>NZ_AP024618.1:0-3362500 GCF_019670705.1 Shewanella carassii
GTGGCGGTTTCACTTTGGCAGCAATGTATCGGACGACTGCAAGATGAGCTTTCTGCTCAACAATTCAGTATGTGGATCAGACCGTTACAAGCCGAAATGGATGGGGATACCCTAGTGCTATATGCACCAAATCGGTTCGTGCTTGATTGGGTTCGTGATAAATATCTCAACATTATCAATCAGTTTTTTACTGAGCATTTGGGCAATGATGCACCAAAACTCAGGTTTGATATTGGTAGTCGTCCGTCGACCAAGCCCCAGGTGCAGGCCCCAACTGCGACCAAGGCCTCTGTCAGCGCGCCCAAGAGTGCGGCAGGTAAAGGTGCAACCTTTAACACAGCTGCCGAGCCGGCCGTAAACCACAGTTATCGCAGCAATATTAACCCTACTTACCAGTTCGATAACTTTGTTGAAGGTAAGTCCAACCAACTGGGTAAGGCGGCCGCATTGCAAGTGGCTGAAAACCCGGGTGGTGCCTATAACCCTCTGTTTCTATATGGCGGTACCGGTCTGGGTAAGACTCACCTGCTGCACGCCGTAGGCAACGGCATTATCAAGAATAATCCCAACGCTAAAGTGGTCTATATGCACTCAGAGCGCTTTGTGCAGGACATGGTCAAGGCGTTGCAGAACAATGCTATCGAAGACTTCAAGCGTTACTACCGTAGCGTAGATGCCCTGTTTATCGATGACATTCAGTTCTTTGCCAATAAAGATAGATCCCAGGAAGAGTTTTTCCACACCTTTAATGCCTTGCTTGAGGGCAATCACCAGATCATTTTGACATCGGATCGTTATCCGAAAGAGATCGATGGCGTGGAAGATCGGCTCAAGTCGCGCTTTGGCTGGGGTCTTACTGTGGCCATCGAGCCGCCTGAGCTGGAAACCCGGGTCGCCATTTTGATGCGCAAGGCGCAGGAGAGTGGGATCAACTTGCCGGATGAAGTGGCCTTCTTCATTGCCAAGCGTTTGCGCTCCAACGTGCGTGAACTGGAAGGGGCATTGAACCGGGTTATCGCCAATGCCAACTTTACCGGTCGGCCAATAACCATTGATTTTGTGCGCGAAGCCTTGCGTGACCTCTTGGCTCTGCAGGAAAAATTAGTCACTATAGACAACATTCAGAAAACAGTGGCTGAATACTACAAGATCAAGATGGCCGATATGCTGTCCAAGCGCCGTTCCCGCAGTGTGGCGAGACCGAGGCAGATGGCCATGGCATTATCTAAAGAATTAACCAATCAGAGCTTACCTGAGATAGGTGATGCCTTTGGTGGTCGTGACCATACAACTGTGCTGCATGCCTGCCGCAAGATTGCGCAACTGCGGGAAGAGAGTCACGACATTAAAGAAGATTATGCCAACTTGATTAGAACCTTATCTTCTTAATCAGGGAACAGGACCATGAAATTTTCGATCGATAGGGATGCCCTATTAAAGCCGCTCCAGTTGGTCAGTGGCGCGGTGGAAAGACGCCATAACTTGCCCATTCTGGCAAACCTCCTGGTGGAAGTAAGTAATCACTCACTCAAGATGACGGGTACAGATCTTGAGGTGGAATTGGTCGGCAGTGCCGAGGTCAGTGGCGAAGTGCAGGAAGGTCGTACCACAGTGCCGGCCAAGAAACTGCTCGATATCGTCAAGTCACTGCCTGAGCAGAGCGAAATCAAGATCGAGCAGCAGGAAAACAAGTGGCTGCTTCGCAGCGGTCGCAGCCGTTTCTCGTTGGCGACGCTACCGGCGGAAGAATATCCCAATGTCGAGAGTTTCCAGCCCGCTATCGAATTTAGCCTCAAGCAGGGCACACTCAAGTCATTGATAGATGCCACTCAGTTTTCCATGGCCAACCAGGATGTGCGTTACTACCTCAACGGCTTGCTGCTGGAAACCGAGGGTAATGTACTGCGCGCCATTGCAACAGATGGTCACCGCTTGGCTCTGAGCCACAGAGAGATAGCAGCCTCTTTGCCGGAAAATCAGGTGATCGTGCCTCGTAAAGGGGTGATGGAGCTGGCTCGCCTGCTGGACAGTGAAGATCAGGATATCCATATTGCCATTGGTGATAACGCCATTCGTGCTACCACAGCCAGCGCCGTGTTCACCAGTAAGCTGGTGGACGGTCGCTTCCCGGATTATCGCCGGGTACTGCCCAAAGGCGGCGACAAGATAGTGCTGGCCAGTCGCAATCAGCTTAAGCAAGCACTATTGCGGGCATCTATCCTGTCCAATGAGAAATTCCGTGGTGTCAGGGTGCAGCTGGAAAATGCGCTGCTCAAGATCACCGCCAATAACCCGGAGCAGGAAGAAGCCGAAGAGATCATCGATGTGGATTACGCCGGTCAGCCGCTCGAAATCGGCTTCAACGTCTCTTATCTGCTGGATGTGCTCAATGGCCTCAAGGCCGATGAAGTGAGGATCACCCTCAGTGACGGTAACTCCAGTGCCTTGATTGAAAACCACGTCGAGGAAGACTCCATGTACGTGGTGATGCCGATGCGCCTCTAGGGGCGACTTTGGGCCATAAATGAGTCTAACTCGTCTCAATATCCAAGCTTTTCGTAATATCGATTCAGCCCAACTGCTCCCCGGCACTGGGCTGAATCTTATTTACGGCCAAAATGGCAGTGGCAAAACCAGTGTCCTGGAGGCGATTTACTTTCTGGGGATGGGGCGCTCGTTTCGCAGTCATCTGTCTCAGAGGGTGATCAATAACCAACAGGATCAGTTGACCCTGTTTGCCAATTTGAGCCTGCCCTCCGGTGACAGTAAGTTAGGGCTGCGGCGGTTTCGCAGCGGCGAAACCGAGGTCAGAATGGATGGCGAGAAGATAAAGCGCCTGTCTGTGCTGGCCGACACCCTGCCTATTCAGGTAATAACTCCAGAGAGCTTTTCGCTATTGTTTGAAGGCCCCAAGGCCAGGCGTCAGTTTATCGATTGGGGCGCGTTTCATTGTGATCCTCAGTTCTATCAGGCCTGGGTCAATGTAAGGCGGATCCTCAAACAACGTAATCAATTGCTTAAGGATGGCGCTGCCTACCAGCAAATCGCATACTGGGACCGGGATTTTATCCGTTATACCGAGTTGGTCACCGAGATACGAAAGGCATATGTAGACTCGTTAAATGAGCTACTTAAGGGTATAATCGGGGAGTTTTTACCACAGGTTGATATCAAGGTTTCCTTTACCCGTGGTTGGGATAGTAAAACGGAGTTTTCGGCCCTGTTACAGGCGTCTTATTCCCGGGATCTATCCATGGGGCACACCGTCAGTGGCCCCCATAAAGCCGACTTGAGACTCAGAGTGGGTAATCTACCCGCTCAGGATGCTTTGTCCCGTGGTCAGCTGAAGTTGTTGGTGTGTGCACTGCGAATAGCACAAGGAAAGTTGCTTAAACAACAAATAGATAAGAATAGTATCTATCTGGTCGACGATCTGCCGTCAGAGTTGGATGCGAAACACAGGAAGTTATTGCTGCGGCAGTTGAGTGAAACCGGGGCGCAAGTGTTTGTCACTGCGATTGACCCGGCAGCAATATCAGATTCATTAAGCACGCCCCCAAGCCGGATTTTTCAGGTGGAACAGGGGCGGGTAACGGTCATTGAATAACCGATGAGAGAATAATATGTCAGAGAACAGTTACGATTCTTCGAGTATTAAGGTCCTTAAGGGCCTTGATGCGGTACGTAAAAGACCTGGGATGTATATTGGTGATACCGACGATGGCACGGGTCTGCATCACATGGTATTCGAAGTCGTCGATAACTCTATCGATGAAGCTTTGGCGGGCCACTGCAGTGACATAGTGATCACCATTCATGTTGATGGCTCTGTTTCCGTCAAAGACGATGGTCGTGGTATTCCGGTCGCCATTCACCCCGAAGAAGGGGTATCGGCTGCCCAGGTTATTATGACAGTGCTGCACGCCGGCGGTAAGTTCGATGACAACTCCTATAAAGTTTCCGGTGGTTTGCACGGTGTGGGTGTGTCCGTGGTTAACGCCCTGTCGGAAAAGCTGCAGTTGACCATTCGCCGCGATGGCAAGGTTTATGAGCAGTTCTACAAGCATGGTGAGCCGCAAGAGCCTATCAAGGAAATCGGCGAAGCGACCAAGACAGGTACTGAAATTCGTTTCTGGCCCAGCCATGAAACCTTTACAGATACCGAGTTTCATTATGAGTTGCTGGCCAAACGTATTCGCGAACTGTCATTCCTGAACTCGGGCGTGGGTATCCGTCTGGTTGACGAGCGCGACAACAAAGATGAATTTTTCCACTATGAGGGCGGTATCAAGGCCTTCGTAGAATACCTGAACCGTAATAAGACTCCGGTGAATAAGGATGTATTCCACTTCTCCCAAGAGCGGGAAGATGGCATTACTGTCGAAGTGGCCATGCAGTGGAACGATGGTTTCCAAGAGAATATCTTCTGTTTTACCAACAATATTCCTCAGCGTGATGGTGGTACCCACTTGGCAGGTTTCCGGGCGGCATTGACCCGTAACCTGAACAACTACATGGAGAATGAGGGCTTCAACAAGAAGGGCAAGACCAACGCCACTGGTGACGATGCCCGTGAAGGCCTGACCGCTGTAGTATCAGTGAAGGTTCCGGATCCCAAGTTCAGCTCCCAAACCAAAGACAAGCTGGTTTCCAGTGAGGTCAAAGGCGCTGTGGAGCAGACCATGGGTGAGAAGCTGAATGACTATCTGCTGGAAAACCCAGCCGATGCCAAGATGATTGTTGGCAAGATTATCGATGCTGCCCGCGCCCGTGAAGCGGCCCGTAAAGCCCGTGAGATGACCCGTCGTAAAGGTGCCCTGGATTTAGGTGGTTTGCCGGGTAAATTGGCAGACTGTCAGGAAAAAGACCCAGGTCTTTCTGAAATCTACATAGTGGAGGGTGATTCGGCCGGCGGTAGTGCCAAACAGGGCCGAAACAGAAAGAACCAGGCTATTTTGCCACTCAAGGGTAAAATTCTTAACGTAGAGAAGGCCCGCTTCGACAAGATGCTGTCTTCTCAAGAAGTGGCGACTCTTATCACCGCCCTTGGCTGTGGTATCGGCCGTGATGAATATGATCCGGACAAGACTCGTTACCACTACATCATCATTATGACGGATGCTGACGTCGACGGCTCGCACATTCGTACGCTGCTGTTGACCTTCTTCTTCCGTCAGATGCCAGAGCTGATTGAACGTGGCTTTGTTTATATTGCCCAGCCTCCTTTGTTCAAAGTGAAAAAAGGCAAGCAGGAGCAATATCTGAAAGATGAACCGGCATTGACTGAATACTTGACCACTCAGGCTTTGGATGGCGGCTGCATCTATCCATCCAAGGATGCACCGGCCTTGTCTGGTGAAGGCCTGGAGCGTCTGGTTTACCAATATCGTGAAGTGGAAGCCATCATTGAGCGCTTGGAAAAACGTTATCCAACCAATGTGACCAACCGCATGCTGTATCGTCCACGGGTGACAGCCGAAATGCTGGCCGACGAAGCCGCTATGACCACTTGGTGCAAAGGCCTGCTGCAGGATCTCGAAGATGAAGAGAACGGCGGCGTGATCTACAAGATGGAAACTGTGCTGGATCCAGAACGTAAGGTGTATCTGCCGCAGCTCATTGTGCGCAAACACGGTATAGATACCCATTATCTGTTTGGTTATGACTTCTTCCATTCCAGCGATTATGAGCGTATCGCCAAGCTGGGTGAGCAGATCTGTGATCTGATTGAAGACGGCGGTTATGTTAAACGCGGTGAGCGGGTCAAAGAGGTCAGCAGTTTTGTTGAAGCACTTGACTGGCTGATAGCCGAGTCCAAGCGCGGTCTCTATATCCAGCGTTATAAAGGACTGGGTGAAATGAACCCCGAGCAGCTATGGGAAACTACCATGGATCCCGAGAGCCGCCGCATGTTGCAAGTCACCATTGAAGATGCGATAGCGGCCGATCAGCTGTTTACCACTCTGATGGGCGATCAGGTTGAGCCAAGACGCGACTTTATTGAGGCCAACGCCCTCAACGTGGCGAACCTCGACGTTTAATCAAACTGCTTATTTCTTTAAAAGGAAGGCCTCAGGCCTTCCTTTTTTATTGGATGTTCGCCGCGTTTACTTTGTTAAATAGCGATTATACTGAACCATCTTGGGTGAAATCATTGCGCAGGAAATCAATTGATAGGACTCTTCAGGAAACTGTTTAATGTCAGGGAAAAGGTTGAAGTAGAGCGCCCGAAAAGCTTCAACGAAGCACCGCCCAATATTCAGCATGAGCAGCAAGCCTTGAGTCGCTCGCGGGAGACCGGTGCCGAGAGCGATGAGCTGGTGGCCGCCGTCGATGCTACGGCACTGTTTTACAGTTTACTGTTTTCCGTCAGCAGCCAAAATTGCGGTGGTGTTGCCAATAAACTCGAAAAGCGGGTCATGGGCGACATTGAGCAGGCACTGGCCTCACCGCAGCAGATAGCCGATTCTGTACTGCAGATCCCTGGTCGAATACTGGAGCTGGACAACAAACTCAGCGATCCAGAATTTGATAGTCAGGATATAGTCGCGCTTATTCAGCAAGATCCCGTGTTGAGTGCCGAGGTGATCCGCATCTGCAACTCGGCGGCTTTTCGCCGCAGCGAGCGGCAGATAACCAGTCTTCAACAGGCACTGGTTCAATTGGGTAGCAACAAACTGAGACGGATAGTGACTACCTGCATGATGAAAGAGATGATAGATATCAAACCCATCTACTTTCGCCGCTTTGGAGCCCATTTGTGGCGCCATTCACTGCAGGTGGCTTTCCTGGCCGGAGAACTGGAAACCGAAGAACCGGATACTGCTTTTATGGTGGGGCTGCTGCACGATGTCGGCAAGATAGCCATCTTCAAGCTGTTGCTCGATGCTTTCAATCAGGCCGACCCTAGCGAGCAGCCCAAGTCCTGGCTGTTCCGTCAGGTGATGACGACGCGCTCTTTATCACTGAGTAGCCTGCTGGTGAGCTGCTGGCAGTTGCCCAAGGAATTTGAGACTGTACTGCAACCTCTGGCCAATGTCGGTGCCAAGCCGGAAAATCGTTTAAGCCAGCTGATTTGGCAAGCCAATCTGATCAGTGAATGTTCTATGCTGGTGGAAGAGGATAAGTTGCCCCCGGAATTGCTGGACGCCTTGTTGAAAGAAGCCAATATCAGTCGGGAAATGTTTGAACAGTGGCACCAGAAACTACTTGAAATAAAATGAAAAAACGCGCCTTTCGGCGCGTTTTTTAGCTGTTTGGCATCACTGCAACAGTGATATATCGGCCACCCGCAGGAACTGATTTCGCAGCTGGTTCAGCAGTGCCAGACGATTGCGGCGCAGCGCCTCATCGTCGGCCATTACCATCACATCTTCAAAGAAGGTATCTACCGGCTCTTTCAGCGTCGATAGCAGGGTCAATCCCTGTTGATATTCCCCTTTGGCAAACAAGGGCTCAAGTTGTGGCTGAAGTGAGCTCAGAACTTGATTCAGGGCCTTCTCGGCTTCTTCCTGCAGCAGGACTGTATCGACTTCGCTTGGCAGCTCACCTTCAACCTTGGCGAGAATATTGGAAACCCGCTTGTTGGCTGCGGCCAGAGAGGCGGCCTGCTCCAGGCTGCGGAAATGGCTGACAGCCTGGATACGGCTGTCAAAGTCGGCCGGACGTGTCGGCCGACGGGCCAGAACCGCTAGAATCACATCGGTACTGATGCCTTTATCCTGATACCAGGCGCGGAAACGGCCCATCAGAAATTCCAGCACCTCTTCGGCGCAGTTCTGATTGCTGAGGTTGCTGCCGTGAGCCTTGATGGCGCAGGCAATCAGCTCGACCAGATCCAGTGGCAGTTTGTTCTCAACAATGATCCTCAGTACACCTATGGCCGCTCGGCGCAGGGCAAAGGGGTCGGCAGCGCCTTTAGGAGCCTGGCCGATACCGAATATTCCGCTCAGGGTATCCAGCTTCTCTGCCAGTGCAACGGCGCAGGATACCGGCGCTGTCGGCACAGTATCACCGGAGAACTTAGGCTTGTACTGTTCTTCCAATGCCAGGGCAACGGCTTCGGTTTCCCCTTCGAGGCGTGCGTAATGCATACCCATGGTGCCTTGGGTGTCGGTAAATTCCATGACCATATTGGTCATCAAATCGGCCTTGGACAACAGACCGGCCCGCTTGGCATCGGCTTGATTGGCTTCGATTTTGGCCGCAATGGCCTCGGCCACACAGGAGATACGCTCCACTCTGTCTTTAAGGGTGCCCAATTGCTTCTGGAATACCACGGTTTCCAGGCTGGCAATGCGGGACTCGAGTGATTGCTTTTTATCTGTATTAAAGAAGAATTCGGCATCGGCCAGGCGAGGGCGGACAACTTTCTCATTCCCGGCAATGATTTGCGCCGGATCTTTGGACTCAATATTGGTCACAAAGATGAAGTTGGGCATCAGCTTATTGTTGCCATCAAATACCGGGAAGTATTTCTGATCGCCTTTCATTGTGTAGACCAGAGCCTCGGCGGGCACCTGCAAAAACTTCTCTTCGAAAGCCGCTGTCAGTACCACAGGCCATTCAACCAAGGAGGCGACTTCTTCAAGCAGTTCGTCGGCGATATCGGCACGGCCACCCAACTCGGCAGCGGCTTTTTCGGCGTCTGTCTTGATGATATTCATTCTGGCCTGGTAGTCGGCAATCACCTTGCCGCGTTCTTTCAAGCTGCTGAGGTAGTTGTCGGCATGATCCAGCTCGAAGCTGGCTTCGCCCATAAAGCGGTGACCACGAACGGTACGTGCCGAGGTGATCCCCAACAGCTCACCGGCAACCAGCTTGTCACCCAACAACATGGTAACTGTATGCACGGGGCGAATAAATTGAGTCTTGTTACTGCCCCAGCGCATAGGCTTGGGGATAGGCAGCTTGTCCAGTGCGCGCTGGGCCATGGCCGGGATCAGGCTTTCAGTGGTCACACCTTCAACCTTGGCGCGGTGCAGTAGCCATTCACCCTTGTCTGTAACCAGACGCTCGGCTTCGGCAACGCTGATACCATTGCCGCGGGCCCAGCCTTCGGCGGCCTTGGTTGGCTTGCCTTCGGCATCAAAGGCCGAGCTGACTGCAGGGCCTCTTTTCTCAACCACTTTATCCTGTTGTGCCAGAGCCAGTTGCTCTATGTAGAGCGCCAAACGGCGCGGAGCGGCATACCAGTGTGCCTTGCTATAGCTGAGTTCGGCCTTGTCCAGCTCTTCGCAGAAGTTGTTTACAAAAGACTCGGCCAGAGTGCGCAAAGCTTTTGGTGGCAGCTCTTCTGTACCTATCTCTATGAGTAAGTTGTCAAAATTCATTAGTTCTACCTCACTTGCACATTGGGAAGCCCAGGGCTTCACGCGCCTGGTAATAAGCTTCGGCTACCGCCTTGGCCATGGTGCGCACCCGCAGGATGTAGCGCTGACGCTCGGTCACAGAGATGGCGTGACGGGCATCGAGCAGGTTGAAGGCATGTGAGGCCTTCATCACTTGCTCATAAGCGGGCAGAGGCAGAGGTTTTTCCAGTGAAAGCAGGTGCTGACAGGTTTTTTCGCACTGATCGAACAGACCGAACAGGAAGTCGACATCAGCATGTTCAAAGTTGTAGGTCGACTGCTCCACTTCGTTTTGGTGGAACACGTCACCATAGGTGATCCTTCCCATTGGGCCGTCGGTCCAAACCAGATCATAGACGCTGTCTACGCCCTGAATATACATGGCAAGACGTTCTAGACCATAGGTGATTTCGCCGGTTACCGGGCTACATTCGAGGCCACCAACCTGTTGGAAATAGGTGAACTGGCTGACTTCCATACCGTTGAGCCAAACTTCCCAGCCCAGGCCCCAAGCACCCAGGGTAGGTGATTCCCAGTTGTCTTCAACGAAACGGATATCATGGATACTTGGGTCTACACCCAGGGCTTGCAGTGAGCCCAGGTACAACTCCTGAATATTATCCGGTGAAGGTTTCAATACGACCTGAAACTGATAGTAGTGCTGAAGACGGTTGGGGTTTTCACCATAGCGGCCGTCGGTAGGGCGGCGCGATGGTTGGACATACGCGCTGCTCATCGGCTCTGGGCCCAATGAACGCAAAAAGGTTTGTGGATGGAAGGTGCCGGCACCGACCTCCATGTCCAGGGGTTGAACTATGGCGCAACCTTGCTGCGCCCAGTATTCTTGCAGGGTTAAGATAAAACCCTGGAATGTCTTCACGTCGTGTTTCGTCGTCATATCTACTGCTGTCAGCTATTAATAGAAAATGGTTTCGATTATACCTTGTCGATATAGGCTTATGTAGGTTATTTTTTATCGGATTTAACGATTTAAGGGATTTTGAGTAATGGATATAGTTCGTTGTGGCTGGGTGACTGATGATCCTCTCTATCAGGAATATCACGACAAGGTATGGGGAAGGCCGGTTTACGATGCCAAAGAACTGTTTGCCAAGCTCTGTCTCGATGGTCAGCAGGCTGGTTTATCTTGGCTGACCATTCTCAAAAAGCAGGCCAACTATGAACGCGCCTTTGCCGGGTTTGATCCCCGAGTCATTGCCGGGTTCGACCAAGCCAAGATAGAGGAATTGCTACAAGACCCAGGGATAGTGCGCAATCGAGCCAAGGTGAATTCCATAGTTCGAAACGCCAAGGCATATCTGGCATTTGTGGAACAAGGTAATGATTTTTCAGAATTTCTTTGGGGTTTTGTCGGCGGGATACCCAAAATGAATCGCTTTGAAACCCTGACTCAGGTTCCAGCTCAAACACCCGAGTCGGAGGCTATGTCCAAGGCGCTGAAAAAACTGGGGTTTAACTTCTGTGGCCCGACGATTTGCTATGCCTTTATGCAGGCTGTAGGCATGGTCAACGATCATTTGTTGGATTGCTGTTGTTATCCCCATGATTAAATTTTCCCGGCGTCGCCGTTTTTTGCTGCTACTGTTCAGTTCTGGTCCGGGACCTGGGCCCTTTGCGACGATAATCTATCTGCCATTGTGCATGCTATTCTGGATGTTTATCGCATTTGCTTTGGGTCGATTATTGACGCTTAGTGATGGTGCAAGTGTGTTTATTGGAGCGCTATTTACATTGCCAACTCTGGCGCTGGTGAACTTGTGGGCCGTTCGGGTGGGTGATACTTTACTGCGACTCAGCTTTGGCAAACAAGCCATCACACCTACACTCATCCGTTTCCTGTTGCCGGCGCTTGTGAGTTACCTACTGTTATCTTTGGCACTGCTACTGCTTATAAAATAAAAGGATGTTCCACGTGGAACATCCTTCCGTATTTACGTTGGGCTTAATCCTTTTAAATCTCTTCAAAGAAGAAGGGCTGGCGCTGCTTCTTATCACCATTGAGTTGATTCATGGTTTCGGCATCATAGAGTTTGCCATTGACCATAGTATGAGTGACCCTGTCTGTGACCCTAATATCCTCCAGTGGGTTACCGTCGATAACAATAAGGTCGGCTAATTTGCCCGGCGTTATCGAACCAAGCTGATGGTCCATAGCGAAGGTCTTGGCGGGATAAAGCGTTGCCGTCTTCAGCACTTCCATATTGCTCATACCGCCCTGGGCAAACATCCACATCTCCCAATGAGCTGCCAAGCCTTCACGCTGACCATGGGCACCAATGTTGGGATGGATCCCCAATTGATTCACCTCATTGGCGACTCTGGCTACATTGAAGTGGTTGTAATGTTCATCCGGTGCGGTAGGCCTTCTCATGGAGCGAGCCCGCAACAGATCGGCTGGAACATATTTTGACAATCGTGGATGAGCCCAGACATCTGTCTTATCGTACCAATAGTTTTCACCCGAAATGCCGCCATAGGCCACCACCAGAGTGGGGGTGTAACCCACTTGGGTTTGGCTCCAGAATTGCTTAATATCGTCGTAGATTGCTGCGGCCGGCAGGGAATGTTCCACTGTGGTGTGGCCATCGGCAATCATGGTGAGATTATGCTGCAGCAGACTTCCTCCCTCTGGAACCACCATCATCTCCAGTTCTCTAGCCGCGGCTATGACTTGTTGACGCTGATTGCGTCTGGGTTGGTTATAGCTCTTGACGCTGAAAGCGCCGACTTTTTTAAGTCGTTCGAGGTGGAATTTGGCATCATCCAATGAGTCTATGTGGCTGGTGTAGCCTGGTAAGTTGGCTCCATAGAGTATGGTGCCGGTAGAGAATATCCGCGGACCAACAATCTTTCCGGCTTTTTGTTGCTCGCTGGCAGCAAAAATTTCGGTAGTGTCATTGGAGGGATCATGGATGCTGGTAACCCCCAAGGCCAAGCCGGCATATAACTGCCAGTTCTGCTGGGGGATGATTTCGCTTTCACCTTGAGCGCCATGGGCATGGGCGTCAAACAGACCCGGCATCAGTGTTTTACCTGAGATATCCACTATCATAGCATCATCCGGAATAGCCATGCCGGCTTCACCCACGGCTTGGATATGGTTATCTTTCACCAACACCACACCCTTATCTATGACCCTATCATTCTCCATTGTGATGATCTTTCCGCCGATGAAAGCGATTGTTCCACGTGGAACATCCATCTCTGTCTGGAAACCAATCTCAGTAACTTGGACCTTGTCCTTGGCATTCTTCTCTCGATAATCGTTATCCAGGTTCACTTGATAGAGTTCTGGGCCAAGGGTCCAATAGAGCTGATCGCTGTTGGCGCCCCAACTGATACTCTCACCGGCGCGGGTACTGAGCTGTGTTACCGGCAAATTAGTCGCCTTAGGCCCGATATCAACGGTTTCACCATGCTTGGCGAAGGGGGTGACCCAAACCCGGAAACGTTCGGCAAATGCGAGTTGCTTACCATCGGGAGACACCCTGAATTCTGTGGCGTGTTTGCTGGTGTAGTGTACCCGCTTATCGAAACCACTAAGCGATATCGAGGCTAGCTGCGGCGTTTCACCACTCTCCATAAAGTAGACTCTGTCATTGTCGGCACCAAACTGTGGTTGGAAGCCCTGAGCTGAGAGTTTCTTTAGTCCTTTACCATTGCTGTCAACCAAGTAGAGCCCGGGATCCTGACTCCAGGTTTTTGGGGTAATATAGCCACCCGCAATTTTACGAAACACCACCTGTTTGCCATCGGGAGAGAAGGTGGGCTCAATATATTTCCCCGGCTCTTGGGTCAGTGTTGTGGTTTTTCCTCCTCGGGCACTGATGGTTCTAACGCTGCCTTGTTGCTGATCATTCCATGTGGTAAACACCACTCGCTTACCGTCACGGGACCATTGAGGGAATAACTCTTCCAACTGTTCATCCAAACGGGTCAGGCGTTTCGGTTTGCCGTCCGGCAGCTGCTTTATCCAGATTTTTCCCAGAGCTTCGTAGATGACTTTGGTTCCATCTGGCGACACCTGAGCCATGCGCAGCATTTTGACATCCAGTTGTTGCTGATCTATATCCTGCTTAAAGCGCACCGCTGGTTGCACAGCAAGCTCTGTGGTGACATTGAATGGGATCTCTGCCGCTTGCTTGGAAGCCAACTCGAGTTTGTGGATTTTGCCTTTTGCCCAGAAATAGATCTCTGCACTATCTGGACTCCAGGCCATAGTGGGATAAACACCGTGTATCGCCCAGGTTTCCTGCATGTCTCTGTCAAGGTTGCCATAGAGCTTTTGCTCTTTACCGGAAGCCAGATCCAACAGGTATAAGGTTGACTGAAAACCGTCGCGTTTGATATAGGCCAACTGTTTACCATCCGGGCTCGGAGTAGGCTTGATAGCACCACCTGTGCCTTTGATAAGCACTTCAATATCCCCGGTTTGGGTATCGTAGCGCTTTATCTTGTATATGCCTTTGACCGAGTCTTTGGAGTAGTGAAAGGTCTTGCCTGGGGTGGCATCTTGGCTGAAGTAGATGTATCGGCCGTCAGGGGAATAGGCGGGTTCACCCAAGTCTTTCTGATCATTTGGCCGCTCGGTGAGTTTAACTCCTTCGCCACCGGCAATATGATAAAGCCAGACCTCCCCGGCTCCTAGACTGCGGCTGGCTGTGAAGTGCTTTCGCGCCACCAGATACTGGGAGTCTGGGCTCCAGGCCGGGCTGTTGAGCAGGCGGAATGTTTCATTGGTTACCGGACGCGGATTACTGCCGTCAGCATTCATTACCCAGATGTTGTCGCCGCCATCTTGATCCGACGTAAAGGCAATGTATTTGCCATCTGGGCTATAGACAGGTTGCATCTGCCAGGCTATGCCTTGTGCCAGAGGTTTGGCTTCGCCGCCCTGAGCGGGAATTCTGTAGATGTCACCCAGCAGATCAAAAACCAGATATTTGCCATCCGGGCTCAGGCTCAGATTCATCCAGGTACCTTCAGATACCTGAATTTTGGCTTGTTCAAGAGGAGCATTCAGCGGGGCATTGATATCCCACTTGGGGGCTTGATCGTCACTGAATGCCGAAGCTGAAAAGAGCAATGAAACAGCTGTGTACAGAGGGGTTAGTTTAGGTCTCAACATGACAGCGGCCTTATTTTAGTTATCGGTTACCGACTGTCTGTTATCTCACAAATTTGTTAACAGTAAAACCTCAATACTGTATCAATTAGTTTTCCGTTTTTTATAAGTCTAAGTTGCGATTTGGCCAGCTATCGAGTAACTGAACTGGGTCCAGAGGCTTGATTTTTCCCGGATTTATCACTTTGGCAGTACAGCCACCACGCCAACCAGGCGTTAATGCAGCTTCCAACCCAGGGTGTGCTTGCGCCATTTTACCGCAAGGGTCTGTTTCTCCGGTAAGTTCAAGAACCAGCTGTCCACCAATCTTCAGGTATTTACCCACCAACTCAGGTGCAAACTCCAGACCATCCAGCAGCAAGTTGGCTCTGCGGCTCGTCCAGGGAAGCTCTGTCTGCAATTGAGCACAGGCTTGTTGCCACTGTTGTTGAGACAATAGTGTCACTTGACGCTTTCCCGGTTTACCAAAAACATCGCCCTCTACACCTTGAGCCAAACTGACTTCGGCATAAGGCAATAAATCCATTGGGGCGTTTCTTTGCTTTTTATGGGCGATAGCGAGCAGGGTAATCATAGGTTCCTTCCTGATGGAGTTAATTAGAGACCCTTCTTAATCAAATATTGATAAGGCAGGTTATCCGTTTGACTGGCCACCAAGGTGTGGTCCATAAACTGGCAAAAGCTGGGAATATCTCTGGTGGTAGCCGGATCATCGGCGATGATGAGTAGCGTTTCTCCTTCGGCCATATGACGGACTTTTTTACGAACCATCATGACAGGTTCCGGACACCTCAAACCTAAAGCATCCAGTTGATGTTGGGCACTGGCGAAGACCTGACTCATATAACCTCTTACAACGAGAACAACAGAAGTGGCTAATATTACTCCAAGGCAGCGGTCAAACCAAGTTGGCAGCTATTTTTTGTGCTCTACCGCATTGTTCCACGTGGAACATGGTTCTACTCGTTATTCAGTAAGGGGGGTCTAGCTCCACATTTAATCAAAGCGCTTTATTGTCAGCGAGCTGATTTTGTCTTTGTGGACATCAGGTTAATTAAAGGACTATCTCTGTGATGGGGACAAACAACTTTACATAAAAAAACCGCTTAAGAAATAAGCGGTTTTTCATTGAGAAGGGCGGCTTCTCTATGCCCCTCTGTGTTGGCGATATTTACTCAGACACGCTCAAATACGGTGGCAATACCTTGGCCGAGACCAATACACATGGTTGCCAGACCCAAAGTCGCGTCTTTACTCTCCATCAGATTGATCAAAGTGGTGGAGATACGGGCACCCGAGCAACCCAGAGGGTGACCCAAAGCGATGGCACCACCATTGAGGTTAACCTTTTCATCGACCAACTCCATAAGACCTAGGTCTTTCACGCAAGGCAGAGATTGAGCGGCAAAGGCTTCATTCAGCTCAACCAGATCGATATCCGCTATGTTGAGACCTGCGCGAATCAGTGCCTTTTGTGTGGCTGGAACCGGGCCATAGCCCATGATTGATGGGTCACAACCGGCAACTGCCATCGACTTGATACGAGCTCGGATAGGCAGTCCCAGCGCCTTGGCTTTCTCTTCTTCCATCACCAGCATGGCAGATGCGCCATCGGACAGGGCCGATGAGGTACCAGCGGTAACTGTGCCGTTGGCCGGGTCAAACACGGGACGCAGGCCCGCCAGTGATTCCATACTGGTTTCAGGGCGGATCACTTCGTCATAATCTATTTTGATCAAGGCACCATTGGCATCATGGCCTTCGATAGCCTGGATCTCTCTGGCAAAACGGCCTTCAACTGTGGCTGCATGCGCACGTTTGTGCGAGCGAACGGCAAACTCATCCTGCATTTCACGGCTGATACCGTGCATGCGACCGAGCATTTCCGCCGTTAGTCCCATCATACCGGCTGCTTTGGCAACCCGGGTTGCCAGGCCAGGGTGGAAGTCGACCCCATGACTCATGGGAACATGACCCATATGTTCAACACCACCAATGATGAAGGTGTCACCCATGCCTGTCATGATGGCCCTGGCTGCTTGGTGAATGGCTTCCATGGAGGAGCCACAGAGACGGTTTACGGTAACTGCGCCAACCTGCTTGGGGATACCCGCGAGCAGAGAGGCATTACGGGCGATATTGAAACCTTGCTCCAGAGTCTGCTGCACACAGCCCCAGATAACGTCTTCTATGGTGCCGGGATCCAACTGGGGATTACGTACCAGCAGGGCCTTCATCAACTCGGCAGAGAGTGTCTCTGCACGAACATTTCTAAATACACCGGCCTTGGAACGGCCCATGGGTGTACGAATGCAATCTACGATAACTGCTTGTTTCATGGTTAAAATCCTTTCCGCAAATTAGGCCTGATAGTAAGAACCGTTGTTGGCTGCCAGTTCACGCATGCCATCGGTCACCTGGTAGAGTCCCCCCAGGTGGGCGTATTTGTCAGCCAGGGCGACAAAGTTGGCAACGCCCATGGTATCCAGATAGCGGAACACACCGCCTCTGAATGGTGGGAAGCCAAGACCATATACCAGACCCATGTCGGCTTCGGCCGGGGTGGCGACTATGCCTTCTTCCAGGCAACGTACGGTTTCTATAATCATGGGGATCATGGTGCGGGCGATGATTTCATCGCTACTGAACTCTTTGAGTTCACCGAATTCGGCCTGCAGTAATTCGTAGCTGACAGGATCCTTGTCTTTCTTCGGCTTACCACGCTTATCCACAGAATACTGGTAGAAACCTTTACCGTTCTTCTGCCCCAGGCGTTCATGGCCAAACATGATATCTATGGCGTCTTTGCCTGTTTTGCCCATACGGTCCGGGAAGCCTTCGGCCATGACGGCCTGGGCGTGATGGCCTGTATCCAAACCGACTACATCCAGCAGATAAGCCGGGCCCATAGGCCAACCAAACTGTTTCTCCATCACCTTGTCGACGGCGATAAAGTCTGCACCATCGGCCAGCAGGCCGTTAAAACCGGCGAAATAGGGGAAGAGTACCCGGTTAACAAAGAAGCCGGGGCAGTCGTTGACCACTATAGGCGTCTTACCCATCTTGCTGGCATAGGCCACTACAGAGGAGATGGTTTCTTCCGAGCTGTGTTCGCCACGGATCACTTCCACCAGTGGCATCTTGTGCACGGGGTTGAAGAAGTGCATACCGCAGAAGCGGGAAGGGTCTTTCAGACTCTTAGCAAGCAGGTTAATCGAGATGGTTGAGGTGTTGGACGCTATGATGGCATCGGCAGCTAGCTGCTGCTCGACTTCGGCCAACACAGTCGCCTTAACCTTGGGATGTTCTACTACCGCTTCTACTACTATATTGGCGTCTTTGACGGCGTTGTAGTCGAGCGATGGGGTGATGTTATTGAGCACTTTGGCCATCTTGGCCGGGGTGGAGCGACCACGCTCTACCTGGGCCGTCAGTAGCTTGGCCGCTTCGTTAAGGCCGAGATCCAGCGCCTTCTGCGCTATGTCCTTCATCACAATCGGCGTACCCTTGCTGGCACTTTGGTAGGCGATACCGCCGCCCATAATGCCTGCGCCTAATACCGCGGCTTGTTCAATGTTCTTGGCTTGTTTGGCGGCCTTCTTGGCTTTGCCTTTGACCAGTTGGTCATTGAGGAAGATGCCGATCAGCGCCTTGGCCACATCTGTTTTGGCCAGTTGAATAAAGGCTTGATGTTCTACCAATAAGGCTTCTTCGCGCCCCAGACCGGCTGCCTTTTCCACAACGTTAACCGCCGCCATTGGTGCCGGATAGTGCTTGCCGGCAACGGAAAACACCATGCCCTTGGCTGTGGTGAACGACATCATGGCTTCCAGCTTGGGCAGTGTCAGTGGCGACTGTTTACGTTGACGGCGGCTCTGCCAGTCAAGTTTGCCAGCCAGCGAGTCCTGTAGCATCTGTAGTGCTGCGGCCTGGAGCTGCTCTGGAGCCACTACTGCGTCTACAGCGCCGACTTTGAGAGCGTCTTCCGGGCGTTGGTCTTTGCCTGTGGTGATCCACTCCAGTGCATTGTCTGCACCTATCACTCTGGGTAGGCGCACTGTGCCACCGAATCCCGGGATGATCCCCAGCTTGGTTTCCGGCAGGCCGATTCGGGCACTGGTGTCGGCAATGCGGAAGTCTGTGGCCAAAATGGTTTCGCAACCACCGCCCAGGGCAAAACCATTGATAGCAGAAGCAGTTGGGAAAGGCATGTCTTCCAGCTTGTTGAATACCGCATTGGCTTGCTGCAACCATGACAAGAGTACTTCATCTTCCTGGGCGAACAACCCAAGGAACTCAGTGATGTCGGCACCGACAATAAAGGCATCTTTGGCCGATGTCAGCAGAAGTGCCTTAACGCTGGATTCTGCTTTGATGGCGTCCAGTGCCTCATCCAGAGAAGTCAGGGTGGCGCGGTCGAATTTGTTTACCGATCCTTCGGCATTGAAGCAAAGGCGGGCGATATTATTCTCGAGTAACTCAACCTGAATCATCGAATTTTGGTAGATCATTGCTTGCATCCTTATTGCTTAGGAGTAGGGCAGCTCAGGCCATCATTTGACCAGTTGTTGCTCAGTGTGCTTCGAAAAAAGGAAAAATACAACACCCAATTTAAACGATCGTTTAATTGCTTGCCGGTTAGCTGCAAATTTCAGCTTTGTGATACACTGCACATTGGCTTTTGTTGTAACTGTGAACAGCTTCCAATAGCAAGGGGAACCTTGATTTCAGATAACAGGAACGGCTTATTATGCAACTGGCTCAGCATTATCAATCACATATAAACACTCTTAATCAAAGGGTTGCCGAGATTTGTGCCCGTGAGGGACTGTCTGGATTGGCAATTCATTCGGGTCAACCCCACAGGCAGTTTCTGGACGATATCGATTACCCCTTCAAGGTGAATCCCCATTTCAAGGCCTGGGTGCCTTTACTGGAAACACCTCACTGTTGGCTGCTGGTCAATGGTCGTGACAAGCCTGTACTGATCTTCTACCGTCCCGAAGACTTCTGGCATAAGGTGACAGATCTGCCGCAAAGCTTCTGGTGTGACAGCTTCGATATCCGTATTTTGACCAAGGCCGATAAGGTGGCGGACCTTCTGCCTGTGGCCGAAGGTCGCTGGGCCTATATAGGTGAACACTTGGAAGTGGCTTCTGTGCTCGGGTTTAACAACTGTAATCCCGAAGCCGTAATGAGTTACATGCACTTTTATCGTGCCTGTAAGACAGATTACGAGTTGGAATGTATGCGTCAGGCTAACCGCATTGCGGTCAAGGGCCATCGCGCGGCCAAGAACGCCTTCTACAGTGGTGCCAGTGAGTTTGAAATCCAGCAGCAATATCTAAGTGCCATAGCACAAGGGGAGAATCAGGTTCCTTATGGCAACATCATAGCCCTCAACCAAAATGCGGCTATTTTGCATTACACTGCGTTGGAGCATGAAAGCCCACAGCAGAGGTTGTCTTTTCTGATCGATGCAGGTGCTTCTTTCCACGGCTATGCCGCCGATATCAGCCGTACCTATGCTTTTGAAAAAAATAGGTTCCATGAGCTTATCCAGGCGATGAATCTACTGCAGCTTCAACTGATTGAGCACTTGCGACCCGGCAAACGTTATACCGAGCTGCATCTGCTGGCTCATCAACAGCTGGCGACTCTGTTACTTGAAGTCGGTCTGGCCAAAGGCTCACAAGAGACGCTGCTGGAGCAGGGCATTACCCGGGCGTTCTTCCCTCATGGGCTGGGGCATATGTTGGGATTGCAGGTGCATGATGTCGGTGGTTTCTTCAATGACGAACGCGGCACTCATGTGGCCCCTCCGGAAGAGCACCCGTTTCTGCGCTGCACTAGGACTATGGCGCCCGGGCATGTCGTAACCATAGAACCCGGGCTCTACTTCATCGACAGCCTGTTGGCGCCACTCAAACAAGATGGCCGCAAGGCGTTGGTGGATTGGGATCTGATCGCCAGTTTGCGCCCGTTTGGTGGGATCCGTATCGAAGACAATGTCATAATTCACGCCCATAGCAACGAAAATATGACTCGAGAGTCTGGTCTCATTGATTGAAAGTTATCCCATTGCGGCCGAGGAGCTGGAATATGAAGAGGAGATAAAGCACAGCCGCTTTATCTCTCTGGTATTTCCCTGTCATTCGCCGGAAGAGTTTAAACAGCAATTACAACAGATAAAGCAGCGTTATCCCGGTGCAAGTCATTATTGCCAGGCATTTATTTGTGGTGCACCCATGGGGCAGTCGACCATGGGCTCGAGTGATGACGGCGAGCCGGGTGGTAGTGCCGGTCGTCCCATGTTGGCGGTGTTGCAAGGTGCTGGCATAGGTGAGATTGGCGCGGTTGTAGTGCGTTACTATGGCGGCACCAAGTTGGGTGTGGGTGGGCTGGTTCGTGCCTACAGTAGTGGGCTCAAGCAGATGTTGCCCCGGCTGGCGACCAAGACCAAAATGCTCAGGGAAAAAGGCAGTTTGGTTTGCCGTTACGACCAACTGCCCGATGTCGAACATCTGTTGCAGAGGCTCGATGTGTTGATAGAAGAGCGGGAGTTTACTGACAATATTCGCCTGACACTGGCCGTGCCATTATCTGTTACCGAGAATATCAATAACGAGTTGGCTCCCATGAGCCAAGGCCAGTTAAAGGTAGATTTTTCAGTGTGAACACTCTGATAACTTGTGCGACAATGTAGGGTTTTATTGGCCAATGGACTGATTGAAAGCGGCATGCATTACCGAACGATTACCCGTATTACTGGGTTACTGATAGGGCTCTTCTCCATCACTATGTTGCCTCCGGCATTGGTGGCCTTCATCTATGAAGATGGCGGTGGTACGGCGTTTATTAAAGCCTTCTTTATCAGTTTATTTATCGGTTTCTGGCTCTGGTATCCTAATCGACATAATAAAGCCGAACTCAAGACCCGAGAGGGTTTTTTGATTGTTGTGCTGTTCTGGACCGTACTTGGTGCCATAGGTACCTTGCCCTTTTTGCTATCGAAACAACCCGACTTGTCGCTGGCCGACAGTATCTTCGAATCCTTTTCGGCACTGACAACCACGGGGGCCACAGTGATTGTCGGCCTGGATAATTTGCCAAAGGCGATACTCTTTTATCGTCACTTGCTGCAATGGCTCGGTGGCATGGGGATCATTGTGCTGGCGGTAGCTATTCTGCCGGTGTTGGGGATTGGGGGGATGCAGCTTTACCGAGCCGAGATCCCCGGGCCCGTCAAAGACTCCAAGATGACCCCCAGGATAGCCGAAACCGCCAAGACGCTGTGGTATATCTATCTAATGCTGACCCTGGCCTGTGCCGGGGCCTATTGGCTTGCCGGTATGAGCGCCTTTGATGCCATTTGTCATTCATTTTCTACTATCGCCATCGGTGGTTTCTCAACCCATGATGCCAGTATGGGCTACTTTCAAAGCCCAACCATCAATTTGATTTGTGTGGTATTTTTGTTGGTTGCTGCGGTGAACTTCAGCCTGCACTTTGCGGCGTTTTCCCGCCGGGGGATCAACTTCAAGGTTTACTTTCGTGATGCCGAATTCAAGGCTCTTATTGGTATTCAGTTGTTGCTGACCGCCATCTGTTTCGCCACTTTGTATCACTCAGGCATTTATGACACACCGGAGCAAACTCTGGATCATGCGCTGTTTCAGGCGGTATCCATTTCCACTACCGCCGGGTTTGGTACCGAGAGCTTCCACGTTTGGCCGCTGTTTCTGCCTATTCTGTTGATGTTTTCCAGCTTTATCGGTGGCAGTGGTGGTTCTACTGCGGGCGGGATCAAGGTTATCCGCGTGGTGCTACTATTGCTGCAGGGTTCGCGCGAGCTTAAGCGTTTAATTCATCCCCGGGCCATGTTCTCCATTCGTATCGGTTCCAAGGCGTTGCCGGATAGGGTGATAGACGCGGTTTGGGGCTTCTTCTCCGCTTATGCTCTGGTGTTTGTCATCTGTATGTTGATCCTGATGGCCATGGGAATGGATGCGATAACGGCCTTCAGTGCCACCGCAGCTTGCCTCAACAACTTGGGGCCCGGCCTTGGCGAAGTTGCCAGCAACTATGCCAGCATAGGCGATGGTGCCAAATATGTGCTTGTGGTTGCCATGTTGTTTGGGCGCTTGGAAATCTTTACCTTATTGGTGTTGTTTACCCCGACTTTCTGGAAGAACTGATGAGCAAAACCTTGATTATTTATTCGACCGTTGATGGCCAAACCAAGGCGATATGCCAGACCATGGCCGATGAATTGAGCAAAGCGGGTGAGACAGTCTCTATGGTATCGCTGGCTGATGCGGAAACCGAGAAACTACAGGCTTTCGATAAAATCTTGGTGGGCGCCAGCATACGTTATGGTAAGCACAGACCTGAGCTGTATCGTTTCGTCAATAACCACCATGCGCTGCTGAGTGCCAAGAAGAACGCCTTCTTTACCGTGAATGTTGTGGCCCGCAAGCCGGAAAAGAATACCCCGGAAACCAACCCTTATATGCAGAAGTTTTTGCAGTTGTCCCTGTGGCAGCCGCAGTTGCAAGGCGTGTTTGCCGGCAAGATAGCCTATCCTAACTACGGCTTATTTGACCGTAGTATGATTCGGCTGATTATGTGGATAACCAAGGGGCCAACAGATATCAGCGGTACTTATGAATTCACCGATTGGCAGCGGGTGAAGGCCTTTGCCGCCGAGTTTGCCGAGCTTTAATAAGGAGGGTGCGAATAAGTCCTCGTGGCCTTCTCTTTTGTAGAGAGTGGCTTGCACAGCAATTAGCGCTCAAGGCATCTGACTGAAGGCATGACGGGGCATGTCGAGGTTGGATAACGCAGAGAGCCGGTTGCTGTGAAAGCCCCGAAGGGCGTGGCTTACAGGCCAGCCTGCTGTGTTGTGCTTCTTGCAAAGGACTAGGGCCATTTGCTGCGAACCACGCCTTGCATCCAGGCCCGTAAGCCGACGCAGAGCACACATGTGACTTGTTCGCGCCTTCCCTAAGCGCAGTACTTGCGGTGCAGGATAGAGATGACCTCTGTGACCTGTTGATTCTTGAGCGAGTAGTAAACAACCTGCGAACTCTTGCGGGTCGCTACCAGATCTTCAGCGCGCAGTACCGCCAGATGTTGTGATAGCGCGGACTGGCTTAGGGGCACGGTTTCGTTCAGTTGCGTGACACTCAACTCCTGATCTAATAGTAAACAGAGGATCATCAGGCGGTAGGGGTTGGCGATGGCCTTAAGCCACTTGGCAGCATTTTCCGCATTGGAAAGCATGGCTGCGATATCGATATCTTTTTGCATCAGCTTGAAACCTCTTCGCCTTTTGATTAGTTTATTCTAATTGAATGGAGAGATGAGCACAATCATTAGTCTTTTATCAGGATTGCAATTCTATCCTGAAAAATACCGATCTAGGACAATTTGCAACAAGATTCATGAGGCTTGAAGTTGATTTTGTGATCCTTCAGGCTGT
This sequence comes from Shewanella carassii, assembly GCF_019670705.1. NCBI lineage: Bacteria > Pseudomonadati > Pseudomonadota > Gammaproteobacteria > Alteromonadales > Shewanellaceae > Shewanella > Shewanella carassii. The sequence continues at coordinate 23,981 of NZ_AP024618.1, forward strand.
TCAATCAAGGCTATAGGCCACAGAATCCAAACTATAGATATACCATCAGGCAAATTTATGAAATCCATTTTAGTGCTTTATTTCTCTCGAGGCGGCCACACTGCCAAGATCAGTCGCTGTATTGCCGACCGGCTACAGCAGTTGGGTCATGACTGTGACAGCATGAGTTTGACTGAAGCCGAAAGTAATGGGATTGATTGGCAAAAGTATGATGCCGTAGTCCTTGGCGCCTGTGTGCTTTATGGCACCTACGACAAGAGTGTATTTGCCTTTTGTAGCCAATATCAAAAGGAGCTGACAGAGAAAGGGCTCAGCTTCTTTTCTGTCAATGTGGTGGCTCGCAAACCGGAGAAACGGATCCCTGAAAACAACAAGTATCTGCAGAAGTTCATTGCTCTGTCGGATTGGAAACCCAAGGATGTGAAGATTATCGCCGGTAAGGTGGATTACCCCTCTTGGGGCTGGCTGGACAGCTTTATGATCCGGCTGATCATGAAGATGACCGGAGGACCAACGGATCCCAAAACGGTTATCGACTACACGGACTGGGAAGATGTTAAGCGTTATGCCGAGTATCTGAGTGAGCTGGCATCCCGATAAAAACAATATTTTAAAAGCGCAGTCATGGTACTGCGCTTGTTTTTATTTAGTACTTCCAGAAACTGGGATGGAATAACACGGCAACGGTAAGGATCTCCAAGCGGCCCAATAACATGCCTATCGACAGCGCCCACTTAGCCAAGTCCGGCAAGCTGGAAAAGTTGCCTGCAGGACCTATGACAGGGCCAAGTCCTGGGCCGACATTGGTCACTGCCGTGACTGCACCTGACAGGCTGGTGACAGGGTCAAGACCACAAAGCACCAACACCAGTGTCAGCATCACGATAACCAGCATAAACAGCAACGCAAAGGTTACCAGGGAACGCACAATCTCCTCGTTGATAGGTCGGTTGTTGTAGCGCTCGCGGAAAATACCATTGGGATGAAATTGCTGCTTCAACTGTTCGCGCATAATGGCGCCGGCGATCTGGAAGCGGAATATCTTGATGCCGCCGGAGGTCGAACCTGAGCAGCTGCCGACAAACATCAGGAATAGAAAGGCGATATTTGCCAGCGCCCCCCAACTGCCATAGTCGGTCAGGCCATAGCCTGTGGTCGTGACTACGGAAACCACGTTGAAACTCGAGAGCCGCAGGGCATCGATAAAGGCGATTTCCCGCGAACTGTAGAGCCAATAGGCCAGGGAGAAAGACACCAGCAGCAGAAAGAGAATAAAGCCTTTCACCTGAGCATCATTCCACACCTTGATGCTGCGTTGCTGCAAGCTTTGGACAAACATCAGCAGCGGCAGGCCGCCGGCGGCCATAAATACCACCCCGACCCAGTGTGCTTCCTTAGGAAAGGCTGCCATGGAACTGTCTGAAGTCGAGTAGCCCCCGGTGGAGAGTGTGGTCATGGCATGGTTGAGCGCTTGAAACCAGTTCATCCCCGCCAGGTGATAAGCCAAACCGCAGCAAACGGTTAGTCCCAAGTACACCAGAAAAAGATATTTGGCCAGGCTCTGCGTGCGGGGAATGGTTTTTTCGGACCAATCTGAGGATTCAGTTCTAAATAGCCGCATCCCCCCTACGTTAAGAAATGGCAGGATCGCCACCGCCATCACGATAAAGCCTATGCCACCAAGCCACTGCAGTAGTGAGCGCCAGATGAGAATGCTGTGATCCATGCTGTCCAGTCCGGATAGCACTGTAGAACCTGTGGTGGTGATCCCCGACATGGTTTCAAAGAAGGCATCGGTATAGCCAATGCCGTGATACAGGGTAAAAGGCATGGCGGCAAATAGGCTGACAATAAACCAGGTCAGGCTGGTCAGCAGAAACATGTCACGGATATTCAGATTGAGCTTTTGTCCCTGGCCTCTGTGCATGCAGATACTGGAGACTGTGCCTGTGACCAATGCCGATGCCATAAAGGCCGCCACGGTTTCTTCGCCGTAAAACAGGGCGAAGAAGAGGGGAATAAACATAAAGGCCGTTAACATGGACAGAAACAGACCTAGGATGAATAGCAGCGGGCGAAAATTCAGCATGGCCAGAGCCTTAGAAGAAGAAAGCGCTCGGCTGGAAAAGTTTTTCTACTTCACCGATAAACTTCTTGTTCACCAGAAATAGAATGACATGGTCTCCCTGTTCGATAACTGTCTTATCGTGGGCCATCAAGACTTCATCGTCACGGACTATAGCGCCTATGGTGGTACCTGGCGGTAGCTTAATTTCGCCTATCTGTTTGCCGACGACTTTGCTGGTGCTGGAGTCACCGTGGGCAATGGCCTCAATCGCTTCGGCGGCGCCTCGGCGCAGTGAATATACGTTGCAGATATCCCCCTGGCGGATATGGGTTAGCAAGGCCGAGATGGTGGCTTGCTGCGGCGAAATGGCGATATCGATATTAGCTTCCTGAACGATATCGACATAGGCTTCACGCTGAATGAGCACCATCACTTTCTTGGCTCCCATGCGCTTGGCCAGCAGGGCAGACATTATGTTGGCCTCATCATCGTTGGTGACGGCGATAAACACATCGGTTTGATCTATGTGCTCTTCCATCAGGAGTTCTTGATCGGAAGCATCGCCACAGAATACCGTGGTATTTTCCAGCTTTTCCGACAGCGCCTCGGCTCTGTCCTGACGGTGTTCTATGAGTTTGATGGAGTGGTTACGTTGCAGTTTCTGAGCCAGCCCCAAACCTATGTTACCGCCCCCGGCGATCATGATATTGCGGTAGCTGTTGTCCAGCTTCTGCATCTCACTCATCACAGCTCTAACATGGCGACTGTCGGCAACAAAGAACACTTCATCATCGGCTTCTATGATGGTGGTTCCCCTGGGCATAATCGGCCGACCTTGACGGAAAATGGCCGCTACCCGGGTATCAATATTCGGCATGTGTTCGCGCAGCGCTGCCAGCGCGTTACCCACCAAGGGGCCGCCATAATAGGCGCGAACCGCCACCAAGCTTAGTCTGCCTTCGGCGAACTCCAAAACTTGTAAAGCCCCTGGATAATCTACCAGACGCTGTATGTAAGCGGTTACCAACTGCTCCGGGGCGATCAGCTCATCTATGATGAAACCACCTCGGGTGCGAAGTTCACTATTTTTGGTTTCACTGTCGATAAACAGCTTATCCTGCATCCCTAAGTATTGCTCTGAGCGAATACGGGCTATCTTGGTTGGTGTGCCAAACAGGGTATAGGCAATTTGACAGGCGGCCATGTTGCATTCATCGCTGTTGGTTACAGCGATCAGCATATCGGCATCTTCGGCGCCGGCTTCTTTCAAGACGCCGGGGTGGGCTCCATGACCGACAACCACCCGCAAGTCATATTTGTCTTGCAGTGCCCTAAGGCGGTTTCTGTCACTGTCGACTATGGTGATATCGTTATTTTCACCCACCAGGTTTTCCGCAAGGGTGCCACCGACCTGACCTGCGCCCAAGATGATTATTTTCATGGCCTCGTCTTATCCCTAAAGTTTCGACTTAACGATTCGCGCGTAGTAAAACCCGTCCATATTGTCCTGTCCGGGCAAGATTTGCCAGCCTATTGCATCTGGCTGGTCTGCCTGAGTGATAGCCTTCAGGCGGGCATCCGGCGTACGTTCCAGGAAGGCGGCAACTTGATCGCGGTTTTCCTGGGGCAGGATAGAGCAGGTGGCGTATAACAGTACACCGCCTGGCTTCAACCATTGCCAGCAGTGATCCAATATCTGTTGCTGCACCTTGGCCAACTCCTCAATATCCTGCGGCTTACGCAGCCACATGATATCCGGATGGCGCCGAATAACGCCGGTAGCCGAGCAGGGAGCATCCAGTAATATGCGATCAAACTGGCCGCCCTGCCACCATGACGCGATATCGGCGGCATCGCCGTGCACCAACTGGGCATTCAGTTGCAACCTTTGCAGGTTCTCGGCAACTCTCCGCAGCCGTTTGTTGTCGTTGTCGACCGCCACCAGCTCTATGTCCGGACACAGCTCCAGCAGATGGCAACTCTTGCCTCCCGGAGCGGCGCAGGCATCGAGAATGGTTTCGCCCGCTTGAGGAGCTAGCAGGGCGGCGGCCCATTGAGCCGCACCATCCTGCACAGATACTGAGCCTTCGCCAAAGCCGGGCAGAGAGGTGACATCGCAGGCTTGCTCGAGCAATATACTGTCTTCCCCTTGACCTGGAGTGGCGGCAATTTCGGCGTCAGCCAAGTGTTGCAGATATTGCTCACGACTTTGGGATAAACGGTTGTTGCGCAGCCACAGGGGCGGTCGCTGGTGACTCTGTTGCACCACTTGTTGCCAGTTTTCCGGATAGGCAGCTGTGAGCGCCTTGAGGATCCAGTTGGGCGTATTGTGTTCCAGCACAGGGTTATCTGTGGCCAGTGGACTATTGTCTCGCTGGATATTACGTAAAACGCCGTTGACTACCTTGACCAGGTTTTCAAACTTCAATTGACGACAGGCTTCGGCAGTTTCCGAAATGGCTGCATGGGCCGGTATCCGGGTGAAATACAGCTGGTAACAACCCACAAGAAGCAGCTGGTGGACGATACGCTGTTTCCCTTTGAACTGTTTATTGAGGCAGTCGCTGACTCTCTTGTCCAGTTGTGGCAGGGTGCGCATTACGCCATAGCAAAGTTCGGCCAAAAGCGCCTTGTCTTTGCCGCTGTGAAGCTGCTGTTGTTGTTCGGGCAGGGCAACCGAGAGGGACATGCCCCGTTCCAGTACCTGAAAGATGGCCTTGGCGGCAAGGGCTCTGAGATTCTGTCTCATGATGCTTGAGCCAAATTCTTACCGGGCTGGAACCATTCGCCCCTAGCGTTGAGAATATCGGCGATATCCAGCGGTTTTTTCCCAGGCAGTTGCGCCTTTTTCAACACCAATAAGCCATCGGCAGTGGCAATGGCTAATCCTCGTTTGTCGGCGCGCACCACTGTGCCCGGCGCAAACTGCTCGTCTGACTCTTCCACTTCGGCCTGCCAGACCTTGATATTTTGTCCCTGGCATTCAAAATAGCTCACCGGCCATGGGTTAAAGGCGCGGATCTCCTGCCACAGATTGCGGGCAGTTTTATGCCAGTCGATGCGGGCTTCCTCTTTACTGAGTTTTTCGGCGTAGTTGGCCAGTGATTCGTCCTGTGGCTCGGCGGTGAGTTTGTCTTCGGCCAGACCTTGAAGAGCTTGGATCAGTGCCACCGGTCCCTGCTGAGCCAGCTTTTCATACAGGGTTGCTGAAGTGTCGTCATCGGCTATCGGTAGCGAAGTCTTGAGCAACATGTCGCCGGTATCCAAACCGACATCCATCTGCATTATGGTGACCCCAGTTTCTTTGTCCCCGGCCCATAATGCCCTTTGGATAGGCGCCGCACCGCGCCAGCGCGGCAGAATAGAGCCGTGAACATTGATGCATCCCAGGCGAGGAGCCTGCAACACTGCCAATGGCAGGATCAGGCCGTAGGCGACCACCACCATGATATCGGCTCCAAGAGCGGCCAGCTCCTGTTGGGCTTCTTCGTGGCGCAGTGATTTGGGCTGATAGACCGGAATATCGTGTTCCAGCGCCAGTGCCTTGACTGGGCTGGGGGTGAGTTTGTGGCCTCGTCCGGCGGGTTTGTCCACTCGGGTATAGACGGCGATGACTTGATGCTCTGAGTTCAGCAGCGCCTGCAGGTGGCGCGCTGCAAAGTCCGGCGTACCGGCAAAAATGATCTTCAATGGTTTCAAAATAGATCCTAATTATTGGGGATTAATTCAGGCTCTGGCTTCCTGACGCGCGGTCTTTTCCAGCTTTTGTCTGATCCGCTGACGTTTCAGTGGTGACAGATAATCAACAAAAAGCTTGCCCTTTAGGTGATCCATCTCGTGCTGAATGCAGATAGCAAATAAGCCGTCTGCTTCAAGGGTAAATTCATTGCCATCACGGTCGAGCGCGGTCACGGTAATAAATTCGGCTCTGTCCACCTTGGCATAAATGCCGGGTACAGACAGACAGCCCTCTTCATTACAGAAGTCGCCGCTGGCACTGATGATTTGGGGATTGATAAAGACTTTTGGACGTTCGACGTCGTCCTGCAAGTCCATCACAATCAATTGTTTATGAAAATCGACTTGAGTCGCGGCCAGACCAATACCCTTTTCTTCGTACATGGTCTCGAACATATTATCGATTTGCGTCTGCAGCGCAGAATCAAATTCTGTCACGGGCTGGGCAATCGTGCGTAATCTCTCGTCGGGGAATCGTAATACTTTTAACATGGTCATAGATAAACTCTTAACAAGTCTGTCAAATCCGTGCCAGTTGGTTATACTGACTTGTGCTATTGCGTTAATTTTAATCCTTAGCGGCTATCAATAACAGCAAAAGCTCTTACTAATGAGCCAGACAACATGGAAGCCCCCATGAAACGGTTAATTTTACTCGCGTTACTGACATTTAATTGCGCCTTCGTTGCAGCAGATACCCTGACATTAAAACCCGGCCATCCTGATACTTATGTGGTCAAGAAAGGCGATACCCTTTGGGATATATCGGCTTTGTTTCTCAAAGACCCTTGGCGTTGGCCCAAACTATGGGGCGCCAATCCCCAAATCGCCAATCCGCACCTTATTTATCCCGGCGATCGATTGACGCTGGTGTTTATCGATGGTGAACCCAGGTTGGTCAATAAACCTCATGTTCGCAAGAGCCCGGCCGGAAGGATTCAGCCTAAAGATGGCGCCATTCCAACGGTGGATTTGGCCTTGATCCAACCCTACCTGGTGCAAAACCGGGTGGTCGATCCCGAGTGGTTTAAGGAGCAACCTATGGTGCTGGGGGGAGAAAGAGACTCCCGTCACCATGTGATGGACGACATCATCTACATTCAGGCTAATCTGCCACAAGGCGATAAGGTCGGGATGTATCAGCCCGGGCGCGAATTTACCAACAAGGAAACAGGCGAGTTGCTGGGTCAGGAAGTGATCCTCAGCGCCAGTGGCCGAGTGGTGGAGTCGGGTGAAATTTCCAAGGTGAAGCTGCTCAATAATTTCCGCGAAACCAAAGCCGGTTTCAGAGTGTTGGCGATAGAGGATGACTCCTTATTGTCAGCCTACTTTATTCCCAAGGCCAGTGATTTAGAGGGCGCCAAGGTGTTGGCATCTGAACGTAAAATTCGCGCCATGGGGAAACTGGATGTGTTTTATCTGGATCGGGGCAGCCGTGAGGGCGTAGAGCCCGGCGATGTGTTCTCTATCTACAAGGACGGTGCCGAAGTGGTGATCAACGGCGAGGGTATCCCGGTGCCACCGACCGAACGCTCCGCTTACGACAACCTGATGGCCAAGATGGGCTCAGACAATGCCGTTAAGCTGCCGGATCTCTATCGCGGCCAAGTCATGGTGTTCAAGGTGTTCGACAAGACAGCGCTTGGGCTTATCATGGTGAACGAAAGCCCTGTCCGGGTTGATGACCTTTTGGTCAGGCCTGACACATTACTGAAAGGTGAATGACGCATAATAGTCTGGTTGATTGGCTGGTTGTCGCTGCGGTATCTGGACTGGGACCCCTCCGGATAAGGCAATTGCTCTTGCACATGGATGTGGCTGAGTTGAGACAGAGGCTGGAATATGAACCCCAGTCTTTGCCAATAAACCCGACACAGCTCCAACGCTTGGAGTTGGCTCCTGAAAAAGTTGACCAAGCCTTGCAATGGCAGCAGGGTGCAGAGGGCAGATATCTAATCTGCCCCGACGATCCCTTTTACCCGCCATTGTTGAAACATATCCCCGATTTTCCTCCGATTTTGTTCGTCAAAGGACAGGTTGAAACCCTGTTGCAACCCGCGCTGGCCATGGTTGGCAGCCGCGATGCCAGCCGCGCCGGTTTGTCGCTCGCCTGGCAGTGGGGCGCCGAGCTGGATGCCTTGAACATCAGCGTATGCAGTGGTATGGCTGCCGGCATAGATGGCGCAGCTCACCGTGGAGCCTTGTCGGCAACCGGCAAAACCATTGCGGTACTGGGTACCGGAATTGACGAGATTTACCCTCGAAGGCATAGGGCTCTTTATGATGATCTTCAAGTGCATGGCGCAGTTATCAGTGAACTTTGGCCCTCCGTCGGTGTATTTCCCGGGAATTTTCCCAAACGAAACCGTATAATCAGCGGCCTTGCAATGGGAACCTTGGTGGTAGAAGCTCGTCGGCGTAGTGGTTCACTGATCAGTGCCCGCCTGGCAGCAGAACAAGGTCGAGAGGTTTTTGCGGTTCCAGGTTCCGTTATGGGCGATGAACACCAGGGATGCCACGATTTAATTCGCAATGGGGCAAAACTTGTGGAGTCTGTGGCCGATATAGTGGAAGAGTTGGCGCCTTTATGTAGCTGCCACCTTGAAGACTTGCGCAAGAGTCACCATATAAAACCAAGTGAGAACTCTGAGTTGCCATTTAAAACGCTGTTAGCTAGTGTAGATTATGAGACCACACCTTTGGATGTGGTGGTTGAGCATAGTGGAATAACGTTGGATCTGGTGTTGGAACAATTGCTTGAACTTGAGTTGCAAGGTTGGGTTGCCGCAGTACCCGGTGGTTACGTTAGACTTAAGAGGAAATAGCCATGTTTGATATCCTCATGTATCTGTTTGAAAACTATGTTCATAGTGAAGTTGAAATGTTGGTCGACGAAGATGAGTTGACCAAAGAACTCACCCGTGCCGGTTTCCATCAGTCCGAAATCATCAAGGCGCTTTCCTGGCTTGAGCGGTTGGCTGAACTGCAGGAGAGTGATACTCCCTACCTTAGAGGGCATACTCAACATTCCTTCCGCATCTACACTAAAGATGAAATGGAGAAACTGGACGTCGAGTGCCGTGGTTTCCTGTTGTTCTTGGAGCAGATTCGGGTATTGAATGTGCAAACCCGGGAAATGGTTATCGATAGGGTGATGGAATTGGACGAGCCAGCTATGGTGTTGGAAGACCTCAAGTGGGTGATTCTGATGGTATTGTTCAATGCGCCCGGTAATGAGTCTGCCTATGAGCAGATGGAAGATCTTATCTTCGAGCAACCAGAAGAAGGTCGATTACACTCCTGAATGGCAGTTTTCATTCGACAATCTCAGCACGGATAGTATGGCGAATGTGCAGTGGTTTTATATCGCTCTGGCGCCAAACGAGATGTGCTGAGATTCTTGACCAAAAAGAGCAGCTGCAAGATGTATGTGCCGTTATTGCCTGTCTTGGCTGGTATCAATTCAATTCGCTTTCAGGATATTCTCAGAAAGTATTGGGCAATCTTTTTTGGCTGCAGTGAGCTTCATTTCCCATTGTCTGGATACTTCAATTTTTATCATTCCGCAAAAGAGAGATAAGTCTTTCTGAAAAAGACCTCGGCAGTTTCCAACCAATGTCACTCTTTCCTGAAGTGAAGGCTATTTCACTATCTGTTCTTGTTGGCTGAGTCTTTCAGTGAGTGTGGTCATCAACTCGACTCCCTTTATCCGTGTGGCGCTGGTAAAATGTTCGCTTAACTCTTTTAACAGCGAGATGTGTCATGGCCAAGATAGACCAGCAGTTGTTCAATGCTCGGGCGCACGCGCTCGAAAAAGAATATGAACTTTGTCCCAAGTGCGGCAGTGAGCTCTCCGTGCGCCACAGTAAGCATGGTGGCTTCATTGGCTGTAATAATTATCCAGCGTGCGATTACACCCGGCCTTTGGTGCAGCACGAATCCATCGACTCTCAGCCTATTCCCGGCTCCGAGTGTCCCCAGTGTGGCCACGAGTTAGCGGTCAAGTCGGGGCGCTTTGGTATTTTTATTGGTTGTACCCAGTATCCACAATGCACCCATATCGAGCGACATGACCAGCAGGAAGAGGCTGAAAAAGTGCCTTGTCCTCAGTGTAATAGCGGTGTGCTTGAGCATAGAACCAGCAAGTTCGGCAAGAGCTTTTATGCTTGCAGCAACTACCCCAAGTGCAAGTTTCTGGTGAATTTTCCTCCTCGGGCAGAGGCTTGTCCTGAATGCGGTTTCGGTATTCTGGTAGAACGTAAGGGCGCTGCAGGCGACAGACTGGAATGTCCCCGTAAGGAATGTAAGTACAAGCGAACTCTGTGATCCGGCTCAATATGTGACTATAATCACCTCCGCTGTCGCCGAGGGCGCTCAGCCGTCTTTGTCTCTATAAAAGGTACTCTCAATGCTGCACTTGCTCGCCGCCAGGAGTAAGCAACTGCTTCTGGATGGAGGGGTCATAGCGTATCCCACCGAAGCTGTTTATGGTTTGGGATGCGATCCCGATAATGAAGCCGCCGTTTCCCGAATTCTCGACATCAAACAGCGTCCCTGGCACAAGGGGCTTATCATGGTTGCAAGTGACTATCGGCAGTTGCAACCCTATCTGGACGAGTCTCAACTGAGTGATGAACAACTGCAGCAGGCGTTTGCCAAATGGCCCGGACCTTTTACCTTTGTCATGCCGGTGCGTCAGGGAATGAGCCAACTGCTTTGTGGCCATTTTGACTCTATTGCCGTCAGGGTCTCGGCCCATCCGGTTGTCCGGGAGTTGTGTGATACCTTGGGCAAGCCGCTGGTATCCACCAGTGCCAACTTGGCGGGTGAGTCGCCGGCTCTGACAGTGAATGATATTGAAACAACGTTTGCCGGGCAGATAGATGCCCTTATCGAAGGAGAGTTGGGGCAGCAGCGCCAGCCTTCCACCATCATAGATATTCGCAGCGGCCAGATCCTGCGTAATGGCTAACTATTCCAAGCAAGAAGGAGCGAGCATGACAGCACCTGATTCCCACCAGGTAAAAGCATTCTTGATGCAACTGCAACAACAGATTTGTGAAGGACTGGAACGACTGGACGGCAAAGCTGAGTTTGCTACCGATTCTTGGATACGGGCCGAGGGCGGTGGCGGGATCAGTAAGGTACTTAACGGCGGTGGCGTGTTTGAACAGGCCGGGGTGAACTTCTCCCATGTAGAAGGCGCGGCCATGCCAGCCTCGGCTACGGCACACAGGCCTGAGTTGGCCGGACGAAGCTTTGAAGCCATGGGGGTTTCACTGGTTATCCATCCGCGTAATCCCTATCTTCCTACTACCCATGCCAATGTGCGCTTCTTTATTGCCCGCAAAGAAGGTGCCGATCCCGTCTGGTGGTTTGGTGGTGGCTTCGACCTGACCCCCTATTACCCCTTCCTTGAGGACGTGCGCGAATGGCATCAGCAAGCCAAAGCGATTTGCGAGCCTTTCGGCGAAGCGGTATACCCCAAGTACAAAAAATGGTGCGATGAGTATTTCTTCCTGCCGCACAGAAACGAAACCCGCGGTGTCGGTGGCCTCTTCTTCGATGACCTCAATGAAGGTGGCTTTGAGCAGTGCTTTGCTTTCATGCAAGCTGTCGGAAACGGTTTCTTACCTGCCTATGCCCCCATTGTTGAGCGGCGTAAGGATACCGAATATGGCGAGCGTGAACGTGAGTTCCAACTGTATCGCCGTGGTCGCTATGTAGAGTTCAATCTGGTCTATGACAGAGGAACTCTATTTGGGCTGCAAACCGGCGGCCGAACCGAGTCAATACTCATGTCGATGCCGCCCTTGGTTCGCTGGCAATACGCCTATGAACCCGAAGCCGGCTCTGCCGAAGCCAGGCTCTACAGTGATTTTTTACATCCCAGGGATTGGCTCACCGAATAGTTAGTGAGGGTAACCAATAAGCCTTAATCTGGCTTATTGGTTACGCATATGGTCTGCTAACTGAGCGATAGCATTGAAAATCACCTTCCTGTGTTCGGGATCCTTCAAGTTGGCCTCCAGTGAGGCCCTCATACATAACAGCCACTGATCACGCATTCTTTCATCAACGGCAAACGGCATATGTCTGGCTCTAAGCGCCGGGTGGCCATATTTGGCTTGATACAGCTGAGGCCCTCCCAACCAACCACTGAGAAATTCATATAACTTCTGCTCAGATTGTGCCAGCGGAGCCTGATGTATGGACAACAGTTCCTGAGTATCCGGCCGCGTCTGCATCTGCTGATAAAAGCTCTTGGCTATGGCGCGTATCGTTTCGTCGCCGCCGATCAGATCATAGGCGTTGGACTGAGTGGGGTCCCGCTCAGCCTCGGGTTTACGATTGAGAATTTTCTTTAGCCAGTTCATTTGCGTGTTGAATCTTGTTGTCGATTTTGGCGCCAGTATACACTGAAAGCCCCATAGGTCGGCAGCCTTGCCTGGCCTTGGGCCGCTGAGTAGACTGATACATCTTCCATTGCTCTGGAGCACAGATGACCGACCGCTATGCCGTCTTTGGCAATCCCATTCAACACAGTAAATCACCCGCTATCCATGCAGCTTTTGCCGCTCAGACAGGGCAAAACCTAAGCTATCAAGCGATTCTGGCGCCAATCGATGACTTCAGTGGCAGTGTCACGGCTTTTTTTGCTGCCGGGGGGATGGGCGCCAATGTCACTGTGCCTTTCAAGGAACAAGCCTTTCAACTTTGTGATGAGTTGAGCCAGGAAGCCGAAACCGCCGCCGCGGTGAATACCTTGATTAAACTGGATGATGGCAGAATTCGGGGTGACAATACCGATGGCTACGGCTTGGTGGCCGATCTCAGTCGTTACCTGACGCTGAAGGATAAAAAGGTCTTGCTGCTCGGCGCTGGTGGGGCTGCCAGGGGGTGTCTGCTTTCTCTGTTGGCGGCCGGTGTCGGCCATATTGATATCTATAATAGAACATACAGTAAGGCCGAGTTGCTGGCGGCTATTGCGCCACAGCAAGTACAGGCGTTGAGGCGAAATGAACTCTATGAGGGTTATGATCTCATTATCAATTCCACCTCAGCCAGTTTACATGGTGAGTTGCCGGATATTCCCGTAACCGTGGTTGCCAATCATAGCTACTGCTACGACATGATGTATTCGGCACAAACAACCGCGTTCAATCGCTGGGCTGCCGAGCAAGGGGCGGCAAAAACACTGGATGGGTTAGGAATGTTGGTGGGACAGGCGGCTAGAAGTTTCTATTTATGGCGAGGTGTCATGCCCAAAGTTGAGCTTGTACTCGAGAGTCTGCGGCAAGAATTAAAAGGAGAGGCATCATGAATCAGGGGATCATCTTCAGCGACTTGTGTCAGTGGCAAGCCGAATCAAACAGGCTCAAGTTTATGGCCCAGCAGCAAGGGGTCAATATTCCTTGTTATGTTGGTTTACAACGTATGCAGCAAATAAGTGGCAAGGTTGTTCTCGAAGAGCAAGAGATCCTGAGCCTGTTTGAACAGTGGCGCTTCGACTTCGAAGATGAAGCCGAGGCGCTGATTGAGCAGGAATGCTTCAATGGAGCCGGTGAGATAGAGTTACCTGAGTCAGTATAACTTTCTTAGTCAGTACTACTTTGCTCGGCCAGATACTCATCTTTAAGGCGGACATAGTTGTCTGCCGATTGTGGCAGAAATTGGCGTTCGGCTTCGGTCAAGGGGCGAGCCTGCTTGGCCGGGCTGCCTATATAGAGAAAGCCACTCTTTAGTACCTTACCGGGAGGCACCAAGGAACCTGCACCTAAAATCACATCGTCTTCGATGATGACGCCATCCAAAATAATGGCTCCCATGCCAACTAATACTCGATTACCTACCTTGCAACCGTGAAGCATGGCTTTGTGCCCTATGGTGACATCATCGCCGATGAGCAGCGGGTGTCCTTCGGGGTTGGCCGGAGACTTACGGCTAACATGCAGGACTGTGCCATCCTGAACACTGCTGCGTTTGCCGATGCGAATATGATTGACGTCACCCCGGGCTGCCACCATAGGCCAAACGCTGGCGTCCTGATCCAAAAAGATGTCACCTACCAGAACTGCAGCTTCATCAACATAGACGCCTTCGGCCAACTTTGGCTTGGTACCTTGGTAAGATCTGAGAGAATTGGCCATAAAAAGTCCTTATATGATTGGTTTTCGCCATTATAAAGATTAAAAAGTGGCAGGTCAGGACAAATTCTCAGCAAGTAAGTCAAAAACAGCAGTTTTATTACAAAAAAGCCCTTGCACAAAAGTTCAGGCTCCCTATAATGCGCTCCCACTGACACGGCACAGCGGCAACGCGAAAGACGTGACAGGGTCGAAGAAAAGAGGCTCTTGAGTCCTTTCAACAACAGGCGAAAAAAGATGGTAAATACCTCTTGACGCCGCAGCAGGAAAGCGTAGAATACGCAGCCCTGACCCGATGGCCGCAGCGCCTAAGGGATTGCTCTTTAACAAGATAAACAAGCAAATCTGTGTGGACACTCACAGGCATTGAGAAATCGACAAAACGATTTAACTCGATGAAGAGTGTTCATACGAACAGAATTCATTGAGTCGAACCTTCGGGTTCAACCAAAACTTTAATTGAAGAGTTTGATCATGGCTCAGATTGAACGCTGGCGGCAGGCCTAACACATGCAAGTCGAGCGGTAACATTTCAAAAGCTTGCTTTTGAAGATGACGAGCGGCGGACGGGTGAGTAATGCCTGGGAATTTGCCCATTTGTGGGGGATAACAGTTGGAAACGACTGCTAATACCGCATACGCCCTACGGGGGAAAGCAGGGGACCTTCGGGCCTTGCGCTGATGGATAAGCCCAGGTGGGATTAGCTAGTAGGTGAGGTAAAGGCTCACCTAGGCGACGATCCCTAGCTGGTCTGAGAGGATGATCAGCCACACTGGGACTGAGACACGGCCCAGACTCCTACGGGAGGCAGCAGTGGGGAATATTGCACAATGGGGGAAACCCTGATGCAGCCATGCCGCGTGTGTGAAGAAGGCCTTCGGGTTGTAAAGCACTTTCAGCGAGGAGGAAAGGTTAGTAGTTAATACCTGCTAGCTGTGACGTTACTCGCAGAAGAAGCACCGGCTAACTCCGTGCCAGCAGCCGCGGTAATACGGAGGGTGCGAGCGTTAATCGGAATTACTGGGCGTAAAGCGTGCGCAGGCGGTTTGTTAAGCGAGATGTGAAAGCCCCGGGCTCAACCTGGGAACCGCATTTCGAACTGGCAAACTAGAGTCTTGTAGAGGGGGGTAGAATTCCAGGTGTAGCGGTGAAATGCGTAGAGATCTGGAGGAATACCGGTGGCGAAGGCGGCCCCCTGGACAAAGACTGACGCTCAGGCACGAAAGCGTGGGGAGCAAACAGGATTAGATACCCTGGTAGTCCACGCCGTAAACGATGTCTACTCGGAGTTTGGTGTCTTGAACACTGGGCTCTCAAGCTAACGCATTAAGTAGACCGCCTGGGGAGTACGGCCGCAAGGTTAAAACTCAAATGAATTGACGGGGGCCCGCACAAGCGGTGGAGCATGTGGTTTAATTCGATGCAACGCGAAGAACCTTACCTACTCTTGACATCCAGAGAACTTTCCAGAGATGGATTGGTGCCTTCGGGAACTCTGAGACAGGTGCTGCATGGCTGTCGTCAGCTCGTGTTGTGAAATGTTGGGTTAAGTCCCGCAACGAGCGCAACCCCTATCCTTACTTGCCAGCGGGTAATGCCGGGAACTTTAGGGAGACTGCCGGTGATAAACCGGAGGAAGGTGGGGACGACGTCAAGTCATCATGGCCCTTACGAGTAGGGCTACACACGTGCTACAATGGTCGGTACAGAGGGTTGCGAAGCCGCGAGGTGGAGCTAATCTCATAAAGCCGGTCGTAGTCCGGATTGGAGTCTGCAACTCGACTCCATGAAGTCGGAATCGCTAGTAATCGTGGATCAGAATGCCACGGTGAATACGTTCCCGGGCCT
The DNA here is from genome assembly GCF_019670705.1 of Shewanella carassii. Lineage (NCBI taxonomy): Bacteria > Pseudomonadati > Pseudomonadota > Gammaproteobacteria > Alteromonadales > Shewanellaceae > Shewanella > Shewanella carassii. Next base: position 39,783 of record NZ_AP024618.1, read on the forward strand.
TGTACACACCGCCCGTCACACCATGGGAGTGGGCTGCACCAGAAGTAGATAGCTTAACCTTCGGGAGGGCGTTTACCACGGTGTGGTTCATGACTGGGGTGAAGTCGTAACAAGGTAGCCCTAGGGGAACCTGGGGCTGGATCACCTCCTTACCTAAGCGATAATTGGTGTTTGTTGAGTGTTCACACAGATTGCTTGTTCATAGAGCAGGCCGTTGACCCTGGTAGGTCAATGAGTTCTTTAACAATTTGGAAAGCTGATAGTAGACATCAAAACCACTCTTAGGAGTTGGAATTGATGCATACAAATTGAGTTCTCAAACACTTCAATCAAGTGTTTTGGAAATTCTTCAAGGCGAGTCCACTTCCTTAACCCGGAGGTGAGACAAGTAAACCTAAGCTGGTTGCAATACAAACCGATGAAAACTCATCCGGGTTGTATGGTTAAGCGACCAAGCGTATACGGTGGATGCCTTGGCAGTCAGAGGCGATGAAGGACGTAGTAACTTGCGAAAAGCGTTGGTGAGCTAGTAACAAGCATTTGAGCCAGCGATGTCCGAATGGGGAAACCCGGCACCATAAGGTGTCATCAATACGTGAATACATAGCGTATTGAGGCGAACGAGGGGAACTGAAACATCTAAGTACCCTTAGGAAAAGAAATCAACCGAGATTCCCCAAGTAGCGGCGAGCGAACGGGGATTAGCCCTTAAGTCTTTGGGGTGTTAGTGGAATGTGTTGGAAAGCACAGCGGCACAGGGTGATAGCCCCGTACATGTAAACTAACCAGAGATGAAAACGAGTAAGGCGGCACACGTGATATGTTGTCTGAATATGGGGGGACCATCCTCCAAGGCTAAATACTCCTGACTGACCGATAGTGAACCAGTACCGTGAGGGAAAGGCGAAAAGAACCCCTGTGAGGGGAGTGAAATAGAACCTGAAACCGTATACGTACAAGCAGTGGAAGCGGTACTTGAGACCGTGACTGCGTACCTTTTGTATAATGGGTCAGCGACTTACATTTAGTAGCGAGGTTAAGCGAATAGCGGAGCCGTAGGGAAACCGAGTGTTAACTGCGCGTTTAGTTGCTAGGTGTAGACCCGAAACCCGGTGATCTAGCCATGGGCAGGTTGAAGGTTGAGTAACATCAACTGGAGGACCGAACCGACTAATGTTGAAAAATTAGCGGATGACTTGTGGCTGGGGGTGAAAGGCCAATCAAACCGGGAGATATCTGGTTCTCCTCGAAAGCTATTTAGGTAGCGCCTCGGACGAACACCTTTGGGGGTAGAGCACTGTTAAGGCTAGGGGGTCATCCCGACTTACCAACCCTTTGCAAACTCCGAATACCAAAGAGTGCTATCCGGGAGACAGACGGCGGGTGCTAACGTCCGTCGTCAAAAGGGAAACAACCCAGACCGTCAGCTAAGGTCCCAAAGTAATTGCTAAGTGGGAAACGATGTGGGAAGGCTTAGACAGCTAGGATGTTGGCTTAGAAGCAGCCATCATTTAAAGAAAGCGTAATAGCTCACTAGTCGAGTCGGCCTGCGCGGAAGATGTAACGGGGCTAAGCAATTCACCGAAGCTACGGGTACTGATGCTTGCATCAGTGCGGTAGAGGAGCGTTCTGTAAGCCGTTGAAGGCGAAGGGGTAACCCACGCTGGAGGTATCAGAAGTGCGAATGCTGACATGAGTAACGATAAAGGGGGTGAAAAACCCCCTCGCCGAAAGACCAAGGGTTCCTGTCCAACGTTAATCGGGGCAGGGTGAGTCGACCCCTAAGGCGAGGCTGAAAGGCGTAGTCGATGGGAAACGGGTTAATATTCCCGTACTTCTGCTAACTGCGATGGAGAGACGGAGAAGGCTAGGCCAGCGCGGCGTTGGTTGTCCGCGTTTAAGGTAGTAGGTGGTGTGCTTAGGCAAATCCGGGCACACATACACTGAGAGCTGATGACGAGTCCCTACGGGGATGAAGTGGTTGATGCCATGCTTCCAGGAAAATCTTCTAAGCTTCAGGTTAGCAGGAATCGTACCCCAAACCGACACAGGTGGTCGGGTAGAGAATACCAAGGCGCTTGAGAGAACTCGGCTGAAGGAACTAGGCAAAATGGTACCGTAACTTCGGGAGAAGGTACGCTGCCGGCGGTGAAGACCTCGCGTCGTAAGCTGCTGGCAGTCGCAGATACCAGGTGGCTGCAACTGTTTATCAAAAACACAGCACTGTGCAAAATCGCAAGATGACGTATACGGTGTGACGCCTGCCCGGTGCCGGAAGGTTAATTGATTGGGTTATCTTCGGAGAAGCTCATGATCGAAGCCCCGGTAAACGGCGGCCGTAACTATAACGGTCCTAAGGTAGCGAAATTCCTTGTCGGGTAAGTTCCGACCTGCACGAATGGCGTAATGATGGCCACGCTGTCTCCAGCCGAGACTCAGTGAAGTTGAAATTGCGGTGAAGATGCCGTATACCCGCGGCTAGACGGAAAGACCCCGTGAACCTTTACTATAGCTTGGCACTGAACATTGACCCTACATGTGTAGGATAGGTGGGAGACTATGAAGATGAGACGCCAGTCTTGTTGGAGTCAACCTTGAAATACCACCCTTGTAGTGTTGATGTTCTAACCTGGGCCCCTAATCGGGGTTAGGGACAGTGCCTGGTGGGTAGTTTGACTGGGGCGGTCTCCTCCCAAAGAGTAACGGAGGAGCACGAAGGTTGGCTAAGTACGGTCGGACATCGTACGGTTAGTGTAATGGCATAAGCCAGCTTAACTGCGAGACAGACACGTCGAGCAGGTGCGAAAGCAGGTCATAGTGATCCGGTGGTTCTGAATGGAAGGGCCATCGCTCAACGGATAAAAGGTACTCCGGGGATAACAGGCTGATACCGCCCAAGAGTTCATATCGACGGCGGTGTTTGGCACCTCGATGTCGGCTCATCACATCCTGGGGCTGAAGTCGGTCCCAAGGGTATGGCTGTTCGCCATTTAAAGTGGTACGCGAGCTGGGTTCAGAACGTCGTGAGACAGTTCGGTCCCTATCTGCCGTGGGCGTTGGATGATTGAGGGGAGCTGCTCCTAGTACGAGAGGACCGGAGTGGACGAACCGCTGGTGTTCGGGTTGTCATGCCAATGGCATTGCCCGGTAGCTACGTTCGGAATCGATAACCGCTGAAAGCATCTAAGCGGGAAGCGAGCCCCAAGATGAGTCATCCCTAGGTCCTAGAGACCTCTGAAGAGCCGTTCGAGACCAGGACGTTGATAGGCAGGGTGTGTAAGCGTTGCGAGGCGTTGAGCTAACCTGTACTAATGACTCGAGAGGCTTAACCATACAACCCAGATGGGTTTTACGGACTTGAAGAAGTCGATACTTGATTGAAGTTTGAACTCAGGCTCTGAAAAGAGCACAGCCAAGAATACCGGTCGCTTAGCTCAGCCGGGAGAGCACCTCCCTTACAAGGAGGGGGTCACTGGTTCGATCCCAGTAGCGACCACCATATTTCAAAGCAACAGCTTTCTGAATTGAAGAACAAAGGTTAATGACGCAGGTGATTTTTTGGCTGATAAAGCTGGAGCAATACCGTCAGACGGACAATTAACCAGTAAGAATATGTCTGGTGACAATAGCATTGTGGTCCCACCTGATCCCATCCCGAACTCAGAAGTGAAACGCAATCGCGCCGATGGTAGTGTGGGGTCTCCCCATGTGAGAGTAGGTCATCGCCAGACGCCCAATAAACGATGGATCCCCAGCACTTTGTGTTGGGGATTTTTCGTTTTAATTGCATTTTGAAATGTCCACTCTCACATGGGGAAGATAAAGAGTCCGAACGTAGTGAGGTACAATCCCATGTGGAGTAGGGTGAGGTTGTCGCGTTTATCAAACTCAGTTTGATGCGACAGACGAACGCGGAGAGCTTGCTCGAAGCTGGCCATCGCCAGACGCCCAATTAAGTAGAGAAGCCACTGAATAAGGTGGCTTTTTTGCGTTTAGGGTCTGTGAGATTTTGCTTAGGCCCACCCCATTCATTCTGCTCGTGATATCTACTACCCTTATTCAGACGAAAGTCGCTTTGTGTTGTTTGCCCCTTAGTATTCCTGATTGTTTAAGCTTCCTACCTGCATTACCAGACAGCGTCTTTGATCTCGAAAACAATTTTAAAGTTAGACTCTTTGCCTGGAAGTTAATTTACCGTTAGCATTAAGCGTTATCTGTGCCTTCTTGTCATGAGCATTAAGGATTTCATTTGTGAAGATGCCAAGGCCTGCCATGGCCTATGTTGTGCCTTTTTGTGTATTTTTTATTTATCTCTGTCTTGTTGCCGGGGAGTATTTCTACGAGCGTCATTCCTTGGAGTCTGAGGCGGCATCGGTTCAAATTGAGCAACTCAAGAAAGAACTTTTCAGGATGCAGCATCTCGTTGAGAAGGCCATCGCTAACCATAATCCGGATAGCATGGCTGAAGAGATCTCTTTGGCAGCGATCGATTTCAATGTAATGGTGTATATTCTGCTCGATGACACCAGTCTTATTCGCCATGCCAATCATGTTGTCTGGCGCGATAGCCGGGCTTCACAAGTTATTGATGGCTATTCTCTAGAGTTACAGCAACAGGTGGTGCAATCCGGAAAAGAGCTTATCTTTACCAATCCTAATAGGCTATCAATACAGGCTTACTATCCAGTGAATGCCGAGGTGAGTGTTGGTCACGGCGATAATATAGAGCTTATCTATTTGGAATATGATTTGTCGCCAATAATGGCTCAGGTGACAGATGCTCTCAATGCGCGTTTTATGCGGGTTTGGGGCTTGGGAGCTTTGTTCGTTTTGGGCTTCATGTTGGTGTTGCACTTTATGTTGATACGCCCTTTGCGGAATCTGGTTTGGCAGGCCCGAAAAGGTGAGAGTTGCTCCTTTGAGGTCAATAGTCCTTGGGTTTTCAGTGAAATAAGGGTATTGCAGGATTACTTGCATCAGAATCAGCAGAAGTTGCAGCGCACCCTTAAGCAATTGAGGGACAATGAACAACGCTGGTTGTTTGCTGTGGAAGGGACTCGCAATGGGATCTGGGACTGGAACATCGCCAGCGGTGAAGTTTTTCTGTCGGATCGTTGGAAAGAGATGATAGGTTACGGTCCCCATGAGCTTGAAGGACTTTACTCTACTTGGGAAAGCCGATTGCATCCCGATGACAAAGAAACTGTGTTGTCGTCTTTGCAGGCTTACCTCAACGGTGAAACCGAGACATTTGAGAGTGTTCACCGTCTGCGCCATAAAGAAGGTCATTATATCTGGGTACTGGATAGAGGCATGTTGGTCGAATGGGATGAGCTGGGTCGCCCTTGCCGCATTATCGGTACCCATGCCGATGTGTCCGATGACGTGCGTAATCAACAAGCACTGGCCCATTTAGCTAACCACGATGCACTAACCAATTTAGCGAACCGTCGTGCTCTGATGGATGCTTTATATGAGCAACAAAAACACGGCTACAATAGTCTGCAGTGTGCGGCGCTTTTTCTGATCGATTTGGATAATTTCAAAACCATTAACGATACGCTCGGACACCATCTGGGGGACCGGCTGTTGATCCAACTGGCAGCCAGGTTTTCGGGTTATTTTAGCGCCAATACCTTGGTTGCCAGACTGGGGGGGGATGAGTTTGTTATTCTGGCGAAAGATCTGACTCAAGATCGAACCGCGGCGTCAAGGAGAGCCTTGGCATTGGCCAGTGAGATCCGGCAGTTGGTTGCCAGGCCCTTCCATATTGCTGATAAACAGCTGCACGTTTCTGCCAGTATTGGTGTTTGTCTGTTCGATGAACAGGATGATATTGATGCCGAGGAGTTATTGAAACGTGCCGATATGGCTATGTTCCAGGCCAAGGAAGGCGGTAGAGATAACTGCATGATCTACAACTCCGAGATGGAGGTTAAGGCGCATCAGAATCTGTTAATCCAGAATGAGCTACGCTACGCCATCGAACGGCAACAACTCTCTTTGGTTTACCAACCTATAGTCGATAGTCAGGGGCAATTGACAGGGGCAGAGGCGTTATTACGCTGGCAACATCCGCAACAGGGAAACATTTCGCCGGCGGATTTTATCCCCATTGCGGAAGGTAGCGGCCTTATCAGTGAGATTGGTCACTGGGTTATCCTCGAAGTTTGTCGCTTCATCCGTGAACTGCAGACCAAAGGTATAAAGGTGCCCAAAATTGCCATCAACCTCAGTGCCAGGCAGTTTAATCAGCCAGAGTTTGTTGAGCGTCTGATTGCCTTGCTGAAGGCTCAGGGGGTTGCAACAGATGCGCTGGAGTTGGAGTTGACCGAATACGCTCTGTTGACCAATCTGTGCATCATGAATACTCGAATTGGCTTATTGAAAAAGGCCGGGATATCCGTGGCGATAGATGACTTTGGCACAGGTTACAGCTCGTTGAGTTATTTGCAGAATCTGCCTCTATCCAGACTAAAGATAGATGCTTCTTTTGTGCAGAAGATAGGCTCTGGGCGCAGTGCCGATGCCATAGTCAGGGCCATAGTCGAAATGGCCCACAGCCTTGAGCTGAAAGTGGTTGCCGAAGGTGTTGAAACGGCTCAGCAAAGAGATTTTTTGAACCAGCTCGGCTGTGACAGCTTCCAAGGATATCTGTTCAGTCAGCCTCTGTCTGAGACTGAGTTCGCGACTCTGCTACATGCTCCTACTCGTGAGTTACTCTGTGCTGCGCCAGGAAGTTGAAAATAATACTCAGCACCTGCTCACGTATTGCATCGATTTCAATAAAGAGTTCATGCCTGGCTCCCATGATCTTTTCCAGTATTACCTCTGGGCCAAGGGCAGCGATTTGCGCCTGGTTATCGACGATAGTGTCCTGCTCAGCCTGAAGAATGAGGATCGGGACCTTGGACTCTCTTGCGGCGGTTATAGATTTCTCGCAAGCATCCAAAGCTTCTATCAACCATTGATTGGTGGGCGAGCCCAGTTGGATCTCAGGATGTTGCCGGCATAAATCCAGTAATGCCTGATATCGGCTTTCGCTGTGGGTCAATTGATTATCTTTAAACTCGAGCGGACGATAATCATGGCCGGATAACACATAGTTGGGCTCGGTATGCGGGCCATAACTATTGAGTTTTCCTGCCAGCCAACGTACGAAGTTGCGCGGCATTGGCAGGCGAATACCATACATGGGGGCAGAGAAGGCCGCGGCAGTAAATCTCTGGGGGTATTGCTGCAAATACAGAGTGCCTATGGCGCCTCCCATGGAGTGGCCCACCAGAAAATACTGTTCATATTGGTTTGCGACTACCACTTGCTCAACGAAACAGTGCAAGTGATCCACATAGTCCTGAAACTTATCTATGTGCCCTTGGTGAGGATTGGCGGTTAGCCTGCTGGATAGCCCTTGCCCCATATGATCCAAGGCGTAGACACTATAACCTTGCTGATAGAAGTCGTGGATCAACTCCCGATACTTGAGATAACTCTCGACCCGGCCATTGCTGATGACGACGGCCTGTTTCGCCTTTGGGTGGCAAATATAACCGTAGGCCAGCTCTTTACCGAATCCCACTGCCAGCTTGGCATGGGTGACACCTTGCCAGAAAGTCTCCAATTGAGACTGGGTTGAAGCGGGTTCTGTGTTGCGGGCCTGGGTCGTTACCATCCAATATTTCCTGATCTAAAAAAGCCAGTGCTCAAAGGCACTGGCCGAGTGTATCAGAAACCGGGCTTCATTGCTGTGAGGCGATAAAGTCGGCTATCTGCTGTTCCAGTACAGACATGGGCACAGAGCCTTGCGCCAATACTGCATCGTGGAATTGGCGGATATCGAACTTTTCCCCCAGGGCGTCTTCTGCTTGCTTTCGCAGACGTTTGATAGTCAGCTCGCCAATCTTGTAGGCTAGCGCCTGCCCAGGCCAGGAGATATATCTGTCTATCTCTGTGGTGACATTGTGCAGTGACAGAGCCGTATTACCGGCCATAAAGTCTATTGCCTGCTGACGGCTCCAGCCTTGGGTGTGCATACCTGTATCGACTACCAAGCGAGCGGCGCGCCACATCTCGTAAGTCAGGCGTCCAAAGTTGCTGTAGGGATCCTGATAAAAACCCCCTTCCAGCCCCAAATATTCACTGTATAGTCCCCATCCCTCACCAAAGGCCGAGATATAGCTGTAGCGGCGAAAATCGGGCAGTTGCTCCAACTCTTGATTGAGAGATATCTGCAGGTGGTGACCCGGAACAGCTTCATGCAGGGTGAGTGCTTCCAACTCATAGAGAGGTCGCTTATCCAAGGCATATGTGTTCACCCAATAAAAACCCGCCACAGTCTCCGAGTTGGAACCGGAATAGCGCCCGGTTGTATATTTGGGGGCAATTTCGGCCGGTACAGGGGCGACGCCATAGGGTTTGCGGGGCAGCTTGCCAAAATAGCGTGGCAACATGGCATCGGCTTTTTTGGCTATATAGGAGGCTTCTTTGAGCAGTTGTTCCGGCGTGTTCACATAAAAGCGTTTGTCGGTGCGCATAAAATGCAGAAACTCAGCAAAGCTGCCTTTAAAACTGGTTTGTTCGATGATCTGTTCCATCTCGGCGCGGATCCGTTTTACTTCATTCAGCCCCAGTTGATGGACTTGCTCAGGCGTCATATCCAGAGTGGTGTAGTACTTGACCCTGTTTTCATAAAAGGCCCGACCATTGGGCAGTGCTGATGCGGCAATGCTCTGGCGGGCGCCGGGGATATATTCCTCGGTTATAAAGTCATAAAAGGTTTGATAACTTGGTAACACATGCTGCTCGACACTGGTGTACCCGGCATGGCTCAGTTCCTGTTTAAGATTGGCAGAAAAGTGCTCTGGAAACGTCTCAAACGGCTTGAAATAGCTACTTTGCTGCACTGGTACCATATAAGCCTGAATACTCTGTTCAAACCCTCTCAGTACAGATTGCGGCTGAGTGATACCTTCGGCAAGCCCCTGGCGCATCCAGTGTATCTGTTGCTGGAAGTAGCGCGGCAGAGATTGCAGTTTCTGCAGGTAGTGACGGTAATCGGCTTCTGTCTTGAATGCCCCTGAGGCCATAGAAGCAATGTAAGCGTGAAAGCCACTCTCTGAGGTAATCGGCAGGTAATGGGCCTTGAACCTGAAGCTATCCACACGCTCCTGTAGTTGGTATTCGAGAATACTGGCATTGATGGCGGCTTCTTTGCTCAGCTGTTCTCTGGGGATCGCCTTTAGCCGTTGCAATAGTGTTGAATTGGCCGCAGCATCGGCCGCCAGCGCTTCAGCTGACAAGTCTGCTAATTTGCCCGCGGCCGAGTCATCGCCAAACAGCAAGGCCATCTGAGGGCTTTCTGCCAGCCTTTGCTGCCAGGCATCGGTTATTAACTGCTGGAGTTGGCTATCGGCTTGAGATAGCTGCTTGCCTATTTCTGGCGTGTTGGCTTCATGGGCAGGGGTTTGGCAGGCGCCCAGGAATCCGGTGAGCAACAGGGGCAGCAGGAGTTTTTTCATTTGATTTTGTTCCTTTTTTATCCTTGATGAAGGATTATGCCTTAAGCCAGGATGGAGCCCCAGAGATTTAACGTCACCTTTTGGTAACAAAGCCTGTCGGTCGACTAAGAGGTGCTAACAAAAGGCGTGTTACACTTAAGCGTCCCCAGACCAAAAAATAACTAAATTGGCGGGGTAGTTCATACAGGGGTTATTTTTATGATTGATACTTCAATTCCGTTGGTCGATTTACATCGCCATCTGGATGGTAATGTCAGGGTTGAGACCATATGGGAACTGGGTCAGCAACATGGCGTTGCCTTGCCGGCGGCCTCGCTTGAGGCCTTGGCACCTTATGTACAGATCCAGGGTAAAGAATCCAGTCTAGTAGCTTTCTTGAAAAAGCTGGACTGGATGGTTGCCGTGCTGGCCGATCTGGATGCGGTAAAGCGGGTGGCTTATGAAAACGTCGCCGATGCAGCATTGTCTGGGCTGGACTACGCCGAATTAAGATTCAGCCCTTACTACATGGCTATGAATCATAAGTTGCCGATAGAGGGTGTGGTAGAGGCCGTTATTGATGGCGTAAAAGCCGGGCTCAAGGATTATCAGGTCAAGATAAAACTGATAGGTATTCTGTCTCGCTCATTTGGTCAGCAGGCTTGTACCCAGGAGTTGGATGGCTTGCTCGCGCACCGGGCATCTCTGGTCGCGGTCGATTTGGCCGGTGATGAGTTGGGTTTCCCCGGAGAGCTGTTCAACGAGCATTTCAAGCGGGTGCGTGATGCCGGACTTCAGATCACGGCTCATGCCGGAGAGGCTGCCGGTGCTCAAAGCATGTGGCAAGCCATCAAGGAGTTGGGAGCGACTCGGATAGGCCATGGAGTCAATGCGATTCATGATCCCAAATTGATGGAGTATCTGGTGGAACACAAGATAGGTATCGAGTCCTGCCCCACCAGTAATTTGCATACCTCTACTGTGAACAGCTATCAGGAGCATCCGCTGCGAACCTTTATGGAAGCCGGTGTGTTGGTTGGCTTGAATACCGATGATCCAGGCGTCAGCGCCATAGATATCAAGCATGAATATCGTGTAGTTAAGCGGGAGATGGGCTTCACCGACGCTGAATTGGCCAAGCTGCAGCGTAATGGCGTAGAGATGGCCTTCCTCTCTGACAGCGAGCGCCGGGAACTTTACGCCGCTAAAGTATAAAAGTTTGGTTCAGACACAAAAAAAGCCGATGAGTTACTCATCGGCTTTTTTATTCTACTCAGGGTTAAATTACCCGGGAGAACTGTTGCTGACGTGCCTTTTCTCGGAAGTAGACATCGAAACAGATACAGATATTACGGATCAACAGGCGCCCGGTTGGGCTGATGCTGATCTGACGGTTCTCAACGTTAACCAGTTTATCATCGATAAAGGTTTGCAGCAGCTTGAGATCTTCGGCGAAGTAATCTTCAAACTGGATCCCCAGTTGTTGCTCCATCTTGCCCATATCAAGCTCAAAGTGACAGATAAGCTGCTTGATCACCGCGCGGCGGATTTCGTCATCACGGTTGAGTTTGCAGCCTTTCCACAGAGCGTGGCCCTGCTCATCTATGGCTTCATAGTAAGGGCGAATATCTTTTTGGTTCTGTGCATAACAGTCACCAATCTGACTGATGGATGACACCCCTAGTCCAAGGAGGTCGCACTCTTCCTGGGTGGTATAACCTTGGAAGTTACGGTGCAATTTGCCTTCTCTTTGCAGTTTGGCCAGCTCATCATCCGGTTTGGCGAAGTGATCCATACCTATGTATTGGTAGCCGGCGCCGGTCAGAGTCTCAATAGTCTGGTGCAGTATGTCCAGCTTCTGTTGCGGACTGGGCAAATGCTCATCTTTGATTTTCCGCTGGGCCGCGAAGCGGGCCGGCAAGTGAGCGTAGTTGAATACAGACAGCCGGTCTGGAGACAGATCCAGAATGCGCTGAATGGTTTCGGCAAAGGTTTCCGGTGTTTGATGAGGCAGGCCGTAAATCAAATCGACGTTGGTAGAAACAAAGCCCATCTCTTTGGCTTTTTTGATCAGCGCAAAGATAAAGTCTTCATCCTGTTCACGGTTAACTGCTGCTTGAACCTCTTTATTGAAGTCCTGCACCCCGATGGAGATACGGTTGAAGCCAGCTTCCTTGAGGGCATCCAGCATAGAGAGTTCGATTTCTCTAGGGTCGACTTCGATAGAATATTCACCCTGTTCGGCAAAGTTGAAGTGACTCTTCAATAGTGACGATAACTTGATGATTTGCTCTGGGTTAAGGAAAGTCGGCGTACCGCCGCCCCAGTGCATCTGGGTCACTGTGTAGTGTTTGAACAGTGGCGCCCGCTTAACGATCTCGGCTGCCAGGTACTCTATGTACTGATCGGCTTTGTGCTGATGTCGGGTGATGACCTTGTTACAGCCGCAGTAATAGCAGAGTTTGGCACAGAAGGGGATATGAATATACAGAGACAGTTTGTCACTTTTGCTGCCGGCAATGGCCGACAGTAAGTCGCCTTCGGTGAATGAGTCGTCAAACTCCAGCGCCGTTGGGTAGGAAGTATAACGGGGACCGCTGTAGTTATATTTCTCGATCATTGATTGATCCCAGCTGATATGAGTGGGCTGCTTCAAGGCGTGTCCTCCGACAGTAAATTAGCAATGAGCGAAGTATGCAGGGTTATAGCTCAAATAAACTTGATCCAGGTTGTAAAAATTATATGTACACAACCAAACGTTAGGGAATATCTATGAAAATTCTTCTAATGTCTGTTGTCTTATTGAGGTTTTGTGCACCGACTCACGCCTGCGGAAATATTCGGCATGCTCGATGGCTGCCTGGTTGAGTCGACAGAGCCTGCAAAGGTTATCAATTCTGGCCATTGTCACACCATAGGTCTGTATTTAGGGAGTTGTTTGCTCTTTTTTTGGGGGGCTTGGCGGCGTAAAGAAAGGTCTGCCGACTGTCTGGTGTAAGTCGGCAGCGGAGGCCTCAGTGAGTCGGTTTTAGTTGAAACTCCGAGAGTTTCTTGGCATCGGCTAATATGCCTTGTTCCAGTTCGGCTTCAGATTTCATTCTGGCCAGGTCGAGCCGCATCCGTTCTTGCTTGGGTAATTTAGCCCTGGCCTCCAGAATGGGGTGGTCCTTAATGCGCTCAAAATGCATAAACACATCCGGGTAATCACCACTGACTCTCTCTGTCAGCGACAGCAGATCGAATAGTTTAACGATTCTGACCACTCCTTCAGACAACTCACAACGCTCTTCAGTCATTGCGGCAGCAATATAGCGAATATCGGCAAGCAGGGATGCCTGTTTAGCTTCCATAGCGGCCTTTTGCTCAGCCATTGTTTGCTCTCTGGCCTGGGTTTGTCTTCTCAGACGCAGCAGCAACACAGTGGCATAGGCGCTGAGGCCTATGATGATCAACATGGCTAAGCTAATAAGGATAAACTGCATCCCGGCCTCCGTTAGTTGTCTTGGTATTGTTTCAGAAGCTCAGCACCGGATTCGAATTTCTCCAGCAACTCGTCATCACTATGACCCTTGCTTGGGGCTTCATCGGCCTGATCCAAATCGGTAATGCCAAGTTTTTCCATCAGCTTCTCTATCTTGGCCAATTGCCGCTCCAGCCATTGCTGGTCATCGGCGGCCAGTTCCCGCCCTTCTTCCAGCTGATCCAGCAGCTTATTCAGGCGCGGATCTTCCTCCAGTTGCAGCAGCAACTGTTCATCGGTCAGTTTGGGTTGTTTGGGCTGTGCAACCTTTTCTTTGACTATATCCAGAGCGACAGGCTTTTTACTGCCAAGGCGGATATCTTGTTTGTCAGAGCCTGCACGCTTTTGCCCCTTTGGAGCAGCAGGGTTCTGGCGGCTGCCAGCCTTATTACCTGAGTCCTGCTTCTTCCGAGCCGGAGCGCGCTCAGATTTCTTGGTTCTGGGGGCCAGTTTGGGGTTGTTCTCGCCGACTTTTCGGGTCTTTTTACTACGGGACATAATTCTCTCGATAAAAAGTAGTGGGTTGCATCCGAACCGTGCCGGGTTCAGTCTACAAGCGGCGGTTCTGCATTAAGGTCGCGTGTTATAGCAGATCCTGATGTTTTTTGCATCAAGATGAAGTCTTGCGCTGCAAATATTAGCTTAAATTGGCCTAGAGATGCCAAGTAAGCAAAAGTCTGTTGTTGATAGAAGCTGACATGAGTCGGATTGTTCTTGTAATGCCACTTGGGAAACGCCTCCAGAGAGGTCAGTAGAGGGGTGGATATGGCCAGCCAACCCCCTGGTTTCAGCAGTGTTTCGATTAAGCTCCACTCTTTGGCTGGGGTTCTGAAGTGCTCGAACACCCGAAAACAACAGATAAAGTCATATTGGTGGTGTAGTAGCTGGTGGTCTGCCGCAAAAAAGGGATCAAACTGTTGTAAGTGGTGACCGGCGTTGCTGATCTGCTGCAGTCCTTCTTTGCTTAGCACCCGGCCGAAGTTGAGACCAAATAGCGGCGCTGGTTGCAAAGATTGAAGTTGTTCCAACAAAGGGTGGATAAAGCGTGCCAACTGCTTTTGTTTTCCTGCTTGGCGGGCTCGGCCGTAACGCTGCTTTTCGGCATCGGGTAACAGATAACTGTTGGAATCTGCAAACAACAGTCTACATTCAGGGCAGAGATAGAAACTTCGTTTCTTATCCTGAAAGCTGAGTTTAGCCTGATCATGATGACACAGGGGACAGCGACGCATGGGCTAATTAATATCTGCTCAATGTTGGTTGATAAATTATGCCATAAAAAAAGGCGGCAGTATGGCTGCCGCCTTATGATGGTGCTAGTTAACACCCTATTCTGATTTCAAGTTTCCTTACTTGCTATGCGACTTTCCCGGTCGATATCCTTCTTTTTTTGACAGCTTTCCTTGCAGTTTTTCTCGTTATCGGTCTTCCAGACACTTTCTTGGGTTTCCTGAAAATAGTGACGGCCAAATGACTCATCATTATCCAGTCGTCTTCTGTGACGCCTAACAGACCATCCATGTCTACTAAGTACCTTCCAGTGATAACAAGCTTCCAGCCAGTGCATCCAAAGCGCGTTGCTTCCCGTGCTAATGTTTGAGTCCTGCAAACATCTTCCTGTTGGAGCGAGTTCCCCTGTTTATTCGTAAGGACAATGCTAAAAAGCGCGTTGGCAAAATCGCCGGTTCCTTACTTTTATTGACCTGGACTTCAAACTGAAATCTCGACTCATTATTATTATTTGCGAGTGGTCTTAGCTGTCTTATTGTTATTGGATTGCTTTATTCTTATATCTTGAATGTAAATTATACCGAAACCTGAATGTTGTTGGAAAAGTTTTTATACAAACAGATGGGTTTATCTCGGTACGGGCACAATTAAACCTAAATCTGTGATCTGTGTCAAGCAATAATATTTTCAGTTTACGTAAACGTAAGCTTTATGGTTAAAGAAAAGGGGGAAATATTACCCCCTCTTAAACAATTTTTAGTAATTATTTCAAGCTGGAGATGTACTTAGCCAGCGCTTCAATGTCAGCATCATTCAGTTTTTTTGCCGTGTCTTGCATCATTCCATTGAGATCGTTATGACGGCTTTGATCGCGGAATTTATTCAATTGAATTTTAACGTAGTTGGCGTGTTGTCCTGCTACTGCCGGGAAACCGGCCAGTTCGCTACCTTTGCCTTCTGGACCGTGACAAGCAGAACAAGCCGCTATGCCACGAGACATATCGCCGCCCTTGAAAAGCTTTTCGCCTGCATCTGGAACATCTTTAACTTCAGCAACCTGCAATGTTTGACTGGCGAAATAAGCAGCAATATCGGCAATATCTTGATCACTCAAGGCTACCGCCATGCCACCCATGATAGGATCCATACGACCATCTTTACCACCAGTTTGAGCAGCACTACGAAACTCTCGCAGTTGTTTCTGTAGATAGGTTGTATGCTGGCCAGCAAGTTTAGGGTACATGTCAATCATGCTGTTGCCATCAAGACCATGGCAGGCAGAGCAGACAATGGCTTTGGTTTTTCCCGCTTCAGCATTACCTTCAGCAATCGCAGGTGAAGATATGGTGGCGACTACAGACAGCGCAAGGGCTAACTTTTTCATGGCGTTCCAACTTCTTTCGTTAAATTATTGTCCTGAGCTTACTAGGGAGACCCGCAAGCGTGGTAAAATACAAATAATGTGATCAAGATAATATTTTACACGAAAACGTGGAAAAGTAAGCAAGTCTTCAATATTTATGCTATCACCCAGCAAAACTCCGGAGTCAGAAGTGACAGCCACTCGTATCGATTTTCGCAAGACAAAATTCCTTATCAGCGCGCCTGATATTGCCCACTTAGACAAGCATTTACCAGGCGATACCGGCGTTGAAATCGCCTTTGCTGGTCGCTCAAATGCCGGTAAATCAAGTGCTTTGAATGCTTTGACCGAGCAGAAAAACCTTGCCAGAACCAGTAAAACTCCTGGGCGTACCCAACTGATCAACGTGTTTGAGCTCGATGAACAGCGGCGTTTAGTGGATTTACCCGGCTACGGTTTTGCTCAGGTACCATTGGCGATGAAGATCAAGTGGCAGGAGTCTCTGGGAGAATATTTACAAAAGCGTGCTTGTTTGAGTGGTGTTGTGGTGCTGATGGATATTCGTCATCCATTGAAAGACTTAGACTTGCAGATGATCGAATGGGCTGTTGCCAGCGAGATCCCTGTACTGGCGTTGCTGACTAAGGCCGATAAGCTGCCACAGAGTGCCAAGATGAAGACGGTCAATGAGGTCCGTAAAGCGCTGGCTGACTTTGGTGACTGGGTCAGGGTTGAACCTTTCTCATCATTGAAGGGTACTGGGAAACCAAAAGTGTTGGCGATTCTAGATGAATGGTGCCACCCAGCTTGGTTGGGACAAGAAGATAGCGAATAAGAGTGATGAACTAGAACCATTCAGCGGCAGCCATGGAGGCTGCCGTTTTTGTATCAATAGGCCGCGCAGAGCCGTTTGAGACAAAAAAAACCGGCGACTCAGTCACCGGTTAACTTAGCTCTTTTGGGGAGAAGCTAAAATTTCAACAAGACTCAAGTACCATCAAACTTGGACTTCGATGGCTCTCAATGCGGTTAGCATAACGCGAATTGGTTACAGTTTAAAGTAATTACTCTAAAAAATATTGCAGACAAAAAAAAGCCCCAGCAAATGATTGCTGGGGCGCCAGAATTTGGCTGATCACTAAAAGTGAAATAAAGGTCTGAAAGATAGAACATCTTAACCTCTGTACCCTACGCCGAGAATATTACTGCATTTATCGCTAATGGGAAAACTGTTTTTTGGAAAACACAACAATAATGTGGACTCGATCACAGGAATTGTTGGTTGCAAAAGCGCGATATGATCTCAGAATTACGAAAATGTGTTTAAAATGCAGGCTGTTAGCTCTTTTTTGTCGAATAATTGACTGAAACTGTTGTTTTTAGTTCATCTGGGTTGGTTTGTAACGTCTGTGGTGGCTGCCTAGTCTGAAGTTATGTTCGAAAAACAAAAAAGCCATCCGCAAGGATGGCTTTGATACTGAGGTACAATTGTTAGTGGGCTTGGTCCCAGCTGTCACCCAGGCCGGCTTCGGCCAGTAAAGGGACATCCAGGGTAGCCGCTTCAGCCATGAGTTTGCAGATCTGTTGTTGCAGCTCTTCGGCTTTCGCTGCATCGACCTCAAACACCAATTCATCGTGAACTTGCATGATCATGGTGATTTCCCCCTTGGTGTCAGCAGCTATCCAGTTGGCAACTTTGATCATCGCCTTTTTGATAATGTCGGCTGCTGTACCCTGCATAGGAGCGTTGATAGCCGCTCGTTCTGCGGCTTGACGCCTCATGGCGTTGCGGTCGCGGATTTCCGGCAGATATAAGCGTCTGCCAAAGAGTGTGGAGACATAACCTTGCTCGGCGGCGAGTGCCCGGGTCTCTTCCATATACTTGAGCACGCCGGGATAACGCTTGAAGTAGGTATCCATATAGCTTTGTGCTTCAGTGCGAGGAATATCCAGTTGGCGTGCCAAGCCAAAGGCCGACATGCCATAAATCAGACCGAAGTTAACCGCCTTGGCGCGGCGACGCTGTTCTGGAGTGACAGTTTCAAACGCTACATCGAAGACTTCAGCCGCTGTTGCTCTGTGAATATCTTTACCCTCGGCGAATGCTGCCAGCAGGCCGGCATCCTGGGACAAGTGAGCCATGATCCTGAGCTCAATCTGTGAATAGTCGGCGGCCAAAATCTTGCGCCCTGAAGGTGCGATAAAGGCTTGACGAATTCTACGTCCCTCTTCGGTGCGGATAGGAATATTCTGCAGGTTAGGGTCGCTGGATGACAAACGGCCGGTAGCGGCGTTAGCCTGATGGTAGCTGGTGTGCACTCTACCGGTTTTGCCATTGATCATCAGCGGTAATTTATCCGTGTAGGTGCTCTTTAGTTTGGTCAGGCTACGATGTTCGAGAATGATCTTTGGCAATGGATAATCCAGCGCCAACTCTATCAGCACTTCTTCTGCGGTGGAGGGGGCGCCTTTCGGAGTTTTCTTGATCACCGGATAACCCAGCTTTTCGAAGAATAGTGCCTGCAGTTGTTTGGGGGAACTGAGGTTGAATTTCTCTCCGGCGATCTCGTAGGCTTTTTGCTCCAACGCATCTATTTTTTGCGCCAGCTCATCACTCTGTTGCGACAATTGCATACTATCGATCAGCACGCCGTCACGCTCCATCTGTGACAACACCTGAATAAGTGGTAGTTCAAGTTCCGTGAAAACCTTGGCTAACTCTTGCTCCCGTTCGAGCCTGGGCCACAGATGTTGATGTAGCCTAAGAGTAATATCGGCATCTTCGGCCGCGTAAGGCGATGCAGTTTCCAGAGGGATCTGGTTGAATGTCAGCTGCTTGGCGCCTTTACCTGCAATCTCTTCGAAACTGACACATTTGTGCCCCAGGTACTTGAGTGCCAGTCCGTCCATGTCGTGCCTGGATGCCACTGAGTTGAAGACATAGGATTCGAGCATGGTATCGAAGGCAACACCGGCCAGCTTGATACCGGCATTGGCCAGAATACTGATGTCATATTTTAGATTTTGACCGACCTTCTTTATCTCAGGGTTTTCAAGAATCGGTTTGAGCTTGGCCAATACCTTTTCCCGGGGCAGTTGCTCGGGGGCTCCTGGGTAATCGTGCCCCAGAGGTAGATAGACCGCCTCTCCGGCCTTGACAGCAAAAGACAGCCCTACCAGTTTAGCATCCATATAATTGAGGCTGGTGGTTTCGGTATCTACCGCCATCAGTTCGGCTTCGGCTAACTTTTTCAGCCATTTTTCCAGGGCGGCCTCGGTCAGTATGGTTTCGTATTCTGTCTCTATCGTGGCTGGTGCTGCAGTTTCTTCCTGGGTTTCAGCCGTTGCAGTCTTGACCGCCAAGGGATGCGGGATCTTGTTATCCAGGACTTCTGCCAACCAACGTTTAAACTCCATCTCACCATAAAGCTGCGCCAACTGGTCTTTGTTGGGCTCGGTAATATTGAGTTGGTGCCAGTCCAGATCCAGCTCGCAATCTGTTTTGATGGTCGCCAGATCGTAGGAGAGTTGCAGCATCTCGGCGTTGTCGATGATTTTCTTGGCCATGGTCTTGGCACCACGGAAGCCCAGTTCTGTGACGCAATCCGGTTGCTGCAATAGCTTGGCGACCCCACCTGCACCTGTCAGCATGGCCAACGCGGTTTTTTCACCCACTCCAGGCAAGCCTGGGATGTTATCGGCCTTGTCGCCCATCAGTGCTAGCAGGTCGATAATAAGCTCGGGGCCAACACCAAATTTGCTGGTGACCTCTTCCGGCCCCATTATGGTGTCTGTCATTGTGTTGATCAGGGTGACATTGTCATCTACCAGCTGCGCCATATCCTTATCGCCTGTGCTGATCAGAATGGCACGTCCTTCCTTACTGGCCCTGGAGGCAAGGGTACCTATTACGTCATCGGCTTCTACTCCTGGTATACACAAGAGTGGCAGACCAAGAGCCTCGATGATGGCATGCAGAGGCGCTATCTGATTGCGCAGATCATCCGGCATTGGTGGCCTATGAGCCTTGTATTCGGCATACATCTCGTTGCGGAATGTCGGACCCTTGGCATCAAAAACAACCGCCATTTGATGTGGCTTGTATTTACCCAGTAAGCTGCGCAACATGTTGACTACGCCGTAAACCGCCCCGGTTGCTTCACCCTTGGAGTTGGTTAGGTGAGGTGGTGCATAGTAGGCCCGATAGAGATAGGAAGAACCATCCACAAGGACGAGGGGGTTTTCTGCGATTATTGGCATAGTTTTGTTTCAATCTAAGCTGTCTTAAGTGCTGCTAAGCATGCCATACCAAGGCATTTTCGGCCATGACAAAATCACCCTCAGCCTGTGGATAAGTCTGTGAGTGAAAAAATCAACATAGAGAAAGGTAACGGCTAACAACTCAAGGTTGTTTTTATAACCTGTTGATATTTATTTGCTATTTGCTTTTTTGTGAGTCAGGTAAAAATTTTGATAAATTTTCCAGGTTGTGGATTTTTTAAATTCCTTTTCCAGACTTATAGTCAAAGTAGCTGTAAAATTCGCCTCTTCGCAGAGACGATGAATTAAGTTAGCATGATTTTTAATCAGATCAACCGATTTGTAGTGCGTTTGTTAAATTCAAATGTCATAAGGGGGAGTTTTTAATGAAGAAAATCGCAGTTCTTCTCAGTGGTTGTGGTGTTTTCGATGGCAGTGAAATTCATGAGGCAGTGTTGACTCTGTTGTCTCTGTCCCGTTCTGGTGCGGCTTACCAGTGTTTTGCTCCCGATATCCCTCAAATGCATGTAGTTAATCATCTCAAGGGGGAGGTGGTGGAAACTGAGCAGCGTAACGTGCTGGAAGAAGCTGCTCGTATTGCCCGAGGTGATATCAAGGCGACATCTGAGCTGAATCTGGCCGACTTCGATGGTCTGATCATTCCCGGTGGCTTCGGGGCTGCTAAAAATCTCTGTAACTTTGCCATAAATGGCAGCAATAGTGAGATTGCTGTTCCAGTGCGTGAGTTTATCAGCCGCTTTATCAGTGCCGACAAGGTGGTAGGCTTTATCTGTATCGCGCCTGTGATGATCCCAGGTCTCTATGGTAAGGGTGCTAAAGGCACCATAGGGACGGACGTCGAAACCGCAGCGGCCTATACTGCCATGGGTGGTGAACATCAAAATGCCAAGGTAGATGAAATTGTGGTCGACAGTGAGCGCAAGATAGTCAGCACCCCGGCTTACATGCTGGCAGGTTCCATTGCCGAGGCCAATAGTGGCATTGAAAAGCTGGTGGCTAAGGTGTTGGAGCTGGCCTAAACCCTGTCCAAGTTACTTTGAACCTATTCAAGAGGGAGCCTGAGCTCCCTCTTTTTACTGTTGCCGACTGTGCAGAGTGGCTTTGGCGTCTACAAAGCTGAGCCACATAGGATTAGCTTTTCTTGCGGTTGTCGAGCCAGCCTTGGGCCAGCCCGACCAAGAGCCCACCCAGATGCGCGCCGTTGGCTATCGACAGGCCAAACACATCCATAAAGCCAAGCACCAGCCACAGCAACATAAAGCCCATCATGGCCGGTGGCAGGCCTATGCCTTTCTCTGGGCTCATGCGGCCGCTGACCCAGGTATAACCCACCAGGCCATACACAACTCCGGAAAGACCGCCGAAGTTGGGACCACTGAGATAGAACTGCACTATATTGGGCAATGTGCCGGCGACCAACAGCAGGGTCAATAAAGGAGCAAGACCGATACGGTTTTCTATCTTGCCACCCAAGACCCACCACCAGAGTAGGTTAAAGGTGATATGCAGCGCCGAGAAGTGCAGTAGGCTCGGGGTAAACAAGCGCCAAAATTGGCTGAAACCGGCATCTGAAGTGGCGCCAAAGAAGGCCAGGGCTTCGAATACCTGATTGCCATAGCCCAGATTCATGGCTGCGAAGATAGCTATGCAGACCAGCAGAATGATCAGCGTCAGCGGTCCGGCGCCGGTAATAAATTGACTCAGCAGTTGCAGCGATGGTGCGCCATAGTCAAAGCGGATGCGGTTGTCGCCATGATCCCAAGAGGCCTGCAGATATTTGGGGTTTAACGGATCCTGAACAAAGTCGAGAAACGCTTTGCGCCCCTTGGCTTGGTCTGTGTCCTCGATGACATGGATGGCCACTCCCTGTTCCAGATGCATGATACGACAGGGGATCCCTTCACCCTTGAGGTAGTCTACCAGCGCCTGAGCGGCGCGTTCGTTGGGGAGGCGGCCGATTTCCATGTCTCAGTCCCTCGGCCAGGCAGCGAAACCGCCATCCAGGCTGTAAACCTCATCGAATCCTTGATGTTGCAGATATTCCGCCGCACTTTGGCTGCTGATGCCATGATAACAGCAGACAACCAAGGGCTTATCCATATCGGCGTCCCTGAGATAGTCGGCCAGATTGTCATTGCCGAGGCGAACGGCGCCGGGAATATGGGCCGTCTCGAAACTGGCCGGATCGCGAATATCAACTATCTGCAGCTCGGCATCTTCGGCCATCATTTGCTGGAGTTGAACGACAGAAAGGTGTTGGTAACTGGACATAGTTTGCCTGTAAAAGAGGTAGTGCTTGTTGACAGTGTGCATCAGGGCGCTGCATGAGTACAGCGCCCTATTTGAGGATCAATCCCAGCTGAGAATGACCTTGCCGGATTGACCCGAGCGCATGGCATCGAAGCCCTGCTGGAAGTCATCCACCTTGTAATGGTGGGTGATAATAGGTGCAATATCCAATCCTGACTGGATCAGGCTGGCCATCTTGTACCAGGTTTCAAACATTTCCCGGCCATAGATGCCCTTTATCACCAACCCCTTGAAGATGACCTTGCTCCAGTCTATCGCCATATCGCCACCCGGGATCCCCAACATGGCAATTTTGCCACCGTGGTTCATGGTATCCAGCATGGAGTGGAAGGCAGACGGTACACCGGACATTTCCAGGCCGATATCGAAGCCTTCTGTCATACCGAGCTCGCTCATCACATCTTCGAGTTTTTCCTTGGCCACATTGACGGCTCGGGTCGCCCCCAGCTTGCGTGCCAGTTCCAGACGGTATTCGTTGACATCTGTGACAACTACGTGGCGGGCACCGACATGGCGACAAACCGCGGCGGCCATAATGCCTATGGGGCCGGCTCCGGTGATCAGCACATCTTCACCAACGAGATCAAACGACAGCGCAGTGTGTACCGCGTTGCCAAAGGGGTCAAAGATAGCGGCCAGATCATCGCTGATATCATCGGGGATCTTGAAGGCGTTGAAGGCCGGGATTACCAGATATTCGGCGAAGGCGCCTTCGCGGTTGACCCCAACACCGACTGTGTTACGGCACAAATGAGTACGGCCACCCCGGCAATTACGGCAGTGACCACAGGTGATATGACCTTCGCCTGACACCCGATCACCAATATTGAAGCCTCGCACTTCCTGGCCCATGTCTACCACTTCGCCGACATATTCATGGCCGACAACCATAGGAACTGGGATGGTCTTTTGTGACCACTCATCCCAGTTGTAGATATGCACATCGGTACCACAGATGGCGGTCTTGCGGATCTTGATCAGCAGATCGTTATGGCCCATTTCCGGCTTGGGCGCGTCGACCATCCAGATGCCTTGTTCAGGCTTGAGTTTGCTCAGTGCTTTCATCATGTTACTCCATGGGATAGGTATCAGATGATACCCATCTCCTTACCGATTCGGGTGAAGGCTTCGATGGCCTTGTCCAGCTGTTCACGGCTGTGAGCCGCCGACATCTGGGTACGGATACGGGCCTGTCCCTTGGGTACTACCGGGAAGGAGAAGCCGATAACATAGATATTTTCCTGCAACAGGCGGTTGGCGAAGTCACTGGCCAACTTGGCATCACCCAGCATGACCGGCACTATGGCGTGGTCGGCACCGGCCAGGGTGAATCCGGCTGCAGCCATTTTTTCACGGAAATAACGGCTGTTTTCCCATACCGCTT
Organism: Shewanella carassii; assembly: GCF_019670705.1. Taxonomy (NCBI): domain Bacteria; kingdom Pseudomonadati; phylum Pseudomonadota; class Gammaproteobacteria; order Alteromonadales; family Shewanellaceae; genus Shewanella; species Shewanella carassii. Next base: position 63,368 of record NZ_AP024618.1, read on the forward strand.
CGCGCAGTTCCTGGCCCTCTTTGAGCATCTCCAGCACCCGAATCGAAGCGCTGACGATGGAAGGCGCCAGTGAGTTGGAGAATAGGTAAGGGCGTGAGCGCTGACGCAGCCAATCGACTACTTCTTTGCGGGCCGCGGTGAAGCCGCCGGAAGCGCCGCCCAGCGCCTTACCCAGGGTGCCCGTGATGATGTCAACGCGACCCATCACATCGCAATACTCGTGGGTGCCACGGCCGTTCTGGCCGATAAAGCCAACGGCATGGGAGTCATCGACCATGACCAGAGCGCCGTATTGGTCGGCGAGGTCACAGATACCCTTGAGGTTGGCAATAACCCCATCCATGGAAAACACCCCATCTGTCGCTATCAAGATATGGCGGGCACCAGCATCGCGGGCGGCGATCAGTTGGGTTTCTAGGTCGGCCATATCATTGTTGGCGTAGCGGAAACGCTTGGCCTTACACAGGCGAATACCGTCAATGATGGAAGCATGGTTCAGGGCATCTGACACTATGGCATCTTCCGGGCCTAACAGGGTTTCAAATAGACCTGTGTTGGCATCGAAGCAGGAGGAGTAGAGGATGGTATCTTCCATACCGAGAAATTCGGACAGATTGGCTTCCAGTTGCTTGTGAATGTCCTGGGTTCCGCAAATAAAACGTACCGAGGCCATGCCGAAGCCATGGTCTGCCAACCCGACCTGCGCCGCCTTGATCAATTCAGGGTGATTAGCCAGACCCAGGTAGTTGTTGGCGCAGAAGTTGATAACTTCTGCTTCGTTGACGCGAATGGCCGGTTGCTGTGGAGAAACTATTACACGTTCGCTCTTGTACAGACCTTCGGCCTTGACATCGGCAAGCTGTTGGTTGATCTGATCGTAGAATGAGGTAGATGCCACCTTAAGTCTCCTTGATTGGATTATTCTGTTTATTGGAGTGGTGGCATTTTAACCCTAAAGCCAATGGCTCAACACTCTTTTTTAAGCTGGTCCAGTAGGGATAAATCAGATTAGGGCTAGTGCTTGTTTCAGATGAGAAAAACTAAGGAAGCTGAGAGAGAAGGGCACCTGAATGACAGATGCCCAAGGCTGCAGCGCTAGTCTTGCTGGTGAGCCAAAGTTTGGTAGTGCTGCTCCAGGCGCTCGAAGGTCGAGGTGGAACTGGGGGTGGCGTAGGCCTTGAAGATCATCAGCACCCTGAGCAGGCCTTCATAGAGTGAAGACTTGGTGATATTGGCTATGCTGGATTGGGTCAGCTGATAGCTGATCCAGAAGCTGACTATCATCTTGATGGTATCGGCCAGGCTGGAGATTTTGTCTTGCTCCAGCTGCAGAAAGCCATCCTGACACAACTGTTGCAGCACGTGGCTAGAGCGGGTCAGCACCTTTTGCTGGGCTTCCAGATAGCGCTTTTTCAAGGCATCATCGCGACTGAGGATGTCGGCCAGGTTGGCGTACATAAAGCGAAATTGCCACAGGGTATAGAACATGGCATCGAAATAGCCAATCAACAACTCGACATCGACTTGCCTGTCTTCATAGGGTTGAAAACCTTGTTCCAGATGATTTTCATACTGGGCGAAGATGCAGCGAATAATGTCTTCCTTGTTGCGGAAGTGGTAATAAAGATTGCCCGGGCTTATTCCCAGATGGGCCGCGATATGATTGGTGGTGATGGAGCGTTCGCCGTGTTCGTTGAAGAGTTCCAGACTGGCCTGGATGATTTTATCGCGGGTTTTCATCTGAGTCCTAAATAGTTGCGGCATCATCCGCAATCCGGCGAATGGCTCTTGGTTATGCTGCTTCGGGTATTATGCTAGCATTGTGACAATCCATCAGGCAAAACTCAATTATCCCGCCAATGAACCTTAGTCGTTACTCTCTCTTGCTGTATCTGTTGTCGCCACTCTTGCTGCTGTATCTGGCATTTAGGGCCTTGAAGAGCCCGGATTACCGCGGCAGGTGGGGCGAGCGATTCGGCTTGTTCAAGGCCAAACCGACAGACCTGTTGATCCATACTGTTTCCATGGGGGAAACCCTGGCAGCAGTGCCGCTGATCAAGGCATTGATGCAAGCCAACCCTGACTTATCTGTCACAGTAACGACCACCAGCCCAACAGGTTCCCGCGAGGTGAATAAGGCATTTGGTGACACAGTGCAGCATTGTTACCTGCCGTTCGATCTTCCCTGGTGTGTGCGGCGTTTTCTGAACAGGCTCAATCCTTCGAACCTGATTGTGATGGAAACTGAACTCTGGCCCAACTTACTGCATCAAGCTAAAAAACAGGGCGCCGGCATCATGCTGGCCAATGCCAGGTTGTCGGCCAAGTCAGCCGCCAAATACCAAAAGTGGGCCGGGCTTAGCCTGCCCATGTTGCAGCTACTGGATAAGGTAGCCGTGCAGACCCAAGCCGAGGCCGAACGCTTTATCGCCCTCGGGGTTGCCAGCGACAAGCTGAGTGTTTGCGGCAGCCTCAAGTTCGACCTGCAGCTGGATCAGCACAAGATAACCAAGGCCAGGGGCGAAAGGAAGTTGTGGGGACGCGCCTCGTCCCCGGTATGGGTTGCCGGCAGTGTTCATCCTGGAGAATTTGCCGCCATGCTGGAGTGCCATAAACGCCTATTGGCGCTGTGGCCCGAGGCTTTGTTGATCATGGTACCGAGACACCCGGAGCAGTTCGATAATGCCGCCACGGCAATCAAGCAGGCCGGGCTTGCCTATGTGCGGCGCAGCAGCGGCCACGGGCTAGCTGCCAAGACTCAGGTGCTGCTCGGGGATACCATGGGGGAGTTACTCGGGTTATATGCCTGCGGCGATCTGGCCTTTGTCGGCGGCACCCTGATCACCAATGGCGGGCATAATCCGCTGGAGCCGGTGGCCTTGGGCTTGCCGGTATTTGTCGGCCCTCATCATTGGGACTTTGCCGAGATAACCCGTCTGCTGCAAGATGCCGGAGCCTTGCAGCAAGTTGAGGATGCCGCCTCGCTGGCGAGTGGCATAACGGCACTGTTACAGGACAGCGGTGCGAGACGCCGCGCCGCCCAAGCCGGGTTGGAAGTGGTTAGCAGCAACAGAGGCGCATTGCAGAAGCAATTGCAGTTGGCTCAGGCCTTGTTGTCAGGTACTCGCTGAGCCGCAGTAGCCTTCCAGCAGCCACTGCCAGTTCTCTTCGGTAAATTGCAGCTCGGGCTGTTTGCGTTTTTCCTTGTTGAAGGAGCGCAGCAGCCGACTTAGATTGGCCTGTTGCCAGCCTACGGCCGGGGTTCGCAACTCACCTCGGTCAAAATCAATCAGATAAAAGCCCTGGTCGCTGCTGAGAATGTTTTTGGCGTTGAGATCGGCATGGTAGACACCGCGCTGATGAAAACGGCCAATCAAGGCGCCGAGTTGTTGCCACAGTGGGTGGGACATGGCCTGTTTTTGCAGCAGAGCCACCAGATCCTCGGCACCATGAATGCGGCGGATCAGGATGTCTGCCCGGTACCAGAGCCCGAAGCGTTCGACTTTGGCGGCAATCGGCTCTGGCACAGGTAAACCTTCTTCAAAGAGTTGCTCCAAGAGCGCCAGTTCTGCCACGGCGCGGGTCTTGGTGAGGCCGGTGAACAGGTAGGCGTCTTTGCTGAACTTTTCCATCAAGCCGCCGCGCCAATAGTGGCGCAATACCCACTGCTGTTTTTCATGCTCGACAAACCAGGTGGTGTAACGCCCCTTGGATGAGCCGACAATCGCTTGCTTTTGCCGCCAAAAAGACTCGTTAAACCAGGCTTGATCCAGGGCTTGAGGAGCTGAATGACTGAGAGCCAGGCAACCCTTGGCGGTATTTTTAATCTGCATCGGCTATTTGTTCGTTATAAGCGTGGAACCTGGGTCTATTCTACATTAAGATCTTGGGTTTGCACCCAAGAAGCCGATTCTGTCCATGAGCCTTGACCCCGCGAAAATTCAATCCCTCTGTTTGCTGCGCCTGTCGGCGATTGGCGATGTTTGTCACGCAGTAGCCATGGTGCAGGCGATTCAGCGCCAGTACCCGCAACTGGCTATCACCTGGGTGATTGGCAAGATAGAATATCAGTTGCTCAAGCACCTGCCCGGAGTTGAGTTTGTGGTGTTCGACAAAGGCCAAGGCTGGAAGAGTTATCTCAATCTGCGGCGGGCACTTAAGGGGCGTTGTTTCGATGTGCTGTTGCACATGCAGGTGGCGCTGCGGGCTACCATAGCCTCATTGATGATCCCCGCCAAGGTGCGCATAGGCTTTGACCGGGCCAGGGCCAAAGAAGGGCAGTGGCTGGTGACTAATGAACAGGTGGCCCCGCTGGCCACGCCCCATGTATTGGAAGGTTTTATGGGTTTTGCCGCCAAATTGGGAGTAACAGATTTGAGCCCCAGCTGGCATATCCCGCTGCCGGAAGAGGATAAGGCTTTTGCTCGTCAGTGGGTGGCTGATGGTGACAAGACCTTTATCATCTGCCCGGCGGCGAGTAAGGCCGAACGCAACTGGTTGCCGGAGCGGTATGCCGCCGTGGCCAACCATGCGTTTGAACGCGGGTTCAAGGTGTTGCTCTGCGGTGGCCCAAGTGCATTGGAAAAACAGCTGGCTGAGGACATCAGTGCCCAGTGTCAGCAGCAGCCAACTAATTTGATTGGCAAAACATCTCTGGTGCAGTTGCTGGCTGTGCTGGAGCGGGCCAGCCTGGTGTTGGCTCCGGATACTGGTCCGGCGCATATGGCGGTGACCCAAGCGACGCCGGTTATCGGTCTCTATGCCCATTCCAACCCCGGGCGCACCGGGCCATACACTTGGAAGGAATATGTGGTGAGTGCATATGAGCAAGCGATAGCGCAGCAGTTCCCGGGACATCAGGTTCCTTGGGGCACCCGAGCCAAAGGTGAACATCTGATGGAGTTGATCTCTGTGGAGCAGGTGTGCAGCATGTTCGATCGCGTGGTCGCCGACTTTCGTCTTTGAAGTATCATTCTATGAATAAGCCTATGACAGCCCAATCCGCAGTAAAGTTTTTGTTTGTGCCCGTGTCTTCTGCCGAAGGCATGGGTGAGTATATGCGCTCCTTGATCATCGCCGATGAAGTGAAGCGGATTTGGCCACAAGCTGATATTCGCTTTGTTCTCAGCCGGGAAGCTCCCTACGCCAACACTTGTCCCTATCCGGCAGATTTGCTGGCCCGGACGCCCACCAAGGAGGTCAAGGCAGTCAACAGCATCATGGATGAATTTGCTCCCGATGTGGTGCTGTTTGACGCCTCAGGCCGTAAGTCACAACTGAGCCATGCCCACAACTTGGGGGCCAAGGTGATCTTCTTCAGCCAGCACAAGCGCAAGCGCAGCCGGGGTATGAAAATAGGGCGCGCCAGGGTCACAGACAGCCACTTGGTCGTACAGCCTGAGTTTGTTATCGGCCCTATCAGCGCCTGGGAAAGTATCAAGCTAAAGCTCATTGGTAAGCCGGAACCTGTGTGTATCGGCCCTGTATTTACCCCGCCGGATGAAGCGCGGCAGCAGACTTTGCTGCAACAGTATGGCTTGAATGAGGGCGAATTTTTGCTGTTCAATGCCGGTTCCGGCGGCCATAAACTCAATGACAAGCTGGCAGCCGATTACTTCTTTGCCGCCGCCGAGGCTTGTTACCAAGCCTCGGGGATCCCTGTGGTGATGGTGTTTGGTCCCAATTATCCCAAGAATTTACCGCAGGCTCCCGGTGTCATAGCTATTTCCTCGTTGGCCAATGCCGACTTTATCAATCTGCTGGTGGCCTCGCGCGCGGTGGTTCTCAGTGGCGGTGATACCCTGCTGCAGGCCATAGCACTGCGTAAAAATACCCTGGCCGTTGCCGTGTCAAAAGATCAGCCGGCGCGAATTCGTGTCTGTTCAGACAAGGGGTTGGTGCTGCAGGCCGAGGCCGAACAGATGAGTTCGGCAGTACAGACGCTGTTGTCGCCGGATATGGACCAGAAGCTGCAACAAGCCATGGCCGCAGAGCCGAACATGAACGGGCTACAGCTCACTATAGATACGCTTAAGGCGTTGCTGGAGAATCAAGCATGACAGGCAGAAGAATCGCCATAGCCATAGACAGTCTCGCCGGTGGCGGCGCCGAAAAAGTAATGCTGACGCTGGCCACGAGCTTGAAGCTGATGGGACACGAGCCTCATCTGCTGGTGCTGCATAACGACTGTCACCACGAAGTGCCCGCCGCCCTGGCAGTGCATTTCTGTTTCGATGCCAAAGAGCGCAATATCGACAGTTTCTGGCGCCTGAAATCATCGGTTGCCAGAGTGCAGAGCTGGATTGCACAACTACAGCAGCAATATGGCACATTCGAGTTGTTTCTCTCCAATCTGGACAAGACCAACCTGTTGATGACTCGCGCCTGTGTGGCGCCACTCTACTGTATAGTGCACAACTCGATTGAAGAGGAGTTGCAAAGGCAGCGCAAGTTGGGGCCATTTGCCTACCTGAGTATGCTCAAGGCCAAGAAGGCGCTCAATGGTCAGAAATTGGTGACGGTTTCCAAAGGGATTGCCGGGGAGATCACGCAAGTGGGCCGGATCAAGCCCGCTTCGGTGCAGACTATTTACAATCCGTTTGAACTGGACAAGATCCAGGCCTTGTCACAACAAGTGCCAGCAGATATGCCGACAGGGGATTATATGATCCATGTCGGCCGTTTTGCCCGGCAGAAACGCCACGATGTGCTCTTTGCTGCCATGAAGCAGATGAAAAACCCTATGCCATTGGTATTGTTGTGTAACAACAAGAAGAAGGCACTCAAGGCGGCGCATAAGTTTGGAGTCAGCGACAGGGTGATCATCCCGGGATTCCAGACCAACCCCTACCCCTGGATCAAAAATGCCCGTCTGTTGGTGCTCAGTTCCGACTATGAAGGCTTGCCAACGGTATTGATAGAATCACTGGCAGTGGGAACTCCTGTGGTGAGCAGCGATTGTCGTCATGGCCCGAAAGAGATCTTAACCGGGGAGTTTAGCCGTTATCTGGTACCCCGTAGGGAACCTGCTGCGCTGGCCAAGGCCATGGATGCGGCGCTGAATGATTATCCGGACTGTGCTTCGGCCGAGATACTACAGCAAGTGGGTGCCAAGCGGGTTGCTGAGCAATATCTGGCATTACTCAACGGGCCTGACTCAGAGTAACAAAGATTAAAAAAGGGCTGATTCGGCCCTTTTTATTTAGGATTATACGAACGAAACCGGCCGGCTCTCTGGCGTGCAAGGGCTATTTGCCAGAACCCGTTAACCGAGTCTGAACTTGAGGTAGCTGAAAGGCATTTTCAGCATGCGTCGCCATCCCAGAGCACTGAACAGGGCCAGTTTGGAAGCTGGAAACTTAGGGTCACAATAGCGCTGGTAGAGCAGTTGCCAGTCGAGATGACTCATCTCGTTGGGGCGCTTGCTCTTGGGGATAAAGCGCTTTATCAGACCAAGCCCAATCTGCTCAGGCTCCAGCACTAGTAGATTTGAAGCCATAAATCTATCCCACTGCTCATCCATAGCGGCATCAAAATGGTGCCTGTGCTCCAGCTTGGGCCATGCGGGATCCAGGCGTCTCAGCCAGATATCACAATAAATCTGCTCTGCATGGGGGCAGGTCAAAGGGGCGCCATGATATTGCGCCTGGCCGCTTCTCGAAGGGTTGTACTCGAGATCGGCAAACAGTGGCAGGTCCCATATCTTCAATAGATCTTCCTTGAGCCCAAAGTGGAAAAAGTCACTCGGGTGCCTGACGACTCTCTGCCCTTCGGCATAACGCCGAAAGTAGCTGGTATTGACAACGACTCTTTCCTGGAAATAGCTGTCGGTGGCATTGCGGACGGGATACTTGCCCTGGGCTGCCACAAAACCGTTGCCGGTCAGGAAATTGTCCGAGCGCAGTTTGACGGCATAGCGGGTTTCTACCCGTTTAAGCCCTTCGGCGGAGGAGACAATTTGGCGGTTGAAGTTGAGTTTTTGCGGTTTTCCGGCGGCATCATAGGCCACTATATTGCCACCCGGGTCCTGATTGAGCAGCAGCAGATCCGGCTCCAGTCCACTGCAATCCTGCCCCTCCCAGGTGGAGAGAATAATCTTGGCTCCGGGCAGGTGCTCTCTGATGCTTTGCAAACACTTATGGGTAATGCCTGTTTCCTGGGCCCTTTCCTGGTAGCTTTGAACTGGGCCTTGCACTACCACTGTGATATCGCTGAAATTGATTGCCATAATTAAGCGTCTGAATTGTCGTCGAAAGGAGCCTGGCTAATCTGCCTGGGCCAACAGGGATAGATATTCTTCAGGAACACCACAAAAAATCACTTCATCGCGTTCAATCAGATGGTAATGGATCTGCTTACCCTGACTTATCAGGTAGTTGTATAAAGGCGCTATATACAGCTCCTGCTTTTGCCACTCGCTGGCGGGCTTGGCGGCCTCCTGGGTATAGGCTGCGCAAAAATCGGCGGCATGGCGAAAGTAGTACAGACCTGTACTGCACAGATCGGAAATCGGCCTTTTTTCTGCGGTTTCAACGACGAGCGTCGAATCTACAGCGGCAGGTTTGGCGTATGACCAGTTACTGCCTTCACCCTTGAACACTTCAATATAGCCGTCGCAATGCTCTGTGATGGCTGGAAAGCTAAAGTCCGGGCGGAAAGTATCGATATTGAAGATGGTCAGCGGAGTTTGCGGGTCGACATCCGTTAACCCCAAATAGACGGTTTCGGCCTGTCCTCGAGTCGCTTCAGTGAGCGAGACGATACGGTAATCCTTGATCCCCAGTTGCCGGCAGCGTTTTTCAACAAACTCTGGAGTGTTATAGACATCGCGCACGATAAATAGAAACGGCATGGTCGCAAAATAACGGCTGAAACTCAGCAGCGCATGGTCAAATAAAGGCTTGCCATGGGCCGGCAGCATATATTTGGGTTCCTGGTAGCCGGCTTTGAAGAAACGGGAACTGAGTCCGGCCATGGGGATGACTATCATAATTGGGCTCCTGTGCAGCTTTGCAGGCGATCATACAGGCGATAGGCATTGCCGATAAAGCCCAATTGTCTGTCGGGTCTGTCATTGTGCAGTGGCAGCATGGACAGAAATAGCTGGATCTGCATGGCGTAGAGCTGGCTTTCGCTGACACCGAATTCACTGGCCATCAGTTGGGTGAAATCGGCCATGATCTGTTCCCGTCTCTCTGTCACCGCAATATCGAAGTTGAGCGCTTGACCGTCGAGCTGTGCCCGAAAATAGCCGGCGATAATGGAGTCGTACAGTCCCATCACAGAATGGGCCAGTTTGGCTATGTCGTAGAGGCTGTTGCCATATATGGTTTGCTGCTCGTCGCCGTCTATGCCGCGAGGATCTATCACCTTGATATTACAGGTGCGAAAGTCGTAGAGAATATTACTGAAGCAAAAATCACCATGCAGCACATTGAGTTGACCACTGTCACCAGGAAGTTGCGCCTGAGTCGCTTCGGCCAGTTGATAGATGCTGGGCCTGAGTTGGCCGTTAAAAACGATGGGCTGGTGGAGAGCCAGCGGCGTTTGTTTGGCAAACTCCTTGAGGCGTGAGCGGGTCTTGGCCATAAACAAGCCATCTAGAGTCGATTTTGGTTGCGCCTTTTGACTAGCAGCATCCTTGAGAAACTGGCTGCAGGCTCTGAGTATTTTACGCCAGGCAAAGGCTGGAAGTTGGCTGAAGACATACAGTTCGTTGAGCGCTGTCAGATGCAGATATTCTATGCTGTAGCCAAAGGATTCAGTGGTTTCCTGGGTGCCAAGCAATTGCGGGATATAACTGCGCAGTGGCCCTGGAAGCTCGGTGTACCAGTTGGCTTCGGCGGCCAGTTTGTGCTTTTTGTGGCTGTATTTACTGACTACTTGCCCATGAATCGACATCTCATTGAAGGCTCTCTGGGTGGTCATTCGGCTCTTGGACTGATAGTAAGTATGACTGTGGCCGAAGTCATACCAATGCTCGAAGCGCTTGGGGGTGAGGCCTTTTTCGGCAATATAGCCGTTGAGTCCTGCGATAAAGTCCCACTTGCATTGGGTAATATGGCGGATCAGGGCTCTGGGCGCAGAGAAACTGAAAAAACCATTGGCGATCAATTCACTGGATGGTGGTTGATCACTATGGTGTTTATTGAGCATGCCGGTATCTGGATTGAATTCGGCCCAATCATAGTTGTCTTCAACTTGGCTCAGGCCGAGTAGATCCGGGGTCTGTGGCAGGGCATCGAACAAGGTATCTCCATGCAGTACATACAGGGGTTCTGCCGCGGCAAATTCCAGCAGATTAAGGGCATAGACTATCGACTCTCCCAGACTCAAGTGTGTCGGCAGATACAGAAGTTCCACCTGCTTTTTTGCCAATGCCTGGGTGTCATAGGGTCCTGGAACAAAACCCTCGGGCAGTGTCATCACCACCCTTGCACCCTCTGGAAGCAGGGCCAGTTGATGGTGAAATAACCGTTTATTACCTACCGGTAAAAAACAGGGCGGCAGTGGTCCGAATTCCGACTGAAGTTCAGATGCCACGAGTGCTGCAGAAGTTATCAGGTACATGCCTTGGCCCTATGCTTTGTCGTTTTCCAGTAACTCTTCTATCTGTTCCCGGCTTAACTCGGCAAATTCAGAAGGTCTGACAGCACGGTCATCAATATAAAATCCTTCATGGCCACACCAAGGCTTACCCACCAGAATTTCATCGTAGGGAACTTGGTGCTTATCGAGCCAAGCGGTGATCACCGGCAGGGTATGGATATTGATTTTACCGACATTCCCCTCAAAGGTGCGCATATTGCGAGCGGTTGAGATAACAATGTCAAACCCTTGCGCTTGATATTCACGCAGTTTGGTTATCACATCCAAGCGCGGCGACACCGCGCTATAGTCCTTGCTGTCACCTAGAGTCAGCGTGCCATCAAGGTCGACTATGAGTCGTTTCATCTCTGCCCCAATAGGATAAAAACCTTATTGTACTGTGCGGGGCTTGGCTGAGCCAGTTACTTGCGGACTTTGCACCTGTTGGTTGCTTTGTGATGCCATTGCCCGTATCTCGCTGGACATATCGTGTTTGAACTTGTCCAGATGATGTACCTCTTTGATGTAGGCGATAGCTTCTTTAGCCAAGGTTTGGCGTTTGGCTTCATTCTGCAGCAGTTGCTCAATTCCTTCGATGAACAGAGGTAATTGGTCAAAACCATCTCCGAGAACCTTGCCGGTATAAATGCCAAAGCGACGGGTCAATTCATCCGGGTTTTGACAACTGACCAATAGGGTTCCGTATGACAAGGCTTCGAGAAATGACACGGGTAAGGCTTCATGAATAGAGGTATTGACCAGCAACTTGGCGTCTTTCAGCAGCTGATTTTTACGCTCGCCTTCAACGTGACCGACAAAGTGCAGGTTGGGTATGTCTTGATACTTGGCCATCACGGCGTTGTTCTCATCGGCTTGTCTATGTGCCTGTCCCAACATGTAGAATTGGTACTGCGGCATGGCACGAGCAATTTCGGCAAATAACCAACCGCGTTTTACGGATTCTATCCGCCCGAGGAACAAAATATTATCTTGTTTTTTATGACAATCTGGGTCGAAATTTTCATCTATTTCAATAGGGTTGGGCAGATACTGGATCTCGGTATTGGCCGGCAGACGGTACAAGTCTTTGGCCTTTTGATCTAAACATCTGGCCTGACTGATGAAACGAACATTCCCTGTCTTGGCGTATTGATTTACAAAATCATAGACTTGTTGATCCCAATAGCAGGGTTCTGGAAACAGCTTGACGGTATTTATTTCATCCCATTCATAAGTGGGGCGTGGATCCTGAATCCAAAACAGCAACTTCTTATTTTTACCTGGGGCTTTACTGAATATACGGTATGAATGAGTCGTCATTTCAATAGACAAAAAAACATCATACTTTTTTCTTTTGAGAAATAGGTGGTTAACAATATCAAATGCTCTGGCGGCTAGTTTATAGGCTCTGATGCCATCAATAATATAACATTTGGGAAAGAGTCTGACCTTACCGCAGTCCTTTTTTAGTAGCACTTCGACTTCGATATCATTGTCAGGAAGATATTTGGCAACTAAATTTCTGGCAAGAAAACCATAACCACCAAACTTTGTTTTGGCACCACCAAAATACTCATCAACCAAGAGTGCCACTCTTAACTTACTCATCAAACTCAACCCTGTTGCTGCTTAGGGTTGGCATTTTAGATAGCCAAGGCTGGCAATTCAAAATTTATATTCAAATTAAGACACTGGTGTTTGTTATAAGATATTAAGGTAGTGCCATTGTTTTTAATGTTTCTAAATTATTTCGGTGTCTTTGTTTTTTTGGTGCTATTTGTAACTGTATGTTGCGTTCGCGATTCGAAGCTTAATTTTGTAATTGCTGCTTCCAAAGTTGGATATTTTGCCAGTTCAAATTTATTTTTACTGTTTGTGGTGAGAGAATCCACTTTTCGATTGCACTTTCGTCTTCAGGAGCGACAACTGGGATATTGAAATCTCTTTGCATTTCAATGGCGCGATTATCCACACCCAAGATCAAGCTTCTGCACTTGTGATGTAAGGCGCGAATACCGCCATGTAGACGAGTTCCGATGTAATCACAGTCTCTTGTCTGCATCTGTTTATCAAATGCCGCAACACTGGCTCCTAATATCACAACATTAGCTATATCAGACTCAAGGTTATGTAAATACTCTAAATCTCCTTTTCCTTGAGGCCAGAAATACACTTGGTCATAGTGTTTTTTTAGAAGCCTTAACAGTTTCAAGTCATTTTCGGGGTTTTTGCGCCAATCGGATAATGTGAATACCACATTCAATTGCTTTTCGGTATTTATTTCCCTGCAATGTTCTTCCGTCAATGCCCAAAGAGTAGGGCAGCCTGTATTGATAACATTGGGGATTCCAATTCTTTCTAATTGTTTTTTAGTGTATTCATCCCGTACCGAATGATAGTTATCATTATTCAAAAGCTTACGATAAATAAATTGGCTGAATTTATCCGCTTCCTTACCGTAACTATGCCAACCAACGCCAAATAACATAGTGTTTTTTAGCGTCAAGGCCTCCAATAACCCTATTTTCCATTGGCGATAGTTTAGTAAACTCGGACATAAGAGGTTCGAGCCGCCAACAATGGCCATATCGGTTTTAGCAATGGTTCTGACTGCTGTCCGATTTAGCTTTAATTGGGTTGGAAAGCTAATAAGATGTATGTTGTCCAATGTTGAACTTAGAGCTTGTTTTACCGACAAACTGATAATCTGGTCTCCCAAGTTGCTACTGCCAATACTTGGGTCAAAATGCGCTATATACTGCATAAATATACGCCTAAGTCTTCAAATTAACCGAGTATATTGACTATTTTTATGAGATGACATGGATATGGTCACAATTTGCACTTTACAGAACATCATTCACAATAATTGACTATTTGTATCATTTTTAATTGGTTATGATATTTAGAGTGAGCATCTTAATGTTGGTCATCAGTCGTTGGCTGGAGCGCCAACTAAATCACTCATCTATGACAATAAAATTTAGTTTATGCTGTTTTAAAGCCATTCGGCATCCACCACTATGATGGGACTTTCTACATAGGATGTGAAGATAGAGTGCTATGACTTAGACGCCTAATACGTATTCACAAACACTGTGTGAGCGGTTAGGATCTGGCCTCTGTATTCGAATCATATGATATCGGTATCCCTATGCACACACGTGCCATCTATCCCGGAACATTCGATCCTGTCACCAATGGGCATGCGGATCTTATTCAACGTGCCGCTGCACTGTTTTCTCACTTGGTAATAGGCGTAGCGGCCAGTCCATCGAAGCAGCCTTGTTTTACTCTGGAAGAAAGGGTCGCCATGCTCAACAAGGTGACCTCACATCTGGACAATGTCGAGGTGGTTGGCTTTACCGGGCTACTGGTGGACTTTGCTAAAGAACAGAGTGCCAATGTGTTGGTTCGGGGTCTGCGCGCGGTTTCTGATTTTGAATATGAGTTCCAACTGGCCAATATGAATCGTCGACTCCACCCTGAGCTGGAGAGTGTCTTTTTGACTCCGGCTGAAGAAAACTCATTTATTTCATCGACCCTGGTGAAAGAAGTTGCGCTACATGGCGGCGATGTCAGTCAATTTGTTCATCCGGATGTTGCCAAAGCCTTGGTTACCCGAATCAAAAAGCAAGGAAGTTAAGTTCAATGAGAAGTCTTTTGTACAAGAGCTTGGTAGTGGCTATTGGTCTAGGTATGGGTGCAGCAAGTCATGCGGCACCTTGGGTCGATAGTTCCGACATTTATTTAAGAGCCGATATACAAGCGCTGGCCGATGCCGGGGTAATCACGGTTCCGGTCAATACCTATCCCTTGATGTGGGCCGGTATCGGTGCCGATTTGGCCAAGGTTGAGCCGGCAACCCTCACTCCTGCGCTGACAGATGCTTTTTCCAGAGTGAATTTTTACTATCGTCAGGCGATAGAAAATCGTGGCAATGCTGTTATCAAGGCGACGGCTGCCTCGGATGCCGCCCGGTTTCAACATTTTGGCTCTGACTACCGTGAGAAGGGACAACTGAGTGCCTCCTACGAATATGTTGGAGAACGTTTTGCCTTCAAGGCGGCGGGAACCGGTGCCTTCGATGCCCAAGACGATGAGAGTGCTCGTTTAGATGACTCCTACATGGCGTTGGTGCTGGGCAACTGGATAATGACTGCAGGCGCGGTACAGCAGTGGTGGGGCCCGGGGTTTGATTCGGCCTTGCACAAGTCAAACAATGCCCGCCCTATGCCGTCAGTTATGCTCAGTCGTAATAATGCTGCCGGTTTTGAAACCCCTTGGCTATCCTGGATTGGCCCCTGGACCCTAACCGCAGGTGTCAGTTGGATGAATGACGACAGAGCCGTTGAAGACACACTGCTGTGGAACATGCGCGGCAGTGTCAGGCCCTTCAAACAGTTGGAAATAGGCCTTTCCTGGACCACACAATTCTGTGGAGAGGGCCAAGATTGCGGCTTTGGTTCATTCTGGGATGCTATTTCCGGTGGAACCGAGTGTGCAGATGGTGACCTGAACTGCGACCCTTCAATGAATACCAAGATAGGTAACCAGATGGCAGGTTTCGACGTTCGTTATGCCGATACCCTGTTTAATGTGCCTTTTGGTCTCTATCTGGAGCGCACCTGTGAGGACTCCAGTGGTTCGGCGCCATGGCAGATTGCCGACTGCGCTGTGCTGATGGGGGCCGATACTCGCTTCAACCTGGCACAGCAGCAATATAAGCTGTTCTTTGAGTATACGGATACTCTGGTTGCCTGTGGTGGTGATCCCAATGTGTTCAACTGTTTCTATGAGCACAGCACTTATTTGAGTGGTTCCCGTTATTACAAACGTTCCTTGGGTTCTACCTATGACAGCGATGCCAAGGTCTACGTTCTGGGCTTGGTGGGTCAATTTGCCGACAGCCATGGTATTAACGCCTACCTGCGCTATGCTCAGCTCAACAAAGACGGTAAAAACCGAAATAATGGTTGGGCCCCCAAACCCGCCAAGGAAGATTTACTGATGTTGGAACTCAGCTATCGTATGCCCTTGCTGAAGGGGATGATGACTTTTGGGGGAACCGCTTCCCGTTCAGAATTCGATACTGATAACGATACCGATGCCAGCCTATTTGGCAGTTACGAATACAGATTCTGAGAAATAACACCTCCCCAAGCCGGCTTAGCCGGCTTTTTTTATGCCTGTAATTAAAATGTTATTTGCGTTGGATTTAATGGTTGCGCAAAAGGTGGCATTGACATAATTTAGCCTTAAGAATCGACTTCTATGCTGCAGTTCAAGCTTATGGAACATAGGCTTGAACTGTTTTTAGGTCAGTATCCCGGGAGCTTATTTTTGATTTCAGTCGTAATACCCGCCAAAGACGAAGCCGGCAATATAGGCCCTCTCATTAATGAAATCTGTCAGGCCTTGGCAAGTACAACCCCTTTTGAAATTCTGGTTGTAGATGATGGCAGCAGCGATAACACTGCCGAAGAAGTGTTGCAAACAGCAAAGCAAAACGGCTGTGATGCCAGAGTTATTCGCCATAAACGCAGTACAGGCCAGAGCACGGCTATCTGCACTGGTGTGCGCGAGGCCAAGGGGGAATATATAGTGACCCTGGATGCCGATGGTCAGAATGATCCTGCCGACATTCCCGCCATGATTCGGCTGATCCCGGAAATGAACAGTGCTGATTTTTGCATTGCTGGTTATCGAAAGCACCGTAAAGATACGGCTTGGAAACGCTTTCAATCCCGTTTTGCCAACAGGGTACGCGATGCCTTATTGCACGATGGCGTCCCGGATACCGGCTGTGGTCTTAAACTGTTTCCACGAGCCAGTTTTCTGAAACTCCCCTATTTCAACCATATGCATAGGTATATTCCGGCGCTTATCCGCCGCATGGGCGGTGACGTGCGTATTTCTGTGGTTAATCACAGAGACAGACAAGCCGGTATTTCCAAATATACCGCCTGGAATCGACTCTGGGTGGGAATAGTCGATATCCTCGGGGTGATGTGGTTGATTCGCCGTGCCAAAATAGCCGAGATAGACAGCATTGAATACAGCCGCCGGGACTAAGCTGAAGCGCCTGCTAAAGACACTGTTGTTGCTCTCTGTCTTGCTTGGGCTGATGTTGGCCGTTCAGGTCGGCTGGTTTGAGCATCTCACCGACAGTAATTGGGTTGCCAACTTTATTCATCGCCAAGGGCCTGCCGGAGTGGCGTTACTGTTTGCTGTGGGCGCTCTGTTTACCGCTGTGGGCGGCCCGAGGCAGATCATCGCATTTGTTTTCGGCTTCGCGCTTGGGGGGGCTGTGGGCGCCCTGTTTTCCACCTTTGCCGCCTTGGCAGGTTGTCTCCTCAGCTTTTATTGTGCCCGTTTGACGGTGCGCGAGTTTCTAAAGAAGCGCTTTGGGTCGCGGCTGCAACGTTTTGAACAACTGATCATTCATCGCACCTGGCTTAAAGTTTTAATGATCAGGCTGTTACCTGTTGGTAGTAACCTGTTGACCAACCTTTTCGCCGGGGCAACCCGGGTGCCTGCGGGCGGTTTCTTAATCGGCAGTTTCATCGGCTACCTGCCGCAGATGCTGATCTTTGCCTATGCGGGAGCCGGCTTGGGCTTGTCTGATCAGTATCAACTCGGTATCAGCCTGGTGTTATTGCTGCTTTCCAGCGCCATAGGAACTTACCTTTACCGTAATCGCCTGAGCCGTCAGGTGGATGATTTGGTTACAGATAAACAGGGGCTTTGATGAATTGGCTGCGTAGCTACTTTGACAGTGATGATTACACAAAAGTGTTTTGGGCACTGTTCTGGCTGACCCTGTTTATTATGTTATTGGGAATAGGATTCCGCTCTCCCTGGCCTGCCGACGAGCCTAGATTTGTCGAAGTCGCCAGAGAAATGGTCAGCAGCGGTCAGTGGTTGTTTCCCAGCCGTGGTGGCGAATTCTATCCGGACAAACCGCCGGTTTTCATGTGGGCCATAGCACTTTGTTACGCCTTGATTGGAGACCTCAAGCTGGCTTTCTTACTGCCCAATGCCCTGTGTGGTTTGCTGACCGTGATGCTGGTCTACGATCTGGGCGCCAGACTTTGGAATGTTCGCACCGGGCGCAACGCCGCTCTGCTACTGATGTTGGTGCCGCAGTTTTTGATGCAGGCCAAGAATGCCCAGATAGATGCCATGGTGATGTGCTGGATAACCTTGGGGTGCTATGGCCTCTTGCGCCATTTCCTCAAGGGACCCAGTTGGGGCTGGTATTTTGCCGCTTGGGGCTTTATGGGGCTGGGAGTTATCACCAAGGGAGTTGGGTTTCTGCCCTTGCTGCTGCTGTTGCCGTTGGGGATGTACAGTTGGCAAAAGGGCTTGTGGCGAGAGAGTTGGCGCTGGCGAATAGTATTGGGGCCGATTGTTATGCTGGCCGTAATTGCGCTCTGGTTGGTTCCCATGGTGCTGACGGTTCAAGCATCGGCCAGCCCGGAACACCTGGCATATATGAACAATATTCTGTTTAAGCAGACGGGTGAGCGTTACGTCAACGCCTGGCATCATATCAAGCCTTGGTATTTCTTTGTTTTCAGTGTCATTCCCTGGCTCTGGTTCCCGCTGCCCCTATTGGCATTGGCTTACGGAAAGCGACTCTGGACAGCCATCAAGGCAGATCCAGGCATTGCCGTTTTGCTGTTATGGGTCTTGCTGGTGGTGGTGTTTTTCAGCATCAGCCCAGGTAAGCGTAATGTCTATATTTTGCCGGCACTGCCGATGGCTGCGCTGGCCATTGCCGCAGTACTGCAGGGAGCACAGTTGTGTCTGTGGTTTGAGCGCTTGGTGTCCGCCTTGTTGTGGTTGTTGGGTGTCTTGCTGCTGACTCTGGGCGTGCTGGCATTGCTGCACCATCCCAAATTGCTCGAGAGACTGGCGGACTATACCGATGATCTCACTGGTATCGGCTACCTGTTTATGGTGCTCGGTTCCTCCTGGCTAATTTTGATTTGGTGGCTAAGGAAGCAGCCTTCGCTGCTCCGCTCCGGTGTGGTGACTATTCTTGGTTGGGTCTTGGTCAGCACCTGGGGTTATCTGTTGCTCGATGAAATACGTACTCCCAAGGCCTTGATGCAGCACACTGCCGAGGTGATAGGTGAAGATGCCGAGCTTGGGCTGATCCGCTTTAAGGAGCAGTTTATTCTGTTTTCTCCCATGAGTATTACCCACTTCAGTTATCTGGCTTCCACTGCCGAGCAGGAGCGCAGGGCCTGGCAGTGGCTGCAACAAGGTAAACAACGCTATCTTCTGGTTCCCGGTGGGATAACGCTTGATTGCTTTGATATGAGCAAGGGCCAGAACGTGGGCACAGCCCACAGAGAGGAGTGGTATTTACTTGGGGCATCGGCGAGTTTACCCGAGTGTCAGGCTCCCAAGACCATGGTCAGTTACTACACCCCGCACCCGGGACAGTGGATGAGGGAGTGATGACCCTTCTATGCATTGAGCTTGGCTCGTACTCTGTCCCAAAAGCTTACTGGTTGCTCCATAATTCTGCGTAACTTCTTTATTGAGGCTACACGTAAAAAGTCTGCGTCTTGATAGCCGAATTCAGCCAGAATTTCTCTATGCGCTCGTCGTAATTCGGGAGTATTAGGATACCAAGCGAAACTATTGCCAATGAAGAGCAGAAAGTCATCCCTGCTGTTGAGGAGTGTATGTTCGGCTAATAGGGTGTAAACAGCTCTGAGATAAGACTTTATATCATCAGTTTTCACCCTTTGTTTTGATATACTTCCCGTCCTCTGGCGCCATAATAAAGAAACGTTTGATGATACTGCTAATGACTTAGCAGAAAGCTGTCCTTTAAAGAATGGCACTACATCTTCATACCAACAATGGGTTGGGAATGCTTGAATCTCCTCATCAAAAAATGCTCGGCGATAAAGACGACCTCCTGCGGATACATAAACCTTCCCTAAAATATATTTTCTAAACTCGGTATAGGTATATTTCCCTTTTATTCCATTAAAGGAGGGAGTAAAGGAGTGTAACCCATTCTCATCAAAAGCGCGGATTTGCCCTGTGGTAATATCTGCTTGAGTTGCTTCGGCAACGTTATACAAATCTTCTAACGCGTCATATGTAAGAAGATCATCACTATCGATAAAGAACAGGTACTTTCCTTTCGCGTGATTAACGCCGGTATTCCTGGCCGCTCCCAAGCCTTGATTAGCAGTATGGCGGATGGCAGACATTCTTCTGTTTTGAGTATTGTAATCAGCCAAAATCTTTGGAGTCGAGTCAGTTGAAAAATCGTCAATACAGATGATCTCAATATCTTCAAATGACTGTTTTAGAATACTCTCCAAGCATTCTTTGAGATATTCTTCTACGTTAAAACACGGAACTATTACAGAAATTAACGGTTGTTGTTGTTGGTTCATTAAGCTGTTGCTTTTAGACATAAATGTGTTGAAGGGGATTTACCTTGTTTGGCACAGGCTGCAAAACACTGTAGTGCGCTGTCCCAGGCGTATTTCGGATAACATATGGCCGCATTGGGTACAGGTTTCCCCACCGCGGCCATAGACGTGCAGCTTCTGGGCAAAGTAACCCGGTTTACCTTCGGCATTGGTGAAATCTTTCAATGTGGTGCCGCCCTGTTTGATGGCCTGAGCCAGGATCAGCTTTATCTCGGCGACCAGCACTGTCAGCCGCTCTTTATCCACTTTACCGGCTTCGGCCTGCGGGTGGATCCCGGCGGCAAACAGGGCTTCGTTGGCATAGATATTACCAACACCCACCACAATGGCATTGTCCATCAGACAGAGTTTTATCGCCTTCTTCTTGCCTTTGAGCGCCGCGTGCAGTTGCGCGACATTGAAGGCATCCGTTAAAGGTTCGGGGCCCAGTTTGGCCAGCAGCGGATGTGCCGTTTCCGGCAACTCGCACCATAGCCAGGCACCGAATCTGCGCGGATCGTTGAACCTCAGCACCCGGCCGTTTTCCAGCTCCAGATCTATATGATCGTGTTTCTCCGCCGGTGTGCTACGGGGCAAAATCCGCAGGCTACCGGACATCCCCAGATGCACTATGCAGGTACCGGCATCTGTATCCAGCAGTAGGTATTTGGCGCGGCGGCGCACGGCTCTGATGGTCTGTCCTATGATATTGCGGGCCGTTTCGGGTACCGGCCAACGCAGTGACGGATTACGAACGATAAGGTTACTGACAGTCTGATCGACAAGATACGGCGCAACCCCGAGGCGGGTCACTTCCACTTCCGGCAATTCTGGCATAAGGCTCTCTGCTCTATCAGCTTGTGGATACACTCAGCAGAGGTACAACACCACTTCTGAGGCTGGGGGGAATAAGATACCAGTTCCCGGCGGCAGATTTAAGCAGTCCCTGATGGGGATAGAACAGCCAAAGTTGTGGCTCGGCAGCGCCGCTGACTTTCAGCAGCAACTCTTGTGGCCGCTCATCTTGGGTGAGTTCAGGCTTACTGGCCAATGGTGATACCCGAATACTGAGCCAGGCTTGACTCCAGTCGGCGCAATTGAGCACCTTGGGGTCACACTGCCATTGACCATTGGCGGCCTGTGCCAACCAGATCCCGTCCAGTTGCAGCTGCTGCAGTTCAGTATGGCTGTCAAACAGCTCGCGGGTATCGGGTACCGAGTTCATGCGTTTATCCAGCAAGGTCAGTACCGACACCATCAGGATCGAGGCCAGAATAATGATGTTATTCCACTGTTTGCGGGTCAGTGCCATGGGCAAAAATAGTTTGATTGAGGTCGAATCGTCAGTGTAGCACGGTGGCCGGTATCAGCCACCCGTGCTGTTCATAAACCTCAGGATCTGCACCTGATTGGGATCGTCGAAGTGATGCTCTTTGGGCTTGCGCTGAATCGCCTCGAAGATAGCCTGCTTCAATACGTCTATATCACCAGGATGGCTGCGGATGATCTGCTTCAGATCCAGCGAGTGTTCATTCCCCAGGCACAGCAGCAAGCGGCCTTCGGCCGTGACTCTGACCCGGTTGCACTCATGGCAAAAGTTATGGCTGTGGGGTGAAATAAAACCTATATGGATAGGGCTGTCGGCCATGCTGTAGTAACGTGCCGGGCCGCCGGTACGCTTGGCTGACAGGCTCAAGGGCCAGCGTTGATTGATAATTTCCCTGACATCACTGCTGCTCATGTGTCTTGGCAGAGAACGCTCTTCCATCACACCCAGAGGCATCTCTTCGATAAAGGCGATATCCAGCTGCTTTTGACGGCAATACTCCAGCAGATCGATAATTTCGTTTTCGTTGCGTCCCTTGAGGATCACGGCGTTGATCTTGATCCTGTCAAAGCCGGCCGCCTTGGCGGCATCTATGCCCTTGAGCACTCGCTCCAGCTTGCCGTTGCGGGTCAGGGTGGTGAAGAGTTCGCTCTTTAGGGTATCCAGGCTGATATTGAGGCGGTTCAAGCCGGCGGCTTTCAGCGCCGGAGCCAGTTTGGCCAGCCTGGAGCCGTTGCTGGTCATGGAAAGATCTTTGAGCCCGGGTAATGCCGCGAGCTGCGCCACCAAGCGGTCGCAATCGCTGCGTACCAAGGGTTCGCCGCCGGTGAGGCGTATCTTGCTGACGCCAAGCTCGGTAAAGGCGCGGCCGATAAAGGCCAGCTCCTCCAGGCTCAATACCTGTTCCCGCTCCAGAAAACAGGGATCTTCACTCATGCAATAGATGCAGCGAAAATCACACCTGTCGGTAATGGAGAGGCGCAGATATTCTATTTTGCGGCCGAAGCCGTCACTAAGGCTGTTCAAGGGCAGGCTCAGAGCAGGTCTGCAAACGGGTGTACATAGACGGTTTCACCCGCCTCTATGCGTTCATCGGCCTCGCCGATAATCACCAAACAGTTGGCCTTGACCATGGAGCTGAGCATGCCTGAGCCCTGGGCACCGGTCGTGCGTACGTGCAATTGACCGTCATCTCCCAGGGTCATGATGCCGCGGCTGAATTCGGTGCGGCCGCTGCGGCTGCGCATGGCTTCATCGGCAATCGCCGGCAAAAGTCTTGGCTGCCAGCTTGGTTCACCGGCCAGTTTACGCAATGCAGGTTGAACAAACATCAGGAAAGAGACCATCACGGCCACAGGATTGCCGGGCAAGCCGAAGAACAATGTTTGGTTTATCTTACCGAACGCCAATGGGCGTCCCGGGCGCATATTGATGCGCCAGAAGTTGATTTCTCCCAGCTTGGCCAGCACTGTCTTGATATAATCGGCATTGCCGACAGACACCCCGCCCGAGCTGATGATCACATCGGCCTGAGTCGCCGCCTGGCCCAATGTTTGGCTCAGAACCGCTTCTGAGTCTTCGATGATCCCCAAGTCCAGCACTTCACAGCCCAGACGTTTGGCCATCGCCTTGATGGTATAGCGGTTGGAGTCGTAGATGCAGTTGGCCTTCAGCTCAGTGCCGGGTTGGCTGACTTCATCGCCGGTGGAGAATACGGCAATTCTGGGGCGGCGCTTGAGGGGCATCTCAAACAGACCCAGCGAAGCCAGTAGGCCTTGCTCGGCAGCGCCCAAACGTGTACCACTGCCAAGGGCCACAGCGCCTTGGGCAATATCTTCACCCGCCAGACGCACGTGCTGGCCGCGGTAGATTTTGCCACTGAAGCTGACCTTGCCATCGGTTTCGGTGGCAAGCTCTCTGGGTTGAATGGTATCTGCACCCAGAGGAACCGGCGCACCTGTCATAATTCGCACCGCTTCACCCGGCTGCAACTGGCCAGAATATTGATGACCGGCAAGCACTTCTCCTTTCAGCTCAAAGGGTTGTGACATGTTGTCTTGAAACGCGAAGGCGTAACCATCCATTGCCGAGTTGGTCTGCTGTGGCACATTCACAGGTGATATTGCATCCTGGGCCAGAATACGATTGTCGGCCTCATCGAGCGTCAACAGCTCTGTCTCGGTGACGGGTTTGACTTGCTCCAGGATATGGTCAATGCCTTGACGTACCGACAGATTCTGTTCACTGCCGAGCTCACAGGCGCTTAAGGGCAGGGCTCTTGCTGAAGAGGGCTTGGATTCGGGACGATAATCGCGAACATACTGCTGCACAAAATCAGCAATTTGCGCCACATTGTTGAGATCCAGGCGGCGGATCTCCCCTGGCAGCTTGGTTTCGTCACAGCAGGCTATTGCGAGGATATTGGGATCCTCGGTATGGATAAAGGGTTTGCCGTGGGCGGATCGATGTAATTCAATCTTGGGCAGCGCCAGTTTCTTGAAGCCTTCCACCAACACCAGATCGGCCTTGTCCTGTTCCAGCTGGCCGAGTAGATGCAGCAGATCCGGATCTCTGTCCAGCGGATCTTCTGTCATCAAGGCCCAACGTACATGGGAGGCCACCAACATCTGTCTGGCGCCGGCTTTGCGCATCTCATAGCTGTCTTTACCCGGCTCATCGATATCAAAGTTGTGATGGGCGTGTTTGATCACTGCCAGTCTCAAGCCACGACGATTCAGCTCAGGGATCAACTGTTTCAACAGTGTGGTCTTGCCTGTACCGCTGTAGGCACAGAAGCCCAGCACGGGGATGGACAGGGGATTGGTAAAGACAGTGCTCATAGAAACCTCTTAAGCTTGGGATATTTCCGCCGCGAGTTGTTGTTTTTGTTCGCTGGTATTGATGTTAATAAAGGCGTTGGGTTGATCGGCGAACGACTCGACCACCACAGGGTGCTCGCTGTACCAGAGATCGATTCGGCGCCTGCCTGAATCGAGAAACGCCTGCATCGAATCCCTCACCGTTGGTTTGAGCAGCATAACCACCGGCTGCTCCCGCTCGCCATCGGATGCCACGGCGAGATCCGCCTCTGACACCAGCAGCTTTTGCGTCATGCGCTCAACCAGATCTTTGGGTAGCAAAGGGCAGTCGCAAGGCACCACCAACAGCAGCTCGGCGTCTGTCTTATCCAGGGCGCTGATCATCCCGGCCAACGGCCCGGGATAGCCTTGTTCCAGGTCGGCAATGACCGGAAAACCGAACTCAGCATAACGTGTTTGATTGCGGTTGGCGTTGATCAGGATCTGATTCACCTGAGGTTTTACCCTGTCGATAACATGGGCAATCATGGGGCGCCCCAGCAGATCCACCAGGCCTTTGTCTTCTCCGCCCATGCGTCTGGCCATGCCTCCGGCGAGGATTACCGCATCAATGCGCTGCGACATAACTTTTCTCCTGCAATTCCTCGGTCGCTAAACTCAAATTGGCCGAGGGTGTCAGTTGTTGTGATTCTATGTGCCAATGTTGATGGCAAAGGGTTGTCAGTTCTGAGTGCTGGTGGCTGCTGATCAGTAGCCCTGTACCTTGTTGCTTCAACTCGGCAATCATAGCAAAAACGGTTTGCTGCGAGGCTCTGTCCATATTGGATATGGGTTCATCGAGCATGAGTAATTTGGGTTTCAACAGCCAGGCTCTGGCCAGTGCCAGTCGCTGTCGCTCACCGCCGGACAGCGTTGAGGCGTTGGCCGTCAGCAACTCGCCAAGTTGAGCATGTTCTATCGCGCTCTGCATTCTAACGCGTTGTTCTGTCTTATCCAGGCTGCTGTATCTCTGCGCCAGTTGCAGATTGTAGCTGACATTGCCCTCAAACAGATATGGGTGTTGATGCAGGTAGATGGCCTTGCCGAGCAAGGTATCACCTCGCCACCAGGGGGAAGGTGTAAATCCTTGGGTATAGATGGTGCCAGCGCTGGGTTTGAGTAAACCGGCCAGTAGTTTCATCAGAGTCGTTTTGCCGCAGCCATTGTCACCCTGAAGATAGATGACTTCGCCCTGACAAAACTCCAGTTGCCGGGCGCGAAATAATAGGCGTTCACCAAAACGCATCTCAAGATCTTGGGCTATCAGCTTTATCATCACGCGTCCTAATGGCTTCTGGGATTGGCCCTGCCACGCAGAGTCCCCAGAGCAAAATTCAGTATCAGTGCCAGCACCAGCAGCACCAAGCCAAGGGCTATCGCCTGGGCAAAGTCGCCTTTACTGGTTTCCAGTGAAATCGCGGTGGGAATGTTACGGGTGACATGGGCTATGTTGCCACCAACCATCATGGAACAGCCAACTTCGGTAATGATGCGGGAAAACGCCGCAATAATCGCCAGTAACAGTGGCACTCTCAGTTCGCGACAAACTACCCAGATGGCCGAGGTCCAGCTGGCACCCAGAGTGCGGCAGGTTTCCCAGGCTCGGCGATCGACACTGGTGAAGGCGGCATGGCTCATGGCTATCAGTACTGGGGCGCAGATCATCATCTGCCCGAGGATCATCCCCTTCTGGGTAAAGAGCCAGCGCAGGTCGCCCAGGGCGCCGTTACGGGTCAGCAGTAGATAGGCCAGCAGGCCGACTACCACGGTGGGAATAGATTGCAGGGTTTGTACCAGATTGGTCACCAGCCAGCGGCCGGGGAATTGCACAAACGCCAGGGCGAACCCCAGTATCATGGACGGCAGCAAGGTGATCAGCAGTGCCGCGAAAGATACCGAGAAAGAGACGGAGATAATAGACCAGACTTCGGGGTCTCTGGAAAACAGCAGGCCGAGGGCCTGCTGTATAAGGGCTAACCAGCCTTCACTCATTTGCCGTAAGTTGCCTTGAACAGTTGTTCACCTTGAACTTTATAGCTGTTGATCATGCTTTGTGCTTCTTTGCTAATCAACCAATCACTGAAGGCGCGTGCACCTTTGTGATTCAGATCCGGGTATTTGGCAGGGTTGATCAGGATAACCTGGTAAGGATTGGCCAAGGTGGCACCGCCGTCGAAGTCGATACCCAGGTCCAGTTTGGCCTTGTAAGCCACGAAAGTACCACGGTCAGACAGGGTATAACCTTGCAGTTCGTTGGCCATCAGCAGAGTTTTGCCCATGCCCTGGCCTACAGAGGTGTAACCTTTGAAGTCTGGAGTCACGTTGGCGGCTTTCCAGATCAACAGTTCTTTCTTGTGAGTACCAGAGTCGTCACCGCGAGATACGAAAGGAACGCCTGACTTGGCGATCTTGGCGAAGGCTTCTTCGGCATTTTTGCTGTCACGGGCCTTGGCTGGGTCGTTCTTGGGGCCAAGGATAACAAAGTCGTTTTCCATGATGCCGCGAGGCTCAACACCGAAACCGTCGGCAACGAACTTGGCTTCTGCACCAGGAGCGTGAGTCATCACCAGATCCACGTCACCTTGGGTACCCAGTTTCAGAGCCTTGCCTGTACCTGTGGCAATCACTTGTACTTTATAGCCTGATTCAGATTCAAATTTTGGCAGCAGGTAACCCAGCAGACCTGAGTTTTCAGTACTGGTGGTAGTGGCCAGCTTGATGGTTTCCTGAGCGGAAGCCGGGGCAGAGATCATCAGGCCTGCCGCAATGGCAAGACCCAGCAGTTGTTTCAAGTTCAACATTATTGCTCCTTGGCATGATTTTATAAGTGTGCCGAACCCATAACCCAGCGGGCTGCGGCCTGGTACTCGTTTCCAATAAAGCAATTTAGGTGCCAAAAACGAATGTTTGCCTCAAACTGATATTGTTGGATCCAATATGTGAGCTGGATCCCAAGCTTGGTAAATAAGTATCAGACAAATTGTCCCAGTAACACTTTTCTCTGGTTCATAGTGACCAGTTTTTACCATCTCAGTGATAGAATCTATAGCAATTGAGTCAAAATGTCCTGAAGCCGACAATATGAGCCAGATAGAAAAGTCACTTAAGTCTAAGCCAATGCCTTCTGCCGTGTCCGTGTTGATCGTCGACGATGAGCCCGGTATGCGTAGTTTCCTCAACAAGGCATTGGCCAAGAAATTTGCCTTGGTAGAAACCGCCGCCAGCATAGAAGAAGCTGAACAACTGCGCAGCCGTTGTCACTTCGATCTGCTGATTGTGGATATACGTCTGCCCGGTCGCTCAGGCATTGAATGGCATGAGGCGCTCGATGATCAAGAGCGGCGCTCCGATATCATCTTTATGACAGGCTATGCCGACATGGAAGTGGCGATTCAGGCTCTCAGGGCTGGCGCCTCAGACTTTATACTCAAGCCTTTCCATCTGGAGCAGATGATGAAAGCGGTTGACCGCTGCATCGAGCGGCGCTTGTTGAAGCGGGAAAACCTGATGCTACGCCGGGAAGTGTCCAGTGGCTATTCCTCCACCATCATAGGCAACAGTGATGCCATGATGGAAGTCAAACGGGTGATAGAGAGGGTGGCGCCGACTAATGCTGTGGTGCTTATCGAAGGTGAATCCGGCACGGGTAAAGAGCTGGTGGCCAGGCAACTTCACCTGCTCAGTGGTCGTCAGGGCCCGTTTGTGCCTGTTAACTGCGGCGCCATCGCTCCCGAGCTGCTGGAGAGTGAACTCTTTGGTCATACGGCTGGTTCCTTTACTGGCGCCAAAGGTAATCGCGAAGGCTTATTCAGCTTTGCGTCTGGTGGCACCATCTTCCTCGATGAAATTGGGGAGATGCCGCTGAAAATGCAGACGGCATTGCTGCGGGTGCTGGAACAAAAGGCGATTCGTCCGGTTGGCAGCGAAAAAGAAGTCAATATTGATGTCCGGGTGATCGCGGCAACCAACCGTAAACTGGCCGAAGAGGTTGAAGCCGGACATTTCCGCCGCGATCTCTTCTACCGTCTCAATGTGCTCGACATAGTGATCCCGCCATTGCGGGAAAGGCCGGATGATGTAGTGGAATTAACCCATCACTTTACCCGCCAGTTGGCCGCAGAGCTCGGGGTAAAAGAGGTGGTCTGGAGCCATGAGGATCTGCTCAAACTGCAACAACATCAATGGCCAGGGAATATTCGCGAGCTGCGTAATATGATAGAGCGCTGCATTCTACTGGGTAAGCCTCCGGCGGAATACTGGAAAGAACAACCCAAGGCCGAACTGAACGCCCAGCCGGGCTATCCCCACGACTGGGCGCTCAAAGATGTGGAAAAAGACCATGTCACAGCTGTTGTCGATACCCATGGCGGTAATAAGTCGGCGGCAGCCAGGGTGCTGGGCGTGTCTCGCAAGACACTGGATCGTAAGTATAAAGAGTGGTTTGATTGCGAGTCGGAGGTTTGAGCTTGTCACTGTTTAAACGACTCTTTGGCCTGAGCTGGCAGCAGCTGCAGGCCAAGGTGCGTTATCGCATCCTGATCCTGACTCTGTTGCCCATCTTGCTGACACTGGTGAGTTTGGTATTTATCACTATTTACTGGAATATCAGCTACACAGGCAAGCAGTTGTTTATGAAGGTCAAGGCCGACCTGACTGTGGCCAATAACACCTTGGATGCCGTGCAGGAACGTCAGGAAAAGCAGCTGGAACATGTGATGCAGTCCTTCGACTTCCAGACTCATTTCCGCTCAATACTCGAAGGTGAGCGGCAGAAACAGGCAGAACTGGACGATTTTCTGGAACAACAACGCAAGGCGTTGGACCTCGACTTTCTGCGTCTGGTCAGAATCGCCGATGCCGCGGCCGATCCGGACTTGCGACAGATGCTGCCTTTGGTTCAGGGACAAAGGGCCTATTCCGGGCTGATGGTATTGTCCTCTTCGCGGCTGGCACGAATCGATCCCGAGTTGGCCGAACGAGCCAAGATCCCGGTGATCATGACTCTGAGAGCGCAAAATCCCGATAGAGAAGTAGAAGAGCGGGGCATGCTCAGTCGCAGCCTGCTACCGGTAGCCGATGAAAACGGCAAGGTTGGCTGGTATCTGGATGGCGGGATCCTGTTTAACCGCAACACTCGCATCGTCGACCATATTCGCGATCTGGTTTATGACAAGGGCACGCTGCCGGAACGCTCCATAGGCACTGTGACCATCTTCCTCGACAATATCCGCATCAGCACCAATGTGCCTCTGCATTTCTTCCCCAAAGGGGATGAAAATCGGGGCCGGGCATTGGGTACTCTGGTGTCTGAAGAGGTGCGCCAACAGGTGTTGGTTAAGGGCCAACTCTGGGTCGACAGGGCCTTTGTCTATAATGACTGGTTTATTTCGGCCTATGCGCCGCTGACCGATATCCGTGGCCAGCGGATAGGTATGATCTATTCCGGGTTTTCCGAGTCGCCCTTCATTCACAACTATCTTCTTAATATCATAGAGTTGGGCACCATTTTGATGCTGGTGCTGTTGGTCTCAGGACTCTTGGTTTATCGCGGCGCTTACAGTTTGTTACAGCCGATAGAGCGTATTCACCAAGTGGTTAAGGCGGTGCAGTCCGGGCGCAATCTGCGCATCGGTGAGCTGGGACTGGATAGAGACAATGAGCTGGCCAACTTGGCTGAGCAGTTCGACCGCATGCTCGACTTGTTGCAGCGTCGCAATGCGCAAATTCAAGCGGCGGCCGAGCAGCTGGAGATGAAGGTCGAAGAACGTACTCGTAGTCTGCAGGAAAAAACCGAAGAGCTGCAGCGCAACGTACAATTGCTGAACGAAACCCGTCAGCAGTTGGTGACCAATGAAAAACTGACCGCCCTCGGGGAATTGACCGCTGGCATTGCCCATGAGATTAACAACCCTACTGCAGTTATCCTCGGCAATATGGAACTGCTGCGGGTGGAGCTTGGCGACAATGCCGAGCAGGTAGAAGAAGAGATAGATCTGATCATCCAGCAGGTGGGGCGTATCAGCACCATTATCCGCAGCTTGCTGCAGTACAGCCGTCCCGGCGAGTTCAATGCGCCGTTGGAGATGCATCAAATTACGCCGATTATCGAAGAGATGCAGCTGTTGGTCCGTCATTCACTGGGTAAGCAGGAAGTGGTGTTGCTGCCTGAGCTGAACGCCAGTTATCCGGTGCAGGTGAATCGGCCGCAACTGCTGCAGGTGCTGATCAATCTGGTGGTCAACGCCGCTCATGCTATGGATGGCAAGGGGCGGATCTGGATCCGCACCTATGACTGGGTGGAGCAGGGTGAACCTGTGGGGATCAAGATAGAGATTGAAGATGAAGGTTCG
Source organism: Shewanella carassii (assembly GCF_019670705.1). NCBI lineage: Bacteria > Pseudomonadati > Pseudomonadota > Gammaproteobacteria > Alteromonadales > Shewanellaceae > Shewanella > Shewanella carassii. Next base: position 93,939 of record NZ_AP024618.1, read on the forward strand.
GGGATCCCGCAAGAACAGTTGGGACGAATATTCGATCCTTTCTATACCACCCGCAAGGATGGTACCGGGCTGGGCTTATCGCTGAGCTACGGCATTATCAAACGCATAGGCGGCACCATAGAGGTTAGTTCGACTGTGGGTAAGGGGACACTGTTCACTGTCAGTATTTACCATCTGGCTAAAGAAGAGCAATCGGGCCCCTATGATGGTTTGCTGTTCGGGTAGGCTTTGGCTTGGCGTGCAGACAAAAAAATAGCCGGGTTATTAACCCGGCCACAAAGAGTGTGTGAGCAATGTCGTGCTTTGCAAACTCAGGAACACCATAACTCTCAGCGGGTAATGCGGGCTTAAAGCTAAGGATGAGTTTTGGAACGCAAGTTAACGATAATGGTTCTCATTTATGTTTGCAACTGTTTTTTGACCTTTGTCGATAAAATTTTCCAGTGCTATTGTTTCTGCCTTGGATGTTCAATTAAAAAAATTAAGTAACATACTAATTTTCAATGTATTTTGTCCTATCCTCTCAGGCAGAGAGATCATTGATCTTTTTAAGGCTACATCCAGATGGTAGTGCTTTCGGTTTTGGTACGCCAAAATGCTGACCGGCACGAATGGAGTTAGCCGTGAGGGATAACACAGCTGCTGACTATGAGACGGAGGGGCTCGGACAATGAGGATTAGCCAAAAAAAGAGCCGGGTAATTAACCCGGCCTAAAAGAGTGTGTGAGCAATGTCGTGCTTTGCAAACTCAGGAACACCATAACTCTCAGCGGATACTGTGGGCCTAAAGCTAAGGATGAGTTTTGGAACGCGAAACAAATGATAATGGTTATCATTTGTGTTGGCAACCATTTTTTGTCTATATTCAAGACAAATTTATTTCCGGCCTCAGATACGATTGTCCCCGGTGCTACAAGCCAGGATGCGGCTGATGGCGGCCATGCTCCTGCCACTGCTCTGTTGCCAATGATTGAATACAGCTTGTACCTGGGCCAAGCCGCTCTTTGAGCTGAAGCCTGCGTCCACCAGTTTGTGACTCTTGAGATAGTTTTGAACATCAGCGGTCAACAGGAAGCTGTCTTTACCTATGCCACGCAGAAAATAGGGGCCGGTATTGCCACCCAAGCGTGCACCACGGCGTTTGAGTTCCTGCCACAGTGAGGTGATCTCCTCCACCGGCCAGAGGGCGATATATCGGGCCAGGCTGCCGTGTTCTCTGGCAATATCCTGCACCATGAGCGCGTTATCATAAATGGCCTGGGTCTTTTTCTGGTGGCGAATGAGGCGACTGTCCTCGCCTCTGGCTTGCAACTGCTCGGGGGAGAGCATCAACACTTTCATGGGTTCAAAGCCAAAGAAGGCCTCTTCATAGGCCGGCCATTTGTGTTCCACTACCTTCCAGACAAAGCCGCTCTGAAATACCTGTTTGCTGAGTGCTGACAGTAACTCGGCATCTGTATATTCCAGCAATTCTTCCGTGGAACAGACCCTAGGTAACAGGCTCTCCAGTCGCTCGGCGCCGCCTTTGCGCTCGCAGGCTCTGGCATAGATGGTGGCAAAATCTTCCGGCTTGCTCATATGCTTTCCCTTTTGATTGGCTCAATTATTGCTGCACCAGTGTAATACCAATCGGGATAAAGATGGGAGTGATCAATGATGATTAACAATCACAACCCCTCCCAGGCAAAGGGAGGGACTGTGGCACGCGATATCGGGTATCAGGATTGAGTGAGGCTCTGTTCAAACAGGGCCTTAAGTGAACGCCCTGGGCGCCCCAGCAGACGCTCCAGATCTGTGCTTTGCTGCTGATATTCATCATCGGCTATCGCCTTGGAGTTGTTGGCAAACGCTTTGGCCATATAACCGGGGAGGCCGATCCCGAGGAAAATTTGCTCCAGCTCTGCGACTGAAATGTTTTGCAGCCGAATGTTTTTGCCACTTACCTGCGACAGGTATTGTGCCACCTGGGCCTGGTTCAACAGCTCCGGTCCTGTCAGGGTATAGGTTTGCCCAAGATGGCTGCTTACAGGCGATTCCGATGAGAGAATGCCGGCGATGGCCTCTGCCAGATCGGCCTTCCACACAGGGGCAAACAGACCATTTTCACCGGCATTGAGCATGGTTTCTGTTGCCAGAGTGTGCTCCAACCCGGCCAACTGCAATTCGGCATAGGGACCGTTACGTACCAAGGTGTAAGGCACACCTGAGTGAACTATTGCAGCTTCTGTTGCCGCATGGGTGCGGGCAAAGTCGAATGCCGAGTCCAGGGTCGCCAATTGGAAACTGGTATAAACCAATTGTTCGACAGCGGCGGCCTTGGCGGCGCTGAGCACATTCATGTGCTGCTGCAGTCTCTGATCATTGGGTGCATCACCCGAGATCAATAACAGGCGTTTGACGCCCTGCATGGCTTTCGAGAGTGAAGCCGGATCACTGTAATCGGCAAAGATCTTCTCTACATCAGCAAACTCGTTCAATTGTTCGGGGTGGCGACTTGCCAATCTCAACTGTTTGGCAGGAACCTTTGCCAATAAGGCTTGGCTGACCAGACGGCCCAATTGGCCGGATGCACCTAAGATAAGGATCATGTTTTTACTCCGTTTTTTTACTCCAGTAGGTTTATGGCATCAGTGTATCCCCGTGGCGAAAGTTGATAATGAGTGCTTTACTTATCACTTTGGTTATTTAAATTAAACAAAGGTGAGAGATGGATGCGGCACAACTCTATCGTATGTTGGTATTCGCCACTGTAGTGGAGCAGGGATCGTTAACGGCGGCCGCAGAAGTGCTGGGGATCAGCCGCTCCATGGTGAGTCAACATTTGAAGAAACTGGAACAGCGTCTTGGCAGCCGTTTATTGCACAGAACTACGCGCAAGATAGGCTTGAGTGAAGACGGTCAGCAGTTCTATCACTATTGTGCCGAGTTGTTGCAGCTGGCCAAGCAAGCCGAAGCCGTGACTCGCCCCAGTGATCAACAGCTACATGGCAGTTTGCGGATCACGGCACCGGTAGGTATAGGTGAGCTGTCACTGCTGCCCTTGATGGGGGAGTTTCACCAGCGCTTCCCCCATATCCGGCTGACACTGTTGCTGGAGGACAATAAGCTCAATCTGCTGGAGCATAAGATAGATATTGCCATTCAGGCCGGCTGGCCGGAAGACTCTGAATTCAAGGCGATAAAATTGGGCGACTTCGAAGAGTATCTGGTGGCTTCGCCCGAGTATCTCAGTCGCCACGGCAAGCCGCTGCATCCGGATAACCTGCATCATCACCAATGGCTGATGCATGCATCGAGTCATTTGCCTCGCAGCTGTACTTTGCACAATAGTCAGGGCGAGCAGTTTCGTATTCGGGTTACCCCCTTTATCAGCTGCAACAGTACCAATGCCATCGCGGCTCTGGCTGCTCAGGGGCTTGGCATAGCCACCTTGCCGGATCATCTTTTGCAAAGGCAATTGGACTCGGGGGAGCTGGAACGTCTGTTACCGGATTATCATCTGCGTGAGGGCGGTATCTATGCCATTCACCCTTACCGTGAGGGGATGCCACCCAGGGTCAGGGTCATGTTGGACTTTCTCAAACAGAAGTTGGGTCAAACAGAGGGTGGATAATGCCTCGCGGCACTCATGGTACCTGTTCACGCCTTCCCTAAGCGGTAGCCAGCAACTAAAGTTAAAGTTGGTAACCATGGGGATCCCTGTCTATGGAGCTTTACTACCATCCATTGTCGCGTTATTCGCAAAAGGTGCTGCTGGCACTTTATGAAAAGCAGGCAAACTTCTTTCCCCGGGTAACAGATCTGCAGGATCCATTGGAGCGCCAACACTATCTGCATTTCTATCCATCCGGTAAGCTGCCACTCTTGGTGTGTCAGGACGGCAGCCTGTTGCCTGAATCCAGCATTATCATAGAGTATCTGGACAATAAAATGGACGCCGGCACCCGGCTGTTGCCCAAGGAGCCCGAGCTCAATCTGCAAGTGCGTCTCTATGACAGAATTGCCGATAACGACCTCAACAACAGTCTCTATCAGCTGGAGCAGCAATATAGCTTACCGGAAGAGCAGCAACTTCCTTTGGTGCAGCGTCAAATTGAAAACCGTCTCAGACTTTGCCTGCGAGCGTTGGACTTACGCCTGGTTGAGCATCATTGGCTTTGCGGAGATGGGTTCACTTTGGCCGATTGTGCCTTAATCCCTTGTCTTGGTTATCTGCAGCGCAGTTTCAACTTACTGGACTACCAGCATTTGGGGCGCTACTGGCTGCAGGCGCAATTGCGAGGTTCCTGGATGTTGGTGCAGGATGAAGTGACTCTGGCTCAGGAGGAGGCCAGCAGCGGGCTCAGACCCATCCCCTGAACAAGAATTCAGCTGTTGCGGGCCTTTTTGAGATCCAGGAACGACTTCCACTTGATGATCTCCGCCGGTAACTCGGGCGTGGTCTCATCGAACCCGGCTTCCGTCAACAGGTTTTCCGTGGGTACCGGCTTGCGTTTGCAGACGAACAAACCTCTGACATGCACTATGGCATGCAGGCCTCTGTCCGACAGGAAACGTTGCTCTATGTAGAAATACTTTTCATCCCAGCCAACCACGCGAGAAGCAATTTCAAACTGTTGTAATGGCCTGATATCCCTTACATAAGTGAACTCGGCGGCATTGACTATCGGCATCCATTTCAGTTTTAGAAAGCGCTTCAGCAAGCCCATTTCGGCCATCATATAGGTGCGGGCCAGATCCATAAATGCCGGGTAGCGGGAGTTGGTCAGGTGCAGGTTGATGTCACAGTCACTCGGTAAAGCCCGATAACGGATGCGGCTGGTGCCGAGAAAACCGATATCGTTTGCCCGGCGCACTCGCCAGAGCAGCAGCCAAAACAGGCGAAAGTAGAGGTTCATCAAAGGGTCCAAGAGTTGAGAGGCATTAAAGGCTACCAAAGGTCATACCAGACGGCAAGCGAGAACTGGCTCACAAAAAAGGCGCCCGCAGGCGCCTAATCAATTGCTTCAGTCTCAGGCTTGGATCCCTGAGTGACGCAGCAGTGCGTCTATGCTGGGCTCGCGGCCACGGAAGCGGGTAAATAGCACCATCGGCTCTTCACTGCCGCCCATCTCAAGTATGTTGTGCAGGAAGTCGCGTCCGGTACTTTCGTTGAAAATACCTTCCTCCTCGAAACGGGAGAAGGCATCGGCAGACAACACCTCGGCCCACTTGTAGCTGTAGTAGCCGGCGGCATAACCTCCGGCAAAGATATGGGCGAAACCGTTCTGGAAGCGGTTGAACTCAGGCGGTGTGACCACTGCCACCTGGCGTCGAACCTCATCTAACATCTGCTGAATATGGGCGCCCTTGGCCGGATCAAACTCCTGATGCAGGCGGAAGTCGAACAGGGAGAACTCCAGTTGCCGCAGCATCATCATGCCGGACTGGAAGTTCTTGGCGGCCAGCATCTTGTCCAGCATCGCTTTGGGCAGCGGCTCCCCGGTCTGATAATGGCCGGAGATCTCCGCCAGCGCCTCTTCGGCCCAGCACCAGTTCTCCATAAACTGGCTTGGCAGCTCCACGGCATCCCAAGGTACGCCATTGATACCGGAAACCCCGCCGACATCGATGCGGGTCAGCATATGGTGAATACCATGACCAAATTCGTGGAACAGGGTAGTGACTTCGTCATGGGTAAACAGCGCCGGCTTGTCACCCACAGGGCGATTGAAGTTACAGGTGAGGTAGGCTACCGGCTTTTGCAGGCCTGTGGCCGTCATCCGCCGGGTTCGGCAATCATTCATCCAGGCGCCGCCCCGCTTGCCTTCTCGGGCATAGAGGTCCAGATAAAAGCTGCCTCTGTGTTCGCCCTCGGCATCCAGGATGTGGAAAAAGCGCACATCTTTATGCCACTTGTCGAAATCCTGCTGCTCTTTGACATCCATGCCGAACAAGCGCTTGATGGTGTAGAACAGGCCGCTGAGCACCTTGTCTTCGGGGAAGAAGGGACGTAGCTCTTCCTGAGATATCTCATACTTGTGCTGCTTGAGTTTTTCGCCGTAGTAACCCAGATCCCAGGCCGCCAACTCGGTTACACCATAATGCTCCTTGGCAAACTCCTTGAGTTCGGCCAACTCGGCCTTGGCCTGAGACTTGGAGCGCAGCGCCAGCTCATTGAGGAAGGCGATAACCTGCTCGGGCGATTGCGCCATCTTGGTGGCCAGGGACTTATCGGCATAGGTATCAAAGCCCAGTAACTGTGCCAACTCATGGCGCAGGCTCAGGATCTCGTCCATCAGCGGGCCGTTGTCGAACTCACCGGCATTGGGGCCTTGATCCGAAGCGCGGGTAACAAAGGCGCGGTAACACTCTTCACGCAGACTGCAGTTGTCGCTATAGGTCATGACCGGTAGATAGGATGGAAAATCCAGGGTGAACAGCCAACCTTGCAGCTCTTTGGCCTCGGCCATCGCCTTGGCGGCGGCAATGGCAGACTCTGGCAGACCGGCCAATTCGGCTTCATCGGTAACCAGCTTGCTCCAGGCATGTGTGGCATCCAGCAGTTGGTTGGAATAGGTGCTGCTGAGTTCGGACAGGCGCTTTACAATCTCTCCATAGCGGGCTTTTTGTTCATCATTGAGGCCTATTCCCGACAGTTCGAAGTCTCTCAGGCTATGTTCTATCACAGTCTGTTGTGCCTGGTTGAGCTGGGCAAATTCCGCCGAGGCCTTGAGCTCTTTATAGGCCTGATACAGGCCCTGATGTTGTCCGACAAAGGTGCTGTACTCAGACAACAATGGCAGACAGGCATCGTGGGCAGCGCGCCATTCTTCATTGCTGAGTACTGAATTCATATGGGAAATCGGCGACCAGATCTGACTCAGCTCATCGTCCACCTGCTCCAGGGGGGCCACCAGGTTCTCCCAAGTGAAGGGGCCTCCTGCGGCCAGCACGGCTTCTATCTTATCGCGGCATTTGGCTATGGCCTGTTCGACCGCCGGTTGAATGTGCTCGGCCTTGATACTGGAAAAGGGTGGCAGCTCCTGTGCTGTCAGCAGCGGATTGGTCATTGTCTGTCCTCTCTTTGGGCGTGGGCCATAGGGCCTGCATTGGGTGCCTGGTCTTGCCGCCATGGCGGCGAATATTCAGGGGCGTGGCTAATAGATAAGGGTTCCGCTTTGATTTATCAAGGTGATCAAAGCGATTGGTGCCATCGCATGAGTCATGCCGTTGTGAAATTGAGCTATGGCCGACAGTAAACTGAATGCTCACTATCAATGCACAAAAAAGAGATAAATGATAACTGGATCCAAAACACGATTCGTTATCGTTTATCTCTAGGGGAGGTTGTTTAAAATGGGCTTTACTTTGTAAGTTTGGCAAGTTTTATGCGTTATCCCCTCTCATTGCTGGCACTCCTGTGCTGCAATCCAACATTGGCCGATGAGGCCACCGCAACTCAACTCACACTGGGTTGGGACAATCACTATGTTACTCAAGGGCGTGACAACCTGTCATCGGGTGGGATTGTCTGGAGTGGTCTTTACCATAGCCGTGGTGGCTTGAGTGCCTTTGCCTTGTTCGGCCGCGCCGACAGTGTTAACTATGCTGAACTCGATGTCGGCCTTGAGTATGGCTTCAACTTATTTGAGTCTTTGGAAGCCAATATTGGTATACAAAGGCTGGAATTTTACGGTGATGAGCGTGCCCATGACAATGAGGTGTATGCCTATCTCGCCTATCAGGGGCTGAGCTGGCTGACACCATCGATTAACTATACCTATGCTACTGAAGCCTCTGGTTATTTTGTTGAGTTGAGTCTGCACAGCCATTGGCAAGTGAACGAGCAACTGACTCTGACCCCCTATGTGACTCAAGGATTCGACTTTGGGTATGTTAGTCAGGCTCATGATGGCCCCAATCATCTGCAGCTTGGTGTCGAGGCATGCTACTCATTAACCCCTTCTTTAGTGGCTTCCTTGCATTTGAGTCACAGCATAGCGGAGGATGATATCAAGCAGCAGGCGCAAGAGGAGGATTGGCATGGCGACCTGGATCAGTCTTATGCCGGCTTGCATCTGCAGTGGCAGTTTTAAACTGGCTAACATTCACCGCAGCTTCTAGACTCTGATGTGAAGACAAACAGCGTCGACGGATCGATGCGGGGGTACAGGGAATGTTAACCTACAGAATCGGCGGGCTTTGCTGCCTGCTCCTTTGGTTGGGAGTCGCCCCATTGGCTGAGTCCCAGGCCGAATCAAGCTCAGACCTGAATCTAGTGTCGAGTTCAGAGCCCTCAATAGATAAGCAACTCAGCAACCCGGACAAAGAGCCTGGTTCGCTCCCTCTGGGGTTGGTGCTTGACAGCGAGGGCAATCCTATTGCCATTCCACAGCAGTTTGAAGCCGCACTTGAATATGAGTCTGCGCCCTTGCCCAAGGCCTCGCGCGACAGTAAACCAACGAAATCCCGAAAAAAGAAGCCATCCAAGCCTCGCCGCCAAGTCGCCGATGATCCCAGTTGTCGCTGGTTGGATAAGCGAATGACAGAGCTGGAGCGGCGCCTCAGGCAGAAAGATTCCCACACTGCCAGATTTTTGCAGGCTGAACTCGGCGAGCATCAACAGCAGTTTCGTTGCCTCAAGTGCTCAGGTTCAGGACCAGATACTCAGGATTATTCGCGCTGCACCTTGTATCACTGAAATTTTTACCGGCAGACTCTGGTCTGGTCACTTGATCTGAATCCCCCTACAATGGCTTAAAAGTATCCCGCCAGACGGGAGGTCGCCCTGTTGGGCGAAAGAATCTGTATCAATCGACGGAGATAAACATGGCACAACATTTTGACTATATCTGCCTGGGTGCGGGCAGCGGTGGTATTGCGTCAGCCAACAGGGCCGCCATGCGTGGCGCCAAGGTGTTGCTGATTGAAGCCAAACACCTGGGTGGTACCTGCGTCAACGTCGGCTGTGTGCCCAAGAAGGTCATGTGGTATGGCGCCCAAGTGGCCGAAGCCATGCATCTCTATGCCAAAGATTATGGTTTTGATGTCAGCGTCAACCAGTTTGACTGGAACACTTTGGTGGCCAGTCGTGAAGCCTATATCGAACGGATCCATGGCTCCTATGAACGCGGTTTGGCCAACAATAAGGTCACTGTGGTTAACGGCTATGGCCGCTTTGTTGATAACCACACCATTGAGGTCGACGGCGAACACTACAGTGCCGAGCATATTCTGATCGCGACCGGTGGCGCGCCCAGCATCCCCGACATTCCCGGGGCAGAACATGGCATAGACTCGGACGGTTTCTTTGCCCTGCGTGAACAGCCCAAGCGGGTAGCCGTAGTGGGTGCCGGTTATATCGCGGTGGAAATTGCCGGTGTATTGCATGCCCTGGGCAGTGAAACCCATCTGTTTGTACGCAAACATGCGCCGCTGCGTAACTTCGACCCCATGCTCTATGAAACACTGATGGAGTCCATGGCCAGTGAAGGGCCTTCGCTGCATACCCAGAGTATTCCCAAGGAAGTGCGTAAAAATGCTGATGGCAGCCTGACTCTGGTGCTGGAAAACGCTGAAGAGTACACAGTGGACTGCCTGATCTGGGCCATAGGTCGGGCACCGGCCACAGGCAATATCGGCCTTGAAAATACCGATGTGCAGTTGGATCCCAAGGGATATGTGATAACTGATGCCCAGCAAAACACCAGCGCCAAAGGGGTTTACTGTGTCGGTGACATCATGGCGGGCGGAGTGGAGCTGACACCGGTTGCCGTCAAGGCGGGTCGCTTGCTGTCAGAGCGTCTCTTTGGCGCCATGCCGGATGCCAAGATGGACTATGACTGCATCCCGACTGTGGTCTTCAGCCACCCGCCAATTGGCACCATGGGGCTGACAGAGCCTGAGGCCAAAGAGCGCTTCGGTGAGGATCAGGTGAAGGTCTACACCTCCTCCTTTACCTCCATGTACACTGCGGTTACTGCGCACCGTCAGGCTTGTAAGATGAAGCTGGTTTGTGCCGGCGCCGATGAAAAAGTCGTCGGGATCCATGGTATCGGCTTTGGCATGGATGAAATCCTTCAGGGCTTTGGCGTCGCCATCAAGATGGGCGCCACCAAGGCTGACTTCGATGCCGTAGTCGCTATCCATCCAACGGGCGCAGAAGAGTTTGTTACTATGCGTTAAGCTGTGACTCGTTGAGTCAAGCTTGTAAAAAAGCGCCCTTGGGCGCTTTTTTGTTGTCTGCGGCGGCTGTAATGTCATTGCCGAGGCGCCATTTTACTCAAGGCTAAAGGCTTTCCGCTTGTGTCGGTGCTTTCGAGTCCTGAGGTTCCAGGCAAGCCAGTAATTGCTGTTGGGCTTCATCGCGCTGCGATTTATCTATCATGCCATAAAGAATTCTCAGTTCATGACTGACCCCTTGCTCGTCTCTAACCTTGAGCGTCAACTTGCTGCTATCCTGATAACCCAGAGTGATTTTATCTAAGGGTAACAAGTAAAACTGTTTGCCACTGGAGTCGGGTGAGAAGGAGATCCCTTCATTGACTATGGCAAACAGGTAGCCGGATTTTTTGATCTGGTATTTGATCATGGCGAATAAAGCGGCGAAAGCCATAAATCCCCCTACCGCCGACCCGAAGCCCATCATGAGCACGCCTATAGCCATCATGATTGCTGTGCCCCCGGTAATATCGGCATATTTAAACACTGTATGATGCTGCTTCACCTCCTCAGGGTCGCTCTTTTGCAGGTTACGGAAGCGATAACGCTTCATATCGTTCCCCAGGCCATCGAGGAAAAATATACTCCAGGGAATAAAGGGAAGGCTGGCAATGATTGCCATGGTCAGCGTCAGTTTTTGATAACGACGGAAAGTAAACAAACAGAGGCACAATACGACAAAGGCACTCAGGAAGAGTAGCTGCAGCTTTTCAGCACCGCTTTGGCTCATCCCCACTTCTCGAATAAGCACTTCATCTATTATCACGGGAGTTAGGCAGAGAAAGAGTAGCGTGACAGCTAACCCGATCCAGGTTGTGGTTGAAATCCATTTCATGGTTATTTCCTTTGTTAAGCCTTCTTGGCTTGAGGTTTCTGCAATAGGTTGAACAGCTTCTCCACAATAAGCCAGAAATCCGCCTTTGCCTATTGCCTTTTGGGTGGGAATTACCTCAGACGCTTTTGAGGTTAAGGGATGCGCTGGGGGCAATCTGCCTCATATCTTGTGACAGTTTTCTGCTTGGCCGCCAAGCGGTGAAATGAGATAGACTCGAAGATTAAACGCCTGAAAATCCATAAATAAGATCAAGGAGATTTGCATGTTCAAGCCCAATGCAATCGCGCTGTTTACCGCCGCGGCCCTGCTCGGCGGCCTGGTCGCTTGCCAGTCTCAAGAGACTGCTTCAACCAAGTTGCCGTCTGTGACTTCCAGTCAGGGAGAGGCAAATATAGGCATCAGTCTGGCGGCCATGGATACCAGTATTAAACCAGGAGATGACTTCTACAATTACGCCAATGGTCAATGGATGCGGGATACCAAGATACCTGCCGACCGAGCCTCCACTGGGTCTTTTCTGGTGGCTTTTGAATCGACCGAGCAGCACAAGGCCGAATTGATTGCTGAGCTGGTGGCCAAGCCCCATGCTGCCGGTAGTGATGAAGCGCGAATTGCCGATTTTTATCTGGCCTATACCAATACTGATGCCATCGAAAAAGCCGGCCTGCAGCCATTGGCGAATTACCAAAAGCAGATAGCAGCCCTGAAAACCAAACAGGCGCTATCGGCGGCCTTGGGAGCCAGTTTACGGGCCGATGTTGACCCGCTCAATGCCACCGACTATCACACTGAGAATCTGCTGGGGGTATTTGTCACCCAAGGGCTGGCGACTCCGGGAGAGGTATTGCCCTATCTGTTGCAGGGCGGGCTGGGATTGCCGGAGCGGGAATACTATCTGTCGGGCGATCCCAAGATGCAGCAACTGCGGCAGGCTTATCGCCACTATGTCGAGACCTTGTTGCAAACCGCCGGCATAGACAATGCCGGTGAACGGGCCGAGCGAATATTCGCGCTGGAGCTGAAAATAGCTGCCGCTCACGTCAGCCGTGAAGACAGTGAAGACTTTGCCAAATCATCCGCAGTTTGGAGCCGGGCTGACTTTGACACCAAGGCCCCGGGTATCGACTGGCAGGCATTCTTTGAGGCCGCGCAACTTGGCCAGCAGCCACGCTTTGCCGCTTATCATGGCTCTGCCATCCGCGCACTCTCGGCCTTGGTAGCTTCCGAGCCGCTGGCGAGTTGGCAAGATTGGTTGCTGTTCCACCAGATCAATAGCCACACAGATGTCTTGCCTTCGGCGCTGGATCAGGCGCACTTTGCCTTCTATGGCACGACCTTGTCAGGCACGCCTATGCAACGCAGCCGCGATAAGCGCGCCTTGGAGGCGTTGGATAATTATCTGGGAGATGCTGTTGGCCGCGCCTATGTGAGCCGTTATTTCCCGGCGTCGGCCAAGGCCAAGGTCAGCGAGTTGGTGGATAACATAGTCGATGCCTTCCATGGCCGGGTTGAGGCGATTGATTGGCTGGCACCGGCCACCAAACAGGAAGCTCTGGCCAAGGTTGATACTCTGGTGGTGAGTGTGGGCTATCCGGATAACTGGCGTGATTACAGCCATTATCAGGTGGGGCAGAGTGCTTATGCCAATGCCGTGGCCGGTGAACGGGCCGAATACGCTCATCAATTGGCCAAAATAGGCAAGCCCCAAGATAAAGGGGAATGGTGGATGAACGCCCAGATAGTCAATGCGGTAAACCTGCCGGTGCAAAACGCGCTCAACTTCCCGGCCGGGATACTGCAACCGCCGTTTTTTGATGCCACGGCCGACGATGCCTATAACTATGGTGCCATAGGGGCGGTCATCGGCCATGAGATCAGCCACAGCTTTGATAATAATGGTGCGGCTTTCGATTCCAGCGGCGCTATGCGCAATTGGTGGACTCAGGCGGACTTTGAGCATTTCGCCGCCCAAGGGGACGCCCTGGCCAAGCAGTTTGACAAATATGTGCCTTTCCCCGACTTGCATGTCAACGGCAAACTGACTCTGGGGGAGAATATTGCTGATGTAGCCGGATTGGCTGCCGCTTACGATGCTTACCGGGCGTCACTCAAGGGCAAAGAAGCACCTGTTATTGCCGGTTTTAGCGGTGATCAACGTTTCTTTATCGGTTATGCCCAAACTTGGGCAACCAAGATGCGAGATCAGGCCATGCGCCAACGTATTGCCACCGATGGTCATGCCCCCGGTAACTACCGGGCCCTGACTGTCCGCAATCTGGATGCCTGGTATAGCGCCTTTGATGTCAAACCCACAGATGCGCTCTATTTGGCGCCAGAGGACAGAGTCAGGATCTGGTAAGCCTACCGATAATAAGACCGCCATCAGGCGGTCTTATTACATCTTGGCGGATCGCTTAAGCCCAATCCTGCGCTAATCCAAACTCAGAAAAAGAACTCCAGACCAAGAAAGACACCGTCTACCTGATTTCTGTCCAACATATAACGGCGGTAATCGGCTCTGATCGCCCACTGTTCGGAGAGTTGATATTGGCCACCCAGACCCCAGTAGAAGTCGACGCCAGAGTCGTCATAACGCAACTCTTGCTGTAGCCACTGGCTGCTGAAGTCGCTCTCCCAGATAAATATCCCGCCGTTGAGGCTGAAAGACCAGTCGTGGTATCGCCAAAAGCGGTATTCGGCTCCGGCAGTTACCCCGGAGGCCAGTTGCGGCCCAAGGTTGGCAAGTGATTGCTGCAAGCCCTGTGGGTCGAGTGTGCTGCCCCCCAGCATGAGTGAGGTTTCGCCCAAATCAAGATAGCCAAACTGCAGCGCCCAGGCATCATTAGCCTGGTAGTTCAGCGCCACAGACCAGGCGAAATCATCTTTGTCCAACTCCGTCAGTTTGACCTCTGCCGGTAAGGCCTGGTTGATATCCGACTCCGAGAGGCGGGCATGGCTGTAACCCAAGTTGAGGTTCACAGACCAGCGCGCCTGGGCATTGAAACTGACCCCAATTGCCAGTAGCAGCAACAGCGGCAGGCTTGCCAAACGCAGGCTTAAGCGCCTGAATCCTGCCATTAACAGCATTAGTGCCAAGGCCCAGGGGGCGACCGCCCCGCCGGAAGAGCGGTTTTCCACCACAACCTCTTGATAGGCTGTGACCGTCACCACTACCTGAGCGGTTGCCGAGGCGCCGTTGCCATCACTGACACTGAAGCTGATGATGTCTGTGCCCGCAAAGCCGGTCTTAGGTTGATAGCTCAGCGTCTGTGATGTGGTGATGCTGACGCTACCGGATTGAGCCACAGCGCTTTCCAGTGTCAGGCTGTCGTCATCCGGGTCACTGGCAGTGCTCAATACATCCAGCTCTATCGCCGTCCTGTCGTCCGTGCTGGCGCTGCTGTCATTAACCACTGGTGCCCTGTTGTAAAAGACAACCAGCTCTGCATGGCTCATTGCCGTACCACCCATGCCGTCGCTGACGGTATAACTCAGCTGTGCGTTGCCGATAAAGTCTTCCGGCGGCGTGTACATCAGACTGAGCTTGTCGTCACTGACACTGATCTCACCGATAGAGACACTGGCCTGCACCAGATAGAGGCTGTCGTTATCGGCATCATTATCGTTGGCCAGTACGTCCAGCAGATGTGGCTGATTCCATGGCAAACTAAAGCTGTCAGCCTGGGCGATGGGTGCTTGGTTGGCTGATAGCTTCACGGCAACGCCGCCCGGGTCGACTATGGTGCCATTGGCTTGGCCGTCACCGTCGTTGGGGCCACCATCCTGAATAAGCAGTTGCACACACCAATGACCTTCAGTGAGGCCACTCTGCCAGCTGGCATCGCCCATTGGTGGACAATATCCGGGTTCTCCCGCGCTGCTAAATACCTGATTGTTGGCATCTGTTACAAACTCCTGCCAGCCGGAAGCGACATATTTACGGTATTGAGCTTGTGCCGGTATCGCCTGAACTTGCGGGATCACTATGCTGACTCTGCCGCCATATTCACTGCCCTCGAGTTCGAAGTCGAATAAACCTCCGACAATTTTCCCTTCACTGTCATCTGGCAACATTGAACCATCTTCCAGCTCAATACCGTTCTCCAGCCGCTGCAGACCTAGCAGCCCCTTACGGGAGCAGATGCCGGGTTGCGCCTCGGCCAGGTAGCTATTGGGGCGGCTGAGCTGTTCGGGGATCACATTACAAGGGTGATCGCCCTGCAGATAGGCCGGAATACCATTGCCGTCCGGATCGCCATAGCCTTCGGCACTATCCGGTAAACGGTTGTTGTTGGCGTCTGTTTCCCCAAGAGTCGGTAGCTGTGCCAGCAGCAATAGCTTGAGACTCTTGCTGCTTCCCAGTTGGGGGGAACCATCGTCCATGGCGTTCAATGTCAGCGTCACAATCCCTGGAGCCAGCACTGCGGGGTCAAAGGTGAACTCGTTTGCTGAGGTCGAGAGGTTTGTCATGGCTGGCTCGCTGGACCAACTGAGGCTGATGTTGTCTGCCGGGTTGGGGTCAGCGACTTCTGCCGTTACCGTTACCAAGCCATCCGAGCTGCTGACACTGGAGCGCATTTCACCCTGTTGACTGGCGCTCAAGCTGAGGTTGGGCGCCAGATTATTGTTACTGATGCGTATTTCAGTTGCGGCGTTGTGTCCGGGGTTTTGGTCGCCGTCCAGGGTGATTGTCAGCGATTTTTGTTGCCCGGCGGTCAAGTCGGCAAAAACATTGAACTCCAGGCTGGTGGACATTCCCTGACTCAAGAGCAGGCTTCCGCTTGCAAGGTTATGGTCTTGACCTGCAATCGCATCGCCGCTGACACTGTAGCGGATTTCCATCGGATACTCGGGGGCCGAGCCGTTGAGTAAAACCGGCACCTGCACTTGAGTGAAGTTGGCGACAGTTTTCGAGGCTCCCAGGTTAATCCTGGGGTACACGGTAATCAACTGCGACGCTGTGGCACTTACCCCCTTACCATCTGTGGTTTTCCAGTAAGCCAAATGTTGGCCGGGAGCAAAAAACGGGAAGCCGTTCAACAAGGATACCGGAATGGGGTTGTCATCGCTGTCGATGGCGCCGACCCGACCCAAGTTTACCCGGGTAAACAGACCTGTGGCGTTGGCTGTGACATCGGCCGGGATATTGATGACGGGGGCTTCTGGATTACTGCCTTCTATGCTGAAGCTCACCTTGGCACTGTCATAAAACTCTCCGTCCGTGATGCTGTAGCTGAGTCGCACCTGACCATTGAAGTTTTCCGGCACTGTCAGTTGCAGCTTATCTCCCAGTACAGTAGCAGTGCCCAGGCTGGTGCTGATATCCACAATCGTCAGTGGATCGTCATCTGGGTCACTGTCGTTGGCCAGTACATCGAGCAAATAACTATTTTCCTGGCTGAAGGCTTGGGTTATCCGGTCGTGGTTGGCCTGTGGCGCTTGATTGACAGCCTTTACTTCCACACTAAAGGGAGCCAAATCTGTACTGAGCGCACCATCCGAGACTCGAATAATGATGTTGTTACTCATGCCTACATGCTCCCGCAGTGGAGTACCACTGAGCTCGCCGCTTGCCGTGTTGAAACTGGCCCAGGCCGGTTTGTTGCTGATGCTGAACGTCAGAGGATCTTGATCCGGATCTGTGGCGGTGGGGATAAAGCTGTAATAACTATCCTGATCTACGCTGCCGACTGGAGTGCCTGAAATACTGGGGGCCTTGTTATCCGGCTCCGGGGTTACAGTATTGGAGGGGCTCGAGGCCGGGCCTGTGCCTGCTATGTTGCTGGCGCTGACAGTAAAGCTGTAGTCGGTGCCATTGCTCAGGCCAATGACCGTCAGGGGCGATCCGGCGCCGCTGGCGGTGAGGCCGCCTGGGCTTGAGGTGACGGTATAGCTGCTGATCGCGGCGCCGCCACTGCTGACGGGGGCTGCGAAACTGACTGTGGCACTGGCATCAGAGGCAACGGCGTTGACGGACGTGGGCGCTCCTGGCACCACGGCATTGACCGTAAAGCTCTGGGTCACAGTTGGCGCAGCATTGTAGCTGCTGTCTCCGGGCTGATCGGCATCGATACTGCAATTACCCGTGGTGACAAAGGTTAAGGTGCCGGAGGCCGTGATGGTACAGACCCCAGTGGTCGTGGAGCTGAACACAGGCGTCAGTCCTGAGCTGGCGGTAGCGGTAAGGGTTGGCGCGCTGCCAAAGCTCTGCGCCCCCGGGTTGCTGAAGCTGATGCTCTGGTTGGCCTTGGGGGTTACCGTATTGGAGGGGCTTGAGGCCGGGCCCGTACCCGCTGTGTTGCTGGCGATGACAGTAAAGCTATAGTCGGTGCCGTTGCTCAGGCCGCTAACTGTCAGTGGCGAACCGGCGCCGCTGGCGGTAAGGCCACCCGGGCTTGAGGTGACGGTATAGCCGCTGATCGCCGCGCCGCCGGTACTTGCCGGGGCACTGAAACTGACTGTGGCGCTGGCATCAGAGGCAACGGCGTTGACGGACGTGGGCGCCCCGGGCACCACGGCATTGACCGTAAAGCTCTGGGTCACGGTTGGCGCCGCATTGTAGCTGCTGTCCCCGGCTTGGTCGGCGTTAATGCTGCAACTGCCCGCACTGACAAAGCTGAGTGTGCCGGTAGTTGTGATGCTACAGACCCCTGTGGTCGTGGAGCTGAACACAGGCGCCAACCCTGAACTGGCGGTGGCGGTAAGGGTTGGCGCGCTGCCAAAGTCCTGCGCCCCCGGGTTGCTGAAGCTGATGGTCTGGTTTGCCTTTGGGACTACCGAGTTGGATGGTGCGGATGGCGAGCTTGTACCCACGGCATTGATGGCCTGCACGGTAAAGGTATAACTTGTGCCGTTGATCAGGCCTGTAACCCCTATCGGCGAGTTGGCGCCACTGGCGGTGATCCCGCCTGGAGATGAAGTCACTTGGTATGAGGTAATCGCAGAACCACCATCACTCGCTGGCGCCGAGAAGTTGACCACGGCTTGGCTATCCAAGGCCGAAGCCGTGCCTATGATGGGGGCGCCGGGAACAGTTGGGACGGCAACAGTATGAACATCGCCAGAGGTGTAGGCTGCCGGACCTGTGTTGGCCTGAGCATCGCTGATGTTGGTTGCTGCTTTCAGATCCAGGCGCAGCGAACCATTCCCGCTGATATTGTTGATAGTGACAGTAACACTGGTGCCTGAGCTGGCGGATACCGACGCAATATTGCCTGCGGCAGAGCCCGTGTTGGTCAGGTTAAAGTCGTCGGTCGAAATATTATTGGCCAATTCATTGAAACTAACTGTGTAACTGATGCTAGTTGCGGTATCTGCGGGTGAGCCATCGACAGTCATGCCGGTCACTTCCGGAGCAAGGTCATCCACCACTGTGATGCTAAAGGCTTTTTCAAATGTGGCATTGCCTGAATCTGTCGTCTGCACCCGGATGCTATAACTACCACCAACCAAGGTGGAGGCATTGTTGGCCCTGAGGGAATCACCACTGAGATTGAAGTTGCTATTGTTGGTGTCACCACTACCGGCAATCAAGGCATAACTGAAACTGTCACCAACATCGGCATCCGTGGTTGTCAGGGTGCCCACCACAGCATTGCTGCCGCCGCTTTGGCTGACTGAGTTGTTGGAAAGCGAGATATCTGTTGGGCTTTGATTGACGCTAAAGGCCCCGGCGACAGCTAATGTAACACCACTGCTGCTTCCCTGGAGTATGGAACCATTGGTTTGGCTGTCATTGACAACTGTGCCGCTGGTTTCGTTGAGTTTCCAGTAGCCAATCAAGCCGGTTTCATTGCCCGCCAGCTCGAGCTGGCGGTTATTTTGAATTTCGGTTTGAGTCCGCGCCGTGCTCCAAAGGCGGACTTCATCCAATTTACCGATAAAGTTACTTACCGCAGTATTATTTTGAATGCCGGCGACCAGGTTGTTGACGTTTGCCGCTTGATAATTCGGCACTGTGTTATTGCCACCATTGTCTGGGATGCCACTACCATAGGATTGGCCATTGACATAAAAACTCCATTGACCGCTGTCGAAGACAAAGGCGAAGTGATACCAAGTGTTGATACTGAGCGGAATAGGATTGCTCTGGGTTAAGTTACCGAAATCGTTAATTAAATCCACCGTCAATAGGCCATTGACGAGAACAAAGCCGCCCGCGTCGGCAGTACCGGTAATATCCATCAGATTGATAACGCCGGAAACGCTGGGAAGGTTGGCCCACAACTCCAGGGTGAAAGTGTTGTCATTCGATAGCGCGGCGGCGGCATTGGTGAGGGTAACCGCATCCCCATCGGAGAATTCGTAAGCTGTGTTGGACAATAGTGTATTAAACCCTCTCACGTCACCGGAAAACAATGTCCTGGCTGCAATGGCCGAGGATGTGGAGTATTCGAGTTGCCAATCACCGCCAAGACGCTTGTTGCCTGTGGCGTTGATTGAGGCCAATACGGGGCGGGCTAAAATCGAGGCCAGATTATCGACAAAGGCTTGGCCCTTTTTATCCTGAGCCAAGTTACAGGCGTACAGATAGAGAGGGGCACCCGGCAGTAGCAGTTGATCCAACTGGATGGCCAGTTCCCGTGGCGCCAACTTGTGGCCCGCCAACAGTATTTCGCCGCTTTGACCGTGAGTGATCAAGTGTAAACCCGAGTACTTCTTGTCTTGGACTATCAAGGCGTTGAGTTCGGTCAGTTCGGTAATGGGTCTAGCGGTGAGGGCCGTGGTAGATGCCTGTTCCAGCAAGGTTTGATATTGAGAGATTGTGGCATCGACCAAGATGAGCTCAGCCTTTGCCCCTGGTTCTGTGACACTCTTTGCTTGTACAAATGGTAAAAGCAACAATGTCACCAGGCTTAATATCCGTATTAAAGAGTTCATGGTTTTGGCAGCCCTGAATAGTCTGGTGTTAGCTTGAGCAATTCAACGGCAGCGGGAAAGCACACTTCCAACTGCCGTTGATTGTGATGCTTTATGTTCTGGGAGGGTAAATGCCTTCCAAAGCTATGATGAAGTTCACCACGGTTAACGGCTGGCGCAAGTCGACAGTGTCACTGTTGCCCGTTGTGTTTGTGTTGCCATCCAAGCTGACTGATGATGGTTGCATACTGGTGTCCGCCGTGGTGCTGTATGCTTCCAGCGCATTGAGGCCGCTGGCAATCTTGGCCGGTACCGTATTGGGACCAGGCTCATCAGTGGTGCCGCTGACGGTGGATGCCAGTGGGCTGACACTGGCATTGATCTGGTTTGAGTCAATGGCGTGGCTATGGGCGGGCAACTGGGCTGTTGTCAGATTGGTATGCTCGGCTCCAAGCATCATCCCTTGGTTGTAGAAACTGGTGCCTGGACTCTGGCCAAAGCTGACGGGTACCCGGCCGCGAAGATCCGGCAGCTTAAAGGTGCTTACTCCATCACCGCCATACATAGTGCCTAATAAAGAGAATAAAGCCGTATTACTGGCAATGATCATTGTCTGTCCGGCGCACAGTGCCCAACCTGGTGGAGCATAGTTGAAGCCCACCATACGAATTTCGCCGATAAAGTTGTCTGCCATGATATTCACTCCTTGAAAATGAAAGGCTTGGTTTAAGCAAGCCCTCTTGATGAAGTCCATTTACCTAGAGGCGTCGCTGCGAGGCAGTGACAGGTCTTCATAAACACTGGTACACAAGTCTGGAAATAACAAGTTGGTCACTGCGTTTTAATGAGAGGTGGATAGAAGTTTGCCGGAGTGGAGTTAATAGCAAAGGTATGGTGTCTTTGGTGGTCGTAAGTCGATAGTTAGTGAGGTGCCCAACGCATCAATTCGTGAGTCTCGGTAACATCCTGGGTAACAAAACCTTTGTTCAAGTACAGTTTTTTCGCTTGCGGATTGTCCCTGGCGACCATCAGGGACACCGCCAGTTGGTTTAGCTGGGCCAGAGATTGAATGGCGTTCAGCAATTCGCTGCCCAGGCCTTGTCCCCGATACTCAGGTAACAAAGCCATATCCAGAATATGCAGTGCTTCAGTACCTGTGTTTAGGGTGAGTATTCCTGCCGCTTGCTCTTGCACCCGGAGTATTTGGGTAATGGCATTGGGATAGTGATTCTGGAACCAGGCTTGTTGCAGCTGAAACTGTTGTAACAACAGCACCTGAGCCATCTCCTCAGGTAAACCCAGGTGCAGAAAATAACAGCGGCAGGAGTTGAAGACTTTTTGGATAAAAGCTGTGTCGGCGGCCGTGGCCATTGAGGCCGACAATGTGGACTGAGGTGTGAATTCAAGCATCATAGTTTGCTCATCCTTGAGTCATGAGGTTGCTGACCAGAGGATAGCCTGGAGCAGGTGTCCGATTTTTGCAAATATCGGCGGCTTATTGCACATTAGGGGTTCTTCAATGGCATCTGAGTTGGAAAGTGCATGCAGCTGTGGCAGATATTGGCGACATTCCTGTTGTTGGGCGCCCTGAGTGGCTGTTCCGGTCGTCCCGATCCTGTTTCCGCTCCGGCTACAGTGGCTAAGCCCCAAGTGGGCACTGAGTCCGAAGCCAAGCGCTCTGAGCAAGCGCCCTTGTCACAGCAGCGGCTGCTGACGATGCAGCGAGAATGGCATGGGGTTCCCTATCGTTTGGGAGGCATGAGCAAGCGAGGTGTCGACTGTTCGGGCTTTGTCAGCCTGACTTACCTGCGTTTGAGCGACATCATGCTGCCGCGCACCGTGGATGAACAGCGCAAGCTGGGGTTTGCGGTCAAGAAAAGTCAGCTCAAGGTGGGCGATCTGCTGTTCTTCAAGACTGGCTGGAGTAGCCGCCATGTGGGGATCTACATAGGCAACAATGAGTTTATGCACGCCTCTACCAGTCAGGGGGTGATGATCTCATCGCTGGATAACAGCTACTGGAAGCAAAAATATTGGCAGGCCAGGCGCCTGCTCTAGTGTCGGGAGAAGGGAAATGGATAGCCTGTTGCTCGCCAAAATAGCGACCGCCATCATAGCCGTGGTGGGCCTGTCGCTGGTGGCTGAGCGGGTCAGCCCCAGAGTGGCGGGTATTTTATCTGGCTATCCACTTGGTACGGCTATCGCGCTGTTTTTTATCGGCATTGAGTTGGGTGAGCCCTTTGCCGCCGCTAGTGCCACCGCGGCCTTGTCCGGTTTTATCGCTTCGTTGCTGCTGATTTGTGGTTATGCCCTGGGTATTCGTCTCGGCGGCGAGCGGCCACTGCCGTTAGTCGCACTGCTGGGTTCAGGGCTGGGATTGCTGGCCTTTGGCCTCAGTGGCTATCTTCTGAGTCTGTTGAATCTTAATCTCCTCGGCGGGAGCCTGGCGCTGCTGCTGGCGATAGTGCTTGTGGGCTTGGTGCTTGCCAAAATACCGGACGCCACTGTGGCCAAGCCCGTTCGACTCAGCCCGCTGGTATTGCTGCTTAGGGCTGCGGCGGCGGCCATGATAGTGCTGTTGGTCACGGCGGCTGCCAAACTGCTGACGCCGGCTCAGGCCGGTATTCTGGCCGCCTTCCCCATTACGCTTTATCCGTTTTTGTTGATCATTCATCTGGCCTATGGGGCGCCGCAGGCACAAACCATTATCAAGCATTATCCCAGAGGCCTGGGGTCGCTCATGTGTTATGTGATTGCGGTGAGCTGGCTCTATCCGCTGCTCGGCATTGCCTGGGGAACTGCGCTGGCGTTTGTGGTGGCAACCCTGTATTTGCTGGTGTTGAGCGTCTGGCACCGCTTGAGAACCAAGCCTCTTGAGACTCCCGACCCCGAGACGACAAAATGCTCCCGCTGATGGGGGCAGCAAAGCCTAATTGTGGTATGTTAGGCGCCACTGCAACACAAGTATTTTTGCCAAGGGGAACAGCATGGCCAAAGCCAAAATCGGGATAGTAACCGTTAGTGACCGTGCCAGCGCCGGAGTCTATGAAGACATTTCCGGTAAGGCGATCATAGAGACTCTCAATGCTTATCTCACCAGTGAGTGGGAAAGTGTTTATGAAGTGATCCCGGACGAGAGGGCGGTGATTGAAGCCACCCTCAAGCGGATGGCCGATGAAGACGGCTGTTGTCTGGTGGTGACCACAGGGGGCACAGGGCCGGCCAAGCGCGATGTTACGCCCGAGGCGACCGAAGCCGTGTGCGATCGTATGATGCCTGGCTTTGGCGAGCTGATGCGCGCCGAGTCACTCAAGTTTGTTCCGACAGCGATTTTGTCACGGCAAACCGCCGGGCTGAGAGATGACACCCTGATAGTCAACTTACCGGGTAAGCCCAAGTCGATTCGTGAGTGCCTGGATGCGGTATTCCCGGCGATTCCTTACTGTATCGATTTGATGGAAGGCCCCTTCCTCGAATGTGATGAGACAGTGATCAAGCCGTTTCGTCCCAAGGCGAAATAAGCCAACCCGGTTTTTACCCGGCCGATACCCTTGGGTTTCGGGGGACGGGTTTCGGGGTTTCGGCAATCGAAAGGCAAGCCAATATTGAATCTCGGCTTGCCTTTTCTTTTGCGGCCTTGGGGGATCAGAGGCCGAACACCACCTTTTCGCTCTTGAGTGAGCGTTCCAGTCCCAGCACCAGGGCGGCGGCGATGGCCAACGTCAGCAAGCTGGATACCAATAGCTGCAGCAGCGGCAACTCCTTACCCTTGATAAAAGCCATCAGTGCCTGTTGTTGCCCCGAGACCGGCAACCACTGCAAGGTGTCCGGCGCTATGTCGTAACTGGCGGTCATTGCCAGGGCCAAGGGCACGAACAGTACTATGGTCAGATAGGACTGGGCTTCCTTGAAGGTCTTGGCCAGGAAGGACACAAACAGTTGCATGCTGGCGGCCAGCAGGGCGACCGGCAAGCCTATCAACAGCATCAGGGCAATAAACTCGGCGCTGATACTGATGCTGAAGCCGAGCTCCTGCCAGGGCACCATGGGATAGGCAAACTTGGAGATCAGCAAAATCAGCATCAAGCCCAGCATGGCAAACACAGTCACCGCCAGCAGCTTGGAGATCACCAATTGCCTCGGAGTGACAGGGTGACTCAGTAGCAGCGCCAATGAGTTGCGTTCACGTTCGCCGGCACTGGTATCTATCGCCAGATTCATCCCGGAAATAAATACCGAGTAGATCATGGTGAAAATGGCGATCCCGAGGATCATTCCGCCCTTGGAGTCGGGCGTGGCCTGATCCTGCAGTTGCACCTTAATCGGCTGCATTATCCTGGGATCTATACCGCGGGCCAGTAGGCGCAGGCTGCCCATTTCGGAGGAATAACCCTGCAGCGCCCGCTCCAGACGGCGAATCGATTTCTGCAGCTTTTCATCCGAGTTGTCGGCTATCAGGATCACCTCGGCCCTTTCGCCTTTGGCCATCTGCGCCCGATATTGCTCGCTTATCTGCAGTATCAGAGCGCCTGCCTGCTCGCCGCTGTCCTGATTGATCCCCTTCTGGCCGAGATAGCGCACCAGATCCGGCGCCTGTTCGGCGTTGTCTATGCGAATTTGCAGATCATCCGGGCTGGAGAGCTGACCAATCAGCACCACAAACAGACCGCACATGATCAGCGGCGTGCCTATGGCATAGTAGAGTCCGGCCATCACAGAACGCTTGTCGCGGGCGGCATCCAGCAGTTCCTTGCGAACCAGTGTCAAGAGTCGACTCATCATGCGGCTATCCCCTCATCCGTGCCTATCAATTGTATAAAGGCATCTTCCAATGACTCCTTACCGGTTTGACGGCATAGATCGGTCGGGCTGCCAACGGCCACTACGCGTCCCTGGGTCATGACTATCACCTTGTCACAGAGGGCGGCGACCTCCTGCATCACATGGCTGGAGAACAACACACAGTGGCCCTGGCGTTTGAGATCCAACAGCAGCTCCCGCAGAACCCGGGTGCTCATCACATCCAGCCCGCGGGTGGGTTCGTCGAGAATAATATTGGTAGGTTGATGCACTATGGCCTGAGCCAGCGCCGTCTTCATCCGCTGCCCTTGGGAAAAGCCCTTGCAGTGGCGGTCGGCAATATCGTCCATCTTGAGTTTGCCGAGCACATCGGCAGTCGCCTGCTTGGCGGCCTTGCTCGGCATGCCGCTGAGTTCGGCGAAGAAACGAATATATTCCCTCGGACTCAGGCGTTCATAGAGGCCGAAGGGATCCGGAAACAACCCCAGTTGCTGCTTGGCCGCCAGCGGATTGCGACCGACATCTATGCCGTCGACTTCGGCTATGCCTTCGTCCGGTTTCAACAGGCCAAACACAGTGCGCAGGCAGGTAGTCTTGCCGGCGCCATTGGGGCCGAGCAGGCCGGTAATCATGCCATCTTCGGCGCTGAAACTCAGGCCATCCAGGGCTTGAACCTTGCCAATGCGCTTACTCAGATTGGTCACCTTGATCATTTTGTTCCTCCTGGAATGGCTTCCACTGTGCTGGCGTTGAGATAGAAACTGCGACGCACATCTTTGTTAAGACACTCGCCATCCAACTTGTCCGGCGCCGTGCCCTTGACCAGCTCGGCGATCAACTCATTGGCGCAGGACTGGGCGGCAACACCATGGGTGGCATAGGGGGAGATCAAGTGTCTGGCGTTGCTCAACTGGGCCATGGCCAGCTCGCCCCAGGAAGGCGGCGTGGCGGGGTCCTTGGCTCCGGAAAGCAGCAGGGTGGGGATATCGCTGGTTATCGGTTCGGCAAAGGTGGCCGCCGCGGCAGGGACATTCCAGATGGGGCAGCTTCTGTCCAGGCTGCTGAGCATCTCTTTGCCTATGACGCTGGCCTCGGCCTGTTGACGCTCGGCGGCGGTCAATCTGGGCCAATCTTCACCGCAAACCACGGCGGCGTGCATGCCCATGGCAATACCTGTGCTATCGACACTGAGAGCCATCAGCCCCAGCAGGGGTTGGTATTCCTCCATTGCCGCCCGGTGGATGGCGTAGGGCAGCAAGGCTCTGACCGAGGGGCTGTAGAGCGCCATTCTCAGGCTGCCGAGCAGCTTGCTACGGGTCAGGGTCAGCATGGCGATATCGCCGGTTACCGGATGAGGCACCTTCTTCATC
Source organism: Shewanella carassii (assembly GCF_019670705.1). Classification (NCBI taxonomy): domain Bacteria; kingdom Pseudomonadati; phylum Pseudomonadota; class Gammaproteobacteria; order Alteromonadales; family Shewanellaceae; genus Shewanella; species Shewanella carassii. The sequence goes on from NZ_AP024618.1 coordinate 120,006, forward strand.
ACCGCATGTTGCCCCAGGCGCTCGGCCAGCTGGTTCAGTTCCTGACGCAACTGTGGGTAGGTTTGAGCGCACAAAGCGTCCTGCTCACAATCGCTCAGCAGCAGATCCTGGGCTCGGCCAATGGCGGCGCCTATGGCCAGCACACTCTGCTGCATAGGCACGACGCCATCCAGGGTCACTGTCTTCAGTGCCTCTGGATAGTGGCGCATATAGAGCTGGGCCATGCGGCTGCCGTAGGAGATGCCATAAAGGTGCAGTTTCTGATAACCCAGATGCCGGCGAACTGCCTCGAAGTCGTGCAATGCCTGCTCGCTACCGTATTGGCTGATATCGGCATCCAACTTGCTCAGGCAGTTGCGGGTTTCCTGTTCGACATCGAGCGCTTCGTCGTTATAGGCCAGGGTTTGTTCAAGATCCAACGCCGCACACTCAAGGGCGTTGGACTGGCCGGTGCCGCGCTGATCTATCAGCAATATGTCCCGGTTTTGACGCACTTTGCTTAAGATCAGGTTGAAGGTGGCGGCATTTTCGATGGCCGACTGTCCCGGCCCACCTGAAATGGCCAATACGGCTTCATCGGGGGCGGTATTCTTGATGGCCGGCAAGACGGCATAGTGGATTGCCAACTGGCGGCCATCGGGTTTTTGCGGATCCTCCGCGACTCGAATTGTGCCGCAACGCAGACGCTCAGATAGACCGTCGATATAACAGCCCGTGCTTTCGGAAGCTGTCTGTGCCTGACTCAGCGGCGTCCAACAGAGCCCCAGTGCCAACAACAGCATGCTGGTTACGGCAGGCCAGTATTGTTGGCCAAAGTTCCTTTGCTTCATGCTTGTGTCCCTTTTTGGCATTCCTGCCGGATTGTGTTAGTTTAACTACTGTATCAATGTATTAATACAGTGTTTCAAGGCTAATGTTAGAACTATTGAATGTCAACCCCAGCAGCGGCGACCCCATCTACCGCCAATTGAGCGAGCAGATTATTCATCTGATCGTCGGCGGTCAGCTGCCCGAGGAAACCGTATTGCCCTCGGTGCGGCAGATGGCTGAGCATCTGGCTGTAAACCCCATGACAGTTTCCAGGGCGGTGCAGCAGTTGGTGGAGCAGGGATGGCTGGAGCGGCGACGCGGCCAGGCAACCCGGGTAGCCCTGCGTCAGGCTCATCAGAGTCTATCGGCCGAGGCCATAATAACGCCGCAGCTTGAAGACTTGTTGGTGACGGCGCAACAGTTGGGGTTGTCGCAGCAGGGGCTGCAGCAGCTGGTAGTCAAATATTGGCCCCAAACCAAGGAATAACAGGGAAAAAGTATGGAACAGCCAGCCGGGTCATTATTGTGTTTCACTAAGGTCGACAAGAGCTTCGACGGCAAATCTGTTTTAACCGCGGTAGATCTGCAGTTGGAGCCAGGGATGGTGGTAGGGCTGCTTGGTGCCAATGGCGCTGGTAAATCGACCCTGATGCGTATTGCGCTTGGGATCATTCCCTGTGACATTGGCCTGGTGACGACTCTGGGACAGGCGCCGCAGCAGCTGGATTCAGGCCGTAAGCAGCGTTTGGGCTATGTGCCGCAGCAGCCCTTCGGTTATGAGGGGTTCAGTGTCGAGCGGGCGCTGGCCATGCACAGCAGTTTCTATCCTCAGTGGGACATGGAGTTGCAGCAACAATGGTTGCAGCGTTTCGGTCTGGATCTCAAAGCTCAGGTGCAACGGCTTTCAGGGGGACAACGTCAGTCTCTGGCGCTCATTATGGCAATGGCCTATCGACCCCAGTTGCTGGTGTTGGATGAGCCTGTGGCCAGTCTGGATCCCGTTGCCAGACGTCGTTTTATGGCTGATCTGTTCGAGCTGGCGTTGGAATCAGGTTCCGCCGTACTGTTTTCATCACATATCACTTCAGATCTGGAACGGGTCGCCAGTCATCTGGCGTTGCTGAAAGCAGGGGAATTACTGCTGTTTAAGGAGATAGATGCGCTCAGGGAGGAGGTGCGTTTGCTGAAGTTCGCTGCAGACAGTGACATCCAGTTGCCTGAATCCATGCGGCTGTTGGCGACAACCCGTGCCGGCTGTGTGGTGGATGGTTATCGGGGGCAGGCCTTGCCCGGCATGATAGATGCCCGCCGCCTGAATCTGGAGCAGCTGTTTATGGAGCTGCATCCATGAGGCTGGCTTTTTTCCCTGCCTTATGGCTTAAAGATATCGGCAGTGTCAGCTTCCTGATAACGGCCGGACTGGGCTTGTTTTTGGCCCTGGTGATACAGTTGAGTGGGGATAGCGACAAGACCGGGATGTTCCAGGCAATTGCAATTCTTTCTGGATGTGCCGTCTTTGCCTGGCAATCCAATCGTCTGGCCGCCTGTGAATGGCTGGTATTGGTGCCGGGTTTTAAAAAGGCGCTACTGCTGCAGGCCACAGTGCTGGCGATACTGGTTCAGCTTATTTGTTTGGCGATTTCACCTGCGAATTTGGCTATTCAAGGTGTTGCCTGGAGTCTGGGGCTGGCGTTTGTACTGGCATGTTTGCGCTATCCCAAGTGTTTTTACTGGTCGGTACTGCTGTTCTTGGTCTTGCCAATCAGCGAGTCCATTGCCCGTCTGTTACCCGCCTGGAGCTGGTGGTTGGCAACGACAGTGTTATTGGTCATGCTCGCCAGACAGTTACGCTTGCTTTGCTGGCACCCACAGGCGCGTAGCATCTATCTCAATGGGCTGGAGGCGGGTTGGGTTTTAGGCCCAAGGCTGGGGATATGGCAGCCGCTGCTGAGGTTGGAAGCCTGGCTGCATCCGGTCAATTTTTTCATCGGCCCCACCTTGAGCTGGTTGCTGATCCTGCTGCCGGGCAGCAGTCTGCTGTTGATACTTGTTAATTTAGGTTGGCATAAACAATTGCCGGTGATTTATATCGCCGGCCAGTTAGCCATGCTCATCTGCTCCCTGGTGCACTGGAGTCGGCTGCAACGCTGGCGAGGGGCTGAGTTATTGCTGTTGCTGCCCGGGCATACTGGACTTGCTGGGTTGACGGCCGCATTTGCCCGCGGTCAAACCCGATTGCTGGCGTTGTTGGGGCTGATGTTAACCTTGATCCTGATGTTGGATTGGTTCGTCGGCGAAACCCAAGGCTTAGCTGGAGTGCACCAATTGCTGGCGGCTCTCTGGGGCTCGGCGCTGCTCCTGGCGCTGGGAAGTATCAGCCACCAGAAAGGCTATCTGGCTGGCGTCATGCTGCTGTTTATTGTCAATTCTACTTGGAGTTCCGGCCTGGCACGGGGGTTACAACAAGGTTCGGGCAGCGTTGTTTGGCTGAGCCTTGACCTGATTATGCTGGTATTGGCGCTAGTAGTGTTTCATCGTTGTAGCCGTAGATTATGGCGTACAGGAGTCGTTGAACCTTGATACCACAACTGGTCTGATCTCTATGGGGGAAGCGTGATACTGTACGAAACTAGAGCAAAAGCTCTTATGTTTACTTGAGCCTTGGGGTAGAATCGCAAAAAGCGGAACAGCTGTAAGCTAAAAAGGTAAACCGAGTTATGTCTCTAGAGCAGTACAGAATCACCCATCTCTTGCGTCAGCAGCTTGAAGCGCGTGCAGAGCATATCGCCCTGGAAGGCTTCGAAATGGCTGCGCCTTGGGATAAGGTCAGCTGGAATGAATTTAATCGTATCAGTGCTGCTATTGCCGGAACTCTGATCGCCAACGGCTTTGAAGTTCAGGATCGCGCCGTGATCCTGTCCCACAACTGCCCGCAATGGACCTGCGTAGATGTCGGTGTCGTCCGCGCCCGTGGTGTCGTGGTGCCGGTTTATCCTACTTCCACCTTGGAACAAGCCGCCTATATCATCAATGATGCCGGTGCCAAGCTGTTGTTTGTCGCCAATCAGGCTCAGTATGAATTGGCCTGCGAACTGGAATCCTTGTGCCCGACGCTGGCAAACGTGGTGGTGTTCGATAAGCAAGTTGCCCTCAAGCAACCTCATCACCAACATCTGGATACCCTGCTTGAACAGACAGTATCCGAAGAGGCTCGCGCCGAGCTGGCAGCCAGAGAGCAGAGTGCCACGCTGGACGATCTGCTGACTCTGATCTACACCTCTGGCACTACAGGTGAACCCAAGGGGGTGATGCTGGATCAGCGCAATTTCGCTTCGGCCATGCGTCAACATTTTCAACTGATCCCTTTTGACGCGGATCAGGTTTCCCTGGTGTTTCTGCCGCTGAGCCACGTCTATGAGCGCGGTTGGACCTTCTATGTACTCAGTCGTGGTGGGCGGAATGTCTATCTTACTGACACCCATAGAGTGAAAGAAGCCATTGCCGCCGTGCGTCCTCATACCCTGTGTGTGGTGCCCAGATTTCTGGAGAAGGTATACAGCGCAGTGCAGGACAAGGTCGGGCGTGCCTCTGCCACCCGTCGTAAACTGTTTGCCTGGGCGTTGGCTGTGGGCGAGCGTCAATTTGAAGTGCGTCAGGGTCGCGCCCAACCCAGCGCTTGGTTGTCGTTGCAATGGCGCCTGGCCGACAAACTGGTCTATGGCAAACTCAGGGCGGCTCTCGGCGGTCGTCTGCGGTTGATGCCCTGCGGTGGTGCGGCTTTGGATGCCAAGGTCGCGGCGTTTTTCTCGGCCATCAATCTGCCGGTGCTTTGTGGTTACGGCATGACTGAAACCACGGCAACCGTTACCTGTAATACATTGGAGAGCATAGTGACAGGCTCCAATGGTCGTTGTATGCCCGAAGTGGAAATTCGTCTCGGGGCCGAGAACGAGATTTTGGTTCGCGGCGATACCGTGATGCGTGGTTATTTCAACCGGCCCGAAGATACCGCCGAGGCCTTCGAAGATGGTTGGCTCAAGACTGGAGATGCCGGTTACCTGGATGAACAGGGCAATCTGTTTATCACCGACAGGATCAAAGAGTTGATGAAGACCTCTAACGGTAAATACATTGCGCCGCAACGGGTTGAAGGTAAAGTAGGCTGCTGCCCCTTCATCGAACAGGTGGCGGTAATCGCCGATGCCCGTAACTATGTGACGGCGCTAATCGTTCCTGCCTTTGAAGCCTTGGAAGCCTGGGCTAAAGAGAAGGGACTCAGTTATGATTCCCCCATGGAGCTGATACGTCATAGCCATGTGGTTGAGCACTTTGAAGAGCGTTTGAAACAGTTACAGCAGGAGCTGGCGGGTTTTGAACAGATCAAGAAGTTTACCCTGTTGCCGGAAGCCTTCTCTATGGAGGCGGGTTTGATTACCCCGACACTCAAGCTCAGACGCAAGATGATCTATCACAAATATTCCCGCGAAATTAACGCCATGTATGGTGGTTAATTCTGAAAAAGGCTGCCTGGGCAGCCTTTTTTAATGTCCTGATTCCTTTAGATTTAATCTTGGCTGTTGTAGTATTGGCACCCAAACTTGGCCCGGTTGCCAAGGTTATTTCTCAAGGAAGCAGTATATGGAACGACTATTCCAACCAAGCTTGCTCACAGGCTTGTTCCTCCTGATATTCTCGTCGTTTTCTTCAGCCTCTGAATTGGCTCACGGCCCTTTGACACTGCCGGCAGGAGACAATGAGCAGTTGTCTTTCTTCCGGGATGGCGAGCAGCTGCTGGCCCAGATAAAGGGTGACAATGACAGTGAAACACTGGACAGCTTCCCGGCAGCGACTCAGGTGGTCGCCGTGTTCTATCAGGATCTCGATGGTGATGAACAGCGCGAAGTGCTGGTGATGCTCAAGAGCGGCTCAGAACATTTCATCAGGGGATATGGCCGGGACTACAGCAATTGGCAGTGGCTGCAGCGCCTGCAGCCTAGGCTTGACCGGCTGACACCTTCCCTCAAACACTTCACCGTGGCCGAAGTGCGTAAACAGTTGAAGCGTTGGCCGCCGCAACAATACTTGATGACTTACGACATTGACGCCACTGATGACGCCAATATCAGGGCCTTGCTACAAGGCACACTGGAGAGTGACGGGCAACTCTTGGGTTACCGGGATGAAGAGGGGCAAGTGGTGATGCGTGCCGAGCAGGCGTACTCCTATCGGCTCAAGTATCCCGTCAGTATTAAAGAGGGACAGACGGCATTCTTCCTGACTGCCAGCTTGGAGCGGCTCAGCTTTGGTATTGGTGAAGCGGAAGGCTTTATGGTGACCGAAGTGGCTTATCAGCGCGATGATATCGAGGGGGAGGCTGGTCGCAGTGGCCCGCTGCTGGGGTTTACTCCTTCCGGTAGTACCTGGGGCAGCGTGACACTGAGCGCCCATTATCAAGGTGGTAAGCTGCATGGTAGTTGGGCCAGTTACAATCCGCGTAATGGCCGTATCAACGCCGCTGGTGACTATCAAAATGGTTTGCAGCAGGGCGAGTGGATAGAGGCTGACTTCGATGCCAGGTTCTGGCGGGGGCAGTATGTTGACGGCAAGCAACAGGGCCTGTGGAAGCTGGAATCTGACTATGACGAAACCCTGTCGCTGGGGTTTGCGAACTACAAAGATGGCTTATTGCATGGTGAATACGAGGAGCTTCTGGCCGATTTTGGCAGTGACGCCAACCCGACACCCACAAAAATCTGGCTCAAGGGCGTGTACCTTGACAACAAACGCCATGGCCCCTGGATTGAAGATGGCAACAGGGTGACTTATGACCACGGCTTGAAAGATGGCCTCTGGGTTGAGATGGATGGCGAATCTGAGCTGCGGACCCATTACCATCAAGGCAAGAAACAGGGGCTACTGCAGCGACTGGATAACAGTGGCAAACTGCTGCTGGAAGAAAATTATCTTGCCGATCAGCTTGATGGCCAGAGCCGTTACTTCTATGCCAATGGTCAGTTGAAAAAGCTGGCGCAGTTCAAGCAGGGTAAGCAAGACGGCCAACAGCTGTATTTCCATGAAAATGGTCAACTGAGCAGTTTGTATGATTATCAGGCCTACCAAGATAAAGAGGGTCATTGGTATGAGATCCTTCAGGGACAGGTTCTGCGATACAGCGAGCACGGGCAACTGCTGGAGGTGCAGCAGTATCGTGATGCTCGCGCCGAAGGGCGCTGGTATCGCTTCGATAAACAGGGGCAACTGGAGCGCCTGCAAAACTTCAGTCAAGGGTTGGATCAGGGAATGCAGGCCAGTTTCAGTCCTCATGGGATCTCCTCTTTTCGAACCACAGAAAAAGGGATATCCATAGGCGATGGCTATCGTTTTCACCGCAACGGCCAGTTGCAGGAGATCAACTTCTATTGCGATTATGACGGCGCGGCAACCACCAATAACTTGTGCGGTTGGCAACACAGCTTCTATGAAGATGGTCAGGATGCTTGCTTCAGACGCCTCAGCTACGGTTATGAACAGGAATATATCTGTTATGACCGGGAGGGACGGCTGCTCAAGAGCCAGGAGCTAACGGCGGCCAACAAGATGGTTGAACGCCGTTACATCAATGGCAAGCTCCATAAGGAGGAGCCGAGGATCTCTGTATACAACCGGATGATCAATGGTGAACAGGTTTACAACTTCAATGGTGCCCGTTTCGATGGCGTGGTCATCGGCATCTATCACGATGGCCGCTATGAAACCCTGTATCGGGACGGCAAGAAAATTTGCGGCAAACAGTTTGACCCTCAAGGTAAGCTAAAGCCCGGCAAAGACAAGTGCGAGTTTTAATCAACAATAATAACAATAGGATACCCTATGGAAGCGTTAAGCCTGGATATTCAACCCAGATTCAATGAAACCGATGGCCTGGGCCATATCAATAACACTGTGCTGCCCGTGTGGTTTGAAGCCGCCAGAGAGCCTGTGTTCGAAATCTTTAACCCAGGTCTGGATCTGACCAACTGGAACCTGATTGTGGCCGGATTCACCATCGCCTTTAAGGCGCCTACCTATTACGGCAAGAAAGTCAGAGTATTGACCTCGGTCAGCCGCATAGGCAACAGCTCGTTCGAAGTGTTGCAACAGAGTTGGCAGGGAGAGCTGCTGACCGCCGAAGCCAAGACCACCCTGGTGCACTACGACTACAGCTGTGAGCAGAGTCGACCTATTCCGGATGAGATCCGTCAGCGTCTGCTGCCTTTGCTACGGGAGTGAGTCGGCGTTTTCCAAGTACAGATTAAGGCAGCGTCTTCTACGTTGGCCTATTCTGGCTGTGGTATTGGTGAGGTGTTTGGTGAACGAGTCCTTTGAGGGCACAAGTAAGGCAGAGTCGAACTGATACCCCGGATGAGATCCGTCAGCGTCTGCTGCCTTTGCTACGGGAGTGAGTCGGCGTTTTCCAAGTACAGATTAAGGCAGCGTCTTCTACGTTGGCCTATATCTGGCTGTGGTATTGGTGAGGTGTTTGGTGAACGAGTCCTTTGAGGGCACAAGTAAGGCAGAGTCGAACTGATACCCCGGAAGAGATCCGCCAGCGTCTGCTGCCTTTGTTGCGGAAGTGAGCCCGGCGCCGCTTCACCGGGAGTTAGTTTTAAGCTCAGCGTCCCTCAAGAGGAACGCTCAAGCGCTTTGCTAAGAATGATTGCCGAAGCGTTGGAGATACTGCTGTTGGTCGAGCAGTTGCAGTTTATCGACCACTTGCTCACGTATATCCTCCAGCTCTGGTTTGCCAAGCCAAGTAAACCAGATATCCAACCAGCGTAAGTACTGCTGTTGTCTTTGCTGTGGGGTCGCTGATGGCAAAATATCGGCAAAGTCGGCGGCGTCTTCGTTATCACTGTCGAGTAGCTCGTTGGCCATTTCATAAGTCAGTAACCAAAAGTCATGGATTATCTGTTGGTTGGATTCAACCCAAACGCAGTAATCCACTATATGCTGATGTAACAGAGGGGCATGGGCCTGACTGGCGGCGAGTATCTCCAGCGGCCGTTGTGCCTCCAGAGCCTGAGGGTGACTGCCATCTTGCAGATATTGCCACAAGGCTTCTCCCTGGGGTTGCGCTAATACCAGAGGCTTGAATTGGCGTAGCATCTGTCCGGGGCGATAATCCTCATTGTCGTCGGCATCTTGCTGCCACCCCTCGGCCGGGCAAGCCAGAGGGCCATCTGCCTGGCGTTCAAGTGATGCGCGTAGCGTATCTATTTCATCTTTGAGCCGAGCCTGAATAAAGTGGCTCTGTAATAGCGTCTCCAGACCTTCACTCTCCTGGACGTCAAACCAGTCGATAGCGGCAGGGAACATGCTGATAAAAAAGAGTTGCACCGGATCGTCAGTCTCCGTTGTGCGCCACTCGGTTGCCAGCAGTTTGGGACAACTCAGTAAACGTTCACTCAGCAGTTGTTTGAATTGGAGATATCGCTGCGGATTTTGCTTGAGGAAGTCGGCCAGAGCCTGATGGCTTTGTATGCCGGTTTCATCCGAGTAGAAAAAGCCCTGGCGCAAACGGTCACTGTCACACCAGACAAAGGCTCGCAACATCTCCTCACTCCAGCCATTGAGGTTGAGCAGCCTCGCCATGAATTGCTCATAACCATTGCTGTCTTCATTATCCCAGTTGGCAACCAGAAAGTGCGCCAACCGCCAGGCCTGTTCAGGGGCTCGCCGAGCCAGCAGGAATAGGGCCTCAACGCCAAAGATCCGGGTTTCATCCAACCACATGTTGTACACATCGTTGTGCCAACGGGCGAAGGCTATCATGGCATCGGCGGTGGCCAGCAGTTCGGGGGTCAGGTGAGGGTGTTGCATGGCAATAGCGAACAGCAAAGGTTCAGAGAGGTAGAGGTCACACTCGTCACTGATGAGTGGCGGCAGCGTGAATACTTCGCCATCCGGGCCCAGACTCAGGGCTTCCTGCAGCAGGCTGCGCAGTCCTGAATCTTGCAGATCATCGATCTGCAGGCGGCGGTTGCCGCTGTCTGTCGCGGCGACAAATTCGATATCGAACATCCCTTTACGCAGAATAGTGCTTTGCTGCAATTGATGTCGGTATTGAGTCAGGGCTTGCGCTATGGAGAGGGGATCTTGGGGATCCAGCGGGATAAGTGTGTGCTTTTTAAATGACTGCATCTTCCTGACTCAGTTACTGTGCGGGCTAGACCCTTGAAATAGTGGCGGCGATGATAACAAGCCTGTTTGCCGGATACATGCTCTCATATTCAGAAGTTTGAAGGGGAGCGGCAGAGACCATTCGATGCAGAGTCTCTGCGCGCCCTTCACTGTTTACCATGGGTGACAGTTAGACTAGTCCTGCCATGGCATCTCTGACCCGGCGGGAGCCATCGTTGGCTAGCGCCGAGAGCAACTCGGCCGCGTCGGGATAGTCGCCTTCCAGGCAATCGATCAGCTCGATTTTCTCATTGACAGTCAACTGAGTAATAAGGGGCGTCAGCGTGCCGTTTCTCAGTTGAGCGACTAGCCAGTCACAGGGAGCCTCATATTCCCCCTTGCCGAGGCAAAAACGCAGCAGTTTCATCGGCTCAAGCCGTAGCGGCTCCAAGGTTTGCAGCAACCAGCTCAGCGCGGCTTCTTGCAGCTCATCGCTGTCCTGGTATCTCCTGTCTATGTATCGCGCCGCTGGCCAGTCGCCGCGGCGCACCTTGTCGGCCATAAAGGCCCGCAATAGCTGCTTATCGAACAGTTCAAATCCCAATTGATAGTCAAGCAGGAGCTGCAGCAGTCGCTGCCGGGTTGGGGTGGGAAGCAGCCACAGGCACTGCTTGAGGTCATAACGCTCGCAGGATGAGTAGATACTCAGCTCATCAAGGGCGAACAGGCGTTGCAGGCAGGCTTGCATGGCTGCCAGCGGCAGTTCACCACTCAGGTATGCTTGCAGTCGAGCATTGACCAAGGCGACCCTGGCATCGACCGAGTACAGGGCCTTGAATGTCGCCAAGATCTCCTCGGCGCTGACACTCTCGTCAAACAGCAGCACCTCGCCCGCAACACCTTGGGGCATGCCCTCCGGCGGTATCGCTTGGGTCAGCAATAATGCCTGCAACTCTTCACCCTGACGCCGAAGCAGGCTGACGTTGAGCCAGTCATATCTGTCATCTTGGGCCTGCTCGCAAACCACAAGTTGCGGCGCGGCAACCACAGGCTGCTTTATGCCCCGCTCCAGCAACTGGCAGCGGCCATCAAAGTCTTGAGCCAGTACCCGCTGCCAACTCTTGAGGTTGTCGCGAATAAAATACTCGAGGCAGAGTGACCACTCCCGCTGCAGCTCGGAGTGTTGGATAAAGCCTTGTTCGGGGTATTGCAGCTCGAGCAGTTCGAAGGCATTGAGCTTCTCTCTATCCGGCAGTCGTCTCAGTGCCTGCAGCAGTGGATCTGCCTGGCTCGATGAGGCCTGGGCCAACTGGCTCAGCTGCGCTAGCGCGCGCAGGGTGTTATCGCCATCGCCGCTGCTCAGCGACAGTTGGAAGTCAAACACTGTCAGCAGGGCTTCACTGACGCCGAGTGATTGCATGCTACCGATAAAGCCCTGGCGCTCGGTATCAGAGTCAAACTCAGGGTCGAAATTATCGTCACTGTAAGGCATGGCGGCATAGTGCAAGAGCTTGAGTGGCGCCAGTTCCAGCAGCCATTGCCACAGGCGCCGGGCCAGTATGAGTGCCGGCGCTTGCGGCTCATTTGGCTGAGCCGAGGAGTGAGTTAAAGTGTGCTGCGAGGCCAGCAGGAAATAGCACAGCATGGCACCGCGGCGAAAACCGTCTTGTTTGTCGAACAATAGGTATTTGGGCTGGAAGTCACTGATGGGCTCCAGGGTCAATTGGCGGCCAACCCTATCACGCCCTCTTCGATAGAGCTGGTCTTGTGCCAGCTGCAGCGCCTCAAGCTCACAAAGAGAGGACTCGGGCCGACAGATAAACGCCTTGAGCGGCTTGGCATCGTCTGCGGCCTGTTTGAGTACTTGCCCGGCAAGCAGTTCCCAAGGGCTATTAGCGTTTAATCTCTCGCTCAGCGCCCGGCTGGTGGCGTCATGGTACCCGGCCAGACAGTCCTGTTGCCAAAGGAAGGCCAGCAACACATAGTGGCCGAGCTCCATTTGGCTCAGTGGCCAGTTATCCGGGTTGGCAAGCTGGCGGTGTTGCCGGAATAAGGCCAGGGTCTTGTTCAACAAGGGGCGGTTGTAGACCTGGCGCTTGTCGTTCCATTGCTGCAGCAGTTTAGCCAGTTGCGCCTCGAGCAGCGCCTGCTCACTGGTGTCACTGAGGTTGCCGTAGCGCTGCAGATATTGGACATCATCGAGCAGTCCTTCATCGTCGACCAGGTTTTCGCGGATCTCTTCCAGCTCGGGTTTACCAAGCCAAGCGAACCAGATATCCAGCAGGCGTAAATACTGCTGTTGCCTTTGCGGTAGACTCTTTGATGGCAAAATATCGGCAAAGGCTTCGACATCTTCTTCATCACCATAGAGCAGTTCATAACGGCTATCGCTGAGAATACTGCTCAGCTCTTCGGCAATATGTCGATTGGATTCTGCCGTAACGCAGTAGTCGACTATATAGTGATAGAGCCCCAGGGCTTTGGCCTTACAGGCGGGAATTAATGCTATTGGTTGCTGAGCCGCCAGCGCCTGGGATTGGCTGCCATCATGCAGATATTGCCACAATGCCGCGCCTTGGGGTTGCGCCAGTACCAATGGCTTTAACAGACGCAGCAGCCTGCCCGGCCGCTCATCGTCCTCATCCTGATAGCTGCCTTCTTGTTCATCTGCGTCGGTTTCAACACTCTCGGTTATGCCGCATCTGTAACAGGCCAGCGCGCCACTGGCCTGGCTCTCTATGGCGGCGCGCAGGTCGCTTATCTCCTCTTCGAGGCTGGCGCGGATAAACTGGCTTTCAAGCAGGGTATCCAGCCCCTCGCTCTGTTCAACTTCAAACCAGGCAAACTCAATCGGATACATGCTGACAAAGAAATGCAGCACGGCATCGACTCTGCCGAGTGGGCGGTCTTCGGCGGCGAGCAGTTTCGGGCTATTGAGTAAACGCTCGCTCAACAGCTGTTTGAACAGAGGATATTGCTGTGGATTTTGCTTGAGGAAGTCGGCCAGAGGCTGATGACTCTGAATGCCGGTTTCGCCGCTGTAGAAGAAGCCCTGGCGCAGATGGTCACTGTCGCACCAGACAAAGGCCCGCAGCATATCCGGGCTCCAGCCATTGAGTTCGAGCAGCCGTGCCATATATTGCTCATAGCCATTGCTGTAGACATTGTCCCAGGCGGGGATCAGGAAGCGTGCCAATAGCCAGGCCAGTTCGGGTGTGCGTCTGGCCAGCAGAAACAGGGCCTCGACCCCGAAAATGCGGCTGTCGTCCAGCCACATGCGCTGCAGATCATTGTGCCTGCGGGCGAAGTCTATCATGGCCTCGGCGGTGGCCAGCAGTTCGGCTGTCAGGCGAGAGTGTTGCATGGCAATGGCGAACAGCAAGGGTTCAGAGAGGTAGAGATCACACTCGTCACTGATGAGTAGCGGCAGCATGAACCCTTCGCCATCCGGTCCCAGGCTCAGGGCTTCCTGCAGTAGGGCGCGCAGTCCTGAGTCTTGCAGGTCGTCGATCTGCAGACGGCGGTTGCCGCTGTCGGTCACGGCGACAAATTCAATATCGAACATGCCCTGGCGCAGAATAGTACCTTGCTGCAGTTGTTGCCGGTATTGAGCCAGTGCTTGGCTGATGGAGAGGGGATCCCGGGGATCCAGCGGGATAAGGGTGTGCTTTTTAAATGACTGCATCTTCCTGACTCAGTAACGGCTAAGGCCAAAGGCCTTTAAAGGGGGAGGATGATAACAAAACTTGTTGCGGGTGCGGCTACGCAAGCGTGAAAACCTGCGCTGAGTCACCGCGGTTTACTGAATATTAACGAGAGGCGGCCAAGGCCTGACGTTCTGTTTGCTTTTGCTGTTTATAGTCCAGTGCTTCTTGGGGAACTGGACTGATTTTGCCGGTTTCCAGCCACTTCTTTAAGCGGCTGGCATCGGCCAGATGGCTCAGCTTGCCGAAGGCGTCCAGTACCACAAAGGCGACTTCCCGCTTGGCCATTTGGGTCAGCATTACCAGACAGCGACCGGCGTCATCGGTATAACCTGTCTTGGAGAGAGAGATCTGCCAGTTTGGTTTATTTACCAGTCGGTTGGTGTTGTAAAACGCCAGATTATATCTGGGTTTACGAAACGCAACGCTGAGATTGGGCGCCGAGCTCAGCTCGCCTATCAAGGGATACTTTTTAGTCTCCTGCAACAGTTTGACCAGGTCTCTGGCGCTGGAGACATTTTGTTCCGATAGTCCTGTGGGTTCGACAAAGTGGCTGTCTGTCATCCCCAGCTCTGCCGCCTTGGCATTCATCGCTTGGATAAAGGCTTGATAGCCGCCGGGATAGTGATGTGCCAGGGTTGCGGCGGCGCGATTTTCAGAAGACATCAACGCCAGCGCCAGCGCTTCTTTGCGTTTCAGTTCACTGCCGATACGAAGCCTAGACACCACGTTTTGCATGATTTCGGCCTGACTAACATCCACGGTAATCCGCTCGTTGAGCGGCAACTTGGCATCGAGAGTGACTAAGGCCGTCATCAGTTTGGTGATCGAGGCTATGGGTTGCACCTGTTGCGGATTATCGGAATAGAGGAGTTCCCCGGTTTCCAGATCCACTAGCATGGCGCTGGCCGAAGCCAGCTCCTGAATGCCTTTTTCTGCCTGTGGCCGCTCAGTTGCCCAAAGCGGAAAGTTGCAGCATATCAATATTAGTAAACCGGCAAATCTTCTCATCAGCTGAACTTTCCCCACAGTTATTTCGTAGGAATTTAGTATAAGTTCAAGGTAAATGACAACGATTTAGTGGTTACCGATACTGGCTATTTATCCCAACTGACCGGCGACCATAATGTCTTTATTCTCAGAAATCTCATTATAAGACAACACATTAAGACCTCTTGAAAACGCCAGAGCATAGCGTCCCAGCAGTGGCCGCAATTGAGGCGGCACTAGTAGGATAGGATGGTGTCCGGCGGCCTTGGCCTCGGCCAACAGCTGCGGCATTTTTTGCTGCAGTTGTGCCAATAGCTGCGGATCCACCGGGAAACCGTCCAGCGACACACTACCTTGCTGCTGAGCGGTACTCAGGGCGCTCATCAGTTGCCGCTCAAGCTCTGGAGTCAGGGTCATTACCTTGAGCTGCGGCGCATCACCACAGATACCCTGTACTATCGCCTGCCTCAAGGCGCAGCGAACATCTGCTGCCAACAGCACGGGATCTTTACTGTTTTCACTGCAGTCCAGCAGTGTGGTGCCTATGGTCAAAATATCCCGCAAAGAAACCTGTTCCCTGAGCAGTAGCCGGTAGACCTTGAGCTGCTGGATCGGCGACAACGCCTGGCTCAGAGACTCGGCTAGCTTGGGTGCCTGACGTGCCAGACGTTCATTGAGCGAAATCACATCATCGTGCTGCAATAGCTCGGCCATGCGCTCCCGTAGCAACTTGGCGACATGGGTGGCGATGACGGTGGCGTTGTCCACGACGGAGTAGCCCAGGTTCAGCGCATTGGCCTTCTTGTCCTGCTCTATCCAGACCGCCTCCATGTTATAGGCAGGATCCCGGGTGATGATACCGTCCAGTTCACCGAAGACATTGCTGCCGCGAATCGCCAGCAGCCGCTCCGGATCCAACTCTGCCGTGGCCACTAGCGTGCCCATGATGCTGATTTGATAGTGAGTCGGACTCAGCGCCAGATTATCTCTGACCCTAACCTCTGGCAGCAGATAACCCGCCTGCTCCGACAGAGTGCGGCGAATGCCGGTCAAACGCTTCATCAATTCGGCGCCGCGCTCTTTCTCCACCAGAGACACCAGACGATAGCCCAGCTTGACCTCTATCGCATCGACATAGGGCAGGCTGTCCCAACTGGGGGCTGGCGGTTCACTCAGCGCCTCTCCCGCCTGTTTGGCCTGTGGCGGCGGCAGTATTTCTGGTTTGGCGTGATACTGCTTGTAGGCGACAAAGCCCAAGAGTACGGCGGCACAGAGAAATACCCAAGTGGGCATGCCGGGCACCAGACCCATGATCAGCATCACCAGTGATGCCGTCGCCAGGGTCCTGGGATTGGCCAGCAGTTGTTCGTTGAGTTGGGCCGGCATCTCTTCGGCATCAGACACCCGGGTGACCACTATCGCCGCGGCGGTTGCCAGCAGCAGCGATGGGATCTGTGCTACCAGGCCGTCACCTATGGTCAACAGGGCATAGGTCTTGAACGCCTCGGTGCCGCTGAGATCATGCATAAAGATGCCGATACAGATACCGCCTATGATGTTGATCGCCAGGATCAACAGGCCAGCAATGGCATCGCCGCGAACAAATTTGGAGGCGCCGTCCATCGAGCCATAGAAGTCGGCTTCCGCGGCGACCTCTTTACGCCGGTCCCGGGCTTGCTCTTGAGTCAGCAGACCGGCATTGAGATCGGCATCTATCGCCATCTGTTTGCCGGGCAGCGCATCCAGGGTAAAGCGGGCCGACACTTCGGAGATCCGCTCGCCCCCCTTGGTGATCACCACAAAGTTGATGATCATCAGGATCAGGAATACCACGGCGCCGACCACATAGTTGCCGCCAATCACCACTTCACCGAACGCCTGGATCACCTTACCGGCAGAATCACCGCCTTCATGGCCGCGGATCAGTACCACCCGGGTCGAGGCCACGTTGAGCGTGAGCCGTAGCAGGGTCGCCAGCAACAAGAGGGTCGGGAAAATGGAGAAGTCCAGCGGCCGCCGAATCGACACGCTCACCAGCAACACCATGATGGCCAACACTATGTTGAAGGTGAACATCACATCCAGCAGCCAAGGTGGCAGCGGCAGAATGATCATCGCCATCAGGGTCAGCAGCAGCAATGGCACCATGGCATGGGACTTATTGGCAGTCAGTAATCGCAGCCAGTTCATTGGGTTATCCTTTAGTCATGTCGCAAGTGAGGTGGAATATGGAATTCCGGCAATGGTGCCGGCATGGGTTTGCGTCCGGCGCGAGCGGCCTGGATCTGCAACACATAATTGAGTACATGGGCCACAGCCTTGAACAGCGCCGCCGGGATCTGTTGCTCGACCGCCGTTGAGTGGAAGATGGCGCGGGTCAGCGGTGGGATCCTTAAGATTTCAACGCTGTGTTGTTTGGCTATTTTCTGCATATAGAGGGCGACTTCATCGCGGCCCTTACAGAGCACAAAGGGCGCCTCGGCCCGGGTCGGGTCATACTTGAGTGCCACGGCATAGTGGCTGGGGTTGACCATCAACACATCGGCCTGAGGCACGGCGACCGAGGCGCGGGAGCGGGCAAACTGCTGTTGCAGTTGCCGTATTCTGGCCTTGATTTCCGGCTTACCCTCCATCTGTTTATGTTCATCCTTGACCTCCTGCTTGCTCATCCTCAGCTCTTTGTAGTGCTGCCATAGCTGATACGGCACATCGACCAAGGCGATCAGTAACATCCCGAGCCCGAGGTAGAGGATATAGTCGCTGAGCAGTTGCAGCCCCGTGGTGGCGCCTTGCAACAGGTCTTGTTGACTCAGATGGAGCAAGTGGTCGAAATCATGCTTTAAAAACAGCAACATGATCCCGATGAGCAGACTGACTTTCAGGCAAGATTTCCCCAGCTCTACTAGAGAGCGGGTGCCGCACATTCGCTTGAGACCACTCAAAGGGGCGATACGACTCCACTTGAAGCCCGCATTGCCTAGGTTGAAGACATGGCCACCGGGCAAACCGCCCACTATGGCGGCCAGCAGCAGTATCATCAAAAACAGTGGCCCCAGTAATTCGAGTGTTCCCAATAGGGCGGCCGCCAGATGGTTTTGCATCATTCCCGGGGTATCTAGGCTCTCGCGGCTGACCAGCATATGCAGCTCTGCCTGTTGCATCAGTTGCTGCGCCAGCCAATCTCCGCTGCTACTCAGCAGCATGGAGCCGGCAATCATCAACACGCAGGCGCCGAGATCTTTCGAGCGCGGCGTCTGGCCTTTTTCCCTGGCCTTGCGCAGCTTGTGACTACTGGCCTTTTCGGTTTTATCCTGGGAGGAGGATTGACTCATTGGCTCCCTCCCAAAAACTGATGCATGGCAAACAACGCATCGAGGCAAAAGTCACTGTATTTGTCCGGCAGAGTCGAGAACGACAGCAGGACACAGAAAAGCCCCATGATCATGGTCATGGGAAAACCCAGAGCGAAGATATTCAAAGAGGGCGCCGAGCGGCTGAGCACCCCGAATGTCAGGTTGACCACCAACATCGCCATCACCGCTGGTAGCGCCAGCATCAAGGCTGCGGCAAACATCCAGCCAAACTGGCCGATGAGTTGCATTAAGGGCAGGCCAAACAGGCCATTGCCTATGGGCCAGAGGCGAAAACTGTCCACTATGATGCCGATGGCAACCAGATGGCCATCCAGTGCCAGAAACAGCAGGGTGCCATACATCACCAACATCTGCCCGAGCAGAGGCTGACTGCTACTGCTGCCGGGGTCGTTGGCCAGCGCCATGGAGAGCCCCATCTGCATCGACAAAATGGTACTCAGCAGGCTGAGAATATGTAGCATGATGCTGAGAAACAACCCCAACATCATGCCCAAAAGCAGCTGCTCCAGCGCTAGCAATACGGCACTGAAGGAGAGGGCATCGAGAACGGGTACCGCCGGTAGTATCGGAATGATCAACGCCGCCAACAGCAGCGCCAATAATACCCGCACCAACAAGGGAACATGGATATAACCGAGGAAGGGCATCACCAGAAAAGCCCCCAGCAGACGGCTGAAAGGCCACCAAAAAGAGCCGAGCAGTTGCTGCAGATAGTCTGTCGTCAGGCTCAGCATTCTCAGCCAATCACATGAGGGATCGAGAGAAACAACTGGTCGAACATATCGAGCAGTTTTTGGATCAACCATTGACCGGCAAACAGCACCATCAACAGGGTCAACACCAGTTTGGGCAGAAAGCTCAGGGTCTGTTCATTGACCTGGGTAGCGGCCTGAAAAATGGCGATCAACAGCCCCAGCAACAGGCCCGGGCTGATCAACACCAATACCATCAATACCGCAAGGTAGATGGCATCGGAGAAGAAGCTTGTCAGTTCACTCAGCTCCATGACGCTATCCGAAGCTGGCCGTCAGGGTACTGACCGTCATCGACCAGCCATCGGCCAACACGAAGATCAACAACTTGAACGGTAAAGAGATAATCAGCGGTGACAGCATCATCATCCCCATGGACATCAATACACTGGCGACCACAAGATCTATCACCAAAAAGGGCAGATACAACAGGAAGCCGATCTGAAAAGCGGTTTTCAGTTCGGACAGCACATAGGCCGGCAGGATCACAAAGAAGGGGATCTGTTCCTGGGTCAGGGTCAGAGGCTCCTGGGCGATTTTCAGCATCTGTTCCAGGTCGGTTTCCCGGGTTTGTGCCAGCATAAAATGCCTCAGCGGCTGCTCGGCAATCGCAATGGCCTGCGGCAGCTCTATCTGCCCTTGGTCATAGGGTAGATAGGCTTTTTGATAGATCTCCTTGCCCACGGGTTGCATGATAAACATGCTGAGCACCAAGGCGATGCCTATCAACACCTTGTTGGGCGGACTCTGTTGCAAACCCAGTGCCTGACGCAAAATCACCAGCACTATGATGATTCGGGTAAAGCTGGTCATCATCAACAGCATGGCGGGTAACAGGCTCATCACTGTCATCATCGCCAGAATTTCCAGCTTGATGTTGACCTTTTGTGCCTGTTGGCCGTCGTCCAGGGTGAAGAGTGTCATGCCATCGCTGGCAGACACGGGAAGTGCCAGCAGTGATAGCAGCAATAAACCGAGTAGGAAGAGACTGTTATTCTTTGACCAAGGTTGCACCACTGGCAACGACCTCCAGCAGCCGTACGCCGTAACGACCATTGACTTCAACGACTTCACCGCGTCCGAGTAGGGCGCCATTGACTCGAATATCCAGAGGCTCACCCACCATACGATCCAAGGCGATCACATCTCCCTGTCCCATATGGGTCAGCTCGCCGAGCGTCATCTCAGTGCTGGCCAGTTCCAGGGTGACCTGTACGGGCAACTGTTTGAAGAAGCTTATGTCACGGCTGGGTTTAACCTGTGCCGTCGGTGTGGGTTCTTCAAGCAGCTCATTGTCGAGCAAAAAGTCATCACTCAGCGATGTTTGTCCATCCACTTTGGTCATCCTCATGTTGTTGTAAAGCATCTTGATTCAGGCGGGCAACCAGATTGCCCTGATGGCTGTGTACCGAGGCATAGAACAGGGTTAGACCTCCCAGCGATACCGGACAGCGTTGATGCAGGTTCAGTGGAATGATTTCACCGGGTTGCAGCTGTTCCAGAGCCTGTACCGGCAAGGGTTGCCAGCCCAGCTCCAACTTGAGCTTGACCGGGATCTGGGTCAAATGTTGTTCCAGCGCCTGTTCAAGGTTGTCTGCTTGTTGGTACTGGGGCGCGGCTTGGCCAATACGTCCCAGCAGTTCATCTGTCATGGCAAACAGCATGGGACAGGCCGGATAGCTCTCCGGAAAACTCATCGACCAGACGGCGGCAACCGAAAACTCGGTTTCGTCATTGGGGATCTCTATCTGCAGTTCGTCCGGTTTGATGGGATCAAAGGGCATGCTTTCCAGCACACCTTGCATCACCTTGAGTCCCAAGCGATATTCAGACTGAGTCGGGGCTCCCAGAGGTGAGTACAGCAGACTGGATTGACCGCCATAGTAGCTGCTGGCCAACTGTTCCAGAGTGCAACGATCAATTCGTAATAAACCCAATAGTTTGCGTTGATATTTAAAGGCAAACCAATGATGTTTATTACAACTTTTCAGTACAGTTTCACCCGGCGTTAATTCGGTACGAATCAATGCCGGTCTCCCTTGCCTGGTTAAAGGCTTGAGAATTTGATTTACCGCTTGCAACAATCCTTGATTACAGTTATCCAACTGACCGAATAAACGGCTACGGGCTAATTTTTCTCTAATTAGAGCAATTGGCCTACAATCATGAGTCTGATCTGATTTTATTAGCTCTGCCCGTGCAGTTATCTTCATTACATTATTACCGTGCAGTTATTTTCATTAAACTATTACCGCGCAGTCGCCGCCCGCAACAATACAGCTACAAAAGTAAGTCATATTTTCGAAAAAATTTAACCTGCCCTATATTTGACATAGGGGGCAGAATATTATCTAGAGTCTGCGCATCATACAAGCTGAAAAGCATGTATTTATTCAGTGTCAAAAAAGCATAATTGAGACAAAAAATTGACACATTGATGTTAATCAAAAAACAGCATTTGTAATTTGACAGGATACATTTGTATGGGGTATTTTCGCCGTCAATTTTCTCTTTGGAATTGCGATTTTTATTATTCTGAGCACTTTTTGTTATCTTGAAGTTTGCTGGAATAGTTATTTTCATAGTGAATAAAGTTACACCAAATTATTAGCATGACATTCGATATAAAACGTATTTAACATTCGATAATAGATCGTAATTTATTCGCTTCGAGTTCACTGCTGGAAATTAGGAGTAATGCCAAAGGAATTTGCATCGTAGGTATTCCACCCACTTACCCACCACCAACTGGAATTTACTGTGTTGAAGCCTTTGACTCTAGCTTTGTGTTTCTTGCTGTTCAGCTCAATCAGTCATGCAGTACCAAGCAATCAGCCTGTGACTTACAGGGTCGCTGCCGATGACACCGACTGGCAGCTGACCACTAGTGTCTTTGCTTGTCGCCTCAGCTATAGGGTTCCCGGAGCCGGCTTGTTGCAGTTGGAATTGCTTCCTGGGCAGCACTCTAATTTGTCTTTGACTTCATCTTGGTTGACTCAAGCTATTCCGGCACAGGCCAGTGTCAGTTATCCGGCATGGAGTCAGGGGTTCCCGGACGTCATTCAGAGCCATCCTATGCATTGGCAGGCCGGAAAAGCCAGTCTGCGAGCAGACCAATTGGACATCTACCTCAAGGGGTTGGAGCAGGGATGGCGCTGGAAATTCGCCTTGGGTCAGAATGCGGAAATGATCTTGGAAGTGGATACTCTCAGCGCCAAGGATCACTTGCAGGAACTGTCTCAATGCCGACACAAATTAGTGCCCCAAGATTATGAATATGTACATGATCTTTCGATTTTTTACCCTTCAGGCACCGCAGGTTTGGACTCGGCCATGTTGGCTGATATCGCGGCTGTTGCCCGTTATGTGGAAGCCGACCGCTCTATCAAGACCATACTGATCGATGGCCATGCTGATGACAGCAGCTCGCGCCTGGTTGATCTGGTCTTGAGTAAAGATAGGGTGGAAAACGTGGTGGCTGCTTTGGTGGAAATGGGGGTGAAACGGCAGATGATCGAAGCCAGACATCATGGCAATCGTCAGCCCTATTCCAAAGAACGCTCTGAAGTGAACCGTAGAGTACGGATTCGACTGGTCAAAGCAATATGAGGATAGCGTCTTGAAAAATTACAGCGTGGTCGGCTGCAAGGGACTGGTAACGGCTCAGACGGCTCAGCTCATGGAAGACGAAGGCTTCAATATCATAGAGAGTGGTCAATCCTGGTTGGCGCTGGTTGATATTTCTGATTGCACCCCCGAGGAGGTCGCTGGTCGCTTACATCGACAGCGGGCTCACAATCTGGTTGCCCTGCTGCAACCTGAGCAGACAGAGCTGGCGGTCAAAGCCATGCAGGCTGGAGCACAAGACTACTTGCTGCTGCCCCTGGATGAGGGACAGCTGATCAAGCTGCTGTTTCGCCTGCGGCAGATGGAGCAGGAAGACAGTGAACTGGTGGTGGCTTCCCCTCTGAGTCGGCAGTTGTTGATGTTGGCTCACCGAACCGCCAAGGCCGATACCACAGTCTTGCTTACCGGCGAGAGTGGTACCGGCAAAGAGCCGTTGGCACACTTTATTCACCGTCATTCCAGTCGTAGAGAGCAGCCTTTTGTGGCGGTGAATTGTGCCGCTATTCCTGAACAGATACTCGAGTCGGTATTATTTGGCCATGTTAAGGGGGCCTTTACCGGAGCGTCATCAGATCAGCCGGGTAAATTCGAATTGGCAGAAGGTGGCACTCTGTTATTGGATGAAATCGCCGAATTGCCTTTATCTCTACAGGCTAAACTCTTGCGGGTTTTGCAGGAAAGGGAGGTCGAAAGAGTCGGCAGTCATAAAGTCATTCCCTTAAATATACGCGTGATTGCAGCAACCAACAAAAATTTAAAAGAAGCTGTTTCTCAAGGTCGGTTCCGGGAAGATCTCTATTATCGTTTAGATGTCTTGGCGCTGGAATTAAAACCACTTAGAGATAGGGTGGAAGATATTATTCCGCTTGCGGAACATTTTATTCAGCTTTATAGCTATTTGACTAATGGTCATGAATGTTATTTAAGCGAAGCGGCGAAAAAAGCCTTAATTAGTTATGACTGGCCAGGCAATGTCAGAGAATTGGAAAATGTGATCCAACGAGCCTTAGTCATGCGCCATGGCACTATTTTACAGGTGGTCGATTTAGGGATCAGGCTACCGGACAATATTGAAGTCATGGCGGCGGTTCCCGAATCGATTAATGGACTGAAAGCTTCTAAAAAACATGCTGAATTTCAATATGTCATCGAAGTTTTAAAGCGCTTTGGCGGTCATCGCAGCCGCAGTGCCGATGCTCTGGGAATGACTACCCGGGCGCTGCGTTACAAGCTGGTACAGATGCGTGATGCCGGCATAGATATCGACAGCCTTTTAGCCAAGGCCAAGGCCGCCTGACGGCTGATAACAGAGAATGGCAGTAATGAGCAACAACAGTATTTCCGCCGGTTTTAACACTATCCAGCAAACCCTGGCGATCCATAAAGAGATCGCCCAGGGCGCAATCATGCCATCCATAGATGGACATACCCCGCAAGTCGTCTCCTTCGGCAGCCTGATGAAACAGAAGCTGCAGGAGATCAACCAAGATCAATTGACTTCATCAATGCTGACCCAAGCGGTCGATAGCGGCAAGAGCGATGATCTGGTCGGCGCCATGGTGGCGTCTCAAAAAGCCAGTTTATCGTTTTCGGCCTTGATGCAGGTGCGTAATCGCCTTGTACAAGCTTTTGATGATGTGATGAAAATGCCCATTTAAGGACAATAGATGTCGATGAGTTTAGCCCTGCCAGCAAAACAGTCTGCCGCCGGACAGAAGCCCATGCTGGATGCGATAAAGGGAAAGTTATCCAATGTGAATCAAATGCTGTTGCTGGCCATCCTGGCCTCAACAGTCGCCTGTGTGTTGGTGTTGTTTCTCTGGAGTGGCAGTCAGGGATATCGGCCCTTGTATGGGCTCAAGGAGAAGGTTGATAGCAGCCAAATCATAGAGATCCTTGAGGGCGAAGGCATCGACTATCGCCTGGATGCCAACTCAGGACAGATCCTGGTCGCGGAAAACAAGCTGAGCTCGGCGCGGATCTTATTGGCGGCCAAAGGGGTACAGGCGCAACTGCCCGAAGGACTGGAAGACTTGGCCAAGGCGCCAATCGGTACCAGTCAGTTTATGGAGCATGCCCGCTACCTGCATGGATTGGAAGGGGAACTGGCGCGCACCATAATGGCCATTGACGCCGTGCGTTATGCCCGGGTACACCTGGCCATCCCCAAGCGAACCCTGTTTATTCGAGCCGAACCGGAAAAGCCGACAGCATCTGTGATGTTGGAACTCTATTCCGGGGCGCGCCTGAATGAGTCCCAGGTTGCCGCCATTGCCAATTTGGTTTCCGGCAGTATTACCGGCATGGCACCTGCACAGGTCAAAATCGTTGATCAGGCGGGGAATTATCTGAATGCTGAGATGACTTCCGAGCAAGATATCAGCCAATCTCGCAGCAAACAGCTCAAGTATACCCGCGAACTGGAAAATGACCTGCTTGCCCGCGCCGAGGCGATGTTGACGCCGATCCTGGGGCGAGACAACTATCAGGTGCAACTGGTCGCCAAGGTGAACTTCAATCAGGTTGAAGAAACCCAAGAGTCGGTGGATCCCAATCCAGTGATGACTCAGGAAACGCTCAATAAAGATCAGACTAATGGCAACTTGGCCCTGGGGATCCCTGGCGCCCTGAGCAATAAGCCGGTCTCCAAGAAGAAAGGCAAGAAAGAGGACAACGAAGAGAGCAGCCTGCGGCAACAGGAGACCCGCTCTTATGAAGTTGGACGCTCGGTGCGGCACACCAAATACCAACAGATGCAGCTGGAAGGGCTTTCGGTTGCGATTCTGCTGAACCAACAGGCCGCGGGCAAAGAGGGTTGGCAACCACAGCAGTTGCAACAGATAAGCGATATGGTCAAAGACGCCATAGGTTTTTCTGATGAACGTGGTGATCAACTCAACATCAACAGCTTTGACTTTGTGGAACCGGAAAAGCCGGTGATAGAGCCGCTGCCCTGGTGGCAGAACGAACATATGTTCGAGTACCTCAAGTACGGCATAGGTACTTTGCTGGCGCTACTGCTGATTTTGTTTGTCCTGCGCCCCTTGGTGCAACATCTCACCACTGGCAGTGCCCGCCCCAAACGGGTGTCTGACAAGAGTGCCGATGACAGCAAAGCCATCTCGGTAGAGGCCGAGCCGCAACTGGAAAATAGCGCACCGGAACAACTGGCATTGCAAGCCGAGGACAGCCAGGCGCTGCCTCAGTCCAACTTGCCACCGCCAGGCTCGCCATTGACAGTGAAGATGCAACATCTTGGTATGTTGGCAACCGAAGAACCGGCCAGGGTTGCTGAAGTGATCAGCCATTGGATGAAGGATAAAAGTCGTGACTGAACAAACCACTCTGGACAATCTTGAACAGGCCGCCATGTTGCTGCTGTGTATGGGGGAAGAGGGTGCTTCCCAGGTAATGGCTCATCTCGACCGCCAGGACGTAGAGCAGTTGAGTTACAAGATGGCGCGCCTGTCTTCGGTGACTCAGCATGAAGCGGAAGCGGTACTGAATCGTTTCTTCGACCGCTACAAAGAACAGGCGGGTATTGCCCGGGCCTCGAGAGCCTATCTGCAGAAGACGCTGGACTTGGCTCTGGGTGACAGAGTCGCCAAGGGGCTTATCGATAGCATCTATGGTGATGAGGTCAAGATGCTGGTGAAGCGGCTCGAATGGGTCGATGCCAAGCTGTTGGCGCGGGAGCTGCAGCATGAACACGTGCAACTGCAAGCCATCATGTTGGGCCTGCTGCCGCCGGAAATTGCCGCTCAGGTGCTGCAGTACTTGCCTGGCGACAATCAGGATGAGGTGTTGGTGCGTATCGCCCGCCTCGGCGAGTTGGACCGGGATGTGGTAGAAGAGCTGCGGCAACTGGTGGAGCGCTGCATGGTGATGGCGATGGAAAAGAGCCATACCCAGGTTTCCGGTGTGCGTCAGGTGGCCGATATTCTTAACCGTTTCGATGGCGATCGTGAGCACTTGATGCAGATGATACGTCTGCAGGATAGCCACTTGGCCAATGATGTGACCGAAAACATGTTTGACTTCATTATCTTGGGTCGTCAGAAGCCGGAAACCCTGCAGGAGATCCTCGGTGCTGTCGAAGCCGAGTCTCTGGCCTTGGCGCTCAAGGGTATCGATGGCGAACTCAAACGTACCCTGCTTACCGCACTGCCCAAGCGGATGTCTTCAGCCATTGAAACCCAATCAGAAGCCTTGGGTGCGGTGCCGCTGAGCATGGCCAATGACGCGCGGCGCAGTATTATGGATACGGCCAAAGAGATGATGGAAAACGGTGAAATTGAGCTGCAGCTGTTTGAAGAGCAGGTGGTTGAATAATGGCTGAAGATAAACGGCATTGGCGCCTGGGGAGTTCCCCGGTACGCCGTTACCAATTTGCCCCTTTGGAAGGTGAAAATGACACCGGCGCTCCCCAAGGCAATTGGCAAGACTTCCAGCAGGCAATGGATCGTGGCTACCAGGAAGGCTGGGAACAGGGTTATGAAGCCGGTAAGACCCAGGGGGAAGCCGAGGGCCGTCAACTGGGACAGCAGTCCGGCCTGCGTGAAGGGATAGAGCAGGGACGTCAACAGGGGCTGGCCCAGATAGATGAACAGCTGAATCAATTGTTGACTCCGATGACCGCCCTGCAGCAGCTGCTCAGTGAGAGTCAGGCGCAGCAGATCCAGGCGCAGCAGCAACTGATTGTCGACCTGGTCAGAAGGGTGGCACAACAGGTGATCCGCTGTGAGTTGTCGTTGCAGCCGTTGCAAATTATCGCCCTGGTCGAAGAAACCCTGCAGGCCCTGCCCAAGGATGCCGTTGATATCAAGATCCATCTGGAATCATCGACCATCAAACAGCTACAACATTTGGCGGCTGACAAGGTGGCACAATGGCATCTGGTGGCCGATGACAGCCTTAGCCAAGGTAGCTGTCGGGTGGTCTGCGATCAGTGTGATGCCGATGCCTCCATGGAAACTCGGCTCAACAACTGTCTCGATCAGGTTGAAGCGCATCTGAATGACAATGTCATGACAGCCCCAGAGGTTCCAGTCGAGACTCATGAAGACTAATGTTTTGACCGGAAACTGGCCTATGGTACCGGTTGCCCAGATTTATGGGCGTCTGACACGAGTGAGTGGCCTGTTGTTGGAAGCCGTTGGCTGTAATCTCGGCATAGGTGATCGCGCCATGGTGGAGCGGCGCGATGGGGTCTATGTCGAGGCCGAGGTTGTTGGTTTCCATCAAGGCATTCTGTGTCTTATGCCCATCACTGATACCCAGGGGCTCAGTCCGGGTGCCCGGGTGATCCCCCAGACAGATACACATAAGATCCCCCTCGGCAGCGGTTTGCTCGGCCGGGTTCTCGATGGTCTCGGTCAGCCTCTGGACGCACTGGGCCCCTTGAGTGGCGTGCAGTTATACCGTCCAGTGACTCAGGTTCCCAATCCTTTGGCCAGGCAACCTATATCACGGATCCTGGATGTGGGGGTTCGGGCCGTCAACGGCTTGCTGCCGGTTGGCTGCGGTCAACGGATCGGTCTGTTTGCTGGCCCCGGTGTGGGCAAGAGTGTGCTGCTGGGCATGATGACCCGTTTCACCGAGGCCGACCGTGTGGTGGTGGGACTGATTGGTGAACGCGGTCGCGAAGTACGTGAATTTATTGAACAGGCCCTGGGCGAAGAGGGGCGCCGCCGCGCCGTGGTCGTGGCCGCACCGGCCGACACCTCACCCCTGATGCGCCTCAGAGCCATGCGTTTGTGTCACCAGATAGCCTGTGGTTTTCGCGATGAGGGCCATAGGGTGTTGCTATTGGTGGATTCGCTGACTCGTTACGCCCAGGCGCAGCGGGAGATCGCCCTGAGTCTGGGAGAGCCTCCGGCCACCAAAGGCTATCCGCCATCGGCGTTTGCCCAACTACCATCTCTGGTGGAGATGGCCGGTAACGGTACCCATCCCCAGGGAACACTGACGGCGTTTTACACCGTGTTGACCGAAGGGGAAGAGGCCCAGGATCCCATCGCCGATGCGGCCAAGGCGATACTGGATGGCCACTTCTATTTGAGCCGTCGTCTGGCCGAGGCCGGACATTTCCCGGCGCTGGACTTGGGAGCATCGGTCAGTCGTCTGGCAATGCAGATTGCCCCCAAGGAACAACAACAGGAGATGGCGTTAGTTCGGCGCATGTTGGCGCGCTATCAGGAAGTACGGGAACTCTTGCCGTTAGGGGGCTATCAGCCGGGACAGGATCCCGAGTTGGATGCCGCCGTAAAATGTTATCCATTGATTGCCGCTTATCTCACTCAAGCCACAGAAGATGCGGTCGACTTGGCCAGCAGTCAGGAACAGTTGCAGGCGTTGACCCAGGCCTTGCGGGGTGAAGCATGAAACTGTTGCAACGTCTGAGCAGCTTGGAGCAGCGCAAACTCAGTGAGTTGGCAGAACAAAAGCAGGCGTTGCAGCAACGTCAGGCTCAGGTGCAAGGGCAGCAACAGCAGGTGGCCTTGTTGGAGTCTCATTACAGCCAGTTTCGTCAGGGTTCGATAGTGGGTCTTCGCAATAGCCAGGCCTTGTTGCAAAGGCTGCAACCCTTGAAATTAAGCCTCAGCAATCAACAGCAGTTATTGGGCAATGAGCAACAGCGGTTGCATGGTTTGTGGCAGCAGCAGTTAGGGCGATATCAAAGGGTGAATTGGTTCGGTGAGCAGCAGCGCCAGCGTCAACGGCAACGCCAGGAGCAGCAAGAGCAATTTCAACTTGATGAGTTGGCTTGCAGCCGCTCTGTGCGACTTAAGGGTTCAGAGAAACTGAGGTGAGCTTGAAGACTGTTGGTATTCGTCGGCGTTATTGATGCCCAGAATGCCGCGGATCACTTCTTGTTGCCGCACCAATAGCTGACCATTGAGTTCATTAAGCCGCTGACTCTCCTTGGCTTGTTGCAGCAGTTGTTGCCACAGTTGCTCCAGCTTGCTGCCAGCCGGCGCCGGAAGTTTACGGGCCAATAACTTGATGCCCTGATGATCATTGCTGACGCCTATTTGGGTCAGATAACCACTCCTTTGTTGTGAACTCTGTTGTAACTTGGCAACCAGCCTGTCCTGCAGTTGATTGTGTTGAATGAGTCCCTGATTATCGTGGCGCAGCATCAACTGGCGCTGCTGTTGCAACAGGGCTTTCAATTCTCGGTAATCCAGTATGTCTTGGCGGATCCCGGCGACCAGATGGTTCAACGCCTGGCGTTTTCCGCTCATTTGGCGTGTTTCCCATGTTGCTGCAGCATGGCCGTGGCCATCGCTTCGACATCCAGCTCAAAACTGCCCTGTTGCAGTGCCTGTCGCAACTCGGCCACCTTGAGTTGATCCACTTCGCTCTCTTGGGCCAACTGAGCCTGAGCCTGGTTCAGCCAGTGATATTCAGGGCTCACCTTATCCTGCTCAGTTGTGGATGCCGTGGTTTGCTGGCGTTGACGCCGATTCGCCGCAGTGACGCCGTTGTCACTGACAACTGTATGCAGACGATGCGTAATTTCCATGGGACCCCCGAAAAAATATGTTCTGATCAGTAAAAGCGACCGCAATTGCCAAAAATAAAATTAATTTTGCGGTGTGACAATTCCCTTGGCGATGGGATAGGCCTTGATGACCTTTTGCGAGCTTAAATTTCGCACTCGAATCACCTCTCCACGGGAGGCGCTTTCCAGAGCTGTGCCTGGCATCTGTGCCTCAAAACCCTCCTGACTGACTTGAATGATCACCTGCTCACCGGCGCGAACCCAGTCACTCTGGGTCAGTTGCCGCAACAAGATAGCTTCCCCGGCACGGACCCTGCGGGCCACCTGTTTGCCTATTAGCTCGCGTTGGCTGGCGATGATATCCCGGTCGCTGGCCTGCAAGGTCAGCCAGCGCCACTCTATGTCCTGCGCCTCGATAACGCTGCCTCTATGCAGCGTCTGGGTCAACACCGGTAGCTTGGCTTTGACATCGACCCTGGCGCGTAGAAAAAAACGCCATTCGGCCGCCGGACAGCTTACTTCGAGTGACACCCGCCCCCAGAGTGGCGCCGAAGGATTCGCCAGCCTGATAGAGGGTTGTTGCGGGCACTCGGCCAGACGTTTGACCCCGGAGGGCAAGTTCATATGGATCTGGCTTTTTAGCGGCTTCATCTCTTGGGCCGCAGCAAATTGCTGCAGTTGTTGCTGCAAATATTCTCTGGCCGTCAGCTCAATTTTGCTGGCAGCGCCGAGCGCCGGTAACGGAAGCAGCGGAAATAACAGCAGAAACAACAAGGCGAAAGAGGAAATTGGGGTTCCGCAATTTGAACGGGATTGCTCTTTAGTCATTGTATTTAAAGGTTAAAAAGTATTGGCATGGTATTTGTTATAAGGAGCGAAAACTATGGATACCTTACTAGGAGAAACCATGGCTATCAAGCTTGATGCGGCATTGGGTCTGCATCCTCAATTATTGGATTTCAGGGTAGAGCGCAGCAAGGTGCTGGCCGGTAATCTGGCCAACGCCGAAACCCCGGGATATCAAGCCAGAGATCTGGACTTTGGTGCCTTAATGGCGCAGCTGGATGCCGGAGTGCCTTTTACCGGGCAGTACACAGTGGGGTATCGGGTGCCTTATCAGGCCAGTGCCGATAACAGCACGGTTGAGTTGGGAGAGGAACAGGCGCGCTTTTCGCAAAACGCCATGGACTTTCAGACCAGCTTGACCTTTCTCAACATGAAAATCCAAGGCCTGAAGGCCGCCATCGAAGGGAAATAATCGTGTCATTTGCAGAGATATACCAGGTCGCCGGCAGCGGCATGACGGTACAGACCCTGAGGTTGAACGCCATTGCCAGTAATTTGGCCAACGCCGGTGTCGCGGCAGAATCCAGCGATAGCGCCTATCGGGCGATCAAGCCGGTATTCGCGACTCTGTATCAACAGCAGGATAACAGTGTCAGCGCCCGGGTACAGATGAAGGCCTTGGTCGAGTCCGATGCGCCGTTGGAGACCCGTTATGAACCCGGCCATCCATTGGCCAATGCCGAAGGCTATGTGACCTATTCCAATGTCAACACAGTGGAAGAGATGGCCGATATGATGGCCGCCAGTCGTGCGTTTGAAACCAGTGTCGAAGTGATGAACCGTGCCCGCTCCATGCAGCAGGGACTGTTGGCTCTGGGTAAATAAGGGACAAAATGATGCAGCAAGTAACTAGTCTCACGACTCGCGAAGACGGACAAAAGGCCGATGCGATTCGCGCCAATGGCAATGATCCCGATTCACTGAAAAATGAATTCATGTCGCTGATGATCGCCCAGATCAAGAACCAGGACCCGACCAACCCCTTGGATGCCAGCGAGTATCTGGGCCAATTGGCGCAGTTTTCCCAGGTAGAGAGCCTGGAGGCGATGCGCAACAACCAGAAAAACCAGATGACCATGATGGAAAATCTCGGCTTGGTGCAATCGGCTTCCCTGATTGGCAAACAGGCCATGGTACCGGCAGATAGCTTTACCGCTGGGGATCAAGCGATTAACGGCAAGGTTTTCCTCGAGCACAGCGCTTCATCGGTCACGATCGAAATTAGCGATCTTAATGGTGAAACCGTGCAAACCCTGGAGCTTGGCACTCAGGCTGCGGGCGACGTTGATTTTCAAATCAACCCCGAGGGGCTGGGTCTGCCTCCGGGGGAATATCAGTTGAAAGTTCAGGCCAGCGATGGAGATAAAGCACTGAAGGCTCAGTCATTTCTTTCCGGCGAAATCAGCAAGGTTCATTTCGTCAGTGCCAAAGGCATGATGATGGCTGAGCTGGCCAATGGTTTGGGCACAGTGTCTGTGCTGGATATTTCCGAAGTTTCGTAACAGGAGACAAGATGTCTTTCAATATTGCATTAAGTGGATTGCAGGCTACCAGCCAGGATCTCAACACCATAAGTAACAACATCGCCAACGCTTCTACCTGGGGTTTCCGTGGTGGTCGCAGTGAATTTGCCGCCATCTACAACAGCGGCATGGGCGCCGGTGTCAATGTGATGAACACCAGCCAAAACTTTTCCCGCGAAGGTACGCTGACCTATACCGGCCGTGAACTGGATATGGGTATCCAGGGCAGTGGTTTCTTTATGCTGCGTGGCACCGAAGGGTCAAACCTTTATGCTCGCGCCGGGATCTTCGGCCAGGATGCTCTGGGCTTTATCACAGATCCTGTCGGTAACCGTTTGCAGGGCTATCCAGCCAATGCCGAGGGGGTATTGCAGACAGGAACCATGGGTGACTTGCAGATCAAGACAGGTTCTCTGCCGGCCAAGGCCTCGAAACAGGTCAATCAGGTGTCTAACTTAGATGCGCGTATGGAAGCGATTGATCCGGCCAAAGAACCATTTTCTCCCGATAAGCCAGCGAGTTATCACTCTTCAGGCACTGTGAGCGTGTTCGATTCGCTCGGTAATCAGCGTTCCCTGACTCAGTATTATGCCAAGACCGGCGACAATGAATGGAAAGTCTACTTCGTGCTGGACTCTGCCATCCTCGAGCCTAAAGATGGCCACAGCCTGCAGTTTAATAAGAAAGGCAGCCTGACCAGCGGTAAAGAGTTAGACCTGACATTGCCGGCCAAAGATGGCGCTGAAGACCTTAGCCTGGCCATCAGTTATGACGGATTCACCCAGTACGCCAATGACTATAACAACTCCAGTTTGAGTCAGGATGGTTATGCCGCCGGTGAGTTCAACAAGATCCGCCTGGATGACAGCGGCATGATCTATGGTACCTACACCAATGGTCAGGAGTTGCTGCAAGGCCAAGTCGCACTGGCTGACTTCAATAATCCCAATGGTTTGACGCCTGTGAGTAACAACGCCTGGCAAGCCTCTGCGGCTGCAGGTCAAGCCACAGTCGGCGCTCCAGGAAGCGGAACTCTGGGTAGCCTGAAGGGGGCTTATCTTGAGGGATCCAACGTGGATACCACCGCCGAAATGGTGAGCCTGATGACGGCGCAGCGCAACTATCAGTCCAATGCCAAGGTGCTGGATACCAACTCGACCATGCAGCAGGCCCTGCTGAACGCCATTTAACGGATAACCCATGGATAAGATGATTTATACCGCGGCCCAAGGGGCCAGCCGTATTTTGCAATCCCAGGCGATTCGGGCCAATAACCTGGCCAACGCCGATACCCAGGGGTTCCGGGCCGATCTGGAACGGGTTGCTGCGCTTCCGGTCGAAGTTACCCAGGGTAGCTTCGCTTCGCGGATCCTGCCGCAGACCCAGATTGCCGGTTTCAACAGCCAGCATGGTGAAATGATGACCACCGGCCGCCCTTTGGATCTGGCGATCAAGGGCGATGGCTATTTCACGGTGCAAACACCTGAAGGTGAAGCCTATACCCGCAACGGTGCCATCAGTGAAAACGCCAATGGCGAGCTCTTGGTCAACGGATTTCCGCTGATGAGCACCAACGGTCCCATGGTTCTGCCTCAGTACAGCGATTTGATCGTCAGCGAGGACGGGCGCTTATCTGTTATTGCCGAGCAGGGCGGGCTGATCGAAGAAGTCGGTCAACTCAAGTTGGTGAATGCGGCTCAGACCGAACTGCACAAGGGGGCCGATGGCCTATTTTACGCCAACAATGGTGAGGCGCAGGTCTCCGAGCAAGTAAGAGTCGCCTCCGGCGCGTTGGAGAGCAGCAATGTCGATGCCGTGGGGGAACTGCTGGCATCTATGGATCTGGGACGCCAGTTTGAAGTGCAAATCAAGCTAATGAAAAGCGCAGAAAAGTTGGCCGAGGCAGGTAATCGCCTGCTGCGTGATGCCTAATTATTGAGGAGAGTTTTAGATGCAATCGGCATTATGGGTGAGTAAAACCGGCTTAACGGCTCAAGATGTGAAGATGACGACCATCGCCAACAACCTGGCCAACGTCAATACCACAGGTTTCAAACGCGATAGAGTTGGCTTCAACGATCTCTTCTATCAGGTACAACGCCAACCCGGCGGCCAAGTAGACGAGCTCAATGAGCTGCCTTCCGGGCTGCAGTTGGGCACCGGGGCACGAGTAGCCAGCACCCAAAAGGTGTTCACCACGGGTGATATTCTGACGACCAATCAGCAGCTGGACATCGCTATCGAGGGCCAGGGTTTCTTCCAGATTGAGGAAGCCAATGGCGAAGTGGCTTACAGCCGCGATGGTCAGTTTTATCGCAACAGTGATGGCATGATGGTGACCTCCCAGGGCTTGCCCTTGGTACCCAATATTCAGATCCCCGAAACGGCCACCGGGATCACCATAGCCGAAAACGGTGTGGTGAGCGCCAAGGTTGCCGGTCAGGCCGAGGCCGCTGAGCTGGGACAGATCACGCTAGCACACTTTGCCAACCCGGCCGGGCTCGAATCTCGTGGTAACAACTTGTACCACGAAACCGCATCATCCGGCGTGCCGATCGAAGGGGTTCCCGGCGAGGAAGCTTTGGGTAGTCTGCGTCAGGGGGCTCTGGAAGGGGCCAACGTCAACGTGGTCGAAGAGATGGTAGAGATGATCTCGACTCAGAGAGCCTACGAGATGAATGCCAAGGTGGTCTCTGCCACTGACGACATGCTGAAATTCCTGAACCAATCGGTATGAAGATAATGAGACTCTTGTTGGCACTGCTGATGCTGTCGCTCAGTGGTTGTATCTCCCACTTCCCCGACGCAGAACAACAGCCGGGCAATAAGGATTGGGCGCCGCCCGAGGTGGACTATTCGCTGCCCGATGCCAAAGACGGCAGCCTGTATCGCCCCGGCTTTATGTTGACCCTGTTTAAGGATAAGCGGGCCTTTCGCGAGGGAGACATTCTCACTGTATCCCTGGATGAGAAGACCTATTCCAGCAAGAAGGCCAATACCCAGACCAATAAGTCTCAGGATTTGAACTTTGGTTTTCAGGGGGCGGTGGAAGACAGCAGCTTAAGTGCCAATGGTGAGGGCAAGTTCGGCCGCGGCTTCAATGGCAGTGGCGCTACGACTCAGCAAAACCAGCTTTCCGGTGCCATCACAGTGACAGTGGCCAAGGTGATGCCTAACGGCGTGCTGTTGATCCGTGGTGAGAAATGGCTTCGTCTCAGTCAGGGTGATGAGTATCTACGTCTTATCGGGCTTATCCGCTCGGATGACATAGATAACCAAAACACTATCTCATCACAGCGGATTGCCGATGCCCGCATTATCTATGGTGGCCAGGGGGCCATTGCCGACAGCAACGCCATGGGTTGGGCGGCACGCTACTTCAATAGCCCTTGGTTCCCGATGTAACAGGAATGATGATGACAAGACTGCTTTTAGCTCTGCTGTTGTTGGGGCTTTCCATGCCGGGCCAGGTCTTGGCCGAAAAGAGCCGCCATCTGCTGGATATGGTCGATGTGCAGGGGATCCGTGAAAACCAGCTGGTAGGCTACGGCCTAGTGGTCGGTCTCGACGGTACCGGTGACAAGAACCAGGTGAAGTTTACCGGCCAGTCGGTGGTGAACATGCTGAAACAGTTTGGGGTGCAGATCGATGGCAACATGGATCCCAAGCTGAAAAACGTTGCCGCCGTGGCCGTGGTGGCCAATGTGGCAGCGCTGGCCAGTCCGGGACAGACTCTGGATGTTACCGTCTCTTCCATCGGCGACGCCAAGAGCCTCAGGGGCGGCACCTTGCTGATGACGCCACTGCGGGCGGTCGATGGTGAAATCTACGCCGTTGCCCAAGGGAATCTGGTGGTGGGCGGCGTGTCGGCTCAGGGCCGAAACGGTACTTCAATGACCATCAACGTGCCCACAGTGGGCACCATTCCTGAGGGCGCGCTGCTGGAAGCGGCCATCCCCAGCTCTTTTGCCAGCAACCCACAGGTCGTTCTCAACCTGAAACAGGCCGGTTTCCGCAGTGCCCGAAATATCGAAAAGGCGATCAACGCCGTGTTCGGTCCGGATGTTGCCAAGGCCGAGAGCCATGCCAAGGTGACGGTGAGAGCGCCACAATCGGAGCGTGAACGAGTGATGTTCATGTCCATGCTGGAAGACATCATGGTCGAGCCGGGACGTATTCCGCCCAAGGTGGTGTTTAACGCTCGTACCGGTACTGTGGTGATGGGCGGTGATGTGGTGGTGCGCAAGGCCGCCGTCAGTCACGGCAACCTGACAGTGACCATTACAGAGAAACAACAGGTCAGCCAACCCAATCCGGGGATCTTCGGCGATGCCGCTGGCAAAACCGTGGTAACCAATGATTCGGATGTGGATATTCAGGAAGAAGACGGCCGTATGTTTGTTTGGCCCGAAGGCAGTTCTTTGAACGATATTGTACGTGCCGTCAACAGCATGGGCGCTTCGCCTATGGATCTGATGGCCATTTTGCAGGCGCTGGAAGAGGCCGGTGCCCTGGAAGCTGATCTGGTGGTGATCTGATGAAAGTAACTCAAAACCAGGGGCTGCTGGGGCGGCTCGACTCCGGTGACTTGATTAAGGCTCATGGTGAAAAGGGCGCCCTGCAACAGGTCAGCCAGCAGTTTGAAGCCATGTTTCTGCAGACAGTGTTGAAACAGATGCGCACTGCCAGTGATGCCATTGCCGATGAAGAGAATCTACTGTCATCCAGCAACGATGGTTTGTATCGGGATTGGTACGATTCTGAGCTGGCTTTGCATCTGTCACAGATGCAGTCGACCGGGCTGGCCGATGTTATGAGCCGTCAATTGGGAGCAAAACTTCAGTTTAGTGCCGAACCGGTCGCTTCTTCTGAAAAGACAACCACGGCAATGCAACCTGCGCTGTTGGTTCCGCCTGTCCATAAGGAGATTGAATGAATCTGCTCAACAACGCCATGTCCGGCTTGAATGCCAGCATGGCGGCCTTACAAACCATGTCCAATAACACCAGTAATGCCATGGTGCCGGGGTATTCCCGCCAACAGGTGTTGCTCAGTTCGGTCGGTGGCGGTGCCTATGGCTCCGGTCATGGGGTCAGCATTGACGGCGTGCGGCGGATTTCAGATCAGTACCAGGTGATGCAGTTGTGGCGTACCGGCAGCGATGTGGGCTTTGCCGGTGTTAAAGAAAGCTACGCCGGTCAACTGGAACAGTTGATGGCGGCCGACAGTAATAATCTTTCCACCGGTTTTGATCACCTGTTTGCCGCCATGAACGCGGCAATGGAGCAACCCAATGATCCCGCGCTCCGGCAGGCGGTGCTCAATGAGGCCAACGGCGTGGCGCAGCGCTTTCACTCCATAGCCTCTGGGCTGGACAGCCAGGAGCAGCAAATCGTCGGCCAGACTCAAGCCAGCGTCAAAGAGATCAATACACTGTTGGAGAAGATAGCTCGCTTGAATGAAGATATCGCCGCCGATGGTGCCTCCAAGATCCCTTCGGCATCGCTGTTAGATAACCGGGATGCCGCCATAAGTGAATTATCTTCACTCATAGACATTCGAGTAGTGATGGATGACAAGGGCCTGGCCAATATCTCCCTCTCTCAAGGGCAACCGCTGCTGAGCGGTATAGTTCCGGCGACACTGAAGAGTGTTACCGACCCAGCAAACCCAAAGCAGCTCAAGTTAGAACTGCATTTTGGTCAATCACAATTCAAATTGCAGGAAACCGGTGGCCAGTTGGGAGCACTGCTGAACTACCGAGATACCAGCTTGAAGCAGAGCCGGACTTTCCTCGATGAACTGGCGACTCAGATTGCAACTCAGATGAATGATATTCAGGACAAGGGCACAGATCTGTCCGGCAAAAAGGCGACCCAGACTTTCTGGAAATGGGATGCATCCAATCCCGCCGGTAGCCTGATCTTGAACCCGAATCTGAGCGCGGGTGATTTGGCTTTTGGCAAGGATGGCACCCCAGGGGATAACAGTAACCTCAAGGCCTTTGTCGCCTTGGCGAATGAGGAGTTGGCTTTTGCCTCCTTGGGCAATAAGGCCACCCTGGGCAATGCTTACGCCAGCAAGGTGGGGGAACTGGGCAGTATTTCCCGCCAGGCGCAGCAAGAGAACAAGACCGCCTTGGCGCTGCAGAAAGAAGCCCAGAGCCAATGGGCCAGTACCAGTGGGGTTAACCTGGACGAGGAAGGGGTTAACCTGATCGTCTATCAACAGTCTTACCAGGCCAATGCCCGGGTGATAGCCACCGCCGATCGGCTGTTTCAATCCCTGCTTGACAGTATTTAAGGAGTCGTAGATGCGGGTAGCTATGTTTAATATGTACAGTGGCAATTTGCACTCCATGCAACAGACACTGAGCCAGTTGGGAGTGTTGGATCAACAGTTATCCAGCAGCAAGGCGTTACTGCGTCCATCCGATGATCCTATCGGCAAGGTGAAGGTGCTCAACTGTGAGCGGGATCTGGCTAAGACCAATCAGTACATAGATAACATCGACAGCCTGTCGACCAGCCTGGAACGGGCAGAGACCTATCTCGACAGTCTGGTGCAGGCGCAAAATCGGATGCGGGAGATTGTTATCTCGGCCAACAATGGTCAACATTCGGCCGCCGACCAAGAGGGCTATGCCGATGAACTGTCGGCACTGATGGACACCTGTGTCGACATTCTCAATGCCCGTGATGCCGCCGGTAATTATCTGTTCTCCGGCAATCACACTCGTACTCCGACTGTGGAGTTGGACGCCAGCGGTCAGTATCAGTTTAAGGGGGATGCCGAGCATCGTCAGGTGCAGATATCGGCCGATTCCTGGGTCGATGCCAACGTGACGGCGAAGGAGTTTTGGTTCAGCAACGGTAGCG
The DNA here is from genome assembly GCF_019670705.1 of Shewanella carassii. Classification (NCBI taxonomy): domain Bacteria; kingdom Pseudomonadati; phylum Pseudomonadota; class Gammaproteobacteria; order Alteromonadales; family Shewanellaceae; genus Shewanella; species Shewanella carassii. Next base: position 159,176 of record NZ_AP024618.1, read on the forward strand.
AGGATCTGCTCAATCAAACTGCCGAGTATATTAAAGTGCTGCGGGATCCGAACAAGGCGCCTGGTGATGCCGACTTCGAAACCGTGGCCGGAGCCATGATGCAGTCTCTGGATGATACTCTCTCCAGCCTAGGTGCGGCGATCACCGACATAGGTGGCAAGCAGAATCGCTTGAGTCTGGGTAAGAGTAGTCATCAGGAGATGGCGCTGTTTACCAAGGAAGTCATAGGTGAAACCGAGGCGTTGGACTATCCGGCGGCCACTTCAGAGTTTCAGATGAAGTTGACGGCGTTGCGGGTGTCGCAGCAGAGTTTTGTCAAAATCAGTCAACTGACACTGTTTAATCATCTTTAATTCGGGTTTGGAAGATGCCTCACTTGTATCACGACTGTCATAGGTTGCCATGATCCATTCGGTTACTGATGCCCTGAAACTGGCCGGACAGATAAGGCCCATAGGTCAGAGTGCACCACTGCTGGATATGGCGGTGGTGAGTACGACGGAGAACGCCTGGCGTGAGCTATTGCCGTTCCGGCAAGTGGCGTTTGAACGTTGGGAGCGGGCCACTCGGCTGCAACATAACATCAGTGCCATGCAGCTGGTGGATAATGGCTTTGAAGAGGTGCAGCGGATCCTCGAGAGAATGCGCCCCTTGTTGCTGATGAAACCCTCTGCCGAGCAGTTTGAACGACTGCAGCTGCTGCAAAAGCAGTTGCAGCAGCTGCAACCCAGTTATCTGCAGTATCCCTTGTGGGATCCCATGTTCAATATCATCTATCCCAGGCGTCGGGCGCTACGGCGCCGTTTTCGGCTGCGGGCGGTTTCCCTGCTTGAACCTAAACACAGGGACGAGAGCCTGCAGCTCCTGTTACCAAGCGCCGATGGCCCACAGAGTGTATTGTTGCACCTACCGGCCAATATGGAGCCGAACAGCCTGGCACAACTGCTCGGTGAACAGCTGGCGCCCTTAGGTATCAGCCTGGCGCTGGAAAATAACGAAGCGGTCTTGGAGTGTGATGATCAGTTGTGGCAACTGTTGCAGGGAAGTCTTAGCCTCAGTGGTCAGGGGATGCGTCTGCCGGCCGGCGAGATGCACAATATCCGACTGGAGGAGTTGCTCGACTGGCGTGATCCCAGGGAGTGGCGTTTCGACAGTAATGAGACCTTGCGACAGACCCGAGCCAAGTTGGAACGGACGCAGCGGCGGATAGAACATTGGCGCCAGGATTGGCAGGCACAGCAGCAACAACTCTTAAGTAATTTGTCCCAGCAGTTGCAGGCAGTGTCTTTGCCCCAGGTGAATGCTTGCTTTGGCTCGCAACTGGAGGCCTTGTTGGCGCAGGCCAATATCGGCCGCGGTCATGCTCAAGACCTGCTCAGGTAATTTTTTTTTAATTTTTTTCAGTGTGGCTTTCAGTTTGGTTTTTTAGGGTCGCTTTGTTGTTAGTGACACAAATACACTCTTTGGGAGAATCCAACCATGTTGTCTGTACATACTAACTACGCCTCTCTGGTGGCTCAGAACTCTGTAAACAAAAATAACAGCCTGCTGTCTACCGCCATGGAACGTCTGTCTACCGGTCTGCGCATCAACGGCGCCGATGATGACGCCGCTGGCCTGCAGATTGCCAACCGCCTGAACGCCAACGTTGTTGGTATGAGCACTGCCAGCCGTAACATCTCTGACGGCGTATCTATGCTGCAAACTGCCGATGGTGCCCTGAGCGAACTGAGCTCTATCTCCAACCGCATGAAAGAGCTGGCTACCCAGCATGCCAACGGTGTGAACTCTGCCGATGATAAAGCCGCTCTGAAAGCTGAATTTGATGCACTGAAGGGTGAAGCGACCCGTATCAAGACCAACACTGAATATGCCGGTGAAGCTCTGTTCGACAAACTGAAGAATGGTGTCACTCTGCAGATTGGTGCCAGCAAGGCCGAAACTATGGAAGTCAAGCTGGATGCTCAACCAGATGAATCTGCCCTGGATATTACCGACTTGGATACCATCAATACCTTCATCGGTCAGATCGGTACCAACCGTTCTGCTCTGGGTGCCAACATCAACCGTCTGGGCCACACCGCCGCTAACCTGGCCAACGTGACCGAAAACACCAAGGCTGCTTCTGGTCGTATCATGGATGCCGACTTCGCCAACGAATCTGCGGCCATGACCAAGAACCAACTGCTGGTTCAAGCCGGTACCAACGTACTGTCTCGTGCCAACCAGAACACTGGTCTGGTTATGGGTCTGCTGGGCTAAGCGAACCTTTTTGTTTCAGGCGCCGTCCGCAAAGATGGCGCTTTTTTTTAAATGTTATTCGGGAATGGCTCGCAATAGCGGAAGTGACTTTTCCCATTTCCGAGTCTCTGGGGAAGAGACTGTACCAAGTAATAGCCTCTTACCTTACCAACTATCAATATTTACAATGGGTTAGACATGCCTTCTGGATGGCATGCCTCTTGCTATCCCAAATGTTCCAAAGACACGAGCCAGTGTCTAGAAGGAGTTGAAAATGATTTCCGGAATGAGTGGTGCCCAATTCGCGCAGCAGTTGATTAGCGCTGAACGAGCCGGCAAAGACAATCTGTATCAAAGCAGTAAGGCGGGCTATCAAAAACAGCTCGATGCCTACAGTCTGCTGGATAAAGGCTTGGATCGTTTAAACACCAAACTGACAACCTTGGGGACCGATGCCTTTAAGGGCAGTGTTGCCGAGGTGACAGATGAAAATATCCATGTCAGCAGTTCAGTCAGTGCACCGCAGGGAAACTTTCAACTGTCGGTAGAGCAATTGGCTCAGGCGCACCAGTTGGTTAAGCCTTTTGCATCGGAAGACGCCAGTTTACCGGCCTCGGGTGTCATTCAGATCAGCATGGGTGGCAAGACCATGACGGTGGACTTGGCTACCACCAGCGCTGGCGGCGCGACCTCGGTCAGTGAGCTTAGGGATTTGATCAACCAGCATCCCAACAATCCCGGGGTGCAAGCGAGTTTGGTGCGTACCGGTGGCCAGGTGCAGTTGATGCTGACCTCCAAGGAAACCGGTAAATCCAACAGTATCAGTATCACTTTGGATGGCGGTGATTGGGGCATGACTGAGACTCAGGCCGCACAGGATGCCAAGGCGACCCTCAACGGTATGAGTATTACCTCGGCCAGCAATATGCTGAAACAAGTGGTAGACGGGGTGGACATTGAACTGCGTAAGGTTCACAAAGCCGGTGACAGCAGCAATATCAGCATTAAGGCCGACCAGGAAGCCGGTAAAGAAGCCATCAAAGCTTATGTTGACACAGTCAACGAACTGTTGCGTCAAATCGGTGGTTTAACCCGTGGTCTGGGAGCCGAGGCTTTTGGGGATTCTGACTCTACCGACGAGGATGACAAGAAGGCCAACAAGATAGATGAGAGCCAACTGGGGATCCTCAAGGGCGACACCAGCCTAAGAACGCTGCAGCAACAGCTACGTGAATTGAGCTTTCAGAAAGCCCCTAATGGCCTGACTTTGGCCGATGCCGGCATAGAGCTGACCCGAAATGGTGAATTAAAGCTGGATGAGAAGAAGCTGGAAACAGCCCTGAAGACCCAACCTCAGGGGATCAGCGATCTCTTCGGTGCCAAGGGCGGCATGGTCGACAAGGTGCAGGAGATCACCAAGCCTTTCACCCGTTTCGATGGCTATATGGATATGAAGAAGAGCAATCTAAAGCGCCAGTTGGATCGGGTTGAAGACAATATGGAGCGTCATGATCGCATGATGCAACAACGTTATGACATCTATTTGAAGCAGTTCACCGCGATGGAAAGCACCATCAATGAGTTGAACAGCGCCAGTGGATTGTTTTACTGAGGAGTTATTCGATGTTTTATGAGCAGGATCCTTTTAGCGGTTACCGTCAGGCCAGTCTGGATGCCAGGGCGGCTGCGGCCAATCCCCATGAGATGGTACGGATGCTGCTTGACGGTCTACTGGATGAGTTGGCCCGCGCTTCGGGGCATATGGAGCGCAAGGCATTCGAGGCCAAGGGTCAGAGTATCAACAAGTGTTTGAATGTGATCCATGGACTCGATGTGTTGTTGGATATTGAAAATGGCGGTGAAGTCGCTGCAAATCTCAATCGACTCTATGACTATTGTAGCCGCCAGTTGGTGAGTGCCAGCGTGGAAAACAACCCTGAGGCATTGCAGCCCGTGGTGCAGGTTATTCAACAGATCCGGGAAGGTTGGGCCCAGCTTGAGTGAGTCGATAGTCAGTCGGTGGCAAGTCCTGGGACAGCGCCTGCAACAACTGGCCGCAGAAGAGAATTGGTCGGGAGTGCGCCGACTCAATCAGCAGATGATCCAATTACTGCGCCAGAGTGGTAAACCCAGCAGTCAGGCCGAACTGCTGGCGCGCCAATATCTGGAAAGCTGTCACGCTCAGGTAATTGCACAGTTGCAAACCCAAAAGACATTAGTCCAGCGGCAGATGCGGCAATTGTTGGAGCAACAAGAAGGCCTGTCTGCGTATCAACTGACCCAACTCAGCCAGCCTGAATTTCAGCCGGAAATAACCACTAAAGGAGACTCGTATTGAGTATTGCGCTTATCTCATCTCTGGTAGAGACGCCATCGCAAAAAGTATCGTTACCGTCTCATCCAGATAATAGTGGCGATAGTCATAGTTACCAGCAGGAAGAGGAGTCTGTTTCTCAGGCTCAAGCCCAGGCGGATAAACCCGCGGTCAAAAAAGATCCCGCTGGGAAAACCGATAGCCTTGCTCCGACCGACACTGCCGAGGCGGTTAAAGACGATGCCTCCACTGAGAGTGTGAATGTGGCGGCGTTGATGACTGAAGTGCCGGTTCATGAAACGGCGGTGACAGTCCAGCCTGTGGGGCAATTTATACCTTTGGCCCAACAAACCACGGCCACCGTTGCCGGAGCCGTCTCTGAGTCGGTAAGCGTTGCGGCTATGGGGGGCAGTCCGAGCAAGGCATTAGGGGCCGATGCCCTGAATCCCATGCTGGCCAAGGATGACGGTGTTGCTCGAACCAATATGGCGACCATGGCTAATCTGTCTTTGGCTCAAGGCCATCGACTGCCACAGCCACAAGGTTCGGCGCAGGTTCCGCTGGTACATCAACAAGCTGTGAGTTCAGTGCCCACAACCGTCAGCGCATTTAAAGGCGAACAATTTGTGCCCTTGAATGCGATGGAACACGGCCTGGTGCAAGCTCGCACCGCAACGACCCCGGCGTCTACATTGAGTGAATGGCGCATGGATCCATTGGCTAAGCCGGTGGCTGACATCGGCATGTTGCAAACCGAGGCGACTGTTCAGCTGCATGAGCGGCCCTCTGTCAGCCAGTGGGGCCCTTTGCCGCTGACTGCGCAGGCGTCCCATGTACAACATGCCAAAGAACTCCTGTTGCCTTTGCGTGATCAGCTGAGATTTCAAATCGATCAGCGGATTCAAACTGCAGAGCTGCAATTGACTCCCCCCGAACTTGGACGGATTGAGTTGAATATTCGCTTGGATGGGGATCGGCTGCATATTCAGATGCATGCCGTTAATAACCAGGTGCGGGATGCCTTGCTCAGTGGTTTGGAGCGTTTGCGAACTGAATTGGCGTTGGAGCACAAGGGAGATATTGCGCTGGATGTTGGTTCCGGCTCGGAACAGGGACCGTCAGAGCAACACGCTCGCAGAGGCAATGCCGGTGGCATTGCTGCTTCCGTTGGGGAGGAGTTGCCCGTTGATAATGAAGTCGAGCGCAAGAGTGATCGGCAACTGAATCTACTGGCCTGATGATAGAGATTGAGCAGAATAACTAAGATGAAACGAAATTTAATTATTGCAGCCTTGCTGATCCTGGCCACTGCTGGTGGCTTTTTTATTGGGCATAACCCTCCGGCATTTTTGGGCAATTTGCTGGCGCCGGAAAAAAAGTTGCCGCCACCACCTGCACCTGCCCGCTTCTATCCCTTGGATAAGATGGTGATCTCTATTCCTGGAGATGAGTATCCACATTACTTGTTGCTGGAGTTGGCGCTCAAATCCCGTAGCGACAAGGCGGCCGAGGAGATTAAGGCGGCCGATCCGCTGATCCGCAACACCATGATGAGAATGTTCAGCGCAAAAGAGTTCAAGACGCTGAATAAGCCCCAGAATCTCGAGGCGCTGCAGCTGGAAGCCAAGGAAGAGCTGGCCAAGGTTTTGAGCGAAGATCAGTTTTCCCTGGATATCGAAGAAGTGCTGTTCACCCGAATGGTAATTCAATAGCGGAGGCGACTTGGACAGTGAGATGACAGCCTATGATTTAGGTTATCAGGCGTACGACAATGAGCGGCAGTCAGAGCAGGCGTTGTTGCATCAATATCTGCCCTTGGTAAAGCGTACTGTTTGTGCCCTCAAGAGTCATTGTGGCCCGCTTATCGGCCAGGAGGACATGGAACAGATCGCCTTGATGGCATTGCTTGAGGCCGCCCGGCGTTACCCGGGTGAATACGATGCGGGGTTTATCTCCTTTGCCGGGCAGCGGATCCGCGGCGCGATTCTCGACGAGTTGCGACGTCTGGATTGGCGTCCTCGCTCGGTAAGACAGCAGGCACATTCGTTCAATGATGTTGTCAGGCAATTGACCCGGGAGTTGGGCCGTTACCCGAAAGACAGTGAAGTGACAGAAAGAATGGGTCTGACCCAGGAAGAGTACCGGGATTACCTGCATGCCACTCTGGCCGAATCCATGAACAGTCTGGATGAAATGCTGGGTGAGGGGCTTTCCCTGGGTGGCCAGGACAAAGAAATTGTCGATTTTGAACGAAATCAGCTGTTAATTGCAGCAATTAAACAATTGAGCAACAGAGAACAGGTTATTTTGTCGCTTTACTATCAACATGAACTCAATCTAAGAGAGATAGCCGCCACCTTGGGGCTGACAGAGACCCGGATCTGTCAATTACACAAGGCCGCCGTACGCCAGTTACAGGCGATTTATCGGCAGGCGCAACTCTGATTTGGAACCCTGTTAATGAGTAAATTAGTTGGATTATTGGTTATTTTAGGCTGTGTTTTTGGCGGTTTCGCCTGGGCCGGCGGTAATCTGTTGGCATTGTGGCAGCCGGCGGAGATTTTGATCATTTTAGGTGCCGGTGTGGGGTCTTTGTTGATCGCCAATCCCCGTGCGGTATTGCAGGAACTCTGGCAACAGGTACGTAAAGTCACTAGTCAGGATAATCCGGAGCCTGAGCTTTATCCCCAGCTATTCGGTTTGATGAATATGCTGATGGGGCAGATACAGTCTCAGGGGATGAAGGTGCTGGATGCTCACATTGAAAACCCCGATGAGAGTTCACTGTTTTTGATGTATCCGGTGGTATTGGAACATCCGCAATTATTGCAGTTTTTAGTGGATAACCTGCGGCTGCAATCGATAGGCAAGATTTCCCCTCATGATCTGGAAGCGATTCTGGAAGAGGAGATTCATCGCATCGAAGAAGACAGTTTGCGTCCTTCCCAGGCCCTGGGCCGCATGGCCGAGGCTATGCCGGGCTTCGGTATCTTGGCGGCGGTAATGGGGATCATCATTACCATGTCAAAAATCGATGGCCCTATCAGCTTGATTGGGGTCAAAGTGGCGGCCGCTCTGGTGGGAACCTTTATCGGTATCTTTGCCTGTTATTGTTTGTTTGAACCCTTGTCAAAGGCGCTGGAACACCAGGTGGAACGCCAAATCAGTCAGCTCAAGTGTATTGCCGCCATGCTGACTACTTTCGCCAAAGGCAAGCCGCCTATCCAGGCGATCGATGCCGGTAGGAAACAGATCCAGACCGAGAATCGCCCCAGCTTCGTGGAACTGGAAAAAATTCTGACGGAACAGAGAAGTTAATGGCTTCAAAATCTCAAGAGATCGTTATTCGCCGGGTTCGGGCGAACAAAAAACATGCTGCTCACGGCGGAGCCTGGAAGGTGGCTTTTGCCGACTTTACCCTGGCGATGATGGCGTTCTTCATGGTGTTGTGGATCATGCAGGTTGCCGATCAAAAAGAGCGCGAAACTGTGGTCAAGTATCTCAATGGCGAACTCTACCCATCCGGTGATATCAATCCGTTCGATCTGCGTAATATCCCTTCAATTATCGATCTCGAGGGTCAGCCCGCCATGCAGCAACCCGTGGTGCCGTCACCGGCCCATGGTGACGAGATGCGTGGGCCTGAGAGCCGTGCCCGTATTCCAGAGGGAAAATGGCAGGCTAGAGCCGGAATGGGTCCCAAGTTGAATGCGGTGATCCCCGGAGAGTATGCCACTCAGGCGCAACTGGAAGTGCTGGCGCGACAGATCCGCCAGGTTGTGGAAAAGGCCGGCATGGGCAAAAACGTACAGTTGGATGCCGTGCCTCAGGGGATCCGGATCCGTATTCACGATAACAGTGAGCAGTCTATGTTCAAGGTGGGGCAGGCGCAGATGCGCCCCTACTTTGAAGATCTGTTACTGGCCCTGGCGCCGTTACTGCAGCAGGTTAAAAATAAGCTGACGCTTTCAGGACATACAGACTCTCTACCGTATGTCGGTCGCAGCTATACCAACTGGGAATTGTCCAGTGAGAGAGCGCTGATTGCCAGACAGACCATAGAGTTTGGAGGGGTTCGCTCAGATCAGATCTTGCAAGTCAGTGGTATGGCCGATAAGGTCCCTTTTGTTGGCGAGGACCCCTATAATCCGGCAAACCGCCGGGTTGAAATTTTGATCCTTACCAAGGAAGCTTCGGCGCAGCTACAAAGTTTGGCTGGCGGTCAGGAGCTTTCCCAGGCCAGCGATGTGGCCAGCTTTAATCAGCCCAGAGACAGGTATCAGTGATGACAGACGAAGTCGATAGTGAAGAGCAGCGGCGGGAACATGTTCGCATTAGTTTGCGTTTGGGGAATGACGCTGACTTTTTACTCGACTGTGATGGCATGACGGTGCAGTTGGGGCACTGGCACTGGTGGCGTCCGGGCAAACTGGGACTGGGTAATATCAAGGATATCAGCCGTGGCGGTGTTGGCTTGATCACCGCCTGTCGGTTGCAGCCTGAGATGAAATTGAAGCTGATACTGACAGATGAGCTGATGTTACCTATCAGTATTACCCATGGGCGTCAGTTGCATGGACCTCTGTGGTTTTACGGGGGCCAATATCTGGAGCTCTCCAACGAGGAGTTGTTCCAGGCACTGCGTCTGGTTCAACTTCACCGACGAAAGCTGAGACAAAGCCGACGTCAGCCTGTCATCGAGCCCTGATTTTCTTGTTTAACTCTCTTGGCCGTGCTGTTGGAGGATCGTCAGTAATTCCTGCGGCAGCTTGGCCTTGGTGCCCTTCCTGAAGTCATACATCACGGCGACCGAACTGCCCGTGGTTGTGACGGCCCTTTGAGCCTGGCTATAGGCTTCGTAGTGCATGGTAAATCTGTCTTCGCCGATATCGCTTACTCGGACCCCAACCAGCAGGGTATCCGGATAGGTGACCGGGCGTTTGTATCTGGCCTGGTTTTCACTGATCACCGGCCCAATGCCTTGCTTGTACATTTCGTCCAAGGGAAAGTAGCGGTTGAAGAAGTCGATTCTGGCGGTCTCGAAATAACGGAAATAGACCACATTGTTGACGTGTTGCAGGGCATCCATTTCACCCCAGGCCACCGGAATTTGTGAGTGTTGTGGGTAACGCTGAGTAAAATCTTCCATATTTAAACGACCGTTTCATTTTGGGCTGCTCAGAATAGCAACAGCCGTCTCATGCCTCAAGGGCTCGTTATCCTTTCGGGCAATCTAAAACACAAACGGCTCCATGAGGAGCCGTTTGAGTGACATCTGCTGTTATCAGGCTTTGGGGCCGGCGGCCTTGATGGCATCAGACACCTGATACTTGGCGAAGTTGCTCTGGAAGGATTCGGCCAGCTGCTTGGCGTACTTGGCGTACTCCTCCTTGTTGGCCCAAGTGTTGACCGGATTCAGCAATGCGCTGTCGACGCCGGGAATGGCAACCGGGACATCCAGGTTCAACTGCTCGATATGTTCGGTTGGCACTTCTTTGAGTTCACCGCTGACGATGGCATCAACAATGGCGCGGGTGACAGGAATGTCGAAACGTTTGCCCACGCCGTAAGGGCCACCGGTCCAACCTGTATTCACCAGGTAAACTTGGCTGCCGAAGGCTTGGATACGCTTCATCAGTAGCTCGGCGTAAACCCCGGCAGGACGAGGGAAGAAGGGCGCACCGAAACAGGTGGAGAAGGTCGACTGAATCGCGGCGGTTGAGCCCACTTCGGTGGAACCCACCTTGGCGGTATAGCCCGAGAGGAAGTGATAGGCCGCCTGCTCCTTGCTGAGTTTGGCGACCGGAGGCAAGACACCGGAAACGTCACAGGTGAGGAACACCACGGCGTGCGGCTCGTTGCCACGGTTGTCTTCCTTGCGCTGAGCGATGTGCTCCAGCGGGTAAGCGGCGCGGGTGTTCTCGGTCAGGCTGGCATCCTTGTAGTCGGGCACGCGCTGCGCGTCCAGTACCACGTTTTCCAGCACAGTGCCGAAGCGAATCGCGTCCCAGATCACCGGCTCATTCTTTTGACTGAGATCGATACACTTGGCATAACAACCACCTTCAATATTAAAGACGCCGCCTTCGGCCCAGCCGTGCTCGTCATCACCAATAAGGAAGCGCTTGGGATCGGCAGACAGTGTGGTCTTGCCTGTGCCCGAGAGGCCGAAGAAGAGGGTGGTGTCGCCATCTTTGCCGACGTTGGCCGAGCAGTGCATCGGCAGCACGTCTTTGGCCGGCAACAGGAAGTTTTGTACCGAGAACATGGATTTTTTCATTTCACCGGCATAGCGCATACCGGCCAGCAGTACCTTACGCTCGGCGAAGTTGATGATCACTGTACCGTCCGAGTTAGTGCCATCGCGCTCGGGTGAGCAGACAAAGCCAGGGGCATTGATGATCTGCCACTCGGGTTTGTGACTCTGGTTATAGTGCTCTGGCACGATAAACAGGTTGCGGGCAAACAATTGGTGCCAGGCGTACTCGGTAGTGACCCGGATCGGCAGGTAGTGCTCGGCATCGGCGCCCACTTCCAGTTCAGAGACAAATACTTGTTTGTCGGCCAGATAGGCTTCGACTTGCTCCCACAGGGCGGCGAATTTTTGCGGTTCAAACGCTTGGTTGACCGCGCCCCACTCGATATTGGCCTCGGTACCTGGTTCCTTGACGATAAAACGGTCGGCGGGGGAACGGCCGGTGCGCTCGCCGGTCTGGGCCACCAGGGCGCCGTTGGCTGTCAGGGTGCCTTCGCCGCGCAGAATCGCTTGCTCGATCAGTTGGGCACTATTGAGGTTGAGGTGGATGCGGTTTGCTTCTGCCGCCATAAGTAAGGTCTCCATCTATTGTGAGGTCTGATATGGTCCCGGTCTGCTGCCGGGTTGGCGCGATTGTAACTTAAGCCTCGGCTAAAGTGTGAGCAAGATCTGGAAAATGGTTAAAAAAAGAGGGCGATCACTCGCCCTCTTGAAAAACGACAGATTTATCGCCCCATTATTGGGGAGTATCCGGTGTCTGGCTGTTGGCAAAGATGGCTTCGATATCGATGGCATCGAAGCGATATTGACGGTTGCAGTATTCACAACCCATCTCCACCTGGCCTTTTTCCTGAATGATGGAGTCTATCTCTTCCTTCGCCAGGGTGCGGATCGCCGCGGCACTGCGCTCACGGGAACAGGTACACTTGAAGCTGACGCTCACAGGATCGAACAGTCGCACCTGCTCTTGATGGTAGAGGCGGTGCAGGACTTCGGTGGCCGGTAGGTTGAACAACTCTTCGGCCTTAATCGTCGCGGTCAGCTGAGTCAGGTGTTCAAACTCAACGTTGTCACTCTGCTCGCTCGGCAATACCTGCAGCAGCATACCGGCGGCATGTTCGCCATCGGCAAATAACCAGATACCGGTAGGCAATTGCTCAGATTGGGCAAAGTAGCTCTCCAAGCATTCGGCAATGCTGGGCTTATCCAGCGCCACAACGCCCTGGTAACGCTCGCCTTCGGTCGGGGTCAGGGTGATCACCATATAACCTTGACCAAAGAGCTGTTCCAGTGATGTATCGTTGGCAATCTCGCCCTGCCAACGGGCAACGCCCCTCAATTCTTGACGGTTGTTACCGTTGATCACCGCCAGTGACACCGGGCCGCCCTGACCCTGGAGTTGCACACTGATATCACCTTCAAATTTCAGCGTGGCTGTCAGCAGCGAGGTGGCGGCCAGCAATTCACCCAGCAGGACCTTAAGGCGCTCCGGGTAATCTTGGGCATTGATTATCTGACGGTAGCTGTCGCTAAGCTGGGCCAGTTCACCCCTTACATCGGCGTTATCAAACAGATAGCGATGGAGAGTATCTTGGTTCATTGGGTTTCTCACAGTTAATTCAGATCTCGCGGAAGCGGATGATTTGCCGCCGCTGTTTCTTGTCCGGCTTGGTATCGGGCGCCGGATTATGCAGTATGTTGAGCCTTCTGGCTTCAGCATTACTTTCCCGCTTTTGTATACTCTGCGGCGTTTCTTCGTACAGGCTTTGGGCAATAGCCGCCCCCTGACGGACACCGGAAACTTTTTTTATGACGATCTCTTTTTCGTCATATCCCTGGCGTAACCTAATGTGCGCACCGACTTCTGCCAGTTTGCTGGATTTGGCCCTTTGACCGTTGTAATGTACTTTACCGCCGTTGATCATCTCTTTGGCCAGGGCGCGAGTCTTGTAAAAACGCGCCGCCCAGAGCCACTTATCGAGCCGGACCGCCTCGGTGTTGTCATTGCTATTGGCCATGGTTCCTCCTGCTTACCGTTGAAAAAGGGGATGAGTTCACAACTCGAGGATAAATCCCTTGTCCAAGCCGTTGGTACGGGGTTAAACAGTGGGGCTGTTTACACCTTTTCCAGGCGCGCAAAGGTAGCATAATCGTACAATTTTCGCCAATCTCCCCCCTGTTATGGTCTTGTTGCAAACAAACGGGTGGGTTAGCATGGCACAGGGTTCAGTCACTAACATAATCAGAACAGAGACCTGATTAGAGGGTCCGGAAAATATGGATTTATTGGATAAGATTATCGCCAAGACGGGCAACATACCGCAAAAACCCGCCAGCTCCGCCGTATTTTGGCTTCTGATGCTACTGGTTCTGTATTTGATGGCCCAGATCAGCTGGAAGTTGATCCCCTCAGAGAAGCCGGCGGTTAACTGGACCCCCACTCCGGTTTCTGGCACCCAATCCCAGCATGTCGATATCGGCAGTATCAATGGTTTGGCACTGTTCGGCAAGCGAGAGGCCGGTAGCGTCAAGCCCAAGTCTGAACCCAGTGTCGAAATGATCACCGATGCCCCCAAGACTTCACTGTCTATTTTGTTGACCGGGGTGGTGGCATCCAGTGCCGAGCAGAAAGGCCTGGCGGTCATCGAGTCTCAAGGCAGCCAGGAGACCTACAGTCTGGGCGACAAGATAAAGGGCACTTCGGCATCACTGAAAGAGGTGTATGCCGATCGCATCATTATTACTAACGCCGGTCGTTACGAGACCCTGATGCTCGACGGCCTGCAATATACTACTCAGTCACAAGCCAACGCCCGCTTGCAACAGGCCCGCAGCGAGGGTGATGTCACCAAACTCGATCGCCGAGATGCCGACATTGGCCGCGAGTTGGGCGCTTCCCGCGATGAGCTATTGGCCGACCCCAGTAAGATCACCGACTACCTGGCAATTTCACCGGTCCAAAAGGATGGTGAAGTACAAGGGTATCGGCTTAACCCGGGTAAGGATGTCGGATTATTCAAGGATGCCGGGTTTCAGCCCAATGACCTGGCAAAATCCATCAATGGTTATGATTTAACTGATATGAGCCAGGCGCTGGAATTGATGAGCCAGTTGCCGGAACTGACCGATGTCTCTGTGATGGTAGAGCGCGAGGGTCAGTTGGTTGAAATCATGTTCAGTTTGCCGCAATAAAGCAGGTTTAGGGGAAATCACAATAAATGAACAATAAACGGATTCGAACCAAGCTTATCGCTGGTCTGGTAGCCTCTGCAGCCTTGTTTACCCAGCAAAGTGCTTGGTCTGAACAATATGCGGCCAACTTTAAAGGCACCGATATTCAGGAATTTATCAACATAGTTGGTAAGAACCTCAATAAGACCATCATTGTCGACCCCACCATACGCGGCAAAATCAATGTCCGCAGCTATGACATGCTCAACGATGAGCAGTATTACCAGTTTTTCCTCAACGTGCTGCAGGTCTACGGCTATGCCGTGGTCGAGTTGGAAAACAATGTCATCAAGGTGATTAAAGACAAAGACGCCAAGACCTCTTCCATTCGGGTTGCCGATGACAAGGCGCCTGGGCTGGGTGATGAGATGGTGACCCGCATTGTGGCGCTGTACAACACAGAAGCCAAGCAACTGGCGCCTTTGCTGCGTCAGCTCAATGACAACGCCGGTGGCGGTAACGTGGTCAACTATGATCCTTCCAATGTGTTGATGATCACCGGCCGTGCCAATGTGGTCAACAAGTTGGTGGAAATTGTGCGCCGGGTAGACAAGCAGGGCGACACCGAAGTGCAGGTAGTGCCCTTGGAATACGCCTCTGCCGGTGAGATGGTACGGATCATAGATACCCTCTATCGCGCCAGCGCCAACCAGGCACAACTGCCGGGACAGGCGCCCAAGGTGGTGGCCGACGAGCGGATCAATGCCGTGGTGGTCAGTGGCGATGAACGCAGTCGTCAACGGGTAGTCGAGCTTATTCATCGTCTCGACGCCGAGCAGGCCAGCACGGGTAACACCAAGGTGCGTTATCTGCGTTATGCCAAGGCCGAAGACCTGGTGGAAGTGCTGACCGGTTTTGCCCAAAAGCTGGAAGCTAAAGATGGCGCCACGCCGACTCCAGGTAGCGCCGCTGGTAAACGCCGCAATGAAATCAATATCATGGCCCATGAAGACACCAATGCCTTGGTGATCAGTGCCGAGCCGGATCAGATGCGCACTCTGGAGAGTGTGATCAACCAGTTGGATATCCGCCGCGCCCAGGTGCTGGTGGAAGCCATCATAGTCGAGGTCGCCGAAGGGGACGATGTGGGCTTCGGCATTCAGTGGGCCACCGAGGCTGGCGGCGGTACTCAGTTCAACAACCTGGGCCCCACTATAGGGGAGATAGGCGCGGGTATCTGGAATGCGCAGGACAAGAAGGCTTCCCAGACCTGTACCGGTTCGGGTGACAACCTGACCTGTACCGATAACCCTGACGTTAAAGGCGATATCACTCTATTGGCCCAGGCGCTCGGTAAGGTAAACGGTATGGCCTGGGGTGTGACCATGGGCGACTTTGGTGCCCTGGTGCAAGCTGTGTCCAGCGATACCAACTCCAACGTGTTGGCGACGCCTTCTATTACCACCCTGGATAACCAGGAGGCCTCCTTCATTGTCGGTGACGAAGTGCCTATCCTCACCGGTGCGCAAAACTCCAGTAATGGCAACAGCAACCCATTCCAAACCGTTGAACGTAAGGAAGTCGGGGTCAAGCTCAAGGTGGTGCCACAGATCAACGAAGGCAACGCGGTTAAACTCACCATTGAGCAGGAAGTGTCTGGCATCAATGGCAAGACCAATGTGGACGTGACCTTTGCGACTCGTCGCCTGACGACTACCGTAATGGCCGACTCTGGCCAAATCGTGGTGCTGGGGGGACTGATCAACGAAGAGGTGCAGGAAAGCGTCCAGAAAGTGCCTTTCCTGGGCGATATCCCGATTCTGGGACACCTGTTCAAGTCATCCAGCAGCGGCAAGAAGAAAAAGAACCTGATGGTGTTTATCAAGCCGACCATCATCCGTGATGGTGTCACCATGGAAGGCATTGCCGGCCGTAAATACAACTACTTCCGTGCTTTGCAGCTGGAACAGCAGGAACGTGGTATCAACCTGATGCCGAGGACTGATGTACCTATTCTGGAAGAGTGGAGCCAGGAAGAATACCTGCCACCCGAAGTCAATGAGATCCTCGATCGTTACAAGCAGGGTAAGGGACTGGATACCAAGATGCGTAAGACAGACTCCACCCTGAAGACCTTGGAAGAAAACAAGCAGGACGAAGCCGATGAGTGAAGTCCAGCCGCCAACAGACGATCTGGCTCAGGTTTCCAGTGAACTGGCGCTGACCGCCGAGGCCGAGAGTGACGAGCTGTTTCATTCAAGCAGCCGTGAGCGACTGCCGTTTGCCTTCGCTCACAGATACAATCTGGTGCTCAGTAAAGGCCAAGATGAACGGCTGACCCTCTATTACACCCAGGCAACACCTTTGTCTGTGTTGTTTGAGGTGCGTCGCTACGCCGGCCAGGAACTGCCGCTGCACAAACTGGAAGCCAATGAGTTTGAGCGCTACCTGACTCAGGCCTATCAGAGTAACTCTTCCGAGGCGCAGCAGCTGATGGAGGACATAGGCAATGAGATGGATCTCTTTACCCTGGCAGAAGAGATGCCGCAGACCGAAGATCTGCTGGAAGGGGAAGATGATGCACCTATCATCAAGCTGATCAACGCCTTATTGTCTGAAGCCATCAAAGAAGAAGCCTCGGATATTCACATCGAAACCTACGAGAAGCAGCTGGTGGTGCGTTTCCGGGTCGATGGCGTGCTCAAGGAAGTGCTCAAGCCGAACCGTAAGCTTTCATCACTCCTGGTATCGCGGATCAAGGTTATGGCCCGTTTGGATATCGCCGAGAAGCGGGTGCCGCAGGATGGCCGGATCTCACTGCGTATCGGTGGCCGCGCCGTGGATGTGCGGGTATCGACCATGCCATCGAGCCACGGCGAGCGGGTCGTGCTGCGTCTGCTGGACAAGAACGCCGGTAATCTGGACTTGGCACAGCTGGGGATGAAAGACAGCATACGTCGCCAGTTTGATGAGCTGATCCGTAAACCCCACGGCATTATTTTGGTCACCGGCCCTACGGGTTCGGGCAAGAGTACCACCCTCTATGCGGGTCTGACCGAGATCAATCACAACGACATCAACATACTCACAGTTGAAGACCCGATCGAATACGAGCTGGAAGGCATAGGCCAGACCCAGGTCAACACCAAGGTGGACATGACCTTCGCCCGCGGCTTGCGGGCCATTTTGCGTCAGGATCCTGATGTGGTGATGATAGGGGAAATCCGTGACCTGGAAACGGCGCAGATTGCGGTGCAGGCCTCACTCACAGGTCACCTGGTGATCTCTACCTTGCACACCAACACGGCTTCCGGCGCCATTACCCGCTTGCAGGACATGGGCGTTGAGCCTTTCCTGGTGTCTTCCAGTCTGCTGGGGGTGCTGGCTCAGCGCCTGGTGCGGACTCTATGCAACGAATGTAAGGAAGCCCATGCCCCGGATGCCCGCGAACGTGAACTCCTAGGCATAGGCGATGAAGACGCGGTAATCTATCGCGCCAAGGGCTGCAAGAGCTGTGGCCATAACGGCTATCGTGGCCGTACCGGGATCCATGAACTGCTGCTGGTGGACGACAATGTCCGCGAACTCATTCACGGCGGCCGTGGCGAATTGGCGATTGAAAAATATATTCGTCAGCACAGCCCCAGCATTCGCCATGACGGCATGGTCAAGGTGCTGGCGGGGATCACTACCCTGGAAGAAGTGCTGCGCGTGACCCGCGAGGAGTAATTCATGGCGGCATTCGAGTATAAGGCGCTCAATCAAGCCGGAAAGCAGGTCAAAGGGGTTATCGAAGCCGATACCGCCAGACAGGCCCGCAGTCAGCTGCGTGAGCAGAAGCTGATGCCGCTGGATATCGCCCCGGTCACCGAAAAGGAAGCCAAGGCCAGCAGTGGCAGTTGGTTGGCCCGGCGCAAGAAGATCTCTGTGGCCGAATTGGCGCTGATCACCCGCCAGATAGCGACCCTGGTCGCCGCCGGTTTGCCGGTGGAAGAGGCCCTCAAGGCAGTGGGCCAACAGTGTGAGAAGGACCGTCTCGCCTCCATGGTGATGGCGGTACGCTCGCGGGTGGTGGAAGGCTACTCGCTGGCCGACTCCATGGCCGAGTTTCCCCATGTGTTTGATGATCTCTACCGCGCCATGGTGGCCTCGGGTGAAAAGTCCGGCCATCTGGAAGTGGTGCTCAATCGCCTAGCGGACTACACGGAGCGGCGCCAACAACTCAAGACCAAGCTGACCCAGGCGATGATCTACCCCATAGTGCTGACCACAGTGGCTATCGGCGTCATCGCCGTGCTGCTGGCGGCCGTGGTGCCCAAGGTGGTTGGCCAGTTCGAACATATGGGTCAGGAGTTGCCCGGTACCACCCAGTTTTTGATTGCCGCCTCTGACTTTGTTCAGCATTACGGCTTGTTCGTCCTGGGCGCGATAGTATTGCTGGCGCTGCTGTTTCAGAAGATGCTCACCAAGCCCGCCTTCAAACTCAAGTATCACAAGCTGTTGCTGCGTTTGCCTGTGGTGGGCAAAGTCAGTAAGGGGTTGAATACTTCACGCTTTGCCCGAACCTTGAGTATCCTCAGTGCCAGTTCAGTGCCGCTGCTCGATGGCATGCGGATTGCCAGTGAGGTCTTGTTGAATGTGCGGGTGCGTCAGGCCGTGGAAGAGGCCACGGCCAGAGTGCGCGAGGGAACCAGTCTGGGGGCGGCGCTGACTAATACCAAGCTGTTCCCGCCCATGATGTTGTATATGATAGCCTCGGGCGAGAAGAGTGGTGAGCTGGAGCAGATGCTCGAGCGCGCCGCAGATAACCAGGACAGGGAGTTCGAGTCCAACGTCAATATCGCCTTGGGGGTGTTTGAACCCCTGTTGGTGGTGAGTATGGCCGGGATAGTGTTGTTTATTGTTCTGGCGATTTTGCAACCGATATTGGCGCTCAACAATATGATTAGTGGCTGAGTCTCATTTCACCGCAGCCATTTGAGGTTTTTTAGGAGGAAGTAAGTTAATGCAAAGCAACAACAGACAGAAAGGTTTTACCCTGTTGGAAGTAATGGTGGTGATAGTGATCCTGGGGATCTTGGCCTCCATGGTGGTACCCAATCTGATGGGTAACAAGGACAAGGCAGACCAACAAAAGGCGGTGTCTGACATAGTCGCATTGGAAAACCAGCTGGACATGTACAAGCTGGACAACAGCGTGTACCCCACAACCGAACAGGGGCTGGAAGCTCTGGTCGAGAAGCCGACCATTTCTCCTGAGCCACGCAACTATCGTGACGGCGGTTATGTTAAGCGCCTGCCTATGGATCCCTGGGGCAATCCTTACCTGCTGATGAGCCCGGGCGAACACGGCAAGATCGACGTCTTCAGCTCAGGCCCTGACGGCCAACCTGGCACAGAAGACGACATAGGTAACTGGAATCTGCAAGACTTCCAATAAGATGCAAATTGGGCGCTCACGGGGTTTTACCCTGCTGGAAGTGATGCTGGTGGTGCTGCTGATGGGGCTGGCAGCTACGGCTGTGACCATGACCATGGGGGATAGCGGCCCCAAGCAGCAGTTAACCCGTGAGGCGCAGAGGTTTATGGCGGCCACCGAGACAGTGCTGGATGAAACTGTACTCAGTGGCCAGTTTATCGGCATAGTGGTGGACAAGGATAAGTACCACTTCGTGCTGTTTAAAGAAAACAAATGGCAACCGCTGGAGCAGGACAGACTGCTGGCCGAAAAGCAGTTGCCGGAAGGCATTACGCTGTCGGTCGAGCTCGAAGGCTTGCCTTTGGTGCAGGAAGATGAAGAACAGGACTCCTGGTTCGATGAGCCCTTTATCGAGTCGGATGCGGACAAGAAGAAGTTTCCCGAGCCGCAGATCATGCTGCTGCCAAGTGGCGAAATGACCGCTTTCGAGCTGAGCTTTATCGCTAGCGATAGCCTGGGCGAAACCGTCGAGGTGCTGGTCAGCGGCGATAGCCTGGGGCGGCTCAAACTGGGGAGATTCGATGATTTCGAATAACCCAGCCCGGCAAAGGGGGATGACGCTGCTGGAGGTGATAGTCGCCCTAGCGGTATTTGCCATTGCTGCGGTGGCCATTACCAAGAGCCTAGGCGATCAGATTGCCAATATGCCGATTCTGGAACAGCGCACCCTGGCGCAGTGGGTGGCCGATAACCAGATGGTGGACGCCAGGTTGGAAAAGGGCTTTCCGGCCCTAGGGCGTAAAGATGGTCGCAGTGAACTGGCAGGCCAAACCTGGTATTGGCGCAAAGAAGTGGTCAAGACCACAGATGATAATTTTCGGATGATCCGTATCAGTGTCAGTGATGATGACAAATTCGAGCGGATCATCGCTCAGGTGAACTCATATGTACTCAAGCAGGAATAGCGGCTTTACCCTGCTGGAGATGCTGATCGCCATAGCGATCTTCGCCATGCTGGGGCTGGCGGCCAACGCCGTATTACAAACTGTGCTGAAAAATGATGAGGTCACCCGTGACTTTTCACAGCAGCTCAAGTACCTGCAGCAGGGCTTTGGGGTATTGGAGCGGGATCTGGGACAGATGGTGGCCCGTACTCCTAGGCTGCTAGAGGGCGGCCGTGGCAACACAGTGCTGCAGACCGGGACAGATATGCTGGATTCTGAATCCGAGGCGCTGGTGTTCTTTCGTCTCGGTTGGCTTAATCCGGGTGGTTTGCTGCCAAGAGGCAGCCTGCAATCTGTGGCCTATGTAGTGCAGGAGGGGCGGTTCGAGCGTTGGTACTACCCCTATCCCGAGCCGGAGTTTGGCGCCGAAGCGATTAAAACCGTATTGATGGACAGGGTGTTATCGGTCAAGTACGCGTTTTTTGTCGAGGATAAATGGCAGCGTCAGGTCGATGCCAGTAAGTTGCCCAAGGCGATCGCCATAGAGATAGAGACTGAGGATAGAGGCATCATTAGCCGCAAATTCCTGTTACCGGTTGGGGCCCCCGCGGCCGACAAACAGGATGACAATGGCGGCGGTGCCAATAACGGCAACCAGGACGATGAACCGCAGGAGCCGGGAGCCGATGGCCAGGAGGACGATAACTCTGGTCAAGGCAAGGAGGAGCTCTGATGGGAGGCAAACAAAGAGGTGTCGCCCTAATAGTGGTGTTGCTGATAGTGGCGATTGTGGCCGTGCTGGCCACCAGTATTACCGGGCGCAACCAGTTGTCGGTGCGCAGAACCTTGAACCTGGCGCAGTACGACCAGGCTTACTGGTATGCTATTTCGGCCGAAGAGTTGGCGCGTAAGGTATTGAAACAGGATTTGGATGACTCGGAAGGTCGGGTGCATCTGCAGCAATACTGGGCCATGGCAGATGTGCTGTTTCCGGCGGAAAACGGTGAAATCGGTGGCACCATTTCTGACCTTCGCAGCTGCTTTAACCTCAATGCCTTGAGTGTCAACAGCAAAGAGGCCGACGGCCAGTCGCAAAAGATGCCGCTGGCCGCAAGACAGTTCAAGGGGTTGTTGGAATCCCTGGGGATGGATGAGTTCGGCGCTGAGCGGCTGACGCATACCCTGAAAGATTATCTGGATGAGGACTCGATAACCTCACCCTTCGGCGCCGAAGATGCCGAGTATGAAGCAAGGGTGGTCCCTTATCGGGCGGCCAATACCTTAATGAGTCACAGCAGTGAGCTGCGGGCCGTGTTTGGTTTTAACCAAGAGACTTATCGCATTTTAAGGCCCTATGTTTGCGCCATACCGGGAAATGACCGACAGTTGCTGAACGTCAATACCATCAAGGTCGAGCAGGCAGCACTGTTGGCCGGCATGCTGGAAAATAAGATCTCGGTAGGTGAGGCCGAAAGCATTATTAACCAACGCCCCGCAGAGGGCTTCGACAAGATAGAAGATTTCTGGGCGTTGGGATCGCTGACCACTATTGCCAGTCAAGACGATCAGCTCAAGTCCAGTTTTGTGGTCGACAGTAAGTTTTTCAAGCTGGAGGCCAAGGCCAGGGTGGATGATGCCCTGTTCCGTTTGGAGAGCATGCTGCACGTAGTGGGTGGTAATCAGCTCGAAGTGTTGACCCGGCAATATGGCGGACAAGAATAACAAGACAAGCCCCTAAGCCTCCAAGGCCAGGGATTGTGGAGAATAATAGTGAGTGAACGCTTATTTATCCGTTTAGGCAAAAATCTGGGCTCGCCCTGTGCTTGGGTCGTTTGGTCTGAGCAGGAACAGGAGATTATCGCCTCGGGAGAACTGGCTGATGCGCGGTCACTGGAGACCTTGGCGCAGCGGGCCGGTAATCGCCCTGTCGATGTGTTGGTGCCGGCCAGCGCCCTTCAGCTCACCTCGGTTGAGCTGCCGGAAAAGGGCCAACGCCAGGCTTTAAAGGCGTTACCTTTTCTGCTTGAAGATACCCTGGCCCAGAATGTTGATGAGCTGCACTTTGTGGTTGGCCCCCGCAGTGGCGAGAGCCTGAGTGTCGTTGTCGTTGCTCACGAACAGATGCAAAACTGGCTCTCCTGGCTGAATGAGGCAGGGCTCAAGGTGCGTAAAATGGTGCCAGATTGCCTGGCACTGGAGCGGGAAGACTGTGATTGGGCCTTGATGGCCTATGAAGATCAGCTGTTGCTGCGTACCGGCGAAGGCATGGGGATGAGCATGCCCAAGGAGTGGCTGCAGCCCTTGCTGCCTGGACTGCTCGAAGAGCAGCAAACCGCGCCGAGCCTGGCCTGCTATACCGAATTTCAATGGCCAGAGCTGGAGTGTCGGCAGATGCCGCTGGAGATGCCCATGCTGGTGTTGGCCAAAGGTGTGCTCAAGTCGCCTATCAATCTGCTGTCCGGCCCCTATGTCCCCAAGCGTGAATACAGCAAGCACCTGCTGCTTTGGAAGCGAGTAGCCGTTGTTGCCGCTGTCGCGCTGCTGCTCGGTCTGGTCAACAAGGGACTCAATATCCATCAGATGCAGATCGAGGCCGATGAGTTGAAGGCTCAGAGTGAAAGCATTTATCGCCAGGTGGTTCCCGGCAGTTCGCGGATAGTCAATCTGCGCTCGCAGCTGGAGTCTCAACTCAGAACCCTGCAGGGCAGTGGTTCGGGTGGTGAGTTCTTTGTCATGCTGGATGGACTCGAAGGTGCCTTTAAACAAGTGCCGGATCTCAAGCCCAACAGCCTGAGATTTGATGCCGGGCGGAATGAAATCCGTATGCAGGTGACGGCCAAGAGCTATGCCCAGATAGAGCAGTTTAAAGAGTTGGCCGGGCGTCAATTCCGTCTCGAAGGCGGGGCGATGAACAGTACTGACAATGCGGTCACCAGTACCCTGACCCTAAGGAGCAAATAAATGGAAAATTTGCGTAACTGGTGGGAATCACTGGCACAGAGGGAGCAACAGCTGGTCGCTGCCATGGTGGTGATAGTGGCTGTTGGTATCCTCTACTGGGGGATCTGGACGCCGATCAGCAATGCCGAGCAGCAGGCGCAGAAGAGCCTCAATGCTCAGACCCAGATGCTCAGCTTTGTGAAACAGACGGCCAATAAGATTGCCGGTATCAAACAGAGTGGTAACAGACCGGCTCTCAAGGGCAGTCTCAGCACTGTGGTGACCCAGAGCGCCGCCAGCTATGACCTGGAGATCACCCGCATGGCACCACAGGGAAAACAGATCCAGATCTGGATGGATGAAGTGCCCTTCGATAGCCTGATCTCCTATCTTGGTGATCTGGTACAGAAACAGGGCTTGTCGCTGGATAGCCTGGATCTGGCCGAGGGTGATAGCCCTGGCATGGTGAAAGTCAGACGAATCCAGTTATCTCAGTCGTAAGGTGTTGTCTTGAAACTGATTAGTAAAATAATACTCTGTGTGCTGATCTACCTGGCATTTATGCTGGCACTCTTCCCTGCACGCTTGGCGGTTTCGCTGGCACCTTTGCCAGCCAATCTGCAGCTTGGTGGCGTCAGCGGCACCATCTGGAGCGGCAGCATTGATGTGATTAAGTTGCAGCAACGTCAGTTGGAGCAACTGAGTTGGGAGCTCAGCCCCTGGGCGCTGCTTACCGGCAGAGCCAAACTGGACTTCCAGCTGGGCAGTCGCGCCAGTGCCGTCAATGCCAAGGGCCAAGTCACCCTGGCTGCCGGTGGCATCAGCGCTGAGAAGCTGCGTTTTGAGGCTCCTGCCGAGTTTCTCTTGGCCGGCAGTCGTCTGCCATTTCGCACTCAGGTAAGCGGTGAACTCTCAGTGTTACTGGACACCCTAGAGCAAGGCCAACCTTGGTGTGAGGCTCTCGGCGGTAAAGTCTTTCTCAACCGGGTTGGCATCAAGAATCAGTTTGGCCAGTATCCTTTGGGAGACATAGAGCTCGGTCTGCAGTGTGTTGCCGGTCAGGTACAACTGGCGACCGATGAGGAGAAAAACGCCATAGGCGTGGCCGGTACCTTGCTGCTCAAGGCCAATGAGCAACTTGAGGTCAAGGCTCGCATTCGTGAGACTCAGGCTCAGTCTGAAGATCTGAAAAAAGCTTTGCCATTTCTGGGCAAGCGTGATGCCCAGGGATATTTCCCCATCAATTACAACGGCAAGATCCCGGGCTGGTGATAAGTCGGCAGTCGGGGGTCTCGGCTGCCGTTTAGTCAACTCGCCTCTTATGCCGATCTCAACGTTTCCGTGGCGGTATTCAGCCGTCCAACATCCTAAATGGCCCGGCAAACGCTGCGGCTCTGTTATTTCGTGTGAATTGGTATAACATGTAGCCTGAGTCACATTTTCAGTTCGTCAGCGTCAGAGGCCTCTATGACAGAGCGGCAGAAGAAGCCGGAAATATTACACACCGAAGTTGTCGCCCGCAGTCGTCTGTTTCAAATTGAACAGGTACATCTGCGTTTCTCCAATCAAGAGGAACGCCATTACGAACGGATGAAAGGCGCCAGCCGCGGCGCCGTGATGGTGGTGCCGGTTCTCAATGGTGAGTGGCTACTGCTGGGCAGTGAATATGCCGCGGGTACCCATAACTATGAGCTGGGCTTTCCCAAGGGGTTGATCGACCCGGGTGAATCCGCCGCCGAGGCCGCCAACCGTGAATTGCAGGAAGAGATAGGTTACGGTGCCCGTAAGCTGACCAAGCTGAAGGAGTTGAGCCTGGCCCCCGGGTATTTTGCCAGCAAGATGCAGATTTTCCTGGCCGAAGATCTCTACGAGAGCCGCCTGGAAGGCGATGAACCTGAACCGATAGAACTGGTTCCCTGGCCGCTGGCGCGCTGGCAAGAACTGCTGGATATGAATGATTTTTCAGAAGGACGCAGCGTCAGCGCCTTGTTTTTGGCGATGAAACAGCTGAAACTGACTGAGTCACCCTAAAAATTGGCCACTCCCGGCCACTGACTTTTGCTTATCCGATGGAAGGCGTTTGGAGTAGTTATGAAGCCAGAAGAGTTGATAGATCACGTTATTGCCATTGCAACGGAAGCGGGGCAGAAAATTCGTCAGATCTACCAACAAGGCAGTTTCAGCAAGGAAACCAAGGAAGACAACACCCCTGTCACATCGGCCGATATTGCCGCCCATAATATTATCTGCAGCAGCCTACAGGCATTGACCCCGGATATTCCGGTTTTGTCCGAGGAAGCCGCCGATATTCCCCTCTCTGAACGTGGCCACTGGCGCCGTTATTGGCTGGTGGATCCCTTGGATGGCACCGGAGAGTTCATTGCCGGCAGCGGCGACTTCTCGGTCATTATCGCCCTGGTCGAGCATAACCGCCCCATCATGGGCGTGGTTTATGCACCCATGACGGAGGTGTGTTACTACGCCATCGCAGGTCTTGGTGCTTACAAACGTACTCCCAAGGCTGAGTTGAGAATTCATAGCAAACAGTTGCCGAAAGAACAGAGCCACTCTCTGCGTCTGGCGGTCAGTCGCCGTCAGGATCCTCAGTCTGTGCTCAAGCTGTTCAATCAACCCAAACATTGTGAGCTCGTGGTGCTCGGCGGCGCGGCGCTCAAGAGCTGCCTGGTTGCCGAGGGCAGGGCAGATTGCTATGTGCGGGTGGGCCCCACGGGCGAGTGGGATACAGGCGCGGCGCAGATCATCATAGAAGAAGCCGGTGGCCAGTTGATGGATACCGAGTTGCAACCCCTGACCTACAACGAACGTGAGTCACTGGAAAACCCCAACTTTATTGTGGTCGGCTCCCCTCATCTCGAGTGGGACAAGATGTTGGCCGGAGACTGAACAGATGCAGATAAGACCAATATCCAGAGCCGATCTGGATGCCGTATTGGCCTTGGAGCTGGCAACCTTCGGTGAGCACTGCTACCCGGACTTCTTTTTCCGTCAGGCGCTGGATGCCTGGCCTTCGGCCTTTCTGGGGGCCTTTGTCGATGGGAAATTGGCCGGTTATCTGCTGCGGGTGACTGGCGAGCAGCCGAGACGCCATTGGTTGTTGTCACTGGCCGTGTCTCCTGCGCAGCAAGGCCAAGGGATAGGCAAGTGCTTGCTCAGTACTTGTCTGGATGATTGCCGCCATGGTGTCGATGAACTGCTACTGACGGTCGCGCCGGATAATCCTGCACGCCATCTATACAGCCGCATGGGGTTTGAAAACCTGGGGCTGGAAGCCGACTATTTTGGCGTTGGTGAGCACAGGTTGCTGCTGCGCTGGCAAGCTCAATAGCCACAGCGTTGCGCTCGCCCCGGTGGTTGGGTGAGCGCGCCTGGCCGTGGTTGAGAACGTCATTCGATATAAAGCCATATTCCCAAATCCTTGAACTCATTTTCCTGAGTGTATTGCCCTTGTGCCTGCTATGCACAGGAGGCTGGTCTGCCAGGATTCGATCACTTTTCTGAAGATATTTCCCAAGGTTAACTAACGGTATTAAGCAATCCTGTCTAAAAAATATCATATTGTGAACATTGTTTTTTATTTTGAAGGCTGTTAGTCTGCTGCCATCTCTTTTCAGGAATGGACACTATGGCAAGACGCAAGGAACACAGTCATCAAGAGATCCGCCTCATGGCACTGGATGCCGTTGAGCAGTTATTGACGCAGGAGGAATATACCAGCCTGAGTCTTAGACGGATCGCCTCCCAAGTGGGCTATGCCCCCAGTACCCTAATCAACCTCTTTGGTAGCTACAACTATCTGCTCCTGAGCGTATCCGCCAGGGTCTTGGAGCGTCTGCTTGAGCAAATGCAATTGGTGTGCGAACAAACATTCGCAACCGGCGAGCTGAAGCTGTTGGCACTGGCCAAGGCTTATGCCGAGTTTGCCCATAGCCAACCCCAGGCATTTCGTTTGGTGTTTGCCTTGCATCTGGGGCCGGAAGAACCTCTGCCAGAATCGCAACAACAGCTGATTGCCGAGCTGATAGGCTTGCTCGAACAGCAACTCGGTGACTTGTTGCCAAACTTGCCCTCATCCAAGTTGGCGCTCGCCAGTCGCAGCTTCTGGAGCAGTATCCATGGGCTGACCGGCCTGGCGCTGGACGATAAGCTCTTCAGTCAGGCTTCGTGGTTGCAGTTACTGACATTTCAGGTGGACTTGTGGTGGACGGCGATGCAACTGGAGGAGGGAACATGTTCCTGAGTAAACGATTTTTACCCTATTTCGCCACTCAATGTCTGGGGGCACTCAACGACAACATCTACAAGAATGTGTTGTTGCTGCTGGTGACCTACAGCCAGGTCGATAACCTGCCGATGAGTGTCGATCTGTTTGTTAATCTGGCGGCGGGGATCTTCATCCTGCCTTTCTTTCTGTTTTCCGCCCATGCGGGGATGGTGGCCGACAATATGGACAAGGCGCTGATGATCCGCAGATTAAAGCTGCTGGAGCTTATCATCATGTCCTGCGCCGCCGCGGCGATTATGGCGCAAAGCTATCTGTTGATGTTGCTGCTGCTGTTTCTCACCGGCACTCAATCGGCCTACTTTGGCCCGGTAAAATACTCGCTCTTGCCGCAGGCGCTTAGAGAAGATGAGTTGGTCACCGGTAACGCCTGGGTAGAGATGGGTACCTTTCTGTCTATTTTGATAGGCACCCTGAGTGCCGGGCTGTTGGTAACCAGTGACAACGGCCTGATGTGGGCCGCAATAACCGTATCTGTGCTGGCCTTGGCCGGTTTCCTCTCCAGCCGGGCGATTCCATCATTGCCGGCGCCGCTGCCGATAGATAAGGTACGCTTTGCGCCCCTGTCCGGTACTTTGGCCAGTATCAAGCGGGTGCGGCAAACGCCGTCAATCTGGATGGCGATTCTGGCAATCAGTTGGTTCTGGTTTTTGGGTGCCACCTACCTGACCCAGTTCCCCAATTTTGCCAGAGGCTCGCTGCACTCGGACGCCACTGTGGTGTCGCTGCTGCTGGCGCTGTTTTCCATAGGTATTGCGGTCGGCTCCTTTGTTTGTGAGCGCTTCTCCTTTGGTCATGTAGAGCTGGGGTTGCTGCCTTTCGGGGTGGCCGGGTTAACCTTTTTTGGCCTGGATCTGCTGTGGGCCATTCCTGACTACAGCCAACTACCGGTGGGATATCTCTATGACATAACTGAGTTTGTCGGCCGCAGTGAACACTTTAGGTTGATGTTGGCACTGTTTATGGTGGGGGTTAGTGGCGGCCTGTTTATTGTGCCTCTGTACGCCTTTATTCAGTCGCGTTCGGCCCCGGGTGAATGTGCTCAGGCCATAGCCGCCAACAATATCATCAATGCCCTGTTTATGGTGTGTTCGGCGATATTGTCGATAATATTGCTGGAGCTGGTGGGTCTGTCGATCCCTCAGCTATTTACTCTGCTGGCGGTATTCAACGCCGTGGTAGCGTTGTATGTCTATAGCCGGGTGCCTGAATTTACGCTGAGGTTTATCAGCTATCTGCTGAGCCATCTCTTGTATCGTCTTAAGGTTGAAGGCCGGGAAAACATTCCCAAGCAGGGGGCTGCCGTGCTGGTGTGTAACCATGTCAGTTACGTCGATGCCTTGGTGCTGCTGGGAGCATCCACTCGCCCGGTGCGCTTTGTGATGGATAAGAGCATAAGTGAAATGCCCTTGCTCAAGTATCTGTTCCGCCACGCCGGGGTGATCCCTATCTGCTCACCGAAAAAGTGCATTGATACCTATACCCGGGCCTTCGAGCGTATTCATCAGGCGCTGACCAATGAGGAGTTGGTGTGTATTTTCCCTGAGGGCAGGTTGTCTCCCGATGGTGAATTGCATGAGTTCCGGCCCGGTATCGAACAGATACTGGCAAAGGATCCTGTGCCTGTGGTGCCTATGGCGCTCCAAGGTTTGTGGGGATCTTATTTCAGCCACAAAGATGGCCATGCTCTGACGACCCGGCCAAGACGTTTCTGGTCCAGGATTAAGGTCAATATCGCAGCTCAGGTACCCGGTGCAGAGGAGAGCCGTCACTCGCTGCAACAGCGGGTAGCCGATCTGCTGGCCAAACCCGACCGCTGAGGTCATGTCAACGAAAGAGCCCGGCATTTGCCGGGCTCTTTAGATTGAATCTCTTGCTTTTGAATTCATTTGGAGCGGTTTGACCGCTTCTCATCCAGCCACTGGTGAATGGCCTGACGGTCTCCGCGGAAGATGATCCGCTCGGCCTTTTTTTCCAGTTGGTACTGGTACATGGGGTCGTAATACTTCTCCAGCAGTAGAGTAATCCACTCTAGGTGTTGCTCTGTAGTGTTGCGTTGCAACTGTGTCTGCAAGCTTGAGTCGACCAGTTCCAGTAGTTGGTCAGTTTGTTGATGTCCCATACGCTTGCGTATGCCCTCGACACTCTGACGCAGATAGGCGCCAAACGCCGCCATGCCTTCTTCTGCGCCATAATGCTGTTCAAAACCGCGCAGCATCTTGTGCACATACTCATCCAGAAGGCGAGGGAGTCTGGCCTCCAGTGGCTCTTCCAACACCACAACCTGCGCCTGTTGCATGGCACTGAAGAAGGCTTTGGGTATGGCGCGGCGGCCAATCAGGAAGCTTTCGTCTTCCAGCAGCAGGCAGGACTCTTGCCTCTCTTGATGCCGCAACAGTTCCCGAGCCAAGCTGTTTTCAAAATTGATCTGACTGGGCTGTGGCGTCACATTCTTGCCAAAGCTCGAGCCTCTGTGATTGGCTGTGCCCTCCAGATCCACAGCTTCACTGCGGCTGAGAATAAACTCTGTCTTGCCTGAGCCGGTAATACCGCTGAGGATCAACAGCTGTTGCTGCTGCGGGGTGTTATCTATGGTATCGATAAGATACTGGCGCATCGCCTTGTAGCCACCCTGAATATAGGGCACTTCAAGACCGGCCTCGCGGATCCATTGCTGGGTCAGTTGAGAGCGCAGACCACCCCGAAAACAGTAGAGGTTGGCATCTGGGTGGGCGCTGAAGAAATCCAGCCAGGCTTGAATACGCGCGGCCTTGATCTTGCCTTTGACCAGTGAATGGCCTAGCTCTATGGCGGCGGCCTGCCCATGCTCTTTATAACAGGTGCCTACCTTCTGCCTTTCGCTGTCATTCATCAATGGCAGGTTAGTGCTGGCCGGAAAGGCACCCTTGGCAAACTCAACCGGCGCCCGCAGATCGACTAGGGGACGATCGGATAGGAATATCTCCCGGTACTCTGCAGGCGCGATTATCTGTCGACTCATACCAGCTCCACCCATTGCTGACGGTCGTCGCGATGGTCGAGCGCACCTATACAGTGTAGCTCCAGCCCTTGATTGGTCAGCAGTTGCTGCAGTTCGGCCTCACCCTCGGCGCCGACGGCGATGAGTAGACCGCCGCTGGTTTGCGGATCGCACAGTAAGGCTTTTTGTTGCTCGGAAACCTCGGGGAGGTGCTCACCGTAGCTGTCAAAGTTTCTGTGGGTGCCACCCGGGATACAACCCATGGCCAGATACTCGGAGGCTTTTTCCAGCAGTGGCAGTTTGGCGGTATCTATGCTGGCCTTGAGGTTGGCGCCCTGACACATCTCCAGCAGGTGGCCTGCCAGACCAAAGCCTGTCACGTCTGTCATGGCGTGAACCGTGCTTATCTTGGCGACTTCGGCACCTATCTTATTGAGTTGGCACATGGCCTCTGGGGCGATATTGACATCCTGTGGCGCCAGCTTCTTCTGCTTTTGTGCCGTGGTCAGTATGCCAATTCCCAAGGGCTTGGTGAGATAGAGCTTATCACCGGCCTTGGCGGTATCGTTCTGCTTGAGGTGCTCCAGCGCCACTGTGCCGGTTACCGCCAGGCCGAAGATAGGCTCAGGCGCGTCTATGCTATGGCCTCCGGCCAACATGATCCCGGCATCCATGCAGGCTTGGCGTCCGCCATCCACGACCTGCTGGGCTATCTCGGGTGACAGCTTGTTCACCGGCCAACCCAGAATGGCAATCGCCATAATAGGCTTGCCGCCCATGGCATAGATATCGCTGATGGCGTTGGTCGCCGCGATACGGCCGAAGGTGAAAGGGTCATCGACTATCGGCATAAAGAAGTCGGTAGTACTGATAATGCCTGTGTGATCATCCAGCTGATAGACCGCCGCATCATCCCGGCTCTGGTTGCCGACCAGCAGGCGGGGATCTTTAAAGTCCGGCAGCTGAGAGGCCAAAATAGTGCTGAGAACTTTGGGGGAAATCTTGCAACCGCAACCTGCGCCGTGGCTGTATTCCGTGAGTTTGACTGACTGATCTGACATAGTCGGATCCCTGAATGATTGAAATAACCCCCGATCATAAACAGAAACGGCCGCAGTACAAGTCGGCCGTTTCACAACTCAAATAAATTTTGTTAAGCGGATCGCTAACCTTCTACTGTTAATAAAGACTTTAGGCGATGCTGGCCCGTAGTCGGTGCCATTGTTTGCGCTGGGCGCGAAAACGTAAACGCATTTCGTTCACCTGCGACAGCAGATGTTTATCGGCCAACTGCTGCTTGCGTGCTTCGAGCAGCGCCTTTTGGGCTTCGAAGTAGGCCAGCAAGTGGCTCTTTAACTCTTCGTATTCAGCCTGCAGCTTTTCCAGGACCTCCTCACAATTGGGCAGATGGGCCACCTTATGCTGGGCGCGCTTGAGTTGCATCTGCAACTTGGCCGCCTCGATGCGTTCCTGAGGGATCTTGCGCAGGTCTTTGGCCAGGCTAAACCAGGACAGAAAACGGATCAGCCACTTGGTAGGGTCGTACTGCCACCAGTGGATACCATTGCGGTAATCGTTTTCAAAGATATGGTGGAAGTTATGGTAACCCTCACCATAAGTAAACAGCGCCAGCACACCGTTATCTCTGGCACTGTTGCGATCTGTATAGGGTTGTTTGCCCCAGATATGTGCCAGCGAGTTAATGAAGAAGGTGCAGTGATGCACTACCACCAAGCGCAGCAGACCAGCCAGCAGCAACATCGACAGGATATCGCCATTCAACCAGCCAAGCAGAGCGGGGAGGCCCACATTCATCAATAGCGCCAGCAGCAGATAATGCTTATGCTGCCACATGACTATGGCATCGTTTTGCAGGTCTCTGACGTTGTTGTAATCGTGATAACGCTGTGCCTGATACTCCCTGAGCATCCAACCAATATGGCTGTACCAGAAACCCATGTTCGCTGAATAAGGATCCTTGTCATTGTTGTCCACATGCTTGTGATGAACACGATGATCCGAAGCCCAATGTAAGGCGCTGTTCTGCAACGCCAGCGCACCACCTAGGGCAAACAGGAAACGCACGGCCGGATGGGCTTTATAAGCCTTATGTGACCACAGCCTGTGGTAACCGGCGGTAATAGACAAACCACTGGCAAAGGCCAGCAGCACAAAGGTGAACCATTCACTGAGTTCAAAGCCATGACTGATGCCTCGCCAAGGCACCAAAATACAGGCACCGGCAAACGTCAGCAGGAAGAGGATCAGGTTGGTCCAGATGAGGGGAGGTTTTTTCATTATGATGACTTCC
The DNA here is from genome assembly GCF_019670705.1 of Shewanella carassii. NCBI lineage: Bacteria > Pseudomonadati > Pseudomonadota > Gammaproteobacteria > Alteromonadales > Shewanellaceae > Shewanella > Shewanella carassii. The sequence goes on from NZ_AP024618.1 coordinate 192,052, forward strand.
AAAACACTTTAAGCTAACAAGTGTACGCTAAGTTGCTATTAGAGCACAATCACAGTGACACCAGCCGAGGATGTGATTATTGAGTAAAGCCTGTATTATTTGCGCAACAGATCCAGCGAACGGAATAAAGATGGGAATCAGAGCACAGCAGAAAGAGAAGACCCGCCGCGCCTTGGTGGATGCTGCATTCAATCAATTGAGTGCCGAGCGTAGCTTTTCCAGTCTGAGTCTTAGGGAAGTGGCCAGAGAAGCCAATATAGCGCCGACCTCTTTCTACCGTCATTTCAAGGATATGAATGAGTTAGGACTGACCATGGTCGATGAAGGTGGCCTGACGTTGAGACAGATGATGCGTAAGGGACGTCAGCGCGCAGAGGCCGGCGGCAGTGTTATCCGCATCTCGGTCGACACCTTTATGGAAGTATTGGAATCCAACCCCAACGTATTCAGGATCTTGCTGCATGAGCGCTCTGGCACTTCGGCCGCCTTTCGTGCCGCCGTGGCGCGGGAGATAGAACACTTTATCTCGGAATTAGCGCACTACACCGAGGACACAGCCGGCCGCAGCCCTGAATTGGCCAGGGCACAGGCCGAGGCATTGGTGACTCTGGTGTTCAATGCCGGCGCCGCCGCCTTGGATATGAAACGTGCCGATCGCAAGATTCTGGCCGACCGGCTGGTGACTCAGTTGCGAATGGTGGCAACGGGCGCCGAAGCGTTGCAGCAAAAGCGCGATAGCCGCTGATAAAAATTTTTTGCCAAAACAAAAGGGCCTTTCGGGGCTCTTTTGTTTGGTTCATCCCTTCCAGTCGGCAGGGGGGTAATGGATGAACCGTTGAAGTCTCCATTCCATCTATGACCTCTGCTTTATCTGTGCAGTCCCACATTTCTTTGAGTTGCTTCGGTAGTCCTTTCCTCTTTAACTGCAGTTAAAAAGGGGGGACGTCCCTCTATGAACTGGACGGTGACGCTTATGCGGAGCCCGCAAAGCCGTTTTGATAATCGCTTTGCAGGTTCTGCAGTCTTTCATGGTATCGGCCAGTGTCTTATTGGGCTTGCTACGCCTAATCTATAGGCTTTTTCTGGAAAGCAGTACACCCGCTTCCATGTGGTCGGTATAGGGGAACTGATCAAACAGGGCAAAGCGTTTGATCTCGTGAGTTTGACTCAACTGTTCGAGATTATCGGCCAGGGTTTGCGGGTTGCAGGAAATATAGAGGATGGACTCATAGCCCTGCACCAGATTAACAGTATCGGGATCTAGGCCGGCTCGCGGTGGATCAACAAAGATGGTGTTGCAGTCGTAACTCTTGAGGTCAATTCCTTCCAGACGTCTGAAGCTACGCTCCCCCGTCATGGCCTGGGTAAATTCCTCGGCCGACATACGAATGATCTGCAGATTCTCAGTGCCATTTTGCTCAATATTGTATTGAGCGGAATCGACCGAGGGTTTAGCTAACTCGGTTGCCAGCACTTTGTTGAAGTTTTGTGCCAGGGCGATGGAGAAGTTACCGTTGCCACAATAAAGCTCAAGCAGATCGCCACTACTGTGGCGGGTACAGTCTATCGCCCACTCCAACATCTTGGTTGCCACTTGGGCATTGGGCTGGGTGAAGCTGTTTTCTACTTGTTTATAGATGTATTCCTGCTGGTTGACTTGCAGACGTTCGATGACGAAATCTCTGTCCAACACAAACTTCTGTTTGCGGGCTCGACCGATAATGTCGACCTTGAATGCTTTCTCGAGCCTCTGTTTCAACGCCGTGGCTTCATTGAGCCAGTTATCATCCAACTGCTTGTGATACAGCAGTGACACCAAAATCTCGCCGGACAAAGTAGAGAGGAAGTCTACTTGAAACAGCTTGTGCCTCAGTATGCAGTTGGGGCGCAGCTCGGCCATCAGTGCTGGCATCATTTGATTGATTAGCGCGCTGGCGGGCAGAAACTGATCGCAACGAACCTTAGCTTTTTGTTGTTGGTCAAACATATAGTAGTAGAGATCTTCCCCGTCATGCCAAACCCGGAATTCAGCCCTCATACGGTAGTGTTGTGGAGCAGAGGGAAACACCTCCAGAGCTGGGGGAGTGAAGCGGGCAAAGGCCTGTTCCAGTTTGAGGCGCTTTTGTTCCAGCTGCGCATCATATTGACTTGGGTCCATTGCTTCTAAATTCATAATATTCACTCTTGGCTTCAAACGGGGGCGCAAATATTATACTACGTGGCGCCGATGTCCAGTTTCACGCCTTTGTGCTTTTGCCCAAGCTATGAAAAAATAGCGCTTCATCTGCCGTTGTGGCCTCAAGCCACGACATCTTTTGTATATCGTTTAGAGGCTCAACTTGTCGCGACCCATACTGGTTTTTGACTCAGGCATAGGTGGCCTGTCTGTGCTTGGGGAGATCCGCAAGCTATTACCACAGAGACAGTATTGCTATCTGTTTGATAACGCGCGCTTGCCCTACGGTGAGTTGGCGGAAGCCGAGTTGATAAGTGGGTGTGTAAATCTGGTTGTGACTATGGCTAAACAGATAGATGCCGCGATAGTGGTCATCGCCTGCAATACGGCCAGCACCTTGGTTCTTCCCGAGTTGAGGGCTCAACTGACGATCCCGGTTGTTGGTGTTGTCCCGGCAATTAAACCGGCGGCGGCTATCTCCAAGCGCAAACATATAGGTTTGTTGGCCACCCCAGGCACAGTCAAGAGAGCTTACACTAAGGAGCTGATCAACCACTTTGCCGATGATTGCCGAGTCGAGCTCTTTGGTTGCTCTGAGCTGGTGTTGCTTGCGGAGGCTAAGGCAGCCGGCCAGGTGATCGATATAGAAGAAATTGCAAGGTTGCTGCAACCTGTCATCTACAGTGAATTGGATGTGTTGGTACTTGGTTGCACTCATTTCCCTATGTTGAGGTCTGAGATACAACAAATAGTTGGCACGGGTGTGCAGTTGTTGGATTCTGGCGAGGCGATTGCAAAACGGGTCAAGAGCTTGCTGCAATATCAGCAAGAGCCGACTGCTTTAAAGCAAATCGATAATGAGCGGGCCTTCTATACCAGTAAGGATATTACAGAAGGATTGAAATCAACGCTGGCCGAGTATGGTTTTGTTCAAACGGCCAAGACTTCGACCAGCGTGATAGAGTCGAACGGGGGTTGAGACTACTCTTGTTTATCTGTCTCTTGTGATTTGGCTTCGCGTACTTTCAGGGTGCGTTCCTGAAAGATGAAGTCATTTAATTTGGTCATTGCCTTTTGAGCACCGGCTTCAGACATCTCCACGAAACCAAACCCCTTGCGTCTGCCGGTCTTGCGGTCTCTGACCAAGCGAACCGAATTTACCGGACCATATTCCTCAAACAATGACTTTACTTCAGTATCGTGAGCTCTATAAGGCAGATTACCCACGTAGAGGGTCATAGTCGGACCATTATAAGTTTCTTGTCCTTTTGCTTGAACCTGACTTGGGCTAGAAGTAAAGGTATATACAGCGGCAGCAAGAAGGGCTCCAATGGGGAAGGCTAAAAATGCAGGCAGTTGAGGTGTGAACTGGTATATCGCAAATGCTCCAAGAATGGCGATACCCAGCACAATCAAAAATGACTTTTGCATAAAAAATGTTCTCAGTGAAGAAGAGTTGATAAATTACTGTTAACAGCGATGACTATGGTAATGAATTATTTACCTTTAAACCAGACTGATGCCCAAAAAATGACCTTTGCTCTCATTTTTGAATAATGATAAGGCTGTTTTTTGAACGAATTTGAGGTTGGGAGGACGGTTAATAATCAGTGTGATGAAAAGGTGTTCGCTTGGTGCTTGGTGGGGGAAAAAGCCCTTGCGTAAATGTTTTGGCTCCCTATAATGCGCTCCCACTGACACGGCACAGCGGCAACGCGAAAGACGTGACAGGGTCGAAGAAAAGAGGCTCTCGAGTCCTTTCAACGACAGGCGAAAAAAGATGGTAAATACCTCTTGACGCCGCAGCAGGAAAGCGTAGAATACGCAGCCCTGACCCGATGGCCACAGCGCCTAAGGGATTGCTCTTTAACAATCTATCAAGCAATCTGTGTGGACACTCACAGGCATTGAGAAATCGACAAAACGATTTAACTCGATGAAGAGTGTTCATACGAACAGAATTCATTGAGTCGAACCTTCGGGTTCAACCAAAACTTTAATTGAAGAGTTTGATCATGGCTCAGATTGAACGCTGGCGGCAGGCCTAACACATGCAAGTCGAGCGGTAACATTTCAAAAGCTTGCTTTTGAAGATGACGAGCGGCGGACGGGTGAGTAATGCCTGGGAATTTGCCCATTTGTGGGGGATAACAGTTGGAAACGACTGCTAATACCGCATACGCCCTACGGGGGAAAGCAGGGGACCTTCGGGCCTTGCGCTGATGGATAAGCCCAGGTGGGATTAGCTAGTAGGTGAGGTAAAGGCTCACCTAGGCGACGATCCCTAGCTGGTCTGAGAGGATGATCAGCCACACTGGGACTGAGACACGGCCCAGACTCCTACGGGAGGCAGCAGTGGGGAATATTGCACAATGGGGGAAACCCTGATGCAGCCATGCCGCGTGTGTGAAGAAGGCCTTCGGGTTGTAAAGCACTTTCAGCGAGGAGGAAAGGTTAGTAGTTAATACCTGCTAGCTGTGACGTTACTCGCAGAAGAAGCACCGGCTAACTCCGTGCCAGCAGCCGCGGTAATACGGAGGGTGCGAGCGTTAATCGGAATTACTGGGCGTAAAGCGTGCGCAGGCGGTTTGTTAAGCGAGATGTGAAAGCCCCGGGCTCAACCTGGGAACCGCATTTCGAACTGGCAAACTAGAGTCTTGTAGAGGGGGGTAGAATTCCAGGTGTAGCGGTGAAATGCGTAGAGATCTGGAGGAATACCGGTGGCGAAGGCGGCCCCCTGGACAAAGACTGACGCTCAGGCACGAAAGCGTGGGGAGCAAACAGGATTAGATACCCTGGTAGTCCACGCCGTAAACGATGTCTACTCGGAGTTTGGTGTCTTGAACACTGGGCTCTCAAGCTAACGCATTAAGTAGACCGCCTGGGGAGTACGGCCGCAAGGTTAAAACTCAAATGAATTGACGGGGGCCCGCACAAGCGGTGGAGCATGTGGTTTAATTCGATGCAACGCGAAGAACCTTACCTACTCTTGACATCCAGAGAACTTTCCAGAGATGGATTGGTGCCTTCGGGAACTCTGAGACAGGTGCTGCATGGCTGTCGTCAGCTCGTGTTGTGAAATGTTGGGTTAAGTCCCGCAACGAGCGCAACCCCTATCCTTACTTGCCAGCGGGTAATGCCGGGAACTTTAGGGAGACTGCCGGTGATAAACCGGAGGAAGGTGGGGACGACGTCAAGTCATCATGGCCCTTACGAGTAGGGCTACACACGTGCTACAATGGTCGGTACAGAGGGTTGCGAAGCCGCGAGGTGGAGCTAATCTCATAAAGCCGGTCGTAGTCCGGATTGGAGTCTGCAACTCGACTCCATGAAGTCGGAATCGCTAGTAATCGTGGATCAGAATGCCACGGTGAATACGTTCCCGGGCCTTGTACACACCGCCCGTCACACCATGGGAGTGGGCTGCACCAGAAGTAGATAGCTTAACCTTCGGGAGGGCGTTTACCACGGTGTGGTTCATGACTGGGGTGAAGTCGTAACAAGGTAGCCCTAGGGGAACCTGGGGCTGGATCACCTCCTTACCTAAGCGATAATTGGTGTTTGTTGAGTGTTCACACAGATTGCTTGATAAAAGAAGTAGAGCATGGGGGTCTGTAGCTCAGGTGGTTAGAGCGTTCGCCTGATAAGCGAGAGGTCGGTAGTTCGAGTCTACTCAGACCCACCAATTCTTCCGCTGTTTGTGTTAAACCGGTTTCGGTTTAGTTGGCGAAGGAATTAAATACGGGGCTATAGCTCAGCTGGGAGAGCGCCTGCCTTGCACGCAGGAGGTCTGCGGTTCGATCCCGCATAGCTCCACCACTTCCCTTGGAAGTGCTGGAACCGTCACTCTACAAAGGACGAGAGACGCCAAAGATAAGTCAGTATTTATCTTTGGCTTTTTTAAGCCCGCTCTTTAACAATTTGGAAAGCTGATAGTAGACATCAAAACCACTCTTAGGAGTTGGATTTGATGCATACAAATTGAGTTCTCAAACACTTCAATCAAGTGTTTTGGAAATTCTTCAAGGCGAGTCCACTTCCTTAACCCGGAGGTGAGACAAGTAAACCTAAGCTGGTTGCAATACAAACCGATGAAAACTCATCCGGGTTGTATGGTTAAGCGACCAAGCGTATACGGTGGATGCCTTGGCAGTCAGAGGCGATGAAGGACGTAGTAACTTGCGAAAAGCGTTGGTGAGCTAGTAACAAGCATTTGAGCCAGCGATGTCCGAATGGGGAAACCCGGCACCATAAGGTGTCATCAATACGTGAATACATAGCGTATTGAGGCGAACGAGGGGAACTGAAACATCTAAGTACCCTTAGGAAAAGAAATCAACCGAGATTCCCCAAGTAGCGGCGAGCGAACGGGGATTAGCCCTTAAGTCTTTGGGGTGTTAGTGGAATGTGTTGGAAAGCACAGCGGCACAGGGTGATAGCCCCGTACATGTAAACTAACCAGAGATGAAAACGAGTAAGGCGGCACACGTGATATGTTGTCTGAATATGGGGGGACCATCCTCCAAGGCTAAATACTCCTGACTGACCGATAGTGAACCAGTACCGTGAGGGAAAGGCGAAAAGAACCCCTGTGAGGGGAGTGAAATAGAACCTGAAACCGTATACGTACAAGCAGTGGAAGCGGTACTTGAGACCGTGACTGCGTACCTTTTGTATAATGGGTCAGCGACTTACATTTAGTAGCGAGGTTAAGCGAATAGCGGAGCCGTAGGGAAACCGAGTGTTAACTGCGCGTTTAGTTGCTAGGTGTAGACCCGAAACCCGGTGATCTAGCCATGGGCAGGTTGAAGGTTGAGTAACATCAACTGGAGGACCGAACCGACTAATGTTGAAAAATTAGCGGATGACTTGTGGCTGGGGGTGAAAGGCCAATCAAACCGGGAGATATCTGGTTCTCCTCGAAAGCTATTTAGGTAGCGCCTCGGACGAACACCTTTGGGGGTAGAGCACTGTTAAGGCTAGGGGGTCATCCCGACTTACCAACCCTTTGCAAACTCCGAATACCAAAGAGTGCTATCCGGGAGACAGACGGCGGGTGCTAACGTCCGTCGTCAAAAGGGAAACAACCCAGACCGTCAGCTAAGGTCCCAAAGTAATTGCTAAGTGGGAAACGATGTGGGAAGGCTTAGACAGCTAGGATGTTGGCTTAGAAGCAGCCATCATTTAAAGAAAGCGTAATAGCTCACTAGTCGAGTCGGCCTGCGCGGAAGATGTAACGGGGCTAAGCAATTCACCGAAGCTACGGGTACTGATGCTTGCATCAGTGCGGTAGAGGAGCGTTCTGTAAGCCGTTGAAGGCGAAGGGGTAACCCACGCTGGAGGTATCAGAAGTGCGAATGCTGACATGAGTAACGATAAAGGGGGTGAAAAACCCCCTCGCCGAAAGACCAAGGGTTCCTGTCCAACGTTAATCGGGGCAGGGTGAGTCGACCCCTAAGGCGAGGCTGAAAGGCGTAGTCGATGGGAAACGGGTTAATATTCCCGTACTTCTGCTAACTGCGATGGAGAGACGGAGAAGGCTAGGCCAGCGCGGCGTTGGTTGTCCGCGTTTAAGGTAGTAGGTGGTGTGCTTAGGCAAATCCGGGCACACATACACTGAGAGCTGATGACGAGTCCCTACGGGGATGAAGTGGTTGATGCCATGCTTCCAGGAAAATCTTCTAAGCTTCAGGTTAGCAGGAATCGTACCCCAAACCGACACAGGTGGTCGGGTAGAGAATACCAAGGCGCTTGAGAGAACTCGGCTGAAGGAACTAGGCAAAATGGTACCGTAACTTCGGGAGAAGGTACGCTGCCGGCGGTGAAGACCTCGCGTCGTAAGCTGCTGGCAGTCGCAGATACCAGGTGGCTGCAACTGTTTATCAAAAACACAGCACTGTGCAAAATCGCAAGATGACGTATACGGTGTGACGCCTGCCCGGTGCCGGAAGGTTAATTGATTGGGTTATCTTCGGAGAAGCTCATGATCGAAGCCCCGGTAAACGGCGGCCGTAACTATAACGGTCCTAAGGTAGCGAAATTCCTTGTCGGGTAAGTTCCGACCTGCACGAATGGCGTAATGATGGCCACGCTGTCTCCAGCCGAGACTCAGTGAAGTTGAAATTGCGGTGAAGATGCCGTATACCCGCGGCTAGACGGAAAGACCCCGTGAACCTTTACTATAGCTTGGCACTGAACATTGACCCTACATGTGTAGGATAGGTGGGAGACTATGAAGATGAGACGCCAGTCTTGTTGGAGTCAACCTTGAAATACCACCCTTGTAGTGTTGATGTTCTAACCTGGGCCCCTAATCGGGGTTAGGGACAGTGCCTGGTGGGTAGTTTGACTGGGGCGGTCTCCTCCCAAAGAGTAACGGAGGAGCACGAAGGTTGGCTAAGTACGGTCGGACATCGTACGGTTAGTGTAATGGCATAAGCCAGCTTAACTGCGAGACAGACACGTCGAGCAGGTGCGAAAGCAGGTCATAGTGATCCGGTGGTTCTGAATGGAAGGGCCATCGCTCAACGGATAAAAGGTACTCCGGGGATAACAGGCTGATACCGCCCAAGAGTTCATATCGACGGCGGTGTTTGGCACCTCGATGTCGGCTCATCACATCCTGGGGCTGAAGTCGGTCCCAAGGGTATGGCTGTTCGCCATTTAAAGTGGTACGCGAGCTGGGTTCAGAACGTCGTGAGACAGTTCGGTCCCTATCTGCCGTGGGCGTTGGATGATTGAGGGGAGCTGCTCCTAGTACGAGAGGACCGGAGTGGACGAACCGCTGGTGTTCGGGTTGTCATGCCAATGGCATTGCCCGGTAGCTACGTTCGGAATCGATAACCGCTGAAAGCATCTAAGCGGGAAGCGAGCCCCAAGATGAGTCATCCCTAGGTCCTAGAGACCTCTGAAGAGCCGTTCGAGACCAGGACGTTGATAGGCAGGGTGTGTAAGCGTTGCGAGGCGTTGAGCTAACCTGTACTAATGACTCGAGAGGCTTAACCATACAACCCAGATGGGTTTTACGGACTTGAAGAAGTCGATACTTGATTGAAGTTTGAACTCAAGCTCTGAAAAGAGCACAGCTTTCTGAATTTAGGAATGAATTTATCAAATACATCCCTGTATTTGACCCTAACGGGCCGCGCTAAAGCGCGTTTAAAATTTGTTCCGTACAATTTTATGTCTGGTGACAATAGCATTGTGGTCCCACCTGATCCCATCCCGAACTCAGAAGTGAAACGCAATCGCGCCGATGGTAGTGTGGGGTCTCCCCATGTGAGAGTAGGTCATCGCCAGACGCCTAACAAACAAAAAAGCCCTAGCTAAATGCTAGGGCTTTTTTGTTTGTCTCGCTTCCAGCGAGCACGACTTAACATGCAGCCCAAAGCTGCTTACGCAGTGCGGGCCCCTCAGCTCGCAGCCAAGCTGCTTCGCGCTACAGCCATCTATCAAGCTGTGCTTGATGAGCAGATGTCTTTCGCCCCCATGTGAGATGGTGCTGTGGAGATATTGAGAATGGCTCAACTCACTTGTCTGGTCAGGTTAAATCTCTGTGCTCCAGAGATTTAACCTGACCAGCATCCTCAATGAAGGTACTCGAGACTTAAGTAGAGAAGCCACCTGAATAAGGTGGCTTTTTTGCGTTAGGGCCCGTGAGATTTGCCTTAATCCAGCTTTGAGTCGGTAGCAGCCGAGTAGCTTGCTGCTGGATATTCGCTTATGGGTGTTTTGCGGCTGAAATAGCCGGCTAATCCCGTTACAATGCTGCTTTTATTTGCAGTGAAAGCTTTAGATGCCAACTCTAGTCCACTCCCTGAAATCTTTGAACACCTTTGGAATCGACTGTTACTGTCGGGAACTCATCAGAGCGAGTTCTACCGCGGAGCTTGTCCAGGCTTGTATGCAGCATAAGGGCGATGAGATCCCTATGTTGATCCTCGGGGGTGGCAGTAATCTATTGCTGCTTGAAGATTATCAAGGGACAGTGATTCAAATCGCTACCAAGGGAATCGATGTCTGTGAGGATCAAGAGCATTTTTATCTAAAGGTTGCCGGCGGTGAAAACTGGCACGATTTGGTCTGCGAAACGCTTAAGCTGGGGATGCCGGGGCTTGAGAATATGGCTCTGATCCCGGGCACGGTTGGTGCAGCGCCCATTCAAAACATAGGCGCCTATGGAATTGAGCTGTGTCAGTTGTGTGACTGGGTCGAGTATCTAGACCTGCAGACCGGCGCGCTAACTCGTCTCGAGGCCGCTGATTGTGATTTTGGCTATCGTGAGTCAATTTTCAAAAATGAGCTCAAGGGTAAGGCTGTGATCACCTCTGTCGGCTTGAAACTGCCTAAAGCCTGGCAGCCGAAACTGAGTTATGGGCCGTTGCAGTCGCTCGCTGAAGAGACTGAGGTGACCGCGACCATGATTTTTGAGCGGGTATGTCAGGTTCGTCAGGAAAAACTGCCGGATCCTGTAGTGCTTGGCAATGCCGGCAGCTTTTTCAAGAATCCTGTGGTTGCTGCTGCCGACTATCTTAAGTTGGCCGAACGCTTTCCTGATTTGGTGGGTTATGCTCAGCAAGATGGAAGGGTTAAGCTGGCCGCAGGCTGGCTTATCGATAAGGCAGGTTTGAAAGGTTTCCAGATGGGAGCAGCCGCAGTTCATGATAAGCAAGCCTTGGTGCTGGTGAATAAAGGCGGCGCTAGCGGTGAAGATGTGGCCAATTTGGCGCGGGAAATTATCCGGCAAGTGCAAGCGCGCTTCGGTGTTGAATTGCAGCCCGAACCGCGAATTTTTGCGGCAACAGGAGAGAGGAGTCTCTGACGATGACCGAACAGTGGAAGCGCAAACGGGAAATATTACAGCTGTTGCAGCAGGGTGAGTTTGTCTCCGGTGAAAGGCTGGCCGAGCAACTGGGTATCAGCCGTATGGCTGTCAGCAAACATATCAGTGCCTTGACCGCTTTTGGGATCGATATCTTCAGCGTGAAAGGCAAAGGCTATAAGTTAACGAGAAGCCTGCATCTTATTGATAAGCCGCGTTTGCTTTCCACTATAGATAACCGTTGTTTCTACTTTGATGAACTCGGTGGTACCAATACATTTCTGCTCAACCATGTCGATGAATTGAGTAATGGCGATCTCTGTATTGCCGAGTACCAATCTGCCGGACGAGGGCGTAGAGGACGCCAGTGGTTGTCGCCCTACGGCAGTCACCTCTATTTCTCTATGTACTGGCAGTTCTCTCAAGGCCTTTCTCAGGCGATGGGCTTGAGTCTGGTGGTTGCCTGTTCACTGGTTAGCGTGTTGGAGTCTTTCGGTATTGCCGGTTTGGGAGTGAAGTGGCCCAACGATATCTATCTCGATGGCCGTAAACTTGCCGGTGTACTGATTGAAATGAGTGGTACTGCCGACAGCGAATGCGATCTGGTGATCGGGATAGGCTTGAATATGGCTATGCCTGCTGAACTGGGTGAACAACTGGACCAACCCTGGAGCGATCTCTGTGGGCTTGAATCTATGCCGAACAAGACTGAATTGACTATCAATCTTCACCAACAGTTATTGAAAGATATTAAGCTGTTTGAGACTCAGGGATTGGCGGCATTCAGCACCAGGTGGCAGAGTGCTGATATCTTTGCCGGTCAACAGGTCAAACTGCTGCTGGGTGAGCAACTGATTAACGGCCACTACCTTGGAGTGGATGAGCAAGGCGGTGTTATCCTGCAGACAGATATAGGCACACAGCATTTTGTCGGTGGAGAAATAAGCTTACGCAGCGCTTGATTATTTTCGCAGTAGCACTTGATCCATCAGGTGGTCCTGACCCTTTTTCAGAATAAGATGTGCCCGCTCGCGGGTGGGCTCAATATTCAGATTCAGGTTCGGGCCGTTGATGGTGTCCCAGATATTGGCGGCTATATGTTCGGCTTCGGCATCGCTCAGCTTGGCGTAGTGGTGAAAATAGGAGCGCTCATTGGCAAACGCCGTATGCCGGAACTGCAAAAATCTGTCTATATACCAATGCTTCAGCAGTGATTCATCGGCATCTACATAGATAGAGAAGTCTACGAAATCAGAGACAAATGGCCGCTTGATGCTCACGGGAGAATCCAGCTCTGTCTGCAGTACATTCAAGCCTTCCAGGATCAAAATATCCGGCTGTCTGACCTGCTGCACTTCGGGAAGCCTGTCGTAACTGATGTGGGAATATAGCGGAGCCTCGACCAATTCGGCGCCTGATTTGATGGCGGCGATAAACTCCACCAAGAGTTTCATATCATAGCTTTCTGGAAATCCCTTACGCTGCAGTAACCCTTTTTGTTTCAGCTCTGCTAAGGGATAAAGAAAACCATCTGTAGTAATCAGATCGACTTTAGGGTGTTCGGGCCAATGGCTCAACAGTGCTTGCAGGATACGGGCTGTGGTGCTTTTCCCCACGGCGACACTGCCGGCAATACTGATAATGTAAGGGCTCTTGGCCGGGGTTTGCCCCAAAAACTCATTTAACACCAAACCTCTTTGCTGCTTGGCGCCAACGATCAAGTTAAGCAGGCGGCTGAGGGGCAGATAGATGTCGGTGACTTCTGTGAGGGAAACCTTTTCGTTTATCCCCCGTAGCTTTTTCAATTCGGTTTCGCTCAGGGTCAAAGGTACCGATTCTCGAAGCTCGGCCCACTGCTGGCGATGAAACGGCATATACAATGCCTGTTGAATTGAGTTGGTTGTTGTCATCTGATTTCCTCTGCTCAGGCAAGGCACAGTACACCATGAATTATTCGTGAACAATAAAAAATCCCAGAGTAAGGTTGAATTCTTTCCCCTGTGTATAAAGAATCATCGGCGCGTGTAAATCCCGCTCTTAATTAGGATGAAAAAGCATCGGTTAGGGTCTTTTTCGAAAAAAAAACTAATTTCCTATTGCACTCGACCCGACATTTACCTAATATCCGCTACCGAAATGAAGTGCCGGCATAGCTCAGTTGGTAGAGCAACTGACTTGTAATCAGTAGGTCCCGAGTTCGACTCTTGGTGCCGGCACCAATTTTATCGGAGGGGTTCCCGAGTGGCCAAAGGGATCAGACTGTAAATCTGACGGCTCCGCCTTCGAAGGTTCGAATCCTTCTCCCTCCACCATTTTCAAGGTAAGTAGGTAGCCTTAAGTTAGGTTGCGCGGGCATCGTATAATGGTATTACTCCAGCCTTCCAAGCTGATAACGCGGGTTCGATTCCCGCTGCCCGCTCCAAATTTGCATGCTGATATGGCTCAGGTGGTAGAGCGCATCCTTGGTAAGGATGAGGTCGGCAGTTCGAATCTGCCTATCAGCACCAGCCTATCTTAGATTTTACCTCTACCTTTTATAATCTGTTCGATGTCATTCATTTGCATCGGACTTTTTCACTATATATGGTTTCACCACCAGAAAATCTTAGATTGAGGCAATACCATGTCTAAAGCTAAATTTGAACGTAGTAAACCCCACGTTAACGTGGGTACCATTGGCCACGTGGACCATGGTAAAACCACTCTGACTGCTGCTATCTCAACTGTACTGTCTAAGACTTACGGTGGTGAGGCGCGTGACTTCGCAGCGATCGATAACGCTCCAGAAGAGCGTGAGCGCGGTATTACCATCAATACCTCTCACATCGAGTATGACACTCCAACTCGTCACTACGCCCACGTAGACTGCCCAGGCCACGCTGACTATGTTAAAAACATGATCACCGGTGCTGCCCAGATGGACGGCGCAATCCTGGTAGTAGCTTCTACTGATGGTCCAATGCCACAGACTCGTGAGCACATCCTGCTGTCTCGTCAGGTAGGTGTACCTTTCATCATCGTATTCATGAACAAGTGTGACATGGTAGACGATGAAGAGCTGCTGGAACTGGTAGAGATGGAAGTTCGTGAACTGCTGTCTGAGTACGATTTCCCAGGTGATGACCTGCCAGTAATTCAGGGTTCAGCTCTGAAAGCACTGGAAGGTGAGCCAGAGTGGGAAGCGAAGATCATTGAACTGGCCGAAGCACTGGATACCTATATCCCTGAGCCAGAGCGTGATATCGATAAGCCATTCCTGCTGCCAATCGAAGACGTATTCTCAATCTCTGGTCGCGGTACTGTAGTAACAGGTCGTGTAGAGCGCGGTATCATCAAAGTTGGTGATGAAGTAGAAATCGTAGGTATCAAAGATACTACCAAGACTACTTGTACCGGTGTAGAAATGTTCCGCAAGCTGCTGGACGAAGGTCGTGCCGGTGAGAACTGTGGTATCCTGCTGCGTGGTACCAAGCGTGATGAAGTAGAGCGTGGTCAAGTACTGGCTAAGCCAGGTACCATCACTCCACACACCAAGTTCGAATCAGAAGTTTACGTACTGTCTAAAGAAGAAGGTGGACGTCACACTCCATTCTTCAAAGGCTACCGTCCACAGTTCTACTTCCGTACAACTGACGTGACCGGTACTATCGAACTGCCAGAAGGCGTAGAGATGGTAATGCCAGGTGACAACATCAAGATGGTTGTTACCCTGATCTGCCCAATCGCGATGGACGAAGGCTTGCGCTTCGCTATCCGTGAAGGTGGCCGCACAGTTGGTGCTGGTGTTGTAGCCAAGATCATCGCTTAATTGCGAGACAGGTTACTTTGAAAAGGAAGCTTCGGCTTCCTTTTTTGCTTGCTGGCGCAAAGTGTCAGGCTTTCTCCTGGTTTCGCCCTGTGTATCCTTGATAACAAAGCTGATTAAGAATACAATCTATGGCCGATTTTTGTGCCCTGAGCCGGAGAATTCTCGTCAGGGGCGAGTTCGAAAGCGGGCTGGCGCTGATTTAAGCCTTAAACTTACTCAGCTGTCCCTTGGCTCAGGTCGTAATGAGTAACGGAATTAACCGATGACAACAAATACTGAAAACCAGGGCAACTCTCTGGATATCGTAAAGTGGGTAATAGCTATACTACTGGTGGCGGTGGCGATCGTCGGCAACCAGATGTACAACGACAGCGAAGTCTTCACTACGCCAATCCGCGCCGCGGGTGTGGTTGTCGTATTCGCTATTGCTGGTTTTATTGCCTTACAAACCGTTAAGGGTAAGCAAGCATTGGCCTTTGCCCGTGAGTCACAAATCGAAGTACGCAAAGTCGTATGGCCGACTCGTCAAGAGGCGTTGAATACCACCTTTATCGTACTGGCTGCGACAGGTATCCTGGCCTTGATCCTTTGGGGACTGGATGCGGTATTGCTGCGCATTGTTAACTTTATTACTGGCGTATAGGCACTAGAATGACTGAAGCTAAAGAAGCTAAGAAAAGATGGTATGTGGTTCAGGCTTTTTCCGGTTACGAAGGCCGTGTATGTAAGTCTTTGCTTGAACACATCAAAATGCATGGTATGGAAGAGTTCTTCGGCGAAGTGCTGGTTCCTACCGAAGAAGTCGTAGAAATGCGTGCCGGCCAACGCCGTAAGAGTGAGCGTAAGTTCTTCCCCGGCTATGTGCTGGTACAGATGGAAATGAACGATCAAAGCTGGCACTTGGTGAAGAGCATCCCTCGTGTGATGGGCTTTATCGGTGGAACATCAGATCGCCCTGCTCCTATTTCCGATAAAGAAGCCGAAGCTATTCTGCGTCGCCTTCAGGAAACAACAGAATCTCCGACTCATCGCGTTATGTTCGAACCCGGCGAAGTGGTTCGGGTTACCGATGGTCCTTTTGCCGACTTCAACGGTACTGTTGAAGAAGTGGATTATGACAAGAACCGCGTTAAGGTGTCTGTGATGATCTTCGGCCGCTCAACTCCGGTTGAGTTGGACTTCAATCAGGTCGAAAAATCCTGATTAAATAAAATACAAAATCCGTTTGGCAACGGGTGTGGATTTCTATATAATCCGCACCCGTTGTTTTCGGGGAGCTCAAGGCATGTTGCCTGAGCGTTTGAACCCAAACTGAGGAAATGTCAGATGGCAAAGAAAATTGAAGCTTACATCAAGCTGCAAGTAGCAGCCGGTGCTGCAAACCCGTCTCCACCAGTTGGTCCAGCTCTGGGTCAGAAAGGTGTGAACATCATGGAATTCTGTAAAGCATTCAACGCTCGTACTGAAAAGTTCGAAAAAGGTATGCCAATTCCAGTAGTGATCACTGTTTACAACGATCGCTCATTCACTTTCGAAACCAAGACTCCACCTGCCGCCTTCTTGCTGAAGAAAGCCGCTGGTCTGAAGTCAGGTTCTGCTCGTCCTAACACTCAGAAAGTGGGTACTATCAAGCGTAGCCAGGTTCAGGAAATTGCTGAAACCAAGGCAACCGATATGACTGGTGCTGACATTGAAGCGATGACTCGCTCAATCGAAGGTACTGCGCGTTCCATGGGTTTGGTAGTAGAGGACTAATATAATGGCAAAGCTGACTAAGCGCATGCGCACCATCCGCGAGAAAGTGGACGTAACCAAAGCATACGACATCAACGAAGCTGTTGCTCTGCTGAAAGAACTGGCTACTGCCAAGTTCGTTGAGAGCGTAGACGTTGCCGTTAACCTGGGTGTTGATCCTCGTAAATCTGACCAAAACGTTCGTGGTGCCACTGTGCTGCCACACGGTACCGGTCGTGAAGTACGTGTTGCTGTATTCACTCAAGGTGCCAATGCCGAAGCTGCGAAAGAAGCTGGTGCTGAACTGGTAGGTATGGAAGATCTGGCTGAGCAGGTGAAAGCCGGCGAAATGAACTTCGACGTAGTTATCGCATCTCCTGATGCAATGCGCGTTGTTGGTATGCTGGGTCAAATCCTGGGCCCACGCGGCCTGATGCCTAACCCTAAAACCGGTACTGTAACTCCTAACGTTGCTGAAGCTGTTAAGAACGCCAAGGCTGGTCAGGTTCGTTACCGTAACGACAAGAACGGTATCATCCACACTACCATCGGTAAAGTGGACTTCGAAACTGCTCAACTGAAAGAAAACCTGGAAGCACTGCTGTCTGCGCTGAGAAAGGCTAAGCCTGCTGCAGCCAAAGGTCAGTATGTGAAGAAGGTAAGCATCTCCACCACTATGGGGGCAGGTGTAGCTGTCGACCAGAACTCTCTGGACGCTGCTAACTAATTTTACAAAATGCGCGTGTTAGCCTATAATGCGCGCACTTTTGTGGGTTGGAGCCTATGACGAGTGTTTTCACTCAGATGGGCTTCCGTCCAAGACCGCAGGTGTTGCCCATTTGGAAGACTTAATTTCCTGCGTAGACGGTGTCAGGCCCCAGATAGATTTATTTCTGCTGGATTATCTGCACCGTAAGTAACTGAGTACATTTGTGTTCAGTATGGTAAACGCTGGGGATTCCCCAGGTAGAATCCAGGAGTAAAGCCAATGGCATTAAGACTCGAAGACAAAAAAGCGATTGTTGCTGAAGTCAACGAAGCTGCCAAAGGTGCGCTTTCTGCAGTTGTCGCCGATTCACGCGGTGTGACTGTAGGTGCTATGACAGTTCTGCGTAAGACTGCTCGCGCAAACGGTGTGTACGTACGTGTAGTACGTAACACTCTGGCTCGCCGCGCAGTAGAAGGCACTGCTTTTGAGTGTCTGACAGAGGTGTTCTCTGGCCCAACTTTGATCGCTTTCTCTAACGAGCACCCAGGTGCTGCAGCTCGTCTGTTAAAAGACTTTGCTAAAGAGCAAGCCGCTTTCGAAGTTAAAGGTGCAGCTTATGAAGGGGAATTCATCCCTGCAGCTGACATTGATCGTTTGGCAAAACTGCCAACTTACGAAGAAGCACTGGCACAGTTGATGATGACTATGAAAGAAGCATCTGCTGGCAAGTTCGTTCGTACACTGGCCGCTCTGCGCGATCAAAAACAAGAAGCCGCTTAATTTCAAGCTGGCTGCTTAACAGAATTGAATTCAGAACAATAGGAAACATTTGTTATGTCTATCACTAAAGACCAAATCCTTGAAGCCTTTGCAGCTATGTCTGTAATGGAAGTTGTTGAACTGATCGAAGCTATGGAAGAGAAGTTCGGCGTATCTGCTGCTGCTGCAGTAGTTGCTGGCGGCGCTGGTGAAGCTGCTGCTGCTGAAGAGAAAACCGAGTTCGACGTAGTTATGACTTCTCACGGTGACAACAAAGTTGCTGTGATCAAGGCTGTACGTGGTGCCACAGGTCTGGGTCTGAAAGAAGCCAAAGCTATGGCTGAATCTGCTCCAGTAGCTGTTAAAGAAGGCATCTCTAAAGAAGAAGCTGAAGCTCTGAAGAAAGAACTCGAAGAAGCTGGTGCTCAAGTAGAGATCAAGTAAGTCATATTGACTTACAATCACCCAAGCCAATTGGGTGGAGGCTGGCGGTTTTTTGACCGTCGGCCTTTTTTGCGCTGTAAGCGTTGGCGATTTTTTTCACCGTTTGTCGCCAGATTTTGCAGTCCCTAGCAGTGATTATTGGTTAGGTTCTTGCCATCAACGGTGATGGGCAAACGTGCTGGATTAACTGTGTTGATTCAGTCTTGGTCACATCTCGCAAGCAGAGGAAACCCATGGTTTACTCCTATTCTGAAAAGAAGCGTATTCGCAAAGACTTCGGTAAGCGTCCACAAGTGTTGGATATCCCTTACCTGTTGTCTATTCAGTTAGACTCTTTTAAGAAGTTCACCGATCAAGATCCTACCGGTGAGCGTGGCCTAGAGGCCGCTTTCCGTAGCGTTTTTCCCATCAAGAGCTTTTCTGGTAATTCAGAACTGCAGTACGTCAGCTATAAGCTGGGCGAGCCTGTTTTTGATGTGAAAGAGTGTCAAATCCGCGGTGTGACATACTCCGCTCCACTGCGCGTTAAGCTGCGCATGGTGCTGTATGATCGTGAAGCTGCCGCTGGCACTGTAAAAGATATTAAAGAACAAGAAGTCTACATGGGGGATATCCCTCTGATGACTGAAAACGGTACCTTTGTTATCAATGGTACTGAGCGTGTTATCGTATCTCAGCTGCACCGTAGCCCAGGTGTGTTCTTCGACCACGACCGTGGTAAGACACACTCCTCAGGTAAGGTGTTGTATAACGCGCGTATTATTCCTTACCGCGGTTCATGGCTCGACTTCGAGTTCGACCCTAAAGATGCGTTGTTTGTACGTATTGACCGTCGTCGTAAGCTGCCTGCCAGTATCATTCTGCGTGCCCTGGAATATTCTACTCAGGATATCCTCGACATCTTCTTTGAGCGTGTCGACTTCAAGATCAAGAAAGATTCTCTGGTCATGACTCTGGTTCCTGATCGTCTGCGTGGTGAAACTGCCAGCTATGACATCAAGGATTCAGAAGGCACAGTGCTGGTAGAGAAAGGTCGTCGAATCACTGCCCGTCATATCCGCCAACTGGAAAAAACCAATACCACTGAACTGGAAGTTCCGGTTGAGTACATCATTGGTAAAGTAGCGGCTCAGGACTATATCGATCCTGACACAGGTGAAGTACTGGTTACCGCCAACAACGAGATCAGCCTGGAAGACCTGGCCAATCTGTCTCTGGCCGGTATCAAAGAGATCAGCACTCTGTACATCAACGAGCTGGATCACGGTGCTTACATCTCTGACACCTTGCGTATTGACTCAACCACCAACCGTTTGGAAGCCCTGGTTGAAATCTATCGCATGATGCGTCCTGGCGAGCCACCAACCAAGGATGCCGCCGAAGCTCTGTTCCAGAACCTGTTCTTCAGCGAAGAGCGCTATGACCTGTCTAAAGTGGGCCGGATGAAGTTCAACCGTCGTCTCGAAATCGACGAGAACGAAGGTACCGGTGTACTGACCAAAGAAGACATAGTTGCCGTAATGAAGAAGATCATCGAAATCCGTAACGGTTTTGATGAAGTCGATGATATCGACCACCTGGGTAACCGTCGTATCCGTAGTGTTGGCGAAATGGCCGAGAACCAGTTCCGTGTTGGTCTGGTACGTGTTGAGCGCGCAGTACGTGAACGTCTGTCTCTGGGCGATCTGAACGAACTGATGCCTCAAGATCTGATCAACGCCAAGCCAATCTCTGCAGCAGTGAAAGAGTTCTTCGGTTCTTCTCAGCTGTCGCAGTTTATGGATCAGAACAACCCACTGTCAGAAGTGACTCACAAGCGCCGTATTTCGGCTCTTGGTCCCGGCGGTCTGACTCGTGAGCGTGCCGGCTTCGAAGTTCGAGACGTGCACCCAACTCACTATGGTCGTCTGTGTCCAATTGAGACCCCTGAAGGTCCAAACATTGGTCTGATCAACTCGCTGTCCACCTTTGCCCGTACCAACTCATACGGCTTCCTGGAAACACCTTATCGCAAGGTGATCGACAGTGTGGTTACCGATGAAGTGGAATACCTGTCTGCCATCGAAGAAGGCCGTTATGTGATTGCACAGGCCAACATCGAACTCGACAGCGAAGGCCGTATTGTGGAAGAGCAGGTTGCCTGTCGCCACAAGGGTGAATCCACCTTTATGCGTGCTTCCGATATCCAGTATATGGACGTATCTCCACAGCAGATCATCTCTGTGGCGGCATCTTTGATCCCATTCCTTGAACACGATGACGCTAACCGTGCATTGATGGGTGCGAACATGCAACGTCAGGCAGTACCAACACTCAAGTCAGAGAAGCCTCTGGTGGGTACTGGTATTGAACGTACGCTGGCTGTTGACTCAGGCGTAGTTGTGGCCGCCAAGCGTGGCGGCGTGATCGACTATGTTGATGCCAGTCGCATCGTGGTCAAGGTTAACGAAGATGAATTGATGCCAGGTGAAGCCGGTATCGATATCTACAACCTGACCAAGTACACCCGTTCTAACCAGAACACCTGCATCAACCAGCGTCCATGCTGTAGCGTAGGTGATCCAGTTGTTCGTGGCGACGTGCTGGCCGATGGTCCATCAACCGACTTGGGCGACCTGGCTCTGGGTCAAAATATGCGCATCGCATTTATGACCTGGAACGGTTACAACTTCGAAGACTCGATTTTGATCTCCGAGCGCGTAGCGCAGGAAGACCGTTTCACCACTATCCACATTCAGGAACTGTCCTGTATCGCTCGTGATACCAAGCTGGGTAGCGAAGAGATCACTGCCGACATCCCTAACGTGGGTGAGTCTGCACTGAGCAAGCTGGATGAATCCGGTATCGTTTACATCGGCGCCGAAGTTAAAGGCGGTGACATTCTGGTTGGTAAGGTAACGCCTAAGGGTGAAACTCAACTGACTCCGGAAGAGAAACTGCTGCGGGCTATTTTCGGTGAGAAAGCGTCTGACGTTAAAGACAGCTCTCTGCGTGTACCTAACTCAGTGAAGGGTACCGTTATCGACGTGCAAGTCTTCACCCGTGACGGTGTTGAAAAAGACAAGCGCGCCATCGAAATCGAAGAGATGCACATTGCTCAAGCCCGTAAGGACTTGACTGAAGAGTTCAAGATCCTCGAAGAGGGTGTTCTGAGCCGTGCCCGTAACCTGCTGCTGAGCGCTGGTTTCAGTGAAGCCAAATTGGCCGAACTGCCACGCA
Organism: Shewanella carassii; assembly: GCF_019670705.1. Classification (NCBI taxonomy): domain Bacteria; kingdom Pseudomonadati; phylum Pseudomonadota; class Gammaproteobacteria; order Alteromonadales; family Shewanellaceae; genus Shewanella; species Shewanella carassii. The sequence continues at coordinate 213,722 of NZ_AP024618.1, forward strand.
AAGACGTATTGGTTCAGGTTATCGACGATGAAGCCAAGCAAACCGAACTGGAACAGCTGGCTGAACAGCACGAAGAGCTGAAAGCCGACTTTGACAAGAAGTTTGAAATCAAGCGTCGCAAGATCACCCAAGGTGATGATCTGGCTCCAGGTGTACTGAAGATCGTTAAGGTTTACTTGGCGGTTAAGCGTACCATCCAGCCTGGTGACAAGATGGCGGGTCGTCACGGTAACAAGGGTGTGATCTCCAAGATCTGTCCTATCGAAGATATGCCATACGACGAGCAGGGTAACCCTGTCGACATCGTACTGAACCCTCTGGGTGTACCTTCGCGGATGAACATTGGTCAGGTACTGGAAGTTCACTTGGGTGCTGCGGCTAAGGGTATTGGTAATCGCATCAATACTATGCTGGAAGAACAGCGTGAGCTGGCTGAACTGCGTGGCTACATCAAACAGGTCTATGAACTGGGCGATGAAGTGAAGCAGCGCGTGGATATCGATTCATTTACCGATGATGAAGTTCTGCGTCTGGCCAAACACCTGAAGGATGGTCTGCCAACGGCAACCCCAGCCTTCGACGGTGCCAAAGAGAAAGAGATCAAGCAGATGCTTGAGCTCGCAGGTCTGCCGACTTCTGGTCAGCTGAATCTGTTTGATGGTCGTACCGGTAACCAGTTCGAGCGTCCTGTGACCGTAGGTTACATGTACATGCTCAAACTGAACCACTTGGTTGATGACAAGATGCATGCCCGTTCTACCGGTTCGTACAGCTTGGTTACTCAGCAACCTCTGGGCGGTAAAGCTCAGTTCGGTGGTCAGCGTTTCGGTGAGATGGAAGTGTGGGCCCTGGAGGCATACGGTGCTGCGTATACTCTGCAGGAAATGCTCACAGTGAAATCGGATGACGTTAACGGTCGTACTCAGATGTACAAGAACATCGTTGACGGTAACCATCAGATGCAGCCAGGAATGCCAGAGTCCTTCAACGTATTGCTGAAGGAGATCCGTTCTCTCGGTATCAACATCGAGTTGGATCAAGAGTAAGACGCGGTTTAAAGCCTGCGTTTGGCAACGAATTGGTGCTCCGCGAGAGCGGGGCACCGGGTTTAACTCCTTCAGGAGAGAAACGTGAAAGACTTATTAAAGTTTCTGAAACAGCAAAGCAAGACTGAAGAATTTGAAGGCATCAAGATCGGCCTGGCGTCGCCTGATCTGATCCGTTCTTGGTCATTTGGTGAAGTTAAGAAGCCTGAAACCATCAACTACCGTACATTCAAGCCTGAGCGTGAAGGCCTGTTCTGTGCCCGTATCTTTGGCCCAGTCAAAGACTACGAGTGTCTGTGCGGTAAGTACAAGCGTCTCAAGCACCGCGGTGTGATCTGTGAGAAGTGTGGCGTTGAAGTGACCCAGACCAAAGTACGTCGTGAGCGTATGGGCCACATCGAACTGGCCAGCCCAGTTGCCCACATTTGGTTCCTCAAGTCACTGCCATCCCGTATCGGTCTGATGCTGGACATGACTCTGCGTGATATTGAGCGAGTACTCTACTTCGAATCTTATGTGGTTATCGAGCCAGGCATGACCAGCCTGGAGCGCGGTCAAATGCTGACCGAAGAAACCTACCTGGATGCGCTGGAAGAGTATGGTGACGAGTTCGAAGCCAAGATGGGTGCCGAAGCGGTTCTGGAACTGCTGCGCGCTATCGATCTGGAGAAAGAAGTTGAGCAGATGCGCGAAGAGCTGCCATCTATTAACTCTGAGACCCGTCGCAAGAAAGTCACCAAGCGTTTGAAGCTGGTTGAGGCCTTCTACCATTCAGGTAACAAGCCAGAGTGGATGATCCTCAAGGTGCTGCCGGTTCTGCCACCTGATCTGCGTCCTTTGGTTCCACTGGACGGCGGCCGTTTCGCGACTTCAGATCTGAACGATCTGTATCGCCGCGTGATCAACCGTAACAACCGTTTGAAGCGTCTGCTGGATCTGGCTGCTCCGGATATCATCGTTCGCAACGAAAAGCGTATGCTGCAGGAATCTGTTGATGCCCTGCTGGATAACGGTCGTCGCGGTCGTGCCATTACCGGTTCCAACAAGCGTCCTCTGAAGTCCTTGGCCGACATGATCAAGGGTAAGCAAGGTCGTTTCCGTCAGAACCTGCTGGGTAAGCGTGTTGACTACTCAGGCCGTTCGGTAATTACCGTGGGCCCAACTCTGCGTCTGCACCAGTGTGGTCTGCCGAAGAAAATGGCGCTGGAACTGTTCAAACCATTCATCTACGGCAAGCTGGAAGGTCGTGGCCTGGCCACTACCATCAAAGCTGCCAAGAAGATGGTTGAGCGTGAAGTTGCCGAGGTTTGGGACGTACTGGATGAAGTGATCCGCGAACACCCTGTGATGCTGAACCGTGCACCAACACTGCACCGTTTGGGTATCCAGGCGTTCGAACCTGTACTGATCGAAGGTAAAGCGATTCAACTGCACCCATTGGTGTGTGCGGCCTATAACGCCGACTTCGATGGTGACCAAATGGCGGTACACGTGCCTCTGACGCTGGAAGCCCAGCTGGAAGCCCGTGCGTTGATGATGTCAACCAACAACATTCTGTCACCTGCTAACGGTGAGCCGGTTATCACTCCTTCTCAGGACGTGGTACTGGGTCTGTACTACATGAGCCGTGAGCGCGTAAATGGCCGCGGTGAAGGTATGGCCTTTGAGTCTGTTGCCGAAGCCGAAAAAGCTTATCGCACAGGTGCCGCCGAGCTGCACGCTCGGGTTAAAGTTCGTATCACCGAAACTCATATCGATGAGAACGGTGAGCGCACCCAGCAGCGCCGCATTGTCGACACCACAGTAGGTCGTGCTCTGTTGTCATTGATCCTGCCAGCCGGTATGTCTTTTGATCTGGTTAACCAGAACATGGGCAAGAAGCAGATCTCCCGTTTGCTGAACACCTGCTACCGTCAGCTGGGTCTGAAAGATACTGTTATCTTTGCTGACCAATTGATGTACACAGGTTTCCAATACGCCACTATCTCAGGTGCCTCTGTCGGTATCAACGATATGGAAATCCCGGAAGCCAAGTACAAGCTGGTTGCCGACGCAGAAGCCGAAGTTCTGGAAATCCAGGAACAGTTCCAGTCTGGTCTGGTAACTGCCGGTGAGCGTTACAACAAGGTTATCGATATCTGGGCCAGCGCCAACGAGAAAGTCTCCAAGGCGATGATGGAAAACCTGTCTTCCGAAGTGGTTATCAACCGCGACGGTGAAGAAGAGAAACAGGCTTCCTTCAACAGCATCTACATGATGGCCGACTCAGGCGCTCGTGGTAGTGCCGCTCAGATCCGTCAGTTGGCGGGTATGCGTGGTCTGATGGCCAAGCCAGACGGCTCTATCATCGAAACGCCCATCGTGGCGAACTTCCGTGAAGGTCTGAACGTACTGCAGTACTTTATTTCTACTCACGGTGCTCGTAAGGGTCTGGCGGATACCGCACTTAAGACTGCGAACTCAGGTTATCTGACTCGTCGTCTGGTGGATGTTGCTCAGGATCTGGTCGTTATCGAAGATGACTGTGGTACTCACGAAGGTCTGATCATGAAGCCGCTGATTGAAGGTGGTGACGTGGTTGAGCCGCTGCGTGAACGCGTACTGGGTCGTGTTGTTGCCGAGGATGTTTATTATCCTGGTTCCGACGAAGTCCTGGCGCCACGCAACACCCTGCTGGATGAAGCATGGTGTGATAAGTTGGAAGAGCACAGCGTCGACGAAGTTAAAGTACGTTCTGTAATCTGCTGTGATACCGACTTCGGTGTGTGTGCCAAGTGTTATGGTCGCGACTTGGCTCGTGGTCACCTGATCAACCAAGGTGAAGCCATCGGTGTTGTCGCTGCTCAGTCAATCGGTGAGCCTGGTACACAGCTGACGATGCGTACCTTCCACATCGGTGGTGCGGCATCCAGGGCTTCTGCAGAAAACAGTGTCCAGGTGAAGAACGCCGGTAACCTGAAGCTGCACAACGCCAAGTTCGTTAAGAACAGCGATGGTAAGCTGGTTATCGTATCGCGTTCCTCTGAACTGGCGATTATCGATGATCTGGGCCGTGAGAAAGAGCGCTATAAAGTGCCTTACGGTACTGTGCTGGAAACATTGGAAGGTGTTGAAGTTAACGCTGGCCAGACTATCGCCAACTGGGATCCACATACTCACCCAATCATCACTGAAGTGGCGGGTTATGTGAAGTTTGAGCAGATGATTGACGGTGTCACCATCTCGCGTCAAACCGATGAGTTGACCGGTCTGTCTTCCATCGTGGTATTGGATGTTGCCCAGCGCCCAAGCGCCGGCAAAGAAATGCGTCCAATGATCCGTTTGGTTGACGAAAACGGTAATGACCTGACCATTCCTGGTACCGACGTACCTGCGCAGTACTTCCTGCCCAGCAATGCGATCGTAAACCTGGAAGATAATGCTCAGATCAGCGTCGGTGATGCACTGGCTCGTATTCCTCAGGAATCGTCCAAGACTCGCGATATTACCGGTGGTCTGCCAAGGGTTGCTGACCTGTTCGAAGCCCGTAAGCCGAAAGAGCCTGCGATTCTGGCGGAAATCACAGGTACTATCTCCTTCGGTAAAGAGACCAAAGGTAAGCGTCGTCTGGTCATTACCCCTGCTGAAGGCGGTAACCCATACGAAGAGATGATCCCTAAGTGGCGTAACCTGAACGTGTTCGAAGGTGAAAAAGTCGAACGTGGTGAAGTGATCGCCGATGGTCCAGAGTCTGCTCACGATATTCTGCGTCTGCGCGGTATCCACAACGTAGCCAACTACATTGTGAATGAAGTACAAGACGTATATCGTCTGCAGGGTGTGAAGATTAACGACAAGCACATCGAGGTGATCATTCGCCAGATGCTGCGTAAGTGTCTGATCACTGAAGCCGGTGATTCTGAGTTCCTCGAAGGGGAGCAGGTTGAGGTGTCCCGCGTCAAGATCGCTAACCGCGAACTGGAAGAGCAGGGCAAGATTCCGGCCAAGTTCGAACGCGAACTGCTGGGTATTACCAAAGCCTCTCTGGCGACCGAATCCTTCATCTCTGCAGCCTCGTTCCAGGAAACCACTCGCGTGCTGACCGAAGCGGCAGTAGGCGGTAAGAGTGATAACCTGCGCGGTCTGAAAGAGAACGTGATCGTGGGTCGTCTGATCCCGGCCGGTACCGGTTATGCTTACCACAACAACCGTAACCAGGCTCGCGGTGAAGTAGCGACTGAAGCACCTAGCATCAGCGCCAGTGAAGCCGAACAGAACCTGGCCGATCTGTTGAACCTGGCTGGCAGTCAGGAATAAGTAGCATAGATGTTACAAAAGGCGCCGAAAGGCGCCTTTTTCATTGGAATACGCTGCAAAAGTTGGCTATTTCTTGACAGCCAAGCCTTACCTTTCTAAAATTCCGCGTCCCACTATTGTGGGATTAGATTTTTCACACCTTATTGTTGAGTTGAAATCAACTGATTCGGAGCTATACATGGCAACTGTAAACCAGTTGGTACGTAAGCCTCGCGCACCTAAAGTCGAAAAGACTAACGTGCCTGCGTTGAACGCGTGCCCACAAAAGCGTGGTGTTTGTACTCGTGTGTACACCACTACTCCAAAAAAACCTAACTCTGCACTACGTAAAGTAGCTCGTGTGCGTCTGACCAACGGTTTCGAAGTAACTTCGTACATCGGCGGTGAAGGCCACAACCTGCAGGAACACAGTGTAATCCTGATCCGTGGTGGTCGTGTTAAAGACTTACCTGGTGTGCGTTATCACACTGTTCGTGGCGCCCTGGACTGTGCTGGTGTGACTTCACGTCGCCAAGCTCGTTCTAAGTACGGTGCTAAGCGTCCTAAGTCTTAATGGTTTTCCGTTAAGTAAGGCCAAGCTAAATATAAATTCCAGTTTTGGAAATACCTGAAGCATACGGAGAATAGTTATGCCAAGACGTCGCGTAGTAGGACAACGTAAAATCCTACCTGATCCAAAGTTTCAAAGTGAGTTGCTGGCTAAGTTCATCAACGTCATTATGCAGGACGGCAAAAAGTCGACTGCTGAAAAAATTATCTACAAAGCACTGGATGTTGTAGCCGATAAGAAAGGCGAAGAGCATCTGGTTATCCTTGAAGCAGCCCTGGAAAACGTTCGCCCAGCGGTAGAGGTTAAGTCTCGCCGTGTTGGTGGTTCTACTTACCAGGTTCCATGTGAAGTTCGTCCAGTTCGTCGTAACGCACTGGCGATGCGCTGGTTGGTTGAAGCTGCTCGTAAGCGTGGTGAAAAATCTATGGCTCTGCGCCTGGCAGGTGAACTGCTGGACGCTTCCGAAAACAAAGGTACTGCCGTTAAGAAGCGCGAAGACGTGCATCGTATGGCAGAAGCCAACAAAGCGTTTGCTCATTACCGTTGGTAATATCGGGCGCGGGCTTGCCCGCGCTTTCTCTGACATTGCTAAGATTTTTATCTTAGTCAAGAGGGTATAATCGTGGCTCGTACAACTCCAATTGAGCGTTATCGCAACATAGGTATTTGTGCTCACGTTGACGCAGGTAAAACTACTACCACAGAGCGAGTCCTGTTCTATACAGGGGTAAACCACAAGATGGGTGAAACCCATGACGGTGCGTCTACCACTGACTGGATGGTTCAGGAGCAGGAGCGGGGTATTACTATTACCTCTGCGGCTGTTACCACGTTCTGGCGCGGTATGGATGCCCAGTTTACTGAGCATCGTATCAATATCATCGATACCCCAGGTCACGTCGATTTTACTATTGAGGTAGAGCGTTCTCTGCGCGTACTTGACGGTGCTGTAGTGGTCTTTTGTGGTTCTTCTGGTGTGGAACCTCAGTCTGAGACCGTATGGCGTCAGGCCGACAAGTATCATGTCCCCCGTCTGGTGTTCGTCAATAAGATGGACCGTGCCGGTGCCGACTTTGATCGCGTAGTAGGACAGATCCGTAACCGTCTCGGTGCAACTTGTGTACCTATTCAATTGAATATTGGTACAGAAGAAAACTTTAGCGGGGTTATCGATCTCATCAAGATGAAAGCCATCAACTGGAATGAAGAAGACCAGGGCCTGACTTTCACTCACGAAGAGATCCCAGAGCATTTGCTTGCCAAGGCAACCGAAATGCGCGAATACCTGGTAGAGAGTGCCGCAGAGGCTTCTGATGAGCTGATGGACAAATACCTTGAAGAAGGTGAGCTCACAGAAGAAGAGATCAAAAAAGCGCTTCGTCAACGTACTATCAACAACGAAATTGTGCTGGCTACCTGTGGTAGTGCCTTTAAAAATAAAGGCGTACAGGCAGTTCTCGATGCCGTTGTTGAATACCTTCCTGCTCCTGTTGATGTTCCTGCGATTAAGGGCATCGATGACAGAGAACAGGAAGTTGAGCGTGTTTCTGATGACAATGCACCTTTCTCTGCGTTGGCATTCAAAATCGCAACAGACCCATTTGTGGGTACTTTGACCTTTATCCGGGTTTACTCAGGTGTCCTGGAGTCGGGTTCAGCCGTTTACAACTCTGTAAAAGAGAAGCGTGAGCGTATCGGTCGTATCGTGCAGATGCACGCCAACGACCGTAAAGAACTGAAAGAAGTGCGCGCAGGTGATATAGCTGCTGCTATCGGCCTGAAAGATGTGACAACCGGTGACACCCTGTGTGACCCAGACCATAAGGTAATTCTGGAGCGGATGGAATTCCCCGAGCCAGTAATTACCATTGCTGTGGAACCTCGTTCCAAAGCCGACCAGGAAAAGATGGGCATTGCGCTGCAGAAGCTGGCAATGGAAGATCCTTCTTTCCGGGTTGAGACTGATGAGGAGTCGGGTCAGACTCTGATTTCAGGTATGGGTGAGCTACACTTGGACATTATCATCGACCGTATGCGCCGTGAGTTCAGCGTTGAATGTAACGTTGGTAAACCTCAGGTGGCTTATCGTGAAACTATCCGCAGTGCTGTGGAAGTGGAAGGTAAGTTCGTGCGTCAGTCTGGTGGTCGTGGTCAATTCGGTCATGTCTGGCTGAAACTGGAGCCTCGTGAAGAGGGTGCCGGTTATGAGTTTGTCAACGAAATCGTTGGTGGTGTAGTTCCTAGGGAATACATCCCTGCGGTTGACAAAGGTATCCAAGAACAGATGAAGAACGGTGTTGTCGCCGGCTTCCCTGTATTGGACGTGAAGGTCACTCTGTTCGACGGTTCATATCATGATGTGGACTCGAACGAAATGGCGTTCAAAGTTGCAGGTTCTATGGGCTTCAAGAAGGGGGCGCTGCAAGCTAACCCTGTGTTGCTCGAGCCTTGCATGAAGGTTGAAGTGACAACCCCAGAAGACTACATGGGTGACGTAGTAGGTGATCTGAACCGTCGTCGTGGTCTTATCGAAGGTATGGATGACGGCGTCGCCGGTATCAAGATCATTCGAGCTGTGGTACCTTTGGCTGAAATGTTTGGTTATGCAACAGATTTGCGCTCAGCGACTCAGGGTCGGGCTTCATACTCCATGGAGTTTTTGAAGTACTCTGAAGCGCCGCAAAACGTTGCTAAAGCAGTTATCGAAGCTCGTACCTGATTTAGGTAACGGCATTAACTGTTATTTTGATTGATGGTGTCCGGCAGCGCCGGACTCTTCTGAAAAGAAAGGAATATATCGTGTCTAAAGCTAAATTTGAACGTTCCAAGCCCCACGTTAACGTGGGCACCATTGGTCACGTTGACCATGGTAAAACCACTCTGACTGCTGCTATCTCAACTGTACTGTCTAAGACTTACGGTGGTGAGGCTCGTGACTTCGCAGCGATCGATAACGCTCCAGAAGAGCGTGAGCGCGGTATTACCATCAATACCTCTCACATCGAGTATGACACTCCAACTCGTCATTACGCCCACGTAGACTGCCCAGGTCACGCTGACTATGTTAAAAACATGATCACCGGTGCTGCCCAGATGGACGGCGCAATCCTGGTAGTAGCTTCTACTGACGGTCCAATGCCACAGACTCGTGAGCACATCCTGCTGTCTCGTCAGGTAGGTGTACCTTTCATCATCGTATTCATGAACAAGTGTGACATGGTAGACGATGAAGAGCTGCTGGAATTGGTAGAGATGGAAGTTCGTGAACTGCTGTCTGAGTACGATTTCCCAGGTGATGACCTGCCAGTAATTCAGGGTTCAGCTCTGAAAGCACTGGAAGGTGAGCCAGAGTGGGAAGCGAAGATCATTGAACTGGCCGAAGCACTGGATACCTATATCCCTGAGCCAGAGCGTGATATCGATAAGCCATTCCTGCTGCCAATCGAAGACGTATTCTCAATCTCTGGTCGCGGTACTGTAGTAACAGGTCGTGTAGAGCGCGGTATCATCAAAGTTGGTGATGAAGTAGAAATCGTAGGTATCAAAGATACTACCAAGACTACTTGTACCGGTGTAGAAATGTTCCGCAAGCTGCTGGACGAAGGTCGTGCCGGTGAGAACTGTGGTATCCTGCTGCGTGGTACCAAGCGTGATGAAGTAGAGCGTGGTCAAGTACTGGCTAAGCCAGGTACCATCACTCCACACACCAAGTTCGAATCAGAAGTTTACGTACTGTCTAAAGAAGAAGGTGGACGTCACACTCCATTCTTCAAAGGCTACCGTCCACAGTTCTACTTCCGTACAACTGACGTGACCGGTACTATCGAACTGCCAGAAGGCGTAGAGATGGTAATGCCAGGTGACAACATCAAGATGGTTGTTACCCTGATCTGCCCAATCGCGATGGACGAAGGCTTGCGCTTCGCTATCCGTGAAGGTGGCCGCACAGTTGGTGCTGGTGTTGTAGCCAAGATCATCGCTTAATTGCAGATCTGAGCTAATGTAAAAAGGCGACCTTAGGGTCGCCTTTTTATTTGACCTTTGCCAGCCATTTAAAAACGGTTGGCAATCTAATTTAAAGCCAGTATAATCTGCGCCACTTTTTGATGGCATTATGGCTGTTGATAATTCCGACAGCAGACTTGTAATCCTTCACTGGATGAGTATAATGGCCTCCTCGCTTAACTTGAGTAAGCGATATAGTTGATTTAGCCCTAGGGGCTAAACACAAATACAGCGACTCCGATTGGGAGTCGAACGGTTAAATCATCTCGCTCTGTCTTTCCAAGAAAGGAAATGGCTAGAGGGTGATTTTTTATGTGTCCATTTTAGGAGCTCTGGTCAATGCAGAACCAAAGAATCCGTATCCGCTTGAAAGGATTTGATCATCGTTTGATTGATCAGTCTACTGCGGAAATCGTTGAAACTGCTAAGCGTACTGGCGCCCAGGTACGTGGTCCTATCCCACTGCCTACGCGCAAAGAGCGTTATACCGTTTTGATCTCTCCGCACGTTAATAAAGATGCTCGTGACCAATACGAAATCCGTACTCACAAGCGTTTGGTTGACATCGTAGAGCCAACTGAGAAGACAGTCGACGCGTTGATGCGTCTGGATCTTGCGGCTGGTGTCGACGTACAGATTAGCTTGGGTTAATTGAGATCCTTAGAAGAGGTTTGAGAGATGGCTATCGGTCTTATTGGTCGTAAAGTGGGTATGACCCGCATCTTCACCGAAGATGGCGTGTCTATCCCTGTTACTGTAATTGAAGTAAATGCAAACCGCGTTACTCAGGTGAAAACTCTGGAAAACGACGGCTATCGTGCACTTCAAGTTACAACTGGTGCCAAAAAAGCCAACCGCATCACTAAACCAGAAGCAGGTCACTTTGCCAAAGCGGGCGTTGAAGCCGGCCGTGGTTTGTGGGAAATGCGTCTGGCAGACGGTGAAGGCGAAGGCATTGAAGTTGGTGCTGAGCTGAACGTAGATATCTTCGCTGACGTAGCGAAAGTAGATGTTACCGGTCAATCAAAAGGTAAAGGTTTCCAAGGCGGCGTTAAGCGTTGGAACTTCCGTACTCAAGATATGACTCACGGTAACTCATTGGCGCACCGAGCTAACGGTTCTATCGGTCAGAACCAGACGCCAGGTCGCGTATTCAAAGGCAAAAAAATGTCAGGCCACATGGGTGCTGAGCGTGTTACCACTCAAAATCTGGACGTAGTACGTGTAGATGCTGAGCGTAACCTGCTACTGGTTAAAGGTGCTGTTCCAGGCGCTACCAATGGCGACCTGATCATCAAGCCTGCCGTTAAAGCCTAAGGTCTGAGGAGATAGTAATGGAATTGGTATTGAAAGACGCGCAAAGCGCTCTTGAAGTTTCCGAAACTACCTTCGGCCGTGACTTTAATGAAGCACTGGTTCATCAGGTAGTTGTAGCTTACGCTGCAAACGCGCGTCAGGGCACTCGTGCTCAGAAAACTCGCGCTGAAGTGACTGGCTCTGGCAAGAAGCCATGGCGTCAAAAAGGTACTGGCCGCGCTCGTGCGGGTGGTATCAAGGGCCCAATCTGGCGTGGCGGTGGCGTAACTTTCGCTGCTAAAACCCAGGATCACAGCCAGAAAGTCAACAAGAAAATGTACCGCGGCGCTCTGAAGAGCATCCTGTCCGAGCTGGTACGTCAAGAACGTCTGATCGTTGTTGAAAAGTTTGCTGTTGAAGCTCCTAAAACTAAAGAGCTGAAGGCCAAGCTGAAAGACATGGGTCTGGAAGACGTATTGATTGTGACTTCCGAAGTTGACGAGAACCTGTTCTTGGCAGCTCGCAACCTGTACAAGGTTGATGTTCGTGATGTTGCTGGTATCGACCCAGTAAGCCTGATCGCGTTCGACAAAGTGCTGGTAACTGCTGATGCTGTTAAGCAAATCGAGGAGATGCTGGCATGATCCGCGAAGAACGTTTACTGAAAGTTATTCTGGCGCCACACATCTCTGAAAAGAGCACTGTGGTTGCTGAGAAGAACAACACTGTAGTTTTCCGTGTAGCTATCGACGCCACTAAAGCTGAGATCAAAGCTGCAGTTGAAAAACTGTTTGAAGTTGAAGTTGATTCAGTTCGCACTCTGGTGAACAAAGGCAAAACCAAGCGTCACGGTGCCCGTGTTGGTCGTCGCAGCGATTGGAAAAAAGCCTATGTTACTCTGGCTGAGGGTGCTGACATCGATTTCGTCGGCGCTGAAGCGTAAGGAGATTACTCATGGCAGTTATTAAGTGTAAGCCAACCTCTCCAGGTCGTCGCCACGTCGTTAAAGTGGTGAACACTGACCTGCACAAGGGTAAACCTTTTGCTGGCCTGTTGGCGAAAAAATCTAAGAGTGGCGGCCGTAACAACACTGGTCGTATCACTGTTCGTCACGTTGGTGGTGGTCATAAGCAACACTACCGTCTGATTGACTTCAAACGTGATAAAGATGGTATCCCAGCGAAGATTGAGCGTCTGGAATACGATCCAAACCGTACTGCGCACATCGCGCTGGTACTGTACGCAGACGGTGAACGTCGCTACATCCTGGCTGCCAAAGGCATGCAGGCTGGTGACAAGATCGTTTCTGGCGTAGAAGCTGAAATCAAGACAGGTAACGCCCTGCCACTGCGTAACATCCCAGTTGGTAGCGTAGTTCACGCTGTTGAAATGAAGCCTGGTAAAGGTGCTCAGATTGCACGTTCCGCCGGTGCTTATGTACAAGTTGTAGCTCGTGATGGCGCTTATGCCACTCTGCGTCTTCGCTCTGGCGAAATGCGCAAAGTGCCAGTTGATTGCCGCGCGACTCTGGGTGAAGTTGGTAACGCCGAGCATATGCTGCGTCAGCTGGGTAAAGCTGGTGCCAAGCGCTGGAGAGGCGTACGCCCAACAGTTCGTGGTGTTGCAATGAACCCAGTAGACCACCCACATGGTGGTGGTGAAGGCCGTACTTCTGGTGGTCGTCACCCAGTGACTCCATGGGGTGTGCCAACTAAGGGTTACAAGACCCGTAGTAACAAGCGCACTGACAAGTACATCGTACGTCGTCGTAATAAATAGTAAGAGGATTCGCCATGCCACGTTCTCTCAAGAAAGGTCCATTCATTGACCTGCACTTGCTGAAGAAGGTAGAGAAAGCGGTGGAAGCAGGTGACAAAAAGCCTATTAAGACTTGGTCACGTCGCTCAATGATCATTCCAAACATGATTGGTTTGACCATCGCTGTCCATAATGGTCGTCAGCACGTTCCTGTGTTCGTAACTGACGAAATGATCGGCCACAAACTTGGTGAATTCTCACCAACTCGCACTTATCGCGGCCATGCTGCTGATAAGAAAGCGAAGAAGCGCTAATACGGGAGGAGTAAGATGGAAGTTTTAGCTAAACATCGTTTTGCCCGTACGTCGCCTCAAAAGGCTCGTCTGGTAGCTGATCAGATCCGCGGTCTGCCTGTTTCTAAGGCCCTCGAGATCCTGACCTTCAGCCCCAAGAAAGCCGCCGTACTGGTCAAAAAAGTACTGGATTCAGCCATTGCCAATGCTGAGCATAACGAAGGTGCTGACATTGATGAACTGAAAGTTGGAAAAGTCTTCGTTGATGAAGGTCCAACTATGAAGCGCATCATGCCACGTGCTAAAGGCCGCGCCGACCGTATCATGAAGCGTACCAGCCACATTACTGTGGTTGTATCAGATCGCTAGGAGAGAGCAATGGGACAGAAAGTACATCCTAATGGTATCCGTCTGGGTATCACTAAGCCTTGGATCTCTACCTGGTACGCTGATAAAGCAGACTACGCTGCTAATCTGCACGGCGACTGGGAAGTGCGTAAGTTTCTCGAAGAGAAACTGAAAGCCGCATCAGTATCTAAGATCGTTATCGAACGCCCAGCGAAAAGCATCCGCGTTACCATTCACACTGCCCGTCCAGGTGTTGTGATCGGTAAGAAGGGTGAAGACGTTGAAGTTCTGCGTGCTGAAGTTGCCAAAATTACTGGCACTCCTGCGCAAATTAACATCGCTGAGATCCGTAAGCCTGAGCTGGACGCCAAGCTGGTAGCTGATTCTATCGCTCAACAGCTGGAACGTCGTGTTATGTTCCGTCGCGCTATGAAGCGTGCGGTACAAAACGCTATGCGTCTGGGCGCTAAAGGTATCAAAGTTGAAGTTAGTGGCCGTTTAGGCGGCGCTGAGATTGCGCGCACCGAGTGGTATCGCGAAGGCCGTGTGCCTCTGCATACACTGCGTGCTGACATCGACTATTCAACCTCTGAAAGTCACACTCAATACGGTGTGATCGGCATTAAAGTTTGGGTCTTCAAAGGTGAAGTTCTGGACGGTATCATGCCTCAGATCGAAGAGCCGAAGCAGCAACCTAAGCGCAAGCCTCGTGGTAAATAGGAGAGCCGGCAATGCTGCAACCTAAACGTATGAAGTTTCGCAAAATGTTCAAAGGCCGCAACCGCGGTCTGGCGAACGGTACTGAAGTTAGCTTCGGTACATTTGGTCTGAAAGCAGTTGGCCGCGGCCGTTTGACTGCACGTCAGATCGAATCTGCCCGTCGTGCAATGACACGTCACGTTAAGCGTCAAGGTCAAATCTGGATCCGGGTTTTCCCTGACAAGCCAATTACCTCTAAGCCTCTTGAAGTGCGTATGGGTAAAGGTAAAGGTAACGTTGAATACTGGGTATGTCAGATTCAACCAGGTAAGGTACTCTATGAAATGAATGGCGTTTCAGAAGAGCTGGCCCGCGAAGCTTTCGCACTGGCCGCTGCTAAACTGCCTATCAAGACTACCTTCGTAACTAAGACGGTGATGTAATGAAAGCGAGCGAACTGAGAGAAAAGAGCGTTGAGGAATTGAACGCTGAACTGCTTGGTCTGCTGCGTGAGCAGTTTAACCTGCGTATGCAACACGCCACTGGTCAGCTGGCACAAACTCACCAGCTGAAGCAAGTGCGCCGTAACATTGCGCGCGTTAAGACCATTATTACTTCTAAGGCAGGTGCATAATGTCTGAGAAAATCCGTACTTTGCAGGGTAAAGTCATCAGCGACAAGATGGACAAGTCCATCACTGTAGCTGTTGAGCGTCAAGTTAAGCACCCAATCTACGGTAAGTACATCAAACGTACTACTAAGATCCATGCACATGACGAACAAAACCAGTGTAAAGAAGGTGATTTCGTGTCTATTCGCGAATGTCGCCCTCTGTCTAAGACTAAGTCTTGGACTCTGGTTGAAGTAGTAAGCAAGGCCTAATTTATATTAGGTAAACTGGTAAACGGCTCCTTTTCGGGGCCGTTTGTTTTTTAATACTATCCATTCTCTATTTATGGTGTTATACTTGCGCGCCATTTTTGACCGATTTGAACGGCAAAAGTGGTGTTTATTTAGCCCCATGGTGGGGATTGTGTAGTAACGATAGCGGAGCACTTAAAATGATCCAAATGCAATCGACTCTCGATGTCGCATGTAACAGCGGCGCGCGCAGAGTTCAGTGTATTAAGGTCTTGGGTGGCTCTCATCGTCGTTATGCCGGTATCGGCGACATCATCAAGGTTTCTGTTAAAGAAGCCATTCCTCGCGCTAAAGCGAAGAAAGGTGATGTGTATAACGCGGTGGTAGTCCGTACTAAGAAAGGCGTACGTCGTCCAGACGGTTCTGTCATTCGCTTCGATCGGAATGCAGCGGTATTGCTTAACGCAAACCTTGCCCCGATTGGTACTCGTATCTTTGGACCTGTGACACGTGAACTGCGTACTGAGCAATTCATGAAAATTGTGTCGCTGGCACCAGAAGTACTGTAAGGAGCTTCAAAATGGCAGCAAAAATCCGTCGTGAAGACGAAGTAATTGTACTGGCCGGTAAGGATAAGGGTAAGCGCGGTAAGGTTACTCGTGTACTTACTACCGGTAAGTTAATTGTTGAAGGCATCAATCTCGTTAAGAAGCACCAGAAGCCTAACCCACAACTGGGTGTGACTGGTGGTATCGTTGAGAAAGAAGCACCGATTCAAGCATCTAATGTTGCGATCTTTAACCCTGTCACTGGCAAGGCGGATCGTGTTGGTTTCCGATTCGAAGACGGTAAGAAAGTCCGTTTCTTCAAATCGAACAGTGAACTCGTTAAGTAACTGGAGTAAACGATGGCGAAACTGCATGATAGATACAAAGAGACTGTTGTTGCTGAACTGACTAAAAAGTTCGGTTATACCAGTGTCATGCAAGTCCCTCGGATTGAGAAAATCACCCTGAATATGGGTGTTGGCGAAGCCGTAGCTGACAAGAAAATCATGGAAAATGCTGTCCGTGATATGACTGCTATTGCTGGTCAAAAACCAGTTGTGACTGTAGCTCGTAAGTCAGTTGCTGGTTTTAAAATCCGTGAAGGCTACCCTATTGGCTGTAAAGTAACCCTGCGCGGTGAGCGTATGTGGGAATTCTTTGAGCGTTTGGTTGACATCGCAATCCCTCGTATCCGTGACTTCCGTGGTCTGAGCGCTAAGTCGTTCGATGGCCGTGGTAACTACGCGATGGGCGTGCGCGAGCAGATCATCTTCCCAGAAATCGACTACGATAAAGTCGATAAGATTCGTGGTATGGATATTGTTATCACTACCTCCGCGAATACTGACGAAGAAGGTCGCGCTTTGCTTGATGCTTTCAACTTCCCATTCAAGAAATAAGGGGTAGCGAAATGGCAAAACTGTCAATGAAGGCACGTGAAGCAAAACGTGCAAAGCTCGTGGCCAAGTATGCTGAAAAGCGTGCAGCTCTTAAGGCTAT
The DNA here is from genome assembly GCF_019670705.1 of Shewanella carassii. NCBI lineage: Bacteria > Pseudomonadati > Pseudomonadota > Gammaproteobacteria > Alteromonadales > Shewanellaceae > Shewanella > Shewanella carassii. Next base: position 230,421 of record NZ_AP024618.1, read on the forward strand.
CATCAGCAGCCCTGAGTCTTCTGACGAAGCTCGTTGGGATGCGGTTCTTAAGCTGCAAGCTCTACCACGTGATTCAAGCGCATCGCGTCAACGCAATCGCTGTAATCAAACTGGCCGCCCTCATGGTTTCCTGCGCAAATTCGGCCTGAGCCGTATCAAACTGCGTGAAGCAACCATGCGTGGTGAAGTTCCTGGTCTGCGTAAGGCCAGCTGGTAAGCACTTGTCACGGAGTAAGCTAATATGAGCATGCAAGATCCTATTGCGGATATGTTAACCCGTATTCGTAACGGCCAAGCTGCTAACAAAGTATCTGTGAAGATGCCTTCTGCCAAACTGAAAGTTGCTATCGCAAAGCTGCTGAAAGATGAAGGTTACATCACTGACTACGCCGTAGCAGAAGAAGGCGCTAAGCCTGAACTGGAAATCACTCTGAAGTATTTCCAGGGCCAACCTGTTGTTGAGACTATCCAGCGCGTAAGCCGTCCTGGTCTTCGTATTTACAAAGGTAAAGACGAACTGCCAAAGGTTATGGGCGGACTGGGTGTCGCAATTGTGTCCACTTCTAAAGGCCTGATGACTGATCGTGCCGCCCGCCTTGCAGGCATGGGTGGTGAGGTTATCTGCTACGTAGCGTAAGGAGCTAGGAATGTCTCGTGTAGCAAAAGCACCAGTATCTATTCCAGCCGGCGTAGAGGTGACTTTAAACGACCAAACTATTACCGTTAAAGGCGGTAAAGGTAGTCTGACTCGAGTAATCAACAGCGCAGTTAACGTTGTTGTTGAAGGTGCAGAAATCAAGTTCTCTCCTGTTGAAGGCGTTGTTAACGCTTGGGCACAGGCCGGTACTGCTCGCGCACTGATCAACAACATGGTTGTTGGTGTTTCTCAGGGTTTCGAAAAGAAGCTGAAGCTGGTTGGTGTGGGTTACCGTGCCAAAGTTAGCGGCAGCGCTCTGGACCTGACCTTGGGTTTCTCTCACCCTCTGGTTCATCAATTGCCAGAAGGCGTTACAGCTGAATGCCCAAGCCAAACAGACATCGTACTGAAAAGTATCGATAAAGAGCTGGTTGGTCAGGTTGCGGCTGAAATTCGTGGCTATCGTCCACCAGAGCCTTATAAGGGCAAGGGTGTTCGCTATGATGACGAACAAGTACGCCGTAAAGAGGCTAAGAAGAAGTAGGTAACGCGATATGGATAAGAAAACATCTCGCTTGCGCCGCGCGACTCGCGCTCGCAAGAAGATCCAAGAGCTGGGCGTCAACCGTCTGGTTGTACATCGTACACCGCGTCACATTTACGCTCAGGTAATCAACCCTGAAGCTCAGGTGTTGGCTGTTGCCTCTACTGCTGAGAAAGCAGTAAAGGAACAACTGAAGTACACCGGTAACGTAGATGCGGCCAAAGCAGTAGGTAAAGCTATTGCTGAGCGCGCGATCGAAAAAGGCGTAACTGTTGTTGCTTTCGATCGTTCTGGGTTCAAGTATCACGGTCGTGTTGCTGCTCTGGCAGAAGCCGCTCGTGAAGCTGGCCTCCAGTTCTAAGGGGTAAAACAATGGCTAAATTAGAAGCTCAGCAAAAAGACGATCTGCAAGAAAAGCTGATTGCAGTTAATCGTGTTTCTAAAGTAGTTAAAGGTGGTCGTATCTTTAGCTTCACCGCTCTGACTGTAGTGGGTGATGGTAACGGTAAGATCGGCTACGGCTATGGTAAAGCGCGTGAAGTTCCAGCTGCTATTCAAAAAGCAATGGAAAAAGCCCGTCGCAACATGGTTACTGTAAACCTGAACGAAGGCACTCTGCACCATCCGGTGAAGGGTCGTCACTCTGGTTCACGCGTTTACATGCAACCTGCTTCAGTGGGTACCGGTATTATCGCCGGTGGCGCAATGCGTGCCGTATTGGAAGTAGCGGGCGTTCACAACGTTCTGTCGAAAGCATACGGTTCTACTAACCCGATCAACATCGTTCGTGCAACTGTTGACGCTCTGGTACACATGAAGTCACCAGCGCAGATTGCAGCCAAGCGTGGCCTGAATGTTGACGAAATTCGGGGGTAATGCACCATGGCTACTAAAACTATCAAAGTAACTCAGACCAAAAGTGCTATCGGCCGTCTGCCTAAGCACAAGGCCACTCTGACTGGTCTTGGTCTGCGTCGTATTGGTCACACCGTAGAGCTGGAAGATACTCCTGCTGTTCGCGGTATGATCAATAAGGTCTACTACATGGTAAAGGTGGAGGACTAATCAATGCGTCTGAATACTTTATCTCCAGCTGCAGGCGCTAAGTCTGCACCTAAGCGTGTAGGCCGTGGTATTGGTTCTGGCTTGGGTAAGACCGCTGGTCGCGGTCACAAGGGTCAAAAATCTCGTAGCGGTGGCGGTGTACGCCCTGGCTTCGAGGGTGGTCAAATGCCACTTAAGATCCGTCTGCCTAAGTTCGGCTTTACCTCGCGTATCGCTATGGTAACTGCTGAAGTTCGCTTGAGCGAACTGGCAAAAGTTAATGGTGACGTTATCGACCTGAACGCACTGAAAGATGCGAACGTAATAACTCGCAACATCCAGTTTGCGAAAATCGTTCTTTCAGGTACCATTGAGCGCCCAGTGACTGTAAAAGGTCTGAAGGTAACCAAAGGTGCACGTGCAGCTATCGAAGCTGCCGGCGGTAAGATCGAGGAATAATACGTCGATGGCAAAACCAGGACTTGATTTAAAAAGCGCGAAAGGTGGACTTTCCGAATTGAAAGCTCGCCTCCTGTTCGTGATTGGCGCAATTATCGTGTTTCGTGCCGGTTCATTTGTGCCAATTCCTGGTATTGACGCTGCTGTATTAGCAGAGCTGTTTGCTCAGCAAAAGGGAACCATCCTGGGCATGTTCAACATGTTTTCGGGTGGCGCCCTTGAGCGCGCCTCTATTTTTGCATTGGGGATCATGCCGTACATTTCGGCCTCGATCATCATGCAGTTGCTGACTGTTGTGCATCCTGCACTCGCCGAACTGAAGAAGGAAGGTGAGTCAGGACGTAAAAAAATCAGTCAGTACACAAGATGGGGTACGCTGGTGCTGGGTACATTCCAGTCGATCGGTATTGCAACAGGGTTACCAAATCTGGTGACCGGCCTGGTGGTCGATCCCGGTTTCGGATTCTATTTTGTTGCAGTCGTCAGCTTAGTCACAGGAACTATGTTCCTGATGTGGCTTGGCGAGCAAATTACCGAGCGCGGTATAGGTAACGGTATCTCGATCCTGATTTTTGCAGGTATCGTAGCCGGTCTGCCTTCTGCTATCGGTCAAACGGCCGAGCAAGCGCGTCAAGGCGACTTGAACGTATTGGTATTGTTGTTGATTGCGGTGATTGTGTTTGCCGTAACCTATTTCGTGGTATTTGTGGAGCGTGGTCAGCGTCGTATAGTCGTTAACTATGCCAAGCGTCAGCAGGGCCGTAAGGTGTTTGCTGCGCAATCAACCCACTTGCCGCTAAAGGTTAATATGGCCGGCGTAATTCCGCCAATCTTTGCGTCCAGCATTATTCTGTTCCCAGGCACACTGGCTCAGTGGTTTGGTCAGAATCCGTCTATGGAATGGCTGACTGAGGTTTCCCTCGCAGTTTCTCCTGGACAGCCGCTGTACTCTCTGTTGTATGCAGCAGCAATTATTTTCTTCTGTTTCTTCTATACTGCGTTGGTATTTAACCCTCGCGAGACAGCAGATAACCTGAAGAAGAGTGGTGCGTTCATTCCCGGGATCCGTCCCGGCGAACAGACTTCGCGTTACATTGATAAAGTGATGACCCGTTTGACTCTGGCAGGCGCGTTATATATTACCTTTATCTGTTTAATTCCGGAGTTCATGTTAATCGCATGGAAAGTACAGTTCTATTTTGGCGGTACTTCACTACTGATTATGGTAGTTGTGATCATGGACTTCATGGCTCAGGTTCAGACCCATATGATGTCTCATCAGTATGAGTCTGTGATGAAGAAAGCTAATCTGGTGAACAAAGCGAATCTCGATCGCTTTGGTCGATAAGATAGCTTTACGGAGTGATGAAATGAAAGTTCGAGCTTCCGTGAAGAAGATCTGCCGTAACTGCAAGATCGTCAAGCGTAGTGGCGTTGTACGCGTTATCTGTGTTGAACCAAAACACAAACAGCGTCAAGGCTAAAAAATCTTGGCCAGCTCTTAACTGAGCTGGCCAAAAATATTGTTTGCAAACTAGTCATCTGTCGAGTATCCTTTCGGGCTTTTCACAGATGGCCTTTAACTTAAGGAGTGCATAGTGGCCCGTATCGCTGGCATTAACATTCCTGATCAAAAGCATGCAGTCATCGCTTTGACTGCTATCTACGGTATCGGTCGTACTCGCGCTAAAGCAATTTGCGCGGCTACAGCCATTGCCGAAGACGCTAAGATCAAGGAATTGAGCGAAGCTCAAATCGATACTCTACGCGAAGAAGTTGCCAAATACTCAGTAGAAGGTGACTTACGCCGTGAGGTTTCAATGAACATCAAGCGTCTTATGGACCTTGGTTGTTATCGTGGCCTCCGCCATCGCCGTAGCCTGCCTCTCCGTGGGCAACGTACTAAGACCAATGCGCGTACTCGCAAAGGTCCACGTAAACCAATCAAGAAGTAACGGGAAGGTAGACAATGGCTAAAGTTCCGTCACGTTCTCCGCGTAAGCGCGTACGTAAACAGGTTGCTGATGGCATGGCTCATATCCATGCGTCTTTCAACAATACAATTGTTACTATCACAGATCGTCAAGGTAACGCTCTGTCATGGGCGACTGCAGGTGGTTCAGGTTTCCGTGGTTCACGTAAATCTACTCCATTTGCTGCGCAGGTGGCAGCTGAGCGCGCAGGTACTGCTGCTCAGGATTATGGTGTTAAAAACCTTGAAGTTTTCGTGAAGGGTCCAGGTCCAGGTCGTGAATCAGCCATTCGTGCGCTGAACGCTGTTGGTTACAAAATTACCAACATCACTGATGTGACGCCGATCCCTCATAACGGTTGTCGTCCTCCTAAAAAACGCCGCGTGTAATTGGCAGTTTCGTTAGGATAGTTGGAGAAAGATCATGGCAAGATACTTGGGTCCCAAGCTCAAGCTCAGCCGCCGGGAAGGTACTGACCTTTTCCTGAAAAGCGGTGTGAGAGCAATCGATTCGAAGTGTAAGCTGGAAGCAGCACCTGGACAGCATGGCGCTCGTAAGCCACGTCTGTCTGATTATGGCTTGCAGTTACGCGAGAAACAAAAAGTTCGTCGTATTTACGGTGTGCTGGAAAAGCAGTTCCGTAACTACTACAAAGAGGCTGCACGTCTGAAAGGCAACACAGGTGAAAACCTGCTGCAACTTTTGGAAACCCGTCTGGATAACGTAGTTTATCGTATGGGCTTCGGTGCGACTCGTGCAGAAGCACGTCAGCTGGTTAGCCATAAGTCAATTATGGTAAACGGTCGTGTTGTTAACATTCCGTCATTCAAAGTGTCTGCGAATGATGTTGTAAGCGTTCGCGAGAAGTCACAGAAGCAAGCCCGTATCAAGGCTGCTCTGGAAGTGGCTGCTCAACGCGAGAAGCCTACATGGGTTGAAGTCGACAGCGCAAAAATGGAAGGTGCTTTCAAGCGTCTGCCAGAACGTAGCGATTTGTCTGCGGAAATTAACGAACAGCTGATCGTCGAGCTTTACTCTAAGTAAGGCTAACAAACAAGAGAGGACACAATGCAGGGTTCTGTTACAGAATTTCTTAAACCGCGTCTCGTTGATATCGAGCAGGTTAACCCAACTCGTGCCAAGGTGACTCTGGAGCCACTCGAGCGTGGTTTCGGACATACTTTGGGTAACGCGTTGCGTCGCATCCTATTGTCGTCTATGCCCGGCTGCGCGGTTACCGAAGTCGAGATCGACGGCGTACTGCATGAATACAGCAGTAAGGAAGGCGTACAAGAGGATATCCTTGAAATACTGTTAAACCTGAAAGGTTTGGCCGTCATTATCGAGGGTAAAGACGAGGCTATGCTCACTTTGAGCAAGTCAGGCGCAGGCCCTGTTACCGCAGCCGACATCACCCACGACGGCGATGTCACAATCGTGAATCCGGATCATGTTATCTGTCACTTGACCGGTAACAATGACATCAGCATGCGTATCCGCGTTGAGCGTGGTCGTGGTTATGTACCGGCTTCTGCCCGTGCACAAACCGAAGACGATGATCGCCCAATCGGACGTCTGTTGGTTGATGCTTCATTCTCACCAGTTGCTCGCATTGCCTACAATGTAGAAGCCGCTCGTGTAGAACAGCGTACTGACTTGGACAAGCTGATCATCGATATGACCACTAACGGTACTATCGATCCTGAAGAAGCTATCCGTCGTTCTGCGACTATCCTGGCTGAACAGCTGGATGCCTTCGTGGAATTGCGTGATGTGACCGAGCCAGAGCAGAAAGAAGAGAAACCGGAGTTCGATCCGATTCTGTTGCGTCCTGTCGACGATTTAGAGCTAACTGTACGTTCGGCTAACTGTTTGAAAGCCGAAGCGATTCATTACATCGGAGATCTGGTACAACGCACTGAAGTTGAGTTGCTCAAGACACCTAATTTGGGTAAGAAATCTCTTACCGAGATCAAGGACGTATTGGCATCTCGCGGACTGTCGCTAGGTATGCGTCTGGAAAATTGGCCACCGGCTAGTTTGGCAGACGACCTGTAAGTCCCAGGTTTTGTACAGATTTAGGTTATAAGGATTAGGTCATGCGCCATCGTAAGAGTGGTCGTCAACTTAACCGCAACAGCAGTCACCGCCAAGCCATGTTCCGTAACATGGCAAGTTCACTGGTTCGTCATGAAATCATCAAGACAACCGTAGTGAAGGCCAAAGAACTGCGTCGCGTAGTTGAGCCTCTGATAACACTTGCTAAAAGTGACAGCGTAGCAAACCGTCGTCTGGCGTTTGCTCGTACTCGCGACCAAGAAGTCGTAGGTAAACTGTTTAACGAACTGGGTCCACGCTATCAGGAACGTCCTGGTGGTTACACCCGTATCCTGAAGTGCGGTCTGCGTGCCGGTGATAAAGCCCCTATGGCTTACATCGAGCTGGTAGGTCGCCCAGAAGCCGCTGAAGCTGTAGAAGTTGAAGCTGCTGCTGAGTAATCTCAGGTAAGTTCTGAAAAAGCCCCGCTAACAAGCGGGGCTTTTTATTTTTGTCGTACTAATCGATGAGTTCTGCCTGCTCTCTGACTTTATCCGGTAAAGTCAGCTGCCATCGTTTTAAACCGCTTTCACTGAAAAGGTAGGTTCCACTAGTATCCATCTTAGGAAATATCTCTGCCGGCATTTTCCCTGCTAATATCTGTTTCGCTATTCCACCGGCGATTCGTCCGTGCTTGTTGCCATCCAAAATATAACCCCCCAGGGTTCCTTCCTTCCCAACGCTGAATTGCCAAAAGCCGAAATGGGGCACAGTGGCATTATTGTGAGTCCAATGTTCAACATGAGTCTCATCTACCACTTGTTGGTTATCATCTAATAGTGTTTGATACAGAGCCACAAACACAGCGTCGTAACCTCGTTCTTTAGCCGTGGAGACGGATTTTTGCCATTGAGCGAATCTACTATGCTGTTCGACATCGACTAGGTTAGTGCCAATTGTTAGGTCTTGATTTAATTTCTTGATAGAGGCTACGGCAGTATTGGATGTATAACTGGAATCGAACAACAGTAAAAATTTGTGGGGCGGAGGAGTTGGCAACATAGTTTGGGCCATCAATAGCGACCGCTTGAATAATGGACGTTCCAGTACCCCAGTGATGTTGCTTGTATGTTTGATCCCATAATCGCGTGGATTACCGTTAATACCTAAATACACAACCGGGGTAGAGGTCTCGTTCAGGCGCTTATTAAGTAGAATGAGCGCATTGTCGTCAGCCAAAAAAACCAGATCGGGTTTGAGTTCAAGATACTTTTGCCAGGCTTTATCGGCTTGTTGTTGGTACATTTCGCCTGGTAAACGCTTGGTATCAAGAGCGAAACTATAGTATTGATGTTGATCTCCCAAGATGGTCTTAATTCCGGCCTTATAACTCTTATCCCAAGGGTTTTCGGCATGATAAGACTCTATGATTAAGATATCTGCAGCATCACTTGGTAATGAGAAAAGCAGGCAGAATAAGACCACAATACGCATAAGCCAGGCCTTTTTTATCGTTGAATAGGACTTTAGCGTGGCAGATTTTTGTTATTCTGCAAGTCAAAATAGCTATTAAAAATAACAACAAGTCTTGACTCGAATGCTGGAAGCAAAGAACCCAGCCTAAGCTGGGTTCTTTGTTTTTATCGGGGAGAAAGGTTTACTTGGCGCCGCCAACCTGTTGATCGTTATATTCGAGCTTTTCATGGGTCTGCCCCATGGCTTCGGCAACTTCTGGCGGCATATAGTTTTCATCATGTTTGGCTAGTACTTCAGAGGCTTCCAGTTTGCCTGATTCAACCAAAACACCTTGGGCTACTATGCCTTGTCCTTCACGGAATAGATCCGGTAGCAGGTCATCGTAGGTCACTATGATTTCACCGCCAGCAGCATCATGTACGGCAAATTCTACATGTAAGCTCTCAGGATCTCGAACCATAGAGCCTACTGTAACCATGCCGCCAACACGGATCCGTTGACCCACTTCAGGCTTGATACCCGTGTCCTTCTTCCCATTGACTATCTCGCTGGGAGTATAGAAAAGGTTAAGGTTAGAATTGAGGGCATATAACAGCAAGGAGGCCACGGCGGCAACGCCTGCAATTAGGGCTACAGCCAATACCAGTCTCTTTTTGCGTCTTGGATTCACGATCTGTTACTCCGGTTCTGAGCGAGGCGTTCCTCACGTTGCACTTTGGATGCTATTTCCTGCAGCACTCGACGTTTCTTCATCGAGCTGACTAGGATAAGCAGGCTAAGGGACACGAAAGTGACACCGTAGGCCAACCATACATAGAAGGCATAGCCACCCATGTTGAAAAACTCTGCTAAAGATTGAAACTGCATTATTTGACTCCTTCAGCCTTGGCCAGTTCCCTAACCCAGGGACGCATTCCGTTACGGGCCAAAATTTCGGCACGGAAACGCACTAGTGTGATAGCGCCTATCATCAGGCCAAATCCGAATATGTTAATCAATAAAGGGTAGAGCATGTCGGTGGACATGGTCGACTTCTCGGTGATCCTGATTGTAGATGGCTGATGTAGTGAGTTCCACCATTCAACTGAATACTTGATGATAGGGATATTAATCACCCCAACTATAGCGAGTATGCCAGCGGCTCTGGCAGCTAGTACTTTATCTTCGAATGATGCGTATAGGGAGATTACTCCCAAGTATAGGAATAACAGCACCAGTTCAGAAGTCAGACGCGCGTCCCATACCCACCAAGTGCCCCACATGGGTTTACCCCAAGTTGCACCAGTGAACAGGGCGATAAAAGTGACTACTGCACCTATAGGGGCGATTGCCGCAGCGGCCCAGTCGGCCAACTTAAGCTGCCAAACCAAGCCGATAAAGGCTGCGGTTGCCATACCCATATAAGCGGCCATCGACATGGATGCTGCCGGTACATGGATAAAAATAATACGGTAGCTGTCGCCCTGTTGGTAATCAGTGGGAGCAAATGCCAGACCCCATACGGTTCCGGTTGCGATAAGCGCCAGTGCAGATAGCGCAAACCATGGCAACAGCTTTCCTGATAGTTGATACGCTCTCTGAGGGTCGGCGTAAGGATGTAACCATTTCCACATTTTAGTTGGTACTCACTCGCAAAGAGGCACCGATAGCAAAAGGTGCCAAGACTAAAGAACCGACCAGCATGGCGCCTAGAATCGCCAACTGACCATCATAGGGTTGTTTGGATGCTGCAAAGTCGATCGCGCCGGTCGCAAAAATCAACACGGGTATATAGAGCGGTAATATCAATAAACTCAGCAACACACCGCCCTTACGTAATCCCACTGTTAAGGCCACGCCTATGGCGCCAAGTAAGCTCAATACAGGTGTCCCTAGCACTAGGGTCGCAATCAGAGCTCCGTAACTGTTGTCGTCCAAATGCAATAACACTGCCAACAAGGGGGCTATTATAATTAAAGGTACGCCAGTCAGTAACCAGTGAGCAAACACTTTGGCCAGTACCAATAGTGCCAAAGGCTGCGGGCTGAGCAACATCTGTTCTAAACTGCCGTCACTGAAGTCGGCCTTGAACAGGCGTTCCAGTGACAACATGGCTGCCAACAAGGCCGCAACCCAGATAATTCCGGGGGCAATCCGGGTTAATACCTGCTGCTCAGGCCCTATACCCAGTGGGAACAGGGTAACCACTATGATAAAAAACAATAGTGGATTAAAAATGTCACCACGATGACGTACGGCAATCTGTAGATCCCGTTTCAGCAGGGTGAAAAATGCCTTGGTAAAACTAATGCCTCTATTCATCTCTGCTAAGCCTTATACGAAGCGATAATCCAAGCGGATCTTCCGTAACCTTTCATCTGAAATGATGCCCATGTCTTGGTGAGTTGTCAGAATGACGCAGCCACCGGCATCGGCATGGCGAATATAGAGTTGCTCCAATTCTGCAACCCCTTTCTTGTCTATCGCGGTAAAGGGTTCATCCAAAATCCAGATTTTACAGGCGGTATGCCAGAGCCTGGCAAGCGCAGTTCGTCTATGTTGGCCGGCAGAGAGGTGGCCCGCAAGGGCATCTTCAAATCCAGCCAAGTTTACTTTGGCAAGGATATCCCTAGCATTGAAAGCATCATACCCGCTGATTCTTAAATTGAAGTTAAGGTTCTCCTCGGCAGTTAGCTCACTTTTTACACCCGCGAGATGGCCTAAGTAGAGTAGGTTTTCATTGAACTCATCGCGGCAACGAGTGATAGCCTCTCCTTGATAAAGGACTTCACCACCATAAGGACGCGATAAGCCTGCGAGAATTCTCAATAAGCTAGTTTTGCCAGCACCATTGGGACCCTCAATTTGAACTATATCGCCGGGGTGAATATCGAAGCTGAGTTCATCGAATAGTATCCGTTCTTCGCGGATACAAGTGAGACTGCTTGCCGACAGCAGTGTTGTAGGTTTTGGTTCTGCCACTGAGCCCTCTATAACAAGCGGTAAGGAAACACAAGGGATATTAACACATGCTCTGTCTGGGGTTTACCACCGTATCGCACTAAGTTTCAGCAATTTGATGTGCTTCCAATAAAAATAAATTTTTGGGAACTTTTTAACTTGTTACTAATATATAACGGCTTCGAGAGCCATTCCTTGATCAGTTTTGGGGTGCGAGATTTTGATCACAAAAGAGTGAGTTTTGTTGAAGTTTGTTGTACTCTTAGCGAGCCATAATGAGTCTGCCCGCTATTTCAAGGGCGGCATTGAGCTTTGTAAGTATTTGCATTAGGAACATTGAACATGAAAAAATTGTTAGCAATGACTGCAGTAGCTGCATTGACTATGTCTGTAAACGTCTCCGCCCAAGAAGGTGAGGCCGTTTACAATAAAGCTTGTCAGGTCTGTCATAGCATGGGTGTTGCCGGTGCACCTAAAGCACACGATGCTGCTGCTTGGGAACCACGTCTGGCCAAGGGTATCGACACACTGCTGAATAGTGTTAAGTCTGGTTTGAATGCAATGCCTCCTGGTGGCATGTGCACAGATTGTACTGATGATGATTACAAGAACGCCATTGAGTTTATGTCTAAGTAATCGTATCTCATCATAAAAAAACCGGCTCACGCCGGTTTTTTTATGTCTTGCAACTTAGGATTACTGCACTTCGGTATCCAACACCAGTTCACCACTGGCGCCAACCTTGATGCTTGCTAGTTTACCTTGCAGGTCACCTGGTTGAGGTTTCACGCTGCCATGCTTGGACAATACCGCAATCACTTCAACGTCTGTCGCATCGCTGAGTTTGACGTTGCCGCCCATGTTGGTGGAGTCATCCAGGGTCACAGTTACTGGTAATGACTTGGCACTAACCTTGGTCGCTGCCAGCGGAACTTTCGGGCCTTCTGTTGCTCTGGCAAAGATGAACAGCATATCGGTATTGCTTACCTTGGCCGCCAGTTCCGGAGCAATAGACACATTCAGTGTTACTGTTTTGGCTGTAGTCACCTTCACGCCTTTATGAGCTTCGTCATTCGGAATGGTGACTCCACCTTCTGCTTGCAAGCGCATCTTGGCGCTGTCGATGGCATTGATCAGTGCGGCGCGATCTACGTCGGCTCTATCGCTGTCGAGGATAGTCTGCCAAGCACCGATGGCCTTGTTGTAATCTGCAGTAAAGAATGCATCCATACCCACTAGTAGCAGAGTGGATGGATCTTGTGGGTCCAGCTTCAGAGCTTGGTCTATGAGAGACTGCACCACAGGGATCATCTGTTGACCGGCTTTGTAATATAGGGCGGTTGCTTTGGGTCCCAACAGCTCGGCATGAACCCCAACAAGTTCAATTACTTTATCGAAGGCCGCGACTGCCTGATCATACTGCCCGGTAGAAATATAGGCGTGCCCTAAACTGAACCAAGCTTGGCTGTTTTCAGGCTCCTGTTGTACGGCAGATTCCATAATTTGTACCTGCTGCATCATGATCTGTTCACTACTCATACCAGCATGGGGATTCTCTGGTTGAGGTGAATCTATGTTCTGGTAAGCGCCTAACTGCTGATAGGAATAACCGGCCACGACCAGTAATACCACTGACATTAGACTTGGCCACAGCAGACCCTTGGGCTTGGCTTGGGAGTCGAGTGATTCATCGTCCCCTTGTTTAATATCCTGTAGTAAGCTGACTTCCAGTTCCTTTTTCAGAGACTCGAACTCATCTTCGTCCAGCCGTTCTTCCTGGTGTTCTTTTTCCAGGATAGCTAGTCGTTCATTAAACAGTTCTAGATTGGTTTGCCTACGGACACCAGACTCTTCTGCTTTCAGCAGCTTCTGTTGCCGGAAGTGAGGAAGCCAAATCAGCGCCAGGCTGACTAACACAACAATCGCAATAAAAATCCAAAAAGTGGTCATTATGTTTATTTCACGTTGGTTTGTGACAAAGCGGGGTTACCGCACGGCTTGACTGCAAGATTATACGGAAAGATGATTCATTGAACAGTAATATAAGTACCCCTCCAAGGTTTATAGTCATAGTTGGGCACTGGTTCACAGTTCCAAATTTCAGCAAAAAAATCAATGAAACTTCTCTATTTAATGCCTGTCACAGTTCTGTGTCATGCCGTCTTATCGCCACTGATACAGGCCCTTCAGAGAATGAGAGCCGCGACCCAGAATTGGTGGAAAATGGCAGACAGGAACAAAAGCAAATACTAAAATGAGCAAAAATTCGTAATATATGCCTGTTAACGCTTGCGGCTTTTTAAGCCGTGATTAAGTTAATAAGGTGATGGTGTGAGCCCCCGTAGTTGTGCGTCTGACCAGGATAGAAGCTTGGCAGACATTGACCTGGAAACTGAGGAAAACCCATGATCCCAGAACTTGGACATTTCTCACTGATCATAGGGATGGCGTTTGCAGTATTGCTGATGACAGTCCCGTTAATCGGTGTTGCCCGCAAAGACCAATACTTAGTGCGTTATGCTTGGCCACTGAGTTACGGTATGTTTTTTTTCATCTTGTTATCGGTAATCGCGCTCGGTTACAGCTTTGCTACCGATGACTTCTCAGTCGCCTATGTGGCCCATCATTCCAACTCTCAACTGCCCATCTTCTTTAAGATTGCTGCTGTCTGGGGTGGACATGAAGGTTCACTGTTGTTTTGGGTTTTCTCGCTTTCTGTTTGGGCCGCTGCTGTAGCCTTCTTCAGTAAGGGGTTGGAAGAGGTGTTCACTGCCCGGGTATTGGCCGTGTTGGCGATGATAACCATAGGCTTTACCTTGTTTATGCTGCTCACTTCCAGCCCATTTGAGCGTTTGTTCCCAATTCCGGCAGAAGGCCGAGACCTTAACCCTATGTTGCAAGACGTAGGTTTGATCTTTCATCCTCCCATGCTGTATCTGGGGTATGTTGGCTTCTCAGTCAGCTTTGCCTTCGCCATTGCCGCGCTGATGAGTGGGCGACTGGATTCTGCTTGGGCTCGTTGGAGCCGTCCATGGACTCTGGCTGCCTGGATCTTCCTCACTGGTGGTATCGCATTGGGCTCCTGGTGGGCATATTACGAGTTAGGTTGGGGCGGTTGGTGGTTCTGGGACCCGGTTGAAAACGCGTCCTTTATGCCATGGCTTGTTGGTACAGCTCTGGTTCACTCCTTGATAGTGACCGAAAAGCGTGGTGCCTTCCGCAACTGGACAGTACTCCTGTCTATCTTTGCCTTCTCCCTGAGTTTATTGGGTACCTTTATCGTTCGTTCTGGCGTGCTGACCTCAGTGCACTCCTTTGCGGCAGACCCAAGCCGGGGTATGTTCATTCTGTTGTTGCTTGGTTTGGCTATCGGTGGTTCGTTGACCCTGTTTGCTTTCCGCGCCAGTGAAATGAGCAGTCCTGCCCGGTTCGATCTTAAATCCAAAGAAACTATGCTGCTGGTCTGTAACGTATTGCTGACCGTGGCTGCTGGTACTGTACTGCTCGGTACTCTTTATCCACTGCTGATCGATGCACTGGGTATGGGTAAGATTTCTGTTGGCCCACCATACTTTAACGCAGTATTTGTTCCTATCGTGTTGGTATTGTTTGGCTTTATGGGTGTCGGCCCCATCATTCGCTGGAAAAAATCCAAGCAAGGTGAGCTCAAACGTCAATTGTTGGTACCTGCGATCATCTCGGCTGTGCTGGGCATAATCGCACCATTCATTGCCGGTGGTGAGTTCAATATCTGGGTGGCCCTGGGTATAGGTGCGGCTGTCTGGATTGTGTTGGCGACCATGCGTGCCGGTTACAACGTGATTAAGGCAAAAGACGGTAGTGTTAGTCTGGCTCGTATGGGGCGCAGTGAACTGGGGATGATCATTGCTCACCTAGGTATCGCTGTCTCAGTGGTTGGCGCCACCATGGTATCCAACTATTCAATTGAAAAGAGCGTGCGCATGGGCCCAGGTGTGAGCCATGAACTGGCCGGTTACACCTTCAAGTACCTTGAAACCCGTAACGTTGTCGGTCCTAACTACACGGCCCAGCAAGGACAGGTTGAAGTACTGAAAGATGGTGAAAAGATTGCACTGTTGCAACCGGATCGTCGTCAATACAATGTTCGTACCATGGATATGACCGAAGCGGGTATCGATTGGGGTCTGTTCCGGGATCTCTATATCACTATGGGCGACCCCGTCAGCCGTACTGAGTTTGCAGTGCGACTGAACTACAAACCTTTTGTTCGTTGGTTGTGGTTTGGCAGTATCTTTATGATGGTTGGTGGTTTCTTCGCGGCTTCTGACAAGCGTTATCGCGCCAAGGCTCGTGCTGAAGAGGCTGCCGCAGCCAAGAAAGCCAAGCTGGCAACAGCCTGAAACGGGTAAGAAGAAGATGAAGAAGCTAGTACTTTTTGTTCCATTAATATTGTTTCTTTTGATGGGAGTCTTCCTTTACAAGGGACTGTTCTTGAATCCGCAGCAGTTGGATTCCGCACTGGAAGGCAAGCCTGTGCCTGCCTTCCAACTGGAGAAGTTGGATAATCCCGGGGAGATGGTCACCAACGAAGATCTCAAGGGCAAGGTATCCATGCTGAACGTATGGGCAACTTGGTGTCCATCCTGTAAGTATGAACATCCTTACCTGATGCAACTGGCTCGTCAGAATTTGATACCTATCCATGGTATCAATTATCGTGACGAGCGTGCACTCGCAATGAGAGAACTTTCTCGTCAAGGTGACCCTTATACGCTGAATATCTATGACAAGGACGGCCGTCTTGGTCTGGATCTCGGGGTATATGGTGCACCGGAAAGTTTCATCGTGGATCATAACGGCATCATTCGTTATCGCTATGCCGGACCGGTTGATATGCGGGTTTGGAAAGAAACTCTGTATCCCATGATCCAACAATTGCAGGCTGAGGCTGCTAAGGATAACGCGTCATGAGAAAGCTGTTGCTGAAGACCTTTGCTGTTGCTGCGCTCCTGTTCGGCTATGCCGCTCAGGTGGCGGCCACGCCGGTGGACACTTTCGAGTTCAGTTCTCCAGATAAGCAAAAGCGGGCATTGTCGCTGGCTCATGAGTTGCGTTGCCCTCAATGTCAAAACCAAAACCTGATCGATTCCAACTCTCCCGTTGCTCGCGATCTGCGTCTTGAAGTTTACAAGATGGTGGAAGAGGGCAAGGCCGATGATGAAATTGTCCAGTTCATGACCAGTCGCTACGGTGAGTTCGTTCTCTATAAGCCAAGGCTTGAGACTAAGACTTATGTCCTGTGGTTGGGGCCTGTGGCGTTACTGTTGTTCGGTGGTTTGATTGGTTTTATCTTCATCCGTAAGCAACGTACTTCTGGTGGTAAAGATCTTGAACTGTCCGCCGAAGAACAACGCCAGTTGGATGAGTTGTTGAAGCGAGACAAGTAATGAGCAAACTCAGATACTCATTACTCTTGTTGGCGTCCCTGTCACTGGGGGCGCAGGCTTATCCCGGTATGCAGCCAAAGGATCACAATCAGATCCAATCCAGTGTCGACAAAATCAATGTGCTCCCCCACAGCTTTCCCCTAGAAGTGGTGCCGTTCCAAGATAAAACCGGTAGCCAACTGGATTTCAGTCAGTACAAGGGAAAAGTAGTGTTGGTCAATATCTGGGCCACATGGTGTCCTCCCTGTGTCAGGGAGTTGCCTGCTCTGGAACGGCTCGAAGGGCAGTTCAGTGATAAAGAGTTTGCCTTGTTGCCTATTTCCATCGACCAAGGTGGCCAGGAACAAGTCGCTGGCTTTCTGCAGTCTATAGAGATGGCGAATTTTCGCAGTTACTACGATCCGCAGATGCAGTTGGGACAGATATTTCCACTCGATACTATCCCCGCGACCTTTATTCTTAATGGTAAAGGGGAGCTGATTGCCTTTGTTCGTAGCTTTGTCGACTGGGATGACCCAAAAGCGATAGCCTTACTCAAAGGTTTCATTGAACAGGAAAATGCCCCTAAGTCGGCTGCAAACTAGCTAAATCTGGTTGCAAAACAGCCATAATGACTGAAAAAGATCGTTTTTGCCTAAAATATCGGCAAGCGATCTTTTTTCTTTTAAAAAGCCCTTGCACAAAAGTTCAGGCTCCCTATAATGCGCTCCCACTGACACGGCACAGCGGCAACGCGAAAGACGTGACAGGGTCGACGAAAAGAGACTCTTGAGTCCTTTCAACGACAGGCGAAAAAAGATGGTAAATACCTCTTGACGCCGCAGCAGGAAAGCGTAGAATACGCAGCCCTGACCCGATGGCCACAGCGTCTAAGGGATTGCTCTTTAACAAGATAAACAAGCAAATCTGTGTGGACACTCACAGGCATTGAGAAATCGACAAAACGATTTAACTCGATGAAGAGTGTTCATACGAACAGAATTCATTGAGTCGAACCTTCGGGTTCAACCAAAACTTTAATTGAAGAGTTTGATCATGGCTCAGATTGAACGCTGGCGGCAGGCCTAACACATGCAAGTCGAGCGGTAACATTTCAAAAGCTTGCTTTTGAAGATGACGAGCGGCGGACGGGTGAGTAATGCCTGGGAATTTGCCCATTTGTGGGGGATAACAGTTGGAAACGACTGCTAATACCGCATACGCCCTACGGGGGAAAGCAGGGGACCTTCGGGCCTTGCGCTGATGGATAAGCCCAGGTGGGATTAGCTAGTAGGTGAGGTAAAGGCTCACCTAGGCGACGATCCCTAGCTGGTCTGAGAGGATGATCAGCCACACTGGGACTGAGACACGGCCCAGACTCCTACGGGAGGCAGCAGTGGGGAATATTGCACAATGGGGGAAACCCTGATGCAGCCATGCCGCGTGTGTGAAGAAGGCCTTCGGGTTGTAAAGCACTTTCAGCGAGGAGGAAAGGTTAGTAGTTAATACCTGCTAGCTGTGACGTTACTCGCAGAAGAAGCACCGGCTAACTCCGTGCCAGCAGCCGCGGTAATACGGAGGGTGCGAGCGTTAATCGGAATTACTGGGCGTAAAGCGTGCGCAGGCGGTTTGTTAAGCGAGATGTGAAAGCCCCGGGCTCAACCTGGGAACCGCATTTCGAACTGGCAAACTAGAGTCTTGTAGAGGGGGGTAGAATTCCAGGTGTAGCGGTGAAATGCGTAGAGATCTGGAGGAATACCGGTGGCGAAGGCGGCCCCCTGGACAAAGACTGACGCTCAGGCACGAAAGCGTGGGGAGCAAACAGGATTAGATACCCTGGTAGTCCACGCCGTAAACGATGTCTACTCGGAGTTTGGTGTCTTGAACACTGGGCTCTCAAGCTAACGCATTAAGTAGACCGCCTGGGGAGTACGGCCGCAAGGTTAAAACTCAAATGAATTGACGGGGGCCCGCACAAGCGGTGGAGCATGTGGTTTAATTCGATGCAACGCGAAGAACCTTACCTACTCTTGACATCCAGAGAACTTTCCAGAGATGGATTGGTGCCTTCGGGAACTCTGAGACAGGTGCTGCATGGCTGTCGTCAGCTCGTGTTGTGAAATGTTGGGTTAAGTCCCGCAACGAGCGCAACCCCTATCCTTACTTGCCAGCGGGTAATGCCGGGAACTTTAGGGAGACTGCCGGTGATAAACCGGAGGAAGGTGGGGACGACGTCAAGTCATCATGGCCCTTACGAGTAGGGCTACACACGTGCTACAATGGTCGGTACAGAGGGTTGCGAAGCCGCGAGGTGGAGCTAATCTCATAAAGCCGGTCGTAGTCCGGATTGGAGTCTGCAACTCGACTCCATGAAGTCGGAATCGCTAGTAATCGTGGATCAGAATGCCACGGTGAATACGTTCCCGGGCCTTGTACACACCGCCCGTCACACCATGGGAGTGGGCTGCACCAGAAGTAGATAGCTTAACCTTCGGGAGGGCGTTTACCACGGTGTGGTTCATGACTGGGGTGAAGTCGTAACAAGGTAGCCCTAGGGGAACCTGGGGCTGGATCACCTCCTTACCTAAGCGATAATTGGTGTTTGTTGAGTGTTCACACAGATTGCTTGTTCATAGAGCAGGCCGTTGACCCTGGTAGGTCAATGAGTTCTTTAACAATTTGGAAAGCTGATAGTAGACATCAAAACCACTTTTAGGAGTTGGATTTGATGCATACAAATTGAGTTCTCAAACACTTCAATCAAGTGTTTTGGAAATTCTTCAAGGCGAGTCCACTTCCTTAACCCGGAGGTGAGACAAGTAAACCTAAGCTGGTTGCAATACAAACCGATGAAAACTCATCCGGGTTGTATGGTTAAGCGACCAAGCGTATACGGTGGATGCCTTGGCAGTCAGAGGCGATGAAGGACGTAGTAACTTGCGAAAAGCGTTGGTGAGCTAGTAACAAGCATTTGAGCCAGCGATGTCCGAATGGGGAAACCCGGCACCATAAGGTGTCATCAATACGTGAATACATAGCGTATTGAGGCGAACGAGGGGAACTGAAACATCTAAGTACCCTTAGGAAAAGAAATCAACCGAGATTCCCCAAGTAGCGGCGAGCGAACGGGGATTAGCCCTTAAGTCTTTGGGGTGTTAGTGGAATGTGTTGGAAAGCACAGCGGCACAGGGTGATAGCCCCGTACATGTAAACTAACCAGAGATGAAAACGAGTAAGGCGGCACACGTGATATGTTGTCTGAATATGGGGGGACCATCCTCCAAGGCTAAATACTCCTGACTGACCGATAGTGAACCAGTACCGTGAGGGAAAGGCGAAAAGAACCCCTGTGAGGGGAGTGAAATAGAACCTGAAACCGTATACGTACAAGCAGTGGAAGCGGTACTTGAGACCGTGACTGCGTACCTTTTGTATAATGGGTCAGCGACTTACATTTAGTAGCGAGGTTAAGCGAATAGCGGAGCCGTAGGGAAACCGAGTGTTAACTGCGCGTTTAGTTGCTAGGTGTAGACCCGAAACCCGGTGATCTAGCCATGGGCAGGTTGAAGGTTGAGTAACATCAACTGGAGGACCGAACCGACTAATGTTGAAAAATTAGCGGATGACTTGTGGCTGGGGGTGAAAGGCCAATCAAACCGGGAGATATCTGGTTCTCCTCGAAAGCTATTTAGGTAGCGCCTCGGACGAACACCTTTGGGGGTAGAGCACTGTTAAGGCTAGGGGGTCATCCCGACTTACCAACCCTTTGCAAACTCCGAATACCAAAGAGTGCTATCCGGGAGACAGACGGCGGGTGCTAACGTCCGTCGTCAAAAGGGAAACAACCCAGACCGTCAGCTAAGGTCCCAAAGTAATTGCTAAGTGGGAAACGATGTGGGAAGGCTTAGACAGCTAGGATGTTGGCTTAGAAGCAGCCATCATTTAAAGAAAGCGTAATAGCTCACTAGTCGAGTCGGCCTGCGCGGAAGATGTAACGGGGCTAAGCAATTCACCGAAGCTACGGGTACTGATGCTTGCATCAGTGCGGTAGAGGAGCGTTCTGTAAGCCGTTGAAGGCGAAGGGGTAACCCACGCTGGAGGTATCAGAAGTGCGAATGCTGACATGAGTAACGATAAAGGGGGTGAAAAACCCCCTCGCCGAAAGACCAAGGGTTCCTGTCCAACGTTAATCGGGGCAGGGTGAGTCGACCCCTAAGGCGAGGCTGAAAGGCGTAGTCGATGGGAAACGGGTTAATATTCCCGTACTTCTGCTAACTGCGATGGAGAGACGGAGAAGGCTAGGCCAGCGCGGCGTTGGTTGTCCGCGTTTAAGGTAGTAGGTGGTGTGCTTAGGCAAATCCGGGCACACATACACTGAGAGCTGATGACGAGTCCCTACGGGGATGAAGTGGTTGATGCCATGCTTCCAGGAAAATCTTCTAAGCTTCAGGTTAGCAGGAATCGTACCCCAAACCGACACAGGTGGTCGGGTAGAGAATACCAAGGCGCTTGAGAGAACTCGGCTGAAGGAACTAGGCAAAATGGTACCGTAACTTCGGGAGAAGGTACGCTGCCGGCGGTGAAGACCTCGCGTCGTAAGCTGCTGGCAGTCGCAGATACCAGGTGGCTGCAACTGTTTATCAAAAACACAGCACTGTGCAAAATCGCAAGATGACGTATACGGTGTGACGCCTGCCCGGTGCCGGAAGGTTAATTGATTGGGTTATCTTCGGAGAAGCTCATGATCGAAGCCCCGGTAAACGGCGGCCGTAACTATAACGGTCCTAAGGTAGCGAAATTCCTTGTCGGGTAAGTTCCGACCTGCACGAATGGCGTAATGATGGCCACGCTGTCTCCAGCCGAGACTCAGTGAAGTTGAAATTGCGGTGAAGATGCCGTATACCCGCGGCTAGACGGAAAGACCCCGTGAACCTTTACTATAGCTTGGCACTGAACATTGACCCTACATGTGTAGGATAGGTGGGAGACTATGAAGATGAGACGCCAGTCTTGTTGGAGTCAACCTTGAAATACCACCCTTGTAGTGTTGATGTTCTAACCTGGGCCCCTAATCGGGGTTAGGGACAGTGCCTGGTGGGTAGTTTGACTGGGGCGGTCTCCTCCCAAAGAGTAACGGAGGAGCACGAAGGTTGGCTAAGTACGGTCGGACATCGTACGGTTAGTGTAATGGCATAAGCCAGCTTAACTGCGAGACAGACACGTCGAGCAGGTGCGAAAGCAGGTCATAGTGATCCGGTGGTTCTGAATGGAAGGGCCATCGCTCAACGGATAAAAGGTACTCCGGGGATAACAGGCTGATACCGCCCAAGAGTTCATATCGACGGCGGTGTTTGGCACCTCGATGTCGGCTCATCACATCCTGGGGCTGAAGTCGGTCCCAAGGGTATGGCTGTTCGCCATTTAAAGTGGTACGCGAGCTGGGTTCAGAACGTCGTGAGACAGTTCGGTCCCTATCTGCCGTGGGCGTTGGATGATTGAGGGGAGCTGCTCCTAGTACGAGAGGACCGGAGTGGACGAACCGCTGGTGTTCGGGTTGTCATGCCAATGGCATTGCCCGGTAGCTACGTTCGGAATCGATAACCGCTGAAAGCATCTAAGCGGGAAGCGAGCCCCAAGATGAGTCATCCCTAGGTCCTAGAGACCTCTGAAGAGCCGTTCGAGACCAGGACGTTGATAGGCAGGGTGTGTAAGCGTTGCGAGGCGTTGAGCTAACCTGTACTAATGACTCGAGAGGCTTAACCATACAACCCAGATGGGTTTTACGGACTTGAAGAAGTCGATACTTGATTGAAGTTTGAACTCAAGCTCTGAAAAGAGCACAGCTTTCTGAATTTAGGAATGAATTTATCAAATACATCCCTGTATTTGACCCTAACGGGCCGCGCTAAAGCGCGTTTAAAATTTGTTCCGTACAATTTTATGTCTGGTGACAATAGCATTGTGGTCCCACCTGATCCCATCCCGAACTCAGAAGTGAAACGCAATCGCGCCGATGGTAGTGTGGGGTCTCCCCATGTGAGAGTAGGTCATCGCCAGACGCCCAATTTTAGTAGTGCGCCAAGGCGTAATACTAAAGGAGCGGTAGTTCAGTTGGTTAGAATACCGGCCTGTCACGCCGGGGGTCGCGGGTTCGAGTCCCGTCCGCTCCGCCAACTTAAAGAGAAAGCCTCATCGAAAGATGAGGCTTTTTTCGTTTTTATCCGCAGATTTTTGATCCAGAACTGCGTTGAACTTTACCCCGCGACAAATCGACTTCCGCCCCAGCAAATTAACCCGCGTACAACTCTCTAAACTGCGTGTCATGCTGGTTTTCCACTCTCCCTGTTTCTCCCTTTCTTGTGTCTTCCAAGCCGTGCTTGCTATTCATCCAGTGGTTACTTAACGTATATGCAGTTTTTGCCAAAGGGATCTTTGAATGAAGTTAGAGATGATTTGTACTGGAGAGGAAGTATTGTCCGGTCAGATAGTAGATACCAATGCCGCCTGGTTTGCCAATGTGATGATGGAGCATGGGATTGAGGTGCAGCGCAGGGTCACAGTGGGGGATAGACTCGAAGATCTGATAGCCGTATTTCAGGAGCGTAGTCTCCATGCCGATATCATTCTGGTTAATGGTGGTTTGGGGCCAACCAGCGACGATCTCTCGGCCGAAGCCATGGCCAAGGCCAAGGGTGAGCCTCTGGTTGAGAACGCCGAATGGCGTGCCAAGATGGAGGCCTGGTTTAGCCGTAACAACAGAGAGATGCCAGCCAGTAATCTGAAACAGGCTTTGCTGCCTGAGTCTGCCGTCATGGTGGATAATCCGGTTGGCACGGCCTGTGGCTTTAGAGTCAAGCTCAATCGTGCCTGGCTCTACTTCACTCCCGGGGTGCCATTTGAGCTGAAACATATGGTTCAGGAGCAGTTTCTGCCCTTTATCAAACAGGAGTTCGGCCTGGATGCAAAAGTTGCATTGAACAAGCTATTGACCCTGGGCCATGGCGAATCGACGCTGGCCGATAAGCTGGAAGCATTGGAGTTGCCTGCAGGGATCACCATAGGTTATCGCTCCTCTATGCCACATATAGAGATCAAGTTGTTTGCCCGCGGTGATAAGGCCATTGCTCTGTTGCCCCGAGTCACCAATCATGTGCGACAGGTTTTGGGCACTGCGGTTGTTGCCGAAAATCGCGCGACACTGGCGGAAGAGATCCATCACAGATTGTTGAATTCAGGCCTAAGTCTTAGCCTGGCTGAGTCCTGTACCGGAGGTATGTTGACCAGTCAATTGGTGGCTTTCCCTGGCAGTTCTTCCTATTTGCATCAGGGGTTGGTGACCTACAGTAATGAGAGCAAGGTGCGGATTCTTGGGGTTCAACCTTCAACACTGGATGACCATGGCGCTGTGTCGATTGCCACCGTTGAGGAGATGGCGATGGGGGCCAGGGCGATACTGGATAGCGACTATGCCCTGGCCACCAGTGGTATTGCCGGTCCTGACGGCGGCACAGAGGAGAAGCCTGTCGGTACTGTCGCCATAGCCTTGGCGACCAAAGGCGGTTGTTACAGCCAGATGATTCAGCTGCCAAGACGTTCTCGAGAGCTGGTTCGCAGTCTCAGCAGCGCAGTAGCCTATGACATGCTGCGCCGCGAGTTGTTGGGCGAGGCGGTTATTGTTGACTACTCCTCTATTGGTCGATTTGCCAAATAGTCAAAGACAGCAATAGGTTAAATAAAAATACGCAGCCAAGGCTGCGTATTTTTGTGCTCTGAATATCGATTTATTTAAACTCCAGCACCAGCTTGCCCGGTTTAACCTGAAGGCTCTTGGTCATATCGGCCAGTCTCGCTTGGTTGCTGTCCTGGGTGTCCAGAACATAAACCGGCTGACTTTCGAGGAAGTTGCGGATAAAGCCCATCAACTGCGGAGCAATACCCTGTAAAGCCCGCTGAATATCCTTGGGATTGGACTCGACAGAGGTCAATTCCAGACCACGGAGATAGACGCCATGGGTTTGGTTGTCATACCAAGGCTTGGCCTCAAACTCTGTCGTCAGGCTGGCACGTAGGGGAAACAGCGGCGTTCTGAGTATCAGCTCAGAGGTGGCTTTCACCGCCATGGTATCCGGCTTGTGCCCCAATTTGACAGTTACCCGATTCAACTGGATCTCTGTTGCCAGTGGCCCCTGGGTGTCTTGCATATCCAGTTGCAGCTCTTTATTCAGATAGGATTCCAGTTGTCCTTCGCTGATGCTGTATTGGCTGACACAGCCGCCCAACATCAGCATCAACCACAGAGACAGTATTAGGTGCAGCCTCACCCTGTATTCCTCATGCCCGCCGCGACACCGGCTATGGTCAGCATCAGCGCCAGTTGCAATTGTTCCGAAGTTTCCTGTTCCTTGCGACTTCGGGCCAACAGCTCGGCCTGCAGGAAGTTGAGCGGGTCGATATAGGGGTTGCGAAGCCGCACCGACTCCCGGTTCCAAGGAGTATGCGACATCAGGCTGTCAGAGCGGGTCAGTTCGAGTACTGCCTGGATCCCCTGTTGCAACCTCTCCCTGAGAGCCTCACCCAAGTGACGCAGTTCTTTAGGCACCAGGCAGGTGTCGTAATAGCGGGCGAGGTTAGGTTCTGCCTTGGCATACACCATTTCCAGCATGGAGATACGGGTGTTGAAGAAGGGCCACTGGCGTTCCATCTCCTGTAGCAGAGAAAGCTCTCCTCGCTTGGCCGCGGCTTCAAGAGCCTCACCGGCACCGAGCCAGGCCGGCAGCATCAAACGGTTCTGTGACCAGGCGAATATCCAGGGAATGGCGCGCAGGCTTTCGATACCGCCATCCACCCGGCGTTTGGCCGGTCGGCTGCCGAGTGGCAGTTTACCCAGCTCTACTTCAGGCGTTGCGGCTCTGAAATAGGCAACAAAGTCAGCTTCTTCCCTGACTATGCTGCGGTAGGCCAGTACAGATTCATCGGCCAGTCGCTGCATGCATTGCCGCCACTCCTGTTTGGGCTCGGGAGGTGGAAGCAAAGTGGCCTCCATCACCGCCGAGGTGTAAAGCGCCAATGACTGCACCGCCAACTTGGGGAGGCCGAATTTGAAGCGGATCATCTCTCCCTGCTCTGTCACCCGGATCCGTCCGTCAACTGAGCCCGGAGGCTGTGACAGAATCGCCTGGTGAGCAGGGCCGCCGCCACGACCGATAGTACCGCCACGGCCGTGGAACAGAGTCAGTTTGACGCCAGCCTTCTTGCATACCGCAACCAGTTGTTCTTGCGCCCGGTATTGTGCCCAGGCCGCAGCCATGACTCCGGCATCCTTGGCCGAATCCGAATAGCCAATCATCACTTCCTGCATGCCTTTGGTGTAACCCAGATACCAATCGATATCGAGCAGGGCAGAGATGCAATCGGCGGCATTGTTGAGGTCATCCAGGGTCTCAAACAGCGGCACTACCCGCATGGGATAGCGGCAGCCGGTTTCCTTGAGCAGCAAAAGTACCGCCAACACGTCGGATGGTTGGCTGGCCATGGATATCACATAAGAGCCCAGCGCTTGTTGAGGCTGAGTGGCTATCAAGCGGCAGGTTGCCAGTACCTCGGCCACCTCGTCTGATGGCTGCCAGTTTACCGGGATCAAGGGTCTGCGATTAGCCAGTTCCCTGAGCAGGAATGCCTGCTTTTCTGTCTCATCCCAATGGTTGAAGTCACCCATGCCCAGATAGCGGGTAAGTTCGGCAATGGCATTGGCGTGGCGCTCTGCATCCTGGCGGATATCCAACCTAAGCATATGAATGCCGAAGCATGCCAAGCGGCGCAACATATCCAGCAGCAGGCCATTGGCTATCAGGCTCATGCCGCAATCGCACAGGCTTTGATACAGCATCAGCAGCGGCTTTTTCAGGTCGTCCTGGTGCCAGATGATGCTATGGCTGTCGACCTCGGGCTGATGACCTTCGAGGCGGGCATTGAGATAGTCTATGGTGTTGCGCAGCTTTTGGCGCAGATCTCTAAGCACGTCACGATAAGGTTCACAGCTGCCGTTGGTATACTGGCTCAGCTCCTCGTTGGCTTCTTCCATGGACAATTCGCCAACCAGAGAGACGATATCTTTGAGATAGAGTCTGGCGGCGGCATGGCGGTTACGATCCAATACTTCCTGAGTGACCTTGGCGGTAACAAAGGGGTTGCCGTCACGGTCGCCCCCCATCCAGCTGGAAAATCGCACCGGAGCGATATCAATCGGTAGTTGGCTGCCGGTGCGCTCTTCTACCTGGTCGTTGAGCTGGCGTAAAAAGTCGGGAATCGCCTGCCACAGTGAGGTTTCGATAGTCGCCAAACCCCAGCGGGCTTCATCCACCGGCGTTGGGCGTTCGCGGCGGATCTCGTTGGTATGCCAAATCTGGGCAATTAGCTGCCGCAGTCGCAGATTGATCTGTTTAAACTCGCGCTCGCTGAGCTGATCGTTTTCCAGTGCCGTCAGACAATCGACCACAGATGAGTACTTCTGGATCAGAGTGCGGCGGGATATCTCGGTCGGGTGTGCCGTCAGTACCAGATCTATGTTCATCTCTCTGAGGCAGGACTGCATCTGCTTCTGATCTATCGGGCCGTTGAGCATGCGTCCGAGCAGTTGCTCCACGGGATCCGGTACACACACCAGTTCATCACAGTTGCGGCTGATGGTATGAAATTGCTCGGCGATATTCGCCAGGTTGAGAAATTGGTTAAAGGCTTTGGTGACCGGCACCAGTTCGTCATCGGGCAAGGCCGTCAGCAATTCCAGCATCTGCTGGCGGGCGCTTTCGTCACCCTGACGGGAACTCTTGGCCAGTTGGCGGATCTGCTCCACCTTATCGAGAAATGGCTCTCCCAGATCGGATCGCATGGTGTCGCCGAGGATCTGCCCAAGCATACTGACGTTGGATCTTAAGGATGCATACATATCTGCCATCGTGTTGATTGCTCCAAAGAATAGTGAGAAAGAGTCGTCGTTTCGGGCGGACTTGAGTAGAGCACAATAACCAGCACTGTGCCCTGTGGTCAATACGCTGAGGTATTTGCCTCGCGTTGTTTCCAGCGGCTGTGGGCTGGATCATTATTTTATACAGGCATGATAAATAAGCTGTTTCAGCAAATTTATCGTAGGTTTGATCTGCGCCGTATCCAAATATTCATCGGGCTGATGAGCCTGCTCTATGCTGCCGGGTCCCAATACCAGAGTGTGGCACCCCAGTTGCCGAATATAAGGCGCCTCGGTGGCATAGTTCACCACTTGCGGTGCCTGTCCCGCCAGGCTGGCTACCAGTTGGCTCCAGGGGGAGTCTCTATCATCGGCAAACGGCTCCGAGCCGGGATAGAGTTCGCTGATGGAAACTGCCCCCGGGAATTGTTCGCAGACCGGCTGTAAATACTGCTGCAGCATGAGTTGCAGATCGGTCAAAGCCAAACCGGGAAGCGGGCGAATATCCAGATGCAGATCACAGCAACCACAGATACGGTTGGCGGCATCGCCGCCGTGTACATGGCCAAAGTTCATGGTTGGGTAAGGCACACTGAAGGCGTCTTCGCGATAGTGTTCACTCAAATGCTGCTTGAGTTTAAGTAGTCGGCCTATGATCAGATGCATCACTTCTATGGCATTGAGTCCCTTGGCCGGATCCGACGAGTGACCGCTGCGGCCCGTTACCCGAATGCCTTGAGCCATGTGTCCCTTATGCATATAAACCGGCCGCAGGCTGGTGGGTTCGCCTATGATGGCAAATTCAGGCTTGATTGCAGTGTTGGCGGCAAAGGCCTTGGCCCCATTCATTGTGGTTTCTTCATCGGCACTGGCGAGAATATAAAGAGGCCGCTTCATTTGTGTCAGCGGCAGTTGTTTCAAGGCCTCCAATATCAAGGCAAAGAAACCTTTCATGTCACAAGTTCCCAAGCCATACCAAAGATTATCTTTTTCGGTTAGCCGAAAGGGATCATGCTGCCAATGGCCTTCATCGAACGGCACTGTGTCTGTGTGCCCGGCCAGCAGCAGACCCCCTTGGCCAGTCCCCAGGCTGGCCAGCAAGTCGATAACGGCAGCATTGGATTGATCTTTCTCGGGCTCCAGGGCACTGATGGAGGGCGAGGCGATAAGCGCACTGAAGCTTTCTGTGAGTTCCGGCAGTTTTTTCATGACTATCCTGCAAAACATTAAAAATAACTATTCATATATATTGCATAAATAAATTGCTGTGTTAGTCTAGCAAACAGCTAAAGCCAGTGTCATCTTTCATGGTGACTAAATTCAGTGAGACTAAGTATGTTGAGTTCGACCTTGAGCTTGATTCAGACCCAAAACTGCAATAACTCCCTGCGACGATAAACTTGTCATTAGGCGTTGAGCCACGGGCTTTCGTTGTGCCCTTCCTTTTTTGATTAGCTTGAAGAATTAGAAACCATGAAAAATATCGCCATTATAGGGGCCAGTGGATATACAGGTGCCCAGTTAACCGCCCTGATCCAAGCCGAGCCAGAGTTAAGCATTCAAGGGTTGTATGTCTCTGAAAATAGTCTGGATAAAGGCAAAAGCCTAGCCGAGCTTTATCCTATTTATCAACATATCTCTGCAGAGTTGCAGCCGTTAACGCCAGAGGCCAAACAGCAGATAGTGGCACAGGCCGATGCCGTGGCGCTGGCGACCGAACATTCGGTAAGCCTGGAATTGGCGGCCTGGTTTTATGCCCAGGGGCTGGCGGTATTTGATTTGAGCGGTGCTTATCGTTTCAGCGACGCGGCCAATTATCCCAAGTGGTATGGCTTTGAGCATAACCAAGCCGAAGTATTGGCACAGGCGGTTTATGGCCTGGCCGAGTGGAATGCCGAGGCCATTGCCAACAGCAAGATGATTGCGGTTCCCGGTTGTTATCCCACGGCATCCCTGTTGGCGCTTAAGCCGCTCAAGTCACTGATGACAGATGCCTTCCCCGTTATTAATGCCGTTAGCGGTGTGACCGGAGCCGGGCGCAAGGCGCAGTTGCACACCAGTTTCTGTGAAGTGAGTTTAACGCCCTACGGTGTGCTTGGTCACAGGCATCAGCCCGAAATCGCCAGCCAACTGGGGCAGGAAGTGATTTTTACTCCGCACCTTGGCAACTTCAAACGCGGCATTCTCGCCACCATTACGCTGCAGCTCAAGCCGGGTACCAAGGCAGAGGACGTTGCCGAGGCTTACAGCATCTACCATGGCTCGAGCATTGTCAGCGTAAAACAGAACCAATTTCCCAAGGTGGATGACGTGGTACATACGGGCAATTGTCATCTGGGATGGAAGTTTGATGAACAGAACCATTATCTGGTGGTGGCCAGTGCCATAGACAACCTGATGAAAGGCGCTGCCAGTCAGGCGCTTCAATGCATAAAGATTCACTTTAAATACTAATTATTCCCGGAACGGTTAGGGAGAGTTGTCACTATGAGCACGAAAGACAAGGTGTTGGTTCTGAAAGTTGGCGGCGCACTGATGCAGTGTGAGATGGGAATGGCCAGGCTGATGGATACGGCGGCGAAAATGCTGGCCCAGGGACAGAAGGTGGTTCTGGTTCATGGTGGCGGTTATCTGGTGGATGAACAGCTCAAGGCCAATGGCATGGATACGGTGAAGCTCGATGGCTTGCGGGTCACCCCGCCGGAGCAGATGCCGATCATCGCCGGCGCTCTGGCCGGTATGTCCAACAAGATACTGCAGGCGGCGGCCATCAAGGCCGGTGTCGCCAGCGTTGGCATGAGTCTGGCGGATGCCAACTTGGTCGATGCGGTAATTAAAGATGAACGTTTGGGGCTGGTAGGTGAAGTTTCCCCCAAAGACGGCAGCTATATCAATTTCGTCCTGTCTCAGGGGTGGATGCCTATCGTCAGCTCCATTGCAGTCTCCAGCGAAGGGCAACTGCTTAACGTCAATGCCGATCAGGCCGCCACAGTGCTGGCCAAGCTTGTGCAGGGCAAGCTGGTACTGCTCTCCGATGTTTCCGGAGTATTGGATGGTAAGGGGCAGTTGATCGCCAGTCTTAATCGCAGCGAAATCGACGACCTGGTGAAACAGGGCGTGATAGAGAAAGGCATGAAAGTCAAAGTAGAGGCGGCGTTGGAAGTCGCAGAACTCATGGGGCAGCCGGTACAGGTTGCTTCCTGGAGAGATGCGGCGCAACTGGCTGCATTGGCTCAGGGCGAAGCCGTGGGTACACAAATAAAACCATAGGAGAAGGCAGTATGAAGCACCTGTTGACCATTAAAGAACTCACCCAATCCCAGTTGCTGGCGTTGTTGGACTTGGCCAAGAAGATCAAGGCCAATCCGGCAGACTACCGACACGCGCTTGCGGGTAAGAGCGTAGTGATGCTGTTTGAAAAACCTTCCCTGCGTACCAGGGTCAGTTTCGATATCGGTATCCATAAGCTGGGTGGCCACTGTCTTTATCTGGATCAACAAAATGGTGCTTTGGGCAAGCGCGAATCTGTTGCCGATTTCGCCGGTAACCTTTCCTGCTGGGCCGACGCCATAGTGGCACGGACTTTCAGCCACAAGACCATAGAAGGCCTGGCGGAATTTGGCACTGTGCCTGTGATCAATGCGCTGTCGGACTTGTACCACCCTTGTCAGGCACTGGCGGATTTTCTGACCCTGTCAGAGCAGCTCGGTGACTTGAGCAAGGTGAAATTGGCCTATGTGGGTGATGGCAACAACGTGACCCATTCATTGATGATAGGCGCTGCCATATTGGGTGCCAGCATGACGGTTATCTGCCCCGAAGGGCATTTCCCCGATGGTCTGATTGTCAATGAAGTACAGCAACTGGCGGCCGAGAATGGAGGCAGCCTGATACTGACTTCAGACATCGCCGCCCTGGAGGGTCAGGATGCCGTCTACACTGATACTTGGATTTCCATGGGCGACCAAACAGAACTTTCTGATATTGAAGCAAAATTTAATCCTTATCAAATCAATCAGCCGCTGATGGATCAGTATAAGGTGAAGTATTTTATGCATTGTTTACCCGCTCACAGAGGGGTAGAAGTGACAGATGAGGTGATGGATGGCAAAGGTTCTCTGATCCTGCAACAGGCAGAAAACCGCATGCATGCGCAGAATGCCGTTCTGGTAACACTTTTGAGCTGATGGCCAAGGGCCAGTTGAATCTAGGAAAATTAAGATGTCTATTGCACAGAAAAACACAGATGTAAAAAAAGTTGTCCTGGCTTACTCCGGCGGCCTGGATACCTCGGCCATTATTCCCTGGCTGAAAGAGAACTATAACAACTGTGAGATCGTCGCCTTTTGTGCCGATGTTGGACAAGGGGAAGCCGAACTTGAAGGTTTGACAGAAAAGGCGTTGGCCTCCGGCGCCAGTGAGTGTCATATTGTTGATTTGAAAGAAGAGTTTGTTAAAGACTACATCTATCCCACCATAGCGACCGGTGCCATTTATGAGGGAACCTATCTGCTGGGTACCTCCATGGCCAGACCCATTATCGCCAAGGCTCAGGTGGAAGTGGCTCGCAAGGTCGGCGCCGATGCCCTGTGTCACGGTTGTACCGGCAAGGGTAACGATCAGGTGCGTTTCGAAGGCTGCTTTGCCGCATTGGCGCCGGATCTGAAAGTGATTGCTCCTTGGCGTGAGTGGACCATGGAGAGCCGTGAAGATCTGCTGGCTTACCTGGCCGAGCGCAACATCAAGACCTCGGCTTCGGCCACCAAGATCTATAGCCGCGATGCCAACGCCTGGCATATCTCCCACGAAGGTGGGGAGCTGGAAGATCCCTGGAATGAGCCCAGCAAAGAGGTGTGGACCATGACAGTCGATCCGCTGGATGCGCCAGATGAGCCTGAATATGTCAGCTTGAAAGTGGAAAACTGCCGGGTGACTGAAGTCAACGGTGAAGCCCTGAGCCCCTATGCGGCGCTGATGAAGCTGAACCAGATTGCTGCCGCCCACGGTGTTGGCCGTATCGATATCACTGAAAACCGGCTGGTGGGGATGAAGTCCCGTGGCTGTTATGAGACACCGGGCGGCACTGTCATGTTTGCAGCTCTGAGAGCGGTAGAAGAGTTGGTGCTCGACAAGACCAGCCGTAACTGGCGTGAACAGGTGGCCGCTCAGATGGCACATCTGGTCTATGATGGCCGTTGGTTTACGCCTCTGTGCAACTCGCTGTTAGCGGCATCCGAGGCTCTGGCCCAGGACATCAACGGCGAAGTGGTGATCAAGCTCTTCAAGGGCCAGGCGGTAGCCGTGAAGAAACGTTCTCCCAACAGCCTGTATTCCGAGGCGTTTGCCACCTTCGGTGAAGACACGGTTTACGATCAGAAACACGCCGAAGGCTTTATCCGCCTCTACTCATTGGCGAGCCGTATTCGCGCGCTCAACAGTAAGTAAGCGTCAGTATATCAGGGGCGCATTGGCGCCCCTTAGTTTTTATGCCCGAGAAAGAGGACCTTATCATGGCTTTATGGGGTGGCAGATTCAGCGGCCAAAGCAGCGAACTTTTCAAACTCTTCAACGATTCCCTGCCGGTGGATTTCCGTTTACTGGAGCAGGATATCCAGGGCTCAGTCGCCTGGGCCGAGGCGATAACCCAGGCCGGCGTGTTAACTCAGGAGGAATGCCAGGCCCTGACTCAGGCGCTGGCTGAGTTGCTCGCAGAAGTTAAAGATACGCCGGAGCAGATCATCGCTTCCGGCGCCGAAGATATTCACAGTTTTGTGGAATCACAGCTGATCGCCAAGGTGGGTGACTTGGGTAAGAAGCTGCACACTGGCCGTTCGCGCAATGATCAGGTGGCGACCGATCTCAAGCTGTGGTGCAAACAGGAAGGCGCACACCTGCTGAGTCTGTTGATTGAAGTCAAACAAGGGCTGCTGGCCTTGGCCGAGCGCGAGTTGGATGCGGTGATGCCGGGATATACCCATCTGCAGCGGGCGCAACCTGTGACCTTTGGCCATTGGGCTTTGGCTTATGTGGAAATGTTTGAGCGAGATATCAGTCGCTTGCAGGATGCACTGAATCGCCTCAACACCTGCCCTCTGGGTTGTGGCGCCTTGGCGGGTACAGCTTATGCCATCGACCGCCAGGCGCTGGCGGCCAGCTTAGGCTTTGCCTCTGCCACCCTCAACAGCCTGGATAGCGTGTCTGATCGTGACCATGTGATCGAACTCTGCAGCGATGCCTCTATCAGCATGATGCACTTAAGTCGTATGGCCGAAGATATGATCTTCTTCAATTCCGGCGAAGCCAACTTCATCGAACTAGCCGACAATGTCACCTCAGGTTCTTCCTTGATGCCGCAGAAGAAGAACCCCGATGCGCTTGAGCTTATCCGCGGTAAAGCGGGCAGGGTATACGGCAGCTTGATGGGGATCCTCACCACCATGAAGGCGCTGCCACTCGCCTACAACAAGGATATGCAGGAAGACAAGGAAGGCTTGTTCGATGTGATGGACAGCTGGAGCCTGTGCTTGAAAATGGCGGCTCTGGTGCTTGAAGGTGTCAAGGTTAACCGAACCAATGCGTTGGCCGCAGCTCAACAGGGATACGCCAATGCCACTGAACTGGCGGACTATCTGGTGGGTAAAGGCATGCCCTTCAGACAGGCGCATCACGTTGTGGGTGAGGTGGTGCTGCAAGCTATTGCCGAGGGTAAGCCACTGGAAGCCTTGCCACTTGAAGTCTTACAAGGCTATGCCGACATCATAACGGAGGATGTTTATCCGCATCTGGGTATAGACTCCTGCTTGGCGAAGCGTAATATTCTCGGTGGTACCGCGGTGGAACAGGTCAAGGCCGCACTGACAGCCAAGCAGGCCAAATAGAAGCTATCCCTCGGATTCGAGCCAAACAAAAACGCGCCAATCGGCGCGTTTTTTAATGTTTAGCAGACGGTGTTAAACAGACAGTTACTGGAATAGCTCTTCCGGCGGTGTTTCGATAAAGATGTCGCTGTCATCTTCAGCGCCGGTGGCGTATTCCTTGGGTTCGGTACCCTGAATAAAGTACTCGAAGTCGCTGGTGTAGTCTGTCTTACGCGACAGCTTGCCGCTGTCTAAATCAATACGCACCGAAACGATTCCAGCCGGTGGAATGCTGGGTTCTTCCGGCGTTCCTTCCAGGGCATCGCGCATAAACTCGTTCCAGCCTGGGCCCGCGGTCTTGGCACCGGATTCGGCCCCCGAAATCTGATCTTTGGCGCCGCTGGCATTCCAGGCGGTACGTCCCAGTTCACGGCCATGGTCATCAAAGCCGACCCAGACAGTGGTAGCAAGCTTGGGATTGTAGCCACTGAACCAGGTGTCCCGCGATTCGTTGGTTGTTCCCGTTTTACCGGCTATGTCATGGCGTTTGACCACTCTGGCGGCGCGCCAGGCGGTACCGTTCCAGCCAGTGCCCTTGCTCCAGTTACCGCCACCCCAGATAACACTCTTGAGGGCATCGGTGATCAGGAATGCGGTCTGCTCACTGATCACTTGCTTGGCGTGACGGGCACTTGGGCTGTCACAGCTGAAAGGATCTTCCTGAACCATGGGCTGCAGCGGCTGTTGCATAGTCAAATCGGTTATCGCGTTATCCGCCATATCCTCTTCAGGCTTAAGCGGCGCGTCACAAGCCAGAGCCGGATGAGCTTGTTCAAGGATTTCGCCCTGGGCATTCTGGATCCGTTTAATGAAGTAAGGCTCAACCAAGTAGCCCCCGTTGGCAAAGGCAGAGAAGGCCGTGACCACCTGCAAAGGTGTGGCAGATGGTGATCCCAGCGCCAGAGACTCGTTGCGGTTGAGCTCTTTGGCATCAAAACCAAACTGCACCAGCTTGTCGATGGCGGCATCCAGCCCAACATAACGCAGGGTTCTCACCGACATCACGTTGATAGACTGGGCCAGTCCCAGACGCAGCCTGGTGGGGCCGCCGTATACGTCGGGTGAGTTTTTGGGACGCCATGCCGTACCTTGGCTGAGGTCGGGCTTGTTGATCGGCGCGTTGTTGATCAGTGTCGCCAGGGTATAGCCTTTCTCCAGCGCCGTGGCATATAGGAAAGGTTTTATGTTGGAACCCAGCTGACGTTTGGCCTGAGTTACCCGGTTGTACTGGCTCTGACTGAAGCTGTAACCACCGACCAGAGCCTGAATTGCACCATCTTTGGGATCTATCGAGACTATGGCGCTGGCAACCTGAGGCACCTGAGCCAATTGCCAGATATCGCCGTTGTGACGCACCCAAATCTGCTCGCCCACTTTCAGAAATTGCTCGGCTTTCTTCGGTGGTGCACTCTGGCGTTTGTCATTGATAAACTTGCGGGCCCATTTGAGGCCATCCCAAGGCAGAGTGAGTTTTTCTCCCGAGGCGAGCAGCACCTGTGCCTGCTGTTCCTCTACTTGCAATACGGCGGCTGGCCTGAGCTCCTGAATGGGCATGGTTTTCTTCAGGGTGGCAATCAACTCGCTCTCATCAGGTTGCTTGTCTGTCCAGAGAACCGCTTCCGGGCCTCGATAGCCATGGCGTTCATCATAGGCGTAGACATTGTTGCGCAGTGCCTTTTGGGCTTTTAACTGCAGTGATGAGTCTATGCTGGTGTAAACATCGTAACCACCGGTATAGGCTTCCTCTTCACCATATTTCTGCACCATATAATCTCTGGCCATCTCTGAAATGTAAGGGGCGTAGAGATCGATTTCGGCACCATGGTATTTGGCGGTAATAGGTTGAGCACTGGCTTCGTTATATTCACTCTGGGTGATATAGCCGACCTCCAGCATACGGTTGAGCACCAGGTTACGACGGGTCAAAGCTCGGCTGGGGGAGGTGATAGGGTTGAGTGTTGAAGGGGCTTTTGGCAAACCTGCGATAACTGCCATTTCAGCAAGCGTCAAGTCTTTGACTTCCTTGCCATAATAAACTTGAGCCGCGGCGCCAACCCCGTAAGCACGCTGTCCAAGATAGATACGGTTGACATAGAGCTCCAGAATTTCATCTTTGGTCAGCAGCTGCTCTATGTGGATAGAGATAAATATCTCTTTGACTTTACGAATAATTGTCTTGTCACGGGTCAGGAAGAAGTTCCTGGCCACCTGCATGGTAATAGTGCTGGCACCCTGCTTTTTCTCGCCGGTGGCCAGCATAACCAGTGCGGCCCGCGCTACCCCTATGGGATCCACGCCCTTGTGTTCATAAAAACGTGAATCTTCGGTTGCTAGAAAGGCTTGCAATAACGGTTTGGGCACTTCGGCCAATTCCAACGGGATCCGGCGCTTTTCACCGAATTGTGAGATCAGCTTGCCGTCACTGGAGTAAACCCTCAGTGGCGTTTGCAGTTGCACTGTCTTGAGTGTAGCGACATCCGGGAGTTCGGGAAGGACATAGAAGTAGGCTCCAACGATAGCTGCAACCCCCAAAAGGGCCAGGCTGAACAGAGCTATGAGTATACGTTTTAACCACTTCACTAGATTATTCCAAAACTTGCTGCGGGCACAATAGTATATAAGGCGTTTGGTACAGGGTGAAGCAAAAAGGCAGCGTCAAAAAATTAGCCGTTGTAAAGTGCTCAAACATTTTATACAAAGGAGCGTAACAATTTAAAAATGTGCTACTCTAAAACCTAACAATAACAAAGTGACAAAGGACTATGCTTTCGAATCTATGGAAGCGTCAGGCTCCGCAAATGGTGGGTATTGACATCGGTTCTCACGAGGTCAAAGCGATCCTGCTGGGCAAGACAGGCGATGGTTACAAAATTCAGGCTTATGCCGCAGCTCCTGTTAAAAAAGGAGCCATTAATGATCATGATATTCGCGATCCTGAAGCTGTTATTGAAGCAATGAGACAGCTGAAGAAGCAATTGCCCAAAGCAACTAAATTTGCTTCTGTTGCTGTGTCTGGATCTGCTGTTATGACTAAAGTTATTTATATGGATGCTTCTTTGAGTGAAGTGGAAATGGAGGCGCAGATCGAGATAGAAGCCGATAACCTCATACCCTATTCACTCGATGAAGTCAGCATTGATTTTGAAACGTTGAGCGTCAACAAGACAGACCCCAGTAAGGTCGATGTCTTGCTCAGTGCTTGCCGTACCGAAAATATTGATGCCAGAATCGATGTGTTGGACAGTGTCGATCTAGAGCCTAAAGTCGTTGATATAGAAGGTTATGCCTTGGGACGCGCCCAAGAATTGATCTTAGGGCAGCTTCCGGATGGTGCAGCAGATCAGGTTGTCGCTTTGGTTGATATCGGTGCCAATATGACCACCTTCGCAGTGGTGGAAAAAGGGGAAACCGCTTTTATCCGCGAACAGGCGTTTGGCGGTGAACTCTTCACTCAATCTATATTGTCTTTTTATGGTATGTCCTATGAGCAGGCGGAAAAGGCCAAAATAGAAGGCGATCTACCTCGCAATTATATGTTTGAGGTGTTATCGCCATTTCAAACGCAATTACTGCAACAGGTAAAACGTACGCTGCAAATATATTGCACTTCGAGTGGTAAGGATAAAGTCGACCATTTGGTGCTCTGCGGCGGTACTTCCAAATTGGAAGGTATGGCTAATCTTCTGACTAATGAATTAGGTGTTCATACTATAATTGCCGACCCCTTTCAGGGTGGTTTGCATGCGGACGATTCAGTAAAAAATGCCCTGCAACCCCATATCAGTAAATACATGGTGGCCTGCGGCCTGGCACTGAGGAGTTATGGTCAATGGCGAACATAAACTTATTGCCATGGCGTGAAGAAGCCAGGGAAAAACAGAAGCGAGATTATATTGGGATTCTGGCGGCCGTTTTTATTGGTGCCGCGCTATTGGTTTATTTGGCACTGAACTTTATTGGTTTGATGACAGAAGACCAGCGTCAGCGAAATGCTTATCTTCAATCTGAAATTAGCTTGCTTGATAGGCAGATAGCTGAGATTAACAAGATCAAACAACGCAAAAAGGATATTGAGCGTCGCACCGATATCATTCTTAACCTGCAACAGGCCCGAAATCTGCCCACCCATGTGTTGGATGAGTTGGTTCGAATTATTCCCCCTGGCATTTATCTTTCCAGCATTGAGAAGAAAGGTAGTCTTATCTGGATCGAAGGACGCAGTGAATCCAATAACAATGTCGCCAATATGATGCGAAAAATTGAAGCGTCAGAATGGCTTCAGGAGCCGAGTATGCAGTCGATAGTCTCCCAACAGGAAGAATTCAGAGAGCTGCAACGTTTCAGTCTCAAGGTCAGTATCAAAGGGGCGAATCGGATTGAAGGGACGGCGCAGATGGCGAAAGGAGCGGGCAAATGAGTTTCGATTTGAGCCAGTTCAATGATCTGGACATGGAGAATATCGGCGGTTGGCCGACTCAGGTCAAAGCTGTATTTGCCGGTTTGCTGGCGATTCTGGTGTTCGTGGGAGGCTATTATCTGTTTGTTTCTGACGCCATAGATATTTACCAGTCTGAGCAGGCGAAAGAGCAACAACTGCGTGATGATTTCCAGCAAAAGCATCTGTTGGCCGCTAACCTGAAATTGTATCGGGAGCAGTTGGTGCAGATGGAAGCGCAATTTGCTGAACTGCTTAAGATGCTGCCATCTGAGAACGAAATGCCGGGCTTACTCGATGACTTGACCTATGTGGCTACGGACGCGGGTCTGAAGATCCTGAGCCTGGATTGGGATGCCGAGATCCAACGGGATTTCTATATTGAGTTTCCGATACGCATGGCAGTGACCGGTGACTATCACCAATTGGGGCACATGGTCGGCGGAGTGGCCAAGCTGCCACGGATCGTCAGCCTGCATGACTTTGTGGTTAAGCGCGATCCATCCGGCACCTTGGCAATGGAAATTCTGGCCAAGACATACAGATTCAAAGAGGGAGCCGAATTGCCGCCCGAGCAGGCTAAGGGGAAAGGCAAATGAAACGACTCATTCCCCTGATGGC
The DNA here is from genome assembly GCF_019670705.1 of Shewanella carassii. NCBI lineage: Bacteria > Pseudomonadati > Pseudomonadota > Gammaproteobacteria > Alteromonadales > Shewanellaceae > Shewanella > Shewanella carassii. The sequence continues at coordinate 269,875 of NZ_AP024618.1, forward strand.
GGCATTATTGCTTGGTGGTTGTATCGGTGACAGAACAGATCTTGAGGACTTTGTTACCAGCACTAAGGCTCAGCCGGTTGCGCCTATCCCGCCGCTGAAAGAGCCGCCTCAGTTTGAGCACTTTGATTATCAGGCCGATATGTTGCGCAGTCCCTTTGTACCTCCTTCCCGGGAGTTGACCGAAGAGGTGATAGATACCACCAAGGACTGTTTGCAGCCGGATTTGAAACGGCGTAAGAGCAGGCTTGAAACCTATGCACTAGATAACCTGAAGATGCGTGGCACCCTGAGTGAAGACAACTTAGTTTGGGCCTTGGTAGAGACAACCGATGGTAATGTCTACCGCATGGGAGTCGGTGAGTATTTGGGACTCTATCATGGTCGCATCGCTAAAGTAACAGCTCAGAATATTGAGATTATTGAATTAGTACCGGACGGTTCCGGCTGTTGGACAGAGCGCAACAGCAGCCTGGAATTGGCCGGAGAATAACAAGCGAAGGATGAGGGAATAATGGAATCTTCTGCCGCGAATATCACCCCGAAGAATGCAGCCAAATGGATGCAATTTATCCTGGGCAGCCTGCTCGTCCTGGGCCTTAGCCCCTATGCTGATGCAGCCAACAAATTGGTAGATGTAAAGTATCACGCCATTGTGGATCATCAATTGGAATTGGAGTTGGTGTTTGACAAGCCGATATCTGAGCCGGAAATCAATTTGAGTGCCGATCCAGCCAGCATTCAATTGGACTTCAACGACAGTATTTCGGCGCTGGAGAAGGCACAAATCCCTATTAATACTGCCGGAGTCGAGCAGCTGTCCAGCATGCAGAATGGTGACAAACTGCAATTGGTGTTGACGTTGAAAAAAGTCAAACCTTATCAGGGTAAGGCGGTGGGCAATGTCTATCGTTTGACGGTTAATGATGAAGTGATGTCTCCTCAAAGTAAGCCCAGTAACCCCTTCGTTAACGGTATTAAGAATATCGATTTTCGCCGTCTGAGCGACAAGGGTGGCGAATTATTGGTTGAACTGCGTAATTCATCGGTTGCCGCCAATGTGGAGCAAGTGGGTTCCAAGTTGGAATTGAAGTTGTACAACACAGATATTCCATCTGACATGCTTTATGTCATGGATGTGCAGGACTTTGCCACCCCGGTGAAGAGCTTTGAGACCTTTAAAGAGGAACTGACCAGTCGAATCCTGATCGATATCAAGGGTGACTACGAATACAACTACAGACAAGATGGCAATTTGTTCATCTTGGCGATGAATAAGGTTGAACGTGAAGTTCAGATGGAGGCGGAGAAGAAATACTCGGGCAAGACTCTGTCACTCAACTTCCAGAATATTTCTGTCAGAACCGTGCTGCAGATTATCGCTGATTACAACGACTTCAATCTGGTGACCAGTGACACGGTTGAAGGCAGTATCACCTTGAGACTGGATGACGTACCTTGGGATCAGGCGTTGGATCTTATCTTGCAAACCAAGGGGTTGGATAAACGAATCGAGGGCAACATTCTGATGGTCGCGCCGGCTGAAGAGCTGGCCATTCGTGAGGAAAACCAACTCAAGAACAAGAAAAAAGTGTCTGAAGAGTTGGCACCGCTGTACTCCGAATATCTGCAGGTGAATTATGCCAAGGCGACTGAGATTGCCAACTTATTGCGGGGAGAAGGTTCCAGCCTGTTGTCCAAACGTGGCACTGTTGCCGTAGATGAAAGAACCAATACTCTGTTGGTAAAAGATACAGCCGATATTCTGGAAAACGTGCACAAGCTGATAGAAGTGCTGGACGTGCCTATTCGTCAGGTGTTGATTGAAAGCCGAATGGTTACGGTTAAGGATGATGTTGCTGAGGACTTGGGTATCCGTTGGGGGATCACAGATCAACAGGGCAATAAAGGCACCTCGGGCAGCCTGGAAGGCGCTCAGGACATCACCAACGGCACCATTCCATCCATAGGCGACCGTCTCAATGTGAATCTGCCGGCGGCTCCTAGCAATGCTACCAGCATAGCTTTCCATGTGGCCAAATTGGCCGATGGCACCGTATTGGATCTCGAGTTGAGTGCGCTGGAGCAGGAAAACAAGGGTGAAATCATTGCCAGCCCTAGGATCACCACCTCGAATCAGAAAGCCGCTTATATTGAGCAAGGTGTTGAGATCCCTTATGTGGAGTCGGCTTCCAGTGGTGCGGCAACTGTACAATTTAAGAAAGCTGTACTGTCGTTGCGGGTGACACCTCAAATCACTCCGGATAACCGTGTGATACTGGATTTGGAAATCACTCAGGATTCGCAGGGCAAGGTAGTACAGACTCCGCTGGGAGAAGCTGTTTCCATCGATACCCAACGCATAGGTACTCAAGTGCTGGTGGACAATGGTGAAACCATAGTGCTGGGGGGTATCTATCAACAGAACCTGATCAGCCGGGTCAGCAAGGTGCCTGTTTTGGGCGATATTCCTCTGGTTGGCTTCCTGTTCCGCAATACTTCAGACAAGAATGAGCGCCAGGAGCTGCTGATCTTCGTAACGCCCAAGATAGTGACTGAGGAAATCTAGGGAAGGTAAGAAAAGGTAAGAATAAGTCCTCTTAGTGTGATCTTTTGTAGAGCGTGACTTGCACAGCAATTGGCGTTCAAGGCGTCTGATTGAAGCCATGCCAGGGTTAGCCTAAGTTTTTTCCAAACCTGTAGAACCTCAATCAAAGCCAGTGCTAGTCGCTGGCTTTGATGCTTGGGTGGGGGGAAATTTGGCTTTAATAGTCGGCATTACTTGCCTTGAATGTCCTTAAGCTGAGATAATCCCCGGTCAAGTCTCATAAGAGCAAGGTAACAAATCCCGTCGATTTGATAGTAAGTCGACATTCGGCAAACTTTTCATAAGATTCAGACGTACAAGAAATGGCTGAAAAACGTAATATTTTTCTGGTAGGCCCTATGGGCGCAGGCAAGAGCACCATAGGTCGTCATCTGGCACAAATGCTGCACTTGGAATTCCACGATTCAGATCAAGAGATTGAAAATCGCACCGGCGCTGACATTGCCTGGGTATTTGACGTTGAAGGCGAAGAAGGTTTCCGTCGCCGTGAGGCTCAGGTGATTTCTGACCTGACCGAGAAACAAGGCATAGTTCTGGCAACTGGTGGTGGTTCAGTTCAAAGCAAAGATATCCGCAACTTCCTCTCTGCCCGCGGTATCGTGGTGTATTTGGAAACGACTATCGATAAACAAGTGGCTCGCACTCAACGTGACAAGCGTCGTCCCTTACTGCAGGTCGATAATCCTCGCGAAGTGTTGGAAGCGCTGGCTGACGTGCGTAATCCTCTCTATGAGGAAATCGCCGATGTTATCGTCAAGACCGACGAGCAAAGTGCCAAAGTGGTGGCCAATCAAATCATTGAACAATTAGGTTTCTAGGACGCAAGATGCAACAGATCCGGGTCGATTTAGGTGAACGTAGTTATCCTATCTTCATTGGCCAGGGTCTGTTGGCCCAGAGCGATTGTCTAACGGCGAGTATCTCGGGTAAAAAAGTCCTTATTGTCTCCAATGACACAGTAGCTCCCCTGTATCTGCAGTCTTTGCAGCGCCTTCTGCTGCCTGCGGCTCAGGTTTTTGCTCATATTCTGCCTGATGGTGAGCAGTACAAGACACTGGCACAACTCGAAAGCGTATTTACGGCTCTGCTTGAGCACAATTGCGGTCGTGATGTGGTGCTGGTGGCTCTCGGCGGCGGTGTCATTGGTGACATGGTCGGCTTCGCTGCGGCCTGTTATCAGCGGGGCGTGGACTTTATCCAGATCCCCACTACGCTCCTGTCTCAGGTCGACTCCTCCGTGGGGGGCAAGACGGCGGTTAATCACCCGCTGGGCAAAAACATGATAGGCGCTTTCTATCAACCCAAACTTGTGCTGATAGATACTCTGTGCCTGAAGACTTTGCCGGCGCGTGAATTTGCCGCTGGCATGGCCGAAGTGATCAAATACGGCATCATTTGGGATGCTGACTTTTTCCTGTGGCTCGAAAACAATGTCGAGTCACTCAAATCGCAGCAGCCAGAGGCACTGGCTTATGCCATCCGTCGTTGCTGTGAGATCAAAGCCGAAGTGGTTGCCGAAGATGAGACCGAGCAGGGGGTTCGCGCTCTGTTGAATCTGGGGCATACCTTTGGTCATGCCATCGAAGCTGAAATGGGCTATGGTAATTGGCTTCATGGTGAAGCGGTTGCTGCTGGCACAGTCCTTGCTGCACAAACTGCAAAGGCCATGGAACTGATTGACGAGTCAACTCTCTGTCGCATCGGTGCGTTGTTACAGGCATTCGATTTACCGATAACCGCACCAGATTCCATGGATTTTGAAAGCTTTATCAAACATATGCGGCGTGATAAAAAGGTTTTGGCTGGGCAAATCCGCCTAGTTTTGCCCACTGCTATGGGGCAGGCCGGTATTTTTGCTCAAGTGCCGGAATCCCTACTCGAACAGGTGATCTGCCGCGCTTGAGCCTTAATGGGTGACAATGGTGGCAACTGAAGAACTTCTCCTGCCTTCACAAGAGGCGCTGTTACAAAGACTGCAGCATCTGGCCTGTTATGGTCAGCAGCTGGTTTTGTTGCAGGGGCAGGTTGGAGCCGGTAAGACAAGACTGTTGACCGCCTTGGCTAATGTGCTCGATGAGCATAATCTGGCGTTGGTCACTTGCCCTCAACATGTCGATGCCGCCGAAATACGGCGTAAATTGCTGATCCAACTGCTGCCCGATCCCCTATTTGACGACGAACAACCCCTAGCCGATACTCTGTTGCGCTATCTGAGTGAGATGCGCAAGCCTATCCATATCCTGATCGACGATGCCGACAATATGCCCTTGGCGCTCTGGGCCGAGTGTTTGCTATTGACTCAGTTGCAAGCCAGAGGTGAGCCTATCACGCTGACCTGTTCGGTCTCGCCTGAATTTGCCGAGCAGTTACAGTTGCAACTGCCCAAGGCACAGAAACAGCAGGTGTTGCCGGTTAAACTTGAGCCGCTTTCCCTCGCCGAACGTGAGGGCTTGTATCAAACTTTGTTGACTCGCAGTGCGGTGCGTACTTTTACGCCTCGGGCCATAGTGGTCAAGCAATTGGAGCGGCAACAAGGGACACCTGCCGAGGTTTTGGCATTGCTGGAGTTGGCCTTGAACGGTGAGCCGCCGCAGCCAAGACGCTTGCCTTGGAAGACTATATTGATCTTGGGCAGTGTTGTGTTGTTCGGCCTGGCGTTGTTCTCCTGGTATCTGTTGCGCTCGACTGAGCCTTTGCCCGAGCTCCCCAAATCGACCTTGGTGCTGGAACGGCAAACAACTCCCTTAACTCAATTTGCCGAGCGTTGGCTCGATAATGAACCGGCTTCGAAAGATCTCACCTCGGTTCCTGTATATGTTCGTCTCGAACCGCCGCAAAGCCAGAGCATTGGTGCGTCAGCGAACGCCTCGCGGCAAGACTCGAAATCCGTTCAGGAAATCAAACTGCAAGCGGATAGTCAGCCGAACCCAGAGCCGGAAAATAGTTCTGAACTGCTCAACGATGCCAAGGCGACAGTGGATGTGGAGACGGCTCCTATCACAGTGCCGCCAACTAAATCTGAGTCCGAAGAAATCAAAGCGGCCTCTGTTTTAGATGGCGAACCTCAGCCAATCCAAGAGCGAGTCGAACCCAAAGCCGAGCCGTTGCCTACCAAAGGTTATACCTTGCAGTTGGTGAGCGTTAAACGTTACTCATCTCTGGTGGCTTTTATTGGCAAATTGCAAAATGTAGACAAGCTGAGAATTGCTCGGCATGACGATTGGTGGGTAGTGCTGGTCGGTGAATATGCCAGCAAACAAGAGGCTGTTGAGGCCGGAAAACAGTTACAACAGTCGCTGGGGCTTCCCCAACCTTGGGTAAAATCCTGGCAATCTTTGCAACGTTATCGTTTACAGTCGGGTCTAAGTAACAGTGAAATTTCCTCTTAAACCGAGTACAATCCACACTTTCGTTTTTCCGGGCACCAATCAATTTTAATGAAGAAAAAACAAAGAGCCTTTCTCAAGTGGGCCGGTGGTAAATTTAAACTGGTTGATGCCCTGACTCAGCACTTGCCTAAGGGCGAGCGCTTGGTTGAGCCTTTTGTCGGTGCCGGTTCTGTGTTCCTCAACACAGATTACCCCAGTTACCTGCTGTGCGATATCAATCGCGATTTGATTGATCTCTACTCGATCATTCAAACCCGTCCTGAAGCATACATAGGGGCGGCGGCCGAGTTGTTTGTGCCGCAGATGAACGACAAAGAGCAATATTATCTGATCCGAGATAAATTCAATCGTAGCCGCGATCCCTTCGATAGAGCGATCTATTTTCTCTATCTTAATCGTTTTGGTTTTAATGGCTTATGTCGCTATAACCGCAAGGGGGCGTTCAATGTTCCCTTTGGCTCCTACAAGAAGCCTTATTTCCCTGAGAAAGAGATCCGCGGCTTTGCCGCCAAGGCTCAAAGTGCCGAGTTTTGCTGTATTGGCTACGAGCAGGCGTTTGCCTTGGCCAGAAGCGGTGACGTGATTTATTGCGATCCGCCATACGCGCCCTTATCGACCACCGCCAGCTTTACTACTTACGTGGGTGCCGGCTTTTCGTTGGATGATCAGGCGCTGCTGGCCAGGCACTCTCGTCATACTGCTATCGAGCGCGGCATTCCAGTGCTTATCAGCAATCATGATATTCCGCTGACCCGCGAGCTTTATCATGGCTCGAGAATGGAAACGATTCAGGTACAGCGTAACATCAGTCAGAAAGGTAGCACCAGGACCAAGGTGAACGAGTTGATGGCTTTGTACGACGAAACCTATCACAACGAGAACGACTGAAAGTCATCTTTGCCAAAGTAATCAGGCGAGTACTCTATTTACCAGCAGCAATAGTCCAAGCACCAGTAGTGCAGCCAGCAACACGCCCGTGATGATATAAGGGAGAGGGGAGGAGTGAGAGCTAAAGTCTTTCAAGCGATTGGATTCGCTCTGCACCCCGAAGAAGGCTGCCAGCGTACTGTAAAGGTAACGCCAGTAGCGGCCAAGCATTTAGAAACCGTTGTTGGTATTGGCCGGAGCCATATCATCAACCGGTTTGCGTTGATGGCCGTGTAATAACTCCAGTAAGTCGACAAAGTGAAACTGGCCTGAACGACTATTGCCGCTGAGCCAACTCTTCCAGCTCAATTCATCTTCCTGAGTCGCACAGCGATTATTAGGATGGCTGGAAGGTAGGTTGGAGTTATATTCACTTTCTTGGTTACAATTACGGACCAAATTATTGGCCGAGTTATTGGATTCTTTAAGCCCAACGGCCGCAATTCCCACCACGCCAGCGGCGACAGCGAGCAATGCTGCTGACTTTATGCTGTGTGTGAAAACCGGCGGTTTCTGGCTCATCCTGTTCCAATCCCAAGTGTGACATCAATCGATTATAACAAAGTCGTTGATAAATTGAACGACTTTTTACCTGGCAACAACCTTATTCCAACTTATAAATTTTTTCAACGGTAGAAATGGGCGCCTGGCTATAGAGCCCGAGCGCCTTGGCGGGTAAAATAGGCGACTTCTTAAACATCCTGTGAGAATGCTATGCGCCCATTTCTTATTGCTCCTTCCATTCTGTCTGCCGATTTTGCCCGCTTGGGTGATGATGTTAAAGCCGTTTTGGATGCGGGGGCCGACGTGGTTCACTTCGATGTAATGGACAACCATTATGTACCTAACCTGACTATTGGTCCCATGGTCTGCAAGGCGTTACGTGACTATGGTATTACCGCCGATATCGATGTACACCTGATGGTGAAGCCGGTCGACCGCATAGTGCCGGACTTTGCCAAGGCGGGAGCCTCTATCATCACCTTCCATCCAGAGGCCAGTGAGCATGTGGACCGCACTGTGCAACTCATTCGAGATCACGGCTGTAAGGCCGGCTTGGTATTCAACCCGGCCACACCACTGCATTATCTCGACTATGTGATGGATAAGCTGGATGTGATTTTGCTGATGTCGGTCAACCCAGGGTTTGGTGGCCAGTCATTTATCCCATCGACACTGGACAAACTGGCCGAAGTACGTCGTCGCATCGATGAGAGTGGCCGTGATATCCGCTTGGAAGTCGACGGTGGGGTTAAGGTGGACAATATTGCCGAAATCGCCGCCGCCGGTGCCGATATGTTTGTTGCCGGTTCAGCTATCTTTAGCCAGCCTGACTATAAGGCGGTTATCGACCAGATGCGTCGTGAACTGGCAGGAGTGTAAGTTATGATCGCGAGTAGTATCAGAGCGATCGCCTTTGATTTGGATGGCACCCTGGTGGACAGTGTGCCGGACTTGACCGCAGCAACTCAGGCCACGCTGGCCGATATGGGACTGCGTGGTTGCAGCGAAGACCAAGTGCGCAGCTGGGTTGGCAATGGCACAGAGATGTTGATGCGCCGAGCGCTGACCTCGAGCCTGGGCGACGAGCCGGATGCCTCTGTCATGGCCGATGCCATGCCGGTATTTATGAAGCATTATGAAGCCTGCCTCGAGCGTTATAGCAAGTTGTATCCCGGGGTTGAATCTGTGCTCGGCACGTTGCAACAAAGAGGTTTCAGACTGGCGGTAGTTACCAACAAGCCTTATCGCTTTACTATCCCCTTGTTGAAGTCCTTTGGTATCGAGCCATTTTTCAGCGAAATTCTCGGCGGGGATTCTCTCGCCAAGATGAAACCGGATCCCTTACCGCTGACTCATCTGTTGGATAAATGGCAGTTGTCGCCACAGCAGATGTTGATGGTGGGCGATTCCCGCAATGATATTCTGGCGGCGAAAGCGGCAGGTATTGCCTCAATCGGCTTGACCTATGGCTACAACTACGGTGAAGATATTGGGCTTTGCGGCCCAGATGCCGTATGCGATCATTTTGAGCAAATTTTGGCGCATTTGCCGCCACAGCAATCGGAGTAATGAAATTCATGAGCAGTCCCAAACCCATAGTATTGAGCGGTGCCCAGCCCTCAGGCGAGTTGACCATAGGTAACTACATGGGTGCCCTGCGTCAGTGGGTAGCCATGCAGGACAGCCATGATTGTCTCTATTGCGTGGTGGATCTGCACGCCATCACAGTACGTCAGGATCCCAATGCCTTGCGTGAAGCCTGCCTGGACACTCTGGCGCTGTACCTTGCCTGTGGTGTCGATCCCAAGAAGAGCACGGTATTTATTCAGTCACAGGTGCCACAGCACACTCAGTTGGGGTGGGTTCTGAACTGTTACACCCAGATGGGCGAACTGAGCCGCATGACTCAGTTCAAGGACAAGTCGCAAAAGCACGCCAACAATATCAACGTCGGCCTGTTTGGCTATCCTGTACTGATGGCGGCCGATATCCTGCTGTACCAGGCCAATGAGATCCCTGTCGGTCAGGATCAGAAACAGCATCTGGAATTGACCCGGGATATCGCCACCCGCTTCAACAACGCTTATGGTGACACCTTCACTGTGCCTGAGCCTTTTATCCCTGAGCTGGGTGCCAAGGTGATGTCGCTGCAGGATCCCACCAAGAAGATGTCCAAGTCAGATGACAACCGCAACAATGTCATCGGCCTATTGGAAGATCCCAAGGCGGTGATGAAGAAGCTTAAAAAGGCGATGACCGACAGTGACGAGCCACCTGTGGTGCGTTTCGACATAGACAACAAGCCTGGGGTGTCCAACCTGCTGAGCCTGATGTCCGGGGTGACAGGCCAGAGCATAGCCGAACTGGAAGCCGAGTTTGAAGGCAAGATGTATGGCCATCTGAAAGTGGCTGCCGGTGAGGCTGTGGTCGGTATGTTGGAGCCGCTGCAACAACGCTTCCGTGAATTCCGTGAAGACAGAGCCTTCCTGGAGTCTGTGATGAAGCAGGGCGCCGAAAAGGCCCAGGCCCGCGCCGAAGTCACAGTGAAGAAAGTCTATGAAAAGATAGGCTTGTTGGTGTAACTCCGCCTATCTTGAGAGCCGACCTACAAGGTCGGCTTTTTTGTGGCTGCGTTCGAATTACTGAGGTTGCGGCTGGCTTGCCATCAACATTAGCCAATCAGCAAAGGCGGCTATCGCCGGTTCTTTGAGGCGCCGCTCCTTACAGCAAAAAGTGAACTCAAATCCTGTGTGCACATCCGGCAGTTCGAGTTCGATCAAACGGCCACTGGCAATATCATCTTCCACCATAAAGTCAGATGCCAGCGCTATACCTTGACCGGCAATAGCTGCTTCTATGGCCATTAACACATGGCTGAAAATATGCTGCCTGTGATTGGGGGTCAGAGTCACGCCGTTGGCCTCGGCCCAGCGGTTCCAGTCCAGTCCCAGCGGCCCTTCATCCACGGTCAACAGCGGATACTGCTGCAAACTCTGAATCGTTATCAGTCCGGCTCTGGGAGGTAACTGCGGGCTACAAACTGGAATAAGCCGTTCCTTGTGCAGCACAGTCTGCCAGTAACCCCGTCGTTTGAGGCCACCGCTGATAAAGAGATCGGCTACACTGTCGCTGAGCTCGGGATCTTGGGCCACCATCTCCAGTCTTATCTGTACCTCGGGGTGGCGGCGGCGAAAGTCGCTGAGTCGGGGGATCAACCATTTGACCGCAAAAGAGCTGTAAACCGCCAGTTTCAGCTCACGATTGGGCTCGCCGAACAAACGGCCAAGGTCAGCGAGTTCGTTGAATATCCGCTCCAATTCGCCATAGAGGATCTCCCCCTTGGGTGACAGTTTAAGGCTGCGCCCCTGACGCAGAAACAGAGGCTCGTCAAAGTGTTCCTCCAATATCCTGACCTGGTGGGACACGGCGCTCTGGGTGATACACAACTCTTCGGCGGCGCGGGAAAAGTGGCTCTGGCGTGCCGCGGCCTCGAATACCTGCAGCGCTCTCAAGGGGGGAAGTTTTCGCATTGGCGACTCTGTTTAGAACTTTAGTATGAATTTAATTCATTTATTTGCAAAAAACATCATTTCAGTTTGGTTTTTAACCCGGATATGATGCCGCCGATTGAGAGTGATTCAAGGTAACCAAGATGCAGAGAACCGTAGCTATCGGTTTGATTTTATTGACCGTGGGAAATCTCTTCAGCGCTTTTTATGACGTGTCGGTCAAGTGGTTGCCTGAGGATGCCAATGCGGCAACCTTCCTACTGGTGCGCCAGGTGACGGCGGTACTCATGTTGCTGCCCCTGTGGCTCAAGGCCGGTCGTCCGGGCACTTCTCATCTCAAGATCCACCTTTGGCGTGCCAACACAGGAGCTGTTGGCGCGCTCTTTTTGATTATTGGCCTAATGGCACTGCCGTTGGCGACGGTCAGTTCGCTATTCTATTCGGCGCCCCTGATGATCATGGTGCTCGGCGCGGTGTTCCTGAAGGAAAAGATCACGCCGCTGCAATGGGGAATTGCCGCGCTGGGGTTTGTCGGTATCTTGTTGATCCTAAAGCCCAGTGAACTGGAGTTGGCCGGTATCGCCGTGTTGGTTTCGGCCTTTACCTTCTCTTTGAACCAGATGAGCCTGCGAAAGCTGCCCAGTACCGAGCCTGCCAGTCTGACGTTGCTCTGCTACAACTTGCTGAGTCTGCCGCTGACTCTGCTGGTAGCACTGTCGCAACAACTGGCCGGGCTGAGTTGGCAACTGCTCGGGGTTGCGCTGCTTTCCAATGCTTTCTTGCTGGCCTATCACTGGTTCTGTGTTCTGGCCTATCGCAGGGCCAAGGCCAGTGAAATTGCCGTAGCCGAATACAGCGGGCTTATCTTTATCGTCTTCCTGGGGTGGTTACTGTTCGATGAGTGGCTGGATACCCTGAGTTGGATAGGAGCTGCGCTAGTGGTGCTGCCAACCTTGTGCTTGCCGGCTATCGCCAAGCTGATGAAAACCCGTGAACTGAAAGCACAAGAGCCGGTATAACCGGCTCTTGTTCGACTCGATATGAAGGGCGTTAAGGGGTGATGTAGTCAAACACCTTGATCACCTTACGCACTCCAGCTGTGTTGCGGGCGATTTCCACCGCCAGTTCGGCCTGTTCACGCTCGACCAGGCCAAGCAGAAAGACTTCACCGTTCTCAGTGACCACCTTGATCTTGGTGACATCCAGATTCTTGTCGTTGAGCATCCGCCCCTTGACCTTGGTGGTGATCCAGGTGTCGTTGCTGCGGGTAGTGAAGGAAGTCGGGTTGCCGATACGGATCTGATTGTGGATCTTGCCACCCAGTTGCAGCTCTTTGACCAGCCGAATCGCTTTGTCTCTAAGCATAGAGTTGGGCGCTTGGCCTATCATCAGCACATTACCGTTCATACTGACGCCGGTGATGTTGGTCTGATTTTTCAGATCGTCTTCCGCGCCCAACGCGCTGGAGATACTAAAGTCGGCATTGGTATCATTCAACTGGGTCTTGAGCGAGCGCTCATCGTTGACCACCATGGCGCCGCCGACTGCACCCACCATTACGGCTCCGGCACAGCCGGTCAAACTGGTAAGCAGTAGACACAGGGGCAGCAGACGTCTCATTGATGCTCGTCCTGCGGGAACAGGGTACGGTCAATGTTGTCACACAGGCAGTGGATAACCAGCAGGTGCACTTCCTGAATGCGCGCGGTGACATTGGAGGGCACGCGGATCTCCACATCATTGGTGCTCAGCAATCCGGCCATGGCACCACCATCTTTACCCGTGAGCGCCACTATGGTCATATCCCGGCTCAGTGCAGCTTCCATCGCCTTGATAACGTTGCCTGAGTTACCGCTGGTGGAAATGGCCAGCAGTATGTCACCGGGTTGGCCCAGTGCCAGGATCTGCTTGGAAAACACTTCGTCATAGCTATAGTCGTTGGCGATGGCCGTCAGGGTAGAAGTGTCTGTGGTCAGAGCTATGGCCGGCAGCGGTGGGCGTTCCACTTCGTAGCGGTTCAACAGCTCGGCTGAAAAGTGCTGGGCATCACCGGCGCTGCCGCCGTTACCACAGGCAAGGATCTTATTGCCACCCAACAGACATTGCACCATCATTTCTGCGGCCTTGGCGATAGACTCAGGCAGCGCCTCTGCGGCGTCAATCTTGGTCTGAATCGACTCGGTGAAGCTGTCTTTGATACGTTCTAACATGGATAAGTCCTTCACTATCAAGTGTTGCTATCATGCCATAGGCCGGGGGCTTTTTTCAGGCATTAAAGTGTAAATTTGTTTCGGGTTAAGCGCTTACTAAAAAGCGTCCTGTAGCCATTGCACCTTGCCGCCATCAATGGCCAGTAGATCGAAGCGACAGGGGGCATTGATCCTGTGTTGCTGCAGATACTGGCTGGCGGCCTTGCGAAGCCGGGTTATCTGGGCCTGGCTCAATGACTGCAAAGCACCGCCGAATCGGCTGGGTGAGCGGTATTTTACCTCAACAAACACCCATTGGCTGCCCTGTTTCATCACCAAGTCCAGTTCGCCGAAACTGTAGCGCACATTCTGTTCGACAAAGGTCAGGCCCTGTTGTTCCAGATACTGGCGAGCCAGACGCTCGCCTTCCTGTCCCAGATCCATATGCCCGCTTACAGTGGCCGCAAAACGCCGCGCTGGTATTTGGCCCAACTGAGCTGACGTTCGATCACCCCATCCGGGCTCACCGTCAGCTGGCCGCTGCGGCCACTGTACTGATATCCGGGGAAGGCATGCATCTGAGCCAGACGGTTGACCAGCTGCAGGGCATCATAGCCCATCACATACAGGCGTTTTTGGGCGTTGCCCCAAGTGGGCCACAACTTGTTGACCGCTTCGGTTTCTTCACTGGCCTGCAGCAACCAGGGGATATCACTGATGGTGATATTGTTCAGTTCAATCGCAGTTTGTTTGGCGTTGTCTTCCTGACGGGCGCGGCTGCTGGTATACAGTGGCACCTGCTCGGCAAAGACACTGAAGTTAACATCGATAAAGGGCTTCAGCAGCGGCAAGTCCTGAATCCCTGAGATCATATAGATGGCATCGATATCGGCGCGGGAGCGGAAGTCGGCCTTCACCTTGCTGCCGAGCAGCGCCTTGATGGCCTGGATCCGCGCCTTGCTGTCCGTTACGCCGAGGGCTTCTTCCACGGTTTCGCGCATCTTGTCGCCGTTGTCATAGAAGTGAACTTCGGCTTCGCTGTCGGTCAGTTCCATCCAGGTCTGCTTAAAGCTCTGGGCCATACGTTGCCCCACGGCATCATTGCTGGCCAGCAGCAGCGGCACCTGTATGCCATCTTGATACATGCGTCTGGCGGCATCGCTGGCCTCCTGAGTGGGAGACAGGGCGAAGTAGTACTTATTCTGTTGCGGCGCCAGCTTATCTATTTGGTTGAGGAACAGTTGCGGCGGGGAGCTTGCCCCGGCAGCTTGCTGGGCCGCCATCACTTGTTCCACTTCGTTTTGCAGCAGTGGGCCAATCACAAATTCGGCACCGCTCTGCAGCGCTTGCTGATAGGCCTTATCGGCACCTTGGGCCGTGTCGAAGAAGTTGAGGCTGACATTGCTGTCCGGGTCGTTCAGATAACTGGCCAGTATGCCCTGACGCACTGTGTTGGCGACTCCGGCTCTTGGGCCTGAAAGTGGCAGCAGCACGGCGATATTGCTGGGTCTGTAGGGCTTGGCGCTGAGCGCCAGCTGCAGATCCGAAGGCAACTGCACCGCGGCAGGATGATAAGGATTGCGTTTCTGCCAATCACTCAGCTGCCGAATCAGGCTTGAGGGATCCACCGCGTAGTGCTTGGCCAGATAAGCCAGCTGCAGCCAGCCGTTGAATATGGCATCGCTCTCTTGCGCGGCAAAGCTTAAGAGGGTTTCTTCCTGCAGCGGCTTGAGCAATTGCCAGATTTCGTCGTTAACCTCGCCGGTCGCCTTTATCGGCAGATACTGACTGAGCTGACTCAACTCACGCACCTGCTCCACGGGTTGCTGGTTGGCAGCAAACAGCCGGGCACGGGCCTGGTGATAACTGGCCCATTGCCAATCGGGCAACTGCCAATTACCGGGATAATTCAAGGTGTTCAGCGCTTCGGCGCTCTTGCCGGTCAGCTCTTGCAGGCGAGCACTGAGAAAACGATGCTCGGCCTGAATTTCATCCACCGGGCTCAGCCCTGCCTGCATTGAATGCAGAATGTCTGCAGCGGCATCTGTATCCCCTTGCTTGAGATAAGCATTGGCAGCCAACAACAGATAACGCTCGCGGTTTTCCTTGCTGGGCGCCTTGGCGGCAAATGCCAAATACTCGGCCGGGGCTTGCGGGGCGCTGACCAGGGAAACAACGGCCAGCTGCTCTTTGTCTGCCGGCGGCGTGCTGCTACAGCCCCACAGGCTGGCAAGCAGAATTGCAGCAGAAATGTATTTAACTCTATTCAGGCTTTTTAACACAGGGCTTCACTCTGGTAAGATGCTGGCTCTAGTTTAACCTTCTATTGTGCCTGACGAAAGTCTCGGCACTTTCATCTCCGAGGTAGTTATGGACCTGTCGGTCGCGCTGTATATAGTTCCCACTCCCATAGGCAATCTGGGGGACTTGAGCCCCAGGGCTCTGGAAGTACTGAATCAGGTGGCGTTGATCGCCTGTGAAGACACTCGCCACAGCGGTAAATTGCTGAGCCACTTTGGCATAGATACCCGCACGACAGCGCTGCATGACCACAATGAACGTGCTCGGGCGCAGTGGATTGTTGAGCGCCTCGGCGAAGGTGAAGCCATAGCGCTGATCAGCGATGCCGGCACGCCGCTGATTTCCGATCCCGGCTATCACCTGGTATCCCATGTCCGCGCCGCCGGTTATCCGGTGATCCCGCTGCCCGGCCCCTGCGCCGCCATTGCCGCGCTGTCGGCATCTGGCTTGCCCTCGGATCGCTTCTCGTTTGAAGGCTTTTTGCCGGCCAAAGACAAAGGGCGCCAGGATAAACTGCTGGCGCTTAGGGAAGACCCGCGCACCCTGATCTTCTATGAGTCTCCCCACAGAATTTTGCCCAGCCTCAAGTCGCTGGTGGCGGTTCTGGGGCCGGATAGGCAGATGGTGATGGCGCGGGAACTGACCAAGACCTTTGAAACTTTCCTCTGCGGCACCACGGCCGAAGTGCTGGCGCAGGTTGAAGCCGATGCCAACCAGCAGCGCGGTGAAATCGTGCTTATGCTGCACGGTTTTGTCAGTGAAGAAGCAGACGAAACGCCCGCCGCGGCGCTGGATACCCTCAAACTACTCTGTGATGAATTACCGCTGAAGAAGGCGGCCGCCATTGCGGCACAGATCCATGGGCTGAAGAAAAATGCTCTCTATAAAAAAGGGCTGGAGCTGGGCTGGTAAGGAAATGCCTTGGTGTGAGGCTCGCTATGGGCTATAATCCGCGCCGAGTTGGCCGGGCAGTCGCTGCGTTCGCAAGAACGGGGAGGAAAGTCCGGGCTCCATAGAGCAGGGTGCCAGATAACGTCTGGGCGGCGTGAGCCGACGACCAGTGCAACAGAGAGTAGACCGCCTGCCTTCGGGCCGGTAAGGGTGAAAGGGTGCGGTAAGAGCGCACCGCGCGGCTGGTAACAGTTCGCGGCACGGTAAACTCCACCCGGAGCAAGATCAAATAGGGTTCCACTATTCTTCGGAATTAATGCGTGGCTCGCGTTGGAACCGGGTAGATTGCTTGAGCCTGTGAGCGATTGCAGGCCTAGAGGAATGACTGCCGCTCCTTCGGGAGAACAGGACCCGGCTTATAGGCCAACTCACCAAATAAAACGAGGCCGCCCGTGTTATCACGGGCGGCCTTTTGCTTTTCTACTCGAGTGGAATGTTCATGGCTTGGGCTTGCTCAGGCTGCCATTGGGCCACAGCTTGAGTTGGCAGCCTTCCTCCCAGCGCTGGCAGGCCAGGCGAGTCATCTCTACCATGACGCCCTTGAGTTCTCCTTCTTCCTGAAAGCGGTATGGCGCAAAATCAACAAAGGCGATTTTCAACGTGCTTGCCTGTGCCGATATCAGGCTCGACAGGCCGAGTAGCACAGAGGAATGGAGTTTTTTCATGTCAGCTCCAGGTTGCTGTGACCCTTCAAGTTTAGTGCAGAGTTTGCCGCTGAGGTGGCAAAGTCAGCTTAGAAACTCTGCTTCACTTGAAAGCGCCACTCCCAGCCGTCCACTTCATCGCCCTGAGTAAAGGGCACGCTGAAATCGATATGGGCGACATGACCATAACTGGAGCGGGAAGAGTAAATTCTGGCACCTATACCGACAGAGCCTATGGGGCTTGAGACTTCGTTGTCATTGGCCATGGCACCACCAAAGGCCTGACCGACATCGATAAAGGCGGCCCAGCCCAATTCTGCCAGTTGGTAGAGGTTGATATTGGGGTAATAGCGGATTTCGCCGGTCAGCAGCCATTGATTGTCACCGTGCTGGTAGTCGTTGGGATAACCGCGAATGCCGGTTTCATCCCCCAGCGCAAAGGGACGGTCGATATAGTTGTTGTTGGAGTTGGATAGCCGCACCTTGGAGTAGGCGGTCCACTTGGGGGTGAACTTATAGAAATACTCGGCGGCAACATTCACTTGATAAAAGTCCCGTTGCCGGGTGGCCAGGGTGGCTTCACCGCCAAATGCCAGCAACAGCAGCTCCTTGCCTTCAAAATAGCCGCGGCTGCTGCGCCAGTTTAGGTGATAGCCAAGGTTGTCACTGTCTTTGGTTTCCAGCCCCAATTTAACGCTGTGATGCCAGCCGAGGTTGAAGTCTTCGTTATAGTTGACCAGGTGAATATTGGTGAGTACCCGAAAGTCATCCTGCAGGTACTCCCATTCTACCCAGGGGTAGAGAAAATCTCTGTCCTGAGGCAAGGGTTGCTGCGGATATTGAGGCAGGGCGTAAAAGCTGTGCTTATCCTGGGTAACTCCAAGGCGTAATCTTTGCCGGCTCTGGTTTTCTTTGGCGAACATAAAGCCCCAGTAGAGGTTGCGATAGCGGAGCTCTTCATTGAATTCGTTGATGTCGAGGCCGTTTTGGCGAATGGTGTCGGTTCTGTCTTCATCCAGATACTCGGCGCCGTAGGCTCGGGTGTCGTCCAGGGTATAGAAAGGCTTGTCGAAATACAGTTGTTTGGCCTGACCATCGCTGTTGTCATAGAAGTTGGCCGCCACAGTGGCATTTTTGATGATGTTCAGCGGCATTTCGAATGCCACCTTGTAGCCGGTTCTGTCCTCGTCGGATTGGTACTTCAAACGGGTGCGGATCCCCAGACCCAGAATATTGTCGTCTTTCAACCCGACAGAGAAGCTGTTGTTGCCGCCGCTGCGTCCCAGGCTGATGGTGGGCAGCAGCGACCATTGATCCCAGGTTTCTACCAGCAGGGTTTCACCATCAGGCTGTTGATCGGCGCTGGGGTCGGCCTTGACCACAGAGACCTTGGCGTCTCTGAGATAGGGCTCACGCCTGAGAATTCGCTGCGCTTCTTCCAACTGCCTTGGGGTCACTTCCTGCCCCTCCTGAATACTGAGGCGATTGAGGATCACCGACTCCCGGGTATTGATATGCAAGGCGTTGGCCCAATTGTGCAGGAAGATGGCATTCTTGGCAGACTCGTCGAAAATCGGGTTGCTGACCACCACAATTTTGCCAACCTTGAACCGCTCTGATAGTGGATTTTTGCCTTGGGAAGACGAGGTGGTGCCATTGCCTGCGGTGCCGGTTTCGGCCAAAACGGAGAGGCTGGCAAACAGAGTTGCCAGAAGCAAGACACTGCGGCTTGTTGCCATAGACTGCCTCCTCTCGGTAGTGAATATCGGGCTGATATTCACACTTCAATAACACAACCGAATGGGCGGTTAGTCAAGGCGACCGTCGAAATAAAGTAATGATTTAGCTTGTAATAAATTACCACCCTCCGGCGCGAATGCCCACGGCAGCTGTGTTTAGAGAGTATTTCTCGGCGGCACCACCACGTTGGAGAAGATAAGCCCGGCGATCAGTGACATAAAGATCAGAAAGATCTGCGACCCCAGATGCGACTGGTTCAACATGGTTTCACCCGAGATCAGCACATTGAGGCCGATATAGGTCTTGGAGCCAGGCACCAGGATGACTATCCCCTGCAGCAGGGCAATGGAGGCCGGTGCCTTCATCCAGCGGGCAAACAGGTTGGCGTAAATACCCACGGCCAGGGCGCCGAAGAAGATCCCCAGAGAATCCCCCAGATAGAGGCCGCCGAACATGGCGGAGAAGAAGGCCACAATACCGGCCAGTACGCCCCAGGGGGCATCTTTGAGCCTGGCCTTGAAGATAAACACCAGCGCCATGGAGAGGATGGGCACCGCCGACCAGATGGCCCAGCGAGGCAACGGCATGGGCTCAATATAGAGGGATTCGCCGAACAGGGCATTGCCTATTGCCACGCCGAGTACGGCGCCGAAGTAGAGTTTGAATAGCAGCATTACCGCATCCATGATCCTCATGGTGCCTGACATAAGATCCCTTGCCGCCAGTTCGGCCAGGCCCAGGGTTAGCGCCAGGCCGGGAATAAAGACGATGATCCCCGACAGCACCACCACGGGGATATTCAGCCCGGCATCCAGTTGCGCCAGGCCGCAGGCGGCGAAACCGGCCAGCATGGCGGCCAGGGGTTCCAGCAGTTCGGCCATCCTTCGCGAGCGTTCTGCGCTGAATACCAAGCCATAGACCAGCATGCCTATCAAGGCCGACCAGAACACATCATTCCAGCTGCTGCCCATCAGCATGGCAAAGGCGGCGGCCGAGGTGCCAAAGGCGCCCAGGGTTAACATTGGGCCATAGGGATTGGGCTTGTTGGCTATCTCATCCAGACGTTCCAGCGCTTCACTCAGGCTGCGTTGCCCCAGGCTCAGTTCCTGCACCAGGGCGTCGGTACGGGCCAGCGAACCCAGATCCAGCTCGCCGGGTTTGACTCTGGCAACATGGTTGTATTCCTGATCTGTATCGTGCTGCAGCACAAAGGTCATCGAAGTGGGGGAGATCAGAAAATAGCCTTCGATGCCGAGCGTCTTGGCCACTGTCTGCAAGTGGGTTTCGAGCCGATAAGCCGGAGTGCCGAACTTATGCAGAGCCTTACCCAACTTGATGATAAAACGGCGCTTTTCAATGAATTCTTGATTATCCACTCGGTTTCCCACTGTGCCCTTGGTTGGATGGACGGCTTTTGGCCCGCGCGGATTCTACAGCAAGGGGCCGAATCTGGTTAATGACATTTTAAAAATTATTTCCTTTATGTGAGCTTAAGTGCAAGCTTGTTGCGTTAAGGTTGATGTGCGCACCTGGGTTTTATGGGGCCAATAGAGGCTGAATAGAGAAGGTTAAAAAGGAGTGTTTGAAATTATGTCATTGTTTATATCGGGTTTTTATGCCGCCTTGACGGGGCTTTTGGTCTTGGCTTTGGCCTACCGGGTGGTAGGGCTGCGCCGTACTTACAAGATAGGCCTAGGCGATGGTGGTAACGATGCACTGTATCTGGCCAACCGGGTGCACGGTAACCTGCTGGAAAATGCCCCGATAGCCTTGCTGCTTTTAGTGCTGGCCGAAGCCAACGGCATGGCCGGCGTTTGGTTACATCTACTGGGGACGATTTGGCTGGTGGCCAGATTGCTGCATGCCATAGGTCTGACCCAGGGCAAGGGCGGTTACCACCCGGGCCGATTCCTCGGCACCTTGTTCACCTGGATAAGCATACTTGTGCTGGCGCTGTTTAACCTCTGGCAGTATGTGGGGCGCTTGCTGCTCTGAGCCCACGAGAAGCCACAATCCAAGTGGGGCCTTGGCTTGCAGGCACAAGCAAGGGGCACAAATAGTCGGTAGTTGGTGAAAAATCAGTCACACTTAACCCGGCTAGCCTGTTATACTCCGCGGCCCTGAGGCAGCGTGGCTGCCGTGTGTCGAATCCTCTGATGGTCAGTCTCAAATGCAAGTCGAATCCAGCTTATTTCAGTATCCCAAGTATTGGGCCGAGTGTTACGGCACGGCTCCCTTTCTGCCCATGTCCCGTAAGGAGATGGAACAACTGGGATGGGACAGCTGTGATGTGATCCTGGTGACAGGTGATGCCTATGTGGATCACCCCAGTTTCGGCATGGCGGTGATTGGCCGTTTGCTGGAAGCGCAGGGATTCAGAGTGGGGATCATCTCGCAACCGGATTGGTCCAGCAAAGAGGCCTTTATGAGCCTGGGTAAACCGAATCTGTTTTTCGGGGTCACTGCAGGCAATATGGATTCGATGATCAACCGTTATACGGCCGATCGTAAACTGCGCCACGACGATGCCTATACCCCGGGCAATGAAGGCGGCAAGCGCCCGGATCGCGCCGTGACTGTTTATACCCAGCGCTGTAAGGAAGCCTTTAAAGAGGTGCCCGTGGTCATAGGCGGTATCGAGGCCAGCCTGCGGCGGATTGCCCACTATGACTATTGGTCCGACAAAGTGCGCCGCAGTGTGATTTTTGATGCCAAGGCCGACATTCTGATCTATGGCAATGCCGAGCGGCCGCTGGTGGAAGTGGCGCATCGTCTCGCCAAGGGTGAAACCATGGCGCAGATGCAGAATATCCGCGGCACAGCGGTTATCCGAAAAGAGCCACTGCCAGAATGGCGCGGCATGGACTCGCGCAAGATAGATCAGTTGCACAAAATTGACCCTATCCCCAATCCCTATGGCGCCGACGATGTCGGCTGCCAGAATTTGTCCGGGCCATCCGACAAGAAGATCTTCGATAACGACGCACCCAAGCCCATCAGTGTGCAGCCACCCAAGCCAAGACCCTGGGAGCAGACCTATGTGTTGCTGCCGGCCTTCGAGCGGGTGAGTGAAGACAGATACCTATATGCCCATGCATCGAGGATTTTGCATCAGGAGCAAAACCCAGGTTGTGCCAGAGCCCTGTTCCAGCCCCACGGCGACCGTGGTGTTTGGGTTAACCCACCGGCCTGGCCGCTCAACACAGATGAGATGGATGCGGTATTCGACTTACCTTACGCCAGGGTGCCACACCCGGTTTACGGCAAGGCCAAGATCCCGGCCTACGACATGATCAAGACCTCAATCAATATCATGCGAGGCTGTTTCGGTGGCTGCTCATTTTGTTCGATAACCGAGCATGAAGGGCGGATTATCCAGAGCCGCTCGAAAGAATCTATTATCAAAGAAATTAAAGATATACAGCAGAAAGTGCCCGGCTTTACCGGGGTGATTTCCGATCTCGGTGGCCCAACGGCCAACATGTATCGTCTCGGCTGCAAGAGCGAAAAGGCCGAAAAAACCTGTCGGCGCTTATCCTGTGTCTTTCCCGGCATCTGTGGCCATTTGGACACAGATCATCAGCACACCATAGATCTTTACCGCGCCGCCCGGGATGTTCCCGGGATCAAGAAGGTGCTGATCGCCTCCGGCGTGCGTTATGACCTGGCGATTGAAGATCCGCGTTACGTTAAAGAGCTGGCCAAGCACCATGTGGGTGGCTATCTCAAAATAGCACCGGAACATACCGAAGAGGGGCCTTTATCCAAGATGATGAAGCCAGGTATGGGCACCTACGACAAGTTCAAGGAGCTGTTCGACCAATACTCGGCCGAAGCGGGTAAGCAGCAGTATCTGATCCCCTATTTTATTTCGGCTCACCCGGGCACCACGGACGAGGACATGCTCAACCTGGCGCTGTGGCTCAAAGAGCGTAAGTTCAAACTGGATCAGGTGCAGAACTTCTACCCATCGCCTATGGCCAACGCCACGACCATCTACCACACAGAGCTGAACTCGTTGAAAAACGTCAAACACAGCAGCGAACAGGTGCCGGTGGCCAAGAAGGGGCGCCAGCGGCGACTGCACAAGGCCTTGCTGCGTTACCACGACAGCGCAGGTTGGCCGCTGATCCGCGAGGCGCTTATCGCCATGGGGAAACAGCATCTTATCGGCACTGGGCCACAGCATCTGGTGCCCCCGGAAGGCCGCGCCGAAGCCTGGGCCGGTAAGCATAACCGCAAGGGGGCCGACAAGGGCCGCCAGGGACTCACCCGTTTCAGCGACAATCAGTTTGCAGAGCGCAGCGGCAAAGCTGCCAAGGGTAAGTCCACTGAAGGGGCCAAAGGCGGTAACAAGGCCGGAAAAGGCAAGGGCGGCGACCACACAACAACAGGCAAACCGGCAACAGCTAAAGGCTCCAAGCCCGGCAGTGGCAAAGCCAGACCCGGTGCCAGGCCCGTCTTTGGCCATACCCAGAGCCATACTCAGGGTAAAAGCCAGGGCCAGAGTAAGAAATCAAAGTAAAAACCCAAGACGATAGAGGGCGCTAGCAAGCCTTTGTTCTAAACAAGGGCTGCGTAGGCTAACAGCCCAGCAGACGCCGGAATTCCAGTGACAGATCTTCGCCGAGTTGTTGCGCCATCGCTTGGCGGTCCTTGATGCCGTTATGCATGGCGTTGTCTACCGCGCCATGCATGCCGTGATAGAGGATGATGGCGCTCAGCTCTGGCCTTTCCAACTGCCAGGCGCCATGGCGCTTGCCGCTTAGCAAAAGCTCAATAATCTGCGCCAACACCCGATCCCGCTCGCTGTTGCCGTGACCGTGGTAATAGTTGTCATGGAAGAGCAGGTCGTGCAGCTCTATACCGGCCAGATAGGCGTTGACACTGGCCCGGCACCAAACATCCAGTCGTGTCGGCCAGTCATGGCTATCGCAGGCATCCATTGCCAGTTGCACCTGCTCGACAAAATGCCGGCTAAAGCGTTGCCGCAGAGCCGAGAGTATCTCCGGCTTGGCATTGAAGTAGTGGTAAAAAGTCCCCTTGGCGACCTTGGCCTCGCGCACTATGTCGCTGACTGTAGTGGCTTCAAACCCCTTCTCAATAAATAACTTCTGTGCCGCATCCATGAGTTCATCGAGACGAACCTCTGCCGGTTTAGTGCGTGGAGCTCCCGGGGTGCTGTTATTTGTCATTAGCCATACCACTCAATATAAGAAGTTTGATCTGCCAGGAAACTGCGTCGGCCAGGATAATGTTTTTCTTGGCCGATTGGCCGCCAAATTCTTTCATACTCGCCGAGTGAATCAAGCCCCTGTGCATTAGGAAGGTGCGAATAAGTCCTCGTGGCCTTCTCTTTTGTAGAGAGTGGCTGACACCGTAATTGGCGTTCAAGGCATCTGACTGAAGGCATGCCAGGGCCTGTCGAAGTCGGATAACGCAGAGAGCCGGTTGCTGTGAAAGCCCCGAAGGGCGTGGTTTACAGGCCTGCCTGCTGTGTTGTGCTTCTTGCAAAGGACTAGGGCCATTTGCTGCGAACCACGCCTTGCATCCAAGCCAGTAAGCCGACGCAGAGCACACATGGGATTTGTTCGCACCTTCCTTAGGTCAGAATCGGCATTCATCCTACCTAAAGTGCTGATCCAAGGCCAGATGCCGGCCATCCAGTGATTGTAAATGCAATTGACCGACGGTCGGTCGAAATTTATATTGAGAATTATTCTCAATAACAACTGAGCTTCAAGGAGGAACAGCATGTCTTCTCTGCGTCAGGTCGCTCTGCTTGCGGCCATCTGTCTGGGCACTTTTATGGCGACTCTGGATATCAGCATAGTCAATGTCGCCTTGCCGACCATGAAACAGGAGTTGGCAATCAGCATGGCGGATTCCCAATGGGTGGTGAACGCCTATGCCCTGTGTTTATCGGCTTTAATTCTTTCTTCCGGGCCGCTGGGGGACCGTTTTGGCCGCAAGTTGTTGTGGCTCTGCGGGGTCGTGCTGTTCACTCTGGGTTCAATCGCCTGCGCCATGGCAGACTCTCTGTGGCTGTTGCTCCTGGGAAGGGGGATTCAAGGGATTGCCGGTGCCGCCGTTATCCCGGGAGCCCTGTCTCTGTTGACCCACGCCTTTTCTGACGTTGGCGCCCGCACCCGCGCGATAGGCATCTGGTCATCGGTCAGCGCCCTGTCTCTGATACTGGGGCCGATAGTCGGCGGTTTGCTGGTGCAGCATGTGGGTTGGCAGAGCATTTTCTGGATCAATGTCCCCATAGGCATAATCGCATTACTGCTGGGGGCTTGGGGGCTGGACGAGAGTGCCGACCCGGAACAGGCGGCACTGGATTTTGCCGGGCAGTTGCTCAGCATACTCTTCCTTGGGGGACTGACCTATGGCCTTATCGGCTTGGGTGAGCATGATTGGTTGAGTTATCACACCTTGGTGCCGCTGCTGTTGGCCGCCATTTTGTTTGCGGTCTTTATCCGGGTTGAACTTAAGGCGCCGCGGCCACTGCTGCCGCTGAAGTTGTTTCGGCAGCGGGACTTTGGTTGCTATAACTCGGCTTCTTTTGTGTTGGGCTTTTCTGCCTACAGCAGCGTGTTTTTTATGTCGCTGTTTTTTCAGGAAGCGCAGCGTTGGGATGCCGCCGAGGCCGGTTGGCGGATGGCGCCCGAGTTTATCGCTATGGCTGTGGCGGCCATGGGGTTTGGCCGCCTGGCGGCGAACTTTGGAGTCAGGCGACTGATGAGTCTGGGGTATGGATTGATGGCTTTGGCGCTCATGTTGCTGTCAAACCTGCAAGCGGAAACGGCTTATTTTCTGACGGCGGGCTATCTTGCCCTGCTTGGTTTGGGAATGGGGCTAGCGGTACCGGCAACCAGTGAGCTGGTGATGGCCAGTGTCGGGGCTCAGCGCTCGGGCATGGCTTCGGCCACCATGAATGCCGTGAGGCAGACGGGTATGACCTTGGGGATCGCCCTCTTGGGCACCTTGATGAGCCGGGTCATCTACACGGCCAAAGAGACTGAAAGTGGGGGACAGTTTGATCCGAGTGGGATAGCAGCGATAAATCATCAGGCGGTTGCCGCCGGCTTTGGGGTCGCTATGTTTTGGGCCGGCGTGCTTTGTTTGGGGATGACCTTATGGTTACTGCTGCTGCGTCATCCCCGTTTGGGTTCGCTTGCGGCCGCCAAAACCGCTTCTGATGATTGTTAACTCTGGGGTTCCCGAGTCAGCTTACTGCGAATGCGCTCGATACAGGCACCGGGATTCTGCAACCAGAGTCCATAGCTGATGGGCAACATGGGCACCTTGGCCCGCTGCAGTATCTTGTATGTGTCCAGTTCAAAAAAGTCCATCCAGGGGCCGGGAAAGCCGATGAGATCCAGCGCCAGATACTCGCCCTGCCAGCGGCAGAGGATATCCACCTCTGTGCCGGCTATCTCATAGCCCGGCCAGGTTTCGATATTGTGCCCGGCCAAGGCGTCACAAAGCTGGCGCTGAAACTGATCCAACTGGTCATTTTGCCTGTGCCGAGCATTGAATTGACGGCTGGATTCCAGATAGCGGCGCAGCAGTGAGTTGCTCGGCAGCTCTTGGGCCGCTACCGAAACAAACAGGTGCTGTTGTTCCCTGGCGCGGGTAATGGCTACATTGAACACATCTTCGCGGTTGAGATATACCGCGGCTCTCTTGCTCTGTGGGTCAACGGCGAAGGAGAGATACATAATGTCGCGCTCCTCCCCCTGAAAACCGAAGGGGGTGTCGGCCCGCAGGCGATACTTTTCCAGCTCGGTGGCGGAAAACTGTTTGAACAAAGCATCGGCCAGCGCATCGGCCTGAGCCCTAAAAGGCGATAACACTCCCAGCGACTTGGTCATTCCCGCTTGTTCGCAGCTGTCTATCTGCTGCCTTATCAGGTTGCACAGTGCACTGATTTCAGCCTGGTTGACTCCCTGTTCACTGCGCTCGCCCATCACTGAGTGCAGATGCAGATGGCCGCTGCTGGTACAGGGTCTGTGCTGCATTATCCGCAGCCGCTGCTGATAAAACTGCGAGTTGCTGAAGCTGATAAGCTCGGGAGCGCTGCGAAAGTGCTCATCGAGAAAGGCGACCTGCTGCTGGGAGGCTATCTGCTCGGCCACCAGATCCAAAATCGATTTATCGCGATAGCTGCAGATGCCGGATTGCGCTGTGGACACGCCATGCAGTTGTTGCAACGCCAGCTCTTTGCTGCGGGACAGGAAAGAGATATGCCTGAGCTGCTTGCCATCGCCGACCACCAGTGCCCGTTTGGCCCGAAACAGTGCCGGTAAGGCGCTGGTGATATTGCTCTGGCTGGCTTCATCGAAGATAACCAGATCGAATAGCTCCCGCTGCAACGGCAACACCTTGTGAAGGGTGTTGAGGCTCACCAGCCAGATGGGAAACGCCTGTTGCAACACCTGGTAATCCAAGGTATCGAACAGCGCAAACTGCCGTTGTGAGGTGCGGGAACGAATCGCTTGATTGAAAGTTTGCAGCTGTTGCCTGTGGTTGTTCAGCAAGCCGGCGACCCGGCTGGCTTTGACATTTTGCAGCAACTTGGCCGCCAGCGCCTCTTTGGTTGTCAGGCTATCGTTCAACTCATCCAGGGTGTCCCAATGTTGGCTCAGGTTCTCCATGCTGTGGCCAAACAGAGCAAGATAGAGCTGCAACAACCAGCGCTGCTGTGAGCGTTCCAGTTTGTGCAGCCTTTGACCGCGGCGAATGGCGCGGCGTAAAAATCGCAGCAGCCGGCGTTCTGAGTTGTCCAGTTGCCGGTTCAATAAATTGAGCTGGCTTTCCAACTGCCGCGGGGGTGTGTGCTCAAGTGAATGATAGCCGTCCAGCAGATTGCTGAGATAATCCTTGAGCTGTTTCAGGAAGGCCTTTTGTCCCGCCCGCAGGCTGATGTCCTTGAGCCCGAACTGACTCTCAAGCTTGTCGTTAATGACATCGAGCGCATGTTCGTTGTTGGCAACGATCAGCACAGACTCGCCCCGGGCCATATGTTCGGTCGCGACGGCGGCTATGGTATAACTCTTGCCGGTTCCCGGCGGCCCGACAACGCAGCCAAGACTGTGGCCGGCGCCTATCTCCAGCACTTGCTGCTGTGCCCGGGACAAGAGGCAGGGCAGGTACTGGCTTTTGAGGCGGCGCTTGGCTTCGGTCTTGGGTGGCAGTTGTGTTCCCATCAGATTCTGCAGCGGCGCCGAGAGTTCGGCCGCATTCATCATGGCAGAGATCTCATGCAGAATGCCGCGACTGGCGCTGGGGCGTTTCAGAAACACCAGCGCTGATGCCGGCACCAGAGTTAACTTACGCTTGCGGGTCAGGCGGGCGAGGCTGTCATAGCCTGTCAGTTTGGGGAATCCCAGCAGCCCAAGGGCATCTATGTTCTGGTGGCTTTGGCTCAACAGCGAGGTCCAGCTGTCGGGGCGCTCGGGAGCGAAGATGGCATCAAAGCCGGCTTCCATACTGTCTTCCGGCAGCAACAGCCGCAGCAAGGGTTCGTTAATCTGCAGTGCCCCCTCTTTGAGGGAAACATAGAAGCTGCCGTCATCCTCTTCCAACTGGGCTTCTTTAAAAACCAGAGGGCTGAGTATAGTGCGGGTCTGCCCCTCTTCCTTTAACTGGCCGACCACGAAATGGGAAACGTAAAGCAGTTGGCGCTCGCGCTGGTACATGGCGATTCTGGGCAGGAGCTGCGCCCCGGCTTCTTGGGCGATTGGCTGTCTTGGCAGGAAGCCTGAAAGCAGCGAATCCTCGCCCTCAATAAATAGCCTGTCTTCCTGGTTTAGTTTGCCAAGGTGCCACAGATTAAGGTCGACACAATCTTCCTTATAGCAATCCTGGTAGTAAGCGAGTAATGGTTTGGCGGGCATGACCTTGGCTACTTTTTTGCGTTGGCGCGGCTGCGTCCACTGAAGCCGCGGGATGGCAAGTATCCTAACGGTTTAGGCTTAAGCTTTCCAGAACTTGCTTTTTGAATATAAGTCATATTTCTTCATTGTTCTGGGCTAAATATAACGGCAGAGTAAAAAATAAAAAATAAAAAATAAAAAATAAAAATAAGTTGAGCCTGTTTTTATTCATAAAATTTTAAACATTGCTATTTTACCCCTTGCTAAATTGATCTTTATATATCTTTGTGATAGGTGGCTCATTACTGTTGTTTGTGTGACAGTTGTCACAGAATCTTTATTTTTAAAGCATAGATTGGTTATTGAAATTAATTATTTAATTTTAGAGGTTTTTATGGAAAGTAAGTTTTGTAAAACCTATTTGCAAGGTTTGAATTTGGCACCAAGATGGTCACCTCTAATATCTTTATTAGTCAATACTGTTTTTACATTGCTAATATTTGCAATAACTTGGTGGATTTTTCAAGATCCTCGCGGTGTATTTAGACTGTATACGCCTTATGTTGGTTACATGTATTGTCGCTGGATACTAATTGCCATATTGTTAGTGTCCTATGTTTTTGATTATTGGCCATTTAAATACGAATGGCTTGATGATACTCATCCAATATTAAAGGGCGCTATTCTAACATTGTTAACTTATCTTCTGGTCGTTTTGATTACTGATGGTTTCTTTAAACTATTTCTTGGACAGTATGGCATTACATACTTTTCTCCACAAAGAATGACTGAGTTAGGTATTACCGAGTTTTATGCAGTAGAGTATGCGAGCACAGCTATAATGATGTTTGCTGTTATTGCATCATGGTTGGCACCTAGTTGGGTGGCGGCATGTGATTATGCTCCTTGGCAAAATATGTCGCGATTTGGTCGAGGTATGAGCGTCAGTTTGCTAATTTTCTTCCTGAGTTTAATCATTTACTTGGTTACCATGCATTCACACATGGCTATACTTTATTATCCTTGGCAAGAATTTACAGCGATAACTCCTCCGTATTGGGAGCAATTTGCCAATACAGTGTCTGGTAACTTTCATATTGCTTGGATAATGTGTTGTACTGTTGTTGTTTGGCTATATGAGTTCACTTTCGAAAAGTATCCGTTCTGTTATATAAAAATAGCTTGGTTACGCAGGGTTAGTGCCTTTTTAGGTATTGTATTTATGGCTGTGTGTCTATGCTTCTTCTTGTATTATGTTCAAGAGTTAGCTTGGGGCGAGGCGATTCGTGGTACCAGGCGTCAAGACGCACCTGACTGGCGTTGGTTACATGTTGGTGAAATGGCAATATTCTGGTTGGTGCCATCGTTATATATTGCCTTTTATTGTAATAATTGGCCTAACAGCATTAGTAATCAACCTCTTAGAATACTTGTTAGGACTGTTGTGACTATTATTGCGAGTATTGCAATATACATGCTTTATTACCGTTATGCTCATGACTTTTTAGGTACTCAAAAAGGATACTCTCATCCTCAGCAATTTCCTATGATCCCAATGATATGGTTAATAAATATATTTTTAATTAACTATCTTTTTATGGATAAATGGCCTGGTTGGAAGCGAGTTCCTCATAAGTTGGAAGTTGGCGAGCAATTTGAAGTTTATCAAAGTCCAGCTAGTTTTTGGAAGGGGGTTATTCTTGGTGGTGTCTTGGGTGGGATAATTTACTTCTGCGTAATATACATTATTCCAGTGTTTAGTAAGAGCATTAATTTGATACCTTAGGAGGCATTATGTTTTCGGTTAATCGCAGAGATTTTGTGAAAGGTGTTGCTACTGGGATCGGTATTAGTGCTTTTGCTTTTATGGGCTTGTACTCATATTCGCCACTATCTAGAAGTCAACTTCCTAAAACTGTTAGAAAACAATTCGACTTTGGTAGTTGTCAAGGCGTTAAAGTCACTTGCATCTCTGAAACAAGCTGGTTTGACAATAGCGTCTTGATGAAGGATATACATGATGCTGGTGGTTTGTTGGTAAACCAATATGATTTTAACTGGCCTCCATTTGGAAATGGTAAGGGGATAGCGAAGGGCAGCTATTCTGAAGGTATTGAAAAAATAAAGCACTTGCTGCCTGAAAGAGTAAATGAAGCTTGGGAATTAACTGAGACTTTGTCTATCAATTCTGATAATCCTGGTGGCTTTTCAGCCTTAGTTGAAGTTCTTGATAATGATGGGGTTAATCATAAGTATCTACTCGATTGTGGTTGGTCATATGCTTGGATGGACGAATGTTTCCAGCGTGAAGGCATTGATAAAATGTTGGCTGATGGCGAGATTGAAGCATTGATATTTTCGCATGAACATTTTGACCACTTTTGGGGGTTGCCCGTAGCTCTTAAATATCGAAGAGACATCCCGATATATGTTCCGCATGGATTTTATGAAGAGGGTTTTAAATATATCAAGGATTCAGGTCATTCAGGCGATGTGATAGAGATCAAGGACGAAGTGAGTGAATTTATTCCAGGGATGGTATTGATGCACTTTGGTGTGCCTATTATTTGTCGTACATATGGTGAGATGTCAATGGCTTTTAATGTTGCTGGCAAAGGATTGGTTATCGTTTCTGGTTGTTGTCATCAAGGTATTATTCAACTGACGGATTCTGCGTATAGATTGCTTAAATATGATAAGGATCAATTTCATGGGTTATATGGTGGGTTACATATTTCACCATTTGAGGATTGGGATCCTAAATATGATGATCTGGTTATCTCATTACAAGATTGGAACTTTGAGAAAATTGGGTGCAACCATTGTACAGGCATTATGACAGCCAATAAATTGCTAGATCGTGGCTACCCTTTGGTTAAGGGGACGGCAAAAAACAGATCGAAAAGTAAAGCTTATCTTGGAAATGGTGACAATATAGGGTTTGGTGTTTATGAAAATGCTTAATAGTAATTTGGGGGTATTATGAAAGTCCCCTTTTGCCCTTCAAGTCTTTGGAATGACCCTAAGGTCTTGCTTCAGTTCTTTAGCGGACTATTGTTGTATTGTTCTCACGATAGGAAGCTTAAGCAAGCTTTAGGTTGGAAGGGAATAAATCAAGTTAAGGGGAGAGCCAATTCATGGGTCTGCCAGCTTTACAATGATGAAGGATTTTATGGTATTACTTTAGCTGAAAGAAAACTGTTAGATAAATATTGTTGGATTACTTTTGATGTCTATTATTTCCCAGAACCCAATGCTAGTGTTTTGGAGCAGATGCCATTTGCCGCACTATACCTCTCTCAGCTTGTGGACTACTCAAGTAAAATTCGTAGTTTCTGCTTTGATGAAACCATGAAATCCCTTTTCCAAATTGGCAGGTTTACACTTATTTTAAATAGGTTTGATAATGAAGTAGAGTTGGATCTTTCTTTTTGCGAACTGGTTGCAATTGAAGCGCCAAAAAGTTTTTGTCGTTCAGAGTATGCGAAGTTTTTGATTGATGGTAAATATGAGGCTTTATATTCAGTATTGAATAATATCAATCGTTTTTGCCAAACTTTAGTTCCTTCTATAACTCGTCTAACAGGTTTTCCTATTCACAGCATATGTCAGTCGGATAATAATCGCCGCGTTATTTGGCTTGATGGTGCCGTAGGGTTAGAGTCTGTGCCTAGTTGGGCAATAGTACCTTCAGTTGACAGGGTGAAATTTAAACCATCTTTACTTATTGTTAGTGGCTTTCTAGGCTCGGGGAAAACTAGTTTTATAAATGAATATATAGAGGCTCAAAATCGTTTAGGACAATTTGTTGCTGTAATTCAAAACGAAATTGGCACAAAGGGTTTAGATAAGCATTTAATGGTTGATGACTTTGCTGTTGTTACATTGGACGATGGCTGTGTTTGTTGCTCTATTAGTGGAAATGTTGAAAGTGCCATATCGAAAATTTGTAAAAAATTTCACCCTGAGTATATTGTTCTAGAATGTAGTGGTGTAGCCAATCCTATGAACCTATTGAGTGAACAGGATACGTTACACCATCTTGTTAATATTTTAGGTGTGGTAACCATTGTTGATACAATTTCTTTAAGTAAGTTATTGGGTAAATCGAATTTGGCCATGAGTCAAGTTTGCGTCGCGGATATTGTCTTGTTGAATCATGCGTCTGAAGTGAGTGAAGGTTTTTTAAAAAGTGTTAGGGATGAAATAGGTTTGATTAACCCTAATGCATCTATGATATCTTGCGATTATGGGCGGGTACATCCAAATGAGTTAGTGTTCAATAGTAGATGTATCAAAACTCCAATCACCTCGAATCATAATGATGATGGTCTCAAGGTCGTAAATATTACCCCTTATAATGATATTTCACCTGAAAGGTTTCGAGATCTCATAAGCCAAGTCGGAAGTGGTATGGTTCGTTGTAAGGGATATATTGGATGGGAACATGAATACATTGTTCAAGCTACTGCGACACATTTTGAAACTTTAGAGCGTGAGCTCGCATGCAAACCATTTTTAATGGTAGCTGGTTATGATTTGGATGCCGATGCTTTAAGTTGTCTGGGGGTGGTGCAAACAGACAGTAAGTCTCTGACCGTTTAAAGTGTGTGGTTCTTAACATCGCGCCGTTTTTCCTCTGGTGACCAGCCTTAGCAGTCCTATCCAGGGGGCAGGGCAAAGCAATTGTAGCTGGAGAGTTCATTAGATAACTTTTTCGGTTACAAAAAAAACCACCCTGGAAGGAAGTGGGATCAGGGTGGCCGAGCGTGCCTGGCAAAAAGGGTACTGCCAGCAATGGAGCGGGAGTGTGCCGCTATAGAAGTTCAGTTAAAAGAAGTAGTTGATCCCCACGGCGAAGTTATTGTCCTGGGCGGCATCTTCGGCCGGGTCATCCATGTCGCTGAAGTCCAGCTTGGCCTCAAAGAACATCACTGTGTCTCTGCTGTATCTGTAGTGCAGACCCAGCATGGCAAATTGGCGACGCCAGTTCCCTTGAATGGCGCTGTGCTGATCTGTATCCAGATCCAGGTAGCTCAACATGGCAATGGGCACAAAGCCGTTGTCGTATTGGTAGGCCACCATCAGCTCGGCGCCGGTGGCGTCGTACAGTTCACCGCCAACCAGTTCGTTGTTGTCACTCTTGTGGGCGTTGAAACCCACATACAAACCGCTGGCTTCACGGTTGGCTGCATAGTGATAATAGTCGCCATACATGGCACCTATGCCTACTATCTGGTTGGTCACCTTGAGTTCGCTACCTTCCAGGTGGCCATCGATATCACCACGGTTGAAGCCAGCCAGCAGTTTGAACTTGTCAGTGACGCTGTAGGTCAGGCTGGCACCGTAGCTGGAATCAAAGTCCAGTTCAGAGTTGGCCAGTGGTTCGCCGTTGCTGTCCTGTACCGAGACCTCACCATCTTGCTTGGCGGCGTATTGCAGTGCCAGATGCAGCGGGCCAAAGTCATTGCGGTACTGGAATGCGGCATCGGCGCGCCCGGTACCCGTCAGACCACCATCACCGAAGGTGTAAGCACCGACGGCATAACCGGCCACGACATTGGGTAAGTCTGTGGTACCGGCCACGTCATAATAGGCGCCCCACTGCTTCCCGAAGGTCAGGCTACCCCAGGTATCGTGGGACAGGCCGACATAACCCAGGCGGTTGTTGAGGAAGTCATCGGTTTTCTCGGCGGCGAGTCTGCCGCCCTGTAGCACCAGATTGTCATCACTGGTGACCATGTTGATGCCCCATTCGGTGACGGCATAGGCGGTCCAGCCGTTGCGCTCTTTACGCTCGAAGCTCAAACGTATCCTTGACGTGTCGTCAATCACTGAGGTCTCGTGGCCATCATTGTAGGCGGCGAAACCCAGCCAGCCGCTGATGCCAAAGCTATTGGTATCATCCTTGTACAGCTCGATTGCCTGGGCTGAGCCGCAGAGCAGCAGCGCAGGGATTGCCAGCGCCAGTATTGTCTTGTTCATAGTCCACCTCATCCAATATTGTTATTGATTTAATTTGGGGTGGGCGCGCACGCCGGGGAGTGCACGCCCGTAAGCCTTTAAGCGTGTTTCAATTGCTGTTTGGCATTTTTGTTGGAGATGACGCCGAACAGGGTCCAACCGAAGAAGGTGGCAATAGACCCCAGCATCACGGCGGTTTCCCCTGAACTATAGAGGGCATAGAAGCTGTACAGGGCACCAATCACGGCCATAAAGTTGGCAATTCGGGCCTGTTTTACAGGGATATTCAATTGCTTTTGCATCACACCCAGAGCCGCCATGGAAAGGATGTAGGGGATGATGTTGGTGACCACGGCCAGGTTAACCAGCGCCTCAAACTGTTTGCTCAGTGAGGGGCTGATGGTCATCAGTGACAGTACGGTTTGTATAGAGACTATGATCAGCATGCCGACGACCGGGGCGTCTTTCTTGGTCACCTTGGAGAAGGCTTTAGGGAAGAAACCTTCATCGGCAGATGACTTGAACACCTGGGCGATGGTGAACTGCCAACCCAGCAGGGAACCGGTACAAGAGATGATGGCGCAGGCCATGACAATGGAACCGATAGTGGGGTTGAACATTTGCGCGAAGGCCAGACCGAAAGGTGCATTGGACAGCGCCAGCTCACCGTTGGGCACAATACCGGCGATCACATTGGTAGAGATGATGTAGATAACCGCTGCACCTATAGTGCCGCCCATTACCGCGATAGGCACGTTTTTCTCTGGGTTCTCTACTGCTTCAGCGTTGGCACAGGCAGATTCCAATCCCAGGAAAGCCCACAGTGTCATGGCGATTGAGCCACCCAGAGCCTTGAAGAATGGCATGTCGTGGGGGTTCCAGGCCGCCTTGTACAGGTCTAAGTCGAACCAGTACCAACCTATGATAGATACCCCGATAACCGGAATGATAATCCCCCACACTGTGATACTGGATACCTGACCTGTGATGCGGGCGCCACCGAAGTTAGCCACAGTGGCCAACCAGAGCACACCTATGGTGGACAGACAGATAGCGATGGGGCTGAGTTCGACACCGAACAGCACGGCACCATAGCCCACGGCGGAAATCGCGATGGCCACGTTGGCGATCAACAGAGATACCGCATAGGTATAGTTGGCCATAAAGTTGCCACTGCGACCGAAGGCGTACTCGGCATAACCGCCCATACCTCCCGATTTTTTGCTGAACATACCGCACTTGGCGAAGGCGTAGGCCAATGCCGTTGAACCCGCCGCCGTCACCAACCAGGACAGCACTGAAATCGTTCCCACCTGAGCCAGCTGGGTTGGCAGCATAATGATACCTGAGCCCATCATGTTCACTATGGTGAGAATGGTTAACTGAACCACGCCAATTTTATTATTTGCTTTGCTCATAATTATTTACCTAAATCATGTTGCCAGGTGGCGGGGCGCCATGCCCCGCCGCTTATGGTTAAGCTTTCAGGACATAGCCCATGGCTTGTTGTCGGCCTTCAGGGGTTTGTTCCAGATACAC
Organism: Shewanella carassii; assembly: GCF_019670705.1. NCBI lineage: Bacteria > Pseudomonadati > Pseudomonadota > Gammaproteobacteria > Alteromonadales > Shewanellaceae > Shewanella > Shewanella carassii. The sequence continues at coordinate 306,018 of NZ_AP024618.1, forward strand.
GCCCTGCAGCTCAGGTGAGAACCCCGGCAGCAGATTGATCCCTTCTTCCAGGGCGAGGAAGTAACGTTGAACCGCGCCACCCCAGATCTCGCCGGGAACCACACAGAGCACTCCCGGTGGATAAGGCAGGGCGCCTTCGGCCGCGATGCGACCTTCCACCTGTGACAGGGGCACCAGCTCCACATTGCCGCGGATAAACTCTATGTTGGCTTCCTGTGGGTTCATCACGGCTTTGGGGAAGTGGGCCTGACGGAACATCTCTTTTTGCAGCTGTTTTACATCATGGCTGACATAGAGATCATGCATCTCCTGACACAGCTGGCGTATGGTGTAACCCTGATAGCGTTCCTTGTTGGCGTTGTAGACATTGGGCAGCACTTCAGACAGCGGCGCATCTTCATCGACCAGCTTCTCGAAGCGGGCAATCTGAGATACTAGATGCTGCATCTTGGCCATGTTTTCGGCCGGGGTGATCAGGAACAGAATCGAGTTGAGGTCGCACTTCTCCGGAATGATGTTATTTTCACGCAGGAAGTTGGCCAGAATCGTTGCCGGAATACCGAAGTTGGTGTACTTGCCGGTTTCGGCATCGATACCCGGAGTCGTCAGCAGAAACTTACAAGGGTCGACGAAGTATTGGCCTTTCTCATATCCCTCGAAGGCATGCCATTTCTGACCGGGTTCGAATTCGAAGAAGCGCAGGTCATCGGCCATCTGTTCGGTTTCATGATCCTGCCATGGGGTACCTTCTATCATTGGCGGAATGAACGGCTTGATATATTTGCACTTTTTCAGCAGCAGTTTACGGGCTTCGATACCGGCTTTCACCGCCTCACGCCATAGGAAGCGGCCACTGGCGCCTTCGTGCATCTTGGCGTTGACATCCAGTGCGGCAAACAGCGGGTAGAAGGGGCTGGTGGAGGCGTGCAACATAAAGGCGTTGTTGAAACGTTTATGGTTGCAGTATCTGTCCTGGCCCTTGATATGGCTGTCTTTCTTGTGGATTTGCGAGGTTTGTGAGAAACCGGCCTGCTGTTTGTGTACCGACTGGGTCACCAGGATCCCCGGATCTTCTGCGCTCAGCTCCAGCAACAGCGGTGAACAGTCGTTCATCATGGGGATAAACTGCTCATAGCCCACCCAGGCGGAGTCAAACAATATGTAGTCACACAGGTGGCCTATCTTGTCCACGACCTGACGGGCGTTATATATGGTGCCGTCGTAGGTACCCAGCTGGATCACCGCCAGGCGGAAGGGGCGCTTGGCATCGGCACGGCTGGGGTCAACCTTGCGTACTTCTTCGCGCAGATAGTTTTCGCTGAAACAATGGGCATCGATACCGCCGATAAAGCCGAAGGGGTTACGGGCCGTTTCCAGATAAACCGGGGTAGCTCCGGCCTGGATCAGCGCGCCGTGGTGGTTTGACTTATGGTTGTTGCGGTCAAACAGTACCAGATCGCCCTTGGTCAGCAGTGCATTACACACCACCTTGTTGGAGGCTGAAGTGCCGTTGAGGACAAAGTAAGTCTTGTCGGCATTGAATACTTTGGCGGCATGCTTCTGCGCATCACAGGGGGCGCCTTCGTGGATCAGCAGGTCGCCCAGTCTGACGTCGGCGTTACACATGTCAGCGCGGAATACTGTTTCGCCAAAGAAATCAAAAAACTGGCGACCAACCGGGTGCTTACGGAAGAACTGACCGCCTTGGTGTCCTGGGCAGGCAAAGGTAGAGTTACCCATATCGACATACTTTTTCAGCGTGCCGAAGAAAGGTGGCAGCAGCGCCTGCTCATATTTATTGAGCGCGGTTTCTACCTGTTTGCCGTAAAACGCGGTACTGCTGCTGGCGCAAAGCTCGAATACGCCGGTAATGGCAGAGCAGATATCATCGGGGAAGGTTTCTTCACAACATACGGCGACGAAAATGGGCAGTTTCAGGCCTGTATTATTGATTTTGTCGACTATGCCGTTATTCACATCTGTGACTGAAACAACCACGGCACCAATATCGCAAAAGTCGGTAGTTAATACGTTGACAACTTCTCTTTCAGTATCAAAACAAGAGCGAACAGATAAACTTGCTGCAATTTTTAATGATTTCATAAAATAACCTTATTTAAAAAAGTCAGCAGGGCTCGTATCGGAAAAATAAATTCCAATATTAAAATTTAGATAAAGTCAGCCCTGGGCTGATATATTCAAGCAGCGATATTTATGTAAGGCGTAGAGATACCATGACGAATGCTTCGCCAGAGAAAAGGTATAAGAAAGCCTTACCGTTACGCGTGCAGGATATTACCGGCCGAGTAAAAGCAACTAATTGTATGTATTGGGGATACTAAGGAGATGGATGCGCGGAGCAGCCTATCCCCATTAGTTGGAGAGGGCGGTGGCAGGGAAAAAGAAAGAGTGGTCAAAATAATCACGATGGGTAGGCATCATGATATGTCGGGTACGCCTTATATGCGCCATGATTTTGGACTTTCTCTTCATATACAACTCCGTTACGTTTAGAGAAAAGCACTTTTGATAACTTATTGGCGAGTTTATATCTGGGCAAAAAATAAAAATATGAGCTGAGTCATAGTTCTAATTAGTTGTAAAAAACTGTATCAGCGATATTTAAAATTTAATTGTTTTAATAGCTTATGGCTGTTTCTCTATCGGCATTGAGGTTCTGGTTTATTTCAAAGAGATTGAATTTAAATGTTGATTGAGTGATTATGCGTACCGTGAGCGCTAATTTGAATAAATATTCCATTTTTTCGTATTATTAACCCCCCTTTAATTTTGCTACGCAAACGGCAAAAGTGGTTGGTGATTATTGCATTATTCATCCCTGTCCTAAGGCGGCGAACGACTTTCAGTCCAAGATGAGAGACATTCGCATATTTGAGTCATCAACATTGACGAGAGCTAGTCAGGCAAGGAACATTGAGGGAACCATTAAAACACATCGAGTGGAGATGAGATGGAACAAGAGCAATACAGTGATAGCGGTTTTTGGGCCAAGCTCAAAGATTACGCCAAGCAGGCGGGGCGGGAGGTCGTCCAGAAGGCGCTCTGGCTATATTACGCCGCCCAGAGGCCAGATACCCCAAAATGGGCCAAGGCCGCGATCTTTGGAGCCTTAGCTTATTTTATTACTCCTTTGGATGCGATTCCGGATCTGACCCCGTTAGTGGGTTTCAGTGATGATCTCGGTGCTTTGGCGGCAGCACTCGCCATGGTGAGTCTTTATGTGAACGCCGAGGTGAAACAGGAAGCCGATCAGACGCTGAAGCGTTGGTTTGACTAAGCGAGTACAACCGAACCGGTTTTACACTAAACCTTGTTTAAGGGTTTGTTTCAGTCACCGTTGGGAAAGGGGGCTTCGGGTGAAAGCCCCCGTGTTCTACTGATTTAACTGAGTTTAAATTGCCCCACAATTTGTTCCAGCTGTTGGTTGGCGGTGGCCAGGTTGGCGGTTTCGTTACGGCTGGATTCTCCGCTGCGAGCCAGCTCGTTGGCCATTTCGCAGATAGCGCTCATGTTACGAGTGATCTCCGCCGAGACCGAGCTTTGTTCTTCGGCGGCAGTGGCTATCTGGGTATTGAGGTCGTTAATCTGATTGACCGACCCGCCTATGGTATCGAGATCTGTGGCGACTCTCTCTGTGGTTTTGGCCGTTTCCAAGCAGGTCTGTTTGGTTCTCTCCATCGAGTGGATCGCACTATTGGATGCCTCTCTGAGATTGTTCAGCGTCACCTCAATTTCTGCGGTACTGTCTTGGGTGCGCGCCGCCAGAGCCCTCACTTCATCGGCCACCACGGCGAATCCTCGTCCCTGCTCGCCGGCCCGCGCTGCCTCAATGGCTGCGTTGAGCGCCAGTAGGTTGGTTTGATCCGCGATATCACCGATGACCTTCAACACCTGAGTGATATTGGTGGTGTCCCGGTCTATTTGACCTATCTGCTCTGCAGTATCCTCGACTTCCCTGACCAGACGATTGACCGTTTCGGTCGCCTCGGCAACCACTTGTTTAGATGCCAGAGCCTGTTCGTTGGTCAACTGAGTAAAGGAAGCGGTTGTACTGCCATTTTGGGCGACATCGTTGGCTGTGGCGCTCATCTCTTCCACCGCCGCGACAATCTGTTCCGTTTCTCTGGTGTGCGCCGACAATATCTGGCGATTGGTCTCGGTTTCCGTCTCAAGCCGTTCGACACCGCCTGAGATGTGTGTCGAGGCCTGCATGACTTCCTGCATCATGGCTTGCAGGTTAGCGATAAACTGATTGATCCCCTGGGAAATTTGTCCCAGATCATCTTGGCTGTGTATCTCGAGCCGTTTGGTGAGATCGCCATTGCCTTTCGATAACTCGGTGACCATTTCCTTGAGAGACAAGATAGGACGGTAGATCAAAGAAAGTACCCCGAGCAGGATAGTGATGGCACACAGCAACATAATGGCGGAGGAGATGACGGCGTTTCTCAGTGCCTGATCCACCACGGCATAGGCGCTCGACTTATCCACGCTGATGAATAGATACCAGCGTTTGCCACTGACCAAGGGAATTGCTTTCGAGAAGGCGAGCTTATCAATGCCATCGATATTATATTCCTGCATCATCTCATCATTGCTAAGCAGCTTCTGTTCCACTTGGGGGAGGCCAAAATCGGTAAAGTGGCTACCGGTAACCAATTTGGGAGACTCTGAAGCCAGCACTTTACCTGTCTGATCCATGATCAGGGCCACCGCCCCCGGGTAATCTATCGCGCTAACCACCTCATGAAGGTAGGTGAGCTCAATGTCGCCCAGGACCACGCCATCGCCCAAGTTTCGTAAGATGGAAATCACTTCGTTGCCGGTGCCATCATCGGTATAGATATCGGTGACATCGAGCTGGTTGGTGGCCTTCCCTTGTTGATACCAAGGGCGCGTCCTGGGGTCGTATTTCCCTGGAATCGCCTTGCCGTTAAACCACTTATCACTGGTTTCTGTGGAATAGGCGCTGCCGTCATCGAAGCCGAAGTAGATGCGGGCGACTCCGGTGAGATCTGTGGTGAGACGTGCGATGTTGGCATAGTTGTCCCGATAGCTCCCCAGGTGATAGTGCTGGGCCAGTTGCTCCATTGCCTGGGCTTTGGCGTCAAACCAGGTAATGACTCTGGTCGCCTCATTGCGGGTAACGTTGATGAGTTTGTCGTTGACCCTTGTGATGGTGGCCTCTTTGATTTGGATATAGGAGAGCCAGTTTGAGATCAACAGGCTGAGGACGACCAAAGTGACCATAGAGGCCACGAGTGATTTCTTAAATCCCATTTATTGCTAACTCCATGAAGTGCGCGGAATAGAAGAGGCCGGAGCCGGCCTCTTCTGGAGGGAGTCTGGTTAGCGGGTTAGCCTTTCCAGTTCAGATCGAAGTCGTAGCGAATGCCGAAGGCAATGCTCTTGTCAGTAGCACGTTGTTCGTTGTCTTGCTGCAGATATTCAAGGTGCAGGCGTACATTGCTGGCAGGGTTCCACTCCAGTGTGGTGTTGAAGCCCTGATAATCCAAGCTGATATCGGACTCCAGTCCATCATCGAAGCGGAAGTAACCCAGCTTGAGTTTGTAATCCTGCCACAGCGGGATCGCCAGTGCCGCATCCAGGGTGCTGCCATCCCGGTCTTCGCTGCCTGTCAATTGATAGTCTTTATACTGGTAGGCGAGCGCCAGATAGATACCGTTGTCGAAGCTGTAGGCCACAGCGGCGGCGCTGGTCTTATCTTTGCCGGTCTTTAGCTCACCTTCGTAGTTGTCTTGCTCCAGATAGCTGACCCCCAGGTGTAAGCCCTGCCAGTCGAATCCCAGACCGGCGTTGATAGCATCGGCGCCGCTGTTGTTGGCTTCTCCATCGAAGCGTGCCGAGGCCATCAGGGTGAAGTGCTGCAGTTTGAATTGATATAGCGCCAGGTTATCGGCGAAGAAGGGGCTTTCCTGATTGTAGGCAAACGGGCTGTTGGCGTTGTTGAATATGTCTGTGTATTCGGCCACCAGGGTATACTGCACCGGCCGTTGGCGGCCAAAACTGAGTTGACCATAAGGGGAATCCACCCCGGCAAATGCCAGCCGGGCATCGCCGAAGCTGCCATCACCATTGAGGTTGATTTTCCATTCCCCCTGAGCCAGCAAGGCCCAGCCGGGGGCGAATTCGGTGCGGCCTTTGACGCCAATACGTGACAGGGCATCGCCCACATCCCACTCATCTGTGAGGTCGCTGTCGCTGTAAACTAGGGTAGGACGCAGTGAACCATAAAGGCTGACGCTGGTGTTTTGGGCACTTGGAGTGGCTTGTTGCTGTTCTAGGCGCTTTAGCCGTTGGTCGAGTTCTTGCCAATTGTTATCGCTATTATTGTCTGTTGCCATTGCTGTCAGCGGCAAGGCACAACCGAGTAAACACAGGGTAGATGCTCTCATCTGTTTGTCCCTCATTTGGGTATAGTGATCCCCGACCCGTCAGGGCCGTAGTGTTCATCATTTAACTTGGAAAACCCTCCTCCGGGAGCAGGAGGAGGGTGTGGGAGTTATTTGCCTTTGGAGAGGCTTTTGTACCAGAGATTGTGGTGCTGTTTCGCCCAGTTTTCGTCACACTTGCCGCTGAGCATACATTCCATACCGCCTTCAGAGATCACTGTGGCCATATAGATATGCACTACGGTAAAAGCGCCGAGCACGAAGGCACTGACAAGGTGGAGGATCAATGCCAGATTGGCACCGTCTTTGGTGGCCACCAGGCTTGAGAACATAAGCACCAGACCCGAGCCGACCATCAGGGCACCGAACAAGGCGAAGCACCAGAACCAGAGTTTTTCACCGGCATTGGCAAAACCGGCATCCGGATGCTTGCCCTTGAAGGGGCCGAAGTTCAGATAGCCGCCAACCACTTTGAGCCAGCCGATATCACAGGCTTCCGGCAGTTGCTTACCGGCCCATTTGACCACCATGACCGCCCATCCCAGGATGAAGGGGAAGGCCATCAGGTCGTGCAGGGCTACCGAAGTGCCGATAAAGCCGGTCCAGTGGGAGGCGCCCATGTTGGGTTCCAGCCAGAAGCGGCCGGCAACCATGATAAGGCCTGTGATGATCAGCAGTAGGCAGGCGATGGCGCCCACCCAGTGCACCAGCACATCCATGCCACTCCAGCGGTCGACCTTTTTGCCGGAAAATCCCTGACTCAGCTTGGCTTTACCATTGATGGCCACGAACAATGCCAGCAGTACTATCATGCCAAAGAAGCTGTAGCTCAGGAGGTCGGCCCACCAGGAGGCCGGCGCCAGAGTATCGAGATACCCTTGATTGACGGGGGGCAACGCGTCCGGGAACTGTGCCTGTTGCGGCATGCCCCTGAGTTCAGGGATATCGCCCTGAATTGCCACTTCCTGTATCGGTTGCCACTGTTGTGGCTCGGGTGTCAGAGTGTCGGCGGCCAGCAGCGGTAAGCTGAATACTAAGGCCACAGCACCTGAGATAAAGGCATTTAAACTTTTCATGTCAAATCCTTAAACATCTTAATGATGCTTTGCAGTCGGAGTCTCGACCCCGGAATTCTTCAGTCTGGAAGTGAGGAAGTCTTCCAGTGCCTGGGCATAGCAGCGCCAGAAATCCAGCCGTGCATGTTGGCTGATCCCCTGGGCAAACGCTTGATACCAGGTGCCAAGATGTTGCTTGAGAAAGACTTGCGCCAACTGCTCCAGCTCATCGGCTGCGGCCGGGTCTTCGTTTTGCTGCTGATGGCGCAGGGCCTCGGCACAAAACAGAAACTCCAGCTCATTGCCTATATAGTCAGCCGGTTCGTTGAAACCTGTATCTGTCACCAGTCCCAGCTGCTGGTAGAAGTCGGCGACCTCCAGAGTGCGATCCGTATGGATCTGCCGGCCGACATCGCGGTAGACAGACTCATAGGGAGGCACCAGCAACTTGGTGGGGCCGATACACATACGGTTGAAGTCACACTCAAGTTCCAGAGGCTCTGATTGCCAATGTTTGGCTTGTTGGAGCAACTCTGGATAGCGCTGCTCCTGTTCCAGCCAATCGATAAGCCGCTTGAGCGATTCAGGGCTTGAGGGGGCAAACAGCATTCCCTTCAAGGCCTGATAGCCGCTGGCAACCGGACCGAGGTCGAGATGTGTCATGGCCGCTCCTTGATGATGACCATATTGGGCTTGGTGATGCAGTCGCCGTAACCTACGCCTTGCTTGCTGGCAGAAGGTTTCTGGGCCAATACCTGCTGTATTCTGTCGGTATCCAGACACTTGACCGGACAACCGTCGACACAGGCGGGCTTGAGTCCCTGATCGATAAGCTCAATACACATGTTGCACTTGGCAGCCTTACCATCGGTTTTCAGCATGACTACCGCATCATAAGGACAGGCGCTGACACACAGGCCGCAACCGGTACACTTCTCGCGATCCAGTACTACCAGGCCATCGTCACGCACTGTATAGGCTTGAGACGGACACACCATGAGACAAGCCGGGTTACCGCAATGCATGCAGGAGTGACTGAGCCACACGTCTACCATGCCGTCGTTGCGTTTGACTTCGTAACGGTCTACCTTGCGAAAGCGCACGTCTTCCGGCAGTTCATTGTGGATCTGGCAGGCTATGGTGCAGGCCTGGCAGCCGACACAGTTTTCCTGTCTGAAGACGAATCCGAGTTGATGTTTATTTTCCATGAGGATCTCCTTCAAACTTTGGCCAGTGCCACACGGGTTGAGTGGTAGGCCGAGCAACCGCCCATATCGGTCAATTTATCTGTGGTCAACGAGTTGGTGCAGCCATCGGTGCCGTTGGGGTTGAGTCTGAGCCAGTTACACTTAGGGGTCATCAGTGAGCCCTCTGGCACACCTGTGGTGACCATGGCAACAAATTTAGCTTCGCCTCTGTGGTTGCTGAGTTTGACTGTGTCGTTGTTGACAATGCCGTATTGCTGGGCATCTTTGGGGTTGATTTTGACGTAGTAGGCTGGGATGGCGCGGATATATTTCACGTTGTAGAAGGAGCTGTTAACCCGCTGTGGTACCCCGGAAGAGAGTAAGCGGAATGGCAACTCGCGCTCTTTGGGTTCCATCTCATCCTCTGGCAGGCCCCAATCCAGTACTGGGTGGAAACCGGCATCGGCCATCAATTGTGAACTGAACTCAATTTTGCCGCTTGGAGTTTCATATTTACCGTCGGCCAATACAGGTTGAGGAATGTCCAGCTTGATGTACTTCTCTTTCATCAAGCGGTCGTAAGTCACCCCTTTATAGTAAGGTGAATCTGTATCCAGCAGCTCGTGAATGATGTCATCGTTGCTGGCCTGGAAGGCAGGATCTTCAAAGCCCATTGCTTGACCCAATTCGCGGAAGAAGGTCCAGTTACACTTACACTCACCCAGAGGCTCGATCACCTTCTGGCATACCTGCACATAGTAGCCGTGGTAGTCACCGACAATATCATCGGTTTCAAACTGGCTGGCGGCTGGGACTATGATGTCGCAATACTGCAGTGAGTCAGTCATCACCATGTCGTGACCGACAACAAACAGATCTTCGCGCTTCATTCCCTCGATGACCGCATTGGTATCTGGCGCGACAACCACAGGGTTACCGTTATAGATGATCATCCCGTGGATAGATTTGCTGGGCTTATCGTGGCTGGTGGGGTTAGTTGGGTGCAACGCCTTGGCCAGCTCAGTCATATTGATGCGCTGGGCATCCGGATTCGGACGCATATATTTGCCGCTGGCTTGATATTGGTTCAAACCACCGCCCGCATGAACGTTGTCATAGATAAGACCGTTACCGCGTTTACCGAAGTTGCCTGTGACCGCGAGCAGCATGGCAACCGCGCGGGCCATGCGGGCGCCGTTGAAGTTACGTTGGAAACCGTAACCCATACGCAGCATGGTCTTTTCGTTTTCACCCAGTACCTGAGCAAACTCGAACATCTTGGCTCTGGGCACTCCGGTAATCGCTTCGACTTCATCGTAGCTGATTTCATCGAGGCGCTTGAGCAACTCATCGTAGCCTATGGTCTGCTCGGCAATAAACTTATGATTAACGAGATCTTTTTCTACCAGATACTTCATGATACCGGCACACAGTTGTACGTCTGTGCTGGGGCGAGGCTGCAGGTAGATATCGGCCTGGGAACATAGCGGTGTGCGCTGTGGGTTGACCGCCAGTATTTTGGTACCGCGATCCCTGGCTTCGTTGATAAGTTTGATGGCTATGGTGTTGGAGACCACTTCGTCGTGTCCCCAGTTCAAATAGACGTCACTGAGTACTACATCTTCAGGATCCGGGCCAAGGAAAGTGCCGTAGAGCGACTTGAGACCGTCGTAGGCGGCGTAGGTACATACCTTACGCTCCAAAATGGAGGAGCCGATACGGTTCCAGAAACGTTCGCCGGAGGCCGACATGCCGATGGCACCATAGTTGCCTGAGTAGCTATAGGGCAGAATCGCTTCAGAACCATGTTCATCGATGATCTGCTTAAAGCGGCTGGCAATCTTGCTGTAGGCTTCGTCCCAGGTGATCCGGCGCCATTTGCCTTCACCCTTCTTACCGACCCGCTCCATGGGGTGCAGGATACGGTCGGGGGCATAGGTGTATTGCACGTAGCTTTGCCCTTTAAGGCAGGGAGCCTTGCCGGTCTTGGCCTGTTCCTCGGCGCCGGTGACGTAAGTCATTCGGCCATCCTGAACTCGGAACTTGAGCAAACAGCGGGCGGCGCAGTTACGCAGACAGCTATGGTACACGACTTTACCATTGCGCTTGGCTAATAATCCTGAATTGGCTCCCGCCTCTTTGGCGTTGGCTACGCCGGGAGTCAACCCTGACAGGGACGAAAGCACGGCTGTGGCTCCGGCTCCCTGTAGAAATGTGCGTCTATTGATTTTCATAGTCATCACTCACCATAATTTGGACCTTGAGTCCGTTATGATTGTTGGCCCAAGGGCCTTTATTGTGCCGGTTTCCCGGCGTTACCCCGGGGGAAAACTCCCCCGGAGCTAAGGTGCGTTACATTACAAAGGTTTGCAGTTGGTTACGGCCGTTGATTTGGCTAACAGTCAGCAGTTGACCGTCGCGAACCAGTAAGCCTTGTGGGTTGTCAGTACCAGGTAGTTTCACGCCTGAGTAGACTTCGCCTGTGAGCAGGTTAAGTTGCAGCACTTCACTGGCATCCGTGTTGAGCAGCCAGGCTTGCTCATCATCGACGCTGATACCTGTCAGTTGTGGCAGAGCCTTGCCTTCCAGTCCTTTGAAATTGGCTTCGGCAGACAGTGTCATGTCACCCTTGTCGAAACGGGATACCACCAGGTTTTCATTCAGTTCATCGCGAGTAGTAACAGTCACATACTGATCCAGCGCCTTGCTGTAACCCAGCGCCAGGCTATAGCTGGTCTTGGCTCTGACAGTGCTGAACTGACCACGGGCAGTTTCACCAATGCCGTCGCTGCTCTGGTTGAAGCGGCGATAGTTCATTTCCCAGTTTTGTGCAGGATCCAGAACCAGCTCGGCCCAAGCCTTGTTGAAACCCATTACCAGCAGGCTGTTGGCTGAGGTAAAGCTAACGCCGCTTAAGGTTTCAATGTGCAGCATATACATGCCGTCGATTTGTGCCTGAGTGAGCAGTTTGAATTGCTTGTCGAGAATGTAGACCCAGTTGTCTGAAGTGGTCAGTGCATAGATCTGGCTTTCAGGCTGGTAGTCGATGGCAGTCACTCGACCGGAAATCGCTTCAGGCAGTGGTGTCTGACTCAGCAGTCTGGCTTCGGGAGCCGAGGCAAATAATGCTGGCGTCTTGTTCCAGGTATCCATGTCCGGGTTGCTGATGGCGTAAGCACCACGGGCATTGGGAGCATAGGTTGGCCAGTGATCCAGTTCCCAGCTCATGAACTTGGGATTGAAGGATACGCGGCCTGGGCTGTCCTGACCGACGAAGGGGATAGGACCGGTTTGGGTAAAGGCTTGCACTATGTTGCCGGCAATCACTACCAGGAATACGCCGCAGGCGAATTTAGGCAGAGAGTCCAGAGGCTTGGTTCCATAGGCATTGTTGGGAAATTTATTACCCAGGGTCAGCATCAGCAGAGCTACCACAACCAGCACCACGATAAAGACCAGCAGTGCCCAAGTGTAAGTGTGGGCGCCCATGATCTTCAGTGAGAAGCCTTGGCCGATATCGCTGGCCAGGTTGAAGGAGGTATGCACTGATGACATAAAGGCACCGTAGATACCCAGCCAAACCAGCGCGGCAATATATTTAGGCTTGAGACCAAAGCGCACAATATACAGAGCGGTCAGTGCCACCAGAATCATTGCCGTACGTTCTTGCCAGCAAAATGCGCAGGGATTATCCAGCAGAATAAATCCGAAAAAGAAACAGGCAATACCTACAGGTAAGGCCATGATGACAATAGCGGCGAAGGATGCCAACTTGTTGAAAATATGCTCTTTCATAATGACTCTTTAGTAGTTACCGACTGGAAGTAAAACGCCCCAGGACATCATGATCCAAATAAAGAAACTCATCCCTATGCAACCGAAAAGCAGTTTGTCTGCTAGTTTCTCTTTTTCTGGTTTTTTATAAACCAGATACGCGGCATAGGCCGCTATACAAAATAATGTGAACTCCATTGGATACCTCTTGTTTCACTTGTGATTTATATCTTATGTGGCCGCAGCCAAACGCCATTCTCGTTCTAGTCCATAAACGAGTTTTGATTTCACCCAGTTGAAAGCCGGGGAATTATTTATATTTCCATAAAGGATATAATTACCTACCGTACGATGTTCGCTACGAATTTCTTTTATATTTTCAATCATGTTGTCAGTTAATCTTCGATAACTCACTGCGGGGATCATATCGACGAACTTGCGAGTAAATTGATTGCAGCTGAGTGTGATACTGTCCGACTCGGCAAGGATCTGCATCGCGGTGGCGACACTGTCGGTATAGCCGGCGACATCCATCTGCAGGCCGTTGTCTCGGCAAAGATTCACCAGCAAAGGGCAGGTGAGGTCGTTGTAATTGTCGATTTCCAGTAGCGGGTAGTGTGACAGGTGTTCCAGCGACATAGATTCGGCCAGCACCGGATGGTCCTTTCTGGCCAGAATGTAGATGTCACCTGTCTCAGAGAAGATTTCATAGTTGAGTCTGGCATCGTCGAAGCCTTCATAAACCACGACGAAATCGACGCCGCCGCCAATGAGCTCATTACTGCAGTCATGGCTTAGAGTCCGAACATCAAAACGTAAGTTTGGCGCTTCGGGAAGAATATAGTTATCTATGACTTTATGGACGGCATAGACAAATTCATCATAGGCTCTGATAACAAAATGACCGCCTGATTGGCTTGGTGAAAACACGGAATGTTGTCTTTCAAGTAACTGATATTGTTCCACCAATAATTTTGCATGTGGAATTAATTCTTCCGTTTTTTGGGTTGGGATTAGTCCATTTGATTTACGGACAAATAAAGAGTCCATAAAAACATCACGTAGCGCATTTAGTGTACGGGTGACGGCGCAACTTGATATGCCTAATTCGGCTGCTGCCAAGCTTCCTTGGCCATGTTTATATACCGATAGCAAAACTTTTAATTGGTTGTAATTAAGGCTGTCAATTTTCATCTAGCTGTCCCCACACTGCTGAGGCATTACTATGGGTTCATTGTAGATATATTGCCTAGATTAAGATCACATTGATAAATAGTTAATTATTTTAAACATGAATTGCTTCATAAATTTAGCCAGGTGAAAAATCCATATTTCCTTAAATGAAATTAATGAAGGGCTATTTTTATACTCAGGGTGTGAATTTACTCAAGTAATATAGTGAAAGAATTTCGGAAGTGAGCCGTTGTGACTTTGTTACTTGCTTACTGTGAGTATTTGTTGTAGGGATTCAGTTTGGTTTCAAACTACATCGTTATAGTCGTTCATTTAATCAGGAAGGAACAAGAATAATGAAACGATGGGGATTGATGGCGGCCTTATTACTGACAACGTCGGTACAGGGGCAGGAGTTGACCGCTGCCGAGCAGTTTTTTAACCGATTATCCGGTTTGTGCGGTAAGGCCTACAGTGGTGAGTTGATCAAGGGAGGCAGTATCGGCGATGGTTTCACGGGCCAGCCGTTGGTGATGCATGTGCGCCAATGTTCAAAAACTGAGATCCGTATTCCACTACATGTGGGAGAGGACAGATCCCGCACCTGGGTGATCAGCAAGACGGCCGATGGTCTTAGGCTCAAGCATGATCATCGTCATCAGGATGGCAGCGAAGATGCTGTGACTCAGTATGGTGGCGACAGTCGCAGTCCGGGAAGCGAGTCCTGGCAGTCTTTTCCGGTCGATGAATTTTCCATTGCCAACTTCAAACAGCATGGTCTGGCGCAGTCGGTCACCAATGTTTGGCATCTGGGGTTGGATCAGCAGAACTTCAGTTATCGCCTGACCCGGGAAAACCGAGACTTTCTGTTGCAATTCAATTTGAGCAACGAGGTGACGCCGCCACCGGCACCATGGGGACATGAATAAAACGGGTTAATGGCTGAGGCGGCCTGAGCCGCCTCGCCAATCAGCCTATTGCGCCTCGAAGGTAAATGATTGTCCGGCCAGCGCGGCTTCGACCATGAGGCCACCCTTGGCGGCGGTAAATACTGCCATGCCGTTGATATAGGCAGCTTTGGCAGCCTGACTGCCGCCGGATTGGCCCGCTCCGGCCGAGTTACCTGTGGTACCGGCCTGAGCGTTGGCACCGGCATTGATGGCTACGGCAGAAGCCTGGGCGCCGAACTCAAAGCTGCCGCTAGTAAAGTCGCGGTAGGCCTGTGCATCCTTGAAGAAAATAATTTCGCTGTAGGCCTGACCACCGATTTGAAAACCGATGGAGACCTGAGTCATGCTCGAGTCACCGGTATAGACGCCGCCGCGATAGACACGCCCCTTACCATAGGCCGCCCCTATGCCCAGGCCTCCCTTGCCGACAGTGGGAAATATGGCGTAACCATAGGCGGAGTCGAAGAATTTATGGGTTTCACTGGCTTGTTTAAAGGTGGCTATGGCATTGCTGTAGTTGTCATTGGCACTGGCAGTCGGGATCAGCAGCAGACTGCTCAGCAAGGCGAAGAGGGCAAACAAGGTACTTGAAAGGGCTTTCATGATGAACCTCCAAATTGAGAGTCTTAAGCTCTCCTTCAATGAGAGACTGGATACCTACGGGTACTCTTGAGCTTACTTGTCCGGCGCTAAAAATACAGGGTTGAAGGCTAAAAAAGCGCCTATGATGGCGCTTTTTAGAGTAAATGTCAGCCAAAGTTCAGTTAACTAAAGCTCAGTTAACTAGAGCTCAGTTAACCCGGTTTCTATGACTGCGCCGCTAGGCTATGGCAAGGGTTTGCCGAGAACATAATGTTCAAACCAAGCCTGATCCCAGTCCATCTTGGCTTGCCTGTGCTTGTAGCGGTTCAAACCATGGCCTTCACCCGGGTAAGTAATCAGTTCCACCGGCACATTCAGGTAATGCCTGAGGGCGCGATATAGCCCCTGGGCGTGGCCCAAAGGCACCCTGGCGTCTTTCTCTCCGATATGAATAAGTGTCGGGGTCTTTATCTTGTCAGCCTGTGTCAGCGATGAGCCATGGGTATAGGCCTCGGGTTTTTCCCATGGCAAGCCCTGCATAAAGTTGACCACATGTCCGGGCGTATCTTCCAGCATCCATTGCAGGCGCTGATCGAACACCCCGGCCCCAGAACTGGCAGCCTTGAATCTGTCGCTACTGGCAATAAGTGCATTGGTCAGATAGCCGCCGTTGCTCCAGCCCATGACCGCTAACTTGTCGGCATCGACCAGGCCCTCGGCAATCAGCTTGTCTACCCCGGCCATGATGTCGTTTACCTCAATTTCGTGTTCATGGCCCACCAGGTCAGTGAGGAACTTGTCGCCATAGCCAGTAGAGCCACGGTAGTTGGGTGACAACAAGGCCCAGCCGTTGGCGGCAAAAGTCGCACGGCCATAGGATCTGTGTTGCAGTGCAAATGGGGTGGCGGCAGTGGGGCCGCCGTGAATTTGCACGACAAGCGGCAGCGGGCCATCGGCTTTGCGGTAGCCGGGTGGTAATTCCAGTATGCCTTCAACTTGTGTGCCATCGGCGGCTTGCCACTTGACTATGCTCAGTTGTGGCAGCAGCCAGGAATCGGTTTGCGGATTGATATGGGTTAGGCGTTTGGTCGGTGCTTTGCGCTTCTCGGCGTTGGCGATAAACAGATCGTAGAAGTGATCTAGGCCGTTATGGCTGAACGCCAGTTGCTTGCCGTTGTGACTGAAACTGTAGCTGCCGATGACGGTATCATCCTGCAGCAGAGTTCGGGTATCGCCCTGTTCCAAGTCATTGATTTCGGTGCAGTAGAGGCGTACCAGCGCATGATCGGCGCCGCGATAGCAGATCTCTTCACTGCCCGGTCGCCAACGGATATCGCCGCCGCTGAGAGTCATATCACCCTGGCGTTTAACACTCAAAGGTGCCTGCTTGGGTTGACTGGTATCACTGATAAACAGGTTGCCGGGATGCCCATCGAAGTCGATTCTGAAGGCGAGGCGGCGGTTGTCCTCGGCCCAACTCAGCCCCAGTAACCAACCGTAAGGAGAGGGCGCCTGTTCACGCCAACGCTTGTCTGCCAGAACATGATTGGTGGCGTTTTTGATATCGAAGACTTCTACTTGGGACCCGCCTTCCAGATTGACCAGTTCATTGTCTTCTGTGGTGATCCGCGCCAGTTTGTTGCCATCATGGCTGACACTGAACTCCCAAACGACCTTGTCATCATCCAATAACAACTGTTTGCGGAAATGGTTCAGATCGAGGCGGTAAAGGGGGTTGGTTTCGCGACTGCCGTGGCCATACTCTGGACCTTGGTGGGTGGCGCGCATACCGGCCCAGGGATCTTTATCTGTCAGGGTCTTATGGCTCAGGAAATAGAGTTGGCTGCCGTCATTACTCAACTGGTAACTCTTGACGCCATCGGCCTCCTGAGTGATGGGGACGGCTTCTCCGCCCTGAATTGAGAGCCGGTAAATTTGCGCTTTGGCGTTGAAGGGCGCCGGTTGCTCGGCATCGCCGCGGCTGCTGAGGAAGTAGATATATTGGCCATCGGGACTCCAACTGATGGCGCTTTCACTCTCGTTACTGAAGGTCAGACGTTTGCTTTGGCGGCTCTTGCTGTCGACCAGCCAGATGTCTTTCTGAGCCTTATCCAGATTTTTGTCCCAGCGGGACTCCAACCAGGCGGCCATTTTTGCGTCTGGGCTGAGCGCTACCTGGCCCATGTTGGCTATCTCGAAAAAGTCCTGGTTGGTTATTTTATGCTGCCGCTCTGCGGCCAAGGCCTGGGTTCCCATACCGACAAGGCACAGGGCCAGCAGGCTGTAACTGCTACGCAATCCCATCTCTGTTCCTTTGTTTTTGTTATTAAAAGCCGCTTTAGATTAACGTAAAGGTCACAGTCTGGGCGATGTTACTTCTCTTTTTTTTCGTGCAGTATCTCATTGAGAAAATCCAGCTCCTCTTTATCGAGAGGCTGTTTGGGCATTGATGCGTTACGGGGGCTGTGTTCGCGCAGATAGGCGGCGCGGGTGAGCTGATTGAGGCCGTAGATGGCCAGCAGATAGAGGGTCAGCAGTAGTGCCAGTCTCGGAACAGCCTGAGCCACAACAGAAAATTGATCGCCGAAAAACAGGGTCAAGAGCACGGCAATATTGCGTACCAACCAAGTGAGGATCAGTGTCAGGGTCAAGATCAGTAGCCAGTGGTTGCCCAGCTGTTGTAAACGGCTGTCTAATTCATTTGGAGCTTGATAGTGACGTTTCATCAACTGCAGTACCAACACCAGATACAGGGCCGTTTGCATTAGTAGCAATAAAGGTAACAGTAGTGAACCCCAGTTCAGGCTGGGCTGATAACCGAGCAAGGCCAAGCCTGTGATCAGGCTGGGATTGAACAGCCACAACAATACGACCAGAAGCATGGCGAACATGGATGGCAACAGATGTTTAAGAGGTAACTTCGGGCTCGTAGCTGGCCTGAGTTGCAGTTTCAGATACTGATACAAGGCCGGCATCAACAGGAAGTACAGTGGCAGCAGTAGCAAAAATAACAGGTGGATAGGCGCCGGGGTATTGTCGCGATTGAACAGGCCGGTAAAGAAATAGAGCGCCATTATGGCAAAAAGTGCGGTTAATAGCCGCTGTTGATTAGCGTTGCCCTGAGGGGCAAAGTGGGCGTAGAGGGATAGCGCCAGGCAATGCAGGCCGCCAAGTAGCGATAGCCACCAGTAAGCTTGGGTAAAAATGTCGCTGAATTCAGTCATCCGTCCCCCTTAACGACATACATATCTCAGCCGCTTTTGGGGTGCAACAAAAAATAATTAGTTTTTGACGCCCTGCATGCGCTTATGGCGGTTGGAGGCGTCCTTCGGCGGCTTTGCGGGCGCGGCTTTACGTTCGCACCAGAGGTGACGCAGTGCCAGGATAGGGTGACTCAACAGCATTCTGGGGCCGGCGTAACGCATGACCTGACGCATCTGCTCTTTGGGTTCCGGCTTATAGCAGTGTACTGGGCATTTGTTGCAGGTGGGCTTGCTTTCACCGTAGGGGCAGCGGTCGAGGCGAGTGTGAGCGTACTCCATCAAGGCCTGACAGTCGGGGCAGAGGCTGCCATCGTCGGCTCTGGGATGATGGTCACGGCAGTAGATCCACACCATGGCAGAAACAGTGCGGAATTCGGTCAGCAGTTTTCCTTGCAGCAGTTCCATAGCCTTACCTTAGTAAATAACTCAACTATGGTTATCTTAGTCCTGAGGCTAGGGGGGATTCAAAGACAGTGGCAGGAATTATGAAGGTGCGCACAAAATGAAGCTTTATGCACACCCAAGGTCAAATCTCAACTTAACCCTAGATATGGATAACCTTGTCGGCTTCCAGGGTCCAGCGGCTCAGGTCTCCGAGTGTGCCAATGGCAGCACCATCGAGTAGCATTTCGGCCACTACGCCGCGAGCTTCAACACAGGTCTTGCACAACAATAGGGGCACACCCTGGGCGGTGAGGATTTCAAACATCTGCTGCAGGTTGTAGCTGAGATCCGGGGTATTTTGGCCTTTGACTGCCCCAAAGACAGCATCCGACATCAGGAAGATTTTGAGTTCCACTTCGGTCTGCTCCTGGTCTTTCAGCGCCAGGGCGATACGCAGAGTGTTGAATAACTTTTCTGTGCCATAAGGGCTGGCATGCGCCACTATCAGTAACTTTTGCATCTGAATCCTTGTTTGCCATTCTTGGGATCAAAACTCATAGAGTGTACCAGTTTTGGCGTTGTTAATGGCAGATTGAGCTTCACAGACCGAGTTTCACTCGCAAAATGCGTCTCAAACCGGTAAGAAAAAGCATAAATACTTGATTTATACTAAGACGATACTCTATTAATATCGGTTAAACTCTGTGCAGAGCGGGATGATTTTGGCGGAGTGCCAAAATCATGAAATAGGGCTGCCAGTTGGCCCGGCACTCAATAAATGGTGGACGAAGATGTTTAAAATCCTGGTCATAATCCTGTTGGTTGCAGCGGGTATTTTCCTCTATAACAGAGCGCAGCGGCTGGCAAAAGAGGAACGTGATGAGGCGCTCAAGCTTAAAGAAAAAGCTTCGACCATGCCTCAGGCGCCACAGGCCGAGACAGCAAGCGAGAGTCAGGAGGGGCACCAGAGTGTCGATCTGGACTTTGCCGAATCGAAAGAGCCAGTTCCGCCTCAGCCATCGGCTGAGCAAGTGACCAGCGAGTCGACCGAGCTTGAGTCTCAAACCGAAAATAGCGCGTCAGAGGTGGAAGTTGGCCGCGCCGAGGTCGAGACTGTCCTGCCAGAGCCAGAGCCAGAGCCAGAGCCAGAGCCAGAGCCAGAGCCAGAGCCAGAGCCAGAGCCAGAGCCAGAGCCAGCCAAGGCGGCTGCACCGGATATCAGTTGGGGCAATATTACCCTCAAACGGGCGATGGAACAGTATCAAGCCTCTGAAGGCGCCATCGAAGCACATGATGCTTTGCTGGCCGTGATCGGCGAATGCTACAAACAGCGGAAAAACAGCAAGTATCTGCAGTTGGGGCAGGAGTACGATACCGCATATAGCGCTCTGTTTGCCGCCAGTCGGGAGAAAGTACTCAGCAAATCACCCAAGGCCGAGTTCAAGGGCACGGGGTTTATGCAACTCTCTACCCTGTGCAGCGATGCAGGCCGTTTCGATGCCGCCATAGCTCTGTGTAACAAGGCGATTGAATATGGGCTGGAAGATGGCACAGTGACGGGCTTTTCTGGTCGTATCAAACGCATCGAAAAGGCTAGAGATAAAGCCTCTGCCTGAGTACAAAAGCCGATTCAATGTGTAGAATCAAGCAAGGAGGGCCGGGTTGACTGCCGTGTCACTCCTTCCCAAGCTAAGCGAGCCTGCGGGTTCGCTTTTTTTATTGATGGAGAGCCGCAATGAAACCAGCGACTTTATGGGTTGCACTTACTTCACTGTTGCTGCTGGCAGCCTGTAGCAAGCAGCCGCAATGGACTCTGTTTTACTATCCGGATACGGATATACCGCAGCCGAATAGAGATAAGTCGGACGTCGAGCCGCAAACGGCCGAGACCTTGGATCGTTATCACGCCATTGCCGGTTATTATCAAACCCTGCAGCAGTGCCAAGGCAAGGGCAGTGGCATGCAGCGCCTCAATGAGGGGAAAGGCAGCTTCGAGTGCGGTCACAACTGCCGTCTCGACGACAGGGATATGGTAATCTGTGACCAATGGCACACTAACGGCCCCTAAGGGACATGAAATTTAAACAGGATTACTTCACCCGCCTGGCTGGATTTTATCAGCAGGTATTGCCTTCTGGGCTGCCGTCACCTCACTGGTTGGCTTGGAGTGATGATGCGGCGGCGCTTTTGGGCTTGGCTGGCCCCAATGAAACCCTGCTGCAGCAACTCGCCGGCAACCAGAGAATGCCGGGCGCCGAATATTACGCCCAAGTCTACAGTGGACATCAGTTTGGCGGCTACAGCCCCAGATTGGGTGATGGTCGCTCGATCATTCTCGGAGAGATGCAGGGGCCTGAAGGTGCCTGGGATCTGGCCTTGAAGGGCGCGGGTCCCACGCCATACTCGCGTCACGGTGATGGCCGTGCTGTGATGCGTTCGGCGGTGCGCGAGTTTCTGGTGTCCGAGGCGCTGTATCATTTGGGCGTGCCCACCACCAGGGCGTTGGCGGTGATCGGCTCTGAGCTGCCGGTGTGGCGCGAGTCGCTGGAAAAAGGCGCCATTACCGTACGCCTGGCCCGCAGCCATATACGTTTTGGCCACTTCGAGTATTTCTGTTACAGCGAGAGGGGTCAGGCCGACAAGCTCAAGCAGCTGCTCGATTTCACCCTCAGCCAACATTATCCCCAACTCAGCCTGGACTATGACGGCTACAAGGCTTGGTTTGCGCTGGTGGTGCGCGATACTGCGCGCATGATAGCTCACTGGCAAGCGGTGGGCTTTGCCCACGGGGTGATGAATACCGATAATATGTCGATTCTCGGCGACAGCTTCGACTTTGGCCCCTTCGCCTTCCTCGATACCTTCAAGGAAGACTTTATCTGTAACCATTCAGATCCCGAGGGGCGCTACGCCTTCGGTCAGCAACCCGGCATCGGCTTGTGGAACCTGCAACGTTTGGCGCAGGCGTTGACGCCTGTGCTGGCTTCCGATGACTTGATAGCCGCGCTCAATACTTATCAACATGAATTGGTGCAGCAATATCTTGGCTTGATGCGCGCCAAGTTGGGGCTGGCACCTTTGGCCGAAGATTTAAGCCTTGATGCCAGGCTGGAGCAGGACAACAAGGACCTGGCGCTTATCGGCGCCTTTACCGGCTTGTTGGAACAAAACGCCTTGGACTATACCCAGAGCCTGCGCCGCTTCGGCGAGCTGGATCCTAAGGCAGAAAACAGTAGTCTGAGGGATGATTTTATCAATCGTCAGGGCTGGGATGACTGGCTGCCCGAGTACCGGCAACGTATCGATACCCGCCAGGGACTTGAACAGTGGCAGGCCGAGCGCCGGGCCCATAACCCCAAATATATCTTGCGCAACTATCTGGCTCAGGAAGCGATCATTGCCATCGAAGAGGAGGGCAATAGCCAGCCGCTTGAGCAGTTGTACCAGCTCCTCAGGCGCCCGTTCGATGAACAGCCAGAGATGCAGGAATTTGCCAAGCGACCACCGGATTGGGGGCAGGGGTTGATCATGTCCTGCAGCAGTTAAGAAATAGGATTAAAAGATGCAGTATCAAAATCTTAGCTTGGATCCCGAGCATAAAACCTTGTCGATGACGGCCGGGGTCGAGTTTGAAGCCTTCGACAGCTTTGCCGAGCCCCTGTGCCGGGCACTCGATGCCAAGGTGCTGGAGCGGCAATGGGGAGCAGACCGTCACCAATGGCTGCTGGATTTTGAAGGCAGCCTCTTGTGGCTCAACTATGAGTTTTACGGTGATGTATGCTGGTTGAGCTGCCAGAGTGAACAAGACTGGGAAGTGTTGGTATACCTGAAACATTTACTGGAGTCACAGGCATGACAGAAAAGCAGGCCATGGCGGCGTTTCATTATCGGGATCTTTCCCCTGAACTGATTTTGGATGCCATCGAAAGTCTAGCGATTTACCCCGAGACGGGGCTAACGCCACTCAACAGCTATGAGAACCGGGTCTATCAGTTTCGCTGCGATCGCGGTCAGAGGTACGTGGTTAAGTTCTATCGCCCCGAGCGTTGGACCGATGCCCAGATTTTGGAAGAGCATGAATTTACGTTCGAGCTGGCCGAAGCCGAGATCCCCATTGCCGCCCCTGTGGTGCTCGACGGCCGCAGTCTGCATCACTTCAAAGAGTGGCGTTTCGCGCTGTTTCCTTCCATAGGCGGTCGCAGCTTCGAAGTGGACAACCTGGATCAGATAGAGGGTGCCGGCCAGTTTATCGGCCGTTTGCACCAGTATTCCCGTGGCAGTCTGTTCAAGCAGCGCTTGAGCCTGACGCCGACAACCCTGGGGACTCCGGCGCTGGAGCAATTGCAGCGCACAGAGCTGATCCCGAACGCTTTGCGGGAACATCTGCTCGAGGCGGCGTTAAGCCTCTTCTCTGAGCTGCAGCGGCGTTGGCAGAATATCGAATACCAAAGTATGCGCCTGCATGGCGATCTGCATCCCGGCAATATTCTCTGGACCCCCAATGGCCCCGGGTTTGTCGATCTCGATGATGCCTGCAACGGCCCTGCGGTTCAGGATCTGTGGATGATGCTGTCTGGTGACAGGCAGCAACAGACGCTGCAGTTGGAAGTCTTGCTGGAGGCCTACGAGGCCTTCTCCAACTTCGATACCAAAGAGCTACAGTTGATAGAGCCACTCAGGGCTCTGCGAATGTTGCACTATAACGCCTGGCTGGCCAAACGCTGGGACGACCCCGCGTTTCCGCGCCACTTCCCCTGGTTTGCGACCGAAGAATACTGGCGACAGCAGTTACAGGCCTTTAAAGAGCAACGGCAGCGACTGGATGAGCCGCCGCTGAGCCTTATTCCCTATTGATAAGGTGGCAGAGTTCAATCTCTGCCTGTTTATCTGTCCACCGCGGTTGTGGGTGGGAAAAATAAAAAGGGAACTCAGAGCTTGAGTTCGACTCAAAAAGAAGATTATGTTATTCAGCAACTCCAGCAGTGTTGGCTGTAATTTTTAATAAAAAAAGGAACTCCAATGAAGAAAATCCTGATGTTGGCGGCGGCGTTTTTGCTGCTTCCCCTGGCGGCCACGGCAGCTCAATACAAAGAAGGTGTGCACTACACTGTGGTCAGTGATGGTCCCGCCACTGCCAAGCCTGAAATCAGAGAGTTTTTCTCTTTTTACTGCTCTCATTGTTATAACTTTGAGAAAAATATACTCCCTGTCCTGAAGGCGCGTCTGCCGGAAGGGGTGGCATTTGAGCAAAATCATGTCGAGTTTATCGGTCGTGAGATGGGGGTTGAAATGTCCCGTGCCTTTGCCATTGCCAAAGTGCTGAAGGTGTCCGATAAGATTAATCACGCCATGTTCAGTGCGATCCAGGACAAGAAGCAACATTTCACCAGTCTTGACGACATCAAGGCTCTCTTTGTTGCCAATGGTGTGGATCCCAAACAGTTTGATTCTGCGGCCAGCTCTTTTATGGTCAGTACCATGCTGGCCAGCATGAAGCGCAACACAGAAAATGCCGAGATTTCAGGGGTTCCTGCGCTGGTGGTGAATGGTAAATATCGGGTCGAAACCGGGGCCATCAAGTCTTATGACGAGATGCTGGATATAGCTCTCTATCTGACTAAGTTGAAGTAATTCAGCTTTTCAACATCAAAGGGGCCTTGTAGGCCCTTTTTTGTTACCTCAAAAAGCATGGGGACAGGCAAAAAAAAAACCGTACTTCCTGAATGCAGAAAGCACGGACTAGAGCCATGGGGCTCAGTTTTTACCCTGAGTAACATGCTCACTCTAACAGTGCGTCAAAAAATTGGCAAGCGTTGTCTATTTGACGTTTTGTGGCGATGAATGACGTTCTGTGGGAGGTGGAAGGTAAAAAATGATCTTGGTTGTTTTTGGCTATTTCCCGGATCGGCATGAAACCTTATGCGGAATAAAGAGTCAAAAGATCGGGATCGGAAATCAACTAAAGGAGGTTTCTCGTGCGTGTATTTCCTGTCTATGCTCCCAAGCTGATAGTCAAACACGTAAGGATATTTTTGACCGGCGCCGTCTGGGTGAAAGATCTGGGAAGATTAGAGTTTGATAAGGGGCGTTTTTTGCTGCCGAGAAAAAGCCTGCCAAAGGTAAAGCAGGCTATCATGGAATTGAACGAACTCATTGAAACTCAGAACAGCCAAGCTAAAACCGTTTAGATTCAGTTGACTTCGTTGTTGAGCAGACCAACAAGGCCGGTGACTTTCTCGTTCCACGAGTTGAGATCTTGCTGAAGTTGTTGGTTTTGCTCTGTCAGATCAGCATTTTTCTGCTTTTCTTCATCCAGCTCCATTTTCAGAAGCTCAATATTTTCGAGTGCTGCCTGGATTTTGGTCTCCAGTTGGGACAGTAGTTCTAGGCTCATACAGGAGTCCTTAATATAGTTGGCGAATGAGATATTGATTCTATCAGTGCCACTGGCTTAAGGAATAGCTCTTATCTCTAAGTGTCCAAAAAATATGCGATAAAATCGGCTGTTTGGCAGTTTTTTTCACTTATCTGAATCCCAGCTGTCCCAAGCCGACTTTTGCCGGATAAAATAATGTTTTTTACCCGGAACCCCGCCGATGACAATTCAACGTATCGATACCAATGCACGCATGAGCAGCATAGTGATCCACAACAATACGGCTTACCTCTGTGGTCAAGTCGCCAAGGACAAGTATGCCGATATTCAACAACAGACCCTAACCATGCTCGAAGAGGTGGATGAGCTATTGAAACGGGCTGGCAGCAGTCGCGAGCGGATCCTGTCGGCGACTATCTACCTGAAACAGATGAGTGATTATGATGCCATGAATGCCATTTGGGATGCTTGGTTACCTGCTGGACATGCACCGGCCAGAGCTTGTGTGGAGGCTTCGATCGCCGAGCCTGAGTATCTGGTGGAGGTCTCTATTATCGCGGCGATTTAAATTTCACAACCGGTCGAGGCAATCAGCACTCGGCCGAACTCGGCACCTTCCTGCTCTGGGGTAATCGCCAGCAACTGATCCATTCGGATGGCGCGGTTGCTGGTGGCCGTTTGCACCAGCAGCCACTCGCTCTTGTCGGGACGGGTCTCGGTGATCAATGCCTTGCCATGCAATATCTCTCCTTGCAACAGCTCTATTTTCAGCGGATAACCGCGGATACAGGCTAACTCCAGGTAATCATAGTTGCCACAATCTATGGCTTGGTAAGGTTTCATATCTCGATCTTATCGTGTGAAGTGAAATAATGCTCTGACAGTGATCCGAGCTATTCAAAGTAATGGCTGCTTTGAGGCAGAGTGGTATAAAAGTAGTCTTATTTTTCGCTTATACCAAAATAATTTGCCGTAAATTGTGAGCCATGGATTTGGCGGTGGGAGCAGCTTGCGAATGTCGCTGTGTTGGTGTGGCTGTTAACCATGCCATTCGATTTGAGAAGAGATATTAAGCAAAAAGCCCCAAAATGGGGCTTTTTAGAGGCTTAGGGTTAGAAGTGATAGTTGACACTCAGGTACAGTTGCTGGGTGTTATCCAGCGCATATTTACCTGAGTCTATCTTGTTGTCATAGTCTTGCTTCAGATAACGATAACCTATCTCGGTATCCAGCCTGTCATTCAGTTTATACACAAGACCCGTTTGACCACCCCAGACAAAATTATTGTCTGATCCCAGGGCATCGCTGTCCGGCGCCGTGTGGTTAATACCGGCGCTGGCACCGATAAACCAGTTCAGTTTGTGGGCCTGATCCAAACCTACCAGATAGTCATAGGAAACCAGTCCCATCTGCTGTTTGGCGAAGTCATCGCTGTTGTAGCTATAAGTGGCGTACAGACGCTGGTTGGGGGTAAGGAAGGTACCGCCGCGCAGCATGTAGACGGCATTGCGATCATCATCGCTGAACTTGCCGCCATCAGTGGGCTTATGAGAGTAGTCGTTTTGCTGCGCGCCGACACCGCCGCCGACAAACCAGTCAGCAGCAAAGGAAGGGGTCGAGAAAGCGAGAGCCGCAGCGGAAGCCAGTATTAGAGATTGAATCTTCATAATTTACTCCTTGATCCGGGAAAGTCCGGATGGCTGTTTTAAGCCGGGTCAACTTGTGTTCATCGGCAGGTTAGGGCCGTTTTGCTGAACTTTGGCTGAATGAGCGCAGGAAGGGACTTTTCATCGTATATACCGACCTTTTATGTTAAAAAACTTAATGTTAGAGGCTTTGATTGTTGTGAGATAGTGATAGTGTTGTGGTCGAAAAATAGACTGTTAACCTGAGGGGAAAGGGATGAGACTGGTATTTGTACACGGCTGGAGTGTGACATCCACAGAGACCTATGGCTATTTGCCGCAGGCATTGGCCAAGCGGGCAGACACAGAGCTTGAGGTGAGTCATCTGCACTTGGGGCGTTATATCAGTTTTCAGGATCAGGTGAAGTTGGAGGACGTTGCGCTGGCCTTCGAGGCTGCCAGGCGTGAAGTGCTGGGGGATGAGCCTTTCGCGGTGATCACCCACAGCACTGGAGCAGCCGTGATACGTTGCTGGTTGGAGACCTTCTTCGGATCCCAAAAATTGGCGGCTTGTCCCGTGACTCATATGATCATGCTGGCACCGGCCAACCACGGCTCCGCCTTGGCACAGCTTGGCAAGTCGCGTCTCGCCAGGATCAAGGCCTGGTTCGATGGATTGGAGCCCGGGCAGAAGATCCTCGACTGGTTGGAGCTGGGCAGTCTGGGGCAGGCCTCTTTGAGTCAAGCCTGGCTTAACTACGACTTTGAGGCCGCTCGGCTTTGGCCCTTGGTACTGACCGGCGAAAGCATAGATGCGTCCCTCTATGATTATCTTAACGCTTATACCGCCGAGCCGGGCTCGGATGGTGTCGTGCGGGTCGCCGCGGCGAATATGAATTATGCTCGGTTGCAATTGATGGAGCAGGTTCAGGAATGTGACAGTTTTGATGGTGCCTGCGTGGCCAAGCTGGCGCCGGCAAGTTTCATTCAGGCTCCTGTCAGTGGCTTTGGCATTATTCCCAGGGCTAGTCACAGCAAAGAAAAAATGGGGATCATGCGCTCGGTCAGCCGCAGAAACGCCGCCAACAAGCCGGTAGTGCAGGCGATTCTTGATTGGCTAAAGGTAGACTCGGTAGAGGCTTACCGCCGAGCCTGTCAGGAGCTTACGCGGCAAACCCAAAGCCGGACCACCAAGAAGCGTTACACCATGCTGGTGATTCGGGTGTGGGATGATACCGGCGCCGCCATAGAGGATTTCGATTTTTATCTGCTCAGTGGCGAGCAGTATCTGCCGGGTATTCTGCCTAAGGGCTTTATGCAGGATAAGCAGCGCAACCAGCAGAGCCGCAACTGCCTGACCCTGTATCTGGATGCTGCCAAGATGCAGACCCTGCCTCAGGGGAAAATCGGTTTTAAACTGGTACCGCGCCCCGATGATGGTGGCTGTTATTATCGTGCGGCTGAGTTCCAGTCTGATGCCGGCGCGGTATCCAGGCTGCTGAAGGAAGACGCCACTCTCGAAGTGGATATCTTGCTGAAACGGCATCGTGATGCCGGACTGTTTACTCTGGTCAGCCCGGAAGAGAGCGGTGATTTTTCTCGTTTGCCGCCTCTGGGAGAGCTGGCCGAGATTTGATGGTCAAAATATTGCTAGGCTTTTTTACACAACTTTTTACAGAAGCCTGACTGGCTGCAGACCTTGGTCCTCTTGACATTATTCCGGGCGCTCCCTAGTCTGCTTGAACAACAGTCAAGGTGGTAAGCAATGGAAATCAAGTATCAGTTAAAGCCCGCCGCAGAGCGTCGCTCAGAACAGTTTTGCCCTGAAGGAAATGTTGGCTTTGGTCGTCTGCGTACCGATCACATGTTCATGATGGATTATTATGACGGCGAATGGCGGGATCCCCGTATCGTCCCTTACGGACCTTTCGAGATGGCTCCCGGCGCGATGGCGCTGCATTATGGCCAATGTATTTTTGAGGGTGCCAAGGCCTTTATGCATGAAGATGGGGAGATTTATACCTTCCGTCTCAACAAGAATGCCGAACGCATGAATCGCTCTGCCGATATCGTCTGTATTCCCAATATTGATGAAGCCATGCAGCTTAAGGCGATCAACGCCCTTATCGATGTCGACCGTCTCTGGTTCCCGATGCAGGAAGGGGCTTGCCTCTATATTCGGCCCTTTATTTTTGCCACCGAAGACAGACTGTCAGTCAGCCCTGCCAACCGCTACACCTTCTGCGTGGTGATGAGCCCCAGCGGCGCCTACTATGGTGAAAGCCTCAACGCCATTCGTCTGCTGATCAGCAAAGAGTTTCACCGCGCGGTATCCGGTGGTACCGGTGCCTCCAAGGCTGCCGGCAACTATGCCGCTTCCCTGCGTGCCGGTAAGGCGGCTGCCGCTCACGGTGCTTCCCAGGTGCTGTACCTGGACTCGACCAATGAATATATCGAAGAAGCCGGGGCGATGAACCACTTCCATATTCTCAAGGATGGCACAGTGATCATCCCTGAGTTTACCGATACCATACTCAAGTCGATCACCTCGCAGTCTATTATTGAGCTGGCGCCACTGCTTGGCTGCGATGTCCGCCAGGAGCACGTGAAACTGGACGATTTTATCGCCGGTGTCGAGTCGGGTGAGATCATCGAAGCCGGTGGTTTCGGTACCGCGGCCGTGGTTTCTCCAGTCGGCTCCTACATTTTTGAAGATGGCCGGGTGGTCACCGTTGGTGACGGCAAGGTGGGTGAACATGTCAGTCGCATCTATAAGGTCTTCACCGAAATCCAGAAAGGACACAGACCAGGCCCACAAGGCTGGGTCTGCAAAGTGCCCAGGCTGGAAAAGGCATAAGCCAATAATCCCACTATTAATCAAAAACGCGGCCATTTGAGCCGCGTTTTTTATGAGGTGATTTTATTTTCGGCTGAGTAAGGCTTGTGCTTGCACTTCTGTCATTGGACGTCCCAACAGGAAGCCCTGAGCCTGATCGCAGCCCTGGGCAGCAAGGAAATTCAGTTGAGCCTGGGTTTCCACTCCTTCGGCCACCACCTGTAACTCCAGGCTGTGGGCCAGGACTATGATGGCGTTGGTAATGGCGGCATCGTCCGGGTCTTTGGTGATATCGCGGACAAACTCACGGTCAATTTTTAAGGTATCCAGCGGGAAGCGTTTGAGATAGGCCAGGCTGGAATAACCGGTGCCAAAGTCATCAACCGCCAGGCTTAATCCCAGTGCTTTCAGTTGATTGAGTATTTCCACCGACTCCAGTGGCCGCTGCATCACGGCAGACTCAGTCAGTTCAATTTCCAACAATTCTGCACTCAAACCGTGCATGGCGAGAGCGACTTCTATGCTGGAAATAATGTCAGTCTGCAGCTGTTTGGCGGAGATATTTATTGCCACGGGGACGACTTCCAACCCTTGATTTTGCCAGCGCTCCAGTTGACTGCAAACGCTTAGCAATACCCATTGGCCTATGCTATTGACCAAGCCGGTTTCCTCTGCCAGCGGAATGAACTCTGCCGGTGAAATAGGCCCCAGCTCCTGGCTTTCCCAACGCAGTAGGGCCTCCATGCCGGTGAGTTTACCGCTATGAACACAGAACTTGGGTTGATATTGCAGCTTAAATTCGTTTCGGCCTAACGCTTGTTTGAGTCCGGCTTCCAATTGTACGTGACGCACCGCATAAGCATTGAGTTTGGCGGTATAAAACTGGAAGTTATTGCGCCCCAACGACTTGGCGTGGTACATGGCGGTGTCGGCAAACTTCAGTAGCTCTAGTCCTTCATCGGCATCATCCGGATAGAGGCTGATGCCTATAGACGGGGAAACATTGAGGCTGAAATTCTCCAGTGCGAAGGGGCGTTCGAACGCCGTCAGCAGTTTTTCGGCAATGACGGTCGCTGCCTTGGTTTTTTGCAACCCTTCAAGAAGAATGATGAATTCATCACCGCCCAAGCGCGCAACCGTATCACCATCCCTGATCGCTTTGGTCAATCTGGATGCGACCGCTTTCAGCAGTTGATCGCCAATATGATGACCCAGGGAGTCGTTGATGTGTTTGAACCTGTCGAGATCCAGAAACAATAGGGCAACCATAGTGCGATTGCGGTGAGCCTGGCGCAGAGCATGATCCAATCTGTCCTGGAATAGGGTGCGGTTGGGTAGGCCGGTGAGCTGATCATAATTGGCCAGCAGTCGCAGATCTTTTTCAGCCTGTTTACGATCTGTGATATCGGTAAACACCACCACAAAATGGCTGGCCTCTCCCTGGCTGTTGAGTACCTGATTGATCTCCATCCAGACTAACAAGGATTGCTTGGAGTGAGTGCGTATTTGCACTTCACCGGACCAGTGTTTTTGATTCAGCAGTTGGTGTTCTATCTGTAGATAGAAGCTCCTGGGATAGAGACCCCGGGTTAAAAACAGGAATGGTTTGCCAGCAATCTTATGTTCGTTGAATCCTGTGGTGCTGCAAAACGCCGGGTTGACTGAGATGACCCGGTAGTTGAGATTACAGACCACAACGGATTCATTCATGCTTTCCAATACTTGAGAAGAAAGACGCAGCGCCTCTTCCTGACCGCGGCGCATGCTGATATCGGTATAGGTGCCAGCCAGTCTCAGAGGTTTATCATTTTTGTCCCACTCAACGATTTTGCCGCGATCCAGTACCCAGCACCAATGGGTGTCGCCGAGATCGGTACGGTACTCGGCTTCGAAAAACTCTGCCTTTCCTTGGAGATAAGCTTCCATAGCGGCTTTGACTTGTGCTCTGTCCTCTGGATGGATCAGTTCCAAGCGCTTTTGGGAGCTGATCTCCTGGGGGGTATTGGCACAGTGTTTGGGGCCGGTAATAAAGAAGCGGTCATCTTCCATTTGCCAGTCCCACATACGGTCACCCGAGCCCCAGAGTGCCAGTTTAAGCCGTTCTTCAGATAGGCGAATATTGGACTGAGTTTGCAACTCCAAATGGCGCTGATGCAGGTAACGACGCAGCCAAAGTCCGAAAAACAGTAGGGTGCAGCTCAAGTAGAGTATGTTGGCCAGCGTACTACGATAAAAAGGGGCCGGTACTGTGAGTTGCAGCAGCAGTTGTTCTTGCCCTTCCGGATTGTGTTGTAGTTGATGTCGGGCAAACAACCGATAATCGCCGGGCGCCAAGTTGGCATAGCTGATTTCGTTTTGCGATTGTGCTGGATGCCATTCTTCATCCCAGCCTTCGAGGAAGAAGCTGAAACGGTGGCGTTGGGGATAGGCAAAATCCAAAGCGGTTATTTCAAAGCTTATTAGCTGGTTGCTATCCAAGATGGTCAGTTCGGGAATACCATCCAGTTCAAGCCGAGGAAAATAATGGTTACCCAGACGATATCCGGCCAGGGCCAGTTTGGCTTGCTTGCGTACCTTGGGTACCTGCTGCGGGTAGAAATGGTTCAGGCCGTTGATGCCGCCAAACCAGATACTGCCGTCCTTGTCCTGCCAACTGACGTTGCCGTTGAACTCCAGCGCCTGCAATCCTTCATACTCGTTGAAGGTTAATACTTTTTCTTTGTCTATGGCAAAGCGGCTGATGCCAGAGTTGCTGCTGAGCCAGAGGTCACCACTCTGATCTTGCTCCAAGGCATAAACGGTATTACCCGGTAATCCTTGATTGCGGCCGAAGTGTTGCAATTCATTTTGGCGCAGCCGACTGAGCCCGCCGTGGGTGGCAAACCAGATGCTGCCATCTCTGTCTTTGAGAATGTCACGCACCATGGGGTGAGCGAGCCTGTCGCCACGAATAGTTTGCTGTTGACCTGTTTGCGGTTGCAGCCAATAAGCCCCATTGGTGGTGCCGACCCAAATGCCATTATTGGCCGGAGCCAGACATAGGATCATCTGTGCTTGGGGGCCTTCTTCCAAAAACTCATTGACGAAATGGGCCTGGAAGTCCTCTGTCTCCGGATCGAAGTGATACAGGGTGTTGGCGGCTCCCAGCCAGATTTGATCTTGGTTATTAATAAATAGGTCGCGAACAGTGGATTTATTACCCGGCGGTCGATATAGCCGCATTTGACCTTGCTTACTGAGGCTAATCAAGCCTTCATTGCTGGCCAGCCAGAGCCTCTGGTGACTGTCTTCGGCTATTGCTCTAATGGTGAGATCCAGAAAGGATTCATCCTTGCCAAGTAACTTGGCAAGCTGGCTGTGATAGGAAAAGAATCGGCCATCTTGATCCATATGAAACAAACCGGCCCTGTCAGTGCCCAAGTACAACAAGCCGTTACTGGCGCGGAATATGGCGCGGAAATTGTTTTCCCGCAGGCGTTCCTCGGGATCTTGATTGTTGTGGATATGTTCAAAGTACTGCCGCGCCAGGTTCACAGTGTCTATGCCGGAGAACAGGCTGCCAATCCACAGAATACCGTTATTATCCTGTAGCAGGCTGTAGACATCATTGTCGCTGAGGCTGTTGGGATCGGATGGGTCATAGCGATAATGCCTGGCTTGCCACTGACCCTCTCTAAGCTGGAGCCGGATAAGACCTGTCTGCTGGCCACCGAGCCAGACATCGCCCCGGCTGTCAAAAATGAATTCAAGGAACTGCATATTATCTGTCGCTAAACGATAAATGAGTTCCGGCGTTTGTTGCTCTTGTGGGTAGCGCCAGAGCGCATTTCCCATGGCTAACCACAGAGCGCCATCTTCGCCTTGGCGAGCTTGGACCGGATGACCTTGTTCACTATCGGGCAAGGGCAGGGGCTTGAGTCCCTCATTGCGTAAGACTAGCAAGCCATCATTTTGAGTACCAATCAACAGGGCATCCTTACCCATGGGGGTCAGTACCCGAATATCGGCATTGATATTCGGCCCAAGAGCCAGCTCCTGTAGCTCATTGGTGGTGGTATTCAGGGCGTAGATCCCATTGCCGCTGCCAACCCATAGCGTATCCCCCACCAAGGCCAGGCGGTTGATCCTACTACTGCGGAGTCCTTTGTCCCGTCCTATGGCGCTGAAAGTCCCTGTTTTCAGATCCAGGCGGTTAAGTCCGCCGTTGAAGGTACCTATCCATAAATGACCTTGAGCATCCTGGAGTATGTCAGTGACATGATCATCGGTCAGGGTCTGGCTGTGGTAGGGGTCGTGCTGAAACAGAGTGAAGTTAATGCCGTTGTAACTGTGCAATCCATCCTGGGTACCAATCCACAAGATGCCCGCCTTGTCTTGGTAGAGGTGGGTGATGCTGTTCTGATTCAGGCCATTCATACTGCTAACATGTTGAAATTTGAGCTGGGACGCAGGTTCTGCCTTAATCTCAAACAGGCAGATAGCAAATAGCAGAGTGACGAGTAGACAGCAGATCCGAGACAAGAGGTCCTCTTTAACTAGGTGTTTTATTGGCAGAAACTCATTTTATAACAGATTTTTGTTTTCAGTTTGGCAAACTTTATCGCAATTTGTTGCAGCGTAAAGAGAGGTGGTAGAAAAAAGGCCCCGCCGGAAGGGAGGAAGCGGAGCCTTTGGCAAACCGAGTGATGCTTGCCGCCGTAGGGAAGAGACGGCGGTGATTGTGTTAATAGCCTCGGGTTTAGAAGCCGTCGTCCGGGATCCGAACCTGGCCTTCCATCAGGATGCGCGCCGAGCGACTCATGATGGCCTTGGTCACCTGCCACTGGCCGTCCTTGAATTCGGCCTCGGCGCCGACTTTCAAGGTGCCAGATGGATGGCCGAAGCGTACCGAACTGCGCTCACCGCCGCCGGCCGCCAGGTTAACCAGGGTGCCCGGGATAGCTGCGGCCGTGCCTATGGCCACTGCCGCCGTGCCCATCATGGCGTGGTGCAATTTACCCATGGACAGAGCGCGAACCAAGAGGTCGACATCGGTTTCGGCCAGCTGTTTGCCACTGGAAACCTGATGCGCCTGCGGTTTGGCCACAAACGCTACCTTGGGAGTGTGTTGGCGGGTTTCGGCTTCGGATAGCTCCTTAATCAACCCCATGGCCAGCGCGCCGTGTGCCCTAAGCAGCTCAAAGCGAGCCAGCGCCTCGGGATCGCCGTTGATCTCCGGCTGTAGTTCGGTGCCTTGATAGCCGAGATCGGCGGCATTGACGAAAATGGTCGGGATCCCGGCGTTGATTAGCGTCGCCTGAATTTTACCGCTGGGGTGTACTTCGGCGGGAACCGTCAGCTCATCCACCAGCTTGCCGGTAGGGAACATGGCACCGCCGTCTTCTCCGTCATCGGCTGGGTCGATAAATTCCAGCACAATTTCGGCGGCGGGGAAGGTGACACCGTCGAGCTCAAAGTCACCGGTTTCCTGCACTTCTCCGGCGCTGACCGGCACCTTGGCGATAATGGTCTTGCCGATATTGGCCTGCCAAATCCGCACTTCGCAGATGCCGTTTTCCGGTACCCGTTCCGGAGCAACCAGACCGGCATGCAGGGCAAAGGCGCCTGCCGCAGTGGAAAGGTTGCCGCAGTTGCCGCTCCAGTCGACAAAGGGCTTATCTATGGAGACCTGACCATAGAGGTAGTCTACGTCGTGACCGGGAACCTGGCTGGCATTCATGATCACGCATTTGCTGGTACTCGAGGTTGCACCGCCCATACCGTCTGTGTGTTTGCCGTAGGGGTCTGGACTGCCGATGACCCGCATCAACAAGGCGTCGCGGGCCGGGCCGGGCACTCTGGCCACCTCGGGCAGATCGTCCAGGCGGAAGAACACTCCCTTACTGGTGCCGCCGCGCATATAGGTGGCGGGAATTTTTATCTGTGGTTTAAATGCCATGGCATTGGATCCTTTGAGATAAATATTTTTATCAGTCGGCCATAACCTTGGCTATGGCCGACTTGGTCACGCATCAAGGGCCGGCTTAAACATTGCCCTGCAAGAAGTCCTGCGCGAAACGCTGCAGTACACCACCGGCTTCATAGATGGTTACTTCCTCAGCGGTATCCAGGCGGCAGCGCACAGGTACTTCCACCGTTTCGCCATTGCTGCGATGCAGCAACAGGGTCAGGGTGGCACCGGGAGTGCGCTCGCCGAGAACGTCGAAGGTTTCTGTGCCATCTATGCCCAGGGTCAGCCTGTCGGTCCCCGGGAAGAACTCCATCGGCAGCACGCCCATGCCTATCAGGTTGGTTCTGTGAATGCGCTCGAAGCCTTCGGCCACAATTGCCTCGACTCCGGCCAGACGCACGCCCTTGGCGGCCCAGTCACGGCTGGAGCCTTGGCCATAGTCTTTACCGGCTATGATGCACAGCGGTTGCTTGCGCTCCATGTAGGTTTCTATCGCTTCCCACATGCGTACCTGTTGCCCTTCGGGCTCGATACGGGCCAGCGAGCCCTGGATCACCTTGCCGCTATCGTCCTTGACCATTTCGTTGAACAGTTTGGGGTTGGCAAAGGTGGCCCGTTGGGCCGTCAGATGGTCTCCCCTGTGGGTGGCGTAGGAGTTGAAGTCTTCCTCCGGCAAGCCCATCTTGGCCAGGTATTCACCGGCGGCGCTGGATGGCAAAATGGCGTTCGATGGCGACAGGTGATCCGTGGTGATGTTGTCACCCAGTACCGCCAGTGGCCGCATCCCCTTGAGCGCACGTTCACCGGCCAGGGCACCTTCCCAGTAGGGTGGACGACGGATATAGGTGCTCATTGGGCGCCAGTCATACAGAGGGTCGACCCCATCACCGTATTCCACGGCGATATTGAACATGGGCTCATACACCTTGCGGAACTGCTCCGGCTTGACCGATGACTTGACGATGGCATCTATCTCTTCGTCGCTGGGCCAGATGTCCTTGAGGGTTACGGCGTTGCCGTTCTGATCTGTGCCGAGTGGGTCTTTCTCTATGTCGAAACGCACAGTCCCTGCAATGGCGTAGGCCACTACCAAAGGCGGCGAGGCCAGGAATGCCTGCTTGGCATAGGGGTGGATCCGGCCATCGAAGTTACGGTTACCGGACAATACCGCGGTGGCGTACAGATCTCTGTCGATCACTTCCTGTTGGATTTTGGGATCGAGCGCGCCGCTCATGCCGTTACATGTGGTACAGGCGAAGGCGACTATGCCAAAGCCCAGCTGTTCCAGGTAAGGCAATAGCCCAGCCTCGCGCAGATAGAGGTCCACCGCCTTGGAGCCGGGGGCCAGAGAGGTCTTGACCCAAGGCTTGCGTACCAGGCCTTTTTCCACTGCGTTGCGGGCGATAAGACCGGCAGCAATCACGTTGCGTGGGTTACTGGTGTTGGTACAGCTGGTGATGGCGGCAATGATCACGGCGCCGTCCGGCATCAGGCCTTCTTGCTGCTCTACCTTGCCGGCAATGCCTTTGGCGGCCAAGTCGCTGGTGGCCAAACGGGCATGCGGGTTGGAAGGACCGGCCATGTTACGCACCACGGAGGAGAGATCGAACTCCAGTACCCGCTCATATTCGGCGCCTTCGAGGCTGTCGGCCCACAGACCCGTGGTCTTGGCATAGTTTTCCACCAGCGCTACCTGGTCGTCATCACGGCCGGTGAGGCGCAGATAATCTATGGTTTGCTGATCGATATAGAACATGGCGGCAGTGGCGCCATATTCGGGAGTCATGTTGGAGATGGTTGCCCTGTCACCCAGGGTCAGGCTGGCGGCGCCTTCACCGAAGAATTCCAGATAGGCACCCACCACCCGCTCTTTACGCAGGAATTCGGTCAGCGCCAGCACTATATCCGTGGCGGTAATGCCGGGAGCGGCCTTGCCGGTCAGCTTGACGCCGACTATGTCCGGCAGGCGCATCCAGGAGGCGCGGCCGAGCATCACGCTTTCGGCTTCCAGGCCACCCACGCCTATGGCGATCACCCCGAGGGCATCCACGTGTGGCGTGTGGCTGTCGGTGCCGACACAGGTGTCCGGGAAGGCTACGCCGTCGCGGCTCTGGACTACGGGGGACATCTTCTCCAGGTTGATCTGGTGCATGATGCCGTTACCGGGCGGGATCACATCGACGTTTTTAAAGGCCGTCTTGGTCCAGTTGATAAAGTGGAATCTGTCTTCGTTGCGTCTGTCTTCAACGGCGCGGTTTTTCTCGAAGGCATCCGCTTCAAAGCCGGGGTGTTCCACTGCCAGAGAGTGATCCACAATCAGTTGGGTTGGCACCACAGGGTTAACCTTGGCCGGATCGCCACCCTTGTCGGCGATGGCATCACGCAGACCGGCCAAGTCAACCAGTGCTGTTTGGCCGAGAATGTCGTGACACACCACCCGCGCCGGGAACCAGGGGAAGTCCAGATCCCGTTTGCGTTCGATAATCTGTTCGAGGAAGTCGTTGAGCCTGCCTGGCTCGGCGCGGCGTACCAGGTTTTCGGCCAACACCCGCGAGGTGTAGGGTAGTTTGGCATAGGCTCCGGGGCTGATGGCCTCGACCGCGGCGCGGGTATCGAAATACTCGAGGCTGGTGCCGGGCAGGGGAATTCGGTAATTGGTATTCATGAGTTCTGTCCACTGAGAAGCAACTGCAAAAAGAGCCGGGCCCCTGCTTACTTGGGTGCCCGCTCTTGCTCATTCATCTGGCGGCCCTTTGGCCGCCGCCGGGATCAACGCTCGCTGAGAGGCGTCACCTTGCGTGGCTCAACCCCAACATAGTCGGCACTCGGGCGGATAATGCGGTTGTTGGCGCGTTGCTCCATCACGTGCGCGGCCCAGCCGGTGAGGCGGGAGCAAACGAAGATGGGGGTAAACAGCTTGGTGGGGATCCCCATGAAGTGATAGGCACTGGCGTGGAAGAAGTCGGCGTTACAGAAGAGTTTCTTCTCTTCCCACATCAGGGCTTCACAGGCGACAGAAACGCGATAGAGGCGATCATCACCGTATTCTTGCGCCAGCTTTTCCGACCACTCTTTGATGATCACGTTGCGGGGGTCTGACTCACGGTAGATGGCGTGACCAAAGCCCATGATCTTCTCTTTGCGCTCCAGCTTGCCCTTGAGCACTTCGCGGGCATGGTCTTCATCGCGCATATCCTGAATCAGCTCCATCGCCGCCTCGTTGGCGCCGCCGTGCAGAGGACCGCGCAGTGAGCCAATGGCGCCTGTGATGCAGGAATGCATGTCAGACAGGGTAGAGGCGCAAACCCGGGCGGTGAAGGTAGAGGCGTTGAATTCGTGCTCGGCGTAGAGGATCAGTGACACATCCATAACCCGGGCATGCAGGGCCGATGGGGCTTCGCCGTGCAGCAGGTGCAGGAAGTGGGCGCCTATCTGGTCGTCATGGGTTTCTGTGTCTATACGCACGCCGTCATGGCTGTAGCGATACCAGTAACAGATGATGGAAGGAAATGCCGCCAGCAGACGGTCGGCCACTTCACTCTGCTCGGAGAAATCTTTTTCGGTTTCCAGGTTACCCAGCATGGAGCAACCGGTACGCATAACGTCCATAGGATGGGCATCGGCCGGGATCCGCTCCAGCACCTCTTTCAGTGCCTGTGGCAGGCCGCGCATGCCTTTGAGTTTCTGACGATAGGCCGCCAGTTGCGTTTCGGTGGGCAGTTCGCCGTAGAGGATCAGGTAGGCCACTTCCTCGAAGCTGACGTTTTCGGCCAGATCTTTGACGTCATAGCCGCGGTAGGTCAGGCCTGAGCCGGACTTACCGACTGTGCTCAGTGAAGTTTCGCCTGCGCTTTGGCCGCGTAATCCGGCGCCGCTCAGTTTCTTGTCAGTCATAATGCATTCCCTCTTCCGTTACACTCTTGTCAATTTGTTGGCCAGCCATGGCTGGTCTGGTTTGCGGTTGCCTTTTTCAGCGCTCTGGGGCGCTGTGTAGGGTGGCAACCCCGGGTGTTTCATGGG
This sequence comes from Shewanella carassii, assembly GCF_019670705.1. Taxonomy (NCBI): domain Bacteria; kingdom Pseudomonadati; phylum Pseudomonadota; class Gammaproteobacteria; order Alteromonadales; family Shewanellaceae; genus Shewanella; species Shewanella carassii. Next base: position 345,627 of record NZ_AP024618.1, read on the forward strand.
CAAACCCTGTAACCGGCGCGTCTGCGCCGGTCAATCATCCCTGGATTCAGCCGTTACTTTTGGCTGAACAGCTCATCGAGCTTGGTTTCGTAGTGGTGGTAGCCGAGGAACTTATACAGATCTTCACGGGTTTGCATGGCATCGACCACATTGCGTTGGTGACCGTCGGCCATCAGTGCCTGCATCACTTTCAGGGCGGCCAGGTTGGCGGCGCGGAAGGTGCTCAATGGGTAGAGCACCATGTCGGCTCCGGCTTCGGCCAGTTGCTCCTTGTTGAACAGCTCTGTTTTGCCGAATTCGGTCATGTTGGCCAGGATCGGGGCGTTGACGGCCGCCTTGAATCGACGGTACTGATCCAGCTCGGTCAGCGCCTCGGCAAAGATCATGTCGGCACCCGCCTCGATATAGGCCTGGGCACGTTCGATACCAGCATCCAGCCCTTCCACGGCAACCGCGTCTGTGCGGGCCATGATGACGAAGTTCTCATCTGTGCGGGCATCCACGGCAGCCTTGATACGGTCGACCATCTCTTCGGTGCTGACCACGGCCTTGTTGGGTCTGTGACCACAGCGCTTCTGTGACACCTGATCTTCCATATGCACAGCGGCGACACCGGCCTTTTCAAATTCCTTGATGGTGCGGGCAATGTTGAAGGCGCCGCCCCAGCCAGTGTCTATGTCGACCAGCAGCGGCAGTTCGGTGGCCGATGTGATCCGGCCGGCATCGATCAGCACATCGTTCATTGAGGTCATGCCGAGATCCGGCAGGCCGTAAGAGGCGTTGGCGACACCGGCACCGGAAAGGTACAGGGCCTGAACACCGGATTGCTCGGCCATCAGGGCGAAATAGGCATTGGTGGTTCCCACGATTTGAAGTGGCTTGGCCTTGGCCAGAGCCTGGCGGAATCTGAGTCCTGCGCTGCGAGTCATCTGTTTGCTTCCTTATATTGAGTCCAGGGCGGCATGCTCCGCCTGAAGCTGTTTGAGTCTGAGTTCGGTATTGCGCCGTCCCTGTTCGATATGACGGCGCATCAGCAAGCCGGCCAGTTCGGCATCGCGCTGGGCTATGGCTTCGACTATGCGTCTGTGCTCGGCGATGGCTTTGACCGGGCGGTTCTTATTGGTGCATTGATAGCGATACATTCTCAGTAGGTGATATAAGCCGCCGATCAGGGTTTCTTGCAGGTGCTTGTTACCGCTGGCGCGGATGATCTGGTAGTGAAAGTCCACATCACCCTCTTCCTGAAAATAGGTGTCGCCTTCTGCCAGCGCCGCTTCCTGACGGGCCAGCAGTTGCCACAACTGGTCGAGCTGCTCATCGGTTATCCGTTTGGCGGCCAGTTCACAGGCCATGGCTTCCAGCGTGCTGCGCAGTTCGTAGAGGTCGTTGAGCTCGGCCACTGTCATATCTGCAACTCTGGCGCCCACATGGGGGATGCGTACTACCAAGCGCTGACGTTCGAGGAGTTGCAAGGCCTCACGGGTTGGACCTCGGCTGATACCGTACTTGAGTGCCAGTGCCTGCTCGTTGATCTTGCTGCCGGGAGCCAGTTCACCCTTGATGATGCTGGTCTGAATTTGCACCAGGATCTGATCCACCAGGGTACTGTTCTTCTCCGGAGTGGTTTTATCGACGCTGTTTTTGTCCAACACAGTTACCTGAGTCACTGGTTAAGTTCTGCTCAATTATTAACAATGGCTCGACATTAGATGTGATCTGGGTCATTGTCAACAATGTCTTTACCTAGACGTAAGTCTAATATTTTAGTGTTTTTGGTATTTAAACCCTTATCTAACATTATCTTAGGTATCCTTTTTAAACTTGCTGTTAGCATGGGTTTACACTTGCTATTGCAACTATTGTCGACAATCTTGTTTTAAACAGTTTTCTTGAGGGGCGACTGATAGAATGCTCTTTGTCAGCGGCAGGCAAGGAAAAGAGCGAAGCTTGTTATCCGTCGCGGTGTCCCAGACCCTGGGCCGTTAAACCGAGAACATGAGTCATTGCCAATCAGGCGAGGCGGTTACCCTAAGAGAGTCGTCCGAGTGATGAGAGCGGCGAGAACGGCAAGAATGAAAAAAGTATGAGCGCAGAAATCATCAGCACAGCAAAACCGAATCGGATATTGATAAGCGCCTGTTTATTGGGGCAAGAGGTGCGCTATGACGGTGGCCATAACTTGCTCAATGATGCCAGAGTGCAGCTATGGCAGGCCCAAGGACGGCTGGTGCCTTTCTGTCCCGAGTGCGCCGGCGGCCTGCCGACACCCAGAGCACCGGCCGAACAGATACAGGGACGAGTGCTGACCTGTGACGGTGAGGATGTGACCGAGGCCTTTAAGCGAGGCGCCGAGCTGGCACTGGCCCAGGCGCAGCAACAGCAAGTGGTTGTAGCCATTCTCAAGGCCCGCAGTCCTTCCTGTGGCAAAGGCAAGATTTACGATGGTAGTTTCTCCCGCCAACTCATAGAGGGCGACGGCGTGACCGCCGCCTTGCTGATGCGCCATGGCATTCAAGTGTTCAGCGAGTTTGAGTTGGACGCCGCTGAGAAGTATCTGACTGAATGCGATAAAAGTGCTTGAGTCGAAATTACTCAGTTTAAAAACAACAATGCCGGGCTTAGACCCGGCATTGCTTTGTCTTGGATAATCGCTGTCAGTGGCTTTTTTGTGCCAGCTTACGGTAGTCGTCGGCAGGTTGGTATTCGGCCAGTAGTTGATCGATTTGGGCATCCTTTTGTTGCCAGATGTCATTGAGCCAGCGTTGAAACTCGACCCTGTACTCTGGCTCGCTGAAGTAGCGAACAGAATCCACCTGAGGCACGGGCAGAGCCTCGATTCGCACCACGATTTTGTGTACTTTACCCTGCATCACGGCGCCGAGAATATCCTTGGGGGCATCGGGATAAACCACAGTCATATTCAGCAAGGCATCAAATTGCTCGCCCATGGCCGACAGGGTGAAGGCGATGCCACCGGCTTTTGGCCGCAGCAGGTGCTTGTAGGGGGATTTTTGCCTTTGCCGTTTCTCTTCGGTGAAGCGACTGCCTTCCACATAGTTGATGATGGAAGTGGGCAAGTCTTTGAACTTTTCACAGGAGCGCCGGGTTGTTTGCAGATCCTTGCCCCTGAGCTTGGGGTTCTTCTTCAGCTTTTCCGGGCTGGTACGGTTCATAAAGGGCATGTCCAGTGCCCAGCAACCCAGTCCCATGATAGGAACATACAGCAGCTCTTTCTTGAGAAAGAACTTCAGCATGGGGATGTTGTTGCGCAGAATATAGGTCTGCGCAGCAATATCAAAGCCACTGAGGTGGTTGCTGATCAGTAGATACCAACCATCTGGCTTGAGGCTTTCAAGCCCTTGCACATCCCACTCTACCTTGGCTATCAGGTGCAGTATGCCGCCATTACAGCTGGCCCAGGCCCACATGAAACGGTTCATTAACCGGGTCATGGCGATACGGCCACTCTTCCAGGGCAGCAACAATTTGAACAGGCCGCCGATACACACCAGCGAGCCCCAGACGGCGGTGTTGATGATCAACAGGCTCAGGCTGAGAATAAACAGCACAGGCCCGGGCAGGAAGTGCAACATCAGGAGTCCCCTTGAGAATGGTTTGCCTTGGCGGCCAGTTGCTCCAGCACTTCATCCTTGTGCTGCCAAAGGGCGTTTAGCCGTTCTTGGAAGGCTTGTTTGAATTGACGATCATTAACGTAGTCGCCCCGCATCCCCGGGTCTATCTCTTTGACCTCCAAGTGGAGATAAACCTCAGGTAGACGGCCACTGATATAGTCCCAAAAACTGGGGGTTTTACCCGGATAGTAGATGGTGACATCCACCAGTTTATGGATCTGATCGCCCATGGCCGACAACGCAAAGGCCATGCCACCGGCCTTGGGTCTGAGCAGGTGTTTAAACGGTGAGTTTTGCTTCTGGTGCTTGCTGGGCTGAAAGCGGGTACCTTCGACAAAGTTCATCACGCTCACCGGCTTGTGCTTGAACTTGGCACAAGCCTTACGGGTAATTTCAATGTCTTTGCCCCTGAGTTTGGGGTTCTTTTTTAACTCGGCCGTGCTGTAACGGCGCATAAAGGGGAAATCCAGCGCCCACCAGGCCAGCCCCAGTACGGGCACATAAATCAGCTCTTTTTTCAGGAAGAACTTGAGAAAAGGGATCCGCCGATTCAGCAGTCGCTGCAGGATCAAAATATCGACCCAGCTCTGGTGGTTGGCTACCACCATATACCACTCCTGCTCTGACAGCTCTGGAAGCTCATCTATATGCATCTTCAGCGGATGAAACAGCTTTTCGATACCGCCATTGACACTGATCCAGGCGCTGGCGCAGATGTCCAGGAAGTGGCTGCAAGAGCGTTGCAGCGGCTTTATAGGAAGCAGTTTTATCAGGCTGCCCAGCAGAATTGGCAGGCTCCAAAACAGGGTGTTGATAACATAGCCGCTAAAGGCAAGACAACCTCGGATCAAGGACAACTTGGGCTCCCTCAGGATCATAAAAAGAAAAATCGACCGACTATGTTAACCGCAGTCGCCACCAGGCTTCAATCTTAAGCTGGCGTTGACAGGGCGTTAGCGCCTGCTCACTTATGCTTGGAAATGGCTGCCATAGTCGGCATAAAGTGCATAAGTCGCGCCATCTATTTTGCAGACAGTGCCTAAGGTAGTCCGCCAAGCAGCCTGTTTTAGGCTCTTTCTGAGGCTTTATCTGTATGTTGCCTTGTGGCTAAAGCCGCAGCAGGCTCGGTGAAAAGGCTCGGCATTTAAAATTCAGCTGCATTTTTGGTGGTAGCCAGTCGACTGTCAAGCGCAACACTGGTACCGGTAAATGGGACAATCGGCTAAATTCAAACATCGCAAAATCTGCCCATTTACAACATGGTGTTGATGTCATAGATAGATGCCCAAATTTATCTGTTCAGGCATCTTTCTCTTTCAAACATAGCCGTACTATCGGGTTGCGCACGCCATTAGTGTGTAGAGCTTGCCCTCAAAGGTATGGCTGCTGGGCTACACTGCTGTGTCTATCCGCTGAATCTTGTTGAAGCCGCACTCGTTTAACAGCTGCCGATATTCCTCATCTTGCCAAGCCTGCATCCGGCTGCCGAATCGCGTCACCTTGCCGTTTTCTTCAATCACCCAAAACAGTGTGGAACTGGTTTGGAGTGCCTCGTCCCAAGCATGCTCCGTCAGCAGCAGGTGGGGTGCATCGAGAAATAGACCCTGTGAATGCCTTTGCCAGCTTGGCTCTGCCAGTCCCTGTCGTTTGACTTCATCAAAGCTGTGAACTTCCACAAGTAGTTTGCCATTCGGCATCAGCCAGTTTGCACAATCCTTGAGTAAACTCTTGGCATCCGCTGCGCTGAAAACATTCAGCTCACCGAAGGTCATCATGATGAAGTCAAACTTCTTGGTCGGCCGGTAGCTTCTGACATCCAGCAGTTGATAGTCGATATCCAGTCCAGCCGTCTGCGCTTGTTGTTGGGCGTAGGTTATAGAGGCTGGTGAAAAGTCGACGCCGGTGCAGCAAAAACCGCGTTTTGCCAGCAATTGGGTGTAAAAGCCGGTGCCACAACCCAGATCCAGCACTTGTGCGCCAGGAGCCAGCTGGCTGCAGAGCCAATCTACCTGGCGCTCAATCACCGCCAGTTTTCTACTAGCCCAATCGTGCTCCTGGGAGAGGTGGTTTTCCAGCATTCGCAGGCTGAAATCGGCATCATTCCAGGGAATTTTGCTTTCGTTCGGCAACAGCCTTATTGGCAAATGCTGGCTGATTAGCTTATTGATATTCATACATTTCCTTGCTTTTCTAAAGCTTACTTGTGTATGCGGCCTGTCATTTTGGTAAAGTTGAACCACTGGCCGTTTTCGGCGGCCATCATCTCGCGATCTTGCACGGCATAAGGGGTGTCGCATGCCAACCACTCCTGCCATGCCTGGGTGCACTGGCCGCTCTCTTCGCACAGCTCCATCTGTAAAAATGCGCTCTGTTGCCAGAGTTGCATCCACCAGTCGACGGTGAAAAAGTTCATCCCGGGCTGCCACCAGGGAGCCAGCTCAGGGGCAACGCTTTGCTGCAGTGGAAAAGGCTTTTTCAGCCCGGGTACCACTATGGCGACCTGGCCGCCCGGCTTGATGAAAGGGGCTAGGTGGGTGTCAAAAAACGCTGAACTGGCACCAAAGTAGTGGTAGGCATCGATGGACAAGACGGCATCGAAACTGTTTTCTGAGAATGGGGCATGTCCCGGCCGCATCTGGGTTACGTCAAAGTTCACTGCCGTGATCTTGTCTTCCAGGCCAGCGGCCTTGAATCTTGCCTGATTGTCTTCGGCCGCTATCCAAAGATCCATAGCGGTGACTTCGAGGTTGAAGGCTTTCGCCAGATAGATGGAGGTCATGCCTGTGCCACAGGCCAAGTCTAGCACCCGCATACCCGGTTGCAGTTGCAGTGACCGGCAGACTTCTTCGGCCAGCAGCAGGGCGTTGGGGCCCATCATGTTGCTGTTGATATAGTCACGGGAAAATAGTGTATTCATCTTTCTTTCCTCAACGGTTGTCCAGTTGGGCGCGCACATTGTGCAAGCCGACCGTGGTTATGCGATAGGGCTGACCTTTGACAGATTTGATCAGTTTTTTGGCTTTGAGCTTTTTGAAAATGGCGAGGGTACAGTCGCAAAGAACAAGCCCTTCGCGGCTATAACATTCAACGGCTGTGACGCGACCTGAAGTGTCGCGAAAATAACAAATGCGTCCGCCTTTGGCGAGGACGTGCAGGGTACGTTGTTCCTGACGGGATATATTCATACTGGAAAAACTCGATAATCATCATGAGCAAAACGTGCGGGCACTTGTCAGTGTCCACCTTTGATTTACGCGCATTGATAATCAGACCGGCCTTGGAAGGTCAGTTAACTGATTATCTGATGATTACAATCTCCAGCATCAATGCCTCAATGAGAGTTGAAAGTAGCTTTACTGCTCAATTTTTACCACTAAGAATGCTAGATGTAAATCAACCGGTTGGGGAACTGTGATTTTAGGCTGTTTTTTGTGCATTTGACTCTTTTGTCAGTTGATTGGATTGTGAATAAAGCTCAAAGGCGTTTGGCCCGTCTGCTTTTTAAAAAACGCAATGAAGGCGCTGTCGGAAGAAAACGCCAGATTGTGGGCCACTTCGCTGACTGATTTGGCGCCGGATAGGAGTTCAATGGCCTTCAAAAGGCGCCATTGTTGGCGCCATTGCTGATAAGTCATACCGGTTTCAGCCTTGAATAACCGGGTGACTGTCTTGGTGCTGGCGCCGACACTGCTGGCAAGCCTGCGTATATCCGGCGCGAGAAACTCTTCCTTGATAAGCCGCTGGCGGAATCGGCGAAACCTGCGATCCCGTGGCAGTGGCAGCTGAAATGAATGTTTCTTTGCGGCATAAAACTCTTCCCAAAATAACGCACTGCTATTGGCCATATTCTGCTCCGGCGTGTCCCAAGGCCACAGTGCCATTTTGTCTATCAAGGCTTTCAAGAGGGCGTTGACCTCTATCATGCGAAGCTCAGCCGGAGTGTTGAACCTGGCACAATCAAAATACAAAGAGCGATAGGCCACCACATTGGTCATTACCGCGCGGTGCAAAATACCGGGCGGGATCCACACGGCTTTGGTGGGCGGCAAGATGCAGATGGCATTCTCCAATGCAAAGCTCATGCAGCCGTGGGGGGCATAAAGCAGTTGCCCTTTATGGTGTTGGTGCATGCCCGAATCGTGCTGGCCAACATCGGCCGCAATGCCGATAACACTGGCTGGAAAGGTATCCGCATCGAACTCAGTTTCCTGCTCAATAATCGCCATGATGTCCCTATTTTGATGTTTCTTGTCTTTATGTCGTTAATGTGCCGTTTCATCACGAGTATACACTGCGCGCCGACTCGGAAAAGCGCGAATCAAGCCCGGATGCGTGGTTCGCACCTTGCTTGATTGTTATAAGGATAAGAGATGAAAACCAAACCTTCGTTATGGTTGATGCTGGCGCTACTGATGTTTCCGCAAATAGTGGAAACCATTTACAGCCCGGCCCTGGGGGCGATTTCGCAAATATTTGCCGTGTCCTACCCTCAGGCGGCGCAAACCCTATCGATTTATTTTCTGGCTTTCGCTTTTGGCGTGGCTGTGTGGGGCATAGTGGCCGACAGTTGGGGCCGTCGCCAGGCCATGTTGCTGGGACTCTTTATCTATGGCGTCGCAGCCTGGGTGGCCATGTCAACAACCAGCTTCGCCGTGCTGATGGCCGCCAGAGCCTGCAGCGCTTTTGGTATTGCTGTCGGCTCAATCGTCACCCAAACCATGCTGCGTGACGCCTTCAGCGGTGAAGAGTTGGCGAAAGTGTTTAGTGTGATGGGACTTGGGATTGCCATCAGCCCGGTTATCGGCATGTTTTCTGGTGGCCAATTGGTCAAGGTGGGTGGTCATCATGCGGTGTTTTTGGCTTTGTTTATTATGGCCTTGGGTTTATTCGCCTATTGTTTTATCAGGTTGCCGGAAACCCAAACCAGCAGGCAGAGTTTGCAACTGGTCGCCTTGAGTAAACGTATGCTCGGTGACAGGCAAATCTGGCAATCTGCGCTCTTGGTCACTGCCTATAACGTCGCCCTGTTTTCTTACTACCAACTCGGTGGGTTCAACTTTGCCAGGCTTGGGTTCACGCCGGAACAGTTTGGTTACAGCGGCTTAATCCTTGGCCTGGGCTCACTGGTTGGCAGCTACAGCAATAAACGCTTGATCTCCAAGGGAGTCTCTCAAGGCAAGCTCTTGCAAGGCGCCGCTTTACTGCTGCTTCTGGGAGCCATAGGAGTACAACTCTCGCTGAACTCCATCGGGTTTCTGGCGCCTATGCTACTCGTGGTTATGGCATTTGGAATAGCTATCCCAAATGTGCTCAGCATGGCTTTGGTTCAGTACCGACAGCAGGCCGGCAGCGCCGGTGCCCTGTTCGGCTTGATGTACTACTTACTCATCGGCAGCGGCCTGGCTCTGGCAGGCGCGGTGCAGCACTTGGGATGGGTACTGTTAGCCTGCGGCAGTATGGCGCTGCTGGTAAGCCGGGTTTGCTGATGAGCTTGCTGCAGTTGGCCACCACAAGTCGCCTTTGCCAAGTTCTACACCACCAAAACCTCAATCACCTCAGTCTAACTGTTGAACGACAGAGTATTGCCGTTTTCGAAGCCCAGGCGCTGCCGATGCTGCGTATCTTCACTGACCGAGGAACCGAATACTGCGGCAAAGTTGAACAGCACGATTACCAGCTGTATCTGGCCATCAATGACATAGACCACACAAAAACCAAAGCCAGACATCCGCAAACAAACGGTATCTGCGAGTGTTTCCACAAGACCATTCTGAATGAGTTCTATCAGGTCGTGTTCCGCAAAAAGCTGTACGGCACACTGGAGGAACTGCAAAAAGACTTGGACGAATGGTTGGCGCTGTATAACAATGAACGCACCCATCAAGGCAAAATGCGCTGCGGTTGCACACCGATGGCAACATTAATTGATGGAAAACGGATTTGGGCGGAAAAGAATTTAGCCCAAATCTAATCTGACAACGGCACCCCAAAATCGGGTAACTGTCAGATCAGGTCTGAGCTAGTACAATTTAGCCAATAATTTAAATCTTGGTTAGCATTGCTAATGGTCCCTCTTAGATTGCTCCAACAGGCTAATCGCCACTTGTTTATTAATTTTATTACTGCAGCTAGTGGGGATATCTCTTCTGTAGTTGATACAGCCCCAGAACTCACCGTAGGGACCTTTTCTTAATTTCATATCTCCACCACAGACGCTGCAAACAGGTGCAGTGTGGCTACAAGTGTCATTAAGACATACTTTAAAGCCAGTAAAGCGTTTACGTGTCATGGGACTACCACAAAGCTCACAGCCCTCCTCTTTATGATCACATAAGGGAAAGTGTGAGCATGAGAAGAAGGGTTTGAACTTGCCGACTCTTGGTTTAAGCGTACCAGTGGTGCAACGTACACAACTTATCTCTTCAAAGATCTTTTGCACTAGTGAGGTGCTGAACTCCTCTTGCTCAACAGCATAGTTTTCCTTGAGTAGTTCGACTACAAACGGGCTAGCATCTGTCATATCGGCAAGTACATAGGCGCGGTGTTTTGCACGAGTTAAGGCAACGTAAAATAGGCGACGCTCTTCTGCAAACTCAAATGACTCTGCTTTAGGTAAAAATGCATCAAGTATTGGTGGGGTGACTTTCGTTGAGGGGAAGCCATGCTTTCCCGTTTTCATCCCCGTGATCACCACATAATCCGCCTCTTTACCTTTTGAGGCATGAAAAGACTGACACTCAATAGTTAAACTTGGATACTTCCGATTCAGCTGTCTTAGCTCACTCTTATCCGGTAGTTGAAACCAGAAACGAGCGAGCAGGTACACAACAGGCTTGCTCTTTAGTTTATCTTCAGCCTTATTAGCACGCATGTTAATAGCTTTTAAAGCCTGCTCAAGTGCATTAGGGCTTGGTTCATCTTTAGTTGCTGGCTCTTGCTCACCCCGTCGTATCAATGAAACCGTGGGGTAATCGACTTGCGATAGAGAGCGAATATCTTTCTTTAGCTGCACAGGGTTCTTAGTCACAAACTGTGTTGCAACATCACCAATGCTGCTGTTGAACCTGAATGTCTGATCTAAGTACGTTTTAGTAGTTGGACCGAAATAATCTGTAAACTGTGTGGTTAAGTTGACATCTGCACCATTAAAGCGATAAATCGCTTGCCAGTCATCACCAACACAAAATAGAGATGCTTTTGATTTACTGCCAGGTAAGCTTGAATCCCTTAAGGCTTTAACTAACCGCGCTCTGGGCTCTGAGATATCTTGAAACTCATCCACCATAATATAGCGCCATGGACTAATAAATTGCCCATGTTGAAGATAGCCGAGTGCTTTGGCTATCATATCCTCAAAATCTATATCGCCAGAAGCTGACAGGTGTTGTTGGTACCTGCTTAGTATCGGCTCTAGCAGCTCAAATGCTTTACGAGTTTGCTTGGCATCTGCGGCATTATTAAATACCTTCTCTAGCCCGTTGTTATCCAAGCAAGCAGCTTTATACAAGCCAATTAGCTTACTGAAAAGCTTAGCTAACTCGGTAACGCGACCAAGTTCATTAAGGGTTGCGAGTATCGCTTCATCGGGTAGAGGGGACTCTTTGATTTTTAATGCTTGGATGGCGTGTTCGAGCTTTTCAATGAGCAGGCCTTTTCTATGCTGATGGTAAAACAGTTCAAGACAGACTGTTTCATGCTTTTTGTGCAGCTGGCGCTTCCACTCCATTGACTCCAAATATTGCTGGTTATCAATGTAAGGCGCGGTGCTATCATCTTCATCAGTGCCGTAATACTCAATATAGACACAATAGTCAGGTAGGTAGAAGTCAGGCTGATATTGGCGGAAATCAACACTACTTACATCATGCTCATATTTAGCTTCATACTGGTACTCAATGCCATTACTGAATAGCCAATTAGCGATATAAAGCTCGCCGAAGCTTTTTACTCGCTCCCCTTTCAAGGTGCGAATATCGTTATCAATTAAGTACTGGAAATACTCACCCTTTGACTCAAAATCGAAAGGGCTTTTCTCAACATAATAGCATTGGCTAAAGTACTCAAACAGCTGTTTACGATAGGCCTCATTTTCAATCAAAGTTTCAAGGGTGCTCTGTACCCACCTATCTTTGGATTTTTCATCCTCAGCCCAAGGAGACAGACTGGGTGATGCGCCTTCAACTTCAGAAATAATCCTTAAACCTAAGCTATGAAAAGTGCTCGTTTTAATATCATCTGTACCAAGCTTCTCTTTTATCCGTTCATCCATCTCGTCAGCGGCTTTTCTGCCATAGGCGAGCAGCAAAATATCATCGGCTTGTGCTTGACCACTTTTAACTAAGTAGCCAGCACGACCCACCATAACGCTGGTCTTTCCTGTCCCAGCACCCGCTAATAACAAGTTATTGTTATCATCAATGATGCAGGCTCGTCGCTGCTTATCGGTCAGAGGGTTAGATTCAACATGCTCAAAGAAATCGGCAAACTTGATCAGCTGTGCTTGAACATAGTTTTCACGTAACCTTTCTATATCGGTTGGGCTCCAGCAATGCATCAGCTTTAACTTGGTTAGTGCTGCTGTTATATCATTATCCAATTGCATATTTTCAGACCAAGGGAACCAGCGTTTATACTCACGCTTAACTCTGGCCTGTATCATCTCTAAGCGTGATTGGCGCAGGTACTCAGTAGCAAGGGTGCGCTCAACTCGAGCCACCAGCTCACAGATACTTTGCCCATTACCAGCAGCCCACCGTTGTGTCACTTCTTTACTAGATTGATAACGAGCCCAGTAGGTTAAGTAGGGCAATTGATAAACCTCACCGGATACGGTAAAGCTAAGTAGGTAACCCAAAGGACTAAAGTTAAATGTTGGTGGCGAGTCAAGTTGCTGCCACTTAAAACTCACTTCATCACTCGTGTTATTGATTACGGGGTGTTCTGGCGCAAACAAACCTTTACCACGATGAAAAGTAATACCACAGCTAGTGAGTTTTACAGCATCAGGCTTGCCCATATAGAAATGGCCAAACCAACTGTGTTTAATGCTTTGTTCAGATTGCTTTGATGACAATGGATAACCTACTTCTATCGATGGTTGTAGCGACTACCAACTTGGACTTCAAATAATTTACCATTAACCGTTTTGAATTATCTTGTTGTCATCCGATACCTTGCCCACCATCTTGTAAATTAATGGCTTAGGCTGCCCACCATAAATGCTACAACTGTCGAGGACGAGTCTGTGAAAACAAAAAAGCCTCAAAAAAATGAGGCTTAATGCTGTACATTGTGAATGTTAAAACATCACTCCACGTTCTGGATCTGCTCTCTCATCTGCTCAATCAGCACTTTAAGCTCGACTGCGGCGGCGGTGATTTCGCTGCTGATTGACTTGGAGGCCAGGGTGTTGGATTCGCGGTTGAACTCTTGCATCATGAAGTCCAGTCTGCGGCCTTCGCTGCCACCCTTGTTGAGGATCCGGCGGGCTTCGGCCACATGGGCTTCGAGGCGATCCATCTCTTCGGCCACGTCCTGTTTTTGGGCCAGCAATACCATTTCCTGTTCCAGTCTGGCCGGGTCCAGTTCGCCCTGGATTTCGGCCAGGCGGTTGCTGAGTTTTTCCCTTTGCCATTCCATGACCTTGGGCATGTGCTCGCGGACTATGGCGATCTGGGCTTCAACGGCATCCAGGCGGGTCAGCAGCATCTCTTTGATGGCGCTGCCTTCACGGCCGCGGGCTTCGATAAACTGATCGACGGCGCCGTCGAAGGCTTTGAGCAGTTCGGCGGCAATGGCATCCATGTCTTGCTCGGATGAGGACATGACCCCTGGCCAGCGCAGAATATCCACCGGGTTGAGCTCACCCTGGCCGGCTTGCTGTTTTACCCAGTTGGCGGCCTGCAACAGTTGCAGCGCCAAGTCCTGATTCATATTCAGCTGGGTACCTTGTTGATCGCTCAGCTCGTAGCGCAGGTTGACTTCTACCTTACCGCGATTGAGACGCTTGCGCAGTCTGTCTCGCAGCACAGGCTCCAGGCTGCGGAACTGTTCCGGCAGGCGCAGATAGGTTTCCAGATATCTCTGGTTGACTGAGCGGATTTCCCAGGAGGCTGTGCCCCAGTCGGCTTTATGCTCGATACGGGCGTAGGCGGTCATGCTGTGGATCATCAGATATTCCAGTTGCTTGAAGACGGGTGTAGCAGAGGATTATAGACAGCTTGCCTCCGGGGTTAAAGTGAAGTGTATACACTTTGTCGGTTCTATACGGATCCGCCATGGCGTCAAGCGCCGCAAGGCCCTATAATATGCAGCCAATTCAGTCCAGACGACAAAATACAGGAATTCACTATGCGTCCCAGCAACAGAACTCCGGCTCAAACCCGCCCCATTTCAATCACTCGCCAGTTTACCGCCCATGCGGAAGGTTCTGTGCTGGTCGAGTTCGGCGATACCAAAGTACTCTGTACCGCCAGTTTTACCGAAGGGGTGCCGAGATTTCTCAAAGGCCAGGGCCAAGGTTGGGTGACGGCAGAATATGGCATGTTGCCCCGTTCTACCCATAGCCGTATGGATCGCGAAGCGGCCCGGGGCAAGCAGTCTGGTCGTACCCAGGAAATTCAGCGCCTCATCGGCCGAGCTTTGCGCGCTGCTGTGGATATGAAGCTGCTGGGTGAAAACACCATAGTGATCGACTGTGATGTGATTCAGGCCGACGGCGGTACCCGTACCGCAGCCATCACAGGTGCCTGTGTGGCTCTGGTAGATGCACTTAATTGGGCTCGTGCCAAGGGTATTCTCAAGGCCAATCCGCTCAAATTCCTGATCGCCGCCGTGAGCGTGGGGATTTTTGAAGGTGAGCCTATCTGTGACCTGGAATATATCGAAGACAGCGCCGCCGAAACCGATATGAACGTGGTGATGACAGAAACCGGCAAGATCATCGAGATTCAGGGCACCGCTGAAGGCGAGCCGTTCAGCCATGAAGAGTTGCTGAGTCTGCTGGAGCTGGCCAAGCATGGCATTCGTGAGATTATCGATGTGCAGAAGGCTGCATTGAGTTAAGTTTTTTTAAGGACCCCATGAGGGTCCTTTTTTTCGTACTCCAGAGAGTACTTGTTCGTACCCGTGAGCCTTAAGGGCTTACCCATAATCACAAGAGGAGAGATCGTGAAAGCCTATCAGCGCGAGTTTATTGAATTTGCCCTTGAGCGTCAGGTGTTGAGATTCGGTGAGTTTACCCTGAAGTCCGGCCGCAAGAGCCCATACTTCTTCAATGCCGGTCTGTTTAACACTGGCCGGGATCTGGCCCGCCTGGGCCGTTTTTATGCTGCTGCGCTGGTGGATGCCGGTATCGACTACGATCTCCTGTTTGGCCCGGCCTACAAGGGGATCCCCATCGCCACAACCACGGCTGTAGCCTTGGCCGAACACCATGATCTGGATATTCCTTACTGTTTTAACCGCAAAGAGAAGAAAGACCACGGCGAAGGCGGCAACCTGGTTGGCAGCGAGCTCAAGGGTAAGGTGATGTTGGTGGATGATGTGATCACCGCAGGTACCGCTATTCGCGAGTCCATGGAGATCATTCAGGCCAATGGCGCGACTCTGGCCGGGGTATTGATTGCACTCGACCGTCAGGAGAAGGGCAAGGGCGAACTGTCTGCCATTCAGGAAGTGGAGCGCGACTTTGGTTGCCAGATAGTGGCCATCATCAAGCTGGCCGATTTGATTGCCTACTTGGCCGAGAAGCCGGGGATGGAGCAGGAGTTGGCCGCCGTTAGCGCCTATCGTGAACAGTATGGTATTTAATGCCGTCCAGGATAGAATCTCGGCTCTTAAAGAAGCTTGAATAAACTTCTGTACAGTCCAATAAAAAACGCTGCCTTGGCAGCGTTTTTTATTACGGAGAGGCTATTTGGCCTGATGCAGAAACTCGGCGCGGGTGGCCGGGTTGGACTTGAACACGCCACCAAGAGCCGTAGTGGTGGTGGAGCTGGTGGAATCCATCACACCGCGGGATTTAACGCAGTAATGCACTGCATCCATTTTTACCGCCACATCTTTGGTTTCCAGCAGGGTCTGCAACGCAACCAGTACTTGCTGGGTCAGGCGCTCCTGCACCTGTGGCCGCTGGGCAAAGAAACGTACTATGCGGTTGATCTTCGACAGGCCGATGATCTTCTTCCGCGGCAGATAGGCCACAGTGGCCGTGCCATCTATGGTCACCAGATGGTGCTCACAGGTGCTGGTGAGGCTGATGTCCTGCACCCGCACCATTTCATCGAAGCCCATCTTGTTGTCGATAACAGTGATCTTGGGGAAGTTGGCATAGTCGAGGCCGGAGAAAATTTCGTCGACATACATCTTGGCGATACGTTTTGGCGTATCCATCAGGCTGTCGTCGCTCAAATCCAGCGACATCAAGGTCAAAATGGCCTTCATATGGGCCTCTATTTTTTCCTTGCGCTCCTCGGCCGACAAGCCACAGGGTACCATGGGGGTCTCGAGTCCTCGCTCCAGGAGCGCGGTCTGAACCATCAAAGCTGCTTCACTCAATGCCATTGTTTTCCTCCGGCGGATAGACGCCAAGCCAGCGCCTTCCGTTTGTTACTGTCCGCGCAAGCTGTGACGCTTTTCACATTTATCTGCGGGAAGCGGAGGATACCGCTATTTGCTGTAAATTCATACCAGAAAAGCCCCATAGCACGAAAAAAGCCGCTCTCTGGAGAGCGGCTTGGTTTACGGCAGTTAAACTTAAACGCCCAGATTCTGCTTCAGGAAGTTGAGCATTTTCTGATAGTAGATGGCTCTGTGGCTTTCATCGTAGAAACCGTGGCCCTCATCATCCATGATGATTTTCTGGTAGGGGTAGTTACGCTTCTTGAGCGCATCTTCCAAGGCTTCAAACTGCTCTATGGGGGCGCGCTCATCATTGCCGCCGTGCACAAGCAGCAGGTTGGCTTTGAGCTTGTCGACGTTGCGAGTGGGCGACATGGCACGCAGCACGGCTTGATCCTGACCAAGCACAGTTCGCAGGTAGCTGGTACCCGAGTCACGTTCCTGCACGTCACCTTCTTTAAACATCATTTCCAGGTCGTACACCCCGGCAAAGCCGATGGCACACTTGAACAGATCCGGCTCCATGACCGAGCTTTGCAGCGCGCTGTAGCCGCCAAAGCTGCCGCCGACAATACAGATGCGCTGCTTGTCCACTATGCCTTGATCTATCAGATGGCGGGTGGCGTCTATGATGTCGTACTGAATTTCACTGCCCCACTTGCGGTAGCCCGCTTGCTGGAAGGCTTCGCCGTAACCACCTGAGCCGCGGAAGTTAACCTGCAGTACGGCTATGCCCTGATTGGCAAGCATCTGGTTTTGAGGATCAAAGCCCCAGCTGTCCCTGACATAGTGTGGGCCGCCGTGCGGGTTGACCACCAAAGGCAACTGCTTGGGATCTTTGCCGGGTGGCAAGGTCAGGTAGGCCTGAATCGTCATGCCGTCACGCACCTTGATATCCATGGGTTTCACTTCGGCCATTTGGGCCGGATCTATGCTTTCCATGGTACGCAGCAGGTGTCTGAGTTTGACCGCTTTAGTGTCAAACAGATAGTAGTCGCCCGGGTTGCGGTCGTTGAAGGCCAGAATGATCATCTTGTCGGCATTGCGGGTCTCGCTGATGATGCGCACCTGGTGCCCCGGCAGGCTGGCCAGCAGTTGCTTCAGATACACAGCATGCTGATCTTCCGGATCAACAAAGGCGTAGGTTGGGTAACCGTTGGCAAACTCCACCGCGTAGAGCTGTTTGTTTTGGCCGTTGATCCAGAAGTTGTCCGGCTCGACTCTGGCGTCATTGACCATCATCTTCTTTTCACCGGTTTTCAGATTGACCCGATACACGGCCTTGGGCTCATCGGCCTGGGAGGCGGCGGCATAGACGCTGTTGGGGTCTTCGGTGAAGGAGATTGGGGTAAAGTCCTTCAGGCCGATATTCAGCTTGTCGGTGTCAATCCATTCACCGTCATTACGGTAGAAAATACGGGTGTTGTTGCTTCTGTCCTGACCGGCCACAAAGCGCACCTCACCGTCATCATCTGTCATGAAGCTGGCCATTCCTATGGGAGAACGGGTAATTTTCTTGCGAGTGCCGCGGTAGACATCAACCCGATAGACATCCTGCAACTGTTCGTAATCCAGGCTGCGACCGCCGTTCCAGGGGATGGCATTAACCAACATGTAACGGTCATCATCCGGCAAGGGATCGAGCACATAGGCAGTGGCCTGGATGGCGGTGTTTTTCTTCAAGTGGGAACCGGTTTGTTGCTGGCCCGAATTGTAACCGAACAGATAAGCAACCTTGGAGCCGTCGGCATTCACCGCCATCAATTCACCATAGTAGAGCGGGCGATCATCCCAGCCCTTGAGGTATTCCTTGGCGACCACGACACGTTCATCGTTGACCCAGGTGTAACTGCCCACTTGGGCATTGCCCGGGAAGTAAACAATATGCTTGGCACTGAGGTCTTCAGTATTGAGGATCAGTAGCTTATCTTTTCCTTCGTGATTCATGATCACGCTGAGATAGTCACCGGAGGGGGAGATTTTCACATTGGTGTATTGCGCCCCCTGGCTGAAAATTTCTGCCGGCGTGGGCGTTTGATTACTCTGGGCCAGTGCGAGTGCGGGGGCCAGCAATAATATACCGGTCAACAAAGGTTGGAATTTCATTTTACATCCTTGTGTTTATTATAAGTAACCTATGTTTGTTCAATGTTAATTAAATGCTTGGGTTTGGACAAGGCTAAATCCATAAAAAAAGGACGGTTTTTACCGTCCTTTATCCCGAAAAAATAGGGTATTCAGCTCTGCAATAACTGGCTTTGAATAAACTGCCACTGCTCCTCGAAGTGAGCCGTTGGCTTGAGCTTGAATTCACTGCGAACAAACTGGGCAATGCGACCTTCGGCCACCGCCAACAGCAGATTTGCCAGAATGGCTTCATCCAGGGCGAATTTTTGCCCTTCTCGCAGGGACTTTTCCCGCAGGATCTGCTTTAGATGGGTTTCCAACTTGGCAAACAACAGATTGATCCGTTCTCTGAGACGCTCATTTTCGCCCAGCAGGGCATCACCGCTCAGAACCCGGGAGATCCCTGGGTTGCGCTCGGCAAACACCAATAACAGCTGCAGTGCCTGTTGGCAGCGTTTCATGGTGTCTTTCTCCTCATCCATGATGAGGTTGATGCGTGACAGCAGAGAGTCTTCAATAAACTCAATCAGGCCTTCAAACATCCGCGCCTTGCTGGGAAAGTGGCGATAGAGCGCCGCTTCCGACACGCCAACTTCCGAGGCCAACTTGGCAGTGGTAATCCTTTGCCCCGGATTGGTTTCCAGCATTCTGGCAAGGGATTGGAGTATGTGTTCACGACGATTGATTTTTTCTTTTACAGCCATGTTTCGCTCTGTCAGTGGCAGGGATTATTGAGTGCCTGAGTGACCGAAGCCACCCTCGCCTCTGTCCGAGGTGTCAAACTCATCCACCAGTTTGAACTGGGCTTGAACGACGGGCACAAACACCAATTGGGCCAAGCGGTCACCTATCTCCAGGGTGAAAGGTGTCTGGCTGCGGTTCCAGCAGGAAACCATCAGCGGGCCCTGATAGTCAGAGTCGATCAGGCCGACCAGGTTGCCGAGTACTATGCCGTTTTTATGGCCCAGCCCCGAGCGGGGCAGGATCACCGCCGCCAGAGAAGGGTCGGCCACGTGAACCGCAATTCCGGTCGGGATCAACACTGTTTCACCCGGGGCTATGGTGATGCTGGTGTCCAGCATGGCGCGCAGATCCATGCCGGCACTGCCTGGGGTCGCATAGCTTGGCAGCGGAAATTCACTGCCAATACGCGAGTCGAGAATTTTCAGTTCTATGGGTGTTTTCATGAGTGGTTTTTATGCTTCGCTATCAGGATCAGCAACTGTTTGGCCAGGCTCAACTTGTCGGTGGCCGGCAGTTCATCACAACCTGTTGCAGAAAATACTTTCAGAGCATTCCGGTCGGCATTGAAACCCTGACCCGGAACAGACACATCGTTGGCGGCAATCATATCGAGTTTCTTGCGCTTGAGCTTGTCACGCGCGTAGGTCTCCACTTCATGGGTTTCTGCCGCAAAACCCACGGTAAAGGGCCGGATAGAATGGCTGGCGACCGTGGCCAGAATATCCGGGTTACGCACCAGTGCCAATGCCATGGTTTCGGAAGATTTTTTTATTTTGGCTTCGGCGACATCGGCGACACGATAGTCTGCCACTGCGGCGCAGCCAATAAAAATATCCTGTTGTTCCACCCGTTGCATCACGGCATCGAGCATCTCTTTGGCCGATTGCACATCGACTCGAGTCACCCCTGCCGGGGTAGCCAAATTAACCGGGCCGCTGACCAGAGTCACTTCGGCGCCCATCTGCGCCGCCGCAGAGGCCAGTGCAAACCCCATCTTGCCTGAGCTGTGGTTGGAAATATAACGCACAGGATCTATCGCTTCGCGGGTCGGTCCGGCGGTGAGCAGCAACTTTTGGCCGGCCAACAGCTGTGGCTCAAAGCAAGCGGCGGCTCGCTGCGCGATATCATTGGGTTCCAGCATACGCCCCGGGCCGACTTCACCACAGGCTTGGCTACCGCTATCCGGGCCCCAGATACCATAGCCGCGCTCTGCCAGCACCTTGAGGTTCTCCTGGGTCGCTGCGTTTTGGTACATCTGTTGGTTCATCGCCGGGCAGAGCATCACCTTAGCCGCCGTTGCCAGGCAGGTGGTGGTGATCAGTTCATCGGCCATACCGGCACGAATGCGGGCCAACAGGTTGGCGGTAGCGGGGGCAATGATAACCAGATCGGCCCAGCGGGCCAATTCGATATGCCCCATGGCAGCCTCGGCCGCAGGATCCAGCAGATCTGAGGCCACAGGATGGCCGGATAACGCCTGCAAGGTCAGCGGAGTAATGAATTCCATGGCGCTCTGGCTCATGACGACCCTGACTTCGGCACCTCTGTCCTGCAGGCGCCGCACCAGATCGGCACTCTTGTAGGCGGCAATGCCACCGCCTATCCCCAAGAGGATTTTTTTATGCTTCAGGCTCATAGAGACAATCAACTGATGGTAATTGGCGGCTAAGATATCACAAAGCTCCCCCGACTTGGCAGGATGCAGCTTCAAAAATCTCGACCATAATTGAAACAAAGTATAGGGCACAGGGACGGGAGCCAAGGATGGGTATCAGAGACTGGCCTACAGGAGAGGGCCCAAGGGAAAAGTTGCTGCAGCAGGGAGCCAAGAGCCTGAGTGATGCCGAGTTACTGGCGGTCTTGCTGCGTAACGGCCTGGCGGGACAGAGTGCGGTCGAATTGGCCAGAGATTTGCTCGCGGCATTCGGCTCACTGCGGCAACTTTTGGTGGCACCGCTGAATCAAGTTGCCCGAATTCCGGGAATGGGACCGGTGAAATATACCCAATTGCAGGCCGCCGCCGAACTTTCGAGGCGAATTTCCCGGGAAAAGCTGCAAAGAGGGCCGGTTTTGACAAATCCGGATTTGACTCGCGACTATTTAATGAGACAATTAGCAGACCGTGCCACCGAGGTGTTTGCGATTCTGTTGCTGGACAGCCAGCACCGAGTAATCCAATTCGTGGAATTATTCCATGGCACCCTGGACTCTGCATCCGTCTATCCGCGAGAGGTGGTTAGACTGGTGCTGGAAAAACAGGCCGCGGCGGTCATAGTTTGCCATAATCACCCGTCCGGCGTGGCTGAGCCCAGCCAGGCTGACAGGCGAATTACTGAGCGGTTGAAATGTGCGCTCGCAACCATAGATGTTTCACTTCTGGATCATATGGTTGTAGGGGATTGCGAGATAGTTTCCTTCGCAGAACGCGGATGGATAGTTTGATCCATCGCTTGATCTTTCCTCAGTTATCCTGTATAACATGCGCCCTCTTTGTGCCTCGGGCGACGGCCATACGAGGCACATTAATGCTCGAGCGTTAAAATTGTTTTTTGGAGAAGATTGACATGTCAAGAGTATGCCAAGTTACTGGCAAGCGACCAATGGTTGGTAACAACCGTTCGCACGCAAAAAACGCAACTCGTCGTCGTTTTTTACCTAACCTGCAGAACCACCGTTTCTGGTTAGAAGACGAAAAGCGTTTCGTACAATTGCGCGTTTCTACCAAGGGTATGCGCATTATCGACAAGAAAGGTATCGAAGTCGTTGTTGCTGAACTTCGTGCCCGTGGCGAGAAGGTGTAATAGAAAATGGCTAAAGCTAAAGGCAATCGTGAGAAGATCAAGCTGGTTTCAAGCGCCAAGACTGGTCACTTCTACACTACCGACAAGAACAAGCGTAACATGCCTGAGAAAATGGAGATCAAAAAGTTTGATCCCGTAGTTCGTCAGCACGTTATCTACAAAGAAGCCAAAATCAAGTAATCCACTTGGTATTTGAATTCTTGGAAAGCCCCTCTCGCAGGGGCTTTTTTTTGATTTGAATTTAGCCGCCGCGGCCGTAGTCGAGCCGGTTTGGCTCTCGTTGCCCTTAAGCTTATCTCCTTTGTCACCAAGCTGCCTCTATCACCTTCAATCCACTTTAGTCCTGAGTTATTCCGCGTAAGGATCCGGCTGTTGGCCTTCTGCGGTTCAGGTGGATTCATACTTTCTAAACAGATCCCTGCTATACCTTTCTATGCAATCACTTGAACCGCAGCGGCGAATATTTACTCGGTTTGAGTCTCAGGGGGGTGATGCTGGATATGGCTTACCCTTCATGTGAATAGTTAGAGATTTAAAATAATTATTTGTGCAAATAAATTCTTTTTAAGTGAATTTAAATGCATTACTATGTTATCCGTGCCACGGGGGTGGCATTCATTTTATGTCGGCTTTAACGAGTGTGAGGTAAATCCCAAGGTGCGTACCACAGAATTGGTTGATGGTTTTCGTCATTCTGCTCCCTATGTCAATGCTCACAGGGGCAAGACATTTGTTGTGATGTTGGGGGGCGAGGCGTTGGCTCAGCCTAAGTTTCGCTCCATCATCAATGATGTTGCTCTGCTGCATAGCCTGGGGATCAAGGTGGTATTGGTCTATGGCGCCCGGCCACAGATAGACGAAGCCTTGGCTAACAATCAGATTGAGCCTGCCTACCATCAAGGCGTGCGGATCACCGATGAAACCACTCTCAAGGTCATTAAGCAGGTAGCCGGTTCTTTGCAGTTTGATATTACTGCCAGGTTGTCCATGAGCCTGTCGAACACGCCGATGCAGGGCGCACAGATCAACGTGGTCAGTGGTAACTTTGTCATCGCCCAGCCTTTGGGGGTCGACAATGGTATTGACTATTGCCTCTCCGGCAAGGTGCGCCGTATCGATGTTCAGGGACTCAAACGGCAGATGGAAAACAACTGCATCATCCTGATGGGGCCGATAGCGGCTTCGGTCACCGGCGAGAGTTTTAACCTCACCGCCGAAGAAGTGGCGACTCAGGTGGCTATCAAACTCAAGGCCGACAAGATGATCGGCTTCAGCTCCCAGAATGGTATTTTGGATCGCAACGGTGATGTGATTGCCGAGCTGATGCCCAACGATGCCCAGAAAATTCTCGATAAATTGGCCGGCCAGGGTGAAGGCTGTGTCGGCACCATGGCATTTCTCAAGGCCAGTATTGATGCCTGTCGCAGCGGTGTGCCCCGTTGCCATCTGGTCAGCTATCTGGAAGATGGTGCCCTGTTGCAGGAACTCTTCTCCCGTGAGGGCATAGGTACCCAGATAGTCACAGAGAGTGCCGAGCGTTTGCGGCGTGCATCCATTGCCGATATTGGCGGCATACTCAACCTGATCCGCCCGCTGGAAGAGCAGGGGATCCTGGTGCGTCGCTCCCGCGAGCAACTGGAGATAGAAATAGAGCAGTTTATGCTGATTGAGCGTGATGGCCTGGTGATAGGCTGCGCGGCGCTCTATCCCTTTGAAGAGGACAACGCCGGCGAGTTTGCCTGTCTGGTGGTGCATCCTGACTATCGCGATGCCGATCGCGGTAGCCTGCTGTTGCAAAACATCATAGGCCAGGCCAAGGTGCGTGGTTATTCCAGACTGTTTGCGCTGACGACCCGCAGCATTCACTGGTTCCTGGAACACGGCTTTGAGCTGGTGGAGGTAGATGCTTTGCCGAGTAAGAAGAAGCAGCTCTATAACTACCAGCGTCGCTCCAAAATTTTGGCGCTTGATCTGTAAAAACCGGCCCCGCTCAGCGGGGCTCTTTGTAAGCAGGCGTATTCCATTTGTTGACATATTATGTCTTTGGCTCCTAAGCTAAGCCCACTTATGCCTATCCATTAAGGAGCGAGAGATGAACAGTGGAAGTTACGAGTTGGCGCCATTGACCGGCGTCGCCAGTGGCAGCTTTATCGCCTTGATACTGATGTTGGCGGCCATCTTGCTGCTGATCCGCATTCGGAAGATGCCGACAACGGCCAAGAGCGCCGCCTCGGGTTTACTGTTGGTAACACTGGCGGGATCTGTGTGGGTATTTTGGCAGGCGCAGGCATCCAAGGTGGAATTGACGGCTCAAAGCCTGGTGGTCGAGGTGCCATTCTACGGCCAGAGCCTGGCTCCAGAGCATCTGCGTATCTCAGAGGCGAAAGTGATTAATCTCGGCGATGCCAGCGGCCCCAGGCTTGGCATGCGTACCCAGGGCATAGGCCTACCCGGTTACACCCTGGGGTGGTATCGGCTCAATGATGGCAGCAAAGCGTTTGTGGCTCTGACGGAAAAAGATAGCGTCTTGTTACTGCCGACCGACCTTGGTTACAGCCTGCTGCTGAGTATGCCCGAGGCGGAGAGTTTGCTTAAGGGGCTGGGGCAGAATCTGCCGGGATAAACGTTGAATATTGCTTAACCGGCCCGGAAACTCCATCCGGGCCGGTTGTGTTTGTTACCTGCGAGAGCGTTTTCGCAGCATATCCAAAGTAAACACCACCAGGGCGGCCCAGATGAAGCCGAAGGTAATGCTCTTTTCGATATCGAAGGGTTCATCGAACAGGGTCACTGCCATGATAAACATAATGCTTGGGCCTATGTACTGGAAGAAGCCCAGCATAATCAGCGGGATCCGCACTGCCGCACCGGCAAAGCACAGCAAGGGGATGGTGGTGATGATACCGGCGGCCATCAGCAGCAGGTTGAGATCCCAACTGTTGCTGAGCATATTGGCGCCGGCTTCACCAGTGCCCAGCAGTAAAAAGCCCAGCGCTGCCGGCATTAACACTGCAGTTTCGACCAAAAGGCCAGTCTTGGCGTCGACATTGACCTTCTTGCGCAGCAGGGCGTAGAAACCGAAGGAGGCTGCGAGCCCCAGGGATACCAGCGGAATCGAGCCGAAAGAAACCAGTTGGATCACCACCCCGGCGGCGGCAAGTGTTACCGCCACCCATTGCAGTTTCCCGAGCCGCTCCCCCAGAAACAGCATGCCGAGCAACACATTGAACAGCGGGTTGATAAAGTAGCCCAGGCTGGCATCCAGCATATGATCATTGTTGACCGCCCAGATAAATAGCAGCCAGTTGCCGGCGATAAGAATCGAAGTCAGCAGCAGTACCGCCAACTGTTTCGGGCGCTTGAGTAACAGCCTGAGCTGGCCGAAACCACCGATAAACTGCATCAGGACCCCCATAAAGACGAAGGACCAGATGATGCGGTGCAGCAGGATCTCGGGAGCCGAGACATGATGTAGCAACTTGAAGTACAGCGGCGCAAAGCCCCAAAAAATATAGGCGCAAAGGGCGAGAATGACCCCCTTGCGGTATTCGGTTTCAGGCATAGGTACTACACAATGACGAAAAGGAGAGAAGGGCGATTGTAGGGGGCAAAGCCCCTCGGCTCAAGTTATCGACAACAGATTCAGTGTTTGGGTTTTAAACAGCTACTCAGCCGACCATGTAAGTCCCTGTACCGAAAGCGATATGGCTGCCTTTTTCATTATGCAGCTCCATTCGGCAGACAGAGACCCTGTTGCCGGCACGGATCACTGTACCTGTGCCGCTGAAGACTTCTCCCCAGCCGGGGCGCAAGTAGTCGACCCTGAGATCTATGGTGCTCAGGGTTTGCAGTCGCTGTTGCAACTGCTCCACTGTCCAGTTGTCGCGACTGATAACCAAGCCGGAAAATGCCGTTAGGCCGCCAACCACATCCAGCACGGTTGCGGTAACCCCGCCATGGAGTATTTTTTGATGTATGTTGCCGATTAGCTCCGGCTTCATTTTGATCTCCACTTCGACACCAGAGGCGTCGTATCGGCGGATCCCAAGGCCGAGAAGATTGTGAAAAGGCACATGTTTATCAAATACTTCTGCTACCTTGGCGAGTACCTCGGCTTGAATGTCCTGGCTCATAGGGCTTCCTGCTATTGTTGTTTTTTAGAGCAATCAATCTAACGCTAATATGGCCGTTTGCCTAGTCCAGGCGGAAAAATCCCCTCTTGGCTGGCACTCTGGTGTTGGCTTCATTTAGAATAGCGGCCTCTTCTTTGGACACAGACAGTCATGGATCAGCCGCTGAGTATCGCTCCCGAGAGCCTAAATCATCCCCAAGACCCTATGCAGCAAGCCTTGCAGCAGGTGTTCGGCTACCGCACTTTCCGTGAAGGGCAGCGCCAGGTGATTGAACGTGTGATGGCCGGGGAAGACTGCATGGTGATCATGCCCACCGGCGGCGGCAAGAGTCTGTGTTACCAACTGCCCGCATTGTTGATGCCAGGGCTGACTCTGGTGGTTTCGCCGCTGATCTCCCTGATGAAAGATCAGGTCGACAGCCTGCTGCAGACCGGGGTCAATGCCGCTTATCTCAACTCATCCCTGCCTAGGGAGCAGAGCCTCAAGGTGCTGCGCCAGTTGCATCAGGGTGAGATCCGCCTGTTGTATGTCTCGCCGGAGCGCTTGCTGCAACATGAGTTTATTGAGCGGCTGCAATCCCTGCCGCTGTCGATGTTTGCCGTGGATGAGGCGCATTGTATCAGCCAGTGGGGCCATGATTTTCGCCCCGAATATGCCCAGCTTGGCCGCCTGAAGCAGCTGTTTCCCGGCGTGCCTGTGATGGCGCTGACCGCCACCGCCGACAAGGCAACCCGGGATGATATCTGCCAGCGGCTCAATATCGCCCCCTATGTGCTTCTTTCTAGCTTTGATAGGCCGAATATTCGCTACACAGTGGCGGAAAAGCTCAACGCCGCCAATCAATTACGCCAGTTTATCGCCGCGCAGAACGGCGCCGCCGGAATTGTTTATTGCTCCAGCCGCCGCCGGGTCGATGAAGTGGCCGAAAGGCTGCGGTTACAGGGCTATGCCGCCGAAGGCTATCATGCCGGTATGAGCAGCGACGAGCGTGCCAGTGTCCAGGACAGATTTCTCAAGGAACAGTTGGATATAGTGGTGGCCACGGTCGCCTTCGGCATGGGGATCAACAAGTCCAACGTGCGTTTTGTGGTGCATTACGATCTGCCCAAGAGCATAGAGGCCTATTATCAGGAAACCGGCCGCGCCGGGCGAGATGGTCTTGAGGCCGAAGCCTTTATGCTGTTCGAGCCCGCCGATATCGGCCGGGTGCGCCACCTGATTGAGCAGGGTGAACCCGGGCCGCAGCAACAGGTGGAACTGCATAAACTCAATACCATGGCGGCCTTTGCCGAAGCCCAGACCTGCCGCCGCCAGGTGTTGCTGCACTACTTCGATGAGCCGGCGCTGGAGCCCTGCGGCAACTGTGACATCTGCCTGGACCCGCCGAAACGCTACAACGGCACCGAGGATGCACAGAAGGTGTTGTCCTGCATATATCGCTTGGGGCAGAAGTTTGGCATGAACCAGCTGATAGAGGTGCTCAGAGGCTCCAAATCGGCCGCCGTGGTCGACCGGGGGCACGACAAGTTATCCACCTGGGGCGTCGGTAAAGACAAGAGCCATGAATACTGGCTCAGTGTGACCAGGCAGCTTATCCATTTGGGGCTGGCGAGCCAGGATATTACCCGCGGCTCGAGTATTCGCCTGAATCCGGCCGCCAGGCCTGTGCTCAGGGGCGAAGTCGCACTGATGTTGGCCGAACCCAGAATTGACTTGCATGTTACCCGCAGGCGCAACGTCAGCAGCAAGGCGCCACTCAACTACGATCGCAAGCTGTTTGCCCGCCTCAAGCAGTTAAGGCGCAGCATAGCCGAAGAGCAGGACGTACCGCCCTATCTGGTATTCAACGATGCAACCCTGGCGGAAATGGCGGCGATTTTGCCTACCAGCCAGGGCGAGATGTTGGCGGTCAATGGTGTTGGTGAACGCAAACTGGCCCGCTTTGGCGATCAGTTCCTCGACGAGATAGAGGCTTATCTCGCCGGTGACTGATGTTGCTCGGCGGCTTTCTGCTGACTGAGTTGGTTGACGCCGGCACGCTTCACCAGGCTATCCAGGGTATCGGGCTGCTGCAGCGAGGCCACTCCAATACGCACGGCATGAGCCTCTTGCCAGCTCTGCACTATCGGCCTGAGTTGCTCGCTGACCTGCAAGGCGCCCTGGACCGAGGTGTAGGGCAGCAGGATCACCATTTCATCCATGCTGTAGCGCAGCAGTCTGTCTTGCTCTCTGAGTTTCTGTTCCAGCGCCCGCTGCAGGGCGGAAAGATCCACCTGACGTATATGGCTGGTACTCAGCAACAGCAGGCTCAATGGGTAGTTGCCCTTCTTGGCACTGCTGAGCATGGCATCCAGCTGCTGGGCCGCAGGCAGTTTTTCCAGTGCCTCGGTACTCGGTTGTTGCCAGCGGTTACGGCGACTGACCAACCAGATCAGCGCACCTATGATGGCGAGTGCCAGCACAGAGATGGTGCCGTAGGCCTGGCTCAGTTTGGAGCGCTGATCGGCACTGGCAAGACGAATGTTTTGCTGGGTTTCTACCTGCAGCTGCTCCTGCTGGCTGAGCCTGGCCTTGTATTGCATAAAGCGGGTATTGTTGAGCTGCTTTTGGGCCTCGGCCGCGGCCTGGGCCGCCAGTTTCATCGCCTCGTATGCCGGTTTGAACTCTGCTCTTTCGGCGTAATAGTCACTGATAAGCTGTTGGGTATAGGCCACTTCATCGGCCAGTTGCAGCTGCTCGGCCTGCTGCGCCGAATGCATCAACAGCCTTAGGCCTTCATCGTCGTTGCGCTGTGCGAGACGTACCCTGGCCAATAGCCGGGTAGCACGCATATAGTTGTTTACTTTGCCTTGTTTTTCATAGGTCTGCAGGGCAATACCCACTAACTCATCGGCAATCTCGGTTCTGCCCCTGGCGAGTTCTATCACGGCTATCTGGCTGTAACTGTTGGCAAGCTCCAGCGGTGAGCCTATCTCTGGCAGCAGTATTTTGGACTGTTTCAGCAGGCTGTCGGCTTGGGCTGTATCCTCCTGCGCCAGCGCGACTCCGGCGGCCATCAATAACAGCACATGGCGAACTTTGCCTTTGGCTTCATCTGTGTCCAGTGCCAACTTGAGATAGTAGGCCGCTTGGCGCAGGTCGCCGGTGGAATACATCAGGCTGGCCATGTCGCCGTAAACATAGGCCAGAGGTGGCCATAGCCAGGACGGATTTTGACTGCTGATATCCGGGTAGATGTCCAGCGCCAGGCGCAGATCTTCGATGGCGGTGCCATAGTTGCCAAGGTCGTTTTCCAGCTGGCCCTTGAGTCTCAGGGCGTTGACCAGAGCCTGGGGTTGGTTGTGGCGTTTGGCCTGTTCAATGGCGCCGCCGAGTAACAGCAGTGATTGTTTCAGATCGTCGAAATTGGCATAGGCATCGGCGCGGCAAATTTGAAAATAACTGTCTGCCTGTTCCAGCCTGAGTTGCTTGGCTCTGGCTTCTCCCAGTTCGGCCAGATTGATGGCGGCGCCGTTGTCTCCTAATTGCAGGAGTGCTTCACATTTAAATAACTGTAATCTCAGCACTTGGGCCTGGCTCAACTCTGAGGCCTGACGCTCAAGCTCGTTGATTTGGGTCAGCGCCAGCGTAGGATATTGATAGAGGGTGTTGGCCAGTGTGTCCAACCGCTCCGCGGCCCAAAGCACACAAGAAAATGACCACAGGAGTAAGCTCAGTGCCAAGAGGCGAAAATCCATTTTTTCTCCGCTGAGTGAAGGTGAGTTTTGCCGGGCGAAATCGTGTTGGGATAATAACTATTTTTTATCATTTTTGGCACAAAAAATGATGCTATCGGCAAGATTTTATTCATCTATTTAGCTTTGGATCACCAAGGCTTGAATGGTGCAAATCAGCACGTTAAGCCGAAATTTTCAACTGATGCTGAGAAATATAGGCTTGACAGCGAGCAAGGAGGCAGTTAATTATTGAACCTCTTGAGCCCGGTGGGAAGAATATAAACCCACTTTAAACGAATTTTTATCTGGTATAGAACAGCTAAATGAACCCACAAATGCAACTGTCTCTCCTCCTCCTTACTCTCGCAGTCCCTGCGCGGAGGAGCTAGACTTGCACGTCGATTAGCAAGCCAGAACTCAAAACCCCGCGCCAGAAACCGCGGGGTTTTTTGTTTCTGGCACGGGAAAAATCAATCGAAACCCCTGAATGGAGAATCCAGATGTCTGACAGAGTGTTTATTTTCGATACCACCTTACGGGACGGCGAGCAGGCGCTGGCAGCCAGCCTGACAGTGAAAGAAAAACTGCAGATAGCCATGGCTCTCGAGCGCCTGGGGGTCGACATCATGGAGGTGGGGTTCCCGGTTTCCTCTCCCGGCGACTTTGAGTCGGTACAGACCATAGCCCGTACCATCAAAAACAGTCGGGTCTGCGCCCTGTCGCGGGCACTGGAGAAAGATATCGACGCTGCGGCCCAGGCCTTATCGGTCGCGGATCAGTTCCGCATTCATACCTTTATCTCAACTTCAAATATCCATGTGCAGAGCAAGCTGAAGCGCTCCTTCGACCAAGTGCTGGAGATGGCGGTAGGGGCGGTGAAGTATGCCAGGCGTTTTACCGATGATGTGGAGTTTTCCTGCGAAGACGCCGGCCGGACCCCGATAGATAATCTGTGTCGCATGGTCGAGGCGGCCATCGAAGCCGGTGCCCGCACCATCAATATTCCGGACACAGTGGGCTATACCCTTCCCAGCGAGTTCGGCGGCATTATTCAAACCCTGTTCAACCGGGTGCCCAATATCGATCAGGCGGTGATCTCTGTGCACTGCCATGACGATTTGGGGTTGTCGGTCGCCAACTCCATCATGGCGGTGCAGCAGGGGGCCCGGCAGATTGAGTGTACAATCAACGGCATAGGTGAGCGGGCCGGTAACTGTTCACTGGAAGAGATCGCCATGATCCTGGCGACCCGCAAAGACATCCTGGGGCTGGAGACTGGCATCAAGGCTCAGGAAATTCACCGCACCTCCTCCATGGTGAGCCAGTTATGCAATATGCCTATTCAGGCCAACAAGGCGATAGTGGGCGCCAATGCCTTTACCCATTCATCCGGTATCCATCAAGACGGCATGTTAAAGGCGCAAAACACCTATGAAATCATGACACCTGAGAGCATAGGCCTGAATCGCAATCACCTGAATATGACCTCACGTTCCGGCCGCCATGTGATCAAGCATCGAATGGAGCAGATGGGTTATTCAGAGCAGGATTATTCATTGGATCAACTGTACGACGCCTTCCTGAAACTGGCCGACAAGAAGGGTCAGGTGTTCGACTATGACCTGGAAGCCTTGGTGTATATGGAGGGCCGGGCGGCGGCCGACGACCACTTCCAGTTACAGCAGCTGGTGGTGCAATCCGATTCTACTGAGGGTATGGCCACCGCCACTGTACGTATTGAAGCCGCCGGTGAGGTCGTGACCGAAGCCGCCACCGGCAATGGCCCTGTGGACGCCGCCTATAAGGCGATAGCCCGGGCCAGCGGCCAGAGCGTGGATATCTGCAGCTATAAGTTGAGCGCCAAAGGCGAAGGCCAGAATGCGCTGGGGCAGGTGGATATCACGGCTCAGTACCAGGGGCGCAATTTCCACGGTGTCGGCTTGGCTACCGATGTGGTCGAGGCTTCGGCCGCGGCTCTGGTGCATGTGATGAACCTTATTCAGCGCGCCGACCAGGTGGCGGATCATAAACAGAAAATACAACAGAGAAAGGAGTTGGGTGGCGTATGAGTTATCAGATAGCGGTATTGGCCGGCGACGGCATAGGCCCGGAAGTCATGGCCCAGGCCCGTAAGGTGCTGACGGCGGTAGAGCAACGCTTCGACCTGGCAATGGAGTACGCCGAATATGATGTCGGCGGCATAGCGATAGATAACCATGGCTGCCCATTGCCGGCATCGACCCTGGCTGGCTGTGAAGCGGCAGATGCAATTTTGTTTGGCTCGGTCGGCGGCCCCAAATGGGAAAAACTGCCTCCCAATGAACAACCCGAGCGCGGCGCGCTGTTGCCGCTGCGGGGCCATTTCGGCTTATTCAGTAACCTCAGACCGGCCAAGTTACATCTGGGGCTGGAACATCTGTCGCCGCTGCGCGCCGATATCTCGGCCAAAGGGTTTGATGTGCTGTGCGTACGTGAACTGACCGGCGGTATCTACTTTGGCAAACCCAAGGGACGTCAGGGGGAGGGCGAGAGTGAAGAGGCGTTTGACACCATGAGATACAGCCGCGCCGAGATCCGCCGAATCGCCCATATCGCCTTCGAGGCCGCCCGTGGCCGCCGCGGCAAGGTGACGTCGGTCGACAAGGCCAACGTGCTGGCCTGCTCGGTACTTTGGCGTGAAGTGGTCGAGCAGGTCGCGAGCGAATATCCGGATGTGGAACTGGAACATATCTATATCGACAACGCCACCATGCAACTGCTGCGTCGCCCCTGGGACTTTGATGTGATGCTGTGCTCCAACCTGTTCGGCGACATACTTTCCGATGAAATCGCCATGTTGACCGGCTCCATGGGGCTGTTGTCATCGGCTTCCATCAACAGCAGTGGTTTCGGTCTCTATGAACCGGCCGGTGGCAGTGCCCCGGATATTGCTGGCAAGGGGATTGCCAACCCGGTAGCGCAGATCTTGTCGGCGGCCTTGATGTTGCGCCACAGCCTGCAGCAGGAAGAGGCGGCGGCAGCGATAGAGCGCGCCGTTGGCAAGGCGCTGGCAGATGGCTTCTTTACCTGTGAGTTGCTGGCGCCGGAGCAGCGGCATAATGCCAAGACCACGGCAGAGATGGGCGACTATATCGCCAATGCGATTCGGGAGGGGGTGTAATGGGCAAGACATTGTATGAAAAAGTGTGGGATGCCCACCTGGTGGCGACGCCTGCTGGAGAAGCGCCGATTATTTACGTCGACCGTCATCTGGTGCACGAGGTGACCTCGCCCCAGGCCTTCAGTGGCCTGAAGATGGCCGGGCGCCAACTTCGGGCACCGGACAAGACCTTTGCCACCATGGATCACAACACCTCGACCAAGAGCGCCAGTCTGGACGCCTTGAGCCCCATGGCGCGCACTCAGGTTGAAACCCTGGCACAAAACTGTCGCGAATTCGGTGTGCGTCTGTATGACATTCACCACCCCAATCAGGGCATAGTGCATGTGATGGGGCCTGAACTGGGCATTACCCTGCCGGGTACGGTTATTGTCTGTGGCGATTCCCATACCGCTACCCACGGTGCCTTTGGCGCGCTGGCCTTTGGTATTGGCACCTCTGAGGTGGAGCATGTGCTGGCCACCCAAACGCTGCGGCAGCTTAAGGCCAAGACCATGAGAGTTGAGGTCAAGGGACAACTGGGCGAGGGCATTACCGCCAAGGATGTGGTGTTGGCGATTATTGGCAAGATAGGCATGGATGGCGGCACCGGCTATGTGGTGGAGTTTTGCGGTGACGCGATTCGCGCCCTGTCGATGGAAGGGCGCATGACGCTGTGCAACATGGCGATTGAGATGGGGGCCAAGGCCGGCATGGTCGCGCCGGATGAAACCACCTTCGCCTATCTTGAGGGGCGTCAGTTTGCGCCCAAGGGCGCCGATTGGGATGCCGCCCTGGCAGCCTGGAAGACGCTCAAGTCCGATGAAGATGCTATCTTCGATGCCTATGTGGAGTTGGAAGGCAGTGAAATCGCGCCGCAACTGACCTGGGGCACGAATCCGGGCCAGGTGGTGGCCATAGATAAACCTGTGCCCAACCCCGCCAATGAGACTGATGCCACAGTGCGCGGCAGTATGGAAAAGGCGCTGAATTATATAGGTTTGACGCCGGGTACCCTGATGACGGATGTGACCATCAACAAGGTCTTTATCGGTTCATGCACCAATTCACGCATCGAAGATCTGCGCAGCGCCGCGGCGCAGATCCGTGGTCGGCGAGTGGCTGACGGCGTGACCGCCATAGTGGTGCCTGGCTCGGGACAAGTAAAGGCTCAGGCCGAAGCCGAAGGGCTGGATAAACTGTTTGTCGAGGCCGGGTTTGAATGGCGCTTGCCGGGCTGCTCCATGTGTCTGGCGATGAATGATGATCGCCTGGAAAGCGGCGATCGCTGCGCCTCAACCAGTAACCGCAATTTTGAGGGGCGGCAGGGACGCGGCAGCCGTACCCATCTGGTGAGCCCTGCCATGGCAGCCGCTGCCGCCATTGCCGGGCACTTTGTCGATATCCGCCACGCTGGCCAGGAGAAATAAAATGCAGGCTTTTACTATTCATCAGGGAATTGCGGTGCCATTGGATAGCGCCAATGTGGATACGGATCAGATCATCCCCAAACAGTTTCTGTCCAAGGTCACCAAGGATGGCTTCGGTGTCCATCTTTTTCACGACTGGCGCTATCTGGACGATGCCGGTGAGCAGCCGGATCCTGCCTTTGTGATGAACCAGCCCAGATATCAGCGAGCCTCTATTTTACTGGCGCGGGAAAACTTCGGTTGTGGCTCCAGCCGTGAACACGCGCCTTGGGCCCTGGCCGATTATGGTTTGCGGGTGATTATTGCGCCCAGCTTTGCCGATATCTTTTACGGCAACGCCATCAATAATGGGTTATTGCCGGTGATCCTTGAGGCCGCTGAGGTGCAGCAGTTGTTTGAGGAGGTAACGGCGACCGAAGGCAGTGAAATCAAGGTGGACCTGCAGCAGTGCCAGGTTGTTTCACCCTCCGGGAAACGCTTTGCATTTCAACTGGCTGAATCTGCCCGTCATAAGCTGCTCAATGGGTTGGATGCCATCGGCCTGACTCTGTCCCATGAGCAGGCCATTGCCGATTATGAAGCCGGGCTACCGGGCTGGCGGGCCTGATCCAATCTGTATTTTCAGCGTACACTTGTACAAGAGCGGACCAGTGGCTTGGTAGCTGGTCCGCTCTCTTAGGTCTTAGATCGCTTTGTTTATCTAGGGTGATTCATTTCTTTTGCTTTAAAAACAAATAATTATATGGTCTTGCCATCTTTTGATTGACCATATGTTTTATATGGCAGTGTTTTGTACTGTTTTTAATGTCTTACTTAAGTGTACGAGTGTTTTGGCATTGTTTGGGTTATATTTGTAGCTTTTTCATGTGGTTACATTTTTGATTGTTTTATCTGTCAATGCTTTTCAGCAAACATTAAGGTCATATTTTCGTTGTTTTTCGCAATTGGAAAGTGATTTTTATCACTATTTAATCTCGCTGTGATAATTTTTGTGGTCATTTGTGCTGTTTTTTGTCTGAGACTTGCAAAGATATTCTGTGTCAGTAAACTGCGCCGCAATAAAATGGAGTGATTACTCTATTTAGAAATTGCTAAATGAATAGGCAGAGAATAACAATGAAGAAACAACTTATTGCTGTCGCCATTGCGGCCAGCTTTGTGGGTGCAACGACTCAGGTACAAGCGGCGGGTTTCCAACTGGCGGAATCTTCCGCGACCGGACTTGGACGAGCCTTCGCCGGTGAAGCGGCCATGGCCGATAACCCAGCGGTTCAGGGACGTAACCCTGCCATGCTTAGCTATCTTGAAGGTCGGCAGATCTCTGCCGGTGCCATCTATGTGATGCCTGAAGTTGACGCCATGGGCCAGGTTTCGCTGGCATCTCCTTTGCTGCCACAACCTATCATCATGAATGCCGATGCGCTCGATGTGGCCGATAATGCCGCAGTACCTAACTTCTATTACTCCAATCAGCTCAACGACAGTTGGACCTGGGGTCTGGCTCTGAACTCCAACTATGGTCTGTCTACCGAACTACCAGCCGCTCATGCCGCCTCTATTTTTGGTAACAAGACAGCAGTGACCACCATAGAGCTGAATACCAATATCGCTTACCGCATTGATGAGCACTTCACTGTGGGTGCCGGTCTGCGCGGCGTATATGGTGACGGTGAAATCGGTGCTTCGGTTCCTGGCTGGATTGAAAGTGTTCGTGCTATCCCTGGCTTGCCTGCAGAGGTGACTTCGCGTCTGCCTGCCGCCGGTACTGAGCTCAAGCATCTGGAAGGCGATGATTTCGGTTATGGATGGCAGCTGGGTGCCAGCTGGCAGATCAATGCTAATCACCGCCTGGGCATCGCCTATCACAGCCACGTTGAGCTGGATCTGGACGGTCAGGCGCGCGGCCTGGTCTATACCGGCGGTACTGCCGAGGTTGAAGGCTACTTGCCATTGGAACTGCCGGCATTTGCCGAGCTGGCTTCTTACCATCAGTTGACCGACAACTGGGCGATGCACGCTAGTATCAACTGGACCGACTGGAGCGTATTCAACAAGCTGGTGGCGTATTTCCCCGGCGAGCAGAAGCCAATCGATCCAGCTACTAAACAACCAATCTCCAGTGATTTAGTAAAGGAAGAAAACTTCAAAGACAACTGGCGCTTTGCTCTGGGTACCAGCTACCAGCTGAACAACGCATGGTTGCTGCGTGCCGGTGTGGCTCTGGATAAGACGGCGGTTGACGATGAATACCGTACCATCACTATTCCAGATACCGATCGTCTCTGGTTCAGTGTCGGTGCCGGTTATGCGCCCAGCAAGAACCTGACAGTGGATCTGGGTCTGACCTATATCCATGCCCACGGTGATGCCCCTATCAACGAGACTCAGGATCTGATGGGCCTGGCTCAGGTTGCCTTCCAGGGCGATGCCAGCGGCCACGTCTGGTTGGCGGGTCTGCAAGTGACCTACAAGATGTAATACCATTCCAGCCAAGGAATGAGACAAGAGCCCCGCCGAGCGGGGCTTTTTCATATCAGGCCAAGTCTGGCTCAAGGCGGTGTTAAACTTGGCGCGGCTGCACTCAGGGCTGTTTAATCGCTGGTAGGAGCGCGCTCAGGGCTGTTTTATACTTGGCGTGGCCGAGCTCAGGGCTTATATTCATGCTATTGCTAACAAAAGAATAATAAGCCCATGAAATATCCATTCCTGTTTGCCAGCGCTATCTCACTGATTTCAATGCCGAGTTTGGCCGAATCCGATCCTGTCAGTATGTTTATTCAGGGTTTCAATGAGCAAAAGATTGAGCTGATGTTGGCGCAAACCACGGAAGACGTGACTTGGTTTAATGTCAGCATCACCAAGGTCGACCGACAAGCTTCCGGGCATTCGGAATTGGGCGCGGCGATGACCGACTATTTTCAAACTTTGCCGGGGGCCAAGGCCAGTATTCTTGGCTCGCTGAGTTCGGGTAACTATGTCAGCACCCTGGAAAAGGTCAGCTGGCAACAGGATGGCGAGCAACACAGCCAATGTAATATGGGCGTTTATAGCTTGAGAGGCGATAAGATTGCCGCCGTCTGGTATTACCCGGCGCAGGAGTGTGATATCCCCGAAGCGGAAATCGGCTTACCCCGAGGCGATCAGCCTTGGCAGCAAAATTAATTCAGCCAACCCAAGAAAGCTTTCACGTGCAAAAAAAATATATTATTGCCCTGGATCAGGGCACGACCAGCTCACGGGCGATTATTTTCGATCAGCAGGCCAATATCGTGGCCGTCTCCCAGCGAGAGTTCAGTCAGCACTACCCGCAACCCGGCTGGGTCGAGCATGATCCCATGGAAATCTGGGCATCCCAGAGTTCGACACTGATAGAAGTCATCGCCCGCGCCGGGATCCACAGTGACGAAGTGGCAGCCATCGGCATCACCAATCAGCGGGAAACCACTGTCATCTGGGATAAGCTCACAGGTAAGCCAGTTGCCAACGCCATTGTTTGGCAGTGCCGGCGCAGCAAGGAGATCTGTGAGCAGCTCAAGGCCGAGGGGCTGGAGGACTATGTCCGCGACAATACAGGTTTGTTACTGGATCCCTATTTTTCGGCCACCAAGATTAAGTGGTTGCTGGATAATATCGAGGGAGCCCGCGAGCGGGCCGAAAGAGGCGAGTTGCTCTTTGGCACGATCGACAGCTGGCTGGTATGGAAGCTGACCGAGGGCAAGGTGCATGTGACCGACCCCACCAATGCGTCGCGCACCATGCTCTACAACATCCATAAACAATGCTGGGATCAGACCCTGTTACAGGCGCTGGACATCCCAGCTTCGTTGTTGCCCGAGGTCAAGCCGTCGATGGCTGTCTATGGCACAACCCGGATTGCCGGTGAGGGCAGTGAAATTCTCATCGCCGGTATGGCCGGGGATCAGCAGGCGGCGCTGTTCGGCCAGCTTTGCGTCGAACCCGGCATGGCCAAGAATACCTATGGCACCGGCTGCTTTTTGCTGATGAACACAGGTGACAAGGCGGTGCGCTCAGAGCATGGGTTGCTGACCACAGTGGCTGTAGGCCCCAAGGGTGAGGTGCAATACGCGCTGGAAGGCTCGGTATTTATGGGCGGCGCGACCATACAGTGGCTGAGGGACGAGTTGGGGCTTATTCGTGATGCCCAGGACACAGAGTACTTTGCCTCCAAGGTGGAAGATACCAATGGGGTTTATCTGGTGCCGGCATTTGTCGGGCTGGGAGCCCCTTACTGGGACGCCAACGCCCGCGGCTCCTTGCAAGGATTGACTCGCGGCGTAAACCGCAACCACATCATACGTGCGGCGCTGGAATCCATCGCCTATCAGAGCCGGGATCTGCTGGATGCCATGAGTAAAGACAGCGCGGTTGCACTCAAGCAGCTGAGGGTGGATGGCGGCGCCGTGAGTAACGACTTCCTGATGCAGTTTCAGGCCGATATCACAGATACACAGGTACTGCGGCCGGCCTTGACCGAAACTACCGCCATGGGAGCGGCATTTTTGGCCGGTCTTGCCTGTGGTTTCTGGGACTCGGTGGAAGATCTTTCTCACCGGAGTGATGTTGAACGTTGTTTCGAGCCGGCTATGGATGAAGGACGGCGGGAGCTCTATTACCGTGGTTGGCAAAAGGCGGTGGACCGGTGTCGCCACTGGCATGAAACCGAGGAACTGTGATGTGCCGGGTGGTTTCTTGTCGGCTGTTATTGTCACCCATTGAATAGTGACTCAAAATAGTGCCCCAAAGACACCAAAGTGAGCCCGCCATGACAGTGACGACCGAAGCCGAATATCTGACGCAATACAATATCCATGATTATCCGCTGCCGTTGACCAGTGTCGACAGCGTGCTGCTTTGTGTGCGAGAAGAGCAATTGTGTGTGCTCTTGGTCAAGCGTTCCGGGTTTCCCTGTAAAGGGATGTGGGCATTGCCGGGAGGCTTTATTGATCTGCAGCAGGATCAGGATATCGATGCTTCGGCCAAGCGCAAACTTAAGCAAAAGACCGGCATAGTGCCCCCCTACCTGGAGCAGTTACAGAGTATAGGCAATGGCCGCCGGGATCCCAGAGGCTGGTCGGTCACCATCAGCTATTATGCGCTGATGCCTCATCTTGATCCCGTCATGGAAGGGTCTGAAGAGAGCCGCTGGTTCAGCTTGCAGTCGCTGCCCGAACACTTGGCCTTTGATCACGCCGATATCATAGCCTTGGCACAGGAGCGCTTACGCCAAAAGGCACTTTACAGCCTGGTGGCGGCTTTTGCCCTGCCGGAATTGTTTACCCTGGCCGAGTTGCAGCGAGTGCATGAGGCCATTTTGGGTAAGCCACTGCAGAAGAAATCTTTCCGGCGGCGGATAGAGCAGGCCGGCGTGCTCGCCCCCTGTGGAGAGGGCCGGGTCGAAGTCGGTCGCCCACCCCAGCTCTACCGGGTATTGCCTGAAGCTGCCGATTATCGTTTTGTACGCAATCTGGAAGCTTGAAACTTCATTTGAGCTTCTTTGGTTTACCATCATCTTATCTATTCTATTGGTTTAATTCTTCTTTCTAGATAAGTGTCCTATTGACTCAAAATAAGCTTGACCGCTCCAAGTTGTTGCTTTAGATTAAGTGTCACTAAGACACTTAATGGTGAGCGATATGGATATCAGTATTGAGCTAGTAAACAAAGATGCGACCCGACAGGCTTTGACTGTTGAGCAATGGCAGTTTGCCGGTGGTGAGCAACATGTGCGTCTGGCGGGTTTTGATCGACAACAGCTACAGAGCGCGATTATCTGCGCCAGGTTGCAGAGCAGTGATGCCATCATGCAGCTGCTGCTGATCAAAGATGCTTTGGACCGCGCCGCCCCCGGCATTCAGGTTTCACTGCAACTTCCCTATTTCCCCTATGCCCGCCAAGATAGGGTTTGCGTTGCCGGAGAGGCCTTTTCCGCCGCCGTGATGGCGGGATTGCTGCGAAATGCCGGCTTCAGCCAGATCCGCTGCTGGGATCTGCACTCGGCGGTCAGTGAGCAACTGCTTGAGGCCGAGCAGGTACATCAGGCGCAGCTGGTTTGTCAGTTTCCGCAACTGAAGCAGTGGCTGCAAACCCACCAGGCGGCGCTGCTGGCACCGGACAAGGGCTCTAGCCACAAGATAACCAAGGTTGCCGATGCGCTGAGTGCCGTCGGGATTGAGGCCGAAGTCTTTCAGGCCAGTAAACGTCGGGATCCAGCGACGGGCGCCATATTGGCATCCGAGTTGGACGCCGATGTCGCTGGCCGCAGTCTGCTGATCCTGGATGATATTTGCGACGGTGGCAGAACCTTTATCGAGCTGGCGCGGCTTTTGAAACAAAAAGGCGCCGCCCGAGTGGGACTCTATGTGACCCATGGCCTATTTTCTCGCGGAATCGAGCCGCTGGAAGGTTTGATTGATGCCGTGTTTACCACAGATTCGCTGCGCCCATTGCATCCGTTTGAGTCGCAAATTCTCGAGCTGCACACCTTGAAACTGTTCGAATAAAAGGAGTTTATTATGAGTATCATCGCCCCCTCAATGCAGAAGGATGTCTACAAAGAGTTTCATGGTCGCGCCTATCATCCTCAGGTGACCGAGGTGTATGCCAACTTCACTTCCCGCAGCGGTCGCAATGCCAACATAATGGATAATGACAAGGTCGCTTTTATTGGACTGCAGTATTTTATCAAGAGCTATTTGATGGAGGAGTGGGACGGCTTCTTTCGTCAGCCCAAGGCGCAGGCGGTGGCCGCCCATAAGCGCATTCTCAGCGCCATGCTGGGGTACAGTGTCGATGTCTCTTACCTGGAAAAACTCCACGACCTTGGGTATTTACCGCTGAGGATCAAGGCGCTGGAAGAGGGCACTCTGGTGCCTTATCTGGTGCCGCCGTTGACCATAGTCAACACCCATCCGGATTTCCCCTGGTTGACCAACATGATAGAAACCGTGCTCAGTTGTGAAAACTGGCCGATACAAACCAGTGCTACCACGGCCGTTGCTTACCTGCGTACCTTTAAAGAGTTCGCCGATAAGACAGGCCTGCCCGCCGAGATGGTAGCGTTTCAGGGGCATGACTTCAGTTTTCGCGGCATGTTCGGTAAGCAGGCCGCTGCCATGAGTGGTTTTGGCCATTTGGCCAGCGGTTTTGTTGGAACCGACACCATTCCGGCGGTGCTGTTTGCCGAGAAGTACTATGGTGCCGATGTCGATAAGGAGTTGGTCGGCGCCTCAGTGGATGCCACCGAGCACTCGGTGACCTGTTCCTGGATCCTCGAAGGGGAGATAGCCTTCTTCCGTTATCTGATGCAGACCCAGTCTCCCAAGGGGATCCTCAGTGTGGTGTCCGATACCTGGGATTTCTGGACGCTGGTGACGCAATACTTACCCGAACTCAAGCAGGAGATCCTCGAGCGTGACGGCACCCTGGTGATCCGTCCCGATTCCGGCGATCCTGTGACCATTCTCAGCGGTTATAAGCTGGCGCCTGAATCACTTATCCGCGAATGTGGCCTGGAGGAAGCCTTGCAAAAGGCGGCCGATGGCGGTTATGAGGCGATCAGTTGGCATGGTGAGTTTATCGGTCTGCAGCGCCAAACCCTGATGG
Organism: Shewanella carassii; assembly: GCF_019670705.1. Lineage (NCBI taxonomy): Bacteria > Pseudomonadati > Pseudomonadota > Gammaproteobacteria > Alteromonadales > Shewanellaceae > Shewanella > Shewanella carassii. Next base: position 387,593 of record NZ_AP024618.1, read on the forward strand.
CCTGCGAGGTGAAGGGGCTTATCGAGTGCCTGTGGGACATTTTTGGCGGCACCTTGACTGAAAAGGGTTACAAGCTATTGGATAGCCATGTGGGTGCCATCTATGGCGATGCCATCACGCTCGAGCGCCAACGACAAATACTGCAGCGTTTGATGGAAAAAGGTTTTGCTTCCAAAGTCGTGCTGGGGATTGGCTCATACAGCTATCAGTATGTCACCCGAGATACCCATGGCTCGGCACTCAAGGCGACCCATGTGATAAAAGACGGCGAGCCGCTGGCGATTTTCAAGGCGCCCAAGACTGATAGCCAAAAGCGTTCCGCCAAGGGGCTACTGCAAGTAGTGATCCAAGACGGGGAGCTGGTGCTGAGAGATGATGTTTCGGTGGCTGAAGAAGCCCAGGGGCTGCTGCAAACCGTTTATGAGGATGGCAAACTGCTTCGCGAAACCAATCTGGCCGAGATACGTCAGCGGGTGGCGGCGCAGTTGTGAAGCCTTGATTCAATGGCATTCACCGGCAGGGTCAGACATCGATATCTATGATCTGACCCTTGCCCTCTTCCTGCGCCCTGGACTCATCCCTTTCTTCATCTTCCTGGCGGCGGTTATGTTTACGCCGCTCGCGGGCAAAGCCTTTCTGCTCTTTGCGGCGATCAGCGACTTTTTCACGCTTGTCTATTTCGGGAGGCAGTTGCGATTGCGGGGCTTCGTGGCTGTCGGGTGCTATGGCGGAGCTGGTTTTGACCTGCTCCACTTCGCGTTTGGGCTGAAATACCGCCTTGACCGGGCGCGCCAACATGGCGTAAATGCTGTCCAATCCCATCAGTGTTCCCTATTGCCTATGACCTTACTCGGGTCAAATGTTTGCCTGTGAGTCTATGTTATATCCATTATCGGCCTCTTTAGACTAAAAATTAGCCTAATTTTATGCTTTGATGTTGCTGCGGTCAGCAAGCTTGAGTGAAATGCCTGGGCAGGGGATGCGCCTTGTCTGCTAGGCTGGCAATAATAGAAGTAAAATATTGCTTAACATTTTTACATCATTTAAGCCTCTTGTATGACTGGATCTTGGTTTTGGTGGTTTATCCTGAGCGAGTTTTACACTCATAGAAGTTTGTACTGGATCGCACTCCCATATGCCCGGATCCGGGAAACTTCTCCACAATCGTTTCTTTTCACTGTGAAAACCTCCCTTGTCAGTGTTGAATTTTTCCACTGTCGATAGCGATGGCACCACTTTTTGCCACTTGGAATTCGGCTGTTCAAAAAATGTTGTGACACGCTGCTAACCCGCTTGGCGACTGGCTTTATTCGAGTTTGCATTGCTTGACAATCCTTGTTGACTGTCCCTAAACTTAGCATCTGTGGGAATTTGTGGATATTTGTGGATCTATTAACTGAGCAAGGATGAGATCACGTGTTTTCCGGCGCAAGTGCTTTGAATCTGGATGCCAAGGGGCGGATCGCTATGCCAACGCGATACCGCGAGACTTTGCATGCCGATCATCAGGGCAAGCTGGTGATTACTGTGGATATCCAATCTCCCTGCTTGTTGGTCTATCCGGTAAACGAATGGAACAAAGTTGCCGAAAAACTGCTCGGCTTATCTGATTTTCAACCGCAGGAGCGGGCGATGAAACGCCTGATGTTGGGCTATGCCCAGGAATGTGAATTGGATGCTAACGGCCGGGTTTTACTGACTCCGCCGCTCAGGCAATACGCCTCTTTGGAAAAGAAGGCCATGTTGGTCGGGCAGTTGAATAAATTCGAACTCTGGGATGAACAGGTCTGGCAGCAACAGTTGGCCGACAGCCTGGAGATGATTAAGAGCCAGGGATTAACCGCCAGTGAGCGGCTGGCCGATTTTTCACTCTGATGAGTGAGACCAGATTAAAGAAGAGAGTGATGAGCCAAAACTTTGCCCACCTGTCTGTCCTGCTTCAAGAAACGGTAGACGGGCTCAATATCCGCCCAGATGGCATCTATATCGACGGTACTTTCGGTCGGGGTGGACACTCACGTCAGATCCTTGCCCGCCTGGGGCCTCAAGGGCGGCTGATCGCCATCGATAGAGACCCGGCAGCCATTGAAGCCGCGAAACAGTTTGCTGACGACCCGCGTTTCTCCATAGTCCATGGTGGTTTTGGCCAGTTGGCCGACTATGTTGAGCAACTTGGGCTAGTGGGCAAGATAGACGGTGTCTTGCTGGATCTCGGTGTGTCATCGCCGCAGCTGGACGATGCCGAACGTGGCTTTAGTTTTCTGCGTGATGGCCCACTGGATATGCGGATGGATAATAGCCAGGGCCAAACGGCGGCACAGTGGCTCGCCAGGGCCGAGGTCGAAGATATGGCCTGGGTGTTCAAGACCTATGGTGAAGAGAAAAACGCCCGCCATATTGCCCGTTGTATCGCCGCCGATCGTGATGAGAAACCGTTTTTACGCACCAAAGATTTGGCCGGCTTGATCGAAAGGATCACCAAACACAAAGAGCGCAACAAGCATCCGGCAACCCGAGTGTTTCAGGCGATTCGCATCTATATCAATAGCGAGCTGGATCAGATAGATCAGGCGCTGGAAGGGGCATTGAAGGTATTGGCGCCCAAGGGACGGCTGTCGATCATCAGCTTCCATTCTCTGGAAGATCGCATGGTGAAGCGTTTTATCCGCCGTCACAGCAAAGGTGAGGAAGTGCCTTACGGCTTGCCGGTAACCGAGGCCGAGCTCAACCGCTCGCGGCAGCTGTTGCCCATAGGCAAGGCGATGAAACCGTCGGATGAAGAGATTGCCGTTAATGCCCGGGCACGCAGTTCTGTACTCAGAATTGCCGAGCGTTTGCCCTACTGAGGTGGCGGTGAGTAAGTCGCAACTCAATCTGGCGCGCATAGTGCTGCGGGATCTTTGGCAGCACAAATGGCTCCTCTTGCTGGGCATGCTGGTGTTGGGGAATGCGGTTGCCGTGGTATATACCAGCCACATCAGCCGTACCCAGACCAGTGAGTTGGACAAGCTGTTACAGGAAAGGGATCGCTTGGATATCGAGTGGCGCAACCTGTTACTGGAAGAACAGTCACAGGCTGAGCACAGCCGGATAACCCGGATTGCAACCAAGGAATTGGACATGATAAGGCCCTTACCCAATGAAGAGGTGGTAGTGAGACTTCCATGAGAAAACAGGCTAAAAGGATTCAAAAGCCCCAACTGATCCACTGGCGACTGCAGGTGGTGGTGGCTTTTGTTTGCCTGTTGTTTGTCTCACTGGTGGGACGCGCCGCCTACATCCAGGTGATAGAGCCGGAAAAACTGCGTCACGAGAGTGATATGCGTACTTTGCGAACCACCTCCAACCAGGTGCAAAGAGGGCTTATTACCGACCGCAACGGCGAGATGTTGGCCGTCAGTGTGCCTGTACGTGCCGTCTACGCCGACCCCAAGGTGGTTCACGACAAGGATGGTTTCAATGACATGCGTCGCTGGCGGGCGCTGGCCGATGTATTGCACGAGCCGCTGGATGACCTGTTGGCCAGAGTGCAGTCCAACCCCAGGAAGCGTTTTACCTATCTCAAGCGCCAAGTTACCCCGGCGGTGGCACACTATATTGAGCAGCTGAAGCTACCCGGTATCTACCTCAAGTCCGAGTCACGCCGTTACTATCCGGCTGGTGAGATCAGTGCTCAGCTGGTCGGGATCACCAATATCGATGATGTCGGCATCGAAGGCATTGAAAACACCTACAACAGCTGGCTGACCGGCACGCCCTCCAAACAGAAGGTGCGTAAATCCCGCGACGGTCGGGTGGTTGAGCGGCTGGATATAATCCAGGAGGGCGAGAGTCCCAACGATCTGGTGCTCAGCATAGATCAGCGTATTCAGCAGTTGGCTTACCGTGAGCTCAAGCGTGCCACCGAAATGAACCAGGCAACGTCTGGTTCCGTGGTGGTGCTGGATGTGCATACGGGCGAAGTGCTGGCGATGGTCAACACTCCCTCCTATAACCCCAACTCGCGGGATAATCTGCAGAGTCACAGGATGCGTAACCGCGCCCTGACAGACACCTTTGAGCCCGGTTCGACAGTAAAACCCTTTGTGGTGGTGGCAGCGTTGGAGGCCGGGATCGTCAAGAATGATGAGTTGATCCCGACATCACCCGGTTGGATGCGTATTGGTGGTCGGCAGGTGCGGGATGTCCGCAACTATGGCGATATGTCGTTGGCGAAGATTTTGATCAAGTCCAGTAACGTGGGGATCAGTAAGTTGGCGCTGGAAATGCCGGTGCAGCAGCTTTTGGGCACCTATCAGTCCATGGGGCTTGGCAACTATTCAGGGATCAACCTGACCGGCGAGAGTGCCGGTTTGGTACAGGACAGACACAGATGGTCTGACTTTGAACGGGCGACTCTATCTTTTGGCTATGGTCTGACAGCCACCCCGCTGCAGTTGGCGCGAATGTACGCCACTCTGGGCAGCGGCGGCATACTTTACCCGGTATCGATTCTGAAACTGAAGCAACCGCCGGAAGGCACCCGGGTGATAGCCCCGGACGTGGCCCGCGATGTGATCAACATGTTGGTGGGCGTGACCGAGAAGGGTGGCACAGGTACCCGGGCTCATATTGAGGGTTATCCGGTCGCCGGTAAGTCGGGCACCAGTCGTAAGGCGATAGCCGGTGGCTATGGCGATGATTATGTCGCCCTGTTTGCCGGTGTTGCGCCGGCCAACAACCCCAGACTCGCTATGGTCGTGGTGATCAACGAGCCCAAAGGGGACAGATATTATGGCGGCGTGGTGGCGGCACCTGTATTTGGCAAGGTGATGTCCGGCGCGTTGCAGATGTTGAATGTGGAGCCAGTGAGTGATGATGCTCGCGTACAACTGGCTCAGGTACCTAGGAGAGCAGAATGATGTTATTGCGGGATCTGCTGGCTCCCTGGTTTCATTACTCCGGCGCGGAGGCGGTGACCGAGCCCTGTCTCGACAGTCGGAAAGTAGTTGAAGGCGGCCTTTTTGTGGCCGTTCCCGGACATCAGGCCGATGGTCGGGAGTATGTTGCCGCCGCCTTCAACAAGGGAGCCGCGGCGGCCTTGTTGCATACGGACGATCCGGATGCCCACGGCAAGGTAGAGCGGGAGCAAGGCTTAACCATTTATTTTTTTCAACTGAGTCGGCAGCTATCGGCGCTGGCGGCCCAGTTCTATGGCATTCACGCGGCCAAGCCTCGTTTGGTGGGGATTACCGGCACCAATGGCAAGACTTCCGTCAGCCAGCTAGTCGCCCAGTGGGTGTCTTTGCTCGGTGAAAAGGCCGGTGTCATGGGTACTTTGGGGAACGGTTTGCTGGGGGAACTCCAGGAAGCGACCAATACTACCAGTGATGCCTTGGCCGTAATGGCACAGCTCAAGACTTTTGAGCAGATGGATGTCAGCGTCTGCGCCATGGAAGTGTCCAGCCACGGTTTGGTGCAGGGACGGGTAGAAGCCGCGCCCTTTGAAGTGGCGGTGTTTACCAACCTGAGCCGGGATCATTTGGATTATCACCAGACTATGGAGGCTTATGCCGCCGCCAAATTGAGGCTAATGCGGTTTGCCAGTCTCAAACACGCTGTGATTAACCTGGATGACGCCACAGGACAGGCCTGGTTCGAGGAGCTGCCCAAGGCCAAGTTGCTCAGCTATAGCATTAAGCAAGATCCCAGAGCGGCGGTTATTGCTGTTAATCCTCAATATCACGCCAAGGGCGTACGCGCCGAGATCCACTGGCCGGAAGGTAAAGGTGTGCTGGAAACCCCGCTGCTGGGCGAATTCAATCTCTCCAATCTGTTGGCGGCGTTGACGGCGCTCTATGCCATGGGTTATCCGCTGCAAAAGCTGCTGTCGCTGTCACCGGCTCTGAAACCCGTGCCCGGACGGATGGAGTGTTTCCCATCGAGCCAAGGTTTTTCGCTGGTGGTGGATTATGCCCATACCCCGGATGCGCTGGAGCAAGCGCTCAAGGCGCTGCGGCTGCATACCGACAACCGCCTCTGGTGTGTCTTTGGTTGCGGTGGCGATCGTGACAAGGGCAAGCGGCCGCTGATGGCCCGCGCCGCCGAGGCTTTTGCCGACCGCTTGATGGTCACCAGTGACAATACTCGCAGCGAAGAGCCACAAACCATCATTGATGAAGTCATGGCCGGGCTGACTCGCCCCGATGTGGCATTCTCCTGTGTCGATAGGGTGACCGCGATTAAACAGGTTTGCGCCCAGGCCGAGGCGGGAGATGTGATCTTATTGGCCGGCAAGGGGCATGAAACCTATCAGGAAGTGGCCGGAAGCCGTCACCACTATGATGAGCGGGCCTTGGCGCTGGAACTTAGCGGAGGCAAGGCATGATCCCTTTAACCCTGCAACAGATAGCCACGGCGCTGAATGCCAAGTTGATTCCAGCGACTGCCGCAGAGCAGTTGATTGAGAGTGTCAGCACAGATAGCCGCGATATAGGCACCCAAGGTTTGTTTATCGCCCTCAAGGGAGAGCGCTTCGACGCCCATGAGTTTGCGCCAACGGCGGTCAAAAATGGCGCCGCAGCGCTCCTGGTCAGCCGCGAGTTGGCACTCGATGTGCCGCAGCTGCTGGTGGCCGACCCTCACCAGGCCCTGGGGCAACTGGCGGCCATGGTGCGCAGCCTGGTATCACTCAAGTGTGTTGCCTTGACCGGCTCCAACGGCAAGACCAGCGTCAAGGAGATGTTGGCGACCATATTGTCGCAACGTGCCAAGGTGCTCTACACCGCCGGTAACTTCAACAACGACATAGGCGTGCCGCTGACAGCCTTGCGGTTGGAGCCTGAACACGAATATGCGGTATTTGAGCTTGGCGCCAATCACAAGGGTGAAATTAATTACACCTCGGCCATAGTGCGCCCGGATGTTGCCCTGGTGAACAATGTCGCCAGCGCTCATCTTGAAGGGTTTGGCTCAGAGGCCGGTGTGGCGGCGGCCAAATCCGAGATTTTCAATCACTTGGCCCCAGACGGCTGCGCCATTATCAATGCCGATGACAGATACGCCGAGGTAATGCGTCAGGCTGCGTTAGGCTACCGTCAGTTAAGCTATGGCATTGACGCAGCAGCCGAACTGACAGCCAAAGATCTACAGGCCGATGCCTCGGGGCGTTATCGCTGCACGCTTTGCTGGCAGCAGCAGGAGTATCCGCTGGCGCTGCCGCTGGCCGGACGACATCAGGTGGCCAATGCTCTGGCAGCAACTTCGGTTTGCCTGGCGCTGGGCCTGGATATGGCAAACATTATCTCCGGCTTGCAGCAGATGCAGCCGGTCAAGGGACGCATGCTACCCACTGAGCTTGGGCGGGTGCAGCTGATAGACGATAGCTATAACGCCAATCCGGCCTCGGTCAAGGCTGCGATCAACTGGCTTCACGAAATTCACGGAAATCGCATTCTGGTGCTGGGCGATTTGGGGGAATTAGGCGACAATGCCCCCCTTTTGCATCGCGAGTTGGGCGAATATGCCCACGAAGCCGGGATAGATGCCCTGTTTTGCTGCGGTCAATTAACCCGGAACACCAGCCAGGGATTCGGTACGGAACACCTGGATACCCAGGAGCGTTTGGTGGAAAGTTTAATCAAATATATCAATCAGTTGCCAGGGAGTGTCACTGTGTTGGTCAAGGGGTCACGCAGCATGCGTATGGAACGTGTGGTCGAGGCCCTTAAAGCAGCCTTCGGGCGTGGGGAGTTAGTGTAGATGCTGGTGTATCTGGCGGAGTATCTAACCCAGTTTTATACCGGGTTTAACGTGTTTTCCTATTTGACCTTCAGAGCGATTCTGGGGTTGTTGACCGCCCTCAGCTTCGCACTCTGGTGGGGGCCCAAGCTAATCGAGCGATTGCAAGTCTTGCAGATAGGCCAGGTGGTGCGTAACGATGGCCCCGAGTCACATTTCAGTAAACGCGGCACCCCGACCATGGGGGGATTGCTGGTGCTGGCGGGGATCTTTATCAGTGTCCTGCTGTGGGGCGATCTCGGTAACCGTTATGTCTGGGTGATGTTATTCGTCCTGGGCAGCTTTGGCCTCATCGGTTTCCTCGATGATTACCGCAAGGTAGTGCGTAAGGATCCCAAGGGGCTGGTGGCCCGCTGGAAGTATATTTTACAGTCGCTGGCGGCGATTGCGGTGGCCTTTTATCTCTACGCGACCGCATCTCTGCCAGGTGAAACCCAGCTGGTGGTGCCTTTCTTTAAGGATGTGATGCCGCAACTGGGGCTGTTCTTCGTTGTTTTGGCCTACTTCACCATAGTGGGTTCCAGCAATGCGGTGAACCTGACCGATGGCCTCGATGGCTTGGCCATTATGCCGACCGTCATGGTGGCAGCCGCGTTTGCATTGGTTGCTTACCTCTCCGGCCATGCGCAATTTGCCGGCTACTTACATATTCCGCATCTGCCCGGCGCCGGTGAGTTGGTGATCGTCTGCACCGCAATAGTCGGCGCCGGTCTCGGTTTCCTCTGGTTCAACACCTATCCGGCGCAAGTGTTTATGGGCGACGTGGGTTCGCTGTCACTGGGAGCGGCGCTCGGCACCATGGCGGTGCTGGTACGCCAGGAAATCTTGCTGGTGATCATGGGCGGTGTATTCGTAATGGAGACTGTGTCAGTCATCCTTCAGGTTGGATCCTATAAGCTGCGTGGCCAACGGATTTTCCGCATGGCACCCATACACCACCACTATGAATTGAAAGGTTGGCCCGAGCCCAGAGTGATAGTGCGTTTCTGGATTATCTCCTTGTTCCTGGTTCTGCTGGGATTGGCCACCCTGAAGTTGAGGTAAGCAGTCATGATGAGTCGCTGTTCGCACATAGTGTTGGGATTGGGGGCCACAGGCTTGTCTGTGGTGCGCTATCTGGTGGCTCAGGGGCTTGCCCCTATGGTGATGGATAGTCGCCGCAATCCACCCGGTGCCGAGGCGCTGAAAAATGAGTTTCCGGATCTGGAGTTTTGCTTCGGTGGTTTTGATTGCCGTGGTTTGGTGCAGGCGGAGCAGATTATTATTAGTCCCGGAGTTCCCATGGATACTCCTGAGGTTAGGGCGGCGTTGGATATGGGCATAGAAGTGATTGGCGATGTGGAGTTGTTTGCTCGCGCTATCGCTGACAAGGGCCCATGTGTGCTGGCGATTACCGGCTCCAATGGCAAGTCGACAGTGACTACCCTGGTCGGTGAAATGCTCAAAGCCGGCGGCAAGCAGGTGGCTATCGGCGGCAACATAGGGGTACCGGCGCTGGAGCTTTTGGGCGAAAACGTCAGTCACTATGTGCTGGAGCTGTCCAGTTTCCAGTTGGAGACCACTCATAGTCTCAAATGTTTGGCGGCAACTTGCCTGAACATTTCTGAAGACCACATGGACAGATACAGCGATCTGGAAGCCTATCGTCAGGCCAAACTGCGGCTCTATGAGCTGAGCCGACTGGCGATTTTCAACCGGGATGATCCGCAAACGCAGCCCACGTCACCCATGAACAACAACAGCTTTGGTCTGGGTAACCCCGAAGGGGATGAGTGGGGGATCACCGATGGCAAGATTTTCCACGGCAGCAGTGAAATCATGAATCTAATGGATGTGGCGCTGCTTGGCAGCCATAACCATTCCAACTTGCTGGCTGCCATGGCGTTGGCCGATGCGGCCGGAGTAGATAAGGAAGCCATGGCCAGAGTGGCTCGCGAGTTCAAGGGGCTGCCGCACAGATGTGAACTGGTAGCCGTCAAGAATGGCGCCACTTGGCTCAACGATTCCAAGGCCACCAATGTGGGCGCTACCGTGGCGGCTCTAGAAGGGCTCAGTGACTATCTCGGTGATGTGATCCTGATCGCAGGTGGCGATGGTAAAGGAGCCGATTTCCGGCCGTTAGCCAGTGCGCTGGGTACAGTGACTCACCTTATTACCCTGGGGCGAGACGGTGACAAGATAGCGGCACTGAAAGAGGACGCCATCAAGGTCGGCTCCATGGCAGAAGCCGTGAGCAAGGCCGCCGAGCTGGCGAGTTCCGGAGACATAGTCTTATTGTCACCGGCCTGCGCCAGCCTAGATATGTACAGCAACTTTATGGCCAGGGGCGATGATTTCCGCCAACTGGTGGAGGCACTGGATGAGCAGTGAGGAGCGACAACTCAGCCTGTTCGGGACCAGCCTCAAGTGGCGCTGGCCCAACTGGTTCGGTGAGAAGCAAGCGCAGGGCATGCAACTGTATGACCGGCGTTTGCTGCTTGCCGTTTTGTCGCTTATCGCCTTTGGCTTTGTGATGGTGATGTCGGCTTCTATGCCGGAAGCCCAGAGCCTGACAGGTAATCCGTTTCACTTTGTGACCCGGCATCTGTTTTATCTGGTGGGATGCGTGGTGATCGCCGCCGTGGTGTTGCAGGTAGAGATGCAGCGCTGGCAGCAACTGAGTCCACTGATGTTGTTGCTGGTCGGCGTCATGTTGGTGGCGGTATTGATAGTAGGCACCACGGTAAACGGGGCGACCCGTTGGCTGTCTCTGGGGCCGGTGAGAATCCAGGTGGCCGAGATAGCCAAGTTTTCATTTGCCGTGTACATGGCCGGTTATCTGGTCAGGCGGCATCAGGAAGTGCGTGAGAACGCCAAGGGTTTTTACAAGCCGATTGCGGTTTTTGCCGTCTATGCCTTCTTGATCCTGATGCAACCGGATCTGGGGACTGTTGTAGTGCTGTTTGTCGGCACCGTGGGGCTGCTGTTTCTGGCCGGCGCCCGTTTGCTGGACTTCTTTGCGCTGATCCTGACCGGGATCATGGCCTTTGTGGCTTTGGTGTTGCTGGAACCCTACCGGATGCGGCGGGTGACCTCCTTCCTCGACCCCTGGCAGGATCCGTTCGGCAGTGGTTACCAGTTGACTCAGTCGCTGATGGCTTATGGCCGTGGTGACTGGTTTGGTCAGGGGCTTGGCAACAGTATCCAGAAACTGGAATACCTGCCGGAGGCGCACACTGACTTTATCTTCGCCGTTATAGGGGAAGAACTTGGATTTGTCGGCATAGTTGCCGTGCTGGCGGTATTGCTGTTTGTGGCGCTGCGGGCGATTCGTCTGGGCAGTCAATGTCTGGCCATGGACCGGGCATTTGAAGGTTATCTGGCCTACGCCATAGGGATCTGGATCTGTTTTCAGACTGTGGTGAACGTGGGCGCCAGTATCGGCATTTTGCCGACCAAGGGGCTGACTCTGCCCTTTATCAGCTATGGCGGCAGTAGCCTCTGGGTGATGACGGCTGCGGTCATGATGCTGATCCGGATAGATCATGAGCGGCGTCTCAGCCTTATCCAGGCGGTGCAGGGGAGGCTGAAGTCATGAAAGGTAATAATGTGAATAACAAACGTATTTTGGTGATGGCCGGTGGTACCGGCGGTCACGTTTTTCCGGCGTTGGCAGTGGCCAGACGCCTGGCACAGCAGGGCTGGCAGGTGCGTTGGCTGGGTACGGCGGACCGGATGGAGGCACGTTTAGTGCCTCAGCACGGCTTTGACATAGATTTTATCGACATTAAAGGCGTGCGTGGCAACGGCATAGTGCGCAAGCTGGCGGCGCCTTTCAAGGTGTTGCGCTCGATTATCCAGGCGCGCAGGGTCATCCGCGAATTTCGGCCGGATGTGGTGTTGGGCATGGGCGGCTTTGCCAGCGGTCCGGGCGGCGTTGCCGCCAAGCTCAGCGGTATTCCGTTGGTGTTGCATGAGCAAAACGCCATTCCGGGGATGACCAATAAGTTACTTTCCCGTATCGCCACTAAGGTGCTGTGCGCCTTTGCCAACACCTTCGAACCGGGTAAGGCCGAAGTAGTGGGCAACCCTATTCGCCAGGAGCTTATCACTCTGGGTGGACAGCCCAGAGCCCAGCATCAGGATGCGCTGAAAATTCTGGTCGTCGGTGGCAGTTTGGGTGCCAAGGTCTTCAACGACCTTATGCCGGCCGTGGTCGCCGAGGTCAGCAAGTCGCAGTTGGTGACGGTTTGGCATCAGGTCGGCAAGGGTAATCAGGCGCCGGTGGAAGCTGAATATCAGCAACTGGGGCAGGACGGCAGAGTCAAAGTGGCTGAGTTTATCGATGATATGGAAGCCGCCTATCGCTGGGCCGACGTGGTCATCTGCCGCGCCGGAGCGTTAACCGTTTCCGAGCTGGCGGCCGTTGGCCTGCCCAGCCTGTTGGTGCCTTATCCCCATGCGGTGGATGATCACCAGACTCGCAACGCCCAGGTGTTGGTGGATGCGGGCGCGGCCTTCCTGTTGCCGCAACCGATTGTCGATGTGCCCAGGCTGGCAAATAAGCTAGCCCTGCTTGGCAGCGATAGAAATGAATTGGCCCTGATGGGGCAAAGAGCCAGAGCGGCCGCCGTGCTGGATGCGACCGATAAAGTCGCCCAAGTCTGTATCGAACTGGCAGAGAAAGGAAATAGATGAATAACAGAGCAGAGAAATACGCCCAGCTTCGCGCCATGATCCCGGAAATGCGCCGGGTGCGTCGCATTCACTTTGTTGGCATAGGTGGCGCAGGCATGGGGGGCATTGCCGAGGTTCTGGTCAACGAAGGTTATCAGGTCAGTGGTTCGGATATTGCCGAAAATGCCGTGACCGAACGTTTGGCAGCGCTGGGTGCTCGCATCATTATCGGCCACAGTGCCGATGCTGTGGTTAACGTTGATGTGGTGGTGGTTTCCACCGCGATTAAAGCGGATAACCCGGAAGTCGCGGCCGCCAGAGCCAGCCGCACTCCGATAGTGCGCCGTGCCGAGATGCTGGCCGAGCTGATGCGTTACCGTCATGGGGTGGCGATTGCCGGCACCCATGGCAAGACCACTACAACCAGCCTTATCGCCAGTGTTTATGGCCAGGCCGAGCGGGATCCGACCTTTGTGATAGGTGGTCTGCTCAATAGTGCCGGCACCAATGCTCGCTTGGGGCACAGCCGTTACCTTATCGCCGAGGCCGATGAGAGTGATGCCAGCTTCCTGCATCTGCAGCCCATGGTGAGTGTGGTAACGAATATAGAAGCCGACCATATGGATACTTATGGTGGTGATTTCGAAAAGTTGAAAACCACCTTTGTCGACTTCCTGCATAACCTGCCGTTCTATGGCGTGGCCGTGCTCTGTATCGATGATCCTGTGGTGAAAGAGATCATGCCGCGTATTGGTCGCCACATGGTGACCTATGGTTTCAGCGATGAGGCCGATGTGCAGGCGCTCAACTTCAGCCAGGAAGGGCATCAATGCCGTTTTACCGTGCGCCGCAAGGGGCGGGATGACCTGGAGCTGCTGCTGAATCTGCCGGGACGGCACAATGTGCTGAACGCCTTGGCGGCAATCGCTGTGGCTAGCGAAGATGACATAGAAGATGCCGCTATAGTGCAGGCGCTGGCGGAGTTCCAGGGAATTGGTCGCCGCTTCCAGCACCTGGGGGCCTTCGAGACTCCCAAGGGTGAAGTGATGTTAGTCGACGATTACGGTCATCATCCCAGCGAAGTCGCCGCCACTATCAAGGCGGCTCGCGCCGGTTGGCCGAATAAGCGCCTGGTGATGGCTTATCAGCCTCACAGATATAGCCGCACCCGGGATCTCTACGAGGATTTTGTCGAGGTATTGTCTCAGGTCGATGGTCTATTGCTGCTGGAGGTCTATCCCGCCGGTGAAGCGCCTATCGCGGGAGCCGACAGCCGCGCGCTGTGCCGCAGCATCAGATTACGGGGGCAGGTCGACCCTATCTATGTCGCTACGCCGGAGCAGTTGCAAGAAATACTGCCGGATGTACTCAAGGGCGGCGACCTGCTAATGACTCAAGGTGCCGGCAATATCGGCGCCCTGGCAAGGCAGCTGGCGAGTAATAAGCTGGGGTTTCACAGTGAGCAGAAAGATGCGATTGTTGAATAGATTTTCACCAGTTAATGGTTTGAAAACAGTATCTTTTGACCAAGAAAGCCAGCTCTATATAATGGCCGGTTTTCCACCGACCTAACAGGCATCGACCATGGCGCTGAAGGACAGGTGGCAAAAGAGCCGTGAAAGGCTTGCTGGAGTCAATTGGTATCTCTGCAGCGGGATCTGTTTCCTGTTGTTGGTACTGGTGGCATTCGGCATGGCGGCGTGGAAGCTGGGATTGGTGCTGAATGATGCCGAGGCCTTGCCCATTGAAGCTGTGGCGATAAAAGGTGAGCGCCAATACACCACGGATGCGGAAATCCGCGGCGCCTTGCAGGACTTGATGCAGCGTAGTTTCTTCAGCGCTGATGTGACTGAAGTGCAGCAGGCGCTGGAAGCTCTGCCTTGGGTATACCGGGCCTCGGTTCGGCGTGAATGGCCGGCCAAGCTGAAGGTTTATCTGCAGGAACAGGTTGCCGTAGCGCATTGGAATCAGGATGAATGGCTCAATGAACACGGCGAGGTGTTCCTGGCGCCACCACAACCCGGGTTAGAAGATTTACCTTGGTTGGCGGGACCAGAGTCGATGTCGCATGAGGTGTTGACCTCCTTTAGGCAGATGGATGAACTGTTGCGGATAAACAGCTTCAAGCTGGATAGATTGAGTCTCAGCCCGAGACATGCCTGGGAGGCGACTTTGGGCAATGGCATCATGCTGGCGTTGGGGCGAGAGGACAAGATGGCGCGGATACAGCGTTTTATCAATGTGTATCCGGAGTTGGTTAAACAGGAAAAGAGTGTCGCCAGAGTGGATCTACGCTATGACACGGGTCTGGCTGTAGGCTGGGAAGATGCACAAGAAGAGAGCCGTTAATTAATGACCAAGAACCAAGATAGAAATCTGATCGTCGGATTGGACATAGGGACCTCCAAGGTCGCTGTGATCATAGGTGAAGTCTTGCCCGATGGCGAAATCAGTGTCGTCGGCCTGGGTAATCATCCATCGCGCGGCATGGATAAAGGCGGGGTCAACGACCTTGATTCTATCGTGCGCAGTGTGCAGCGGGCCCTGGATCAGGCCGAGCTGATGGCAGACTGTCAGGTGTCTTCGGTGTATTTGAGCATTTCCGGCAAGCATATCGCCTGTCAGAACGAAAACGGCATGGTCTCCATCAATGATGAAGAGGTGACCCAGGAAGATGTAGATAACGTCATCCACACGGCCCGTTCGGTGAAGATCCCCACCGAGCGCCGCATTTTGCACGTACTGCCGCAGGAATATGCCATAGATGTTCAGGAAGGGATCCGCAGCCCTATCGGCATGTCCGGCATGCGGATGGAAGCCAAGGTGCATATAGTCACCTGCGCCAATGATATGGCCAAGAACATCACCAAGAGTGTTGAACGCTGTGGCCTCAAGGTGGACGACCTGGTGTTTTCCGGTATCGCTTCGGCCGATGCGGTACTGACTAATGATGAAAAAGATCTGGGTGTTTGTCTGGTAGATGTCGGTGGCGGCACCACAGATATCGCCGTGTATACCAATGGCGCTCTGCGTCACTGCGCCGTGGTGCCGGTGGCCGGCAACCAGGTAACCAGTGATATCGCCAAAATTTTCCGTACGCCGCTGTCGCATGCCGAGCAGATTAAAGTGCAGCATGCCAGTGCCCGCAGCTCCATGGTGAGCCGTGAAGATAGCATAGAAGTGCCGTCCGTGGGTGGCCGACCATCAAGAACCATGTCGCGCCATACTCTGGCCGAGGTGGTTGAACCCAGATATCAGGAACTGTTCGAGTTGGTATTCAAAGAGCTCAAGGACAGTGGCCTGGAAGATCAAATTGCCGCTGGCATAGTGTTGACCGGTGGTACCGCCTCTATCGAAGGGGCTGTGGATGTTGCCGAAGCCACGTTCGGCATGCCGGTCAGGGTGGCATCACCGCTGCCGGTGAAAGGTTTGTATGAATATGTGGATCAGCCCATCTACTCCACAGGTGTTGGGCTGTTACATTACGGCGCACGCAGGGTTATCGAACGTCAGTTTGAACGACCCGAGCGTCAAGGGGTGACCAGTCTCTGGAATCGGGTTCAGAGCTGGTTTAAAGGTGAGTTTTAACTTACGTAAACGCAGGTAATACGGAGAATTCAACCATGTTTGAGATCATGGATACTCATTCTGACGAGGCGGTGATAAAGGTCATCGGCGTCGGTGGCGGCGGTGGTAATGCCGTCGAACATATGGTGAAACACAACATCGAAGGTGTTGAGTTTGTTGCCACCAATACAGATGCCCAGGCACTGCGTAAGTCTGCCGCGGGCACCACAATTCAGCTGGGGCGCGATGTCACCAAGGGCCTGGGTGCCGGTGCTAACCCGGAAGTCGGCCGCGCCGCTGCCGAAGAAGATCGTGAAAATATCCGTGAAGCCATCAAGGGCTCGGATATGATCTTCATCGCTGCCGGTATGGGTGGAGGTACGGGTACAGGTGCCGCTCCTGTGGTGGCGCAGATTGCTCGCGAAGAAGGGATATTGACAGTGGCCGTGGTCACCAAACCTTTCCCATTCGAAGGCAAGAAGCGTATGGCCTATGCCGATCAGGGTATCGCAGAGCTGGCCAAGCATGTTGACTCGCTGATCACTATCCCTAACGAGAAGCTGCTCAAGGTATTGGGCCGTGGCACGTCATTGCTGGATGCCTTCGCAGCAGCCAATAACGTACTCTTAGGTGCGGTGCAGGGCATCGCCGAGCTGATCACCCGTCCCGGTCTGATTAACGTCGACTTTGCCGACGTGAAAACCGTTATGTCCGAAATGGGTAACGCCATGATGGGTACGGGTGTTGCTCGTGGTGAAGATCGCGCCGAAGAAGCGGCCGAAGCGGCCGTTGCCAGTCCACTGCTGGAAGATATCGACTTGGCTGGCGCCCGCGGCGTACTGGTCAACATCACTGCTGGCATGGATATGAGCATCGAAGAGTTCGAGACTGTGGGTAACCACGTCAAGGCTTACGCTTCTGACAATGCGACCGTAGTTGTTGGTGCTGTAATCGATCCTGAGATGAGCGATGAGTTGCGAGTCACTGTGGTTGCTACCGGCATAGGTTCGGAAAGAAAACCTGACATTCAATTGGTATCTAAACCTGCTCCACGTCCTGAACCTGTGGTTGAACCTAAGGTCGATACTTATGCGACCCAGGAAGAGGTTATCGTGCCTGTTTCCACTAAAGGGAATGCGGTTCCGGCGTCTCAGCCTGCGCCTAACCCGCACAAGAACGAGCTTGATTATTTGGATATTCCGGCGTTTTTGCGTAAGCAAGCCGACTGATACTGGCGGGTATCGCGGGTGTAAATTGGAAAATTCCCTTTGCTTTGTTGGAAGTGAAGGCTGGTAAATTTTTGTGAATTTATCGATTTATGCTAGGATATCCGACCAGCTGCGCCTGACGAGTGAGTATTTTATCGTCAAAGGCAGGGCTTTTTGTTGAGATGAATACGGGTAACTAAATGATTTTTCAAAGAACTGTTGAAAAAATGGTAAAGACCACCGGTGTCGGTTTGCACTCCGGCAATAAGGTGACTTTGACTATCAAGCCCGCACCAGTCAATACAGGGATCGTACTCGTGCGCACCGATATGCAGCCGGCAGTGGAGATTGCTGCCAAGGCAGAGCAGGTGCGTGAAACGACTATGTGTACGGCTCTGGTCAATGATGAAGGTGTTCGCATCTCAACGATTGAGCATCTGTTCGCGGCACTCGCGGGCTTGGGTATCGACAATGCCGTTATTGAAGTGGATGCTCCCGAGATCCCCATCATGGACGGCAGTGCCAGCCCCTTTGTATTCCTGCTGCAAAGCGCGGGGATCAAAGATCAGTCAGCGGCCAAGAAATATCTGAAGATCAAGCACACAGTGCGTGTTGAAGACGGTGATAAGTGGGCTGAATTGCGACCCTTCAAAGGTTTCAGAGTCGATTTTGCTATTGACTTCAATCACCCTGAAATTGCCCGTAGTCAACAACATATGGTGATGGATTTTTCCTCTTCTGCCTTTGTGAAAGATATCAGCCGCGCCAGAACCTTTGGTTTTATGCGTGATATCGAGTACCTGCGTGCCAACAACTTGGCATTAGGCGGCAGTATGGAAAACGCGGTTGTGCTTGATGAATATCGTGTCCTCAACCCCGATGGCCTGCGTTATGAGGATGAATTTGTTAAGCACAAGATTCTGGATGCGTTTGGTGACCTGTATGTGGCGGGTCACGCCATAGTCGGAGAATTCTGTGCCTACAAGACGGGGCATGCTCTTAACAACCGGTTGGTGCGGGCTCTGCTTGCCCAGCAGGATGCTTGGGAGTTGGTCAGCTTCGAAAAAGAAGCGGATGTGCCTGTCAGCTTTATGATGCCATCCAATGTGGTGATGGCTTAATCGTAAAACTAGGACTGCCTTTTACGGCTGGCTAATGCAGCCAGCCGTTTTAGTTTCTGGCCCAGCTCACCTTCTGTGTGTTCGGCCAGAGCATTAATATGTGAAGCCGCGGTTTCACTCAACTGTCTGTGAACCACTTGGGGTTTTGCCCCCGATGTTGCCAGTGCCGGGTTGACTTTAACCTCAATAGCGGTAAGCATTGGGAGCGTTTCTGCCTGAAGTTGGGCGAGAAGTTTGGTTTTTTGGAAGTTAATCCTGGCGGCCCATGCGGCGGAAGGGGTTTCAATAACCAACACACTTTGGCGCAGATTGGCGACTTTCAGCTGTTCGCTGACAGGGCCTGACAGCAGTTGTTTGACATGCTGGTTCAGATACAACAAAAGCTCCGCTTTCTCGGCCAGATCGGGCAAACGTCCCGACTGATGCAGTAATTGGCTGAGGTGCTGAGGGAGCTTCTTCATTATGATAATAAGATGGCTGAATTAGGCTATGAGTGTAACAGTTTTTATTCAAGGTCGGAATGGCGTGACGCGCTGGCAACCGGGCAAACGCTGGTTGCTGTTGCCTATTTTGCTCCTCGCTGCGGGCACAGGGCTCTATCAATACAACGCAGAGCGATTTGAGTCGCAACAGGCCAACGTCGACAACGAGCGTCAGGCTCGTGAGCAGCAACAGAAACAAGTCAAAGATCTCAAGCAAGCAACCGAAACTCAGTTGGCAACCTTGGTGGCTCATGTCGCCAGAATGCAGGCCAAACTGACCCGGCTTGAGGCTCTCGGGCAAACTCTTGCCCAGAATTACCAACTTGAAGAACAGTTCGATTTCGGCGCCGAGGTAGGTATTGGCGGTTTGAGCGAGCTGGGTACCAGCATAGAGTTGGAGCAGCTGATCTCCGATATGGATCGGCTGGCATCAGGAATTGATAGTAATAATGCTCAGTTGTCACTGCTTGAAACAGTGGCTTCCAATCTCCATATAGATGAAGAGCGTTATATATCAGGGCGGCCAATCAATAAAGGTTGGTTATCTTCGCCCTACGGTTTACGTAATGATCCTTTCAATGGCCGCAGAACTGTGCATAAAGGCATAGACTTTGCGGGTACGGAAGGAGCCGATGTGATCGCCACCGGTGGTGGGGTGGTGACATGGGCCGGGAATATGTTTGGCTATGGTGAGTTGGTGGAGATAGATCACGGTAACGGATTGCGCACCCGCTATGGTCATAATAAAGCTTTGTCAGTAACTGTAGGTGACGTGGTCGCCAAGGGCGAGAAAATTGCCACCATGGGAAGCACTGGGCGTTCGACAGGACCTCATGTGCATTACGAAGTGTTGCGGGGTGGACAGCAGATAGATCCCAAGAAGTACGTCTACCGCAAAGCAGGTTAATTGGAACTGGCCGCCAGACTCGCAAGAGGCTTGGCCTACAACAGAATAAGTGATTCAGATGTTAGGTAAATTACTGACAAAAGTATTTGGTAGTCGTAACGACCGCACCCTTAAAGCCCTGGGCAAAATAGTCAACAAGATCAACGCGCTCGAAGGCGAATATGAGCAACTCAGCGATGAGCAGCTCAAGGCCAAGACCCAGGAGTTCCGTGACCGACTCGAAAAAGGGGAAACCCTTAACGACATCATGGCCGAAGCCTTTGCCACTGTGCGTGAAGCTTCCAAGCGGGTGTTCGAGATGCGCCACTTCGATGTGCAGTTGATAGGCGGTATGGTGCTGGATAGTAACCGCATTGCCGAGATGCGCACCGGTGAAGGTAAGACACTGACCGCCACGCTGCCCGCTTATCTCAATGCGCTGACCGGCAAGGGTGTTCACGTTATTACAGTGAACGACTATCTGGCTCGCCGTGACGCCGACACTAACCGCCCACTGTTTGAATTCCTAGGAATGACAGTCGGAGTTAACGTCGCCGGTCTTGGCCAGCTGGAAAAGAAAGCTGCCTACAACTCAGATATCACTTACGGTACCAATAACGAATTTGGTTTCGACTATCTGCGCGACAACATGGCGTTTTCACCGCAGGAGCGGGTACAACGTCCATTGCACTATGCTCTGATAGACGAAGTCGACTCCATTCTTATTGATGAAGCCCGTACGCCGCTGATCATCTCCGGCGCCGCGGAAGACAGCTCTGAACTCTACATCAAGGTCAATAAGCTGATCCCTAATCTGATCCGCCAGGATAAAGAAGATTCGGACGACTATGTCGGTGAGGGCGACTTCAGCGTGGATGAAAAAGCCAAGCAAGTTCACATGACTGAACGCGGTCAGGAAAAAATTGAACTTCTGCTTACCCAGTCTGGCCTGCTGGCCGAAGGGGATTCACTCTATTCGGCCGCCAATATCTCACTGCTGCATCATGTCAACGCCGCGCTGCGTGCTCACACCCTGTTTGAGCGGGATGTCGATTATGTAGTGCAGGACGGCGAAGTGATCATCGTCGATGAGCACACTGGCCGTACCATGCAGGGGCGTCGTTGGTCTGAAGGTTTGCACCAGGCGGTGGAAGCCAAAGAAGGTGTGAAGATCCAGAATGAAAACCAGACTCTGGCTTCTATCACCTTCCAAAACTACTTCCGTCAGTATGAAAAACTGGCCGGTATGACAGGTACTGCCGATACCGAAGCCTTTGAATTCCAGCATATCTATGGTCTGGATACCGTAGTGATCCCCACCAACCGGCCGATGATCCGTAACGATATGGCTGACTTGGTGTATCTCACCGCCAAAGAAAAGTACGCCGCCATTATCCAGGACATCAAGGGTTGCCGTGAACGCGGCCAGCCGGTATTGGTCGGTACAGTTTCCATCGAACAGTCTGAACTGCTGTCCAACCTGTTGGATCGGGAAAAGATCCCTCACAAGGTACTGAACGCCAAGTTCCACGAAAAAGAAGCTGAAATTGTTGCTCAGGCTGGACGTAGTGGTGCTGTTACCGTAGCCACTAACATGGCCGGTCGTGGTACCGATATCGTCTTGGGCGGTAGCTGGAAAGCGGAAGTTGAGGAACTGGAAAACCCAACCGAGGAGCAGATCGCCAAGATCCGTGCCGACTGGCAAGAGCGTCACGATGCCGTGGTTGCTGCCGGTGGTTTGCACATCCTGGGCACAGAACGTCACGAGTCCCGTCGTATCGATAACCAGCTGCGTGGTCGTTCCGGCCGTCAGGGCGATGCGGGTTCATCACGTTTCTATCTGTCGATGGAAGACAGCCTGATGCGGATCTTCGCTTCAGATCGCGTTGCCAACATGATGAAGAAGTTGGGCATGGAAGAAGGCGAAGCCATCGAACATCCTTGGGTATCTCGTGCGATTGAGAATGCCCAGCGCAAAGTGGAAGCCCGTAACTTCGATATTCGTAAGCAGTTGCTGGAATTTGATGATGTCGCCAACGACCAGCGTCAGGTGGTTTACGCTCAGCGTAACGAACTGATGGATGCCGAAAGCATTGAAGATACCATCAAGAATATTCAGGAAGACGTGATCACAGGCGTTATCGATCAATACATTCCACCACAGTCAGTTGAAGAGCTCTGGGACGTTCCCGGCCTCGAGCAGCGACTCAAGCAGGAATTTGTACTGGACTTGCCGCTGCAGGAGTGGCTGGACAAAGAAGAAGACTTGCATGAAGAGACGCTACGTGAGCGGATCATCGAATCTTGGCTCAAGGCCTATGAGGCCAAAGAGCAGATGGTGGGCCCTGAGGTGCTGCGTCAGTTCGAAAAGGCCGTGATGCTGCAAACCCTGGATGGTTTGTGGAAAGAGCACCTGGCGGCCATGGACCACCTGCGTCAGGGTATTCACCTGCGTGGTTATGCACAGAAGAACCCCAAACAGGAATATAAGCGTGAGTCCTTTGAGCTGTTCCAGCAAATGCTGGAGTCACTCAAGCACGATGTGATCAGTATTTTGTCCAAGGTTCAGGTACAGGCTCAATCAGATGTAGATGAAATGGAAGCCCGTCGCCGTGAAGAAGAAGCGCGGATCCAACATCAATATCAGCACGCCACGTCTGAAGCTTTGAATGAAGCCGAACAAGATGCTGAAGTCGCGGCACATACTCCAGTTGTGCGTGAGGGTGAGAAAGTTGGACGCAACGATCCTTGTCCTTGTGGCTCAGGTAAAAAATACAAACAGTGTCATGGCAAACTGAGCTAACACACTGTAAGTCATTAAAGGCAATCTTCGGATTGCCTTTTTTCTTATATGTGTCTCGTCCTGAAATAGGTTTACACATTGGAGACCTATATTGGAAAAGAACGACTCGACAGAAGCTGGATATTGTCGGGAGTAAAGATGTAAACCAGCGTGGACTATCTAGTCTATCGTCGCCACCGCTAAGTCAATTATTACTCCAGTTGCTGTGAAACTCTGAAGATAGTTGCCTGCCCGGAAAGTAAATCATTATATGCTTGGAGGTCTAAAAAGGCTCCGGAAGCCATAAATGTGGATAACTCTGGGAGTAAAAAGTGTTTAAGTTGTGGCTAACCCGATAACCTCAAAAAAGATCGTAAAATGCTGAAAAAAGCCCTTGCACAAAAGTTCAAGCTCCCTATAATGCGCTCCCACTGACACGGCGAACGAGAACAAAATAATTGTTCAAATTCAAGTTCAGTAGTTGGCAACAAGCCTTGGTTTCAAAGGTGTGATGATAAAATCATCACCCACTCGAAACCAGATAAAAAAGGGCTTGACGCTGAAAAAGGGTTCTGTAAAATACGCAGCCCTGACTCGATGAGAATCATCGCGGTCCTGCTCTTTAACAATATATCAAGCAATCTGTGTGGACACTCACAGGCATTGAGAAATCGACAAAACGATTTAACTCGATGAAGAGTGTTCATACGAACAGAATTCATTGAGTCGAACCTTCGGGTTCAACCAAAACTTTAATTGAAGAGTTTGATCATGGCTCAGATTGAACGCTGGCGGCAGGCCTAACACATGCAAGTCGAGCGGTAACATTTCAAAAGCTTGCTTTTGAAGATGACGAGCGGCGGACGGGTGAGTAATGCCTGGGAATTTGCCCATTTGTGGGGGATAACAGTTGGAAACGACTGCTAATACCGCATACGCCCTACGGGGAAAGCAGGGGACCTTCGGGCCTTGCGCTGATGGATAAGCCCAGGTGGGATTAGCTAGTAGGTGAGGTAAAGGCTCACCTAGGCGACGATCCCTAGCTGGTCTGAGAGGATGATCAGCCACACTGGGACTGAGACACGGCCCAGACTCCTACGGGAGGCAGCAGTGGGGAATATTGCACAATGGGGAAACCCTGATGCAGCCATGCCGCGTGTGTGAAGAAGGCCTTCGGGTTGTAAAGCACTTTCAGCGAGGAGGAAAGGTTAGTAGTTAATACCTGCTAGCTGTGACGTTACTCGCAGAAGAAGCACCGGCTAACTCCGTGCCAGCAGCCGCGGTAATACGGAGGGTGCGAGCGTTAATCGGAATTACTGGGCGTAAAGCGTGCGCAGGCGGTTTGTTAAGCGAGATGTGAAAGCCCCGGGCTCAACCTGGGAACCGCATTTCGAACTGGCAAACTAGAGTCTTGTAGAGGGGGGTAGAATTCCAGGTGTAGCGGTGAAATGCGTAGAGATCTGGAGGAATACCGGTGGCGAAGGCGGCCCCTGGACAAAGACTGACGCTCAGGCACGAAAGCGTGGGGAGCAAACAGGATTAGATACCCTGGTAGTCCACGCCGTAAACGATGTCTACTCGGAGTTTGGTGTCTTGAACACTGGGCTCTCAAGCTAACGCATTAAGTAGACCGCCTGGGGAGTACGGCCGCAAGGTTAAAACTCAAATGAATTGACGGGGGCCCGCACAAGCGGTGGAGCATGTGGTTTAATTCGATGCAACGCGAAGAACCTTACCTACTCTTGACATCCAGAGAACTTTCCAGAGATGGATTGGTGCCTTCGGGAACTCTGAGACAGGTGCTGCATGGCTGTCGTCAGCTCGTGTTGTGAAATGTTGGGTTAAGTCCCGCAACGAGCGCAACCCCTATCCTTACTTGCCAGCGGGTAATGCCGGGAACTTTAGGGAGACTGCCGGTGATAAACCGGAGGAAGGTGGGGACGACGTCAAGTCATCATGGCCCTTACGAGTAGGGCTACACACGTGCTACAATGGTCGGTACAGAGGGTTGCGAAGCCGCGAGGTGGAGCTAATCTCATAAAGCCGGTCGTAGTCCGGATTGGAGTCTGCAACTCGACTCCATGAAGTCGGAATCGCTAGTAATCGTGGATCAGAATGCCACGGTGAATACGTTCCCGGGCCTTGTACACACCGCCCGTCACACCATGGGAGTGGGCTGCACCAGAAGTAGATAGCTTAACCTTCGGGAGGGCGTTTACCACGGTGTGGTTCATGACTGGGGTGAAGTCGTAACAAGGTAGCCCTAGGGGAACCTGGGGCTGGATCACCTCCTTACCTAAGCGATAATTGGTGTTTGTTGAGTGTTCACACAGATTGCTTGATAAAGAAGTAGAGCATGGGGGTCTGTAGCTCAGGTGGTTAGAGCGTTCGCCTGATAAGCGAGAGGTCGGTAGTTCGAGTCTACTCAGACCCACCAATTCTTCCGCTGTTTGTGTTAAACCGGTTTAGGTTTAGTTGGCGAAGGAATTAAATACGGGGCTATAGCTCAGCTGGGAGAGCGCCTGCCTTGCACGCAGGAGGTCTGCGGTTCGATCCGCATAGCTCCACCACTTCCCTTGGAAGTGCTGGAACCGTCACTCTACAAAGGACGAGAGACGCCAAAGATAAGTCAGTATTTATCTTTGGCTTTTTTAAGCCCGCTCTTTAACAATTTGGAAAGCTGATAGTAGACATCAAAACCACTCTTAGGAGTTGGAATTGATGCATACAAATTGAGTTCTCAAACACTTCAATCAAGTGTTTTGGAAATTCTTCAAGGCGAGTCCACTTCCTTAACCCGGAGGTGAGACAAGTAAACTTAAGCTGGTTGCAATACAAACCGATGAAAACTCATCCGGGTTGTATGGTTAAGCGACCAAGCGTATACGGTGGATGCCTTGGCAGTCAGAGGCGATGAAGGACGTAGTAACTTGCGAAAAGCGTTGGTGAGCTAGTAACAAGCATTTGAGCCAGCGATGTCCGAATGGGGAAACCCGGCACCATAAGGTGTCATCAATACGTGAATACATAGCGTATTGAGGCGAACGAGGGGAACTGAAACATCTAAGTACCCTTAGGAAAAGAAATCAACCGAGATTCCCCAAGTAGCGGCGAGCGAACGGGGATTAGCCCTTAAGTCTTTGGGGTGTTAGTGGAATGTGTTGGAAAGCACAGCGGCACAGGGTGATAGCCCCGTACATGTAAACTAACCAGAGATGAAAACGAGTAAGGCGGCACACGTGATATGTTGTCTGAATATGGGGGACCATCCTCCAAGGCTAAATACTCCTGACTGACCGATAGTGAACCAGTACCGTGAGGGAAAGGCGAAAAAGAACCCCTGTGAGGGGAGTGAAATAGAACCTGAAACCGTATACGTACAAGCAGTGGAAGCGGTACTTGAGACCGTGACTGCGTACCTTTTGTATAATGGGTCAGCGACTTACATTTAGTAGCGAGGTTAAGCGAATAGCGGAGCCGTAGGGAAACCGAGTGTTAACTGCGCGTTTAGTTGCTAGGTGTAGACCCGAAACCCGGTGATCAGCCATGGGCAGGTTGAAGGTTGAGTAACATCAACTGGAGGACCGAACCGACTAATGTTGAAAAATTAGCGGATGACTTGTGGCTGGGGGTGAAAGGCCAATCAAACCGGGAGATATCTGGTTCTCCTCGAAAGCTATTTAGGTAGCGCCTCGGACGAACACCTTTGGGGGTAGAGCACTGTTAAGGCTAGGGGGGGTCATCCCGACTTACCAACCCTTTGCAAACTCCGAATACCAAAGAGTGCTATCCGGGAGACAGACGGCGGGTGCTAACGTCCGTCGTCAAAAAGGGAAACAACCCAGACCGTCAGCTAAGGTCCCAAAGTAATTGCTAAGTGGGAAACGATGTGGGAAGGCTTAGACAGCTAGGATGTTGGCTTAGAAGCAGCCATCATTTAAAGAAAGCGTAATAGCTCACTAGTCGAGTCGGCCTGCGCGGAAGATGTAACGGGGCTAAGCAATTCACCGAAGCTACGGGTACTGATGCTTGCATCAGTGCGGTAGAGGAGCGTTCTGTAAGCCGTTGAAGGCGAAGGGGTAACCCACGCTGGAGGTATCAGAAGTGCGAATGCTGACATGAGTAACGATAAAGGGGTGAAAAAACCCCTCGCCGAAAGACCAAGGGTTCCTGTCCAACGTTAATCGGGGCAGGGTGAGTCGACCCCTAAGGCGAGGCTGAAAGGCGTAGTCGATGGGAAACGGGTTAATATTCCCGTACTTCTGCTAACTGCGATGGAGAGACGGAGAAGGCTAGGCCAGCGCGGCGTTGGTTGTCCGCGTTTAAGGTAGTAGGTGGTGTGCTTAGGCAAATCCGGGCACACATACACTGAGAGCTGATGACGAGTCCCTACGGGGATGAAGTGGTTGATGCCATGCTTCCAGGAAAATCTTCTAAGCTTCAGGTTAGTAGGAATCGTACCCCAAACCGACACAGGTGGTCGGGTAGAGAATACCAAGGCGCTTGAGAGAACTCGGCTGAAGGAACTAGGCAAAATGGTACCGTAACTTCGGGAGAAGGTACGCCGCTTAAACGGTGAAGACCTCGCGTCGTAAGCTGCTGGCAGTCGCAGATACCAGGTGGCTGCAACTGTTTATCAAAAACACAGCACTGTGCAAAATCGCAAGATGACGTATACGGTGTGACGCCTGCCCGGTGCCGGAAGGTTAATTGATTGGGTTATCTTCGGAGAAGCTCATGATCGAAGCCCCGGTAAACGGCGGCCGTAACTATAACGGTCCTAAGGTAGCGAAATTCCTTGTCGGGTAAGTTCCGACCTGCACGAATGGCGTAATGATGGCCACGCTGTCTCCAGCCGAGACTCAGTGAAGTTGAAATTGCGGTGAAGATGCCGTATACCCGCGGCTAGACGGAAAGACCCCGTGAACCTTTACTATAGCTTGGCACTGAACATTGACCCTACATGTGTAGGATAGGTGGGAGACTATGAAGATGAGACGCCAGTCTTGTTGGAGTCAACCTTGAAATACCACCCTTGTAGTGTTGATGTTCTAACCTGGGCCCCTAATCGGGGTTAGGGACAGTGCCTGGTGGGTAGTTTGACTGGGGCGGTCTCCTCCCAAAGAGTAACGGAGGAGCACGAAGGTTGGCTAAGTACGGTCGGACATCGTACGGTTAGTGTAATGGCATAAGCCAGCTTAACTGCGAGACAGACACGTCGAGCAGGTGCGAAAGCAGGTCATAGTGATCCGGTGGTTCTGAATGGAAGGGCCATCGCTCAACGGATAAAAGGTACTCCGGGGATAACAGGCTGATACCGCCCAAGAGTTCATATCGACGGCGGTGTTTGGCACCTCGATGTCGGCTCATCACATCCTGGGGCTGAAGTCGGTCCCAAGGGTATGGCTGTTCGCCATTTAAAGTGGTACGCGAGCTGGGTTCAGAACGTCGTGAGACAGTTCGGTCCCTATCTGCCGTGGGCGTTGGATGATTGAGGGGAGCTGCTCCTAGTACGAGAGGACCGGAGTGGACGAACCGCTGGTGTTCGGGTTGTCATGCCAATGGCATTGCCCGGTAGCTACGTTCGGAATCGATAACCGCTGAAAGCATCTAAGCGGGAAGCGAGCCCCAAGATGAGTCATCCCTAGGTCCTAGAGACCTCTGAAGAGCCGTTCGAGACCAGGACGTTGATAGGCAGGGTGTGTAAGCGTTGCGAGGCGTTGAGCTAACCTGTACTAATGACTCGAGAGCTTAACCATACAACCCAGATGGGTTTTACGGACTTGAAGAAGTCGATACTTGATTGAAGTTTGAACTCAGGCTCTGAAAAGAGCACAGCTTTCTGAATTTAGGAATGAATTTATCAAATACATCCCTGTATTTGACCCTAACGGCCGCGCTAAAGCGCGTTTAAAATTTGTTCCGTACAATTTTATGTCTGGTGACAATAGCATTGTGGTCCCACCTGATCCCATCCCGAACTCAGAAGTGAAACGCAATCGCGCCGATGGTAGTGTGGGGTCTCCCCCCATGTGAGAGTAGGTCATCGCCAGACGCCCAATTTCTGATTATCACTTTAGATAAAGTGAAATCAAAGTTGAATTTGCTGATATGGCTCAGTCGGTAGAGCGCATCCTTGGTAAGGATGAGGTCCCCAGTTCGATTCTGGGTATCAGCACCATATTCAGCTGCTAGGCACTAAATAGCAGCAACAAAATTTGTCTGGTGACAATAGCATTGTGGTCCCACCTGATCCCATCCCGAACTCAGAAGTGAAACGCAATCGCGCCGATGGTAGTGTGGGGTCTCCCCATGTGAGAGTAGGTCATCGCCAGACGCCACTTTGGTTTTCACTTTTTAGAAAAGTGAAGACAAAACAGTAACGATGGATCCCCAGCACTTTGTGTTGGGGATTTTCTTTTTTTTAATTGCATTTTGAAATGTCCACTCTCACATGGGGAAGATAAAGAGTCCGAACGCGTGAGGCACAATCCCATGTGGAGTAGGGGTGAGGTTGTCGCGTTTATCAAACTCAGTTTGATGCGACAGACGAACGCGGAGAGCTTGCTCGAAGCTGGCCATCGCCAGACGCCTAACAAAAAAAAAGCCCTAGCATTTAGCTAGGGCTTTTTGTTTGTCTCGCTTTCAGCGAGCACGACTTAACATGCAGCCCAAAGCTGCTGGCGCAGTGTGTGCCCCTCAGCTCGCAGCCAAGCTGCTTCGTGCTACAGCCCTCTATCAAGCTGTGCTTGATGAGCAGATGTCTTTTGCCCCCATGTGATACCAATTTGATTAACTATTTGGTCGGGTTAAATCTCTGGAGCACAGAGATTTAACCCGACCAGCATCCTAATGAAGGTATTCCAGGCTCGGGATACTTGGTCAACAATTTGTGTGTAGCAATCGAATACTCGCTTGGAAAGACAGCGTTGTCTGAGCCATTGTTAAACTTGCTCCATCGGGTTCAGCTTTGGGAAATAGGCGGGTAGATTAATTAAAGTGAGATTTGAGAAAGGCATTGCCGTATCCATAGTATGCCAGCCTGCGCCATCAACGATGACCACTGCATGCCGGTCGCTCTCGGTTGTCAACGATATCAATTCAAGGTGAAGTATCATGGCATCTTTGTTGACCAGGGGCGTAACCAATGCTTCCGTTTTACCGCTACTTGCGCACCGCCCCAAACAGATACTTATAATCAAATTGCTGCTGTTTGACGACACGGAGACGGCGACCCCGTGTCGTCCAAATTTTGTCGTTTGATTTTGTTGGCTAAATTCGCTATGCCACTACAGTCGTCCGGGTTTCGGTTTATCAAGCAAACCATCGAGCCCATCAGCCAGGTAATTTGCGGCCCAAGCGTTAACACTGGTGCTACTCACACCGAGCAGGGCCGTTAAGGAGATAGTTGTCCGTGCATATTCTTGATAAATGCAACCGCCGCAACTGAGCTAATGAATATCCTTTTAGTTTGCCTTTGCAGAGTGGTAGGTATTAATCGTTTATCTCTAGCTATTCACCAAAGCTCTAAGTTGCCCCAGACTAAAAATATAGCTATATGGTTTCTAAGTTGGTCGGCACAGTTATTTTATCATCGGCATGTATGAAGATGCCGGGTGCTCAGAGTCGATTAGCCGCACGACTAAAGCTTGGGATTCTGGCTTCGAGGCTATGAACTTGGGCAAAACCCTGTACTGGATGAGAAAACATTTTAGTAATTATACGGAATCTCGATTATTTCTGACTGGTTTCATGACCAATAAGGTGTAATACATGAGTTGAATCTTTCCTCTAAGTACGACTACCAGAATTGCTTATACAAATAGGTTTGTGGATAAGTCTGTGGTTAATGGGTAGGTAAGCTGTGTGGTTGAGCGGGGTTTCTACAGTCGACCAATAAATTGAGTTTTTTCTTTTAAAAAGCCCTTGCACAAAAGTTCAGGCCCCCTATAATGCGCTCCCACTGACACGGCACAGCGGCAACGCGAAAGACGTGACAGGGTCGAAGAAAAGAGGCTCTTGAGTCCTTTCAACGACAGGCGAAAAAGATGGTAAATACCTCTTGACGCCGCAGCAGGAAAGCGTAGAATACGCAGCCCTGACCCGATGGCCACAGCGCCTAAGGGATTGCTCTTTAACAAGATAAACAAGCAAATCTGTGTGGACACTCACAGGCATTGAGAAATCGACAAAACGATTTAACTCGATGAAGAGTGTTCATACGAACAGAATTCATTGAGTCGATTCTTCGGAATCAACCAAAACTTTAATTGAAGAGTTTGATCATGGCTCAGATTGAACGCTGGCGGCAGGCCTAACACATGCAAGTCGAGCGGTAACATTTCAAAAGCTTGCTTTTGAAGATGACGAGCGGCGGACGGGTGAGTAATGCCTGGGAATTTGCCCATTTGTGGGGGATAACAGTTGGAAACGACTGCTAATACCGCATACGCCCTACGGGGGAAAGCAGGGGACCTTCGGGCCTTGCGCTGATGGATAAGCCCAGGTGGGATTAGCTAGTAGGTGAGGTAAAGGCTCACCTAGGCGACGATCCCTAGCTGGTCTGAGAGGATGATCAGCCACACTGGGACTGAGACACGGCCCAGACTCCTACGGGAGGCAGCAGTGGGGAATATTGCACAATGGGGGGAAACCCTGATGCAGCCATGCCGCGTGTGTGAAGAAGGCCTTCGGGTTGTAAAGCACTTTCAGCGAGGAGGAAAGGTTAGTAGTTAATACCTGCTAGCTGTGACGTTACTCGCAGAAGAAGCACCGGCTAACTCCGTGCCAGCAGCCGCGGTAATACGGAGGGTGCGAGCGTTAATCGGAATTACTGGGCGTAAAGCGTGCGCAGGCGGTTTGTTAAGCGAGATGTGAAAGCCCCGGGCTCAACCTGGGAACCGCATTTCGAACTGGCAAACTAGAGTCTTGTAGAGGGGGTAGAATTCCAGGTGTAGCGGTGAAATGCGTAGAGATCTGGAGGAATACCGGTGGCGAAGGCGGCCCCTGGACAAAGACTGACGCTCAGGCACGAAAGCGTGGGGAGCAAACAGGATTAGATACCCTGGTAGTCCACGCCGTAAACGATGTCTACTCGGAGTTTGGTGTCTTGAACACTGGGCTCTCAAGCTAACGCATTAAGTAGACCGCCTGGGGAGTACGGCCGCAAGGTTAAAACTCAAATGAATTGACGGGGGCCCGCACAAGCGGTGGAGCATGTGGTTTAATTCGATGCAACGCGAAGAACCTTACCTACTCTTGACATCCAGAGAACTTTCCAGAGATG
This sequence comes from Shewanella carassii, assembly GCF_019670705.1. NCBI lineage: Bacteria > Pseudomonadati > Pseudomonadota > Gammaproteobacteria > Alteromonadales > Shewanellaceae > Shewanella > Shewanella carassii. The sequence goes on from NZ_AP024618.1 coordinate 419,360, forward strand.
GATTGGTGCCTTCGGGAACTCTGAGACAGGTGCTGCATGGCTGTCGTCAGCTCGTGTTGTGAAATGTTGGGTTAAGTCCCGCAACGAGCGCAACCCCTATCCTTACTTGCCAGCGGGTAATGCCGGGAACTTTAGGGAGACTGCCGGTGATAAACCGGAGGAAGGTGGGGACGACGTCAAGTCATCATGGCCCTTACGAGTAGGGCTACACACGTGCTACAATGGTCGGTACAGAGGGTTGCGAAGCCGCGAGGTGGAGCTAATCTCATAAAGCCGGTCGTAGTCCGGATTGGAGTCTGCAACTCGACTCCATGAAGTCGGAATCGCTAGTAATCGTGGATCAGAATGCCACGGTGAATACGTTCCCGGGCCTTGTACACACCGCCCGTCACACCATGGGAGTGGGCTGCACCAGAAGTAGATAGCTTAACCTTCGGGAGGGCGTTTACCACGGTGTGGTTCATGACTGGGGTGAAGTCGTAACAAGGTAGCCCTAGGGGAACCTGGGGCTGGATCACCTCCTTACCTAAGCGATAATTGGTGTTTGTTGAGTGTTCACACAGATTGCTTGTTCATAGAGCAGGCCGTTGACCCTGGTAGGTCAATGAGTTCTTTAACAATTTGGAAAGCTGATAGTAGACATCAAAACCACTTTTAGGAGTTGGATTTGATGCATACAAATTGAGTTCTCAAACACTTCAATCAAGTGTTTTGGAAATTCTTCAAGGCGAGTCCACTTCCTTAACCCGGAGGTGAGACAAGTAAACTTAAGCTGGTTGCAATACAAACCGATGAAAACTCATCCGGGTTGTATGGTTAAGCGACCAAGCGTATACGGTGGATGCCTTGGCAGTCAGAGGCGATGAAGGACGTAGTAACTTGCGAAAAGCGTTGGTGAGCTAGTAACAAGCATTTGAGCCAGCGATGTCCGAATGGGGAAACCCGGCACCATAAGGTGTCATCAATACGTGAATACATAGCGTATTGAGGCGAACGAGGGGAACTGAAACATCTAAGTACCCTTAGGAAAAGAAATCAACCGAGATTCCCCAAGTAGCGGCGAGCGAACGGGGATTAGCCCTTAAGTCTTTGGGGTGTTAGTGGAATGTGTTGGAAAGCACAGCGGCACAGGGTGATAGCCCCGTACATGTAAACTAACCAGAGATGAAAACGAGTAAGGCGGCACACGTGATATGTTGTCTGAATATGGGGGACCATCCTCCAAGGCTAAATACTCCTGACTGACCGATAGTGAACCAGTACCGTGAGGGAAAGGCGAAAAGAACCCCTGTGAGGGGAGTGAAATAGAACCTGAAACCGTATACGTACAAGCAGTGGAAGCGGTACTTGAGACCGTGACTGCGTACCTTTTGTATAATGGGTCAGCGACTTACATTTAGTAGCGAGGTTAAGCGAATAGCGGAGCCGTAGGGAAACCGAGTGTTAACTGCGCGTTTAGTTGCTAGGTGTAGACCCGAAACCCGGTGATCAGCCATGGGCAGGTTGAAGGTTGAGTAACATCAACTGGAGGACCGAACCGACTAATGTTGAAAAATTAGCGGATGACTTGTGGCTGGGGGTGAAAGGCCAATCAAACCGGGAGATATCTGGTTCTCCTCGAAAGCTATTTAGGTAGCGCCTCGGACGAACACCTTTGGGGGTAGAGCACTGTTAAGGCTAGGGGTCATCCCGACTTACCAACCCTTTGCAAACTCCGAATACCAAAGAGTGCTATCCGGGAGACAGACGGCGGGTGCTAACGTCCGTCGTCAAAAAGGGAAACAACCCAGACCGTCAGCTAAGGTCCCAAAGTAATTGCTAAGTGGGAAACGATGTGGGAAGGCTTAGACAGCTAGGATGTTGGCTTAGAAGCAGCCATCATTTAAAGAAAGCGTAATAGCTCACTAGTCGAGTCGGCCTGCGCGGAAGATGTAACGGGGCTAAGCAATTCACCGAAGTTACGGGTACTGATGCTTGCATCAGTGCGGTAGAGGAGCGTTCTGTAAGCCGTTGAAGGCGAAGGGGTAACCCACGCTGGAGGTATCAGAAGTGCGAATGCTGACATGAGTAACGATAAAGGGGGTGAAAAACCCCTCGCCGAAAGACCAAGGGTTCCTGTCCAACGTTAATCGGGGCAGGGTGAGTCGACCCCTAAGGCGAGGCTGAAAGGCGTAGTCGATGGGAAACGGGTTAATATTCCCGTACTTCTGCTAACTGCGATGGAGAGACGGAGAAGGCTAGGCCAGCGCGGCGTTGGTTGTCCGCGTTTAAGGTAGTAGGTGGTGTGCTTAGGCAAATCCGGGCACACATACACTGAGAGCTGATGACGAGTCCCTACGGGGATGAAGTGGTTGATGCCATGCTTCCAGGAAAATCTTCTAAGCTTCAGGTTAGCAGGAATCGTACCCCAAACCGACACAGGTGGTCGGGTAGAGAATACCAAGGCGCTTGAGAGAACTCGGCTGAAGGAACTAGGCAAAATGGTACCGTAACTTCGGGAGAAGGTACGCTGCTTAAACGGTGAAGACCTCGCGTCGTAAGCTGCTGGCAGTCGCAGATACCAGGTGGCTGCAACTGTTTATCAAAAACACAGCACTGTGCAAAATCGCAAGATGACGTATACGGTGTGACGCCTGCCCGGTGCCGGAAGGTTAATTGATTGGGTTATCTTCGGAGAAGCTCATGATCGAAGCCCCGGTAAACGGCGGCCGTAACTATAACGGTCCTAAGGTAGCGAAATTCCTTGTCGGGTAAGTTCCGACCTGCACGAATGGCGTAATGATGGCCACGCTGTCTCCAGCCGAGACTCAGTGAAGTTGAAATTGCGGTGAAGATGCCGTATACCCGCGGCTAGACGGAAAGACCCCGTGAACCTTTACTATAGCTTGGCACTGAACATTGACCCTACATGTGTAGGATAGGTGGGAGACTATGAAGATGAGACGCCAGTCTTGTTGGAGTCAACCTTGAAATACCACCCTTGTAGTGTTGATGTTCTAACCTGGGCCCCTAATCGGGGTTAGGGACAGTGCCTGGTGGGTAGTTTGACTGGGGCGGTCTCCTCCCAAAGAGTAACGGAGGAGCACGAAGGTTGGCTAAGTACGGTCGGACATCGTACGGTTAGTGTAATGGCATAAGCCAGCTTAACTGCGAGACAGACACGTCGAGCAGGTGCGAAAGCAGGTCATAGTGATCCGGTGGTTCTGAATGGAAGGGCCATCGCTCAACGGATAAAAGGTACTCCGGGGATAACAGGCTGATACCGCCCAAGAGTTCATATCGACGGCGGTGTTTGGCACCTCGATGTCGGCTCATCACATCCTGGGGCTGAAGTCGGTCCCAAAGGGTATGGCTGTTCGCCATTTAAAGTGGTACGCGAGCTGGGTTCAGAACGTCGTGAGACAGTTCGGTCCCCTATCTGCCGTGGGCGTTGGATGATTGAGGGGAGCTGCTCCTAGTACGAGAGGACCGGAGTGGACGAACCGCTGGTGTTCGGGTTGTCATGCCAATGGCATTGCCCGGTAGCTACGTTCGGAATCGATAACCGCTGAAAGCATCTAAGCGGGAAGCGAGCCCCAAGATGAGTCATCCCTAGGTCCTAGAGACCTCTGAAGAGCCGTTCGAGACCAGGACGTTGATAGGCAGGGTGTGTAAGCGTTGCGAGGCGTTGAGCTAACCTGTACTAATGACTCGAGAGGCTTAACCATACAACCCAGATGGGTTTTACGGACTTGAAGAAGTTAGATACTTGATTGAAGTTTGAACTCAAGCTCTGAAGAAGAGCACAGCCAAGAATACCGGTCGCTTAGCTCAGCCGGGAGAGCACCTCCCTTACAAGGAGGGGGTCACTGGTTCGATCCCAGTAGCGACCACCATATTTCAAAGCAACAGCTTTCTGAATTGAAGAACAAAGGTTAATGACGCAGGTAATTGTTTGGCTGACAAAGCCGTGACGAGCGAGCCGCGCAGTGTACTGGAGTACATGAGCAGCGTAGCGAGGAAACAATACCGTCAGACGGACAATTAACCAGTAAGAATATGTCTGGTGACAATAGCATTGTGGTCCCACCTGATCCCATCCCGAACTCAGAAGTGAAACGCAATCGCGCCGATGGTAGTGTGGGGTCTCCCCATGTGAGAGTAGGTCATCGCCAGACGCCTAACAAACAAAAAGCCCTAGCATTCAGCTAGGGCTTTTTTGTTTGTCTCGCTTCCAGCGAGCACGACTTAACATGCAGCCCAAAGCTGCTGGCGCAGTGTGTGCCCCTCAGCTCGCAGCCAAGCTGCTTCGCGCTACAGCCATCTATCAAGCTGTGCTTGATGAGCAGATGTCTTTCGCCCCCATGTGAGATGGTGCTGTGGATATGTTGAGAATGGCTCGACTGGTTTATCTGATCAGATTTATCCAGTCCCTGATCTATCCAGTCTCTGGAGCACAGAGATTTCACCCGACCAGTATCCTCAATGAAGGTATTCCAGGCTCGGGATACTTGGTCAACAATGTGCTTGTAGCAATCGAATACTCGGTTGGAAAGACAGTGTTGTCTGAGCCATTGCCAAACTTGCTCCATCGGGTTCAGATCTGGGGAATAGGCGGGTAGCTTAATCAAAGTGAGATTTGAGAAAGGTATTGCCGTATCCATAGTATGCCAGCCTGCGCCAGCAACGATGAACTCTGCAGAGGTGATTTGGGACATCTGAGTCGACAAGACAGGGATAATAAAAAGCCAGCATAGGCTGGCTTAGGGCTTAGTTTGAAAGCTCTGTAAGGATTTTATCAAGAATCGGTTGGTTGGCATCCGGGAAAGTATATTCCTGGAGTTTTTCCAAGTGCACCCACTCGACTTGCTGTCCCTCTACGCCATAGGCCGTACCACTGAATTCCGTGACCAGGTGGATATCCAGCAACACCTGTTTGTCCGGGTAGTCATAAGACAACAACATGAACGGAGTTGAGCCCGTTACCTTGAGCCCGACTTCTTCTATCAATTCTCTGGCAAGGGCTTGGGTGACGGTTTCACCGGTTTCGACTTTTCCACCTGGAAACTCCCATTTCCCACCTTGGTGCAGATGCCCATGGCGCTTGGCCAAGAGGATCTGCTCGCCGGATTTGATCACTCCGACTGCGACATGAACTCGTTTCATTACTACTGATCCTTGAAGAAGTTACCCTCATCGTAGCCAAACTCATCCAGCAGTTGTTCATCGAATTCTGGTTTGACCGGAATGGCGTGTTTTTCCGAGGCCCAATCACCGAGATCGATGAGTTTACAGCGCTCGCTACAGAAGGGCTTAAATTTGGATTCGGGGCTCCATTCCACCTCTTTTTGACAGGTGGGGCACTTAACTGTGATAGGCATTTGTGTGTCTCTTGGGCTAACAGATGGCGCCCATGGTAAAGAGTTTAGCTGCAGGTCGCCAGTAGGAATTTGACGGTTTTATCCGAATGTTTTTGCTGGTCGAACTGGACAAAGTGAATAGCAAAACGATTCCTGTGGCCACTTATCGTAGGATAACAGCCGTGTTCGGCATCCAGTTTGACTCTGACCAGTGACAGGCTTTGTTGGCTATCGCCTTGATAAAAGCCGGCATGAGCCACGGCATCTCTATATTCACTACTCATTCGGGTGAGTTGCAGTATCAGACTGATGGGCTGTAATAGGCTATTGAAATGGCTGGTCCATTGGCGAAACTCCTGGCTTCGCTCTTCCCAAGGCTTGGCCAGCCAAAAGTGGAGTTGTGGCAGGTCGAAGTTACAGCAAGCACCGGGCATGCTGAACCTCTGCCTGAGCGCCGATATAAATCTGTCTTGTTTTAACTGACTACCGGGGCGCTGTGGATGTTGTAGAGCTTCGCGGGCGAGGGAAAATTGTTCGAGATAATACTGGAGCTGCTGCTGATCGACTTGGTCTTGCTGTTGCCAGCTTTGCAGTTGAATGAGTTGACGGTCGATATCTTTAATAACTTCGCTGCGATAATCACAGCGTTCCGTGAGTTCACAGAGAGAAAAAAGCGGGTAGAAGCATCTGTGCTGATGATCTTGCTGCAAGTTATTGTCTAATTGATGGGCGAGATATTCCAGACGCAAATAGCTGCGGACCTTTTCATTGAGCGGCTGTTCGAATATCAGTTCTGTTGTATTCATGGATTTTGTCGTTCTGCCAGCTGTAAGTATTTATTATGCAGCGCCAGCACTTGCGACTGCAGCGCAGTAACATCTCCCTGATTATCAATGACATCATCCGCCTTATCGAGCCGGGTTTGGCGGTCGCTCTGGCTATTGATAATGTTTTGAACTTGTTCCTTAGACACCTTGTCACGCTCAATAGTTCGCTGCAATTGTAATTTGGGTGAAATATCTACCACCAAGGTGCGATGCACCAGTTTATCCAAGCCGTTTTCAAAAAGCAGGGGAACGACCATGATGACATAAGGGGAGCTTGCCGCTGCTATCTGTTGCAGCATACGGGTTCGTATCATGGGATGCAGCAGGGCATTGAGCCATTCCCTGTCTTGCGGATGATGAAATATTTGCTCCCTCAGCGCCGCTCTATTCAGATGGCCTTCAGGAGTCAGCATCTGAGGGCCAAATTTATCGCCAATTTGTCTGAGGCCATCTGAGCCCTTGGCGACCACCTCCCTGGCAATGATATCGGCATCGACCAGGACGATTCCCTGTTCGGCAAACAGATTGGCGACTGTAGTTTTGCCACTGCCTATACCGCCGGTGAGGCCTACAATAAAGTTTGCCATTTAAAGCGTCCCCAAATACCAATCAACAATCTGTTGTCCCCACACCAAGGCAACCCAACCAGCTACGGCAATATAGGGGCCAAAGGGGATGGGATTCCCCCGATTGAGATCCTTGAACAGTATGAGCAACACGCCCACCAAGGCGCCGACCAATGAAGATAGCAGGATAATCAGAGGTAGCATTTGCCATCCGAGCCAGGCGCCAAACAGTGCCAACAGCTTGAAGTCGCCATAACCCATGCCTTCCTTGCCGGTGACTAATTTAAACAGCCAGTAGATAGACCAGAGGCTCAAATAACCGGCTGCGGCACCTATGGTGGCATCGGTAATACTGGTAAAAGTGCCGGAGAGATTGATCAGTAAACCAAACCACAACAGCGGCAGGGTTATCTGGTCGGGCAATAGCATCTCATCCAGATCTATGCCGCTGAGAGCTATCAACCCAAAAGTGAGAATAGTGGCATAAACAAATTGCAGGGTCGGGCCAAAGTACCAACCCAGAGTACAAATGAGTAAGGCCGTCAGCAACTCGAATAGGGGATATCTGGCGGAAATATTCGTCTTACAGGAGGCACATTTGCCGCCAAGCAACAGGTAGCCGATTATGGGGAGGTTGTGCCAGGGTTTGATATGGGTTCCGCACTTGGGGCAGGCAGACTTTGGCAACAATAGATTATATTTGGGGGGATAATTATCTATTGGAGCATTTAACTTTGTTTCACCTATCTGTTTGACAAAGTCGGCTTGATATTCATGCAGGTACTGATTGCATTCCTGCTGCCATTCACGCTTCATCATTACCGGCAGACGATGGATCACCACATTGAGAAAACTGCCTATTACTGAGGCAAACAGAAAACAGAGAACAAGAAAGAGCCAATGATTGTGGCTCAGTATGGCAATAAATTCTGACATGAAATATTAAGCTGCCCTAAAATAATGGTTTCGAACCTACTGTTTTTATTATTACATTTTGCTGGATACCAATAACAGCATTAACCTACCACGTTACCCATTTGGAAGATAGGCAGGTACATACCAACGATTAGCCCCCCTACCAGGGTGCCGATAACCACCATCATAATAGGTTCAATCAGGCTGGAGAGGCCATCAACGGCATCATCCACCTGCATCTCATAGATATTGGCAATCTTGTTGAGCATATTGTCCAGTGAGCCGGACTCTTCGCCTATCATCACCATCTGGATCAGCATATCCGGAAACAGCCTGGTGGTGCGCATCGCCACGTTCATCTGCATCCCTGCCATCACTTCGGTACGCACATTTAACAGCGCCTTGCGGTAGACATAGTTACCCGAAGCCCCGGCGGCAGACTCCAAGCCATCGATCAGAGGTACACCGGCGGCAAAGGTTGTGGCCAAGGTGCGGGCGAAACGGGCCATGGCCCCTTTATGAAGAATTTCACCTATCAATGGAATTTTAAGCACCATTTCATCTATACGGTTTCGGAAATGCTCAGAGTTGCGATGGGCGCGCACAAATAGCCAAACACTGATGACAATGGCCGCCAGGAAAATATACCAGGTACTCTGCAGGGCGCGGCTGATATTGACTATCAACTGGGTAAATGCGGGCAGCTCGGCACCAAAGCCAGCAAATATGCTTTCAAATTGGGGTACCACAAACAACAGCAACAGTACGGTCACGGCGATGGCTACCACAACCACGGCCGCCGGATAGAACATGGCCTTTTTGATCTTGGACTTGAGCGCCTCGGCCTTTTCCTTGTAAGTGGCAATACGTTCAAAGACTGCATCCAGTGAGCCGGAGTGTTCACCGGCAGCGACCAAGTCGACATAAAGGTCATCAAAATAGACTCTATGAGGACGCAGGGCATCGGAAAGGGGAATACCGGCCTGAACATCGGCCAGCACTGTGCCCAGCAGAACCCGCATCCTATTCTTTTCATGGCCGCGGGCGATCAGTTCGATGGAGGTTACCAGGGGCACCCCGGCGGCCAGCATGGTGGCTATCTGGCGGGTGATCACCGCAATATCCATCGCTTTGATTTTTTTATCGCCACCAAACAGCGAAGCCGATTTTTTGCGTACCGTCTTGGGGTTGATCCCCTGACTTTTTAGCAGGGTTTTGATTTCGGCTATGCTGGCACCGCGCAACTCGCCGGAGCTTTGCTTGCCGTCGCGGTTGAGCCCCTTCCAGGTAAAGGTATAGATCTGGGGTTGAGCCTTGGCACCTTTCTTCTTGGTTTTATTGTTTTTGGCTGCCGCCGTTGCTGTTGCCATAATAGTTCCTTGCGATATGCCCTTTCAGCCATCTGCCGTTAATTCTAGTCAGATTCATCGGTAACCGCTTTGGCGATTATCCCCATCAATAACTGGTTACCCGGTTGACCTCGGCAATGCTGGTGACCCCCTGGATCACCTTCAGTAAGCCCGACAAACGTAGATCGCGCATGCCCTGTTGTTTGGCGGTGGCGGCAATTTGCAGTGAATTACCGCCTTCCATAATGGTTCGAGCTATTTCATCGGACATCTTCATCACCTCATAAATGCCGACCCGGCCCTTATAACCGCCGGAGCAGAGCTCGCAGCCACAAGGTTTATAAGGGGTAAAGCCCGCATCTATCTGTTGCTGGCTGAAGCCCAGCTGCAGCAACTCATGTTCGGGGATCTCCTCCGGTTGCCGACACTCGGGGCAGAGACGGCGCGCCAGGCGCTGGGCAATGATCAGATTGATCGAGCTGGCAATGTTATAACCGGGTACGCCCATGTTGAGCAGGCGGGTGAGGGTTTCGGCCGATGAGTTGGTGTGCAGGGTCGAGAGCACCAAGTGGCCGGTTTGTGCCGCCTTGATGGCGATTTCGGCGGTTTCCAGATCGCGAATTTCCCCCACCATCACCACGTCCGGATCCTGACGCAGGAAGGAGCGCAGTGCCGAGGCGAAGGTTAACCCGGCCTTGGTGTTGATATGTACCTGGTTGACCCCTTCGAGGTTGATCTCTACCGGATCTTCGGCGGTACTGATATTGCGCTCTTCGGTGTTGAGAATATTGAGGCCGGTATAGAGGGACACGGTTTTTCCCGAACCCGTGGGGCCTGTGACCAGGATCATTCCCTGGGGTCTTGCCAGCATCTCCAGATAGGCTTGTTTCTGGTCTTCCTCATAACCGAGTTTTTCGATCCCCAACTGCGCGGAAGAGGAGTCGAGGATCCGCATCACTATCTTTTCGCCCCAGAGGGTGGGCAGGGTGCTGACCCGAAAGTCGATGCTCTTGTTGCGCGACAGCCTCATCTTGATGCGACCATCCTGAGGCACCCGGCGCTCGGCGATATCCAGCTTGGACATCACCTTCAGTCGCGCCGATATCCGCCCGGAAAGTGAAATCGGCGGCTCGGACACCTCATGGAGTATGCCATCGATACGGAAACGGATGCGATAGCGCTTCTCGTAGGGTTCGAAGTGCAGATCCGACGCCCCCTTGCGGATGGCATCGGTGAGAATTTTATTGATATAGATGACGATGGGGGCATCGTCTTTGCCTTCGCTGTTGTCTTCCGGACGCTTGTCGGTGTCGGTGACTTCAATGCCGGCGAGGGACTCTTCGTCGAGGCCATCGAGCTCCAGCGAACTCAAGTCCTCTTCCAGCACTTTTTCCAGCGCCTTGGCTAATTTGTCCTCTTCGACCAGTATCGCCTCGGCATGCAGGCCGGCGCTGAACTGAAAGTCTTCCAGGGCGGCGATATTGGTGGGATCCGAGGTGGCGATATAGAGGCGGTTGCCGCGCTTAAACAGCGGCAGGCAGCGGTGCTTGTCGATCAGTTTCTTGTTGAGAAACTCTTCCGGAATGCTGCCGAGATCGAACTCGTTGAGATCCAGCAGTGGGGTGCCGTACTCCTCATAACAGAGCTCGGCTATGCTGCGGGCAGATAAAAGCTTACTGGCCACCAGGGTGGTGACCAGGGCTTGCTTGTCTTTTTGCGACTGCTTGATGGCCTCCGCCAGGCTGCTCTCATCGAGCAGCCCCTTACGGATAAATAGGGTCGATAATCCTAAATGGAGGCCGGTGGTGGGCATAGATTAAATTAACACCAACCTTCAGCGATACAAGTACTTGTAGCGTCTTTGTTCCATTTTACGCCATTGTTAGAGATTGTTCCTGTGAGTACATAATTTTTAGCCGTGGCGCCGATATTTTGTGACAATGCAGTAATCGTGTAGCCAGTTGTTCCGCTAGCCGCTACGGTGACTGATGCCACGTATTGCCCTACTTGATTTGTTCCCGCAGCTGCTGTACCGGCTGTTACACAAACATCTCCAGCTGCTGCTGCAGTTAAGCCATTTGATTGTACACAAACATCAATTGCTGTTTTCGCAGCACCAGTAGCTGCGATAACTTCAGAAAACTTAGCTTTGTTGGTATATGTTTGATACGCAGGCAGTGCGATGGCCGCCAGAATACCGATGATCGCGACAACGATCATCAATTCGATCAGGGTAAAGCCCTGAGCACGCTTGTTGAGTTTGATACCTTTCATTTGCTTTCTCCATTGTTGCCGTCTTGAGTGAATCGGTAACTTGATTCCCTGTTACTCGTATTCCTGTGATGCCTGTAAATATTCAGGCGGTCTTTCCCGGCTTGCCAGCTTAGTGGGGATGACCCCAAAGCCTATCTGGATCCAGACTCAATCAGTTCAGCAAAACTATTTAAGTTTATCGTATGTCGTTCCGGCAAACCGCACCTTAAGGATCCGAGTGTCTACTCTAAGCTGGGTTGTTACATTTGTAACAACTTCACATGCCCGAGGCAGACGCCCGGTTGGTTGGTTACCTTGTCGGTGAGGTTGGCCGAAGCGGCCATCTCGCCCGCTATAAAAGTTAGTATAAAGTTACTCAAAAGGGAATCTCTAAGTGGCGAAAAATGGCGTAAATACGCGGTAAAGCTCAAAATTGTTACATGAGTGCTTATCATGGTGGCAACAATATTTTGGCACTTGCTAAGAAGATGTCAGAGAAATGTCATTGTCAAAAAATGCAATACTGCATCATAGTGTCAAATTAAGCTTGTTAATATTATGTTTATTTGCCATTTCATGGTTTGGGTTGTTCGCCCGGGTGCTTGATGGGCTTTGGGGGTAAATTTAGACGAGTGGGAACCTTGGGTTATGGTGGGTGAGTGGTCAATCGGCTCTCTCGCTGGCAGATGCTCTGTGGCGGGGTGAGTCTGAGGGCTTAGCAGCTATGGGTTTAGTGGCTATGGATAGTGGTTTAAATGGATAGAGGTTTGAGTGAATAGAGGCTTGAGCGGTGGAATCGAGTCTGGCTGCGGTTGGCGATGTTAGCGTCGGCGAGCGAGCCCGGGGCGCCGGGGCTCGCTTATGGAGGCCGAAGTAGGAACTCGGGCCTTAGTTTTTAAGGCGCATGGAGAGGTCCATCGCCCGTACGTGCTTGGTCAGGGCGCCGACCGAGATGTAGTCCACGCCGGTTTGAGCAAAGGCGCCTATGGTTTCCAGGGTAACATCGCCGGAGACCTCGAGTTTGGCACCCAATCCCTTGGCTTTGAAGCTGTCGTTAAGCTCTACCGCTTGCAGCATCATGGTGATATCAAAGTTGTCCAGCATGACAATATCGGCACCCCCTTGCAGCGCCTCGGTCAGCTCCTGCAGGTTTTCTACTTCGACTTCCACGGGTTTTTGCGGGTGCAGCTCACGGGCTGCAGAGATGGCGTTGGCAATCCCGCCACAGGCCATAATATGATTCTCTTTGATCAGGAAGGCATCGAATAGGCCGATACGATGGTTTTTGCCTCCACCGCAGGTGACGGCATATTTTTGTGCCGTGCGCAGGCCGGGAATGGTCTTACGGGTATCCAGCAGGCGGCATTGGGTGCCGGCCAATTTATCATTGTAGACTTTGGTGAGGCTGGCCACGCCCGACAGGGTTTGAATAAAGTTCATCATGGTGCGTTCGCCGGTGAGTAACAGGCGTGCCGGCCCAGAAAGCTCACACAACAGCTGGTTGGGAAGCACCAGGTCACCATCGTCTACATGCCAGTGCAGGGCGACTTCGCCGCCGAGCTGGTTAAATACCTGTTCGGCCCAGGCTTTACCGCAGAAAACACCTTCTTCACGGGTAATAAGAGTGGCTTCGGCATACTTGTCTGCGGGGATCAACAGAGCGGTGATATCGCCCTCAGAGGCCTTTTGGTGGCCAAGGTCTTCGTCCAGAGCGGCTTTGACACTGACCCTGATATCATTTTCGAGCATGATGCGCGTCCTTGATTGACTCGGGATTGTTGGGGTAATGATTATTGCTAGATTAGCATAATAAGCCGGGCTGCTGGTATTGTGTTCGAGGCTTAACTCGCCGAGGCTTTAACCTCGGCAGATGATGAGATTAACCGGTATCAGCGGGCATTGCCGCCCTCAATGTTTGACGTTGGCGGCGATGGGTTGCTGGTGGCCGAATAGGAATAAGGGGGAGAGTCGTTGGTAAAGGAACAATGGCATGACGGCTGGTATCGGCAGGCAAACCACAGCCCTTCGCCTCATTTTAATCGTAGGCCCGATGCTGAGGTGAGCCTGTTGGTGATCCATAATATCAGTCTGCCGGCCGGCCATTTTGGTCTGCCTTATATAGAGCAGCTGTTTTTGGGACAGCTGGATGTAGCGGCCGATGCCAGTTTTGCCGATCTCAAAGGGTTGCAGGTGTCGGCGCATTTTCTTATTTGCCGCGATGGTGAGTTGCGCCAATATGTTTCGGTAGATCAACGCGCCTGGCACGCCGGAGTCTCCAGTTTTCAAGGTCGCAGCGGCTGTAATGATTTTGCCGTTGGCATTGAGCTGGAGGGCACAGATGATTCCGGCTTTACCGAGGCGCAGTATCATACTCTTATTACTCTGACTCAGAATTTACGGCTGGCTTACCCGGATATCAGTAAAGAGAGAATTGTGGGCCATAGTGATATCGCCCCGGGACGTAAGACAGATCCTGGCCCAGGATTTGATTGGCAGAGATATTTACAGGCACTGTGACGGCTGTGGATTTGGCATGGTCACTGGCCTAGATAGAGCAAGGAGAAGGAAAGATGGCACTGTTTTCCCTGTTGATCGCGATTATTGTTGAACGTTTGAAACTGCTGCCGGCTCGTTGGCAGTTGGACAGCGCACTGCTCTGGTATCAAAAGCAGATGTTTACCGACAGCCAGTTGAGTACTACAGGTGGCATGATGGTGGCGCTGTTATTGCCTGCGGTCACTGTGGCGGTGGCGCTATGGGTGGTGGATGGATGGTTTTGGGGCCTGGCTTCGCTATTGTTGTGGGTGGCGTTGGCGATAGTGTGTTTTTCCCATCAGTATCAAAGGCGTTTGTTCAAGCGTTATGTGCAGGCCGCCTGCCGTGGTGATGTGCAGGCCAGTTTTCATTTTGCCGGTGAGCTGGATTGCAGCGAGTGCCTGGATGCGGTCAGTGAGGGGGAACTCGGGGCTCGGGTGGGCCAGAGCGTGGCCTGGCTCAATTACCGCTATTATGGTGCAGTGGCGCTGTTCCTTATCTTATTTGGCCCGGTGGGAGCCGTGTTTTATTGCAGTGTGCGCTTTTTTGATGAAAGGCGTCAGCGTTTGAGTAAAGAGTGGCCCCTGGTACATACACTCTTGTATTGGCTCGATTGGTTACCGGCGCGGATTATTGGCTTTGGTTATGTATTGTGTGGCCATTTCAGCAACGCTTTTCCTCGTTGGTGTCAGTTGGCGTTGACACTGGATTCCCAGCCCAGAGAGATAGTGACCCAAGTGGCGCTGGCTGCCGAAACCCTGCCGGAAGATGAGGGAGTCCCTGTATCTGTTCAATCCACCCTGGCCTTGCTGGCTCTGAGTAAGCGTAATTCAACGCTGCTGATCACTTTGTTATCTCTGTTAACTATCTTTGGCCTGGTCAATTAACATTGATATCTATGACGGAAAGGGGATGTCAAACCTATGTTATCAGCGGGCTTGCCCAGAGATGGGAAAATTGGGCTATGCTCACACATCGTGAGATGACTTGATGTAGATCACCAACTGGACTTTGAAAGTGTGATTTGATAAAGTGCGCTCACTCATGATAATTGGTAAGACCAATTAACAATAGGAGCTGAGGGCCAGATGGCTTATAGCAAAATCAGTCAGCCAAAAATTTCTGATGTCATCATGAATCAGTTGGAGCAGATGATCCTGGAAGGCAGCCTTCAGCCGGGTCAGAAGTTACCTCCTGAACGCGAGTTGGCATTACAGTTTGAAGTTTCCCGTCCCTCACTGCGGGAAGCGATTCAAAAGCTGGAAGCAAAAGGATTACTGCTGCGCCGTCAGGGCGGCGGTACCTATGTCAAAGAACAGCTGTGGCAGAGTCTTGCCGATCCCATAGTCGAACTTATGCAGGGTGATCCGGAGAGTCAGTACGACTTGCTGGAGTTCCGTCATGCCACCGAAGGCATGATGGCTTACTTTGCTGCCCTGCGCGGAACAGATGCCGATATGCAAAATATCCAGCGGATGATCCAGGAAGTGGAAGACTCCGAGGGTATCGAAGCGCAAGCTGCTGCCATTGTGCATTTTTATCGGGCGGTAGCCGAGGCTTCACACAATGTTGCCATGCTGCACCTGGTGCTGAGTTTAACCCCTGTGCTACATAAAAATGTGGCGCAAAACCTGGAGCTTCTGAGCCGTCGCGAAGAAGCTTCATCCATGGCGAATAAACATAGGCGGGCCTTGCTGGCCGCAATCGTTCGCCGCGATCCCGAAGCTGCGCGTGAAGCATCCAATGACCACTTGAGTTATATCGAGGAAGTCATGTTGTCGGTACGCGAAGAAGATAGCCGGTTGCAGCGTAGCCTGCGCCGTTTGAAGAGCGGCGTGTAGCCCAAAGGCGGCAATGGCCCGCCTCAGGACGTCGCAATCACTATTAATACAATGTATAGAAGGACAGTGTCATGTCTGAAAATATGCTACAAGACTTGGATCCGTTAGAGACACAGGAATGGGTAGAATCCCTGCAGGCCGTATTGGAGCAGGAAGGCCCTGAGCGTGCTCATTACCTGTTGGAAAAGCTGATCGACAAGGCTCGCCGTAACGGTACTCACCTGCCTTACACTGCCACTACTGCTTACCTGAATACCATTCCGGCCTGGCAAGAGCCTCAAATGCCGGGCAATCAGGAGATGGAACGCCGCATTCGCGCCATTGTGCGTTGGAACGCGCTGGCCATGGTACTGCGTGGTTCCAAGAAAGATCTGGAGCTTGGTGGTCATATTTCCAGTTTCTCATCCAGTGCCACTATCTATGATGTGTGCTTTAACCACTTCTTTCGTGCTCCCAACGAGAAAGACGGCGGCGACCTGGTTTACTTCCAGGGCCATATTGCCCCCGGCATCTATGCCCGCTCTTTCCTCGAAGGCCGTTTGAGCGAAGAACAGCTGGCCAACTTCCGTCAGGAAGTGGATGGCAAAGGCCTGTCCTCCTATCCGCATCCCAAGCTGATGCCTGATTACTGGCAGTTCCCTACGGTGTCCATGGGTCTGGGACCTATCCAGGCTATCTATCAGGCGCGCTTCCTCAAGTACCTGACTGACCGTGGTATCAAGGATTGCTCCGAGCAAACCGTGTATTGCTTCCTGGGCGACGGCGAGTGTGACGAGCCGGAAGCGCTGGGTGCCATCGGTCTGGCCGCTCGTGAAGAGTTGGATAACCTGGTGTTTATCGTTAACTGTAACCTGCAGCGTCTCGACGGCCCTGTGCGCGGTAACGGCAAGATCATCCAGGAGCTGGAAGGTGAATTCCGCGGCGCCGGTTGGGAAGTGGTCAAGGTTATCTGGGGCCGTTACTGGGATCCATTGCTGGCCAGTGACACCAGCGGTAAGCTGCTGCAACTGATGAACGAAACCGTTGACGGTGAATACCAGAACTGTAAAGCCAAAGGCGGTGCCTGGACCCGTGAACACTTCTTCGGTAAGTATCCTGAAACCGCCGAGATGGTAGCCAACATGTCTGATGATGACATCTGGCGCCTGAACCGTGGTGGTCACGATCCGGTGAAGATTTACGCCGCGCTCGATAGAGCCAAGAAGACCAAGGGTCGCCCAACCGTTATTCTGGCCAAGACAGTGAAAGGTTATGGTCTGGGTGATGCCGGTGAAGGCAAAAACATTGCCCATAACGTCAAGAAGATGGACATTGAAGCCATTCGTCACTTCCGCGACCGCTTCAACATCCCAATCCCTGATGACAAGCTGGATGAAATCCCCTTCTACCATCCGGGACCGGACTCCGAAGAGGTTAAATACCTCAAGGAACGCCGTGAGGCTCTGATGGGTTATCTGCCTGCCCGTCGGCAGAAGTTCAGCGAAGAGCTGCAAGTGCCTTCACTGAAGATTTTTGATGCGGTTCTCAAAGGCTCCAACGGCCGTGAGATCTCTTCTACCATGGCCTTTGTGCGGGTATTGACCGCCTTGCTGAAAGATAAGGGCATAGGTAAGAAGATAGTACCTATCATCCCGGATGAGGCCCGTACCTTTGGTATGGAAGGTCTGTTCCGTCAAGTGGGTATTTATGCTCACGAAGGCCAGAAATATGTGCCTCAGGATGCGGATCAGGTCGCTTACTATCGTGAGGACAAGTCCGGTCAGGTACTGCAGGAAGGGATTAACGAGCTGGGCGCCATGTCCTCTTGGGTATCGGCTGCGACCAGCTACTCGGTCAATGATACGCCGATGATCCCTTTCTATATCTATTACTCCATGTTCGGCTTCCAGCGGATCGGCGATCTGGCTTGGGCCGCCGGCGACATGCGCGCCCGTGGTTTCCTGGTCGGTGGTACTTCCGGCCGGACTACGCTGAACGGTGAAGGCTTGCAGCACCAGGACGGTCACAGCCATATTCTGGCCAACACCATTCCTAACTGCATCAGCTATGACCCAACCTATGGTTATGAAATTGCCGTTATCGTTCAGGATGGCATTCGCCGCATGTATGGCGAAGATCAGGAAGATATCTTCTATTACCTGACCACAATGAACGAGAACTATGTTCAGCCTGAAATGCCACAAGGCGTGGAAGAAGGCATAGTCAAGGGTATCTACAAGTTGGAAAGCGTTGCCGGTTCCGGCAAAGGCAAAGTCCAGCTGATGGGTTGCGGCACTATCCTCGAGCAAGTACGCAAGGCGGCACAGGCGCTGGCGAAAGATTTCGGTATTAGCACAGATGTGTTCAGCGTTACCAGCTTCAACGAACTGGCGCGTGATGGCCAGGCGGTTGAGCGCTGGAACATGCTGCACCCAACCGAAACCGCTAAGGTGCCTTATGTAAGCACAGTGCTGGCCAAAGATGCGCCTGCCATTGTCGCGACCGATTACATGAAGATCTACGGCGAGCAGCTGCGCGCTTATGTGCCTTGTGACTACAAGGTGCTGGGTACCGACGGCTTCGGCCGCTCTGACAGCCGCGCCAACCTGCGTCACCACTTCGAAGTGGATGCCAAGTTCATCGTGGTTGCTGCGCTCAAGTCGCTGGTGGACCGCAACGAGCTGCCGGTAGATGTTCTGGCCAAGACCATTGCCGAATACGGCATCGACGCCGACAAGATCGACCCACAGCACGCGTAAGAGGGGAAGCAGAATGGCTGATATGAAACAAGTACTGGTTCCCGATATTGGCGGGGACGAGGTACAGGTTATTGAGATCTGTGCCAATGTGGGTGACAGCCTGGCGGCTGAAGACTCCATTATTACCGTTGAAAGCGATAAGGCGACCATGGATATTCCTGCGCCATTCGCCGGTGTGCTCAAAGAGCTGAAAGTGGCCGTTGGCGACAGCGTGTCTGAAGGCACCTTGATAGCCTTGATGGCTGCCGAAGGCGCAGAAGCGGCAGCTGTTGCAGAAGCGCCCAAGGCTGAAGCCGCGCCTGCTCCGGCTGCGGCCCCAGCTCCTGCTGCAGAACAGGCTGCGCCTGCAGTCGGTGGCAGCCAGGTCATTGAAGTGACAGTGCCGGATATTGGCGATGCCGCAGATGTCGATGTTATCGAAGTGCTGGTGAGCGAAGGTGAGGCTATCGAAGCCGATGCCGGTTTGATCACGCTGGAAACCGATAAGGCGACCATGGATGTCCCTTCGCCTAAGGCGGGTACAGTCAAGTCACTGAAAGTGAAGGTTGGCGACAAGGTTTCCCAGGGCTCTTTGGTGTTGCTGTTGGAAGTTGGCGCCTCTGCCGAAGCACCGCAAGCGCCAGCGGCTTCTGAAGCCGCACAACCGGTGGCCGCTCAGGCTGCCGCGCCTGCCTCTGTTGCAGTGAAAGAGATTGCGGTTCCCGATATCGGTGATGCTGCTGATGTGGACGTTATCGAAGTGCTGGTGGCGGTAGGTGATGAGATCAGTGCCGATCAAGGGCTGATCACGCTGGAAACCGACAAGGCGACCATGGAAGTACCGGCCCCCTTCGGTGGCAAGCTGGTTTCTCTGACCGTTAAAGTGGGTGACAAGGTGTCTCAGGGTAGCGTGATTGCCACGGTTGAGACTCAAGGCGCCGCGGTGGCTTCTGTTGCTGCACCGGCAGAAGCCCCTGCTCAGGCAGAGGTAGCAGCTCCGGCACCGGCGGCCGCGCCTGCAGCGCAGAGTCGTCCACCTGTGCCGCATCATCCGAGTGCGGGTGCCCAGCCTAACACAGGTGCGGTACACGCTTCTCCGGCGGTACGTCGCCTGGCCCGTGAGTTCGGTGTTGACCTGACTCAGGTGAAAGGTACAGGTCGCAAGGGCCGTATCCTCAAAGAGGATGTGCAGGCCTATGTGAAATATGAACTGTCTCGGCCCAAGGCCACGGCGGCGACTTCTGTCGGCGGCGGCAGTGGTCTGCAGGTTATCGATGCACCTAAGGTGGACTTCAGCAAGTTCGGTGAAGTGGAACAAGTACCACTGACTCGGATCCAGAAGATCTCCGGCCCTAACCTGCATCGCAACTGGGTGACCATTCCCCATGTGACTCAGTTCGATGAGGCTGATATCACAGAGATGGAAGCCTTCCGTAAGCAGCAGAATGAATTGGCGGCCAAGCAGAAGCTGAATGTGAAGATCACTCCGCTGGTGTTCATGATGAAGGCGGTTGCCAAGACGCTGCAGCAGTTCCCGGTATTCAACTCCAGCCTGAGCCCGGATGGTGAATCGCTGATCCGTAAGAAGTACTACCACATCGGGGTGGCGGTCGATACGCCAAACGGTTTGGTTGTGCCTGTGGTGCGTGATGTGGACAAGAAAGGCATTATCGAGCTCAGCCGCGAGCTGACCGAAATTTCGATCAAGGCCCGCGACGGCAAGCTTAAGGCGGCCGACATGCAAGGCAGCTGCTTCACTATCTCCAGCCTGGGGGGGATCGGCGGTACCGCGTTTACGCCTATCGTCAACTATCCGGATGTGGCGATTCTCGGGGTGTCCAAGTCTGAGATCAAGCCGAAGTGGAACGGCAAAGAGTTTGAGCCAAAGCTGATGTTACCACTGTCACTGTCATACGATCACCGGGTGATCGACGGGGCGATGGCGGCACGCTTCAGTGTCACTCTGTCAGGTATCTTGTCCGATATTCGGACAATGATCCTCTAACACAACAGGCTGCCCCTCGGGGCGGCCTTTTGTTTATTGTGATCAGTGTCAAACACGGGTTAAAATGCGCCCACCTTACGAGACAAGCACTTTCGAGCTGGCGCATCGCAGGTTGGGATGGCTGTCCCCAACGGAATGAAAGAAATCAGAGGAAAAAATGAGTAACGAAATCAAAACTCAGGTAGTGGTATTAGGTGCTGGCCCTGCTGGCTATTCTGCGGCTTTTCGCGCGGCAGATTTAGGCCTGGAGACAGTGATTGTTGAGCGTTTCAGCACTCTGGGTGGCGTATGCCTGAATGTGGGTTGTATTCCTTCCAAAGCCCTGTTGCATGTAGCCAAAGTGATTGAAGAGGCCAAGGCGGTATCGGATCACGGCGTTGTGTTCGGTGAACCAAAGATCGATCTCGACAAGCTGCGTGGCTTTAAAGAGAAGGTGATTGGCCAACTGACCAATGGTCTTGGCGGCATGTCCAAGATGCGTAAAGTGAAGGTGGTTAACGGCTTCGGTAAGTTCACCGGCCCTAACAGCATTCAGGTGCAGGGCGCCGATGGTGAAACCACAGTGGTTAACTTTGACAACGCCATCATAGCTGCCGGATCTCGTCCAATTCAGCTGCCTTTCATTCCTCATGAAGACCCTCGTATCTGGGACTCTACCGATGCACTGGAACTGAAAGAGATCCCAGGCAAGATGCTGGTGATGGGCGGCGGTATCATAGGTCTGGAAATGGGTACTGTTTACTCGTCTCTGGGCAGTGAAATCGACGTGGTTGAAATGTTCGACCAGGTGATCCCAGCGGCCGACAAAGATGTGGTGAAGATTTTCACCAAGCAGATCAAGAAGAAATTCAACCTGATGCTGGAAACCAAGGTGACAGCGGTTGAAGCCAAAGAAGACGGCATTTATGTGTCAATGGAAGGTAAGTCGGCACCTGCCGAGCCAGTGCGTTACGACGCTGTGCTGGTGGCCATTGGCCGCACTCCCAATGGCAAGCTGATCGATGCCGACAAGGCTGGGGTCAAGATTGATGAGCGTGGCTTTATCAATGTCGACAAGCAGCTGCGTACCAATGTGGCCAACATCTTCGCCGTGGGCGATATCGTGGGTCAACCAATGTTGGCTCACAAAGGTGTGCATGAAGGCCACGTGGCCGCCGAAGTGATTGCCGGTATGAAGCACTTCTTCGATCCTAAGGTCATCCCATCCATCGCTTACACAGATCCTGAAGTGGCTTGGGTTGGTCTGACTGAGAAAGAAGCCAAAGAGCAGGGCATAGCTTACGAAACGGCTACCTTCCCATGGGCCGCCAGCGGCCGTGCTATCGCTTCCGATGCCAGCGAAGGTATGACCAAGCTGATTTTCGATAAAGAGACTCACAGAGTCATCGGTGGCGCCATTGTGGGTGTCAACGGTGGTGAGTTGCTGGGCGAAATCGGTCTGGCCATCGAGATGGGTTGTGATGCTGAAGATCTGGCGCTGACCATTCATGCTCACCCGACTCTGCACGAGTCTGTAGGGCTGGCGGCCGAGATCTACGAAGGTTCAATCACAGATCTGCCGAATCCAAAGGCAAAAAAGAAAAAGTAATTCTCTGAATGGGACCTTGTTCCCAAGCAGTGTCGAAAACAGGCCCAGTTAGCTGGGCCTGTTTTTTTGTGCCTATTTGGCTATTTGTAAAAGTATTGTTGTTTTTAAGATGAAATTCAGCAATCTAGCTGGTAAATTCAAGACTGGTCACCAGGGTTATTCATCAGCCGATGATTAGAAAGTTAGTCACTATTTTTCTAGGGTTATCACTCTGCCTTTGTTTCGGGGCTGCACCCACCTATGCCGATGAACTGGTTCAAAGGGTGTTTTCTTCCAGAGACGGTTTGATCAATACCAGTATTCTCGACATCAGTATGGATGAGCGGGGATTTATCTGGCTCTCCACCGAGCAGGGGCTGTATCGCCTCAGCAATGCCAACATTCGCCGTTTGGATCGCAATGGCCTGGAATCACGAATGGCCGACGAGTATCTGCCATTGGTTCAGTCTCTTGGACAGCAGCAGATGCTGGTGAGTACGCTGTCGCACGCCTATCTCTACCATATAGCCGATAACCGTTTTAGTCAGTTTGGCAGTGATGAACTGTTCCCCGATTATCAAGGCGGTGGGGTTGTGAAGAGCCTGAAGTTGGCTAATGCCGATTGGTTGTTATTGACTGAAAAGGCTCAGCTCTGGCGCTTGAGTCAGGATCTGCAACAACTGCAGAAGTTGTTTGAGCTGCCCTATGACAGAGATCTGCTCTGGAGCCAGGTATTGCAGCTCGATAGCGGTGACTTGTTGTTGGGCCACGCCTACGGGGTGGAACTGAGATCTCAGGATGGCAGAGTCGTTAAACGTTTACCCTGGCAGGAAAGTTACGGCCGCCTCAACGCCCTGTTTATCGACAGTCATAAACAGATCTGGATGGCGGCCAGTAAAGGGGTATTTCGAGTCGATTTACCGGCTAACAGCATCATTCCCGTGGCAGAAATCCCCTTTTTTACCAGTGTGATCACCGAAGATCTCCACGGAAACCTATGGATTGCCAGTAAGCAAGGTTTGCTGAAATGGTCTCCCAAGACTCGTCAGTTGAAACAGTTTAAAGAACAGTTGAAGCTCAAGGCCGGTATCGAATATATCAATGCCTTGCTGGTCGATGCCAATGGCTTACTTTGGGTCGGCGGCAGCGGACATTCCTTGGCTGTGGTGGCCGATTCCCCAGATTTTTTACTGGATAGTTTTAGCGCCTCTGAGCCTTACAAGCTCAGTGATGAGATGGTTTGGACCATCTTGGCCGACAGTGAGATGTTGTGGCTGGGAACCGACTCTGGGCTATTGGCGGTCAATAGACACACCCAACAGAGCCAAACCGCGGTGCCTCAGGGGATGGAGCTCAATGACAGTATCTACAAGATAGATAACCTGGATTCGGAGCACCTGTTGCTTTCCTCCACCAATGGTTTGTTTGTGATGAATAAACAGACCCTGAAGGGGCAACCCCTGGGAGATTGGAACGGCAGTGGTCAGTCACTGAGTCATAAGACAGTCTTCAATACTCTGCATGAAGATAATCTTTGGTGGTTTGCGACCAGTAATGGCCTTTATCAATGGGATCAGACTAGTGGCAGTATGACTCACAAGAGTCTGCCAGGTGCCGAGCATAGCGGTAATAATCGGTTGATTTATGGTGTATACCGCGATAGCCGTCGGCGTTTGTGGCTCGGTGGTAATAAGTCGTTCGGCTATCTGGAACAGGGCGGCGGTTATCGTTCGCTGGAGACGGTATTCGACGAATTGCCGCATATGCCGACTGTGAGTCAGTTACTGGAACTGAGTCCGGATCGCTTCTGGCTGGCGACTCGCCAGGGGGGCTTGATTGAGTTGGACTTACAGACCATGAAGGTACGTCGGCTGACCCAGGAATGGCAGCTGGACTGCAATACGGTGTTTTTCCTCCAGGACACCGGGGATTATAGAGTGGTGGGTTGCACCTATGTCTTGATCCGCCAGGATAAGCGCAGCGGGCAGCTCACTGTATTCAATAATGATGACGGCTTGGTGGGCAAAGAACTCAATGAAGGGGCCTATTTCTTTGAGCCGCAACAGGGGCTCTATGTAGGCACCCCGGATGGGGTGATGTTGCTCGATGTCGATGCCATGGTGAACCGTATCCCCCGTCATGGCGCCATTCTCGAATCTATTGCCGCCTACTATGACAACAAGACGGAGCTGAGTTTGGTGCCTGTACCCGGAAAGCGCATTGCTCCGGGAGCCCGCATGCTCAGCTTTCAGTTGACCAGTATGGATTACCTGGATGATGCGCCTATCAGTCTCAAATACCGTTTGCGGCGGCCGGGGGAGGAGACTCTGAACTATTTGCTGCTGGATAATCAGTCCCAGATCAACCTTTCAGGGCTGACTCCCGGCGCTTATCAACTGGAGGTGCTTAGCCAAAATAATGGTCTCTGGCAATCAGAAGCCTTTCGCTTTCCTTTTTCTGTTGACCAGTTCTGGTGGCAGAGTCAGTGGTTCAAGGGGTTGTTGTTACTCATTGTACTGGCAACGATTTTCAGTATCGTGCTGTTGCGTCAGCGTCAGGTGCAACGTTTTATGACCATGAACCTGGCGCTGCGCCAGAGCGACGACAGGCTGAGGCAGTCGCTGAAGGGCAGTGAGTCGGATCTCTGGGAGTGGCGCCGTGATACCGGCCAGTTTCACTTGGACAATCGTGGCGGCGTGCTTGGCAATGAAAATGACCTTATTCTTATCGACATAGAACAACTGCCGGTGCATCCGGACGATAGGGCTGCCGCCTTGGTTGAGTGGCAAAGACTGCTCGAGGGTGAGAGCGACAGGTTCGAGACGGAATACCGGTATCTGCGTCGTGACGGCAGTTGGGGCTGGCTCAGGGTGCGTGGCCGGGCCGTGAGTCATGACCCGGTTTCCGGCAAGGTCAGCAAGGCCGCCGGTATCTACTCCGACATTACTATCAAGCGGCAACTGGAGGATGAAGTCGAATTGCTGGCTCAGGCGTTTGAAAACACCTCAGAAGGGGTATTTATTCTGGACGCCGAAGAGGTAATTAAAGTCGCCAACCGCGCCGCAGAGGCGATAGTCGGTCAGGACAGACAAAAGCTTCAGGGACAACACTTTGGTAAGTTAGTGGTTGGTGAGCATTTCCATAAAGATAATGTCGCGGCCCTGCTGCAAGAGAAGGACTCCTGGACCGGCGAGCTTGAGATCAAGGGGGTTGCCGGGTCGCGCTGCCCCGTGTGGCTCAATATCTCTCTGATGCAGGATCGCAAGGAGCGGGTGCAACACTATGTGGTGGTGTTCTCCGACATCACTGAGCGCAAGCGTACCGAAGCGGATCTGCGCCGCCTGGCCAACTATGACGTGCTGACCGGCTTGCCGAATCGCTCGCTGTTTGCCAACCGTTTGCAGCAGGCGATAGAAGGGGCGAGTGATAAGCAACAGAAACTGGCCTTGCTGTTTTTGGATCTGGACAGGTTCAAGTATGTCAACGACTCCTATGGTCACAGCATGGGGGATGCCTTGTTAGTCGAGGCCGCCAACCGATTACAGTCGGTAATGGAGCAGGAGCAGGTGTTGTGCCGCTTTGGCGGTGATGAGTTCGTAATCCTAGTGAACGATGTTGAGATAGATAAGCTCAATCGTTTGTGTGAGCGCCTGTTGGCGCAAATAGCGCAGCCGTTTGAACTCTATGGGCGGGAGTTTTTTATTTCCACCAGTATCGGGATCAGCATCTGGCCCGATGATGCCAGACAGCCCGAGGCGCTGATCAAGAATGCCGATCTGGCCATGTATCACGCCAAGGAAGAGGGGCGGGGTAATTTCCAGTACTACTCCAGTGATCGTAATGCCGAGGCCTTGTATCACCTGCGTTTAGAGGCGGATTTACGTCATGCCATAGAGCAGGACCAGTTTGAGCTCTATTACCAGGGTCAGTTCGATGTCAAGGAACGGCAAGATTTTATCGGTATGGAAGCCTTGTTGCGTTGGCATCACCCGACGGAAGGCTTTGTACGGCCGGATATTTTCATTAAGGTTGCCGAGTCCTGTGGTTTGATTGTCGCCATCGACCGTTGGGTGTTGCGCCAAGCCTGCGAGGATGGGGTTCGCTGGAGCCAGACTAGTGCCCGGCCGTTTAAGTTATCGGTGAATGTCAGTGCGATGCATTTCCGCCACCCGGAATTTATCAGTGGTGTGCGCAAGATCCTCGAAGAAACCGGAATGCAGGCGCAATATCTGACTCTGGAGATCACCGAGGGGGTGCTGATGAAAGAGTTGCAGATTGCTCGCCAGCATCTGCAACAGCTCAGGGCCCATGGCATAGAGGTGGCGATTGATGACTTTGGTACCGGCTACTCCTCTTTGGCTTATCTGCGCCACTTTGAAGTCAACACTCTGAAGATAGATCGCTCCTTCCTCAAGGATATTGCCAGTAATAGCGCCGATCAGGCGATAGTCAGCAGTATCGTCGAGCTGGCCCGTAACTTGGGACTCAAGGTGGTTGCCGAAGGAGTGGAAACTCGGGAGCAGTTGCAACAAGTCACGCAGAGGGGATGCCATGTTATTCAGGGATATTATTTTGCCAAGCCGGTGCCTGCCGCCGAGTTGACATCCTGGTTTTATGAATAGCCATCCATAACGGTTGTTTATGCTCTTTTAGAGCTTTCTCTTTACTGTAAATTCTTTGTTAGAATATGTCGTCTCTGATTCTGGAATGCTTGCAAGGTATGAAGACCTCTCTGCGCTTATTGGTTTTGATTGGCACTCTATTGAGTGTGGCCGCGATGGCGGCTGAACGTCCCAAAGTGGGGCTGGTTCTCAGTGGCGGTGGCGCCAAGGGCGCGGCGCATGTCGGAGTGCTCAAGATGCTGGAGGCCAACAATATCCCAGTCGACTATGTCGCCGGTACCAGCATAGGTGCCTATGTGGGTGGTCTCTATGCGCTTGGCTACAGCGCCACAGAAATAGAGATCATCATGATGAATGAGGACTGGTCCAAGGGATATTCGGATACCATTCCTCGCCAGGCCATGAGCTACCGGGATAAACAGCAAAGGGATCAATACAATATTCCGCTTAATCTGGGGATACGTGACGGTGAGGTGCAGTCGCCGAGTGGGGTGCTTTTGGGGCAAACCATGTCGCAACTGTATCGCAATACCACAGATCTGGTGCGGGAGTTCAACAGCTTCAACGAGCTGTCCATTCCCTATCGGGCGGTGGCGACAGATTTGGAAACCAGTTTGCCTGTGGTGATCAGCAGTGGCAGCCTGGTGCAGGCGATGCAAGCCTCGGCTACCGTGCCGGGAGCGCTGCAACCGGCCGAAATTGATGGCAAGTTGCTGGTGGATGGGGGCATTGCCAATAACATGCCGGTGGATGTGGTCAAGGCCATGGGCGCCGATGTGATTATTGCCGTCGACATAGGTTCACCTCTGGTGAAGAAAGATCAGCTCAACGGCACAATAGCGGTGTTGAACCAGCTGTCGACCATGTTGACCAATGCCAGCACAGAGCGGCAAAAGGCCTTATTGACCAAGGACGACATACTGCTACGCCCTGCCATAGATAAGCTTAGCACCACAGACTTTACCGACATGCCCAAGGCGCTGGAGGCCGGAGTGACGGCCGCGGTACAACATACCGCCAGACTGAGTCAATTGGCTGTTTCCCCCGAGGAATACCGCGCTTATGTGCAGCAAAAGCGTGAGACCAGTCGAGGTTGGATGGATGAGCTGGATCGTCCTGTGATTCGTATCGTTCTCGACAACCAATCCAAGGTCAGTGACTCGCTGCTCAATGATATGCTGGAGATCGAGGTGGGCGATAGGGTCAGCAAGCAAGAGTTGAATGACAGCATCGCCCGCCTATACTCGCTGAACAAGTTTGAGCGGGTCAGCGCCGAATTTCAGGATACTGCCGAGGGTAGGGTGTTAACCGTGACCACCAAGGCCAAGTCCTGGGGGCCCAACTATTTTCAATTTGGCTTGAATTGGGAGGACGATTTCTCACTGGATTCGGCGGTGACTCTGGATGGTGCCGTGACCATGACAGACTTGACCGAAAATGGTGGTGAATGGCGCAACGAGCTGAAGATGGGCTTCGAGAAGCTGATAGGTACCGAATTTTACCAACCTCTGGACAAAGATCAGCAGTTCTATGCCCGCGCCCGTTACCAGTATGAGATCAAAGGTTGGGATGTCTTTGATGCCAACAAACTCTACTTTGAACTGGATCGCAAGAGTCACAGGGTCGACCTTGGGTTGGGGTACAACTATGTCAAACAGGGGCGAGTGGAGTTGGGGCTCACCGCAGAGTCCGGGATTGTCTCCAATGATGCCTTTTTCGATGATCTTAAGTTCAATACTTATGGTGCCTACTTCAAGTTCGGCTATGACACTCTGGACAGCATCAGCTTTCCCACCTCGGGTAACCGTTTCACCCTGAATGTCTATCTGCGCAATGAAGAGTATGAAGAGGGAGAGTTCAAGACAGATCCCGAGCAGTCGCTGCAGATAGAAGCCGACTGGAAGGGGGTGGTCAGTGTCGGCAGTCATTCTTTCGTCGGCAAGGCGTCCTATGCCACTGTGGATAAAGATGGCAACTTTACCCTCTATGTATCGGACCTCGGCGGTTTCTTGAATCTCTCCGGCTACCACAAGAACTCCATCGCCGGCGCGCAGAAGGTTTTCGGTGCCTTTATCTATCAGTATGATCTTGGTCGCGATGCGCTGGGGATGCAGGACTTCCCCCTGTATCTTGGGGCTAGCTTGGAGGCGGGTAACGTTTGGGGCCTGGATGAGCATGTAATGTTTAACGATCTCATCTATTCCAGCAGCTTGTATCTGGGGACAGAAACCCAACTGGGCCCTGCGGCGCTCGGCTTTGGTTTCAGTGATAACGGGGAAAAAGCGGTTTACCTGTTTCTCGGCAAAAACTTCTAAGGCGGGCATCGCCTGTCAGTGACCCGCTCTGTAGTGTTCATAGATATTTACAAAAATCCACTACAGACTGGTCACAGGGAGTGCTAAGGTTTTAAGCTGACATGTTTGTAACAATATAACTATTTGAACAATCACAGATTCGGGGATGAAAATGAGCAAAATAAGCACCCTGGCATTGGGCGTCGCCCTCAGCCTTGGTCTGGCTTCCTGTGCCAGCCAGCAAGCGCCACAGTCGCAAGTCGAAACCCAAAAGGTCTCGGGTATTGAGCTGGAGAACTTTGACCATCAAGTTCGTCATCAGGACGATTTCTACTACAGCGTCAACGGTAAGTGGTTGGCCACTACGCCTATCCCGGCCGACAAATCCAACTATGGTGCCTTCTCTGTTCTTTACGAAGAAAGCCAGGCGGCCCTGAAACAGATTATCGAGGAAGCCGCCGCCAAGCCCAATAAGGCCGAGGGTTCAGTGGAGCAGAAGATAGGCGATTTCTATGCCGCCTATATGGATACCACTCTGACAGACCAGTTGGGGATCGCGCCGCTCAAGGGGCAACTGGCCGATATCGCCAAGACTGCCAGCCACGCCGATATTGCTGCGCTGATGGGCAAGCTATTGACCGATGGCTCCGGCGTTCCCTTTGGTTTTTACGTCAACAACGATGCCAAGAACTCCAGCCAATACGGGGTTTACCTGTACCAGAGCGGCCTGACTCTGCCGGATCGTGATTACTACCTCAAGGACGATCCCAAGTTTGTCGCCAATCGCGAAGCGATGCGTGAATATGTCCGCAAGCTGATGAGTGCCGCAGGCTACCCGCACGCCGATGCCGCCGCAGCCAATGTCGCCAACATTGAACTCTTTATTGCCCAGAGCCAGTGGAGCCGGGTCGAGTCTCGCGACGCCAACAAGGCCTACAATAAGATGAGCCTGAAAGAGTTGCAGCAGCTGATGGGCGACTTCGACTTCGACGGATTCGCCAAGGCCGCAGGGCTTACCGGCAAGACCCAGGACGTGATAGTGCGTCAGCCTTCCTACTTTGAGAAGCTGGGCGCCGAGTTCGGCAATTTCCCTGTCTCGGCTTGGCAAGACTACTTGGCATTCCATCTGGTGGATTCCTATGCAGGCTTGCTGAGCCAGCAGTTTGTCGATCTGCATTTTGATTTCCACAGCAAGACCTTGATGGGTATTCAGGAGCAAAAACCACGCTGGAAGCGGGCCGTCGATGGCGCCGATCAAGTGATTGGTGAGCTGGTGGGTAAAGAATACGTTGCCCGTCACTTCCAGCCTGAGGCCAAGGCGCGGATGGAGTCGATGATTAAGAACTTGATCAAGGGCTTTGAAGTCAGCATCAATGAGCTGGAATGGATGACCCCCGAGACCAAGAAAGCGGCTCAGGAAAAACTGTCCAAGTTTACCTACAAGATAGGTTATCCGGACAAGTGGAAGGACTACAGCAATCTGGAGATCAAGGCCGACGATCTGGTGGGTAACTACCAGCGTTATGCCCGTTTCGAGTACCAGGACATGCTGGCTAAGCTGGGCAAGCCAATCGATCGCACTGAGTGGCACATGACACCGCAAACAGTGAACGCCTACTACAACCCTGTGATGAACGAAATCGTGTTCCCGGCCGCCATTCTGCAGCCGCCTTTCTTCAACATGGAAGCCGATGATGCGGTGAACTATGGTGGTATAGGCGCGGTGATCGGCCACGAGATCAGCCATGGTTTTGATGATCAGGGCGCCAAGTATGACGGCGACGGTAACCTGCGCAACTGGTGGACGGACAAAGACCGCGAAGAGTTCCAGAAGCGCGGTGCGCAGCTGTCTGCCCAGTACAGCCAGTTTGAAGCTCTGCCAGGCAAGTTCGTCAACGGTGACTTGACTCTGGGCGAGAACATAGGCGATCTGGGTGGCTTGACCGTTGCCCTACGCTCTTATCACCTGAGTCTCAACGGTAAAGAAGCGCCGGTAATGGATGGCCTGACCGGCGATCAGCGTTTCTTCGTCGGTTGGTCACAGGTGTGGCGCCGCAACTACCGTGATGAGGAGCTGGGGCGTCGTCTGCTGACTGACCCGCATTCACCCAGCCACTACCGCGCCATGGGCACTCCCCGCAACGTGGAAGGTTTCTACAAAGCCTTCGACCTCAAGCCGACTGACAAGATGTATCTGTCGGAAGAGGACAGAGTGAAGATCTGGTAAGGTGGATTATCAGAAAACAGAGCCAGGCAGATGCCTGGCTCTGTTGTATCTGGCGGTTTATAGGGTATCCAGCAGTGTCGGCAGGGCTTCCAGGTTATCACGCTGATAATGCGCCGCAGCCCAGCGGGGATCCTGGCGCTGCTCGGCTGCCGGGACTATTAAGGTCTGCATATTGGCGGCGCGAGCGGCTATCAGGCCGTTGAAAGAGTCTTCCACCGCCAGACAGCGGCTCGGCGCCAGTGCCAGTTGGGCGGCGCAGGAGAGATAAACCTCTGGGTGGGGTTTACCGAGTGGATAATCCTGTGCCGATTGAATCGCATCGAAGGCTTCTGTGATGGCGAGTTTGCCAAGCACGGCATCGATAATATCCCAGGAGGAAGAGGTGGCCAGACCCACTTTCAGGCCTCGACTACGACAGGCACTGAGGGCATCGACAACGCCGCGCATGGGCTTGCCATCGCGGCGGATATAGGCGATGACTGCCGCTATGATTTGCTCGGCGATATATTGAGGATCTACTTTGACCTCGGGAAAGCGCTGTAACCAGAAGTCCACCACTTGATCGATTCGCAGGCCGGTGGTGAGCGCAATGGCCTCGCGGCTGACTGTCATTCCAAGCGAGTGTAAAACCTGATACTCGGCTTGCTGCCAGACGGGTTCGGAATCGATCAATATTCCGTCCATATCGAAAATAACGGCCTGAATGCTGGGTGCTTGCATGGAAAAGTCTCAAAAAAACGCTGCGGATTAGGATGCAGGATAACGAAAAGCGACTCTGGGATGCAAAATTATCCCGGCAGGGGAGATTAGGAGATGCTTGGCTGAAGGCGTTTGAATTTAATTCGATTACTACAATCTAATTGTTTGTATTTAAATGAAAAAATCATTTTTTCAAACTATTGTCTAATTTCCTTTGTTTAATGAGGGGCTTAGTGTGTTGCCGACCTTGGGATTTTGCCACGATTTCTCAGTTGCCTTAGTGTGATCTCATTCATACTTTTGCAAAGCTGTAGTATACTGCAGGCCGGAATTTACGGGTCGATCCTGTGGGGCTGTCAGCTTCATTCATGAAGACGTGCAGTCGTAAGAGCGCCTAACAAAGAGGAATGTTGCCGTGCTAGAAGCATATCGTAAACACGTCGAAGAGCGTGCTGCTGAGGGCGTAGTCCCTAAGCCATTGGATGCACATCAAGTGGCTGAGCTTGTTGAATTAGTGAAAAACCCACCTGCAGGCGAAGAAGAATTTATTCTTAACCTGCTCGAAAATCGTATTCCCCCAGGTGTTGATGAAGCCGCCTATGTTAAGGCCGGTTTCCTGGATGCCGTTGCCAGGGGTGAGGTGAAATCGCCAATCCTGAGCGCCGAGCGTGCGCTGGAACTCTTGGGTACCATGCAGGGCGGTTACAACATCGAACCCCTGATCCGCCAATTGGACAACGAGCAGATGGCCCCGCTGGCGGTCAAGGCTCTGTCCCACACCCTGCTGATGTTTGATGCCTTCCACGATGTGGTTGAGAAGATGAAGGCGGGTAACGCCTATGCCAAGCAAGTGGTTGAGTCCTGGGCCAATGCTGAGTGGTTCCTCAGCCGTCCCAAGCTGGCCGAGAAAATCTCTCTGACCGTATTCAAGGTCACAGGCGAAACCAACACCGACGACTTGTCTCCGGCTCCTGATGCCTGGTCACGTCCCGATATCCCACTGCACGCCTTGGCGATGCTGAAAAACGCCCGCGACGGTATTGAGCCGGATCAGCCAGGCGTAGTAGGTCCAATCAAGAAGATTGAAGAACTCAAGACCAAGGGCTTCCCACTGGTTTATGTGGGCGACGTGGTAGGTACAGGTTCTTCCCGTAAGTCGGCGACCAACTCTGTGCTGTGGTTCATGGGCGATGATATTCCATTCGTGCCCAACAAGCGTGCCGGTGGTTTCTGCCTCGGTGGTAAGATAGCCCCTATCTTCTTCAACACCATGGAAGATGCCGGTGCTCTGCCGATTGAGTTAGATGTGGGCAACATGGAGATGGGCGATGTTATCGACATCTATCCTTATGCCGGTAAAGTGACCCGTCACGACAGCGACGAAGTTATTTCTGAATTCAAACTCAAGACTGATGTGCTGCTGGACGAAGTGCGTGCCGGTGGCCGTATTCCATTGATCATCGGCCGCGGTCTGACCGACAAGGCTCGTGAAGCTCTGGGTCTGGAAGCCTCCGATGTCTTCGTGCGTCCAGGTGACGTTGCCGATACCGGCAAGGGTTACACCCTGGCGCAGAAGATGGTAGGTAAGGCCTGTGGCGTAGAAGGTATCCGCCCCGGTCAATACTGTGAACCCAAGATGACTTCTGTCGGTTCTCAGGATACTACCGGCCCTATGACACGTGACGAGCTGAAAGACTTGGCCTGTCTCGGTTTTAGCGCCGATTTGACCATGCAGTCTTTCTGTCACACAGCCGCTTATCCCAAGCCTGTTGACGTGAATACGCACCACACTCTGCCTGACTTTATCATGAACCGCGGCGGTGTTTCTCTGCGTCCAGGTGACGGTGTTATTCACTCCTGGCTGAACCGTATGCTGCTGCCTGATACCGTAGGTACAGGTGGTGACTCGCACACCCGTTTCCCTATCGGTATCTCTTTCCCAGCCGGTTCCGGCCTGGTGGCTTTTGCCGCCGCGACTGGTGTTATGCCACTGGATATGCCTGAGTCTGTGCTGGTGCGCTTCAAGGGTAAGATGCAGCCTGGTATCACTCTGCGTGACCTGGTGCATGCGATTCCGCACAAGGCCATCGAAATGGGTCTGCTGACCGTTGAGAAGAAGGGCAAGAAGAATATCTTCTCCGGCCGTATTCTCGAAATTGAAGGTCTAGAGCACCTCAAGGTTGAGCAGGCATTCGAACTGTCTGATGCCTCTGCCGAGCGTTCTGCCGCCGGTTGTACCATCAAGCTGGATAAAGATCCTATCATCGAGTACCTGAACTCCAACATAGTCATGCTCAAGTGGATGATCGCCGAAGGCTACGGTGACCGCCGTACCATAGAGCGTCGTATCAAGGGTATGGAAGAGTGGTTGGCGAACCCTGAACTGATGGAAGCCGACAAGGATGCCGAGTATTCAGCGGTTATTGAAATCGATCTGAACGAGATCAAAGAGCCTATTCTGTGTGCACCGAACGATCCCGATGATGCCGTGTTGCTGTCTCAGGTAGCCAACACCCAGATTGATGAAGTGTTTGTCGGTTCCTGTATGACCAACATAGGCCACTTCCGCGCCACGGGTAAGATGCTGGACAAGTTTGCCAAGACGCTGCCGACTCGTCTGTGGATTGCTCCGCCAACCAAGATGGACAAGGATCAGCTGACCGAAGAAGGTTACTACGGTATCTTCGGCCGTGTCGGTGCTCGTATCGAGATCCCGGGTTGTTCTCTGTGTATGGGTAACCAGGCACGGGTTGCCGATGGTGCGACCGTGGTGTCGACTTCTACCCGTAACTTCCCGAACCGCCTGGGTACGGGTGCCAATGTGTACCTGGCCTCTGCCGAGTTGGCTGCCGTTGCGGCGCTACTGGGACGTTTGCCAAGCCCTGAAGAGTATCAGGAATATGCCAAGGAACTGGACGCAACAGCGGCCGATACCTACAGATACCTGAACTTCGACCAACTGGAGTCTTACACCAAGAAGGCCGGTGAAGTGATCTTCCAGTCAGCGGTTTAAGTTATCGCAATAACAAAAGCCAGCTCATAGAGCTGGCTTTTTTGTGTCTGAAAGGCCGCAGACGGATGCAATATGGTACGGCGATGGCTTGCAGGCCCGTTATTGGATTCAGTTGATGGTCGGTGCCAACTTCTTGTTGTGCAGCACTTCTAACATTCTGTCTTCCAGCTGGAAGCGGGTCTCCAGGGCGTGTACCAGTTCGGCGAGATCTTTATCCAGCTGGTAGAGCAGATCGTCGCTTTCCAACTCGGAATACTTGTCGCTGAAGTCCAGGGCCTGATCTGTGGTCTCGACAATCTTCGGCAGCAACTGCTGTGCCAGTGCCTTGTTCGAGTGTCCCTGTTCGTCACAGGCGTCGACTACCTTGTTGAAGACTTCGAAATGCCCCTCCGAGACGTAATCCACCAGCAGATTGCAGAAGCTGCGGACTTGATCTACACAGGGCAGGGACTTGTCACGTTTTTCATAGGGAGCCAGTCCAGCCAACTTACAGTAATAAACCAGTAGTTTTCTGCGGTTGTTCAACCATTGATCCACCAGAGCATTGGCTCCGCCCCATTTTTGCTCGGCTTGTTCAAGTTGTTTCAGCATGCTTGTCTCATCCTTTATCACCGCACTTGCTCCTAATTTAGGTGACAAGTTAATCAGTGATCAACTCTTTTCGGTGTTTTTCAATCGAGGTCGGATTGGTTGTTTCTTGTGCGGGGAAATGGGGGATGTTAAAAAATGTATCAAATTATGATATGGGAAATAAAAAGCCCAGCGGTAGAAACTACAGCTGGGCGAGGAAAGTTTTAACAGGCTCGATGTGACGAGCTTCTTGATTGTTCTTGCTAGCGCAGAGTTTTTATACCAAAGGGTGAGAAGCTGTGCAACTTTTTTCTGTCTTTAGCCACTTAGTTGACACTGTGGTTTTTTGTGTGTTTGTTGTGTAAATGTAATGTTTCGCCTGGCTCAATGATGGACTTTGAAGCTTATTGAGGCGCTTTATCCATGGCAATGGTCACATAAATACTCAGACACAGGTTACAATACAGCCGCAAATGCTAAACTACCGCCCCAGCAGATCTCAATCGGAGTAGGAATAAGCCCAATGGCAGAATTAAAAAACGATCGTTATTTACGTGCGCTGCTCAAGCAACCTGTTGATGTTACCCCAGTTTGGATGATGCGCCAGGCTGGCCGCTATCTGCCAGAATATCGTGCTACCCGCGCTGAAGCCGGTGATTTTATGGCGCTGTGCCGTAATGCCGACTTAGCCTGTGAAGTTACCCTGCAACCGCTGCGTCGTTTTGATTTGGATGCGGCAATCCTGTTTTCCGATATTTTGACTGTGCCTGACGCCATGGGGCTGGGTCTGTATTTTGAAGCCGGCGAAGGCCCTCGCTTCGAACGCCCAACCGATACCATAGAAGCCATCAAGAAGCTGGCTGTTCCGGATCCGGAAGATGAGCTGGGTTATGTGATGAAAGCCGTCAGCACCATTCGCCGCGAACTCAAGGGCGAAGTGCCGTTGATCGGTTTCTCCGGCTCTCCATGGACACTGGCCACTTATATGGTCGAAGGCGGCTCCAGCAAGGCCTTCGAGAAGATCAAGCGGATGATGTATGCCGAGCCTGCTGCATTGCATATGCTGCTGGACAAACTGGCCGATTCCGTAACCCTGTATCTGAACGCCCAAATCGCCAACGGTGCTCAAGCCGTGATGATCTTCGACTCTTGGGGCGGTGCGCTGTCTCATGCGGCCTATCGCGAGTTCTCATTGCGTTACATGCAGAAGATAATCGATGGTCTGAACCGTCATTCTGAAGGTCGTCAGGTGCCTGTGACCCTGTTTACCAAGGGCGGTGGTCTGTGGCTCGAAGCCATGGCCGAAACCGGCTGTGATGCTTTGGGTCTGGACTGGACCATAGACATAGGCGATGCCCGTAAGCGTGTGGGTGACAAGGTGGCCCTGCAAGGCAATATGGACCCATCGACTCTGTACGCTTCTCCTGAGCGTATTCATGAAGAAGTGGCGCAGATCCTGGCCAGCTATGGTCAAGGTACTGGTCATGTATTTAACCTGGGTCATGGTATTCACCAGCATGTGGATCCTGAGCATGCCGCTGCCTTCGTTAAGTCGGTACATGAACTGTCGGCTCAGTATCACAAGTAACCCAGTTGCTTGATGAAAGGCCCGCAACGCGGGCCTTTAGTTTATTTATGACTACTGGTTGTTCGCTGGCGGAAATGCCATTCCTGTTTTGTGATTACTTTGTTTTCAGGGCGGATATTGACTATCGGTCGCCATTGTTTAATGCCGTTGTATGGTAGATTTTTTCTTTTATTCGCTTAACCGATAGCCGTTCGTTTTCAAAGCCGTCGTTAGGGCTGAGTCGTATTCCAAACAGAATGTCATTAGTGGCATTTCCAATTTTGTAAATTGTGCTGAAAAGCACATAAGTAACCACCTTTTCCTGCGCCAAATCAACACATGCAGATAGTAGTCAGTGCCAGACTGGTGTAGTCTGCCTTTATCTGAGTGGGATGACAGATAAGACGTCGGCACAGTCGTTATGATTGCACGTCAAATGAGGTATGTTGCCCACCGGAGACTGGTGACTTCAGTTCTCCGAAAACAATAAGAAGCCGTGGTTTGAGATGCACATTGGCAAAAAAATTGGCGTATTTATTCTGGGTTTTTGTATTCCGGCCCTGCTGACTGTCGCCTATAGTTTGAATTTTTGGTTTGAATATAGCCTGGGCCAGTTCCGGCAACAGACGCTTGAACATGAATACGCGGGGATTGAACAGCAGTTCGATCGCGAGTCTTATCGGCTGGTTCAACTGGCGCGTCTTTATGCCCCGATCCTGGAGAATCAGACAGACGCCTTGTTGATGGGGTGGCAGGAGGGGCTACAGTCTTCCAATATCAGCCTGTTCCGCCTAGAACAGGGCAAAATCATCCCATTGGCCAATGGTCGAACCCGAGTCGCCGGACAAGTGTTCCCCGATGCCAATATGTTCGAGTCTCTGGGTAAAGAGGCTTACGGCGCCGCCATTGTTAAAGGGCAGCCACTACAGATAGGTTTTCATCGCATTAACGATGATGAAGCTCTGATTGTGACCCGTTTATTGACCCCCGTTCACCTGCAAAGTCTCGGCCAAGCCGATCTGATCCATTCGATTACTTTGGTCCCGGCTGATAAGCCCCTAAGTTCGGGGCAGCACATGCTGTTATATAGCCAAATTCAAGTCCCTAGCCTGGTGGGGGCGCCATTGATGCTGCAGGTCAGGCAGCAAAGAGATGCTTTTGAACGCCTGGAATGGCAAAGCCTATCCGTAGTGATGCTGCTGCTATTGGGGGGCATGCTGATGGTGGCCATAGGTTATTTGTGGTTAAGGCGAGGGTTGGTTAAGCCTTTTGATCGCCTGATGATGGAATTAAAAGAGATCGATCCCAGTGCCAGACGCTATACCCATGTTAGTGGCAGCGGCGGCGCCGAATTCAAGGTGTTGGCCGACAGGATCAACAACCTGTTGCTGCGCATCTTTCAGCAGAAGGAACGCTCCCGAATTACCCTGGAATCTATTGCCGAAGCCGTGATCCTCACCAACAACAAGGCCAAGGTCATTTACCTTAACCCCCAGGCGGAATCACTGCTCGGATTGCGCAGTCAACAAGCTCAGGGCCGTACCCTGGATACCCTGCTCAAGAGCGATAAAAAACTGGATAAAGAGTTATTCAGCTTCATGGCCAGCGGCAGTCGGGTGCCTGAATACAGCAAGGTCACTCTGCAGAACCCTCAACCCAAGATTATGGAACGAGCCGTCAGTAATCTATTCAATCACAAGGGAACTGTGATCGGTGGAGTTCTTGTGCTGCGGGATATCACTCAGGAGGAGAACCTCAAGCAACAGCTCAGATTGAAGGCCAGTGTCGATGGCATTACCGGACTCTATAATCGCAGCGCCTTTGAAGAGCGCCTGGCGGAGTTCGCCGATGGGGCCCGCACTTTGGCATTTTGTTATCTGGATCTGGAGCAGTTTAAGCTTATCAATGATAACTGTGGTCATGATGCCGGTGATCAGATGTTGATCATGGTTGCCAGGGCCATAGAGTCTTGCCTGAAGGGGGATGAAATACTGGCCAGGCTCGGTGGTGATGAGTTTGGTTTGGCCGTCCGTAACCGTAGCGCCTTGGAAGTCGCCAGGTTGTTGAAACGTGTGGTTCGGCAAGTTTCGTTGCTGAGCCTGCCTTGTGGTGGCGCCCATTACCGGGTCGGTGTCAGCTGCGGGGTGGCTTTCCATCGTGGTCCTTGCCGTGCGCCGGCCGAGCTGCTTAAGGACGCCGACATTGCCTGCCTGGCAGCCAAACGCAAGGGCAGCAACCAAATTCACTTCTTCGATGATCGCAACAAAGAGCTGGCCAATGAACGCAATGCCCCCAAGTGGGCGGTGCGCATTGCCAGGGCCATAGAAGACAAA
Source organism: Shewanella carassii (assembly GCF_019670705.1). NCBI lineage: Bacteria > Pseudomonadati > Pseudomonadota > Gammaproteobacteria > Alteromonadales > Shewanellaceae > Shewanella > Shewanella carassii. Next base: position 458,599 of record NZ_AP024618.1, read on the forward strand.
GAGCTGCTGCTCTATTTCCAGCCGATTAAGGGGCTCAATGGTTGTTGTCGCCGTCAGAGACTGGAGATCTTGCTGCGGATCCGCGACAACAGTGGCCGCATCTTGCCTCCGGCTCAGTTTATTGCGGCGGCGGAACGCTTCAAGTTAATGCCCGATGTCGATAGGGAAGTGATCCGCAAGGCTTTCCTGTGGCTCTCTGAGCATCCGCAGCTGTGGCCTGAGATCAGTATCTCTATCAACCTCTCGGGTAATAGTCTGGGCAGCGAGGGCATGCTCGAATATATCGCCGAGATGCAGGGCCGTTTCGGGATCCCCAGTTCCTGTGTCTGCTTTGAGATCACGGAAACCAGCGCGATTCAAAACCGAACTCGGGCGATGGAGATGCTCAACCAATTGCGCCGCCTGGGATTTGCCTTTGCCTTGGACGACTTTGGCAGTGGCTTTGCTTCTTACGGTTATCTGCGCGAGCTTCCCGTGGACTATGTGAAGATAGATGGCTGCTTTGTCCGGCATCTGGCGACCAATGCCAGGGACTATGCGATCGTGAAATCGATTCACGATGTGTGCCGGGTCATGGGGATAGAAACCGTGGCCGAGTTTGTCGAGAACCAGGAGATCATGGATAAATTGCTGGAAATTGGGGTCGATTACGCCCAGGGATATGCCATAGGGCGGCCTAAACCCCTGGAGCAATTTTACCTCTGGGAGAAGCGCCATGAACATCAGCAGCAGGGATTGCACTTGCAAGAGGAGTATGCGAGCTTAGCCTGATTACTTCGACAGACAATGGACTGCAGATGGAAGGATTGGCCGATAAAGTCATAGTGATCACCGGCGCCTCGGAAGGAATTGGGCGGGCGCTCGCTCTGGCACTGGCACCGCTTGGCGGACAACTGGTACTCAGTGCCCGCAATGAATCCAGGTTGCGTACCCTGGCGATGGAGGTCGAGTCGGTCGGCGGTGCGCCGCTGGTGGTTTGTAGTGATATCGGGCGACAACAGGATTGTGAAGCCTTGATAGCCACGGTTATCGAGCGTTTTGGCCGACTGGACATACTGATCAATAATGCCGGTATGACCATGTGGAGCCGCTTCGATGAACTCAAGCAGCTGGACATTCTCGAACAGTTGATGCGGGTCAATTACCTTGGCCCGGCTTGGCTGACTCATGCGGCTCTGCCTCATCTCAAGGCCACTCAGGGGCAAGTCGTTGCCGTGGCTTCCGTGGCGGGGCTCACTGGAGTGCCTACCCGTAGCGGTTACGCCGCTTCCAAACATGCTGTAGTGGGTTTCTTCGATTCTCTGCGTATCGAGTTGGCTGAGGACAATGTCGCTGTGACAGTGATCTGTCCCGACTTTGTGGTTTCAGAGATCCATCGACGGGCACTGGATGGAGAGGGTAAGCCGCTCGGGGTTTCTCCTATGACAGAGAGTAAGATCATGAGCGCCGAAGAGTGTGCGCAGATGATGTTGCCTGTCATTGCCGCTCGGGGCAGGATGCTGATCACTTCCTGGCGTGGCAGGCTGGGACGTTGGCTCCGGCTTATTGCTCCGGTCTGGGTGGATAACCTGGCCCGCAAGGCCATTGCCTCCGGACATTAGTCTACTAAGTATGAAAAAGCCTCCGCGTGGGAGGCTTTGGGCATTCCAGAGATTACTTTTTGTCGTTGAGATGCTGGACTATCGTTGCCTTGGCTTCTTCATGGCTGGCTTTCTCTTTTTGTGCCTGAATATGGGCCGTGGCCTTGTGGCCGGTTAAGTCCTCGGCGATATGCAACCAATCCGGATGCCAGTAAAACTGGCTGCCTTCCAGCGTCGACCAGTTATGTACTCCATGAGTTTCACCGTTATATATCAGATCTTTAATTGAATATCCCATAATCAGCACCTCCAGGTTCGTTAGATGTCCGTATTGGCGTAACACAGTGCATTATCATGCGACCGTAGCGGTCGCATGAGTGTGAGCTATATCGCGTTTTTAGGTGCGGAAACGGCTGATCAGTTGGGCCAGGTTGTGGGCCAGCTGACTCAGTTCCTGACTGGATTGAGACACGTGTCCGGTTCCCATGGAGACCTTGGAGGCGGCGTCACTGATATTGGTGATATTGACCCCCAGCTCGCCAGTAACGGCGGTCTGCTGCTCGGTGGCGCTGGCGACCTGAATTGCCATATCGTTGATGATACTGATGGCCGCACTGATCCTTTCAATCGCATCGCTGGCGTCGTTGGCGCAGCGAACGCTGCCCTGCATCCGCTCACGGCTTCTTTGCATTACTTCATTGGCATGTTGAGCTCTTTGTTGCAGCTGCTCTATGGTGCCTTTGATTTCCAGCGCCGAGCTTTGGGTCCGACTGGCAAGAGTACGCACTTCATCGGCCACCACGGCAAAGCCTCTGCCGGCCTCACCGGCCCGGGCGGCTTCAATGGCGGCATTGAGGGCCAACAGATTAGTCTGTTCGGTGATCTGAGCGATCACTTCCAGCACCATGGCAATGGAGTCAGAGTCTTTTTGCAGCTGACCTATGACTTCGCTGGCGGTAGTGATTTCCGTATCTGAGCTTCGAATGGTTTCCAGGGTTTGCAACACTACCTGCTGTCCCTCGGTCGTTGCCTGTACGCCTTGATTGGCTTGATCGGCGGTTTGGGTGGTGTTGCGGGAAATATCGGCAATCGAACTCTGCAGCTCTGTCATGGCGGTAGCTACCTGGTCGACCTCAGAGCGTTGTTGTTGCATCTCGTCGGCGGATTCAGCAGCAACGGTAGTCATCTCTTCCACGGCGGCGGCCAGCTGCACCGAGGCGGCACCTATTTGAGAGATCATATCGTGCAGTGTGGTGCGCATCTGTTCGAGCGTTTCGGCCAAGTGGGTAAATTCGCTGCTGCTGAATTTTTCCATCGGGATGCGAGTCGCAAGATCGCCGGAAGCAATGTTTTCCAGTACTTGAGTGGTGGCATTCAGAGGCATAAAAATGCGTCGCAGCAGGAACCAAGCGGCTCCGAGCGCCAGGGTTACAAAGAGGCAGAAGACGATGACCAGGCTGTTGCTGAGAGATTGAATTGCTTGTTCACTGGCTCCTCTGGCATCGCTGACCTTCTGGGTTTCCAGTTCCATTAAGGCTTTGAGTTCTGTCTCAACATTGTTGTAGATGTGCCACGCTTCCATTGAGGTGAGCATGTTGGCTGTATTTTCTGCCAGATCGCTGAGGTCTTGTTTCAAAAACTGATTATGCAGCCCCATGAAGGCTTGCAGTGGGGCATCCAGCTTCATTAATTGTGTAAGGGTGTCTTTTCCTGCACCCTGCTTGAGATCTTTCAGTGCCGCATGGATCAACAGGGTCTGATCCTGCAGATATTGACGTGATTCTTCACTCATAGGAGCGTCCAGTACCCGTCTCAAGCTGTAACCCAACTGTTCACGTCTAAGACCGGATACCAGTTGTAGTAAAGAGGCGGCCTGATCATTGCTGTGATACTCTCGTTCCAACAGACTGATCTGACTTTTAACCTCTTGCAAATGATAGGCAATAGTGCCCAAGGATAGGCAAAATAGCGCTAAAAGCGCAGCGAACAAGGTGATCAATAACTTGCGCAAAGAAAGATTGGAAAAGATGGCTTGGTTCACAACCCGACTCCAAAAACAAATGTATGAAATATATAATGAATGTTTCAATATCCTAGGTGTTTGTACCGGAATAAACTGTGAGTTAAGGCAATTTAATTGGTAAATGTTTTAGTTTTTAGTATTTTTCATTGCTTATATCTGTAAGTCATTATTTGCGTTTTGGTTTAAAAAAGATGGTGTCGTGGAATTAAGGCATATAACGCCTTGCTATCTTCCGGCGTGCGCTATTGCTGGTGAAAACTCTCTTAGGACATTTTTCAGGGGGATTCCCTGGACAAATTAAGTCGTGATTTGTTGTTCACTATTGAATAGTGCGTTGCTATTTGCCCGCTTAGGCTTGATTGTGTTGGCTTCTCTGCATTCATTTTTATCATTCGTCATGCTTTTTTGCCGTTGGCCAAGTTCTTGGTTACGTATGAGCAGAGGGGCTTTCCTGCTATAATGCGCGCTCGTTTTTGTGGAGGCGCGAATGGACGTATCTTCTTTATTGGATGGCCTGAATGACAAGCAGCGTGAGGCGGTGGCCGCACCTCAATCGAGCATGCTGGTGCTCGCTGGAGCCGGTAGTGGCAAGACCCGGGTACTGACTCACAGGATTGCTTGGCTGCTGCAGGTGGAAAACCAGAGCCCATACTCCATTATGGCGGTAACCTTCACCAATAAGGCGGCCGCCGAGATGCGGGAACGGGTGGAGAAGATAGTCGGCAACCATATGGGCCGCATGTGGATCGGTACCTTCCATGGTCTGGCCCATCGTCTGCTGCGCACTCACTGGCAGGATGCCGGCCTGCCGCAAAATTTTCAGATCCTCGACTCGGATGATCAGCTCCGCCTGCTCAAGCGTATCCTCAAAAGCCTGAATCTGGATGAGAAACAGTATCCGCCGCGGATGGTGGCCGGCTATATCAACGGCAAGAAGGATGAAGGACTCAGGCCGAAACATCTGGATGGCGGCCTCTTCCCGATGGAGCAGAAGCTGGTGCAAATCTATCAGGTGTATCAGGAATCCTGTGATCGCGCCGGGCTGGTAGACTTTGCCGAGATACTCTTGCGAGCTCACGAACTGTTTCTCAACAAGGAACATATTCTGGCCCACTATCAGGATAGATTCCGCAATATTCTGGTGGATGAGTTTCAGGATACCAACGCTATTCAATATGCCTGGATCAGAGTACTGGCGGGCAAGAGTGCCAATGTGATGATAGTGGGCGACGACGACCAGTCCATCTATGGCTGGCGCGGTGCCCAAGTGGAAAACCTGCACAAGTTTTTGCAGGACTTTCCCAATGCCGAAACCATTCGCCTGGAGCAAAACTACCGTTCCAGCGGCAATATTCTCAAGGCCTCCAACGAGCTTATCGCCAATAACCCGGATCGGCTGGGCAAACAGCTGTGGACCGAAGATGTCGATGGTGAGCCTATCTCAGTTTACTGTGCCTTCAATGAGATGGATGAAGCCCGCTTCATCATAGGCCGCATTGGCGACTGGCAGGACAAGGGCGGCAGTCTCAGTGACTGCGCCATCCTCTATCGCAGTAATGCTCAATCGCGGGTGTTGGAAGAGGCCTTGCTGCACAAGGGGCTGGCCTATCGCATCTATGGCGGCTTGCGCTTCTTCGAGCGTCAGGAGATCAAGGATGCCATGGGATACTTGCGTCTGATTGCCAATCGCGATGATGATGCCGCTTTCGAGCGGGTGGTCAACACTCCCGCCAGAGGCATAGGCGATCGCACCCTGGATATTCTCAGAACCACGGCCCGGCAGCAGCAACTCACCCTGTGGCAGGCCTGCGTCCGTTTGTTGGAGGAGAAGGTCTTGGCTGGCCGTGCCGCCAATGCGGTGCGCTGCTTTATGGACTTGATAGTGCAGCTGCGCAGCGACACCGAAGAGCTGCCCCTCTATCGCCAGGCGGATAGAGTGATCCAGGACTCCGGGCTCAAGGCCATGTATGAGCAGGAAAAGGGCGAAAAGGCTCAGGCCAGAGTGGAAAACCTCGAGGAACTGGTCACCGCGGCGCGCACCTTCGAAGTGCCGGAAGAGCTGGTGGACATGGGTGAGTTGAACGCCTTCCTGTCCCATGCGGCACTGGAGGCGGGAGAAGGCCAGGCCGATGCCCACACAGATGCGGTGCAGCTGATGACGCTGCACTCGGCCAAGGGGCTGGAGTTCCCGTTGGTGTTTATGGCCGGTGTTGAAGAAGGACTGTTCCCCAGCCAGTTGTCGCTGGAAGAGGGCGATCGCTTGGAAGAAGAGCGGCGTCTGTGTTACGTGGGCATGACCCGCGCCATGCAACAGCTGTATATCACCTATGCCGAGTCACGCCGCATCTATGGCCGTGAAAACTACTCACGGCCATCGCGCTTTATCAAGGAGATCCCGCCTCAGTATCTGCAGGAGATCCGTCTCAAGGCGCAGGTGGCAACCCCCATGGCCAATAACAGGTTCAGCAAGTCGCAAGGCAGCTTCAACGACACGGGCTTTAATGTCGGCCAACGGGTGGCGCACCCCAAATTCGGTGAAGGCATAGTAACCAACTTCGAGGGCCAGGGCGCACAGGCCAGGGTGCAGGTAAATTTTGACGATTTCGGCAGCAAGTGGTTGGTGGTGGCTTACGCCAAGTTGGTTGCTTGTTGATTGTCATAACAGGAAAATTTGCTTTTTGTGGTGTCAATCACATTGCCGCTGAGTCATAATGCAGGGCAAGCTTAAGGCCGGGATGTTTGGAGAGCCTACCGATGAACTTGAGGGAAAAAATTGACGTCTATGCCCGTCTGTCGCGTCTGGACAGACCCATAGGAACTTTTCTGCTGCTGTGGCCCTGTTTAATGGCGTTGTGGTTGGCGGCCGGGGGCTTACCGGATCTCAAGGTGTTGATCATCTTTATCATAGGTGTGTTTGTGATGCGTGCCTGCGGCTGCATCATCAACGACTATGCCGACCGTGAGCTGGACACCTATGTAGAGCGCACCAAGGCCAGGCCTTTGGCCAGTGGCGAGGTCACGGTCAAAGAAGCGCTGGGCCTGTTTGTGGTCATGGGGCTTTTTGCCTTTGGTCTGGTGCTGCTGCTCAATCCTCTGGTGGTTAAACTCTCCCTTGTCGGCATGCTGCTGACCATTATCTATCCCTTCACCAAGCGCTACACCAATATGCCGCAGATGTTCCTCGGCACGGTTTGGAGCTGGTCGATCCCCATGGCCTACGCCGCCCAGACAGGTGAAGTCCCTGTCGAAGCCTGGTGGCTATTTGCCGCCAACTGGTTCTGGACTGTGGCCTACGACACCATGTATGCCATGGTGGACAGGGACGATGACCTCAAGGTGGGGATCAAGTCCACCGCCATTCTGTTCGGCCGTTACGACAGGCAGATCATCGGTCTGTTTCAGCTGGCGGCGCTGGCCTGCTTTATGACAGCAGGTTATGTGGCCGAGCGTGGCGCCCTCTATCTGGTGGGGCTGCTGGCCTTTATCGGCTTTGGGCTTTATCAGCAGAAGCTGATTTATGACAGACAGCGGGCGCCCTGCTTCAAGGCGTTTCTCAACAACAACTGGGCGGGTATGGCCTTGTTTGTCGCCTTGGGGATGGATTACCTGCTCTGAACGACATTGAGTTTGACTATCAACGCCGCGATTCTCGCGGCGTTTTTGCTGGCACACACCGCCGCCAGCCGTTAATCTGAACAGCTGGGTTATTGAATGAAGCAGTGGCAAGAGGTGCCGCTGAGGACTGAAGCAAGAAGGAGTCTTGGTATGTTGATAGAACAACTCTTTGGTATTGAATTACCGCTTATTCAAGCCCCCATGGCTGGTGCTCAGGGCGTGCCGCTGGCATTGGCGGTCGCTTCCGCCGGTGCGCTCGGCTCCATTCCCTGCGCCATGCTATCCCATGACAAACTCAAGCAAGCCATTGAGAGTTTCAGGCGTCAGAGTGACCGGCCGCTGAACCTCAACTTCTTCTGCCATAAGCCACCCGAGGAACAACCCGAGCGTTTGCGTACCTGGCTGCAGCAACTGGCGCCCTATTACCGTGAATTCGAGGTCGAAGAACTCGGCGGTGGTGCTGAGCGGCGCCCCTTCGATGCCGAGGTCGCTGCGGTTATAGAACCCTTTCGTCCCGAAGTGGTGAGTTTTCATTTCGGGCTTCCTTCCACCGAGCTGATGCTCAGGGTCAAGAGCTGGGGCGCCAAGGTGATCGCCTCGGCAACCAACGTCGCCGAAGCCAAATGGCTCGAGTCCAGAGGTGTGGATGCCATCATAGCCCAGGGCCTGGAAGCCGGTGGTCACAGAGGCCATTTCCTCAGTGATGATTTGACCGAGCACAGTGGTACCTTTGCCCTGTTACCGCGCCTGGTACAGGCGGTGAAGGTGCCCGTGATTGCCGCCGGTGGTATTGCCGATGCCGCCGGAGTGCAGGCGGCCATGGCTTTGGGGGCGGCCGGGGTGCAGGTGGGTACGGCCTATCTCTTGTGCCCGGAGGCCGAGATCAGTGAACTGCATCGCCAAGCGCTGAAAGATCCGCAAATGAATCGCCATACGGCGCTGACCAATCTCTACAGTGGCCGTCCGGCCAGAGGCATAATGACCCGTTTAATGCGTGAGTTGGGGCCTTTGGGGCAAGCGCCGGATTTCCCATTGGCCGCTAATGCCATTGCGCCGCTGCGCGCCGCGGCAGAAGCACGCGACTGCAGTGATTTCAGTCCGCTCTGGTGTGGTCAGAACCCGGAGGGATGTCGGGAAATTCCCGCCGCCGACTTGACCCGTGAGTTGATGGCGGCCTTCATTGAGTCGTGAGCTTTTTCTGGTCTGCGATGTGTAACTAATTGTATCATTGCGAATTAGTCACTCCTGCAATCGGCGGAGTGACCCTATCTTAAGATGGACGGCAATCAAAGCTTTGACTGCGGCGTAGAGCCGCAATAGGGAGATATAGATGAAAAAATCACTTGCTCTGGCGCTGCTGGCCCTGATGGTCAGCGCCAACGCCGCGGCGCGAGATACCATAGCCCAGTATCCGGTGCAGGAGCTGCTGCAGACCGAGAAGGCCAAAGAAGCCCTTTACGATGTGCCCCTGTATTTTGCCACTCAGGCGCATCCGCAGATCAGCAAGAGCTATGGTGAGGTGATCACCAATAAAAAGACCAATGCCTTTGGCAAGTCGGATCGCGAAGCCTGTGAGTGGGTGATGTTGAGTGCCCTCAAGGCATTGCAGGAACGCGCCGAGCGTGAAGGAATGGACGCCGTGGTCAATATCCAGTCCTATTACAAGAAGCGTGAGTTTGCCAGCGAAACCGAATATGAGTGCGGCGCCGGGGCTATCATGGCTGGCGTTGCGCTGAAAGGGACCTTGGTGAAGTTCTAACGGTGAAGTTCTAACGATGAAGCACTCACAGTTTTAATCGCTGAAAAAGCAGACCTGAGGTCGAGGTCTGCTTTTGTGGGCGAGCGGTTGGGAACCTGTTTGGTTCCCCAAAGGCGAGTGCCAGTTTAGGATTGAACGCCGAGCGTTACACCAGGTCCTTGAGGTTGGCTGGACGATAATAAACAGACTTGAGTACCTTGCCCTGACGCACTGTCTTGCCGGTCATTTCCACATCCTTGGCGCACTTGGCTATCAGGAAGTCACCCTGACGGTTACCGACAATTTCCACCCCTTGCTTGGCATAGTGGGCCACGGTATCTGCCAGTTCCTGCTCATTGCGGCACACCTTGCTCATGTTGCTGGCATGCACCTCATCCCAGCAAGGCTCAAAGTCGATAGCCTTGTTGGCGGCAACCTGCAGCAGCAGATCTATCAGGTAGCTGATCTCCAGTCGCTCCCCAACTTGGGTGCAGCCCAAGTGTACCAAGCGGCCCATCAACACATACACGCTGTCGACTATGGCGTCGGCCTGTTCAACTTTATCGCCGGCCTCGGCCAGTTCGGTCAGCTCTTCGCTGATAAGCGAGGTGTGCAGCGTGTCGGCCTTGGCATCCAGAGTGTCAGGAGAGTTGACCGGCAGATCGAAGGTGATACGGAATTCGTGAATATCCCGGTAGAGCTTGCTGTACAGCTCTTGAGTCAGCAGAGTCAGTTTCATAGCTTGGGTTCCAGCTTGGGCAAAGGAGGGGATGATAAAGAATGCGCGCGCCGAAGGCAAAAAAGCGCCGTAAAAAAAGCCTCCCGAAGGAGGCTTTGGGGGGGTAAAAATCAGAGAATGAAGCGACTCAGATCTTCATCCTGAACCAGGTTGTCCAGGTGAGCATCGACATATTCGGCATCGATAACAAACTTGCTGCCGGACTTGTCGCTGGCCTCGAAAGAGATGTCTTCCATCAGCCTCTCCATCACAGTGTGCAGCCGACGGGCGCCGATGTTTTCGGTACGTTCGTTGACTTGCCAGGCGGCCTGGGCGATGCGGTCGATACCCGACTCGGTAAATTCGATGCTGACTCCTTCGGTGCCCATCAAGGCCACATACTGCTCGGTGAGCGAGGCGTGGGGCTCGGTGAGGATCCGTTTGAAGTCGGAGGCGGTCAGGGCATCCAGCTCGACTCGAATCGGCAGACGGCCCTGCAGCTCGGGGATCAGATCCGATGGCTTGCTCATCTGGAAGGCACCGGAGGCGATAAACAGAATGTGGTCTGTCTTCACCATGCCGTGCTTGGTGTTGACTGTACAGCCTTCCACCAGCGGCAATAGATCACGCTGTACCCCTTCGCGGGACACATCCGGGCCAGAGGTCTCGCCGCGCTTACAGATTTTGTCTATCTCATCGAGGAACACTATGCCGTGCTGCTCGACCAGCTCAATGGCCTGCTCTTTGAGATCTTCCTGGTTGACCAGCTTGGCGGCTTCCTCTTCGACCAGTTGCTTGTAGGCATCCTTGATCTTGAGTTTCTTGCGCTTGCTCTGTCCCTGACCCATGTTCTGGAACAGGCTCTGCAGCTGGTTGGTCATCTCTTCCATGCCGGGAGGCGACATGATTTCGACACCAATTTGCGGCGCCGAGACATCGATTTCGATCTCTTTGTCGTCCAACTGGCCTTCACGCAGTTTCTTGCGGAACACCTGGCGGGTGTGGGACTTGTCCTCGGTTTCCTGATCCCAATCGTTCTTTGGCTTGGGCAGCAGGGCATCGAGAACCCGCTCCTCGGCGGCTTCTTCGGCGAGGGAGCGGCACTTCTTCATCTGCTGCTCGCGGGTTAGTTTGACCGCGGCGTCGGTGAGATCGCGGATGATCTGCTCCACTTCCTTACCCACATAGCCCACTTCGGTGAACTTGGTCGCTTCAACCTTGATAAAAGGCGCATTGGCCAGCTTGGCCAGACGGCGGGCGATCTCTGTCTTACCAACACCGGTTGGGCCTATCATCAGAATATTCTTCGGGGTCACTTCCTGGCGCAAGCCGGCATCCAGCTGCATGCGGCGCCAGCGGTTACGCAGGGCTACTGCGACAGAGCGTTTGGCCTTCTGTTGGCCTATGATGTGCGCGTCCAGTTCGTGGACGATTTCGCGGGGTGTCATTTCAGACATAATGCTTCCTCACGCTCGGGATCAGTAATTCAGTTCTTCTATAGTCTTGAACTGGTTGGTAAATACGCAGATATCGCCGGCTATGGTCAGCGCCTTCTCGGCAATATCACGGGCACCCAGTTCGGTGTTCTCCAGCAGCGCCAACGCCGCGGCCTGGGCATAGTTGCCACCAGAGCCTATGGCGATAAGATCATGCTCCGGCTGCACCACATCGCCGTTACCTGTGATGATCAGTGAGCTTTCATGATCGGCCACCACCAACATGGCTTCGAGTTTTCTCAAGGCTCTGTCGCTGCGCCAGTCTTTGGCCAGCTCGACCGCCGACTTCATCAAATGCCCCTGATGCATCTCCAGTTTGGCCTCGAAGCGTTCAAACAGGGTAAAGGCATCGGCGGTGCCACCGGCAAAACCGGCCAATACTTTATTGTGGTACAGGCGGCGTACTTTGCGGGCATTGCCTTTCATCACAGTGTTGCCCAGAGACACTTGGCCGTCACCGGCGACAACAACCTGATTATTACGGCGTACAGATACGATAGTGGTCACGATAGATCCTCTTCTCGGGCGGACGGCGCGTCCGTCATGGGTCAAATCCCCAGGGTCTGCTGCATGAAACGGCCCATTGGGGCACAGCAAGGCCAACTAATGAGGTGATAGTTTTCTATATGGGGTTGGGGGCGGGAATATCAAGTGCCCGGCAGAGGCTTTCGTCCTGAAAAACAAAAAGGCTGCAAATCTTATTGTTTGCAGCCTTTAAATTGAGAGGAGTTTAATCTTCCCAGAACCAGATCATACAGCCGTTGAGACCGGCTCTTTGCAGCACGTGGCGCTGCCGCTCGGCATCGCGCTTGCTGTCGTAGGGGCCGAGCACCACCTTGTACCAGACGCCGCTGGTGCCTTGCACCTTGCGCACCTGGGCTTCTAGCCCCTGGAAGGCGATCACGGCTTTCATCTCGTCGGCCTGGGATTGCACCCGGAAGGAACCGCACTGCATCTGATAAGGGCGAGATGGCTTGTTGCTCTCTTCCGGCAGATCCACTTCTACCTGCTTGTTTTCCAGCTCCTTGAGGTAGGTCCACTCCTCTTTGGGCTTGGGCGGCAAGGCGTTGGGGTCTTTCTTCTGGGGCACCGGCTTAGTCTGTGGCTGAGGCTGAGCCACTTCGGCCTCGGGGGCGCTGCTCTTCAGGCTCCAGAGGAAATAGCCAAAGCCGGCCACCACTGCCACTACCACCACAAGCAACAGCACAGGAAAGCCTTGCTTGGGCTGCGGTTGCTTGCGAGCGCCCCGCTTGGCAGGCTTGCGGGGCTTGGGTTTGCTATTGGCGTAATCGCGTCCCATGGATTACATGCGCTCCAGAGTCTCGATACCTAGCAGTGACAGGCCTTGCTTGAGGGTCTTGGCGGTCAATTGAGACAGCAGCAGACGGCTGTGCTTCTGGGTTTCGTTATCGGCCGCCAGCACGGGGCAGGCTTCGTAGAAGCTGGAGAAGGCACCGGCCAGTTCGAACAGATAACCACAAAGTACATGGGGTTGGCCCTTGTCGACCATACGGGCAAGGATTTCACCGAACTGGGCCAGCTTGTTGCCCAGCTCTTTTTCCTTGTCGTGCTCCAGAGCGATAACGGCATTGCTCAGATCCACATCTTCGGCCCGCTTGAAGATCCCGGCAACCCGGGTGTAGGCGTACAGCAGGTATGGCGCAGTGTTGCCTTCAAAGCTCAGCATCTGATCGAAGCTGAAGATATAGTCGCTGGCGCGGTTCTTCGACAGATCGGCGTATTTCACCGAGGCGATGCCGACTACTCGGGCGATTTCGGCCAGGGTGTCTTCGTCCATGTCGGGGTTCTTGCTGCGTACCAGCTCCAGCGCCCTGACATTGGCTTCATCGAGCAGGTCAACCAGTTTCACCACCCCGCCGCTGCGGGTCTTGAATGGGCGGCCGTCTTCACCGTTCATGGTGCCAAAGCCCATGTGTTCCAGTGTCATTTCCGGGCGCACAAAACCTGCGGTGCGGGCCAGGCTGAACACTTGCTGGAAGTGCAGCGCCTGGCGCAGATCCACGAAGTAGAGGGCGCGATCGGCATGCAGGGTACCCGAGCGATAGCGCATGGCTGCCAGGTCTGTGGTGGCATAGAGATAGCCGCCATCGGCCTTCTGAATGATTACCGGCAGGGCTTCACCGTCTTTGTTACGGAATTCTTCCTGGAATACCACCTTGGCGCCGTTACTTTCAGACAGCAAGCCTTGGGCATCCAGATCTTTGACCACCTGTTCCAGATCGTCGTTGTAAGCGCTTTCACCATGGACATCGGCGCGGGTCAGGCTGACGCCCAGGCGCTGATATACGTCATGGCAGTGGCTCAGGGAGATATCGTTGAACTCACGCCACAGCTTGTTGCAGTACTCGTCACCGGATTGCAGCTCGACCACCAACTGGCGGGCGCGGGTGGCAAATTCGGCCGACTCGTCGAAACGCAGTTTGGCGGCGCGATAGAAGCTTTCCAGATCAGACAGCTCCAGGTTGGCGTTTTCGCCATTTTGTGCCCGCAGCTCTTCCATATAGGCCAGCAACATGCCGAACTGGGTACCCCAGTCGCCGACGTGGTTTTGGCGGATCACCTTGTGACCGAGAAACTCCAGCGCCCGCACAACGCTGTCGCCAATGATGGTGGAGCGCAGGTGGCCCACATGCATCTCTTTGGCGAGGTTAGGGGAGGAGTAGTCCACTACCACGGTTTGCGACTTGGGCAGACTCACACCCAGATGCTCGTCGGCCAGTGCCGCCTGCAGCTGTTTGGCCAGGGCACTGTCATCAATAAAGAAGTTGATAAAGCCGGGGCCAGCTATCTCTACCTTGGCCACATGGCTTGAGGCAGGCAGGTTGTCGATGATCAGTTGTGCCAGCTCCCGAGGTGGCTTGCCGGCAGCTTTGGTCAGCATCATGGCCAGGTTGGTGGCCAAGTCGCCGTGACTCTTATCCTTGGTTCGGTCTACCTGAATCCTTGGCGCAGTCTCTTCGGGGATCAACCCCTGTTGTTTCAAAGTGGCTACTGTCTGTTCAAGCAAAGATTGGATATGTGATTTCATTGGCGTTTTATCGACACTGACTGATAAAGGTTAAAAGGGGATAACCGCACATTCTAGCGCTTTCGGCGGTAACATTGCTATCACCAGTACGGTTTTATCAGCAAATTTTGTTGTTGCCTGGATTTGCCACAGCCAGGGCCGTTTTAAGATCACTATTATGGATGAATCTTTGTTTAAGAATCGCTGATCTTTATTTTTGGGGAGTATGATGTCGATCCTGTCTTCCCCCAAGTGCCGATTTTGCCATCGGCATGCGTCGATAGTTTCAATGGAGATATAGATGCTGGACTCCATCACCACAGTGTTACAAGCCATTTGGCAACAGGATTTCACCGCGCTGCATGCTCCGGGTATCGCTCTGAGTATCTATGTGTGCATCTTCAGTTTTATTTTCCTGGAGAGTGCTTTGCTGCCGGCGGCCCCCTTGCCTTGCGACAGTGTGGTCATACTCTCAGGCACCCTGGCGGGAATGGGGATCCTCAACCCCTTGCTGGTGTTTCTGTTACTGTTTGTGGCGGCCGCAGGCGGCAGCTATTTGGCATTTATTCAGGGGCGGCTGCTCAATCGTTTGCCCAAGGTGCAGGGCTGGGTCTACAAGGTGCCGCCCGACAGTCTGGCGGCAGTGGATAAACTCCTTGGTCGTCATGGGCTGGTGGCGCTTTTCTGTGCCCGTTTTCTGCCGTTGGTGCGTTCGCTGCTGCCTTTGGTGATGGGCGTGCGCATGGCCTGTATCAAGACCTTCTATTTTTTTGCGGCCCTGAGCGCCTTCTTCTGGGTGGGGCTGTTGGTATCACTGGGCTATATGATGCCGTTTCTGCCCGAGCGGATCAGCAAGCTGTTGACCATGGCGTTGATGGCGGCGCCGGTGATCACTCTGGTATTGGCGCTCGGCAGTTGGCTGACCTATAAGCTGCTGCGCAAGCCGCAGGACAAGCAGGGGCCTCACGGTCAATTCTGAGCCGGATTAAAGCCGTTCAAGGGAGTTACAGCAGAACCTGCTGACTCTTATCAATTACAACAGATCCTGAGGATCTCGATCCAGACTCCAGCGGCAGCGCTTGGCCTCGGGTAGCTGTTCGGCCTGAGGCAACAGCTGTTCAAACACCTGTTGCAGCCTGCGTCTGTCCTTGGCCTGGGCCAACAACTGGCGCCGATACTTGCCGGCCTTGCGATCCAGCGGCGCTGGCAGCGGGCCTATCACTTCAAAATCCTTGTCCATGGGTAACATGGCGGCAAAGGCCGCCAGAAAGGCATCGGCATCCTCGGCGCGGTGTGATTCGGCGCGGATCAGCACCATATGCCAGGCCGGGGGTAACAGTGCCTGCTGGCGCTCATTGAGCTGGCTGCGGGCAAACTCGCCATAGCCTCTGTGAAGCAGGTCCCTGAGCAAGGGGTTATCGCTCTGATGAGTCTGCAGTAGCACAGTGCCTGGCTTGCTGGCGCGACCGGCGCGACCGGCTACCTGGGTATAGAGTTGGCCGAAGCGCTCTGGAGCTCGAAAATCGGCGCTGAACAGGGCGCCATCTACATCCAGCAGCCCCACCAGGGTGACATCGGGAAAGTGATGTCCCTTGGCCAACATCTGGGTGCCTACCAATATCTTGTATTCGCCGCGATGAATGGCGCTTAAGTGCTGTTCCAGTGAGCCTTTGCGGCTGGTGGTATCCCGGTCGATTCGCACCACGGGATACTCGGGAAACTCCTTGCTGAGCGCCGCCTCCAATTGCTCCGTACCTATGCCCTGACCCTGCAACATGGTGCTGCCGCAGTTGTGGCACTGGCGTGGAATCGCGTATTGGTTGCCGCAGTGGTGGCAGCGAATTTCGCCGAGGGATTGGTGCAGGGTGAAAAACGCATCACAGCGATCGCACTCATGCAGATGGCCACATTCGTGGCACAGCAGGGCTGGGGCAAAGCCGCGGCGATTGAGAAAAAGCAACACCTGGTTACCGGCCTGCAGATGCAGGCGCATCTCGTTCAGCAGCGGTTGCGACATGCCCGCCTGCAGCGGTTGGTTGCGGATATCTATCAGTCCCTGACGCACCTTGAGGGCATTGCCGGCCCGCTCTCCCAATTGCAGATGTTGATAGCGGCCGCTGAGGGCGTTTTGCAGGCTCTCCAGCGACGGCGTCGCGCTGCCTAGCAGCACAGGAACCTGCTCCAGGTGACCGCGCATGACGGCCAGATCCCGGGCGTGATAACCCACGCCTTCCTGCTGTTTGAAACTGCTGTCGTGTTCCTCATCGAGAATGATGATCCCGGGCCAGGCCATGGGGGTGAACAGCGCCGAGCGGGTGCCGATTATGATGGCCGCCTCACCGCTGCGGGCCAGGCGCCAGGCGTCGAGGCGCTGCTTGTCGGTCAGGCCGGAATGGATCACGGCAACCGTGACTTTGAATCTGCGTTTGAACCTGTTGATGGTTTGCGGCGTCAGGCCGATTTCCGGCACTAGGATCAGCGCCTGCTTGCCAGCCTTGAGTATGGTTTCCAGTACCGCCAGGTAGACCTCTGTCTTGCCTGAGCCTGTGATCCCTTCAAGCAAGCTGCACTGATAGCCGCTCTGTGCATTGAGGCTGGCGACCGCCACGGCTTGCTCCGGGTTGAGCCTGTGAGGTTCTTCCCCCAGTTCAAGCTTTTGCCGCCATTCAAGATTGGCGCTGACTGACCGCTCTCGTTGCTCGGCCCAGCCCTTGTCCAGCAGCCCCTTGATGGCACTCTTGCTCAGCTCCAGCGCATTGACCTCTTCAGTGGTCAGTTCCCCCTGTTTGAGCTGTTGCAGCAGTTTGCGTTGGGCGGGAGCGCGTTTCAGCGACTCCAGTGTGGCCTCCTGGCCCGCACTGGTCAGACACAGATAACTGATTTTCTCCGGCGCGGCATCGGCACCCTTGCGCAGCGCCACCGGCAGGGCTTGGGTCAACATCTGCCCCTGGCTGCAGAAATAGTATCTGGCGGCCCAGAGGGTTAGTTGGTACAGCGCCGGTGGCAGCAATGGCTCGCTGTCCAGCACTTGATATACCGGCTTGAGTTGTTTGGGCTCGAGCTCGCACTCATCACTCAGGCTTGTCACCAGGCCTATGAGTTGCTGGCGGCCAAAGGGCACCCGCACCCGCATTCCCGGCTCGAGTGGCCAGGGGCAAGCTTTGGGCATCAGGTAACTGAAGTTCTGCCGCATGGGAACGGGAAGGGCAACTTCTACAAACTGCGGCATAGTCAGAATTTTCGCAAATGATCACGGCACATGTTGCCCGTCAGTTTACTCAGGCTAGAATGAGAGAACCAGTCCCGGAAACAAAAAGCCGCAAAAACCACAGCTTGAATCTGCTGACTTAACGAATCCAAACCAAAGAACTTAAGCCAGAGAACCTAAGCCGGATAGTCTAAACTGGGTAATTCAAAATCAAACAGAGAGGATAGGATGAGAGCGGGTTTACTGATGCTTGTACTCATGTTGCTAACGTTTGTTGCCAGAGCAGAAACCGCCCATGTCAGTATCAATCAAAGAATGTTTGAGCTTGGGCACTTGCCCATGCTCAAGGTCAACGTGGTGGCCGACAGTGAGGATATGACCCGGCTTGAGTTTATTGTCAGGCAGCAAGGTGCGGCGGAAAAACTCATGGTGCAACCCATTAACCGTTACATGGTGCTGCTGCTGGGGATAGATGAAGTGACCGACAAGCAGGCCGAATTGTTGGTGCGGGAATACCGAATCAATCGCTGGCATGAACTCAAACGCTTGCCCTTGTTCGATACCTCGGTGCCTGTGGCACTGCGCTCTAACCGTGCCCGGGTCTTTGGTGAGCAGATGCCGAGTGAGTCACAGCGGGCTGCAGTGCCAGCCACAACAGGAGCAAGCGAAGCTGTGCCATCGTCAGCCGTTCAAGCTCAAAGAGTTAAAGAAGTCGCCGGTCAACCCCAGAGTGAGCCTCAAAGCCTTGGCATGTCCTTGGCCTCTCAAGCCGTTGCCGCGCCAGGCTCACAGGTAACGGCGCCGCCAATTGAGACGCGTGAGCTGGGATGCATGCTGGATTTCGATGGTACTGAAACCCTCTGGCGGGTGGCCAGCCGCTATGCCGAGAGCCGCCATACCCATGTCTACGGCGCTATGCTGGCTATTTTTGAGGCCAACCCCAAGGCCTTCAACCGTGGCAACATTCGCCACCTTCGCCGCGATGCCAAGTTACACTGCCCCAGTAGCCGCTTGTTGCAGTCCTATGGAGATAAGACGGCCGCCAAAGAAAAGTTCGAGCAGATGTAGTCACCTACTTGTCAGCGCTGGGCAGATACTGTACTATTCTGCGCCCTGAACTTTTGATATTAACCGCATGTGGTGTCCGACTTCGGGTTGGAAGAGCGACATGGCCTTAACTTGAGGTAACCCCAATGAAACCAGGTATCCATCCTGAATACGCAGAAATCACTGCAACTTGTACTTGTGGCAACGTCATCAAAGTAAACTCTACTGCAGGCAAAGCTCTGCACTTGGACGTTTGCGGTGCATGTCACCCTTTCTACACTGGTACTCAGAAAGTTGTTGATACCGGTGGTCGTATCGACAAGTTCAACAAGCGTTTCGGTATGCTGGGCAAGAAGTAATTGCCACTGCAACCAATCGAAAAGGCGTCCCATGGACGCCTTTTTTGTTGCTCTTTTTGGGGCAAGAGTATCGCTCTTACGAGCGCCTTTGGATAACCTTATCGGAAATGGAAATCAGCTAAATATCTTATGGATAGTATTTGAATGAGGGCATAGCTAGTTCACTTTGAACCAGTGAAATCCCCAGGCTTTATGACTCATAAAGCCCCAGTCAATACATGTTGTTGAGGCTTATCATGTTTTTCGGTTTGAACTTCTGCATATTATTCGACTGACAGCCTCTGGCATCTTCTCTGCCTAATGGGCAGGGTGATAAGTCGCTGAAAATATCGATATTAACGCATAGTTTATTGTTAACCCTTTTAAGTAAGTCTTGTTTTTTTAATTGGCCAAACATCAGATCCAGCTTTATGGTACTGATATGCAATATGTCGGCTATTTCTTCCCGAGTTAACTTGAGATCTATGGTTAACCAGCGATTATTAAATGGGGATTGAAGAACAACTAATATATCAAACAAGAACTTAATAAGCTTATCTTCCGGTGATGATGTTAACAGAAATATGGCTAATCCAGTTTGTCTTTCTGTATAGTAGGCCGCGTCATACATAAACTGCATGAAGAGCTCTACATCCTCATTAACCAATTTCTTTATTACTTTCTTGTCTATGGTTATGATCTTGCTGTCTCTGGCGGCTAGAATGCTTTTACAGCATGTGCAACCGTCATCCAATAACAGGTGATAGTCAGTCAGCCGGCCAGGGAAAATGACATTTAAAAATTTGGGGCGAGTAAAGTCGTTGGTTCTTTTGGAGTAAAATATTAGCCCGCTTTCAAGGTAGACAAAGTTATTGAGAAGTATATTTTTGTTTAATGGCGAGCCTTTCTTTAACTTTCTTACGATACCGTTGGCGTAAAAGAAGTTAGCGATACTTTCATTGACTCCTCCGGGAAAAAATAGAGTCGATTTCTTTTTTTCATCTGCGCCAAGTGATATAACATTCAACATTACTTATGCCCTAAAATAATGATTGATTGAATAGTAACAAACCTCTTGAGTGACAAATGTGTTATTGATCCGCAAAATAAGGATTGAGCTGTGTCGGGTACATCTGAGTTATCAGTTTTTTCTTATGTTGTGAGCGCTAATCTCTATTGATAATGACAGGCGACTCATCCACCAATCTCTGTAGATAGAGAAAATATTCACTGGCTAATAACGCCATGCTTCGATAATAGTTTGTTTGGGCATGTGCGATGGCCAATTCCAGACACTGCTGTACCCAAGGTTGCACATGACGATCGAGTAAAGTGTGAAGGATTGCCATGGTGTCATGTTGCTTATCTTCGTTGAGCTGAGCCAACAAGTAGGCAATAACGGCAAAGATCAGTCCGAGATGATCAACGGGTTCGTTCCGCTCAAAATGGATCTGTAGGCCATGTTGTTGATAAAACCTCATCAACTCCAGCGTCGAGGCTTCATTCAATAAAGCGGATGCCGATTGATAGACTGAGCCCCAAGGTGGCGCAACCGGAGTTCCCGGGCCGTTGAATAACTGGCCATAGTCCAACTGAAGCGCAATCAGTTGCTTGTTGCTGCCATCCCAGTGTTTGAGATAGTGTTCCAATTCGGTCAAGGCCAGGGATTCGCGCTTACTTTGGGTTAACCTGGGCCACTGGGTGGCGATATCGTTTAGTCGAAAGTGTTCGACCAGCTCAGCCGTTGGCAGATCCAGCAACACCTTATGAAATACGTTGGCAATACTCTGTAAACTTAAGAGTGTATCGGTTGATATAGTCATAATCATCCACAAAAAGGAGAGCAGCCAAGGCTGCTCTCTTGGAGGGTTACACTTCTCTAATATTCAAAATGTGCCCATTGCTGCGAGCATTGCGGGGCGCTTTGACTATCAGGTTGGGAGAGGTGATAGATTGCGAGGGCAGCGGAGCAAAGTGACCATCGCCATCACCATATTTGGCTCTCAGGTTATCCATGGTATCGAAATCCAGTGCCCTGAGCGGGCAGGCATCAACACATATGGGTTTCTGTCCTTGCTGCAATCTGTCCTGGCAACCATCACACTTGGTCATAATCTTACGTTGCGCATCCAATTGCGGCGCATCATAAGGGCAGGCTCTGGCACAGCTTTCGCAGCCAATGCACAGGGACTCATCGACTAACACCAGACCATTATCTTTCTGTTTATGCATGGCGCCGGTTGGACAAGCCTTAACACAGACGGGTTCGCTACAATGGTTACAGCCTATGGAGGCATAGTGAGCGAATACATCCTGTTCATAGCTGCCATCGCTATTTTGGCTCCAATTGCCGCCGCCGTATTCATAGACACGTCGCCAAATCACCCCGGGTAAGGCGGCTACCCCCAGTTCTCTGACATTGTCCTTGGCACGCAACAGGCCAACCATGCGGTCTTTACAGGCAATATGACAAGTCTTGCAACCAGTACATTTGCTGCTGTCAAAATAGAATCCATATTGAGTTTGCTGAGTCATTTTTTCGATCCTCTATTATCTTTTCTTGATAACAGCAACACGGTTGGTGTGTTGAGGGTTACCCTTGGTAATGGGAGATGGGTGATATTTGGTAATGGTGTTGATACAACCCCCCAGATCGACAGTATGTCCGGAAGGTCCGGTGTTCTTGGCCGGATCCGGCTTGTACCAAGCGCCTTGTCCCAGTGAACACACACCGGGTATCACTCGGGGAGTCACTTTCACCGGCACTTCAATAGTGCCGCGTTCGTTGTAGGCCCACACTATGTCACCATCGGCAATACCTTGTGCCGCGGCGTCAGTTGGGTTCATCCACAGGGCATCTTCCACGGCCTCACGCAGCCAAGGCACATTGTGGTAACTGGAGTGGGTGCGTCCCTTGGTGTGGTAGCCACACAGCTGTAAGGTAAAGCCTTTGTCAATTGCTTCCTGATCCTGGTAGCCATCCCAAGTCACTACATATTTAGGTAGCGCGGTGATTTGATCTCCAGGGCGTAGTGTCCAGGTGGCTGCCTTGCGCGCCAGTGAGATGGAATAGAGTTCGATCTTGCCTGAGATGGTAGGTCTGGCATTGGCAACCGGGTCGGTGATATAAGCCTGCATCGCAATGGTCGATGTTGGCATGTATTTACGGAATACCCCGGCTTTTTGCGCCTCGGCATAGGTCTCAGGCCATTTAATGTCAGGATGCATCGCCTTGGTTTGTTCATACAAATGTTCACACCACTGTTCGCCTGTACGCCCCTCTGTATAGGCGGCTTCTTTGCCCATCGCCTTGGCAATACCGCTACAGATGTCGTACATGGACTGAGCCTGGCCCAAAGGCTTCAGGGCGCTGCTCATAAAGGTGGCATAGGCCATCTGTCCCGAAGCGTAACTGTCGTTGGCAAAGTCATTGGATTCCAGCCAAGTGCTGTCCGGCAACAGATAGTCGGCAAACTTGGCCGATGGCGTCATCCAGCAGTCACAGACCACGATTAGCTCGCACAGACTCTCGTCTTTCAAAATGGCGGCGGTGCCGTTGCTGTCGGAATGTTGGTTAATCAAGGCATTACCGGCGCAGTTGATAATCGCCTTAATATTGGTTTTGAGTTTAGTGGTGTTGTGATCCACCAGTTCGTTAGTGCTACCGGCGACACGAACGCCATCTGTGCTGCCGGTAAACTCCTGGCCGCGAACTATGGCTTCTGACCAAGTAAACACAGGAATGGTGACATCAACCGGGTTAGTGCCGGTAGGCATGCCGGGAATGGCAAAGCTGTAGCTGGTAGGCATGGCGCCGTTATTCACCCCTTCGCGGCCCAGTTTGCCGGTCATGATTGCCAGAGTGTATACCGCACGGGTGGCCTGATCGCCATTGGCATGACGGCTGATGCCCGCGCCGGCACTAATATAGGGGGCGTTGGCATTCATGAGATCTGTGGCCAAGGCTTTGATTTTGTGTTCGGGGACGCCACATACTTCTGCGGCCCATTTGGCATCATGGGCACCATCGGCGGCAAACTTACCGACACCCATGATGTAGTCGTGGTAGTTTTCAGTTGGATCTATGTACTGGGCATGAGAGGCAATAAAGGGATCATTGTTGAGGGCGACCGCAGCCTTGGCATTTTCCAGAGACTGTTGATCGAATCCCACCACATACTTATCCAGGAAACCCTTCACTTCGCGAGTAACAAATCCAGAAGCGATCATTTCATGAATGATGGCTTCAACAAGCGCCGCATCTGTGCCTGGTCGTATGGGTAACCAGTGTGTTTCATTGCCGCGCATTGAGTCTGTGTAACGAGGTTCGACCATCCAGACTTTGATGCCTTTGGTGTTGGCCGCCAGAGACTGGATAAAATCATAGCCTTCACCACTACCGCTCATGCGAATTTCATTGGGATTGAAGCCAAAACCGACAAACAGATCCGAGTTGGCAATCTGATCCAGCGAAGTGCCGCCAATACTGTCCCACTGGTCGCCATAGGTCGCGATACAGGCCGCATATGCCCCGGCCCAAGAGTAATCCCAGTGATGGTTCAGGAAGCCGCCATTGAGGTTGAGTAGCCGTCCCCAAGTAGCGGTGTTGGCTGCAAACCCGTAGTAAGCACCGGTTCCATAATGCATATAAATGGACTCGGGACCCTTACTTTGATCTTGGGCGATCTGTTGCAGTTTTGCCCCAATCTCGGCATAGGCTTCATCCCAGCTGATAGGCACAAACTTGCCCTCGCCACGCTCGCCCACGCGCTTCATCGGCTGGCGTAACCTGTCGGTTGCATAGGTGCGCTGACGCAGTGAACGACCACGGGGACAACAGCGAATTTGATGGTTTACCCCATACTCATCTGTGGTTTCATGGTCGGATTCAATGCGGGTGATGACACCATCACGGCTGAACACTTTTACCGGGCAGTTGGAGCCGCAGTTTACTAGGCAAGCCGACCAATTCAGCTGTTCTTCCACCACCGGAGGCTTGGGAGGCACTGCATTAGCATCCTTAGAGCTGGAGTTACAACCGGATACTGTAGCTGCAGCACCGAGAGCTGCACTCATTTTCAAAAAGCTTCTGCGTTCCATTGTTTTTATCCTCACGATTTAAGCCTTGCTCAAGGCAACAGGTAGCTGAAGGACAACATCAGCTGATGGGCGTTGTAGTTATGATTCAATACGCCCAGAGTGGTCAGGCCGGTGACGGCATCGATACCGACATCACTGCCATCCGTATCGAAGTAGCGCTCGTACCGGTACGACACCTTCAATGCCATGGCATCGTTCAGGTGATAGCGGCCATACAGCTCGACGCTGTGATTGAAGCTGTAATAGTCGTCATACTGCGCCGCACCGATACAGGTTTCCCCTTCCGAGTCGGCAAATTGATAGTCGGCACCCAGGGTCAGGCGGTCATCCAGCAGGCCGCTGTAAGCCACCCCGGCGCCCAGGTTGATGAAGCTGTCATCGATGTCGCCATACCAGGTCGCGCTCTGATCGCCACTCTGTTTGGAGGCGATCCACTGTTGACCGGCAAAGCCGTAAACACTCAGTTGTTTGCTCAACTGCAGCGTCAGGTTCAGGTCGTAACCGTAATCGCGGGACTCGGTCAGGCCGATAACCGTTTCATGGTAATCATCAAAGGCATAGTGGCTGGTCAGATCCAGTGTCATCCAGCTCAGCGGGGTGTACTGCAACCCAAGCTCCATTGCGGTCCGGCGTCGATCGGCCAGGTGATACTTGCGCAGCAGGCTCTGGGTTTCACTGGAAGTCAGCTCGGCCGCCTCATAGCGGCTGCCATCCCGCTCACCCAGGCTGGCTTTCAGATCAAGCTTCAGTGGCGTGAACAGTTGCATGCCCAGCTTGGCCCACAGGTTATGGTCGCGAGTGTCTTCCCGCTCGCCATAGCTGCGCTCAAGCTGTTTAAAGTCGTAACCGGCCTGGAGTCGGTAACCCGGTGCCAGACGGTAGCTGGCATTGAGTTTCAGTGCCTGACGCTCCATATCCAGCAGCGGGTTTTGCCGGATGGCACCACTGACGGGGTTGAATTCGAGCTGCACAAAATCTGCCACGCTGGAGTCGTTGTCGCGCTTGCGGTAATCCAGTTGACCGCCCAGACGCAAACGGCTATTGACCAGGGTGCTGACAGCCAGATTGGCGTCCAGGGTATCGACCTGACCATCCCAGTTTTGCAGCGGGTTGCCGCTCATCTGGATCAGGCCTTCATCCTGGATCATCCGTCCGGCAATGGCCCGGCCGCTGATAACCGTGTTGCTCAGCCGGTACTGACCATTCAAGGTCAGTTGATGGGCCTGGTTATCCGGAGTGGCACTGTAGATGTCACTGGCATAAGGCAAGCTCAGGTTGTTGATATCATTGCTGTACTGGCTACCTTGATAGCCCAGTTCAGTAAACCAGTTATCGCCACTGAGCTGTAACCCGGCCTGCAACTTGTCGTTGCTCTCATCCACCGGCAAGGCGAAGTTGACCGGCCTTGGGCTCATCAGGCTGGCGCTGCGGTGGCCCTGCTTTTCCTCTCTGTCATAGCGCACATAGCTACTCAGATCGCCGAATTGAGCCAATTGGCCGAAGTCATAACGAAAGCCAATTCCCGCCTGTTGCCGCTCCAGTTGCAGATCCAGGTAACGTAGGGTGTCATCGGGTTGCAACATCCCCTGGTTATGCCAAAGTCCGGTGCCGACGTTGCCGTTCTCATAGCGGGTCAGACTGCGATAGTCCAGCGTCATCTGGTACTGACCGGGGCGGCCGGTCTTGAGGCTGACAAAGCCGTTATCCTGACCCAGGTGATGGGCTTGCAGCTGGCTGCGATAGCCGTTGTTAGTGCGATAACCGAGGGCGGCATCGACACTGGCGACCATGCCGTCATGGTCATCGCCGAAGGCGTTGCCGCTGTGAATATCGTCACTGTCGTTGTATCCGGCATTGACAGTCACTTCACCGGCGAGCCCGGGAGTCAGTTGGCACTGCCGACACTGAAAACCGGCGGTATTGACCTTATCTGTGTTGGCGCGGCCGACACTGAAGTCGGCAGCCATCGCTGAGCCAGAGAGCCCCAGCAGAGCCATAGTCAATAGATTCAAAGGAAATCTCATCTTCAACACTCCTGCTTAACGGGACAGCACGCTGCTTTACCGGATGATTGGAACCATGAATTTGGCTGTGGCAGTTCAAACAGCTCTTGCCGGAGCCAAAGGCGTTGATACCGCTTTGGGATACAGCTCTGGCGGCATGACCATCGTCGGCGTGACACTGCTGACACAACTGTGGCACCCGGGCTTTCAGCAGGGACTCATTCACACTGCCGTGGGCGTTATGGCAGTTGGCGCAGTTTTCCACCACGGGAGCATGCTCCCACAGCACGGGGCCACGCTTATCGGCATGACATTCATAGCAAGTGGTGTTGATACTGCTCTGCTTGAGTGCACTCTCGGTCAGGGGAGCCGTGCGGGTTGTGGCAATCGATACAGGTCATGCGATCCCACTTGAGCGGGTGGGATGAACGCTTGCTCATATCGGCCTTGGCACGGGTATGGCAGCTGGTGCAGGCCTCGTTGATCCGCAAAGGATTGAGCATGGGGTCTTCGGCAGCATGCACCTGATGGCAATCGGCACAGGCTACCTGCTCCAGGTTATGCAAGCTGTTGTGCCAAGCCATCTGCTTGGGATCATTGTGGCAGCCCAGGCAGACGCTGTTCTGACTATCGGCAGAGAGTTTGGACTCGGGGCCGAAGCTAATCATCGGCTCTTTGCCGCCACGGTTATGTTTGCCCATGGGGCCATGGCAGGCTTCACACTGCAACCCGGCCATGGGGGAGCGGCTGTTGTCCAGGACACCATGCACGCCCTGAAACAGAGCCATCACTTTGGGATCTTTTTTGTGACACATCAGGCAGGAGTCTGCCCCTTTAGGGGAATACTTACCTTCACTGAATTTCTGTGTGAGCACTTGCTCCAGCTCGGCTTCACCCAGGTCATCCCAAGGCGCGGCATTTACTGATGGCAACAACAATAATAATGGCACCATGAGTGCGAGTTTTTTATACACGAAAATCATATACATGCTCCCCGTTTTATTATGTGAAATTCCATTAAAAGCCACTAAGAATGAGCTGGTTGATATTTGTTCTTCACATTTACTAATGTTTTGTTTTGCATTTTTTGTTATCAATACATTAATCCAAAAGGTGTGTTGATACTTTTATACGCATATAAAGGACTCATAGGTTTGGGTGATAATGGTCACGTTTATCGTTTAATTAATTTCAGTTCGAGGAATGCTTGGTGGCTAAGGGGATATAACGTAATAGTTTTTCTGTTTATATGTGTATGGCTTTCATTTTCGTAATTTTATAGGTGCAATTGAGATGTTTTTAATGCGGCAATCTCCCTGTTTTAGGTGAGCCAGTGCTGTTGGGTTTTGGTTCTTTTTTCTTGAGTCTGTTTGCTATCTTTATGTTTGAAATGGCTTTTTAATCCTTGACTTGGCTGGGGTGTGTTGAATTATCTGTTTGTTTTTTCAGTGTGATTTACCAATTCTTTTCATATTTTTAATCTATGTTTCTACTCAATATGTATGCGAAATTTCCGCTGTGCCGCCTTGTTTAAGGAGTTCTGTCTTTATATTTTTAATTATCTACGAATCGATTTGTTTTTCATTCTCATTTAACCGAGTGCTTATTTAGACTTTTCTTTTTTATTCAAAGTTTGATGTTGATCATATATCGTCCTTGTAGCTATTGAATTAAATTTTTAGTGATCTATATCTTGTTTGTTCCGTGGTTTTTTTATATTTGTCCCA
This sequence comes from Shewanella carassii, assembly GCF_019670705.1. Taxonomy (NCBI): domain Bacteria; kingdom Pseudomonadati; phylum Pseudomonadota; class Gammaproteobacteria; order Alteromonadales; family Shewanellaceae; genus Shewanella; species Shewanella carassii. The sequence goes on from NZ_AP024618.1 coordinate 486,220, forward strand.
ATTTCGGTTGCTGAAAGTGCAGTATTTAATGATTTGAAATTCGGATGAATTAAAATTACCGAAGGGAAAGTTATTTCCTTTGGTTTTGTTAAATAAATAAATAATAAAGGCCGGAGAATGATGAAAAGTATCAAAAAAGGCTGGAATTTTGGCCTATATATGCTGAGTACCATGTTACTCGCTTCGACAACCCTGGCTCAGGCCGCGCCTTGGGATGACCTGGGTGAAGCCGAGCTGGAGCAAGTGCTCACACAGAAATTCAGTGAAGGTAAGTATTCCCCTAAAGGGGCAGACTCCTGCCTGATGTGTCACAAAAAGATCCCAAAGTGATGGCTCTGTTTCAGGGCGTGCATGGTGTCCTGGACAACAGCCGCTCCCCCCCATGGCCGGGTTGCAGTGTGAAGCCTGCCATGGCCCCATGGGCAAACATAACCGTGGCGGCAAAGAGCCGATGATTAGCTTCGGCCCCGAGTCCAAACTCTCTGCCGATAGTCAGAACAGCGTCTGCCTGGGCTGCCACAATGATCCCAAGCAGATGGCTTGGCACAACAGCTTGCATAACCTGGAGCAGGTAGCCTGTGCCGATTGCCATCAGGTGCATGCTGCCGAAGACCCCATGCTCAATCCTTTGCGGATCAACGAGGCCTGCACCAGCTGCCATACCCGTGCCAAGGCCGATATGAGCAAGCGTTCATCCCACCCGCTCAAGTGGGATCGCATGACCTGTATCGATTGCCACAACCCGCACGGCTCCCTGACCGAGAGTGCACTCAAGCAGAGCAGTATCAACACCACTTGCTATGAATGTCATGCCGACAAGCGTGGCCCCGTGTTGTGGGAGCATGCTCCCGTGGTGGAAAACTGCGCCAACTGCCATAACGCCCACGGCAGTGTGAATGAGTCCCTGCTGAAAGCCCGGGTACCCCAGTTGTGTCAGCAGTGTCACGCCGATGATGGTCATGCCTCAAGAGCTGTATCCCAAAGCGGTATCAACGCCTTTGGCTCCGGCAAGAGCTGTTTGAACTGCCACAGCCAAATTCATGGTTCCAATCATCCGGTAAGCAGCGTGCTGTCCCGTTAAGCAGGAGTGTTGAAGATGAGATTTCCTTTGAATCTATTGACTATGGCTCTGCTGGGGCTCTCTGGCTCAGCGATGGCCGCCGACTTCAGTGTCGGCCGCGCCAACACAGATAAGGTCAATACCGCCGGTTTTCAGTGTCGGCAGTGCCAACTGACTCCCGGGCTCGCCGGTGAAGTGACTGTCAATGCCGGATACAACGACAGTGACGATATTCACAGCGGCAACGCCTTCGGCGATGACCATGACGGCATGGTCGCCAGTGTCGATGCCGCCCTCGGTTATCGCACTAACAACGGCTATCGCAGCCAGCTGCAAGCCCATCACCTGGGTCAGGATAACGGCTTTGTCAGCCTCAAGACCGGCCGCCCCGGTCAGTACCAGATGACGCTGGACTATCGCAGTCTGACCCGTTATGAGAACGGCAACGTCGGCACCGGACTTTGGCATAACCAGGGGATGTTGCAACCCGATGACACCCTACGTTACCTGGATCTGCAACTGGAGCGGCAACAGGCGGGAATTGGCTTTCGTTATGACTTCGGCCAATTGGCTCAATTCGGCGATCTGAGTAGCTATGTGCGCTATGACAGAGAGGAAAAGCAGGGCCACCGCAGCGCCAGTCTGATGAGCCCAAGGCCGGTCAACTTCGCCTTGCCGGTGGATGAGAGCAACGACAAGTTGCAGGCCGGGTTACAGCTCAGTGGCGATAACTGGTTTACTGAACTGGGCTATCAAGGTAGCCAGTACAGCAATGATATCAACAACCTGAGCTTGCCTTATGCCAGTGACATCTACAGTGCCACTCCGGATAACCAGGCCCATCAACTGACCTTGAATGGTCAGTACCGGCTGAGCAACACGGTTATCAGCGGCCGGGCCATTGCCGGACGGATGATCCAGGATGAAGGCCTGATCCAGATGAGCGGCAACCCGCTGCAAAATTGGGATGGTCAGGTCGATACCCTGGACGCCAATCTGGCTGTCAGCACCCTGGTCAATAGCCGTTTGCGTCTGGGCGGTCAACTGGATTACCGCAAGCGCGACAACGACTCCAGCGTGGCAGATTTTGTGCAGCTCGAATTCAACCCCGTCAGTGGTGCCATCCGGCAAAACCCGCTGCTGGATATGGAGCGTCAGGCACTGAAACTCAATGCCAGCTACCGTCTGGCACCGGGTTACCGACTCCAGGCCGGTTACGACTTTAAACAGCTTGAGCGTAGCTATGGCGAGCGGGAAGACACTCGCGACCATAACCTGTGGGCCAAGCTGGGCATGCAACTGTTCACGCCACTGAAGCTTGATCTGAAAGCCAGCCTGGGTGAGCGGGATGGCAGCCGCTATGAGGCGGCCGAGCTGACCTCCAGTGAAACCCAGAGCCTGCTGCGCAAGTATCACCTGGCCGATCGGCGCCGGACCGCAATGGAGCTTGGGTTGCAGTACACCCCGCTGAGCTGGATGACGCTGGATCTGAACAGCCACTATGCCTTTGATGATTACCATGAAACGGTTATCGGCCTGACCGAGTCCCGCGATTACGGTTACGACCTGAACCTGACGCTGCAGTTGAGCAAACAACTGAGTGTTTACGGCTTTGCCGGTCAACAGTGGATCGCCTCCAAACAGAGTGGCGATCAGAGCGCGACCTGGTATGGCGACATCGATGACAGCTTCATCAACCTGGGCGCCGGGGTGGCTTACAGCGGCCTGCTGGATGACCGCCTGACCCTGGGTGCCGACTATCAATTTGCCGACTCGGAAGGGGAAACCTGTATCGGTGCGGCGCAGTATGACGACTATTACAGCTTCAACCACAGCGTCGAGCTGTATGGCCGCTATCACCTGAACGATGCCATGGCATTGAAGGTGTCGTACCGGTACGAGCGCTACTTCGATACGGATGGCAGTGATGTCGGTATCGATGCCGTCACCGGCCTGACCACTCTGGGCGTATTGAATCATAACTACAACGCCCATCAGCTGATGTTGTCCTTCAGCTACCTGTTGCCTTGAGCAAGGCTTAAATCGTGAGGATAAAAACAATGGAACGCAGAAGCTTTTTTGAAAATGAGTGCAGCTTTGGGCTGTGCCGCAACAGTCTCAGGCTGTAATTCCAGCTCTGATGACGCCAACGTTGTCCCGCCCAAGCCACCTGTCAGTGATGAACAAATTAACTGGTCATCCTGTTTGGTGAACTGCGGCTCTAACTGCCCGATTAAGGTATTCAGCCGTGATGGGATTATTACCCGGGTGGAAACCGATCATGAGGTGGAAGATGTTTACGGCCTCCACCAAATCCGCGCCTGTGCCCGTGGTCGTTCATTGCGTCAACGTACTTACGCCCCGGATCGTCTGAAAACACCGATGAAGCGCGTGGGCGAGCGTGGCGAGGGCAAGTTTGTGCCTATCAGCTGGGATGAGGCCACTCAAACTATCGCCGAGAACCTGCAACGGGTGATCAACCAATATGGCAACAAGGCGGTATTCCGTAGCTATGGCTCTGGCGCCTATTATGGTTTTGCCTCCAACGCCTGTTTTAACCGCCTGTTTAACCTGGTCGGTGGTTGCCTGAATGCCTATGGCAACTATTCCTGGGCGCAACAGATGGAAGCGGCCAAGCATACTTTTGGTACCGGCAGCACTTCCGGTTCATCGACTGTGACCATGGAGCACAGTGACTTTTTCCTGGGCTTTGGTTACAACCCCAGTGAAATGCGTCAATCCGGTTCGGGTGAAGGGTACGACTACCTGCAGGCCTTGATGAAGAACAATGGTCTTAAGGTCGTGATGATTGACCCTCGCTATACCGACTCTATGTTGGGTAAAGAGTCAATGTGGTTGCCGATCCGCCCCGGAACCGATGCGGCGTTTGCCGAGGCCGTTGCTTTCGAGATGATCCACTCAGGTTGGGTTGATGCCAACTCATTGGACTTTATCAATAAGCATGCCGTGGGTTATGACGCCGCTTCTATCGAGCAACAAAAGGCCGCGTTTTTGGCCAGCGGTGATGCCAAGAAGCAAGAATACGCAGCCTGCATGGACAGCAGCGACAACTACCATGACTACATCTTGGGGGTTGGTAAGTTTGCCGCTCAAGGCGCTCGTACTCCAGAGTGGGCCGAGAAGATTACCGGCATCAGTGCCGCCCACATCCGCCAGGTTGCCGAAGATCTGATGAATGCCAAGGCTCCTTATATTGTTGTGGGTGCCGGGGTCAACAGACAGGCCAATGGTGAGCAAAATATGCGTGCCTTGTATATGTTGTCGGTACTGACCGGCAAGCTGGGTACGCCAGGCGCCTCTAACGGTGAACTGCCTTACATGAGCAGCATGTCACGTGCCGGTATCCCAACCGGTTCCAACCCAGTTAAGGAAGCCATCTCTTTCTTTACCTGGACCGAAGCGATTGAAAACGGTAAGAACTTCACCGCGCGTACTCATGGTATCCGGGGAACTGCGGATCTTGATGAAAAGCTTGGCAGTAACATTCATTTTGTTTTCAGCGCCTCAGACAGTTCTTTGCTGAACCAGCACGCTGAAATCAACAACACCGCACGTATTTTACGTGATGCTGAAGACTTGTTTATCGTTTCCTGCGATTGCTGGATGACTCCAGGGGCCAAGTTTGCCGATATCATACTGCCCGATACCAGCTGGCTGGAGTCCAACGATCTGGTGAATGATTCCTATGCTTCAGGTTCGCTGGGGTATTTGACCGCTATGTCTGCCGCGGTGAAACCTATGTGGGATTGCAAGTCCATGTATGAAGCCGCTGCCATGATCGCTGAAAAAATGGGTGTTGGTCAGCTGTTCACCGAAGGTAAAACCGAAGCCGACTGGTTGGAAGAGTTGTATCAGAAGACCAAGAGCGCCAGTGCGAACCTCGGCGTCAGCCCAGCTTTCCCTGCCAGCTATAAAGAAGCCCAGAAGATCGGGGTGTTCCGCAAGAACATGGGAGACAAGCATGTTGCCCTCGACAGCTTTGTCAATGGTGGCGAAGCGCTATCTACACCTTCAGGCAAGATAGAGATCTATTCTGCTGAGCTGGCTTGGCGTGCCAAGAACTGGGAGCAGGATAAGGTTAAAGGTGACACCATTACAGCCATTCCTCAGTACACAGTGACTTGGGATGGTTATGAGGATCAGGACGCCATAGATGCCGGCTTCCCACTGCAGCTCGCCGGGTATCACACTAAGGGGCGCACTCACTCCAGTTACCACAATGTGCCTTGGCTGCGTGAGGCAGTGGAGGACGCTGTGTGGATCAACCCCATCGACGCCGACGCCTATCAGTTGGCTGCCGGTGATGTGGTCGAGATGTACAACGAGCGCGGTTCTATCGAGGTTCCTGTAAAAGTGACTCCAAGAGTCGCTCCAGGTGTGGTTGCACTGGGCCAAGGGGCCTGGTACCTGGCCGATGCCAATGGTCGTACCGGCCAACTTGGTAAGGTGATCGATGTCGGTGGGGCCATCAATACTCTGACTCGCTATATCCCTAGCCCTGTGGCCAAGGGGAATCCGCAGCATACCAATCGTGTTCAGCTCATCAAGAAAGCATAAGGGAGCACTTGCAAATGACTCAATCTATTCAATACGGCTTCTATGTCGATACTACCAAGTGCACTGGTTGCAAGGCCTGCCACGTTTCCTGTAAAGATCGTCAGGGCGATTTGCTGCGAGCCAATAACCAGCCTTTGACCAATGGTGTCCCTAGTCTGAAAGGGGTGACCTGGCGCCGGGTTTATGAATATGGTGGCGGTAACTGGTCTGTGGATCCGAATACCGATACCTACACTCAGGATATATTTGCCTACTATATGTCCATTGGTTGTAACCATTGCAGTGAACCTGTCTGCGTCAAAGCCTGCCCAACCGGCGCCATGCACAAGCGTCGTGAAGATGGTCTGGTCCATGTCGAAGAGTCCCTGTGTATTGGTTGCGAAAGCTGTGCCAGAGCCTGCCCTTACGATGCGCCTCAGATAGATAGAGAGCGTAAAGTAATGACCAAATGCGATGGTTGCTATGAGCGTTTGGCTGAAGGTAAAAAACCTGTGTGTGTGGAATCCTGCCCAATGCGAGCGCTGGACTTCGATACCATGGACAACTTGCGCGCCAAGTATGGGGATGGGGATGGTCATATCGCCCCATTGCCAAGTGCATCAATCACGGCCCCCAACCTGATCATCAAGGCGAATCGCCATGGTCAGCCTGCGGGCAGTGGTGCCGGCAAGGTGCTCAACCCCAACGAGGTGTAATCGTGCAACAGGCGCCTCCGGGCGCCTGTTTACTTCAGCTCAGGAAAAAAGATGACTAATCCATTATCAAAGATAGATTTCGCTGAATATCAGGGGATTGCACGTTTATTGCATCATCTTCTCTATCAGTATCCACAAGCGCAACTGATTACCGAACTGAAGGAGAATCAGGTGGCCGAAACTTGGCCTGAGTTTGCGGGCCGCGATGGTAACCGAGTCGGTAGGGAAGCCTTGGTTCACTATCTGCAAAATTGGGATGACACTCAATTTCTGGAGTTACAACTCGATTATGGACAACTGTTTTTCGGTCCCGGTGAACCTAAGGCAATACCTTATGGCTCTGTGTATCTGGGTGAGGAACAACTGCTGAATGACAGAAGCACTCTGGCATTGATGGATTTTTATCAGGCTCATGATGTGAGTCTGGCGTTGACGGTTCGCGATCCTGTTGACCATATCGGTTTGTTCTTTAGCGTGTTGGATGCCAGTTTGGGGCGCTTGGCAGAAGAGCCAGACAATCAGGCGTTGAAACGTTTTATTCAAGTGTTGTTGCAACAGCATCTGTTGACCTGGTCAGGACGTTGCCTGGAATTGGCTGCGGAACATGCGCAAACGGAGTTTTACTTTGCCATCGCTTTGTTGGCACAAGATTTTTTGCAACAATTGACCAATGATTTTGAATTGGTACCTATGTCCGTCAGGTTGTTTCGTTAGCAGGAGATAAGAGTGAGCGTTATCCAGGCATTAGGAGCCCAGTGGCAAAAGGCTGAGTTTGCTGAACGTTTGGCTAAAGAGTTACTCAATCGTCAGCTTGTCAATGAATTGTCCGCAGGAGCGACCTCATTGACAACGCTGTGTAATCTGGTTGCTGCGCTGAGCTATAATCCCGATGATCCTCGTTTTACTCAAAGCCAGATAGATGATGGCGTATTGCTGTCGGTATTCTACGACTGTTTCAGGTTGCTATTCATCAAGGAAGCGCAGCAGCAGCCGGTGAGTCAGGCAGAGCAACAGATATTGCACCTGGCATCGAAATTGGCTGCCGAGTTGTCTGCTGACAACCTGGATGAATCGCTGCAACAACAGCGCCAACAACTGTTGGATATCAGCCGTCAACTCGAACAGCTATACACTCAGCGGCGCAGACTCAGCCGAAATATGGGAGCCGGTTAATCCAGTACAAACAGGGTTTGCTGTAACCCTACCGCTTCACCGTTTTCGGCCAGTATGGCTTTAACCGTACCACTCTGTTCTGCCTTGACCGGATTGAGCGCCTTCATCGCCTGCACATAACCCAGCACAGTGCCTGGCTCGACTTCTGTGCCCAGTTCCACCAGTGGCTGGCCATTGTCGCCGGCGCTGCGTAAGAAAGTGCCAGCGACAGGCGCCAGCACCTGCACGTTGTCGCTGTTCATGCTGAAGCTGGTCTGAGGTTGCTGCGGGCCAAAACGGCGGATACGCACGGCCTCCTGACCTTCGGTTATTTCCAGCTCATTGATGCCGGATTCCTGCACCAATTCGATCAGTTTTTTGATTTTGCGGATGTCCATCGTCATTCTCAGCACTAAAGGGTGACAGGACCTTCCTCTGCTCAGCCTTGTTTGAGTGCCGCTATGGCGGCTTCTAGGGCAAACTCATAACCCTTTGGCCCCAGTCCCACTATCACGCCCTTGGCCTTATCGGAAAAGAAAGAGTGATGGCGGAAGGGCTCTCTGGCATGCACATTGGAAAGGTGCACTTCGATGAAAGGAATGGCGACCCCCAGCAGAGCATCTCTGAGTGCCACACTGGTATGGGTGAAGGCGGCCGGGTTGATAATCACAAATCCAGCATCTGTGTTGTGGATAGCTTCTATGAGTTGGTATTCGGCATTGGACTGGATATGCTCCAGCTCCACTCCGGCGGCGGCAGCCTTGTCCTGCAATCCCTGCACCAGTTGCTCCAGCGTCTGGTGGCCGTAATGTTCCGGCTCTCTGCGGCCAAGCAGGTTGAGATTGGGGCCGTTCACCAAGAGTATTTTTGCCTGACTGCTCATATTGTTTTCCTTGCCTTGAGGGAGAGTTCGCACTTGAATTTGTGCCCCCCTGATTTCAGCAAAAGCTGTCGAATTTGTCGACCAATAGCCGCACAATCGCTGCACATTCCTTTCAGTTGTCAGCAATTATTGTCTATTACTGTAGCGAGACTGGTCTTATCAGAAGCGGATCTTATTCTGCCGCAGCGATTTGACTTCACCGCGTTGTTTCTTGCTGTCGACCCGGCGCCTTTGGCTGGCGCGGGTGGCCTTGGTGGGAATTCGTTTCCTGGCGACTTCACCGACCGAGGCGACCAGCTCGATAAACTGCTGTAGCGCGGTTTGGCGGTTGGCGTCCTGGCTGCGGCTTTGTTGGCACTTTATAATGATCTTGCCACTTTGAGTGATGCGGTGATCGGCCTTGGTCAGCAGCCTTTCCTTATAGAAGTCCGGCAGCGACGAGGCCTTGATGTCGAAGATAAGCTGGGCCGCGGTAGAGACCTTATTCAAGTGCTGGCCTCCGGCACCACTGGAACGGATAAATTGCCATTCGATTTCATTTTCTGAAACTTGAACACGGTTTGAGATCTTTATCATGGCAAAATAACGGTTATCTGGGGCGGTCGCTATATTACCATTCCCAGCTTGGCTTTACTCGCTCAGCGAGACGGAAAGTCGGCAGTCGAAGTGCTGGAGCGGCCGACATGGCGCCGACACGGCACTCGATGTTAGGCAGACGTGGTGTCTCGGAAGGCTAAACTTACTATCAGTAAAGGTATTACCCATATCAACATCGGTCGTACGCTAGGCCTGTGTTGATGCTTCAATGGAGTTGTGCTTATGTTGTGTCAAATTCCGGATATTGCCAAAGGCGTGATCAGCTTATTCGCCAGCGGCCGTATTACCGCCGAGGATTACCGCACCTACCTGCGTCCCGCGATCAACAGCTACCGTCAGGAGTGGGGGCAAGTCTGTCTCTACATAGAGGCCGATGTGTTGTTGGAAGGCTGGGAAATGGCTTCACTCTCGGGAGCCGGTGAAGTGCAGCTGCCGCCCTTCGATGCCTTGGTATTTGTCGGTGGCCCGGATTGGGTCGGTAATGCGGTGCGCCTGCTGGGGCCCTTTGTCAGCGCCGAACTGGCCTGGTATCCGTTGGAGCATAAAGACGAGGCTATTCGCTGGATTGCCAAACGTTCGCTGCGCTAATCATCTCCTATGGGGTCAAAAGGGCAATTCTGTTATTCTTGGGCGGTTGTCGATTCACATATAAGGAAATTTCGATGTCATTATCCAAAGTTTTTGCGGTTTCTCTGGCGTTGGTTTTTGCCGCTGGATTGAGCGCCTGTGCTCCCGAAGTAGGTAGCGACGCCTGGTGTAAGCAGATGGATGAAAAGCCCAAGGGTGATTGGACTGCCAATGAAGCTGCCGATTACGCCAAGCATTGCGTGTTTAAATAACTGAACTTTATTTCGGTCTGTTGGTCTATTTGGGCACAGACCGTTTTTGTACCCTGAGTGGGAATTATCCTTGGCTGTATTTGTCCGTAAACTGACTCATATGCTTATTGCCCTGGTGGTGCTGCAATTTTGCGCCGCCAATATAGGCGCGCATCAGTTGCATCTGGGCAATCATACCGAGGAAGAGAATAATCACCCTCATCTCAAGTTTGTCACCGAAGTCACTGTTATCAGCCAATGTGTCGATTGTACCTGTGAGGCAGAGACTTCATCAGGGATGGATATTTCCCGAGTGGCTCACAGTCATGTGCATACAGAATCCCAGGAGTTTGATCTCTGCCTCGATTGTCAGTGCCATGGCGGGCACCTGTCTTTGCCTGTGACTCTGGCACAGAGCCCGACTCCCTTGATCCCCCCCCGGCCTCAGAGTCTTGAGCCGGCTTTACAGCTCTATTTTCCGTTTCCGGATTACCGTCCCCCAATAGCCTAACTGACTGATTTCAGTGTTTGTGGTGTCCAGGCGCAGTTTGCCTGTGTGCCATGGCGCCTGTCTTGTGCTGTCTATAGTCAGAGCCTTTAACCGCTTTTATCCCGACTATTTGACTCATCTCATGCGTCATGGCCAGCATCGCTGCAGCACTCTGATCAGTATTCGATTCAACAAGCAAAGCATTAACCATTGACTTTAGATTTAACTCTAAGGTTTATCCTTTGGCCACACGATTTCATTGCGGCCATATAGGTCTTTCCCAAGGAAAGTTTATGTTGAAATTTATAGTCTCCATGAGTCTATTGGGGCTGGGAGCGTTAGCCTCACAACCGGCTTTTGCCGCTGAGAAGCCGGAGATCTCCTATCTCGTTGGTGGCACCGAGTCTGAAGTGTCATTGGCCTGGCTCGAGCAGCTGATGCAGCGAATGAGAACCTTACCCGAGTTTCAGGCTCAGGAAGCGAGGATCCGCGAGGCCCAGTATCTGGCAAAGGGCGCCGATCGCGCCATCTACAACCCAGAGCTGGGCTTGAGTTATCAAAATGCCCCGGAAGATGACACCTACAGCCTGTCTCTCAGCCAAACCATTGACTGGGGCGATAAGCGCGCCGCGGCCAGTGCTCTGGCACTCACACAGTTGATGTTGCTGGAGAGTGATATCGCTATTGAACGTTCCCGCTTGTATGCCGAGGTGTTGCAGGCCCTGGTCGATCAGAGTCTGGCACAGAAGAAACTGATGTTTGTGCGGGCGCAGCAAAACTATGGTGAGCAGCAGTTGCAGATCGCCAGGCAAAGGGCCGAGGTTGGTGATCTGTCCCAAGCGGAATTGAATCTGATGGAGTTGGAACAAGCCAGTGCCATCAGTGAATTGGCGCTGGCCCAGAAGGCGCTGCTGGATGCCGATACCCGTATTTTGGCGCGTTTTGGCCGGGCAGAGCTGCCCTTTGGCAGCTTCGCCGATCGGCTAGAGTTGCCCGCAACCGAGGCGCCTGTGCCGGCTCTGGTCAGTGCCGGGTTGCAACTTGAATTGGCGCGGCTGCAAGTCAATCAAGCTAAGGCCCAGGCGGCGGCCGACCCCAATTTAAGCCTCAATGCCGAGAGAGAAGGCTCCGACAACAAGCTGGGAATTGGCATATCTGTGCCGCTGCAGTTGCGCAACGACTACAGCGAGTCGATAAAGGCGGCCATGGAGGCGGTCACCGCCGCCAGTGCCCAGTACCAAAGCGTTGAGATGGCGCTTAAACAACAAGAATTGCAGTTCAACTACAGCTTACCCAGATTGAAGCAGAGCTGGCTCGATTGGCAACAGCAGGCCTTGGTGGCCGGTCGCCAGGCGGCCGAACTCTTGGGGCAACGCTGGCGCAGCGGCGATCTTAGCACCAGCGACTATTTGACCAGTCGGCGGCAGTTAGCCAGCAGTTTTCAGGCCGGTCTTGAACTGGAGGCCGCCCTCTACCAAAGCTGGCTCGAGTGGATGGGCGCTTCGGGGCAACTGCCCGGCGCACTGCCGAAAATAGCCGTATCCCAGGAGAATGCCCAATGACAGCCCCATACACACTAAGGTACAGAACAATGAATAAGACTCTACAATACCCAAGGCTGCAGGCCGCCTTACTGGCGCTGATGTTGGGGCTGTCCAGCCCTTTGACTGTCGCCGCCGAAGAGGGACATGAAGATGAACATCAGGCGCTGCAGCTCTCAAGCGAGCAGCGCCAATTGGCTGGAGTAGAAACCCAAGAGGTCAGCGTTGGTGGCTTTAGCCTCAATGCTTTCGCCAATGCCACCTTGCTGGTAGATCGCGAGCGTACTGTGGTGCTGACGCCGCAACTGGAAGTGCGGGTGTTGGAACGACATGTGGTGCCGGGGCAAGAGGTAAAGGCGGGCGACCCCTTGTTGACCTTGGGTGGTGCCGCCGTGGCCCAGGCTCAGGCAGACTATATCAATGCCGCCGCCGAGTGGAGCCGGGTCAGTCGCATGAGCGAGAGTGCCGTCAGTGCCAGTCGCAGGCTGCAGACACAGGTTGATGTCAGTCTAAAACGCGCCATTCTCAAGTCGCTGCAGATGACAGATCAACAGATAAAGGCGCTGGAAAGTCGCCCCCAGGAGATAGGCCAGTATCAGCTGTTGGCGCCCATAGATGGTCGGGTGCAGCAGGATGAGGTGCGCCTAGGGCAGTTGCTCGGCGCCGGTAGCCAACTGTTGCAGCTGACCGATGAGCGCTCGCTGTGGGTGGCCGCCGAGCTGACCCCAGCGCAGGCCGAAGGCCTGAGCGAAGGCAGTGAGACTCTGGTGCGAATTGGCGATCGCAGTGTCAGTGCCAGCGTGATAGGGCGCTCCCATGAGTTGTCCAGCGTGACCCGCACCGAGCGGGTGCTGGCGCGGCTGGATAACACTCAGGTGCGTTGGCATGCGGGCCAGTTTGCCGAACTGTTTTTGCCCGATCCCCGCGGTGAAGGTGTGATGCTGCCGGATGCGGCATTGAGCCGCAGTCGTGATGGCGACTGGCAGGTGTTTATCGAAGATGATGATGGTTTCGAGGCCAAAGAGGTGCAACTGCTGGCCAGTGAGCGCGGCATGAATCTGGTATCCGGCATAGAGCCCGGAACTCGGGTTGTTACCGCCGGCGCCTTCTTCCTGGCATCCGAGCTGGCCAAGTCCGGCTTCGACATCCACAACCATTGAGGAAAGCACTATGCTGCAATCGTTAATAGATTGGGCTATCCGCAACCGCTTTCTGGTGTTGCTGGCCTTGATTGTTGTTTTGGTGGTGGGGGTGTTTGCCCTGCCAAAGCTTAATCTGGATGCCTTTCCCGATGTGACCAATGTGCAAGTCACTGTCAATACCGAGGCCGAGGGACTGGCGGCCGAAGAGGTGGAAAAACTCATCTCTTATCCGGTGGAGTCCAGCATGTACTCACTGCCTGCGGTGACAGAAGTACGTTCACTCTCCCGTACCGGGCTTTCCATAGTGACTGTGGTGTTTGAGGAAGGCACAGATATCTATTTTGCTCGTCAGCAGGTGTTTGAACAGCTGGCTGCCGCCAAGGAGATGATCCCGGACGGAGTCGGAGTGCCGGAAATCGGCCCCAACACCTCGGGTCTTGGGCAGATTTATCAATACATTCTGCGAGCCGAGCCGGATAGCAATATCGGCGCCGATGAGCTGCGTAGTCTCAACGATTATCTGGTGAAGTTGCTGCTGATGCCGGTTGGCGGCGTGACCGATGTGCTCTCTTTTGGTGGTGATGTGCGTCAGTATCAGGTCAGGGTCGATCCCAATCGACTGTTGGCCTATGGCCTGTCGATGTCACAGCTGGAGCAGGCGCTGAATGCCAACAACCGCAATGCCGGAGGTTGGTTTATGCCCAATGGTCAGGAGCAACTCGTGGTGCGCGGCTATGGTCTGTTGCCTGCGGGTCAGGCCGGGCTGGATGCCATAGGCCGCATTCCGGTGAGCGAATACCAAGGCACGCCGGTCACAGTTGCTGACTTGGCGGAAGTGGGCTTTGGCAGTGAAATCCGGGTTGGTGCCGTCACCATGACCCGTCGGGACGACAATGGTGAAGCCAAGGCCTTGGGCGAAGTGGTTGCCGGGGTGGTGCTCAAAAGAATGGGCGCCAACACCAAGGCGACTATCGATGATATCGCCGAGCGCGAACAGTTGATCAGCCAGGCGCTGCCCGAGGGAGTCACCTTCGAGGTGTTCTACGATCAGTCAGACTTGGTGACCAAGGCGGTGACCACAGTGCGTGATGCCCTGTTGCTGGCCTTTCTGTTTATCGTGGTGATCCTGGCACTGTTCCTGGTCAACGTACGGGCCACCTTGCTGGTTCTGTTGTCGATTCCTGTCTCCATTTTGCTGGCATTGCTGGTGATGAGCTATCTGGGAATGTCGGCCAACCTGATGTCGCTCGGTGGTTTGGCGATCGCCATAGGTATGCTGGTGGATGGTTCTGTGGTGATGGTGGAGAACATCTTCAAACATCTGAGTGAGCCGGATAGGCGCCATCAAGACCAAGCGCGGCAGCGCAGCGATGGCGAGGCTGACCCTTATCATGGTGAGGAAGATTATCACAGAGGTTCGATTGCCATGCGGGTATGGCAGGCCGCCAAAGAGGTGTGCAGCCCGGTGTTCTTTGCCACGGCTATCATCATAGTGGTGTTTGCGCCACTGTTTGCCCTGCAAGGGGTCGAAGGCAAGCTGTTTCAGCCCATGGCGGTGAGCATCATCCTCGCGATGATCTCGGCGCTGTTGGTGGCACTGCTGGTGGTGCCGGCGCTGGCCGTTTATCTGTTCCGCAAGGGGGTAACTTTCCGGCAAAGCCCAGTATTGGCACCGCTTGAGCGGGCCTACCGCCCGCTGCTGCAAAAGGTATTGACCTCGCCTGGCAAGGTGGGGCTGGTGGCGGTAGTCATGCTAGGCATGAGCCTGTCGCTGTTGCCAAGGTTGGGCACGGAATTTGTACCTGAACTGGAGGAGGGCACCATCAACTTGCGGGTCACCCTGGCCCCCACTGCGAGCCTGGAGACTTCTCTGGATGTGGCGCCCAAACTTGAGGCCCTACTGCTGGAGTTCCCTGAGGTGGAGTATGCCCTGTCACGCATAGGGGCACCTGAGCTGGGCGGTGACCCTGAGCCTGTGAGCAATATTGAAATCTATATCGGTCTCAAACCTTTGGATGAGTGGACTTCGGCCGAAAACCGCGCCGAACTGCAACGCTTGATGGAGCAGAAACTCAGTGTCTTCCCCGGATTATTGCTGACCTTTTCCCAACCGATCGCGACCCGGGTCGATGAACTCCTGTCCGGGGTCAAGGCACAGTTGGCCATCAAGCTGTTTGGCCCGGATCTCGATGTGCTGGCAGAAAAAGGCGAGCAACTGTCGAAACTGGTGGCCCAGGTGCCCGGCGCCGTGGATGTGTCTCTTGAGCAGATCACCGGCGAGGCGCAATTGGTGGTGCGGCCCAACAATGCAATGCTGGGACGTTACGGCATCAGTGTCGATGAGGTGATGTCGCTGGTGAGCACAGGCATAGGCGGCAGCAGCGCTGGTCAGGTGATCGACGGCAACGCCCGTTACGATATCAACCTGCGTCTGGCCAGCCGTTTCCGCCAGAGCCCGGATGCGATAGCCGATCTGCGTCTGGTGGCCGCCAATGGGGCGCAGGTGCGTTTGGGCGAAGTGGCCGATGTCAGCATAGAGATGGCGCCGCCCAATATCCGCCGTGACGATGTGCAGCGGCGAGTCGTGGTGCAGGCCAACGTCTCCGGCCGGGACATGGGCTCCGTGGTGCAGGATATCTACAACCTGGTGCCCGAAGCCCAACTGCCGCCGGGCTATACCGTGATGGTGGGCGGTCAGTATGAGAACCAGCAGCGGGCCCAACAAAGGCTGAGTATGGTGGTGCCAATCTCTGTGGCACTGATCGCCTTGCTGCTTTACTTCTCCTTTGGCTCTATCAAGCAGGTGGCGCTGATCATGGCCAATGTACCATTGGCACTGATAGGTGGTGTGTTGGCGCTCTGGCTCAGTGGTACCTATCTGTCTGTGCCCAGCTCCATCGGCTTTATTACTCTGTTTGGGGTGGCGGTGCTTAATGGCGTGGTGCTGGTGGATTCAATCAACCAGCGCCGCAACAGCGGCGAGTCGTTGGATCAGGCGGTGTTTGAAGGTACGGTCGGCCGTTTGCGCCCTGTGTTGATGACGGCGCTGACTTCGGCGCTGGGGCTGATCCCCATCTTGATGTCAACCGGTGCCGGCAGTGAGATCCAAAAGCCGCTGGCCGTGGTGGTGATAGGCGGCCTGCTGAGCTCAACCGCATTGACTCTCCTGGTATTGCCGACCCTGTATCGAGCCCTGTATCTCAAGAGCGACAAGGAGCTGGAAACCTTGGATTGATGGGAAGATGACGCGACCTAAGTGGAAGATGAGAGCCGCTTTGGGTTATGGCCGGACTGCCTACCTGGCCTGCGTCTAAGGCCTGCCGCTTTGCGGTAGGCCTGGGCAGGGATGCCCGTTTTTAAAGGAAAAATACGTTGGGGAACCGCTTGGGGCCGAGGCTTTGAGCATCAATGACAGGGTTCAGCTCTCATCGGCGCCGAGCATACGCTGCAGCAGTTGGCTTAGCCTGGTTATTGTCTCTTGGGGGGTGGCATGGCCGCAGGCCACGGCATTGGCGACTTCATTGATGGCGCCATGGATGGCCCAGCACAGCAGCTTGCTTTGTGGAGCAGGCTGCTTGAGGTAATCGGCAAAGAGTTCGCTGTAGAAATCGGTGAAGAAGTCGCGAATATCTGTGGTGATGTTCTGATACTCAGGATAGCCACGCAGCGCCGCAACTATCGCCTCATATTCGGGGCCGCAGCGTACGGCGCAGTCCAGATAGGCGCGGCAGACCAAGGTGCAAAGCTCTGCCAGCGAAGCTTTTTGCTCCGCTGCGGCTTGTTTCACCGCCTTGACAAATTGGCTGTCGTAGTGGCGGTACATCTGTGCCAATAATCCTTGTCGGGTGGTGAAGTGGCGATAGGTCAAAGGTTTGGTCACTCCGGCTCTTTGAGCCAGGGTGTTCAAGGTCAGCGCATCGGTACCGGCTTCGCGGACAATCTCGCAGGCAACTTCGAGCAGTTGTTCACGGCGCTGATCTTTGAGCATTCTCTTCTTCACGTATTCCCCATAGATAGCTGATTGAATTTAAATTGAAAAAGCGGCAATGCATCGCATTGTCGCTTCTCTTTTGTCACTCAGTATAGGGTTGCAGTGGAACCTTTGGAAAGTCGATTTTCGGCTGCACTGTGTTGTTGACCCAGTTGCTGAAGTTATTCAGACCACTCCAGGCGCAGACCTGCATCACCTTGGCCTCACTGATCCCGGCATCCAGACAGGCCTCTAGCAAGGAGTCCGGCAGTTTGCCTCTGTGTTGCAGCAGCGCCAGGGCGACATCCAGCAGCAGCTGATCTTCGCTGTTATCGGCCTTGCCCTGCTGCGCCTTGATACAGGCATCGGGACTGAGTCCGGCACGTTTCCCGGAAAAGCTATGGCCGCTGACACAGTATTCGCAGCCATTATAGTTGGCAACCGCCAGGGAGATCATCTCCCGCTGGGTCAGGCTCAGCAGGCTGTGCTCTTCCAGATTGGCCTCAAACTCCAGATAGCCCTTCATGACCGCGCCATTTATGCCCAGTGTATAGGGTCTAGTTAAATGAACAATGAACAAGGATCCGGGATCAAGTGGGAAGTCGCTGGATCAAATGGGATCGCAATGTGGTTGGAAGCCAGATGTGGCAAGGGGCTTTGAGTTTGTGATGACTCTGGCCCCTTACTCATTTGGTGAGCTTGTCAGTTTTACCTAATTTGAGCAATCCTATCTGATGTCGCTGGTTTGGCCTAGTAAAGTGAGCACTGAACAAAGCCAATGAAAGCTGCTTTAAAAAACCTTTAAACCTTTAAATCAATCGCCGATGTCTTTGGCAATGTGAACCACCTGACCTACTACCTCGAACTGATGCTGATCTTGCTTGGTGATATCGAGCGGACTATAGAAAGCGTTGTCACTTATCAGGCGCCAGGTACCAAGCATGCTTTGGTACCGCTTCACGAACAGCTCATCACCGTTCCTGAATATATAGATGTGGCCATCGGCCGGTTTGTTGCGGCCAAGGTGAACTACCAGTGTGTCGTTATTGCTGATAGTCGGCTCCATGCTGTCGCCTTTGGCCCATACGATCGCCAGGTCTTTTTCATTGAAGCCTCTGAACTTCAACCATTTACGCCTGAACGCCAAATGCCTTACAGGGTCTCTTTGGTCTGGATTCAGTGAACCATTACCAGCCGACACCTGAATTCTATATCCGGGTATCAAAGCGAACTCATCTAAGAAGTCACTAACCATAGGCACTGCGCTGTAAACCTTTGGCGCTTCACCTATGCAATCAATATCATCGCCTAGCAGGCTTCTCTGGGTATCAGCTGGGAACAGGCTGATATGATATTCCATCGCCTTGGTGCCTTTTCTCTTGCGTGCCAGGTGTTCTTTACCTGCCGCCAATTCCTTCAAATGATCTCTTGTCCATCTATCGGATGTTGGAAAACTTCCGTGCCCTGCCACTTCGGATGCAATAAACCACATCGTCCGTTTCTCATTGGAGGTAACGGATCTTGCATCCGTTTCCTGCTCTTCAGGATCCGTTCCGCTTAAGATGCTGTTTACTAAGTCTTTATTCATATTTAAATCCATGCTTTAAAAATACACAAACGGATGCAAAGGAAAAATATTCATCCGTTGATATTGACCGTTAAGTCCGTTTGATCAATTATTGAGTTACTAAGTGGAGCAACACACTGGAGTAACCAAGATGAATAACGAGAGAGTGTCTCAAAAAATTTCAAATGAGGGAAGCGATTGGCATCGTGCCGACATCGTTGCTGCTTTAAAAAAGCGCGGATTGTCCGTTCGTCAGTTATCAAGGGACGCTGGCCTCGGCGAAAACACTCTTGCAAATGCGCTTCGTTCACCATGGCCGAAAGGGGAGCGGATTATTGCCAAGGCATTGGATCTGCAACCCGATGAAATATGGCCAAGCCGTTACCGTTCACTGCGAGCAGCTAGCTAAGGAGTCTCAATATGTGGCTAATAGCAAGCGAACTCGCGGGCGTGGTTGGGTTACCTGGCTCAGAAAGAAATGTCAGAGAGCAATTGAAACGGCTGGCTGAGTCAAAGCCTCACCTGTCAAGAAAGAGACAAGGGACAAAAGGGATTGAATATCACATCAGCCTTTTGCCTCCTGCCACTCAAACCGCCATCTACAAAAGAGAAGGCAAAATAAAAGTCGGCGATCAGGTTCTGGATCTGCCGAAGAAGAAAAGCCAACAACATGCATATTGCAGCGAAGCATTGTGGGGCCGTTGGAACCAAGCCAGCAATACAGCACGCGACAAAGCACAGCACGCCCTGACCGCAGTTAAAGCCGTGTTTGCCCTGCGCAATAACGGCATACAGATGATGGATGCCTATGAGTCAGTAAGTGAAGAATACGGCATTGCCGTCAGTACTCTGCGGCGCCACTGCGCCAAAGTGAAAGGCATTGAAGAAGCAGACTGGGCACCGGCCTTGCTGCCGCGCCACTTTGAAGTTGCCGACAGCAAGAAAAAGAACCAGTTCGCCTACGTCACCCCTGCCGCCTGGGAGTTTTTCAAAGCCGACTACCTGCGGCTTGAACAACCGAATATGACTGTATGTTACGAGCGCCTGAAAGATGCCGCCACGCACAACGGCTGGGAGATACCAAGTTTAAAAAGCCTCAGCCGTCGTCTTGACCACGAAGTTACCGCACAACAAAAAGTGTTGCTGCGCGAAGGCGAGCACGCACTGCACCAACTGTACCCACCACAGGAACGCACGGTTGAAGGCCTGCACGCCCTTGAATGGATCAACGGTGACGGCTACCAGCACAACGTATTTGTTAAGTGGTTCAACGGCGAAATCCTGCGTCCGAAAACCTGGTTCTGGCAAGACATCTACAGCCGAAAAATTGTGGGCTGGCGTTGTGACATCAGCGAGAACACCGACAGCATCCGCCTGTCGTTGATGGACGTATGCAAGAAGTACGGTATCCCGAAAGAGATCACCATAGATAACACCCGCGCCGCTGCCAACAAATGGATGACCGGCGGGGTACCAAACCGCTACCGCTTTAAAGTGAAGGAAGATGACCCGCTGGGCATTATCCCCATGCTGGGGATCAAGCTGCATTGGTCTAGCGTAATCCTGGGCAAAGGCCACGGCCAAGCCAAACCGATAGAACGTGCCTTCGGTGTCGGCGGGCTTGAGGAATACATAGACAAGAAGCCACTGTGTGAGGGTGGCTACACAGGCCCCAACCCAATGGCCAAGCCAGAAAACTATGGCAGCAGAGAGATTGACGTCGAAGACTTCCTTAAAGCCATAGCCAAAGGCGTTGAAATGTACAACGCCAAAGCAGGCCGCAATACCGAAATCTGTAAAGGCTTTATGTCGTTCAACCAAGCCTTTGACGCCAGCTACCAGAACGCTGCCATTCGCAAAGCCACCACCGCCCAACTGCAACTGATGATGCTGCAAGCCGAAGCGGTGCGGGTATCCAAGCATGGCACCATAGTGCTGGAGTCCGGCGGCAGCTTGCGTGGCCGCAAGAACCGCTACTTCAACGAAATGCTGATGAACTATGTCGGCCAAAAGCTAGTTGCACGATTCGACCCACAAGCCCTGCACGAATCAGTTGAAATATACGCCCTCAATGGCGTGCACCTTTGCACTGCCGATTGCCTTGAAAAGGTGGGCTTTGGCGATACCCAAGCCGCCCGCGAACACAAGCGCAAACGTACCCAGTTTACCAAAGCCAACAAGCTGGCCGCTCAGGCACAGATCAGTGTCGATTCAATGGAGCTGGCCGCCATGATGGCGCCGGTAGAAGAAGAGGTTATCCCCGAAACCAAAGTGGTCACCATGGCCCGCCCTGCAGCCATAGGCAATACGGCCACCGCCGTGGCCTATGAGGAAGAAACCGACATAGACCACAAAGCCAAGTGCGAAATCAACTTCAGTGAAAGCGTGGCCTACCTGCGTGAACTGAAACAAAAGAACCGCCTTTAAACCCACTGTAAAAGAGGATTGATTATGGAAAACGTAGTGAGCCTGGCGAAGGCAGA
The DNA here is from genome assembly GCF_019670705.1 of Shewanella carassii. Classification (NCBI taxonomy): domain Bacteria; kingdom Pseudomonadati; phylum Pseudomonadota; class Gammaproteobacteria; order Alteromonadales; family Shewanellaceae; genus Shewanella; species Shewanella carassii. The sequence goes on from NZ_AP024618.1 coordinate 507,196, forward strand.
AACCAGCAAAACAGATGTACTGATGCGCGTAAGCAGCTTGATTGAATCAAAGCGGGTTACCTCTTCACAAATTGCCCAGGAGATAAGCGTATCGCCCTCCACCCTGAGCCAGATATTGAACGACCAATACAAGGCCAACCCGGCAAAGATTATTGAAAAGCTCGGCAACTGGTTACGTATGCGTGACCAGCGCGACGCCAACCCCAGCGTAGACCCAGGCTTTGTGATGACTCAAACCGCCAAGCAGATTATGGACGACCTCAGCTACGCGCAAATCACCGAGTCGATTGTGGTGTTGTATGGCGCATCCGGTGTGGGAAAAAGCAAAACCCTGGATGAGTACCAGCGCACCAATAACAACGTGTGGAAGGTTACCGCCAGCCCCAGCCGTTCAACCCTTACCGAATGCTTGTACGAAATAGCCATGGAACTTGGCATGGACCAAGCACCGCGCACCAAGGGCCCACTGTCCCGCGTTATCCGCCAGCGCCTGAAAGGCAGCGAAGGCCTGGTGATTGTAGATGAAGCCGACCACCTGGATTACCCAACGTTGGAAGAGCTACGCATTTTGCAGGAAGAAACCGGCATTGGTATGGCACTGGTAGGTAACAACAAGGTTTACACCCAGTTGACCGGCGGCCGCCGCAATGAAGACTTTGCCCGCCTGTTTTCGCGCATTGCCAAAAAGCGCGGCATTCACAAAACCAAGCAGGCTGATGTCAAGTCTGTGGCCGCCGCCTGGAACATTGCCGGCGAGACGGAAGTTAACTTGATGATTCAAATCAGCGAGCGCCCCGGCGGCCTGCGTCTGCTGAGTAAAACACTCAAGTTGGCGGCGATGTTTGCCAAGCGTGGCGCCATTACCGAGAAGCTGCTGCGCACTGCGTTCGCAGAACTCGAAACCAATGAGTGAGGTGGATATGGAATTTCATATGTCAGAGCTGAATCGCCAGCACCCAATCGTGTTAGCAGCATATGCGATGGTTAAAGCCCACTCGCAATTTCCAATGATGAATGAGGCTGTGGAAGAAGTTTTGGAATTGTTTCCGGCCCTATCAGAGGAACAGGCAAGAGTGATGTGGAGCCAAGGACAAGGAGTGAGGTAGGTAATGGAATACCTAAACGTACAGATATGTGACGGCAGCGTCACCCAGGCTAAGCGCCTAATCACGGGCAATGATGGCAAACAATACGTTTTTAATCGGCCTGTAAACCGGCTTTATGGCGACCTGTGTTTGGACGACCTGAGCCAAAGCGAAATCGTAATCGCTCCCGGGCTTATCTACCAATCAATCAGCAAGTGAGGTGTGGCATGAAAACCAAACAGGAAAGACAAGCATTGTCTCTTACTGCCGTAGGCCGGTTGCAGATGGCCGGTTGCACTGTGGTCGCTATCAACGACAACCAGCCAACGCCGGTTATTGATATCGAAAAGCCCAAGTTCGACATGCGCAACAAAACCACATTAAAGCTGCGCAGTAAGGCCACCCGCATTACCCAGGTTCACCGGGGTGTAGACAGCAAGATTTGTGTTGCCAAGTTCAACGGCTGCCTGGTGCGCTGGGTAGATGATGAACTGCCACTGATTGCCGAGATATGCCAAACCCTTAACCCCTATTCACCTGAGTTAATCAGCGTGTGGCCACGTAATTTCTAAGGAGCAATACCATGAATGCTACCGATAATTTTAACAACCAATTTGAAGTCGTATCACCTGCCGGTTTTCGCAAAAACGCCCAGGGGCATCTGGTGCCTGAAAGCCAAATCAAAGAGATAGACAAACTGCGCGATGAGGTGGTGATGTCCATCGTCATGTTCGCCGAAGATTTGCAGGCAAAGATGAGCCTATTCAAGGCCAACTCTATGGCTCAGGTAGCCGACTTTGTGGACGTATCAGCCGCCGAGCACGATGTGAAATACGGCGGTGCCAAAGGCAACGTCACCCTGATTTCGTTCGACGGCAAATACAAGGTGACACGCTCAATTGGCGAGCACCGTATTTTTGATGAACGGATACAAGCAGCCAAAGCCAAGATTGATGAATGCATCAAACGCTGGAGCGTGGGTTCAAACGACCACATCAAAGCGCTGGTTAACTCGGCATTCCGCGTGGATAAGCAGGGCAATATCGACGTTAACCAAGTGCTGAGCCTACGCCAACTCAACATCACGGATCCTGACTGGCGCCAAGCAATGGATGCCATTGGTGACTCCATTAAGGTGACTGGTACCACGCCTTACCTGCGCGTATACGAACGCCAGGATGATGGCGCCTATAAACAGATTTCTCTCGATATCGCCAAGCTGTAGCGAGGCGATGATGCCATTGCTACTGCATACCCGATACGGAGAAATCAATGTCAGTCGTCATGCAGTGGACAGATGGCGCCAGCGAACCGGGCGCAACTTGCCGCAATTGGTTGAGGCGGTAGCAACTGCCAGCCGCCCAACCAAGCAGCAACTGCGCCTACTTCATCATCCAGAACCGCAACATAGTGACTGTGTACGACAAGCAAAAACGGAGTCAATACGATGACCGCTGAACTGAAAAAGCTGTTTCTCTGCGCCCTCAGCCGCCGCGAGATAGAACATGAAATCAGCATGGCTGAAACCATGATTGAAATTGAGGGCAGCTGTTTCCCGGATTGCACCTTTGAAGACGGCTACATAGCTGCACTGAACTATGTGCTTGGCCGCCAGGGTTCGAACGTGCGTGAAGAATATGAGCAATTGATAAGTGAACGCCATGACGCTGAAACGGAAACGGCATAAGGAACTTATCGCCTACATCGCGCAGCACAACCGCTGCACCCAGGCAGACGCCGAAGCCTGGGCCGACAACAACCTTGGTAACTGGCGCCAGCGGCGAGCCCAAAGAGTGAAAAAAGTAACTGTCCAGGACAGTAACGAAAAGGAGTGGGACGATGAGTAAAGCAATCAGCAAAGAGCTATGGCAAGACATTGAAACCGAAATGACGGCAATGTTTGTCAACATCACCTTTACCTACAAAGGTCATGAATTATCTGTTCGCCGCGAGCGTTCTGGCGAATCAAAAACTGTGCTGACGGTTTATATCGATGGGTTTATCAAGGGTGTTTGGATAGGAATTAAACAAGACCTTACAAACGATGCACCTTCGATAATTCCAGAAGTATGGTGCCAAAGAAGCAAGGCCATTTATACGGCAAAGCAAATTGCTCAAATCGAAAAGATCTGGGGGAAACGGGAAGCGAAGAAACAACATCCACGAATGCACGAAAAGCTTGTTTGGCATGAACCATTTTTTCCCAAAGCCTCCGTTCTGTGCCGTCAGTTCAAGAAGCTGGATGGGCTGGAGCTAACCAAAGCCGCCTGCATGCAGTGCAGCACCCCAACAGGATGAACCCACACCAAAGCGAAACAGCAAGGCCTTGCGCCTTGTCTGTCTGCCCGGTGTGGTTGCCGGGCACTGATGAGCAGCCGAAAAGAGGTAAACCATGATGAAAACCTTAGAGAAACAAGCAATGAGTTTAATCTGCACCAGTGTGATAGATGCGGAAACGAGCATGAAGAATATGCTTCAACGCGATCCGGGCAAGGCTAGACAAGTGGCTGAGATCATGCTGGCTAAGCTGCAGGGTGCAGAAGGTCAGAAGACCCGGATTGCCCTGGTTAACCGGGTTATTAAGCAAGCCAGCAAACACTAGCTCAAGCGTGAATGCCAGGGGGGATTATGTTTGGTGAATACACACCCATTATGAATCAGATGCTGATGCAGCGCAGGCTGGCCAATGGCAAAGCAATCATAGACGACGAGGTTGGATTGCAGAAGCTGTGCCCCCGCTGCAAAGAGTACTGGCCCCAGGATACGCTTTTCTGGTCGCCATCTGCCAGAGAACCTGACGGCCTGCAGTGCAGATGTAAGGCGTGTCAGGCTGAGCATCGTAATGAACGCAACTTAAGCAACAACAGCCGCAGCGCGGCATAGGTGATTGAAGATGAATGAACAAATTGACGAACTGAAATCTCAGATAGAGGTTTTACGTGAGGCTTTGGATGCACTTTATACATTGGCAAACCTGCACACAGGTGAATTCGCTTCAAAGGTTGCAAAAACAAGTGATGAAGCATTATTAAAAACTGGTTATGAATCTCTTGTAGAAATCAAAAAACGTATTGTTGTTGAATTGCTGCCTGAAATTAAACAAAGACCTAGAAAGGATTGGACTAAAAGCCGGTGGGCTGAACATGTCGGTGGCCGATTCCATAATGATGACCCATTGAATTATTATGAATTTGGTTCGATGTTTGCAGTTTCATCATTGATAGACCAGGTACATATGGACGGACAAAAATCCGGTTGGAACCAATGCATATTGACTATCAAAGAAAGTGCTGGAGTTTGAACTATGTCAAACCTACTTAAACTGGTTCAAATCGGTAAGCGTGAACTGCATCTGGATGATGACATGTACCGCAACTTGCTTGAAAAGGTTACCGGCAAGCGCAGTGCCAAGGAGCTTGATGAGGTGCAGCTCAAAGCGGTAATTGCTGAAATGAAAGCCCAGGGCTTCAAGCCAAAGAGCAAGCGCCGGGATCGTGCGCCTGAAGTTGCCAAGATACGCGCCATTTGGTTGACCATGTTTGCCCAGGGGTTTGTCCGCAGCAATACCGAGGTGGCGCTTAATACCTATGTTAAACGCATGACCAAGACAGACAACGGCCAAGGGGTGGACCGGGTAAACTGGCTGCGCTCAGAACATGCGGCGCAGGTTCTTGAAGCGTTGAAGAAGTGGCACTACCGTTGTATGGTTGATGCCATTGTTGCGAGCGGTGGTCGCGTTCCACCAAACGATAAACTCACAGCACCAGCAGGATACGATATGTTGGCTGGGCATTATGAGGAGTTTTACAGTGGGAAAAGATAATATCAATGTTGGCGGGAAACTATGGGATTTTGTTGGAGCCAACGGCGGTGAACGCAAAGGTTTTGAGGGTGATACTACTAAATTCTTATTGATAGGTGGATTAGTAGATGGCGACCACTTTTCACATCCTGCTTGTATTGAACCACCAGAGTATTATGAGGTGGAAAATATAACGGAAGGTGTGAGAGTAATATATCGCAGACGCACCGTTGTAACAGGGAAAGGATTTCCGTTTTTTGTGTATGTCGATGAATCTATGAGTGAAGATGAATTTTCAAAAGAAGTTTATAAGCTGTTCTCTTTGACATCATTAACTCCATGACCAGTAGAGCCCCCATGCCTTATACTGAAAACACCTCGCTATGCGGGGTGTTTTTTCATCTTGATAGAGTGACCGGGGGCGACCATGACCGCTGCAAACAAACCAAGTGCTGCAAGCAATGACAACAGTGATCTCTTTGGCTATGACAATGTTAGCCTGGAAGATATTGAACGCATAGCCGATGGTGAAGACTCACAGCGCTGGCCCGAAGCGATGCGGCAAATCTATGCCATGTTCAAGCATGAGTTGGAGCAGCATGGTGCCGACAGTAAAATTGCCATCCCTATGCTTAACCGCATCTGCCGCGAGTTCGGCGGCGTGCAGTTGTATCTGCCAAGGGGTCGGCAACTGGAAGCTGAGATAATGAACCTGTCGATATGGCATGAGTTTACCGGCGACAACGTAGAAGCTCTGTCGCGCAAGTACGATAAATCAATGCAGCATATCTATCGGGTAATTGCTAAGATGCGCAAACGCGAAGTGAAGAACCGACAACCGGATTTGTTTTAAGGGACGAGTATGAAAAAGTTACTTTTATTGGCTGCTATTTTTTCAGTAAACGTTTCGGCTGCAAAGATTGATGACTTGATCCAATCTTTCGAAATGTCTAATGTATATGCGGCTGACTGGTACAAGAAAGGCAATAGCCATATTGCTGAATCAAGTAATCAATATCGCGATATCAAAATAAACCTGACTGATACGAAAGGCGCAATAACGGTGGTACTGGCGCCAACCCAACAATTAGATGTCATTTCGATAATGCCATGTTATAAACTCACCGCGTTTATTGATTACAATAAGGCACAAACATGGAATGACCCTGAAACAGCTGACGAAAAAATTATCAGAAGTGTATTCAGTGAACATTTAAAAGATGGCGAAGCAAAAGAGGCTGTGCTTAACGGATGGAAGCTCAGGATGTTAAGGCTTTCAAACAAGTTCAGCTGCGAAGTTTCCAGGCAATAGAATCCAGCAATAGCAAAAATCCACATTAATTAATCCATTCTCTCTATAAAAAGCACAATCGAATTAAGATACTTAATCTGGTTGTGCTTTCATGTTTTCAGACTTCCCGTTTTCAACCAAAGGCTACACGCCTGAATTTTGCCATGCCGTTTACTTCATTCTGAAAATGGAAGGCGGCTTGCGTGCCGATGGTGGCTATGTCAACGACCCCAAGGATCCAGGCGGAGAAACCAAGTTCGGTATCAGCAAACGCGCCTTCCCCAACATAGATATCGCCGCGCTTACCATTGATGCCGCCGTGCGCATTTACCACAGGAACTATTGGCTGGCTGCTCATTGTAATGACTGGTCAGCCCCGGTGGCGTTATACATGCTCGACAGTGCCGTGCAGCATGGGGCTGTTACCGCCATCCGAATGCTGCAGGAAATATGCGGCAGCAAAGCAGACGGAAAGGTTGGGCCCAATACCCGCAAGGCGGTAAATGGCTGCGACGTTGAATACCTTTGCGCCCGCTATGGCCTGCGCCGTGCCAGGCTGTATGCACGTATTATAAAGAAAAACCACACTCAGGTGCGCTTCATTGAGGGCTGGCATAACCGCTTGGTGCATCTAACCGATGCCGCGTGGGAGATGCAGTAATGGGCAAAAACTGGGACTACTCAAAAGTCAGGGGGCGCGAGCTGCGCCTTGATGCTGAACTGAAAGCCTATCAAACCGGCGCTGCTGTTCCTGCTGTCGCGCCGTTCTTCAGCCACTGCGGCACCATGCAATCATTCTTCAACAGAGGCTGGCATGGCGTGAGTCAGTGCGACATCCGTGTGCATATAGACCAAGCCACAGCAAACAAACCTAACGCGCCCAGTGGCGCCGACAAACTTTCAAAAATCAGGAGTATAAGACAATGTCACTCTCTCTAATACTGGGTGCGGCCAAGCTGGCAATGGAAGTTGGACCTGCTGCCATAAGGGGTATTTCTTCTATGTTCGGTGGCAGTGAAACCGCCAACAAAGTGGCCGACATGGTAGAACAGGTGGATGGTGCCCTGGGTGTCACCGCCAGCCAGAAGGAAGCAGCACTTGCCCGTGAACTGCAAAAGATGCCGCCGGAGGCGCTGGTTGATTTGGAACGGCTCAAGGTGGAAATGGAGCGTGAAATTACCCGCCGCCAGGAGCTGACATTTAAAGATGCCCAGTCTCAACATCTGCAAACTCAAGAGACCATTCGCGCCGGCGACAAAGCCGAGGATCCCTACATACGCAAAACCCGCCCGCTGATGGCACGGCAGTCAATGTGGGCCACCATATTCTACTGCTTTGTAATGGAAGGCCTGGCCGCATTCAACTACGGCAGCGGTATTGATGTGGCGGTAGCCGCCATGTTGTCTACCCCGGCATGGGCTTACCTTGGTCTGCGCACGCTGGACGGTTTTGCCCCGCACCCCAAAGGCAGCGGTGCCAAGATGACCAATGCATTATTAAACGTGGTTAAGGGCCGTCAATGACAGGATCTTCTATGACAGAGTTGGTTGACCAGGCGCAGGACGCAGAGCAGAAGTTCCGCGAGCAGGCAATCGCCAGGCAGTTGTCACGTGATGTTGAAACGCCGGACATTGACGAGGATGGCAACCGCTGGTGCCTGGATTGTGGTGACCAGATAGCAGCAGAGCGCCTTGCTGTAAATAACAGCGCAGTACGTTGCGTGCCATGTCAAGCAGCCAGGGAGCCACGTTGATGGATATATGGTTTAAAACCTATTGGCCCATGGTGTGGGCAGGGTTAAGCACCATTGGCATGTTGGTTCTGGCGCTGCTTTCAAAAACCTATGCCAAGCGCGACGACCTGGAAAAGATAGATAAAAAGGTGGATGAGCTGAGCGCCAGGGTAGACAGCCTGCCTACCCAGAAGCAGCTTACGGAACTGATGGTGGAAATGGCCGAAACCCGGGGCGAAATGAAAGAGCTCAGGGCGCAGATAAAACCGGTTGAACACTTGGCTCAACTGCTGTTGGAACAACGTTTGAAGGACGATAAGTAGAGGATCATATGTCATTTAAAACACTGCTAATTGAAGATCAGCGCTTGGTGATCCTGCGCTCTCTGCGCGAAATGCACGGTTATGAGGCCAACGAGTCGATTATCGATTCTTGCCTGGATGCCTACGGGCATAACATTAGCCGCGACAATGTACGCAATCACCTGGCCTGGCTTGAGGAACAGGGGCTTATCACCTTGCGCAATATCCAGGATTGCCAAATCGCCAGGCTCACTGGCCGTGGTGAAGATGTTGCCACTGGCCAAGCAACCGTGCCAGGTGTTAAGCGCCCTCGGGCTTAAGGGGTCATCATGCAAGTAGCCAGTAACCGCAAAAGCAAAATCCAACTGCTGCCCGAGGAGATACGTTCATCGCTGAATGTGCTCATTCGCAGTGGCGACATGACGCAGGAAGATATCCGCGATGCCGTCAATCAGATGATTGAAGAAGCGGGCTTGCCAGCTGATGCAAAGATAAGTCGCTCAAGCTTTAACCGCTACGCAAAACGCATGGAAGACATGGGCCAACGCCTGCGGCAGTCGCGTGAAGTGGCCGAAGTCTGGATAAGCAAACTCGGCCAGGCTCCCACGTCAGACGTGGGCAAGCTGCTGCAGGAGTTCGTGCGCACCATGGCCTTTGAAACTTCGATGAAGATGATGGAAGCCGCAGAAGGTGAAGAAGGCGAAGTGATATCGCCCAAGGCACTGGGGCAACTGGCCCTGGTTGTACAGCGTATTGAACAGGCATCGATGTCGAGCCTTAAGGTGGAGAAAGAGATCCGCAGTGCCTTTGCGGTAGAGGCTGCGGATAAAGCCGAGAAGGTAGCCAAAACAGCAGGCCTCACCAAGGACGCGGTAGATCTGCTCAAGCGCGAAATCTTGGGGATTGCATAATGAGCATTAAACAAAAGCTAGTGGGCGCGGCAGTTGGAGCTGCTTTAGCGGTAGGTGCATCAGCCAGCACCTTCGATCCAGCCTATGAGGCACAGGTACTCAGTCGCTTCGATCCCAAAGAGGTTTTACTCGGCTATCAAAAAGATTGGGTTGCTGATGAATCACCACTTAAGATTGCTGAAAAATCCCGCCGAACTGGGCTGACATGGGCAGAGGCTTGTGATGCCGCATTAACGGCAAGCACTGCGCGTGGCGAAGGCGGTACCAACCATTTCTATGTTGGATCCAACAAAGAGATGGCGAGGGAGTTTATTGACGCGGCGGCCATGTGGGCCAAGGTATTCAATAAAGCGGCTGGTGAGATCCAGGAAGAATTATTCATTGACGATGGTCAGGACGGCAAAGAGATCCTGACCTTCGCCATTTACTTTGCCTCGGGTTATAAGATTCAGGCGCTATCAAGCAACCCGTCAAACCTACGGGGTATGCAAGGTAACGTCACTATCGATGAGGCGGCATTTCACGAAAAGCTAGCTGAAGTACTTAAGGCCGCAAACGCACTCACCATGTGGGGCGCAAAGGTGCGGCTAATCTCCACACACAACGGTGATGAGAATCTTTTTAACACCCTGATTAATGATTCCCGCGCCGGCAAAAAAGATTACTCAATCCACCGTATCACCTTAGATGATGCCTGCCATGACGGCTTATATAAGCGTATCTGTCAGGTGCGCGGTAAAGAGTGGAGCCAAGAGGCTGAGGATGAATGGAAGGCTGGATTACTCAGGGCTACCGCCACCGAAGAAGACGCCCTGGAAGAATACTACTGCGTACCCAAGAACGGCGGCGGTGCTTACATTAGCCGTGGACTGCGTGAACGAGCGGCGATCCTCAATGGGCCAGTGCTGCGTTTTACCGGTTCGACCAGTTTCAACGAGGCCAGCGAGCATGCCCGTATAGGTGAAATGCACGAGTGGCTTGAGCAACATGTTCTGCCTGAGCTTAAAAAACTCCCCACTAATTTGCGCCACGCCCTAGGAGAAGACTTTGCTCGTACGGGTGACTTAACCGTATTTGCACCAGTGACCGTTGAAGACGACACCAAGCGCACGGTACCGTTTTTGGTTGAGCTGAAAAACGTTCCATTCAAGCAGCAAGAGCAAGCGCTGTATTACATCTGCGATAGGTTGCCAAGGCGCGATGGTATTTACCTCGATGCCCGCGGCAATGGTCAGTACCTGGCCGAGCAGGCTCGTTATAAATACGGCGCTGATGTGGTTGAGGTCATGCTGTCGGTGGCATTCTATCGCGAGAACATGCCACGATTTAAAGCACTGTTTGAAGACAACGAGATCTCGCTGCCAAAGCATGAAGATGTGATCACCGACCTGGGGCAAATACAACTCTATCGCGGCGTTCCTGGTATCGACGATAGCCGTACCACTGGCAGCGACGGTAACAAGCGTCACGGTGATAGTGCCGTGGCTATCTTCTTGGGGATACTGGCATCGAAGGCTGATATCACCCGCTACGAACTGCACACCATCAAAGCTGATGCCGATGAAACCCATCGCCGTTTTTTTGGTACCGCTCAGGAAAACAACCGATTCGATGATATGCCGCAGCATGACTTGCGCGGCAGAGGTATAAGACTATGACGCAAATTTTGGACGCACGCGGCAACCCAATTAAAGCCGACAAAGAAGTGCTCAGTGATGATATCGCCCGTGCATATACCACGGGCGTTCGTAACCCAAGGCCTGCCAGTGTTGCCTCAACTATCACCCCGCAACGGCTGGCGGGGATCCTGCGCAGTGTGATTGACGGCAACGACCCAGAGGCGTACATGACTCTGGCCGAAGAAATGGAAGAACGTGATCTGCATTACGCCGCGCAGCTGCGCACCCGCAAGCTAGCAGTGGCAGCAATCGAACCTTCGGTAGAAGCCTACAGCGAAGACCCACAAGATGTGCTGATGGCTGAGCGCGTTCGTGAATTGATGACCGATGACATGATCCCCGAACTCTTCTTCGACCTGCTCGATGGCTTGGGCAAGGGGCTGGCCGTGGTGCAGATACTGTGGAACACCCGCGCCATGCCGTGGAAACCGGACGATTACAAATGGGTGGACCCACGCTATCTGCGCCAAGATGAAGAAACCCTGGAACAGATACTGCTGATATCGGAAGACGCACCACAGGGGGCAGCACTTGAGCCATATAAATTTATGGTGCACACCCCTCGTTCAAAAAGCGGCAGCGTCTGGCGCAATGGCTTGGCGAGGCTGGTTGCCGTGATGTACATGCTCAAGTCGTTCACTGTGCGCGATTGGTGGGCCTTTGCCGAAGTATTCGGTATCCCGGTGCGCGTGGGTAAATACGGTGCCAATGCCAGCGAGGACGATATCAAAACCCTGGTCAACGCCATTGGCCGTATCGCCTCTGACGCCGGCGCGGTGATCCCCGAGTCGATGAAGATAGACTTGATTGAAACCGCCAAAGGCAACGGCGGTAACACCCTGTTTGAGAACATGGCGCGCTGGTGTGATGAGCAGATATCAAAAGCCGTGCTTGGCCAAACCATGACAGCGGATGATGGCAGTTCGCAGTCTCAGGCCAATGTGCACAATGATGTGCGTATCGATATTGCCAAGTGGGATGCGCGGCAACTGGCTGCATGCGTCAATGAGTACCTGGTGAAGCCCTTCATCATTTTGAACTGGGGCGTACAACCGCATTACCCCAAAGTGCGCATAGATGTGCCAGAGCCGGAAGATTTAAAGATGCTGGTTGATAGCATTACGCCATTGATTGATCGCGGCCTGCGGGTATCGGCGGCGGCTATGCGCGATAAGTTCTCTCTGGTAGAACCTGAAGATGATGAAGAGGTACTGGCTCCAAGCACAATGGTTGGCATGAATAGTATCGACCAATCGCTTGGCATGAACTCTCGCCTGCAGGGAATTGGTCACAACCACATGCTGGCAATTAACCGGGTACGCAACACACCGGAAGCCGAAATTGACAACATGACCAACGAGGCCATGGGCGACTGGGTGGAAATGGCTGACGAGTTTATGAACCCGATCCTGAAACTTGCCAATGACTCTGACAGCTATGAGCAGTTCCTGGCGGCGTTACCTCAGCTGCAGGAGCAGCTCGGCGCGGAGCAGTTCGTGGAACAGATGGCGCAGTATATGTTCCAGGCCAGGGGAATGGGAGACGCCACCGATGCCTGAGAACATCGTACCCAAGGAGGCCTTGGATTGGTTCAAGCGCAAGGGCATTGAACCTGGCTTTGATTACCGCGATGTGTGGAAGCAGGAACACAACAACGCATTTACTGTAGCCAAGATGCTGAACTCAGATCTATTGGTTGACGTTAAGCAGCTGGTTGAGCAGGCCATAGAAGAGGGCCAAACCTTTGCGCAGTTCAAAAGCGTACTCAAACCCTTGCTTGTAAAATCAGGTTGGTGGGGGGTGCAATTGATGGATGACCCGTTAACCGGTGAAACAAAGCCGGTGCAACTGGGCAGTGAAGGCCGTTTGAAAACCATCTATCGCACCAACATGCGCACCGCCAGAGCCGCAGGCCAGTGGGAACGTATAGAGCGCACCAAACGTGCCATGCCGTATTTACTGTATCAGTTGGGGCCATCGCGGGAGCACCGGCTTGAACACGTGAAATGGAATAACACCCTATTGCCCGCTGACCATCCCTGGTGGCAAGTGCATATGCCACCCAATGGCTGGGGCTGCCAGTGCTGGATACGTCAGGTTTCAAACTACGAAGCCCAGCAGTTGATTGCCGCAGGCAAAGTCAGTACCGAGTCACCAGCCAGCCAAGACAAGCGTTGGGTTAACAAGCGAACCGGTGAAGTTGAAACCCTGCCGGAAGGCATTGAACCAGGCTGGAACTATAACCCTGGGCAAAGGCGAGAAAATGCACTGGCAAATGACCTGGCCGAAAAAGAGCAGCGAATGCGCCAAACGCTCTCAGAATGACGCTAACAGCATACGAGCTACAAAGTTACTCAGAAAAAAGTTTAAACGCTTGTGAGTTGATTTAAACGGTGTTTAAACATGGTTGCGCCATAAGTTTTAAGTGGCTTTGTGTTTCGCTGCTTGATCCGCTGTTTTTTTCGGGTAATCTTTAAGCGCTGCCGAAACCTCAACCGGCATACTCGCACCCACCCCAATAGAGCAACTGACGTTATTTATCGCCAGTTGCTTTTTTTATGCATCCTGACTCCTGTTCATATCAACCGTCCATCAGCAAACGGAGGTTGTTATGTAGTGCTTAATGAACGGAGCAAGTATGAAATCCTTCCTGGCAGTGTGCTTTAACTTATCGAAAACCATGATAGATGGTCTTGGCGAAGAGCAAGGAGCCAATACCATTTGGTTGCCGATGATCCCAGCCGGTGACGTAGTGGGCCGCGATGGCCGTTCCTGGAAGAACTCAAACCCGGATGGCATTGTTGCCGCTTTCGATTCAAAGCTGCCTTTTGATATTGAACACTCTACGGAGATTCGAGGACCGGAGGGCAAGGATGCCGATGCTGCCGGTTGGATTTTGGCTTTGGAAAATCGCGGTGGTGAAATCTGGGCTCAGGTCGAATGGACCTACCTTGGCCGCTATAAGATAAAGGACAAGCTCTACAGCTACTATTCCCCGGCGTTCAACCACGACAGCGAAGGCGTGATCACCTCTATGAGCAGCGCCGGCCTGACCAACAAACCCAATTTTTATGTTCCCGCCCTTAACCGACAAGAGGACAACCCCATGAAGCTGCCACAGCTCATCGCGGCTGCACTCGGCCTTGCCGAAACAGCAACCGAAGAACAGGCGGTTACTGCGATTAACTCACTCAAGAGTGAGAAAGAAGTCGCATTGAACCGTGCCGCCCAACCAGACCTGACGCTTTACGTGCCCAAGGACACTCACCAGATTGCCCTGAACCGCGCCGAAAGCGCCGAAGCCAAACTGGCCGAAATCCATGAACAGGAGATTGATGCCCTGGTTCAGTCAGCGATTGATGAGGGCAAGGTGGCACCGGCAAACAAGGATATGTATGTCGGCCTGTGTCGTATGGAAGACGGGGTCGAGAAGTTCAAAGCCTTTGTTGGCTCCGCCCCTGTGATTGCTACCAACTCGCAGAAGAAGGCGCCAAAAACTAACGGCGATGCCGAGCTCGAAGAACACGAGCTGGCGATGTGTCGCAAGATGGGTGTCAGTAAGGAAGAGTTCCTGGCAGCCAAAAACCAACTGAACGTAGGAGCTAACTAATGGCTACTGAAGCACAAGTATTGGAAGCCCTGCAGGCCACTATGTCTGCGGCCTACACCAAGGGCCTGTCGGCAGCAAAGCCGCAATGGAACATGATTGCTACCGAAGTGCCCAGCTCAGGTGCAGCCAACTTTTACGGCTGGCTGAAAGACCTGCCAGGCATTGTCGAATGGACCGGCGCCCGTCAGTTGGCCGACATGGGCAAGCATGGTTACTCCATCGAGAACAAAACGTTCGAGAGTTCTATTTCGGTATCCCGCGACAACGTGGATGATGATCAGATTGGTCACTATAGCGTGATTGCCCAGAACTACGGCGATCAGGTGGCCTATTTCCCGGACACCCTGGCGTATCCATTGTTGGCTGCAGGCTTTAGCACCCTGTGTTATGACGGTCAGAACTACTTCGATACCGATCACCCACTGGAAACCACGCCGGCGACAACCTTCTCCAATGTGGTTGGCGATCCGCTTACCGATACCGGTGAGCCCTGGTTCCTGATTGACGATACCAAGGTGCTCAAGCCTGTGGTGTATCAGAATCGCCGCCCGTTCGTGTTCAAGAACATGAACCCGAACGAAGAGTACACCTGGTTCAACAACAAGTACGCAGCAGGTGTTGATGGCCGCTGTAACGTTGGATTCTCGTTCCCTCAATTAGCGATTGGCTCTAAGGCCGCGCTCACCGAAGCCAACTACGAAGCCGCCAAAAAGCTGTTGCAGAAGATGAAAAAAGTAGACGGCACCCCAATTGGTACCCGTGCAACCAAGCTGGTTGTCGGACCCGACAATGAAGCGGCAGCCAAGAAGCTGATTGCCCGCATGCTCATCGAAGGTGGCGATACCAACATCTACTACAACGATGTTGAGATCGTGGTGTCACCGCTGATTACAGCATAACCACAAGCCGCAACCAGGACGGACACCGGCGCAAGGACGCGCCACCCTTTAACCGGAGATCAAGATGGCCAGTCAAATAGTTACGGTACAAGGTGACGATTGGACGCAACTCAGTGCTGCCGAGAAAGGCTGCTTTGAAAACCAAGCGGGTGCCACCTTGCTGTACTGGGTATCAGACGTTAAGCCTGATGCAGCGCAAACAGTCGGCCATAACTTAAGGCATCTGGGGGATGTTGGCTTTCAAGTGAACACATCGCTGTCAATGAAGGTCTGGGGCCGCACCTTGTCCAATGCCGGCAACGTCATTGTGACGGAGTACTGAGCATGTTTGGCGACTGTTGTCCGTTCGTTGTTCCCAAAGTATTGCTGCGAGCCAGCTTTGTTACCCAGGATGCGAACGATGCCAAGCAGTCTCTGGCAGTGGATTATCAGCCAGAGACCATTCTTTTTAATCAGGTCACATTAACCGATCCATCCATTGATGTTGACCTGGTTACCGGTGAGATAACAGCGCTCAAACGCTTCTCTGGAATGGTGAGTTTGAGCCTGAGTTGCTTGCGTGAACAAACCGGTACCGCCGTGATTGACTGGGGCGTGTTCATTGAAGTTGAGGACGGCCAGGGAGGCTGGGTTCCGTATGAGGGTTCGCTGCGCCCCATCACCCTCAACACCCAAACGACCAATGAGAAGCGCACCATAGATTACACCATTGCTGTGGATATCAACGCCTTGCAGAAGTTCAGGTTCAGGCATTACACCTCGGACGCCGCAAAGCAAGTGTCTGTTATCTCCTTTGCTGCCGCCAACGGTTTGCCGGCATCTGCCGGAGTGATCTTAAGCATGTGGGGCGTTAAACCATAACCACAGGTTCTTCAAACTGAGTTTAAAAGGAGCTCAACGTGAGTGGAACGAAAACAACTAAAGGCGCTGGTCGCCCCCGGAAAACTGCAGCAACTGCAACCGGGCAAACAGTGGCAGAGAATTCTGCCATCAAAGAGGCGCAAGCCAAATCGGACGAAGCTTTAGCCGAAATAGAAGCCAAGGCCAAGGCTGAAGCAGAGGCGCAAGCCAAAGCCGATGAAGAAGCCAAAGCCAAGGCCGAAGCAGAGGCGCAAGCCAAAGCTGATGAAGAAGCCAAAGCCAAGGCCGAAGCAGAGGCGCAAGCCAAAGCTGATGAAGAAGCCAAGGCCAAGGCCGAAGCAGAGGCGCAAGCCAAACAAAACGGGAGTAAAGATGAAAGCGTGGATCTATCGCAAGGTGATGCTGGGGCTGCTAAACCTGGCGCTGATGCTTGCACCCTTCTTGGTGCTTTTGAAGTACGTGCTAAGTCGGACGCTGGATTTTGGCGTAGCGGCGTGCAGTTTCATCGTCTCAAGAAAACGCTGGTGCTCATGGTGGAGCATGAAGCGGATGCGGCTGCGGGAGTTCATGCGCAGGGTTATGAGTCAGAGCAGGTGGTATTGCTCACTAAAGAAAAAGCGCAGCGAGTATACCGGGAACCCAACTTGATTGTTGAACCCGTTGAACTCGAAGACTTAGTCGACCAGGTATGAGGTAACGCGGATGGCAACTTATGCAACCAAGCAAGACCTGATTGATCGCGATGAGTCAATGCTGTGGAACTTCGCTATCGATAGGGATACCGGCGAACTGAACGATACCTATATCAACCAGGCGCTTGAACAAGCGGATGAAGAGATAGACTCGTTCCTGGGGCGTCGTTACGTGCTGCCCCTGCAGGCTGTACCCGGGATCTTGAATAAGATTGCCATCCTCATTGCGTTCTACTGGTTGGCGGACAGGGATAACCAAGCCACTAACCTTCTTGAAGATCGCTACAAGATGCAACTGGAAACGTTGCGCGAGATAGCATCCGGCAAGCGGGAACTTGGCCTGCCAACCATTGAAGCGCCCGCTGAAAGCAGCGTTGGCAAGGTGGAGCTGGTACAGGACAACGAGCGCCTGTTTACCCGGAACAACTTACGGGGCGTTCTCTGATGTCTATCAGTATGCAGGTCACAGGTACCGAGCAGCTGCAGCGTTATCAGCAGCTGCTGGAAACCCTGGGCAACCCCAAGCATAAAATGGCGCTGCTCGACACCCTGGGCGCCGTGGTTGAAAGCCAGACCAGGAGACGTATCGCCGATGAGAAGCAAGCGCCTGATGGCAGCAGCTGGCCCGATTGGTCTGCTCCATACGCCAAAACTCGCCACGGTAATCAGTCATTGCTGCAGGGTGAAGGTGATCTGCTCGACTCCATTCAGTATCTGGTTGAACGTGACCAGGTTCGAGTGGGCTCACCATTGCCTTATGCGGCTGTGCATCAAGATGGCTTTGCAGGTTCGGTGCAAGTTGATGCTCATACTCGTGTTGTCAGTCAGGCATTTGGCAAGGCTATCGCGCCGCGCACGCAATTTATTTCAGCATTCAGCCGGGTGATGAATATTCCTCAGCGCCAGTTCCTGGGGTTGAGCCGTGATAATCAAACCGAGGTGTATGCCGTGATTGGTGACTTTTGGCAGGAGCTTATGCAATGACCACTAGACCTGATTTTAACCTTGTCGGCTCTACCGTGTACGCCTGTAACAAGGTGGTGGAGTACCTGAAACCCCTGCTGGAAGGTAGCGCACGCGATCTCGATAAGGTGGAAACTGTTGAGCGGCATATTGGCCGCTTCGACACCGCACAGGATGTGAAGCGCTGGCTGTCAAAACGTGATGGCGGTATCCGTATTGCCGCCCTGAGCGTAGCCAATTACCAGCGCATTGGTGGGCGAATTGTCGGTACCGTCAATATGGCGGCCTATGTATTTACCGCCGAACGCTTTGCCTACCCCAAGGACACACTGGCCGAAGTCATCGCAGGCAAGCTGGTTGCCGCAATGATGAATAAGGTGTCACCACCGGAGGCGTATTCGAAGGCCGACAATTTCCGCGCAGACAACTTGTACAGCACAGGTATCGATGAGCTGGGAATCGCCTGCTGGGCCGTGAGCTGGTCACAGCAGTGGTATCTCGATGAAGCTATTGACCAGGCTTCGCTGGATGACTTCCTCCGCTTTGGCCTCTCCGGTGAGCTGGCAGACGGCGCACCAACCATTGACGGCGTAGTAGACCTGCCGCAATAGCGGTATCAAAACAGGAAATGGATCATGTTGATTAACGTAAAACCTGCAAACAAAGCCGTGCCGGTGCGCAAGCCGGACGGCAGCTATCTCGCCGAAGAAGGCGAAAACGTTACCCGTTCATCATTCTGGGTTCGCAGACTCAAAGATGGTGATGTGGTGCAACAGAAAGCCACTGCCAAGCCAAAGGCTAAAGCGAAAGGAGAATAACCATGGCGTTAGGCAATATCCCCAACGATATCAAGGTGCCGCTGGTCTATATCGATATCGATAACAGTCAGGCGCTGTCCGGTACCCCGGCACTGGCACAAAAGGTGCTGGTGATTGGTCAGCAGTTGGCCACTGGTACGGCTACAGCATTGACACTGAACCGGATAACAACCAGTGAAAGCCAAATGGATTCGCTCTATGGCTATGGTTCAATGCTGTCACGGATGCTGAAAACGTTTCGTCAGTCCAATGGCTATACCGATGTTTACGCCCTGGGCGTGGCCGACCTTGGCGGCAGTGCGGCCAAAGGTGAAATTACCGTGGCAGCGGTAACGGCCAAGGCAGGTGTTATTGCACTGCTCATCGCCGGCGAATCTGTGCAGGTTACGGTCAATGATGCAGATGATGCAGACACCATCGCGGCGGCCATCATCGCCAAGGTAAATGCCAACGTGCACTTGCCGGTAACTGCTGCGTTGAAGGCAGCGACTACCGATACCGTTGAGCTCACCTGCAAATGGACCGGTGCCACTGGTGATGACATCGATATCCGCTACAACTACTACGACGGTGAAGTGTTGCCAACAGGCGTCACCCTCACCCTGGTCGAAATGACCGGCGGCGCAGGTACCCCGGATATGGATGCGGTGATCGCCGCAATTCCAAACGAGTGGTACAACCATATTGTGATGCCGTTCAACGACACCCAGAGCCTCAACAAGCTGCGTGACGAACTGGTGACCCGCTGGGGGCCGCTGAAGATGATTGAGGGCATAGCCTACACCGCATTCCGTGGCACCTTTGCCGAGACCGGTGCATTCGGTACCGCCCGCAATGACTACCTTTTCACTTGCATGGGTACCAACAAAGCGCCCCACTCACCCTATGAGTTTGCCGCGGCTTATGCAGGCCAGGCGTCTTACTCCTTGGGGGTAGATCCGGCGCGGCCATTGCAGACCTTGGTGATGACAGGCTTGCTGCCACCCGCCAAAGATGTGCAGTGGGACAGCACAGAACGCAACCTGCTGCTGGGTGATGGTATCGCCACCTACATGGTGACCCCTGGCGGCGAAGTGGCCATTGAGCGCGAAGTCAGCATGTACCGTGAGAACGCCTTTGGGGATCCTGATCCAAGCTACTTGGATATCACTACTCCGGCCACGCTGGGCTACCTGCGTTATTCACTGCGCACCATGGTGACCAATCGCTTCCCGCGCCACAAGCTGGCCAATGATGACGTGCTGGAGCGCCTTGACCCAGGCCAACCGGTGGTGACGCCCAAGATTATGCGCGCCGCCATTCTGGAACTCGCCAATAACGACTGGGTACCCAAGGCGCTGATGGAAGACTTCGAGGCGTTCAAGGACAGCCTGGAAGTGTACCGCGATGCCGGCGACCAGAACCGCCTTAACTGCGTATTCCACCCAGACATTGTCAACCAGCTGCGGATCTTCGCCGCATTGATGCAGTTCAAACTCTAATTAGGGAGCTATCAACATGGGACAAATCCTTGGTGAAGTGGTTATTCGTGCCAACAGCAAACAGCTTAAAACGAAAAAGGGCTCGACTCTTAGCCCGGGCGGCTATACCCGTACTCCCCACGTGGGCCCAGGCCGCGTATGGGGGCAGTCGAACGAATACACGGTACCCACCATTGCGGTGGTAATCGCTGCCGATGAAGATGTGGATGTGCTGGAGATCAACAATATTACCAATGCCACCCTCACCTGGGAGGGTGATAACGGCGTTGACTATATGATGACCGACTGTGCTCCGCAGGCTCCATTTACCGTGTCTGACTCAGGGGAAATTACAGGTACGTTCCAGGGTAACCGGGTGGAGCGTATCTGATGGCAATAATGACCTTTGAACTGGAGCACGGTGTCGAGTCAGACGGTGATAACGGTAAGGTCATTCACAAGGAGGTCGGCTTGCGAGAGCTGGCCTCCGGTGACTATATCGATGCGCAAATCGCAGCTGAGAAAGTGGTGGTTCAAGACGGCAAGGCCATTGCTTATACCAGTGACGTGCTCTATGGCCTGGAGTTACTGGTGCGCCAGGTCGAATACATTGGCCGTATCCAAGGGCCAATCAATATCAAGACCCTGCGCAAGTTACATCAGGATGACTTTAATTTGCTGCAGCACAAAGCCTCTGAGCTGGACCAGCTTATTGCCGAGGAGCTGAAAAAGCGGGGGCGATAATAAGGCGCTGGCGGATGTTTGCGAAGACTTGCAGTTGGCGTTGTCTTCGAGGATCCCGCTTAGCGTCTCCGCTTCAATGTCACTCCGCCAGCTTTGGCGCAGTTTCTCAAAGTTAAGAGATATGATTCATGGCCCAGCAACTTAAAACCGACATCATATTGAACTTGGCCGGCAACCTTGCCGCCAAGGCGCGCCAATATGGCAACTCCATGAGCGACTTTGCCAAGCGAAATGAAAAGGCAATGACCCTGGTTCGCCGTAGTACCGATGCTGCGGGGCGGGGTATTGATGCGATTGGTAACCGCTATGTGGGTTTGGCTGCCGGGCTGGTAACTGGTGCTACTGTGCGCAACATAGGTAACTTCTCTGAACAGATGACCCGCATAGGTACCAACGCCAAGCTGACAGATGAGCAGGTATCGCAGTTAAAAGGCAATATCTTGTCGTTGGCCAATCAGGCCGATATCCGCATTGATACCACGGCGTTCGCGGCGGCTGTTGATGAACTGCTGGGAAAAACAGGTGACTTTGAATTTGTCCTCAACAACCTGGAAAACATGGGGCTGTTCATGCAGGCCTTTGGCGCAGATGCTAAATCAAGCGGTGCGCTGTTTGCCCAGTTCCGCGAGAAAGGTATTAAAGACGCCAAGCAGGTAATGAATACCATTGACGACTTATACAGTCAGTTCGCCATCGGTAGCGTTAACGTAAAAGACCTGGCATCTATTTCAGAGCAATTATTCGCGACATATCAAAGCAAAGGTACCCAGGCAATAACGCAAATGGCGGCATTGGTGCAGCTGTTTGCAAAGGCCAAGGGTAATGCGAACGAATCATTGACATCTATTCAAGCCGTATTCGCGACCTTCTCTGATAAGAAAAAGGTGGAATTTTTAAATAGGCAGGGAATAGAGGTATTCAAAAAAGGTACCAAGGAACTGCGCCAGCCTGTTGAGTTGTTGCTGGAGGTTTTGGATAAAGCAAAGAATGACCCATTGAAGCTAGGTGATGTATTCGACCAAACAGCCATTCAAGGTTTGTCGTCATTATATTCGCAAGAGAATAAAGAGTTGTTGCAGAAGATGACAACATCATCAGGTGAATATGGCGAAACCCAAAAAGCCGCTGCAAAGAATGCAGCCGAGTTTAATAACGCAATAAAGGCGCTCAATACATCATTCAATAATTTTGCAGAGAGCCGCCTATCCCAACCTATTAAAGACCTCGCCGATGCTATTAACGGTGTTGACCAGGAAACCATTGATAACTGGCTCAAGTGGGGGGAAACCGCTCTATGGGTTGTTGGTGGTTTGGTCGCCGCTAAAAAAGGCCTTGAGGTTGCCAGCGATATCAAGAATATCTTCGGCAGCAAAGGTAAAGGCGCTGCAAGCGGTAAAGGTGGCTTTTCGGATTTGGGCGTAATGCCTGTGTACGTGGTGAATATGGGCCAGGGCGGCATGGGCGGCGGTATGCCGGATGTTGCCGGTGGTTCCAACCAAAAAGGAAAGGCTGGCGGCGGTGCCAAATTATTCAGCATGCAAAATCTTGTGGCGCTTGGCACAGTCGGTTTTGGCCTGAGCCAGGCGGAGAACTTTCCCCTGCTTAAGATAGGACGTACCAGCGAAGAAGAAAAAGCCCTGGCTAAATCCTATGGCCTTGTGGCTGAACCTGGTTTGATGGACGCCATTGACGGCATTAAAAAATGGTTGGCCGGTGAAATGAAAACGGTTGCCGACCCTAATGCTGACATCCGCAATATGGTTAACGGTGTTGGTGGCCAGTTGAACCTCAAGCTGGACTTATCAGATAACAGACCAAGGTTAACGGTAGAAAAAGCGCCACCGGGTATTACTGTGGATCCCGATACAGGTATCAATTAAAGGGGCTGTAAATGGCATTTGAAGATCGTTTGTCCGCCTCCTTTCGGGGGGTGGCGTTTTTACTGGAAGAGGCCGACGGCGAAAGTGGCCGCCGCGCCGTTCCCCATTCATATCCCAAGAAAGAACTTGGCTATACCGAAGACAACGGCAAGGTGTTAACCCGGGAAAACATTACCGGGCGGGTGCTGGGTGATGACTATTTACAGCAGCTTGAGGCGATACTGACTGCGCTAAACCAGCCCGGCCCAGGTGAACTTGTTCATCCCTGGTTTGGTATTCGTAAGGTGCAGATAGGCAGGGTTAGCCACAAGCTGGTTAATCGAATTGATGGTACCGCTACGTTTAGCTTTGAGGTGTTTGAGGTGGGTGAAAACCTGTTCCCCAATGCCACCTCAGACACAGCCACAGAAGTTAATAGCGAAGCGCAGAATACCCAAGTTGCGATTGAGCAGACCTTCGCCAACGAGTTTGATACCGATGCCCTGGATGGCGTTGGCGACATGTTGGACTTATTCCTTGATGATATGGACGAACTGGCGCGGGGCTTGCCTTCGCTGCCGGATGAACTTCGCCAGTGGGCAGACAGACTTGTTCGCACCAAGGACTCTATTGGCAACTTATTGGCACAGCCTGGCGAACTGGCCCGCGAAACCATGGGTTTGTTGGAAGACATTAAAGGCGTAGTCACCGACCCAATCCGGTCACTTGAGGTATACCGAAACGTGCAGAACCGCTGGCAAGGTACCCGTGCAGAGCTGGCGGTAACCGGTGGCCTGGCCAGAGATATCAGCAGCGATGGCGGCATGGCAGCATCGGTACCTAAAGTATCCAATCCGACCAAGCAGGAAGCCATTCTTGCCAATGCCGCGGCATTCAAAACGCTGGTGCTCAATAGTGCTGCAGTATCTCAGTGTTCGGCTTTGGCAGAGGCCGACATAGTGCAGAAGCTGGATGATCAACCAGAGATTGTTGAAAGCCTTTCCGGTGCCGAGCGTAATGCGATTCTTACCGGGCAACAGCTTAAGTCGATAGGATACGGCATTGCAGAACAACTGGCTGATTACGCAGCAGCTGCGGTTGAGTCAGGGAGCTCTGCGGTTTGGCGCCAGATGCGCAGGTTACGTCAGGCGGTGTTGGCTGATACCAGAGCAAGGGCGGAACTGCTGCCGCAGGTAAGTATCTACCGTGCAACGACTACTGTTCCCGTTGCTTTGGTGGCATGGCAGGAAACCGGCAATACAGAACGGCGCGATAGCATAGTGAAAAGAAATGGGTTTTCAAACCCGGCTTTTATTTTGCCGACAGATGATGTTGAAGTTATTTCCGGGAGTTAATTGATAATGGCAGAAAACATTATATTGAAAGCCGGGGGTAATATTTATCAAGGGTGGACAAAAATATCCGTTACCCGTTCGCTTGAAGCTATGTCTGGCACATTCGATTTGGAATTAACGTGGAAATGGCAAGGGCGTCAAGGGCAATATGAAAAGTTCATGGAGCCAATAAAGCAGGGGCAGCAATGCACAGTTGATATCGGCAGCGAGCGAGTAATTACCGGTTATGTTGACGACTGGATCCCA
This sequence comes from Shewanella carassii, assembly GCF_019670705.1. Taxonomy (NCBI): domain Bacteria; kingdom Pseudomonadati; phylum Pseudomonadota; class Gammaproteobacteria; order Alteromonadales; family Shewanellaceae; genus Shewanella; species Shewanella carassii. Next base: position 531,505 of record NZ_AP024618.1, read on the forward strand.
AGCTACGATGAAACAACCGTCACTATTGCGGTGTCTGGCCGTGATAAAACTGCCGACCTGGTTGATTGCTCTGTGGATATTCAAAGCGGCCAGCTGAATAACCAAACCCTAAGCCAAATAGCCAATACCGTGTGCGCTCCATTTGGTATTGCAGTGGTGGTGAATACTGATGTGGGTGAGCCGTTTCAGCGTATTCAGGTTGAACAGGGTGAGACTCCGCACGAGCTGCTTTCACGCCTCGCCAAGCAGCGAGGTGTGCTGCTAACCAGTGACACCCTTGGCAACCTGGTGATCACCCGTGCCAGCAAAGAGCGGGCCGGTGTTGCCCTTAGACTTGGGGACAATATCAAAGCAGGCCGAGGGCGCTTTAGTTGGCGGCAACGATATAGCAAGTTCACAGTTAAAGCCGCTGGTGCCGGACATGGTGCATGGGATAGTTCTGCGCTTTCCACGGTTGGCGGCATCAAGGCAGATATTACTGATAACGAGATAATCCGTTATCGCCCCATGATTATCATTAACGAAGAGATCACTACTGCAGAAGGCGCAGCAAAACGCGGCCAATGGGAGCGTCAGCGCAGCATAGGAAAATCGAACAGCGTTGAATATACGGTGACTGGATGGCGGATACCAAAAACAGGCAAGCTATGGGATATCAATAAAATTGTACCTGTGACCGATGAAATTATGGGCCTTGATAGTGACATGCTGATTTCATCTATCATGTTCAGCGAAGACGATAGCGGCCGTTTGGCTGTAATCAGTGTGGTGAGGCCAGAGGCTATGGATATTCCTGCCCAAGTTGTTAAGAACACCAAGCTGGGAGGTGGTCAATGGTAACTGAGCGCTATATCGATAAGCTGCTGGCACCCATACGCCGCAGGATAACCGGCATGCTCACTCGTGCACTGGTAACCGGGATTGTTGAAGACTTGCAGCGGCAGAACCTGCAACTGAAGATGCACGCCGATGAGTCAGGTGACAATATCGAACGCTTCCAGAACTACGGCATGAGCTCATATCCACCAGTGGGTGCTGAGGCGATTGTGGCGGCCCTGGGTGGTAGTTTATCTGGACTGGTAGCCATTGCCGTTGAAGATAAAAAATATCGGCCCCATGGTGAAAATGGTGATGTTTTTATATACCATCTTGAGGGTCACAAAATCCGCTTGACCCAGGCTGGCCAGATAATCGTTACAGCAACCGACGTTATTTTCGAAGCAGCCAATTCCTTCACTATTATTTCCCCTGAAACATTAATTCAAGGCCCGTTACATGTGACAGGTGGAATATCAACAGACCTGGGGATTTTCGCTTCAGGTGGTATCACATCAGATAGCGTAGTAACTGGCTTAGACTTGTCGGCCAATAACATCTCGTATCTTGGGCATATTCATCAGGACGCAGAAAGCAGGCCGACATCGCCACCGGAATAGGTTTGTTATGAGCGTTAGCATCGTGCTGGACATGGTGAAAAATGCAGGTGTCATCATCGAGGGAGGAAATATCAATGGCGAAATTTCCTCCCTCGTTTTGATCTCATTGTTTACCGATGCCAGAGCTGAAGACTCAGATACGCTGCCTGATGGCTCAGCTGACCAGCGAGGATGGCCTGGCGATACTTTCTATGATGCGCCTTGGGGCTCAAAAATATGGTTGCTGTATCGCGAAAAGCTGACCGATGAGGTGCGCAACAGGGCTGTTAAATATGCACAAGATGCTCTCGCATGGATGTTGGCTGACCAAGGCAATGGTGTGTTGGCTAAGTCTGTTGTGGTGACCGGCTCGATTCCACGGTTTCAGACCCTGGCCTTGAAGATTGTGATCACTAAGCCTGATGGTGAGGTGATCTCATTTACAGCGTCGAAGAAATGGGAGTCTCAACGTGCCATTTAATGTACCTACACTGCGCAGCCTGGTAGAAAGTGGCTTAATTGATATTGAAGCCTCGTTGGATACCGTTTTGCCTAAATTCGGTATCGAACAGGCACTGAACGCCGCAGTAAGCGGTAGCATTCGCGATCTCTATGATTATCAAAGTTGGATCGTTCGCCAAATCATTCCGTCTTCTGAATCAGAAGATCAAACCATTATCGATACCGCCCGTTATGAGGGTGTGATCCAGAAGCTGGCCACCAGTGCCGCAGGCTCTGTGACCTTTACCGGTAATGTGCCTATTCCCGTTGACACTGTGATGACACATTCAGATGGCCGCCTGTATCGGGTGACGCTATCGAATGCGCCATCCGGTGGCTCTGTGGAAGTTCAGGTTGAGGCGGAGGAAACCGGAGCAGCCGGGAACTTACTGGCCGGGACGGTATTAACTCTGGTTTCTACTGTGCCAGGTATTCAACCAAATGGGATTACCGGTGACATAACGGGTGGCGCAGATCTTGAACCCGTTGCCCAGGTGCTGGAGCGTTTGCTATTCCGTAAGCGCAATCCGCCAATGGGCGGCGCTGTTCACGACTATGTGGCCTGGTGCCGCGAAGTTCCCGGGGTAAATCGTGCCTGGGCCGTGGACAACTACCAGGGCCCGGCGACAGTAGGCTATGCGTTTGTTTTTGATGATCGCCCCGATATCCTGCCAACGTATCAAGACCAGGTGGCCATGGCCGACTACATCTACCGCCATCCTGATCCTGCAACTGGTGCTGACGTTGGCCGGCCTGGTGGTATTGAGGCCGTATACATTCCACTGGCGCTGAAAATCACCGATTTGGATATCACTTTGACGCCGGATACCGCTGAACTGCGCCAAAGCGTTATGACCAGTGTTAAGAGCTATTTCAACACTCTCAGCCCAGGCGAAACATTGCTTCTTTCTGGTGTGCGCACGGCTATTGGGGCAACTGTAGGCGTAAATAATTACTTGCTGGATCTAAATGCAGATGTCACCGCTTTATCAAACGAACTGCATGCACTGGGGGCCGTGACATGGGGCACTCCGTAGAGCAATGGACTAACTCAATAATGGCCCAGATGCCTCGCGGCATTCTGTGGCCAAGAGAAGTGCAACTGGACCTGAGCAAGTATGCAGCTGGATATGCACCACGTCTGGAAGGCGCTGAGCTAAGTGCTGATGAGCTGCTTAATGAAATGCGGCCAGAGACGACTACCAAGTTGTTGGATGAGTGGGAAGAGTATCTGGGTCTTCCCGAGTGCAAAACTGACCTTGGGAACAACATTGAATACCGGCGCTATGCAGTAGTCGAAAAATACCACCGCAAAGGCGGCTTGCAAGCATGGAACGTTCAGAAGTTAGCGACAGATTTGGGGTTCACGGTAGAAGTTGATGAGACATTCCCGCATCACTGTCTGCGTTCCTGCGTTTACCCATTATGGGAACAGAAATACCGGCACATTATGCGTGTGACCGTATACGGCATTCCAGGGGCCTACATGACTTGCTTGGATGATGTATTGACACCGCTACTGACATCCGATGCCGGCGTGCTTGAGTGCACGTTGAATCGTTACAAGCTCGCAGGCTTGTACTACGAGTTTTACTACGCAAACGAACAATGAACACGCTTTTTATGGCGGTTAAATCGTTTTTTAATTTGGAGTTTAGCAATGTATCCTTTACAAAATGGCTCACAAGCTGCCTCTCGTCCTGCTAACAAACCAAAGTCTGGTTCCCCTGGTTACTTTACCGAGTCAGGTGACAACAATGTACCAAGCTATCCAGGTGCTGATTGGTTTAATGATGTTATTGATGAGTTTTTGAATTTGCGTTCCGCTGCTGGTAACCCAGATAGTGAAAATCGAGATATATTGCTAAAAAGCATATTAGCGTTGCAGAAAAAATATGACAACGTATGGAGTATGCTTGATCAATCATTCCCAACAGTTGCTGGTTCTATATATTGTACTGGAAATGGATTTTGGTTATGTAACAGTTCTGCCAGTGCCAATTTAGATGATTACAGCCCTATAGGTAGTGTTTATGTTGATGATTTTTCTGACGAAACAGGAAACTATCAAGCTGCATATGACGCTATTGTTTCTCATGTTGAAAGCGGTAGCACCATAGAGTGGAGTTCAGGTAAAGAATATGTCGGGAACTTTGTTGCCGACGGAAAGGCGTTCCACTTGAATGTTAACAACGCTAAGTTAAAGAATTTATCTGATAACACATATGTTTTAGCCATGGTTAACTCAAATGAGACCGAATATCAAGTACTGGAGTCAGAACTGTTTCGTCAAGGTCCTGGGTTCAGTGTGTCCAACGCTAGTTCTGTTTTTAACGTTGGTGATATTGGATATCTTTGGGACAGTGCCCTTCGCCCAGCCGACGATGAAGAAGTTAATTTTGAATGCGTCAAGATAGCATCAATTTCGGGTGATTTTATAACTGTTGAGGGAGGATTAAGGAGTTACAAGGGCGCAGGGCAGATACGTTTTTATCACTTCAATAGTCAGTTAAAAGATTGTTCGATGAAAAATGTACGCATCTCGTGTAGCCCAACGTTTGCATTTAATGCTGCCGCCATCATTGGATTTGATAAAGTTCGTCATTCTGATGTTGAAGTTGACGGTGCCTATTTTGACTCAATGACAGTTCGCAAAAGCTACGACGTGATCGGCAAAGATACACGTCCGCTAAATCCACGAGAAACGGCATTGGGGGGGACGGGTTATGGGCTGAATTACCGAATAGTGACAAAATTTGAAGTAGAGAACGTTAATGGCCTCGGATGTCGACACGCATACGATCAAGATGATGCATATCGCGGTCAAATTACCAATGTTGAAGATGGTGCAGATCAATCGAGTTGCTGTGTTCTTGCTCACAATGGCTTTGCATCAGATTTAGTTGTTAGAAACGTAAATGCAAGTGGAGAATTGTATCCAGTTAGCACCTCAGACCAGGGTTATGGCACGGGTGCAGGTAGGGCACTGAAAGAAAATCATCCTCTCGTTAATGTGTCAATCAATAACGTACGAGGAGAAATACCAGCTACTAAAGATGTTAATGCATTTAATATTGCTGGAGTCTACTTAAGACAAAACACTGACAACGTAGACATATACGATGTCTCATGGACATATCTAAATAGTGCCAGTGTTACAGGTGGTGGGTCTAGCGGGGTTAGGATAGATGGTATCCCCCTGGGGAACACATCGATAAGGAAGGTAAGCGGCAACAAGATAGGCATTGGCGTTATTGTAGGGTCAGCGTCTGGCAATGTATCCAATGAAATATTGGTTGTTGATGATGTTCAGGTGACTGAAGTGTTCAAGACAGCTCGGATTTTGGGTCGCATTAACTTTTCAATAGATCACATTAGTCACGACAATATAGTCGATACTCTTTTGGTTGAGGCTCTGGACGGGGCAACAGGCGATATCAATGACTACTCTGTTTTTATTGGAGGAGCGATACGCTATAAGGGTTCTGATAAAATAATATACACAAATACGAGCAACTTAAGAGCAAAGGGCGAGATGGCCAAGCAATCCAGGACGAGTTCTACTGTGGTATCCGTTGATAATGGATCGAGTCTAACCCTGGCAGAGCTACAGAATAAATCTGCTCTTCTCAGGCTTTCCGCACCAGCTCCTGGCTCTTACAACATGAGCGCGAACTTTCTTCCAAATCCACGCATAGACGGCCAAGAGGTTGTGATAACAGCGGTCGTTGGCGATTTAACTATCCCTGCAGGTGGCACACTGGATCAAGCCACAACAATCAATCAAGGACAGACAGTGAGATTCGTTTCAATAACCTCATTATGGAGGCGTACCTAGTACCAAGACTACTAAATTGAGCACTACCGCAATTGCTCGTTTTAGTAGTCCTACGTGCTCATTTTGCACGGCGCGCTACACCCAGAGCCGAATAGAAGTTGGGGATCATGCCATAGCGAGTCTTGATCTCCTGCAATATGGGTTTGGCCAGTTCATCGGCATTGTCCAGAGTGCACTTGGTTAACCTTTCCACACTAAAACTCCTGTTGCTGTTAGCCGTTTACGGCTTGAGCGCAACGGCAAAAAAATACCAAGCTGTACCGGTCGGCTGTTTTGTCCATTCTCGAAACGGACGGCCTCGAAACAGATACCCTTGAAACGGACGCCCTTGAAACGACAGCCACCGACGCTTGGTTGGCTAAGTTACCTATGGTAACAAGCGTAAAGTTACCATTGGTAACTTCTGTTTGCAATCTCCAGCTAGCCTGTTTCTTAAACAAGGTTTGAGACATTGACTATGACCCCTTGCCGGATATTGCTGATTTTACTGTTGGCATGGCCTAAGTCGCTGGCGGCTTCAAGGCCAATCAACCGCTCTCTATGGGTAATATGGCGTCATCCCGGGGGAGGGCAGATCACACTTGGCGGCATTGAACTGTAAATGGGTGTTTTGTAAACGATATTGTTTTTGCGTTTCCGTTAGAATTGCCCTTCCTCGTCCGAAAAGGAGGCTCGGCTGCCGGCTTAAGCAGGTGTTTACTGAATGTCTGCTATTGGGGGAGGGAAGACATATTTGCTAATGACTCAAGGAATATGAGAGATGCTGGACGTATTAAAAAACAAGCTTGAAGCCTTCACTCGCCCCAATACAGACAAGTTACTGCTAGACGCTTGCCGGATTATTGATGAGCAGCAAACCGGTTTGGCACAAGCCGTCAGTCAGTATATTTTGAGCGGTGAACCTGTGGCGTGCCTGTCGCAGCTCCAGCAGCTCAGTGCTAGAGAAACACTGGCGCGGCCGGGTGTTTCCTATGGTTACGGACAAAATGATGAGCGGCTGGTTCAGGCCCGTGATGCCATTAACCGGTTTGTGGCAACCGGTGCCTGTAATGAAGCGGCCGTTATGCGCCGTCTCGGCTTGGTGTGTCATGCCTGCAACCCCGACATAAGCATCTACGGCGTGCAAAACAGCTCGAGCGGCTGGCTCAATGGCGTGCTGATGCTGTTCAAAGAGTTGGCGGAAGAGTATTACGGTTGCCGTTTGGCGGGCAAAGATCTGCCCAGTCGTGACTATCTGGCCTCGCTGGTCGCGCAATATGAACACCCGCCCCATGAGCTGGAAGCCTTTATTCTTGAAGGTTCTGACTCTTATTATCACGATACTTTCCGCACCGCGCTGAGGAAGAGAACCGACTGGCTCAAGCTCAGTGAAGATCCTGAATATCTGCAGCTGTTGAAACAGTTGCATTTCAGCGGCCGCGAAACTTTTTGCGCTTTGCTCAATAAAGCCTGTCAGACCCTGTCACCGGCGCAGCTGCCGCTGGTCATGGCGTTGGCCGCCGATGGTTCGGCGACTGTCCGTGAAGAGGCCCTGAAACTGCTGAAAAAGAGCTCGCAACAAGAGCTGCTGGCGTTTCTGGAGCGGGAATTTCCGGGGGCCAAGGCGGCTACCCGTGGTCACTGGCTGGTTGTGGCCGGCCGCTATCCTGAAGCGACCCCCTTGCTGCAGCGCTGGCACAGTGAAGAGAAATCCGCTGCTGTAAAAACGGCACTGGCGAAAATGCTGGATAACACGACCCGGCAGCAACAGAGTGACCAGTTTAGCTGGGATATTCCGGCCGTTGCGGCCATTGATAAAAACGTCAAAGTGCCTGAAGAATGGCTAGGTCTGTGTGAAAAGCAGTTGGCTAAAGAGATCAAAGAGCTTGAAAACGATATCGCTGCGGCGGAGCACCCAGATGCCCCCAGCTATCGCAAAAGGCATTTGGCCGACGACCGGAAAAGTCTGCAACGCTGGCAGCAGATCAGTAGTGCCAAGCTGCAAGCGGCGCTGATGGACCTCGAAAGAGGCCGGCAATCATCTCTGCCAGGGTTTTATTCTCTGATCAGCCACGCCGATCTCGATGAGCACCCCAAAGCCTGTCTGCGGCTTATTTTGCGGATGGAACGTCATGAGCTCTCCTGCCATTCCTGGGAACGTATGCTGGGGCAGGAACATATTCTGAAAAGTCTGCAGGGAATGACGGATTTACGGCAACTCTTGAGCCTGTGCAACCAAGAGAATCAACCCGCCGCGGCCTTGGTTGAAGCCCTGTTTGGTTACGAAGGCCGCGAAGATGACTGGTTGCCGGCCGCCTGTGAACAACTGCTGATCTGGCCCTTCTTTGCCGAAAACCCCGACTATATAGAGCATGGCCTCAATGGCCAGGTGCTCAATGGCACCTATCGACACGATGCCAATCAGGTATTGATACAGACCTTGGCGATTCTGGCCGAATTTCCCAAGCTGCCGCAGCACTGGCAAAGAAAGGTTCATGAACATGCCTTCCATGGTCGCAAAGCCATACAGGCGGCGGCTCAGTACTGCGCCGAACGCCACGGCGCCGATATCAGCCTGATTACTCCTGAGCTGGCCTCCGGCAGCAAGGATAACCGGGTGCTGGCCGCCACTTGGCTGGGTCGCCTCAAGGCGGCTTCGGCGCAGGAGGCATTGAGCCAGGCGCTGAAGAAAGAGAAAGATATGCCAACCCGGGTGGTGTTGCTGGAAGCCTTGTTGCAAACCGGCGCCGATATCAGCCAGTTCCTTGGCAAGGAAGCGCTGCTGGCCGAAGCCAAGGCCGGCCTTAAAAAGGCGCCACCCAAGTCTATGGATTGGTTCCCGCGTGAAGCGCTGCCCGCATGCCGTTTTGAAGATGGCAACCCGGTCGAGCCCGAACTGGTGTTCTGGTGGGTCGTCTTGGCGGTGAAGCTCAAGCAGCCTCAGGGTAACCCATTGCTGAGTCACTATCTGTTGCTGCTGGATAGCGAAAGCCGTCAGCGTCTGGGGCATTTTATTCTGGCGGCATTTATCGCCCAGGATACCCGTTGCCCTTCGGATGATGAGGCGCTGGCATACGCCAACGCTCACCAACATCAACAGTTGCAAATTTTCCAGCAATGGGCCCGGTATAACTGGGGTAAAGAGTATCAACACAAGACCCTTGAGGATGCGTTTCAAACCTGTTTTGCCGAGAAAAAGAATGAGCTCTTGGGCTCGGCCATCAAAGACAAGGGGATGTTGGCCCTGATCGCTGGCGGCGATGCGCAAACCCTGCTGGGCATGATCCAACCTTTTATGAAGAAGCGCTATGAGCGGCGGGCACAGATAGAGGCCATGTTACAGGCCTTGGCCAACTCGGACGATCCTGTGGCTATTCAGTTTCTGCTGAGTATTTCGCGGCGTTATCGTACCAACTCAGTGCAGGAGCTGGCGCGGGCGCAAGTCAGTCAAATTGCGGCCCGTAACGGCTGGACTCAGGATGAACTGGCGGATCGCACTGTGCAGACGGCCGGGCTCGAACATCTGACCCAGCCCAGCCCGTTTGAATTCGGCAGCCGTACTTTGGCGCTGGCACTCGGGGACGACCTCAAGCTGAGATTGCTCAACGAAGAGGGCAAGCTGCTCAAGAGCCTGCCGCAACCTCGGCAGACAGACAACGAAGGCGATATTGCCGAAGTGAAAAAATGGTTCAGCAACTGCAAGAAAGAACTCAAGCAGGTGGTTGAACAGCAAAGTGCCAGATTGTATGAGGCCATGGTCACAGAGCGGCATTGGCTCGCCGCAGACTGGCAGCTATACCTGCATCAGCATCCGGTCATGTATCGCCTGTTGCAGCGCACCCTCTGGCAGGTGGAGATTGATGGTCAATGGCAAACCTTCAGACCCACGGAAGACGGCGCCTTTATCGATATTGACGATGAAGAGCTGCAACTGCCCGCTGCGGCGAGTATACGCCTGGTGAGCGGTAACCTGTTAGCGGAGGCAGCGCTGGATGCCTGGCGTTCACATCTCAAGGATTACAAGGTCAAGCCGCTGTTCGAGCAACTGCGAAGTGCCGAAGTGACGCTGACTGAAGGTCAGGAGGCACTCAATGACCAGCGCGGCCGGATGACCGACTGCTATACCCTGCGTGGCCTGTTGACCAAGAAAGGTTATCAGCGCGGCGAAGCGGAAGACGGCGGTTTCTTTGATCACTACTTCAAGCGTTTCGATACCCTGGGGCTGAGAGTGGAGTTCGGCTTCAGCGGTAACTGCGTGCCGGAAGAAAACGAGGCCGCTGCCATCTATGACATCAGGGTCATGGAGCGGACCAACCCCCGCGGCCGTTATGCCCGCTACCGTCAATTGCCGTTGGCCGAGGTGCCGGTCAACCTGCTCAATGCCATCGCCGTTGACTATCGTGAAGTCGGCGACAAGTGTGTGGCAGATCCGGACTGGGAATCGAAACTGCCTTGGTAAAGGTCGATAACGGATGGATTAGGCTGCTTCCTTACTGGTGGCAGCCAATAAGGAGAAGCAAACAGGATGGAACAAGTCATTCGGGCTCATGCCGAGCAGCGTTATCGGGATGAATTGCAACGCTTGATGGCGGCCGACAAGGGCGTTATTCCACCGGGTTGGGCGATGTCGGCCGGGGCGGTGCGACGTTTTATCTGCGGCGATGCGGCGCTTGATATCAGCCGAAAATACTACGGGGAAGATGCCCTGGTGGAGCGGGCCATTGTCAGCCTGATGGGCAACAACGGCCTGATGCTGGTCGGTGAACCCGGTACCGCCAAGTCGATGCTTTCTGAGCTGTTGAGCGCCGCCATCAGCGGCAGCAGTGAGTATCTCATTCAGGGCACAGCAGGCACCACGGAGGAGCAGCTCAAGTACAGCTGGAACTTTGCCCTGTTGCTGTCCGGTGGCCCCAGCCTGGAGGCTTTACTGAAAAGCCCCGTCTATCAGGCGATGGAGCAGGGCAAGCTGGTGCGTATTGAAGAGATCACCCGCTGCCCGCAGGAGGTGCAGGATGTACTGATCTCGCTGATGTCGGAAAAAAGCCTCAGTATCCCCGAGCTGGGCGTCTCGATTCAGGCCAAGCCCGGCTTCAACCTGATAGCCACCGCCAACCTGCTGGACCGTGGGGTCAACGAGATGTCCAGCGCGCTCAAACGCCGTTTCAACTTCGAGACAGTGCCTGTGCTCAGCGATCCTCTGCTGGAGCGCCAGCTGATTTTGGCTCAGGTGAGCCAGCGTCTGGCGGACAGCGGCCAGCAGGTACAGTTGGATGAAGCGCTGGTGGACTTGCTGGTGCGGGTATTTCACGACCTTCGTAGCACAGTCGGCCCGCAGGCGATGGATGCCACTCTGTCCACGGCCGAGGCGGTTAATATAGTGCATGGCTGCGCCCTGCACAGCCTCTATTGGCAAGAGCCCATGAGTGCCGCCCAGTTGGTGCAGCAGATGCACGGCACGCTAATCAAGGACAAGGCCGACGATGTGAAGAAGCTGGCTCATTACATGGATGTGGTCGCCCGAGAGCGCCAGGGGTGGCAAGCCTTCTTCCAGGCAGGAAAAGCGCTGTGGATGAGGTGATACTCCTTAGAGAGGAGTTTGGTGAACTGCTCAAGGCCGCCGCGGCCGATCCCGGGGTGTGCTGGTTGCCTCTGCGGCATCACAGCCCCGCCTGCGCCGCCATGGTGCTGGAGCAGTTACAGCGCCGGCAGCCCCAGGCCGTGTTAATAGAAGCCCCCGGCAGTTTTATCCGCCATCTGTCGCTGCTGCAGCGCGATACTGTGGTGCCGCCTATTGCCATCTATCAGAGTGGCAGCTACTACCCTCTGGCCGAGAACAGCCCTGAATGGCAGGCGCTGCGCTGGGCGACGGCGCAGGGCATTGAGGTGATCTTCATCGATCTGGATGAAAAGGCGCTGGAGGGTGGTGTAAGCAACCGCTGGAGTGATAGCCGCTTTTTAAGCTCGGATTACAGTCGCCGCCTACAGCAGCAACTGGGCTGCCGGGATGCCGATGAACTGTGGCAGCGTTTGTTTGAACAACAAAATTTCGCCTCGGCCGAGAGTTTCTTTACCCAGGTATTGCTGTTCTGCGCCGCCAGTCGTGCCTGCTTTGGCACAGACAGCCTGGAAGAGATGGGCGATCTGGCCCGTGAAACCCAGATGCGGGCCCATATCAAGGCGGCCCGCCGCCGCTATGAGCGAGTGGCCGTGCTCACAGGTGGTTTTCATACCCCGGCGTTGATTAACTTTGCCGATGAGGCCAAGGCGATCGTCGTCGATGACACGCAAGACAGCTTTGTGATCCGTTTCAGTGACGCCTTGCTGGATGCCCGCAAAGGCTACGGCGCCGGTATGCCTTATCCGGCCTTCTGTCGCTGGCAGTTTCAGCAGCGGCAATTGAACGCCGATGATTGGTTACTCTACCTCTTGGAGCAGATGCCGCAACTGCCGCTGATCTATAAGAAAAACTGCTTTGAGCATCTGCAGGCCCTCTGTCGTTTGCGTGGCTTGGCGCGCCCCGGCAGCTATGATCTGCTGGATTCTCTGGGCAGTTGCCTGATTAAACAGCAGCTGTCGGCATCGACACTCGAACCCTGGCAAAAGGTGCTCAGCGGCGATGCCCTGGGGCAGTTACCGGCCGACCAACCCAGTTTACCGCTGGCGGAAGAGGTGTTGGCGCTATGTCGCAAGGCCAGACTGCAGACGGATAAACCTGGACGCTGCCACTTCGATCTCTACGCCATGACGGACAAGCATATTGAGCGCCGTCGCCTCCTGTGTCGGCTGCTGTTTGTGGGCAGCGGTTTTGCCAGGCCACAAAATGGCATGCCGGTCATCCGGCAATTGAAGTTCAACCATCGCCACGAACATTGGAACTATCATTGGACTCCGGCGGTGGAAGTGGCACTGGCCGAGAAATCCAGCCTGGGGCTACGTCTCGAGCTGGTGGTGAAACGGCAGCTCAGTGAGTTGCCCCAGGAGGATTTGCAGCAACTGGTGGAAAAACTGGTGTTGGCACTGCATCTGGGGATGCCGGAAGAGCTGAGCGCCCATGCCATTGCGCAGCAGATAAGCCAATGCAGCGACATTCAGCAACTGGCCAATAGCTTTATGACCTTGCTGGCGGCAGCGCATCATCCACTGTTTGCCGATATTGAGCTGCTGGCTTACCAAAAAGCCCTGTGGCATCAGGTCGGCTTTCATTTACCGGCAATCAACCGTCTGAGCGATGAAGAGGCGCTGAAGTTACTGTTGGATCTGCAGAGCGTAGCTGTCTTGCATCAGGACGAGCTCGAGTCTCCCTGGCGTGACAGACTGCGCTGGTTGACAAGTCATAACGCCCATCGACCCGTGCTCTATTTTGTCTTGCAGGCCTTGGCTATCGAGCTGGACAAGTTGGACCCGGCGCCACTGCTGCAACAGTTGCAGCTGCAAAACGATCCCTTCCCTGTGATTGAGGCGTTGCTCAAGGTGGTGCCGCACTGGTTGCGGCAAGACCATGGCCTGCTGCCCATGCTGAATCGCTGGCTCAGTGAGCTGAGTGAGGCACAGTTTATCGACAAGCTACCGGCCATGAGGGGCTTGTTCTGCGCGCTGGATGCCAGAGAGGTGGATGAGCTCTGCCGCCGTTTGCTGCAGCTGAATCAGTGGGATAATGGCCTGAATTGGTTGCAATACGGGATATCTGAACAGGACTTTCAACAGGGGCTGGCGCTGGAGCGGCAGCTGCGCAGTGACCTGGAGCAACAAGGATTGAGTCAATGGATGAGCAACTGAAGCAGCGCTGGCGTCTGGTGTTGGGGCGCTACGCCAACGCGCTTGATACCCGTCTCAGCGCCCGGCAACAGCAACAGGATGAGGTGTTGCAGCAGCTCTATCAGGAGGGCCAGCTGCAGCGTGGCTTCAAGGTAAGCGCAGGCTTGGGAGAAAGCGAGTTGGCGGTGACCAACTGGCTGGAGGCGGCGGAGACCCTGTTTCCCCGTTCAGTCAACGACAGGCTGCAGTCCGATGCGGTCGAGCGCTTTGGGTTGCATCAGGTGTTGCAGCAGCCGCAGGTGCTGGAAAAGATCACTCCCAGTATGGGGGTGTTGAAGCAGTTGCTGAAACTCAATGCCCATCACAAGCCGGCCATTCGGCAACAGGTAGAGCGAATTATTCAGGGAGTGGTCGAGGAGTTGCTGCGCCGCCTGCGGCCGACCTATATCAACAACTTGAGTGGCAGGCTCAACCGCCAGGCCCACAGTCCGGTGAAACGGCTGGCCAATCTGGACTGGCAGACCAGTATTCGCCGCAACCTCAAGCATTTTGATGGCGAGAAGGTCTGTTTCGAGCGGGTCTATTTCCATGCCCGTCAGCAGCACCAACTGCCATGGCACATAGTGCTCTGCATAGATCAGTCCGGCTCCATGGCGACTTCGCTGATCTACTCGGCAGTGATCGCCGGGATCCTTACCCGCTTGCCATCGGTGAAGTTGTCGCTGGTGGTGTTCGACACCCAAGTGGTGGACTTGAGTGAGCAGGCCCAGGATCCCGTGTCAGTGTTGCTGAATTGCCAGTTGGGCGGCGGCACCCTGATCTCCCAAGCCTGGCGCTATTGTCAGCAACTCTGCTCCGAGCCGGGGCGCTCTGTGGTGGCAACCGTGTCCGACTTTGAAGAGGGTGGTTCGATGCAGGCCTTACTGGCCCAGGCCCAGGGGATGATAGACAGTGGTATCAAGATGTTGGGGATGACCGCCATGAATCACGATGCCGAGCCTTTCTACAGCACTTTTAGCACCGACAACTTACAGCGTCTGGGGATGGAGATAGGCTCACTCAGCCCGGATAACTTTGCCGAATGGCTGGCGCTGACTATGGGGCTACGCCGATGAATGAAACCATACTCACCAGCCTCGGCAGTGCAGGTTTGGTGCGCCGGGCCCGCAAGGCATTGGAGAAAAGCCAGCCGCAGATGCAGGATTATGGCTTTGAGTTTGAAGGGCAAAAGGGGCTGCTGGATTGGGATAACCCGCTCGCCAGTCGCTGCGATTGCGGCGCCTCCGGCCTGTGTAAACACATAGTGGCTGCGGCGCTTTATCTGCTGGAGCGGCCCGCATCCCCTGAGACTCGCGCCGAAGAGCCGCCCCGGGTGGAACTCCATCTGGCCGAGCTTTTGAATGATGCCGGCAAGACTCAGGTTCGCCGTCTGTACCAGCAGAGTCAGCGCCGCTGGGCGGTGGATATTAAGCTTGCGCAAGGCACAGTCTGCGTCGAACTGGAGGGGCAGCAGCTGTATTTTCGGCGTGTACAGGGGCTGCAGGATATTATCTGCACCGAAGAGGCGCAGCGTTATGCGCTGCTCGCCGTCTGGCTCTATTGCCAAGAACAGGCCATCGCCTTTGAATGGCCGCAATGGCTGCTCGATGAGCAGGCGCAGTTGCAGTATCTGGGGCAGCAGAGCCGCGATCAGTTAAAGCGCCGTTGCCTTAAGTTGCTGGAGCAGATGACTGAGCTCGGCATAGAGAGGTTGCGGCCCTCGTCCCTGATAGAGCTGGAACTCCTGCTGGTGCCCATGGACAGGCAAAATCTGCCGCTGACCGCTTTGAAACAGCTGCATGGCACGCTGGAAAAATATGTCTCGGGCCAAGGCGTCAGGGACCGAAAATTGCTGCTCAGCTGTCTGGCTCGCTCCTTGGCGGCTCTGGAAGGCAGCCAGGCTCAGAAGCAAAGACCCTATCAACAAGCGCCGGAGCAGGTGCTGGGACTGGGCGCTTTCCCCTGGCAAAGCGAAGGGGGCGCCCATGGTGTGACTCAGGTATTGCAGGATGAGCAGGGGCGTTTTATCACCCTGGCCGAGAGCCGCCCCAAAGCCGAGCAGCGGCTGGATTATGCCAGTGTATTTCGCGGTCTGCCCATGCTGGCAGGCGCGCCGTCGGCCCTGGGTTGGCAGGGTAAGACCCAAACCCTGGCTCAGGCCGAACTCAATGCCTGGGGGCGCCTGCGGCGTTTGCAGGATACCCGGGTCTACCCCGCGACCCAGCCGCTGGAGCCCGTGAGTCTCTCTGTTGCCGACGAAATAGACTGGCAACAGGAGTACCTGTGTTTCCGGCCAAGCGGTCTCTACCTGAGTGGTTTCAATCAGGCCAGTCAGTGTATGGAACTGCATTATTGGGACAGGGAGCAGGCGCTGCTGAGTTTCTCGTTGCCTTACAACAAGTTGAGTCAAAGAGCCGTGACCAATCTGGAGTTGCTGGGCGAGCGGGTACCCGAGCTGATAGTGGCGCGCATCGAGCGCACCGCCAGCCACTTATACCTGCGACCTGTGTCCCTGCTGCTGGATAACTGGTTCAGCCTCTTTTTCGATACCTTGCCCCAATCCGGCGACCAGCAGCTACTCGGGCAGGCGCTGGCCGAGCCGTCAGCCCCCCAGGCGCCGCAGCCGCACCTGGGCCTGATGCAACAAACCCTGCATGGGGTGCTGAATGAGTTGGCCGATGGCCTGCCGGCACCAAGGCCAACATTGGCGCAAAGGGCCGAGCGTCTCGGGCTGATGACGCTGAGTCACAACCTCAAGGGAGCTAAAGCGCGGGACTATCTGCGCGCCGCCTATTGCGCCGAGAAAATGCTCGCCATGTGCCTGATCAAGCCGGTGCACTATCCGGAAGCGTAAAATAACTCCTGCGATACCGATCGTTCCATCTTGTCCCTTTCACTGTGATTCACATCAGCCGAGAGGGACAAATGTCCTTAACTTGAGCTTTGCCATCTGCTTACATGGGCGCAAAACACAATAATGCAAGGAATAGATGATGGATATTGCCGCTTGGTTTGATATCAACAATACCCTGGTGAACATTCCCATTGGCAGTGGCTATGCCATGTCATGGATTGAAGCCGTGGGCACAGTATTTGGTTTGCTCTGTATCTGGTTTGCCAGCCAGGAAAAAACGATTAACTATCTGTTTGGGTTGGTTAATGTCACTCTGTTTGCGATTATTTTTTATCAAATACAGCTCTACGGCATCTTGCTGCTGCAGCTGTTTTTCTTCTGCGCCAACCTCTATGGCTGGTATGCCTGGACCCGGCCGGATCAGCAAACCGGCGACACCCTCAAGGTGCGTTGGCTGTCGAAGCAAAAACTGGCCTTTACCGCGGCGGTTTCAGTGCTGGGCATCGGCCTGATGACTGTCTATATCGATCCGGTATTTGCTCTCTTTGCCCAGGTCAGTGTCGATACGCTCAACCTGTTTGGTGCCGGGCTGGCCCAGCCTGTACTGGAGCCGGATGCCTTCCCTTTCTGGGACTCAGTAATGACAGTGTTGTCTGTGGTGGCGCAAATTCTGATGACCCGAAAATATGTCGAGAACTGGATCCTCTGGGTACTTATCAATGTGGTCAGTGTCGGCATCTATGCCGCCCAAGGGGTTTATGCCCTGTCGATTGAATACATCATCCTGCTGTTTATTGCCGCCAACGGCACCCGTCAGTGGATGCGTACCGCCAAAGACAATGGCAGCCGTCCGGCGGAGGCTTGCTGATGAGTGCCGATAAACAGCCGCATATCTGTCTGTCTCCATCGCAGGTGAGTGAGCGGGTGATCCTCTGTGGTGAGCCACAAAGGGTCAATCGAATTGCCGCGCTGTTGGACGATGGCCGGTTGCTGGCAGAGAACCGCGAGTTTCGCAGCATGGGCGGATTTTACCAAGGCGTCGCTGTCACTGTTTGCAGTACAGGCATAGGCGCACCATCGGCGATTATCGCCCTGGAAGAGTTGTATCAGTGTGGCGCCCGCCGTGTCATTAGGGTCGGCTCCGCCGGCGCGCTGCAGCCGCAGATAGCCTTGGGCGAGTTGATTCTGGCGGAGGCCGCAGTGCGCGATGACGGTGGCTCAGCTTGTTATGCGCCGCCCGGTTATCCGGCGCTGGCGAGTCGGCAGCTTATCAATGCCATGGCGGCCTATTTGCAGCGCCGCGATTGCCGCTTCCACGCTGGCATAGTGCGCTCACACGACAGTTTTTACCGGGATGATGAGCTGGAGATTTGCCGTCATTGGCATCGACTCGGAGTCTTGGGGGCCGACATGGAAACTGCCGCGCTGCTGACGCTTGGCCGCCTGAGAGGCTTGGAAGTGGCTGCGGTGCTCAATAATGTGGTCTTGTATGGCGAAGATGTGCAACAGGGCATCAACCAGTATGTCGACGCCGATAGCGCCATGATGCAGGGGGAGAAGTTGGCGTCTTTGGCGGCGCTGCAGGCGCTCTGCTGTTGAAGTTTGTGCCCGTAAGGCTGATGGGCTAGCATGAGCCATCATCTTTACGGGATCTTGTTGTTATGCAGCTGCAACCATACAGCACCGGGCGTTTCAGTGCGCATCTAAAGCAGTCTCACCAGGCGTTTTGCGACGCCATGCTCGAGTGCTGCGGCCAGAGCCAATTGCTGCAGGCCGGTGAAGATCTCTTGTCTCAGGGGCGGGAGTTGACCCATATGTGCCTGGTGCCCGAAGGCCGGGTGTCGATGAATATCTGCGCCGTCAATGGCCGCAGGTTTCAATTGGGGGAGTTGGATTGCGACTGGCACCTTTTCGGTGAAATGGAGTTCTTTACTGCCACCAGTTGTCAGTGGAGTGTGGTGGCCGAAGAGCCGATGGAAATCCGCCAGTTATGCCTGAAGAAAGTCAGGCAGATGCTGCTGCAACAACCCGAATTTACCCTCTTTTTTGCCAGCGCCCTGGCCTGGGATTATCAGGACTCGCTGGACATTTACACCAATAGGCTCTTGCACCCTATCAGCTATAACATCGCTTTCGATCTGCTCAGGCGTCAACACGAAGAGGTGATGCTGGGTTCCTGTGGCAGCCCGGATCAGGAAGCGGAGCGATTCGGCACCTCTGGCCGGGTCTATCGCAGGGCGGTAAAAGAGCTTATCGACAAGGGCCTGGTCATAAAACAGGGCGCCTTGCTGAAAATTGCCAACCTGCAGGCATTGCAGGATTTTGTCGATAAGGCTTAGTAGCCAACTCATTGATCTGACATTTAATTCAGTCAGCGGACAGGCGACGGGTTTTAGACTAGGATTAGTTTGCGCAAAGGCTTTGGCAGCCGCGAGTAGATCTAGCGAGAAGATTAAGGAGCAAAAATGAGTTTGGGGACAGTTTCACAGGCAGGACTTGTACTGGCGTTGGTCGCCGCGGCGACGCTCAGTGGCTGCGGGCAGCAGGCACTGGATAACAGCCAGGATGTTGCCGCCGCATTGGCTACAGGTGATGGCTCAACCTCGCCCCAGGCAACAGAGCGGGAACTGCCGACATTTGATTGCAACGCCTTGGGCGAGCGGGCTTCCAGTATAGAGATGCTTATTTGTCAGGAACCCGAGCTTGCCAAGCTGGATCAGCAGCTGGCCGAAGTTTATGCCAAGGCCAGTGACAAGGCGGTCAATGAACAGCCACCCCTGCTCAAGGCCGAGCAGCGCGGCTGGATCAAGGGCCGCAACGAATGTTGGAAGAGTGAAGACAAGCTGCAATGTACCAAGGATTCATATCAAAGACGGATAGTGGAGTTGCAGTCCCGTTATCATTTGGTGCAGTCTACCGGCCCGGTATTCTTTGCCTGTGACGGCAACCCGGCCAATGAGTTGGTGACTACTTTCTTCGAGACAGAGCCGGCAACCATGATTGCCGAGCGCGGCGACAGAAGCATTTTGATGTTCAGTGTGCCAAGCGGTAGCGGCGCCAAGTATCAGGGCGGTGACTACAGCTTCTGGGAGCATCAGGGCGAGGCCCGGGTGACCTGGGGCTATGGCGCCAAGGAGATGCTTTGCAAGCCCACAACCCAGGACGATAAGTAAACCTCTGACCCAAAAACGCCCGCAATCGCGGGCGCTTTACTCTAATCCAACAGTACTTTTACGACTACCTTGCGGACAGCAACGGCCTTGGCCAGCGTGCCCGGCATATGCATGTCTCCGGGGAAGAAGATGGCAAACATGCCGGCCTTCAAAGGGATAAATGCCGCGGCTTCGCGGTTGGATTGATAATCAAACTCGGCATAGTCGTGCGCCTCATGATAGGGGCGACTGGGCGTTTGGGCACGTAGCGGCAGGTAGCCAAACTCCTCTTCACCACTGACCACATACTGCACGTCCAGATAGCGTTTATGTACCTCGAATGGCTCGGTTTCTCTGGGCTTGGTGTGGTAATCGTTGATTATGGCAAACAGCTTTTTACCATCCAGTTCATAGCTGCCGGGGGCCAGTTGGCTGAAGTCTGTTGCGGCCAGATAATCCAGGGCAGCCTGAATACGCGGGCCCAGCACTCGGTAATGGCCACGGTTGGCCAGAGTATCCACTATCATTTTGTATCTTCTGGGGAAAGGGGTTGGCTCAGTATAATAGCATTCCTGCTGGAAGTTTGATCTCTTTGAGATGCAGCAGGCGCATACAGGCGCTTGAGTTGCCAAGCGGCCGATACCAGGGGGCATCAGCGCCAAAAAGCATAGGGGCCAGCGATATCGCTGGCCCCCATGTTTTCCTGCAAATATGTTTCCCTGCAAATATGTTTCCCGGTAAATCAGTAGCTGTATCTGGCTTCGAGGAAGTAGTAACCGCCGTTGAAACCAAAAGGTGTGTTGGTCAAGGGATAGACGAAGATCCCGTTGAAGTTGTTGTCGTCCGGGCGTTTTTCCGGATAGGTATCGAACAGGTTCTGCACCCCGGCGGTGAAGCTCAGGCTATCTGTGGCCGCATAGGTCAGCGACAGATCCACGGTGAACTTACCGTCGTACTCCACGTCTTCACGTGAGTAACCTATGGTGTAGGGGCCAAAGTAACTCAGGCGCAGGTTGGTCTTGAAGTCGCCCTGGCTGTGGGTCAGCCCCAGGTTACCTGTGTTCTTCGGATTGGCCTTGGTCATCCGGGTCTGCTCTATACGGTCAAACAGCTGGTCTTCCAGGCCATCCAGAAGGTTTGGCAGATGAATATCGCGGATTTCCGTGTCGTTATAGGCATAGGCCAGGCTGGCGCGCAGATCGCCGTAGCTGCCGAGATCAAAGTCCTGGGTCACCACCACATCCACACCTCGGGTGCGGCTATCGACGGCATTGATAAAGAAGCGTGCCGACTCGGCGTTGGTACCGGCCAGTGCATCTGCCACCACCTGGGAGTCGGCCGGAGTCAGTGAGCTGGAGAGCACGATTCTGTCATCTATGCTGATCTGATAGGCATCCAGAGTCACCGCCAGACCGGAATCATTGGTGTACACCAAACCCAGGCTGAAGGACTCTGACAACTCGGGTTGCAGCTTGCCTACCTGCAGCGCCTGGGTCACGGAAGACAGGTTGTTGAAGGTGCCCGACTCGGTCGGTACCAGCTGGCCTGTCACGGGATCCGGGTTGAACAGGGTCGAGATATTGGTGAAGTACAACTGCTGCACGCTGGGTGCGCGAAAGCCAGTGTTGGCCGTGGCTCTGAGTGCCAGGTTGTCGGTCAGATCGTATCTGGCCGCCAGCTTCCAACTGGTGTTGTCACCAAAGTCGGAATAGTCTTCATAGCGCACCGCGGCGGCCCAGTAGAAGTCGTCGGTCAGTTGGTTTTCCACCTCGAGATAGACACCTATGTTGTCTCTATCCTCATCTACCGCCGATTCTGGGGTAAAGCCGCCAAAGCCTTGGCTGCCGCCGGCCTTGTTCTGATAACCGCCATTGATATAAGAGGCTTGCTCTCCGGCTTCCACCTGATAAGCGTTCTGGCGCCAGGCTGTGCCCATAGCGACCAGGAGCTCTGAGTCATTGTAAAAGTCGAAGTAACGTGAGGCATCCAGAGTCAGGTTCCACTCTTCGGTGGACAGGGTACCTGCGTTGAATTCGGTTTGGCTGCCGGGGCCCAAAGAGGCGTTGAGTGTGTTCTCGACCCGGTACTTAAAGCGGTTCTTGCCGTATCCGGCCGAGGCATCCAACTGCCACTCGCCCAGGTTAAATTCATAACCCAGCAGCAGCGACTGATCTGTGATCTTGGGGGTTATCTGCGGCAGGAAACCATCGGGATAGATTTCGGCAACATTGCGGCTATCCAGTGGACGGCGGAAGAAGGCGCCGGAGCGGGTCTCGCGCTGGCTTAAGCCACCGAAGGCGTACAGTTTGCTGTCATTGGCAAACTCCTGAGCGGCATTGAGAAACAACCCCAGGTTGTCATATTCGGCGTCACCCACATGGTGATTCTTGCGGTTAACGGTTTCTTCGCGGGGATCCGGGCTGTCATCGGCCAGCAATGGATATTGCTGACGCGGATCCAATCCGGCGCGATTGGTGCTGTTCTTGTGATGCGCTTCCAGCGACAGATTCACAAAGCCAGTGTCACCTATGCCGAGGCCGTGGTTGAGGCCGACACGCCACTGCTCGCCATCACCCTGATAGGTTTGACCGGCTTGGGCCGATACCATGCCACCTTCACTGTTGTCTTTGAGTACTACGTTGATCACCCCGGCGATGGCGTCAGAGCCATATTGGGCCGAAGCGCCATCACGGAGAATTTCGATGCGTTTGATGGCCGTCATAGGGATGGCGTTCAAGTCGACGTTGGACGAGCCCTTGCCCACGGTTCCAGAGAGATGGACCAGTGCCGAGCCATGACGGCGTTTGCCGTTAACCAGCACCAGGGTATGGTCCGGTGACAGGCCGCGCAGACTGGCGGGACGCACGGCATCTGAGCCATCGGTGACCGAGGAGAAGGGGAAGCTGTAGCTAGGTGCGGCAAACTGCAGCGCCTTGGCGGTTTCCGTCATGCCAGTGGCTTCCAGTTGTTCGGCCGTAATGATATCGACCGGTGCCACGCTGTCGGTGGCGGTTCGCAGGGCGATACGTGAACCTATGACGGAGATGGTTTCGATACTGGGCTGCTCTTCGGCAGCAAAGACGGCAGGAACAGTCAGTTGACTCGCTACTGCCAGTGAAATAAGAGCTAAGCGCATACGACCTCTTGAATGATTCAAAACTGCATTTTTATTGCGCGGATATTAGCATTGTTACAATTGATGCATTTAGACGTAAAAGTGATAACTCAGAGCGCAGCGTTCTAGAAACATTTGGTTTTTTCGAGAAATTTTTTTCCTAAACTTGGTGCTTTCTGATTCTTTTTGTCTTGGTGTTTTTTAGGTTTTGCTTTTCTTAAGTAATTGTTATTTGTGTTTATTTGTTTTTGTTATTTAATATTTTATTGAGCTGTCATTGTTTATCGAATCAAGCCCGTTTTTTATCTGGCTTTTGCCTGGTTATTTACCTGCATGGTTACCAGAAAAGAGCCTGGCTGTCGTTTTTTTGTGCGTCGAAATGCGCTTGCTTGGCTCGTGGAGCGTGGGAAGGGCGGCCGAGCAAGGGGATAAAACCTTTGGGGCTCGGGCCGGGCTTGGCAGACGGCGCAAGGCTGCGGTATCTTGCCTGTGACTTTTGCGGCTCAGGGAGTGACTTTTTGACTAACTTGCGATTTCTTGCCGGTACAGACGCCCATCAGACATTGATGGAACAGGGATTAAAGCCTGAGTCTTTTACTCAACTATTGGCGGCGTCCGGTGGTCCCAAATGGCTGGGGATTGCCGGGCTCGACAAATACCTGTTTGGTGAGTTTTTCAAACAGAGGCAGACTCCGCTCTACACTCTTGGTGCTTCATCCGGCGCCTGGCGTTTGGCCTGTCTGGCTCAGGCAGATCCGCTGGCGGCTTATCAAAGGCTGGAACAACTCTACATAGGCCAGCGCTATGAAACCCGTCCGAGTCGGGAAGAGGTCAGCCGCCAGGTTCGCGGTATAGTCAGCGGGATTTTAGGCACAAGCGGCGCCGAAGAGATCCTCAAACAGCCGCATATTCGCAGCCATATAGTGGTATGCCGCGCCCGTCACTTGAACCGGGCCGGCAGCAAGTTGGCGCTGGCGGCAGGCTTGGGCGCTGCCGCGATGACCAACCTTGTCAGTCGCCGCACCTTGGGGTGGCACTTTGAGCGTCTGGTATTTGCCTCTGCCATAGAGGGTTCTCCCTTCGCTCAGCTTAAAGATCTCCCCGGAAATAGCGCCTTGCTCAGCAGTGACAATATCGAAGCCGTGTTGCTGGCCACAGGTTCTATTCCACTGCTGCTGTCACCGGTAACCGAAATCAGCGGTGTGACCAACGGGCACTTCTATGATGGCGGCATCACTGATTACCACTTCGACCTGCCGCTGTCACGGGCGCCGGGGTTGACCCTGTATCCGCATTTTTATCCCCATATGGCGCCGGGATGGTTCGATAAATCCTTGCCATGGCGTCGGGCCAAGCGCCGTTATCATAATGCTTTGGTGTTGGCACCCACAGAGGAGTTTGTCGCTTCGTTACCCTATGGCAAAATTCCAGATCGCAAGGACTTTGAAACCTTGGATAGCGCCAGTCGAATTCAATATTGGCGCCGCGCCGCCGATCTCAGTAACAGATTGGCTGATGAATTTGCCGAGGTATTTCTCGGCGGCAAAATAGCCCAAAGACTGGAGCTTCTATAAATACGCTTGCAACAAAACTCACTCAATACCTGTCTAATTCATTAGCAGACCTAAGGACTAGCCTAAATTGCCAATGGATGAAATTTCAGCAACTGCTAGACTTTAAAACGAATGTTGAACCTCAGGTTCGCTTTCGGTTGCTCACTCCCCGAGGGGAAGGAGGTTGCTATGCATACACAGGAAATGGCGTTACTGACCTATGATGCCTTGTTGTTGCCAGGTGGACGGCTTGAGATCAGGATCCTTGACCCCATTACCCTGAGCATGGTGGCCGATGTCCTGAAGGGGAAATATCCGCTGGCTTTCGGAATGCGTAACAGCGTTGCCATGCCGCCCAGTTTTCCCATTGCCACTCGCTGCGAGCTCATCGACTTCAATCAGCTGGAAGATGACTCGCTGAGTATCACCCTGGAAGGCAAGCAAAGGGTCAAAGTCCTGTCCGCCAAACAGGAAAAAGATGGCCGTTGGCTGGCAAAGGTAATGGATTGTCCCAACTGGGCCGAGGAGCCTATTCGGGGCGAGTTCACTCTTATCAGCGCGGCACTGGAGCAGTTTTATGAGGTCAACCCGGACTTGCGCGGGCTCTACTCCTCAGAAGTGCATCTGGATGATGCCGCCTGGGTGAGCCAGCGTTGGCTGGAGGTTTTGCCCTTATACAACAAGGACAAACAGCTGTTGTTGAATCAACCTGATTGCCACAAGACCATGGACTTTGTGCTCAAGTTGATTAAGTCCCATGTTCAGCAACAGCTTTGAGAGTACCTGCCTCGAATAATTTAAGGCAGATAGAGTAGAATGGCGGCCCTGAGTCGCCATTTTTTATTTTGCCGGAAGAGTTATGAGCCAAACAGACAGAGCCGCACAGCCCTCCTATGTAGTCTTGCCAAGGGATGTGACCGACAAAGCCACTGTATTGGCCTTTCTTATCGACCATTTCAGCCGCATCGATGCCGATGTCTGGCGTGAGCGGGTCGCAACCGGCAAGGTACACTGGCAAAATGGCGAGCCTATCCAGGCCGATACCCCTTATCGGCCTACCGCCAGGGTCTACTATTACCGTGAAGTCCCCAAAGAAACCCGGATCCCTTTTGAAGAGCGGATCCTGTTTCAGGACGAGCACAGTATTCTGGTATTCAAACCGCACTTTTTGCCTGTGACTCCCAGCGGTAACTATGTCAACGAGTGCCTGGTGCACAGGTTAAGGCGCCGCACCGGGATAGAAACCATAGCGCCGGCACACAGGCTGGACAGAGAAACGGCCGGAGTCATGCTGATGTCCACAGATCCCGAAACCCGGCATGCCTACCATGCGCTGTTCCGTGAAGGCCTGATACGCAAGGACTACCAGGCGCTGGCGCGGCTGACACCTGAGCTTCAGGCGGGATTGGCAACTGGTGAACTTAGCCTGCCGCTGCACTGGACAGTGAAAAATCGCCTCATCAAGGGCGAGCCCAGTTTTATCATGCGCTTGGCAGAGGGTGAGGCCAACAGTCACTCGGAAATCAGTCTCATCGCCGTTAATGGCGATATGGGGCTGTTCAGTCTAAGTCCAATTACCGGCAAGACTCACCAACTCAGGCTGCATATGCAGAGCCTCGGAATGCCACTGCTGAACGACAGGTTTTACCCTGAGTTGCAGCCTAGGAGCGAAGACAATTTCAATAAGCCCCTCAAGCTGATGGCTTGTCGCTTGCGCTTTATCGATCCCATCAGTGGCAAGCCGCAGGATTTAAGCGTAGCTGGTTTTGAGGCTGATTTGGCGCGCGCAACTGAGGCGTGATGAGCCGATAATCCAATGGGTTTGTGACCCAAGTGAGTTGTGGCTAAGGGCGTGTTCGCAAGCGCGAGAGACGGATTATCAGGTGAGCGCTGAAAGTTATCGAGTCTGGATTTTGGCTAAGCTGAAAAAGAAAAAGCTTTCCCGACAAAAAGAGGCGTGCGTGACGGGAAAGCGGGCAAAAAGTGTGGGCGGAGAAGTCACATTGTTCTTTGCCAAAGAGTTGCCCGGAGTGACTTGGGGAGATGCCCCGGGACGGTTGCACTGTTACTGTGACGTTTTACCTTCGGCGATTGCCTGATACTTGGCGGCAAAACGTAACAGATAGTCATCAATACCCGGGTCATCCCAGTCCAGATAGCCCCGGATAAAGCCGACTAAGTTGCCATTAGGGTCAAATACATAGGTTGCAGGCACCACGTTGGCCGGCATGATCTTCTCTATCTCTTTCTTGCTGTCTATCCAAGTGTTATCCAACTTAAGCTCATGCTTGGCCAGAAAGGGAGCCACCGCCGCCGGATCTTCATCTATAGATAGCGGCACAATCTGAATGTTACTGCCTTGCAATTTGTTGCGCAGCTTGGCCAGGGTTGGCATCTCTCTGATACAGGGTGGACACCAACTGGCCCAAAGATTCAGCAGTACTACACGGCCCTT
Source organism: Shewanella carassii (assembly GCF_019670705.1). Classification (NCBI taxonomy): domain Bacteria; kingdom Pseudomonadati; phylum Pseudomonadota; class Gammaproteobacteria; order Alteromonadales; family Shewanellaceae; genus Shewanella; species Shewanella carassii. The sequence goes on from NZ_AP024618.1 coordinate 558,161, forward strand.
GTATTCATCCAGGGTCTTGGGGTTACCCTGCAGATCGGCAAAGGTGACGTCCGCTACCTTTCTGGCATATTGCATTTCAACAAACCCACGCATAAACATAGGCTTGTTCGGTACAGGCTCACCGGTATGGTAGGCCTTTTGTTGCATGATCCCCCCTTGAGCCGACAGTGGCAGGGGTAACAACAGGGCAAGACAAAGAAGCAAGTAAGATCTCAAGATGGGTCCTCCTGATCATGGGTGGATTGAGTGTTATTGCGGCCGAAAAACAGCAGTACGCCGGGAAGCACTAATAGCAAGACGATAGGCCCCAACCACAACAATGCCGTGCCGGCATTCAGACTGGGTTGGTAACGGATCTGTTCGCCATAGCGTTCCACCATAAAGTCGAGGATCTGCTCCCGGCTCTTGCCCTGTTGCAACATCAGATAGATCTGCGCCTTGAGCTCGCTGGCAATGGCGGTTTCCGACTCAAACAGGTTTTGGTTGGTGGCCATAGGGCAGCGTAATTCCTTGGAAATATCTATGCTGAGGTGGGCGATATCCATATCGGTCGCCTGGGCTTCGACGCAAGTAAAGCTGAGCCATAATCCAAGTAGCATTAGCCTAATCATGTTGGAGTCTCCCTGAAGCGTTAAGGAAAGCGGCCTGAGGCTGTTGTTGGTATCTGCGTCTGAGAGCGGTTAAACCGCCGATAGCCATCAAGGCGCCGCCGAGCCAGATCCAACTCACCAATGGTTTGATGCTGAGGCGCACCAAAAATTCTTCATCACTCAGCTGAGTGCCCATGGAGACATAGAGATCACCAAAAGCACCTCTATGGATGGCGGCCTGGGACAGTGACATGCCATTGGTGTTGAATTCCTGCCGCTCCGGGTAGAGGTAAGTAAGCAGTTGCTCATCGCGCTCTACCCGTATTACCGCCTGTTCGCCGCGATAGGCTGGTTTGTCAATCAGGCGGGTCTGCTCATAGATAAAGGTATAGTCGCCCAGAATACTGCCCTTGCCCGGTCCCATTCGCAGCAGTGAATGCTGCTCGAAACAACTGACCCCGGTTGCGCCGATGATGCTGATGAGGAGTCCAAAGTGCGCCAATAGCATGGGAATATTCAATGGCTTGGAATTCTTTGAGGGTAATGGCAGCAGGTAAAGCAACAGTATCAAGGTCAAGAACAGCGTCATGCTGCCCCCCGCTAGCAACCAAGGATCCAAAGAACCCCGGAAATACAATACAACAGCCGTCAGTGCTAATGTGGCAAAGGCTAACATAAACAGATACTTATAATTAACCTTTGGCAAGGTGCTGAGCGCCATTGGCAGGAGCGCCAGCGCCAACATGGGCACAAACAGGCTATTGAAGTAGGGAGCGCCGACCGACAAGCTTCCCAGTCCAATGGCTTGATAAAAGAGTGGATACAGGGTACCCAACAGAGTGGTCAGAGCCATGGCTAGCAGGATCAGACTACCGAGCAATAATTGGCCGTCAGGGCTCAGCGGCGCCAATTTGCCCGCTCGCCAGTAGTGACGACACCTGAGACCAAACAGGGTGAATCCGGCGCCACCATAAAGTAGCAGTAACAGGAGTATGATGACTCCTCGCTCCGGATCGGCGGCAAAGGCATGCACCGACTGAATAATGCCGGAGCGCACAATAAAGGTGCCCAGCAGGCACAGGCTGAAACCCAGCAGTACCAGCGCCAGGGCTGACAGCTGTGCCAAAGGATTATGGTTTTTGAGTAACAGACAGTGCAGTGCCGCAGTGGTGACCAACCAGGGGATAAAGGCGGCATTTTCCACCGGATCCCAGAACCACCAACCGCCCCAGCCCAGTTCGTTATAGGCCCACCAGGACCCCAAGGCATTGCCCGCGGTAAGAAACACCCAAGTGAGCAACATATGACGCTTGAGTCTATCGAGACGGGGGGCCGTTAGTTTATCACTGACGAGTAGCGCCAGCGCGATACAAAAACAGATCCCAAGGCCGGCATAGCCGAGAAACAGCAAGGGGGGATGCAGGATAAGGCCTATGTCCTGCAGCATGGGGCTGAGATCGCGCCCTTCTATGGGCACTTCCGGCAGTAGGCGGGCAAAGGGATTGGCATACAGCAACATAAAGAAGATAAAGCCGCAGAGAATCGCCGAGCAGCTGCCATGCAGCATCAACAGATACCCCTTATCCTGCGAACGTCTCGGTAGTCCACAGTAGGCCCAGAGAGCCATTACTGTCATCCAAAACAGCAAAGACCCTTCATGACTACCCCATACCGCCGCCAGCTTGTAGAACAGCGGCAGAGCCGAGTTGGAATTGTTGGCGACATAAGCCACCGAAAAGTCGTTGAGAACAAATGCCAGCGCCAGTATGACGATAGCCCCGCTCAGCCCGAGGAATTGCCCCAGCAGCAAAGGTTGCAATGGCCAGTCTAATTGTGGCCAGCGATATTTGAGTAATGCCAATAAGGCACTGAACAAGGCGCAGCCGCCGCCTAGGATCAGCAGAAAGTGCCCCAGTTCGGGCAACATGGTGATGGTAAACATGGCTGCTCTCTTGTTATGTGGGAAATTCCCGGAAATAGATGGCCAGAGACTAGGAGGATTAATGCTTTGGCTCTGTGATCTGTCGCGCCTTTATTGCCGCCAGTTTGGTTGTGCGACATTTTTTAATTTTCAGCATCAAGATTGAGCTTTTTTGAGAAATAAAACGCTCAAAAAAAGAACTGAATAATCTTATCTTCAAATATTAAAGTCATTGTTTTAAAAGACAAATATAAGATGTTGCTTTCTTGATTTCTCAAGCGGGGGGGGGCTGTGCTCTAGCGCAGGTTTTTGCTGCCGCACATATGAAGAATGAGTCGCGACCGGTCAAGCCGGCAATAACAAGTTCGTTTGTGAAATAACCAACGACATATTCAGGAGTAGTATGATGAGACGATGGCAACAAAAGACAGCACTCAGTGTGTTGTTTTGCTTTTCTGCCGTCAGCGGCGCTACTGCGCTCGCGGCAGATAAACCAGGTCACGGCAATAAGCAGATGGGAGAGTCGGCACAGAAGGTGATCGCCAATCCCAACGGTATGGAAAAAGTCAATGGCGTGAAGACGCTGCAAGACTATATCGTTCAGGAAAAAGAGCTGTTTGATTACTTGTTCCAGAATCACCCTGTGTTCAAGTATCAGGAAGAAGGCCGCCTCATTGGTATGTACAAGGTCAGTGACCGCGGTGAAGAGTACATGGACCAAGGTAACGGCCAGAAGTACAGCAAACGTGTTGGCCGCCCTTCAGCGGTGCAATATCGTTTGGCTGCCAAGTCAATCCTCGACTTCCCCAACAAGTTTGTTGGTCCTGAGAAGTGCGGTGAGTGTCACGCGGTACAGTATGAGAAGTGGCAGCGTTCTCGTCACGCCAAGACCATACGTTTCCCAGGTGAACACCCGGAAGTGGACAACGATCTGAAGAAAAAGTTGTATGGTTCTGACGCTTCTATATTGCCGGACGGTGTGACGCCAGATGCGATCTACGCCACTGTAGGTACTCCTCGTACCAAGTACGGCTTTATCGACAGCTATCTGGTGCGTGGTTCCTACCATATTGAAGGCGGTCTGCTGAAAGATGGTACAGGTACCATGGTTGCCGGTGGTAACCAGTTCTCCCGTGGTTGGGCAGAATGGTTGACTCCGGAAATGGCCAAGAAGATCCAGAAGGTTATTCCTGACTTCCCAACCAAGATGGAAGACTTCGGTGCCAGTGGTTCTCACCAGTGGGGTATGACTTCCTACGGTGCCAAGTACAAGAAAGAGTTCTTGTTCCAGCCTGCCAGCTCCTACTGCGAAGTGTGTCATAGCTTCAAGTTTGACTTTAAGAACAAGCAGGAATACCTGGATGCCCTTGGCGATCCCAAGAAACTGCAAGAGCACACCATCAGCCGCGGTATCGCTTGTGAAGAGTGTCACGGCGCCGGTGGTCACCTGGATGGCGGTAACGGCGGCGGCATGCCTTCCAACTGTGAACGTTGTCACCAGCGGTTCAACTATGTTGACGAACTGGCCGAAACCGAGCAAGGCAAGGAAAAGCTGGAATATGCCTTCAACGTTAAGATGAAGTCTTCTTGCCCATCTTGTGGTACCGAAGGTTCACAGATGTTCATGTCTTCTCACTATGACAAGGGCATGCGTTGTTCTACCTGTCACGATCCACACGAAGTAACAGGTAACGACTGGAAATCCGGTTACACCAAGCCTGCAATCAAGAAAGACTGTGTTGACTGTCACCAGGTTCAGGCCGAAATGGCTGCCAACACCAGCACTCACGCCAAGAACAGCTGTACCAGCTGTCACATGCCTAACATGGGTAGCTGTGAAAACTTCACCGCGATTCAGTACCCAGATATGGCCGGCTTCGACGCAGTGCGTAAGTCTCACCTGTGGAAGATCGATGTCAGCCCAGATCGCAAGACGCTGAATCCTCCTGAAGGTCAACCTCGTAAGTCCACCACCAAAGGCTGGACTGTGGCTCAGGATGAGAATGGTCACGGCTATCTCGACCTGATGTGGACCTGTGCTCGTACCTCTATCTCTGACCATGACGTGGTTGAGCGTAAGGGTTGTCACAGCCAGTTCCAGTCTGAGCTGAGCAAGGGCCTGCACTTCAAGGATCAGAAAGAGATCTACGGTAAGGTCATGAAGTGGCAGACTCCTGTCAAAGACAGCCTGGCCAAGGTGGAAGATGCGCTCAAGCGAATCGATCGCAAAGTTGCCAAGAACAAGCTGTCTATCGAAGACAAGACACAAGTTCTGCTGCTGACCGACAAGGCTCGTGAAATTGTTGAATTCGTACGTAAAGACGGCTCATGGGGTGTTCACGCTCCTCGTTATGCCCGTAAGCGTATGGATGCAGCAACTACTTACGTGACTCAAGCTGAAGCCATTGCCGATGGCAAGGGCACCAAGACAGCTTCGCTGTAACGGGTAATCGTGGCTCCGGGCATCTGCCTGGAGCCATTCTTAGGGAGAATAAAGATGCAACTCCGATTCTCATTGAAACAGTCACTGAAATCGTCACTGCTGTTGCCATTGGCATTCCTGTTTGCCGCACCTGCAGTACAGGCCGGTGGCGGTGGAGATTTAGTACCGGCCCCCTACCATGAAGAGATCCTCAACCAGATCTCCATGCGCGAAGCCGAGATGTTACTCAATCAGCCAGGGGTGATTTTCTACGACGTCAACACTCTGGAAATATGGGGCGATGGCTTCATTCCCGGTGCCATTTACTTCAACGTCAATAACTGGAAGACATTGCTACCGGAAAACAAGGACACCACCATGGTGTTTTACTGTGCCAACCGTCTATGTACCTCCAGCAATGTGGCCGCCAGAGAGGTGATGAAACTGGGTTATACCGACGTCAGGCAGATGCCGGATGGTATCTATGGCTGGCGTATTTCCGGACGGCCGATAGAGCGTCCTTAATAACTGATTTACTGGGCATTGAATTTTTTATATTGCAGGATAAAAACATGAAATTACAAAAACTTGCCGCTACTATTTCTCTCTCTCTCTGTCTGAGTCTGCCCGCGTTGGCGGCCGACTTGAAAACAGAAACAGACAAGACTTCCTATGCCCTCGGTGCGTCCGTGGGTAACTATATTTCGGGCCAGGTTTATCAACAGCTGGAGCTGGGAGCCGAAGTCAATATGGAGCTGCTGATCACCGGCTTTACCGATGCCTTGAAAGATAAGCAGCAGCTGACAGATGAGCAGATCCTGGATCTACTGAATCAACGCGCCATCGTACTCAATGAAGAAAGAGAGGCCCGTTTCAATAAGTTGGCTGAGGACAACCTCAAGGCCGGTGAAACCTTCCTGGCCGAAAACAAGAAAAAGTCCGGCGTTAAAGTGACCGACAGTGGTCTGCAGTATGAAGTGCTGAGCATGGGCAAGGGTAAGAAGCCCAATCCCGAAGATGTGGTGACCGTCAACTATGTCGGTAAGTTGATTGATGGCACTGTGTTTGAAGATAGCAGCGCCAACAAGGCTGCCAGCCGTTTTGCCTTGATGACAGTGATCCCCGGCTGGGAAGAGGGGCTTAGACTGATGCCTGAAGGCTCCAAGTTCCGTTTTGTTATCCCCTCCAAGCTCGCCTATGGCGAGGAAGCCCCGGGAATTATCCCGCCTCAGGCCACTTTGATCTTTGAAGTTGAACTGGTCAAGGTTGAACAGCCGGGTAAAGACAACAAGCATCCTATGCCTGGTCACGGTTGACAGGAGGCGCTATGGCTAACCCGCTCTGGTTGGGACTTGCCCTGCTGAGTCTGGCGTTTATGACGCTGTTTGCCCTCTACCAGTGGCAAACCAGCCGGGGTGATAGAGTCGTGCCGGCTCTGTGGCACTGGAGTCTATTGCCGCTGCTGATCATAGGCCTGAGTCTCGGGACTTACTCCTATACCGGCCGTTATAACGATTGGCAGTTGGCCGAGGCCGATGACAGCATAGATTATCTGTTGGCTGCCGAAATTGTCCGGCTTCGGCGCGCTAGTGCCGAGGCGCCACAAGACACCAGCCTGATGCAACAGCTGGCGCAGGCCTATGTGCGCGGCGGCATGTATCTGGATGCGGTGGCCACCCTGAAGCAGCAGTTGCAACTTCAGGGCAAGAGCGCCGCCTTGTTGGGACAGTTGGCCGAAGCCGCCTATTACCGAGATCAGCGTCAGTGGCTGCCGGAATCCCAGGAATGGGTCGAGCAGGCTTTGGCGCTGGATAGTGCCGACCCCGGCACCCGGTTGCTGTTGGCCAACGATGCTTTTCTTAACCAAAGATATGCCGAGGCCATAGGCCACTGGCAGCTGTTGCTCGATAGCGACAATGAGCAGTTGGATCGTCAGGCGTTGCAATATGCTATTGCCAACGCCCGTAGCCGACTCGAATGATTTTTTTCAACCCTCGCCAATGGGTTGTCCCTGCAAGGCCCCGGCGAGGTGTTGATTCTAATGACTGGAGATAAAGATGAAAAAGACACTACTTGCCATCGCTATTCCACTTTTAATGCTGGGTTTGCCCGCTTGTAGTCCGGCCCAGAGTGATGATCAGCCCATTCGAGCTCAACACCTTCAGCAGCATGACAAATGCCATATGTGTGGCATGGTGATCACCAAATACCCTGGACCCAAAGGGCAATTGATGCTCAAAGACAGTAATGCCGTGCCCAAGTTCTGCTCCAGCCGTGACATGTTCAGTTTTGCGCTGCAACCGGAAAATCAGCGCCGGATCAAGGCGATGTTTGTCCATGACATGGGCACAACCGACTGGGAGCATCCCGATGACAGTGCCTTTATCGATGCTACCAAGGCTTGGTATGTCTATGGCACTAGCAAGAAGGGAGTGATGGGACCCGCTGTTGCCCCCTTCTCAACCAAAGAGGCGGCAGAAGCCTTTGCCGAGTCTTGGGGAGGCCGGGTGTTGACCTACAAGGATATTACCCTGGAGCTACTTGAAGGAAGTCACTAAGGGCTATGTTGAGGTTTTTACTGCTCCTTCTACTGCTCTCATTTGGCTGCTTTGGCAGCCAAAATCCATTGCAGGCACGCATAGATGCGCTGAATGAAGGTGAGGTGTTGACTCTGGCAGCCGGCGAATATCAGGGGCCTTTGGTCATCAGTAAAACCATTACTGTACTTGGTCGCCCGGGTACTGTGATTGATGGCGGCGGTAAGGGCAGTGCCGTGACTATCGCCGCCGCTGGGGTGCGTCTTGAAGGGCTTGAGATCCGTAATTGGGGCGCCGATCTTTATGAACATGATTCTGGGGTGCGTCTGCTGCCGGGTGCCGATGATGTCCAGCTCTTGAGGTTGGAACTACAAGGGCCTGGATTTGGTATTCATGGCGAAAAATTAAAACGGCCCAGAATTGAACACTGCAAGATCCTCGGCGATGACAAGCGTTACTTTCTCGATCGGGGCGATGGGATTTTTCTGGAATATGTAGAAGCCCCCGAGCTGCACTACAACAGCATTCATTCGGTTCGTGATGGCATTTATCTGGAAAATGTTGATGTCAGTCGCGCCAGCCACAACGAGTTCAGTCGCCAGCAATATGGCATTCATTATATGTATACCCGCCAAGATTGTGCTTGGAACAATAACGCCTGGAATCTATTGGGGGGATATGCGCTGATGAGCTCCAAGGCGATCACCCTGGAACACAATAAGGTTACTAATGCGGTCGATTTCGGCATCTTGCTCAATGTGACCAACAACAGCGAAGTGCACCACAATCTGGTGGCAACTATTCACAATCCCAAAGGGGATCCCGCCATAGCCAGTGAAGGTAAGGGGCTATTTATATACGGTGCTGCCGACAATCGTATCAGCCATAACCGCTTCAGCGACAGTGATACCGGCATCAGTGTCGCTCTGGGGGGAGAGGGCAACAGCCTGTGGCGTAACAGCATAGAAAACAATCTTACTCAGGTGCGTTATGTCGGCGATAAGGCACAGGAGTGGAGTTATCAAGGTCAAGGTAATTATTGGAGCAGCTATCAAGGTTGGGACTTGGATGCCAATGGCCTTGGCGATAGCCCTTATCAGCCCAATGATGCGTTGGATCGTTTGTTTTGGCTCTATCCAGAGGCCAGATTATTGATGGACAGCCCTGTGGTGCTCTTATTGCGTTGGTTACAGCGCCAGTTGTCGTTGGGGGAAGATATCGGCATTCGCGACAGTTTCCCTTTGTTGCAACCACCGCTGATCTCTACTGTGACAACCGGGGCGGTGGGCTCGCGCCATCTGCTAGAGGAGACATACTATGCTCAGCATTGATTGTCAGCAATTGGCTTTTATCCGCGAGGATAGACAGGTACTGGAAAATATCACCTTTCAACTGCCGCAGGGAAAAATGTTGGCCCTGGCCGGGCACAATGGTGCGGGCAAGTCGACTCTGATCAAGCTCTTGCTGGGACTGTTACCGCCGGCCGCTGGCGAGCTGACTATTTTGGGTAAGGCGGCCGGTGAAAGCCGCATGCAAGTGGGATATCTACCCGAGAACGTCAGCTTCTACGACAACATGCCCCTGGGTGAACTATTGAGTTACTTTGCCAAGTTGAAGGGGGTTGCTCAGCCCAGAGTCAGGGCATTAATGGCCGAATTTGAGCTGGAAGATATCGCCCAGCGTAAACTGAGGCATTGCTCCAAGGGGCAAAGACAGCGGCTTGGGTTAGCGCAGGCGCTACTCAGCCGCCCCGGATTGTTGTTGCTCGATGAACCGACAGTGGGTCTGGACCCTTCTGCCTCGGCACTGATGTATGCTCAATTGGCGGCGCTGAAGCAGCAAGGCTGCGCCATAGTGGTGTGTACTCACGAGTTGGCTTTGGTCGAGCCGCATCTGGATCTGGCATTACTCCTGTCCAAAGGGCGTATTCAGGCTCTGGGGGATTTAGCAGGCTTGCGTCGTCAGTCGAGCTTACCACAGGAGGTGTGGTTACCATCTGGGTTGGATCTCAGTCGCGATCCCGTGTTGGGTCCAGTATTTACGCAAGGGAAGTTGCGGATTGACAGCGCTGACGTGGCCGAGGTCGTGGCTATTTTAACCCAAAAGTACCATTGTTTTGATTTCCAACTGCACAAGGCGTCTCTTGGAGAGTTGTTTCATCATTTTATGGCATCGGATCTCGGGCAGCCGGTTTCGACTGGTTCGCGCAACAAACTCGGGGAGGCCGCGTGATGGAGCTTGTGACTCAAGGAGAACCCTTGCAAGTGCAGTCCAATAATCCTGTTTGGGTCGTTACCGTCAAGGAGTTTAAAGACTGCGTACGCAGTCGCTGGTTGCTGACGGCTTGTTGTTTGTTTGCCTTGTTGGCGACAGCGGTTATTTTCGGCAGCGGCGCAATCGGGGGCGAGTTTCGTTGGCAGCCATTGCCGCAACTGGTGAATTCCCTGTTGACCCTGACGGTTTTTTTGATGCCCCTGTTGGCCTTGCTGTTGAGTTACGATGCTTTTGTCGGTGAGGATGAAGCCGGGACTTTACTGTTGATGTTGACCTATCCCATGCTTCGTGGGCAATGGCTCACGGGTAAGCTGCTGGGGCAGGGGGGAGCCTTGCTGGTGGCGCTGCTGATAGGCTTTGGTCTGCCTTTGTGTCTGCTGGCCATATTGGAACCTGCCTACCGAACGCTGGAGTTACCGGCCACTCTGACTATTCTGGTGACAAGCGCCTGGTTACTCGGTTTGGTGTTTATATTGTTGGGATATTGGGTCAGTCTCTGGGCCCGACAGAAGGCTCAGGCGCTGGCAATCTTGATGCTGTTCTGGCTGGTGTTGGTATTGCTTTACGATCTGGCGCTATTGGTAATCGCTGTGGTGGCGGTCGACAGTCTGGGTCAAGAGAGTTTGCAATGGCTGATGTTGTTGAACCCGGCAACGGTATTTCGCTTACTCAATCAAAGTTTTCTGGGAATGGCGACCGCCGGAGTACCACAATGGCCTTGGTTGCTGGGCATTTTGTTCTCTTGGCTGTTGCTTTTGTATCTAGGTTGTCGTTTCTGTTTCAACAAACGACAACTCTAGCTTAATGCTTGATTGCGTATGACTTTATTAAAGGTTTTATCGAATAGAAACAAATTGTTAAATGGTATGGTTATCACATTATGCCGCTTACTATCAGGGTACACTCCAAAATCATACTCGGTCCACGTCAAGGGGGGCCGATCAAACTTCTTGGAGTGATTTTCTGGAGTGACAATGCAGCAGCTGACTCCCTATTTGGTGTTGGATGCCAAGGCCAAACACCTACTGGATCAACGTGACGGTTCAGAAATAGTTCTGTCTTTTTCTGAGGCTCAGGTATTGTCACACCTGTTGTCAGCCCCGGGAAATGTGTTCGGCAAAGATGAATTGTTGGCCGTTGGCTGGCCCGAGCGAGTGGTGGCGCTGACCTCACTGACTCAATGCATCAGTATTCTCAGGAAAAAACTGGAACCCTATCCCGAAATTCAGCTCAAGACGGTTGCCCGCCGCGGCTACCAGCTGAATATCTCCGAGCAGTCTCATGTGCATATGCTGGCCATATCCGATGGCGAGGCCATCCGTAATGCTTTGGTGAGCGTGTCTCTGAAAATTAAAATCCTGGGGATTTTATTGTTGTTGGGACTGGTGGGCTTTTTCTGGTATTTCAGTGATTATCACGAAATGGTCAAACATGTCAGCCAATGGCATGCCGACAAGCAGTTGCCCTTGAATGTGGGCGGTACGCTGGCCTCGGCGCAACTGTTTTATCATGATGGTGCCGAGAAGTTACATCCCTCTATGTGGCAAAAGCACCTGACGCCAGAAGGCAACGTGATCCAGGGATTGAAGCATTTCAGTGCTTATGCGGCTACCGATGGACGCAATTACTCTTTTGCTGTTTGTCCCAGCGCCGATGAAGCCGGTTGTGACGGCGATGGCATTATCAATATCACCACCATAGATCCCAACCCAGCCGGGTTGAATATGAAGGAGTTTTTACCTCTCAGCCGAGTGATGGAGCGGCGGATCCGTTATAACCGCATTATCATCCCCGCGGCCGTTGATGATGCCGAAGTCATTGAACACAACTACCATGCCGACATCTATTTCCCGGTTGCCGGGGAGCTCTTGGTGCGCACCGATCTCAGCCTGTCATTGGTGTATGAAGGTAAAGATTCCGGCCGCTTCTACTCCTCCGCCTGTGTGACAGATCAGGACTGCATCACCACCCCGATAAAGTATCAACTGCGGGGCCATTTTCAGCAGTACAGTACCGAGATTTCCGACAATCAGGTCGACGTATTTCAAGTCAAAGTGACCCAGAAAGAGCTGACCAAACCTAACAATGTCAGTGACTCGGCGATGCACTTCTATCGCGAGATCCGCAAAGACGATATCCGCGATGAGGTGATCTACTACTACCGGATCCATCAGGATCACAAGACTGCCGTTTGGATAGTGCCACAGATGGGTAACCTGCTGGCCTGGACCACCTACAGCGAAGTGAAACTCTGAGCCGTTGACGGTTCGGTTATTTCACTACCATGACTGGGCATTTGGCCTTGTTGATAACCTCTTCGGCGACACTGGGCCGCAACCAATGGGCCAGCGCCGTGCGCTGATGACAGCCGATAACTATCATGCCCACATCGGCGCTTTCGGCTTCTTCGAGGATGTGCCCCGTGGCACTGCCGCGGCGGATCACTACCTCGAGTTGCTGTTCTGGATGCAACTGCTGCAAAAGTGCATGGATTTTCTCCGAGGCTAAATATTAATCCACAAAGAGTTAGTTGAATAGCTAATTCATTGTGGGCATTAGCTGGTTAGAAATTTTGTTCTACTTTGATGAATAATAATTGCGAAAATACTAGGTTTGTAGTGCACAACTCCGATAACAACTTACTATCGATTTAACCACGGCGTCTTTTGGCATTGATCTTTTAGTAGAGATAAAAAGCCAGTGACTCGCGCCGACCTCTCATGCGCAGCAGAAGTCACTAGGGCAACAATATCGGCGTTTGGAAGCTCGTAATCAGGTAACAGCCGCACTAATTTACCACTATCAATCTGTGACTGAATGTCCCATTCGGATCGCATGATGATCCCCAAGCCTTGTAACGCCCAGTCTTTAATCACTCTACCCTCATTACTTGCAAGAGAAGGGCGAATACGAATACTTTCTATGGCCCCTGTCACTGCATGAGTAAAGCTCCACAGCGTGACATCTTCATTATTTTCTCTCAAGGCAATACATTGATGCTTCTTAAGATCTTGCGGAGTCTTAGGCTGTCCATGACGAGATAGATACTCCGGCGAAGCGCAAACAAAGCGTTTGTTTGGGGCCAAGCTCACCATCTTAAGGCTGGAATCCGCTAAGTGGCCAATGTAGATGATAATGTCCCATTTATGATGGTTTGCCCAGTTTGGGTTGTCTGACAATTCTAGCTCCACCTCTAGGCGCGGATGAGCTTGTTTATACTCACCTAATAAAGGGGCTATCACATCGTTGCCAAAGCCAAGGGGCGCCAAAACTTGTAGACGACCACTGACATCCCCTCTGCTTTCATTGAGCTTATCGATGAGTTCATCCAAGTCCTCAAGGATCGAAATACCGGTATCGACTAAGACGCGCCCTTCTTCTGTTAGGCTAACCACACGCGAAGGTCGTTGAAGTAACTTAAGTGATAGCTTCTTTTCGATATGTTGAATACGCTGAGTGACTGATGGAGGCGTTATATTGAGTGCACGAGCCGCATCTGCCAATGTTCTATGGTTAGACACTACCACAAGAAATCGAATATCTTCTGTCGTCAACATTAACTTTCAACCTAATCTATAAGTAGATTTTTGTTAATATAATTCAACTTTCTCCTATCTCATAATCATTTCATCGACATTGAACTGCAATTTGCGAGCTTAGGTAAATGAAATGATTAAACATACAGAACACCCTGATTTAGAAAAGCAATACAATGCCATCGGCACACCATTTCTCTACCTGGACAAACAAAAGTTTTTAAACAATCTCGCGCAAATGCGCAGTCATATGTCGAAACTGGGCGCGCCACTAAGACCCCACTTTAAAACGGTAAAGTCGTTAGATGCGCTTCCTTACTTAATTGACTCTCTAGAGGATCCAATCACTGTATCTACCCTTGAGGAAGCAGAACAGCTTGCTAATTATGGTTGTAAAAACATTCTCTATGCAGTTGGCATATCACAAGAAAAGCTATCACGAGTCGAGCTATTACTGAAACGTGGCATTAGCATTGTGGTGTTACTTGATAGCATGGAACAAGTCGATTTCGTTAACACCTACTGTCAGGAACATGAGTGTGTCATTAGCTGTCTTATAGAGATTGATTGTGACGGACACCGAGGTGGCGTCAGTGCAGATTCCGAAGCCTTGATTGCTATGGCTAAGAGCTTAGATAAAGGTTTTGCCGATTTTAAAGGTGTGATGCTCCACGCAGGTGAATCTTACCACTGTTCGTCTCAAGAAGCGCTAAACCAATCAGCCAGTAATGAAGTAGCGACTGCACTACTTGCAGCGAAACGCCTCGAATTAGTGGGGATTCACTGCGAAATAGTCAGCATAGGGTCTACCCCAACGGCATGTTCATACACAAACACAAGTGGAATTACAGAGGTCAGAGCTGGTGTCTATTCGTTGTTTGATTTAGTGATGCATCAGCTTGGAGTATGTACCTTAAACGATATCGCAATCTCAGTAGTAAGTAGTGTTATTGGACACAACAAATCAAGGGGACAAATATTTGTTGATGCTGGTTGGATGGCTCTTTCTTTAGATAAAGGCCATGACGAACAATGTTATGGCGTGGTTCTCCAACCGAATGGTCAAGAGAGTCAAATACTGAAAGTCGTGCAGGTAAATCAAGAGCACGGCATACTCGAAGCGGCTTCTGGAAGCGAGATCGACTTCGAATGTTTTCCCATTGGTTCTCGAGTTCACATAGTCCCAAATCATGCATGCTCTACAAGCGCAATGCACAGTCAATACCATGTCTTTGACTTGGTCGAGGGGCAAATTGAACAATGGCAACGTATCTCAGGGTGGTAAACATGCTTTATTTAGATGAAAAAACAACCGCAGCGTTAATTACTCACGAACTGGCATACAAAGCAGTCAAAGCGGCATTTTCCGCAGTACAAGAGCAGCACTCATCAATATTTCCGGTCGTTAACGCATCTGGCCAGATAGAAGGTTCAATATTTTCACTCAAATCGGCACGCACAGATCAATTGCTTGGTTGGAAAATGGGAAGTTATTGGCCTTACAATAACCAAGTTGGGCTACCAAACCATGGTACTCATATTTTTCTTCTCTCACCTGATACGGGAGAAATGAAAGCCATTTTGTCAGCAAGTTTGGTTAATGCCTACCGAACCGCTGCAGCTGATGCCATCGCAGTTGATCTATTGGCGAGACAAGATTCAACGGTACTCGCGTTATTTGGCACGGGTCATCAAGCTAAATATGAAGCGCTTGCCATTTCAAAAGTTAGGAACCTATCTAAAGTCATGATTGTTGGTAGAAATCAGACTAGTGCTAACCAACTGGCGCAAGAGCTAAGCGATGAAGGTTTAACAACTGATATCAAGACTGCTCAAGAAGCCTGTGAAAGCGCAGATATTATTGTCACCGTCACGGCGTCTACAGCTCCTCTATTTGAATCGTCGTGGGTGAAGTCTGGAACTCATATTTCTGCAATGGGAGCAGATAAAATAGGAAAACAGGAACTGCCGCCATCGCTATTTGAGAATGCCATCCTCTACTGTGATTATTTACCTCAGTCCAAAACAATTGGTGAGTTCCAGCATGCACCAGATAAAGAGATATATCAGATCTGCGACAAGCTTCAATTAAAAGAAAGGAACGAAAACGACATTACTATTTTTGATAGCTCAGGAATTGCCTATCAAGATCTTTATATTGCTAAAATAATTTTAGATAAATACCTATCCAAGGAAGATGGCCATGAATAACGTTAGCTTTTTAAAAATAAACGGTAACACCATCGATGACATTATTGACCTTACAGTGGGAGAGTTTCAAAAGCATCTTATTGCTAATAACGCAGAATGGCTTGCAGAGGCGAGTTTTAACGACGATAGTGTCAGCTACGGCATTTATTTAGACGATAAGCCAGCAGGGCTCATCTCTCTTATCGATCCAAGACTACTCGATAAGTTCGATGATCACTTTCAAAAGGACCATTTGTACGTGTGGCGTGTCATGATTGACCATCGTTTTCAAGGAAAGGGATTGGGGAGTCACGCGATTAACTTCAGTAAGCGATACGCTTCCATTGTTGGTTTAAAAGGCGTGTCGCTAACCACAATGGATAAAGAGGAAGGGAATGCTCTCTATATTTACCAAAAGCTTGGGTTTACACCAACGGGCAGAAGACTTGATGATGAAATTGAATTAATTTTTAGCTTAGATATTTGATTGAATAAATGGGCTAGACGGTTCAGTGTAGTACTCATGATTTAATTTGTGGTAAAAGTTAAGTGGCTGTTTAAATTTAGGTTTTCAAATTATTGATGAATTGATTCATAAAGTTGAGGTTTTAATTTGTCAATCTGGAGAGCTAATGAAGAATATACTGAGATATATTATTTTCTATTGTCACCCCAAACCACTGCCTATGGCGGTGGTGATTGTCTTAAATTCGGGGTAAAGATCAATTTATATAAAAAAAGACCTAAATGAATAGATCTTTTTATATGCTACCAACCACAAGTAATAACATTCTGGGCTTTATGCTTAACGGGAAACTGCCTCATTAGCAGCCGCGGCAGAATGCCTTAGTCCACCAGGCCGTATTGTTCCTTGAGTACCCGGATGATTTCTGCCTTGGGATTATCCGAGAGAGTGATCTTGGCTCCGGTGACTTTCTCGGCAATACCTGTGTAGGTACGCGAGACATTCATCATGGCCTCCAGTGGCAGGTCGTTGTCGCGGGCCAGGGCTTCACGTTCCGGCATTCTGTCCTTGTTCAACAGGATATCCGGATCCGGGAAGTGGTTGAGCAGGAACTGACGGAAGCCTTCTTTGGAGTTCTCGAGGATCTTACCGTCACGGTAGGCGCTACCATCCCAAATACGTGAAGAGTCCGGGGTTCCCACTTCATCCATATAGATAAGCTTGGATTGGCCTTGTTTGTCAGTGACATAGCCAAATTCGAACTTGGTATCGACAAAGATCTGATCTTGCTGTGCCAATGCCTCGGAAATGACTTCGAATCCCTGCTTGAGCAGTTTTTCGTACAGATCGATATCTTCAGGCTTTTCAAAGCCGAAGGCCTCGAAGTTGGCCTCGATATCTGCGCGGCTGATGTTGACATCATCCTGCTCCGGCACCCCGGGGATCCCCTTGAGTATGCCCTTGGTTGATGGGGTGATCAGTAACTCGGGCAACTGCTGATCCTTTTGCAATCCTTCCGGCAGTGTGATGCCGCAAAATACCCGCTCACCCTTTTGATAGGCGCGCCACATGGATCCGGTAATATAGCGGCGAATAATGGCCTCCACCTTTATCGGGCGAGCCTTTTGCACTATCCACACAAAAGGATGGGGAATGTCGAGAATATGGCTATCGGCCAACCCCTTTTCCTTGAACAGGCTGAACCAGTGATTGGAGATGGCGTTGAGCGCCGCCCCCTTGCCCGGGATCCCTTTGAGATCTTCTTCGCCGTGGAAGATGCAATCGAAGGCGGAGATACGATCCGAGATCACCATGATCGCCAGCGGAGTATCGGCGGGCACATCATAGCCCTTTTCGCGGATCAATCTGGCGCTGTCGGCCTCGGTCAACCAGTAGACACTGCGCACTTTTCCGCTGTGAACCGGTTTGTCGGTGCGGATAGGCAGATCATTGTTTACGGCTAGAACGGAATCAGCAAGACTCATGACGAGTATTCCTCTGGGTGTAGGGTTTAAGGCTAAGTCCGGCAGGCGGGGTTATTGTTATCTGCCTGTTTCCGGGATAATGCGAGCCGACGGCGGGGCAGCAGCAAGCAGCAAAAAAGGCTGTGCTTGAGAGGTAGAGCCGCTGTGGAGTCATACCAGTATGAGATGCCGCCGACAAAAGATGGGCTATTTTACCTCAGTCGCAACCTTTTGCCACGGGGAGGCTTTGTTTACTGGGGCAAAACTCTGTTCGCGATAGAGACTAATGAGGCTGCACCCCGGGAGCTTGGGCGCTGATTCGGCATCCATGTTTCAGCCACCTTATTTGCGCCAACGGCTTTCGGCTACACCGAGGGGAATTGGTGCAATTCTGCAATCATAGCGTTGCTTGAAATTGCTTATATACCCACAGACATACACCTATTTCCCAGGCACAGGTGGAACTGTGACCTTCTGAGCCAGGGATGTACTCGCAGCGAGTCACAGGATCGCCTGTGCATAAGCCTGCGGCAGGCAATGAGAAACATCCGTCGCCGGAGGCCCTGCCAATACTAATTAGTAACTTTTAGCTGGAAGCTATGATAGCCGCTGTTCCAGCGGCCTAAAGTCGTGGTGTTCCACACCACACCGGGCAAGGGGCTTTGCTTGTCCAAAGCCCCTTGCATCCCCAAGGACACCCCGACGTAGCCGAAATCCCCGCTGGCTTATGAAGCAAATTGGCTACACTCAGGACTCGCCTCCTTGCTCGACCTTCGAGCCTCGACATCCCTGTCTCGGCTACGCCAATTTGCAACAACGCCAGCGGCGGCTCCGAAGGGGAAATTGGTGCAATTCTTCCCACACAGAGTTGTTTTGAGCTGCAGACATACGCCTATTTTCCAGGCATAGGCGGGACTGTGACCGTCGAAAACAGGGATGTTTTCGTCGAGGCTACAGGGACGTATTCACGCCGTGTCACAGGATCACCTGTGCGAAAAGCGCACCGCAGGTGATGGGCTGCATCATGGTTCAGAAGCTCGGCCAATACTAACTTAGATACTTTTAGCTGGAAGCTATGATAGCCGCTGTGCCAGCGGCCTAAAGTCGTGGAGCAAATGCATCCATGCACAAGGGCCAGTTCGCCATCCCTGGCTCTCGCTCGTAGCCAGTAGCTACGCGACACTCGCCGCCCCACACCCGAGAAAAGGGGGCTGTATCGACTAGCCCCCTTTCCAAACCCCCAGCGACCCGCGACGCAGCGGAAAACCCCTTGTGCTTATGATGTCAATTCGCTATCGCGCCAGACGCTCAGAGTCACATTCATGTGACTCTTACCCAGCTCAACATCCTGTTTCGCGCTCGTTAGCTCGTCGCTAGGCGACACTCGCCCCTGATTGATTCGACAGAGCTGCGTCAGCATCTGCCGGACAGGAGTCCCAATGCCGTGAAGGGCAGGACGCCCGTGAACGGCCATGCCTCGCTACGCGATTGTCATCAACGCCCTGCGGCCGCTTCGAGCGGGAATCGGTGCATTCTGTGAGAATGGAGTAGCTTGAAATATCTGAAGAGTTTGCAGACATGCGCCTATTTTCCAGGCACAGGCGGAACTGTGACCGTCGAAAACAGGGATGTTTTCGTCGAGGCTACAGGGACGTATTCACGCCGTGTCACAGGATCGCCTGTGCGAAAAGCGCACCGCAGGTGATGGGCTGCATTGAGGTTGGAAGCCCAGCCAATACTAATTAGCGACTTTTAGCTGGAAGCTATGATAGCCGCTGTGCCAGCAGCGTAAAGTCGTGGAGCAAATGCCTCCATGCACAAGGGCCAGTTCGCCATCCCTGGCTCTCGCTCGAAAGCATGTCGCTACGCGACACTCGCCAAACCACACCGGGCAAGGGGCTTTGCTTGTCCAAAGCCCCTTGCATCCCCAAGGACACCCCGACGTAGCCGAAATCCCCGCTGGCTTATGAAGCAAATTGGCTACACTCAGGACTCGCATCCTTGCTCGACCTTCGAGCCTCGACATCCCTGTCTCGGCTACGCCAATTTGCAACAACGCCAGCGGCGGCTCCGAAGGGGGAATTGGTGCAATTCTTCCCACACAGAGTTGTTTTGAGCTGCAGATGTACGCCTAATTCCAGGCACAGGCGGAACTGTGACCGTCGAAAACAGGGATGTTTTCGTCGAGGCTACAGGGAAATGGAATGGACCCATCCCCTTTTAACCGGCCTCGCAATGGGCCACGATGAAGTTGTTGAAAGTCATCTGGAAAGAGGATGGGTCCACTATGAAGATTACAACCATCGGTTTGGATATCGCAAAGTTGGTGTTCCACGCTGTTGCGGTCAACAAAGCAGGTAAGCTGGTGCGCAAGAAAATGCTTAAACGAAAAGAAGTACTCGGTTTTTTCGCTAAGTTGGAACCTTGCCTGGTCGCGATTGAAGCCTGTGGTGGCGCTCACTATTGGAACAGGGAAATTACTGCCCTTGGTCATCAGGTTAAGTTGATCCCTCCTCAATATGTCATTCCCTATCGGCAGGGAAATAAAAATGACTACAACGATGCCCTTGCCATAGCGGAGGCGGCTCAGCGACCAAACATGCGCTTCGTGCCCGCCAAATCTATCGAACAACAAGATGTGCAGATGTTGCACAGGGTTCGTGAGCGACTCACACAGCAAACCACCGCCTTGGTGAATCAGGTTCGAGGCATGTTGGCCGAATATGGCATCGTGCTGGCAAAGGGAAAAACGGCCTTTCGCAGTCAATTGCCCGACATTTTGGAAGACGGTGAGAATGCACTCACAGCCAAAGGTCGAGCGATTTTCCATGGACTGTATAATGAGTTTGTCGAACTTGAGAACAGGCTGAAAGGGTGTGAAAAGCAGGTATTGCAGGAAAATGCTGATAATCCTATCTGCCAACGATTAGGCACCGTCTTGGGGGTTGGTCCTGTCACTGCGACGGCATTTTATGCCGCTGTTGGGGAGGGGAAGGCATTTCACAATGGCCGCCATTTTTCAGCTTGGTGCGGTCTGGTACCCAGGCAGCACAGCAGTGGCGGCAAGGATAATCTGCTGGGGATCAGTAAGCGAGGCAATGCCTATCTACGAACCTTGTTCATTCATGGTGCCAGGTCCATTTTGCGTCACTGCGAGCACAAAACCGATAAGCTCAGCCTGTGGGCGAAGGCCCTCGTGGAGCGTCGAGGCTTTAATCGCGCCTGCGTTGCAGTAGCCAACAAGCTTGCCAGAATTGCCTGGGTCATAGCGGCCAAAGAAGAAACGTATCGGCCGGCGACATGAAGCTTATAAATCAGGTTGTGAAGTAAGATAATGCAAACCTATCACCAAGTTGCGGTGACAATTGATTTGATGATGAGACAGTCAGACTGTTCTACTTAAAACCTGTTGAATCCATAGGCTCATCGTGAAGCCGCAGGGATGATGAGGAAAGTAGAAGCACATATCCATCAGGGCCAGAGATTTAACTCAGTAACAGGCCGAATATATGGGTGCAATGAACTCTTCTCAAATTGAAATCAAATGTCTTGCAAACGGGATGGGTCCATATATGTATTCACAACAACTTCCCTGTTTAACGGCCAGCTCGCCATCCCTGGCTCTCGCTCGTAAGCATGTCGCTACGCGACTCTCGCCATGTCACAGGATCGCCTGTGCGAAAGGCCGTTCTCGGACGTCCTGTCCTTCACGGCATTCGGGCTTCCTGCCCATCCGCACCGCAGGTGATGGGCTGCATCGAGTCCTGAAGCTATATTAGCCTCAGTGGCAGGGCTCGCTATGCAGCGGACAATCTCTTGTGTTTATAAGGCAATAGCGGTTTGGCAATAAGCCCCGCTATTGCCAAACCCTTCCTCAGTCGCGTGTCTGACCTGTGCCATTGACCAGGAATTTCTCCGTGGTCAATGACTCCAGTCCCATGGGGCCGTAGGCATGGAGCTTGGTGGTGGCGATACCGATTTCGGCTCCGAGCCCCAGCTCGCTACCGTCGCTGAAGCGTGATGAGGCGTTGACCATCACCACAGAGGCATCGACCCCTTGCTGAAACTGTTGCGCCGCTTGTTGGCTTTCGGTGCAGATCACCTCGGTATGGTGGCTGCCGAAGCGGGCGATATGCTCCATGGCATCCGCCAGTGAGTCGACCTGGCGCACGGCGATTTCCAAGCTCAGGTATTCCTGGCCGAACTCCTCTTCCGTCAGCACAGTGGCCTGGTCGAAGAAGGGCGCCGCCTTCTTATCGGCATTGATCTTTACCCCCTTGTCGGCCAAGGCCTGAGCGGCGATGGGCAGCCAGACTTTGGCGATATCCTTGTGTACCAACAGGCCCTCCAGGGCATTACAGACGCCGGTGCGTTGGGTCTTGCCGTTGAGCAGCAGGTTGAGCGCCTTTTCCACATCGGCATCTCTGTCGACATAGAGGTGACAAACGCCTTTAAAGTGCTGGATAACCGGGATTTTAGAGTTGTCGCTGACAAAGTTGATCAGGCCTTCGCCGCCTCTTGGGATCACTAGGTCGATATAGTCGCGCTGTTGCAACAGTTCCAGCATCAGGGCGCGGTCGGGATCTGGCACCACGGATACCAGCGCGGTTGGTAGTTTGAACTCCTGTAGCACTTTGTGCAGCACTTTGGCTATCGCCAGGCTGGAGTTGAGCGCCTCTTTACCGCCGCGCAGTATTACCGCGTTGCCCGATTTGAAACACAGCGCTGCGGCATCCGCGGTCACATTGGGGCGCGCCTCATAGATCATACAGACCACCCCGAGCGGCACTCTGAGTTTGCTTATCTGAATACCGTTGGGACGGCGGCCCAGCTCGCGGCGCTGACCCACGGGATCGTCCAGCTTGACTATGGTGTCTATGCCGCTGGCCATGGCGGCGATCCGCTCTGGCGTCAGGGTCAGCCGGTCGAGCATGGCTTCGCTGAGACCTGCGCTGCGGGCCGCTAGGAGATCTTCCTCATTGGCCTTGAGAATATTGTCATTTTCAGCGAGAAGCGCTTGGGCCATCGCCTTCAGCACCTGATTTTTGGTTTGGGTATCTATGAGTGCCAGCTCCCTGGCCGCCTTGGCCGCTGAGCTTGCCAGTGTGGTTATCAGACTCATTTAGGTCCTCCTTTGTTCGTTGCACTACTCTGGTGGCGGGCCGCTGCTATTTTTCCAGTTGCGGCGTTTTACAGAGCAGGGCGATATCTTTTTCCGAGACTATGCCGCCCAGGCTATCGGTAAAGCTGTCGGCCAGTTCGGGGTCTTCCTGCTCGGCGATAAAACTCAGCAGGCGGCTGCTGTAGTTGCTGCGAGCCTTGGCCAGACGGGTGCCGTCGTCACTGCACAGCAGTATGGTATCGCCGGCGGCAAAGTTGCCTTTGACCTCAAGTACTTCATTACTGGAAAGCTCGGCGCAATCCTTGGCGCTATCCATCTCTTCATCGGAGGTGACTATCACTTCCCCCTGCGCCCTCACTGTGTGGGTCAGCCAGTGCATCCGCTCCTGCAGCGGGGTTTCGGATGCCCGGAATAGGGTGCCGGGATTGCGGCCCGACAACAGGGCGTTGAAGCTCTCCTCTTTGAAGCCGTTGACTATGTAAGTATCAATGCCGTGGGAGCTGGCCTTTTCCGCCGCTTCTATCTTGGTGCGCATGCCGCCGGTGCCGACATCGCTGTGACTGCCGCCGGCCATGGCATAGATGGTGGCATCGATTTTATTGACTTCGGGCAGCAGCTCGGCATCGCTGTGCAGATGCGGGTTCTTGTTGTAGAGACCATCAATATCCGAGCAGATCACTAAGGTATCTGCGTCGGCAGCGGCTGCCACCATGGCCGACAGGTTGTCGTTGTCACCCACCTTGAGCGCATCAGTAGTGACGGTATCGTTCTCGTTGAGGATCGGCAGTATGTCGTGATCCAGCAGGGTGAACACGGTTTCCCTAATCGACAGATAGCGCTCTCTGTCGCGCAGGTCGCCATGGGTCAGCAGAATTTGCGCCGTGGGAAAGTCGAAAAACTTATCCCAGGTCGCCATCATCTCAGTCTGCCCGGCGGCGGCCATGGCTTTTTTCAGTACCACCTGGGCCTCTGGGCTATTGACTTCACTGCCAGGTTTGAGTGGAAACCTGTGGGCTCCGGCGGCAATTGAGCCGGAAGAAACCAGTATGGTTTGAATGCCTTTGGCGCGGCAGCGCACAATGAATTGGGCTATGGCCAGCAGATAGCGCGAGCTACAGCCCTGTCTGTCAGGGGCAATCAGGGCGCTGCCGACTTTTAGAACAATTCGTTGCCTTGGTTGCTTATTCATAACTTCCTTAACCTATTTGAGGTGTTACTTCGAAGCGGGTTGGGGATGGAAACCAGACCCGGCGTCTGCCACCGGGTCTAATTGGGGAGCTGTTCTATCCAGCTATCAGCCGACCTGCTGCAGTTTTTCCCGGGTAGCGTGGAAGGTCTCCTGCACTGAGTGTGAGGGATCCTGGCTAAAGTGGCTGACCAGCACTATCGCCGCAGAGCTTATGATAAAGCCGGGAACTATCTCGTAGATCACGCTGGAGAGTGTCTTGCCATCGGGCAAGACAGGCAGCAGGATCCACAGCAGCACAGTGATGGCGCCGGTGAGGATACCGGCAACGGCGCCCGAGTGGGTCATCTTCGACCAGAACAGACTGAACAGCACCAGTGGCCCGAAGGCGGCACCGAAACCGGCCCAGGCGTTACTCACCAGTGACAGTATGCTGCTGTTGCTATCCAGGGCCAGCAAGGTGGCCACGGCAGCAACGGCAAATACCCCGAAACGGCCTATATTCACCAGCTTCTTCTCGTCTATGTCCTTGTGGAACACGGCGCGGTAAACATCCTCGGTCAGTGAACTGGATGATACCAGTAGCTGTGAAGAGATAGTGCTCATGATGGCAGCCAGAATCGCCGCCAGCAGGAAGCCACTCACCAAGGGGTGGAACAGAATTTCCGAGAACAGAATAAAGATGGTTTCCGGATCCTGCAGCCCTGGGTGGAACTTGTTGACATAGGCAACACCGATAAGACCTGTGGCCAGGGCGCCGAGTATGGTCACCAACATCCAGCTCATGCCTATGTTGCGGGCGGTCTTGATATCTTTCACCGAACGAATTGCCATAAAGCGCACTATGATGTGTGGTTGACCGAAATAGCCCAGTCCCCAGGCCATGCTGGAAACAATCGCCAGCAGGCTCATTTTCTCCACAGATTCAGACAGAGGCACTATGGTGTGATTGGCCTGCGCCATCATCTCAGTGCCATTGTTGAACTCCTGAAAAGCCACTATAGGCACCATCACCAGGGCGACAAACATAATACAGCCCTGCACAAAGTCGGTCATACTGACGGCCAGAAAGCCCCCCAGCAGGGTGTAGGCCACCACCACTGAAACAGTGATCACCAGGCCTAGCTGGTAACTCAGGCCGAAGGCGGATTCAAACAGTTTGCCCCCGGCGACCAGGCCGGCAGAGGTGTAGAGAGTAAAGAAGAGTATGATCACCGCTGCAGAAATCATCCGCACCGAGCCGTTTTTCTTCTCGAAGCGCTTGCTGAAAAAGTCCGGCAGAGTCAGGGCGTCATCGGCTTCCTGGGTATAAACCCTGAGCCTGGGCGCCACCAGCAGATAGTTGAACCAAGCGCCGATAAGCAGGCCCAGCGCAATCCAGATGGTGTCGAAGCCGATAACAAACATGGCGCCCGGCAGACCCATCAGCATCCAACCACTCATATCGGAAGCACCTGCCGACAGCGCCGTGACCTGAGGGCTGACCTGACGGCCGCCGAGAATGTAGCCCGAAATATCATCGGTAGAATTGCGATAGGCAAACAGGCCTATCGCCAACATGACCACAAAGTAGATGGCCAAAGAGATATAACTCGAATAATCCATAGATTAGTGCCCGTTATTGCCACTGAAGGCTTGATTGAGTTTTTGTTTGCAGAATGGGTATAGGTAGGTTGAGAGTACGAGCCAGAAACACCCTAATTGGATCAGGTACTTGGCTTTATCTCTGAGGCTGATTTGGTAGCGTGAAAGATGACTGTCAGACTCCTGTGAGCTGTTGGCATTCATCGTGATTCTCCTTCCTTAAGTTTTATCTAAAGTTGGGCTAATGAAAAACCACTTGAAGGCTAACCAATTAAATGATTAGTGTTCAAATGGTTTTGATTCGAACGATATTATTCATGCTTATCAGAAAATGATCAAGTTTATATCTGATTGATTTACTGGGTTATTGCTGGGTTTTTGTTATATTATTTGTTTAAAATCATATGTTTATGTTTTTATTTTCTTAAGCTTATCAATTTTTAATATATTGCATGCAATTATAAGACAAGCGATAAGATCTCGATTTGAGCTATAACTGTTTTGCAATCAAGCTCTGAAATAAGCCGGAAATAATTAGAGTTTAAAATTAATTTACGACAGTACCTGACTCTGCTAAATGAACAGTTGCAAACCCGCGCAATCGCTGGGCCAGACGCTCTGCCCAACGTCGATAGACTCTTCAAAATAGCGCTTGAACTATAGGCGTTTTTATATATGATTTACCATATATCTGGTTATCCATATATTCCGCCGGTTGCTGAAGGTGTTTATTTGAGTGGCAACTGAAACGGCAGATGTATGGCTGACCGAATATTGGCCTTAAGGAGCGGCATTTATCATGGAACTACCGAATTTTTTCAAAGCCTTGGCCGATGAAACCCGGCTGCGCAGCCTGCTGTTGATCCTGCAGCAGGGAGAGCTTTGTGTCTGCGAGTTGACTGAGGCCCTGGCCTTGAGTCAACCGAAGATCTCCCGTCATTTGGCGCAGCTGCGAACTCAGGGGTTGCTGCAAGACAGACGTCGGGGCCAATGGGTGTTTTATCGTCTCAGCCCCGAGCTGGCACCCTGGTGCGAGCAGTTGCTGCGGGACACACTGACGGCCAACCCTGGCTTTATTGCTGATGAGCTGACTCGGCTGGAGGCCATGGCCTCGAGGCCGCAAGCTTGCTGTTAAAACCGGCCAAAATCTATCACTTGAGCGCCGGAAGTTAACCGCCGGGGAACCGGAGAGGGGGATGTATGGGCATTTTTGAACGTTGGCTTAGCCTGTGGGTAGGGCTGTGCATTTTAGCTGGGATAGCGCTGGGTTATCTGGCACCTAATGTATTTGCCGCAATTGCGGCGCTGGAATACGCCCATGTCAATCTGGTGATCGCCGTGCTTATCTGGGTGATGATCTATCCCATGATGGTGCAAATCGATTTTTCCGCTATCAAGGATGTTGGCCGAAATCCCAAGGGATTGCTGCTGACGCTGGTGATCAACTGGTTGCTGAAGCCTTTTACCATGGCACTGCTTGGCTGGCTCTTTTTCCGTTTTTTGTTTGCCCCTTGGGTAGAGCCGCAAACGGCGCAGGAGTATATCGCCGGGATGATCCTTCTCGGAGTCGCTCCTTGTACCGCCATGGTGTTTGTCTGGAGTCAACTGACCCGGGGCGATGCCAACTACACTCTGGTGCAGGTATCGGTCAATGATGTGATCATGATTTTTGCCTTCGCACCGCTGTCGGCGCTGCTGCTGGGGGTGAGCGATATACAGGTGCCATGGGAAACCTTGATTCTGTCTGTGGCGCTGTATGTGTTGCTGCCTTTGTTAGCCGGGGTATTGACCCGCAAACACTTCAATAGCCGACCAGGGGCGATCACGGCCTTGCTGTCCAAGCTCAAGCCCTGGTCGATATTGGGGCTGCTGCTGACGGTAGTGCTGCTGTTTGCTCTGCAGGCCGAAACCATAGTGGCCCAGCCGCAAAATATTGTGCTGATCGCCATCCCGCTGTTACTGCAAACTTACGGTATTTTCCTGCTGGCCTGGTGGCTGGCGAAGCGTTTGCGCCTGCCCCACAACATAGCCGCCCCGGCTTGCATGATAGGCACTTCCAACTTTTTCGAACTGGCGGTTGCCGTGGCTATCTCCCTCTTTGGTCTGCACTCGGGAGCGGCGCTGGCCACAGTCGTCGGGGTTCTGGTGGAAGTGCCTGTGATGCTGTCTCTGGTGGCATTTGCCAATCGCCGCCGCGGTAATTGGCTTGCGGCCAACAAATAAAAGGAGAACTGAGATGACAATAAAGGTGGGAATTAACGGCTTTGGCCGCATGGGACGGCTGGCCTTGAGGGCTGCCTGGGATTGGCCGGAACTCGAATTTGTGCAGATCAACGACCCGGCGGGTGATGCCGCCACCCTGGCGCACCTGCTGGAGTTTGACTCGGTTCATGGCCGTTGGCCGCACCCAGTAGAGCATGAGGACAACGCCATAGTCATAGCCGGGCGGCGGATAGCGACCAGTCGCAATCAGGCCATTGCAGACAGCGATTGGTCTCAATGCGATCTGGTGATTGAGGCCTCGGGCAAGATGAAAACCAAGGCGCTGCTGCAGGCCTATCTTGATCAAGGGGTGAAACGGGTGGTGGTGACAGCGCCTGTGAAAGAGGACGGCGTCGCTAACCTGGTGATGGGGGTGAATCATCAGAGTTATGACCCGGCCAGGCATCCGATAGTGACAGCCGCATCCTGTACCACCAATTGTCTGGCGCCTGTGGTCAAGGTCATCCATGAGAACTTCGGTATTCGTCATGGTTCCATGACCACAATTCACGACATCACCAACACCCAGACTATATTGGATGCGCCCCATAAGGATCTGCGCCGTGCCCGCGCCTGTGGCCAGAGCCTGATCCCGACCACCACAGGCAGTGCCACCGCCATTACCCATATCTTCCCTGAGCTGAAAGGCCGCCTCAACGGCCATGCGGTCAGGGTGCCGCTGGCCAACGCCTCGCTGACCGACTGTGTGTTTGAATTGGAGCAAACAGTAACAGAGCAACAGGTCAACGACTTGCTGCAACAGGCGGCCGAGACTGAGCTCAAGGGCATTCTCGGCTTCGAGTCGCGGCCGCTGGTGTCGGTGGACTACAAGACAGATCCCCGCTCCTGCATAGTGGATGGGCTGTCTACCATGGTGATCAACGGCACTCAGCTCAAACTCTACTGTTGGTATGACAACGAATGGGGCTATGCCAACCGTACCGCCGAGTTGGCGCTAATGGTGGGCCGTTTGGACCGGGATGCCTGAAGGACTACACCATGGCTGAAATGAGTCCGGCGCTGCGCCAATATCTGCTGATCACCGGTAACTACTGGGCCTTTACCCTGACAGATGGCGCGCTACGCATGCTGGTGGTGCTCTATTTTTATCAGTTGGGTTACGGTGCGCTGGCCATTGCTATGCTGTTTCTCTTCTATGAGTTTTTCGGTGTGGTCACCAATCTGTTGGGCGGCTGGCTCGGCGCCCGTTTGGGGCTCAACCGCACCATGAATATCGGCCTTGGGCTGCAGATAGTGGCGCTGGCCATGCTGTTGGTGCCTCAGGCCTGGCTGACCATTCCCTGGGTGATGGCGGCCCAGGCACTGTCGGGGATTGCCAAAGATCTCAACAAGATGAGTGCCAAGAGTGCTATCAAGACTCTGGTACCCAAGGATGCGGCCCAGGCGGGACAGACCCTGTATCGCTATGTGGCGTTGCTGACCGGTTCCAAGAACGCCCTCAAAGGAATAGGTTTCTTCCTCGGCGGCGCCCTGCTTAGCCTGCTGGGATTTGCCGGTGCCATTGCCGCCATGGCCGCTGTTTTGACCTTGGTGTGGCTGAGCTCGCTGCTGTTTCTCAAGGCGGAACTGGGCCAGGCCAAGAATAAGCCCAAGTTCAGTGAGCTGTTTTCCAAGAGCCGGGCAGTGAACATTCTCTCTGCGGCCAGGCTGTTTCTGTTTGCTGCCAGGGATGTTTGGTTTGTGGTGGCCTTGCCCGTGTATCTGGCCAGCCAATTTGGCTGGGATCACTGGCAAGTGGGGGGCTTTCTGGCCGGCTGGATTATCGCCTACGGCTTGGTGCAGGCCTTGGCGCCCAGGCTGACCGCCAGGGCTGACGGCAAGACCGTTGGCAAGCATAAAGACTCGGCCTTGCCGGGACGGGCGGCGGCGCTCTTCTGGTGCGGCTTGCTCACTCTGGTGCCCGCGCTTATCGCCCTTGGGCTTGACAGCCAATACTCGTACGTCTGGCTGATCGGCGGCCTGTTGCTGTTCGGCGCCTTGTTTGCGGTGAACTCTTCGTTGCACAGTTTTCTGATTGTCAGTTATGCCCGCGAGGATGGGGTATCCCTGGATGTGGGGTTCTACTATATGGCCAACGCCGCCGGGCGCTTGCTGGGCACAGTGCTTTCCGGTGCGCTGTTTCAGTGGTGGGGGTTGGAGGCTTGTCTGTGGGTTTCCAGCGCCATGTTACTGCTGACTCTGATTATCTCCCGTGGTCTGCCCCAAGAGCATGAGGCGTAATGATCCATTGCAAAATTAGACTATAAGGGAGTGTCACTTTTTCCCATAAGGGCATAGGCTTAGGGAAGGTGCGAACAAGTCCCATGCGTGCTCTGCGTTGGCTTACAGGCCTGTATGCAAGGCGTGGTTCGCAGCAAATGGCTAGTCCTTTACAAGAAGCACAACATAGCAGACAGGTTTGTAAGCAACGCCCTTCGGGGCTTTCACAGCAACCGGCTCTCTGCGTTATCCGACTTCGACAGGCCCCGGCATGCCTTCAGTCAGATGCCTTGAACGCCAATTGCTGTGCAAGCCACTCTCTACAAAAGAGAAGGCCACGAGGACTTATTCGCACCTTCCTTAGGAAGGTGCGGCAGAGTTTTCCCGAGATCCTGGCTTATTAGCGTTGGGAAGATTATCCGTAGCATCATTGGCCGAATTGTTTCAAAGAGGGAAGTGTTATGTCCATGAGCTTGCAGTTTTGGGGTGCCACCCAGGAAGTCACAGGTTCCTGCCATCTGTTGCGGGTCAACGATGCAAGTTTGTTGTTGGATTGTGGTCTTATTCAGGGAGGGCGGCAGGATGAACTGCGTAACCATGAAGCCTTTCCCTTTGCTCCTGAATCCCTGACTGCAGTGGTGTTGAGCCACGCCCATATCGACCATTCTGGGCGGCTGCCCCTGCTGGTGAAGCAGGGTTTTAGCGGCCCCATCTACACCCATAAAGCCACCATGGATCTGTGCGCCATCATGCTCAAGGACGCCGCCATGCTGCAGCAGCGTGATGCCGAGCGGCAGAACCGCAAACGCGCCAGGCAAGATCTCGAACCGATAGAGCCGCTGTTCACCGAAGAAGATGTCGAACTGGCACTGACCCGCTTTATTCCACTGGACTATGGCACCAAGCTGGATCCCATTCCCGGTGTGACCCTGTGTTTGAGTGATGCCGGCCATATTCTGGGGTCGGCGCTATTGGAGCTGTGGATCAATGATGGTAACACCCAGAAAAAACTGGTGTTCAGTGGCGATCTTGGCCGCGCCGGTATGCCGATCCTCAAAGATCCTACGCTGATCCAACAGGCCGATCTGGTGCTGATGGAAAGCACTTATGGCGATAGGTTGCACCGTAGTTGGGAGGCGACCCTGGAAGAACTCAAGGGGATCTTCGCGACAGCCATCAGTGAGAGCCGCGGCAATATCCTGATCCCTGCTTTCTCGGTTGGCCGGGCGCAGGAGCTTTTGTATCTGTTTCACCTCTATGCCGGGGAATGGGATCTGTCACGCTGGAAAATCTGCCTCGACAGCCCCATGGCCATAGAGGCCACCAAGGTGTATATCAATAACTATCCCTTGATGGACGAGGACTTCAAGCGCTTCGTGCATCAGCACCCCGGGCAGCACCCGCTGCTGTCTGGGATAGAGTTTATTCAAAGTACCGAAGAGTCGATGGAACTCAACGACGTACACCAGGGGCTTATTATTATTGCCGGCAGCGGCATGTGTAACGGCGGTCGTATCCGCTGTCATCTGGAACACAATCTGTGGCGGCCCGAGTGCGACATTATCATCTGTGGTTTTCAGGCACTGGGAACCCCGGGGCGGCTGTTGGTCGATGGTGCCAGTGAGCTCACCATCAACGGCAATTCGGTGAATGTCGCCGCCAGAATTCACACAGTCGGCGGATTGTCGGCCCATGCGGATCAGGCCGAACTGCTGCGCTGGTATCGTGAGTTTGAAGGGGCGCCGCCACTCATTCTGGTTCACGGTGAGCCGGATGCCCAGCGGCAACTCCTGAGTGTGCTGGAACATGCCGATGGCGTGCAGCCCAAGCCCAGACCCCAGGCCTCGGCCATAGCGACCGAAGGCGACAAGCTGGATCTTAGCCGTCTTCCCGAACTGAGTTGGATTGTGGGCTAAGTGAGTTGTCAGGCTTAACAGCTTCTGAGAATTAACCTGGGTTATTTTATCTTTGCCATTAACAATAAAAACGCTCCGTTATTAAGGAGCATTTTTATTGTTGGTGCAAACCTGGCTTTAGCCCTGGCGCTGCCAGATGATCTCCAGCTCATCGGCTTCGCCCATGGCGGCTTCCAATAGATTGATGAGCTCGGCATCGGCCTCTATGGCCTTAAAGGTTTCTAGTTGAGTACGGTTCAGCCAGTAATCCTGATCGTCATCATGCTCTTCTACCAGGTTGTCGATCAGGAACTGCAACTGCTGTTCGGAGATATGCCCGATAACGGTGCCGGTTTCTTTATTGCTGAGTTGGATCATTCTCTCTCCTTGGATTGCTGTGGCCTCAGTGGCCGGATATCACAGTGAAGATGCGGCTAAGGCTTCGGCGAGCCTTAGCCGCATCCACCTCTATTTAGTGGGTACGTTGGATCCCATTTTTTGTCATAAAACTCTCCTCAAGAGCGACCCCAGCCAGAGTAGCGATCGCCAGGCCAAGCACCAATGCCAGCAGCAGAGGCTTGCAAGCCCCCATGGGCACCAGCCAGATCAGCAGCAGCGCCAATACGCAAATGCCACCGCTGATGGGGTTGAATAAGAGGTCCAGACTGATCTCGAAAACACTTAAGGTTTCGGCGTCTTGATAGCGCCGAAAATGGATCAGTAAATAGAGGGCGGCGCAAAGCAAACTGATGCCGGCAAAAACCAATAGGCCGCTGAGACTGAAGGTCTCTTTGAAGTATAAGGTGGTCTGGTAACCCGCCACAGTCAGTATTGCCAGCCAGATAATCAGCAGTGGTGCCAGGATAAGTCCCATTACAATCCCTTGGTTAGACATCCGTGTATATAGGTGACTGTAACCTAAAAGTATTTGTACAACAAATCGCCTGGCGGGAACTGTGGCTTGGCTCGCTTCTCTGCCAAAGTTTATTTTTCGATCTTTTCAAATTGCAATCCCCATCAATTAACAATCTTGTTACTTTTGGGCGGTTTGCGGGATATACTCAGGCAAGTAATGGTTGTCGGGTGAAAACTTGTTTGGAGAATCCTTATGCGTTTTATCAAGACACTGTTTATCCTGTCGGCATTGATGGTGGCTGTGCCGCTGATCGCCGCCCTGTTTGTCAAAAGCGACTACCAGGTGACCACCAATGTGGTGATCAACCGCCCGGTGGCCGAGGTCTATGACTATGTGAAGTATCTTAAGAATCAAGATAACTTCAGCGTCTGGGCCAAGATGGATCCGGCGATGAAGCGCAGTTATCGTGGCATCGATGGTTCTGTTGGCTTTGTCTCGGCTTGGGAGAGTGATAACCCAGAGGTGGGCCGCGGCGAGCAGGAGATAGTCGCCATGGATACCAACAAACGCATCGATTATGAGCTCAGATTTCTGACTCCCTTAGAGGCCACTGAACCCGCCTACATGCTGTTTGAGCCCTATGAAGGTAATAGAACCAACCTCAGTTGGGGCTTTAAGGGGCATCTGGATTATCCGATGAATCTGATGTTTCTGTTTGTCGATTTTGAAACCATGATCGCCACGGATCTATTGCGCGGGCTCAGCAATCTCAAGCTGTTACTCGAGTCTGCACCCGCGCCGCAGGAACAAGTTCAGAGCCCGTAAATCCAGGCTACCCATTGACGGTAAAGATTCAGCCCTATCAGCAGGTTAATCGGGAAGGTGACCCCCAGCGAGGCCAGCATGGCCACGCCGATATTGGCCGATGGAATGGCCGCGCGGATCGCCGCTGGTGCCGCAATATAAGAGGCGCTGGCGCAGAGGCCGGCCAGTACCAGTGCCGAACCGGCGGGCAGCCCCAGGGCGTGACCTGTAATGATACCCACCCAGGCGAGTACGAAAGGCGTGATGGCAGCGAATGCCAACAGACGCCAGTGACTCAAGGGCAGCGGAGCACACACCCTGGCGGTACATAAGCCCATCTCCAGCAGGAACAGCGCCAGCAAGGTCTTGAATCCCTGCATCAGCACAGGGCTCAAAGAGGCCAAGCCTTCAGCGCCGTAGCCCCATCCGATAAGCACGCCGCCCCCCAGCAATATCACCCCACGACTGGTAAGCGCTTCCAGCAGGATATTACCGCTGCGTCCCGGCTTATCCCGGTTCAGGCGTCGATAGAGCCACAGCATGACTATGATGGATGGCAGCTCCAGCAATACCAGATAGAGAGTGGTTTCGGGCTTGAGTGGCCAGCCCAGCTGCTCTGTCATGGCGTAGACAACGGCAAAAGTCCCGGCACTGACCGAACCGTAGTGGGCGGCAATACTGATGGCATCGCTCTGGGATAGGCGAACCACTTTTTTCAATATGGGATACAGCGCCAGCGGGATAGCCAGTCCCAGACCTATCACCAATCCCAGCTCGGCAAAGGACAGCTGATCCGTGTGGCCGTGTAGCGCCATGCCGCCCTTGAGGCCCAGGGTCAGCATTAACAGGATGGAAAGGGTTTCGTAGGTGGATTCGGGGACTCTGAGATCCGATTTGAGC
Organism: Shewanella carassii; assembly: GCF_019670705.1. Classification (NCBI taxonomy): domain Bacteria; kingdom Pseudomonadati; phylum Pseudomonadota; class Gammaproteobacteria; order Alteromonadales; family Shewanellaceae; genus Shewanella; species Shewanella carassii. The sequence continues at coordinate 592,389 of NZ_AP024618.1, forward strand.
AGACCGGCCAACAGGCCTAGGCCGAAAAAGGCAATAACAACATCAGGCATGGGGTTCTCCTTGTTAGACGGCTGGAGATTGTGCTCGCCCGGCGCTATATTGGAAAATAAATTATTCACTACATATATATAGATAATTATCTATGGATCTTCGCCATCTCAGCCTGCGCTTGTTGCAGGTGTATATCGAAGTGGTCCGGCGGCAGAATATTTCCGCCGCTGCCAGACACCTGTATCTGACTCAGCCGACCGTGTCGCTGCAATTGAAAAAGCTGGCCGAGCTGGTGGGTGAGCCCATACTGGAAACCGGCCCGGGAGGACTACGGCCGACTCAGGTTGGGCAGGAGCTGTACCGGGCCGCCATCGATGTGATGACCCGTCTGGAAGACTTCAACGGCATGCTGGCCAAGGTGCGGGAAGGGCAGAGCGGCCACATCAATATCGGCCTGGTGACCACGGCCAAGTACGTGGTGCCGCGGATCCTAGGCGCCTTCTATCGCCATTTCCCCGGTGTCCGAGTCACCCTGAACATAGGTAACCGTGCCCATGTGCTGAATCGTTTTGAGCATCTGGAAGACGATCTCTACCTCTTCAGCCATCCTCCCAGGGGCGAAACTGTGCAATCGGCACGGATCATTCGTAACCCTCTGCAGTTGATTGCCCCCAGAGATCATTGGGCCGCCGGGCAGAGTGAACTCAAGTTTGAGCAGCTCAGTCGCGAGCGCTTTCTCATTCGTGAGCCGGGGTCGGCTACCCGTTTGATGTTTGAGTCTTGGCTCAGCGGTCAGGGGATGGAACTGGGCGACTGTATGCAGATAGAAAGCAATGAGGCCATTCGTTTGGGGGTCGCCTCTGGGTTGGGGCTATCAGTTATTTCGGCCCATACCCTAGAGGAAGGGCGTGAGCGCCCGGCCATTCTGAACGTGAAGGGCTTCCCGTTGGAGAGCAACTGGTATCTGGTGAGCCGTAAAGACAGGCGTATGCCCTATGCGGCGCGGCAGCTGGTACATTTTATGGCTGAGCATCTGCAGCAGTGCATAGAGGCCGAATGGGTGGCTGGTGATATCGCCCAGCTACCAACCAACCTGGGGTTGAGCGCCGACTGAGTTTGACCTCGGGTTTCCAATTGTTAATCTTTCGTTGTAATCTGGACGTTCCCTATGCAATTTTGCCATAAATAACAGGTAGAAATTGCAGTGATAACAATAACTATATGAGGTTGGAATGGAAACAATAATGGAGTGGGTTAGCCAGCTCAACAGCCTGGTTTGGGGTGTGCCCATGCTGGTGATGATCCTGGGGGTAGGACTGTTTCTGTCCATAGGTTTGCGCTTTATGCAACTTCTCAAGCTGGGGAGAGGCTTCCGTTTACTCTGGTCCGGGCGGATCCCGGATAAAGACACCAATATGAAAGGGGAGATCAGCCCCTTCAATGCGCTGATGACGTCACTGTCGGCCACCATAGGCACAGGGAATATCGCCGGAGTGGCGACGGCAATATTTCTTGGCGGCCCGGGGGCACTGTTCTGGATGTGGTGCACCGCGCTGGTGGGAATGGCCACCAAGTTCTCTGAAGCCGTGCTGGCGGTCAAGTATCGCGAGGTCGATGACAGCGGCAACCACATAGGCGGCCCCATGTACTACATCAAGAATGGCCTCGGCCAGAAATGGGCCTGGTTGGGAACGCTATTTGCTTTATTTGGTGGCTTTGCCGGTTTTGGTATCGGCAATACAGTGCAGGCCAATTCGGTGGCCGATGCCTTGGACAGCAACTTTGGTGTTCCAGTCTGGGCAACCGGCCTGGCGATGATGATCCTGGTGGGGGCCGTCCTGATGGGCGGCATCAAGCGGATTGCCGACGTTGCCGGTAAGTTGGTTCCCCTGATGACTGTGTTTTATATTACCTCAGGCTTGGCTGTGATTGTGGTCTATTTCGATCAAATCCCGGCGGCGCTGGAGCTGGTATTCGAGAGCGCCTTCAACCCAGTGGCGGCCCAGGGCGGTTTCGCCGGGGCGGCCGTGTGGGCCGCCATACGTTTCGGGGTGGCCCGAGGGGTGTTTTCCAATGAGGCGGGTCTTGGCAGTGCGCCGATTGCCCATGCGGCTGCCCAGACCAATAACCCTGTGGCTCAAGGACTGGTGGCCATGTTGGGTACCTTTATCGATACCATAGTGGTCTGCTCCATCACAGGTTTGGCGATTATCGTTTCCGGCGCCTGGACCTCGGGGGAAACCGGCGCTGCCTTGACCTCCTATGCCTTCAGCCATGCCTTGCCCATAGGGCAGTACATAGTGGCCGTGGCACTGGCGATTTTTGCCTTTACCACCATTCTCGGCTGGAGCTTTTACAGTGAAAAATGCGTGCAGTATTTATTGGGTACCAAGGCCATAGTGCCGTTTCGCCTGGTCTGGACTCTGATGGTGCCTGTGGGCGCCATGGCGTCTTTGGACTTTATCTGGCTGGTGGCCGATACCCTGAATGCCATGATGGCGATCCCCAACTTGATAGCTCTGGCGCTGCTCAGCCCAGTGGTCTTTACTTTGACTCGGGAATACTTTATCAAGCAGCGTCAGGCTGAGTTGCAAAAATAGTGATTGGTTTAGAACCCAAAACAGGGCAACTTAAGTTGCCCTGTTTTTTATCAGTCGGCGTTGCTGTCAAACTCAGTGTCTTCCAGTAACTCGAACATAGGTTCGGCGTTGGGTAACTGTTTGAATAGATGACTGAAGTGACGCTGCACCCCCTTGAGATCTATTCCGGCCATCCCTGAGGCGAAACCAAACCAGGCATAGAGGCCGCTGAAGTTATCGAACATGGGCGGCAGATACTTGGGGGCGGCAATAAGCCCCTCCCTGTGGGCCTGATAAAGCACCGGGATATCCTCAATAGCCAGCTTGCCGACAAACAGCATAGGGATAATCTCCGGGATCCCGGCGGTGATGGCGGAGCGGATAAAGTTAATGTTTTCCACATAGCCGCGCACATAGGAGATATCCTTGGTGAAATAGCTGCCACCTTGCACCATGCCGCCGCGAAATACCCGCTGAGTGACCCGGTAACTGTCTCGCTTACTGAGATTCTGGCCGCAGAAATAGTTGAATACTTCAATAAAGTCGGCACCTTGCTCGGCCATATCGACCGCGGTGATCCTGTCGCTGATACGCCTGGCCCTCCCTGGGTTGGAGCTCAGGGTGATGGTTTCCATCAATACGGCCAGCCCTTCCTGGGCTGCAGCTACCCTGGGAGAACCGACGCTGAGCCAGGTGGCCCAGGGTTGAGCCCGGCCATTGAGGGTGGTGCCCACATGTACCCAGCCCTCATGTACCTCATAAACATCGAGATCCGATTGGCTGAATAGCGCCTTGCTGTTGAGCTTGACCGTATCGCCGCCCACGGCGGCATCCGAGACTATGCCGTCACTTAAGCGCACCCGAATATCGTCACTGTGAAAGTAATCTTTCAGGCGGCGGCCGAGTATGTCCACCGCCTCCGGCGCGGCGATTTCTTTGGGGTGATGACGATTGCTGCGCAGCGCTGCCGGCAGCGAGAAGATATAACTCAAACGATCGCCGAGCTGCCTGAGATTGTGTCTGTCGCCGTGGAGCTTATGGTTGGCGCTGCCGTAGAGGCGACGGCTGAATTCACCGAAGTCGGCCTTGCCGCGGTGTTGCAGCATGTCGATAACCTGAAGATATTGCTCGATATTGGCTATCAATATCTTGCCCAGCTTGTCGTATCTTCCCAGACGCTTGCGGGTCTGCAGACGCAATTCAGTTAACTCTTGGCGGGTCTTATCCGGGTCAAAAGGCAGCGGCAGACGCTGGTAAAACTCGGCGTCTATCGCGGGTAATTGCTTGCCGTTATTCTCGAGAAATCGGGCCTCTATCTCTCTCGGCCACTTGATGGCATCGAGGATTTTTATCGGTTTTTGCAACCGGATCAGCTCATCCGAGAGGCGCCGCAGATCCTCTTTATAAGCACTTGTGTCTGGCATCAATGGTCTCCTCGGAAGACACAGGTTATTAACGATTATCATCTTGGATAACGCGCTATCTGGCAACAGAATTTATCCTTGCCAGATCTTGGTGCAACTGTTTGATTATTGAGCATGCTTGGCTAACCTGGAATTCAGTAATTATTTGATATTTATGGTTTTGTATTCTTGGCATTCAAACTGCTTACCTGAGATAGATGGCAGGAATTTCAGGAGCCGTTATGGCAAACATGAGTTACTTGAGTGTGATTGAACGTTTTCATGAGTATCAGCCGCTAATCGATGAACTGTTACAGTCGATTCTGACCGGCATGGCCGATGCTCAGCTCTTTGAGGATACCGGAAAGGCTATCAAGGTATTTTCCGAAGTAGCGGTCTGCTATCCCTTTGTGGAGTTGATGTATTTGCTCGATGAGAATGGCCAGCAGGTGAGTCCTAACCTGGCGCTTATCCAGCAAAAGATCAAACTGCTGGCTGTGGGTGAACACCCGGATCGCAGCCAGCGCCCCTATTTTCTCAATGCCAGCGACAAGAGCGGGGTACAGATAACTTCGCCTTATCTTTCCAATGCGTCCGGGCAGTTATGCTTATCGGCGTCCCTGGACGTGAGCCGTTTGGATGCCAGTCGTGGCTTTGTGGTGGTAGATATCAATCTGACCCGGCTGATTGAGTTTATGATGGGCGACAGTTTAAGGCGCAAGGTGACGCCGCTGTTCAAGGCAGTTTATCTCACTCTGGTGACAGGGCTATTCATCATAGTCGGGGTATTAGTGCTGATTTCGGCCAGGGATATCTGGCACTTGTTGGTGCAGGGGCCGCAACTGGCTCATGACTCGCTCAAGCCGTTCGGGATCATCATCTATATCACCCTGGCGTTGGCGATATTCGATCTCGGCAAGACCATACTGGAAGAGGAGGTGTTGATGCACAAAGACATCTTCCGCCACAGTTCCACCCGGCGCACCATTACCCGCTTTGTTTCCACCATATTGATCGCCATCTCTATTGAGGCCTTGCTGACCATGTTCAAGGCATCACTCGGACAGGTGGAATATATTCAGGGAGCGATTTTGATGATGTTGGCGGTGGTTGGCTTGTTGGTGGCCTTGGGACTATACGTCTGGTTGGGTGCCAAGGCCGAGGCCCTGCTTATTCAAACCCAGTCTTTACGGGGACGGCAAGGGTAAGGAGGATGTTGCTGACATCCTCCTATTTCTGAAGGCTAAAACATATCGTCATCATCGAGCCCCATGGCTCGTCTGAGTTCCAGGCGTTCCAGATAATCCTCCAAACGGCGTTTTATCTGGCGTTTATGTTGCAGCGCCTTCTCGGCCTGGCGGTTTTTTGGGGTGGTCATCGCTTCAATTTCAGCATCGTTGGGCACGAGTTCAACAATATGGGCCATCACGAATTCCTCACGGTTTATCCAAGGATTTTCTAGCCAAAAAAGCATTGGCTGAAAAGCAAAAATTTTTGTCTAACAAAGCAAATGATTCTTTCCGTCCCTCTAATCAATATTAGTTTTGGTTAAATTGAAATCTAGCATTGAGGTTCTGAGGGATATGAGATCGAGACAGCATTTTGAGCATATTTTCCAAGAACCTAAATCTTGGGGCTTTTGTGCTGTTTTTGACTTGTTTTTTTCATGAACCCGACCAGAATTAACCTCATAGCATTCGCTTAATTGGCTAAGGACTCGGCTGTTTATGATCCAGGACGATCGTCTCACCGCATCATCCACCTCTGTAAAACGCTTCGGCTTTTCCACTCCGGCCTCGGTTTGGGTGATTATCCTGGTTGCACTCCTTTTTACTTGCCTGGGTTGGTACCTGTTCAATCAATATGCGGAGCAGCGCGGACGTGAGCGTTTTGAGTATCAGGCCATGCTGGTCAAAGATGCCATAAGAGATCGTCTGTTGACCTATGAACAGGTGCTGCGGGGCGGCGTGGGCCTGTTTATGGCATCCGACGGCGTGACCCGTGAGGAGTGGCACGAGTATGTGACCAACGCCAAGATGGAGAGCTTTTATCCCGGGATCCAGGGGATAGGTTACAGCGTTATTGTGCCCTCGGAACAATTGGCGGCTCATGAGGCCGCCATCCGTGCTGAAGGTTTTGAGGAGTATCGAATATACCCAACGGGCGAGCGTGAGACTTACCAGGCCATTATCTATCTGGAACCCTTCGATTGGCGTAATCGGCGGGCATTTGGTTATGACATGTATTCCGAACCGACTCGCCGAGAAGCGATAGACAGAGCCATCAACACTGGGGAGGCGGCAATATCCGGCAAAATTACCCTGGTACAGGAAACTCAGCAGGATATTCAGGCCGGCTTCTTGATGTACTTAGCACTTTATGATGACACCTCTGTCGGCCCCAAGGCCGCTAAAGGTGTGGTTTATGCTGCCTTTCGAATGAACAACCTGATGCAAGGCATTTTGGCCGACAAGTTTCCCAGTCTGAATCTAGAGATCTTCGATGGCGACACCCCCTCTGACACTTCGCTGCTGTACAGCACTGAGGAGGAAGGCCAGGTTACCAAAACCTATAACCAAGTACTGCCACTCAAGGTCGGCGGTCATCAATGGTTGCTGCAAATCGGTGCCGACAAGAGTTTTGTCACCGAAACCGAGAAGCTGCAAAGCAAGCTGATGTTGGGCATAGGCGTGCTATTTATCATGGTGTTGCTCTATTTTCTGCTCAGTAACGCCAGGGCCAGGTATCAGGAAGGCTTGCTGGCCAATGAGATCCTGGCCAATGAAAAGCGCTTCCGTTTGGTTATTGAGGCCTCGCCGTCGGCGCTGATCATGGTCGACGGTCATGGACTCATCACTCTGGTGAATGCCCATACAGAGCAACTGTTCGGTTATGCCCGGGATGAGCTGTTGGGCCGCAGCGTGAATATACTGCTGCCGGAGAGCCTGCATAAGTCGCACAATCAACACATGGGGGGCTACCTGCAGCAGCCGATTGCCAAGAATATGTCCCAGCGTGATGATCTGTTTGGCCGCGCCAAAGATGGCTCTCTGGTGGCGGTTGAAGTGGGGTTGACCCCAATTCATTTTACTAATGGCCAGTCGATTCTGGCCACTATCAATGATGTCTCGGATCGCAAACGGATTGAAGCGGAAAAAGCCCGCCACACGGAAGCGCTGGAGAAAATAAACCGTGAGCTGGACAGTTTTGCCTACATAGCTTCTCACGACCTCAAATCGCCGCTGCGGGGCATAGAGCAGTTATCCGAGTGGCTAGCAGAAGATCTCAGTGACAACAGCAGCGAACAGGTACAAAAGTATTTGCGACTGATCAAGAGCCGGGTCCAGCGAATGGTTCGGCTGCTGGATGGCTTGTTGACCTTCTCGCGCATAGGCAGGGTGGATACCGAGTTGACAGAGGTGGATAGCAAACAGTTGCTGCAGGATACCTTCAGCCTGGTGGCTCCGCCAACTGGGTTCAAGCTGGTTATCTTGTCTGAAATGCCTGTGCTGACCACGGCCAGGGTGCCGCTGGAGTTGGTATTTAGAAACCTGTTCAGCAACGCCATCAAACATCACGATAAAGAAGAGGGGGTACTCAGCGTCAGCAGCGAGCGTCAGGGAGACTACTATTGTTTTTGTGTTATGGATGACGGCCCTGGGATAGCGGTCAAGTTTCATCATAAAATTTTCGCCATATTCCAAACACTTAAACCAAGAGATGAAGTTGAAGGCAGTGGTCTGGGGCTCTCTTTGGTGAAAAAGTCGGTGGAAAACATGGGCGGCAAGATCTGGGTGAAATCGGAAGGGCGCGGTTGCAGCTTTTATTTCACTTGGCCGGTCCACTTCAAGGAGGAGTCATGAGCCAAACTGCCGGATATAAGGAAGTCACTATTCTGTTGGTTGACGACGATGATGTCGATTACATGGCGGTACAACGAGCAATGCGGCAGCTTAGGCTACTGAATCCCTTGGTCAGAGCCAAAGATGGTTTGGAGGCCTTGGAGATGCTGAATGATGGTCGGGTGCGCCACCCCTATCTGATCCTGCTGGATCTCAATATGCCAAGGATGAATGGCCTGGAGTTTCTCAGCCATATTCGCAATGACCCTGTGTTGTCTCTCTCCGTGGTCTTTGTGCTGACTACCTCAAGTGCCGATGAAGACAAGGTCGAGGCTTATAAGCATCATGTGGCAGGTTATATGGTCAAGCATGAAATAAGTGATGGTTTTTATAATATTTTCAATATGCTGGAAAGTTATTGGCGTATTGTCGAATTGCCGGAAGCCTGAGGGATGGAAAGCATGAATCTGCTGTTGATCGATGATGATGAGATAGACAGAGCCGCTATCATCCGCGCCTTGGATCAATCTTCCCTGGCATTCAAGGTGATGGAGGCCAACTGCGCCCAGAGGGGCTTGGAGTTTGCCTGTCAGCAGCGTTTCGACGGCATATTGCTCGACTATATGTTGCCCGATGCCAATGGCCTGGAGGTCTTGAGCCGCCTCAATGAATCTGCCGGGGAGCAGACCGCGGTAGTGATGATCTCCCGTTATGAGGACGACAAGCTGGCCCAGCGCTGCATCGAGTTGGGAGCGCAGGATTTTCTGCTCAAGGATGAAGTGAATACCAGTCGCTTGACCCGCGCAATTCGCAACGCTAAACAGCGGGCCTCGATGGCGTTGGCACTGCGCCAAAGCCACGAGAAACTCAAAGAACTGGCCGAACATGATTCCCTGACCAAGCTGGTCAATCGCTACGGTTTTGAACTCTGTCTGAATCGCACCTTGAGTCAGGTCAAGCGTCATCAGGACATGCTGGCGGTGATCCTCTTGGATCTGGATGATTTCAAGGGTATCAACGACACCTTAGGGCACCAGGTGGGAGATGTCCTACTGGTGGAAGTGGCCAACCGTCTCAGCGCGGCGCTCAGGGAAGGAGATCTCATTGCCCGCCTCGGCGGTGATGAATTTGTGGTGCTGGTGACAGAGTCCGAGAATCGATACTTCCCTATGGTCGTGGCCAACAGGCTGCAACAGGCCTTTGAAGAGCCTTTTCCGCTTGGAGAGCATGAGGTGCTTATCGGTGCCAGCATCGGTATAGCGGTATATAGCGACTTGGTTTGCGATAGCTCTGAGCTGCTCAAGTGTGCCGATATTGCCATGTATCGCGCTAAAAAAATGGGCCGGAATCAGATCCAGTTTTATTCCGAAGAGTTGGCCAGGGAGGTGAGGTTTCGCAACCGTATCGAAATGGGCCTGAGAACCGCGCTGGAGCGGGATGAGTTCAGGGTCTTTTATCAGGGCAAATTTGATGCGATTACCGGCGAGTTGTTGGGTATGGAGGCCTTGCTGCGCTGGCAACATCCGGAAGATGGCCTGCTGGCGCCAGACAGTTTCCTGCCGATAGCCGAAGAGATAGGCCTGGTAGATGAGATAGGCGAGTGGGTGTTGGCACAGGCCTGCGCGCAAACGGTTAAGTGGCTTGCGATGCTGACCCCCAGGGGGAAGCAGTTATCTGTGGCGGTCAACCTGTCGCCATCGCAGATCATTCGTGAAACCCTATATCAGACCATTGTCAGGGTGTTGCAGCAGAGCGGACTGCCGGCAACGCAGCTGGAGCTGGAACTCACCGAAAATGCCCTGATTGAGGAGCCTTTGGAGCTGGCCAAGGTGTTGGAGCGGATTGCCTCTCTTGGTGTGGTGTTGTCACTGGATGACTTTGGCACCGGCTTTTCGTCCCTTGAGCACATCAAATATTTTCCTATCAATGTACTGAAAATCGACAAGAGTTTTGTGGCCTCGGTTGAGCAGGATGAACGCGGTAAACGTTTGTTATCGGCCTTGATTAACTTCGCCAACGGTTTTAACGTGGTGTCGGTGGCAGAGGGCATAGAAACCGAAGCGCAGGCGCAGTTTTGTCGTGAGCGGGGTTGCAATCTGCTGCAGGGATACCTCTATTGTCGGCCGATTCGGCCCGAGGACTTTGAGGCGCAGCAAATTTTACCTTTGCTGACCGAGGGGGATGTTTGATTTTGCTTGCCTATTGGTAAGGGATAGTCAAAGATGCCACCTCTTTTGCTGGGCCATAACTCTTTGGCGGATCTCTCAAACATGAAAATCGGTATTCTCTCTCAATTTCCAGAGCTTTATTCTACCCGCAGGCTGGTGGAAGCTTGTGAAGGGCGCGGCCATCAGGCCCGGGTGATCAATCCGCTTAACTGTTATATGAATATCAATTCGGTGCAGCCCAGTATTCATCTAGAAGGTGAAGAGCTTGCCGGTTTTGATGCCATTATCCCGAGGATCCATGCCAGTGTGACTTTTTACGGCTGTGCCCTGGTACGCCAGTTCGAGATGATGGGGGTATACGCCGCCAATGACTCTATCTCCATAGCCCGCTCAAGGGATAAGCTGCGGGCACTGCAGTTGCTCTCTCGCAAAGGGGTGGGTATGCCGGTCACTGGCTTTGCCAGCAAGCCGGATGATATTCCGGATCTCATCGCCATGGTGGGTGGGGCGCCGCTGGTGATTAAGCTTTTGGAGGGCACCCAGGGAATCGGCGTGGTGCTGGCCGAAACCAAAAAGGCCGCCGAGAGCGTGATAGAAGCCTTTCTGGGGCTTAAGGCTAACATTCTGGTGCAGGAATATATCAAAGAAGCCAACGGCAGTGATATCCGCTGCTTCGTGGTGGGTGACAAGGTGGTTGCGGCCATGAAGCGTCAGGGGCCTGAGGGAGATTTTCGTTCCAATCTGCATTTGGGTGGTAGCGCCGAGAAGATCAAGATTACCCCTCAGGAACGCAAGACCGCCATTGATGCAGTCAAGGCGATGGGGTTGGCCGTGGCCGGGGTGGATATTCTTCGCTCCGAGCGCGGCGCCTTAGTGCTTGAGGTCAATTCGGCTCCCGGTATCGAAGGTATAGAGCTGACCACGGGTATCAAGGTGGCCGAGCCGATAGTGGAGCATATCGAAAAAATGGTTGCCGCCCGTAAACGCAATCGTCCAGTCATCGCCTGATTGCGCCTCGGGCTTTCCCATCCTTAGAATTCGAACTCATAGACATAGCTGAGCACTATCTTGGCATCGTCGTCCGGCAGATCCGTATCGGCCACCATAAAGGAGACTGAGCCTATGCCGGTTTCCTTGCTGATGGCCAAATGGTAGTCGGCGTAGTCGGAAACCCCGAACCAGCTCTGCACCACATCACCGTCTGAATAACCATAGTGTGCTGTCAGCGTCACGGTTTCCGTGATGGGATAGCTGAACCCGGCGTGGATATAGCTCAAATCCTTGTTATCCAGTGGCGCTGCGGCCACGTCATCACCGGCGTTGACCACCTTGGCATAACCCAACTCAAACCACTTCCAGCTGAGGGTCAGCGCCAGCTCACCAAAGTCGATATCGCCTTCGGCATCCGGATAGCCATAGTAGAGATAGCCGATGTCATAGCCAAAGTCTTCGCCTAGGGTGCCGGAGTAACCGCCGTAAAAATCGAGTTCGTAACTGGTGTCGTCACCAAAGTCGACATTGGAGGCCCAGGTTCCCAGGTAGAAGCCCGAGTCGTGGCTATAGTCTATACCGCCTTGGACGGCGACCGCATCATCAGTCTGGGTGGTGCCGCGCCACAGATAGTTGGAGGTAGCTCCTATATTCCCCGATACAGCGGCCTGGGTTTCGCCGGCCAGCAACAACAGACCCGCAATAACTGACAGTGAAAACTTGGTGTGTTTCATTCTCATCCCCTCGATGGTTTAGGTTCTGGAACCGGACAAGCTTGACCGGTGCAGACACTCGTTATTGTCTGTGCGGAATGAGCGAATCCCATGCCAAGTTTAAATGAACATTAAATACAAATAGTTAGATTTTGATTGCAAGACTGGTTAATAAAGTGTTGCATTCTGCTGGGGCGGGCTGCACTGCTTTTGTGCAGTCGAGAATGGGAAACCGCAGGCAATAAAAAACGCCTCAATATGAGGCGCTTTCATTCGTGAAAAGCGGTTTAGTTGACGCTGTCACGCAGTGATTTGCCAGCCTTGAACTTGGGAATCGTAGCGGCAGGGATCTGGATCTCTTTACCGGTTTGCGGGTTACGACCTGTGCGGGCGGCACGGGTTGAAGTTTCGAAAGAGCCAAAGCCTACGATGGAGATTTTAGTTCCTTCTTTCATGGCATCGGTCACTGCTACTTCGAACGACTTGAGGGCGCGGGCAGCTTCGGCCTTGGACAGGTTGGCGTGTTCTGCCATTTTAGCGATCAGTTCAGTTTTGTTCATCTGGAGCGTCTCTTCTTTCCGTCGATAAGTTTGTTATTGCTCGTCTAACATGCCATAAGGTTTTTGGCTTGAAAAGGCATTTCAGCGGGGTTCTTGGGCTTTATCTACTATTTTTTAACTAAAAAGACACAAAATTGTGAGCCGGTCGCTGATTTATTGTCATCGGTGCCATCTAGCTAGACTTTTCCTGCTGCAAAAAGCGTTTGGTCTTGGCCGAAAAAGCCACCCAATACTGGAATGCCAGCAAGGCCAACAACACAGCCGCCAGCGGCAACAAGGGGATATTTCGCCCAGCCAGTTCCAGTTTGACATCTTCAGGTGTTATCTGCAGCGCTATCAGAGCCGTAGTGGCGAATGCCAGTAGTCCTAGTGTCTGAATAAAGAGATAGATGCGTAGGGCCCACAATGACCAGGATGTGCGTAGGAACATGCCGATCAAAACCGGGATCACCCCTAGGGTAAACAGGTCCAGGGCGCCTGTATTGATTGTACGCCACAGTGCAACTACGGCCAGTACCAGGTAGAGGATACCAAGCATTACTAGGGGTATTGGTCTTGAGTTGGACATAAATGACTCCTGTGAGAAATTGGCCTAAGTCTATGGAAAGCCCAGGGGGGAGTCCAGTCGGATTTTGGCCACTATTTGCGGTAAAATAACCGCCGACATTTTTGGCAGGATAACACTCAATGACAGAAGAGCAGTTTTGGGAGCTGGTCAGCCGCGACTATCCCGAACAGGACCAACAGGAACTCCAGGCACGTTTGACCGAAAAATTGCAAGACTTGAGCGATGATGATCTGGCCGAGTTTGATAAGCACTTTGCCCGGCAGCTCAGACTGAGTTATAGCTGGGATCTCTGGGGAGCAGCTTACATCATCGCCGGAGTCGATTCAGATTATGGCTTTGCCGAGTTTCGCAATTTCCTGGTGACTCTGGGTAAGGAGCGTTATCAGGCGGCCTGCAATGCAGCGGATTCGCTGGGAGAGCTGGACGTTTGGCCGCAGCTGAATGGTTACGCCTATCCTTTTGTTGAGGAGATAGATCTGCTGGCCGGCCAGCTATACGAGACCCGTACCGGGAAAGAGTTGCCTTTTGTGCCTTCGGGGCTGAGTCAGCCCAAGGGCAAGCGTTTCAACGATCAACCCAAGGCACTGCGCAAGCTTTACCCCAAGCTAAGCGCCCGTTTCCCCTTCTAAGCAGGCTTAGTCGTTGCGCATCTGCTCGCACTGAAAGCCCTGGCGGCGGGAGTCGAAGCGGCAGTAGCTGCCACACTCCCAAGGTGCCCCCTCCGAGGCCTGGGACTTCTCGATGGCAAACGCCTTACAGCTGGCATAGTCGCTAAAATCGTCCTCTTTGATATAACGCCCCGAATCGAAGCCATGGGTATAAATGAAGGCGCTCCAGGTTTCCGGACCCTTGGGTTTGGCGTCCTGATTGATGGCCACGAGAACAACTCCCAGGGCGGTAAAGAGTCCCAAAGTAATCAGCAAAGACGGTGAGAGTTTCACTGGCGCTCCTGTTGTGACTGGTTTTTTAGCTTTGCTATTAGAGTACTTCCTCGGGCCCGACTCAAGCCGTGTTGTTTGAAAGTTGGGTCGCGTCGCTACAAATTGATACTCAGGTTAACGCATTTTTGTGGTATGAGATAAAAATAACACAATAAAATAATCACTTATAACAGGATGATGTTCGCATATTAGTTTTGCGTTAAGCCCGGATTCAGGTTAAATTTTATACTCTGAGTTTGAACCAAATGCATACTGACATTCGCTCCCAAAGGAGGCTGAGATGAAAATCAGATATCTGTTACTTGCAGCTGCCCTGGCCTCTGGCTCGGCGCTGGCGGCCGACAAGGTCGATGAAAACCCGGTGACCGAGTCGGGTAAGGTCAAAATTGAGTGGCAGTCACCCAAGGATTTTCGGGATATCAAGTCTGCCAGCGAGCTGCAATCCCGTTACGAACAGCGTCTGTTCGAGACCTTGACCAAAGCCTTGGATAAAGACGTTTCCTCATCTCTAAAAGACAACCAAAAGCTGGAACTGACAGTCACAGATGTGGATTTGGCCGGCGATGTACGGCCTACCTTTGGTGCGACCGTTAACGATATACGTGTAGTCAAGAACGTTTACCCGCCCAAGTTCAGCTTCAGTTATCGCTTGCTGGAAGGCGATCAGGTGGTCATGACTGGCGATGAAAAGCTGACTGATATGCAGTTTCTTGACCATGTGGACAGAATTAACAGCGATAGCTTTCGCTATGAACAGCGAATGCTGAAAGATTGGTTCCAGAAAACACTCAAGCCCAAACTCTAAGCCGTCCTGGGCATTTCCAGCAAGCACAGCCCTCGGGGGCTGTGCTTGGCCTGTTTTTTTGCCAGTGCACACAGGCGGGACAATTCATGTTCGTTGGCGTTCAGGCTCAATGGCGGTGGCAGTATTCCAACGCTGAGGCGCAGTAGCGGTTGACGGCATTCCAGCCCTTGTCGGTCCTGGGTAAACAAGTGTTGTCTTTGCCAATGCTCGTCACTGAAAAACTGCCTCTTGCCCTGTTCAAACTCTGCCAATATTTGCTGACAAACCCCTTGCAGTTGCAGCTCTGTGCCTATCATTACGAAATCATCTCCACCCACGTGGCCGATAAATTGCGCCTTGCCGTATTGTCTGAGCAGGCCGGCGACGGCCCTTATCACCTCATCACCGCGACTGAAGCCATAGATGTCGTTATAGGGTTTGAAATGGCATAGATCAAAATAGGCCAGATAGAAATGCTGTCGTAGTTTCCGTAGCCGTTGCAGCTCTTCCTGAATGGGCACATTCCCGGGCAATTCAGTCAATGGGTTGGCGTGGCGCGCCGTCTGTATTCTGTGTTCAGTGATGCGTTGCAGCAGCTCGCGGGTAAGGCCCAGACCGATGAAGTCACCCTGACGCAGAATAATGAATTCCTGTGCTATTTCGGAGCCAGGCTTGGCGGTGAGCTTTTGACTCACCCGCGACAGCGGCGTGGCCGCATCGACCATAAGCACATCTTTGTCCATGAGTTCTGTGGCCGCTTGGTGCTCATGAAGGGCGCGGCCATAGGGCCGGGAAAACAGCTCCATTAATCGATGGCGATAGACCAGCCCCAAGGGATGCTTCTGCTCCAGAACTACTATGCACTGAAGTTCCGGCTGGGAGAGAAAGCGTTCGCTCAACTGCTTGAGTTCGGTATCAGAGCCGCAGGTTTGCGCCTGATGGCACAGGCTCTCTGCCGCCTCGTTGTATCTCGGTTGTTCCTGCTGACGAATGGCGAGATAGCGGGTCTGCAGTTGCCTATCCGGCAGCGCCTCGGGTCTGCCAAGCAAAAAGCCCTGACAATAGGTGATCCCGAGCTGGCGCAGTATCGTCAGCTCGGCTTCTGTCTCTATGCCCTCGGCGATGACTTTACAGGTCAGGCTCTGGCACAGTTCTATGATGGAGCGGACAAACTCCTGTTTAACCGGAAACTTATCTATCTGATGGATAAAGTGGCGATCAATTTTGACATAGTCGGGGGAGAGTTCTGACCAGAGGCGCAAGCCTGAGTAGCCGGCGCCAAGGTCGTCGAGTGCGGTCAGAAACCCTTGATTGCGATAGTGATCCAGACAAGCTTTGAGCTGATCTATGTCATCGGCCGGGTATTGTTCCGACAGCTCTATGACCACATTGGATGGCGCTATGCCGAACTGTTGCAAGAGTTTGAGTGTTTGTCCCTTGGGATGACTGGGATCCAGCAGCGCCTTGGGGGAGATATTGATAAACAGCTTGCCCGGCAGTTGTCTTTGCTGGAATTGGGCTATGGAGACCCGGCGGCACAAGGTCTCCAGCTCGGAGAGGCGCCCCAGTCGTTCGGCGGTATTGAACAGATGAAATGGAGAATGAACGCTGCTGCCGATAGGGCCGCGGCTTAGGGCTTCAAAACCATGAATACTGTTGCTGTCTATGTTGATAATCGGCTGAAACAGAGCGGTGATATCCTCTTTATCCAACACTCTTCTAAGCTCAGCAATCCTGTCTATGGCCACCAAACTGCAATACCTCACCAGGCCCAAATCGGATAGAGTCTAGGTGTTGCAAGTGACACTAAGATGACAAAGCCGGGCTTGGCCCGGCTTAACGCAGTGATTTTGCTGTTTGAACTCTTGCTACTTACTCTGCTGTTTAAATTTTTGCAGCGTCTGCAGTAAGACTGCCAGTTTCGGCAGCAATGCCTCCAACTGTTCCGGGGTGGGCGCCGTTTCGGCTTCAAGATCCGCTACCGCCTGTGCCAACTCCTGTACATAAGGGAGGAAGCGATTGCTGCATGTGGTAAAGCCTTGATCTTGGGTGAATACGGCAGAAAACTTCCCATGGCCGACCTGTTGCAGCTGATCCAGACGATTATCGGCATCGACAGCCTGGCGGTAAGCGGTCTGCAGATTGGCTTTCAGTTGCTCAATGACCTTGGTATATGGCATAACAGCCTCTAACTGATGAACTTTGGCTGAAATTATAAGGAACAGGGATGTGCGCAACAAGTCGACTGCTGTGGTTCTTCTTCGGATGTGGCTTGTTTTTAAGTGGTATTGCTCAAGCAAGAGATGGTGACAAGCCGCCTTTCTACCAACTGGAGTTCGCTGGCAAGACGGCCTTTATCATGGGCTCAGTACATGTTGGCAAGGCCGACTTCTACCCACTGTCAAATCAGATAGAGCAGGCCTATCACAATGCCGGTGCTCTGGTGCTGGAAGCCGATGTCCGCGATCCTGCGGCGCAGCAATTGCTGCAGAAGTATGGCTTGAAGGCCGCAACACCTGATGAGGAAACCCAGACGCTGCTGCAGGGCTACTGTGGCGGTAAGCCTTTGTGTCGGCAATTGGCGATGATGTCCCCCTGGTTGCAGTCGGTGCAAATCAGTATGCAGCGTTTCGTGGAGCTGGGTTATCAACCCAGCCTGGGTGTGGAACAGTATCTGTTGGATGGGGTCGGTGGCAGACCCGTGCTGGAGCTGGAAAGTACAGAAATGCAGTTAGCACTGCTGGACTCGCTGGCGCTGGAGCACCAGTGGAGTATGGTGCGGGAGAGCATTCGCGGTGAAGATAGGGAGATCCAGGCGCTGATCACGGCTTGGCGCAGCGGTAATGAAAAAGCGTTGGCAGAGTTGATGTTGCATCAGCTGTCCAGCGAAGGTGAAGACGTATTGCTGGAAAAACTGCTATGGCAGCGTAACCAAGGCATGGCCGAGCGCCTGTTGAGTCTGATGGCTTCCAATCAGGCGCCACTATTTGTGGCCGTCGGTGCCGGGCATCTGGCCGGTAAAAAGAGCCTACTCGAGTATTTGCATAAAGCTGGTGTCAACAGCCGTAACTGCTGGCAGCAAAGCTGTGATGTACCGTCCGGCGAGGCAAACTGAGGCGCTGAGGTCTATACTTGCTGTGCTTGGACACAGGGAGTTGAGATGCAAGGCATTAGCGATGCGTACAAGGGGTTTGAAGGAACAGTTCGTCAGTGGGATCAACGTTTTGGCAAGGTGGTTGCCAGGGTCGAACCCGGCGATTTTTATATTACAGGTGCCGATGAGTACATTTTTACCCGCTTGGGGTCTTGTGTGGCGGCTTGTATCTGGGACCCCGTACTCGGCATAGGTGGCCTGAATCACTTTCTGTTACCCGAGCGCAAACTTCACGAAGATTGGCACCGACTGACCAGCTACAGCTGCCGCTACGGCAACTGGGCCATGGAGCAGTTGATCAATGCCATACTCTGTGTCGGTGGTCAGCGACACAGATTACAGGCCAAAGTATTCGGCGGCGCCAGAATGGGCCAAAGCAGTGTGCTGAATGTCGGCCAGTCCAACATAGATTTTGTACTGCGTTATCTCGAACTCGAGCAGATCCCAGTGCAGGCGGAGGATTTGGGCGGCCCTTGGCCGCGTAAGGTGATGTTTCACCCCAACAGCGGCAAGGTCTTGCTCAAGCACATGGATCCCGAACGCCTGGCGCAGTTGGTGCCGGAAGAGAATCGTTATCTGGCTCAGATAGTGGATGGCAAAGATCAACCCTCAATCGAGTTGTTCGGGCCGGATGCCTTGTGAGCAATGAAATGCACGTAGCGGCCCAGAGACAGATAGGGTTGCTGGCGTGAGTATTTCAGTTCCATCTCCAGCAGTTGCTGGAAGTCGAAATTTTCCGGCAGGCTCTTTTTAAGATAGTCATGGATGACTCTTACCCCGGATTCACATCTCAACTCCAGTTGCCACTCGTTAAACCAAGCTTGTACATCGGTTATCTGCAGCGGATGTTTCGGGCTGAGGCGGACTTTTTTGCGAGTCTGCAGATCGGCGGCCACATAGTCGAAATTGCCCGACACCAGGGCGTGAAAGCGCATCGCTTCCTTATTGAAAAACATCAGTGAAAACAGGCCGTCATCTTTCAAGAGTGACAGCAAACCCGCTAGTGTGCCCTTGGCATCATGCAGCCATTCGGCAACGGCATGGCACAGGATAAGGTCGAACTGGCCCAGTTCCGTTATGTTCAGTTCCTGAATGGCGCAATGCAGCAGTTGAATATCCAAGGGCTTGGACGAGGCGGCAATCTGCTCTTTGGCTTGTTCCAACATGGCCGAGGAGATGTCGCAAAGTACGACTTCATGCCCCATGGCTGCCAGCTTCTGGCTGAAAAAGCCAAAACCGCCGCCGGCATCTAATACTCTGAGTTTTCGGCCGGCAAAGTAGGGGAGGTGCTCTTGCAGATCGCGCCAGAGTACCGCGGCTCTGATCTGTCCTTTGGGGGTTCCATAGATATTGTTGGCGAACTTCTGCGCCAGCTTGTCAAAGTTCTGATCTTGCACTTTTGGATGTTCTAAAAGACTCGAAGACATATAGTGTCTCACAAGCCGTGGTTCTTGGCATTAGTCCCAGATAACGGGTGGCTGACCGTTGGCAAAATCATAGATAGCTCCGCAAATCGCGGGGATGAGGTATAATGTTCGGCTTGGAATACTCAAGGTGGGCTTTTTGGTTATGAAATTCAGTGTCGAACTGCGAACGATGCCTTCGTTGTTTTCGCTGTATCGCAAGATTTTTTTCGGGCGAAAGCCTGGCTGGGACAACCAGCCTTTACCTCGTATCAGTGTTAATACTCCCGGCGTGGCTTTGGAGCCCGGCAAGGTGGCCGATTACGCTCAGGTGTGTGGCTTCGAGTTTGATGGTAAAACTTTGCCGCCTACTTACTTGTATGTGATGGCCTTCAGGTTGCACGCGGTGATCTTTACTCATGATGCCATCACTTTTCCTCTGCTGGGAATGATCCACCTGCGTAACCGTATCAGTCAGTTTCGCAGTGTTACTGTCGATGAGTGTTTCGATATCGATTGCCGTCTCACCGATAGTCGTGAGACAGATTCCGGACTCGAGTTTGACCTTATCTCCAGAGTGACTGTGGCCGGAGAGTTGGTGTGGGAATCCTTGTCTACTTACCTGTACCGTATAGATAAGCCCGGGCGCAGAGCCAGGCCTCCCAAGGCCGGGGATATTCAATGGGAAAACCCCAGCGTCTGGGAGTTGGGTGACGACCTGGGTCGGCGTTATGCCAGAGCCTCGGGCGACTATAACCTGATCCATCTGCACCCCTTGCTTTCCAAGCGTTTTGGTTTCGACCGGGTGTTGGCCCATGGCATGTGGTCCAAGGCCCGCTGCGTGGCTCAGCTGATGCCGGAGCTGGGCAATAAGCCCTGTGTCATCGATGTGGCATTCAAGCTGCCGCTGTTTATGCCGGCCAGTGTCTGTTTCTGTGCTCAGACCCTGGAGCAGGGTTATAAGTTTGAACTCAGGGATCAGAAGGGGCGCAGGCCGCATCTTTGCGGCGAGGTCTCACTACTCTGAGCCATAAGGGGGCCTAGGTTTTGCACCTGGGCCTCTGTCTTAATGGCCTCTCTGGCGCTCGCCATTTTCCTTCCGCTTGGAAACTGTTTTTCAACCATTTTCAGTTAAGTTTTTTTGACTCAGATTAAGGTAATACTGAATGACGTTTTTTCGGGCTTTTGCTTGAGGCGGGAATACCCTAGTATGCGGGTCTTTTGAACGATTAGCTTTGGCCCCTGCGGGAGTTTTACTGAATGTTGAAGGACATAGAGATCTCTAGGATGACGCCGAGGCGTCCCATTGAGCATATTGCTACCGAGCTGGGACTGCGGCCTGGAGAATTCAGCTGTTACGGCGACCACAAGGCAAAAATCCCGCTGAGTTTGCTCAAACGGGTCGATGATTACTTGCCCGGCAAGTTGATTCTGGTGACTGCAATAACACCTACCCCCCATGGTGAAGGTAAGACGGTGACCAGCATAGGCTTGACCCAGGCCTTGCATGCGCTCGAACACAAGGTCTGCGCCTGTCTGCGTCAGCCCAGTATGGGGCCTGTCTTTGGCGTCAAAGGGGGAGCCGCTGGAGGCGGTTATGCTCAGGTGGTGCCGATGGAAGAGCTGAATCTGCACCTCACCGGAGATATTCATGCCATTACCAGCGCTCACAACCTGGCCGCCGCCGCGCTGGATGCCCGGCTGCATCACGAGCAGCGTCTCGGGGCGGTAGAGTTCAGCCGTCGCAGTGGTTTGGATGCGCTCAATATCGATCCGGAAAAGATCTTTTGGCACAGGGTGATGGATCACAATGATCGCAGCCTGCGACAGATTCAGATAGGGCTGGGAGAGAATAATGGCCCGGAGCATGAATCGAGCTTTGATATCACCGCCGCCTCAGAGCTGATGGCCATTTTGGCCCTGAGTCGTGATATTAATGATATGCGTCGCCGTGTCGGCCAGGTGTTGCTGGCTCTCGACACCGCTGGACAGGCGATTACCGCCGAGCGACTCGGGGTTGCCGGTGCCATGTGTGCCATCTTGCGTCAGGCATTGGAGCCGACACTGATGCAGACTCTCAATGGTGCCCCTTGTCTTATCCACACAGGACCCTTTGCCAATATCGCCCACGGCAACTCCTCTGTCATTGCCGATGAGATGGCGCTGAAACTCAGCGACTATGTGGTCACTGAAGGCGGTTTTGGTTCGGATATGGGCTTTGAAAAGTTTTGTAATATCAAGGCGCCGGTTTCCGGACGTCGGCCTGATTGCACCGTCTTGGTGGCGACCTTGAGAGCGCTTAAGAGTAATGCCGGACTCAAGGGTGAGGCTGTCAGTCGGCCTGACCGGCAGGCTCTGGAGCAGGGCTTTGCCAATCTGGCCTGGCACTTGGCCAATGTGCGTCGCTATGGTACTCCTGTGGTGGTGGCCATCAATCGCTTCCCCGAAGATACCGAGCAGGAGCTTGAGTGGCTGAGACAAGCCTGTCTGACTGAGGGCGCCGATGCTTGCGAACTCAGCGAGGCCTTCGCTCTAGGTGCCGATGGCGCCAAGGCGCTGGCCGAGTCGGTATTGGCGGCCATAGGCAAGGGCCGTGGTTTCAAGCCTCTCTATGACCCTTCGCTTGGACTCGAGGCCAGCTTGGCGACTCTGGCCGAGCTTGGTTATGGTGCAGCAGGAGTTGAGTTGTCGGCCAAGGCCCGTGAGCAACTGGCCGAGATCCAGCGCCTTGGCGCAGACAAGCTGCCTGTGTGTATGGCCAAGACGCCAATGTCTATCAGTCACGATCCCAAACTCAAGGGGGCGCCAAGCGGTTTCACTCTGCCAATCACCGAGCTTAGGCTCAATGCCGGAGCCGGTTTTGTCACCGCCTTGGTGGGTAAGGTGATGACCATGCCTGGGCTGGGCTTGAACCCCGGCTATTTGCATATCGATATCGATGAACAGGGTGAAGTGATAGGGCTTTAACTCGGCAATGACAAAGGGCGCATCTGCGCCCTTTGTGGTGTTGGATACTGCCGCACCGGTTTAACCGCGGTAGAAGTGTACATCCCGCTGCGGGAATGGAATGCTGATCCCTTCCTCGTCGAAGCGCATCTTCACCGCCCGGGTAATGTCCCAGTAAACTTCCCAATAATCTTCCGGCCTGACCCAAGGGCGCACTACAAAGTCCACCGAGGATTCACCCAATAGGTGCAGTTTAACCGTGGGCTCAGGGTGTTTCAGTACCTTGGGATGCTCTTGCACCAGTTGCTCCAACACGGCTTCGGCTTTTTCGATATTGTCGCTGTAACTGATGCCGAAGGTCATATCTACCCGTCTGTGATGCTCGGCGGTGATATTGTTAATGGTATCGCCCCAAATTTTGTTGTTGGGAACAATCAGTCGTTGGTTGTCCAGGGTCTTGATGGTGGTAGAAACCAGGCTCATATGGCTGACTCGGCCAGTGACCCCGGCGGCATTGATCAGATCTCCCACATCGAAGGGGCGATAGATAAGGATCATCATCCCTGAGGCGAAGTTGGATAGGGTATCTTGCAGCGCAAAACCGATAATCACCCCGGCAATACCGAAACCGGCCAGTAGAGGCCCGAGTTCGAACCCCAGTTGTGACAAGGCGATCAACAAGCCCAAAGTAAAGATGACCTTGCCTGAAAGCGAGGTGAAGAAATCTTGCAGCAGCTTGCTGAACTTGAGCTTGGAGTTACTGACCGCCTTGGCAACGATTCGCTTGGTCAGTTTGGCCAGCAAGCCGGTAAGTAGCAGGATAAACAAGAAGATAAATATCTTGAACAGCATATCCGGCCCGCCTTCAATCAGCTGCGCCTTAGCGATATCGAGCCATTGTCCGGCCAGGCTGGAGACGACATCGATATTGAGGACGTCCTGAGTGATATCCCCGGAGATGGCAAACAGGGTCTTTTTCAGATCGCTGGTATCCACATCCAGTTTATCCAGCATGCCAATTACAGCGCTCAGGCTGCTGCTGTTATTTTCTAGCCGCTCTTTCAGCAGGGTCAAGGCCTTGTTCTGCTCGCTGCTGACATCTTTGCCCGCCAAAGCATTTTCGGCCATTTGAACCCCCAACTGCTGCTGGTTGTAGCTCACCAGGCTCTCCAACAACTCGGCTCTGACGATAAGATGTTGTTTGAGAGAGTCTTTCGCCTGGCTGACATCCTGCCCCAGTTGTTCAGACCAATTGAGCAGTTCCAGCAAGCCTTTTTGAATTTCATCCTTTTCCAGGCTGCGGCGGGAGATCTCAAGCATCAGCCGTTGATCTTCCCCTTTGCCGAGTTTGCCCTGCAGCGCCACTATCTCCTTGTCGAGATATTGCACCATTTGCTGCAACAGTTGTCGCTGCGCCTCCAGGTGCGGCAGAACGCTCATCAGGGCCTGAGGGTCTGCATTCTTGTCGCCAATGGCATCAATGCTCTCTTTGAGCTTATTTCTTTGCGCCAGAGTCAGCGCCTTGATCCTAAACTCCGTTACCGCCTTGAGTTCGCCCTTGGCGCTGCGAAGCTGTTGAATATTTTGTTTTATGGTTTGCTGCATCAAAGTGAGCTGCTCGGTGGCGAGTGGTTCAGGTTCAGATGCAAAGGATTGCCAGGAGAGGGATAAACACAACACCAGTAAGAGAGTTCTAACCATGTTTTTGTCCGATTCTTATCTGTATTTTTTGAAGCGTTTGAGTCAATAAATATGACACGAAACGTCATATGGCGCCTAAAAAAGCTTACAGATTTGTGGTTTTTCACACATGAGAGATATAAGGCGGACCTCAGCTTTGCTAGAATGGCGCCCCTTTGTGAACTCGTCGGAGAAAGCCCGAGTGTTATGCCCCAATTGCAATAAAACCTTTAATGTTTCTCAGATAGCTCAGCAGCGGGGTAGTGGCTTTTCTGCGCAGATCCAGTGCCCTCATTGTGAAGCCTGGCTAGGGAAGACGCCTTGGTTATTAAAATTGAAACTGATGGGATTTTACCTGGGGCTGGCGGCGACTATCTGTGCCTGGTTGGTCCCAGAGACCAGACACTTTGGGATACCCATCGCAATTCTTGGGCTGATCGTCTTGCTGATCAGCCACTTGATGGATCATCTGCACACGGTTGAGGCGCCGGTTAAAGTTGAAGAGGATGATTCGGCGCAGCGGCAGAAGTACCGTTAACGGCTTACTCTATCACCTGTACCTGATTGGCCAGGGAGGTTTCGACGTAATAGATGCCACCTAAAATTGCGCCACAAAACAGAATGGCAAACAGGATGATTCCCAGGTTATTTTTGAGAAATGCCAACATAGCTTTTCCTTTGGTTGATGCCTATTGCATGGCTGATACTGTATCGCTTAAACCTTATCCGGCAGAGCTTAAGCAGAACTTAATCGCCTGTCGTGTCAGCAAAATATCTTCAATATAGATTGCAAATTTACACATTTTGTAACGCTTGCAGCTTTATTTTCCCTCAGTAACCTTGTTGCAACCTTTGTCTCAGCTGACTTAAACTAGCGCCGGATCTGTCTGGGGGATGTTAGGTTTGGATATCGCTGTTCGCACAAGAAGCACTATTGCCATATGGCTTGCCGCCATATTGGTGCTCTTGTCTGTGGCTGCGTCGGCCCACAGCATTTCCCATCTCGAAGAGGGGCACAAGACTCACTGTACTCTCTGCTTCCATCAGCATCAGCTGAATAAGGTCATGCCCGGCACCGGGCTGCATCTGGATGCTGTCAAACAATCCTATATCAGAGCCAGTTTTACGGCTTCTTCCTGGCAGGCGCCCCACGTTCGCCTGTTTAACAGTCGTGCACCCCCTGTTACAGCCTGAATTTAAAGAAACTGCTATTTAAATTTTGCTATCGACCGCATCGAATTGCGGTGCGATGACTGCTGTATTTCAGGAGCTAAAATGACTGTTTTTTCAACTCGTATTTCGCCTCTGGCCTTGGCCTGTGGCTTGGTTTCCACCTGTGCAATGGCCCAGAACCCTACGCTGACCAATCCGGCGATCAGTGCGGTTTTGGATGGCTATTATCAAACGGCGGATCGTCCCTTGGCCGAGCGTCAGGAAGGTTTTGGTCTGGGGGAAACCGAACTGGCACTCAGCGCTAATATTGATGATATGTTCTATGGAAAAGTCACCACCATCATAGAAAACCATGATGGTGATACCGAAGTGGAGCTGGAAGAGGCTTTTATTCAAACTTTGGCGATGCCGGCTGGGTTTGCGGTGCGTGCCGGTCGTTTCCTGTCTGACGTGGGCTATCTCAATAACCAACACCCGCACTCGGATGTCTTTACCGACCGACCGGCGGCTTACCGCGCCTTCCTAGGCAATCATTACTTCGATGATGGTATCCGCTTGAACTATGTGGCGCCGACTGATCTTTACTGGGTCATGGGGCTGGAGGCCTTCAAGGGCGACAAGATGCGTGCCGAGGATGAACACGGCGAGCGCGAGTTCGAGGATGTGGGTGTCTACACCGCTTACACCAAGATAGGTGGTGATATAGGGACAGACAGTTCCTGGCAGTTGGGACTGTCATATCTGCGCAATGAAAATGGCCGCCTGACCCCTTTTGAAGAGCACGCGGGTGAGGAAGAGGAGCATGATCACGGCCACGACCACGAAGGTCACAGCCATGGTGCAGCCTATACGGGTGAAAACACCTATATTGCCGACTTTGTTTATAAGTGGGCACCCAACGGCAACTACAAGTATCAGCATCTGACTGTGAGTGGTGAGTATTTCCGGGTGGCAGATTTCGTTGCCGAGGCCGGGCATGAGCATCACGAGGATGAACACGCCCATGCTGAGCCGAAAGATTACCATCAGGGCTGGTATCTGAGCGGTGTCTACCAATGGAGCCCCAGCTGGTCTACCGGGATCCGCTATGGCGAGTTGGATACCCAGCAGGCCCACGACGATCATTTCCACGGTCAGAAGCTGAAAGAAACCGAAGTTAGCCTGGCCTGGCATCACAGCCATTTCTCTACCGTAAGACTGCAGTACACCAATCAGCGTGGCACTAATTTCGACGGTATCGAAGACGACAATGTTATCACTCTGCAATACGTTATGACTCTGGGGGCCCACGGTGCGCATCAATTCTAAATTTGTCGGCCTGGCCACGGCCGCTTTGACTCTGGTGGCCAGTTGGCAGGCTCAGGCCAGCCTGAATATTTTTGCCTGTGAACCTGAATATGCCGCGTTGGCCAAGAGCTTGGCACCGGATGCGGACATCTATTCGGCCACAACGGCCTTGCAGGATCCTCACCAGGTGCAGGCGCGGCCCAGTTTGATCGCCAAGATGCGCCAGGCGGATCTGGCGGTCTGCGCCGGTGCGGATCTGGAAATCGGTTGGTTGCCTATGCTGCAGATGAAATCTTCCAACGCCAAGGTGCGCTCTACGGATCAGGGGCTGTTTTTTGCAGCCGATCAGGTTGAGACCCTGGATAAGCTGGATTCGGTCGACCGCAGCATGGGGGATGTGCACGCCAAGGGGAATCCGCATCTGCACTTTGACCCTTATCGGATGCTGGATATCGCCAAGGCGCTGAGCGCCAAGCTGGTGGCCCTGGATCCTCAAGGAAAAGCCGACTATGAGGCTGCGCTCAAGGCATTCAGCGAGCGTTGGCAGCAGGCTATTCCCAACTGGGAGGCCGAAGCGGCATCACTCAAGGGCAAGAAGGTTATCGCCTATCACACCAGTTTCCGCTATCTGTTCAACTGGTTGGGAGTTTCTCAGGTCGCGGATCTTGAGCCCAAGCCCGGGTTGCCCCCCAGCAGTTCACACTTGGCTTCGCTGCTTGAGCGGGCAGGGCAAGGGGATGTCAGTGCCGTGGTAGTGGCATCCTATCAGGATGAACGTGGCGCCAACTGGTTGGGTGAAAGAGCCAAGCTGCCGGTATTGGTATTGCCCATGTCGGTAGGTGGTAACGCCCAGAGCCAGGATCTTTTCAGCCTGTATGACAGCGCCATCTCGCTGCTCAAGAGCGTGAATTGATTATGGACAGCGGACTGTTCAGCATACTCCTGCCGGCTTTTGCGGCCGGCCTGCTGGTGCTCTCAACCCATGTGGTATTGGGGCGCCAGGTGTTGAAGCGCGGGATCATCTTTATCGATCTGGCGATTGCCCAAGTCGCGGCACTGGGGGCGATAGTGGCGCATCTTAACCATGATCTGGAGGATATTCCTTATTCTCATGTATGGATGCCGGCATTGTTTGCCCTGGCCGGGGCCGGAATCATAGCCTGGTTGTCACGTAAAATGGCCTCTGAACTGGAGGCCATGATCGGCTGCTTCTACGTGTTGGCTGCTGTGACTGCCATGTTGTTGCTCTCCAACGACCCCCATGGTGCCGAGCTGCTCAAGCAGCTGATGTCGGGGCAGATCCTTTGGGTCAACTGGCCACAACTGATCTTGCCGGCTCTGGTTTATGCTCTGGTGTTGGGGCTATTGCTGTGGCGCCCGTCTTTGCTCAATGGCGCCGTGTTTTATCCCCTGTTTGCCCTGGTGATAACCCTGTCGGTGGAGCTGGTGGGTGTCTATCTGGTGTTCAGCACCTTGATTCTGCCGGCACTGGCGTTGAATAAATACAGCGGCCGTTTCGCACTTGGTTGGGCCTATCTGGTCGGAGTATTGGGTTATGTCGCCGGTCTGTGGGCCTCGGCGAGTTATGACCTGCCTAGTGGGGCCGCTATAGTGGCAACTCTGGCACTGAGTGCGCTGCTGTTTCGTATACTGCTAAGTTTCAGCGATCGTCCCTGAGTCCAGGCCGCTGAGAACTAACCTCCAAATGCGGCCCGGCGGCCGCATTTTTTCTGCTGTTAAAAATCAGCGCACAGATGTAAACAAAAGATTGAGCCACAGCAGGCCTGTAGCTATACTGTCCGCCGTTGCATAAGTGGAGTAAATTTATGCTGTTGATAGTCCGTTCTCTGCTGCTGGCAGTGCTTTTGTTGCTGGCCTTTGTTTTTGGTGGCATTTTTTGCATCTTGCGTCCAAGACACAGGGATAATGTACACCTGTTTGCCCGACTGTTTTCGGCGGTAGCCCCTATATTGGGTGTTAAAGTCATAGTGCGAGCAGGCAAAACCAACCCGGGTGAGCCCTGTATCTTTCTGGCGAACCATCAAAATAATTTCGATATGTTTACCCACACGGCTGCGGTTCCCAAAGGTACTGTCAGTCTGGGGAAGAAGAGCCTGTTGTGGATGCCACTTTTTGGTCAGCTTTATTGGCTTTCGGGTAATATTCTCATCGATCGCAAGAACCGTGCCCGCGCCTTTGAAACCATGGCCGAGACGGCGCGCAAGATCAAGGAGAAATGTCTCTCTGTGTGGATCTTTCCTGAGGGTACCCGTAGTCGCGGTCGCGGTCTATTGCCCTTTAAGGCTGGAGCATTTCATACCGCCATAGCCGCCGGAGTGCCTATGGTGCCGGTGCTGGCTTCCAATCAATGCCATATCAAGCTCAACCGCTGGAACAACGGTGTGGTGATCATTGAGATGATGGAGCCTGTGGCGACTACCGGTCTAAGCAAGGCCAATGTCAAAGAGTTATCCGATAAGATCCATGCCACCATGGCCAGCAAGCTGAAACAACTGAATGCCGAGGCGGCAGCACTTATGGGTAAAACTGTGCCAGCGGATATCGTATAATACTCCCTGACACTTTTTTTCGGAGACAAGCATGTCTATTGAACGTCTGTTGCAGGCGCAGAAGCAGGAAAACCGTGACATTATTCAGTCCTTGCTGGATGACGGTTCTGAGGCCGATGCTGAATACACCATAGAGCACCATTTTTCGTCCACTAACTTTGAGCGCCTGGAGAAGGCCGCTGTCGATGCCTTTAAATTGGGCTTTGAGGTTAATGATGCCGAAGAGGTGGAGCTGGATGACGGTAGCCTGATCTTCTGTTTTGACGCTATTGCCTACCATCAACTTGAAGCCGAGCTTCTGGATAAGGCCTGTGAGCAGTTGCTGCAGCTGGCGGTCAAGCACAAGGTCGACTATGACGGCTGGGGCACCTATTACATAGGTGACGAGCTGGAAGATGAAGACGACGAAGAGCAGGACTAAGTCCTGTTACCAATAAAAACACCGGGTTCTTGGCCCGGTGTTTTTGTCTCTGCCTGTTTTGCTGGCAGATTTATTTTCAGTTGTAGTCGACCGGCTTCTCACCTATTACAACCGGAAACTCTATCTGTTTACCTGCACGGATCACTTGCAGGGTAACCTTGGTACCGGGTGTGGTTTCGGCAATCCTGTCCATCAGCATATAGATGCGGGTAACTTCTTCGCCCTGATACTGAGTGATCACATCTCTGGGCCTCAGACCGGCCAGTGCTGCCGGGCCATTGGGTTCTATGCCGGTCACTACTACACCGCGAAGATCCGGCAAGTTGAGTATTTGTGCCACAACCGGGCTGACGTCTTCACCTGAGATCCCCAAGGCACCGCGAATCACCCGGCCATCCTTGATCAGTTTACCCATGACCGCATAGGCCAGCTTGATGGGAATAGCGAAGTTGATGCCATGGCCCCCCCCTTCACCGCCTATCTGGAAGGCGGCGGTATTAATGCCTATCAGACCACCATGGGTGTCTATCAGGGCGCCACCCGAGTTACCGGCATTGATGGCGGCATCAGTTTGCAGAAAGTCCAGATAACCTGTACTCAAGCCGTTACGCCCTGTGGCACTGATGATCCCCTGAGTGATGGTTTGCCCCAGGTTATAGGGATTACCTATGGCTAGCACCACATCGCCTACTTGAGGAGGACTGTCGAGATTCACTGGTACCACGGGTAGGTTCTCGCCTTGGATTTCCAGCACGGCGAGGTCAGTTTCCGGATCCTGACCGACGACTTCGGCACCGAATTTTCGACCATCCTGCAATGCCACCACAATTTCATCGGCCTTCTTGACCACATGATAGTTGGTGAGAATGTAGCCTTCCTTGCTCATGATGACGCCTGAGCCTAGACCCTGCAGTAAACCACCATCCAGAGGTCGGCTCTGATTGATACCCAGGCTGTAGATGTTCACTACTGCTGGCGCGGCGCGGCGTACCGCCTTGGCAAAGGACAGCTCTGCACCACTGTTCCCCCTGAACTGCAACAGGTTGCCACCGAGATTGCCTTCGCCCAGAAAACGGTTGGCCAGCAAAAAGACGGCTGCCATAACCAGGCCAAAGACCACTGCTTTGCAGATATAGATCAGGGTTTCTTTCATTGTGATGATATTGCTGAATATTAAAAAAGGCTCGTTAGATTAGCATGTTTCTTACGGTTCGGAGCAATAGTTCAGAACAATAGTCACGTGATAAACAGCAGATTCTGTAGATCACTTTAACCGTTGAAAATAAAACAGCGGGGTAATTCCCCGCTGTTTCTACGCCATGGTTAACCCCTGAGGATCAGATACAGGCTGCTGTTGCCCCTGACTATCTTCAGCGCCACCGCGCCTTGCTGCTCTTTGAGCTCCTCTTTCAGAGCCTTGAGCGTGGTGGTCTTGGTGCGGTTGACCCCAATAATCAGGTCCCCCTTTTGTAAACCACTCATAGCCGCTGGAGAATTCTGGGCGATATCGGTGATCTCGATACCTTTCTTGCTGTTCTCCAGAGTGGCACCGGCCAACATCGGATGAACAGCGCCGGCTGCGGTTTCTTTCACTTGGCTGGCTTCACCCAGGGTGACTTTGACCGTCTTGTCATCACCATCACGTATTAAGCCAAGCTCTACCTTGCTACCGGCGCCCATGGTGCCAATCTTGGCTCGCAGTTCCTGGAAGCTCTTGATCTTACGGCCATTGATACTCACGATAATATCACCGGCCTTGATGCCTGCCTTGTCGGCGGCGCTGCCTTCCATTACTTCACTGACAAAGCCGCCATGCTGGGTCTCGAGACCGAAGCCTTGAGCCAGTTCATTGTCTAGATCTCGGCCCATGACCCCCAGCACGCCGCGGCGCACTTCGCCGTGTTCGATGATCTGATCCACCAGGCTATGAACCATGTTGGCTGGGATCGCGAAGCCGATACCTACGTTACCGCCGCCGGGAGCCACAATGGCGGTATTGATACCGATAAGCTCGCCGCGCAGGTTAACCAAGGCGCCGCCTGAGTTACCGCTGTTGATGGCGGCATCGGTTTGAATGAAGTTTTCCAGCATCTCTATGCCAAGGCCGGTGCGCCCCAGGGCACTGACGATACCCGAGGTGACGGTTTGCCCAAGACCGAAGGGGTTACCTATGGCCACGGCGAAGTCGCCAACCCTTAAGTCATCCGAAT
This sequence comes from Shewanella carassii, assembly GCF_019670705.1. Lineage (NCBI taxonomy): Bacteria > Pseudomonadati > Pseudomonadota > Gammaproteobacteria > Alteromonadales > Shewanellaceae > Shewanella > Shewanella carassii. Next base: position 623,772 of record NZ_AP024618.1, read on the forward strand.
CGGCAGACTTGACTGCCGTGAGGTTGTCTGCCTCAATCTGCAGCAGAGCGATATCGGCGTCTTTATCCTTACCTATTAATTTGGCCTTGATCTCACGACCGTCGTGTAGACCCACCTGAATATCATCGGCACCATCAATCACATGGTTGTTGGTGACTATATAGCCCTTATCCGCATCTATGATGACACCGGAGCCCAGGCCGCGGAAGGGGCGCTCCTGTACTTGCTCCTGTGGGGCGTTGGGGCCGAAGAAGTAGCGGAAGATATCCGGTACCCGTTGACGAGAAACTTGAGTGCCGGAAACAGCCACAGAGACAACTGCCGGAGTGGTCTGTTCCAACATGGGAGCCAGACTCGGCATGGTTTGGCCGTCTACGGCTTGTGGCAAAGCGGCCTGTGAAACAACCGGGGCCAGTGTCAGAGTAGCCCCCAGCAGGGCGGCGGAAACAAGAGATAACTTGGTTTTCATCTATGCATTGCTCCTAATACGGGATCAAATAACCATGTATTGTTTGCCACCGAGGTGGCTGAATCATAAAGGCTCGTATGAGCGTCCGTTAACTAATCCGACTTTACGCCTGGTGAAAAAGTTCATCATTCATTAATAAAGATTAATTCTGCTCTGCTCTGAGCGAGGGCGTAGTTTCAACCTGGTCATCAGCATCATTGGTACTTGTTTGCATAAATGGCAAGGGGGGCAGTTGTTCCTCTTTGGCCAGTCTTTGGCTGCCTTGATTCCAATGCTGATTGAGGCGATTGATCTGTTCTGTCAGTTGTCCCAATAGTGCTCGCTGTTCGGCCAGATGATCACTGACTTCCTGCTTGTGTTGGCTCAATTCCATCTTGCTGCGCTCTATGGCTGCCCCTTTACTGCTCTTGCCGAGCCCGCGGCTGACCAAGGTCTTGCCGATATAACCCAGTATCAACCCCAGAATAAAAGCCGCAAATACCAGTGGCCATTCCATATCGACTCCTTAAATTTGTCTTTGTGTCTTGCTGCGCTTGCCCTATCCCGTGGGGATATGGGCAAAATATACCCCGAGCTAAGGTCTCATGATACCATTTGCCGCCCCGACTCTGTTACGTGAGTTAGGTTAGGTACCCATCAAATAAGGTTAAAAGAGAAGAATTCAAGTGTCGCAGTTAACCCCCTGGCAGCATTACCAACAAGATCTCACCCGTGATGATTTCAGCCATGACCCGGCGCAGGAACAGGCAGTACGGGCATTGCAGCGTGTTTATGATGAGCTGCAACGGCCGCAAAAGTCAGCTTGGCGTGCTTGGTTTAGCCGTGAAAAAAACGCAAAAGTTCAAGGGCTTTATCTATGGGGCGGTGTCGGGCGCGGCAAGACCTATCTTATGGATACCTTTTTCGATGCATTGCCGGGTGAGCAGAAACTGAGGGCGCATTTTCATCGCTTTATGCACAGAATTCATCGGGAACTGGACGAACTCAAGGGAACCCGGGACCCGCTGTTGGTAATAGCCAAACAGATGGCAGCACAATATCGGGTGATCTGCTTCGATGAGTTCTTTGTTTCGGACATCACAGATGCCATGTTACTGGGTACGCTGTTCGAGGCCTTGTTCAAGGAGGGTGTGGTCTTGGTTGCTACCTCCAACATAGTGCCGGATGACCTCTATAAGAATGGTTTGCAGCGGGCCAGGTTTTTACCAGCCATCGCCGAGATTAAGGCCAACTGCCAGGTGCTGAATGTCGATTCAGGAATCGACTACAGACTGAGGACCCTGGAGCAGGCTGAGATCTACCATCATCCTCTCGATGAAACGGCCGAATCCAACCTACAACGTTATTTCACCCAACTGGCGCCCGAGTCAGAAGTCTCTGAAACACCGCTAGAAATCGATGGACGCAGCATAGTGATCCGCAAGCAGGCTCAAGGTGTTTTGCTGGCCGACTTCCGCGCACTGTGTGATGGACCTCGCAGTCAGCGGGACTATATGGAACTGGCACAGCTGTTTCACACCGTGTTGCTCAGTGGCCTGGAACAGATGGGCGCCCAGCAGACAGGGGATGATATCGCCCGCCGGTTCCTGGCGCTGGTGGATGAGTTCTATGAGCGGCATGTGAAACTGATTATTTCGGCCGAGGTTCCGCTCGAGCAGATTTATACAGATGGGCAACTGAGTTTCGAGTTCCGCCGTTGCCGCTCCCGTCTGATTGAGATGCAGTCCCGGGATTACCTGGCGTTGGAACATCTGCCTTAGGTAAGAGCAAAATCCGTTTTGCCATAGAAAATTCAATTAAATAGGCATGGTCAATAAGGCTTGAATAGCGGCAGAGCGATAACGGCTCGAAAAAGATCACCTTTTGCGGCGAGATATTAAAAAGCAGGTGATTTTTAGTTCAGCTTTGACTATAATCCGCCACCTGCCCACGTTACTCCGCCGATTGGGCGGATTTAAAAGCCAGTTTCTTTGCTCGAAGGGGCAGAGTAAGGCATTTTTGTGTTATCTGCATCCGCAGGTAGCATGTGACAGAATTTAACTTTGGGTTTTTGTAATAATGAAGACTTTTACTGCTAAGCCAGAAACTGTAGCTCGTGACTGGTACGTTGTTGATGCCGAAGGTAAGACCCTGGGTCGTATCGCCACTGAAATCGCTCTGCGTCTGCGTGGCAAGCACAAGGCTGAGTACACTCCTCACGTAGATACCGGTGACTACATCATCGTGATCAACGCCGAGAAAGTAACTGTGACCGGTAACAAGGCTGCAGGCAAGACGTACTACTCGCACTCAGGCTTCCCAGGTGGCATCAAGCAAATCAGCTTCGAGAAGCTGCAAGCTCACAAGCCAGAAATGATCATCGAGAAAGCAGTCAAGGGTATGTTGCCAAAAGGCCCTCTGGGTCGTGCCATGTTCCGTAAGCTGAAAGTTTACGCTGGCGCAGAGCACAACCACGCTGCACAACAACCTCAAGTTCTTGATATCTAAACGGGATTAAGCAAATGGCTGCAACTCAGTACTACGGCACTGGCCGTCGCAAAACTTCAACTGCTCGCGTATTCGCTAAAGCAGGTAGTGGCAACATCGTTGTTAACCAACGTCCTCTGGATGTTTACTTTGGTCGTGAAACCGCTCGTATGGTTGTTCGTCAACCGCTTGAGCTGGTTGAAATGACTGAAAAGCTGGACATCTATGTAACTGTTAAGGGCGGTGGTATCACTGGCCAAGCTGGCGCTATCCGTCACGGTATCACCCGTGCTCTGATGGAGCTGGACGAAGCTCTGCGTCCTACTTTACGTTCTGCTGGTTATGTAACCCGCGATGCTCGTAAGGTTGAGCGTAAGAAAGTTGGTCTGCGTAAAGCACGTCGTAAGCCACAGTTCTCCAAGCGTTAATATCGCTTTCGAGATACCAAAAACCCAGCATATGCTGGGTTTTTTTATGGCTGAGATTTATCCCTAGCAGCCCTGTATACTCAGGGTTGTTGTGGCAGGTTTAAATGGGGTGAAACATGAGTTGGCAACTACTGTTGATGGCCTTGGGTTTGGTATTGATCCTTGAGGGGATAGGGCCCTTGTTATTCCCTAATCGCTGGCGCCGCTATCTGCTGGAGGTGGCTTCTCAACCGACAGCCATCATGCAACGCTTGGGTGGCGCTCTGGTTGTTGCAGGAATCGTCATATTGATTATTTTTTCATAAATACTTGCCCCTTCCATGTCAATATCTGTTAGAATCCTGCTTTAACCGCAACCTTGCAGCAAACAATGGGCAAAAATGTAGTTGTTCTCGGCACTCAATGGGGTGACGAGGGAAAAGGTAAGATTGTCGACCTTCTGACCGAACAGGCAAAATTCGTAGTCCGTTACCAAGGTGGCCACAACGCTGGTCATACTCTGGTTATCGATGGTGAAAAAACCGTTCTTCATCTGATCCCCTCAGGCATTCTGCGCGATAACGTCAAGTGCATTATCGGCAACGGCGTGGTTTTGGCGCCCGATGCTCTGATGAAAGAGATCGGCATGCTAAAAGAGAAAGGTATTCCGGTAGAGGAACGCCTGCTGATCTCTGAAGCTTGTCCTCTGATCCTTCCTTTCCACTGTGCGCTGGATATCGCTCGCGAAAAAGCGCGTGGTAATAAGGCTATCGGCACTACAGGACGCGGCATCGGCCCGGCTTATGAAGATAAAATTTCCCGTCGCGGTTTGCGCGTAGGGGATCTCTTCAATCCACAGCTGTTTGCCGAGAAGCTGAAAGAAGTGATGGCCTATCACAACTTTATGCTCACCGAATACTATAAGTGTGAAGCTGTTGATTACCAGAAGACTCTGGATGAAGCACTGGCACTGGCAGACTATCTGAAAGGTCTGTGTGTGGATGTCACCGAATTGCTGGATCAAGCCCGCAAGAATGGCGACAACATACTGTTTGAAGGCGCTCAGGGCACATTGCTGGATATCGACCACGGTACTTATCCATTTGTAACCTCTTCCAACACTACCGCGGGTGGTGTGGCAACAGGTTCCGGATTTGGCCCACGTCATCTGGACTATGTCTGCGGCATCATCAAGGCTTATACCACCCGTGTGGGTGCCGGCCCATTCCCGACTGAACTGGAATGTGAAATCGGCGATCACTTGGGAACCAAGGGCCAGGAATTTGGTGCGACAACCGGTCGTAAGCGTCGTCCGGGTTGGTTGGACATAGTGGCTATGCGCCGCGCGGTTCAGATCAACAGCATCAGTGGTTTCTGCCTGACCAAGCTCGACGTTTTGGACGGCTTGAAAGAAGTGAAGCTCTGCGTAGGCTATCAGCACCCAGACGGTACTGTGTCCAATGTGACTCCGCTGGCGGCTGAAGGCTATGAGCACGTTACTCCTGTGTATGAAACCATGCCAGGCTGGAGTGAAAACACCTTTGGTGCCACTTCACTGGAGCAACTGCCACAGGCAGCAATCAACTATATCAAGCGGATTGAAGAACTGCTGGAAACACCTGTCGATATCATCTCAACCGGGCCAGACCGGAATGAGACCATGATTCTGGTGAATCCATTCAGTTAAGTAAAAAGGCCGCCTAAGCGGCCTTTTTCGTTTATGGGGCTTACACTGTTTGCCCTTAAGAATTGGGTTATACTGCCGATGAAAAGACAGTCTATTTGTCATCAGGACAGCTTATGTTGCGTATAGCCCTATTACTCTTGTTAGTAACCAGTGCCAATGTGTTGGCCGAAGAAACCAAGGCCGTGGATATCTACAGCCAGGAAGAACTGCTGGAGCTTATTCGCAGCAAGCAATACCTGACCCGGGTCAAAGCCGATGACTGTCAGCTGGTACAGGATATTGAGGCGCGCGCCGAAGTGCTCAAGCAGCCGTTGTACCAGTACCTCTGGGGGGAGATGCTTAATTTTGGCATCTGCGTCAAGGCCAATCCGCCCAGAGGAATATCGCTGCTCAGGGATGCCGCCGAGCAGGGCAGTGCCGAAGCCATGGTGCGCATTGCCGAGTATTATAAAGATGGCAAGTTTGTACTGCAGGACAAAGAACGTTCGGTGCAGTACCTGTTACCCGCTGCCGCCAACGGTGACCTACCGGCCAGAATGATGCTGGTCGAGCTGTTTGCCAAGGGTTATGGCAGCCCAAGGGATTATGTCTTGGGGTATCACTGGCTCTACAACCAGGTGTTCAGCGATGAACAGACCCAGCAAGACGCCAAAAGATTATTGCAGCTGTTAGCGGCTAAAATGCCCGCCAGTCAGGTGGAGAAGGCCAAAAAGGAACATCTGCAAAGCCGTTAATTAGCTTGTCGCACTGGATGCGACAACGAAAAAAATTGGAAATTGAATGATAAAAGATCCTCATTTTGAGCGAGAACAAGATAAGTACGACAACCCCATCCCCAGCCGGGAATTTATATTGGAATATCTGCGCTCGCAGACCTCTCCCCTGAATCGTGAGCGGATCGCCACGGCCCTCAACATCTCCGACGAAGAACAACTCGAGGCGCTGCGGCGTCGGTTGCGTGCCATGGAGCGCGATGGTCAGCTGGTATTTACCCGCGGTCAGTGTTACGGCCTGCCGGAGCGGATGGACTTGATCCAGGGCACTGTGCTGGGCCACAGAGATGGCTATGGCTTCTTCCGTCCCGACGAAGGCGGCGATGACCTGTTTATCAACCATGGCGATATGCTCAGGTACTTCCATGGCGACAAGGTGTTGGCGCAGAAGGCCGGGGTTGATCGCAAGGGACGCCGCGAAGCCCGCATAGTGCGCCTGGTCGCCGAGCGAACCGCCGCCTTGGTGGGGCGTTTCCATGTCGATTGCGGCATGGCCTTTGTTATCGCCAATGATAAGCGTATTACCCAGGAAATATTGATAGACAACGCCGATCGCAACGGTGCCCGTCAGGGTGATGTGGTGGTGGTAGAGCTTACTCGCAGGCCGGGGCGCTATGTCAAAGCCGCCGGTAAGGTGGTTGAGGTGCTGGGCAAAGAGATGGCACCGGGCATGGAGATAGAGATTGCCCTGCGCAACTATGATCTGCCCCATACCTGGTCTGCCGCCATCGAGAAGAAACTGAACAAGATCCCCGATGAAGTGCAGGAACAAGATAAGTTAGGTCGGGTTGACCTGCGACAACTGCCCTTGGTCACCATAGACGGTGAAGATGCCCGCGACTTTGACGATGCCGTCTATGCCGAGTGCAAGCGCGGCGGCGGTTGGCGCCTGTGGGTGGCCATTGCCGATGTCAGCTATTATGTACGTACTCAATCGGCACTGGATCAAGAAGCCCGTGCCCGAGGCAACTCTGTGTACTTCCCGTCACAGGTGATCCCCATGTTGCCGGAAAAGCTCTCCAACGGCCTGTGCTCCCTGAATCCGGGAGTCGACCGCCTCTGTATGGTGGCCGAGATGACAGTATCGGCGGCGGGTAAGTTATCCGGCTACAAGTTCTATCCGGCGGTGATGCATTCCCACGCCCGCTTCACCTATACCCAGGTGGCGGCCATGCTGGAAGGCGAAGAAGGCCTGGAAGAGCATAAGCCTTTACTGCCGCATCTCAAGGTGTTGCAGGAATTGTATCTGGCGCTCGATAGCCAGCGGGCCAACCGTGGCGCCATCGCCTTTGAGACGCTGGAAACCCAGTTCATCTTCAATGAGCAGCGCAAGATAGACAAGATAGTGCCCAGAGCCCGTAACCAGGCGCACAAGATCATTGAAGAGTTTATGATCCTCGCCAACGTGGCGGCGGCCAAGTTTGTTAAAAAGCACAAGGGTGAAGTCCTCTATCGGGTGCATGAAGCGCCATCCGAGCAGAAGCTGACTCAGTTCAAGGAGTTTCTGGCTGAGCGGGGGCTCTCCATGGGCGGCGGTCTCGAACCCGAACCCAGTGACTACCAGGCGCTGATGGAAAAAGTACAGGGTCGCGCCGATGCCGAACTTATTCAGGTGATGTTGCTGCGCTCCATGCGGCAGGCGACTTACACACCGGACAATGAAGGCCACTTTGGTCTGGCGCTGGAGGAGTATGCTCACTTTACTTCGCCGATTCGCCGTTATCCTGACTTGGTGTTGCACAGGGTGATCCGTTACCTGCTCGCCAAAGAGCGTGGCGAAGCGAGCGACAAGTGGACCCCGGACGGTGGCTATCACTATCAGCTCGATGAGCTGGATCAGCTTGGCGAAGAGTGTTCCAACACTGAGCGCCGCGCCGATGAAGCCACCCGTGACGTCTCCGACTGGCTCAAGTGTGAGTTTATGCAGGACCATGTGGGTGACACCTTCGATGCGGTGGTGGCTTCCGTCACCAGCTTCGGGCTGTTTGTGCGCCTCAATGCGCTGTTTATCGACGGCTTGGTGCATATCTCTACCCTGGGCAGCGACTACTTCCAGTATGATCCCATGCGCCAGCGCCTGATAGGTGAGCACTCAGGGCAGATCTACCAGATTGGCGATCCTGTGACAGTTAAAGTCGCCTCGGTCAATCTGGACGACAGACAGATAGACTTGCTGATGGTGGACGAAGAGGGCCGCAGCCAGCGCCGCAAAGGCCGCAGCAAGAGTAAGCCGCTGACCGCTCGGGAAAGGGTCAATATTGAAGGAGCCCGCCGCTCGGCCAAGGCACAGAAACCGGCAGGTAAAGGGAGCGCCAAGTCTAAGTCCACAGGCGCATCCGCCAAGAGCAAATTAACCAAGGCTGCCGGCAACGCCGGGGCGAAAAAGCCCAAGGCAGCCAAACGAGTCAAGAGAAAGAAGTAAATGAAAAAACAGGAACTGGTGTTTGGCATTCACGCGGTCGAGTCTTTGCTGAAACACGCTCCGGAGCGGGTGCTGGAAATGTGGCTACTCAGCGGTCGTCAGGATGACAGGGTCAAGCCCTTGTTGGAGATGGCGGCTCAGTGGGGCATTCGCGCCCAGCAGGCATCTCGCAAGACACTGGATGACAAGGCCGAAAGCACTCAGCACCAGGGGATCATCATCCGGGTGCGTCCGGCCAAAGTATTGACCGAAAATGATCTGGAAGCTTTATTAGACAAGACGGAATCGCCATTTTTGCTGATCCTGGATGGTGTCACAGATCCCCACAATCTGGGGGCCTGTCTGCGAAATGCCGATGCGGCCGGAGTTCACGGCGTCATAGTGCCTAAAGACAACTCCGTGGGACTGACGCCGACCGTCAGCAAGGTGGCTTGCGGCGCGGCCGAGACAGTGCCGCTGTTTCAGGTGACCAACCTGGCGCGTACCATGAAGCGTTTGCAGGAACGGGGTGTGTGGATTGCCGGCACTGCAGGCGAGGCCGACAGCACTCTGTATCAGGCTGACCTCAAGGGGGCTCTGGCTATTGCCATGGGCGCCGAAGGCAAGGGGCTGAGACGCTTGAGCCGCGAAAGCTGCGACACCCTGATCTCTATTCCTATGGCGGGCAGTGTTTCCAGTCTGAACGTGTCGGTGGCGACCGGTATCTGTCTGTTTGAAGCCGTGCGTCAGCGCCTCTAATTGCCGAGTATGACTAGCCCTCTTTGGAATACGGGCGGCGAGCTTCACGGCCGCGCCAGCCCGAATCTCATGCAACTGCAACAAGGCTATCTGGGTGAAATCTATGGCATGGCGTTCTTCGAGCGCCTCGGCCAGGATTATCATTCTCAGGTAACCGAGAGCCAGTTAACAGAAATCCACTTAACTGAAAGCCTCTTAACAGAAAGCCAAGCCGTGTTTTCTCTATTGTTCAAGGTGGAGCAATATACTGCCGAGGCTTTGTTGAAACTGCTGCCTGAGCTGGCAACTCTGGACGAGGCGTTGTTGGAGCAGGTGCGCATGCAAGCGCAAAAAGAGGTGGACAGTTGGCTTAAGCTTTCCTGGCATGAACTGCTTGCGGCGCTGCGCCTCTGGGTCGAACCTTACCAGCAAAAATATGCCAAGTGGGCGGATGATGCCGAGAGTAACTCTGAGTACGGCGTAGCCTTTCGTCTGTTGGAGCGGCATGAAACCGCCATCTATCTCTATCTGCAGGCGCTTGAGCGCGGTGACAAGCACGCCGCGTTAATCCTGGAGCGTTTTCTTGGAGCTCTTTAGTTGAAAGAGCTCTTCAAGTGCGGAAATTACTGGAAGGTATAGAGCAAGTTGAAGGTGGTGATGGTATCTGTCTGCTTACTGCCTTCCGGCACCACTTCTGTGTATTTAACGTTGAAGCCTATCTTGAAGGCCCAGTCCTGAAACAGGGTGTTTTTATAACCCATGTCCAGAGCCAGAGTATTGTTATTTTCGCCTACCTCGGCGGTCAGGTCGGCAGTGAAACTGGTGTACTCGTGGATCTTCTGCTCAAACTTGGCCGCGGTTCGTAGGATCACATCTTTCTCGGCTACAGGATCCGGCGCCGCGTCAGTTTCTATTGGCATGTTGTATCGATAACCTGGGCCGACTTCGAGACTCAACTTGGTTCGGCGGGTGCTGATGGCATCGAAACCATAACCACTGGAAACCGTGTAGATCTCTGTGTAAGAACCGAACTTGTCCCAGATGAATTCACCGCGGCCAAAGATATAGCCACCGTTGAGTTTGTAGTTGGACTGCAGTTGCAGATTGTACTTCTCGGCGGTGGTTTTTTCAGAGTCAGAGGCGAAATAAGCCTTGAGGGTTCCTTCCTGTTTGGCGTTTTCCGTGTCGTAAACCAACTTGGTACGACCGTTGAAACTGCTTGAGTCTGTGTTACCTGTGTTGAGCTGAAAGCCGGCCTCAATCTCAGCGGTGAAGTCGCTTGGAGGCTCGCGATAATCCGGCGGCACCAGGGCCCAGGCCGAAGTCGGTAGCGCAAACAATAACGCCAATACAGAGGATCTTGTCATTATTCTTGTGTCTTTTGCTGTGACTGCCATAAATTTAGCGCCACATAATACCTGCTCATGGGGCCGAGGCAAAGTTATTGCTTGAGTTTACCGCGGCCTTTATGTACTATTTCGCGCCTAATTCAGTCACATTAATTTTCGTTCCTTGCCTCCATTTGGTCTGACTGAGCCAACCACGAGGCTAGATAACCGTAAGGAGCACTAAATGCGTCATTACGAAATCGTATTTATGGTTCACCCTGATCAGAGTGAACAAGTACCAGGTATGATTGAGCGCTACACAGGTGTTATCACCGAAGCTGGCGGTCAAATCCATCGTTTGGAAGACTGGGGTCGTCGCCAACTGGCTTACCCAATCCAGGATCTGCACAAGGCTCACTATGTTCTGATGAACGTTGAGACCACTGCAGAATCTGTTGAAGAGCTGGAAACTGCTTTCCGTTTCAACGACGCCGTTCTGCGTAGCCTGGTGATGCGCACTAAAGCTGCCATCACTGAAGCATCTCCAATGGCCAAAGCTAAAGACGAGCGCGATTCACGTCGCAGCGCCGTTAGCGAAAAAGCTGCTGAAGAAACCCAAGAAAACGCTGAAGCAAGCGCTGAGTAAGTTTTTCTGTGACCACCAATCACTTGGTGTTGTCCGGTACCGTCATTCGGTCCAGACACTTTGATAGCCCGGCTGGAATACCTCACACGGTACTTCAATTGGAACACAGGTCGCAGCGTTTCGAGGCCGATTTGCCCAGAAACGTCTACTGCCAACTTCAAGTGATATTGAGTGGTGAACGCTTCAAGAGCGTAGCAGACAAGCTGAAAGCGGGTGTGGATATCCAAGTCAGTGGTTTTCTGGCTCTACAACAGAGTCGCAATGGCCAAAGCCGACTGGTGTTACACGCCGAAAATGTCGAATTGAAAAATTAGGAGACTGTCAAATGGCACGTTATTTCCGTCGTCGTAAGTTCTGCCGTTTCACTGCTGAAGGTGTTACGGAGATCGATTACAAAGATATCGCTACTCTGAAAAACTACATCACAGAAAGCGGTAAGATTGTTCCAAGCCGTATCACTGGTACTTCTGCCAAGTATCAGCGTCAACTGGCTCGCGCTATCAAGCGTGCTCGTTATCTGTCACTGCTGCCATACACTGATCTGCATCAGTAATCGGCACTGTTCTAGCTAGAGGAATTGATAATGAACGTTATTCTGCTTGATAAAATCGCAAACCTGGGCAACCTGGGTGACCAGGTATCAGTTAAGGCCGGTTATGCTCGTAACTACCTGCTGCCAAAAGGCAAAGCTGTTGTTGCCAACGCTGAGAACGTAAAAGTTTTCGAAGCTCGTCGTGCTGAGCTGGAAGCCAAGCTGGCTGCCGACCTGGCCGCTGCCACTGCTCGTGCAGAGCAGATCTCTGCTCTGGAAGCGGTTGTTATCGCTTCTAAAGCCGGTGACGAAGGCAAGCTGTTCGGTTCTATCGGTACCCGTGACATCGCTGATGCAGTAACTGCTGCTGGCGTTGAACTGGCCAAAGCCGAAGTACGTCTGCCACTGGGTGCTCTGCGCACTACTGGCGACTTCGAAGTTGAAGTTCAGCTGCACACTGAAGTAAAAGCGGTAGTTAAAGTAACTGTTGTTGCTGAAGCTTAATCCCGGCTTTTACTAGAAAAACACCGCCTTCGGGCGGTGTTTTTTTATGCCTGTTTGGTCGCTGAGTGCCTCGGGGGTTCACCCCTTTTTTCTTTGCCTGCGAATGCCCAAATCAAGCACCTATTACCAGCACACCTTCACTACTATATAGTCACTTGTTCACGTCGCTATTACAGCGGCATTGATTGAAGATTTGTAATCTCTGGTAGAACCGCTGCTGACTTGATTGGCGATGACTACAGAGACGAAAACACCCGCCGGGGCGGGTGTTTTCAAGGGTATTGCAGACTAGTGGCTATCAGTTGCGCACCAGTTCCAGCTCTTTGAGCAGGTTGTCGGCATGATCCACTTCATCCATCATCCACAGAATGTAGCGGATATCCACGTGTACGGCGCGGGTGATGGTGGGGTTGAAATACCAATCTTTGGTGATGGCTTCATAGGTGGAGTCAAAGTTGAGACCAACCAGCTCGCCCTTGCCGTTAAACACGGGGGAGCCTGAATTGCCTCCTGTGGTATCTACGCTGGAGAGGAAGTTAACCGGTACAGAGTTGAACTCGGCCGGGTTATCCAGGCAGGAGAACAGGCGGCATAACCAGCTGCGGGGATCCTGATACAAGTGCTGCACCTTATGCTCGCCCAGTCGTCCCTGCTTGATGGCATCCAGCAGCTTCTGCGGTGCATTGTAGGGCTCGACACCTGTGTGCTTGGCGACTATTCCTTCCAGCTTGGTAAAGGGTTGCTTGTAGAGCGCATCACGGGACTGATAGCCATCGACCATACCATAGCTGATCCTTAAGGTGCCGTTGGCATCCGGATAGACAGGCTTACCCATGGCCTTGTTATAGGCGATGATCGCCTTCATGTAGGCGGGGCGGGCGATGGACAGCTTACCGGCCAGTTCCTTGTCGGCTTTTTCCTGTGCCATATTGGTGTCGTACAGGGCTACTGCCATACGAATGAAGGGATCGCTGCTGCTCTCGAAGGCTTCCGGCTTGGCCTGCATCCAGTCGAGGCGTTTTTCTGGGGCGGTCAGCTCGGTCAGGGCATACATGCCTTCGAGCTTGTCGCCCAGGCTGATGCCTTGCTCGGGTGTCAACAACTGATCCATCACGGCGACCCGGTTATCCTGCGCCAGGTAGGCGTCGATATCCATCTGCCATAGGGTCTTGTCGACGCTGATATCGAAGCTGGAGTCAAGTCGCTTGAGACGGGCGGCGAACATCTTCATGTCACGCTCTTGATAACCCGCTTCGCGCTCGGCATCCGGCTTTTGGTTTTCTTTGGCCAGGCGATAAAGCTGCTTGGCGGTGCCGAGCAGGGCACTGGATTGAGCGTTGTCAAAATAGTAGCTCTGCTGATACTTGTGTTGTTGCTCGGCCAGCAGTTGTTCGAGCTCGCTCAGTTGCGCCATCAACGGCTGTGCGTCTTTATCTTTGGCCAACCAGTCGCGGAAGGCATTTTCCTCGACCTGCTTGATGGCGGCGATGTCTGTGGCGTGGAAGCCATCCAACAAGCCGTTGAGTTTTTTCATCCGGTTGGCCATGCCGGCCAGAGTACCGGCATACTTGATGGCGATATCCTTGTCGGAAGCGCCTATGCCCTCAATGGTGTCGATTCTGGCCTGATAGCGGGCGGCTTGAGTCGGGTAGAGCCAGTCGCTGGCGAATCTCAGCTCTGAGGTCAGGCGGTAGCGACTGGTTGAACCCGGGTAACCGGCCACAAACACGCCATCACCGGCCTTAACGCCATCGGCATTGACCTTGAGGAAGCTCTTGGGCTGATAAGGCACGTTATCCTCGGCATAGGCTGCCGGTTTGCCATCCTTGCCGACATAAGCCCTAAGGAAGGTAAAGTCGCCGCTGTGACGAGGGTATTCATAGTTATCTATGTCGCCACCGAAACCGCCAACACTCTCGGGTGGCGCATAAACCAGGCGCACATCGCGAATAATCAGCTGTTTGATCAGGTAGTATTCAAGTCCATTGTGGAAACTACGTACTGAGCAGCGGTAGTTGTCGTCGGCTTCACACTCTTTGACCAGCGCCTTGCTGTTGGCCTGGATGGCTTCATAACGCGCCAGTGGCTCGGTCGGCAGGTTGGCCGTTATCTTATCTGTGACATCTGTGACCGCCTCGGTGACATAGAGGCGCTCGTTGGGACCGGCCGAAGGCTCCAGGCGTTGCTCTTTGGCCAAAAAGCCATCGGCCAGATAGTTGTGTTCTTTGGTGCTGTTGAATTGGATACCCCGATAGGCACAGTGATGGTTGGTGACAACCAATCCTTGGGGTGAGACGAAACTGGCGGTACAATAGCCGAGGCCCACCACGGCGTTCATGGGATACTTTCCGAGATCGGCCAGTTGCTCTGCCGGGATGGCGATGCCGCGCTCACTGAGCTTGTCGGCAATAGAGGGCATTTGGTAAGGTTGCCACTGCCCTTCATCGGCTATGGCGAGGCCAGAGGTCAGCGCCAAGGCTGCAGCCAATGCATTGCGCATGTTCATTCCTTATTTATAGTTAGTGTCCGTTTGGATATGAAAAACAGGTGATTGTAGGTGTAAAATTCCTGTTCTGATTGAACCGGGTTTTATATCACATTTTGCCTGATTGTTGGAGAGTTGGAGATTTATGCAACAGCAAGGTGCCTTTAAGGCCAAAGACAAGCGAAGAGACGTCCAGGTTGACGCGCTCAAGCTGCCTCCCCATTCCATTGAGGCGGAGCAATCCGTGCTCGGGGGACTGATGCTGGATGCAGAGGCCTGGGACAAGGTGTCCGAGGCCGTGGTCAGAGAAGACTTTTACTCCCGTTCCCACAGGCTGATTTTTGGTGCCATGCAAAAGCTGGTAGAAAACGGCCAACCCATAGATTTGATTACGGTTTCAGAACAACTGGAACTGACTGACGAGCTGGAAGATGCCGGTGGTTTTACCTATCTGGGTGAGATCGCCAAGAATACCCCCAGCGCCGGTAATATTCTTTCCTACGCCGAAATCGTGCGCGAGCGTGCCGTGGTGCGGGAGATGATCCGGGTAGCACATGAGATTGCCGACGCAGGTTACAACCCAGAGGGGCGGGACTCAGGCGCCTTGCTGGACTTGGCCGAAACCAAGGTGTTCAAGATAGCCGAGCAGCGCGCCAACGCCAACGAGGGCCCGGAGGGGATCAAGACCATCCTCGAAAAAACCGTCGACAAGATTGAGCAGCTGTACAACAACCCGCACAACGGTGTGACCGGGGTATCCAGCGGCTTCTCCGATCTGGATAAGATGACCGCAGGTTTCCAGTCCGGTGACCTGATCATTGTCGCGGCCCGTCCTTCCATGGGTAAGACCACCTTTGCGATGAACCTGTGTGAATACGCGGCGCTCAATGAAAACAAGCCAGTGCTTATTTTCAGTCTCGAGATGCCCTCGGAACAGATCATGATGCGTATGCTGGCGTCGCTTGGCCGGGTAGATCAGACCAAGATACGTACCGGCCAGTTGGATGATGATGATTGGGCGCGGGTGTCCTCTACCATGGGGATCATGCTCGAGCAGGGCAAGATGTATATCGATGACAGCTCGGGCCTGACGCCGACCGAAGTGCGCAGCAGGGCCAGGCGTATCGCCCGGGAATACGGCGGTCTGTCTATGATCATGGTCGACTACCTGCAGTTGATGCAGGTGCCGGCGCTGGCCGATAACCGGACCCTGGAAATTGCTGAAATCTCCCGCTCGCTCAAGGCCCTGGCCAAGGAGCTGGAGATCCCGGTGATCGCCCTGTCACAGCTGAACCGCTCATTGGAGCAAAGGGCCGATAAACGCCCGGTAAACTCTGACTTGCGTGAATCCGGCTCTATCGAGCAGGATGCGGACCTTATCATGTTTATTTATCGTGACGAGGTGTATAACGACGATTCGCCCGATAAAGGCACGGCAGAGATCATCATAGGTAAGCAACGTAACGGCCCCATCGGCCGGGTCAGGCTGACTTTCCAGGGGATGTTCTCCCGTTTTGACAATTACGCCGGTCCGCAATTTGAAGAGGACTAAACCTCTGCGGACGGTTTTCCCGGCGCGGCCAGAGAGCGCGCCATCCAATCCAAGATTGAAGGTAAGCTTTGAAACCCTTTCCCAGAGCAGAGATTAGCAGCCGGGCGCTGCAACATAATCTGGCCAGGCTGCGTGAGATCGCGCCCGCCAGCAAAGTTATTGCTGTCGTCAAGGCCAACGGCTATGGCCACGGCTCATTGAACGTGGCCAAGAGCCTGAGTAGTGCCGACGGCTTCGGTCTGGCGCGGCTCGAAGAAGCGTTGGAGCTCAGGGCCGGTGGTGTAACGGCCAAGCTGTTGTTGCTCGAAGGTTTTTTTCGCAGTACTGAGTTGCCTCTACTGGTTAAGCATGACATAGACACTGTGGTGCATCATGAGTCGCAGTTGCAGATGCTGGAGCAAGCCAAGCTGGATAAGCCGGTAACTGTGTGGCTCAAGGTCGACAGCGGCATGCACAGATTGGGTTTTCGCAGCGACGAGTTTAGCGAAGTGTATCAGCGGCTGCTGGATTGCCCGCAAGTGGCCAAGCCCATCAATCTGATGACCCATTTCGCCTGCGCCGATGAGCCGGACAATGACTATACCCGCAAGCAGTTGGAGCATTTCAACCAGCTCACCGCCGGGTTGGATGGCGACCGCAGTCTGGCCAACTCGGCCGGTGCCCTCTATTGGCCCAGCAGCCAGCAAAACTGGATTCGCCCGGGTATCGCTCTCTATGGGGTGTCGCCTGTTGTCGGTGACCGAGGCGCCAACCACGACCTGCAACCGGCCATGAGTCTGGTGTCACAACTGATAGCCGTGCGCGAGCACAAGGCCGGGGAGAGCGTGGGCTACGGGAGTTTTTGGCGCTCATCAAGGGATACCCGCCTCGGCGTGGTGGCCATAGGTTATGGTGATGGTTATCCTCGCAATGCCCCCGAGGGCACGCCTGTGCTGATCAATGGTCGCCGGGTGCCTGTGGTTGGCAGGGTGTCCATGGATATGCTGACTGTGGATCTGGGGCCGGATGCCCGGGATGCGGTCGGTGATGATGCCCTCTTGTGGGGGCCGGCGTTACCGGTGGAAGAGGTAGCGGCTCATATCGAAACCGTGGCCTATGAACTGGTGACCAAGTTGACTCCCAGAGTGGCCGTCTGCCTCGATTGAATGAGTCATGCCATTGAGTTGGCAAACACTAAAGGGCGCCTCGGCGCCCTTTGTCATTATTGATTCTCGAAACAGATCTCTATGTAGGCCGAGCCCTTGGGAGCGACAAAAGGCATGATGATCTTCTTGCCCTGGGCCTGATGGGAAATCTTGTGGCCTATGCCGGAAACCACCACAGGGGTGGCCATTTCAAACTCATAGCCTTTGTCCGACAGCAGGTTCTTGGCGCCGCCGGTCACCATGTTGGTGATCTCCCCTACCAGATCTGTCACTTCTTCATTGATATTGCCGGGATTTTCTCCCAGCATATTTTGCATTATCTCCAGGATCAGCCCTTGCTCAAAGGTGATCGACAGCGATCCTTTAGTCTGTGGCCCCACCATACCGATAAGTCCGGAGACATCACCCTTGGCCAGGTTGTCTGTCTTGAGTCTGGGCTTACCCGGGGTCAACTGCATGTTGGCCATGGTGGAAACCACATTGAGAAGTGACTGAAGAAAGGGATTGATAAAAGTGACATTCATGCCGGATTTGTTCCTCTTGCTGCCTAGGGAATTGCAGATAGCGTAAGGCTAATCCATAAGCGGTTTCACTCCCGCCCACTGGATCACACTCTTATTAGCTTAGAACAATGGCTTGGGCTCTGTGGCGATTTCTTGCCCGGAAAAACTGTGCCCGGCATAAAAACCGGGCACAGCGCGAGCTTCAGGAGACTTTTTCGATTTTCGCCGGTAGCCCCTGGCGGGCCGAGGCGCCGCTGGCCCAATCCACCAGAGGATAGGAACCCGAACGGCTGGGATCCAGCACTGCGAGATCGTTGAGGTTAACCCCGGCGCGGATCAGCGGATTGGCTGCAACCTGCTTGCCATCTATGCTGAATGCCCGCGCGCCGAGCTCCTTGTGACCAAAGCCGTGTTCAATGGCGATGCACTCCGGGTGCACACCGGCGACGCATTCCACCAGTGCTAGTACACTGCCGTTGGGGGTGCTGATTTTCACTGTATCCCCTGTGGCTATGCCCAATCTTTGGGCCGTGTCTTTATTGATCCGCACCGGATTATTGGGGTGCACTTGCCTGAGCCTGTCAGAGCCGATACTCATGGAGCTCATGGTGTGTGACTTGTAGCTCGACAGCAACATGGGCCAGGACTGGCGGTCGAAGGCTTGCCTGAGCGCTGTGCCATCGACCAGGCGTTGACCATAACTGCGCGGACAACCACTGAGAAACTCGCCGCTCTGGGAGTGACGGCGACTGCCCACTTGGGGGTTCCACAACATCATCGGCTTGGGCCAGACCTTGGTGGGGTTGCCTTCGGCATCCCTGGCCTTGTTCATTGATTCGAAACGGCCACCGCGGGCATAGAGATAAGCCACCCTGGATGCTTCCTCTTCGCCGAGACGGGCCTTGAGTTCGGGAATGATCCTGGCAACCCCGGACCAATAGAGATCTTCCTTGCCGATGGCGGGGACTTTCTCTCCCAACCAGGCGACGTTGGCGGCGCCGTAGAGAGAGAAGTCGGCGGCGCGAGTCAGCGGGTGGCGTGTGCCATCATGGGCCAGCACCGCATTTTCACCGAAGCCGGGCAGGGCCAGCGCCATGGCAACCCGGGTAAGGAAGCTTTCCATACACACGGGATCGCCATCCACTGTGTGTTCTACCCTGGGTTTGACTATCGGCCAGCGGCCGGTGGCTATCTTGGTCATGGTGCCCTGCCAGGCCGAGGTCCAGCCCCAGGACTCATAGGTGAGGGTATCCGGCACTATATAGTCGGATAACGCCGTGGTTTCGTTGATAAAGCTATCGATACTGATAAACAGCGGCAGCACCTTGGGATCTTTGAGCTTATCGCCTATGGCGGCGCCGAGTCCGGCCTGACCGTAGACAGGGTTGCCCATATGGTTGATCCAGGCCTTGAGCGAATAGGGGTAACCGTTGACCGCCGCGGTTAGATGCTCGCTCAGCATGGGCGCCGAGATCGGGAACCAGGGTTCTTTTGCCGGGTAGGGCGACTCGCCGGCCTGCTGCTTGCGCTTGTATTCCGAGCTTTTTTCATAGGGGAAACGGGAGCGCGACAGGAATACTCCCTTGGGCTGCACCATGCCGTCAAACTCGGCCAGATTGTAGCGTGGGCCTTTGCCGAAGGCCGGGAAAGTACCGCCTTTGGCTAGCGCGCCGCCCTTTTGGTTGATATTGCCTATCATGGCGTTGAGCATCATGATGGCCCAGGCGGTATAGAAGCCATCGCTGCTCATGGTGCCGCCGTGGCTGATCACCGCGGCCTTGCTGCCATGGCTGGTGAACTTGTTGGCCAGGGCTTCAATCTCATCGACCGGCACATCGCATTCGGCGCTGTATTGCGCCAACGTCTTGAGCCGGGCCGATTCGGCCAGCAGGCTGAAACTGCTCTTGCAGGCCAGGCTCTGGCCATTTTGGCCTGTGAGTCTGCGGTCCACTTCGAGCTGCGCCTTGGGGCAGGCTTCGGCGGCCATGGGTTCACCGCTGACGGCGTCCAGCACCAGCAAGGGGTCTTCATCACCGAAGGGCTTGCCGCTGAAGGCCAACCCCAATTCGCTGGCGTGCAGATACTGGCCGTATCTCGGATGCGCCTGGTCTGAATGCACCAGGAAACCGGCATTACTGAAACCGCGGAAACCGGCGGCTTTGGCGGCCTTGACATTGGGAGCGCTGAGAAACTCGGCGCTGTAGCGCTGATTGTCTATGATCCAGCGCAGCATAGCCATCGCCAGCGAGGCGTCTGTGGCCGGGCGGATTGGCAACCAGACATTGTCCGGCGCCGACGCCAGATTGGAGGTGTTGGGCAGCATGGGCGAAACCACAACATAGCTGAAGTTGCGGTTGTTGACCCTGGCATTGGCCATTTGCCGCGCTTGGCGCTTGAAGGGGTTGCCGGATTGCTGCGGTGAAGTGCCGATGAACAACAAGAACTCGGCATGATCCCAGTCCGGTTTCAAGTGGGCGTACTTTTTCAGATCGTCCAGCAAGGCGCCGGCACCGGCCCGATAGCTGAAGCCACAGTAAGAGCCGTGGTTGGCAAAGTTACGGGTGCCGAAGCTGTTGAAGGTAAAGCGTTTTATCAGCGTGTCCCGCCCCTCATCCGAGGCGTTGCTGACCAATAGCTGATTGGCCTTGGGGCCGTATTCAGGGTTGGCTGGATCCAAAGGCGTGTTGAGATCGCGAATCGCCCTGAGTCCATCCACATGGCCTTCACCAAACAGATCGCCACCTTCGACGACCTCCTTGAGCAACTGCTCGAAGGCTATGCTCTGCCACTGGCCCGAACCTCTGGGGCCGACTCGTTTCAGGCAGCGTGTTACCCGATAGGGGCTGTCCAATAACTCCAGCATGGCGTTACCGCGGGCGCAGGCGGTGGAACGCCCGGCAAGCCCCTGTTCTTGCCAGGCGCTGGTAGCCACCAGGGCATCGCGCACCGGGGTGTCAAAGTCCAGGTGTTCACGGGCCGACAGCGGATGATAAGGATTACCGTTGATACGGATAATGCTGTCGGTTTCATTATCGATACGGGCCCGCACCCCGCATTTGGTCCAGCAACCGAAACACATGGTATTGGCCAGACGTTGGTTGTCATTGGCGCTCAGTTGGCCGCTATTCAGGTCGACTTTGAGCTCAGGTGCCAGCGAGTTGCCATGAATCGCTTCTTGGGTGTTTTTGCCCGAGCTGCCATTGACCAGGCCCTTGCCCAGCTGGGTTAGGGTGTGGCTGTAGCCTGCAACAAATAGTCCGGTACCACCTGTGATGGCAGCCCCTTTGATAAAACGGCGTTTACTCTTGTCCATTATGCGGCTCCTTTCAGTCCGGTGGCAGACTGACGTATCAGTTCGGAAATCAGGGTGATCAGGGCCAGCCATAGGCCAAAGGTACCCAGGATCCCTAGTAGCCCCTGTGGGCCCCAGGGCAGTTCATAGAAGTAGGTGCCGGCGCCATACTTGGGATCCGTCTGCGCCTGGATAAGCACCAGCCAGCGAAAGCCCCAAGCCAGGTGGATGGCGGCAAAGCTGCCAAACAGCAAGGCCCAGCGGGGTAGATTTCTGAAGGCCAGCAGCAGCGCCAACAAGGCCAGGGTTGCCAGCACCCAGATAGCGGCCAGTTGCCAACTGGGGCTGTCGCCGAGCAGTAATCTGGCTTCATTGGCGCTGTTGCCGCCACTGAGGGCCCAGCCGATAAGCAACAGGGCAAACAGGGCGAAGGAGCCACGCAGCCAGAGCAGCAGCTGTTTGTCGGTCTCCTGCTTATGGCCATTGAACAGGCGGTTGAGCCAAATCAGCATACCGCTGCCGGCGGCCAGGGCGCTGGCCGCAAACAGGGGCGGCAGCCAGTAACTGTGCCACAGCGGCCTGGCCTTGATGGCCATGGTTTCCATGCCGGTGTAGAGGGCGATACTCAGGCCGCTGAGCAGGGCAACCCAGGCTAGAGGCTTGAGCCAGGGCTCGCCTTGCCAGTTCCCCAGGCGTAACCAGTATCCCAGGCGGCTCCAGCCATCTTTGGGCTGAGTCGGAAGGGAAGGGCGCAGCAAGAGGTAGGCAAAGGCCAGCGCCGCTGCCATAAATAGCGGCAGTAACCAGGCGCCATACCACATCCAGGAATCCAGCCTGAGCTGCATATAGAAGTGCCAGGCGCGGGCGGGTTGGTGCAGATCGGCCAAGAGTGCCACAGGTGCCACTATGGCTGTGCTGAGGATCAGGCTGCCGCAGAGTGTCAGCAGGCGCTTATCCTTGGCGCCGGGGCGGATAATGGTTAGCGCCGCAATCCACACCGCGGAATAGGCCAGTCCCATCATAAAGAAGTATTGCACCGCCCAGGGTAACCAGGTGATGGCGATATCCGGGGTCAAGATCTCTTTAATGTCCATGGTGCAACTCCTCTCCAGTGGCGGTCATCAGGCTGCGAACCGGCGCTTCGCCACGGATCCTTTCTTCAAATGCGGCTGTCATCCCCAGATAGAATACGCAGGGCGAGGTTTCGGCCGAGGGCTTGAGTACCTTGATCTCGTTTCTGTGCTCGGCCAGCATGCGACTGATTTGGCTGCCGGGATCGTTGAGATCGCCGATGATCCTGGCCTCACCGACACAGGTTTCGACGCAGGCCGGTAGCAAGCCCGCTTCCAGCCGATGGGCGCAGAAGGTGCACTTGTCGGCGGTGTTGGTGTCATGGTTGATAAAGCGCGCATCGTAGGGACAGGCCTGGACACAGTAGCCGCAGCCGACACACCAGTGGCTGTCGACTACCACTATGCCGTCTTGGCGCTGAAATGTGGCGCCTGTGGGGCAAACCGGGATGCAGGGTGGGTTTTCGCAGTGATTGCAGAGCCTGGGCAGCATCATAAAGGCGCTTTCCTGCCCTTGGGTCACTTCATACTGGTTGACTGTGGTACGAAACTGCCCCAGTGGGGGGTGATTTTCTATGGTGCAGGCGACAGTACAAGCCTGGCAACCGACGCAGCGGCGCAGATCGATCAGCATGCCATAGCGTTTGCCACTGGTTGCCTGGGGCTTGGAAGTCGATGCCTGGGCGACGGGCAAAAACGCAGCTCCGGCGCTGATGGCGGCGATTTGCCCCAGTAGTTGACGTTTACTCTTGTCCATACAGACTCCTGAGTCTTGCGGTGATTGGAAACCCACCGGGCTCCTGTTGCCTGTATTCTCGGCAACTGGCGCCCCTGGTCTCTATAGTGGTTTTCCACATATCGGGGCTGCTATTGATCCAGCGCAAGAAATTGAGGCTAGAATGGCGGGCAGACTGATGTTGCCCCTGCCGCTTGTGGCCGCAACATTTCCTAACCGGAGCTAAAACCAAGAGATGAGAATCCTGTATCTGCTGTGTTATCTGTTTGCGGCTGTACTGCTCGGCCATTGGTCGTCAGCTGCGGCAGCGACTGAGCCTTTGCCGCTATCAGGCCCAGCCATGACAACTGGAGCGCTGACTGATAAGGCCGTGGTGGATATAGGTGTGTTGGCTACCCGGGGCTACAGCGACAGCATCAACCGTTGGCAACCCACCATGAATTGGCTCGAGCAGCAGATCCCCGGATATTACTTTCGCCTGCACCCCTTGACGCTGGAGCAGCTATCGCAGGCGGTGGCCGCTCAGGAGCTGGACTTTGTGATCACCAATCCGGGCCAATCTGTGCTGTTGGCGCGGCAGTATTCCTTAAGCTGGCTGGCAACCCTCAAGAGCCGCCTCAATGCCGGTGAGCCGATGCAGGTGGGTTCGGCGCTGGTGGTAAGAAGCGAGTCCAGCCTGCAACATCTGCAAGATCTCAGGAACAAGCGCCTGGGGATAGTCTCGACCCAGGCCTTCGGCGGCTACCTGACCTTGGTGTATGAAGCGCGGCTCAAGCAGATAGACCTGCCAAGCTATGTGGCCGAGATCCAATCTTTGGGATTCCCGCTGGATAATCTGCTCTATCGCCTGCGCGATGGCAGCATAGACGCCGCTGTGGTGCCAGTCTGCCAGTTGGAGCAGATGGCGGCGGAGGGGCTTATCGATGCCGGGCACTATCGGGTGCTGGACAATCAGGCACCGGCAGGGTTTGCCTGCGAGGTGTCGACCCGCCTCTATCCCAACTGGTCCATGGCCAAGACCAGTCGTGCCAGTCAAGGGCTGGCCAAGCAGTTGACCCTGGCCCTATTGGCACTGCCGGAAGACAGTGAGGCGGCCAAAATGTCCGGCTCGCTGGGGTGGACCACGGCGGTCAGTCAACTGGCCATTGATAAGCTGCTCAAGGATCTGGACCTGCACCCATTGCAGGCGCCTTGGTGGCAAAGGGCGCTGCAGTGGCTCAAGGCTCACAGTCATTGGGGCTGGAGCTTGCTGGCGCTGCTGGTGCTGCTCAACGGTTATCACTTCTGGCTCGAATACAGTTTCAGCCGCCGCGGCCGGGAACTGGCCAAGGCCCAGCGGCAACTGAGTGAAAACCTCAGTTTGCTGGAACATGCCCAGCGGGCGGCGGTGGCCGGTGAACTGGGGGCCAGTCTGGCCCATGAGTTGAACCAACCTTTGGCGGCCATAGGCAACTATTGCCACGGCGCCAGTGTCAGGCTGCAACAGGGGCAACTTGACAAGTTGCCGCTGGCACTGGAACAGATACAGTCGGAAGTGGGCCGCGCCCACGGTATCATTCAAAGGCTCAGGGGGCTTTTGAAAAAGCGCCCGCCGCAAAAACAGTTGCAGCCGTTCAGCCCCTTGCTGAGCGAGACGCTTATTCTGCTGGGGCATGAATTGGAGAAACAATCGATCCGCGTCGATTGGCAGATTGTCGGCGAAGAAAGCCCCATGCAACTGGATACGGTCGCCATGCAGCAACTCTTGTTGAATCTGCTTAAAAATGCCATCGAAGCCTTGGCTGAAGAGCCTAAGGTCGAGCGCCTTATTGCGCTGCGGCTGGATTATCAATCTCAGCCCGGCAAGCTCTTGCTGGAAGTGCAGGACAATGGCCCTGGACTTAAACAGGATGGCAAGAGCCTGATGCAGGCCTTTACCAGTACCAAGACAGATGGCCTGGGGCTGGGGCTGGTGATCTGCCGCGAAATCGCCGAGAGCCATGGCGGCAGCATTAGCCTGCTGCAGCCGCCTGAGGGCGGTTGTCTGGTCACAGTGTTGCTGGCTTAAACCCGTTTTGCCAAGGAGAAAGAAAAATGCCGGGACAATTTGCTGCTCAAAACAGTTCACCGACCGATGACAAGCGTCAGTCAGTCTATCTGGTGGATGACGATGATTCGGTGCGGCGCTCGTTGGGGTTTATGCTGGAAGGCTATGGTTTTGAGGTGCAGGCCTTTGAAGATGCCGAGCATTTTCTCAAGGCGCAGCTGTTGGATCTGCCCGGCTGCCTGATCCTCGATATGCGTATGCCAGGGCTCAGTGGGGCGCAGCTGCAGCAACTGCTCAACGAGCGTAATAGCCCGCTGGCGGTGATCTTTCTCACCGGCCATGGCGATGTGCCGCTGGCGGTGGATGCACTTAAATCCGGCGCGGTGGACTTTTTTCAAAAACCCGCCGATGGCGCTCGCCTGGCCGAGGCGGTCACCAAGGCGCTGAGTCACTCTGCCGAAATCGCCAAGCGCCGAAAGCTGCAAGGCATCTACCAGGCGCTGACTCCGAGGGAGAAAGAGATATTGCATCTCATCGCCAAGGGCTATAAGAACCAGCAGATAGCCGACGAACTCTGCATCGCCATGCGCACAGTGGAGATCCACAGATCCAACCTGATGAAGGGCATGCAGGTGAGCTCGCTGGCTGAAATGTTGTTGATTTATGCCGGGATAGAGACAGAGTTTGAGTAACTCGGATCAAAAGTCTTCGGCGGCAATAGAATGACCTTTGATTCGGGTTTATGAGCGGGATTTATCTGCGGCTGTCGTTTTATGGCCACAGAGGGTAAAATAGCGGCCCATTTTTGCGTACCGGATCTGTGAATGCCAAGCTCTATCGATGCCAACCGCCGTTTTTCCATTGCCCCCATGCTGGATTGGACGGATCGCCATTATCGTTACTTTGCCCGGCTGATGTCGAGTCAGACGCTGCTCTACACTGAGATGGTGACCACAGGCGCGATACTGCATGGCAAGGGCGATTATCTGGCTTATAACCAAGAAGAGCACCCGCTGGCATTGCAACTGGGCGGCTCCAATGTTGAGGATCTGGCCCGCTGCGCCGAAATCGCCCAGCAAAGGGGGTATGACGAAGTAAACCTCAATGTGGGATGCCCTTCGGATAGAGTTCAGAACGGCCGCTTTGGCGCTTGTTTGATGGAAGATCCCGAGCTGGTGGCCCATTGCGTCGATGCCATGCGCCAGAAGGTGGATATCCCGGTGACGGTCAAGACCCGCATCGGCATAGACGACAAAGATTCCTACGAATTTCTTTGTGACTTCATTACCAAGGTGAGTGCTGCCGGCTGCGATACTTTTATCGTTCATGCCCGCAAGGCCTGGTTGCAGGGGCTTAGTCCCAAGGAAAACCGTGAGATCCCGCCATTGGATTATCCCAGGGTTTATCAATTGAAGCAGGATTTTCCCGGCCTGCATATCAGCATCAATGGTGGTATCAAGAGCTTTGAAGAGATGCATGCTCATCTGGCCCAGCTGGATGGGGTGATGGTGGGGCGCGAAGCCTACCAAAATCCCTATCTGCTGGCCGAGGTGGATCAGAAGATCTTTGGCCTCGATAGCCAGGTTATGAGTCGCGATCAGGTGGTGGATGCCATGTTGCCCTATGTGGAAGCTCATCTACAGTCGGGTGGCCGCTTGAATCATATCAGCAGACACATGACAGGCTTGTATCAGGGGATCCCCGGCTCTCGTAGTTGGCGCCGTCATCTGAGCGAGAATGCCCACAAGCCGGGGGCCGGCATAGAAGTGTTACTGCAGGCCCGTGAAATGATGCACAGCGGAGTTTGACCTTGCTGTAATACCCGAGTGGTGAAAATCGCTATGGTGATAGTGCTTTTTACCAACGGATAGGAAATTGCTGTATTTTTGTGCTGCTACGGTCAGTCATTCTGGGTTAATGATTGGCCGTTTTTATTTTTTATTTCATTTAATATCATATCCTTAATCGAAACTTTTCCCAGTTGGCACGCCCTTTGAATTAGTCATCTTGACCGCTGACCCGTTCAGCTTAACCAGAAAGGGATGACAAGCATGAAAACTTCCAACCTGACTATTCAATCTTTGCTTCTTGGCGTTGTTTTGGCCTCAGCCAGTGTTTCAGCCCAGGCCGATGTACTGCCTACTCAACCTATCCTCAGTGCTGTTGAACAGAACCTGAGCCAACAGGCCCAGACCATGTTGCTTAGTGCCAAGCGTGAAATGCTGGCCTCCCTGCAACAGGAACTGGAGCGTAGCGTGGCCCAACTGAGCGAGGAGATGACTCAAGAAACCCTGAGTCAGATCACCGAATTACCCGTGGAGACCAGTGTTCTGACCCAAGCCAACGATTGAGGTGCCTATGTGGATAAATAGCACTTTGGCACTACTGATGTTTCTGCCGTTGCTTGGCTACACTCTGGTGGCGTTGTTAGCCTGCGGTGCCCGGCAGATACAGTTAACGAGATAATCGGAGTCAGTTATGTTTGATTTGGAACGTACACTCAAGGGAAATTCTTCCATCGTCTGTGGCCTATGCCGCGATATGGCCGAGCGTTTTGGCTGGTCGGTATTCTGGACCCGAATTGTTGCCGCAATCATCACTCTGATGCACCCATTGCTCGGATTGACGGCTTACTTTGCCCTGGCACTGCTGTGGCCCAAGTGGGTGAAATGAGTATGTATAACAAGAGTCGAAACAAGCACAGAAGATATAGGTTGCTGTCTCAGTTACTGGTATGGAGCATTGTCGGCGCGCTGATCCTTATGGTCTCTCTGCTCAGCCGCGAGTTTATGTCAGTGGGGATTTGGGGTAGTCCGTTTTTATGGTTGGATGCCGAGAACTGGAGCTGGGTGTTGACCCTGATAACCGCGATGCTGGCATTGGTCTGGGCCGCAATGACTTTCAGTGTGTTGGCTGTGGTGTGCGTACTTTGTGTTGCTGCGGCATTACTGATGTTTATCAGCGGCTTTGCAATGATTTGGCCCGTTCTGATATTGGCATTGGCAGTATGGGGAATAGGCAAGTCCAGTCAATGGCAGGAGTAGTAGTGTTGCTGCGACTGGCTTGGTGTCAGCCCAGCCGCAGCAACATTGGATTCAGCCTCGATGATTTAACCTTTGTTGAGAAACTGGCGGAAAACCGCTTTGGCTTCATCGCTCTGCAGACGCTGGCCGAAGAGTTCCAACTCCTGGTGCATCTGGTGTTGTACCCGGCTCTTGTGTGGCCGCATAAGTTGTCTGGTGAGTTGCAGCGCCTGAGGTGGCTTGGAAGCCAGGGCCTTGGCCTTTTCCAGCGCATAAGGGAAGAGCTCCACCGGACTCAACATGCGGTTGATGAGTTTGAGATCCAGCGCCGTTTCGGCATCGAAACTCTCGCCCAGCAACAATAGCTCAGAGGCCTTTTGGTAACCGACCAACTCAGGCAGTAGCAGGCTGGAGCCGGCTTCAGGCACCAGTGCCAGGTCGATAAAGGGCAAACGGAACTGGGCTGTGTTATCGGCATAGACCAGGTCACAATGCAGCAACAGCGTGGTACCGATCCCGACAGCGGCTCCGCTGACCGCGGCGACCAAGGGCTTTTTCAGCTCCAGCAGGCAAAAGAGAAATCGCACTGCAGGATGGTTGGGGCCCAGATCCGGCTGCTTGAGAAAATCCGCCACATCATTGCCTGAAGTGAAGCAGTTTTCACTGCCTGTCAGCAGAAAGGCACGGATCTCGTTGTCCGCTTCCCCCTGGATCAGGTATTCTGTAAGCTGCTTATACATATCGAGATCGAGGGCGTTACGTTTATCCGGACGGTTAAAACGTATGATGCGTACACCCTGCTCATCCTGAACCTGAATCGTGCTCATTCGTTGTTTCCTTTGCTGACGAAATGGGTTTTACATGGAGTTTAAGACATAGATGGCGATATTCAAACAACTGTTTAAAGTTATCTTGCTGGCCGGCATCAGTGCCAGCGCCTTCGCCTCGAACATAATGCTCGAACAAGGATATATCCGGGCCATGCCCGCTTCAGTTCCCAATACGGCGGCGTATCTGACACTCAGCAACCATGGCGCGGCGACTGAGCTGGTTTCTGCCAGCACCCCTGTGGCCCGTGAAACCATGCTGCATACCCTGATTGAAGAAGACGGCCTGGTTAAAATGCGCCATGTTGCGGCTTTCCCGCTGCCTGAGCATGGCCAGTTGACGCTGCAAAGCAGCGGCGATCACATCATGATCATGGGCCTCAAGGCACCGTTAGAGCTGGGGCAAAAAGTGCCTATGACACTGAGTTTTGCCAATGGTGAAACCCTCAATATCGAACTCGAAGTAAAATCCCCTCATGATGCTCCTGCAGCTCAAGAGCATCATCACCATCATTAAGGAGAACCCGGGATGCAAATGACATGGAAAAAAGGTGTCGGTGCTGCGGCCATAGTGTTCGTTATCGCATACGGCATCAGTGTGTGGTGGAGTATTGAACCCGAAGTACTGCCCCCCCAGGTGATGACATCGGAAAAAGGCGAGAAAATCACAGGTTATGCCACTACCAGTGCGCTGATCAATACCATGGAGACCTTGCTGGATAAGCAAGGAGGCTGGTTGTCCAACGACATGATGCCGCCTTCTGTGATGATGGACAACATGCCGGCGTTTGAATTCGGTGCCCTGGAACAGGTGCGGGATCTCGCCTTGATCATGCGCAAAGAGTTCAGCCGCTCCCAGTCTCAGTCCACCGCCGACAAAGATCTGCTGGAAGCGCACTCCAAGCTGAATATTGAGCATACCAGTTGGCTGGTGCCCAGTGCCGAGAGCGAATATCGTGATGCCATCAAGCTATTGAAGGTTTACCGGGCGCGGATGATGGATCCCAATAACCCGGATGCCCAGTTTTATGCCCGTGCCGATAACCTCAATGAGTGGTTGAAAGAGGTGCAGAAGCGCTTGGGCAGCATGTCGCAACGTCTGGCGGCCAGTGTGGGTCAGGAGAGGCTGAATACCGATCTGGCCGGCGACAGTGCCGCCCGTCAGTCGACCCCCAACCTGGCGAGTCAGCAGATTAAGACCAGCTGGTGGCAAATAGACGATGTCTTCTATGAATCCAGAGGCTCTGCCTGGGCCTTGCTGAATTTCATGAAGGCAGTAGAAGTCGATTTTGCTGACGTACTGAAGAAAAAGAATGCCGAAGTGAGTCTCAAACAGATCATCCGTGAACTGGAAGCGACTCAGCAAACAGTCTGGAGCCCAATGATCCTCAACGGTTCCGGATTCGGTTTGGTGGCCAACCATTCCTTGGTGATGGCCAACTATGTGTCCCGCGCCAATGCCGCGGTGATTGATTTAACCAACTTGCTTTCACAGGGTTAATTTATGAAAAAGACTTTATTGGCGACAGCCTTGCTGGCTTCTTTGATGGCGACCTCCGCCCAGGCAGCAACAGTCGTAGGCTTTAAGGTAGGCGCCGATTACTGGAAAGGAGATGCCAGCGGTACTTTCGCCGAGAAAGGCCAGCCGCAGCAGGAGTTCAACTATGACTCTTCCGCCCAGTACAGCCTTTGGTTCAGCGTTGAGCACCCTGTGCCATTGCTGCCCAACCTGAAGATCCGCGAAAACCGCCTGAAAGAAGATGGCGCGATGAGCAATGCCAACTTCAATTTCAACGGCCACAGCTTCAGCGGTGATGTTTACGCCACGGCTGACCTGAGCAACACAGACTTTATCCTCTACTATGAGCTGCTGGACAATGATCTGGTTGCTCTGGATGTGGGTGGTGCCTATAAGTTGATGGATGGTTCTTTCCGGGTGGCAGACAAGGGGCATCCTGAACAGCGTGATATCGACAGCGGTGTGGTCATGGGTTATGCCAATGCCGAGGTTGGCCTGCCTTTCTTCGGCCTGTACGCCTTTGCCGATGTGTTGGCCGGTATCAATGAGTCCAATGTCTATGACTACCAAGTGGGTCTGGGCTGGGAGTTTGATGGCGTGGCGCTGGATACCCGGGTGCGTGCCGGTTATCGCGAGTTTAAATTTGACGTGAACGGCTTCAACGGCATGAGCAGTAATATGCAGTTTGACGGCTTCTTTGCCGGCGTAGAACTGGTGTTCTAATTCCGTTTCAGTCGATTAGTCACAAAAAAACCGCCAGCTGGCGGTTTTTTTATTGGTTAAACTCCCTTACTGCTGTGCAGGAGTTGTCAGGCCGTTGTTGATGGAGATGACATCATCTTCATTCAGGGTGCCTGTGGCCTGTTTCAGTGCCAATATCGACTTGATATAGCCGTAACGGGCGTTGGACAGCTGACGCTTGGAATCATACAGATCCCGGGTACGGTTCAGCACGTCAACTATGGTACGGGTACCCACTTCAAAACCGGCTTGAGTGGCTTTCAATGCACTTTCGGAAGAGAGCACTGACTGCTCATAGGCCTTGATGGAGCTGATAGAAGCGCCAACGTTGTTGAAGTTGTTGCGAACATTTTTGACTACTTGGCGGTAGGTCTGCTCCAGTCTCTGGCTAGCTTCAACATAGGCGTATTGCGCTTGTTTCACCTGAGAGCTGACCTTGAAACCTTCAAAGATAGGCACGCTCAGGTTAACGCCTACAGTACCGTTATCGAAGTCGGGTTGGCTCTGGCTGCCCACTTCCTGCTCCAGGCCTTTGGTATAACCGGCACTCAGGCTCAGAGATGGCATATGGCCGGCCTTATAGAGGCTGATGGTTTCCTGGGCGATATCTTTACCGATACGCTGGGTCAGCAAGTCGACACTGTTGGTCTCGGCCATCTTTAGCCAATCGCTTGGCATCGCCGGGGTTGGGCTGGCTGCAGAGAAGCGGTTGGTGTCCAGGATATCGATGCTCTTGTGATCTATGCCGGTGATTTCCCGCAGGGCTTCATAGCTGTTGATCAGTTCATTCTCGGCCAGAATTTCGGCAGCGGTCGCCAGGTCATACTGAGCCTGTGCTTCATGGACATCGGTAATGGCTGTCAGACCAACAGCAAAGCGTTGCTTGGTTTGTTCCAGCTGACGCTCGATGGCACGCTTCTCGGCACCTTTGAATTCGTAGTTGTCCTTGGCCGCCAACACGTCAAAGTAAGCGGTGGTTACCCGGGTGATCAATGTCTGCAGGGCTGAGGCGTAGACGGCATCGGCCTGTGATGCGGCTTTCTCTGCCAGGCTCAAACCTACCCAAGCGGCATGGTTATAGATGACTTGGTTGAGTTGGATGGCACCTGTCAGGCCGCTGCTATCTTCAGAAGGATCGTTCCAGGCTTTATTGTAACCGACATTGGCACTGATGCTTGGTAGCAGTGGGGCGCGGTTTTCTTCAACTTTTTCATATAGTTGATCTCTTTGTGCCTTGGCTTGGAGCACTACGGGATCATTGGTTAATGCCTGCTGATATATCTGAAGTAAATCGTCGGCTTGAACGGCCGGGGCAGAAACTGCGAGCGTTAACGCCGCGCATAAAGTGCGGATCTTGAATTTCATTGGCTGTCCTTATAGACAAACACCCTGTGACGGGTGGTTTCAACTTCGTTAGACTGTTAATGCCTTTGATAAAGGCGGTTTGCGCTTCCCGACGCTTCCCGATACAGCAAAACTTAATGGTTTTGATACTAAAAAATCAACCGTTTTCAAGTCAATTCGGAAGTGTAACAGATTTTATTGGCAAATGGTGCCGGGTGGTTCGAAATTGCACCTTTTATAGCTAAAGCGGAGTGAAAATGGCAGCAGAAAAATTCACCAAAAAGGATATTCAGGTGCTGGGGCAGCGCACGCTGTACCGGGGATTTTTCCGGATGGAGGAATATCGTTTCCGTCATCGGTTGTTTGCCGGGGGCTGGAGCGATGAAGTGACTCGCGAAGTATTTGAACGCGGTCATGCCGTGGTGGTTTTGCCCTACGATCCGCAAGAAGACAAAGTGGTGCTGATAGAGCAGGTGCGATTTCCGGCATTGGAAACTAGTGAATCTCCTTGGCTGTTGGAGTTGGTGGCGGGTATGATTGCCCCCGGTGAAGTGGCCGAGGAGGTGGCCAAACGGGAACTTTTGGAAGAAACTGGACTCCACTCCAGTGCAATTTCGGCCGTAAGCAGCTATCTTTCCAGCCCCGGAGGTTGCAGTGAACGCTTCTTCTTCTATTGGGCTGAAGTCGACTCATCAAAGGCAAACGGATTGCATGGCTTGGCCGAAGAGCATGAGGACATTAGGCTGCATGTGCTGTCCCGCAGTGATGCTTATGCCAAGGTGCTCAGTGGCGAAATCGACAATGCTTCAACCGTGCTCGGACTGCAATGGTTGCAGCTCAATTATCAAACTTTATTGCAGGCCAATGAATAAGAGAGACAGTGACAAGAAATATCAGCCGGATGTCAGCCGCTTTTTAGCCCTGTGTGGTCGCAATTATGGCCATATTCAGCGCTGGTTACCGGATGAGGGGGAAGTGGGCGAAAGCTGGCAGGTGGAAGGAGACTTCGGTTGCCTGGATGTCGAGTTGCTGGAAAATACCCGCTATACCCAGCTGATCAGTATTTCCCGCCATGTGGGAAAGGGCGGCTTGGTGCCTGCTCCCAAAGTCACTGTACGGATTTATCATGATGCTAAATTAGCAGAAGTGTTAAGCAGCCGACAGATTTACCAATTGCGGCCGGTGTATGATTATCCGAACTTACGCATGTATCATCGCGACGAAAAGTACCAGGTAAACGCCTTCCTGGAGGAGTTATTGAAAATAGACTGTCAGGCGCGCCTCGTTTGTCAGTCCTGAGATTGGGTAATCAAAGTGCTGAAAGAGGCAATCACATACAGTATTCCTGAGGACAAGAGTGTTCGTTTGGTGCAGATCACAGATCCTCATCTGTTTGCCGATCCCGAAGGGCAGCTTCTTGGCGTCAATACCGCCAACAGTCTCAATGCCGTTATCAATACCATTCAGGCGGTCAAGTATCCTGCCGACATGCTGCTAGCCAGTGGCGATATCAGTCAGGATTACTCCGGTGAGTCTTACCGTAACTTTGTTGAAGCGGTCAAGCCGTTAAACCTTCCCTGCCACTATATTCCAGGTAATCACGACGACCCCAGGATCATGTATCTGCATATGCAGGGTGAGCGAGTCTACGGTCATAGGCGGGTCTTGGCGGGGAATTGGCAGATTATCCTGCTGGACTCCACTGTGCGGGGAAAACCGGGTGGCCATATGGCTGAAAGTGAACTTGAGGTCATTCGTAGCGCGATTGCTGCCGAACCAGACAGACATGTGTTGTTGGTGATGCACCATAATCCAGTGTTGGTGGACTGTGCGTGGTTGGATCAACACTGTATGGACAATGGCGCCCAGTTTCTCAAAGAGATGGGGCGTTACCCTCAGGTAAAGGGCATGCTCTGGGGCCATGTTCATCAGCAGCTGGATACTGAATACCAGGGTGAAAATCACAGGCTATCTTTGATGGCGACCCCATCGACCTGTATTCAATTTAAACCCTTGTCTTCCTACTTTGCGCTGGATGCTCTGCAGCCTGGCTACCGTTTGCTGGAGCTTAAGCCCGATGGTAGCATGCTCACCAATGTTTATCGGATCCCGGGCGAACGCTTCGCACCGGATGCTGAGGCCAGCGGCTACTGAGTTTTATCGGAGCAGCTGCCTAGTGAGGAACTATGCTGCTCTATATTCACGGTTTCAACAGTTCTCCCTTGTCCGACAAGGCCGTGCTTACCCGCACCCATATTGAACGACATTTTCCCGGTGTGCGACTGGAGCAGCCGCAGTTACCCAGTTCGCCCAAGGCGGCAATGGAACTGTTGATTCAGTTGACCGAAGCTGCCAAGGCCAAGGGTGAGCCTCTGGCGTTTATCGGATCATCCCTCGGCGGGTATTTTGCCTCTTGGCTAGTGGAGCGTTATGGCGGCAAGGCGGTACTGGTTAACCCGGCGGTGCGCCCCTTTGAGTTATTCAGCGATTATTTGGGAGCACAGTACAATCCCTATACCGATGAGCACTACCAATTATTGCCGGAACATCAGCTACAACTGATTGAATTTGATACGCCAGTCATTCTCAATCCGGATCGTTTTTTTGTATTATTACAGACTGCCGATGAGGTGCTGGATTATCGCCAGGCCCTGGGCAAATATCACTGCTGTGAGATGCTGCTTGAAAGCGGTGGAAACCATAGTTTTGTGGGTTACGGCGACAAGCTGGACTCAGTCTGCCGTTTTTTACACTTATCTTGACAATCAGATCCTCGCGGCCCACCATGGCCTGAACATAAAAGACAGTGTGCGCTATGACCAATCAATACACCTCCGATGCCATTGAAGTACTGAACGGACTGGATCCGGTAAAACGCCGTCCCGGCATGTATACCGATACCACCCGACCCAACCACCTGGGTCAGGAAGTCATAGATAACAGTGTCGATGAGGCCTTGGCCGGGTTTGCAACCCGAATCGATGTGGTGTTACACACAGACAACTCGCTGGAAGTTACAGACGATGGCCGTGGTATGCCGGTGGATATTCACCCGGAGGAGGGGATCCCCGGGGTCGAGCTGATCCTGACCAAACTGCATGCCGGTGGTAAGTTTTCCAACAAAAACTATCAGTTTTCCGGTGGTTTGCATGGGGTGGGGATCTCTGTGGTCAACGCCCTCTCCAAAAGGGTTGAGATCACGGTTCGCCGCGATGCCAAAGTGTATGAAATGGCCTTTGAGCATGGCGACAAGGCCGAGAGCCTCAGGGAAACAGGTACCTGCGGGCGCCGCAATACCGGCACCCGGGTGCAGTTTTGGCCCGACCCCAGCTATTTTGACTCACCCAACTTTTCGGTCACTAAGCTGACTTATCTGTTGCGGGCCAAAGCGGTACTCTGTCCTGGGCTTAGAATTCGTTTCGCCAACAAACAAAACGGTGAGGTTCATGAGTGGTTTTATGAAGAGGGCCTGACCGATTATCTGAAAGACTCCCTCAAAGAAGCCCCGGCGCTGCCACAGGAGCCTTTTGTCGGCAGTATCAAAACCAATCTGGAAGCCGCCGACTGGGCCATTACCTGGTTGCCCGAGGGCGGCGACAGTATCAGCGAAAGCTATGTCAACCTGATCCCAACGCCGCTTGGTGGTACCCATGTGAACGGTTTCCGTCAGGGACTGCTCGAGTCGATGCGTGAGTTCTGTGAGTTTCGCAACCTGATCCCAAGGGGGATTAAGCTCAGCCCGGAAGATATCTGGGACAAGGCCAGTTTTATTCTGTCGGTGAAGATGCAAGATCCGCAATTTGCCGGCCAGACCAAGGAGAAACTCTCCAGCCGCCAGTGTTCTGCGTTTGTGTCGGGTGTGGTGCGTGATGCCTTCAGCCTTTGGCTCAACAGCAACACAGATCAAGCCGAACTGCTGGCCGAGATGTGCATCAACAACGCCCAGAAGCGCCTCAAGGCGGCGAAGAAAGTCGCCCGCAAGAAGGTCACTTCAGGCCCGGCGCTGCCCGGTAAACTGACCGACTGCACAGGTCAGGATCCGGCGCGTTCCGAGCTGTTTCTGGTGGAAGGGGACTCGGCCGGTGGCAGTGCCAAACAGGCCAGGGACAGAGAGTTTCAGGCGATCATGCCGCTGCGGGGCAAAATTCTCAACACCTGGGAAGTGGAAGCGAGCCAAGTGCTGGCCTCCCAGGAAGTGCACGATATCTCAGTGGCCATAGGCTGCGATCCCGATAGCGACGATATCTCCGAACTCAGATACGGCAAGATCTGTATTCTCGCCGATGCCGACTCGGATGGTTTGCACATAGCAACTTTGCTGTGCGCGCTGTTTTTGAAGCACTATCGCACCTTGGTTGAAAAGGGGCATGTGTATATTGCGATGCCGCCACTGTTCCGTATCGATATCGGCAAAGAAGTGTTTTACGCTTTGGATGAGTCTGAAAAGCAAGGCATTCTTGACAGGATTGCCGCAGACAATAAGAAAGGAAAGGTGCAGGTTACCCGCTTTAAAGGTCTGGGTGAGATGAACCCACTGCAACTGAGGGAAACGACCATGGATCCCAATACCCGTAGATTGGTACAGCTGACCATAGACGATGTCGATGAGACTGTGGCATTGATGGACATGTTGCTGGCCAAGAAGCGCTCAGGCGATCGTAAGTCATGGTTGGAAACCAAGGGAGATCTTGCTCAACTGTAATCGCCCTTGATGTGCCAATAACTATAAAACTTAAAGGCAAGGATATGATGAGCCAGAAGAACAGAGTCGGTATCGCGGCTGGCAGGGGCCTGCTTTTATTGGGAGCCGCGTGGCTTAGCTCTGCGGTCAATGCATCTCAGTCGATGATCATTACCGTGACCAAAGGCTTTGGTGTTTCTCTCTATGCTACAGACGTTGGTGATGCCAAGCAGATGGCCGTAGGAGATGAAGGCACTCTGTTTGTTGGTTCTCACAAGAGCGGCACGATCCACGCTTTGGTTGACAGTAACCATGATGGCCGGGTCGATAAACGCTATCTGATAGCCAAGGGCCTGGATTACCCGGAGGCGTTGGCTTTTCACAAGGGCGATCTCTATGTCGCTCTGGAAGATAGAGTGGTGGTGTACCGGGATATCGAACCTAGGCTCAGGCGCCCTCCGCGGGCACGGGAAGTCTATGACCAACTGCCGGGCAATGGCAAGAAAAGCGCCAGAGCCATGCGCTTTGGCCCGGATGACAGGCTCTATATCGCCATCAGCGCTCCCTGCAATGTGTGTGAACCCAGTGCCCCTTTTGGCAGTATCATTGCCGTGGATGTGAACTCGGGCAGTAGTCAGCAGATAGCGCTCGGAATACGCAATGTCATAGGTTTTGACTGGTCACCACTGGATAACCGCCTCTGGTTTGCCGATATGAGTCGCGACTGGATGGGGGATAATCTGCCGCCGGATGAGTTAAATCGGGTCGATGTGGCCGGGGCGCATTATGGATTCCCTTATGTGCATGGCAAAGCGGTGCAGGAACCCGCCTATGAAGAGCCCAAGAGCCTGAATATTACCAAGCCAGTCTATGAACTGCCGGCGCATGTATCCCCGATGGGGATGCTGTTTTATCGGGGAAGTCAGTTTCCCGCTGAATATCATAACCAGATTTTATTGGCTGAAAATGGTTCTTGGAACCGTTCCAGTAAGGTGGGTTACCAGATAGTGGTGCTGGAAACCGATGGTCGCCAGGTGAGCAATCGCCGCACCCTGGTGAGTTTTCTCGATGGTGAGTTTCCGGTGGCCAGACCCCATTCACTGGCGATGGCCCCGGATGGCGCCGTCTATATTTCGGATGATCTGAAGGGAAACATCTACCGCCTGTACTACAAAGACACTGATGCAGAAGATGCTGAATCTGAGTCGGACTATGCGCCGGCACCTGAACAGGAAAATGAATAATGAGTGATGCGATAGCCTTGAGCCTGGATGGCGTGGAGCAGATGCCGCTCAGGCGCTTCACCGAAGAGGCATATCTCAACTATTCCATGTATGTGATCATGGATCGGGCCTTGCCTCATATTGGCGATGGCCTCAAACCGGTGCAACGGCGAATCGTTTACGCCATGAGCGAGCTGGGATTATCGGCCGCGGCCAAATACAAGAAGTCGGCCCGTACCGTCGGTGACGTGCTGGGTAAGTATCATCCGCACGGCGACAGCGCCTGTTACGAAGCCATGGTGCTGATGGCGCAGCCCTTCACCTATCGCTATCCCTTGGTGGATGGTCAGGGTAACTGGGGTGCTCCGGACGACCCCAAGTCGTTTGCGGCCATGCGTTATACCGAAGCCAGACTATCCAAGTTTTCTGAGGTGCTGCTAAGCGAACTCGGTCAAGGCACAGTGGACTGGGGCGTCAACTTTGATGGAACCCTGAAAGAGCCCTTGGTACTGCCTGCCAGACTGCCGCATATTCTGCTCAACGGTATTACCGGTATCGCAGTGGGTATGGCCACGGATATTCCGCCCCATAACGCCCGCGAGCTGGCCAGCGCCTGTATCGAGCTGCTGGATAATCCCAAGGCCGATTTGCCACGGCTGATGGAATTGGTTCCCGGGCCCGATTATCCGACTGCGGCCGAAATCATTACCCCGAGCGCCGAAATCGCCAAGGTCTATGAATCGGGCCGTGGCTCAATCAAGGCCCGTGCGGTTTACACTGTGGAAAACGGTGAAGTGGTGATAACAGCTTTGCCGCACCAGGCCAGCTCCAGCAAGATCCTCGAGCAGTTGGCGGCGCAGATGCAAGCCAAGAAGCTGCCTATGGTGACAGACTTGCGCGATGAGTCGGACCATGAAAGTCCGGTTCGCTTGGTGATAGTGCCGAGATCCAACCGGGTCGATATCGAACAGATGATGGCGCACCTGTTTGCCACCACAGATCTGGAAAAGAGCTATAGGGTCAACCTCAATGTGCTCGGTCTCGATGGTCGGCCCCAGGTTAAGGGCCTCAAGCAACTCTTGAGTGAGTGGCTGGAGTTTCGAATTCATACAGTGCGCCGCCGTCTGGAATTCCGTCTGGATAAAGTCCTGGCCAGGTTGCATATTCTTGAAGCCTTGATGATTGCCTTCCTCAATATCGATGAAGTGATAGAGATCATCCGCTTCCATGATGAACCCAAGGCCGAACTGATGCGCCGCTTCGGGCTGACAGACAAGCAAGCCGAAGCGATTCTGGAACTCAAGCTGCGCCATCTGGCCAAGCTGGAAGAGATGAAGATCCGTGGTGAGCAGGATGAGCTCGAAGCCGAGCGGGAAAAGCTGCAGCAACTGCTCAGTTCGGAACGTCGCCTGAAGACCTTGATCAAGAAAGAACTGCAGGCAGATGCGGAAACCTATGGTGATGACCGCCGCTCGCCACTGGTGGTGAGAAGCGAATCCAGAGCGTTGTCGGAGCAGGAGTTGGTGCCAACCGAGCCCGTGACTGTGGTGCTATCTGAAAAGGGCTGGGTACGCTGTGCCAAGGGTCATGATATCGATGCCGCCGGGTTGTCCTACAAGGCAGGTGACAGTTTCCTCTGCGCCGCAGCCGGACGCAGCAACCAGCAATCTGTGTTTATTGACAGCGCCGGGCGCGCCTTCGCCACGGATACCCATACTCTGCCTTCGGCCCGTAGCCAAGGGGAACCTATTACCACCAGATTCAATCTGGCCCCAGGGGAGAGCATGGAGCACGTATTGCTCGGGGATGATGATAACTGCTTCCTGCTGGCGAGTGATGCCGGTTACGGCTTTATCTGCGCCTTTAAGGATATGGTGTCGCGTAACAAGGCGGGTAAGGCTTTGCTGACGCTGCCAGCCAATGCCAAGGCTTTAACGCCGCGTAAACTAGACAAGTCCAGACCCAGTTCGATTCTGGCCATTACCAATGAAGGGCGGATGCTGATGTTCTCCATGGAGGCGCTGCCGCAGTTGGCCAAGGGTAAGGGCAACAAGATCATCGGCATCCCGTCGGAGCGAGCAAAAAACCGCGAAGAGTTGGTGACCCATCTATACCTGGTGCCGGAAGGTGCCAATGTCACCCTCTGGGCCGGCAAGCGTAAGCTGACATTGAAGAGCAGCGATCTGGAGCATTACCGTGGTGAGCGGGGCCGTCGCGGCGCCAAGCTGCCAAGAGGGCTGCAAAGGGTCGACAGTGTCGAAGTCAGTTTGGAGGAGCCGGCGCTGTAGCCCGGCCCAAAAGTAGCCCGGCCCAAAAACCACAAAAGCCGCATCATGATGCGGCTTTTGTTTTTTTACCCAATATATCAGGCGACTTCGTAATAGTTGGGCTCGAGATCCAGCTGATTCTGGATGATTTGCGTCGCCATCCGTACACACTTACCGCATTGATCACCCACACCGAGGCGTTTTTTCACCTCGCTGAGGCTAACATCTCCCTGGCTGACTGCCTGCTTTATCTGGGTATCCGTAATCGCATGACACAGACAAACGTACATTTATCGGGCTCCGGTTACTGCTGGTAAGTGGACGTTATTTTTCAATACGCAATTCTAAATGAAAACCGTTATCAATACTAATAACGCTTGGGTATATTTTAGGGCAGATCACCCTTTAGTTGGTTATTAGGGAAGGTGCGAATAAGTCCCATGTGTGCTCTGCATCGGCTTACGGACTTGGATGCAAGGCGTGGTTTGCAGCAAATGGCCCTAGTCCTTTGCAAGAACTTCCTTAGGTCTTTAGTCAGCAAATAGCACCGCGCCCGGAGGAATGGGCGCTAGAGGAAGGATTAGTAGCCTCTGTCGAAGTACACCAGGTTCTCCAGTGATTCGGCATTGAGGTAGTGGTGATAGTTCCGGGCGAAAATATCGACCACCTGAGACGGGAAGCTGGGCGCCGAAATATGGGGAGTGATTACCGCATTGGGGCAATCCCAGATGGGGTGCAGCGGTGACAGCGGCTCCTGGGCAAACACATCCAGCACGGCTTTGAGCCGGTTTCTGCGGCCGAGTTCGACCACCAGGGCATCGAGATCTAGGGCGTCACCGCGGCCTATGTTGAACAGTATCGCGCTGTCTTTGAGTTGTGCCAGTCTCTCTTTGCTCAGCAAGCCTCGGCTCTCCTGAGTGCTCGGCAGAGTGTTGACAACCACATCGGCCTGGGGCAAAAGCTCATCGAGCTGGGCCGGGCCGATGATGCAATCAAAGCCCGCGACGGCTCTTTGGCTGCGGTTCATACCCCAGACCTGCATCTTGAAGTGTTTGGCGTTGGCGGCCAGGTGCTCACCGATGGAACCCGTGCCCAGGATCAGCATCTTCATCCCCTGCAGGGTTGCCAGGGAGCCAGGGTGCCAGTATTTCTCCTGCTGCTGGTGATGATACAGCGCATGTTGACGAACTTCGGCGAGCAGATAACCGAACACATATTCACTCATCAAGGGGCCGAAGATCCCCTTCACATTGGTCAGCAGGTAGTCTTTCCTGGTTTTAGCGCCAAGCAGTTTATCGACACCGGCGAAGGTTGATTGCAACCAACTGAGATTCTTGCCGTGACTCAGCAGCGGTTGTGCCAGAGCCGGCTCGGCCAGCCAGATATCGGCACTGGCGATATTGGCCGGGTCATCGCCCAGAATAGTAAGGCCAGGAAGTGATTTTTCTGACAACAACTGTCGATATTCAGCATTTTCCCGGGTGAGTAACAGCAGCTTGTATGCCATAGTATCTGTCCTTGTTGTTTTCGTTATTTTATGGATTTTATATTTTAATGGATTCCGTTACGCAACTGCTGACCCAGATGGGTAGCCAGCTCTATCCCTGGCTCAATGAGATAGCCACCGCCATGGTTGCCTGCGTCATTTTGGTGTTCGGTGCCGACTTCAACCGTTTTCTGCGCCGTAAGCTCGGGGCACGCAATTTTGTACTGCGTACGCTGATCTTTATTCTGGTCAACGCCTTTGGTTACGGCATGCTGATAGTGGCGCTCAGTCCCTGGCTCGCCAGGCAGTTGGCGCACCTACCGGCGCTGTGGACTTTACTCTTGGTCAGCGCAACTTTTATCTTTGTCGGCGGCTGGGCCCAGCGCAATAACCAGAGTTGAACACGCTAATGAGAGAGCATTCAAACGAATGATCATTCACTCAAACCAGTGGCGGTAGTCGGTTTGTGACTCCTGAGTCAATGCGGCGGCGGCTCTGTCTGGATAGTTGGCAAAAATTCCATCTACCCCCAGCGCCGCCAGTGCCCTGATATCATCGGCATCATCTACGGTATAGACATACACTTTGGCGCCGCGCTGATGAGCATCGGCTACCAGTTCTCGGTTGATAAAGCTGATATCCAGATGCAGTGACCAGGCCTTGAGCTCACTGACCACGGCGGCTTGGTTGAGCGCTATCCCCTCGAGCAGTGGCGCTACGGGTACGTCGGGCAACTGCTGTTTTACCTGTTTGAGCCAGAGGTGATTGAATGAAGACACCAGCAGCTGCTCTGGCTGGTATCCGAGTTGCAGTAGCTGCGGGTATTGCTGGATAAAAGGCTCGACGCAACCCACTCCCTTGAGCTCTATGTTGACCGTCATGCGCCCCTCGATAAGCTCAAGTACCTGGCGTAGGGTAGGGATAGGTTCTCCCTCGACCCTAAGTTGCCGTAGATAGCGACTGCTTTGCTGCGCGAGCAGCCCTTTGCCGTCGCTCTTGGGGCTCAGGCGGCGGTCATGGAAGACCCAGAGCTCACCATCGGCATGGTGTACATCCAGCTCAACTGCCTCACAGCCAAGCTCTAGTGCCAGCGCCATCGCCTTAAGGGTGTTTTCCGGCGCATAACCACTGGCGCCACGGTGCGCGAAAATCAACATCTGCGATTAACCTCTGATAATACCGCTGGTGTCTTTGTTGTGCGTGTTGCTGATATGCACTTCGAGCTGAGGGTAGGCCAACTCCAACTGGTTTTCCTTGAGCTTCTTGCT
Source organism: Shewanella carassii (assembly GCF_019670705.1). NCBI lineage: Bacteria > Pseudomonadati > Pseudomonadota > Gammaproteobacteria > Alteromonadales > Shewanellaceae > Shewanella > Shewanella carassii. Next base: position 666,911 of record NZ_AP024618.1, read on the forward strand.
GATCCGCTTGTGCAGATCGTGGCGCAGCGGCCAGCGGGAAGACATATCTTTGGCGTAAGCCCTGACTTCATAGTCCTGAGTGTGCTTGCCGAAACCGGCAAACCAGACTTCCGGTTCTGGGGTCTCCAGTGCGTTTTCACACTCTTTCACTGCCTGATAGAGCGCGGCCTCCACCCGGGCAGGATCTGAATCCCTGGCGACCGAAACATAGATGATCACCCGGGTAATGGGATCCGACAGCGACCAGTTAATTAGCTGCTCTGTGATAAAGGCCTTGTTGGGGATGATAATCTCTTTTCTGTCCCAATCTATGATGGTGGTCGCGCGGATTTTGATCTTGGATACCGTACCTGTAAGGTCGCGAATAGTGACGGTATCGCCGATCCGCACCGGCTTTTCAAACAGTATGATAAGGCCCGAGATAAAGTTGGCGAAGATCTCCTGCAGACCAAAACCAAGACCCAGAGTCAGCGCTGCAATTAACCATTGCAGCTTGGACCACTCCATCCCCAGGGTGGCAAAGCCGATGACAATACCGATAAAGACCACCAGGTAACGGGTCACAGTGGTGATGGCAAAGCCGGTTCCCGGGGAGAGATCCAGTTTTTGCAGTATAGTCAGCTCCAACAAGCCGGGAAGGTTGGTGGCTATCATCATGGAAAAGCCGACCACGATAGCGCCAAATACCAGTGATTTCATGGTGATGGGCAGCGGCTGCTCGACTCCGCCTATTCCGGTAGTCGTTGTCGTCCAAAGAGTAATGCCATCGAGGAAGCTGAATAGGGCGGTGTGGGTTTGGGTCCACAGGCCGACCAGGCAGGCCAGAAACGCCAGCAGCAGCAGGGATCTCACCAAACCCAGTGATTGGCTGGACATGGTTTCCAAATCGACTACCGGCTCTTCATAGGTGTCCTGATGATCGTTGTTGCTCGATGAGGTATCACCTTTTTCCCGCTGCGCCAGACGCTCGGCCCGGCGGGCCTTGGCGCGATCGAAGGCGATGCGGCGCCTTTCAATCAACATCCAGCGTTTCAGCAACTGGTACAGCAACAGAAAGCCGAGTCCCAGCAGTAAAGAAAGCTGCAGCTGCAACAGCATCTGGAAGGCGGTGAAATAATAGCCCCTGAATGCCAACACGGCGCTCAGCGGTGGTACCAGCAACAGCAGTAGCCACAGCAGCTTTTGCAGCAGACGCTTATTCTTGTCGTCCAGATGGCTTTCACGATAGCGACGGGACAGAGTCAGTACGTCCCGATAGAGCATAAATAGCATGATACAGAACAGAATAAAGGCACCGCGGCCTATGCTGTTGCGCACCAGAGAGGAGTCGAGAATTTCGGTAAAGCCCATGACGCCCACCAGAGGCATGGCCATGATGACAAAGCGGCGAAAACGCTGTTGCCCTTGACGGATCACCTCTTGTGGCCGTTTGAAATGGCCTATGAGCAGGCCCTTGTCCAGTGCCAGCAGATAGATGAAGCGATAGAGCTGGTACAGGCTGCCTATAGCCAGTACGCCCATGCCTATGGCCTGAATGGGATTACTGTTGGACTGCAGCATAATCAAGCCGGCCGCCACTATGGGAAAGGGTTTGAACAAGCTGTAACCGGCGCTGATAACTAATGTCTGGATGGTGTAGATAAATTTATCCTGGGTCACCTTGCCGACCGGCGCCTCACATTCGCGCATCATGGTCTTGAATCTGGGGGTGAGAATATCCTGGGCCACCAGACACAACACCGCCAGGATGATCCACCAGGACCAGTATGGACTCAGTTCGGTCAGCCCCTGCTTTATCTCAGGCAGGTCGGTTTGTTGCCAGAGCCAGAGACTGGAGCGCTGCAGATCCGTTAGCCACAGCTTGCTGATGCTGTAGGCATTGGGTACCCAGAACAGGTGTTCATTGAGGGTGGACTTGAGTCTCTGATAACTGTCGGTGAGCAGCTCATACTTGCTCTTGAGCTTGGCCAGTTCACTGAGATAAGTGTCATAGCCTTTCAATAACTGATTCAGCAAGGCCTGTTGTGATTCAAGCAGTCGTAACTGAGATTCATTGCTATAGGCCTGGGTCGTTAGCAGTTGCTCATTGGCGGCAAACTGCTGCTCAATCTGATAGCGATTGAGTCTGGCATCGGCTATCTGGGTTTGCAGGTGTTCTTGGTTCGGGGGCTTTGGCAGTGACTGCAGGATCTGCAAAAAGCGCTCACCGAAAACCGGGTTCATCTTGACCCAGCTGATCTGCTCTTTGATGTTGTCCAGTTGCTTGCTGTGGGACTGATCCTGCTTCTCCGCTTGTTCCTGAAGGGCTATGGTCTGCGCCGTCTGCTCAGTCAATTGCTGCAACTGCTGACCATACTTTTGATTGGCCTGGCTTAGCTCTGTGGTCAGACTATCGTGAGTACCGGCCTCAGAATTGAGGGTTTCGGCCAGTGTGGCGTTGACTTGCTGCTGCCTGGCATCGGTAATGGCGCGGTTAAGCTGCTCGATAAGCAGTTCTTGTTGCTGCAACTGCTTGCGTACCAGTTGCAGTTGTAACTGATGCAGTTCGCGCTTTTGTTGGCTGACTGCCAACTCGCTTTCCAGCGTGGTGAGCTGTTGCTCCAGCAATAACAACTGCGCCTGTTGCAGTGCTTTGCTGGTATTGTCAGTGGCCACTGCCTGAGTTTTTTGCTGTTGCAGCAGCGCCTGTCTGATTTTGACTATTTCGGCAGGTAACTCGCTGTGGCGCTTGAGCATGGCGCTGTTGGCCTGGCTGAGGCTGGTTTCACTCTCTTTCAGTTCGGAAAGGCGCAGATAGGCCATGGAGGCCTGCTGATCCAGATCCTGATGGCGTTCGGGTTTAAGTGGCGCGGCGGCTTCTTGCAGCAGATCATAAAGATGTTGGCGCCGATTCTCGAAATTGAGTTGCAGTTCCTGATAGCTGCGGGTTGTGTCGGCCAGCTGCTGAATGCTTTTTTCCAGCTGCGCCAGTTGTTGCTCCTGCGACAGGGCTTCCGTGTTTTGTTGATTAATTCCCAGGCGTTTATCCAACCCCAGTGGCGAGTTGGCCTGGGCGGAGGCGACAAAAAAGAGACAAAACAGCAGGATGCAGGCTCGAACCATAGTTAAATTCAAAGAGTTAAATACAAAGAGTGAATCGACAGCTCATATTAGCTAAGTTAAGCGGGTTTTGATATGTCAGCCAAGGTTCTTTTTCGGGGCTTGTGATTTGTGACTCTGTGATGTTTCAAACAAGGCGGTTGCCACCACCAGAGTACCGCCGATAGCGGTTGTTAGCGTCAGCGACTCATCCAGCAGTAACCAGGCGAGCATGGCGCCATAGAAGGGTTGTAAGCAGGAGACTAAACCGACAGTTTTGGCGCTCAAGTATCTGAGTGCCGAGGTAAACAAGGCATGGGGCGCCGCGGTAAAGACGACTCCCAAAAGCAGCAGCAATCCCCAGGTTTGGTTGCTAATGTCTCCGGCATCAAGACTGTGCCAAGGGGCCAACACCAGCACCGCCACCGCGGTTTGGTAAAACATCGCCTGCTGGCCGCTGTAGGCGGTGAAGTGGCGTTTGTGCAACAGGTTGCGGGCGGTGAACAAGATGGCGGAAACAACGCCGACCAGGATCCCAAGGGTAACGTCGTTGCCCAATGACGGCTCGGGGATCAGCAGAATCACTCCTAGCAGCACTGCCAAACCGCTGACAAGATCTCTAAGGTGTAAGCGACTGCCGGTAAACCAGGGTTCGACCAGCACTGTCATCACGGGATAGGTGAAAAAGGCTATCATGCCGATGGCGACAGAGGAGAGTTGCATCGCCGCAAAGTAGGTTACCCAATGGAGGCTGACAATCACCCCAAGCAACAGGGCAACAAGGTAATCTTTGCCGCGCAGCAAGCGCAGGCGTTGACGGCTAAGTTTAACCAGCAGCGCCAGAACGATGGCGGCGATAATGCAGCGCAGCAGAGTGATATCGAGGGCGCTCAAGGGGATAAGCCGGGAGAACAGGGCGGTACCTCCGAAAAGGAGTACCGCCAGATGAAGTTCTGTCAGGCCTGTACGTGCTTGCCCCTTGGCAGACAAGTTCAGTCCTCTATTTTGGCAAAAGGTGCACCCATACGGGTCACGGCACCTGGCTCAACACCATCGGCAAATTCATCCAGGGCGTCCTTGGCAAATAGCATGACCACGGTACTGCCCAATTTGAAGCGGCCCATCTCGGCACCTTTCTCCAATGTGATGGCATCCGGCCCTGTGGTGGGGTATTCCCAGGTAAACACGCGCTTGCCTGTCGGCGGCGTGACAGTGCCGGCCCAAACGGTTTCTATGCTGGCCACTATGGTGGCGCCAACCAATACCATGGCCAGGGGACCAATTTCGGTTTCGAATATGGCAACCACTCGCTCGTTACGGGCAAACAGCCCGGGTACATTGCGGGCGGTCAACGGGTTGACAGAGAAGAGTTCGCCGGGCACATAGGTCATTTTCGACAGTGTGCCTTTGATGGGCATATGGATTCTGTGATAGTCCTTGGGCGCCAAATAAATGGTGGCAAAGTCGCCGTCTTCGAAGCGTTCGGCATCTTTGGCCTGATTACCCAGCAGGGTCAGAGCCGAATAGTGATGGCCTTTGGCCTGAAAAATGCGGCCGTCTTCAATGGGGCCACACTGACTCACGGCGCCATCGACCGGGTGCACTATATATTCAGGATCTTGATACAGAGGGCGTGCGCCGTCTTTCAGGGCGCGGGTGAAAAAAGCGTTGAAGCTCTTGTAGGCTTCAGGCTCGCTTTGGGCCGCTTCTGACATATCTATCTTGTACTGTTTGATAAACCAGCGAATAGCCCAGGTGGTCAGCTTGCCGGCTTCGGCCGCTGCCAGTTTCCCGACCAGGCGGGACAACAGGTGTTTGGGCAGCATGTACTGCAGTGCAATCTTCACTTTATCCAATTTTTGCTTCCTTCAAATGGGCTTTGCCAGCTTAAATGTCGTCCATGCCGGCGCGGAAGTGGCGGGCGTGACGCTGTTCATCCAGACTGGTGATAATTCTGTGATAATTGTTGAATCTGTCTTCAGCAATTTTGCCTTCCTCTACCGCTTTACGCAATGCGCAGCCGGGATCGTCCAGATGTTTGCAGTCGCGGAATTTACAGCCGCCGAGAAAATCCCTGAACTCCACGAAGCACCAGCCGACACGGTCGGCAGGCAAGTGCCAGAGGGCAAATTCACGAACCCCGGGAGAATCAATCAGATCGCCGCCGCTAGGCAGGTGAACCAGTTTGGCCGTGGTGGTGGTGTGTTGACCCAGGCCTGAGTTTTCCGAGACTTCTCCGGTTTGCAACTGCGCCTGTGGCAGCAGGGCATTGATAATTGAAGATTTACCTACTCCGGATTGTCCGGCAAATACACTGGTTTTGCCTTGCAACAGGGTTTTCAGTTGCTCTAGCCCTTCAGCAGTTTTACTGCTGACTTTATAGACGGAGTAGCCGATAGCACGGTAACGGGCCAGGGCGGTTTCCACTTCAATGGCCTGAGTCTCGTCCAACAAGTCGACCTTGTTGAGAATGATCACCGGCGGGATCTCAGTGTCTTCAGCCGCCACCAGATAGCGGTCAATAATCTGGGTGGTAAAGCTCGGCAGCACAGATGACACTATAAAAATTTGATCTATATTGGCGGCAATGACTTTAACGCCATCATAGAGGTCGGGTCGGGTCAGTGACGAGCTGCGCGGGTGAACGGCTTCAACCACACCGGCGACGGTAGTTTGTGGGTCGGTCGCTAGACGTACTACTACTTTATCGCCGGTAACTAGGCTGCCTATGGTGCGGCGAAGATTACAACGAACCAGTTGGCCATCATGGGTTTCAATATCGGCATGCTGGCCGAAACGGGAGATAACCGTGGCCTCCAGCTCGGGGCCGAGTGAGCTATTCTGTATTTCAGGGGCAGTCTCAGCAGCGTTTTCCCCACGTTGCAGACGCTTCTGATGATTGGCTTTCATACGGCGCAGTTGGCCATGGCTCAATGGTTTCTTTTTACTCACAGGCAGCTCTTCGCAGTATAAGGTGATTTTGTGTCTTGGCAAAAAGCAGTATGATACACGGTCTTAAATAAAAAAGCCTGAATTTAGGCGAACTGGAACGGTGGGCTGAGCTATGGTTGCGGATGAAAATAACCTGATTTGGATCGATCTCGAGATGTCCGGGCTGGAGCCTGAAACCGATAGGGTATTGGAAATAGCCACCTTGGTTACAGACAAGGAGCTGAACATTATCGGTGAAGGGCCAGTGATAGCCATTCATCAGAGCGATGAAGTGTTGGCTGCCATGGATGATTGGAATCAACAGCATCACGGCGCTTCCGGGCTAATTGAGCGGGTGAAGGCCTCCAAACACACAGAGGCTGACGCCATAGCCGAGACCATAGCTTTTTTGAGCCAGTACGTGCCTAAAGGTGTGTCTCCCATGTGCGGCAACAGTGTCGGTCAGGACAGACGCTTTCTGAACAAGTATATGCGTGAACTGGAAGAGTACTTCCATTACCGCAATATCGATGTCAGTACGGTGAAGGAACTGACTAAGCGTTGGCGGCCTGAAATCATGAAGGATTTCAAAAAGCAAAATACTCATCAGGCATTGATGGATATTCAGGAGTCGATCGCCGAACTGAAGTTCTACCGTGAGCGAGTATTTAAAATTTGAGCGATCGGACGATAAATCTGTTTCAGGGGGTTGCAGCAGATGGAAATTTCCATATAATGCGGCCTCACCTTTCCGCTGGTGGTAACCAGTGTGAACGGTTAAAGTAAGTGGAAATGCGACATTAGCTCAGTTGGTAGAGCGGTACCTTGCCAAGGTACAGGTCATCGGTTCGAACCCGATATGTCGCTCCAAATTCCAGACACCCACTGTCTTTAAATGTGGACTTAAGTTATGCGACATTAGCTCAGTTGATAAAACAGAAGGTTGGTACCTTTGTTGATTTATTAGCGCGGATGATGAAGCGAACAAGCGATGCGACATTAGCTCAGTTGGTAGAGCGGTACCTTGCCAAGGTACAGGTCATCGGTTCGAACCCGATATGTCGCTCCAAATTCCAGACGCCCACGGTCTTTAAATGTGGACTTAAGTGATGCGACATTAGCTCAGTTGATAAAACAGAAGGTCGGTACCTTTGTCGATTATTGACTCGGATGATGAAGCAAACAGGCGATGCGACATTAGCTCAGTTGGTAGAGCGGTACCTTGCCAAGGTACAGGTCATCGGTTCGAACCCGATATGTCGCTCCAAATTCCAGACGCCCACGGTCTTTAAATGTGGACTTAAATGATGTGACATTAGCTCAGTTGATAAGACAGAAGGTCGGTACCTTTGTCGATTATTGACTCGGATGATGAAGCAGATAAGTGATGCGACATTAGCTCAGTTGGTAGAGCGGTACCTTGCCAAGGTACAGGTCATCGGTTCGAACCCGATATGTCGCTCCAAAATCCAGACGCCCACTGTCTTTAAATGTGGACTTAAGCGATGCGACATTAGCTCAGTTGATAAAACAAAAGGTTGGTACCTTTGTTGATTGTCAGCTCGGATGATGAAGCAAATAAGCGATGCGACATTAGCTCAGTTGATAAAATAGAAGGTCGGTACCTTTGTTGATTATCAGCTCGGATGATGAAGCAAATAAGCGATGCGACATTAGCTCAGTTGGTAGAGCGGTACCTTGCCAAGGTACAGGTCATCGGTTCGAACCCGATATGTCGCTCCAATCTCTATCTCCCCCCCCAAAAAAAATCTTTAAAAGTGCCTTTTCGTGATCTGTCGCAGGTTTCTTGCGTTTTGTCTAATGTAGTGATATCCGCAAACACTGATTTATGACCTTGTTCAAATATTCTCACTATTTTTGCTTACATAATGTCCTTGTACTAATTTGAATTGTGCCGTTGACGGCAGCAGAAATGGAGATAGGTAGATGCGTATACAACAGTTGCGTGAGCTCCTTGAATTTGTAGCTAAATGCCGTCTTGATATGGCCCAGCTCTATCACAGATTGCATACTCAGGCTGACTCATCCAGGGTCAAATTGATGTTGGAGTATTTTGAACAACATCAAAAGCATATCGCTGAAACCCTCGAAGATTATATCGATGAGGCGCCAAACAAGATCCTCGATACCTGGTACAAAGACATTGTGTTTGAGGACTTTGGCAAACGCTGCCGTGACACCATGCTGGCGGCCAATATGACAGAAGATGAAGTGCTGAATCTGCACCTGGATCTGGAAAACCGCTTGATCGCTCTATTGGAAAAGGCAGCCGGTTCATCGGTTTCGGCCGAGGTTAAGGGGGCTTTGGAAGACTTAGTGCGGGTCGAGAAGATCCAGCAGCAGCGACTGGTTCACAGTACCATACGTATGGACGACATTTGACGTCTCCCAAATGTGGCGGATCTGCTTGGGTCTGCCGTTAGTTCTGCCCGGCCCAGACCGGGCTTTTTCATTTTTATCAACTTGTTCTGACTCAAGTCATAAATGTTCACTGACTTTGCTGCTAGTGTGGTATCGGTCATCGCTGTTTTTATGCGCAGGTAATCATAGCGTCAGGAGTATGCTTGGATGGACTCAGTGTCGGGCATCCGTATTATCTCTGAGCGTTTCTGCGATTGTACAAGTTCAGTGAACGAGTGAGATTTTCGCGTTAACAAGTCATCAGTATCTGTCAGTCAAGAGATAGGAGAATCGATATGGCCCAGGATTTGTCAGATATGCCTCAAAAACTATACAGTGCCAAGGCTGTGCGCCAGGCTGAACTGGACTGGGTCGCAGCCGGACAGGGCAGCCTCTATGAGTTGGTCGAGCGGGCCGGGAAAGCCGCCTATGAGGCGTTGGCGCCCAAGCTGACTTCAGAGTGCCGGGTGCTGGTCATTGCCGGGCAGGGAAATAACGGCGCCGATGCCTTGGTTTGTTTACGCTGGTTATTGAACTCGGGTTTCAACGCTAACCTGTTTGTCTTCCCCGCCAGTCAGCCCAGTACTGAATGGGAGCAGGCGTGGGAGCAGTTGCAGCAATCTGTGCCAGAAGTCGCGCAGGTCTCAGAAATAAACTCAACCGAATATCACTGGATAGTGGATGGGCTGTTGGGGACCGGCCTTAAGGGCGATGTGCGGCCTGAAGCCGCCGACATGATAGCTCAGATAAATGCGACAAGGTCCAAGGTGTTTAGCCTGGATTTGCCTTCCGGTATAGATGCCGATACCGGCGCAGCTCTAGGGGCGTCAGTCGAAGCCGAGCAGACACTCTGCTTTGCGGCCCTTAAGCAAGGGCTACTGACCGGCAGGGCCAGGCATTGTTGCGGCGAGTTGCATTTTGCTGACTTGGGGCTGAGTGACTTCCTGCCACCATCGGATGTGATTAGGGTCGGCGCTGAGTACCTCAAGGGGCTTTTCGATGCCCGCCCCAGAGATAGTCACAAGGGCAAATCGGGCAAGGTTACCGTCATAGGCGGCGATTATGGCATGGGAGGGGCCGTCAGACTGGCGGGTGAAGCCTGTCTCAGGGCCGGCGCTGGTTTGGTCACTGTGGTGAGCCGACCTGAGCATCAACTCACGGTCAATGCCAACAGGCCGGAACTGATGTTCTGGGGCTGTGAACTGGTGGATATGGAAGTTTATCTGCGCCTTGGCTGGGCACAGGTACTGGTGTTGGGGCCAGGGCTAGGCCGCGCCGACTGGGGATACAATCTGTTCAAGGCGGTCAGTCTGAGCGATAAGCCCTGCGTGCTGGATGCCGATGCGCTCAATCTCTTGAGCCAGGAAAAACGAGCCCAAGACAACAGGGTTCTGACCCCTCATCCGGGGGAAGCCGCCAGGTTGCTGGCAACGGATATTGCTGATGTCGAAGCCGACAGGTTTGCAGCGGTTAGAAAGCTGCAGGCTCAATATGGTGGAGTGGTACTACTCAAGGGCGCCGGCACCCTCATCTATGACGGCAAACAGCTGTTTGTTGCCCCTGTGGGGAACCCTGGGCTCGCCAGCGGTGGGTGCGGCGATGTGTTATCTGGTATAATCGGCGCGCTGATGGCTCAGGGACTGGACAACACCCGCGCGACTGTGGCAGGCGTGGTAGTTCATGGCGGCGCCGCTGACCTTGCTGCCCGTGACGGGGAGAGAGGCATGCTTGCCAGCGATCTTATGCCCTGGATCCGCCATCTGGTAAACACTGACTAAGCTTAACGGGCCAATGTAAGGCGTGGATCCACACTTAAATGACTATTGAACACAGCTTGACTCTGCAATTGGCAGATGAGACTCAAACTGTCGCCTTAGGGCGGCAACTGGCGGCCATGATCAGCGCGCCGCTGACCATTTATCTGACCGGTGAGCTTGGCGCCGGCAAAACGACTTTCAGCCGTGGTCTGATCCAGGCCTTGGGTCATCAAGGTGCGGTTAAGAGTCCGACCTATACACTCGTGGAACCTTATGAGCTTGAAGGAATCGAAGTATATCATTTCGACCTTTATCGACTCAGCGATCCTGAAGAGCTGGAGTTTATGGGGATCCGGGATTACTTCAACGAGCGTAGCCTTTGTATTATAGAGTGGCCCGATAGAGGTATGGGGTGCTTGCCTGCTGCCGATATACATCTGCATATCAAGTATGCTAATACTGGTCGTGAAGTGTCGCTGCAAGCCGGTTCCGACAAAGGAAAGGTGCTATTAAGAAAAATAACAAACGATGGTAAAGACGAATAACATCTTATTTAAACTGACTTTTTTTATTGCCTGTTGGGTAATGGCGGCGCCAATTTGGGCGGCCAATAAACTCGACGGTGTGCGTATTTGGGCGGCGCCCGAATCTACCCGGGTGGTTTTTGATTTAAGCCAGGCGCCAGACTACAGCTATTTCACGCTCAGCAACCCTGACAGATTGGTGGTGGATCTGAAAAAGAGCAGCAATGGCGTCAAGCTGGAAAAAGTTGAAAATAATAGCCCTCTGGTCAAAAGGGTGCGTTTGAGCCAATCGCCGGAAAAAGGCACGCTACGGGTGGTCATAGATCTCAAGCGGGCTGCGAAGGCCAATCTGTTTTCCCTGCCGCCAACCGCACCCTATGGCAACCGTTTGGTGGTGGATCTTGATGACAAGAGCACTTCGGCAAAAGCCAGGGTCGCTCCGACAGCCACAGAGGCAATGCGGAATGTGATTATCGCCATCGATGCCGGTCATGGTGGTGACGACCCCGGCTCTATCGGCCCTTCCGGTTTGTACGAGAAGAAGGTCTCACTGGCGATTGCCAAGCGAGTGGAAAAGAAAATCAACGCGACTCCCGGGTTCAAAGCCGTGATGATCCGCACCGGTGACTACTTTGTGAATTTGAATCGTCGCTCGGAATTAGCGCGTCAGAGTAAGGCCGATCTACTGATCTCAATTCACGCCGATGCCTTCACTTCACCTCAGCCCAGAGGTGCCTCAGTATGGGTGCTCTCCATGCGGCGGGCCAATAACGAAATCGGCCGCTGGCTGGAGCAGAAAGAGAAACATTCCGAGCTGCTCGGCGGTGCCGGTGAGATTATTCAAAATACCGATAATGAACAGTATCTGGCGATGACCTTGCTGGATATGTCGATGGATAGGTCCATGGCGATGAGTCACACAGTGGCCAGCGACATTCTCTCCGGTTTGGGTAAGGTGACCAAATTACACAAACATAAGCCCGAGTCGGCGAGCCTGGCGGTGCTCAAGTCGCCTGATATCCCCTCCATTCTGGTGGAAACCGGTTTTATCTCCAACCCACAGGAAGAGAGATTGCTCAGTAATGCCAACCATCAGGACAAGCTGGCTAAGGCGATACATAAAGGTGTGCTCAAGTATTTTGAAGCCAATCCGCCGGCCGGAACCATGTTGGCCAAGAAGGGCGTGATTAAACACAAGGTTGCCAGAGGTGAGTCTCTGTCGGTGATCGCCAATCGTTATGCGGTGTCGGTGGCCGATATCAAGCAAGCCAACAACCTGAAGTCGGATGTAGTGCGCATAGGTCAGCAACTGGTTATCCCTAGAGCCTGAGGAAAACATGGCAATTCAGATATTACCACCGCAATTGGCCAACCAGATTGCGGCAGGCGAAGTGGTTGAGAGACCAGCCTCTGTAGTGAAGGAGTTGGTGGAGAATAGCCTGGATGCTGGTGCAACCCGGGTCGATATCGAAATCGATAAGGGCGGCGCCAAGCTTATCCGGATCCAGGACAATGGCGCCGGTATCGCCAAGGAAGAGCTGGCACTGGCGCTGTCTCGTCATGCGACCTCTAAGGTGCATACGCTGGACGATCTTGAAGCCATTCTCAGCTTTGGTTTTCGAGGCGAGGCGCTGGCCAGTATCAGCTCGGTTTCCCGCTTGACCCTGACATCCCGCACGGCCGAGCAATCCGAGGCCTGGCTCGCCTATGCTGAAGGCACGGATATGGGGGTCAAGATACTGCCGGCGGCCCATCCAGTGGGTACCAGTATTGAAGTGGTCGATCTCTTCTTCAATACTCCGGCGCGCAGACGTTTTCTCAAGAGTGACAAGACAGAGTTTACTCATATCGATGAGTGGCTAAAAAGAATTGCTTTGGCCCGGCCAGAAATTCACCTGACGTTGAAACACAATGGCAAACAGGTGCGCAACTATCGTCCGGCGGACAATGAAGCCCAATATCTGCAGCGTCTGGCTCAGGTCTGTGGCCGTCCTTTTGCCGAGCAGGCTTTGAGGGTGGAATGTCAGCACGACGACATGCGCCTCAGTGGCTACCTGCAGTCTCCTTGGCAAGTCGAGCCTTGTGATACTCACTATTTTTATGTCAATGGCCGTTTGGTTAGAGACCGTTTGGTGAATCATGCGGTCAGGCAGGCCTTTGCCGGTTTGGCCGAGTTGGAACAGCCCGGCTATGTGCTGATGCTGGAGCTGGATCCCCATCAAGTAGATGTCAATGTTCACCCCGCCAAGCATGAGGTCCGTTTCCATCAGGCCAGATATGTGCACGATTATATTCTGCAGGCCTTGAGCTCTGCCCTGCAGCAAGCACAGCAACTGCCGGTCGATGACGTTAATCCGTATTTAAGCCAAACAGATTATGCTGCGCCGATTAAAACCCGGCCAAATGCCGCTGAACCAAGTATCCTGCCAACGGGAGTGACAGATAGCCGCCGCGCCGAGCCATGTTTTCGAGAGCCTGAGTCAAGCGGCGGTAATGCTGGATATCAAAGCCGATATAGCGACAGCGCTTCTTTAGACGGCAAAGTATCGGGTGCATATTCAGGGGGCAATCCCCGTCAGGGAGCCGCGGCTCCCTCCAAGTCGGCCATCAGCAGTTATGGCGCCTTGTTGACGACGCCAGGTGTGGTCAATGAAGCGAGTTCTGCAGCAGATCTGAACCCTATGCCAGCTTTGCTCGATGGCGAGTATTGGGTATTGGTCGAAGATGAGCAACTTAAACTGCTCAAGGTGAAAGTCGCAGCCAAGCGATTGAGGTATATGGAGATTGTTGCCCGTCTCCCCACAGGTTTGACTGGCCAGCCACTGTTGATGCCGGTCGCTGTAGATGCCGATTCGGAATGGCCGGTGTTACTGGAGGAAAGGGCGACTCTGCTGCGGCAGTTGGGGTTGGATCTCAGTATTCGTCATTCGCAGTTGATAATTAAAAAAGTGCCCCCATATCTGAGGGACACGCAGCTGGCGAGTTTGATCCCTGAGCTGCTGCAGTGGCTCAGATTCGAGCAACCCCAAGAAGCGGCCTTGGCAAATTGGCTGGCGCAGAGCAGCTTGAGTAGCTTTGTTTCGGCACCATTGATATGGCAGGGGATCTCGGCTCTGGATGAGTCGGCTCGGCAAGAAATTTTACAGCTGGCCAAGGCACTGCCATGGCGGCAATGGTTGGAAGACGAACATAGTGAGTAAGGCGAAACAGCCAAGAGTGCTGACATTGATGGGGCCGACCGCCTCAGGAAAAACAGCGTTGGCGTTGGAACTCGCCGAGCATCACAACTGCGAGATCATCTCGGTAGATTCGGCACTTATCTATCGGGGAATGGATATAGGCACGGCTAAGCCCAGCGCGGAAGAACTGGCACGAGGGCCACACAGGCTGATAGATATCCGCGATCCTAGTGAAAGCTATTCGGCTGCCGATTTTCGCAGCGATTGTTTGCAGGAAATCGAGCAGATCGTCAACATGGGAAAAACGCCGTTGTTAGTAGGTGGTACCATGTTGTATTTTAAAGCATTATTGGAAGGGTTGTCGCCACTTCCCAGCGCCGATGAGGCGATAAGAGCTCAGATACAGCAGGAAGCCGAACAACTGGGTTGGCAAGCTTTGCATCAGGAGTTAGCGCGAATTGACCCGGTTGCGGCTGCGCGCATTCACCCTAATGACCCGCAACGTTTGGGGCGGGCATTAGAGGTTTACCGTATCAGTGGCAAGAGTTTGACCGAGCTGACTCAGTCAAAAACACCTGAGCTGCCCTATGATGTGGTGCAATTTGCCATTGCGCCCCAGGAGCGTAAGACACTGCATGAATTGATTAAAGTGAGATTTATGCAGATGTTGCAGGCCGGGTTTACCGACGAGGTGGCCAGGTTAAAGCAAAGAGGCGATCTGTATCTGGATATGCCCTCAATGCGCTGTGTTGGATATCGCCAGTGCTGGCAATATCTGGAGGGTGAATTTGACCATGATACTATGGTCGAAAAAGCCGTCGCTGCTACTAGGCAATTGGCGAAGCGTCAATTAACATGGTTGCGAGGATGGCCTGAGTTGAATTGGCTGGAGAGCGGGGCGCAAGGGAATTTAGTTCAGCTTATACGCCACTGCCGCTAGCTTAATGGCCCTTGCTGTATAATACTCAAACCGAACAAGAAAGCTTTTTGTTAGATACTATATAAATTAAAAAAAGGAAATAAAAACATGGCTAAGGGGCAATCTTTACAAGACCCATTTCTGAACGCACTTCGCCGTGAGCGCGTTCCTGTTTCCATCTACCTGGTCAACGGTATCAAGTTGCAGGGACAGGTGGAGTCTTTTGACCAGTTCGTGATCTTGCTGAAAAACACGGTTAGCCAGATGGTTTACAAGCACGCCATTTCGACTGTAGTGCCTTCTCGTCCCTTCAATGTGAGCAATCATCAAAGTGGCGGTCAGCAAAACTACAACTCGCAGCACGACGATAGCAGCGAACAGTAATTAAGTTAAGGAGTTCACTTCTTGTTTGATCGCTATGAAGCGGGAGAAACTGCCGTACTTGTTCATATCGACTTTTCCGACGAAGACAGTCGGGAAGACCTTCTCGAGTTGCAACTCTTGGTTGAATCGGCCGGGGCGCGTTCGGTAGGGGTGATAACAGGAAGCCGCCGTGCTCCTGACCGCAAGTTTTTCTTGGGGACGGGTAAGGCGGAAGAACTGGCAGCTTTGGTAGCTGCGACCGAGGCAAATGTGGTGATTTTCAACCACGCATTGAGTCCCGCACAGGAAAGAAACCTTGAAATCCTGTGCCAATGCAGGGTGTTGGACAGAACCACACTTATCCTTGATATTTTCGCTCAACGGGCCCGTACCCATGAAGGCAAGTTGCAGGTGGAGCTAGCGCAGTTGCGCCACATGTCGACTCGCCTGGTGCGGGGCTGGACTCACCTTGAACGCCAGAAGGGTGGGATAGGTTTGCGTGGCCCGGGTGAAACCCAGCTGGAAACTGACCGACGATTACTGCGGGGGCGGATCAAGTCCATCAATCGCCGTTTGGAAAAAGTGGATAAGCAGCGGGAACAAAGCCGTAGGGCAAGGCAGCGAAGTGACTTGGCTACTGTGTCATTAGTGGGTTATACCAACGCAGGTAAGTCCACTCTATTCAATGCGTTAACAACATCTGAGGTGTATGCCGCCGATCAGTTGTTTGCGACCCTGGATCCGACGCTGCGTAAGCTGGAGTTGGACAATGGTGCGGTATTTTTAGCCGACACAGTAGGTTTTATTCGCCATTTGCCCCATGAATTGGTGGCGGCGTTTAAGGCGACTTTACAGGAAACCCGGCAGGCCGATCTCTTGCTGCACGTGGTGGACTGCGCCGACGACAATATGAATGATAACTTTGAGCAGGTACAAGAAGTGCTCAAAGAGATTGAGGCCGATGAAATTCCACAGCTTCTGGTCTGTAACAAGATAGATCTGTTGGAAGAGATAGGCCCCAAAATAGATTTCGATCCTGAGGGCCGACCATACAGAGTATGGATCTCGGCGCAGCAAGGGTTGGGACTGGATCTTCTCAAGCAAGCGGTGGATCAGCTGACTGCTGCTACCATAGTTGAGCTTAGCTTGAGAATACCGGCAACAGCCGGGCATTATCTTGGCCAGTTTTATCGACTGGATGCGATACAGCAGAAAGAGTATGACGACCTGGGGAACTGTATCTTGTCTGTTCGTTTACCACAGCCGGACTGGCACCGGCTGGTTAAGCAGAGTCAAGGTGAGTTGGAAACCTTTATCCTCGAACCCGAGATTGATAAAGTAGTTTGTTAATAATCTCGTTTATTCATCCACTTATGGAGAGTTAAATGGCTTGGAACGAGCCCGGTAACAAGGGTAATGATCCTTGGGGAAACAAAGGTGGCAATGACAAAGGGCCACCAGATCTGGACGATGTATTTCGCAATTTGGCCAAACGCTTTGGCGGCAAGGGTAACGGTGGCTCGGGTTTCAGCATGGGGACTCTGGCCATAGTTGCAGGTATTGCCCTGGCGGTATGGGGTTTTTCCGGTTTCTACACTATCAAAGAAGCGGAGCAGGGCGTTGTGCTGCGTTTCGGTGAACATGTCGGCGAAGTTGGTCCTGGCCTACACTGGAAAGCCACCTTTATCGATACGGTTTTACCGGTAGATGTCGCATCGGTGCGCTCTATTCCGGCGTCCGGCAGCATGCTGACCGCGGATGAAAATATGGTCGTGGTCGAGCTCGATGTGCAGTACAAGGTGAAAGATGCCTACCAGTATCTGTTCAGTGCCGTTGATGCTAACTCGAGCCTGCGTGAAGCCACCGACAGTGCGCTGCGCTATGTCATTGGTCATTCAAAGATGAATGACATCTTGACCACAGGGCGTGCCAAGGTACGTGACGACACCCGTGCCGAAATTGAACGCATCATAGCACCTTACAATTTGGGGCTGCAGATTGAAGACGTTAACTTCCTGCCGGCCAGACCGCCTGAGGAAGTGAAAGACGCCTTCGATGATGCGATTTCAGCACAGGAAGACGAGCACACCTATATCCGTCAGGCCGAAGCTTATCAGTTGGAAATCGAGCCCAAGGCCCGTGGTCAGGTGGAACGTATCAGTCAGGATGCCCGCGCATATAAAGAGCGTGTCATTCAGGATGCTGAAGGTGCTGTGGCTAAGTTCAACAAGTTGTTGCCTGAATATAAGCAGGCTCCTGAAGTGACCCGTGAACGCCTCTATATTGATGCGATGCAGCAGGTGTTCAGCGATACCAATAAGGTGCTGATAGATGCCAAGAATAATGGCAATCTGATGTATCTACCACTGGATAAGCTGATGTCTCAGGACAACAAGGCTAAACCTAAGGCTGCGCCGGAACCTGAGCAACATGTGGATGCTGTTAACAACCAAAGAAACAGTGATAACAGCAGTTTCAACGGGCGCTTGTCCCGCGAAGAGCGTATGCGTCAGGGGAGGGAGTAAACCATGAGCAGATTCGTACTCATTATTATTGCCCTGCTGGCAGTTGTTGGAGTGTCTTCGCTGATGGTTGTCAACGAAGGCGAGCGCGCCATTGTTTCCCGCTTTGGCGAAGTACTGAAAGATAATGTTGACGGCAAGATGGTGCCTCGAGTCTATGGCCCGGGTCTCAACGTCAAGATCCCGCTGATCGACAAAGTCCGTTATATGGATGCCCGTATCCAGACTCTGGACGGCGCTGCCGACCGCTTTGTGACCTCAGAGAAGAAAGACCTTATGGTCGACTCTTATGTTAAATGGCGAATTAAGGACTTTGAAAAATACTATCTGGCAACAGAAGGTGGCAACAAGTCCAAGGCTGAGTCACTGTTGCAGCGTAAGATCAACAGTGACCTGCGTACCGAGTTCGGTAAGCTGACCATCAAGCAGATTGTTTCCGGTACCAGCGAAGGTAGCACAAACTTGGCTGAGAGCAGCAGTCGTGATGATCTGATGCGTATTACCCTGGAAAATGCCGCCAAGAGCGCTGAAGGTCTGGGTATAGAAGTGGTCGATGTCAGGGTGAAGCAGATCAACCTGCCATCCAACGTCAGCCACAGCATCTTCCAGCGGATGCGTGCCGAGCGTCAGGCGGTAGCCAAGAAACACAGGGCAGAAGGTAAAGAAGCGGCCGAGAAAATCCGCGCCATGACCGATGCCAACGTGGTGGTGACTCTGGCCAATGCCCGTCGCGAAGCGGAAAATATCCGCGGTGAAGGCGATGCCATTGCCGCCAAGATCTACGCCGATGCTTACACCAAGGATCCAGAATTCTTCAGTTTCCTGCGTAGTCTGGAAGCCTATAAGGCCAGCTTCGCCGGTAAATCTGACGTCATGGTGTTGGAGCCGGACAGCGAATTCTTCAAATACATGAAGCAAAAAGGCAAGTAACAGTATTGCTCGAAAGGCCCGGACTGGTTCCGGGTCTTTTTTTATCTTTTTCTCGGCTTAAGATTAAAATCACAGAATGACAGGTATTAATGTGTAAAGGGGATAAATTTTATTATTAGTCAAATGGTTATGCTTTAGCTTTAATTAAACTACTCCCGGGTTACAGGCTTTTTTACTAGGTTCTTGCTGTTTTTTTAACCCGAAACTGCTAAAAATCTGTAATCAATCTAACCAAATTGTGTCTTTTGACTATGATCTGCTTCTAATTTTTCGCTATAATGAGCCCCGCCTCAAAGTTTGACTTTTACTTATAGTGATAGCTAATAAGCCTAAGGTCTTGAAAAACAAAAATTCCAACACCCTCTGGGAGATAAGTGGATGAGCAATGCGCCAGTCGATACCGGACGTCGCAGATTCCTGACAGCTGCAACCGCCGTAGTGGGCGGTGCTGGTGCCGTCGCTGTAGCGGTTCCCTTTATAAAGTCATGGAATCCGAGCGCCAAAGCGAAAGCTGCAGGCGCGCCGGTAGAAGTAAATATCAGTAAGCTAGAACCAGGTCAGCTGATCCGTGTGGAATGGCGTGGCAAACCAGTATGGATTGTCCGTCGTACCGAGGAAGTTCTTAATGAGCTCCCAACCCACGATGACAGACTGCGGGACCCGGCTTCTGAAGAATTACAGCAGCCTGATTACGCCCAAAATGGCGTACGTTCGATTAAGCCTGAGTACTTTATTGCCGTAGGTATCTGTACTCACCTGGGTTGTTCACCTACTTATCTGCCGGATTCTTTCGCAGAGCAGGTTGAAGGTGTGACTTCGGGTTTCTTCTGTCCATGTCACGGTTCCAAGTTCGATATGGCCGGTCGCGTCTTCCAGGGCGTACCCGCTCCACTGAACCTGGTGATACCACCTCATCAATACATTGATGAGGGTAACGTGCTCATCGGTGTAGATCAGGGAGCTGCATAATGGTTAAGAACATTATTGACTGGATCGATGCGCGTATTCCTATGACTGCGACCTATAACCGTCATGTCGGTCAGTACGCTACCCCCAAGAATTTTAACTTCTGGTATTTCTTCGGCTCTCTGGCGCTGTTGGTTCTGGTGAACCAGCTGCTGACCGGTATCTGGCTGACCATGAACTATGTACCCACCGCCGAGGGAGCATTTGCCTCCATCGAATACATCATGCGTGATGTGGAATACGGTTGGTTGCTGCGCTATATGCATTCCACCGGGGCATCGGCCTTCTTCGTGGTGGTTTACCTGCATATGTTCCGCGGCTTGATTTATGGCTCTTACCAAAAGCCTCGTGAACTACTGTGGCTGTTCGGTATGTTGATCTTCCTGGTACTGATGGCCGAAGCCTTTATGGGTTATCTGCTGCCATGGGGGCAAATGTCCTACTGGGGCGCTCAGGTAATTATCTCACTGTTCGGTGCTATCCCAGTCATCGGCGACGATTTGACTCTGTGGATCCGCGGTGACTATGTGATTTCAGGTGCAACCCTGAACCGCTTCTTCGCCCTGCACGTGATCGCGCTGCCTCTGGTACTTGTGGTACTGGTATTCCTGCACCTGATTGCTCTACACGAAGTGGGTTCCAACAACCCTGACGGTATCGAGATCAAGAAGAACAAAGATGAAAATGGCTGGCCTGTCGACGGCATTCCATTCCATCCTTACTACACAGTAAAAGATATCATGGGTGTTGCCGGCTTCCTGATTGTCTTCTGCTATGTGCTGTTCTTTATGCCTGAAGGTGGCGGTTACTTCCTCGAGAAGCCTAACTTCGAAGCGGCTAACCCAATGAAGACACCTGAGCATATTGCTCCTGTATGGTACTTCACCCCGTTCTACGCCATCTTGCGTGCCGTACCGGACAAGTTGGGTGGTGTCGTCCTGATGGGGCTGGCAATCGCGGTACTCTTCGTGCTGCCATGGCTGGATCGCTGTAAGGTTAAGTCGGTTCGCTACCGTAGCATGATTCACAAGCTGAACATTGCTCAGTTTGCCGTGTCCTTTATCGTTCTGGGTTACCTGGGTGCGGTACCTGCGACACCAACACTGACCATTGTTGCCCGGATCTTTACCATCACTTACTTCGGTTTCTTCCTGCTGCTGTTCATCTACAGCAAGAGTGAAAAGACCAAGCCAGTACCAGAAAGGGTGACATTCAAATGAAAAAGTTATTGATTGCTTTGGTTGCCTTGTTGCCCCTCGGAGTCCTGGCCGCCAGTGGTCCAAAGATTGAGCCTAGCGGAATCGATTGGACTGAACAGTTGCAAGACAAAGAGTCGCTGCGTCGCGGTGCAGAGTTGTTCCAAAACTATTGTGCCGGTTGTCACAGCACTCAGTATCAGCGCTATCAGCGTGTTGCTGAAGATCTGGATATCCCTGTTGACGAGATGCGCAAGCTGATCCACACAGATGCCAAGGTTGGCGAGCTGATGGAAAACGCGATAGAGACTAAAGATGCGGCCAAGTGGTTTGGTGCCGCGCCTCCAGATCTGACTCTGGTAGCTCGTGTTCGTGGTGATGACTGGGTCTATTCCTACCTCAAGGGATTTTATAAGGATCCAAGTCGTCCATTCGGCGTAAACAACACTGTGTTCCCGTCAGTTGGTATGCCGCATGTGCTTGAAGAACTGCAGGGAATGCCGGTCAAGCAGGAAGATGGCAGCATCACGGTTAGCGGTGGCAGCCTGTCTGCAGAAGAGTACGATAAGGTGGTTCGTGACCTTACCGGCTTCCTGGTCTACTCGGCTGAACCGGTTAAATTGGAGCGCGAAAACCTGGGTAAATGGGTGCTCGGCTTCCTGTTTATATTCTTTGTGATCGCCTACTTCCTCAAGAAAGAATATTGGAAGGATGTACACTAACCCTTAGAAAGGGGTAGAATATATTATCCGCATAGTGTAAACGGGGGGCATAGCCCCTCGTTTACATTTGTTTTTTTAGATTCCGGAGGGTATCAATGGCTGTTGCTGCCAATAAACGCTCTATCATGACCCTGTTCTCAGGTGCCGATGATCTCTATAGCCATCAGGTTCGCATCGTATTGGCTGAAAAAGGGGTAACTGTTGATGTGTTGCAGGTGGATCCCAATGATATGCCAGAGGATTTGCTGGAGCTCAACCCCTACAACTCAGTCCCTACTCTGGTAGACCGTGAGTTGGTGCTGTACGAAAGCCGTATCATTATGGAGTATCTGGACGAACGCTTCCCGCATCCGCCGCTGATGCCTGTTTATCCAGTTTCCCGTGGCCAAAGTCGTCTGATGATGCACCGTATCGATACCGATTGGTATGCTTTGGTCGATCGTATCCGTAAGGGTGATCGTGCCGATGCGGCTCGCAAAGAGTTACTGGAAAGCCTGCTTTCTATTGCACCTGTGTTTGCCGAAATGCCTTACTTCATGAGTGAAGAGTTTGGTTTGGTCGATTGTTATCTTGGCCCCTTACTGTGGCGTTTGCCGGTATTGGGTATCGAACTGGATAACCGCGCGGGTAAAGACATCAAAGCCTATATGAACCGCATTTTTGAGCGTGAATCCTTTAAGGCATCTTTGACTGAAGCCGAGCGCGAAATGCGCATGGGTATCTGATGAAAGATTTGACCCCAAGTCGTCCATATCTGCTTAGAGCTTACTATGAATGGCTGATGGATAATCAGCTGACTCCACATCTGGTAGTGGATGCCACTGTGCCAGATATTAAGGTACCGCTGCAGTATGTTAAGGATGGTCAAATAGTACTGAATGTCGCCGGCAGTGCTGTCGGTGGATTGCAGCTTGGCAACGAGTTTGTCGAGTTCAATGCCCGCTTCGGTGGTGTACCACAGCAAGTGCTGTTGCCTATGGCGTCTATCGTTGCCATCTACGCCCGTGAAAACGGTGCTGGTACAGTATTTGAGATGGAAGATGCCTATCTGCTCGAAGAGGGTGAAGAGGCGTTGTTGAATGTTGTCGAAGAAGATGAGCAACCTCAAGAACAGGTGGTTTCTCAAGCCTCTGAGGACAAACCTAAACGCCGAGCTCATCTGACTCTGGTCAAATAAGTTTTAAGGTCCTATTACCTTTATCAAAAGCCAGTCCTGATGACTGGCTTTTGTTTAGCTCAATATTCCAGGGATTGTTCACTTTCGCTGATATGGCATTGAATCGCCTCGACGCTGTGCACGCTATGGCGGAATGTATCAGTTGATTTCAGCACCATTCGCAATGGTCATCAAGGCCGTTTAAGCCTTAGCTTCAAAGAGGCGTTGCCGCATTAGCTGACAGCGCCTCTTTGTCTACTGGAGGCTTGTTCAATTAAACAACTTGCCTAGCATGCGTTTGATGACGCTCGACTCGTCTTGCTTGAATGGCTCTGTATTTTCTTCGGTCAGACAATCAAACTTGGCGATGATTTCCAGCAGGCGTTTGCGCTCATCTGCGGTCAGCAGCCTGGACATATCCGGCAGCCGCTGCTGGCTGGCCAAGTGAATAATGAAAGACTCAGGTTGCCGCCCTTCGTGCATGGCAAAATACACAGTGGCCTGTGGCGTCACACCTATCCTATCCAACCAGAGTAGCGCCCAGAATTCCTTGTCGGCTTCAAGTTGCAGGCTCACATCGACATCGCCTATGCTTGAGTGCCCAAGCGCTTCATCCTGCCAACGCTCGGCCATATTCAGATGGCCTTCGGCAACCAAATGGTTGACATAGGCTTCCCTGACACTGGGGCAGCCCAACCAGTGCAGCCCTCGCTTCCCAAGACCGCTGAGAAACAGTGCCAGCCGCTCTCCCATCTCGGTTGGCAACAGCCAGACAAAGTCTGCCACGCCAACCTTGCCGCGATAATCGCTGTAGGGATCCCAGCCTTGCAGAACCGGCAGCTTCAAGGCTTGTGGTGTCAGGTTTTCCAGGCCTTCGCCGCTTTGCAAATAGGCCTGTAACTTGTCATAGACAGTCTTCGCCGCTGCCGGTTTGAGTCTTTGCTCCAGGCCGCGTTGCAGGCTGAGGTTAAATAGCTCAAAGGCTTGCTGCGGTAAGGGGCGCTCCGGGAAACAGGCCTTGAGATCGGCAATAAATCCCAGCATGGCCGTTTCATCGCAATAGTTTAGGGCATCCAGCAGCTTTTGCTGAGCCAGCCAATGGCTGCGGCCTATCATGCTGTTATCTTCGGGATCGCCTTCGGCAAAGCTTGCCAATCGCTCCAGGTAACGTTGCCAGAAGCGCTCGTTGGCCGGGGCATAGCGCGCGATGCGCCTGTCTTGCAGCAAAGTATGGGCATCCAGCTGCGCCTCGCTGACTCCCAGTGCCAGCAGCTTTTGATGTAGGCTCAGCTCTGTCTGCGGATCATCTATGGCGGCATATCCCTCATAGTTTGCGTAAAACTGACTGATGCGGCTGATAAGCACCATAGGCGCCAGTTTCAAAAGCAGTTGCCAGTGGCGCTGGGCCAGGATCTGCAGTTCGGTGTGAGCCTGTGGCAGTTGGCTATTTAACAGGAAAAACAGGCTGAGCAAGCCGCGCTGGAAACCATCGTCCGGGAAAAACAACCAGTAGGCCGCTTGATGCTGGCTTATCTGGCTTCCGCGTTTTCCCCCATCCTTGCCAAGTAGCGATTCGGCAACGGTGGCCATAGTGTCAGCATCCTGCTGCTCCTTGGCCTCAGTGAGCCAGGCCTTGAGTATCAAATGCTGCGGATTATCGCTATTGAAGCGGCCACCATGCCGATTGAAGACACGCATATAGGCAGTGAGGAAATGCTGCTCCAGCCAGCCAAGCAGCGCCTGGGTTTCTGCCGCTGTGCACTCGGGGCGGCCGAGCCGATAGGCGGCATAGGCGACGCCCCCCAAGTGGGTCGGCAACTTGTCCAGTGCCGCCGGCAGACGCTCGGCAATGGCTGCATCCAACTGTGCGAAGTCACTTTGCTTGCAGGTATGGCTAAGCAGGAAAAAAGGCAGCTCATCCAAGCTGGGTAGTGGGCAGTCGCCTTGAGTTTGCCCGGAGCTCTTGCCACTTTCCGGCTCTGTTTGGGCGCTGCCGGTATCTGTCTTATCCTGCTGCCAGGGGGCGAACCTGTCGTCCATCAACCAGGCTTCGGCAACCTGTGCCTTGGGCTCAACGCCGAGCGCATCCTGCAGCGCCAGCGCTTCATCTTCCACCCTGAGCCCCAAGATCAATTGCTGCTTGACCTGATCCCGCCACAGCTCAGTGTCTTCAAGTTCCGCTTCTACCGGCCAGTCGTCCAGGCTGTAGAAGAATTCCAGTATTGGCTGGGTTTGTTCCAGCGTTTGTTCATCGGCATAGGCCAGCAGCGGGGTTTGCTTTAGACGTATGAGCAGCTGCGCCTTAAACCAGGCGTAATCGTCAGCATGCTCGCTAAAGTGTTCCAGCAGGCTGGGGTTGACTGGATCACCCTCGGCGGTTTGGAAAAAACAGCGGCGGCTCTGTTCGCCATCACAGTGCAGATAGGCGTGGATCAGTTCGCGGCGCCAGCCGAACTCCTCTACCAGTTTGCCCAGCAGTTCCACGGGTGTATAGCCGCTGTCCAAATCCCAGTAAGGCACTAAAAAGGCGGCCAGATAATGACTCAGTTCGGGATATTGCCTGGCCAGCATGTAGAGGGCTTCTACCCCGAAGACGTTGTAGTCATCGAGAAAGAGATCGCTAAAGTCGTTACGACTGCGGGAGAAGGCCACCATGGCCTCGGCAGTTGCCTTGATCTCGTCCAATAGCTCGGGGAAGTTCAGCGCTGCGGCAAACAGCACGGCTTCAGTGCAATATTTAAAGGTGTGGTGCGCTCGAGCGGCGCTGAGTGCATGCACCAGCAAGTTGCGGTTGTCGCCGGCATCGTCATTGCTGAGTGGCTGCTGTTGCTCGTTGACAAACTCGATATTGAACAGCAGGGAGCCTTCAAGACGAAAGGCGCTGCCATCGTGCAGGTGTTGCCGGTATTGCTGCAGCGCCAGGGCGATGCTGGCGGGATCTTGTGGCTTGAGGCTAATGCTGAGGGTTTTGTCGAACTGGGGCATATTGCTTCCTTGATATTAAATTCCGGTCGTTGCCTGTAAGGCACTTCCTGTTAAACAACCGGCGACCACGCCATGAGTCAGGGCGTGGCAGTTATCCTGTTATTACTCGTTTATTGGGTTATTCCCAACTGCTGTTTTATCAATGCCTGCTATTAAGAGCCTTGCGCCAAATCTTTGGCCAGTTGCCGGACCGCGGCAGACTCGTCTTGCAGGAAGGAGCTGAAAAGCTCGGCGTCAACCCCGGCTTGCGCCAGTAACTTCAGCAGGCGTACACGTTCGTCTATGGTCAAGAGCTGCGAGGTCTCCGGCAGTCGCCCCTCATCGGCCAAATGTCTGAGGAAGGGCGCCGGGGCGCGGCCTTGGCTTACGGCGAAATAGACAGTGCTTTGCGGCGCTACGCCTATGCTGTCGAGCCAGCCAAGGGCCCAGTTTTCCTTGGCACTCTGAAAGGCTAACCCAGTGTCATAGTCGCTGTGACGCTTGTGTCCTACGCTTTGATCTTCCCAGCGCTGCGCCATTGAGAGACTACCCTCGGCAATGAGGTGGTTGACATAGGCCGTCTCCACACTCGGCCGGTGAAGCCAATACAGGCTTTGGGTTCCAAGGTCTGCGAGAAACAGGGCCAAAGCTCGCCCCTGCGCTTCAGGCAACAGCCAGACAAAGTCGCTGAGCTCAGCCGCATCGGCGGGGTCGTCCGAGCGGCAAGGCGCCCAGTCCAGCAACTCGGCCGTGGCTTGGGGCGTCAAGGGCTCAAGCCCTTCGCCCGATGCCAGATAAGCCTTGAGTTGGCGGCAGAGGTTTTGCGCCTGCTCTTCGGTAAATGATTTGCTGAAGCTTTGCCGCAGGCAAAGATCAAACAGTTCGAAAAACGCCTGTGGCAGAGGAGTCTCGGGGAAGTTGGCCTTGAGATGGCCAAAAAAGCTCAGCTTCGGCAGCTCGCGGCTTGTGTGCAGCGCTTGCAACAACTGCTGCTGTTGCTGCCAGAGGCGGCGGCCTATCATGCTGTTATCCTCTGGGTCGGCTTCGGCAAACTGCTTCAGCCTGGTGATATAACCTTGCCAGAAGCGTTTATCGGCCGGGCGATAGGCAGCCACCTGTTGTTCTGTCAGCAGGCAATGAGCATCGAGCTGCGCCTCGCTGACACCCAGCTTGAGCAGGTTTTGCCGCAATTCGGCCTCGATATGCTCATCGTCAATGGCGGGATAGAAGGCGTAGTCAGCCCAGCAATAATAAATTTTTTCAATCAGTTGTAGCGGATCCAACGTCAGCCATAGCTGCCAGTGCCTTTGTGCCAGGGTTTTCAAGGCCTGCCACTGCGGCGCTTCGAACTCCGGGGTGCAGAGCAGGAAATACAGCGCCAACAAGCCGTTTTGGAATCCTTTATTGGCATTGGACCACAAGAGTGCAATACGCTCTCCGTCCTTACTGGTATAGAGTATCTCAGAGGCAATTTGAGCCATCTTGGTAACATCGCCCTCGGTGTCTATATCCGTGAGCCAGCTCTTGAGAAGGCGATGTTCACGCCTTTTCTTTTGGTACTCTCCGCCCTCATAGAAGATGTGATGCTGAAACTGTAATGGCAGCTGCTGCGCCAGCCAGCGAAGCAGCGCCGCGGCCTCGTTGGCCTTGTCGGCTTCCGGGCTTAAGCTTTGGGGCGAGTTCAGGCGGCTCAGGCGATAGGCGGCATAGGCGCAGGCGCCAAGGCTCTTGGGCAGTTCGGCCAGCGCGCAAAGCATCTCCTCTCCCACTTCGGCATCCAGCTCTTCCAGCTCGCCAATCCTGAGATAGTCTTCCGGCTCTTCCAGGTCATAAAATAGCGCGGCATAGTCAGAGTCCGGCTCGTTCTCATCATGCTCCCAGTCATAGTCCTCTGCCAGAGCCTGCTCTTCCCCGGTTTGCCATAGACAATGACGGTCGTCTTCCCGCCAGGCCTCTGCCACTATTACCAGAGGTTGGCTCTGCTCGCTCAGCTGCGCCAGCAAGGAAAGCGCTTCATCCTCTACCCGGCGACCCAAGATCAATTGCTGCTTGACCCGATCCCGCCACAGTTCAGTGTCGTCAATGTCAGCCTCTACCGGCCAGTCGCCCAGACTGTAGAAGAACTCCAGTATCGGCTGGGTTTGTTCAAGCGGTTGTTCATTGGCATAGGCCAGCAGTGGCGTTTGTTCGAGACGCTTGAGCAGCTGCGCCTTAAACCAGGGGTAATCGTCCGGATGCCCGGCAAAATGTTCCAGTAGGCTGAGGTTGACTGAATCACCCTCTGTGGTCTGGAAAAAGCAGCGGCGATTCTGCTCGCCGTCGCAGTGCAGATAGGCGTGGATCAGTTCGCGGCGCCAGCCGAACTCCTCCACCAGTTTGCCCAGCAGTAACACAGGTTGGTAGAAGCTTTCCAAGTTCCAGTAAGGCACCAGAAAGGCGGCCAGATAATGGCTCAGTTCGGGATATTGCCTGGCCAGCATGTAGAGGGCTTCCACCCCGAAGACGTTGTAGTCATCGATAAAGAGATCGCTGGAGTCGTTGCGGCGGCGGGAGAAGGCCACCATGGCCTCGGCTGTGGCCTTGAGCTCGTCCAATAGCTCGGGAAAGTTCAGCGCTGCGGCAAAGAGTACCGGTTCGGTGTAAAAGCTGAGTCTGTGATCCCGGCGGGCAGTATCGAGGGCGTGTTCCAACAAGGAGCGATTGGCACCGGCATCGTCACGGTTAAGCGGCCGCTGTTGCTGATTGACGAACTCGATATTGAACAGCAAGGAGCCATCGAGTCGAAAGGCGCTGCCATCGTTCAGGTGTTGTCGGTATTGCTGCAGTGCCTGGGCGATGCTAGCGGGATCTTGTGGATTGAGGCTGACGCTGAGGGTCTTGTCGAACTGAGACATACTACTTCCTTGAAACTGGGGTCCTGCCCGGGCACTGGGATGTGACGTTTTTCGCCATAAGGCCCAAGGCTTGGCTAGTCTAACGACAGTGGCTTTGAGGGTAAACGCCTTATCCGCCGCAGTGGCATTTTTGTGAAGCTCGCAGTTTGCAACCTGTTTGATGTGGCGTAGCGCTCACTTTCCACAGTCTCGGGGGTTAGGTTGTTTGTCAGGGATTGCCCTTCACAGAGCAACTGGCTAGGGTTAAGGCCTTTTTGTACAGGAGTTGGTTTTCCCTCCGGCGGAGCCTGTCATGGTTTGGGTGAAGTCGTCTCGATGGGACAGCCCAAATCAATCAGGCGGGATGTGGGAAAATAAATACGGCATTGGTTCAATCAAACTTCTGTCACGGAACGGTATAAATAAAAAATAAGGAAGCAGCAGTATGGCGCCAAGAGTTTGTTCCAGTGCACTGGAAGCGGTATCCCTGATAGGGAATGATGAATTTATCTGGACCCACTCTATGGGAGCCACCCCCAGAGTCTTGCTGGAGGCGCTGGCCCAGCATGCCATGACGCGGCAGAACCTGACCTTGCTGCAACTGCATACCGAGGAAGCCGAGGCCTTGAGTGTGCCCGAGCTCAAGGGGCATCTGCGCCATCGCTGTTTCTTTGGCGGCGCCCCGACCCGCGCCCTGTTGGCCAGTGGCGAGGCGGATTATGTGCCTGTCTTTTTATCCGAGGTGCCCAAGCTGTTTCGCTCCGGCGAGCAACCCATAGATACGGCGCTGGTACAGGTGTCACCGCCTGACAGCCATGGCAACTGTTCGCTGGGGATCAGTGTCGAAGCCAGCCGCGCCGCTTGTGATGTGGCCGGCCGCATCATAGCCCATATCAACCCGCAAATGCCGCGCACCCATGGCGACAGCTTTGTACCCTATGACCGCTTTGCCGCCGTGTATGAACAGAGTTCGCCTCTGCCCGAACACCCCATGGCCGGAGCCGATGCCATCAGCCAGGCTATCGGCAAGCATGTGGCCTCTCTGGTTGAAGACGGCGATTGCCTGCAGATGGGCATAGGTGCCATTCCGGATGCCGTATTGGGGCAGTTGGCAGACAGACGAAACTTAGGGATCCACACCGAGCTGTTTTCCGACGGCATTCTGGCGCTTTATCGCTCCGGGGCGATTAACAACAGCCGCAAGAAGGTGCACCCGGGGAAGTTGGTCACCGGTTTTGCGCTTGGCAGTCGCGCCCTCTATGACTTTGTCGATGACAACCCCGAAGTGCTGTTTCTGGATATAGAGCAGGTTAATGACACCTCGGTTATCCGCCGCAACCCGCAGGTAATGGCCATCAACTCGGCGCTGCAGGTGGATATTTCCGGCCAGGTGTGCGCCGACTCCATAGGGACCCGAATCTATTCCGGGGTAGGCGGGCAGATGGACTTTATTCGCGGCGCCGGTCTATCTCCCGGCGGGCGCTCGGTTATCGCCCTGCCGAGCACGGCCGCCAATGGCGCACTTTCCCGTATCGCGCCCGTGCTGAGCCCAGGTGCCGGGGTGGTGACTACCCGGGCCCATGTGCACTATATTGCCACCGAATATGGTTGTGCCAACCTCAGGGGCCGCAGTATCCGCGAGCGGGCCAGAGCCTTAATCGACATAGCGCATCCGGATTTTCGCGAATCCCTGTGCCGGGAGACATTCGAGCTCTGGGGTTTGAGTATTTGAGTTAACGCTCATTAGGTAAAATTTAACGCTGTTATCATGGTGTTAACTTTGTATACCGGGTAAGATGCGGTCAATCTCTTATCGCGGTAGGTTCCATGAGCGACAGCAGCTTCTTTTTGGGTGATTGGCAGGTCGATCCCGGCAGCAATAGTTTGCGGCTGGGAAAGCGCTTGCGGCAGTTGGAACCCAAAGCCATGGATGTGCTGCTGTATCTGTGTCGTCGCAGCGGCGAGGTAGTCAGCAGCGATGAGCTGCTGGATGCCTGTTGGCCCGGCAGCGACACGGGCGATAACCCGCTGCACAAGACCATCAATCAGCTGCGCCGGGCGCTGGACGACAAGGCCGGCGATCCTTCTTTCATCGAAACTATCCGCAAACGCGGCTATCGAGTTGTAGCCGATGTCCGTTTCCCCATCGGCCACGAAGCCAGTTTGCCTTCGCTGGCCTGGAGCCTGGGCTCACCATTTCCCGGGTTAAAACCCTTCAGCGCCGATTATGCCGGGGTGTTTTTCGGCCGCAGCGAACAGATCAACGCCTTACTGGAACGCATAGCCCGGCAGATTAAACATGGTCGCGGGTTTTGCTTGCTGCTTGGCCCCAGTGGCAGCGGTAAGTCGTCGCTGATCAACGCAGGTATTTTGCCCAATCTGGCTTCGCCTCAGGGCTTTCACGGCATAGGCCTGGCCTGCTATTCGATACTGGATCTGGCCGATGTCGCCGAAGATCAACTGCTGCTGGAGTTGGCCGCCGCCATGCTCGACTGGGAGCTGGACGATGCGCCGGTTTTGGCAGGCTACAGCGCCGAAACGCTGGCGCATGCACTGGAACAGGATATCGACAGCCTCTGCGCCCAACTCTGCCAGGCGCTGCCGTCCCAAAGTTGGCAGAAGCCGAGGTTCGGCCTGTTTGTCGACCGTCTGGAAGTGCTGCTGTCTTCGCCGCGCTTCTCGGCCGCCGCCCGTGAGCAGGGGCTGGCGCTACTCGACACCCTGGCGCGTTCCGGAGCCGTATTGCTGCTCAGCGCCTGTCGCAATGAGTTCTACCCTCAGGTGGTTGCCAGCCCCAGCTTGATGGCGGGCAAGGGCAATGGCGCCCATTTCGATCTCTTGCCGCCCAGCCGTCAGGAACTGCTGCAGATGATACGCTTGCCGGCCGCAGCCGCAGGCTTGAGTTGGGAATTTGACCCTGAATCGGCACTGGGCTTGGATGAGCTGCTGTGCCGTGAGGCCGCCAGTAACCCGGATGCCTTGCCCATGTTGCAGTATATGCTGCAGGCCCTGTATCTGCAGCGCAGTGACGACAACCAGTTGCAACTGGCGGTTTATCACCGCCTGGGTGGGCTGGCCGGAGCCATAGGCCAGGCCGCCGAAGATGCCATCGCCTCTTTGTCGAGCTCGCAAAGGGCGGCCCTGCCGCGGGTGCTGTCGCTGCTGGTGACCCTCAGGGAAGATGAGCAGTCTGTCACCAGTCGCAGCGCCAGATATTCCGAATTGGCCACGGATGCCGAGCGTGCCTTGGTACAGGCCTTGGTCGACAGTCGGCTGTTTGTCTCCCATCTGGAGGACAGCGAACCCGGTTTCAGCATAGCCCATGAAGCCTTGCTCAGACGCTGGTCCAGGGCCAGAGACTGGATAGATAGCCACAGGGAAGGGCTGGCGGCCAAGGCCAGGCTGTTCCATCAGGCCAGGCGCTGGCAGCAACTGCAGTGCAGCCGCGATTTTCTGCTGCCCCAGGGCAAGCCGCTGACCGAAGCGCTGGCGCTGAAAAACGATCCCCTGCTGGAGCTGGATCCAGTCAGCGAAAGCTATGTTGCTGCCTCCAGCGCCAGAGGGCGGCGCCAGCGGCGCCTCAAGGGCGCGACCTTCATGCTTTTATGTCTCTTGACCCTGATCTCGGTATTCATGAGTTATCGCAGCGTTGAAGCCGAGCAGCAGGCGCAGGCCAAGCGCCTGGCGGCAGAAGACTTGCTGGGCTTTATGGTGGGCGACTTTGCCGACAAGCTGCGCAGCATAGGCCGGATGGATCTGCTTGATGGTGTCAGCAACAAGGCGCTGGATTATTTTCGTGAGGCCGACGGCAGCCTGAGTGAGGCGGCGCTGTTTCGCCATGGCCAGACACTGGAAGCCATGGGGGAGGTGGCCTATTCCCGTGGCCGGGTGGATGAAGCGGAAAAGGCGCTGCTGGCCGCCAGAGACAAACTCTTGCCACTGTTGTCCGGCAGTACAGATCAGCTGGAGCTGTTAAAGACCCTTGGCGCCAATGCCTTTTGGCTTGGGCAACTCAAGTATGACCAGAGCGATTGGCAGGGCACCCGCCCCTGGTTCGAGGCTTATCTGCAACACAGCCAGGCCATGTACCGACTGGCGCCGGACAACAGCGAAGCGTTGATGGAACTTTCCTACGCCCATAACTCTCTGGGGTCTTTATCGATGAAGCTGCAGGACTTCAGCAAGGCGCGCCAGGGCTTTGAAGAATCGCTGCGGCTCAAGCTGATTGCATTGGCCGAGTCGCCAGATGATCCTCAGCGTCTGGCCGATGTCGCCAATGCTCGCTCCTGGCTAGCCAGGTCTTCGAGTGCAGAAGGGGATATTCAAGCAGCCATCGCCATTCATAGGCAGATAGCCGAAGAGTTAAAGCGGCAGGCTCAGGGAGAACCCTATCAACTATATAGATTATCCGGAAATCTGGAGATCTTGGCTCAGTTGTACAGAGCGGTGCAGCAAACCGAATTGGCCAGAGAGAGCGCAATGGAAGCCAGTCGGGCTATTGCTGCCGCACTTGAGGCCGATCCGGAAAATGAGCGCTGGCGAATGCAGCAATCTTTTGTTGAGGTGTTACTGGTTAGCTTGCTACCGGCATCAACAGAAAAAACGGGCATGCTTAATACTTTGAATGGATATATGGCCAGTGAGCCGTCAAGCGAAACCTCGACTAAACAGCTTAAATTGGAGGCTCGTTTTTGGTTGGCTGCTGCCAATGAGCGGCTCGAACAAGGTGATTACCAGCAAGCGCAAAAACTTGCTTTGTTGGCAGAAGCGTTTTTTACAACATTAGGACAGAAAACGGTTTTGGGCACTGTCGATATGGGAGCCCTGGCCGAGGCTGGGCTTGTAACCGCCTATAGTGTGTCCATGTTAAATAACGATATAAGCTTTGCCTATACTCACTGCCAGAAAGTCGGCCGAATGCTGCAACCATGGGTCACTGTGAATCGTGATGCCCGTATACTCGCGCCTTATGCTATGGCTTTGGATTGCATGGATGACCAACAGGAACTGTTGAAAATGAAGGCTAAATATGAGCCTCTTGGTTATCGTTTTAGTCAATTTAAATACCCCCTCAAAAACTAACCTGAAACAAGGATGAAGCTATGTCTGTACCCGTAAAAAATATCATTGTAACCATTACTCTGGATGATAACCGCGTGCCTCAGTTTGCCTATGAGCCGGACGGCCCAGTAGTGGTAGATAAGCCCAATACTCATATTATTTATAAGCTGCAGGACAAGACTGATATGGATCTGGCCTTTGTCGGCGCTTCTTTCGATACCCCCTTCGACGGCATTATCGATGCGGTCAAGACCGAGGCCCCGGATATGTTGATACTAATGGATACCAACTCTGTGGTGGGCAAGACAGGCTTTAGGCTGATCCTCAGTAACAGCAGCAACACTCTGCTGGTTTCAAGCCAAGATCCCGAAGTCGTGAATACCGGAAACGACTGAGTAATTTTATGTTGCTGAAAGGGTGTTTAATCCAAGCTTGATTACATTAACCTGGGTGGCTTCTGTCCCGGAGCTACCCAATCAGTTTTTCATCTCCACATAAGGCATGTGGAGCGATTGACATGGAGTCGTTATGCGTATTGCTTTGATGGCCAGCGCGCTGCTGGCAAGCTTTCCCCTGGCACTGAGTGCCGCTACTCAGGCCGAGATCGATCTGGCGATGGCACCGGTAAAGAGTGACGCCGAGTTGCAACTCTTGCTGGCCGAGCCTTCGCCGTTGGAGCCCTTGGGGCAGTCTTTACCCGCCTTTATCAATAGCTTGGTGTTTGGCGAACAGGGGTTGGTGAAACTGGATCGCCGGCTGTTGCAACAACCACTGAGTGCTTCGGAAGTCTATCGGATCCTGGCGCTGTTTGGCTGGCAGTCAAGGATGGCCGAGTTTGACCAGGCGGCGCAGCTGAGCCAAACCGACAGCCTATTGTTGAGGCCGCGTTTACCTTACTGTGATGTCAGTGAGCCCGTGGTGCTGAGTGTTACTCTGGATAGCGCCCGGCAGGCGAGCTTTCACTATTCGCAGCAGGGCGTGGAGTGCAGTGGTGATGTGGTGGTCAGTGAACCTGCGGTGATCACCTACCAACTGTTGAACCTGGAAGATTCTCCGGCCGGGCTGAAATTTGTCGGTGCCGCCTTCACCAACCCCTTCGATGGTCATATCGATCGGGTCGAAGTCAGCGCCGATGGCCTGACGCTGCAGCTGCATGACCCTATGCGCAATACAGGCACAGGCAAGTATCAATTCCTGTTCAGCAGTGAGGAATCGCCACTCTTGCTGGCCAGCCCAGATCCTCAGGTTATTAATCGACCCAAACTTTAAATCCGGCTTGATTGCATTAATCGGAGTGGTGTCTGTCTCAGCTGCTACTCATTAGAGATATTCTGCTTGTTCTCGTTTCAGTGTGGGGGCTCTAATCTTAAAGTTGTCACTAAGGATATAAAGTAACTATTTTCCCCGAACCGTGCCGAACGGGGATTCTTTCCCGCCCGAAAGGCTCCTATGGTTGCCAATCACTGCCGCATTTCTGTGGTTGGACGCCTTTCCTGCCTACAGAAGGTTGGAATTATTAACGATATTTTTCAATTAATTACATCGTAAGCTTATCAGAAGGTTAGCCTTGTACGTACGCGCTAGAGTTATCCCTGTCGAAATTGAACAACCCGCAGGTCGGGAGGGAGAACAGCATGGCAAGCCCCTACAGCAATGAAGCTGGTTTTAGTCAGTGTGAGTGTGACAGCGAGGCTCTGGCGACCCTGATTGAGTGCATGCAGCAACCTATGGTGCTGGCCGATGGTGAGGGCAAAGTGCTGGCGGTGAACTCTCCGGCGGCCGAGCTGCTGGGCGATCAGAGCGAAACCTTTGCCGGTGAATTCTGGCATACCTGGTTGGCGGCGCCTTACCGTAGCCGCTACGCCAGCATGTTCAGCAGCCAATACGGTCGCCAGGTACCGCTGCAACATGGTCCCTGGGAGGTATTGCTCAGACGTGTCGATGGGGTCGAGCTGCCGGTGAATCTATCGCTTTCCTTTATTCAGGGCTTGCTGCCGCTGTTTGTGATTGGTTTGCATGATCTCAGCGGTCACAGGGATGAGATTAAACGCCTGTCCACCCTGGCGGCGACCGACTATTTGACCGGACTGGCCAATCGCCGCACCTTTACCGAGACACTGGAACGCCAGTGGCAGCAGTGCGTCGATAAGCACAAGCCCATCAGCACCTTGATCATAGATGCCGACCATTTCAAACAGTTCAACGATCAGCATGGTCACCTGATGGGGGACGAATGCCTGAAATTGATGGCCAAGACCATAGCTGCGGCGTTGCCATCGCCCCAGTGTCTGGCGGCGCGTTTTGGCGGTGAGGAGTTTGCCCTGGTGTTGCCCGGATTCAACAGCGCCATGGCCTGGGTGGTGGCCGAGCAAATAGCCGAGGCCATTCGTAGTCTGGACTTCGTCAAATTGGGGCTGAGCCGTGAGGTTTGTGTCAGTGTCAGCCAGGGGATTGCCACTGAGATCAATGGCCAGTACCGCACGGCCGAGGCCATGCTCAGCGCGGCGGACACAGCCCTGTACCGGGCCAAGAGCGATGGCCGCGACAGGATCAAGTTATCCGCCTGAGGAGGAGAGGATGAACTGGTATGTGATGACGCTGATGCCCAGCGCCCGGGAGCGGGCCGACTGGTTTGTCAATATTCAGCTGCGGCGCTACTGCCATTCGCCGAAAAAAGCCGCCCTGAGACTGTGGAAGGGCTACTGCACCGAACCTTTGGTAAGGCAACTGCTGAGCGACTTACAACAGATAGCCGCGGCCGAGGGACAACTCCCG
This sequence comes from Shewanella carassii, assembly GCF_019670705.1. NCBI lineage: Bacteria > Pseudomonadati > Pseudomonadota > Gammaproteobacteria > Alteromonadales > Shewanellaceae > Shewanella > Shewanella carassii. The sequence continues at coordinate 703,248 of NZ_AP024618.1, forward strand.
GCGGAAGAGCAACGCTATTTGCAGGCCTTGCTGGCCCACTTCGACTGGTTGGCGAGTCAGCAACAGATGCGTTTGAGCCTCTCCTGAGCCTCACTGTGAAAGTGATAGAGGGCATCCTGAGGTTTGTCCTGACGCCAAAGTGCCTTGTCATCCAGGCCCAGCAACAGGGCGCGCAGGATAATCCCTGTCAGGCCGTGCGATACAAGGATTACTCGCTCCGGGGTTGCCGGATCGGTCAGCCAATGTGCCAGCCGCTGTTGCACCTGGGGTAGTGTTTCTGCGCCCGGGCCCTGCAGATACCAGTCATTGCGCCCGGCAAGCTCGGGTCTGGCGGCGTGGATATCGGCGACCCGGGTCTGCTCCCATTCACCTAAACCGCATTCAATCACCCTGGGCTCGGCGATAATGGTGCCGGGATCCCGGTAAAGCACCTCTGCCACCAGAGTCGCCGTTTCCATGGCTCTTCCCAGCGGGCTGGAAACCAGCTGAAATTCGTGTTCGGGATTTCCTGCCGATTGCCGCAGCTGTTGTTGCAAGGCAACACCATAGGCCTTGGCCTGCGCCCTGCCGAGTTCGGTCAGCGGTGAGTTACAGTGTCCCTGCAGCTTACCGGCGGCATTAAACTCAGTCTGGCCGTGGCGTAGTATAAATATTTCCTTTGGCATGGCGATCAATTCCCGATACTGCTTAAACGGTTGGCTGCAAAAGAGGGTACTCCCCGGCTGGGGAAGGAGCAAGTTGCAGCGCCTTTGGTAACTCGAATCTGTTAACCGAGGAGTGTCGGTATCGGCCGAGCGCAGGATCGGCTGCCAGATTGGGTCGGTGAGTTGCCTTATCAAAAAATGGCTTGTTGAAGCATACAAATATTCTGTAGTAGCGGCCCATTGCTCAAATTAACCGAGGGAGATGGCTATAATTTTGAATGTGCGTCAAGGCGCACGGGGATGTGTTGAAATGCTGCCAAGCCTGAGCCGCGTGAGTGCTCCGGCCCGAACGATTGCAGAGGGAATATGAAATATCTTTTAGCGAGTATCCTGGCATTGCTGGGCAGTTATCAGTGCATTGCTGCTGAGCCTGAGTGGAAGCTGGCTTTTGGGCTTCATGATTTTCAGGTGGAAAGTTCAGACACCCTGGGGGCCCATGTGGCAGTGAGTCTGGATTATCTCACCGAGTCAGAGATTGCCCTTCATGGCAACCTGAACATCTATCTCGATAACGATAAAGATAAGCTGGATCCCGATCATATTCCTATCTGGTTTCAGTCCGGCTACTTTGCCCGGGGCCAGTGGCTAACTCTGACGGATAACTTAACCCTGGATTGGCAACTGTCGCTGCGGGGAAAGCGTAATACCGTCAGTTCGGTAGAAAAACAGATTAAGCTCTATCCTTCGTTGTTACTGGACTACCATCGGCAGGCCGTTGGCATGACTGCCGAGGTGGGAATGGGGTACTACTATCTTGAGATTGACGATGATGTGCCCAAGTCCCGCGGTTATCAACGTGGCGAGTTTGGCAATGATGCCACGGCCTGGACTACTGCACTGGGGGGATTTTGGTTATTGGCCCCGAGTTGGAAGCTTGAGGGCCATCTAGCGTATTGGGCCGATGGCAGTGAAACTCTGGAGACGGTTTACAAGGTGGGCCTGACTGTGAATACCCCGAGGTTGTTCAAGGCATCTGAGTTAACCTTATCTATGGAGCATACCTGCTACAACTTGGACCATTACGATAAATGGCCCAAGGAGAGTGTAGAGTATCAACCTATACTGCCCTGGGATGAAGATACTTTATATCGGCTCTATTTCACTGTCCCCTGGTGAGTCCAGGCTATCAAGCCGTCTTATTCGGCTTGACTCTAGTGGCGGTCGATTGGGGTTGAGGGCTTGCATTCAGACCTGTAAGTCGACGCAGAGCACGCATGGGACTTGTTCGCACCTTCTTTAGACTATTCGTAATGGGTTGCGCCGGAAAAAGAGGCCGATAATGGTATATAAAAGTCGATATTTAGGTGACTGAAATATACCATCTCGGCCTTCTTGGCGGTGATGACAGTTTTACGTCTTACAGGTGATATTTAACGATAAAGGAAAAGTTGTTTTGGTCTTCGCCTTTAACACCATACTTGTTGAGCCACAGAGAGTACTCTATTCCTATCATGAGTTTATTCTTTTTCCCCATTAGATAGGCTCCCAAGTCATATTTTAATTGGGGATTGAAATGGAATGTTTCCTCCTTAATGGCTTCATCGTAAGAAACTACCCAGTCAATATAGCCATCAAATACTACCTGGCTATCACCCAACGGCCAGCTGAATTTGAAACTGGGTGAGAGTTGCCAACCATCACTGATATTGTCACTATTCAGCCCCTGACGCCGATAAAAATTAACCTTGAAATAGTCTGCGGTTGGCAGATTAAAGTCGACCCCCAAACCATAAAGCAGGCTCTCTACATCGCCTTTGCCTTCTTCAAGACTCAGAGCCAAAGATAAGTCGTTGACTATGTTGTTGTCGTACTTTACGTCAAATATTTTCGCCGAACTAAAGCGGGTTGTCAGTTCGCCGTAGTTGCTTCGCTCACTACCAAGGGAGTGATGAAAATGCGTAAAGTCCTGAAACAAAAACCAATCGCCATAACGCCAGCCTCCAGCCGATTCCAGGGTCAGGGTAAACTGTTGATCGGATGGTGCCAGTTTAAAGTCTTCGCCATAGAGGCCGGTTACGCTGAAATCATGCCAGTTTACCAAAGGGGCGGCCTGAATTGGCAGGGTGAGCATAGCCAAGGGTAGCAATAGTCGTTTCACTCGAACTCTCCTACTTGGCCAGCTTGAGGCAGACACCGCCCAACATGGCCATCATGACTATGCGGGTGGCATCACGCAGACCGTTCCAGTGCTGAGATTGCCAGCTGGCAAACCATTCACCACCTGCCGCCTGGAAAATAAAGCCCCATACTAATACCGCCAATCCCATGGCTATCAGGGCTAAGGTCTTCTGCTGTTCAAAGGTTTGACTATCAGAGTTAAAGTGTTTGGCAAGCTTGAACAGCCCCAGGAAGCCGCAGAAGGTGAGGGTAGCTTCGATAATGATGATGGAAATAAAGCCTATCATATGGACAGAAGGTGCGGTGACGGCACGCCACATAATATCCGGGCTGTTATAGGTGGTGTCCATGGAAAATACGTGGCGCACAAATTGTAGGTTGGATTCTGAATCAGTGATATTACCCAGACAGCCGATAGCGGCGATGGTCGTTACTGTCAGAACTATCATCATTGAAAAAAAACGAAACGCATTGGTTGAATTAAACATGGGATACTCCGTTATTTTTAGTGGTCGCAACTATCTTTCACTTATTTTATTTCTTAGGGTATTCCAGTGTTAATAAGTGTGGCTGGCGCGTAGTTTGATAGGGTGTTTTATGATTTTTTTTCGAAAACCATCGGCGCATTATGATCTGAAAAGAATTAAAGATTAGTTGATTAGATGTTGGTTGAGCTTGCTCTTGTCAGTAAGAATAAAACTCTTGTTATCAGGGAAAGGCATAAAATCATCAAAGCTGGGATAATGCCGACTCGATTCGGGTATGAGATGTATTATCCAGAGGATGTTGCCACTGAAGGTTATTAATGACTTCAAACAGTATGTTATACAGAGGGATTGGCTTGAGTGATGCCGGTTCCTCTTCCAAGATCAAGGTTGTCGACAGTGCCATGGCCCCCCGTTGAATGCATAGCACTGTATTGCGGCAAAGGGCGATTTGTTCATCGCTGGAAAGTAATTCCCCCTGCAATTTGGCGCGTTGCAGAAAACGTTTGGTTCCCTGACAAAAGGGGATTAACTGTTTACGTAGTTGTTCCTGGCGTTCTTCTGAGGCACTGGCCGATATTTGGGGCAGTTCAGCGAGTACAGAAATACTGGTGCTGAAACGATTTGGCGAAATAAAGGGAAGTAGGTTTAATGTCAGCCAGGTTTCTGCCGGACGCAGTTTCATGCAAAGCACAGAGGTGTGCATCACCAGCAAGCGTTGGGTCTCCTTGGCCATCAGGGTAACCAGCAGGTCTTCCTTGTTGATGAAGTGGCTATAGAGGGTGCCCATACTGCAGTTGGCTCTTTTCGCCAGTTGCGAGAATCGGAAGGATATTAACCCCTCTTCTTTAATTATTTGATCTGCAGCATTGAGAAGAAGCTCCTCCCTCTTTTTAAATTTTTCGCTTTTTCCCTGCATGATACTGATAGTCAATGACTTATTCATAAACCATATCAGCCTAAGGCTTTTTTTTCATCCGCATGTTTACGTGCTTGTTCACATAAAAATTATAAAAAACGAAAAATTATCATAAGTATAGAAAATGTTATTTTTTCAATAGTCTATGCGTATTATTGGTGCTCGCTGAGCCGGATGCCGGGGGCATCTGTTTATATTACTTCGAGCCTCGACATCCCTGTCTCGGCTACGCCAATTTGCAACAACGCCAGCGGCGGCTCCGAAGGGGGATTTGATGCAATTCTTCCCATACAGAGTTGTTTTAAACTGCAGACATACGCCTATTTTCCAGGCATAGGCGGGACTGTGACCTTCCTAGCCAGGGATGGCGAGGCAGAGCTTATATGGACGTACTCGAATAACGTCCCTGTTTAACGGTCAGCTCGTCATCCATGACTCGTGCTCGAAAGCATGTTGCTGCGAAACTCTCGCCGTGTCACAGGACCGCCTGTGCATAAGCCGGCGGCAAGCAATGAGCAACATCTATCGCCGGAAGCTCGGGCAATATTAGCTTAGATACTTTTAGCTGGAGCCATGATCGCCGCTGTACCAGCGTCCTAAAGTCGTGGAGCAAATGCATCCATGCACAAGGGCCAGTTCGCCATCCCTGGCTCTCGCTCGTAGCCGGTCGCTACGCGACACCGAGGGGGGAAGTCGGTGCAATTATTCCTCCAACAGTGTCGTATTTAGCTGCAGATGTGCGCCTAATTCCAGGCACAGGCGGAACTGTGACCTTCCGAGGCATGGACGCCGAGGTAGAGCTTACAGGGACGTACTCGCAGCGAGTCACAGGATCGCCTGTGCATAAGCCTGCGGCAGGCAATGGGAGACATCCGTTGCTGGAAGTTCAATCTATGTTATTTGGCTATTTTGAGCTGAAAGCAATGCTAGCCGCTGTGTCAGCGGCCTAAAGTCGTGGAGCAAATGCATCCATGCATAACGGCAGTATTTGAAAGCACGTTGCTGCGAAACTCTCGCCGTGTCACTGGATTGACTGTGCGAGAGGCCGTTCTCGGACGTCCTGTCCTTCACGGCATTCAGGCTTCCTGCCCATCCTCACTGCTGGGTATTGGCTGCAGCTTAGCCAATACCCAGGCACAGGATTGTCTGTGCAACAGGTTGTTCTTGGCAGCGCCGCTATCGGGGAAGGGAATAACTTGGTTTCCGGCGGTTATTATTATCGGCAATGAAAAAGACCCAACTCACGTTGGGTCTTTGGAGGGGGGAAATCAAGGAGGTTTTGCCGCTCAGGTTGGCGGCAAACGCCTTAACCCTGTTGCGGTTCCACTGCCCGATAATGATCTTGCATGGTGTAAGAGCGGGCATAGAGCGCAAACACCAAGGCGGCCAGCAGGGCGAAGCCGGCGAAGAAGAACATCTGGAAGGCGGTGACACTCAGGCCGGTTTCGGCAATCTGATTGGTCACGGCATCGCTCTTGACGCTGGCGTTGGCTAATAGCACCCAGAGGTTGCCCACAGTGACCGATAGGGTCCAGAAACTCATGATGCTGCCTTTCATCGACTTGGGTGCCTGGCTGTAGGCAAACTCTAATCCGGTGGCAGAAACCAGTACTTCACCGAAAGTCAGCAGTGCATAAGGCAATACTTGCCAGGTGATGGACATGGGGGTGCCGCCATCCATCATCAACTGAATGCTGCCTATTACTATCCAGGAAAGGCCGGAGAAAGCGATACCCGCACCCATTTTACGCAGGGCATTGAGACGCATGCCGCTGCGCTCCAGCATGGGGTAAAGCACAAAGTTATTAAAGGGGATCAGCAGCATAACCAGCAGTGGGTTGAGTGCTTGCATCATGGCCGGTTCAAACCAGTCCGGCTTGACCATGTCGTTGGCCTGTAAAATCCAGGTGGAAGCCTTTTGATCGAACAGTGACCAGAAGGGAGTGACCAAGGCAAACAGGATTAAGATGCGGAATACGGCGCGCACACCGTCCACCGCCTCGAGCGGATGTTGATTGCGGGCCCGCTCCAGCTGCATGGAGGCGCCTATGCCGACAAAGCCCATCAAGAGCACCATCGCCAGACAGAGCGCGGTCACCACTCCCAGGCTGTCGTATTGGGTGAGGGAAAACAGCGCCAGCACTATGCCTATGGCACTCAGCAGCAAACCTGTATTGGCCTTGCCTGGCACCGGAGTGAAGATGGCGCTCTTGAGCACCGGCAGGAAGCCGTGTGGATCTTTGGGCTCGGGTTGCTGGTGGACATAACGTTTACGGCCGCCCCAGAAGAATACCGTGGCGATAAACATCAATACCCCCGGGATACCGAAGGCCACTGAAGGGCCAAAGAATTTCAGCAGCAGCGGCATCGACAGCGAGGCGAAGAAGGAGCCGAAGTTGATGGTGAAATAGAACATGTCGAAGGCTTTTTGCGCCAACGACTTATTGCTCTGATCGAACTGATCGCCCATGAATGAGGACACTAGCGGCTTGATGCCGCCCGAGCCCAAGGCTATCAGAAACAGGCCTGAGTAGAAGCCGGTTTTGCTGGTTTCGAAAATCGCCAGGAAGGCATGGCCAATCACATAGACTATGCTAAGCCATAAAATGGTGTGGTATTTGCCGAAGAAACGGTCGGCCAACCAGCCCCCCAAGAGAGGGAAGAAATACACCCCGATCACAAAGGAGTGGAACACATCTTTGGCCTCACCCTGACGCAGTTCTTCCGGCACCGACAGCAGCAAAGCCGTCATCAGGAAGGGGGTCAGAATGTTGCGCATACCGTAAAAACTGAAACGCTCGCAGGCTTCACTGGCAATGATAAAAGGGATCTGTCGCGGCCAACGCGCAGAGGAAGGTGAGCTCATAATGTACCTTGGTTATTGTCGATTCTAATAAAGGTTGCAGCTATATGCGCATAATCCGGCTTTCCATTCAACTCTGGAGCTTGGCAAAAGCGTATTTTTTGTGAGCTTGAGTACAAATTTGCATCGAAAGTCATGAAAAGGGCAAACTGATTACTCGCATTGGCAGCGGCATTGAGCTGTCATCATAGCGCCACGCTAAACCAAGGCTATCGGGAGCCAGGCACCATGAATACACCCTTGTATGGACCATTGACCATCGCTGAATGGCTCAGGCTCAACCTGCAGCGCCAGGGCTTGTTGCAACCGGCGGCATCGGCGGCGGCCATGATCCATCAGCTGGGCTATGTGCAGATAGATTCCATCAATGTGGTCGAGCGGGCTCATCACCATGTGCTGCATAGCCGGTTGCCCGGTTATCATCCCGAGCAGCTGCAACAGGCTATGGCCGCTAAAGAGGTGTTCGAGTACTGGGCTCACGCCGCGGCCTATCTGCTCATGAGTGACTACAGGTACAGCCTGCAACGCAAACGGCAACTGAGTCAGGGGGATAAACACTGGTTTGAACCGGACGAGCCCTTGATGCGGGAAGTGCTTGCCAGAGTGCGCGCCGAGGGGCCGCTCAAGGCCAGTGATTTTGAACACTCAAGTGATCCGCGTGGCAGTTGGTGGGACTGGAAACCGGCCAAGAAGGCGCTGGAACAGCTGTTTATGCGCGGCGAGTTAATGGTACTGCGGCGTGAACGGTTTCAAAAGGTTTATGATTTGGCCGAGCGGGTGCTCCCGCCGGGGATAGATACCCGGGTGCCCGACGATGATGAGTTTGGCCGGTATCTGGTGAACCGTTTTCTCAATGCCAACGGTTTTGGCTCAGAGGCCCAGTTTGCCTATCTGCGTAAAGGCATGCGGCTGGTTATCAAGCGGGTGTTGGCCCAAGGGCTGGAGGCCGGTGAACTGCAGCAATTTAAGGTCGATGGTCAGCAGTATTTCTGCCCGGCAGAACTGAGTGCGCCGCCCATGATCCCGGATCGGGTCTGGCTGCTCAATCCCTTCGATAACCTGGTTATTCAACGTAACCGCTTAAAGCAATGGTTTGGCTTTGACTATCAACTGGAGGTGTACCTGCCGCAGGAAAAGCGAGTTTACGGCTATTTCAGCCTGGCCATCCTCTGGCGCCAGCAGTTTATCGGCCGGGTCGACGTCAAGGCCGACCGGCCGCGCCAATGCCTATTGTTGCAAAACCTGGTGTTGGAGCCTGAGTATGCCAATCGGCCTTTGGATGATGGATTGCTGGCCGAGCTTACCAGGGCCATTGCCGACTATGCCCGTTTCAATGCCTGCGAGCGTTGGAAGTTGGTGCGCAGTAATCACAAGGAGCTAAAGCAGCGCTGGCGCCGTTTGCAAAGTTTATAGTGCCGACTCGGCTCTGTGCCTGCCTTAAAATAGCCGTGTAGTTGGCTGAGAGGAGTGTGGCATTTTGGTAAACAAATCCCCGCAAGCGGACTTTTGTCCTCAAGGCTTTTTTGGCGTCGCCGGTAGACTCGGGCCAGTTTTTATCCGAGGAACAGCTTATGACAGCACATATCAACGCCGCCAAAGGCGATTTTGCCAAGACAGTTATCATGCCCGGCGATCCTTTGCGGGCCAAATACATTGCCGAGCACTTTCTCGATGATGCCCGCGAGGTGACTTCGGTGCGCAATATGCTGGGTTATACCGGCAGTTGGCAGGGTAAGCCGGTTTCCGTAATGGGCCACGGCATGGGAATTCCCTCCATGGTGCTTTATGGTCATGAGCTGATCAACGACTTCGGGGTTGAGCGTATCATTCGGGTGGGCAGCCTGGGGGCGACCCAGCGTCAGGTGCAGATGCGTGATGTGATCCTGGCTCAGGCGGCGGGGACAGATTCAGTCACCAACGCCAAGCGCAGCGCAGGTTATCATATGCCGACTTCGGCCAGCTTCCCGCTGCTGCTTAAGGCCTGGGAACAGGCTAAGGTCCAGGGGCTGAATGTCAGGGTGGGTAATGTGTTCAGCGGCGATCTCTACTATGACCCGGATGAAGATCTGATCCCGGCGCTGGAGCGCTTCGGCATTCTGGGAATAGATATGGAAGTGGCCGGTCTCTATGGCCTAGCGCAGCAGTTCGGTATCGAGGCCTTGGCGATTCTGACCGTATCGGATCACTGCCTCACAGGTGAAGAAACCAGCGCCGAAGAGCGCCAGCTGTCGTTTAACCAGATGATCTCGCTGGCGCTGGCCGTGGCCTAAGGAAGGTGCAAACAAGTCCCATGTGTGCTCTGCGTCGGCTTACGGGCCTGGATGCAAGGCGTGGTTCGCAGCAAATGGCCCTAGTCCTTTGCAAGAAGCACAACACAGCAGGCAGGCTTGTAAGCCACGCCCTTCGGGGCTTTCACAGCAACCGGCTCTCTGCGTTATCTGACTTCGACAGGCCCCGGCATGCCTTCAGTCAGATGCCTTGAACGCCAATTGCTGTGCAAGCCACTCTCTACAAAAGAGAAGGCAACGAGGACTTATTCGCACCTTCCCTAATACGTTGATGGATGATAAGAAATGAATAATAAAATCACACTGACGGCCATCAGTTTTCTGGCCAACTTTATCATGGCGGGTTTTGCCTCTCAGTTCGGTATGTTGATAGAGCCGATAGCCACCCGCTTCGGAGCCGATGTCAACGATGTGGCTTCAATCTTCTCACTGCTGAACGGCGGCGCCCTAGCGGGCACTGTTGTGGCCTTTTTGTTGATTGAAAAGGTCGGTATCAAGCCGATGACACTGCTGAGCTATGCCGTTATCTTCCTGTCGGCGCTGGCGCTGCATTTTGGCTCTTCGTTGACCGTGGTTATGGTGGCCATGACGCTGGTGGGTTTGTGCGGCGGCATCGGCCTGTGTATCGCTGGTACTCTGGTGGTGTCCCTGTGGCAGGAGCGAATCCAGTCCACCATGCTGGTGGTGCAGGATGCCACCTTTAACGTGGCCGGGGTGGTGTTTCCGTTGATCACCACTTATGCCCTAACGCACTCCATGGCCTGGAGTTACAGCTATCTGGCGGTAGGCCTGGTGGCCCTGCTGACTCTGGCACTGGCGGCCTTCACTTCATTCAGCCGAGTGCAGGGCCAGGGTGAACAGGCGCAGTCCGCTCAACGTTCCGAGTGGAACTTCGGTATTATCAGCGGCGGTCTGGGGCTGTTTCTGGGCATGTTGGCGCTCTATACCTTCCTCACTTGGGCGCCTATGTTTGTGAAGCAGAAGTTTGAGATCCCGTTTGAAGAGGCGGGCAATATTATCACCCAGTACTGGTCGGCGGCGTTGGTGGGCGCCTTGATCTCAACCCTGATAGTGACCCGGATGCAGATCCGCCACTTCCTGTTGATGATCATCTCGTTGGCATTGCTGCTCACCAGCTGGATTGTCAGCTGTGGCGATCTGGAAACCCTGGGGTACCTGACCTATGGCTACGGCTTTGTCTGCGCCGCGCTCTATAACGCCTTTATCGCCTATGGGGTTTCCTTTGTGAAACAAGCCAGTAGCCGCAATGTGTCTTTCATTCTGATCAGCGGCAGTGCCGGCGCCATGTTCAGCCCGGCGATCAGCTCAATGGCGGAAAAGATAGTGGGCTTGCAGACCGTCATGTATGCCATTCCTGTGCTCTACGGGGTGATCTTGCTGATGCTGCTGGTGTCCAATTTGGGCTTTAAGCGTCAGGCCGAGGCGGCTGCGGTCTGAGCCTGAAGATCTTCTCAGCGAATAGGGGAGCTAAAGCTCCCCTTGTTCGACAAAATCCTGCAGCGCCTTGAGATCCATTATCTCCAGCTTGCCCTTGCTGCGCCGAACCAATCCGGCATCTTCCAGCGATTGTATCGCCCGGCGATAAACTCTGGCGGTAGTGCCGAAACGCTCAGCCTCCAGATAGCCCTTATTGAACCCAGATACCGGCAGGTCATCCAGCTGCTGGTGATAGAGGTCGTAGGCAATGTTGTAGCTGATGGGGTAGAGCATTCGTCGGGTGAAAATGTCTACTGTGTCCTGATAATCTATGGCGATGGCACTGGCGAAAAACAGCGCCAGCCTGGGATGCTCACCTAGGGCCTGCTGCAGCTTGTCGGCGGGAATAATGCCGCAGGTCAGTGGGGTTTGTGCCAGAATGTCCAACTGGCAGGGGTTTTGGGTGAAAAACTCCATTTCACCGAATAGCTGCGAGTCACATTTCAGGGTGCCGAGTTGAAAGTTGCGGCCGTTGCGGGCGCTGTAGCTCATGGCGATTTTGCCACTGGGCACCAGTACCAGTTGATTCAGCTTCTGCCCCTGCTGCATCAAGGCTTCTCCCGGCGCAAAGCGGCGCTGCTCGCTGACGCAACTGAGCAATACCCGCTCCACTAGAGGGTAGTCTGATTGCCATTCCTGGGAGTATCTGCCTTGGGTAAGAGGTTTAAGCTGCATCTTGGGGTCGAAAACTGGGGCTTGGTGGGGGAATTATCCTGCCAATGGCGCAGATGGCAAGCAAGGATTGGTTGCAGCAGCGGTTTCAGGATTGACCTTTGTCGTCAATCATGGAACCCTATCGGCATTCTTGGGCCATACAGAGCAAAGTGCAGCATGGGGTTTTCACTCGGTGTTAACCGCTTCTCCCTCAGAGACAGGGCGCTGGTGTCATTGATCATCAGTCTGCTGGTGATCCTGCTCTGTTTTGGTCAGCAGCTTTCGCTGTTTGGCTCCTGCCCACTCAAGGCTCAGCATCAACTGACGCAACTTGGTGTTGATACTGCGCCGATTCACGCCAATGATGCGGGCAAGGCGCAGCTCAATGAAGAGCCCTGCCATCTGTCTTCCCATATGCTGAACCTGCAACCTGTGGTACTGCAACTGGGACTCACTGCCCTGTTGCTGTTTCTGCTGTTGCTCAACTGGCTCGGCAGTACCCGGCCTTTCAGTGTTTATCTCTCTCACCCCATAGTCTCCAAACGAAGGCGACACTCAGTGTTGTGCGTGTATCTGGAATGAAAACATCCTGAACTTTTGCCGGTTAACACCGGGTTCTGATGTTTTGTTTTGGAGCTAATTTCATGTATTTAAAAAGAATATGGCATGCCTTCGCGGTATGTCTGATGCTGCTCAGCCAAGTTGCATTGGCAGAGCCGCTGAGCAGTGGCTGGCTCAAGCACCCGGATCATCCTCCGGTTAAGGTGCAACTGACACTGGCCGATGTCGATGCCGGCCAAGTCGGTGAGCTCAACGCCTTGCTGGATGTTGCCCTGAGCGGCGACTGGAAAACCTACTGGCGCGCGCCGGGGGAAGGCGGGATCCCGCCGACTCTGGACTGGTCCGCCTCGGAGAATATTGCCACGGTCGACTGGCACTGGCCCTTGCCGCAGCGCTATGTGTTGCAGGGCATAGAAACCCTGGGTTACAAGGGCGATACCCTGTTTCCACTGACTATTCGCCTCAAGGATCCCGGGCAGCCGTTTCGGCTCAAGGGCACCCTGACCCTGTCTTCCTGCACCAATGTCTGTGTGTTGACCGATTACCCTGTGGAGCTGAGTGGTCAGGCCGCCGGGCTTAAGGCCGATGATGGCTTTTTGCACCAGTGGGGCGAGGCGATGGCCAAGGTGCCACAGGGCAATGGCGGCGCGGTATTGCAGTCGATTATCTGGGATGAAAAACAGCAGTTGCTGCAACTGGCTATAGAAGCCGCAAGCCCCTGGCAACAGGCAGATCTGTTTCTGTTCGGCGAGGATGAGACAGTCAGCGAGCTGATCTTCTCCCGGCCGCAGATCCAGACAGATGGCAAACGGCTTACCGCCACTTTCGGGGTCAAACACTGGCTGGGAACGCCGGATCTGGAGGGCAAGCCACTGCTGATCCATCTGGCCGACACACACCTTTCGGCCGAACTGAGCGGCGCCATCGCCACAGGGCATGTTGCCAAGCCGCAGCCGAGCCTGCCGCTGTGGAGCCTGTTTCTGATGGCGCTGGCCGGTGGCCTTATTCTCAACATCATGCCTTGCGTATTGCCTGTGCTGGGCATGAAGGTGCACGGGGTCATGATGAGCAGCCAGGGCAGTCGCAGTCAGGTTCGTGGCCATTTTATGGCTTCGGCGCTGGGTATTTTGCTGTCCTTCTGGTTGATTGCCGCCGGTCTTAGCCTGCTGAAGTTGTCCGGTCAGTCGCTGGGCTGGGGGATACAGTTCCAGCAGCCCTGGTTTATCGGTTTTATGGTGCTGCTGACCTGGGGCTTCGGCCTCAATCTGCTGGGGGTGTTTGAAATCAACCTGCCTTCCAAGTGGCAAACCCGCCTGGCCGGTGCCGGTGATGATTCGCGCCTCGGCCACTTGTTGCAGGGGATGCTGGCCACGCTGCTGGCTACGCCATGTACCGCGCCGTTTCTCGGTACTGCGGTGGCTTTCGCCCTCGGCGCCGACTACCCCATGCTGTTTGCCCTCTTCAGCGCCATGGGGCTGGGAATGGCCTTGCCCTGGTTGATGCTGGCGTTGTGGCCGGCGTTGGCGCAGCGTTTACCCAAGCCCGGGCGCTGGATGAACTGGGTCAAGCCTGTGTTCGCGCTGATGATGCTGGCAACCTGTCTCTGGTTGCTGAGCCTGTTGCAAAGCTTCTTCTCCGTTGCGGTCATCTTGGGGCTGGGCGCCTTGATGTTGCTGCTGACACTTGGACTGCTGGGCAAGCGTTACGGCACTCAGGTAATGGTGTATGCCATTGGCGGCAGTTTTCTGTTTGCCAGCCTGGCGCTGGGGGTTGGTTATCTGACCCGGGATGCCTGGGTCAGCCCTTTGCCTTCGGATCACCACTGGCAACCGCTGAATTTGGTGCAGCTCAAACAGGCGGTCGATGAGGGCAAGACAGTGTTTGTCGATGTCACGGCCGACTGGTGCATTACTTGTCAGGCCAACAAGGTGGGGGTGCTGCTGCAAAACCCTGTTTATGATGCCCTTGGCGATGACAGAGTGCTGCTGATGCGTGGTGACTGGACCAAGCCCAGCGAGGAAATTACCGCCTACCTCAAGGCCAATGGCCGCTTTGGGGTGCCTTTTAATCAGGTCTATGGCCCGGGAACCCCCGCCGGTAACCCATTACCGGTAATTCTCAGCAGCGATGGGGTATTGGCGGCCTTGGCCGAAGCGGAGAGCAGACAATGACCCAGAAAAATAAACCGGCCCACAAGGGGCTTCAATGGCTCAAGACCCTGCTTGGCTATGGGCTATTCATTCTGGTGGTGAGTGTTGCCCTCGATGCTTTTCGCAGCCGCGAGATGCCGGAAACCTTGCCACTGCAAACGGTTCAGAGCCTGGCCGGCAACCAACTGGATATCGCCGCCATGAGTATGGAGCGCCCGGTTATTTTGTACTACTGGGCCAGTTGGTGTGGCGTCTGCCCCTTGGTGTCCGGCACTGTCGATGGTTTCAGTGACCGCGAACAGGTGGTGACTGTGGCGCTGCAGTCGGGCAATAACACCCAGGTCAAGCAGTACCTGCAAAACAAGGGCTATGGCTTTGAGGTAGTCAATGATCCCAGCGGCGCCTTGGCGCGCTCCCTTGGCGTATCGGCGACACCAACGCTTTTGTTTATTTATCAGGGCGAAATCCGCAGCAGCACCACAGGAGTCACAAGTTGGCCGGGGATCTGGCTGCGACTCTGGCTGACAAAAATGAATTTAATTTGAGGAATAACAAGATGAAGTATTGGATAGTATTGAGTGCCTGGCTGCTGGCGGCCAGCGGCAGTTTACAGGCGGCCGAGCAGCAGCTGAGCCAACAAGAGGAACAGCAATTGGGGCAGATCCGCAGCATTTTGCTCAAGCATCCGGAGATCATTCCCGGCGTGCTCGGCAGCATAGAGTCTTATGTGGAGCAGCGACAGTTGCAGCAGCAAGCGCTGGCCAAGCACAAGGACTGGCTGTTCAACAACCCGCAGATGCCGACCATGGGCAGCAGCAAGCCCGAGTTGCAACTGGTGGTGTTTACCGACTACAACTGCCCCTACTGTAAGCGGATGGAGCTGGAATTTGCCAAGCTTTTAAAGGAGTTCCCAAACTTGCAGGTGGTCAATGTGTTTGTGCCATTGAGGCAGATAAAGGCCCAGGGCACTGAGCTTTCGTCCGGCGGCTTTGCCCTCGAAGTCTGGCGGCAGGATCGCAAGGATTTCCCCCGGGTACATGAACTCTTGATGGCCAAGAATGGCATGCACACAGAGAATTCACTGCAGCAGGTCGCCAAGGCCACGGGCACTGAACAATACCTCAAGCCCAGCGGCCGCGCCGACGAGTTGATGCATACCAATGTGAGAGTCTTCTCTGAACTGGGCTTTGGCGGCACGCCGACACTGCTCATAGGTGATGAGGTGATCCCCGGCTATATCGACTATGCCACCCTCAAGGCCGTGGTACAGCAGGTGCTGGAGCGCCAAGGGTAATTGGCTTGCGGCCGTTATCGCCTTTCTGGGATAATTGGCCGTCGCCGGGGCGAGCGCCCCGGCTTTCCCCGCACAGATGATTAAGAGTCGAGATGAAACACGTAAGCCTGCAGCTGACCGAAGACGGGTCACATACTCTATTTAATGCCGAGCTCAATGAGACCTACCACTCCCACAAGGGGGCGTTGGCCGAATCCCGTTATGTGTTTATCCACGCCGGGCTCGAGCAGGTGTTGCAGGACTTTGATCATCTGGCGATTCTGGAAGTGGGCTTTGGCACCGGGCTCAATGCCCTCATGACCCTGGGTAAGGTGCTGGAGCTGACAAAGGCGCGTCAGCAGAGTGGCTTGGCGCCGCTGCCGGTGCGCTATGTCACTATAGAGCCTTATCCCTTGTCCGCCGAGCTGATTGAGGGGCTGAACTACAAGGGCATGCTGCCCGACTGGTATGCGCCGCTGTTCGATGCCTTGCACGCCGCCCCCTGGGATCAGGATGTGGAAATCATGCCGGGTTTTGCGCTGCGTAAGGTCAAGGGCAAGTTGGAGCAGCTCGAGTGGCAGGGCGAACCCTTCAACTTGGTGTATTACGATGCCTTCGCCCCCAGCAAGCAGCCGGATGTATGGGCGCTGGATAACTTCAAAAAGTGCTATGGGTTGCTGGAGCAGGGCGGCTTATTGGTGTCTTACTGCGCCAATGGCCAGTTCAAGCGAGATCTCAAGGCCGCCGGTTTTCAGGTTAAAGCTTACCCGGGAGCCCTTGGCAAGCGCGAGATGACCCGCGCCTGGAAGTTAGACCCGCTTTAAGCTGCGACGCAGTCCGGGCAAGGCCTCCAACGAGCACAGCAGCAGTCCGGCCCAGATGAGGGAGAAACTCACCAGTTTCACCTCATCAAACACCTCACCAAAGATGACCACCGCCAGCAAAAATTGCAGGCTGGGCTCAATGTATTGCAGCAAACCCACCATGGACAGACTCGTGTATCTCAGCGCTAGGCTGAATAGGATCAGCGGCGCCAGTGTCACGGGCGCCGAGCCGATATAGAGCATAATGCCTTCGCTGCCGCCAATTAGTGCGGTGCTTTGCTCTGTGGCCAGCAGATAACAGAGGTAGCCCAAAGCAAAGGGAGTCAGCAGCAGTGCCTCCAGGGTGACCGAGGTGAAGGAGTCAAAGCGGATAAACTTTTTCAGCAGCCCGTAGAGGGCAAAAAAGCTGCCCATCACCAGAGACAACCAGGGCAAGCTGCCGTATTGATATACCTGCCAGCCAATACCGGCAATGGCCAGTACCACCGCGGCCAGTTGCGCCTTGCTTAGTTTGTCGCCGAGGAACAGTACCCCCAGAGCGATGGCAAACAGAGGGTTGATAAAGAATCCCAGGCTGGCCGCCAGTACCTGACCATGGGTCAGGGCCCAGGTGAAGCTGACCCAGGAGATACACATGATAAGCCCGGCGGCAAAGCACAGCAGCAATGAGCGTTTATCACGCCACAGCGCGCCAAAGGCAGGTAACGGTCGTCTCAGCAGGACAAAGACCAGCAGCATAAAGGGCACAGACCAGATGACCCTGAAGGCCAGCAACTCAAAGATGGCCGCATCCGGCAGCAATTGATAGTAGAGGGGTAATATTCCCCAAAGCACGAAAGAGAAGGCCGCCAGAGCGTTTCCCTTGAGAGAGCTGGACATGATTGTCACCGAAACAACACAATACTCGGATATGGCGGCTATTCTGGCATGGCCCTTATAAAAGGGAAGTGAATTAACTCACTGTTTAAAAAATCTTTTCATTCTGTTTAAACCAGTGACGGCGCTGGAGCTGCATTTCCAGTAACTCAGCATCAGAAGCGGGAAAATTATTCGTTTCCGTTGCCCCCAGCTGGCCTCGGGCCACTATCTCAAACCCCAGTGCCTGATAACAGCGGCGGGCCGCGAGATTGTCATGGAACACAGCTAGGCTTAGATGCGTAACCTTGGGATCGGCAAAGGCGCGCTCTATACCCTGACGCATTAACTCCCGCCCCAGCCCCTTGCCTCTATGCTTGGGGGAGCAGATCACCCGGCATAGCCGGATCTCATCGGGTTTTCTGGCCAGCAGTTCCAGATAGCCCAGCAGCGAGTCGCTATCCAGGCTAGCTTGGTCACTGGCTTCGACTCTTGTCAGCGCCAAAGGAGCGAGGTTTGCCTGGGCTTGATGCTGCTGCAGCTTTGGTGGTGACAGCGGCCAACCCAGCCCTGGGCCTGCCCAGCGCAGACAAGCCTCTGCCGACTCTATCCAGGAGAGCAACAAACCGGCCCATTGCGGCTGAAAGGGTTGCAATATGCAGTCGGACATTGCGCGTTTCCTCCTTTGAGTTCAACTTGCCAAGTTAACCCAGGGATAGGAGAAGTGCCAGAGCTGTTGGCACCAGAAAGGGGTTGTGCAGCTGGCGCTGCGGTTATCAGGGCTTTAAGCCAAAACTCACCAATAAACTTGGTCTTAGCTGCTCGCAAAATTGCAGCCCATCACCTGCGGTGCGCCCCTCGCACAGGCGATCCTGTGACTCGGCGTGAATACGTCCCTGTAGCCTCGGCGAAAACATCCTTGTTTTCGACGGTCACAGTTCCACCTGTGCCTGGAATTAGGTGTATATCTGCAGAACTCTGAAATGCTTCCAGCTACTCAGTGCTAATAGAATTGCACCAATTCCCCCTCGGTGTCGCCGAAAGCCGTTGGCGCAAATAACGTGGCTGAGGCATGGATGCCGAAGCAGCGCCAGTCGAATCAGGGATGAGCGTCTGAAGCGGTAGTTATTTGCGCCATTAGGCCGAGGGGCTTTCGACACCGTGTGGGGCGGCAAGGGAGATCCAAGAGGGGATTGCTGTTGATCCCCGCTTGGTCGGGTGTGGGGCGAAGCTCCACGACTTTAGGCTGCTGGCACAGCGGCTATCATGGTTTTGAGCCAAAACTCACCAATAAACTTGGTCTTAGCTGCTCGCAAAATTGCAGCCCATCACCTGCGGTGCGCTTTCGCACAGGCGATCCTGTGACACGGCGTTAATACGTCCCTGTAGCCTCGACGAAAACATCCTTGTTTTCGACGGTCACAGTTCCACCTGTGCCTGGAATTAGGTGTATATCTGCAGAACTCTGAAATGCTTCCAGCTACTCAGTGCTAATAGAATTGCACCAATTCCCCTTAGGAGCCGCTGCAGGTGTTGTTGCAAATTGGCATAGCCGAGACAGGGATGTCGAGGCTCGAAGGTCGAGCAGGGATGCGAGTCCTGAGTGTAGCCAATTTGCTTCATAAGCCAGCAGGGATTTCGGCTACGTCGGGGTGTCCTTGGGGATGCAAGGGGCTTTGGACAAGCAAAGCCCTTTGCCCGGTGTGGTGTGGAACACCACGACTTTAGGCCGCTGGCATAGCGGCTATCATGCCTTTGAGCCCAAACCACCAATGAACTTGGTTTTAGTTGCTAGCTAAGCTGCAGCCCATCACTTGCGGTACAGGAACGAAATTAGGACCTATTTTGACGGTCACAGTTTTATCCGGGGCTGAAAACTGGCGCACAGATTAAACTCATGAGTGTTGGGCACTGGATTGCTTGATATCGAAGGCAAGCCTCAGAATTGCCATCTGAACTGCACATCCGGGACTTGCAGATACCTGAGTTCATTCACCAACTGGTTTTTTTCATTCAGCAGCTGTTTTTTCTTCTCCAGGGTGCTGGCCTTGTCTGTCATGGACACCAGCTTCTGATCCAGATCGCGGATCTGGTAGTCGATCTGACGCAGGCGGCTGCGGATCTCATCGGCGCGTTTATTGAGCTGGTATTGGTGGTAGCCAGCATTGTACTGTTCGATGAAAGCGTTGCTGGAGCAGACCCCTGCATAGCCTTCACCCGCCAGACCGACTCGGTAGCCGTTTTCCGGCTGACAGTAGTTTTGCAGCCCCTGTAGATAGCCTTCACGCCAGCCGCCATGATCAACCCGAATACCGAATTCGGCACAATCCTCGGCATAATCATTGATTCTGCTGGCATGGGCGCCATTGTTGCCATCCTGAAGCCCAAGGGCAAACCAGTCTGAGTTTTGGCATTGATTGAGGTCGAGTGAGCTGCATTGAGTCAGCATGAGTGCGCTCAGTGCCAACAAGGTGTTTTGGTATTTCATTCTGTAAATGACTACTTATCAGTTGAAAAAGCCAACTCCTTGGCGAGGGGTTGGCATAATACAGCGATTAGTTCCAAAACAGATACATTTTAATACAAATTTACAATTTAGCCTCGAAAGGGCCCAACATGTTCGCCGGATTGACCCAAGTATCAAACTCGGCCTCGGTTACCAGTCCCGACTCCAACGCGGCTTGTCTTAGACTAATGCCTCTTTGGTGGGCGTCCTTGGCGATTTGGGCGGCCTTGGCATAGCCTATGTGAGGATTGAGGCTGGTGACCAGCATCAAGGAGCGCTGCAGCTGCTTGGCGATCATCTGGCGGTTGGGTTCCAGCCCCGAAGCGCAGTGCTTATCGAAGCTCAGACAGGCATCACCCAGCAATTCGGCGCTTTGCAGCAGATTGGCGGCGATGAGCGGCCGAAAGACATTGAGCTGAAACTGGCCGTTGCTGGCACCTATGCTGACGGCGAGATCGTTGCCCATCACCTGAGCCGCCACCATGGTTAGCGCCTCGCACTGAGTCGGGTTAACCTTGCCGGGCATTATGCTGGAGCCGGGTTCGTTGGCAGGCAATAGCAGTTCCCCTATACCGCAACGGGGGCCGCTGGCGAGCATGCGAACATCATTGGCTATTTTCATCAGGCTGACCGCCAGGCGCTTGAAGGCGCCGCTGAGTTCCACCATGGCATCGCTGGCACTCAGTGCCTCGAACTTGTTGGTCGCGCTGACAAACTGCTCACCACTGAATGACGATATCAGTTCGGCGGCGCGCTCGGCGTAACCTATGGGAGAATTGAGCCCAGTCCCCACGGCCGTGCCGCCAAGAGCCAATTCACGGCAGTTTGCCAACGCCCGCTCTATGGCGCCTATGCCTTTGTCCAACTGAGTCACCCAGGCACTGATCTCCTGTCCCAGGGTCAGCGGGGTGGCATCCATAAAGTGAGTGCGGCCGGTCTTGGTAATATCGGCAAACTGTTGTGACTTGTGTTTTAGGCTATCGCGCAGCGCACCTATGGCGGGCAGTGTGTGCCTGCAGGTCTTGAGTACCACGGCGATATGCATGGCGCTGGGGAAGGTATCATTGCTGCTCTGGCTGCGATTGACATCATCGTTCGGGCTCAGGCTGATGGCCTTGTGTGCCAGCGCCATGCCACGATTGGCTATCACCTCATTGAGGTTCATATTGGTTTGGGTGCCGCTACCGGTCTGCCAAATGACCAGGGGAAAGTGCTGCTCCAGTTGGCCCGCCAAGATTTCATCGCAAACTCTGGCGATGAGCGCCGCCTTGTCCTTGGGCAGTTGCCCAAGCTCGGCATTGGTCTGGGCAGCGGCTTTCTTCAACAGGGCGAAGGCGTGGATGATAGCCCTCGGCATACTCGCTTGCGGGCCTATGGGGAAGTTTTCCAGACTGCGCTGGGTCTGGGCGCCCCAGTATTTGTCTGCTTCGACCTTGACCTCGCCCAGGGTGTCTTGCTCAATCCGATATTGCATTGCCGCCTCCTGTCGTCTGTTGCCGTCCTCAGCATAGCATGGCCTTTGGCCCACTCCTGAAATAATCCGCCGGGTTTCCCGGTCAGGTTTGGGCGGCCTGTATCAGGCCTGGATTCTGATTTTTACAAAGGGAGTAAGCATGAGAGTATCGGTTTGGCCTGCGTTATTGCTCTTGGGAGCTCAGTTGGGGGCTTTGGGCTCCAGTTCGGTAATGGCGGCTCAGGCAAATGATTTTATCCAGGTATTTGAAGCGCTTTCCGGTCAACATCCGGGAGAGCGCAAGGGACATGCCAAGGGAATCTGCACCATTGGCAGTTTCCGGCCAAGTGCAGAGGAGCCCTGGCTCAAGGAACTATCTCTGTTTGCCACAGAGCAGGCACTGCCCGCTCAGGTGCGTTTTTCCATGGCGGGTGGCAATCCTTTTGTGGCCGATACCAGTCGCAGCCCAAGAGGGATAGGCGTGCGCATCGAACTGCCGGACGGGCAGGTGCATCAGTTGGCCGGGTTGACCACGCCTGTGTTTCCGGGGAAAGATCCCGACAGTTTTCTTGGCTTGCTGCGCGCTTCTCTGGCTCAGCGTGAGGGGGAAACCGGCGCGGTTGCACGCTATCTGCAGCAACATCCGGATGCCGCCCGCCAGGGGCAGTGGTTAAAGCAGCACAATCCACCGGCGGCCTATACCTCGGTCAACTACTTTGGCATTCACAGCTTTATTTTTGGTAACCAAGGCCAGCAAAAGCGCTTTGGCCGTTGGGAGCTTTGGCCTGTGGACGGGGAGCAACCATTGACGGATGCCGAAATGGCGCAGTTGCCGGATGATTTTCTGCAGGACAGGTTGATGCAGAGGCTGAAAACAGGACCGGCTCAGTTTGAGCTTAAGCTGACCCTGGCCGAGGAGGGGGATCCCTTGCTGGACCCCTCACTGCAGTGGCCGGATAACCGACCCAGGGTTACTCTCGGGCGCCTGAGCATAGACTCGGTTGCGGCTTCGGCCTGCGACAGGCTGAACTTTGATCCCAATGTGCTCAGTAAAGGGATTGCCGCCAGTGATGACCCTGTGCTGCGGCTGAGATCCGCGGCTTATGCCATCTCTTTCGGCAAGCGTCTAAGCGGCCAGTAACGGCAATAAAATGACAGGAACGAACCTTAAAAATGTAGCGCTTTATCGTTGTTATATGTACATTTTTTATCGTTGGGGGCGATAACTGTGTGTCAGGTTCGCTCCTGTCGAAACTTTAACGGATTAGGGTAAACTCCTGGCTCAACTGACGAATGCGCTGCTGCAGTTGCTGCAGTTCTCCCATCAGCCGGGATTGCCTGGGTCTGCCAGCCGCTTCATTCTGCGCCAGCCACTGATAAACCTGTTTGGTGGAGATCCCATGCTGACGGGCAACGTCAAACATGAGCCTGCCGTTTTGGGTCACTTCCTTAATGGCTTGCTGTCGCAGTTTCTGCTCGTTAATTTCCATACCGCCTCCCTGATGGTTCAAGAATGGTTTTCCAGAGCGGTTATTCCAGCTCTGCTATTCCACATCCCATTGGCTGTAGCCCAAGTGCTTGAGGCCATGCCAGAGCGAATGCCAACTGTCGCGCATTTTCATCAGTGTTTTCATCATGACTCCTGAACAGTGGAATACTGCTTTATAGGTATGTAAGAAACATGCCAATTTTTAATCTTCTTTTAATATGTTGATATAAAAGAAAATTGATTCATTTCATGATCGGGTGTATCTGCCTGGCGCCCCCCAATAGAGTGCAGTCTGCTCTATTTTGGGACTTTATTTGATGTCAGCGCCATGACACTTGGCTGACAATCCGGGGGGAGAAAGTCAGATTTGACTGAATCCGTGCTGAACGCCGTGCGGATTTGTTGTCTCTATGGCCTCCGGGGGATTGTCTGCTTGAAGCGCTGCTATATACTTTGGCGCCAGGTAGGTTCCGCTTAGATTGGAACAAGCAGACGAAGGAAAAATAACATGAAAAAGCGCGCTTTTCTGACAGCTCCTCTGTTGCTGGCATTGCTGGCAACTGGCTGTACTACAGTGAATCCTTATACCAATGAACAACAGACCGCCAAGGCGACCAACGGAGCGCTGATAGGTGCCGTAGCCGGCGCGGCCATAGGTGTGGCCTCCTCCAGTAAGAGTGACAGGGGCAAGGGCGCCCTGATAGGAGCCGCATCCGGTGCAGCCTTAGGCGGTGGTATCGGCTATTACATGGATGTACAGGAAACCAAGTTGCGTCAGCAGCTGGCTTCTACCGGTGTCAGTGTGACCCGGGTGGGCGATACCATAGTGCTCAACATGCCCAATGAAGTGACTTTCCAGGTCGACAAGACAGATCTCAGCAGTGGTGCCATGCGGGTATTGGACAGCGTAGTGCTGGTGGCCAAGGAATATGACAAGACTCAGCTGAATGTGGTGGGTTATACCGACAGTAGCGGCTCTGAGTCTTACAACCTGAGATTGTCACAGGTTCGTGCAAGCGAAGTAGGTAATTACTTGATCCGTAAAGGTGTATCCGGACAGCGAGTGCTGACTCAGGGCCGAGGTGAAGCCAGCCCAATCGCTTCCAATGCCACCCCTCAGGGACGGGCACAGAACCGTCGGGTAGAGATTATTCTTAGTCCGCTAGGTTAAGATTTTAAGCCTTAGGATCGCAGCGGCGGCCCTTTTTATTGGGTCAAATTGTCCCTTTCTCCGGTTTTCCCTGTTAGGTGGCGTGATCTTGAGGGGAATTTATGACAAGTTTTGCCGTGGTGCGTTGATTTGTGATGCGGTTTGGTTGAGTTTAGCGGCATCTGTATCTTATACACTGGAGAAAAATAAATGAAAAAGAGTGTCTGCTTACTCGCCCTGTTACTGCCCGCCTTTTCTCAGGCGGCGGATCTTGAGTTCAGGGCCGCGGGAAGTTTGAAGACCGCCATGACGGATGTTATCGCCAGTTATCAAGCCGATGGCGGCGTTAAGGTCAATGCCCAGTTTGCCCCTTCAGGCTTGCTCAGAGGCCGAATTGAAGAGGGCGAGAAGGTCGACCTGTTTGCGTCGGCCAATATGAAGCATCCACAAAAACTGATGCAGGAAGGCAAGGGCGCGCCTGTGGTGATGTTTGCCCGGAACCGCCTGTGCGCTCTGGCGCAAGATAATGTTCCTCTGACGACAGAGAATATGCTGGATACTTTGCTGGACAGCAAAATCAAGCTGGGCACCTCCACTCCCAAGGCCGACCCTGCCGGTGACTATGCTTTCAAAGTGTTTGATCGCGCCGAAGCTATCAAGCCCGGTAGCCAGGCTAAATTGGCGGCAAAGGCCCTGCAATTGACCGGTGGCGCCGACAGTGCCAAACCTCCTAAAGGCAAAAACCCCTATGGCTGGGTGATGGCCAACAAACGGGCGGATGTATTTTTAACCTACTGCACCAACGCCGTATTGGCCAAGAAAGAAGTGCCTGAGCTTAAGATAGTGGCGTTGCCCGAGTCGCTGGCAGTGGGTGCCAATTATGGCATGCTGGTGCTGGATAAAGCCGACTCTGCCGCTTGGCCGCTGGCCATGTATATTCTGTCTCCCAAGGGGCAATCCATTCTGGCCTCTTACGGCTTCGAAGCACCGTTGAAACCTTAAACAAACTTTCATTCAGGTACGGATATGTTTCTCGTGACGTCTCCGTGCCTTTCTTGGATGCTTGTCTGGTTTTTATCCAAATATGCTTGCATCTGCAATTGTTCCCCTTCTAAAGTAGGGCTTTGTGTTCTTGCTTGGGGGAAGCATGCTCGAAACCAAAGGCTTACCGATAGCGACAGATTATCTCGGCGATGAAGTGGGATTGATCCGTCTAGGCTACGACAGTCAGGGCTTGGATGTTGAAGTGAGTGTTGAAGGCCGCCAGGCCACGGTACATTTTGGTTCTGTTGTTGGCTTTCGGGTTCTCGATGAAGGCGATCTGATGGAGTTCTGGACCGAATGCAGCCTCTCCAATGGTTGGTTGTTTCAAATCTCCAACGGTGGTTGGTTCCGCCAAGAAACCAGTCGCAGCGGCTTTATGGCCAGTACCAACCTTGATTTACAAGAATATCTGCTGGTGACTCGAAGGGAGTGTGTCTCTGTCTTCTGTGAGCTGGAGGAACCCAAGATACTTTGGTTTACCGATTGATGTCAGCGTCAGTGTCGCCGCTATCGGCGGATAGAGAGCGAGTCGATTCACTCTCATTTTTGCCATGCAAACCTGAGTCGGGTTCATTGAAACCCGATCTCAGACTCATCAATGCTGGAGCCTCAGCCCATTAAAACGAGAGTCGCCAACCCCAGGAAGGCGAACAGGCCTATCACATCCGTCACAGTGGTCAGCACCATGCCGCCGGCCAGTGCAGGATCCACATTGAGTTTTTTCAGTATTAAAGGGATGCTGGCCCCGGCGAGACCGGCTACCGTCATATTGATCAACATGGCGCCGCCAATAAGGGCGCCGAGCGCCAGATCGCCTTTCCAGATCCACACGGCGGTGAATACCAGCGCCGACCACAACAGGCCATTGAGAAAGCCGATGGCCAACTCCTTGCCGATAAGCCAGCGGGAGTTGCTTTGACCTATGTGACCGAGGGCGATACCGCGGATCACCAGTGCCAGCGTCTGGTTACCGGCAACGCCGCCCATGCTGGGCACTATGGTCATCAGAATCGCTATGGTGGCAAATTTTTCCAGTGTGCCTTCAAACATATTACTGACCGAGGCGGCCAGTAGGGCGGCAAACAGGTTGAAAGTCAGCCACAAAGAGCGGCGAATAGCACTCTTGAACACAGGGCCGAAAGTGTCTTCATCATCGTCCATTCCCGCCATCCCCATCATGGAGTGTTCGGCGTCTTCACGGATAACGTCAACCACGTCATCGATGGTGATCCGTCCAAGCAGATGGCCTTCGCCATCGACCACTGGCGCAGAAACCCAGTCGTGTCGTTCAAACAACTGAGCCACATCATTGTCTGACATGGTGACGGGAATGCTCTCAAGCTCGGGATCCATGATGTCGCGGATCCCGGCAGTCGGATCGCAGGTCAGTAGGCTGGAGAGCTTGACGCCACCGAGTAATATATCGCGCCTATCCACCACATAGAGGGTATCAGTGGCTTCAGGAAGCTCGCCTCTTTGACGCAGATAACGCAGTACCACATCGACATTGACGTCCGGCCTCAGAGTGACGGTATCTGTGTTCATCAGGCTGCCGGCACTGTCTTCCGGATAGGAGAGCGCCTGTTCGACCCTGGCCCTGTCCTGGGCACTCATGGAGTGCAGTACCTGTTTGTAGAGGGTGTCCGGCAGGCTTCGCAATACATAGGCCAGGTCATCGGTATCCATACCGGCGGTCGCTCGCGCCAAACGCTCAGGACTCATCAGGCTGATCAGCTGGTCTTTCATATCTTCACCCAGCTCTTCGAGGATCTCGCCGCTCTGCTCCTGATCCACCAGTTGCCAGAGTACCTGACGGGTACGCGGCGGTGAAGATTCGAGAATAAAGGCGATATCTGAAGCCGTCATCCGCTGCAGCATGTCGCGCACGTGCACAAACATACCACTGCCAAGAGCTTGGTTCAGTTGAGTAAGACGTTGTTCTGTCAGCTCTTGGTCGAGCGCTTCTATTGGCATGCAGTTCCCCCCGTTATGCAAAGCGAGGGTATTTTACATCAAGACCGGGGAGTTATAGAAACAAAGAGTGTGACGCTAAGGCTTTAGCTGGCTTCGTCGAAACGGGCGTTGATCAGGGCGCAGATAGCGTCCATTGCGGGTTCGGCATCCGGGCCTTCGGCGATGAGGCGAATCTTCTTGCCTTGGCCGGTTTCCAGCATCAGGAGCCCAAGCACACTGGCGGCCGAGGCCTTTTTCTTACCTTGGATCAGGGTGATATCGGCTTCGAATTCACTTGCCAGTACCGCTAGTTTAGTGGCAGCGCGGGCGTGCAGGCCCAGTTTATTGACTATGGTGATTTCCCGTTCAACCTTTGCCATTGCTCAGCTCCCGGTGACGAGCCTGTACCTTGTGTTTGCTATTGCCAAAACGTTTGGCGAGCTGCTCGGCAACATAGACAGATCTATGCTGGCCACCGGTGCAGCCTATGGCTATGGTGAGGTAACTGCGGTTGTTGCGTTCAAGGTGCGGCAGCCAGGTTTCCAGTAGATTTTCTATCTGCCAGATGAACTTGTTTACTAGTGGCTGGCGGCTGAGAAACTCCTGCACAGGTTCATCCAGCCCGGTCAGTGGCCTGAGCGCTGGCTCCCAGTGAGGGTTGGGCAGAAAGCGCACATCAAACATGAAGTCGGCTTCCTGGGGCATACCGTGCTTGAAGCCGAAGGATTCAAAGTTGATCACCAGTTCTTTATCGACACTGCCAAGCAGAATTTCCCGCACAGTATCACTGAGTTCATAGATATTCATGACTGAGGTATCTATGTAGTGATCCACTAGTTTTGACATAGGCTCCAGCAGCTTACCTTCGAGCTTGATGGCGTCCTGTAGTGAGACTTTGCTCTTGGATAGGGGGTGCAGTCTGCGGGTTTCGCTGTAGCGCTTCAGCAGCACTTTATCGGAGGCGTTGAGGAAGAAGCTGGTCAGTTGGGTGTTTTCCGGCAAGGCTGCCAACTGCTGTTCCAGCACCTTTTCCTGATCCGGCATATTGCGCACATCTATGCTGATGGCAACCAGATCATTGCTGCCGCGGAGGTTATCCAACAGGCTGCCTATCATGGGCAGGGGCAGATTATCCACACAGTAGTAACCCAGGTCTTCGAGTACCCTGAGGGCAACGGATTTTCCGGAACCGGAGCGGCCTGAGACTATCGCGAGTTTCATCCTGTGATCACCTGGTAGAGTTCGGTTGCATCGCTGGATTTACGCAACTGCTTGAGTATCGCCTTGTCGCTGAGCTTTTCAGCCATGGCGGATAGAGTACTCAGGTGTTGCTGGCATTGTTCGGCGGGCACCAGGAGGGCGAACAGTATGTCCACCGGCTGGTTGTCTATGGCATCGAAGGCGATAGGCTCTTCGCATTTGACCAGCACGGCAATCGGCTCTGTGATATCAGGCAGCCGGCCATGCGGAATCGCAATACCATTACCTATACCTGTGCTCCCCATCTTTTCGCGGGCCAATAGGCTTTCAAAAATCGCTTGAGAGGAAAGGGTGGGGTACTGGGCGCTGGCGAGATCGCTAATCAGCTCCAGTACCTTTTTCTTACTGCCCGGAGTGGCACAGGTGGTGCACTCCGGCCGCAGGATGGTACTCAGTTCCATCGTTAGTGTTTTGTCAGCTTTTCTTTGTGTTTAATGACCTGACGATCCAATTTATCAATCAGAACGTCGATGGCGGCATACATGTCGGCATGTTCAGAAGTAGCATAGACTTCGCCGCCATTGAGGTGGATCTTGGCTTCGGCAATCTGTTGCATTTTTTGTACATTGAGCACAACGTGCACATTATTGATCTGTTCGAAATGGCGTTCAAGTTTCGAAAACTTACTTTCCACGTAGTCACGTAGTGAGTCGGTGATCTCGATGTGATGTCCTGTCAGGTTGATTTGCATAGAAATATTCCTCCAAATTCCAACTGTGGATTTATAAACTCTTACGCTGGTTCGACGGTGGTATCATCATAGCCTCGCGATACTTGGCTATGGTGCGTCTTGCAACGTTGATTCCCTGTTCTGCCAGAAGCTGCGCCATCTTGCTGTCGCTTAAGGGCTTCTTCTGGTTTTCCGCTGCCACGAGCTTCTTGATAAAAGCCCTGATCGCCGTGGAAGAGCATTCTCCGCCATCTTCGGTACCGACATGGCTGGAGAAGAAGTACTTCAATTCAAATATTCCCCTGGGGGTATGCATATACTTTTGAGTGGTGACCCTAGAGATGGTCGATTCATGCATCTCGACCGCCTCGGCGATATCGTTGAGCACCATGGGTTTCATGGCCTCTTCACCATATTCGAAAAATCCCTGCTGGAACTGCACTATGCAGTTGGCCACCTTGAGCAGGGTGTCGTTGCGGCTCTCCAGGCTCTTGATAAACCATTTGGCTTCCTGAAGATGGCCACGAATAAACTGGCTGTCTGATTGGCTGCGGGCACTGCGGGCCATGGCAGCATACTGCTGGTTGATCCCGAGTTTGGGCATACAGTCCGGGTTGAGTTCCACGACCCAGCGGCCATTTTTCTTCCAGACGCTAACATCCGGGATCACATATTCTTCGTCCATCGGCTGCACCAGCAAGCCGGGACGGGGATTGAGACTCTGAATCAGGTTGATGGCGTCACGCAGTTGATCTTCCTTGAGCTTGGTCTTGCGCATCAGGGTGCGGAAGTCACGGGCGGCAATGAGATCCAGGTGTTCGTCAATCAACAAGCGGGCATTGGCCAGATGTGGGGTGTCGGCGTTGAACTGCTGTAACTGGATCAGCAGGCATTCGCGCAGATCTCTGGAGGCGATGCCGACAGGATCGAAGTGCTGGATCCGCTTGAGTACCGCCTCGACTTCATCGAGTTCAATCTCAGGGTTGCCCATGGCTTCGAGGATCTCCTCTGTGCTCTGGGTCAGATAGCCCTGTTCGTTGATGGCATCTATGATGGCGGTGGCAATGGCGTCGTCGGTATCGGAAAACGGAGTCAGGTTCTTTTGCCACTCCAGGTGTTCGTAGAGACCTTCGCTGGTTTCTCCCTGGAAGGGCATGTCATCTTCACGGCCCATGGCCGGCCCTGAGGCACTGGCAGCGGTAAAGACTTCATCCCAGGTGGTATCCATAGGCAGCTCATCCGGCATAGATTCATTGCTCAGTGCCTCTGAGGTTTCTACCGTGGAGCCATCGACTTCCTGGGGACTTAGTTCGCTGCTGTCGTTTTCTTTATGGGCGTCAATGGGGTCGTCCTGGCTGTCCTCGGCCATCTCCAAGAGGGGGTTGGCTTCCAAGGCTTCCTGAATTTCCTGCTGCAGCTCAAGGGACGACAGTTGCAGCAGGCGGATGGCCTGTTGCAACTGAGGTGTCATGGTCAACTGTTGACCCAGTTTGAGCTGGAGTGACGCTTTCATTATACCGCTAATCCCTACTCGTTATTTTTCAATGAAAAAATTCAATAATAACAGGCTATAATACCCGGAATTCCCTCCGGATGACATGATCCTAACTATAGCCTGAATTGTTCGCCTAAGTACACAGCGCGTACTTGTTGGTTATCCAAGATTTCAGCGGGTGTGCCTTCGGCAATCAACTGTCCATGGCTGACTATGTAGGCTCGCTCACAAACGTCGAGTGTTTCGCGAACATTGTGGTCTGTGATCAACACCCCTAAACCGCGGGACTTAAGCTGTTCGATGATTTTTTTGATATCGATAACTGAGATGGGATCCACACCGGCGAACGGCTCATCCAACAGAATAAACCTTGGATTAGCGGCCAGCGCCCGGGCGATTTCCACTCGGCGGCGTTCACCGCCGGAGAGGGACATCCCCAGGCTGTCACGTATGTGGGTAATGTGGAATTCTTCCAGTAGCTGTTCGAGCTGTTCCTCGCGCTCGTCGCTGTTGAGCTCCTTACGGGTTTGCAGCACGGCCATGATGTTGTCATGTACCGACAACTTGCGAAAGATACTGGCTTCCTGTGGCAGATAACCTATGCCTTTACGGGCACGCAGGTGCATGGGATCTAGGGTCAGCTCGTCTTCATCGATAAAGATACGGCCCTTGTCACTCTGTACCAGCCCGACCACCATATAGAAGGTGGTAGTCTTGCCCGCCCCGTTGGGGCCCAGTAGCCCGACGATTTGGCCGGTATTGACCGACAGGCTGACGTCTTTGACTACGTTGCGCTTCTTGTAGCTCTTTGCCAGATTCTGTGCCGTCAGGGTGCTGGTCATTGCGGCTCCTGCTGCTGTTCTTTTTTGTTGAGATCCTGATAGTTTTCCGGCTGGATAACAGTAGTTACCCTATCTTGGCCTTTGCCGCTGCTTTCCGCTTCCAGCTGCTGCTTGTTGATGTCGTAGACTATCTTCTCGGCGGTCACTTCGCTGCCGTCCTGTTCTACTTTGGCTTGGCCTATCAAGGTCATGATGCGACTGTCTATGTTGTAGTGGATCTCTTTGGCCTTGGCGCTGGCCAGACGGCCATCTTCCAGTTTCTGGGTATAGGTGGCAGGTGAGCCCTTGGCCACCAGGATCCGCTCGCCGCTCTTATCCTCTGTGTAAGCCGTGAGTTCATCGGCCAGCAGTTTCAAACTGCCCTGGGTGACTGTGACTGGCCCACCGTATACCACGCGCTTGTTCTTGATATCGGCAAACTGATTGGCGGCGCTGATCTCTACTTTTTGCAGCAGATCTTCTTCGATGGCTATCGCCGACAGACTTGTGATGCACAAGAGGGCACCGATAAAAAACTTACTTGGTTTCATAGGTTCCTTTCACCTGACTGGTCAGCTTTACTTGCTGAGCATTGAGATCGGCGTACAGGCCGGATCCCTTGATATTAAAGTCTCTGCCTTCGATCAGGATCTCGCGATCTGAGGTCATGATCATGGTGTCCATATCCAGCTCCACATAACTGGTTTTCAGGCTCTGGATTGGTTCATTGGGGCTAATGGCGTCGATGATAACATTATTTTCAAGTACCACTCGGTTAGTCTTGCGATTGAGCCTACCCTCATTGGCAGACAGGCGCCACTGCGCTTCGCCCTTGTCCGGATAGACCAGATAAACCGGTTGGTTGAAGAAGGTCTTTTCACTGGCTTCATAGTGTTCCATGTGCGCCGCGGCGACTCTGCTGGCGACATTGCCCTGCTCATCAAAGTTGACCGAGCGAAGGTCATCGGCGACAAAGTCCGGTCGTACTACATCCACCGGCGCCTCGCTCTGTTGAGCGTTGCGCTTGTTCTGCACTTGCCAGTAAAGGATAAGTGCAGTGGAGAAAAACAAAATAATGGCCAGGGTGACCCTATTCATATACTCATTCCGTGGGCTTTTTCAAATTTGTCCTGACTGAGCAGGATAAGATCCGCCAGTTCCCGGAGCGCGCCATGGCCACCGGCAATCTGAGTGACCATGTGGCAGTGCTGCCTTACCCAAGGATGGCCATCGGCCACGCAAACCGCCAGTCCAACTTGCTTCATCACCGGCAAGTCGACAATGTCGTCACCGATATAGGCCACTTGTTCAGGCTTGAGATCATAATGTTTAAGCAGCGCCTCATAGGGCTCCAGCTTGTTGTCTATGCCTTGATAAATCTTGTCTACCCCCAGGGCCGTCATACGGTTTTCGACTATCTGGGACTTGCGGCCGGTGATCACCGCCACCTGAATGCCGCAGGACAGCAGTGAGCGCACTCCATAGCCATCGCGGGTGTGAAAGGCCTTCAGCTCTTCGCCGCTGTTGCTCATATAGATGCGGCCATCGGAGAAGACACCGTCGACATCACAAATAAGCAGTTTGATTTTGGCGGCTCTTTGCCAGTTATCTTCGCTTATGGGGCCGTAAAAACCTTGATGACTCATCAGATAACCCCCGCCTTGACCATATCCAGCATATTGAGTGCTCCAATCGGCTCATTGGCGCCATTGATGACGATAAGGCCGTTAATGTCATTCTCATCCATCACCTTGAGCGCCTGCGCCGCAAGGATATTGTCACCACTGGTGATGCAATTTCGGGTCATCACATCGCTGATTTTGGTGGTACGCAGGTTGACCCCAGCGTCTATGACACGTCTCAAATCACCATCGGTGAAGATACCCACGAGCTGCTTCTGTTGATTGACCACGGCGGTCATGCCCAGGCCTTTCTTGGAGATCTCATACAGGGCGTCTGTGATACAGATATCTTCTGTGACCAGCGGCAGCTCTTCGCCTTTGTGCATCACATCGCTGACCTTGAGTAGCAGTTTGCGCCCCAAAGCGCCGCCGGGATGCGACAGGGCAAAGTCATCTTTGGTAAAGCCCTTGGCCTGCAGCAGCGCGACCGCCAGGGCATCTCCCATCACCAGGGTAGCCGTGGTGCTGGAGGTGGGCGCCAGACCCAGCGGGCAGGCTTCTTCTGGCACCTTGATGCACAGATGCAGTTGCGCCAGCTTGGCCATGGTGGAATCAGGCTTGCCTGTCATGGAGATCATAGGGATCCCTTGGCGCTTGATGACGGGCATCAGGGTCAGAATTTCGCTGGACTCGCCCGAGTTGGAGATAGCCAATACGATATCGTTTTCACTCAATACCCCCAGGTCGCCGTGGCTGGCTTCGCCCGGGTGAACGAAGAATGCCGGGGTGCCCGTGCTGGCGAGGGTGGCAGAAATCTTGTTGCCTATATGGCCCGATTTCCCCATCCCCATCACTATCACCTTGCCGCTGCAGTTGAGGATCAGTTCGCAGGCTTGGGCGAACTCGGGGGAATCAACAAACTGGTACAGGTTATCCAGTGCTTGTTTCTCGATATCTATTACTCTGCGGCCCCATTGGCGCAGTTGCTTAGCTTCTGCCATAGTTGTCTCTCGTCTTTTTGCCCTTCATCGCTAGTGGGATTGAAACAGGCTGTATTGATAGCCGATGAAGCTTATCAGTAGTAAGGCACCGTGCCAGCGTTTGAGTTCACGTTGTTTGCCAGTGCTCAGCACCAGGAGTGCCAGGGCACAACTGGTGCCCAAAACCATATAAAAGTCGCGTCCGGCCGCCGCGGCATCGATTACGCCCGGGGTGATAAGGCCGGGTATTGCCAGTACCGCTAAAATATTAAACAGATTGGAGCCGACAATATTGCCTATGGCCAAGTCGTCCTCTTTCTTGAGTACACCGGCCACACAGGCCGCCAGTTCCGGCAGGCTGGTGCCTACGGCAATAATGGTCAGGCCGATAACCAGATCCGACAGTCCAAAAGACTTGGCGATGCCGACTGCGCCGTCCACCATCCAATCCGCCGATAGCGGCAAGAGTACCAAGCCTATGATCAACCAGAGTACCGCCTTGGCAGTGGGCACATCTTTGGGGATCTCTGCATCGGCTTCATCGGCGAGTGGATCCTTATTCTTATTGGTCAGCGCATGCCAGATAAGATAGCCCATCAGGCCGAAGAACAGCGCCAGTAAAATAACTCCTTCGCTGCGGCTGAGATACTGATCGTGTAGGAAGTAGCCCGCCAGCACTGTGGCGCCCAGCATCATGGGGATCTCCCGCTTCAGAGTCTTGGAGCTGACGGCAATAGCCCCAAGAAGGGCGGTTAAACCCAGGATCAAGCTGACATTGGCAACATTGGAGCCCAGCACATTACCCACGGCCGTGTCAGGCATGCCGGCCATGGAGGCGCTGGCGGCAACGAACATCTCTGGGGCCGAACTGCCCATGGCGACTATGGTCAGTCCTATCAACATGGGGGGTAACCCCAGGTTACGGGCAAAAGCCCCGGCGCCATAAACGAATTTATCGGCACTCCAGACCAGGACGGACAAGCCGGCGAGCAGCAAGAAAATATTGAATAACATGCAGTAAATAAAGCTACGGATTCTGGCGTGCATTTTCGCCGTATTTGCTACAAATTGAAAGTATCACGGCGCGATACTATTGATTCAGTTGTGCGCTTATCCTCAATTGCGTACAATTTATCGCTTATATTTGGCTTGGCCATGCGGGTTACCGGGCGCCATTCAGCGTCAATTCAGTAAGCCTGCGGCAGTATCGGGCCTTAATAACGGCGAACCTTATGTGCCGTGGCGCAATAACCGCGCCGTAACTTGAATTCCACTAGACAAGGTCTCCATTTCATTTTGATGCCGGAATCCAACAAGCAGCAAAATCCTTCTCCCCTGGTCGAGGTCAACAACCTCGGCTTTAGTCGTGGGGCGAGGGTGATTTTTGAGCAGGTAAGCCTCACGATTCCCAGAGGTAAAGTCACTGCCATCATGGGGCCCAGCGGCATAGGCAAGACCACGCTGCTGAAGCTCATCGGCGGGCAGTTGACTCCGGATCACGGTGAGGTGCTGTTCGATGGTCAGGATCTTAACAAGCTGAGCCGCCACGAGCTGTTTGAAGCTCGTAAGCGGATGAGCATGTTGTTCCAGAGCGGTGCCCTTTTTACCGACATGAATGTGTTCGATAACGTGGCCTTTGCTCTTAGGGAGCACTCTGGGCTGCCGGAAGCCATCATCCGCCGCATAGTGTTGATGAAGCTTGAAGCCGTAGGGCTTCGCGGCGCGGCGCAGTTGATGCCAAGCGAACTCTCCGGCGGAATGCAGCGCCGGGCAGCCTTGGCCCGTGCCATAGCACTCGAGCCGGAAATGGTGCTGTATGACGAGCCGTTTGCCGGTCAGGATCCCATCTCCATGGGAGTGCTGGTGAAGTTGATTAAAGAGCTGTCCGATGCTTTGAATCTCACCTCTGTGGTGGTTTCCCATGACGTGGGCGAAGTGCTGAGCATTGCCGACTATGTGTATGTGATCGCTGACAAGCGCATCATTGCCCAGGGAACACCGGTCGAACTCCGGCAGGCCGACAATCCACAGCTGAGGCAGTTTATCGACGGTATGCCGGACGGCCCCGTGCCTTTCCACTATCCGGCGCAGGATTATCAGAAGGAGTTGCTCGGTGAGCTTGACTGATTCGATAGCCAATCTTGGCCGCAATGCGCTGAGTTTGGTGACTGGGCTCGGCAAGGCCGGATTGATGCTTTGGGGCGCCCTGGTGCAACTGCCACGGCCACGCAAAGGCTTGCCACTGCTGATAAAGCAGGTTTACGTCGTCGGCGTGCAGTCCATGGTGATCATTTTGGTTTCTGGACTGTTTATCGGCATGGTGCTGGCGCTGCAGGGCTACAACATCCTGGTGGACTTTGGCACCGAAGAGAGCCTGGGCCCCATGGTGGCGCTGAGTTTGCTCAGGGAGCTTGGGCCAGTGGTCACCGCCTTGCTGTTTGCCGGCCGCGCCGGTTCGGCCCTGACCGCTGAACTGGGGTTGATGAAATCCACAGAGCAGCTCTCCAGTTTGGAGATGATGGCGATAGATCCGCTACGGCAGGTGATTGCGCCGCGCTTCTGGGCCGGGGTGATCAGCATGCCGCTGTTGGCCTTGATGTTTACCACTGTAGGTATCTATGGCGGTTATCTGGTTGGGGTCGAATGGAAAGGTATAGACAATGGCGCCTTCTGGTCGATTCTGCAGGCCGCGGTGGAATGGCGGCAGGACATAGTTAACTGTCTGATTAAAAGTTTTGTTTTTGCCATAGTGGTGACCTGGATAGCTCTCTATCGTGGTTATCAGGTGGTGCCTAATCCGGAAGGGATTAGCCGCGCGACCACCCAGACTGTGGTGCAGTCCAGCCTGGCGGTATTGGCGCTGGACTTCTTATTGACGGCGCTGATGTTTGCCCGCTGATTTTGGCGCCGGCGCATAATGGATGATTAACTCTGGTGACTCTATGTTGACACGAAAAATTGAATTTATGGTGGGGCTCTTCCTGTTGGCCGGACTGGTGGCTTTTTTGCTGTTGGTATACAAGGTGGCCAATGTGGAGGTGCAATCCTCTAGCAATACTTACACTCTAACGGCCAAGTTCAGTAATATTGGCGGCCTTAAAGTACGTTCGCCGGTCAAAGTGGGCGGTGTGGTTGTCGGTCGGGTGAGTCAGATCACTCTGGATCCCCAGCAGATGGTGCCTGTAGTGACCCTGACCATGGACAAGCGTTACGACCAGTTTCCCGAAACCAGCAGCCTGGCTATCTTAACCTCGGGCCTGCTGGGTGAGCAGTTCCTCGGTCTGACCCCAGGGTTTATGGATGACGATATCGCGATTTTGCAAGATGGCGATCGCATCGACGATACCCGTTCGGCGCTGGTGCTGGAGGATCTGATTGGGCAGTTTTTATATAGCATGGGTTCAAAGGACAACTAGGAGCACTGAGATGTTTAAAGGGATAATCCGTAATCTGTTGGCCGTCGCCTGCCTGGCGTCTGCAACTGTGGCACAGGCAGCCGATATCGATACCAGCAACCCTTATATCATGGTGGAGCAGGTTGCCGACAAGACATTCAATCGTTTTCATCAGGACAAGAGCATCATCGACAGCAATCCGGATCACCTCAAGGTGATCGTTAAAGAGGAATTGATGCCTTATGTGGATTACAAGTACGCCGCTTACAAGGTGATGGGCCAATATTTGCAGCAGACCACCAGAGAGCAGCGTGATGCCTTTGTCGATGCGTTTGAGGGCTATCTGGTTTCCACCTATGCCCAGGCTTTTACCGAGTACACTAATCAGAAGGTGGAATTTGGCCGCGCCATCGACTTCAGCCAGGAAAAGATAGTCGAGGTGAATGTACAGATCATTGAAGCGGGTCGTCCGCCCATCAAGTTGCAGTTCAAGGCGCGTCGTTTGAAGGACGACAGCTGGAAGGCCTTCGACCTGGTTGCCGAAGGTGTCAGCTTGCTGGCCTCCAAGCAATCGGAAGTCACTACACTCATTCGCCAAAAGGGCATAGATGCCGTGATTGAGATGCTTAAAGAGCGCACTCAGGTTCACGTGGATCCCAATGGCCCTAAAGGCAAGGATGCGCTATGAAGCTGGAGCCACAGGGCGATAGCTGCAAATTGAGCGGGCGTTTGACTCAAGAAGAGGTCGCCCGCTTGTGGAAGACGCGCAAGACACTGCTGCCGGACGATGTGCGCCGGTTGGATCTCAGCGAGCTGACATACTCGGACAGTGCCGGCATGGCGTTTCTAATGGAGCTTGTCAGTCTCAGAAAGGGGGAGCTGACCCTGGCTTCTCCCTCGCCACAGGTGCGTAAGTTGATCGCCCTGTATGATTTGGATGCCTTCTTTATCACAGAGGGCCAAACTAGGTAAGTTTCCAATGGATACCAAAGAGATAGAACAAGTATTAAAGGATTCACTCTCGTTGACGGAAGTCTATGTCAGCGCCGAAGGCAGCCATTTCAAGATAGTGGCCGTGGGTGAATGTTTCGATGGCATGAGCCGTATCAAGCAGCAGCAGGCTATCTATGCGCCTCTGATGGACAAGATCACCAGTGGTGAGATGCACGCGCTCAGTATCAAGACTTTTACGCCTACCCAGTGGCAGCGTGAAAAAATCTTCAACATGCCAGCCTAGAGTATCAATGTGGATAAACTGAAAATTCAGGCAAGCGGTGCGCTTGCCGGTAATGTGGTGATCTCCGGCGCCAAGAATGCTGCCCTGCCTATCCTGATGGCCGGGGTGCTGGCCGAGTCGGAGTTTCTGGTTTCCAATGTGCCCAACCTGAGGGACGTCAGCACCAGCTGTAAGCTGCTACGCTGTCTCGGCGCCGACGTCACCGAACTGGGGCAGGGCCAGATACGTATCGATGCCAGCGGTATCAATGAGTTTTGCGCCCCATATGATCTGGTGAAAACCATGCGCGCCTCCATTCTGATCCTGGGACCCTTGCTGGCACGTTTCGGTAAGGCGGATGTGTCTCTGCCGGGGGGCTGCGCCATAGGAGCCCGGCCGGTGAACCTGCACCTGCATGGCCTCGAGCTGATGGGCGCCAAGATAGAAGTCGATGAAGGCTATATCAAGGCTCGGGTCGATGGTCGCCTCAAGGGCGCGCATATCTTTATGGATATGGTCAGTGTTGGTGCCACAGAGAATCTGTTGATGGCTGCGGCCTTGGCCGACGGTGAAACCGTGATTGAAAACGCCGCCCGCGAACCCGAAGTGGTGGACCTGGCCAAGTGCCTTATCGCCATGGGGGCCAAGATTGAGGGCGCCGGAACCGCCACCATACGGATCCAGGGGGTGGAGAAGCTCAATGGTTGCCGTTATCGGGTGATGCCGGACAGAATTGAGACAGGCTCTTTCCTGGTGGCTGCAGCCGTGACCCGTGGCCGGATCCGTTGTCTGGATGCCGATCCCGGCTCGCTGGAGGCTGTGCTGGCCAAGCTGGAAGATGCCGGCGCCGAAATCCTTACCGGCAGCGACTGGATAGCCCTGGATATGAAGGGCAAGCGTCCCAAGTCAGTCAATATCAAGACTCTGCCTTATCCCGGTTTCCCGACCGATATGCAGGCGCAGTTCTGTGTGCTCAATGCACTAGCAGAAGGCACAGGCACTATCACGGAAACCATCTTTGAGAACCGCTTTATGCATGTGCCCGAGTTGAACCGTATGGGCGCCAATATGGAGCTGGAAGGCAATACCTGTATCATTCACGGTATTGAGCGGCTCAATGGTGCTCAGGTGATGGCGACCGATCTGCGGGCGTCAGCCAGTTTGGTGATTGCCGGACTGATGGCCGAAGGCACCACAGTGGTGGACCGTATCTATCATCTGGATCGGGGCTATGAACATATCGAAGAGAAGT
Source organism: Shewanella carassii (assembly GCF_019670705.1). NCBI lineage: Bacteria > Pseudomonadati > Pseudomonadota > Gammaproteobacteria > Alteromonadales > Shewanellaceae > Shewanella > Shewanella carassii. Next base: position 742,745 of record NZ_AP024618.1, read on the forward strand.
TCAAGGGCCTAGGTGGCTCGGTAGAGCGCATTTCCTGATCCTAAGCCCAGATAAAACCGCTGGGATGTCGGTTTTTGAAGGGCTTCACCGATGAGCGGGAACAGAAAATAGCAACGGCTGGAAAGTATTTTGTTTTGCGATAAAACAATTACTTTCCAGCCGTTTTCGATCTCAGAACTTACCTTACTTATTGGGTAGTCGTAAGAGGTTGAAGGGGTCGCTAGAACGCCATATTCCGCTGACATTTTGCCGCAATATCTTGCCAGTTGAGTCTCTGTAGGTTCAGCGAGGAGCCTGCGGTTTTAACAGCTTCTGACGCCGAACTATTGACGAGATAAGCATGACAAGCGATAACGGTTGACCAACGGCAATCAGTGGCTAATTTTGGGTTAAGTTATAGATAAATAAGCTATTTATCTATATTAATTACGGCGGCAAATCTACCGTCAATTAATGGGAGATATATAATCTTAGTTGGTGGTGTCTAAAGCAGATGAGGTTGTTGACATACTCGAGGGAACAAACAGATCAAGATGGGGGAATCTATCCCCAAGAGTATGTCAACCATCAGTATTTCGCCTGAAATCCCGATGGCTGTAATTTACCCCTTTAGACTTAAATCAAACTTAATCGAGTATGAAGCCCACATTTATCTGCATCCAGCCTATTCAATGTCCTGCTCCAGCAGGGCTTGGCGTTTCTCCATCAGATCCTTAATCAGCGGGGTTAGAATGAGTTCCATTGCCAGTGACATCTTGCCTCCAGGCACGACCAGGGTGTTGATTCTGGACATAAAAGCCCCCTGGATCATCTTCAAATAATAGGGGAAGTCGACATTGTTGATGCCGCGAAAGCGGATCACCACAAAGCTTTCGTCCAGGCTGGGAATATCCTTGGCGCTGAAGGGGTTGGAGGTGTCCACCGTAGGGACCCGCTGAAAATTGATATGGGTGCGGGAGAATTGCGGCGTCATATGATTGATATAGTCGTCCATCGAACGCACGATTGAGCCCATCACCTTTTCGCGGGTATGGCCGCGCTCAGAGGTATCGCGAATGATCTTCTGGATCCATTCCAGGTTGACTATGGGTACCATGCCAATCAAGAGATCCACATGCTGGGCAACATTGTTTTCGCCGGTCACGACTCCGCCATGCAACCCTTCATAGTAGAGCATATCGGTGTCCTCCGGCAGCGGTCGCCACTGGGTAAAGGTGCCCGGCATCTGGTTGTAAGGCACGGCCTCATCGAAGGTGTGCAGGTAGGAGCGGGTTTCCCCTTGTCCCGTGCTGGCATAGTCGGCAAAACACTTTTCCAAGCGGGCAAAATCATTGGCCTCAGGGCCAAAATAGCTGATGTTGCGGTTTTCGGCCTTGGCCTTGCGGATCATCACTTCCATTTCGGCGCGGGTATAGTGGTGAAAGCTGTCCCCTTCTACCATGGCCGCGTTGATCCCCAGCTGTCTGAAGATGTGACTGAAGGCGGTTGTGGTAGTCGTGGTTCCGGCACCCGATGAACCTGTCACTGCGATAATTGGATGTTTTGCAGACATTTTTCCTACCTATTTCAAAGAACTTGAGCCACGGGCTAACGATCGGTGGGTTAACCTTTGGTTAACTACTTATAAAGGAATGCAGGGGGGCGGGTCAATCATGGGTAAGTGGAGTTCGGCGCATGATCTCCTCGCGGGAGCGGATCGCAATGGACTCATCGTCTTCACCAAATTCGACCAGCAAATGCCCGCTCTTGAGCGCCAGGCGGCACTTGCCGATGGCCTGTTCCAACGCTTCGTCACCCAAGGCATCGAAGCTGCCATCTTCTACCTGAGAGAGCAGGTATTCCTTAATCAGGTTGTCCAGGGTGTCCTTGGGCAGTTGCAGCAGGGATTCATAGGGTATCAGCATGAGTTGACTCCGTTAGATAACGCAGCAATCGCTGCTCCAGATAATAGCGTGGTCGCCATGGTGTGCCGCCCTCGATAAAGCCCACATGGCCGCCATTGGCATGCAGTTCATACTCGACGCAGGCGGGCAGATGCGCCAATGACGGGATTACGGCGTCCGTCATAAACGGGTCGTCTGCGGCATGCAGAATCAGGGTCGGCTTGGCTATCTTGCTCAATAAAGGCAAGGCGCTGGCCTTTTGGTAATAGTCATCGACACCGTTGAAACCGTGCAGTGGTGCCGTCACCTGATGGTCGAAATCATAAAAGGTGTTTAGCCGTTTGATGGCTTCGCCATTCAGCGGCAACTGGCTGTTGCCCCGCTCGAGTTTCAGCAGCATTTTTTGCTGTAGTTGGCGGATGAGATAACTTTGATAAATCTTGGAGAAGCCTTTCTCCAGCCGCTTGGCGCAGGATGCCAGCGCCAGCGGTGCCGATACCACGGCTGCGCGGCTGAGCAGGCTTTTCTCAGCAAATTCTCCCTGGTACTTGGCCAGTACATTGCCGCCGAGGCTGTAACCGACCGCCAGCAGAGGCGAGTGGGGATAGCGCTGCTTCAGGGTTTGCAGGCTATGGCTGATATCGGCCGTATCACCACTGTGGTAACTGCGCGCCAGGCGATTGTCTTCACCCGAGCAGCCTCTGTGATGGTGCACTACGGCGGCCAGTCTCTGCTTCTGACACTCACGCAGCAGGCGGCGGATATAGTGGGAGTCGGCGCTGCCTTCCAGCCCGTGCAGTATTACCAATAAGGGCTTACCCGGGGTTGGCGTCTTGAGCCAGTCGAGATCGATAAAGTCACCATCTTCCAGTTCCAGACGCTCACGCCGCAGCGGCAACCCCGCCACTTTGGTCAGCACGGGAATGATAGTTTGAAAATGGGGGCTCTTGGCCCACCAGGGCGAGCGAAAACTGCGGCTCATGATATCTCGCATGCAAAATGGCCTATTGCCGTGGGCGCTTTGCTGTGGTTAATTGGTTATCGGCCGAATTGTAACACAGATGTCAGCACAGCCGAGTGCAGGGAAATGACAGGAGGACAGGCATGCAAAGACGGCAGTTTCTACTGTGGGCTTTGGGGGGAACAACGGCGCTGGCGTTAGGCGTCAGCCTCTATGTAGATGAGGAGATCGTCAGCTTGAGTGAGCGGGAAAAGCCTCATGACCTTCTGCTCGGCGCCTTGATCCCAGTATTGTTGGAAGGCGCATTGCCGGAGATTAGCAAGCATAGAGTCGATGCCATCAATCGCACCCTGGATGCGGTCAATCAAACCCTTAAATGGCTACCTAAGGCCCAGCGTCAGGAGCTGGAACAGCTGCTCGACATGCTGGAAAACCGCTTTGGCTTACTCTTGCTGAGCGGCAGCATGACGCCTCTGATGTTGCGCAGTCCCAATGAATTGGTCGGTATGCTGGAGTCTTGGCGCAGCGCTTGGATGGCGCTGCTGCAACAAGCCTATCTTGGTCTCAGAGAACTGTTGATGGCGAGCTATTACGCCTGCCCTGAGCATTGGGGCGGGCTTAACTACAGCAAGCCGAAACTGGCCCTCTAATACCCCACAGGAGACACATTTGCCGATAGTTGATCCCATTTTGGCCGGGTTGGCCGCAGGTTGGAAACATACAGATGGAGCCTCTTTGACCGAGGATCTTGAACTGGAGACGGATGTCGTCATCATAGGTACAGGTGCCGGCGGCGGTACGGCGGCTGAAATATTGACTCAGGCGGGGCTCAGAGTTTTGCTGTTGGAGGCCGGGCCGCTCAAGTCATCCTCTGACTTTGTCATGGAGGAGCGCCGCGCCTATCCAGAACTCTACCAGCAAGCGGCGGCCATGAAGACCCTGGATAAGGGAATAGGTATTTTCCAGGGCAAGTCGGTCGGCGGCTCCACTACAGTCAACTGGACCACTTCGATTCGCACCCCAAAAGCCACTCTGGACTATTGGCAAAGCCTTGGGGTTAAAGGTTTGTCCCGCAGCGAGTTGGATCCCTGGTTCGACAAGATGGAGCAAAGGCTCAATATCAGTCGTTGGCCGATAGATCCCAACCGCAACAACCAGGCTCTCAGGGATGGCTGTGTCGAGCTAGGCTGGGACTACACAGTTATCAAACGCAATGTGCTGGGCTGCTGGAACACGGGGTACTGCGGCATGGGCTGCCCGGTGAATGCCAAGCAATCCATGCTGGTCACCACCATACCGGCTGCCCTGAACGCTGGGGCTGAGTTATACAGCCATGTTCGCGCCGAGCGCTTCGAGCATCATGGCGAGCGGGTTTTTGCTCTCAGAGCCGAGGCGCTCGATGGCTATAACAAGCCCACTGGAGTCAAGTTGATGATCCGCGCTCGTCATTATGTGGTGGCGGCCGGGGCTATTCACACTCCGGCATTGCTGCTGCGTTCACAAATGACAGATCCCTATCAGCGCCTCGGCAAGCAGACCTGTTTACACCCAACCGTGCTCAGTGGCGCCCGCTTTCGGGAGGCAATCAATGCCCACTCCGGGGCACCGCAGTCGATATATTCGGATCAGTTTGTTTGGCAAGATGGTGCTACTGGTCAACCAGGATATAAGCTGGAGGTACCGCCGGTGCATCCTGTGCTTATTGCCTCCAAAACCCTGGGCTATGGGCCACAGCATGCCGAGCTGATGTCCTGGTTCAATCATCTGCAGGTCACCATAGCCCTGATCCGGGATGGCTTTTCGCCAGAATTGCCCGGTGGCCAAGTACTGTTGACAGATAAAGGCACTGCGCTGGATTACCCTCTGACGCCGGCCCTGTTTGCCGCCGCCAGAAGGGCTTTTGCCAGCATGGCCGAGCTGCAGTTTGCCGCCGGTGCTGAGCAGGTTATGCCTATCAATGAGGGCGCCGGAATTTTGTCCTCTTGGCAAGAGGCCAAACAGGTTATAGCCAATATGCCGCTGGCGCCACTGAAGACCATAGTGGCTTCGGCACATGTAATGGGCGGCTGCGCCATGGGCGAAGACAGGCAATTATCCTGGGTAAACAGTGAAGGTCAGGCACATTACTACAGCAATCTATCTGTGATGGATGGTTCTGTATTTCCCAGCAGTTTGGGGGCCAATCCTCAATTGAGCATCTATGGTTTGACGGCGCGGAACGCCAGCCGATTGGCTCGGAGACTCAAGCGGGAGCCAGCAGTGCAGGGTGTTGCTGAGGGCTGAGGTTGAATAGCGCCAGATAAGTGCTGAGATTGTGTCGCTTGTCTTCAGCGATGCTGCGAGGCAGACCGTTGAGTTTATGCAGTATTAAATGCTGACCTCGACGTTCCATTTTGAGTTCGACATCCAGCATCTGTTGGTATTCTGTTTGCTCCAGATTGGGTTTGGCTAGCCGTCTAAGTCGGCGGTAGGGGTGCAGAATGCCGCTTTCCCACTGTGCTATATCGGTATGCAATTGAGACCAAGACTCGCAGTCGAGAGCGACACGTTTATCGTCCAGTGTCAGTGCAAGTAAGATCAGGTTCACTATCAGGCCATGTTTGTCCTGTAGCTCTATCAGCAACTTTTCCAGCGAGGGGTATAGCGCTTCGCACTCCTGCCAAAGATTGGGGGTAAATAGACTCGTATGGGGCACAGAGTTCTCCTTTGGGTTAACTTAACGGCTTGGCCGAATCCAGTTTAAAGACCCGATTCGGCTTCGATGGCGTCTATCTCTTCCTGAAGTTCCAACCAGTTCATTTCGCTTTCTTCCAGCGCCTGCGAAAGTTGGGTGCGCTCGGCGAGGATCTCCGTCAGTCTGGGCTTTTGCTCGGCCTCGTAGAGAGCAGTGTCCGCCAGCAGATTTTCCAGCTCCGCCAATCTGTCGGTAGCCTGGCTCTGCTCGGCTTCCAGTTTGGCCTGGCGTTTCTTCAGTGGTGATAGTTTTTGTCTCAATTCAGCTTCCAGGCGCTTTTGCAGCTTCTTGTCCTGGGCTGGTGAGGCTTCGTCAACCTGGGACACACTCGCCGTTGCGGCCTTGGCGGCATCCAGCAACCACTGGTGATAGTCGTCCAGATCGCCATCGAACATCCGCACTTCGCCGCCGTCGACCAGGTAATAGTCGTTGCAGGTGAGTCGCAGCAGGTGGCGGTCGTGTGACACTATCACCATGGCGCCTTCAAAGCCCTGCAGCGCAACGGTCAGGGCGTGGCGCATCTCCAAATCCAGGTGGTTGGTGGGTTCATCGAGCAGCAATAGATTGGGGCGTTGCCACACCAGCAGCGCCAATACCAGACGGGCCTTTTCACCACCGGAGAAGGGACGCACTTGGGCAAGTGCCATATCTCCCTGGAACCCAAAACCACCGAGGAAGTCTCTCAACTCCTGTTCGCGGGCGTTGGGTGCCAGGCGCTGCAGATGCTGCAGCGGGGTATCATCCAGCTGCAGAAACTCTATCTGATGTTGGGCAAAGTAGCCGATATTGAGCCCGGGATTGGGCTCGTACAGGCCGCGCATGGGCGAGAGCTGCTCAGACAGCAACTTAATCAGGGTAGACTTACCGGCACCGTTGCGCCCCAACAAACCGATGCGGGCACCGGGTACCAGATTGAGATGCACCTTGTTGAGAATAGCCTTGTCGCCGTAGCCGACCGACACATCTTCCATCTTCACCAAGGGGTTGGGCAGCGCATCCGGCTCGCGAAATTCCATATAGAAAGGGCTGTCGGCCTTGGAAGGCATCAACTCAGTCATCCTTTCCAGGGCCTTCAGGCGGCTTTGGGCCTGTTTGGCCTTACTGGCCTTGTAACGGAAGCGGTCCACAAAAGACTGCATGTGCGCCCGCTCTCGCTGCTGGCGTTCATAGGCCACCTGTTGCTGGGCCATACGTTCGGCACGAGTGTGTTCAAAGGCGCTGTAGTTACCCTTGTAGAAGTTAAGTTTCTGGTGTTCAACATGGACGATTTCGTCCACTATGGCGTCGATAAAGTCACGGTCGTGGCTGATCAGCACCAGCGTGCCTTGATAGGATTTAATCCAACCTTCCAGCCAGTACATGGTATCCAGATCCAGGTGGTTGGTGGGCTCATCGAGCAGCAATAATTCTGAGCGACACAGCAGTGCCTGCGCCAGATTGAGACGCATCCGCCAGCCACCGGAGAAGCTCTTCACCGGATGGCTCTGCTGGGCCTCGCTAAAGCCAAGCCCTGCCAGCAGAGTACCGGCACGGGCGCGTATGCTGTAGCCGCCGATGGCATCAAGCTTGCCGTGCAGTTCGGCTATCCTGTGGCCATTATCCTCTGCTTCAGCCTTGGCCAGTTGGGTTTCGAGCTCGCGAAACTCACGATCGCCATCGAGCACATATTCCAGTGCCGAGACGTCCAGCGCCGGGGTTTCCTGAGCAACAGTTGCGATGCGCCACTGGGATGGCACGCTGATCTCGCCTTTGTCCAGGTGTAGTTGCCCTAGAATCAGGGCCAACAACGAGGACTTACCCGTACCGTTGGCGCCGACTAATCCCACCTTGTGGCCGGGATAAATAGTCAATGAGGCCTCGTCAAGCAAGGTCTTGGTGCCACGGATCAACTGGGCATCGGAAATGGTGATCATGAATACTGCTTTGGAATACGCTGAATTTATGGAGCCAGATGATAGCCCAGAACCCCGGTCTCAGGCTATAGCAGCAACACTTTGCTGTGAGCTTACACCAGGCCTAAAAGGCTTATAGTCGTTTAGAAGGGGGTGTTGCCCTCAAAAGGACTGTTTTGTGGCAAGCAAACCGAAAAATATCGGGAAAAACTAATGTTTTCAAGGTGACTGAGCTGCATTTCTTCAGTACTTGCAGTACCATCCAAGCGCGCTCAAAAAAGCGCCACAGGAAACAAGGAGTTTTACCAAGGGAGCCTCATTACCTTGGGGCAGACAGGGAGAGTCATAGATGGGCGTGATCCGCGTAGTCAGTATGGCTGAGTTGCATCTCAGTGATGCCGGGCAGATTGAGGCCAACTGGCAAAGCTTGAGCAATGAACAGTTGGTATCTTTGGCACCGTCCGGGCGCTCGCTTGAGCAGCTCAAGCGGGAACTGACCGATGGCAACTGGGTGCTTCTCAGTGATGCACCAATCTTGCCACTATTTCGTTATCAATCCGGCGACTGGGTCGCCAACATTCAAGACGGTATTTCCCCTCACGCCGTTAATCAGATCCAAAAGCGTTTGGCTTCGGCTGGAAGCAGTGCTTACTTTAAAACATCCACCGGCAGCCTGGCCCCGGCCATCGAACCAGTTTACAGCCCGGATCCCAGCCTGACTCAGATTGCGCCCACCGCGGCGCCAACGGCTAAAATCAGTCCCAAGTTCGCTCAAGCCAGACGCAGGTTGGAGTTGGAACTGGTTTACGACGACAAAGAGGAGACGGCGGCAGGTAAGGTGCCCTATAGAGTCGAATTCAGTGATGGTTCGCAAAAGAGCGGGGTATTGAATGCCAAGGGCTGGGCCTGCCTGGAAGATTGCCCCACTGGGGAAGCCACTGTTATCTTTGGCGATGAGGCTGAGCGCCAAAGTGCAGAGCAAAGGTTACCCAGCCTCTACCGTCAGTTGGCGGCGTCGCTGGACACTGCGGCAGCGGAAATGGCCAAGAAAAGCGAACAGTTGGCCGCTCAGGCGGGTGTTCAGCAAATCAGTGACAGTTTCAGGCAAAAAGTGGATGCACAACTGGCGGAGCTGACGGCTCAGCGAGAGCAGTTCAACCAACAGCAAATCTGGCAACAAGCCTTGCAGACTGGCCAGGCTTATACACAGGGGCTGAGTCAGGGAACAGCCAGCTTCATGGACGATTTGCTGGATTTCAGTGGCTTGATGGCATTCCTCGAGGAAGCAGAGATAAGTCTTTCTTTGTTGCTCGAGGCGATAATGACAGGCGATGTCGATGCTCTGGAGAGCAAACTGGCTCAATGGCGTGCCCGTGGTGAAAATGGCTTGAAGGCCACAGGTGAGGCGATGGAAATGCTGATCTTGCTGTTAAAAGACGAGCATGTCCGGGCCTTATTGCAATCACTGCCACTGCGTTATCTCGACGCCCTTCCCAAAGATAAGCTGGCCGAAATAGCCGGTTATATGCATAGCCGGGTCAATTTGGATGGCATGTTGGAGATGTCTCTTGTCCTGCTTGCGGCGCTGGTTGGCAGTATCTTTGGGGTGATCCTGATGTTTCTTGTTGTGACCAAGAAACGGGCCAGCAGGATTATCAGCCCGGCCAGTAGCGTATTGGAAGATATCGCCAAGGCCCAAAAGGCGATTCGGAACGACCATGCAGTTCAAACTTATATCGGAAAACACCAGACTCCACTGAATAGCAAGACGCCAAAGGGTGATGTTGACACTCCTTTGAAAAGTCGGGAGAATCCAAAAGGTGTTCCAAACAGATTGACCAGTGCTTTAACAGATGATGCCGAATCTATTATTTCAATTTCTACCAAAGGTCAGCTACGAAAACAAGCTGCTTTATCTCGAGCAGGTGTTGAAGAGTTAGGTATCGTTAGTAAAAATTATATAAACTTACCAGGTTCAGTGAAAAACTTTCCGGGAGTTCGAAGATTAGATGATGAATTCTTCGTTATTGACGATTCGGCAGCGTACATAAGGCAGGTCGAAAAGCTGTATGCAGATTCTGGAAACACCTTGAACTCAGTTACTCGCAACAAAATATTAGAATACATTGGGGACGGTACGAGTCAATTCCCAACGCAAGCAGGTATTCCAGGGTTGCATGCAGAAGTTCAATCGGTAAACAATGTTATAAATCAAGTACCAGTTGGTTTTGATTTGTCGAAAATAAATGTATCGACGATCAAATTAGCTCCTGGCCCTGGACAAGGTCTACCATTTCCAGCATGTAGCAATTGTGGGGGGATTTTGTCAAGTTCTGTGAATATTTTAACAGGAGTTAAGTAACATGCTTAGGTTAAAAAAAAGTGAGTTAACAGAAGAAAAAGGAACGTTTTTTTATAAAGGTGACCTTTTTTCTGGGATTGCGTTTACTATGATTAAAGGTGAGTTGGTAAGTGCGATAGAGATCTCGGAAGGGGTTGAAGTGGGGAATTATTCTCCAAAATATTTCCCAGAATCTAATTGTAGAATTATTGATATAGATCTCCTGGAACCTGAAGATGAAGACGATTATGAGTCATTTCTGTGTTTAAATGGAGAACGATTTAGCGGTATTGCACTTGAGTTTGACGGCGTCTTTTGCACTGCGGAATTACTGTATGTAAGAGGATGGAGTGATTCACAAGTTGTCTATTATGAGACGGGGCGTTTAGCATCAATAGAGCTTGTTGAGGATGGTTTCTCTCAAATTTATCAGGTCTATAAAAATGAAAGGTTAAAGAAATGTGAGGTTACAGTTAGAAACTCTTTTTCTTTTAATTTGGAATTTAATGAAGATGGAAGTTTGACTGTTTTGGGAATCGAAGGAGATTACTTTAATCAATTAGAGTTAGTATTAGATAAGTTAGCGATTCCGGTTTATAAAAATGAAAGTTTTATCGAAAACTTGAAAGCAGCACAGTTTTTGTCTGTTTCTGGAAATTCAGTTACAGATAAGTTATTTGAAAAATTGATAGCTTCAGGTGGGCTTGAGCAGGTGGAGAATATTAGCATCTTCCAAACAGCAGTAACCAAAGAAAGCTTACGCTTACTTCAAAAATATAGAAATATTAATAAGCTGTTTGTAAACTCTAATGTTATAAACTTGGATGACGTAAGGTTATTTAAATCTAATAAGCCAGATTGTTATGTCGAGTTCAATCGAGAGGAGGTATTAGCTTAGCTGCTTGATAGTAGAGTTCACAAGTTGATCTGCTTGCCTAGTCGTTTCTGGTAAACGATATTTAGGTGAAAGCTTCAGAATCCAATCACAAGCAGTTGATAATGAAATACGGTGACCAATTGAAACGTAGATAGGATTGATCCTGGTCTGAGTTCTCAACACATTACCAATTACTTCATTGTGATCCATTAGAGGTGCAATAGCCCCTCTTATTGGACTTGGATCTTGATGTTCGCCGAGTAATCTTGTTTTACCACAGCCAATGGTGGGGATATCAAAAATAACGCCAAGATGACAAGCCAAGCCAAAACGACGGGGATGTGCATAACCTTGTCCGTCACACACGACCAAATCCGGTGAGTGCTGAAGTTTTGCGAATGCTTGAATTAATGGTGGTAGTTCTCGGAAGGAAAACAGTCCTGGAATATATGGAAATTGAACCTTGTCTTCTGCGGTTGCTGTTTCAACAATCTCTAAACTATTGGCATCGAGAACAACAACAGCAGCTACTAAGTTGTCGTTATCTTTTTTATAGGCAACGTCAACACCAGCGATCAGTTTGATTTCATTAAACTGATCTGTCTTTACGACTTTGGCTGCAAGCTCTTTTTGTAAAGCCAGAGCTTCTACTTCGCTAATATTCCAGTCATGCTTGATAATAAGATCCATTATTGATTTCCCTATCCGCGCTACAGCAGGCGATTGTACCCGATAGCCAGATATTTTCATTATAACTTTGGCTTTCGAATACCAGCAGGCCTGTTTTGCTAACGTCATCATCCGGCACAGGGATCCCCCCGCTTTTCCAGCACCTTGGCGCAAACATTGCCGTAATGCTGTTTAAAATGCGCCACAGCGGCTACAGATATGGCAAAATAGCGCCATTGCTTATCAACTAGACTCAGAAGATGAACAGGATCAAGAAACGCTTTGTGGCCGGTGCCAAATGCCCCAAATGTCAGGCTCAGGACAGCATAGTGCTGTTCAAGGAGAACGGCATAGAAACGGTCGAGTGTGTCGAGTGTGATTACCGCGAGCAGCAGACCGATGACAAGGTCAGTGACAAGGCGACCGGTGAAGTGATAGGCCTGTTCAAACCTGAATAATATTCTTTGAAACCCGCAGCGGATCCCGCTTTCTTTACCGGCCCTTCAATTGCCAAGGGTGGGTCTTTCCATTAATTTAAGGGTTTTGCTGTATTGAGGCGGTTTGCCCGCCTGTTGCCGCGAGTGCCGGGGCCTCTGGCCGCTTGGGGCTTGCTGTCTGCATAAGGATTTATATGCCAAGCTTGATTCGAATAGTGCTGATCGACACCCATCTGCCGGGCGTGGTGGAGCTGAAGCTCGATGGTCATACCAATATCTGTGGTACCAACGCCTCGGGCAAGACCACGTTGCAGCGTCTGGTGCCTGTGTTTTATGGTGAATACCCCAGCCGGGTCGTGCCTTCGACCCGTGACAGCTTCGAGCGCTGGTATCTGCCAAGAGAATCCAGCTATATCATTTACGAATACCAAAAGAGTGATGGCTTGCTGTATCAGGCGGTGCTAGCCTCGGCCGGCGATGGCAAGGGGGTCAACTATCGCTTTATCGCCAAGGGATTTGAACTGGAAGACTATATCAAGTCCCAAAACGGCGACACTATTTTATGCCATACCATGGCCGAACTGGGCCGCGAGATGAAACGCGCCGGAGTGAACCATACCAAGCTTTTGAATACCCGAGAGTTTCGCGCCATCATCCAGAATGACCGCACCTTGCTCAACACGGGCACCAGCCGCACCGAGCTGCGCAGCTATGCCCGTTTGTTCTCTCTGTGCGAGGCCGATCATTCACTGCGCCATATCGAAAAACTGGCCAAGGCGGTGCATTCCAAAGAAGGCAAAATGGAAACGGTCAAGTCGATGATCGCCGCCATTTTGGAAGAGGATGGCGTTAACCCGCCGGCATCAAGGCTCAATCCACAACGAGTCGAGGCCTGGATCCGCGAGAGTCAGCTGATCGCCGGGTTCGAGCAGATCCGTCCCGAATTTGACAAGCTGGAGCAGGAGTTCAACGAACTGCTGTCGGCCGAACTGCGTCTTGGCAGCCTGGCCAAGGGTTATCGCAATGACGAAGTGCTGGAGGCCCAGCGTCAGGAGCAAAATCAGACCCTGTCGCGGGAGCTGAACTTCCGTCTCAAGGCATTGGACGATGAGTGGAAAGAGCAACGCGACGAGCTTAACCAGGAGCTGTCTGCCGCCAAGGGCGATGTCGCTAAGCTGGAGTATGAACTCGACGCCATCGAAAACCAGCATGCGGCGTTTCTCGATGCCGATATCGAACAGGCCAAGGCCAATCTGGAACAGTTGCCGCTGTGGCGTAGCGATCTTGAGAACCTCAGCGAAAGGCACAAGCTGCAGACAGAGAAGCACCAGGACATAGAAGCCGCCTATAACGCCCGTCGCAGCAAGATTGGCGAACAGCTCAACAAGGAGCTGGAAAAGCTGCAACAAGAGTTGGATAAGCAACGCGAGGCCCGCGACAAGCAGCGTGAAGTGGCCCGGGAAGACTTGGCGCGCCTCGATGCCGAATTCCGTGAGCAGCAGGAAAACGGCAAGGCCAAATTCCAGGAGCAGGAGTACCAGCTCAAGCTCAATGCGGCCGAGCTCAAGCTGCAGGTCGACAGCGTGACTTATACCGAGGAGGAGAAACTCAGCCTGGTGGTGTTCGACGAGCGTATCGACCGTGCCGATGCCGAGCAGGAGGCCGCCAACGCCAAGGTGGAGCGGCTGATGAGCGAAGAGCGCAAGCAGCGCTCACTCAGGGATCAGGCCAGCGAATCACTCAGAATTGCCGCGCTCAGAGTCACGGAGCGCCAGGGCGATCTGGACGATCTCAAACACATGCTGTTCCCCCAGTCCCATACCTTACTGGAGTTCCTGCGAAAAGAAGTGCCGGGTTGGGAGCAGCACCTGGGTAAGGTGGTACATCCCGACTTGCTGCACCGCACCGACTTGCACCCCAATGTTGGCGCCGAAAGCGACAGCCTTTTTGGGATCTCATTGGATCTCAAGGCGCTGGAAATCCCCGAATACGCCAGTTCAGAGCCTGAGCTGAGGGCAAAGCTGGCCAAGGCCGAAGATGCGCTGCAAAACGCCTATGGGCTGCAGGAAGAAGCGGAAGAGCGCCTGGTGCAGGCCAACGAAGCGCTGGATAAACTGAGCCGTGAGCTGACCTTTGCCCGCACGGCATACAAGAATCTGCGTGACGATTTGCGGCGTCTGTTCGAGGAGCGCCGCACGGTGCAGGAGCAGATTAACAAGGCGTTGGCTGAGCGTAAGGCGCAGGCCGGTAAACGCCTGACGCTGCTGGATCAGGAGATGAAACAGCTGCGCAACCAGCACCTGGAATGGCTGGAGGAACTCAAAGAGCAGGCACTGGATGCCAGAATGGAAAAGAATGCCTACTGGCAGGAAGTGGTCGGCGCGCTGGAGCAGCACCTGGAGCAGCTCAAGGAGAGCATCAATCAGCGTCGCAGTCGTGCCAAAGAGGAGCAAAAAGCCTGCGAGCAGTGGTACAAGAACGAGCTTAAATCCCGCGGGGTGGATGAAGACAAAATTCTCGCCCTCAAGCGGGAGATCCGTGAGCTGGAAGGTGCCATTGCCGCTGCCGAGCAGCGCCGCAGTGAAGTGCTGCGCTATGACGACTGGTATCAGCATACCTGGCTGGTGCGTAAACCCAAGCTGGTGACCGACCTGGGCGAAGTCAAGCGCGCCGCTTCCGAGTTGGATCAGCAATTGAAAACCAAGGCCAACGAAGTCAAACATGCCCGCCAGCAACTGGAGCTACAAAGGCGCCAGTCCGATGCCGCGCAGGTAGAGGCCTCGGAAAACCTCACCAAGTTGCGCGCCTTGCTGCGTAAGCTGGCCGAGCTGAAATTGCCGCGTAACGATGAAGAGCCTCAGGGCAGCCTGGGTGAACGTCTGCGTCAGGGCGAGGAGCTGTTGCTTAAACGCGAGCATCTGCTGGGTTCGGTCAGGCAGTATGTGGATCATTTCGATCAGGTGATTGCCAGCAAGTCAGGCTCCAGCCTATCCGAGTTCTGGGAAAAGGCCCGTGAGGAGTCCAGCTCAGTCAATGACAAGGGCATTCGCCTGCTGGATTACCGCAAGTTGGTGCCGCATCTGGCCCAACTGCTCAATGTGATGGTGCCGCAGTCGATTACCGCGCTGCGTGAACAGGGCCGGATCTTCGGTGTCGACCTGACTGCCTTTTACGATGTCTTGGCCGATATCGACCGCCGTATTGCCTCCCAAAGTGCCCGTATTACCCGCGAAGTCGGGGAGGAGCTGTTCCTTGAAGGCGTCTCCGAATCTGCGGTCAGGATCCGCTCGCGGATCAGCGAACTGGAGTTCTGGCCTGAGCTGGAGCTGTTCGTCAAGGCGTTCCGCGCCTGGAAGGCCGAAGGCTTCACCGGCCTGCCGGATGAGCACTATACCAACAGCATGCGCCGGGCACTGGATATTATAGGCCGCTCGGCCCTGACTGGCGGCATCGCCAAGCTGCTGGAGATTGAGCTGCGCCTCAAGGAGGGCAACTCGGATCTGGTGATCCGCACCGACCGTCAGCTCAACGAGTCATCCAGTCATGGTATGGCTTATCTGATCCTCTGTAAGTTCTTGCTGGCCTTTACCCGTTTGCTGCGGGGCAAGGCGGATGTCACTGTGCACTGGCCGATTGATGAGCTGGGCACCTTGCACCACGCTAACGTGAAGAAGATCTTCGATGCCTGTGAAAACAACAATATCAGCGTGTTGGGTGCTTTCCCCAACCCTGAGTCCGAGGTACTGAATTTGTTTGCCAACCGCTACATCATCAACAAGCAGACCAAGCGACTGCAGGTGGTTAAACCCAAGGTCGATCCCATAGCGCAAAAGCTCTCTGAGCGCTTGGCCAAGGAGGCGGTGTAATGAGCGAACTGCAAAGCACTATCGTCGGCTCCGGCGCCCTGATTGAGCGCCTGCTCAAGGGGGAATTTATCTGCCGCACCACGGATGAGGAAGGCTGGCGCTCACTCAAGAGCCCGGCCACCCGTGACAGAGTCGAGGCCTATCTCAACCAAATCAACCGCACTGTGGCCCAGGCCGCCGAGGGTGAAGTCTTTTTCTGCGGTTATCTGCAGTTGGGGGAGGACGAGCGCAAAGTGATTTCGGCGCAGTTTCGCGATATCTGCCAGGCGTTGATCCCCATGGTGGAATGGCTGGTATTGGTGCAGGAAGCCAGCGGCCAGGATGCCCCCCTGACTGAAGGCGCGGCGGTGCGGCTTACCGAATTACAGAGCCGCATTGAGGATACGCCGGCGTTTCGCGAGCAACTGGCCAAGCTAAGCCAGTATCGCTTGTTCGGCTCCAGCTCAAGCAGTGTCGATGGCCAGATCAAACTGGTTTTCAAGCGCTTGCAGGAGCTGGGTTATCTGGTGCGGCCGAATCCGGAAAAACAGATCTATATCGCCACCGGCAAGCTGGATTACCTCTACGAAGTGATCCGTTTTATCGATGAAACCGAGGGCCTCAGTCTGGAGGCTCAGGCTGAAACCGCCACCCAGAGGGATCTGATATGAGCAGCAACCTGCATCAGGCCGGGGTCAAGCTGCTGAGGCTGCTTGGGCGTAACGCCGAACTGGTGATGGACGCCTATCTTTCCGGTAGCTTGGATGAGACCCAGCAGGAACCCGCGCTGCTGAAGAAGCTTACCGACAACGGCATTCTCTGGCGTCCCGAGCCGGACGAACCGCTCAGGTTGTCGCGTAATGTCAGGGCCCTGCTGGAAGAGGGCCTCAAGGATGAGCGTAACCGCCAGATCAACGCCAACGTCGGTTCGGCTCTGGCCACCATCAAGACCTTGGCCAATCACTACCGTGAGGCGCGCGCCAGTGTGGATTACAGCGCCGCCGAAGCCTATCTGGCGGACTTGACCGAACACGTATTCAGCTTCACCGAGAGCCTGCGTTACTCCATTCGTGTGCTCTGGGGCCGGATCAATAACGAGTTCGGTTATGTAGGTTCAATTAACGCCAAGATCCGTGAAAACGAGCTGGCCCAGAGCCAGGTATCGGAACTGCTTAACGGCCTGGAGCTGTTTGAGTTTACCGAGCTTGGCGAAATTGCCGGTGATATCCGTGAGCTGCGCCGCCTGCTGGTGACCATGCTGCAGGACACTCTCAGTGATTGCACCCAGGAGCTGAGCGTGGTGCAGGGGCGTCTGCTGGAATTGCTGGGACGCTTCAGGCAGATCCGCGGTCGTACCCGTTTGCTTAAAGGCTGGTTGCTGTATACAGATTTGCACCCCGACTATCAGGTGGCCGACCATGTGGCGCACAAGCAGGTGCCCGTGCTGTTCAATCATGCCGAGGCCTTGCTGGCACCGGCATCTGTGGATGTGAACAACAGCGGTCAGGAACTGCAACTGATGGAGATGGTAGCTCGTATCAAGGCTATCAGTCGTGACCATCTGCCCAAGAGGTTGCAGGAGCACGATGTGCCGGTTGCGGTTAGTCCTCAGGAAGACTTTGATATGCCGGATAACCCGCTCAAAGAGGCGGTGGATGAGTACTTCTGCGCCGTCATTGACTCGGGCCGCAACACTTCGGCGCTGGAATATCTGCAGCAGCAACAGCTGTCCTGGGATCCGGAAAGCTGGCTCTATCAGGTGATAGGCGGTTTTGAGGGGCTCAGTGAAGAGCACAAACGCTTCTTTGCCCTGGAACCTTTGGGTGAGCCTCATCCGCTTTATTCGGGGAACTTCATTATCCGCGATGTGGAAGTGGGGTTGAGATAGACCAGGCTGGCGATAATGTGAGCAAACACCGTTTTTCCCATCAGCAGTCGCAACTTTACATTTGTAAAACTTCAAACGAGACAAAATGACCAATATGGTTGTTTTGTCTCGAAAACTTGTTAACTATTCTCTCGATTCCCCCCCTTCCATGACTCGGCCAGTTCAGGACTGTGAGCTGCGACTTTGTTGCGGTGCCAAGGGGCGACACCTATAATGCCTCGTCCGATTGACGGGGCACTTTTGTATCTTATTTGTTGTTCATGCGTAAGGAATAGAATAATGCAGAGACGCGATTTTTTAAAAACGGCGGCTATTTTGTCGACAGCCGGTATCACCAGCCCTGTGATGGCGGCCGCATCGAAGACCAAGGCCGTTGAGCATTATTCCGCCGATGGCCGCAGACACTTCACCCTGACTCAAGATTACCAACTGATCGCACCCGAGGGCTCAGAGGGCGTGGTCAAGTTGTGGATCCCGCTGGTGGAAGACACTCAGTTTCAGCAAGTTCGTAAGCTGAACTTCAAAGGCAATTTCCAGGATGCCTATATCACTGCCGCTAACAGCTATGGCGCCAAGACACTGTTTGCCACCTGGCCTGATGCCAAAGGCAAGATGGAACTGCAGTTGGTGATGGAGCTGGAAACCCTCGACTGGGAACCGCTGAAAAACGGTGAACTCGAACATTATCGCGCCCCCGAAACCATCCAGTACCCGGTGGATGTGGAGCACTATCTGCTGCCCACCAAGCATATGCCCATTGATGGCATAGTGAAGCAGACGGCAGACAAGATTGTTGGCAAGGAAACCGATCCGCTGGAAAAAGCCCGCCTCATCTACAACTGGGTCAGCGCCAATATGTTCCGCGACAACGACGTTATCGGCTGCGGCACGGGTGATGTGGCCACTATTCTCGAGAGCGGCAAACTGGGGGGTAAGTGTACTGATATCAACTCGGTATTTGTGGCCTTGGCTCGCGCCGCTGGCATACCTGCCCGGGAGATGTTCGGGATCCGGGTCGGACAGGCTATTAAGATGGGCAAATACTCCAAGAAAGCCTTCGGCAGCAGTGATGCCAATGGCCTGGCCAAGGTCAGTGGTGGTCAGCACTGCCGCGCCATGTTCTATCTGGCGGGTTACGGTTGGTTGCCGGCCGACCCTGCGGATGTGACCAAGATGCGTTTGACCGAGAACAAGCAACACCAGGATCCCGATGTGCAGGCGGTCAACGACTATCTGTTCGGTAACTGGGAGATGAACTGGGTTGGTTTCAACTTCGGTCGTGACTTTGATCTGGCGCCCATGGCCGAACAGACGCCACTGAACAACTTTGGCTATCCTTATGCCGAAGTGGATGGTGACCCTGTGAATTACTATGATCCTAAAGTTTTCGCCTATGATTTCCAGTCAACAGAACAGCTCTAAGGGGTTTTTGGCGACACTGGCAGCAGCCGTTGTTGCCGCTGTCGCCTCCAGTCTGTGCTGTATTGGGCCGCTGATCTATCTGGTGTTTGGGGTATCGGCGGCCTCGCTGTCGGGCATTGAACAGCTGAGCTGGCTGCAAGTGCCCATGCTGGCGCTGTCGACTCTGTTGATCCTGCTGGGCTTTTGGCGTTTGTATTTTTCCAAAAAGCCTCTGTGCACCGCGACCATGAGCCGTACCAGTATGTTACTGCTTTATTGGCTTGCGGTGCCTGTGGTCTTGGCGTTTCAGCTTTACCCTTTTGTATTACCTTGGCTGTTAGAGGTGTTTGAATGAGAAGCTTGTTACTGGTTTTACTGCTGCTGTGCACGCCGTTTGCCTGGGCGGGCAATCTGGTGGTCACCCTGGATGTTAAAGGCATGACCTGCCCTTTGTGTGTCACGGTAATCAACAAGGCGCTGCGCAAGACAGAGGGCGTGATTAAGGCCAAGTCCTCGCTCAAGACCCAGCAGGCCAGAGTGATAGTGCCTGAAGGCTTTGATATGGATGCGCTGATAAAGGCGGTGGATGAAACCGGCTATAAGGGCAGTATCAATAAGATAGAGCCAGAGGCCTAAGGACTAAGAATTAAGCTCTAAGATCCGGTTCATTCAATAGGTTCAGCTTGCGCCAAAAGCAAAAGCTCTGTCCAAAAAAGCGTGCTCTAAGCACGCTTTTTTGATGGGTTCAGGCCTTGAGCAATTCCCGGCACAGTTTGACGAAGTCAGAAGAGGTGACTATGCCCTGCACCTTGTTGTGCTCGTCCACAACCGGCAGACAGCCATGTTTGTTGGCGATAAAATAATCCACCACTTGAGTCAGCGGCGCATCGGCCATGAGTGGTTCAAAGTCGGTTTCAATCAGATCGGCTATCAGGGTACCGCGTTCCTTTCGTTCCAGTGCTCCCTGACCGTAGCGGGTCAGCAGATTGACTACTGTGGCAATCATCTTCTTATGGGTGAGTATTCCTACCAGAGTGCCGCTGGTTTCTGATATCACCGGCAGATGGCGCACGCCGCGGGAATGCATCAGTTGGTGGGCGTCCTTGACGCTGGCGCCGTCACTGATACACACCACTTGGGTACTCATGATGTCTTTGACTTTCATTGTCTTGTTCCTTTATCTGGCCCCTCTATGGGGTAATTCACTGTCCTGTAAGGCATTTTGCCCCCTGTTATCAGTATCTGCAAGTTAAGGGACTTAAAGCGGACGCCATTTTGTTTAACTGACTGAATTCGTTTGAATACCAATAGGTATTTACCTGTTTGTCACAATTGTGCAATAGTTTGACTTCACAATCTGGACATCCGACCTCATACCAGCATGATGAAGCGTTTTTAAAGGAATAATAACAATGACCCGCAACTTCTCCCGTCGTGACTTTCTTGCCCTCTCAGCCAAAGGTGTTGGCGCCGCGGTACTTTCATATGGCCTGATGGGCTGCTCCAGTGATAATGATGACAATACTGTCGCCGCCGATTTTCTTCATGGTGTCGCCAGCGGTGATCCCACTCAGGATGCCGTGATTATCTGGACCCGGGTAACACCGCAAACGGCGGGGGATGTCAGAGTATCCTGGCAGGTGTCCCGTGATGGTGCCTTCAGCGACTTGGTGACCACAGGTGAAATGGTCACCAATGCCGAGCGTGACTACACGGTTAAAGTCGATGCCATGGGGCTGGAGAGCGGCAGCCGCTACTTCTATCGTTTTATGATGGGTGACAAGACATCCACAGTCGGTATGACCAAGACCCTGCCCGAGGGCGCGGTCGATTCGGTCAAACTGGCGGTGATGTCCTGCGCCAATTTCCCGGCCGGTTACTTCAATGTCTATGAATTGGCGGCGCAGCGGGACGATCTCGACGCCATGCTGCACTTGGGCGACTATATCTATGAATATGGCCGTGGTGGTTATGCCAGTGAACATGCCGCCGAGCTGGGCCGTGAGGTGTTGCCGGCGGGAGAGCTGCTGTCCTTGAGCGATTACCGTAGCCGCTATGGCCAGTATCGCGGCGATGCCAGTTTGCAGAAGCTGCACGCCAAGCTGCCGTTTATTACCGTCTGGGACGATCACGAAGTGGCCAACGACACCTGGAAGGATGGCGCCGAAAACCATAACCAAGGGGAAGGGGACTTCGACGCCCGTAAACAGGCGGCATTGCAGGCCTACTTCGAATGGTTGCCTATCCGCCCATGGCGCGAGGGCAATCATGAAGAGATCTACCGCAGTTTCAGCTTCGGCGATCTGCTGGATCTGCATATGCTTGATACCCGGGTGTTGGCCCGTGACAAACAGTTGGACTATGGCAACTATCTGGATCCGGCTACCGGCGCTTTCAACGATAAGCAGTTTCTCGCTGACGTGACCGATACTCAGCGTACGCTTCTCGGCCAAACCCAACTGCTGTGGTTGCAGGGAAAACTGTTGCAATCCAGCGCCAAGTGGCAGCTTTTGGGACAGCAGATACTGATGGGGCGGATGATGTTGCCGGCGGCGATAGCCACTCAGCAGCTGTCTATTCCGCAGTTTGCCGAGTTGGCGGCATTGGCCCAGCTGGCGGCTCGTGCTCAGGCTGGCGATCCGACTCTGACCCAAGCGGAGCTGACCTATCTGGCTGCCAACCAGGCCAAACTGACGCCGGAAGTGCTGGCACTGTTGCAACTGCCATCGATCCCCTACAACCTGGATGCCTGGGATGGCTATGCCTATGAGCGTGAAGTCGTGCTGGCCACTGCCCGGGCCTCGGGTAAAAACCTGGTGGTGATTGCCGGTGATACTCACAATGCCTGGGCCAATGATCTCAAGGACAAAGATGGCAACATGGTTGGGGTTGAGTTTGCCACCAGCTCGGTTTCTTCTCCTGGGCTTGAGTACTACCTCAACCTGCCACCAGAGCAGATCCCGGCGACAGAGGCGGCCGTTGTAGGGCTGGTGGATGACCTTAAATACGCCAACCTGTTGAACCGGGGTTATATGACGCTGACCTTCAGTAGCGAAGAGGTGGTCAGCGAGTGGTTCTATGTGGACAGCATTCTGAGCAAAGATTTCACTGAAGCAGAGGAGCGCCGTGCCATTGCCCGTTCCTTGGATGGAAAGCCGGGGATCTTGCTTGGCTGACTATTGCTTCAAGTGTCGATAAGCTAAAGACATAAGCCTCTAACCGCTTGAAATAACAACAAGGACAGCTCAGGGCTGAGACACTACAGCTCAGGGCTGTCCTTGTTTTTTCGATTCTTTTTGGGTTCCAGGCAGAACTAAAAGTCATTTCCCTGCTCAGGGATGCTGCCGATGGAATTGATATCTGGCCTGATGGAACTCATCCGGGCTGTCCGGCGCTTCGCTCTCGCAGTAGTCGCTCAAGTGGGCTTGGCTCAGTTGCCATCCTGCTCGCTCGGCGATTTCCCGCAGTTTATCCAAGAGTGCTTCTTCCATGTCGAAATGCAATGCCTGCAGCATACTCGTGCCCCAGAGGCTGAAGCAGCCGTCATTGCTGTATTTGACCAGCGGGCTCTCGGCTATCAGGCGCTTGGCTTCACCGCGCCAGTAACCCAGGTACTCACCATAGGGCAGTTCGGCCACAAAGGCGATGTGCTTGCAGGTATCACCAATGGCTTTAACGTTGGCAGCTACTTCGGGGTCGGCCCAGTCATCTTCATTCAGGTAACTGGTATCCTCCCACGGCGCCCAATCTTCATCTTCAGGAAAGCGGACGAACAGCTCGCTTTCAAACCAGTCTCGGCAATGTTTAAGCAGGAAGGCCAAATCTTCGGGGCAAGCTTCATTGCCCAGTCTATGACTGGATATAAAGGTTGTAGGCATAGATCCCTCTTGGTTGGTGTAAGTTATTGATGGTTAAATTCAATTTTCTTGGCGGCTTTGCGACAGTGGCCTGAAGACCAGTGAGGGAAAGGCCCGGCTCAGAAGCTCGCTGTCCAAAGACAGCGCTTGGGGCACTATTCCCTGTGTTTCCGGCTGCAGCTTGCCAAACTTCCTTGGTCGATAGATTTTGAGGCAAGCCCGCGCCTCAAACAGTTGATATGGCGCCAGAGCCGAATTTAATTTGCGCTCCTTGAGGCCCAATTTGAGGCGGACATTGTCCCCGAGCCGCTCAGGCAGCAAGGTCGGCGCCAACTCGCTTGCTAAGTTGGCTTGCCGCTCCTTGGGTATCAAATAAGCGCTACAATCTGGGTTATCCAGCAGTAGACGGGTCAAGCGTTGCAGCCAAGGCGTCAGGGTCTCGCTGTCTTCCGGTGGCATCACCAGCAAGAGTTGCTGCTGGTGGAGCTCGTTGGCGCGAAGATGACGAAACAGCCACAGGGGACCGCCGAGCAGATCGGACAGCTCTTTGAGCCTCGCCCGCTCGGCTTGGGCCTGCTGCCGCTGTTTTGCCAGCGCCTGCGACAAGCGCTCAACCGATATCTCTTCGCATTTAAGCTGGTACAGATTCAGGTATTCACCCAGAGTTTGGCTGTAGAGCTCCAGATTGTAGCGCCCCTTACGGGGCACCAACTCGCCGCCGACAGAAAAGGGGCGGCAGTTACTCACTCTGAGGTCGGCGCCGAAATGGCGCCGACAAATCCAGGCTGCCTTGAGCCCTGCCAGTTTGGTCGGCAAGTAGTAGCGTGCAACTACCGGCAGGCTAAGCAATATCAGCAGGGTATACAGCAGCCAGTTGATGGCCTTCAAATCAGGCCTCGGTCGTTAGGTGCTGGCGCACGGCCATTACCTGTTGCATGAAGCTCTGCTCTGTGTGGAACAGTTGCCGCAGCAGTTGACGGAAGTTTTTCACCAGCTCATGTTTGACCCCGGGTTCATCCTCAAGCACCACCCGGAAGTAGTTGCCTATGGCCTCAAAGGAGATGAGATCTGTTTGTTCGCCAAATTGGCTTTGGCAGATGGCCTGGATGATCCTGCTCCAGTCTTCGGCGTTCATCTCCAGTGGCAGCAGGCTTTGCACGCTGGCGGCCAGCTGTTTCATAGTGGTCGAGTCTAGCTTGAAGATCACGTTGACAAAACCGAAGTTGGCCATGATCTGGTACAGATCGCGAAGATCCAATGGTACGGCCTCATCAGGGGCTTGTGCAGAATCTTCTGTTGTCTTGTCCTCGGCTGAAGTTGCGGCGCTGGCGGCTTGCCATTCAATCTCATGCTGTACTTCCTCGAGGGCGCCGAGCACAGCTCTCGGGGTGGCAAACAGTTCCCGGAACAACTGCCCCAAGGCCTGCATCTGAGTCAGGCTTGATACCTTGGCGGGCTCTACCTCGAAGACACATAGACCTTCATCATCCTTGGCCTGCAGCGCTTGCGCCAGCTCAGGTGCTCTTTGATTGAACACGGCACAGATAAAGCGTTGCCAGTTGACGGGGTTATTCATATTGGCACCAGGGCACTGGGCCTCTATGGCCGCGCCCAGGGCGCGGGTTTCCTCAAATGCCAGATCCAGACTAACGCTGATACCCTGCAAGGTAACCGATTGGCGGATGATGCGACGGAATTTGAGCCGGGTTTCGTTATCTTTAAAGGTAAGACTCGGGTCAATTTCGGCGCCCGGCGCCTGAGGTGTTTGGGATGGCTGTGGTTTTGGCTGCTGAAGCTTTGCCAGTTTGGCCGCTGCCTGCGCCGGGCAAACCGGTGGCCGCATGGCTTCAAGGTCTGCAATCGCCGAGACTATGACGTCATCACCATAGTAACGGGCAATTATTTGTAGATATTGTCTGGCCTTTTCACCATGCATCAACAGAAAGCCCAATGGATTCATGCCATCGGCATCCGGGGTTTGCGGTTTGACAAAGCCTATGCTGCCCGAGGATTCTGACTTGAGATTCGGATCCAGCATCCAGGGATCGGCCCCCAGTTCCAGCAAACACTCGAAGATCCCGGGGCGATCGGCGAAGGCGGCCTCGAGCAAGGGATGGCTACGCCCGGGCGTCAGTTGATTGATCTTGGCTCCCTGTTGCACCAGTTGAGTGACCAGCCCCTTCTTGCTGGCTTCGACAGAAGAGTGGGCATCGTAACAGTACTGGCTGGTGATCGCCGCCAGCAGTGGGGTGTCGCCCAAAGGCGAGACGGCATTGATATTGGCCCCGCGGCTCAACAAAAGGTCGATACAGGATTGAATACCAAAGGTGCAGGCCGTCATCAGCGGCGTTGCCCTGGAGTCGGGATCCGGATCCAGTACCTCTATGTCCATTCCGAGATCCAACAGGGCCGCCACAGTCTTGGCGCGATCGATTGGATTGATGTCCGAATAGTTGGACAAACATTTATGCATGGCATTGGAATGATCGAAGCCGCCGACATGATGAATGTCAGCACCGTGCTCGGCAAACCAGCGCAGCAGTTCCGAGCGTCCTGGCATGGCGGCGGCAAAGATCAGGTTATTGCCCAGATTGTTGACTTCATGGATGTTGAATCCGGTTCTTTGCCACAGATAGCGGACAAACTTGAGACTGGTTTCTTCGTTGATAATAGAATGATATCTCTGAACCGTGCTCATCACCCCGGATTCGCGGAACTGTCCCACGGGCACTGTCGGGTCGACACCATAGTCGATCAGCAGATCAAACATGGGGCGGCAGTATTCAAAGTCGTTTTCCGCATCGTAGAGGATGCAGGAGAAAATATGGGTGATATCCGGCTTGGTTGGCGTGCGCTCCACATCCAGGGAGTAGGGCTGATCCACAGCGGCTCCCGCCTCCAGCAGAATTTCCACCGCACTGAGATAGAGTTGTTTGTGTTGTTTGAGCTTGGCGTAGCGGAAACAGAGGAAATACAACAGGCTCCAACGACAGGCATCATTGCCATCCAAACAGAGGCGATCCAGATCCTGTTCGCGCTCTATCAGGAGCCGGAACAGTTCCAGGCCGTCCTCTTCCAGCTCCCACAGTACATCTTCGGTCAGCCAACGTACCTCGGTCCAGGCGCGCATAGTCGGGAAACGTTGCAACAGATATTGCGCCAAAGACCAGCGTTTCTTATGCAGTGCCAGGGTAATTGCCGTTGCCGGGGCTTTGTGGTTGCCGGAGAAGCTCTGATGCACATCGGCCAGTTCAAAATCCGGGAACAGGGCAACGATATCGCCCACAAGTTGTGGACTTTGCAGTGAGTGTATCGCCCAGGCGACTGCATCGGCCGGGATCTGGAATTGTTGTCTCAGCTGCAACAGGCGCCGTATTACAGGCTCGTTGCGGGTGCGTATCGCCAGCTCCAGCAGTGAACCTCCGTCATATTGCCGTTTCAGATCCAATCCCAGACGCAGCAAGAGTTCAAAAATGGCTTCGCGATCCTGAGAGGTTTCCTCGGGTTTGTTGGCGAAACAGTGGAAATAACCTGAGACCATCTCCTCTGTGACTTCAACCTGGGTATCACTCAAGGCAATTAAGGTTTCCAGCGTGGCCAGGTCACTGCAGTATTCGAACGCCCAGTTAAGGGTATTTGGGCTCAAGGGCGGCTGGAAACCTTCGCCCAGCATCTGCTGCACAAACTCATGATCTCTGCGAAGCAAGGCGATATCCAGAGCGGTCCATGCGGAATCTGTCTGCAGCAGGCTGCTGAGCCCTGCCTCCTGCAGCATGCTGAACATGGCACGCTTTTGCGCCGGGTTGGGCTTAACCCTGAGATGGCTTGGATAGAAATGGCTTACCCACATTTCATCATCCATACGGCAGTTTTCATTCACCGGCTCGCCGCGCAGAGCAAAGTTGGGGTTGATGCCACCTTGCAACAATACCTTGAGCAGTTCGAGCCTGGCCTGGCTGATAGTCAGAAATAGGGCACTGCGATTCTCAACGGGATCCACGGCGCCGTGGCGCAGCAACAGGGCGACTTCATCCAGTCTGTCCTGCTCCATGGAACACAAGGCATAAAGAGGCGTGCAGAAGAGTTCGGTGCCACCGGCCGTAGTGAAAGCGAATGCCTGGTTGACATCGGCGCCCTTGGCAATGGCCAACTCGGCAAATCGGCAGCGTTGGCTGGATGACAGGTTGGTGTGACACAGGATAGGGCCGATAACCGACTTGCCAGTGAAATCTGCTTGGGTTGTCAGATAACGCTCAACCTCGGCGGCATCGGCAGAAAACAGATCCAGGCTGTCATCCAGTACCAGACGGGACTGCAGCTTCTCCTTGTTCAGCAGCATGCGCGCCACTTCCGGCTGATGGTGGCTGATATCCGCTCCCAGTTCTACCAGGCGAGTCAACAATAGGCGTTGACCATTCTTTATCGTCATCGCCAGCAAGGTGTTACCAGAGTAACGTCGCTCTAAGTCACAGTCGTATTGCTGTTCATTTAACATATTGAAAATGGAGAGTATTTTCAGTTCTGGCATGGGAGAGTTGAACAGCTGAAACAGCAGTGAATCACAATATTCGCGCTCTTCACTGCCTTGATATTCAATGCCGTGAGACAGCAGTAACTGCACAGTTTGTTGCTCCAGCGCCGGGTTACGACTGAAGCAGTGCCAGAAGAAACATTCATCATCCAAAAGCGCCAGTTGCTGTTCCAACACCGCCTTGACCATACGATAGTCACCGCGGCAGGCGGCCAATGACAAGAGGTTAAATTCACCCTGCCACAGGATATTGAGATTAACCTCTTGCTCGCTGAGCATCTGCACCATCTCTGCCGAGCGCAGCGCTCGTTGCAGCAGATGATTGGGTTTACGCTCTTTATCCAACAAGTGACGAATACCGGCGCCCAGTTTTAATAGGTGCTGGACGACTCTGTCAAACTTGGGATCGGCCTGTTCCAGCACAAAGTCCAGTGGCCTGCATTGGCGAAGTCCGTCCTGAACCAGGCTGTGATCGACATTGTCTGTGCTGACAATTTGGCTGATAGCCACCAGATCCAGGTTGAGAATGTGGTCCTTGAGCGCACCGCCTAAGCTGCGGCTGTCTTCCGTGAAATGTTCCATTGATTAGTCTCTTGATGTTGTAACTGCATCACCGCCTTGCGGGCGTGATTACACTAAAGGGTCTAAGTCCATTGATAAACCGGACAAAAGGGACAGCAAGTGTGAGAGATTGCCCCTAGCATTAACGCCATTTGGAGTCGTTTTTACTTTATGAACCTGGGGCTGTTATCACCGAAATCCATGATGGCCAGCTCGCTTTGTTGTGCTGCATCGTCAATGATTCGTTTGACCAGTGACAAACAGTCGCGAAAGCTCTGCTCTGCTTGGCCCAGACAGTTGTGGTGCACTATGGCGCCGTGGCTGAGTATGCCAAGGGCTGTGAGCCGGGTCTGAAACTCCCGGGCAAATGCCTGTATCTGCCCGGCTTCATCGTCGCCGGATAAATACTCAAGCGCTAAGAAAAGCATTGAATCGCTGAGCTTTTCGACACATTCGGCGTCGAGCTCAAATTCAGTAATGAGTGTATTGAGTATCTCGATTGACGCGGCCACCTCAGTATTCAGCTGGATAATCAGCATATAAGGAGCGTCATAGTCGTCGAGTCGATTGAGATAGCGTTGTACTTCGTCGGTGGGTTGGGCGCTTTGCCACTGTGCAATACCTTGCATATATTTCCCTGTCATGGCGGCCTTGAGGCCTGTCCTGAGCGTTATTTCGCCGAGTCTGCCTGGATTGAGCTTGTCAACGAAATGGTCGCCGGAGATTATTCCATTGGCAGGCTTTTTGGCAAAGTTTGTTAGGGAAAATATTTGAGGTAGCCCGTTGTTTACTCGATTTCCACACTGACAAGGTTTCCGGTAACATCTCGCGGTGACAGAGCTTGCCGATGCAGGCATCTGTGCCGTTATTTCGTCTTTTTCACACGAGTATGGGAGGTAGTGTGGTGCGCATGGAAGCAATAGAGGAAGGTTTCAAGTTAGTGGCCGAGGCCAAGTTCCGTAACAAGTCTGCTCTGGATAGAGCCAGAAAAATCTGGTCGGGGAACAATGTAAGGCCTTGCCTGGATAAGTTTGTTTTTTTATTGAAAACGACTGATTGGAGCAATCAAGCTGAAGCCGAATTGTGTGCCAAGGTTGCCGTTGCCCTGTGTTCATCAAAAATATCCATTGCTTCAAGTATCATCTCTGCCAAATCCCCTGAGATTATCGCCGTTACCAATACTCTTCTGGACCGAGGGGAGTGTGAGCTTATTGCTGATCCCAAATCTAACTTCAGCTCGGTAGAGCTGGCCGTAACCCTGTGCCAGCTTTATTTCTATCATGGCTATGCTGACCCACAGACCCGCGCCTCGATAGCTCCGACTGTGGTAAAAATGCTGGAGTTGTACCCTAACCTTGATTGTTCCCTGGCGCTGGGGTGTATCTCCTGTCATCCGCAAGCCGAGAGCCTTTATGCGAGGGTGATATATGCCTGTATGCTCAATCGTGACATCTATCGGCGTTGTCCTGCAATAGCCGATATTGCCAGAGATATGCTGGCGGCCGGTGAATACAAAGGCTTTTTGTATAAGCACTCTTTGAAAGTCTTTGAGAAAGTTATCTCCTTCAAAGAGAGCTGGGATGCATCTGAACTCGGCTATCTTATTGAACGTTTGCTCATTGAGCCTCTTGATTTGGAAATGCGCAGCCAGGCAGAGTTAATTGAATCGAATCATAGGCTTGCCAAGTTGTTCAAGAACAAGTCGGACAAAAAATATTATAAGCAACAGGCCGAGTATATTGAGTATCATTATCCGGAGTTTATTAGCCTCAACCGCCAGGAGGCCGCTCGTAAGTTGGCCGTGTCCCGGAAGTTTTATGATTTTGCTTGCCGCGTTGCCGGGCAATATGCTGCCATCAATGACAAGGCCAGACAGCTGTCTGAGCTACTGCTCGAGGCCAATCGCTTTGCCAAAGGTCCGAAAAAGTTTGCCCCCGCGTCAACTGCGGTGAATAGCTTTAAAGATTTCGGGTTGAAGTTGCTGGTTATTGAAGAACTTATGTATAAACAAGACTCGCTTTCGCCCAAGTTTTCATTGGCGGAGTTTGCCGCAGAGTATTGTGGCGGCGAAATTGAGCGCAATGATGCCGGGGAGATACCACAGGTGATAGATTTTTATCAGGCGCTGGATATCGCCGATACGGAACTGGCAAAGGTAACCGAGCTCTATCAGGACGATGGTTTATCCGGTGGGGCTGAGGTCTATTACAATATCAATCCTTATTGGGATCCCGGATGCGGCGACAGCATATTAGCGGTGAAGGATATCGCGGCTGAAGACTTAAGCCTGCTTCCCAATCTTAAATTGATCACCACCACTGACCTTAACAACCTGAGCGCAGGTTTTATTGCGGCAGCTGAAAAACACGGCGTTAAGATCATCGAAGAGTGGGATTAGGCCGTTTGGGGATGGCACAATCTAGCTTGGTTTTCGCATAGGTTGTGCCCAGGTCAATTAACCACTGACAGGCGGAAAATTCAAAATAGCGGTGGCGACATTGAAGTAGACGATGACACCTATGATATCGGCTATCGAAGTCACCAGCGGTGCGCTGGCCGAGGCCGGATCCAACTTGAACTTGCTCAGCAAGAAGGGCAGGGACATGCCTATCAGGCTGCCGATAATCACCACAAGTTGCATGGTCAGAGCCACCACCAAGGCGATATCACCGCCACGCCAATAACCCAGGGTAAATACCGCAATGGCCATGGTGGCCCCCAGTAAGCCGGCGACAAACAGCTCTTTGCCCAGCAGCGACAGCCAGTCTTTGAGGACGACCTCCCCGGTGGCCAGTGCCCTGACCATCAAGGTGGCAGACTGCGAACCGGCGTTACCGCTACTGCCGATGAGCAGTGGCAAGAAGAACACCAGAGCAACATAGGCTGTGATGGTATCTTCAAAGTAGGCGATCCCAGTGCCGGATAACACATTGCCGAACACCAGCAACACCAGCCAAAAGACTCGCTTACGATAAAGCATGCCAATGCTGGCTTCCTTGAAAGAGCATGCCAACTGCCCCACTGCTCCGTGTTTGTTGAATTCGGCATCGGCCTGGGCACTGGCCACATCCATGGCATCATCATAAGTGACTATGCCGACCAGTTGGTCTTTGCTGTTGACTACTGGCAGCGCCAGCAGATCATAGTGGGCTATCATCTGCGCAGCTTCTTCTTTGAGGGCTTCCGCTTCTATGGCAATGGTCTGCTCTTTCATAAAGTCTTTCACCAACGCCTTGGGCGGCGCGATGATGAGCTGACGCAGCGACACATTGCCTATCAGGCGTCCGCGCTCATCCACCACATAGGTCTGGTAGATGGTTTCCAGATCCGTTGCCACTTTCCTCAGGCTGTCTGTGGCCTCTTCCGCGGTGTGATTGACCCGCAGCAGGGCATAGTCAGAGGTCATAATGGAGCCGACCTTGGAGTCATCATAGGCCGCCAGGGTACGCATGTCCTCGCGCTCCGCCTTGGCCAGTGTCGGCAGCAGCAGGGCCTGCTGCTCAATCTCCAACTCGTTGTAGAGGTCGGCGCGCTCGTCCGCCGCCATCTCCATGATAATTTTCCCAAGGGTTTGATGATCCACTGCTTCCGCCAGCAGCTTTTGCTGCTGATGGGACAGATACCGCAGCAGCGCCGCCGCGGTTTTGGGCTGGCACAGGGTCAGTATTGAGGCCGTTTGCTGGCTGTCGAAGGCCGGCAGCACGGCGGCTATGTCCGCCGGGTGCAGCTCGGATGCCAGCATCTGCATCGCCTTGGCGTCTTTGTTGGCCAGAATAAGGTGCAGGTTGAGTATGATGTTGTTGCTGTTCATAGGTCATTCTCCCAATGAGCTATCAAGAAAAGAAAAATTGTATGCCGGCGCCAAATTGGCGGGCGCCACCGCCATACTGATTGCCATAGCCCAATTGCCACTGGCAACGGGCGTTGGGCTGGTTTTGCCAGAGTAGCTGGTAGCCATAGTCGCCTTGGCCCAGATACTGGTTTTCAAACAGCAGAGTTTGCTGCTGAACTTTGAAGCCGGCTCCCAGGCCAAAAATCATTGCCGGACCTTCTCCCGACTCCAGGCTCAGCCCCAGGTTGTTGCGCACAAAGAAGCCCTGGGTGGCAATCGGCAGATCGGTACCGACCAGGGCGTGCCCTTGCCAGCCATCTCTGTGATGACGCCCCAGCTCCAGTGCCAGAGCCTGAGTCTGAACCTGGGATAAGCCGTTTGTGGTCAGCGGTTGTTTGTAGCCGAGTTGCCAGCCGCGGCTCTCATGCCTGTCCCAGGGAGCATCCCGGTCGTCTGTTTGCAGTTCCAGCGCCAACTCGCCGCCAAAGACGGCTTGGTTGAGCCCCAGGGCAAAGCCGTTGTTGCCCGCTTGTCGTTGCCAGTCGACAGCGAGTTCTGTGGCAGCGGCAATATCGGGCTCTTCCAGCAACTGAATGCCAGCATGCAGTTGTCCATGCCAGAGCAGGCCGCCCAGCAGCAGCGCATTGGTATATCTGAATTTCATGCTTGTTCCTCCTGTGTGGGGGAACACTCAAGGTCGTAGATGGGGCAGCAAGGCTGTCCTAAGTAAACCTTTATGGTTGCATTAAGCTGATAGCCACAGGGGATCGCTGCGGCATGCTCGCGTATGCAAAGCTCAAAAGGTTTTTAATGGGGAGTAACGGAAAAGGGATTCTTTACTACGCTACTGCCAGGCCTGGCAGTAGTTTGCGAAGCTGCAGACTAGTGCCGGGCAAATAATCCTGTCTGACTGACAGGACATCTACTGTCACCTATGTGTGTGTCCACAGTGGGTCTCCGTATGGTTAATTCAGCGGCGATTGTATGGTCGCAAGCAAACAAGTCAAGCGGGAGATTGAAAAAGGGTGTCAAACAAGGTGTTGGGGTCAAAAACAGCGGTTTTATGTTACCTCTTTGTTGAATCGCTGGGCCGTATCTGGGTGAAATGGGTGGCCGGAAGGTTGTTGGTGGGCGTTATTGGACAAATCTCCTCACCGGCTTAATATCAACACTATCACTCAGCAGAGTTACCGGAGCCGCAGCGTTTTTCATGTCTTCCAATATCCGCATCGCCAGCCTGAATCTGTTCAACTTTGCCATGCCGCCGCTGGCGTTTCATGAGTTCAACAACATCTATACCCAAGGACAGTGGCAACAAAAGTGTGATTGGATAGCCCGCTGGTTGCAGCAGGCGCAGCCAGATCTGGTGGGCTGGCAGGAGGTATTCAGCCCCGAGCCGCTACGCGAATTGTGTCAGGCAGCCGGTCTTGCCCACTTTGCGCTGGTGGATTCGCCTGTCATAGAAGGCTTTGTTGCCCGCAAGAGTGTGGTGGCACTGGCAAGCCGTTATCCAATCGTTTCTTTGGCGGCGGTGGCGCTGGATGCCGAACTGGCACTTACTCTAGGGCTTAAGGATGAGTTTCAAAGCAGTCGTCAGATACTGAGAGCCACCTTGATGCTGCCTGGGCTCGGCCACTGTGATACCTATGTGGTGCATTTCAAATCACCTCGTAACAAGTTGCCCAAGGGCGCGGTCGAGCAGCAAGGTGCCGCCGGGCTGCTTGCCGAGAGTGCGCTGGGACGCTGGTCAGCCACTTTGCAGCGTGGCAGTGAGGCGATGCTGCTGTATCAGGCGATACTCAAGCGGCGCCAGCAAAGCGGCAACGCTGTGGTACTGATGGGGGATTTTAACGCCGGCATAGATTCCAGTGAACTCAAGGGGCTGTTGGTGGGCGCTGGGCAGCTCTACAACGGGGATATTCGCGCTGCGGGCCTTTACGGCCTGCCTGATGAAAGGCTGAAACTGCAGCTGGCGCATTTTCAACTGTTTGACGCCTGGCAGCTCTGGCGAGAAGCTTCTGAGCAAACGGGCGAGCGAATGACAGTGACTCGCCCCGTGACCCATTTTCACGGCTCTCAAGGCAGTGTGGTCGACTATCTGTTGTTGAGTCAGGAGTTTGATGCCCGTAGCCAGCATAGCCTGGCAGAAGTGGTGGATTATCGGGTCTATGACAGGCACCTACTGCGGCCGCAGTTTGAGCTGGATGCCCAGGCGAGCGACCATACACCGATTTTGGCAGAAGTCCGTTTACGCCATCCCTGATTAGGTCGATGATTTTGCCGGCTTCTGGTTTTTAACTGGCTCAGAATGAGTTTTGTTGCTGCCTGCTTGTTGGGTTTGGGAATTTACAGCCGATGTGCTCGCCCTTTACTCGCCGAAGAAAAGGGGCTTAAATGCGGCAAAGCCTTTACATAAACAGGAACAGAGGATGTTTAAGAAATTGCTCGCGGCAGTTGGCGTTGGCGGCGCCAGTGTCGATACTCGTTTGCTCAATGCCAGCCTGCAACCTGGGCAAACCTTCGAAGCCCGAATTGTGCTCAAGGGCGGCGAGGTAAGTCAGGATATTGCCGGCCTGGAGCTAGCCTTAATGACCCGGGTCAAGGTCAGTGACGGCGACAGCAGCCACTTTATCAATCATTGTCTGGCCAGCTGGCGTATCAGCGAAGGCTTTGAACTTCAGGCCGGAGAGGTGAGAGAACTGCCTTTCATCGGTCAGTTGCACCCTGAGACCCCATTTACCCAGTTGCCGGTGCGTAACAATCAATGCCGGGTCTGGCTGCAAACCGGGCTGGCGATAGATTACGCCATAGATCCGGGCGATCAGGATCTGCTGCAGATCCAGCCTACCCAGCTGTTGCTGCACCTGCTGCAGGCCATGGAGGAGTTGGGCTTTGTCCTTAAAAAAGCCGATGTTGAGCAAGGCTATATCAACACCGCTGATTTTCGCAGTGGCTCAGGCTGCTATCAGGAGTTGGAGTTTGTGCCAACAGGGCGTGGGATCCGCCTTTTGCGTGAAGTGGAGCTTACCCTGGTTCCCGATGGCGAACAAACCCATATCTTGCTGGAACTGGACCGGGCCTTTCGCGGCGATGGCTATCTGAGTCTGACCTTGGATAATCAGGCTGACTATCCCCAGGTATTGGCTGCGTTGCGGCCTCATCTGGCTTGAGTCGGTTTAACGCCGTCCCCCTATTTCACAGTGTGCGGCGATAACGCCGCTTGAGAGGAGAATCCTATGTTGATTGCATGTCCCCAGTGCGCTGGAATGAACCGGGTGCCGGAAGAACGCCTGTCTCAAGGCCCTAAGTGCGGCCACTGTAAGCAACCTTTGTTTCAGGGCCGCCCAGTAGAATTGACTGATGCCAACTTTGCTAACCATGCCCATAAGTCAGAGCTGCCGCTGGTTGTGGATTTCTGGGCCAGCTGGTGTGGTCCCTGCAAACAGTTTGCTCCCATATTCGAGCAGAGCGCTGCCGAACTGGAGCCGGAGTTTCGGTTCGGCAAGCTAGATACCGAGGCTCAGCAAGCGCTGGCGGCCCAGTATGGGATCCGCTCCATTCCGACCATAATGCTGTTCAAAAATGGCCGAGTGATAGCCCAGCAGGCCGGTGCCATGCCCAAACAGGCATTTCAGCAGTGGCTCAAGAGCCAGCCTGCTTGAGGCTGGATAACAACAAAGCTCTGGTAGTGCTGGTGCATGGCTTCAACAAAGATGAGCGTGACATGGGATTTTTGGCCCAAGGCTTGTCCCGGCAATACAGTATCCTGTGCCCCAGATTGCCCACCCGTTTCGGCTCACTGCAACAAGCGGTAGTGACCTTACGCCAGGCGCTGGATGAGCAGAATTGGCAGCAGTATCCCGGGGTGCACTTTGTGGCTCATAGCATGGGAGGCTTAATCGTTCGGCAACTGCTGGCAGAGCAGCCGCCCGGCAATTTGGGCCACAGTGTGTTTATTGCCACGCCCCATGATGGTTCACCGCTGGCGAGTCTGGCCGATAAGCTTCCGGGATATTCCAGGTTATTTCAGCCGCTGCAATCTTTGCTGCCGGGGCAGCGCTGGGCAAGCTGGCGCGAAGATAGTCAGGCTCATCTTGGGATCATCGCCGGCAGTGGGACTCAGGATCCCTTGGGCGCCTTGATTGACGGCGAGTCCGATGGCCGGGTACCCCTGGCTTCTACCCGTTGTGATGATGCCAGTGATTGGATGGTGTTGCCCCTGTGCCATAAGGCCATACATTGGCATCAGGATATGCTGGCGGCGGTACAGGCCTTTCTTGAGCGCGGCCGCTTCGGCCCTGACTAAGGGGCTAAGAAAAGTGCCGCTGAGTCGCTCGGATGCTCCGGATAAGCTACAGATTGGAATTGGGGGCCGGGTTCGCACCTGGCAAAATACTCGATTATTATTCACTGAGGGTTTCCAGGCTCACTCAGTTTCAGGTGCACTCAGTTTTAGGTGAGCTTATTTATCAGGAGCGAATTTGGCCGCGAAAAAGGGATGGTTTAGGCGACTGACAGCCTGGCTGATAAAACTGCTGTTGGGGCTGATGATACTGTCCCTGCTGATGGTGATTGCCCTTAAGTTTGTTAACCCGCCGCTATGGAGCTGGCGGATTGAACGCTATTGGTTTCCGCCGGTGCCGGTCACACAGGTACAACATCAGGTGCAACACCAGTGGCAGCCGCTGACTCAGATATCTGCCAATATGCCACTGGCGGTGATCGCCAGTGAAGATCAGCGTTTTGCCTTTCATTCCGGTTTTGATCTCAAGGCGATTCAGAATGCCATAGAAGATAAGCTTCAGGGGGAGCGCCTCAGAGGCGCCAGCACCTTGAGCCAGCAAACCGCCAAGAACCTGTTTATGTGGTCTTCGCGCAGCTTTATTCGCAAGGGGGCCGAAGCTTGGTTCACCCTGCTTCTGGAGCTGGTGTTGGATAAGCCCAGGATCCTTGAGTTGTATCTGAATATTGTCGAATTCGGCCCGGGGATCTACGGCGTCGAAGCGGCGGCACAGCACTACTTTCATAAGAGCGCCGCTCAGTTGTCGTCCCGCGAGGCGGCCTTGCTGGCCGCCTTGTTGCCCAATCCCTGGCAATATCAAATCAATCCCCCCAGTGCTTACATGAACCGCCGCGCCGACTGGATCCAGCAGCAGATGCGGCAATTGGGACGGCAAATGCTTAAAGACCTGGATTGATTTCAACGCCGGTATCTAATTCTTGGTCGCTAGCGCTTGAATTGGCAACGACCCGATTGCGGCCACTGTTTTTGGCTTGATAAAGCGCGCCGTCGGCCCTTTTGACGGCCGCTTCTATCGACTCCGAGCCAATTTCGACCTCGGCTACGCCTATGCTGACAGTGCAACTGAGCCCGTCTCCCTCATCTGTGTTAATCAGCATCATTTCGATGGCCAGGCGCAGCTGCTCGGCGCGTTGCAAGGCTTGGTTTAGGGGGGATCCCGGCAACAAGATCACGAACTCTTCGCCGCCGAAGCGGGCCGCCATTTCGGCTCCTTGAAAGTGTTGTTTCAATAGTTTGGCCAGGGCGACTATGACCCTGTCGCCCCAGTGATGACCAAAGTTGTCGTTGATCTGCTTAAAGTTGTCTATATCCAGAATAAGTACAGAGATAGCCTCGCCATTGCGGCCGGCCAGCTTAAGTTGATAGTCGGCTTCGGAATAGAAATAGCGCCGGTTATAGAGTTTGGTCAGAGGATCTGTGGCCGCCTGGCGCTTGAGCTCTTCCTGCGAGGCGCGGATATCTTCAAGAATTTTGATCCTATAGGAGATGATAAACGCCAGGGTTAGGCCTTCCAGCATAATGCCGATACCGACTCCATGACTGCTGAGGTAGCTCGGAGAGATCAAGCCCTTGTAGAAGAGCACGGCTATGCCATTGAAGATAACGAAAAAGCTGTGGCCCACCAGAAAGTACTTCACCAGAGGATTGCCCTTGCGATAGAGGGAGATACTCACAGAGAAGGTCACCAGCATCATGACTGCCGCCATACTGCTGGCGGGTTTGAGTGCCGCAGAGATATCAAACAGCCCCCAAATCAGAAAGGCAAATAGCAGCAACAACAGCAATTGCAACACCTTGTGTTCTGAGGGATAGAATTGCTTGGTTTCGAAGATGGCCATCATAAACAACAGCAAGAAAATCGGCATGGTGAGCAGCGACAGGTTGAGCATAAAGACGCTCGAACCGTAGGCGTTGAATACGCTGGCGACTAGACCATAGGACAGGGCTATCCACACCAGACCGGAGATCAGATACAGCGAATAGTAGATGTTCTCTTTCTTGCTGCTGGCGAAATACAGCAGGCCGTTGTAGAACACTAATGCCAGCAACATACCCACCATGATCGCAATATCATAATGGGTGCTTACCAGAGCTCTTCGCGAATTGTCTTCATCCATCAGTGTCATGGCAAACCATTGATGGGAGTAAACATGGCTACGAATATACAGGGTTGTTATCTGATCTGACGCCGGAGTCAGTGGGTAGACGACAGTGCCCCGATACATGAGTGGGTTGTCGGCGGCCTGTTCGAGATCCAACCGCTCGTGTCGCTGCAGTTGTTGACCGTTTTCCTCATAGATGTCGATTTGCTGCACATGGTAAGCATGAGGCAGGTGCAAAAACAGCGGCTTTGCCTGCGAGAGCCTATTGTGCAGGTTCAGCTTGAACCAAGTGACTCTGGCACTGGTACCCAAGGTGGTGACATTATCGGTTACGCCGAAAGGCTTCTGGCGTGCCTGCTCAAAGCCAAGGTTTTGGCTGTCATCAATAAAATAGCCAATTTTGAACTCTTCGAGTGCAACACTGTTGTGTTCTATGTCAATGACCGGAAGGCTAGCCTGTTCTTTTGCAACAGACGTTAGGCTGGCCAGCAGCAAAAACATGCATAACAGCATGTATCTTAATTCCATTTAAGTATCCATCTTCCCCGGCGTTGGCATGTCCAAGCGCCTCTTTATTGTTCAATGGTACCCAAGGATAAAAAGTGTCGCCAGCATTACCGCTTGTTATGCGGTTTCTTGTTTGAATGACAGTATCTTGCAGTTGGGCAAATTGTAGAGTGGTGGGTTGATGGCGCCTCATTTAGATGTTGCAGCTTATATTTAGGCTCATTTGGGGCACTAAAAAAGGCGACCCTGAGTCGCCTTCTTGCTTGGATGCCGATTATCGGCGATTAACGTGGGCCCGGCTCGGCATAATGGGTCATCCAGTCTTTGACCTGGTTATACCAATAGATGGAGTTGTTGGGCTTCATGATCCAGTGGTTTTCATCGGGGAAATAGATCATCCGCGATTCCACTCCACGGCTTTGCAGGGTGCGGAACAGCTCAAAACCTTGTCCCACGGGTACCCGGTAGTCCAGCTGACCATGGCTCACCAGGGTCGGGGTATTGAAACCGGCGGCAAAGTAATGGGGTGAAATCGACTGGTAGATCTCCGGGTTTTCCCAGTAGTGGCCGAAACGGGTGCTGTGCACGGCGAAGTCGGAAGCCATCTGGGAGTACATGTCGTAAACGGCAGCATGGATCAACAGCGCCTTGAACGGATGTTTCTGCCCGAGGATGATGGAGGTCAGATAGCCGCCGTAGCTGGCACCACCGGCCACCATGCGATCGCTGTCGATCCAGCTCTTTTGTTCAAACCAGTCGGCCGCCTTGAGGACATCATCCAGAGACTTGTTTTTCCAGTCCGGGTTGATGGCATCGGCAAAGTCCTGGCCGAAGCCGCTGGAACCGTGGAAATTGGGCCAGGCGGTGACATAACCCCAGGAGGCGAAAGTCTGGGCGTTCCAGCGATAGTGGAAACCATCACTGATGGCGTTGTGTGGGCCGCCGTGTACCAGCATAAACAGCGGGTACTTCTTGCTGCGATCGAAACCCGGTGGGTAGTGCACCCACATCTGGATATCCTGGTTGTTGTAACCCTTGTAGGTCACAGACTCATAGCTGCCCAGATCCACATCCTTGAGCAGTTCGTCATTGAACTGCTCCAGCCTTTGGCCCTTGCCGTTTTTGGGATTGATCGCCAGCAGTCGCGCCGGATAAAGGAAGCTGTCGTTGAGGGCAATCAGAGTACCTTTCTTGCCTATCTGCGGCTGACCATAGTTGGTGTCCTTGGTGATCGCCTTCACTTTGCCGCTCTTGGCATCGATATGATAGATACGGCTGGTGGCGGCATCATCAATGGCGGCGTAGAAGCCTTTACCATCCGGCGTCCAGCTGAACTGAGACACAGATCTGTCCCAATTGGCGGTCAGGGTCTTGAGCTTACGGCTGTGGATATCCAGCAGCATCAGCCTGGAGGTGTCGGCATAGAAACCCGGGATCTTCTGGCGAGTGAAGGCCAGCGTCTTGCCGTCGGGGCTGAAGCTGGGGCGGCTATCGGGCGCTTCGTTGTCCGGCGTCAGGTTTTCAGCCTTGTCTGCGCCTATCTTGCCGAGGAAGATGTCCAGCTTGGGATCGACCCGGTTATCGGAGCCGTAGGCGTTGAAGGCGATCAGTTTCTCATCGGCAGACACATCATAGCTGCCGGCACTTTGACTCGAACGAGGCAGCTCATGGCCCAGCGTTTGAGTAATGGCTTCTATCTCGCCGCCCTTGGCGGGAATTCGGAACACATGCGCCTGACGACGTTCATCCAGCCAGTGATCGAACTGGGCATAGGGCAGGGCATTCCACTGCTTGGCCGAGGTCTTGTTGTCCTTGTCGGCTTTCAGCTGCTCTTGCATCTGCTTCCAGTCTTGCCCGGGGAAGATGTTGCTGATGAAATAGAGATGTTTGCCAACCCATTTGATGCCGTACACGCCGGTAGGCACCTCGGTCAGCCGCTGGGCTTCACCCGGGCCATTCATCGGCAGCAGATAGATCTGCCCTGCATCGTCTTCATTGCGCTGGCTGACAAAGGCCAGAGTGTTGCCATCGGGAGAAAATACCGGGTTGCTCACCTTGAGTCCGGCAGCAGTCAGTGGGCGTTGATGTTTGCCATCGGCATCAAAGTACCAAAGTTGGGTCGACCCTTTGTCGGCCTTGACATCATACTCGGTCACGGGGGCGATGATATGCTCGCCGCCTGGCGATACTACCGGGCTGCCGATACGCTTGAGTTGCCACAATAGCTCAACCGACAAGGGCTTGCCCGACTCTGCCCACGCCGATGCCAGTGGCATCAAGAGGCAGAGCAACAGAATTCCAACCTTCTTCACGGAAAGTCTCCTTTAGATACAGATAGTTATTATATTCGGCAGCTGAGGCTGCCTCGGGAGTATATCCCCGGATGATGAAAACAAGCTTATCCGGGCTGGATTTGATGGGATTATTTTGTGTAACTTTCTGTGAATGATGTCAGAGGAATATTGATTGAACCCAGAGCCTTGGAGGGGATTTCAACCTTGTTCCTCGCCGAGTTATTTATAATTAGAAGCTATAAAGAATAATAACTTAATATTTTGTCGTGCTTAAACAAGCGCCTATTATGCGTTAGATTCTCTCTTTATATACCGTTTCCCGTATAAGGTTCCATATGTCTATTGCAGTTATCGCAGCCATTGCGGTATTTCTCGGTGTTCTGTTTATTCTGTTTCTCCAACAGCAAAAAGAGCACAAATTATCCCGTCTGGTGCTGATCGGCTTAATCCTCGGCAGTGCCTATGGTTTCCTGATGCAGTCTTACTTTGGCGTGGACAGCCAGGTCACAGCAGAGGCGCTCAGTTGGATAGCCATAGTCGGTGGTGGCTATGTGGCCTTGCTGAAGATGGTGATCATGCCCTTGGTGTTGGTGTCCATGGTCGCGGCAGTGGTCAAGTTGGATAAGGGCGGCTCGCTCGGCAAGATCTCCTCCCTGACCATATTTATTCTGATGGCGACCACGGCCGTAGCGGCTTTGATAGGTATTCTGGTCACTTCCATCTCAGGGATTTCTGCCGAGGGGCTGATAGCCGGTAGCCGGGAAACGGCGCAAATGGCAGTATTGGATACCAAGGCGGCTTCGATTGCCGATCTGACTGTACCGCAAATGCTGCTGAGCTTTATTCCGGTAAATCCTTTTGCCGATCTGGCCGGTACCCGTTCCACTTCCATCATTGCCGTGGTGATTTTTGGTATCCTCCTCGGGATAGCGGCCCGCAAGGTGATGCATGAGAAAGAGCAACTGGAATCCCCCATACGGACCTTTGTTGAAGGTGCGCAGGCGATTGTTATGCGCCTGGTGAAGATGATTATGGCGCTGACTCCCTATGGTATTGCCGCGCTGATGGCCAAGGTGGTCGCCTCTTCCAGCGCTGCTGACATGCTCAACCTGTTGGGTTTTATTCTGGCCTCTTACGTCGCCATCCTGCTGATGTTTGTTGTTCACGGCATGCTGGTGGCCATGGTGGGTGTTAGCCCACTGGACTACTTCCGTAAAATTTGGCCCGTGCTGACCTTTGCCTTCTCGTCGCGCAGTTCGGCGGCGACTATTCCATTGAATGTCGAGGCTCAGGTGACCCAGCTGAATGTGCCGCCGGCCATTGCCAATCTGGCGGCCTCGTTCGGTGCCACTATCGGCCAGAACGGCTGCGCCGGTATCTATCCTGCCATGTTGGCTGTGATGGTGGCGCCCAGCATGGGCATAGATCCACTGGACTTGCATTTCATGCTGTCCTTGATTGCCATAGTGACCATCAGCTCCTTCGGGATAGCCGGTGTCGGTGGCGGTGCAACATTTGCGGCGCTGATCGTCCTGCCTGCCATGGGACTGCCGGTGGCCATTGTGGCGCTGCTGATCTCCATCGAGCCGCTGATTGATATGGCGCGTACCGCCTTGAACGTATCCGGTTCCATGACCGCAGGTACCATGACCAGTCGGCTATTGAAGCAAACCACGGAAAACCAGGCGGCCGAGCAGCAGTAAGCTGCCCCGGCTAACGGCTTGATAAAAAGGATGCTTCGGCATCCTTTTTTAACTTGTGCTCTCAACCCCAAAAGGGGCAAGCTGGATCTTTGTTGTCTCAGACGGTTATAATTCCGCCATCCTCGCCTATTGGAGCTTACGCCCAAATGAACAACTGACACCTGATCACCAATCTTTTTTACTTTTCCATTATTAGATTGGCAGGGTCGGTCGGCGTGTTCGCTCAAGTCTTTATTGTTGCAGTCAGTTGGCGCTCATTCGCCATATCATGACTGCTTAAACCCGGATCGGATCTCGCCGTGCCTCCCTGTCTGCAGGAGGCAAGATGCAGGCATTTCATGCAAGACAAATCTCACTCTATACCCATGGCCTTGAACCATTGTTTGCCGATATCAGCTGTAGCCTGAGCGCTAGAATGACCGGCCTCATTGGCCGCAACGGCATAGGCAAGAGTCTGCTGGGCGAAATATTCTGCGGTTTGAGAGCGCCGGATAGCGGCACGGTTGAGCGCCGGGGAATTTGCGGTATATACCGGCAGCAGCAAGAACCCAAGCTGCTAACGGCCGCAGCAAGCCGGGTTGATGGCTCCTCGTCCCAAGTGCCGACAATGCAAACCGGAAGCCGACTGAGCCAATGTCTGGGCTTGGCGACCAGATTACAGGCGCTGACACAAATAGAGCAGGGCTGTTGTGACAGTCATTGGTTTGAGCAGCTCAATGACGACTGGCAGGTGCGGCAAACCTTTTGCGAACTCTGCCGGGAGCTGGGGTTGCCGGCAGAGCCCGAGCTTGAGTTCGAACGCCTCAGTGGTGGCCAGCAGGCCAAGTTGAAACTGTGGCGTTTGTTTCAAAGCGAGGCCGACTGGTTGCTGCTCGATGAGCCTTCCAATCATTTGGACAGAGGCGGCAGACAGTGGCTGCGGCAGCGGATGTCGGCATTTTCAGGGCAGATCCTGCTGATAAGCCACGACATAGATCTGCTACGACAGATGGATGAAATCTGGGAGCTCAACAGCTTGGGGCTCGGTTCCTATGGCGGCAACTATGACAGCTATTGGCATCAGCACACCCTGGCACAGCAAGCGCTTGAACGCAGGTTGGAGAATGCCGTCAAGGCACAGCGTCAGGCAAGAAAGCAGGCACAGTTGAGCCGGGAGCGGGCACAACAGAGAGCAGCCAAAGGGGAGAAATTGGCGCGCAGTGGCAGCCAGGCCAAGGTGTTGCTCGACCATCAAAAAGAGCGGGCCGGTGCCAATGCGGCGGCCATGGCGACCCGGGAGCGGCAACATCAGCGACTGCTGGACTCTGAGCTTGCCGGGCTGAAACAGCAGTGTGATCAAAGGCGTAGGCAAAACCTGACTCTGGGGCGCGAAACCCTTGGCCAGCCTGTGGCGAAGCAGACGCTGGTACGGCTATTGGATGCTGTCTTGCCCTATGGCAGTCGAGAGCCTATCAATTTAACCCTCAGCAGTGGCGATAAACTGCGTCTGGCGGGGGCCAATGGCAGTGGTAAGTCCAGCTTGCTTCGGGTCTTACAGGCTAGGCTGGCGTTGAGCGCTGGGCAAGTGCAACTCAATGGCCACAGTGTCTATCTGGATCAGCATTTCAGCTTACTCAAGCCAGAGTGGACACTG
Organism: Shewanella carassii; assembly: GCF_019670705.1. Classification (NCBI taxonomy): domain Bacteria; kingdom Pseudomonadati; phylum Pseudomonadota; class Gammaproteobacteria; order Alteromonadales; family Shewanellaceae; genus Shewanella; species Shewanella carassii. The sequence goes on from NZ_AP024618.1 coordinate 786,996, forward strand.
TTGGAAACCCTGCAGCGCTGTGCTCAAGTTGATAGCAGCCCGATTGATCATAACCAGGTGAATCCCAGCCTGATGGATGACAGTCAGCGCCGCACTCTGCTGGCCCAGATAGGCTTTCGCGCCGAGCAGGTGCACCGCACTGTGGCTTGTCTCAGCGGCGGTGAAAAGATGAAGCTGGCCATGCTTTATGTCAGTCATCAGCGGGGCAATCCCTTACTGCTGCTGGATGAGCCTGACAATCATCTGGATATTGAATCGAAAGCGCGTCTGGCCGCGGCACTGGCAGCATACCCGGGCGCTTTTATTCTGGTCAGTCATGATGAGGAGTTTGTGGCGCAGACCGGCATTGAAGAAGCGTTTTCCCTGTCAAATAGCGGATCTTAGACTTTTTAACCTCAGAGCGTGAATTTGGCTATGGTCTTTTGAATACCTACCACATCAGTGCCGCGCTTGAGCTCTTTGACCAGGGGCTCTGCCTGGCCTGAGATCCACAGCCTGAGTTCGGCATCCATATCGAAGCGCCCGGCGGTTTCCACTTCAAAGTGTACTATCGCCTTGTAGGGGATGGAGTGATAACTCACTTTCTTGCCGGTCATGCCTTGTTTATCTATCAAGATTAGGCGCTTGTTGGTGAAGACAAACATGTCGCGAACCAGTTTACAGGCCAGCTGCAACTGTTCGCTGTCGGCCATAATCGGCGCCAGTTCTTCGTTGAGTTTATCCAGATCCACTTCACTGGCGTTGCCCATCAAGGCGTTCAAAAAACCCATGTTTTTCTCCTTAACCCACCAACAGCATTTCACACTTATGGCAGTCGAACACCAGCTTGAACTGCTTGCCACCCAGCTCCATTTCCAGCGGCTCTGCCTTGATCCCCGGCACTTCTTTGGGGCACATGTTGTAGCTGTAACGTATGCAGTGTTTGGTGATCATCAAAGGCGCATCGCCTTTCACCGGCCGCACTTCATAGGCATCGCGAATGGATACCACTCCGTGACGGGTATAGAAGTCCTTGGCTTTTTGGTTGGCCACATTGCCAAGATAGGTCAGGCTGCGCTGCGGGAAGCGGGCGCTGTCGTCCCGTACCCAGGGCGTGGGTCTTTGATACCCCTGAATGCGCGCTTCGTCCAGGGCTGCAACGGCATCACGGCGCAGGCCATTGATGATGGATGCCGGTACAAACACGGCTTCGGCATCGCCCAAATCCACTTGTCCGAGGCGAAAATCGGTATTGCCCAGCTTGGCGAGATGCTTGCCGAGTGATTCACGGTTGCGGCCAATATCCTTGGCCTGCTGTTTTTCGAAGTCAGCGGTCACTGTCGCCTGATGACCATGACGGTCGGCGGCGGTCAGCGCCAGACCTGTCTGGGTATTGCTGAGGCTGAAGTCCAGCAACAGGGTTCGCTCGGCAGATTCTTTGGCCAGCAGGGCTTCAAAGGCCTGATCTTTGTTGCGATATAAGGTGGCACCGACATAGAGATCTTTCGGCATGTTTTTCAGATACAGGGTGTTACCCTCGGCGCGGTTGACCCGAAAACCTGTCAGCTTGTCATCCGACAACCTGGCCTTTTGATAGTTGGCGGCGAAGAAGCCCAGGCCATCACCGTTGTGGAACTCGGTATCCGAGTCGACTTGGATGAAGTCTTTGCCTATCTTGCTGACTTTACCTACTTCTACTCCCAAGTATTTCGGGGTGCGGAAGTCGCCGATGTCCGCCTTGCGCTCATTGACAAAGTAGTCCGTCTTGCCGCGGTTAAAGCTCTTGTCCGGATCCGGGGTGAAGCTGTAGCTGCAGCGGCCGTGGGACGAGGGTTCAAACTCGGGCCGACGCGCCATGATGGCATCCAGTTGCTGGCGGTAGTGAGCGGTAACATTCTTGACGTAGCTGAGGTCCTTGAGTCGGCCCTCTATCTTGAAGGAGCGGATCCCGGCGTCGATCAGCGCTTCGAGGTTATCTGTCTGGTTGTTGTCCTTCAGCGACAGCATATGGTCGTTGCTGGCAATGATGTCGCCCTGGCGGGTCTTGAGATTACCCGGCATCCGGCATTGCTGTGAGCATTCGCCGCGGTTGGCACTGCGGTCTGTGTAGGCCTCACTGATATAGCATTGGCCGCTGTAGGCCACGCACAGGGCGCCATGGATAAAGAACTCAAGTCGCATCTTGGTCTCGGCGGCCACGGCGCGAATTTGGCTCAGACTCAGCTCCCGTGCCAACACCACCTGGGAAAAGCCCACATGCTCAAGAAAGGCGACTTTGGCCGGAACCCGATTATCCATCTGGGTACTGGCGTGCAGTGCAATAGGTGGCAAGTCCAGCTCAAGCAACCCCAAGTCCTGCACGATAATGGCATCGGCACCGGCCTCGTACACGGCCCAGATCAGGCGTCTGGCTTCTTCCAGTTCATCGTCCAGCAATATGGTGTTGATGGTGACAAATACCTGGGCGTGATATCTATGGGCAAACTGACACAGGCGAGTAATGTCCTCAATGCTGTTGCCGGCGGTATGACGGGCACCAAATGCCGGGCCGCCAATATAGACGGCATCCGCCCCGTGGCGAATGGCCTCAATACCGAAATCGGCATTCTTGGCCGGCGCCATCAGCTCCAGCTTGTTATCGGCCAGTTGCACCATTTGCTTTGGGGCCGCAGCAGGGGCTTGTGTCTGTTGGCCGGGATTAAAGAGTTCAACACCTGTAGTGGACATGACTTACCGCTCGTCTGGAAATGCCTGAAAATTTTGGGCACAAATTATAGCAGAGCCTGTCATTCATGATAGGGGAACTGTGACTTATGCCCTGTTTTTGCTATTTCAGCCGATAATAGTTGCTGAGGCAACACTGCGTTCGACAGTATTCAATACTTAGTGTTTAATAATTAACCCACAACTCTCAAAGCTTTACTGGCCCGAGGTTGGTTTGGTGGCATGAGAAGATACTCATATTTGGCAAGGAGTGCTATGGACACGTTTGCTCGATCTGAACTCCCTTTTTGGCAACGTCACTGGTTTTTTATCGCTGTGGCTCTGGTGTTGATCGGCGATGGTTTGACATTTGTTGATCATGACTTGTCAACTGCAGGTTGGTTGGAAATTATCTGGATTATTGATCTGGTCTTGGTTATCCCCCTGCTTTATTGGTGTTGTTACAGGCAACGGCGGAAGGCTGCGGTATTGAAGGCTATTGCGCTGAGCTGTGCTGGGATTTGGCTTGCCGGATACTTTGTCCCGAAAGAGCAGCATAATCTATTGAATGAGTTGGTGGTGGTGCGTTATTTGGGGGTGATAGTTCTGGTTTTATTTGAAATCAAATTAGTTGCCCAGATATATCGTGCGGCCTTTTCCGGACTCGCCGCGACTACTGAGTCGGCTCGGCAAGCTGAAGACTTGGGAATGCCGGCTTGGGTAGTACGTTTGCTGCTTTGGGAGGCCTCTTTGTGGCGCAGAGTGTGGAGCTGCCTTAAACGCTTCGGGCGGAGGCAATAACAAAGGTTCGGGGCTGTAAGTATTAAACCTTTCTTTTGGGTAGTGGCGCAGATCATGCGTTAGAGATAGCCTGAATATTCACTCAGGCTATCTCTAAGTTGAATCAAGCTGAGGGAGACAGTTGCTTTTTAGCGGCTTCTACTTTGGAAAAATCCAGTCCCAGCTGTTCCACGGCTTCTTTGATCAGCGCCGGATTCTGCATCACTTGCATCATCAAGCTTTGCAGCTTTTCCGGTGGCAATCCCAACTGACCCAGAGTACCCATGGCCATCAGGGGATTTTCGGTCAGGCTCTGGAACAGGCTGTTTATTTGTTCGTCGCTGATATTGTGCTCTTTTAACAGGGCAATAATCGGATTCATGGTGGATCCTCTCTGGCATTCATCGTTTCAAATGAGCCGATTTTAACAGATCAGGCTTGAGGTGCCAGAGGCGTGGTGAGCCGATGTGGGGAGCACAAAAACAAGCATGCGCCATAGGGGGGATAAATCTCAGACCTGGCTCTATCCAGCGGGGCTTTGCTTTCTGGAGAGAAATTCAGGTCCGAGATTATGTGTACTGAGCTAATACAGCTTAATGGCTCTTAGAATAACTTATCTGATTCTTTGATGGCGGCGTCTCCAATTTTTGACTTGAACGTTGCATCACCCTTGGCATCTATGACTATGGCCTCGCCCTGCTTTTTCTGTAACTCGGCATTGCTCTCTGCCTTTATTCGGGTGGCATCCGCTTTTGACTGGATCAGATCTGCAGTAGCGGTTGTTTCACTGATAACGGCTTTTTCAGCATTGACCTGGTTGTTGGCAAAATCTGCCGCCCTTTTGGCTCTGGCTTCCGCCATTGCTTTCTTCTCGGCCAACATCATTTTGCGTTCTTCAAGTTCCAGGGCTCTTAGCTCATCTTCGTACTGTTGATCGCGATGTTTATCCGCCAAGCGTTCGTTGGTTAGGGCTTTTTGATTCTGAGCTTTTATTTCTTTAGCTTTTAACTTAGCCATTTCTAATTCTTTTTGCGCTTTTAGTGCGGCCATTTCCTTAGCTTGTTTTTCTTTTTCCTTTTCTAGATGCAGTGAATTTATTTCTGATTCAACTTTTTCTTTTTCGAGTTTTTCTGCCTGCTGTATCTCTAATAAAGGGTTGGCGAATGCAGGTTGAAACAACATTGCAAAAAGGGCAATACCCATTGATTTTTTCATCAATTATCCCTCTTTAGGTTTTGGACAGGCTGCATTGGGTTGGATTCGAGTATTGCCTTTTACAGTTTGAACCAATAATGCGACCCCGGGTTGATATTCACAAGAGCGTCCAACTTGGGCCGAGATAAAGGTTTTCATATGTTTTACGGCTTGGGTGACTCGCTTGCCATCAACAACATCTTCTAAGTCTTCTATCACTTCTTGTCTGTATGTTATTTGTACGCCATCGACCATGACCTTGTTATCAACTAAATTGCCTGAAACATGGCCGGCGGCGCCCCCGGCTAAACCACCAATAGCGGCACTTTGACTGTCATTAGTTGAACCTATAGCCGCTCCGACAATGGCTCCCAACAACATGCCTGCCGATTTTGCTTGTTTTTGACCTTCCGTATTGTCGACAGCCACTTTAGCCGGAATTGTGGTGATAATTTCGACCGTTCTAGCTTCGATAGCCGTGTTGACTTGTTCTGTTGTATACGAATCTGAACGGAACTCTTCCCCGGTAGATTGACACCCACCAATCAATGAAAAGCTGGCAATGATTAGTGCTGAAATGATGCTTTTTTTCATAGTTACATCCTTTTATTTGTAGTTGTTTTTATTTTATTGCCGGGGTCATTAACTTTTAAGCCGGTTTCATTTTTTAATTTAATAATGTGATTGTGGTCTTGAGAATTTAAAGTTGTATTTTTTATGTGGGAAGTATTATTTCCGGTTTATAATTTGTGATGACTATTGAAGTAGAACGTTGTGATTATTTTGTTTTCATTGATGCTGAATTGTTTTTTTACTGTGGATTTTGTCTGAATTTAATAACTCTTTTTATGAGTTAATGATTTACAATGAGATTGGTAAGTTTGTGGCAGGCTGCATTGAGTCGTACTCAGCACGATATGAATGATTGAGCCTTGGCATTTGTCATATTGGTCTCTTCAGAGGCATAGTGTGTAACCTGTGTTTGGCACGAGAAGAAAACAGTGAAAATTGACGATCTCAGATTGTTTTTATCGGTTGTGGATCTGGGCAGTTTCGCCGCTGCTGCAGGCTCCATAGGGGTTCCAAGGGCTTTTGTCAGTCGCCGTATCGGCGAGTTGGAGGCTGATTTAGGCAGCAAACTCTTTACCAGAACCACACGTAAGCTGACTCTGACGCCAACCGGGGAAATCTACTATCAGCAGTTGCTGGAGATTATTCCCAGATTGGAGTCGTTAAATGAGTCGATAAAGAACCAAAGGAATATGCCAACGGGCTCGGTAAAACTGGGTTTAATTGGCGATGCCGATATTGTCGCCCACAACCTGTTGCAGGAATTTCTTCGAACCTATCCGTTGATCACTTTGGAAACTCATGTCAGTAACCTGGGATACCACGATATTTTGACCTATGGCCTGGATGCCTGTGTTCATATCGGTGAGATGAAAGACAGCTCCTTTGTGGCCCGTCCCTTGATGAGAGGATTACGAAAACTCTATGCCAGCCCGGATTATATCGCGCTGCATGGCATGCCCGCATCGATTGAAGATCTGGATAATCATGCTTTGATCATTCACCGTTTGGCTAACGGCGAGCTGGAAGATAAATGGACTTTTAACCAGGGCGAGTACCGCACCCATAGCCGACTGATCTCCAACAATAGTTCCTACGTAAAACATGCAGTTATGAATGGGGCCGGTATCAGTTTGTTGGCTGAGCTGAGCGCTGCAGAACATGTTAAATCGGGTGAGTTGGTAGAAGTACTGCCAGAGTGTGAAGTTTATGTTGATGATGTTTGGTTGGTTTATCCCAGTCGCAAGGGGATGACCCATGCCGCCAGGTTATTGATCGACAGCATACTCGAAGAGGCCCGTAAGTTGGATCTGTAGATTGTCACGAATTTCGTGACATTGATGTGTAAATATATGTCATTGTTTTAAATATGGCCCGGTATTACTCTGTGCCGCAATTGATTCAAGTAGTTAGGAAATTGCAGTGACAAGAGTAAAACCGACCGGGCTAAAGGTGAGCCTGCTTTGCAGTAGCGTGGTATTCATGCTGTGGGGTTGCGGTAACAGTGAGCAGCCACAGGCGGCCTCGGCCGCGCTTCCTCTGGTGCAGGTGATGGAGCTTCCGGCTCCGGTCAGTGACAGAATGCATCAGTTCAGTGGCATTCTGGAGTCGGACAAGACGGCCGAGCTGTCTTTTCGGGTGCCGGGCACACTGGAGCAGATCTTGGCCGATGAAGGCAGTGAGGTCAAAAAGGGCCAGGTCATCGCCCGTTTGGATCCCCATGACTTTCGGGTCAGCGTGATGGAGCTTGAGGCCAGGCTCAGCGAGGCCGAGGCTGCACATCGCTTGGCAACCATCGAGCTTAAGCGGGTTCGCGCCGCCATGAATGACAAGGCGATAGCTGGGGTCAAGCTGGATCGGGCGATCAGCGCCGAAGCCCGCGCCAATGCCGGTGTCGAGCTGCTGAAGCAATCTTTGAAAAAGGCCCAGGATTCCCTGGCCTATACCTCTCTCAAAGCCCCCTATGACGGCGTCATAGGTAAGCGCTTCATCGACCAATATGAGCTGGTGGATGTCGGCACCCCAATAGTCACCATACATCAACCCACCACGCTTAATGCCGTGGTCGATGTCTCTGAAAGTCAAATTTGGAATCTACGCCAGGGCGCCAGTGGTGAAGTCTCCTGGTTCAACGCCGAAGGCTCGGTTGCGGCCGAGATAACCCAGATTGCCAGTGTCCCCGATAGGCTCAAACGCACCTATGAAGTGACCTTTGCCCTGAAACAAGTGCCCAAGCAGTTGGTTGCCGGAAAGGCGGTCAATGTGGCGGTGAACTTGCCTTACGCCAGCCAAAAGCCGGTGTTTTGTATTCCGGCCATGGCGGTATCCAGCCAAAAGACCCAGCTGTATGTCAATCGGGTGGTTGATGAGCATGCCAGGGCGGTAGCGGTCAAAGCCGTGAGCCAAACCGATGACTCTATCTGTGTTTCCGGTGAACTCCAGCAAGGCGAGCGCATTATTTTGGCCGGTGGCGCCTTTGTGGAGGAAGGGCACAAGGTGGCGGTATTGGGCGAGGCGCAAGTTGAGTCATGAATCTGTCTACCTTTGCACTGAGACAAAAAACCTTTGTCATTTTTTTCACTGTCCTGGGGATGATTGCCGGGATCTACTCCTATTTTGATCTGGGGAAGTTGGAAGACCCTTCATTTACGGTTAAAAGCGCGGTTATCGTGACTCTCTATCCGGGAGCCGATGCCAAGGAAGTGGAACAGTTGGTGACCGATAAGGTTGAGACCAAGCTGGAGGAGATGGAGTCGCTGTGGAAGTTGCGCTCGTTGTCCCGTCCCGGTAGCTCGATGATCTTTGTCGATCTCAAAGAGAAGGTGAACTCTGACGAACTGCCGCAGCAGTGGGATTTACTGCGCCGCAAGGTGGAAGATGTGAAGCTGGAGCTGCCGATGCAGGCGCAGATCAGCATAGTCCAGGATGAGTTTTCCGAAGTCTACGGCATGTTGTTTGCGGTCTATGGCGACAACATGAACATGGCTGAGATGAAAGACCACGCCAGAGAGTTGCAGCGGCGGATCAAGGCGGTCGAGGGCGTGAAAAAAGTGCAGCTGCACGGCATTCACGAGCAGGTGGTCAATATCCGCATCTCGGAAGAACGTCTGAGCGAAACCGGCCTGACCATGCTGCAACTGATCGATCAGTTGCAGAGCCAGAATATGCCAGTGACCACAGGTGATTTTGATCTGGGGATTGAAAACCTGCGGGTAGAGCAGGGCGGCAGTTTCCAAACTGTGGATGATATTCGTAACGTCAGTATTCAAACCGGGATCAATGGTTTGAACTCGGCGGTGATCCGCTTGGGCGATATCGCCGATATCACGATGGACTATCAGGATCCTGCCACTACTTTAAGCCGTTTTAATGGCCAACAAGCGGTTACTCTGGCTGTGAGCCCGGTTAACGGTATCAATGTGGTTAGCATAGGCGACACCCTTAAACAGGTGCTGGCAGATTACCAGGCCGAATTGCCTGCGGGTGCCGGTATCGGGGTTATCGCTTATCAGCCGGAAGAGGTGCAGAAGTCGGTCAATAACTTCATCAGCAATCTTATTGAAAGTATTGTGATTGTTGTGGTTGTGTTGCTGATCTTTATGGGCTGGCGCAGTGCTTCGATTGTCGGCGCCAGTTTGCTGCTGACGATTCTCTTTACCCTGGTTTATATGAATTTGACCAATGTGGATCTGCAGCGGGTCTCCCTGGGTTCATTTGTGCTGGCCTTGGGAATGCTGGTGGATAACGCCATTGTGATAGTGGATCTGTTCCAGGCCAAGATTAAACAAGGGATAGAGCGCACTCAGGCGGTTGTCGACAGCATCAAGGAGATGGCGGTTCCGCTGCTGGCGGCGACTGTGATTGCCGCCATGGGTACGGCGCCGGTATTGCTGTCACAAACCGACTCGGCCGAGTTCTCCTTGTCCATCGTCCAGGTGCTGTGCAGTTCACTGCTGCTTTCCTGGGTAATCGCCATGATAGTCACGCCGCTGATGTGCTGGTTCTTCCTCGGCACGGCCGTTGATGAAGACAAGGCGAAAGCCCCTTCTCGTTATTGGCTGATGTATCAAAATGCAGTTGATTGGGTAGTGGAAAACCCCAAGAAAACCTTACTGTATGTTGTCCCTTTACTGGTCGGCACCCTGTTGGCCGCACCGCTGCTGAAGGTGAACTTCATGCCGTCATCGGACCGGGCGATAGTGTTTTTGGATTACTGGTTGCCCAACGGTGGCCGCATAGAGCAGACCTCTGCCGATATGCGCAAGGTCGAAGCCTGGTTATTGCAGCAGCCAGAGGTGGAAAGTATCTCCAGCTCGGTCGGCGAGAGTGCACCGCGTTTTTCGGTGACAGTTGAACCTGAGCCGCTGGACTCCAGCTATGGTCAGATACTGATCAACACTCGCAACTATGAGGATATTGAGCCCCTGGTCGTTCGTGGTGATGCCTGGTTAAAGGCGCAATTCCCCTATGCCGAGCCGAGATTCAGGGATCTCAAACTGGCGACCAAGGATAAGTATTCGGTTGAAGCGCGCTTTATCGGCCCGGATCCCGAGGTGCTGCATCGCCTGGCCGATGAGGCAAAGGCTGTGATGGCAGCACACCCCAATCTCAAATATGTTCGCGACGACTGGCGCCAGGAAAGTAAGGTGATGACGCCTATGGTCGACCTGCATGCGGCGCGCCTCGCCGGCGTGACCCGAACCGATATTGCCAATGCCATCAATCGGGTGACCGAAGGCAGCCAGGTGGGCACCATGAGGCATGGGGATGACCTTATTCCCATTAAGCTGCGCAGCGCCAACGCGACTCTGGAGCACTTTGAGAATATTCCGGTGCGCTCTTTGCTGGGCACTCACAGCGTGCCTATGGGGCAAGTGGTTGAGAGCATAGAGATCAAGGGTGAAGAAAGCATGATCTGGCGTCGCAACCGGCTGCCGGCTATTACGGTTCAGGCCGGAGTTAGCGGCGACACCGCATCCAATGTTCGTCAGCAGATTGCCGCCGAGATTGAAGCCATTGCCTTGCCGGCTGGCTACAAGATGGAGTGGGGCGGGGAATACTATGACGAGCAGCGCTCCATTAAGGACTTGCTGGAACAAAACCCCAAGGCCACCTTGCTGATGCTGATCATTCTGGTCGCCATGTTCAATGCCTTCCGCCAACCCATGATCATTATGATCACCTTGCCGCTGGCCTCCATCGGCATTGTCTGGAGCCTGTTGTTGCTGGATAAACCCTTCGGCTTTATGGCAATAGTCGGCATGATCTGCCTCTCGGGCATGATCATCAAAAACGGTATTGTCCTGATGGATCAGATAGAGCTTGAGCGTCGTAACGGTTTGGGCATCGCCGAGGCGATCAAGGCTGCGACCTTGAATCGAACCATGGCGATCTCAATGGCGGCGTTGACTACGGCGCTGGGGATGATCCCTCTGCTTACCGATCGCCTGTTTGATCAGATGGCGGCCACCATTATTGGCGGTCTCACAGCGGCATCTGTGCTGTCACTGTTTGTAATGCCGGCTCTTTATCGTCTGTTTTATCACAGGGATGAACAAAGAGAAGCCGAACAAATTGAGCCGGCAGCCCCATCACAGCCTGTATTGACAGCCAAAGAGGTGAAGTAATGAAAAAGCATATTTTGGCTGCCATTGTCGGCGTAACCCTGGTCAGTGGTTGCAGCATGGCACCTGATTATCAGTTGCCAAGCGTGAAGGTCAGTGAGCTGTATTTCAATGCCGATACCCAAGGTGTGGCGGCTCAGGCCCTTGACTATCAAGAGTGGTGGCGGCAGTTCAATGATCCGCAATTGGATGCCTTGGTTGCTGCAGCCCAGCAGCAAAACATCAACCTGAAAATCGCCGCCGAGCGGATCCGTTCGGCCCAGGCCTACGAAACGGCAGTGTCATCTTTGAATTTGCCTTCGGTTTCTCTGGGCGGTGGGTATATGGATCTGCGGATCAGTGAGAACGATCCCATGATGGGGGGCGCCGTTTCCGGTGTTGCCTTGCCCGACGCCCTCGGTGGCGGCAGCGTCAAACTGATGGACAGAGACCCCAATAGCAGCTTTCTCGGGGCGACGATAGCCTGGGAGGCCGATCTGTTTGGTCGTATAGATAGCCTGAGCCGGGCCGCCGAAATTCGGGTTGAGCAGGCAAGAATACTGAAAGCCAACCTCACCACCCTGATGACGGCCGAAGTCATAGATAACTATCTGCAATATCGCGGCGCCGAGGAGCGGATGCTGATCGCTGCCAAGAATATCAAGGAGCAGACAGAGGTGCTGGCACTGGTGGAATCGCTGGAGCGCCATGGTTATGGCTCCAGCCTGGATGTAGCCAATGCCAAGGCGGCACTGGCGACGACCAAGGCGATGCTGCCCATGCTGGACTCGGCCAAGCAGGCACATCTGCATCGGCTGGCGTTGCTGCTTGGGGAGAATATCAACCAAACCCAGGCGCGTTTGACTGATGCCGCATTACCGCAGATGCAGCAGTTGATCCCGACCGGTGTGCCTTCTGAATTGTTGACCCGGCGTTTGGATATCGCCTTGGCCGAGCGGGAAATTGCCGCCAAGAACCAGGAGTTGGGGGCCGCCATTGCCGCCAAGTACCCAAGCTTTTATCTGACCGGCGCCCCGGGATTATCGGCAGATCACTTTGACGATCTCTTCTCCTCTGGCTCCACCACTTGGGCGCTGGCGGCGGGGTTCAACTGGAATATCTTCGATGCCGGTCGGACTCAAGCCATGGTCGATATCCAGGAGAGTGGTTTTAAGACCGCCGTGATGAGTTACCAACAGACGGTCAATAACGCCATCAATGAGGTGGAAACTGTGCTGAGACTCTACGGCAATAGCCAGGAATATCATAAGCATATAGCCAAAGCCGAGGCCCAGGCCGAGACGGCGGTGACCAAGGCCACCTCCCTGTATCGAGCCGGGCTTGAGAACCACTTGAGTGTGTTGAATGCCCAGAACGTTAAAAACAACATTCAGGATGCCGAAGTGGTGGCCAGGCTCAATACCGCCTCTACTGTTGTCACTCTGTATAAGGCGCTTGGGGGCGACTGGAGCTTGGAGCAAACCCAGTCGCAATAATAAGGCATTGATCTTAGGTGCAGAAGGCTTTGGATGAGTCTATCCCTGCACCCGCTTTTTCCAGGGTGAACCGCTGAGTCTGGTCACACTGAAAATCACAGGAGTTATTGTGGAGTCGTTAAATACCCCGCCGGAAGATGCTGGCCGCCAAGGGCAAAATACCCAGCTGCAGGCCTGTGAAGAGTGCGGTTTGGTGAGTGCTTTTAGCGAGCCCAAACCCGGCAATAAGGTGAGCTGTCCTCGCTGTCATCACGGCTTACAGTCAGCCTTGAAGGCACCGTTTCAGCAGGTTTGGGCCTATGGTTTGGCGACCCTTATTCTGTTGGCCTTGAGCCTGGGGTTTCCCTTTCTGTCTTTCAGTGTCCAGGGCTTGTCGCAAAAGGTCAGCCTCTGGGGCGCCTTGGTCAGCATGCATTACGCCAGCAACAGCATATTGGCGTTGGTGATCTTACTGTGCGTGGTGATCTTGCCGCTGATCTATATCCTTTTTGCCATGTGCATCTATCGCTTGGGTTATCTGGCGAGCCAAGGCAAGGCTGTGTCTTTAGGTTGGGCAAGAACCGGCAGCAAGCTTGTTTTCAAGTTTGAATCCTGGTTGATGGCCGATGTGTTTCTGGTGGGGATCTTGGTGGCCATGGTGAAGATCATCTCCTTGGCAGATGTCGGTTTTGGGCCATCTTTCTGGGCTTTTTGCCTCTACAGCCTGCTATTGGTGAAGTTTGTCTCCGTCATCGACAGCTCGTGGATCTGGGATCGCTTGTCACCCAGAGAAGAGATTGCCCAGGTCCATAGCGGTGACAGCCATCTGAATCACAACCATGATTCCTGCCATATCTGTGGCCAATTGAATCTGGTGTCGAGTAAAAACTGCTGCCGCTGCGGCGCTGGGGTTCAGCCCTATATTCCACTGCAAAGTATGCAGACGGCCTGGGCTTTTTTGCTGGCCGCCGTGGTGTTTTATATACCGGCCAACTTCTATCCCATCATGTATACCACCAGCGTCGGGCAGACCGAAGCATCGACCATTATCAGCGGTGTGGTCTTGCTTTGGCATCTGGGTTCCTATCCTGTGGCCTCGGTTATTTTTCTGGCCAGCATAGTGATCCCTACCGCCAAGATCCTGTCTCTGGCTTATCTGTTTCGCCAGGCGGGCAAAGGGCGGGTTAAGGGCAAAGAGAGTCGCAATCAGTCGCTGTACCGGGTAACCGAATTCATCGGCCGCTGGTCCATGATAGATATCTTTGTGGTGGCTTTGCTGACCGCTCTGGTTCAGTTGGATGAGCTTATGGCCATTAAGCCGGGACCTGCGGCACTCTCCTTCGCCATGGTGGTGATCCTGACCATGCTGTCCGCGATTAGTTTTGACTCCAGGGTGCTCTGGAGTCAGTCAGGGCTCAAAAAGCGGGCCCATGAATAATATGAGTGAATCTATGTTAAATGACGAATTTGTCCGGGCCGAAGAGTCCCCCAGCGCCAAGGTGTCTGCCGTTTGGCTGATACCTATAGTTGCACTACTCATCGGTTGCTGGATGCTTTATGACTACTTCGATCAGCTCGGCAGTGAGATCAAGCTACACCTCAAGACTGCCGAAGGCATAGAGGTGGGTAAAACCTTTCTCAAGTCACGTAATGTCAATGTCGGTGTGATTGAGAGCATTAAGCTGAGCGATGATTACAGCGCGATTATTGCGACGGCAAGAGTGTCGCCGGACGCCGAGAGAATGCTGACCACAGACGCCCGCTTCTGGGTGGTGAAGCCCAGAATAGGCAAAGAGGGGATCACAGGGCTCGATACCTTGTTGTCCGGTGCCTACATAGAGTTGGAGCCGGGAAGAACGGCCGTCGCCCACTATGAATTCAATGTACTGGAGCACCCTCCGGTGGCCTCGGCCGATGAACAGGGCATCAGGGTAGTGCTCAATAGCCGTCAGGCGGGCAAGCTTGGCGTTGGCGACCCTGTACTCTACGAAGGCTTCACAGTCGGCAGAGTGGAAAGCACCGGCTTTGATACCGATAAACGCCAGGCGTTTTACCAGCTGTTTATCAATAAACCCTATGATGAATTGGTACGCAGCAACAGCCAATTTTGGCTGGCCTCGGGGCTGAATATGCAGCTGTCTGCCAAGGGGCTGGATCTGCAGGTGGGTTCATTGGAGTCATTGCTCAGAGGAGGCGTCAGCTTTGGCTTGCCTGAGGGGCGTTTGGCCGGGGAAAAGGTTGAGGATGGTGAGGATAATTTCCCTCTCTATGATTCGCAAGAGCTGGCCAGTCAGAGCCTTTACAGCCAGTATTTGGAATATGTCATGTTGTTTGATGAGTCGGTGCGGGGGCTGCATGAAGGCGCCAGCGTCGAATTCCGCGGTATTACCATAGGTAAAGTGGTCAAGGCGCCACTGACGTTGCAGCAGTATGGTGTCCATGGTGCAGGACTCAGCAATGGCACCATTCCTGTATTGGTCAGAATTGAGCTGGCACGGGTATTTGAAAACGCCGAGTCGACGGGGCTTGAGCAGCTGCGCTCAGAAATAGACAGAGATTTGGGGGCGGGCCTGAGAGCGAGTCTCAAGACTGGGAGTCTGTTAACCGGTGCGCTGTTCATCGACTTGGATCTGTATCCGGATGCCGAGCCATACCAGGCCGGGACTTTTATGGAGTATCCACTGTTTCCCACCAAGCGTGCCGGAGTGGCTGAAATACAAAAGCAGGTGGGGCAACTGATCAGTAAATTAAATAACTTACCACTGGAGAGCACTTTCCAGGGGGTTAACCATACCCTGGAAAACACCAGTGCCGCCTTGGCGCAATGGGACAAGGTGGGGCAAAAATTGGAGCAGTTGCTCAAGCAACAGGAGATGCAGGCGTTACCGGGTGAGCTGCAAAACACGCTGCGGGAATTTCAAGGGATGGCGCAGGACTATGGCCAGGACTCGGCCATGTACGCCGAATTGCAATCCAGCCTGAAACAGCTCAAGGCTGTGATGCGGGAGTTGCAGCCCTTATCACGGCAACTGAATGAAAAACCCAACCTCTTGATCATGGGGGCAGATACTGCCGCCGATCCGACACCGAAAAAGGCCGATTGATATGCGAATTATCCTGTTTTCTCTACTGCTGGTATTGGCCGGCTGCTCCAGTCAACCCCAGGTAGCCACTTACTTCTTGGGTAAAGCGCCGCAGGCAACTTCTGAAGCGAGAGCGACATCCCCTCTGCGCCAGTGCCAATGGCGCCTCGCCGGGGTGGAAATGGCCGACTTTCTGGCGGGCAATGGTTTGGTTTATCAGGTTTCAAACCATGAATTGGCTATCGCCCGTCAACATCTGTGGGCCGGTGATATCAGTGAGCAGATAAAGGTCAAGATGGCGTCTTTGTTGGCCCATGAATGCCCGCATGAGGCCTCGGTCGATATACCGGCGCAGGAGCCGTTAACCCTGACGTTAGGTTTCAATGAGTTTCACGGACGATACAGCGGCGATGCCTTGATTGGGGGTCATTGGCGCATCAGTAACTCTTCCGGCGAACAAGTGTTGCAGGCCGACTTTCATTATGACGTGCCCCTGACTTCAGATGGATACCCGGCGCTGGTTGAGAGTCTCTCTCTGGGGCTTGAAAAGCTGGCGCGGGATATTGATGCCGGGATTGCGAGCCTGAATCTCATTAGCGAACAGAGTTTGGCTTCCAGGCGCTAAAATACGGTTGAACGCGGCCAACTTGCTGACTAATGACAGAGGCTTGCTGATGGTTTTTGCCTAACGCTATTTGGCTGGCGGCAGCTATGTGGATAAGCATAAAAATGCCTGCAATTGATGCAGGCATTTTTATCATCCTTAAACCACCGCCTTTGGCGGTATTGAGGGTTTCGGTTTAAGGTTTCATCGCCCAGGCGCGGAATGACTTGCCTTTGAGCTTGCGCTCACTCAGTAATTTGACCGCGGTATTGGCGCACTCGCTGCGCACCGCTACATAAGACCAGATATCCTGAATTTGTATTTTGCCCACATCGGCGCCGGTCAGGCGGTTGTCGGCTGTAATTGCGCCGAGAATATCCCCCGGGCGCAGCTTATGCTTCTTGCCGCCTTCAATGCGGATGCAGCGCATGGCCGCTCTTATCGGCGCAGAGGAAAAACTGCCGGGCTTTGGCAGTTCGCTCATGGTTTGCGGGCCAAAGATATCCTCCAGCAGCGCCATTCGCATGCCATCCTTGGGGCCTACCAGGCTAACGGCCTGGCCCGAGGCACCGGCGCGGCCGGTACGACCGACCCTGTGCACATGCACTTCGGGATCGAATGCCAGTTGATAGTTGATCACCAGATCCAGGGCTTCGATATCCAGGCCCCTGGCGGCAACATCTGTGGCTACCAACACCACCACGCTCTTGAGGGCAAACTGCACCAGCGCCTGATCGCGCTCACGCTGATCCAGATCGCCATGGAGTGCTCGCACGCTGAAGCCCTGCTGCTCCAGGTTGTCGGCCAGCTCCTGGGTTTCTCTTTTGGTATTGCAAAATATCACGGCACTCTCAGGCCTGTGGGCCAGTAGCAATGCTTCCACCGCTTGCAGCCTGGAGGCGGTGTCTGTCACTTCGATAAACTGCTGCGCTATGCTGAGTTGATCATGTTGCTGCTCCAACTTGATGCTGAGCGGCTTATCCATCATGGCGCGGGCCAATTCGGCAATCGGTTCCGGGAAGGTGGCGCTGAACAGCAAACTTTGGCGCTTGTCCGGCATATAGGCGCTTATCTGCTCCAGTGCATCGGCAAAGCCCATCTCCAGCATACGGTCGGCTTCATCCAACACAAGTTGCTGCAATTCGCCCAGATCCAGACGCCCCTTCTGCAGGTGGTCCAGTACCCGCCCCGGTGTGCCAACTATAATATGCGCGCCATGTTCCAGCGAGCCTATCTGTGGCCCCACAGGCACACCGCCGCACAGGGTCAGGATCTTGATGTTGTGAATGCCGCGGGCAAAACGGCGCAGTTCCTTGGCCACCTGATCGGCCAGTTCCCGGGTGGGGCAGAGCACCAGGGACTGCACCCGAAAACGTTTCACATTGAGTCGATTCAACAGCCCAAGACCGAAGGCCGCCGTTTTGCCCGAGCCGGTTTTCGCCTGAGCCAGTACATCGCGGCCCTCAATAATGGCCGGCAGGCTGGCGGCTTGAACCTGGGTCATGGCGGTGAAACCAAGATCGTTCAGGGTGGCCAGCAGCGCGGGTTTCAACGGCAGGCTGGAAAAGGGTAAATCACTCAAGCTGTGTCCTATGGGCTCGCAAATGGAGCAAAAATGGTAAAGGGGTATTGTAACAGGCGGGGATGGTTTTTAGGCAGACTAATCTTGCAGCATTGAAAAAGCCCACTCAAGTGGGCTTTCAATCTCAGGCTTGATTGAGCTTAGCGCTCATTTCTTTGCCGGGAGCCGCGCGCTTGTGAGTCGCGTTGCTGTGATGCCCGGCCCTGGTTATTGCGCTGCTGGCCTGAGCCGTTATTGCCCTTGCCGGTGCCTTGCGGCTTACTCTCTTGGGAGCGACCGCCCTGAGGCTTGGCGTTTGCGGGCCTGCGTCTGGCACTTGAACCTTCGGTCTTGGCGCCCTGAGCCGGACGACGATGGCGGTTTTCAGCATTGGCCGGCTTGTTGCCATTACCTTTATCCAGGTTGCCGCTGCGCTGGCCATCCTGATGCCCCTCTTTGGGCTTTTTCGGCTTCTTGGGCTTTTTCGGGCCTATCTTGTTCGGGTTGAGCCGCGATTCCGGCAAGGCTTCCTGAGGTTCGAAGCCATTGACGATTTCACGCTCGATAGTCTTGCCTATCAGCTGCTCTATGTCTTTGAGCTGCTTGAATTCTTCCGCACTCACCAGAGACACTGCCTGACCACTGGCACCGGCGCGGCCGGTACGGCCGATGCGGTGCACATAGTCTTCGGCCACATTGGGCAGATCGAAGTTAACCACTTGCGGCAACTGATCTATATCCAGACCGCGGGCGGCAATATCTGTGGCAACCAACACCTTGACCTTGCCACTCTTGAAATCGGCCAGTGCCTTGGTTCTGGCACCCTGGCTCTTGTTGCCGTGGATGGCCGCCGCGCCAATTCCTTTGCCATCCAGGTGCTTGGCCAGACGGTTGGCACCGTGTTTGGTGCGGGTAAACACCAGTACCTGTTGCCACTTGTACTCTTTGATAAGCGAGGTCAGCAGCGCCGATTTCTTTGACTTGTCTACCGGGTGCAACTTCTGGCTCACCCGCTCGGCGGTGCTATTGGCCGGAGCCACTGAGATCTCGGCGGGATCGTGCACCAAGCCCTTGGCCAGGCGGCGAATGTCGTCAGAGAAAGTGGCACTGAACATCAGGTTTTGCCGCTTGGCCGGCAGCAAAGCCAGAATTTTTTTGATGTCGTGAATAAAGCCCATATCCAGCATGCGGTCGGCTTCGTCCAGCACCAGCACTTCCAACTGGCCGAATTTGACGGCATTTTGTTGGTACAGATCCAACAGGCGTCCCGGTGTGGCCACCAGGATATCGACCCCTTTTCTCAAGGTCTGCATCTGTGGGTTAATGGAAACACCGCCAAAGACCACAGAGCTGCGCAGATCCAGATGCTTGCCATAGAGACCGACGCTTTCGGCCACTTGAGCGGCCAGCTCACGGGTGGGGGTCAGCACCAAAGCGCGGATATGGTTGCCCCGCGGACGAATACCCCCATTGAGACGCTCCAGCAAAGGCAAGGTAAAGCCGGCGGTTTTGCCTGTCCCTGTCTGGGCGGCAGCCATTACATCCCGGCCCTGCAATACTGCGGGAATGGCCTGGGCTTGAATGGGGGATGGAGTGGAGTAACCTTGTTCGGCGACAGCGTTCAAAATCGGGGCCGACAGGCCCAGGGAGGCAAAACTCATGCAATCTTCTCAATTGACAGCGCGGAGCTGAGATATGGGAGCCGCAGTGCACAGCGTTGCGGCGAAGGCGGCAAGCTTACAGCATTTGCGGCTAAAGTGCTAATTGCAGCCAACTTGAACCCTTTTATTTTACGCTTGTCTTAACTTTTACGGTTGCAAAGCAGCCGCTTAACCTATCTTGGAAAAGCAAGAGCCAAATTCAGGCCTCGACTCGGTGAGGTGTATGGGGGCATTAGAGCATATACAGGCGCAGGCCCTGCATCGCAGGGAGCATGCACTGGGCGTGATCAAGAATGTGCAGTTGATGTCCGCCATCGACACGGCACGGCTCTCTCTCGGGCTGAATATGCTGGCTCAACATGGCCGTATCGCCTTTCATTTTCACCCGGATAGAATCGACTCCCGCGGCTGGCCTGTGTTGGCCGGTATGCTGGCCGACGGTATTTATAAGACCCAGTTTGAAACCCGGGTATCCAACGGCAAACTCTCGCCTCAAGTTGGTGGTCCGCGAGATCATTGGGAAAACCAGCTGTTCGGTGACTGTTATCGTGGCGCCAGAGGGCGCCCCAAATACGGCGCCCTGGATCTGGGCATGCACCAAAACGGCCCCTCGGCCCGTTTCGGCAGCTGCTATCTGTTGTCATCTCCTGCGTTGTTGCATCGCTGCACATTCAGTTATCTGGACTCCTGCCGTGAGCCCAGGGAAAAAGGCACCGCGGCCTGCTTTGAAGATATTTTTGCTGCGCTGTTCAACGAGTGCTTTGAACGTAGTTCGGCATTGGGCGTAGGTCAGTTGCGCCCGGCGGCCTTGGTCGATTATCTGGTTAATGCCTTGCCTTTGGGGGTGGCAGCCAGGTTTGAGCGCCCCATGAGCGGTGACCTGGATCATTACATTGAGGCTCAGTGCCACGGTGAGCTGGTGATAGGTGAAGACCTGACTCACTTGGTGGCCGATCCGGCATTCAAAGGCACAGAGATGGAGATTCTGATGCAGCGCTTGTGTGACAAGTACCGACTGCAGCTGTGTTGGCATCAGGGCTATCAAATGCCGGTTGATGAGGTGCCGCCAGATTTTCGCGGTGCCGCCATGCCCAAGCTCGCCGCCTTGGTGGCACCGGATGGCCTGCTCGATGCCCGTCTGATAGGGGAAGCGGCGCTGACACTGCATAAAGATCCGCAGCAGTGGCGCATGTATGGCAATGAAACCGAGCTCAAACAGCAGCTCAAGTTGCTGTGGCATGTGCTGGTGCGTTTTGGTCACAGCCGCTGAGGGCACTCCATCTCTGGTCGGTCGTCTCAATTGAGCGGGGATTAGCCGTGAGTATGCACTGTGTGCTCACAGCGGTAGCTGCGCCATCGAAGCGAACCTCTAACGTTAGTAGATCTAGCATTAAGTAGATTGTGGGGAGGGCGTTAACTTGGGGTTAAGCTGCTTGGCTTATGGTGCGTTTTTTTGATCTGGCGCAAATTTTGTGAGTCCGGTAACAGTTCCTGGGCAACGGGTTTCTTCCCTTGGCAATGCCTGCGATACTGCTTGCCTACCGAACGATTCGCCTTAGGTCAAGCTATTACCTTGCTGCTTTGGCAGCAACAGCGTCATTAGCTGATTTTGCAGTAGGATCCCATGGACAAATCCTTAGAGAAACAACTCGGTCGCTGGCTCAAAGCGCAACAATCTGCCTGTGGCCCCTTCCTTAAACTCTCTGTGTTGTTGGGCGTGCTCAACGGCTTGGCGCTGGTGGGCCAGGCCTGGGTGCTGGCCACTGTGCTGCAGGGGCTGATCATCGACGAGCTTGATAGGCAGGCATTTATTCCGCATATGTTGGCCTTTGCGACTCTGGTGTTGCTGCGAGCCGTTATCGCTTGGCTCAGAGAGCGGGTCAGCTTCGAGGCCGGCAGACGCCTCAGAGAGCAGATGCGCGCCGCCGTGCTCAATAAGCTTGAACGCCTGGGGCCGGCCTTTGTCAATGGCAAGCCTGTCGGCAGCTGGGCCAGTATAGTGCTGGAACAGATAGAAGATTTGCAGGATTTCTATGGCCGTTACCTGCCGCAGATGAGCCTGGCGGCCTTTATTCCGCTGATCATCTTGGTATGTGTGTTCCCCATCAACTGGGCCGGTGGCCTGATTTTGCTCGGCACCGCTCCCCTTATTCCACTGTTTATGGTCTTGGTCGGCATGGGTGCCGCCGATGCCAACCGCAAGCATTTCGGTGCGCTGCAGCAATTGAGCGGCCACTTTATGGATCGCCTCAAGGCCTTGCCGACACTCAAGCTTTTCTATCGCGCCGAAGCGGAGCAGCGCGCCATAGGCAAGGCCTCGGAAGATTTTCGTGAGCGTACCATGGCAGTGCTCAGAATGGCGTTTCTCAGCTCCGCCGTGCTGGAGTTCTTCGCCGCGGTATCCATCGCTATTTTGGCGGTATATTTCGGCTTCAGTTATCTGGGGCACCTGGACTTTGGTCATTACGGCATGGGTATCAGCCTGTTTACCGGGATGTTTGTGCTGATTTTGGCACCTGAGTTTTATCAGCCGCTGCGCGACATGGGCACTCACTACCATGCCAAGGCCCAGGCGGTGGGCGCCGCCGAATCCTTGATGGCACTGCTGGAGTTGCCTGAGCCGCTCAAGCGTGGCGAACAGCCCCTCCCCGGTGAGAGCATTGAACTGCAGGCCCGGGATCTCAAGGTATTGAGCATAGACGGCGTGCCTTTACTGGGGCCGTTGAGTTTTAGCTTAGCGGCGGGCGAGAAGCTGGCCTTGGTGGGCCCGAGTGGCGCCGGTAAAACCAGCTTGCTCAACGCTCTGCTGGGGTTTCTGCCCTATGAGGGCAGCTTAAAGCTCAATGGTATTGAACTGGCCGAGCTGGATCCTGCCGCCTGTCGCAGCCGTATCGCCTGGCTTGGCCAGAATCCGCAGCTGTTTCACGGCTCTATCGCCGATAATCTGCGTCTCGGCCAGCCCGAACTGACCGAGGCGCAATTGTGGGATTATCTGCAACAGGCCAAGGTGGCCGACTATGTTCGCGCCTTGCCGGATGGGCTGGCACACCAATTGGATGAATACAGCGGTGGCCTGTCTGTGGGGCAAGCGCAGCGGCTGGCTTTGGCCCGTGCCCTTGGGCGTCAGGCGCAGCTGTTTGTGCTCGATGAGCCCAGCGCCAGCCTCGACAGCCAGAGTGAACAACTGGTGCTTAGCGCGCTGTGGCAGGCGATGGCTGGCAAGAGCTGCCTTATGGTGACCCACAGATTGGATCAACTGGATCGGATGGACAGAGTTCTGGTGCTGGATCAGGGAAAACTGGTGCAGCAGGGCACCTTTGCCGAACTCAAAGCACAGCCGGGCTTACTGGCGCAGATGCTGGATGAGCTGCCGCTGGCGGTTTCCCTCGATGATGCGCCAAAGGCATCGGCGCCGCCGATTGCCGCGAGCGCTGAGGCGGAAGCCGGGGCAGACTCAAAACCCGCGTCTGAGTCAAAGTCAGAGTCAGGGGAGGAGCGCTGAGATGAAGCTGTTACTGCCCTTTATCCGTCTGTTCCGCCGCCAGTCTTTGATGATGTTTGTCGGCCTGCTGCTGACAGTAACGACCCTAATGGCCGGTATTGGCCTGTTGTCGCTCTCCGGCTGGTTCTTATCTGCTACGGCAGTGGCCGGTCTGGCTTTGGTGACGGCGGAAGCCTTCAACTACTTTACTCCGGCGGGCGGGGTGCGTTTCCTCTCCATTGCCCGCACGGCAAGCCGCTACGGTGAAAGGCTGGCTACCCATGAGGCAACCTTCAGGATCCTGACCGATCTCAGGTTGTGGGCCTGGCGCTCTTTGCTGCCTTTGAGTGAACGTAATCTATCCGGGATGCGCCGCGGCGATCTGCTCAACCGTTTGGTGGCCGATATCGACACGCTGGATCACCTGTATCTGAGGCTGTTGACGCCGCTGACGGCCTTCTTGCTGATGCTGCTGGCATTGACCACCTTTATTGGTTGGTTTGATCTCAACTTGGCTATCCTGCTTTGTACTGGCCTCTTGCTCAGTTGGTTGTTGTTGCCGAGTGTGTTCTATCTGCTTGGCAGGCGACCCGGGCGCGAGCTGATTGAAGCGCGGCGCAGCTACAGGGTTCGGCTGCTGGAGTGGTTGTCCGGCCAGGCAGAGCTGAGTTTGTTTTCCGATGCCAAAGGCGGCGCTGCTGAAAGCTTTCGGGCGGAACTCGACCGCGCCGAGCAGAGCTGGTTTGCCAGTCAGAAGGCGATGGCGGCGATCACCGGCCTGAGCCAGGCAATGTTGATCCTCTGTCACGGCTTGTTGGTGTTGCTGTTGCTCTGGTTTGCCGCCGCAGGTGTGGGGCCGGCCGTGCCTCCCGGGCCTTTGCTGGCCATGGTCTTGTTTGCCACTCTGGCCTGTATCGAGATGATGATGCCGCTGGCCGGCGCCTTTCAACATCTGTCTTCTGTGCTCTTGGCCGCCAAGCGGGTGTCCGAGTTGACAGAGCAGCGCTCCGACATTGAATTTCCTGCCGTCTCGGCAACCGTGCCCAAGAGCGGCGCCCTTATCATCAAAGATCTGCATTTCGGTTACACGGACACCCAGCCAGTGCTGCAAGGCTTGTCGCTGCAGGTACCTGCGGGCAGCAAGGTGGCGCTCCTTGGGAAAACCGGTTCGGGTAAGTCCAGTCTGCTGGCCTTGATAACCCGTCAGTGGCAGCCGCAGCAGGGGGAGATATTGCTGGGCGGCGTACCTGTGGCCTCTCTGGATGAAAAGACCTTGCGGGCTTCCATGACAGTGGTCAGTCAGCGGGTACAATTGCTCAGCGCCAGTCTCAGAGATAACCTGCAGCTGGCCTTGCCGGAAAAAGTCACCGATGACACGCTAGCCGAGGTGCTGCGCCAAGTTGGGCTGGAGGGATTACTTGCGGGTGAGGGGCTCAACGCCTGGATAGGTGAAGGTGGGCGTCAGTTATCCGGTGGCGAGCAGCGCCGGATCGGCGTGGCTCGGGCGCTGCTGCGGGATGCGCCGTTGCTGCTGCTTGATGAACCTACAGAGGGGCTTGATCGGCGCACCGAACAGGAGATCCTCAAGTTGCTGCTGCAGTTTGCCAAAGACAAGACGCTGGTGATGATAAGTCATCGCCTAACCGGTATGGCGCAGATGGATGCCATTCACCTGCTGGATGAAGGCAAGCTAGTGGCCAGTGGCAGTCATGAGCAACTGCTGCAGGAGTCGACCGCTTACAGCGCCTTGTATCAGAGGTTACACTGAGCCCCAGAGGTTCAAAAAGAGACTCAAGAAGAGACTCAAGAAGATACTCAAAAAGAGGCTCAAGTTAGACTTATTCAAAGGGATGCATCGGCATCCCTTTTTCTTTTAAAAGCGCTAAATTCTCGCCTGGATCACAGATCCCATACGGGTTCAAAGTCAGAATATAGTTATTGGCATATGCCAATAACTAATAAGGATACTCCCATGCCCAGACCCAGAAAATGCCGCCGCCTGCAGCATGGCACGCCCTGCCGCTTCTACAAACCCAACGGCATTCCGGCCTCAGCCCTGGAGGCAGTCGCCTTGGCGGCCGATGAGTTTGAGGCCCTGGCGTTGGCCGACTTTCGTGGTCTGGCGCAACAAGAGGCCGCCGAGCAGATGGGGATATCCAGGCAGACCTTTGGCAACTTGATTAAGCAGGCACGCCATAAACTGGCCAAGGCCCTGATAGAGGGACAGATGCTGGAGTTGCCCCACACTGAGGAACAGAGATGATAGTGATACCCATGAGCCGGGGCCGCTTGGCCGGGCATTTTACCAAGGCCAAAGAGCTGGCCTTTTATGATAACGAGCACAACCACTGTTTTACCCTGGATAATCCGGCAGCCGCAGGCGGCAATTGCGCCGCCAAAAAGGCGATGCTGCAACTTATCAAGGACAAAGGCGGCCGCATTGTGTTGGTGGATCAAATCGGCGAGCGAATGTTGGGTAAGCTGCTCGATGGTGGCATCAGCGTTTGTCGGCCCGGCAAAGAGAGCAGCGATATCGCGGCTTTGCTGGTTGCGGCCAGTGATATTCAGTTACGGCTGACCAGTGCTGCGGCCGGACGCCCGTCACTCAAACATCAAGCCAAAGGCGGTTGTGGTGGCGGCTGCGGTTGCCATGGTCATGATCATGACTCTGCAGCTGGCTGTGGGAGCAAAGGTTGCGGAGGGCATAACCAGGCAAAATCCTCGCTTAAACCTGTCAACACAAGTCAGCAGAAATTGAGCTATGGTGGTTTCAGGCCGTTGTAATGGGCTCTGCTAATGAAAAACGCCGATCAGATGGATCGGCGTTTTGTTATCTTCAGCAATTTGGCACTAATTAGTCATCGAGACGGCACTGACTCAAGAGTTGTGAGTTGAATTGGCATTCGAGCTCAACCCATCTACCGATATGAGGATTAAGGCTGTCATCACTGGCCTTATAGCCCCAGAGGCTGGCGCCTTGGCCATCATCGTTGACCAGACCTTCAAGCTCAATACCCGCTTCCTGAAGTTCCGGTTCGATTTCCATCACCAGGAATTGGCCATTTTGTTCTGAGCCTTCAACCTGTACCCAGGTGCCATTGAGGCTAACCTCAGTCAAACCTTCATCAAAACGGGTCTGAGGTGTGAGTGTCAGTGTTATGCCATTGATACTGAATTCATTGGCTTGATACACCGCCTTGCCTTCAACTTCAAAGCTGTGGCTGCCCAGTACGGGGGGGGGACTCTGTTTTTCAAAGTCAATCTCGGTGGCCTTCAGCTCTTGGCTATCTTCCTGCCACAGCCCCTCAACATCAACGAGTGCGCCAGGTTGCAACTGTGCCAGTTTGCCATCTTTGAACGCTGTATTGCTATCCAGAGTGACCTGCCATTGTTGATTCAACGTGAAGCGAGTCTTGAGATCGTTAACCCAAGTCACCTGACCTTCCAACTCAACTTCGCTGTCATTATCCACATCCGGAGCTGAATCCACTTCCAATTCGGAGGCCAACAGAACCTCGCCTTGATATTGACCTTCAACCTCCACCCAGGCGCCGTTGGCCAGAGTCCCCTCTACCTGAGCGGCGTTGGCACCATAATCTACCTGTATGCTACCGAGATAGAATTGTTTCAGGTGAGTGTCCAGCTTGCTTATCCGGCCTTCAACTTCCATTTCCTGACGGTTGTTGTCGATGGCAAAGTAAGTTGCTTTGAGTTGATTATCACCCAAGTTATATCCACTGATCTCGACTATATCTCCGGCTTTTATCTTGCCGAAGTCCTGTCCAGTTACCTGGTAACCGGCGACCATCAGCTGCTCGCCATTGATAGCAGTCACAGGGGAAACCAACACGGGGTCATAGCTGACTTCTGTCGCGCTGCGACCATCGGTCTTAATGCTCAGCAACATGCCGGGTTTCAGCTCGGCAATGTTAGCCTTGGTTTTATTGATCTCAATACGAGCCTGTGCTGCTGGGATCGTTAGATCGTTGACTATAAGTGTATCGGTATCAACCGTTTTCAGAGTACCTTGAATCGTCTTGGCTAAATTGGTTATCGGTGGCTGTGGATTGCCTTGTTCATTGGAGTCAGAACCTCCACAGGCACTCAGTCCTGCAACGAGGGGGATGAGCCAGATGCTTCTTTGCATTTTATTCTCCTTGGAGTTCGGGGGATTTTGAAAACGGCGGCAGAATAAACAACTACAGATGAGGTCAAGATGAGGGCGGAATTAAAGTTTGTTAATAATAAGGTTGGGCCGTTAATAAAGAACGGGTGACTGTAAAAATACTCGGGTAAAACTACTTTTTTATGAAGCTGTTATGGGATATCACCTTTGCACTGAAGGCGATGAACTGACAAATTGAGACTCGTCGCAAAGGGAGATTTTTCTGAGCCGGGGCTTGGCATGATATCTTGCCAAAAACAACTGAATAGTTAAAAAAGAGAAGAAGTTACTACTTGGCGATAGATACTTTTATGGCTAGAGTTACTCGATAAGTGAAAGTGCTTTGACAATGACGTCCACTATCTATCAGGAAGATACTATGAACCCCACCAAAGAAAGCTCCTTGGATCTGGAAGTGATCAGTTTGCTGGAAGACAAACAAAAGATTCTTGCAATTAAACACCTGCGTAAAAGTGAGAATTTGAGCCTAAAAGAGGCCAAAAGGAAGGTGGAAGACTATTTGCAGGGGCACCCGGAATTGGAGTTGAGCGACAGGGATCCAGGCAGCGGCAGTGCCATTGTCTGGATAGTGCTGCTGGCATTGGCCGTGGCCTTGATTGTATCGACCCAGCTGTAATTTTTGAAAGATCTATATTTTCAAGCAGTAAAACTCGGTTGTTTTTGAGCTTTATTCATTTTTAGGTGAAGAGAATTGAACATTTCTAATTCTCTTTGCATCTTTTGCCATTTTTGACTAATTGTTGAGCCTGAAACGAGAAAACTCAAGGAAGCAACAGGGTTGATTGTGGTACCTTTGCCCGCTTTGAAATTTTCAACAAGATGACGCCTTCTGGCGGCGGGGACAGTTAAATGAATAATAAGCACTGGATTGGCAATATCGGCGTACAAGTCGTTATCGCCATGTTTTTGGGAGCAGGGGTCGGCTGGTGGTTGGGGCAAGATGCCAGCATGTTTGCTCCATTAGGGACCATTTTTATCCATTTGATCAAGATGTTGGTCATTCCTTTGGTTCTCGTGGCCATCATTTCTGGTGCTGCCAGCCTGGGGGATACGCCTTCGGCGGGTAAGATAGGTTTGGGCACTTTTGGCTTCTTTTTGGTGACTTCCGGTATTGCGGTGGCGCTGGCGCTGTTCCTAGGTAACTGGTTCCAACCCGGCATGGGGGTCGATATTAGCGACCATGGCGTGACCAATTTGATGGAAGTGACCAAAGAGCAGGGCAAATTGCCAGGGGTGATGGACACTTTCATCGGCATGATCCCAACCAATGTGTTTGAGTCGCTGACCGGCGGCAATATTCTGCAAATTCTGGTGTTCAGTATTTTCTTTGGCATAGCACTGACCAAGGTCAAGGGCGATGGTGCCAAGCCGATCCTCGGCGCGCTCAATGCCGTTACAGAAGCCTTGGTATGGATGATCAATTGTGTGATGCTGGTGGCTCCGATTGGTGTATTTGGCTTGATGGCCGACTCCGTTGGTACTTTCGGTTTTGGGTCTTTGAAATCTGTATTTAGCCTGTTTGTTGTATTCTTAGTCGCAATCCTGATCTATGGATTTATTTTCTTCCCCTTGGTGGTGCAACTGTTTTCCAAGGTGTCTGCCTTACAATTTATTAGTGCGATGAAAAAGCCACAGGTCATGGCGCTCTCCACTGCCTCTTCTATGGCCGCATTGCCGGTAAATATGGAAACCTGTGAGGAGGAGTTAAAGGTTTCCAAGGCCACGGCCGCCTTTGTGCTGCCCCTTGGCGCTACCATCAATATGAGCGGTAATGCTATTTACTATGGTTTGGTCGCCATGTTCTTTGCGCAATTGTACGGCGTGGATCTGAGTCTTGGTGCCTATGCGGCGATTATCTTCACCTCTACTCTGGGCGCTATTGGTCAGGCCGGGGTGCCTGGGCCTTCGTTCCTGGTTGTGGCCGTGTTGTTGGCGGCCAAGATCCCTATTGATGGATTGCCACTATTATTTGCCCTGGATCGGGTATTCGACATGATACGTACTTCATTGAATATTACCGGTGATGCCGCTTGTGCGTTGGTGATGGACAACTTCTGCCCGGAAGAGGCCAAAAGCTAACAGGCTTTGAGGGTGTACTCTAACGCTTGACACCCTGGATGGCACTCGGCTTGGACGAGTTCGCTGTGAATTATCTGGCGTCGAGAGTTAGGTTGCGATTTCCCGAAAATTAACAACCCGGCAAGTGCCGGGTTGTTTTTATCTTATAGCTGTCATGGCCGGGCTAGATAGCCCGGGTCCAACCTTTTATTCGCTTAGGCTATTGAGTTGTGTGTTGTCCCTTGGGCAACAAGCTTATCAGTTTGGAGGCGATATCTGTGTTGTCCTGATTGCCGATAAATAACTCGGCGCCTGGGCCTGTGGCAAACACCTGCACATCTGTGCCTGTATGGCCGCCAGTGGTCCAACCTGTATTGGAGCGGCGATCCACTTCCTGTTTGATAGCGCTGGCCAGCGTCTCTTTGCCTTGCATTCTGGCCTTGGTCAACTGCTCCAGCAAAGCGGGTTCCAGCTCAAAACCCAGGCCTTGAGCCAGCGGCGCTTGCCAGTCTTCTGCGGTCAACGCCGCGGCGGCCAGAGTGTCGATACTGGCAGACAACCCCTTGAGTACCTCTGGATTCCAGGCATATTTGCCCTTGCTGCCGATGGAGAGGCCGCCGGTATTGTGATCTGCGGTGGCCACCATCAGGGTATTGGGGTTTTGGCGCACGAACTGTTCGACCACTTCCATGGTACGGGCAAATTCATCCATCTCCGCCATGGCGGCGGCGATGTCGTTGTTGTGACCGGCCCAGTCGATCAGACTGCCTTCGACTAGCAATACAAAGCCGTTGGGGTTTTGTGACAAGAGCTCCAGTGCCTTGCCTGTCATGGCGCTGAGGCGATGGCCGTCCTTGTCGTCCAGCACCCAGGGCAGTTGTACTTCGGCAAACAGGCCCATTACCTTGGGCTGTTTGATGCTTTCAAGCGTGCTGAACTCCTGTAAAATTTGATAGCCCTTGGCATCAAACTTGGCCAGCAGTTCCTGATCGAAGTATTTCTGGCCGCCCCCCAACATTACATCGGCATCCGTCTCCAGATACTTGTTGGCCAGCTCGACATAGTGCTTGCGACTTTCGCTATGAGACAAAAAGGCCGCCGGTGTGGCGTGATTTATCTGGGAAGTGACCGCCACTCCCGTGCTCATGCCCCGCTGCTTGGCCTTTTCCATTATGGTCGGGATCGGTTGCTTCTGGGTGTCGACCGAGATAGCACCGTTATAGCTTTTTACCCCGGTTGCCAGCGCAGTTGCCGCGGCGGCGGAGTCGGTGACATAGCCGCTGACTCTGGCGGGGTAGGTACTGGCCATACCGACCAACAGGCGATCGAATACCGTCTGTTCTATCTCTTCGGTATCCGGGTTGTCGTTGAAATACCGGTAGGCGCTGGTATAAGCCGGCCCCATGCCATCACCGACCATGATCACGATATTTTGGGGTCTGGAAGGGGCGGGATTGGGCAACTGATTGGCATCGGCTGCCAGTGGCAGCAACAATGACAGTCCCAGTAATGCGCCCGTGAGTTGGCTCAGTTTCATCAGAGTCTCATCCTTGTTGTTTTTGTTGCAGTCTTTGCTCAATGGCATTCATCAGCATGCCGGTGATATTGACATCGAAAGCCGCTTCAATCTCTTTGATGCAAGTGGGGCTGGTGACATTGATTTCGGTGAGCTTATCCCCAATCACATCCAGACCGACGAAGATCAGGCCGCGCTTTTTAAGCTCTGGGCCCAGGGCTCTGGCAATGGCCCAGTCACTTTCTGAAAGAGGCTGGGCAACACCGCTGCCACCGGCCGCTAGGTTACCGCGGGTTTCGCCCTTCTTGGGGATCCGCGCCAAACAGTAGGGCACAGGCTCGCCGTCGATGACCAGAATCCGCTTGTCACCCTTGGTGATTTCGGGAATAAACACCTGCGCCATGGCATAGTTTTGGCCGTAATCTGTCAGAGTTTCTATGATAACCCCCAGGTTGGGATCGTCCTGCTTGACCCTGAATATAGATGTGCCGCCCATGCCGTCAAGCGGCTTGAGGATCACATCGCCATGCTGAGCATGGAAAGCGCGTAACCGCTGCGGATCGCTACTGACCAGTGTGGTGGGGGTAAATTGGCTGAACCAGGCGGTAAACAGCTTTTCATTGGCATCACGCAGGCTCTGTGGCTTGTTGACTATCAGTACCCCGGCCTCTTCGGCGCGCTCCAGCATGTAAGTGGCGTAGATATATTCGGTATCGAACGGTGGGTCCTTACGCATCAGAATCACATCCAGCTCTTTGAGCGGCGTGTCGGTCGCTTCACCCAACTGATACCAATCAGTGGGATCTTCCTGAACCTTGAGTGGCCGCATCTTGGCCCAGGCTTCACCCTGCAGCAGCGCCAGATCCTGCATCTCCATATAGAAGAGCTCATAGCCGCGAGACTGCGCCGCCAACAACATGGCGAAGCTGGAGTCTTTCTTGATGTTGATATCCTTGATGGGGTCCATCACTATGCCGAGCTTGATCATGATGCCTTTCCTTTATTCGTTACGCCCACTGGGCGGAAAATGGTTAACCCAGATCGCCGAATCTGAGTTGCAATGCGGTAATGGCGGTTAGCGCCGCGGTTTCGGTGCGCAGTACTCTGGGGCCGAGCAGAACTTCGGTAAATGCCTGGGTTTCTGTCATGGCAATTTCCTGCTCCGACAGGCCGCCTTCCGGACCTATCAAGAGACGCACCTTGTTGTTTGGCAGCTCAAGGCCATTGATGCCGTGAGCGGCTCTGGGATGCAGATTGAGTTTCAATGCTGTTGTTGGCTCGGCGCACCAAGCGGCCAGCTCCATGACGGGTCTCACTTCAGGAACCCGGCTACGGCCGGATTGCTCACAGGCGCTGATAACAATTTTTTGCCACTGCTGCAGTTTCTTTTCTAACCTATCGCCGCTGAGTTTAACGCCGCAACGCTCTGAAAACAGTGGCGTGATGGTGTTAACCCCCAACTCTACCGATTTTTGCAAGGTGAAGTCCATGCGATCGCCGCGGGAGATCACTTGCCCCAGGTGCAGATCCAGTGGTGATTCAGAGGGATTGTCCATGGCAGACAGCACGTTCACATCCACGGCTTTCTTTCCGGCGCTGACGATAGTGGCCGGATAGTCTTTGCCATCACCATTGAACAGGCTTATCTGCTCGCCGCTGGACATCCGCAGTACTCGGCCGACATGGGCGCTGGCATCATCATCCAATGACAGGACTTGCCCCGTGGTTATTGGACCTGGGTGATAAATTCTCGGCACTCTCATGCTCTGTGTTCCTTAGGCTTAATGTGTTCTGCCACTGAAGGCACTTTGGCTGCAGGCAGCCTGCACCCATGGATTGTGATTGCCCTGAGAGGCGGCAATCGCCTGATCTCGTTGGCATTCAATAGTATCAACTGGATAGCTTTTGTCCCACGCCTTGAACAACTTTAATTGGCTGGAGGCTATCTTGAGCCCATAGGTTTGCTGCATATAAAGGTAGGTTCGGGCGATTCGTCCTCTTGCCTGCGCCGGTGGCTCTGCCTTACGAGCCTTAAAGTCGATGGTCATTTGGCATTGGCCATACTGGTTTGGTTTGGCATTCCACTGGCTGAACCTGAAGTTGGATCTGTCGCCGTTGACCTCACCCACGGCGGGCACCAGATTGTGCAGGTCGGCTTCCATGCGCTTAAAGGTCTTATCGTTACGGCTGCAGTTCTTGCGACCACCGTTTTGCCAGCACTGTAACTGATGGCCAAACTCCCAGGCAGGCACTATGTGCTCCCATTCGATGCGGTTGGCGCGGGTCTCTTGTTTGCGGATTTGATAGCCGCAGCTTTCCAAGTCAGGCTGCCATTTCTTGCCTTCCATTTTGATGGCGCAGCCACAGTAGAAACTGACCGCCGGCAGGTTTTGGCTGTAGATAGTCCTGGCGCGTTTTTTTGCTTCGGAAAAACTGCTTGGATGGCTGGGCGAAGCCAGCACAGAAGAGGCTGCCAAAAGCAGCGGCAGGGCCACAAGCGGCCGCTGAAGGAATGAAATCACTCTGTTCCCTAAAATCATAACTAAGGATGCCGACAGCCGATACTTCAGGTGTCAGACTTGGAATTGTTGCTGCAGATAGTAAAAGAAGCCGCCAGGCTTGGCAACTTGGCTCAGGATGGCTGAGGGCTTAGCAGTTGGCCGCAGCGGCGGCATTGATATTTAGCCTGACCCCGCATGACCTTGTTATGGCGGCGGATGCTTAGCTCCACCACGCCGCAGCCACACTGATAGGGTAGGGTCCTGGGTTTGACCGAACTGATATCCATCGAGTGAGTGGTACGCGGCGCCAAGCCGTAAATTCGCCGCATCAGGCTCTGCCACTCCTTGCCATGAGGTCGGGTCTTGCCATGCAGTTGGAAGCAGAGCAGGTGACAGATTTCGTGCGGAACCACCTCATGGGTGAAGGTGTGCAGGTTTTGCTCCAGCAGTACTGGATTGAAGCGCAAGCGGTTCTCGGTTGGATGAGCAGTACCGGCGCTGCGGCCTCGCAGGGTAAAACTGACCGAAGGGCGCTTTAGTGCATGCCCCAGCGCGGCCTCCGCCTTGAGATAGCAAAGTTCTATTGCATCGAGCACCGCCTGCTGCGCTTCACTAGCGGCAGCTTCAGGCTGCGGTTCAGACGCTTGATGGTATTCAGCTGTGCTGGCGCTTTTAAGGGATCTGAACAACTGACTCAGCATGAGAAACTCGAATTGGTATGAATTGACGGCAAATAAACAGAGGCGCAACCGCGCCTCTGTTGAATCAGGGATTATAAACTTTTGGCCGCTGCTGTCAGCATGGCTTTGACCTGCTCGACAATTGCCGTTTCGGTATCGGCTTCAAAACCGGCAATGCTCGGGGTGTGAATATGCCCGGTGGGAATGCGGCTGCCGAGTTGATTCTGCAGCAGGATAGCCCGGTAGGAGATCTCGTTGGACAGGTAACCGCCGCCAGAGCCTTCCACCGAAATGCTGTTTTGCAGTTCGCTCAGGCTACTTGCCTGAAACTCGCCGCGGGAAAGAGTGCTGACGCTATGGTTGTCGTTGACCTTCCAGCGGCCATTTACACTCTGCATGGCCGCTACCGGCAGGGAGAACTCGACAAACTCAGGGCCATTGAGGGTATCGTTTTCCAGCTTAGGGGGCAGAGGGCGCTGTATACTGGCGCCGGTGAAAATATTGCGGTTGTCCGGGGCTTCGGCGCTGCGGTTGCGGCCTGGGAAGCGCTCCAGATCGAAGTCGCTGCGCCCCATACTGACAGTGACCACCATGTCGACACTCTTGTCGCGGTAAACCGGGGTCAACAGCGACTCTATGATGCCCTCATCGAAGTCGGCGAAACGTACCGGTATCATCACTGTCTCTATCTGCGCCTGACGGCCGTTAACCGAAAAGCGGTAACCATCCAATGCCAGGGCGACTAGGCCTGAAGGGTTGCTCTGCTCTATATTACGATCGAGAAAGAAGGGGTCGAATCCGGTCAGCAGTATCTTGATGCTGACATCATCCTTAAAGTCGATATCGCTGAAACCTCGAGATGACTTTTCCACCGCCTTGGTCAGTATTTCTCTTTGCCAGGAGGCGATATTGAACTTGGGCGACTGTTTGTCCAGCTCTGCGCGCATCTGCAACCGGCTCCAGTAAAGGGAGCGATCGTCGCTGTGACCCGACTGCACATCTCTGACCGCCTGTTGCCACAGGCGTTGCCCCTGGTGCGCTACCATTTGGGTCACCTTGAGCTCATCGGTATGTTGGCGGTATTTTGTTAACAGATCGTCAGTCAATGCCTGATAGCGCTGGACCACTTGAGGCATTTTTTCATTGGCGGCAGGCAGGCGATCCTCTTCGACACCGGCCTGAGCCGACAGAGAAACCAGAGTTCCCGATAGCAGGGTTATGGCCAGGCTGGGCTTAAACATGGCAGTTCCTTTCGCTTATAGAGTTGTAAAGTAATGCGTTTGTTAAGTATGCAACACTCGCCAGCAACTGGAAAGCTATCTGTTGCCTTGCCAGATTGTCGCCACAATTGAGCAGGGCTTTGCCAGACCATTATTCATCCCAGGGCTGTATGCTCGTTGCTTTGACCGCCTGGATTAAAAGGGGAATGAGATGAATAAAGCTTTGCACCGAAAGCGCATGAGTAAGCGTTTGCTGCTGCCCATGTTGCTGTGTTTATTGGCTCAACAAACGCAGGCTGTGGCAGCTGAGCAGACCAAGGTCAGTGACGTCGGCTCTGAGGTCACGGCTGAGGGTTGGCAAGAGGTACGCCGCTGGGACAAGCTGTTCGAATCCGCAGGTGTTAAAGGCTGTTTGTTGCTTTGGGATCAAAAGCGTTCTTTGGGGCTCTCCAACAATTTAAGTCGCGCCGCCGAAGGTTTTATTCCGGCTTCTACCTTTAAGATCTCCTCCAGCCTTATTGCGTTGGAAACCGGGGCGGTGCGCGATGAAACCAGTCGTTTTAGCTGGGACGGAA
The DNA here is from genome assembly GCF_019670705.1 of Shewanella carassii. Lineage (NCBI taxonomy): Bacteria > Pseudomonadati > Pseudomonadota > Gammaproteobacteria > Alteromonadales > Shewanellaceae > Shewanella > Shewanella carassii. The sequence goes on from NZ_AP024618.1 coordinate 822,426, forward strand.
AGGTTCGTGAAATAGCTGCCTGGAACCGGGACCAGAGTTTTCGCACCGCAATGAAGTATTCTGTGGTGCCTGTGTATCAGCAGTTGGCCAGGGAGATAGGCCCCAAAGTGATGGCGGCTATGGTGCGGCAGTTGCAATATGGCAATCAGGATATCGGTGGTCAAGCGGACAGTTTCTGGCTCGACGGCCAGCTTAGGATAACGGCGTTTCAACAAGTGGATTTTCTGCAGCAACTGCATGGCAACAAGTTGCCTGTGTCCGAGCGCAGCCAGCGAATTGTCAAACAGATGATGCTGACCGAAGCGAGTACTGACTATATCATTCGCGCCAAGACAGGCTATGGTGTGCGGCGTACGCCGGCCATAGGTTGGTGGGTCGGTTGGTTGGAGTTGGACGACAACACTGTCTATTTCGCCATTAATCTGGATCTGGCCTCGGCCAGCCAGTTACCGTTGCGCCAACAACTGGTGAAACAGGTGCTCAAGCAGGAACAACTGCTGCCTTGAGCAAGAAGGGGACTAGTGAGCCAAGAAATGAGTCAGAGAAGGCCAACTTGTGTGCTGTGTTATTGATTTCTCAGCCTTCGTTCATCTGCAAAGATTGGCTACATCATCAAAGATTGCAGCGACTCCTGGCTGCTGAAGCGTTTGGTGAAGAAATCCAGGAACACGCTGATATTGGTCGCCAATTGTCGACGGGAGGAATAGACGCCATAGACCTTGAAGGGCTCTATGGGCCATTCCGGCAGTAGTGGCACCAGGGCGCCACTGGCCAGTTCGTTCTTACATACCGAATGGGACAACATGGCGATGCCAAAGTCATCCAGCGCCAGTTGCTTGACCATGATGGCACTGTTTACCCGAGTGCGACGCCTGAAACTGGCCATGGTCTTACGACTACCCTTGCCCAGCGGCCAAATGGGGGCCGAGCGTGAGGTACCCAGCAAGATGCCATCGTGTTGGGCCAGATCTCCTGGGGTTGCCGGGGTCCCTTTGGCCTTGAGATAGCCGGGACCGGCCACCAGAATTGGCTGACGTTCAAAAAGTAATCGGGCGACAAGTTCAGAAGGTTGCAGCGGACCATACTTGATGGCGATGTCATAACCTTCGCCCACCAAGCCCACATCGGCATCGGTAAACTGAACATCCAGTTCGACCCCGGGGTAGAGACGCATAAAGCCACTGCAGAGATTGGCGATTAACTCTTGGCTAAAGGAAACCGGAATCGCAATCCGCAAAGAGCCGGAAACATCATTATGAGTATTCTCAATTGTGGCCTTGGCCGCTTCCACTTCGTTGCAGATACTGTCACAGTGTTGGTAAAAGAGCGCACCCACCTGAGTGAGGCTTATTGAGCGGGTATTTCGTTGCAGCAGGCGTACCCCAAGCTGTTGTTCCAGTTGGGCGATTTTTCGACTAATGGTTGACTTTGGCAGGCCGGTATTGCGGGCCGCCTGAGAGAAGCCTTCTGCTCTGACCACTGCTGCAAATAGGAGCATCCCATTCAAATCTGGCATGTTTTTAATACTGTCTCAAAAATGGAACAAAGTGTCTAAGGCAGTTTAATGGCATTTGACGGGATAACAAAGGTATATTTACTGGCTAAAAAATTTCAGAGGCTTAGCAGAGGATCGATAGATGACCAGCAAAAAGCAGCCCACAAACACGACTCAAGCCCAGACTCCGGATCCCCTGTTTTTGCAGGCGGAGCATTTGGCTAAGGATTTTTCGCTGTTTCCAGAGCACAGCAAACAGAGCCTTTCAGAAGAGATAAAGGGTCTGTTGGATGACGATGCCATCCAGAGTAACTTAAAGTCATTGGCGCAGTTGGATGTGGATGGCTATGTTGCCAAAGTTATCCAGCCTACTCAGGACAAGAACCGCCCAGGGGCCAAAAGGATCATTGCCGATCTAAAAGGCAAGATGATCGCCGAGAGCCACAATGGCCCCTTCTATAGTGCCGAAATAGAGTTGAACTTTGGTGGTCGTAACCGTCGCATCGGCTTTATCGCCCAGGAGCGCACCACGGCTAACGGTGCCTGGATGCCGGAACATCACCTGCAGGCCTGTGAGGCGATTCGTCATTTCGCCGAATTGTCCATGCCCATTGTTTACCTGATTGATACCCCCGGAGCCGATGCTGGTGAGGTGGCCAACAGCCATAACCAGGCGCATTCTATTTCCAAGGCGATTGCCGAGAGTGCCAACGTCGATGTGCCGACTCTGGGTATCGTGATTGGTGCCGGTTATTCGGGCGGGGCTATTCCACTGGCGGCGGCCAATATACTGCTGTCGCTGCGTGATGGTATTTTCAACACCATTCAGCCTCAGGGCCTGCAGAGCATCGCCCGCAAGTACAACCTTTCATGGCAGGAGTGTGCCAAGTCTGTGGGCGTGTCTCCGGAAGAGCTCTACACCTCGGGTTGTATCGACGGCATTGTGGATTTCTCTCCTTATGATCGCGATGAGCGTCAGCACAACCTGCGCCGCGCTATTATCAGCGCCATCGAGGCCATCGAACGCGCCGCGGTGCAGTTTGTAAAAGAGTCAGATGACCTGCGCGAACACTATGATCGCAGCCTCAAGCGTTTCCTCGAGCCTTCCAAGAACCTCAAGGCACTGGAATCCAATGCGGAAATGTCGATTGCCATCAGTCCGACCATGCACCTTAACCTGTTCGGCAGCGCCTACCGTTACCTGCGTTATTTGACCCTGCGCAGCCGTATTCACTCCATCTCTATGGATCAGTATGGCCGTCTGTCCAAGGTGAGTGTGCCCGAAGGGGATCTGTTGGCCCGGATCCAGAAAGAGCAGGAAAAGGTATTCCAGGCTTGGCTGTCCAGCCCTGACAAGCTGGTTTACGACGAGGAACTCAACAAGCTGTGGAGTAACTTCATCTCCAAGCGTGAAGACGTTTCCACCGAACGTAACATGCTGACCCGTCTGATCTTGGGTGAGCCGAAAGAGAATTATAAGAAGGCCCGTAAGGCGCTGCTGTTCAACATAGGTTGGTCTCTGTATCACCGTTGGAAGAGTAATGCCGCCAACAACTTCAAGGGGCTTATTCACTACCTGGAAACTCTGCCAGCGGAAGTGACTCAGGCGCCTTGGCCTGAACTGAACCAACTGACAGTACTGGATGTCGTGGTCAATGAAGAGCTGCGTGAAGACTTTATTTGGCAGTGTTACAACATCCTGATATTCAACGCATTGTACGACAATGTCGTGGGTAACCTGGCCTCTATCGCCAAGGAAGCCATGATGAGCAAGAGCTTGTCGCGTCAGTCTGTGGATGGTCTGTTGCACAAGTCTATCGACCGGGCGATTTCCACTCAGGATACGGCCAACGATAAGAGCAAGTTCTATAAGTGGCTGAAGTACTTCATGTCACAGTCCAATCGCGCCGAACTGCTGACCAAGACAGAGCAGTGGAAGAGTGTGGGTTTCCCACAGCTGAACGATTCGCTGTTCGTGATCTTGACTTACTTCTTCGAACGTCTGCTGCCGGAATACTTCGACAGTGAAGAGGATAAGGGCAAGTATACAGGTGCCATCAACCCGGTGCGTATCGGTCGTCGTAAGGACTTCTGGAACCGTTTGACCATGGGGTACCAGGATCTGCTGATCCAAAAGGTGCTGCGTGAAGAGAAGAAAGCCGGCAATATGACCTGGGAAAATATCATCGCCAAGTTCTTCAAGAACTTCGATGAGCTCAATGGCGACAAGATGTCGGCCAACCTGCTCAACTTCCCAGGTTTCCGTCTCTCTATTGAAGATGCACTCGACAAGGGCATTCGCCCCTGTGGTTTGATTACGGGTCTGGCCGACTTTGAACATGGTGGCAAGGCGCTGCGTGTTGGGGTTGCCGTATCCAACACCGCCTTCCAGGCCGGTGCCTTCGATATGGCCAGTGCCGAGAAGTTCTCCGCGCTGCTTATTGAGTGTGCCAAGCGCAAGCTGCCGGTGATCTGCTTTATCAGCTCTGGCGGTATGCAGACCAAAGAGGGTGCTGCTGCGTTGTTCTCCATGGCCGTGGTGAACGACCGTATTACCCGTTTCGTGCGTGACAACGAACTGCCTGTGCTGATGTTCGGTTTTGGTGACTGTACCGGTGGCGCCCAGGCATCCTTCGTGACTCATCCTCTGGTGCAAACCTATTACCTGTCCGGTACCAATATGCCGTTTGCCGGTCAGATGGTGGTACCGGCTTATCTGCCATCTACTTCTACTCTGTCCAACTACCTGTCCAAGGTGCCGGGGGCAATGAGTGGTCTGGTCAATAACCCATTCAGCAGTCAACTCGATGAACAGCTCAAGAGCATAGATCCACTGATGCCTATGCCTAACGCCGAGATAGGTGACGTGTTGACCAACGCGCTGTCGACTCTGGTGGTTGAAGTAGAAGAGGTCAGCGAAGAGATAGTTCAGGACGATCCTCGTACCCTGATGAAGCCTATCGATAAGGTGCTGGTACATGCCCGAGGCTGTACAGCGGTGAAACTGATCCGCAAGGCGCACGACAATGGCATCAATGTGGTACTGGTGGCGTCCGATCCTGATATGACGTCGGTTCCTGCCGACATGCTCAAGGAAAACGACAAGCTGGTTTGTCTCGGCGGTAATACTTCCGACGAGTCTTACCTGAACGCATACTCAGTGCTGAAAGTGGCCGAGTATGAGCAGGTAGACGCGCTGCACCCCGGGATTGGCTTCCTGTCGGAAAGCCCACAGTTCGCCGCCCTGTGTGTGAACAACGGCGTGAACTTTGTTGGCCCAAGTGTGCACTCGATGACAACCATGGGTAACAAGTCCAACGCCATCAAGACCTCTCAGGCGCAGAATGTGCCCGTGGTACCCGGCTCTCACGGTATTTTGACCAACGCTGAGCAAGCGGTTAACGTGGCCAACGAAATCGGCTACCCAGTGCTGCTCAAAGCGGTACAAGGTGGTGGCGGTAAGGGTATCCAAGTGGTTAAGCGCCCCGAGGATATGATTGGCCTGTTCCAGAAAACCTCCACCGAAGCGGCTGCCGCCTTTGGTAACGGTGACCTGTACCTGGAAAAATATGTGACTTCACTGCGTCACATTGAAGTTCAGCTGCTGCGTGACAAGTTCGGCAACACCAAGGTACTGGGTCTGCGTGACTGCTCGGTGCAGCGTAACAACCAGAAGGTGATTGAAGAGTCCGGTTCCACCATGCTGCCTGAAGAACTCAAGCAGAAGGTGATGGAATACACCCGTGCTCTGGGTGATGCCACCGACTATATGGGCGCAGGTACCGTTGAGTTCATCTATAACCTGGATGCCAACGAAGTCTACTTTATGGAGATGAATACTCGTCTGCAGGTAGAGCACCCGGTAACCGAAGCGACTTCCGGTATTGATATCGTCAGCGCCCAATTCGATGTGGCAGCCGGTCGCTCCATTGAAGATCTGCAGCCGCAGGAAATCGGCTATGCGATGGAAGTGCGGGTGACAGCCGAGAAGGCGGCGCTGGACAGCCAGGGCGTTCTGCAGCTGGTGCCAAACCCGGGGCTTATCACTGAGTGCGTGATGCCTGAGCGCGATGATGTGGAAATCATCTCTATCGCGGCCGATGGCAAAGAAGTGTCGCCATACTACGACAGCCTGATTGCTCAGATCATCATCCGTGGTGAAAGCCGGGACGATGTGATTGCCAAGATGTATGACTATCTGGATCAGGTGGTCATCAAGGGTATCGCCACCAACATCCCGCTGCTGAAGCGGATCCTGGCCGACGAGACCTTCCGTGAAGGCGTGTATGACACCAACTATCTGCCGCGCCTGATGGCCGAGCTGGATATCCCTGCCCTGATCGCCGAAATGGAAGCCGCTGCCGAAACTCAAGGTGTGGATACCGAATCGCTGCGTGTGGGTGAGTCCAACGAGCTCAAGGTGTTGGCTCAGGGCGCAGGTATCTTCTATACCTCTCCGGCGCCGGGCGAAGCCGACTTCGTTAAGGAAGGCGACATAGTGACCGTCGATCAGACGCTGGCACTGACCGAAGCGATGAAGATGTTCTCTCAGGTGACATTGGCAGGCTTTAACCGCAAAGGCGCCGAGCTGTATCCAGAGGACAAGAAATACCGCATCGAGCGGATCCTCAACAGTAATGGTCAACAGGTGTCCCAAGGCGATCTGCTGTTTGTGGTCTCCCCTGTGGAAGACTGAGGCTGATTGCCTGTGATCCAAAGACCCGCTTCGTGCGGGTCTTTTGCTTTTAACGGCTGGGTTCCTCTCTGACAGTGTTCGCAATCTGGGGGCGATGTTTTTGAACTAATATTGAATGTACCCAGAATTGGCGGAGCAGACAGATTGTTGAGATTTTTGCGGCCCATATTGTTTGGCAGCCTTTTACTGGCAACGGCTGCAGTCAATGCTGTCACGATTCCCTATTGTGTCGACCCCGACTGGATGCCCTATGAAGGCATAGACCAAGGCAAGCATGTGGGGATCTCTTCTGGCTTTCTTGAGCTTATCGATCGGCAGACAGATTGGCAGTTTCAGCTGGTGCCCACCGAGAGCTGGCAACAGACATTAGCCTACTTGAAGCAGCAACGCTGCGTATTCACTCCCATGCTCAACTACACCCCAAGGCGCGCCGAATTCTTATACTTCAGCGAAATCTATAGTCGCTCTCCCAATGTATTGGTTTCCCGCCGTGAACAACCCTTTCTGCAAAGTATGGAACAGGTCGGTGATAGAAGCCTGGTGATCCCCAGAGGCTACCGCTTACTGGATTATGTGCGCCAGAACTATCCCAAGATCCGCATTATGCTGGCCGAGACAGAGCAGCAGGGACTGGAGATGGTCTCCAGCGGTGAGGCGGATCTGTTTATCGGCTCCATGTATTCCATCAACGCCCGCATTCAGCAGAGTGGGTTGTTCAATCTCAAAATCGCCGGTTGGGCCGGGCCAGAGGATCAATTCCGGATGGCGGTGACTGAGAATAGCAAATGGATGCTGCCCGAGCTCAATCGACTGTTGGCACAGGTTTCCGATGAGCACAGGGCCAGACTATATCGGCAGTGGAGCCATATGGCGGTGTTGGAACAGACTGACTACCGAATGTTCTGGCAATTGTTGACGGTGGCAACATTGATTTTCGGTGCCTTGCTGGCTCGTAATCGCTGGATCAGTAAATACAACTGCGAACTGACGGCCAAGAATCAACAACTGGAACAATTGCGCAATCAGTTGCTGGAAACCAATAGAGAACTGGAGTTCATTTCGACCCACGACCCATTGACCAAGCTGTATAACCGTCACTATTTCCACCGACACTTCGCCGCCGAACATCGCAGTAAAACGGCCCAAGGGCATACTTCATTGATAGTGATAGACATAGATTTTTTCAAAAATATCAATGATCGTCATGGCCACAGTGTGGGGGATTCGATTCTCAGCGAGCTGGCCACTCTGCTCAAGGAGGGGGCCCGTGAAAATGATTTAGTGGCTCGCTGGGGGGGAGAGGAATTTATGATCATCTGCCCGGATACCGACTGTGTGCAGGCGGGGCGTTTGTGTGAGCGTCTGGCGTCTGCAATGAAACAGTTTCCTTTCTCTGCCGGTGTCAGCCTGAGTTGCAGTTTTGGCCTGACAGAACTTAAAGCCGGTGAATCGATCTGGAGCGCGTTTGACCGGGCGGATCTGGCGCTTTATCGGGCTAAGTCGGAGGGCCGAAATAGGATCTGCTGCGATCCCGAATCTAAATGAAGGATAAAATCAGCTTAAATTCATCAGTTTCAAGTTAGAGAGGCGCTTTTATACAGTCAATTTCGGCGTTAACCACTCGAATACTGAAAATATTGATATGTAAGAACTTGAATTAAATGATTTTTATTTTTTACGTCTGTCTGTGATGACAAACTGGTGAAAATTGAAACTGCTGATTGCAGCCTATGGGGGTTTCGGTGTTATAATACGCGCCTTATTTATGGGGTTCCGTCTGTCGCAGCTTTGAAGTGGCATACTCCGTCTCCTATTAACTAATCATTTGAAGTTGAATCATGACTGACTTATCAAAATACAGAAACATTGGTATTTTTGCTCACGTTGACGCGGGTAAAACCACTACCACAGAACGTATCCTGAAACTGACCGGCAAAATCCACAAGATGGGTGACAGCCACGACGGTACCACTACTACTGACTTCATGGAGCAGGAAGCCGAGCGCGGTATTACCATTCAGTCTGCTGCGGTAAGTTGCTTCTGGAAAGATCACCGTTTCAACGTCATCGACACACCCGGACACGTTGACTTCACCGTTGAAGTATATCGTTCTCTGAAAGTTCTGGACGGCGGTATTGGCGTATTCTGTGGTTCCGGTGGTGTTGAGCCTCAGTCCGAAACCAACTGGCGTTATGCTAACGAATCTGAAGTTGCTCGTATCATCTTCGTAAACAAGTTGGACCGCATGGGTGCTGACTTCTTGCGTGTTGTAGGTCAGATCAAGCGCGTTCTGGCTGCGACTCCACTGGTTATGACTCTGCCTATCGGCGTAGAAGACGAGTTCAAGGGCGTTGTTGACGTTCTGAACCGTAAAGCCTATGTATGGGATGATTCTGGTCTGCCAGAAAACTACTCTGTAGAAGAAGTTCCAGAAGACATGGTTGATCTGGTTGAAGAATACCGTGAGCAACTGGTTGAGACTGCCGTTGAGCAGGACGACGACCTGATGGAAGCCTATATGGAAGGTGAAGAGCCTTCTATCGAAGACCTGAAGCGTTGTATCCGTAAGGGTACCATCAACCTGTCATTCTTCCCCACATACTGTGGTTCTGCTTACCGTAACAAGGGCATGCAGCTGGTTCTGGATGCGGTTGTTGACTACCTGCCATCTCCAACAGAAGTTGAGCCTCAGCCTCTGACTGACCCAGAAACTGGTGAAGAAACCGGTGAAGTCGCTACTGTATCTGCCGACGAGCCACTGCGCGCGCTGGCGTTCAAGATCATGGATGACCGTTTCGGCGCCCTGACCTTTATCCGTATCTACTCTGGTAAGATGAAGAAAGGTGACACTATCCTGAATAGTGCTACCGGTAAGACCGAGCGTATCGGCCGTATGGTTGAGATGCACGCTAACGATCGTAAAGAGATCGACTTTGCCCAAGCCGGTGACATCATCGCCGTTGTGGGTATGAAGAACGTTCAGACTGGTCATACTCTGTGTGATCCTAAGCACGAATGTACTCTTGAACCTATGATCTTCCCTGATCCAGTGATCTCTATCGCTGTAACTCCTAAGGACAAAGGCGCTTCTGAGAAGCTGGGTGTTGCTCTGGGTAAGATGGTTGCAGAAGATCCATCATTCCAGGTTGAAACCGACCAAGAAACCGGTGAAACCATCCTTAAGGGTATGGGTGAATTGCACCTGGACATCAAAGTAGACATCCTGAAGCGTACTCACGGTGTTGAACTGACTGTTGGTGCTCCACAGGTAGCTTACCGTGAAACCATCACTCAAGCCGTTGAAGACAGCTACACTCACAAGAAGCAGTCTGGTGGTTCTGGTCAGTTCGGTAAGATCGACTACCGCATCCGTCCAGGCGAAGCTGGTAGTGGCTTCAAGTTCACCTCCAGCGTTGTTGGTGGTAACGTACCTCGTGAATTCTGGCCAGCAGTTGAAAGCGGCTTCGAAGACATGATGAACGAAGGTCCTCTGGCTGGCTTCCCAGTACTGGACGTTGAAGTTGAACTGTTCGACGGTGGTTACCACGCAGTTGACTCCTCAGCGATCGCGTTTGAAATCGCTGCCAAGGGTGCATTCCGTCAGTCTATGCCTAAAGCCAAGCCTCAGCTGCTTGAGCCTGTGATGAAGGTTGACGTGTTCACTCCAGACGATCACGTTGGTGACGTTATCGGTGACCTGAACCGTCGTCGCGGTATGATCAAGGATCAGGAAGCCGGTCTGACTGGCGTACGCGTTAAGGCTGACGTACCACTGGCAGAAATGTTCGGTTACATCGGTCACCTGCGTACTATGACTTCTGGTCGTGGTCAGTTCTCCATGGAGTTCTCTCACTATGCTCCATGTCCTGCCAACGTGGCTGAGACTGTTATCGCTGAAACCAAGGCACGCAACGCTGCCAAGAAGTAAGGATAATTAATCCTGAAAAACCCGCCTTGATGGCGGGTTTTTTTATGGGCGAATATCTAGTGCCGCGAAGCCAGCAGAATCAAACTTGCACTCAGCTCGGCGGATGCCCATGTACATCAATGGGCAATCGTATGGCAACTGTTTCCGAAAGTGGCATATGGGCCAAGGCGCTACCTAAGATAAAGGAGCTGGGATCGGCAGAGACTTACCGTGAGGAAGCTACTGTGAATATCAGTAGCGAGGAGAACTGAAATAGGTGATAGCAGATAAACAAAAGCCAGCTCGATAGGCTGGCTTTGTGTAGGGCTGATAAAGCGTGTTTATCAGTCTTCCAGGTTACCGCAGAAGCGGTAGCCTTCGCCGTGGATGGTGGCGATGATTTCCGGTGTATCAGGCACACTTTCGAAGTGCTTACGAATACGACGGATAGTCACATCGACAGTACGGTCGTGTGGCTTGAGCTCACGGCCGGTCATTTTCATCAGCAGCTCAGCGCGGCTGAGGATCTTGCCTGGGTTTTCCACAAAGTGCAGCATAGCGCGGAATTCGCTACGTGGCAGTTTGTAAGATTCACCCTGTGGGCTCACCAGAGAACGGCTGTTGATTTCCAGGCTCCAACCATTGAAGCGGTAGTATTCAACGGCGGCCTTTTCTTCAATTTCAATGCCTGAACTGTTGACGCGAGTCAGCAGGTTGCGGGCACGAATAGTCAACTCGCGAGGGTTGAATGGCTTGGTGATGTAATCATCGGCACCGATTTCCAAACCAAGGATCTTGTCCACTTCGTTGTCACGACCGGTAAGGAAGATCAAACCGATATTGTTGATTTCGCGCAACTCCCGCGCCAATAGCAAACCATTCTTACCCGGTAGGTTGATATCCATAACCACCAGGTTCACCTTGTTTTCTTGCAAGGCTTTGTGCATCTCTGCGCCATCATTGGCTTCGGTCACCACATAACCTTCTGCCTCGAAAATACTTCTCAGCGTGTTACGGGTAACGGCTTCATCTTCAACGATCAGAATGTGCGGGTTTTGCATGTTATTTACCTAATTAAATCAGTTTATCTAACCATGAGCGCGGGTGACGCTCCGTTCTAATACCTAAAACGCCAACATTCACAGGGTTCACGTAAGTGCTGTTCAAAACTGAAATGAAACGGCAACACACTTCATGATTAGCAAAGTATGCTCTCCAATTGGGAGAGGCGCGAACTGTACAATCTAGGATTCCCAGTCGTGGGATTTAGTTCCTGAAAGGCTTGGAAATTCTAAAAACGTTATCTTAAAACCAGATTACATTTGGTACAGAGTCGTTATCGATAGAGACTTATGCTGTCGCGTAATGGCGCTAGCCGGGTCACACGCTTAACTCTAAGCCTTCATCGATACATTACATTGTACTAGGATTGGGCATTTGTTAACAAATAAAATGTTAACAAATTAATGGTTAACTATGATCCGCATCACAAGTTTTTATGTTGAGTGTTGAAACTTAAGCATTTTACATTCTGCCTTACTGTGAGCTTGCTCACGAGACTAGGGGATTTTGTAACCCTTTGCTAGAATGAATTCGGTTAATTAGAGACAGATACTACAATGGATGCTGCATTTGAAAGTCTCTGGCAATGCTACCAGAGCGCATGCTTTTTATTGACTCAGTCGTTTTCTTCCACCATACCTTTCGCTATTGTCACCGCCCATAATCCCTTGGGGCAAAAACTGACTTCCAGTCAAAATCGTCTTCTCGATCGGCAATTACAAGGTGATATTGATAAGTTGGGCATACCTTACCGGGCGATCATAGGGGCGGCTGAGGATCTCAGTCATATGGAGAAAAGTTGGGCTCTGTTTCTGGATAAGACCGCAGCAATCGAGTTGGCGTTAAAGTACCATCAAAACGCTCTCTACTATGTGAATAATGGCATATTAACCTTAGTGCCCTGCCTTAGGGGAGAGTGTGAAGTTGAACTCGGGTTATTTAAAAACAGGGCTAGACTGGTTAATGAGTTACCCGAGCTCAGTGACTGATGAGTTGAGGAAATTTCATCGGGTGCAAATTAGCATTGACTTCATAAGGGCTTTATTGCTAATTTTTTAATCCCTTTTGAGAGAAAGGAACAGAAGAGGTGCGTTAACTAGGTAGTGAGTCAGAGGAAGCCAATTTCCAATGACGGCTCATGAGGGAGATTAACGCCGAGGTCGGGATGCGCATTGGTAACGCTCTCCGGTCGGTTGGTCAGGCTGAATCCTGGCGGCTGTCACCTGGTTTTTGGTGGAGAGCTTCTGGTGACGATCGCTTTTTCCCTACTTTGGGGTGCGTTATCTCAGCACCAGGCTCTTCGAACGTTATCTGTTCGGAGCTTAATTCATGAAATCTATTCTCGTTGTCAACCTTTCCCTGTCTCCTGCCTGCGGGGGAATGCGCTGATGTCCCTAGTTGTTGCCAAGTTTGGCGGTACCTCGGTCGCCGATTATCAGGCGATGAATTGCTGTGCCGATATTGTGCTGGGAAATTCGGCTACTCGTTTGGTTGTGGTGAGTGCCTCATCAGGTGTGACCAATCTGCTGGTGGAGTTGTCCCAGGCAGACATGGGGGACGAGCGTCGTCTCAGGCTATTGAAAGAGATAGCCAGCATTCAATACGCAATTCTGGATAAACTCGGCAGACCGGCCGATGTAGCCGCGGCGCTGGATGCTTTGCTCAGCCGCATGGCAACGCTCAGTGCCAAGCTGTTGCAGGCGCCGAGCAATGCTATGGTGGATGAGATCCTGTCCCTCGGTGAGCAATGCTCTTCAGCACTGTTTGCCGCGGTTTTGAGAGAACGCGGTGCCAAGGCCTGCGCCTTTGATGTGCGTCAGGTGATGCGTACCGATAGCCATTTCGGTAAGGCCGAACCACAAATTGCCGAGCTAAAGCGGCTGGCGACAGAGAAATTACAACCCTTGCTTGAGCAACAACTGCTGGTGACCCAGGGCTTTATCGGTGCCGATGCCGAGGGGCGAACCACTACCCTTGGGCGTGGCGGCAGTGATTATTCCGCGGCCCTATTGGCTGAGGCTTTGGAAGCCGATGCGGTGGAGATCTGGACCGATGTAGAAGGAATTTACACCACAGATCCCAGACTGGCTCCCAACGCTAGGCCCATTGCTGAAATCAGTTTTAATGAGGCGGCCGAGATGGCTACTTTTGGCGCCAAGGTGTTGCACCCTGCCACCATCTTGCCGGCGGTGCGTCAACAGATCCAAGTGTTTGTCGGTTCCAGTCGGGCGCCGGAAAAAGGCGGCACCTGGATCCGCCACCAAGTGGATGATGAGCCGGTATTCAGGGCCGTTGCCGTGAGACGAGATCAGACCCTGCTTAACTTGCACAGTCTGCAGATGCTGCATGCCCAGGGGTTCTTGGCCGAAACCTTCGCTATCTTGGCGCGGCATAAGATCAGTGTCGATCTCATTACCACCTCAGAGGTGAATGTATCGCTGACGCTGGACAAAACAGGCTCAGATTCGGCCGGTAAGGGGCTTCTGACCGAAGCTCTGTTGCAGGAGTTGTCGCAACACTGCCGGGTGCGGGTGGAAGACAAGCTGGCCCTGGTGGCCATTATAGGCAACAAGATAGCCACTACTGCCGGGATCTGTCGCCGGGTATTTGAAGTGCTCGAACCCCATAACGTCCGAATGATCTGTCAGGGCGCCAGTCCACACAATCTCTGTGTCTTGGTGTCTGAAGCCGAAGCCGGTGATGTGGTGGCCGCTTTGCATCGCAACTTATTTGAAGGTGCTCAGGATGCAGCTTGAACACCTGCAGGTTGGGGAGCTGGCCGCAGGTCAGCCTCTGACCATCCCCATATATCGCTTCAAAGGCTCCAGTCATTCGGCGCCCAGCGTCTATATTCAGGCCAATGTGCATGGCGCCGAGGTGCAGGGCAATGCGGTGATTTTGCAGTTGCTGCAGTACTTCAAGGCGCATCCGCCTCTGGGGGATATCACTCTGGTGCCTCTGGCCAACCCCTTGGGGATCAACCAGAAAAGTGGTGAGTTTACCTTGGGCCGCTTCGACCCCATCACAGGTATCAACTGGAACCGAGCCTATCTGGATCAGGCCGTCCACCTGGATGACTGGTATCCGCAGTATAGTGAGCTGCAGGAGCAGGTATTGTTTGATGCTTTTCGTCAGCTTCTTATTGGCAACTGTGAACAGGCATTGGCCAATCCTTGGGGAGTGACGACCGGCCAGAGATTGGCGCTCAATCTGCAGAAACTGGCGCACGGCGCTGACATAGTGCTGGATCTGCACACCGGCCCCAAGTCCTGTAAACACCTCTATTGCCCCGAATATGAGTTGTCCGCAGCCAGCTACTTTCATATTCCCTACACCTTGGTAATGCCCAAAGGTTTTGGTGGCGCCATGGATGAAGCGGCCTTCAATCCCTGGTGGCAACTTAGCGATTATGCCAAGAGCCGGGGGCGAGATCTGAGAGTCGCCGTGTCAGCCTTTACCTTGGAGCTTGGCAGCCAGGAGCGTATCGATCTTGCCGATGCCAGCCGGGATGCGGAAGGGATATTAAGTTATTTGAGCCATAGGGGAGCGATAACCCAGCGCATACAGCCCGAGGTGATGCCACGTTTTGCTTGTTTGCTGAAAGACTATCGAAAGTTTCACGCGCCTATGGCAGGGATGGTGGAGTATCTGGCCGAGCCGGGAGTACCTTTGGCTGCGGGCACACCTCTGGTCAATATGCTCAGGCTCGACCGAGTCGATGTCGGTACTGAAGTCACCAGGCTCTCACTCAATGAGGATGTGATCCCCGTGCTGCATTTTGCATCGGCGTCGGTGCACCAAGGGACTGAGCTCTACAAGGTGATGACCCACTACTTTTCTGTTTCTGATTAAAATCAGGCCCGGTGATAAGCCGGGCCATTTTTTTTAACTAATCGGATCAGATGTTAGGGTTTTACCGCCCTGACAATCGGGTTCTGCAGGCTGATCAGGGTTTCGGTGGACTGAATTTCATCTATCGACTGGATACGGTTAATCAATACGTGCTGCAGGGCATCGATGGACTGACACATCACTTTGACAAATACGCTGTAGTTGCCCGTGGTGTAGTAGGCTTCGACTACTTCTTCCAACTCATTGAGCTTGGAGATGGCGGCGGGATAATCACCGGCACTCTTGAGATTGATGCCGATAAAGCAACAGACATCATAGCCTAGAGCCTTGGGGTTAACTGTTATTTGGGCTCCGGTGATGATACCGGCCTGTTTCATCTTTTCGACCCTGACATGAATCGTACCTGCGCTGACGCTGAAGCGTTTGGCCAGCTCGGCAAAAGGGGTTCGAGCATCCTGCATCAGGGCTTCCAGGATCTGATTGTCCAGTTGATCTCTTTGAAATGATGTATCCACAGCATCACGCCTAAATTGCTTATAATCAGGCATGAATCTACGTGTTTTATTGTAAAATTGCCAGTCTTATGGCGACTTTTGGCTCAACATCTATGGTGACGTTAGCCGTTATTGCTCACCTTCGGGCGCGAGAAAAGGCACAGGTGCACTGAAGCTCATGGGTTCGTCCGAGTAGGGATGCTTGATGCTGAGGCTGGCGGCATGCAGCAGCAATCTGGGAGCCAATCTTTTTGCCCAGGAGTCGGCGTAGAAACCATCGCCCAGAATGGGGTGGCCCAGCGCCATCATATGCACCCTGAGTTGGTGTGAACGCCCTGTGATGGGGATCAGTTTGACCAGAGTTGAATAGCGTCCCTTGCTGATCACCTCATAGTGAGTCAGTGACGGCTTACCCACTTGATGGTCGACTTTCTGTCTGGGCCTGTTGGGCCAATCGCAAATGAGTGGCAGTTCTATACTGCCTTGGTTGGCCTTGATATGACCGGCGACTCTGGCGTAGTAACTCTTTTGGGTTTCCCTGTCTCGAAACTGGCGTTTCAGCTCACGCTCGGCACTGCGCCTCAGTGCCAATAAGAGTACGCCCGAGGTGGCCATGTCCAGGCGGTGAACCACTTGTGCTTGCGGATGTTCGGCCAACACTCTGGCATAGGCGCTGTCGTGATGGGCCGGATCCCGTCCGGGAACCGAGAGCAGTCCCGAAGGTTTATTGATGACTATGATGTCCTTGTCCTGGTAGAGAATATCCAGCCAAGGCTCGGTTGGTGGATTGTAGACAAAATCTGACATGTCATGGCCTCAATGAAAATGGACGGCAAAGATAACCGCGGCTGTCGGCAGATGCAAGCTCTTGGGCGTTGTTGCATCCAGGCGCGTAAGCCAACGCAGAGCATCATGGGGCTTGTCCATATCTTACCTGGGTTAATTTGAGTGCTTTACTTCTCTTTTACAACCGCGGCAATTAGTATCTTAGTGTTTGAATTGGAAATGGATTGGTATGGGAAGGCGCTCAGGTTACCTGTTGGAAGATTGGTTGGTTGACCCTCAGATGAGTACGTTGAGCCGCGAAGAGGCTCAAGTACGGCTCGAACTCAGGGTGATGCAGGTATTGCTGTGTCTTATCCATCATGCCAACACCTTGGTGACCCGAGAGATGTTGATCCAGGAGGTTTGGCACGGCGGTATTATCACGGATAACGCCATCAACCGCATTATCGGTTTGCTGCGCCAGCATCTGCAGGATAATCCCAGAGCGCCACGTTTTATCAAGACTGTGCCCAAACAGGGCTATGTACTAATAGCGAAAGTGCGTGAAACGACACTCGATGACGATTCGCCGGACGAACTTTTGCCAATAAAACCGATAGGTGCCGAGACTGAGCAAAAGATAGCTGCAGGCGGCAGCAAGTGGGGCTATTGGGGCGGCGCCTTCGGAGTGCTGGCAGCGGGTATCGCCAGTTGGCTCTATCTGGCACCGGCCCGGGAAAACCCCCAGCTTGAGTTGACCGATGTGGCCATCCGGCGTCTGACTCCACTGACTTCACTCAATGGTCAGGAGGTGGACCCCAGTCTGTCCCCCGATGGCAGTATGCTGGCGTTTTCCTATCGGGAACTGAACGCCGATAAATGGCATATTGAGCTGATGTCACTCGGCGACAGGGTCATCAAAACCATTCCTGTTGTGGGTGATTACAGTCTGCGCTACCCGGCCTGGCGCCACGATGGCAAGGCCTTGGCTTATTTGGCGTTCAGTGAAACTCAGGGCTGCCGTATCATGTTGACAGAGCTGACTGACGAAGGGATGCGCAGCCGCATAGTCAGCCAGTGTCATCAGACGACACAGTCTACCAGCATCGCCTGGAGCCCATCGAACCGCTCGCTGTTTTATGTCGATGCCGATGGGGTCGAAGGCTTCAAACGCATTTTTCTGCTCAGCCTCAGCGATGGCCGGCGTCAGCAGTTGAGTCAACCTCATGTGGTGGGGCGCGGCGACTATGCGCTGGCTTTGTCTCCCGACGGTCACAGTCTGGCGGTGCTGCGCAGTATCAACTGGTTTGATACTCAGATCTTACTCTTTGATATTGAATCCGGTGATTGGCAAAACCTGCAGCGGGTGGGGTATCCACTGCGTAGTATCGCCTGGGATAAAGGCGGCAACGCCTTGGTATACAGAGGTGAGGAGGGGCAACTTCACCGTTTGCAACTCAAACCC
Organism: Shewanella carassii; assembly: GCF_019670705.1. Classification (NCBI taxonomy): domain Bacteria; kingdom Pseudomonadati; phylum Pseudomonadota; class Gammaproteobacteria; order Alteromonadales; family Shewanellaceae; genus Shewanella; species Shewanella carassii. The sequence continues at coordinate 840,163 of NZ_AP024618.1, forward strand.
CGCAAGTTAACCCGGCTGACGAGTGTGTTGCAGGAAATCAATTCTCCCTCGGCCAATAGTGGTGGACGCATGGCGGCAGTTGTCGGCGAACTGTTTGAAGAGGAGATCTGGTTCTGGTCCTCGCCCTTCGATGAGGCTTCCAAGCCGCAGCGCTTTGTGGCGTCCAGTCGCCGTGATACCGCCGGTACCTTGCGCCACGATGGCAAGGAGTTGATCTTTGTTTCCAATCGCAGCGGCTTGCCACAACTATGGCGTCGGGATGAACAGGGCACCGAGAAACAGCTGAGTCGCCTGAGCACTTTTTCCCATATAGATGAACTCAGTTATTCAGCCGACGACAAGCTGGTTGCCGGTAGTCTCAATCAACAGGTGTTTGTCCTTAACCCTGAAAACGGTGAACTCAAGTTTTTCCCTCAACTGGGCAATGTCCGTAATGTCAGTTGGGGGCGCAGTAGCAATGAACTGCTGGCAGCCGTCAGTGTCGATGGTCGCTGGCAGATAAACAGCCTGATGTTGGACAGTGGCGAGCAGCAACCTTTGCTGATGGATGGCTTTTCTGCCAAATACGCCGCCGACGGTACTCTTTATTTTACCCGCCTGTACAAGAAAGGGATTTGGCGCCTGAAGCAGGGCGTCGAAGAACTCTTTTATGACCAATATACTCCTCACTTCGGCAGCAGTTGGCAACTGGCTGCCGAGGCACTCTGGTTACTGCGGCCCAACGATCATGCCATGGGTATTCTCAAGATAGATCTCCACACGGGTAATAGAGAGGAGCGCGACATTCCGATGGAGAAAGTTTCCCCAAGATTGCTGTCAGTGACAGATGATGGCCAGATCTCGCTGGCGTTATTGGGGCCTGCCAATACCGATATAGTTGAAGTAATTAACTGATTTATAAGACATCACCTTTCCGTCACCTTTTCATTATGGTGCTTTCCCCTGCCTGAGATAGCTTTAGGGACAAGCTTGATTGCCTGACCACCAAAGCGCTTGGTTTTTACCCTGAGTACCGGGCCAAAAGGTTAAAGCAATCTCGGGCGCAGTTTGCGCCCACCCATTTCCCAGCAGGAGAAAAGACGATGAAAAGTTTGAATCAGTTTGTGAAAAATGCGATTGGATTTGCGTTGCTTTCTACTCTGTTTGCTTTACCGCTACTGCTGGCGTCGACACCCACCAAGGGCAAGGATGAAGTCAATACGCCATCTCTGTGTGAGCCGTATCCAGAGTGTGTGATTTACAAGATCCCCGATGAGTCCATCAATCTATAACCGTCAGCGGAGGCCATCATGTTGCAGGTAACTCTCTATTTGGTCGGTTCACTGAGCGCTTTTGTATTGGTGTACTACCTGTTTTTAAACTTGGTTCTTGCGTCCGAAGAATCAAGCTTGCTCGACCCTAAGGACAAATAACTCTCCCTTTCCAAGCCAAAGGGGCTCGGTGTAAACCGCGCCCCTTTTTATTTATCCGGAAGCTTAGGAGAAGCTGTGACCGCCCACATGCATGATGCAAAAGGTCCAGACTACGAAAGCCAGAATACCGTGTACCAGAGCGTAGAAGGCCTGATCCAAGCGACGTAAGCCGGCGGCTTGCCAGATAAGGTGCAGGTGTAGCCCAAGCACCAGGGGAAATAATAACAACAAGGGATAGAGGGCGAATGGACTGGCATCTCCCAGCAGAGGTCGGGTCAACAAAGACCAGAGCACCATAAAGGCGGTGATCAGCGGGGGCAGGGCAAGCCGATACTGCTCGGGATAGGGAAACATTACAGGTCCTTGATACGGCTGAATAAAGGCGGATCAGCGAACTGCTCTGGCTATCAACTGTGCCTTTGCCTGTAGCATTCCCGTTTCTCCGCCGGGCATATGGCCTTCAAAGTAATGTAAAGTCTCAAATTTGGCAAATCTGTGTTGCAGCTCACTTTCATTCAGTAAGAAATCCGGGTTGCTGGGGCGGCCTAATTTGGCCTGTTCCTGGGTAAAGGTTTCGTAAAACAGCAAGCCTCCAGGCTTTAGCTGTTTGGCAATCCAGGGAAGCGAGGGGCGGTGCAGGTAGTTGAACACCAATACTACATCGAAAGGCTGAAGCTCGGGTTTATCACCTTGTTCGAGATCCCATTCGATAAATTGGCAGTGAGGAAACTGGTGCCAGAGGCCATCAAAACCCTCGGGATTGCGATCGATGAAGGTGACCTCGGCGCCCTGCTTGGCAAACCAATGGCCGTTGCGCCCGGAGCCACAGGCCAGGTCCAGCACTCTGAGCGTCGGCGTTATCTCTGGGTGTCGGTCAAAGGCGGTGATCAGCTCTGCGGTATTCATCCCTTGATCTCCTTGCGGCTGTCGATTCTGCGTCTATGAACTATAGAGTAATGTCTAAGACCTGCAGGTCCATGTGACACTATGACCGACAGTAAAACCACAGTCACGAGCAATTCGCTCTTGTAGCTTGCCAAGGGAATGAATAGCAAGATCAGCAGTAGTTTCACCAGGGTCAATACCCCTTTCAATTGGATAAGCCAGCGCCAATCCCGGACTATCTCCCACAGCATCAGGCAACTACCACTGGCCATGGCCATGATCCAATAGAGCTGCCAGCTTTCTTTGGGGGCCGACAGCAAAATACCGCCACCTGCGCCGACTATTCCCAAAATATGTAGGGCTCTGAGACTAGTCTTACAAAGGCGTTGCAGCCAAAACTGCTTTTCCGACATCTGTGCTTTTGCCATGGTGATGATATCTGTGATCAAGAGTATAAATTTTGCGTTAGCTTAGCAGTATTCGCTAATTGACGACTATGCTTGACTTTGTATTTGTCGAACTTTCTCACATGGAAGCTCAGATTCCGGAAATGTTAGTCAGGTATGGATATACCGCACGTTAACTGTGATTTGTATCAATGTGTAGCCGCCTTATCTGCAAGAGTGCACAGAAATGTGGATAAGGTGCCTCAAGAGAAATTTTTTTGTGACTCAGTTAAATATATGCCTAAAGGGGTAGTGTTATCTTCTGTCGCGGGAGATATGACGTGCTACAGCCTTGGTTCATATAAATAAAAAGCAGTGTAGTACGAAATAGCTATATACGAGTATGTGAAATAATATGGTGGAGGAACACTCTATGTTCACGGGAGCACTTAAGAAAACAGCACTGGCAGCACTGATTTCCGGCATGATGGCCGGAACAGCTTATGCCGGCGCAGATGTATTGGCGGATTTTCATGGTGAAATGGGCGGTTGTGATACTTGCCACGTTTCCAAGAAAGGTCCTACCGATGACAACCTGACCCATGAGAACGCTCAGTGCGTTAGCTGCCACGGTGATCTGAATGAGATTGCTGCCGGTGAAAAAGATCTGAAAATTTCTCCACACAAGTCTCACCTGATCGGTGAAATCGCTTGTACTTCTTGCCACAAAGGCCATGAAAAATCAGTTGCTTACTGTGATGCTTGCCACAGCTTCGATTTCGATATGCCATTCGGCGGCAAGTGGGAACGTAAGTTTGTTCCTATCGATGTACAAAAAGACGCTCAGGAAAAAGCCATTGCAGCCGGTCCTCGTGAAACCACTGACGTGGTTATCATAGGTTCTGGTGGTGCCGGTCTGGCCGCAGCAGTATCTGCTCGCGACAACGGTGCCAAAGTGATTTTGCTGGAAAAAGAACCTGTTGCTGGTGGTAACACCAAGCTGGCTGCAGGCGGTATGAACGCTGCTGAAACCAAGCCTCAAGCGGCTCTGGGCATTAAAGACAAGAAAGAGATCATGATCCAGGACACCATGAAAGGTGGCCGCAACATCAACGATCCTGAGCTGGTTAAAGTACTGGCCAACAACTCTTCCGACTCTATCGACTGGTTGACCGCTATGGGCGCCGACATGAATGACGTGGGTCGTATGGGTGGTGCTAGTGTCAACCGTAGCCACCGTCCAACTGGTGGTGCCGGTGTGGGTGCTCACGTAGCCCAAGTACTGTGGGACAACGCTGTTAAGCGCGGTACCGATATCCGTCTGAACAGCCGCGTTGTTCGCGTACTGAAAGATGATTCAGGTAAAGTGACCGGCGTTCTGGTTGAAGGTAAGTACACTGGTTACTACGTGATCAAGGCTGACGCCGTGGTTATGGCTACCGGTGGTTTCGCCAAGAACAACGACCGCGTTGCCAAGTACGATCCTAAGCTGAAAGGCTTTGCTGCTACCAACCACCCAGGTGCAACCGGTGACGGTCTGGATGTTGCCATGCAAGCCGGTGCCGATACCCGCGATCTGGAATGGGTACAGGCTCACCCAACTCTGTCCCCACGTGGTGGTGTGATGGTAACTGAAGCCGTACGTGGTAACGGTGCTATCCTGGTTAACCGCGAAGGTGACCGTTTCGTCAACGAAATCACTACTCGTGACAAGGCTTCTGCAGCCATCCTGAAACAGAAAGGTGCCAGCGCCTTCTTGGTATTCGATGACTCAGTTCGTAAGAGCTTGAAGAAGATTGAAAACTATGTCCACCTGGGCATTGTTGACGAAGGTAAGACTCCTGAAGAACTGGCCAAGAAGATTGGTGTTCCAGGTGCCGAACTGGCCAAGACTATCGCTACCTACAACGGTTTCGTGAAGTCTGGTAAAGACACTCAATTCGAGCGTCCTAACCTGCCTCGTGAACTGGGTACTGCTCCATACTACGCCATCGAAGTTAAGCCAGCTGTACACCACAGCATGGGTGGCGTGAAGATCGATACCAAGACTGAGGTTAAAGCCAAAGACGGTCATCTGATCCAAGGTATGTATGCTGCCGGTGAAGCCACTGGTGGTGTTCACGGTGCCAACCGTCTGGGTGGTAACGCTATCTCTGATATCGTCACCTTCGGTCGTATCGCCGGTGCTGAAGCTGCCAAGTACGCTAAAGAGCACTAGGCCAAGCTAATTCTCCGATAGCACGGAGTCGGGGCGCTTGAGCCCCCATCAAAAAAAGCGGACTGTCAGGAGTCCGCTTTTTTATTTTTGGTGCGCTGCATCATGTTTCCGGTGAGATTGCCCGAGCTAGGCAAAGACAAGTTTAAGTAATTCACTTACACTTTTAGCTATCAGTCCAACTACCGGGTCATAAACAGCATGAAGATAGGTTTTTTTAGCGCCAAGCGTTACGACATGCAGCATTTCAACCGTACCAACGAGGCCTTCGGGGCGCAAATTGAGTACTTCGACGTGCGCCTATGCATGCAAACAGTGAAACTGGCTTACGGATTCGAAGTGATCTGCGCCTTCGTCAACGATGAGCTCAATGATGAGGTGTTGACAGAACTGGCCACCAATGGCACCCGGATCATCGCCATGCGTTGCGCCGGCTTTAATAATGTCGACCTGGATGCGGCCAAACGGCTGGGAATGAGTGTCGTCAATGTCCCGGCTTACTCTCCAGAATCTGTAGCCGAGCATACGGTCGCCCTGATGTTGACCCTGAACCGCAAGATCCATAAGGCGTATCAACGCACCCGGGATGCCAACTTCTCTCTCGAAGGGTTGGTGGGCTTCAACATGTTCGGTAAGACTGTGGGCGTGGTCGGCACAGGGAAAATCGGTATCGCCACCATCAAGGTCTTGTTGGGCTTTGGCTGTAAAGTACTGGCGTTTGACCCTTATCCCAACCCGCAAGTAGAGGCGCTGGGGGCTCGCTATGTCACTCTGGATGAAATGTACCAACAAAGCGATATCATCAGTCTTCATTGCCCGCTGACGGCGGAAAACCGCCATTTGCTCAACGCAGACAGCTTTGCCAAGATGAAGCCGGGCATGATGGTGATTAACACCAGTCGTGGTGGCTTGCTCAACGCCATAGATGCCATGGAAGCGCTCAAGCTCGGACAGATAGGTTCACTGGGGTTGGACGTGTATGAGAACGAGAAAGAGCTGTTTTTTGAAGATAAGTCCAATGAAGTGATCCAGGACGATGTGTTCCGGCGTTTGTCAGCTTGCCACAACGTGATCTTTACCGGTCACCAGGCGTTTTTGACCGAAGAGGCCTTGGGCGCCATCGCCCACACCACACTGTCCAATGTACAGAAACTCCTCAGCGGTGAGCGTTCGGGTAACGAGCTTTTCTAAGGAAGGTACGAATAAGTCCCATGTGTGCTCTGCGTCGGCTTACAGGCCTGGATGCACGTGGTTCGCAGCAAATGGCCCTAGTCCTTTGCAAGAATTCTCTAAAGATAAATACTGACACCCGACTCCCCGATTGCTAGATTGAAATAACCGCATCGGGGAGATGCTCATAGGGAGGTGTCATGCTGGTTACACAGAGTCTTCATCAACTGCCGACGGCAAGCGGCAGCATGCAAACCCGGGTCTATCGTCCCGATAGTGAGGGTTGTTTTCCCGCCATCATTTTTTACTCGGAAATTTTTCAGGAAACCGCGCCAATAAGCCGCATGGCTTGCATGCTGGCCGGTCACGGTTTTGTGGTATTGGTGCCGGAGATTTTTCACGAACTCAATCCGCCGGGCACTGTGCTTGGTTATGATGACAGTGGCAAGGACAAAGGCAACAGCGACAAGCTGAGCAAGCCATTGGAAGCCCACGATGATGATACTCAGGCGCTGGTGGATTTTATTCGGGCTCAGCCCTGGAGCCGTGGCCGGATTGGTGCCATGGGCGTCTGTGTTGGCGGCCACCTGGCATTTCGCGCTGCCCTTAATCCCGATATCGCAGCGGCATTTTGTCTCTACGCCACAGATATTCACAGCGGCGCTATCCCGAGTGCGCCGGGGAATGACTCTCTGAGCCGCTGCCGGGATATTCGTGCCGAATTGGTGCTTATCTGGGGCAAGCAGGACCCCCATGTGCCGAGTGAAGGGCGCAGGCTCATCCAGCAAAGGTTGGAACAATGCCAGACCTTATACAGCTGGCAGGAACTCAATGCCCAGCACGCCTTTATGAGGGATGGCGATCCCCGTTATGACCCGGCGTTGGCGTTGCAGATGTATCAGCAGGCGTTAGCGTTGTTTCAGCGCAGGCTCAGTTAATCCTGCTTGGGTAACTGCTCCGGTGTTGTCTCTTGTGCCTGCGGCGCCGAGGCATTGCCGGGTGCCAGCTTCAGTACGGCTTTTTGCAGTATCAGGTTGTTGGGGTAGGTAACAGTATCGCCGTTGTCGCGGCGGATAAGCACGTGAAACAGCCCCACTTCCAACAATACCCCGGTAATATCCTCATCCTTGTCGACAACTTTGATCCGCTCACCGACCTTGTAGGGAAACACGAAAAAGATCAGCACCCCGGCGGTGAGGTTACTCAGTATCGACCACTGGGCCACCAAAGCCACCCCCAGCACGGCAAATGCCGAAGACACGAACAGTGAAACTTCCTGATAGCCGAGTCCCAGAGAAACGGCCATCAACGATAGAGTGACAAAGAACAACAGATAGCTGATAAAGCGGGTCACCAGGCTGGTGCGGGCGGCGCTGACCTGTTTCTTGTCCGCCAGGGTTTGCACCGCATTTTTCAGCGCCCGCTGCAGAAAGAAAAACACCCCGAGATAGAGGCAGGCAATCAGAATATTGTGAGTCATATGGCGTATGCTTCTGTGAGAAATAAGGCATTTGCTGGCATACTAGCGACTTTGTCACAGGGGATAAACTCCCCAACCGAGAATTATTCAAGCATGTCAGATTATCGCACCTTAGTGCAGCAACAGGATGAATGGGGCAGCGTCGCTGTCCTCGATGATGGCGACTGTCGGATCTTGGCCTTCGGCGAACACGACGAGCAGAGCAAACTGTTGAAAAAGGCTCCCCATGTACCGCAGCACACCTATGTGCAGGCCATGCTGCTGGCGCTTTTGTACCTCAAACCCAAGAGCGCCATTATTTTGGGGCTGGGCGGCGGCGCCTTGGTGCATGCGCTGAGGCATTTTGATGCCGCTATCAAGCTTACAGCGGTCGAGTTGCGCCCCCTGGTGCTGGAGTTGGCCAAGAGCCATTTTCAATTGCCACTGTCGAAAAAGTTGAACCTTATCAATCAGGATGCCAATCAGTTTCTGGCCAGTGCCGAGCACAAGAAGGTAGATATTATCTTCGCCGATCTTTACGGCTCTGAAGGCGTTGACGCCGGTCAGCTGAGCCAAACCTTTATCGAGCAGAGCCTGGCGCTGCTCAAGAGTGAGGGTTTGCTGGTGCTCAACTGCTGGAAAGAGCACAGTCAGGACAGAGGCCTGCTGGCGCGCCTGCAGCAGCATTTCCCCGATGTGCGTGCCTGTCTCACGGGGGGAGGCAACTGGGTAGTGTTTGCCTCAAGGACACCGAAGAACTTTACCAGTGCCGGGCTAAAGCAGGGCGCCGCCGGCTTGTCTGCTGTTCTGGACTGCGATCTCGGCCGCTCCCTCAGTCGCTTCGAACTCTGGCAGTAGGCTAATTTGTAAGGGATTGTTAAGGACGCTGGTCCGTAAAAGCCCTGATGTTATATTTGTCTGCCCTCATTAACGATAAGCAGTACAAATGAATAAAAACAAAAGATTAGCTGTAAAACTTCTGACCCTATCTTGCCTTATGGGCGCTGGGACGATACAGGCCGAACAGTATGAGTTTGCCACTCAAGTCGCCCCGGCCAACACCTTGGTGATGTTCCAGCATCAGGATGGCACCCTCTACTCGGCCGCAGGCTTGCAGGCAGATACCCGCAAACAACTGCAGCGCGCCATTACTGCCGCTAACTTCACAGGCCAGGAGGGCGATCTGCTCGAATTGCTGGCCCCCATTGGTACCCAAGCTGAGCGCCTGTTGCTGCTCGGGCTTGGGGATGCTGAACTGACGCCGGGGAAGACAGCTTTGCTGGGGGGCAAGCTGTCAAATCATCTGGAAGCCGTCAAACAACCCAAGGTGGCTGTCTGGGCCGCTGATATCCCCAATAGCCAAGGGTTTATCGCCGAATTGACCCAGGGGATCTCCCTGGCAAGCTATCGCTATCGTGACTTTACGGCCAAGCCGCGCACCGAAAAACAGTACTATTTTGCGGTCGCCGAGCCCAAGGTAGCCGAGACTAATCACCTCAAGTCAGCAGCGATTGCCGATGGCGTGGTGCTGGCGCGGGATCTGACCAACAAACCTGCCGCCGAACTCTATCCCGAGTCCTTTGCCGATGCGGCCAAGGAACTCAAGCGTCTTGGCGTCAAGGTTAAGGTGTTGGAGCCCAAAGACCTGGCCAAGCTCAATATGGGTGCGCTGCTGGCCGTGGGCAAAGGCAGTGAGCGTGGCCCAAGGTTGGTAGTGGCACACTGGCAAGGCAGTGATGATGCTCCGGTGGCGCTGGTGGGGAAGGGGATTACCTTTGACTCGGGCGGCTATAACATCAAGGCGACCGGCACCTCGATTGCGCGGATGAAGTCAGATATGGCCGGCGCCGCCACAGTGTTGGGAACGGTCAAGGCCATGGCCGCCGCCAAGGCGCCGGTTAACCTGGTGGGTATCATGCCGCTGGCGGAAAACATGGTCTCGGGCCGTGCGATGATCCCCGGGGATGTGATCAAGACTGCCCAGGGGCTGACGGTTGAAGTCCTCAATACCGACGCCGAAGGACGTCTGGTGCTGGCCGATGGTCTTTGGTATGCCCGCGAGCAATACCAACCACAAGTGATAGTGGACGTGGCGACCCTCACAGGCTCCAAGGTGCGTGCCCTTGGGGTGGAATATGCCGGCCTGTTCAGTGACTCGGAACCTTTGGTGCAGCAACTGACCTATGCGGGGCAGCAGGTGGGGGAAAAACTGTGGCGCCTGCCGCTGGATCCGGCCTACGGCGAAGAGTTGCATTCCAGCATAGCGGACTTAACCAACACAGGCCGTGAAGGCAGCGCCGGGGCTTCTTCGGCGGCGATGTTTCTCAAGCGTTTTGCCGGTGAGCAACCCTGGGCTCATCTGGACATTGCCGGTAATGCCCTGGTCAGGAGCGACACTCAGTTGGCTCCGGCCGGAGCTACCGGTTATGGTGTACGCCTGCTGAGCCATTGGTTGGAACAGCATAAGTTCAGTGATAACCAATAGATCAATAACTTGCTCGGGAGCGAAGGGTAATCGCTTTTTTTCGCTCCCGATACAAGTTCCTCTGAAAAACCGATTAAGGCAACAGCTTTTATCCGTTATCTTATTTTAAACCCTTTGGTTAATATGACTTCCATCGACGGGCAGCAATGAAGTTGACCCGGACAATTCAAACTGAAAATGGGAGCATACAATGACTCAGTCAATCATCAACTCTGTAATCAAACCCTTTAAAGCTACCGCCTTCCACAAAGGTGAATTCGTTGAGCTGACCGAACAGGATCTGCTGGGCAAGTGGTCTGTAGTTTTCTTCTATCCAGCCGACTTTACCTTCGTTTGCCCAACTGAACTGGGTGATATGGCTGACCACTACGAAAAACTGCAAGCCATGGGCGTTGAAGTTTACTCTGTGTCTACCGACAAGCACTTTACTCACAAGGCATGGCACGATACTTCCGACACCATCAACAAGATCCAATTCCCAATGATAGGTGACCCAACCGGTGAAATCAGCCGTAACTTCGGTGTGCTGGTTGAGGAAGACGGTGTCGCCCTGCGCGGTACTTTCGTCAGCAACCCTGAAGGTGAAATCAAAGTCGCTGAAATCCATGACCTGGGTATCGGACGTAGTGCCAGCGAACTGGTTCGTAAGATCCAAGCTGCTCAATATGTTGCTACTCACGACGGCGAAGTTTGCCCAGCCAAGTGGCAGCCAGGCGACGAAACTCTGGCTCCTTCTCTGGACCTGGTTGGCAAAATCTAAACTGCCAGTCTGACCCAGAAGGCTCCGAACCTCCCCCTGCAAGGGTTCGGAGCCTCTTTCCCCGCACTATTTCTGTTTTCCTTTAGTCTGATTCTGGAGTCATCATGTTGGATGCGAATCTGAAAAATCAACTGCAAACCTATCTGCAGAACCTCAAGCAACCAGTTGAACTTGTCGTATCTGCAGATGAAAGCCCAAAGTCCAAAGAGCTGTTGGCTCTGGCACAGGATATTGCCTCGCTGTCTTCCCTGGTCAGTGTGACCGAGCAGTCATTGTCCCGTACCCCGGCGATGCAAGTTACCTCAATCAAGGGCTCTGACATACGTTTTGCCGGTTTGCCCATGGGGCACGAATTTACCTCACTTGTGCTGGCTCTGTTGCACACAGGTGGGCATCCCATCAAGCTGGAGGCCGAGCTGATCGAGCAGATCCGCAGCCTGCCAGGGGAATATCATTTTGAAACTTTTGTCTCTCTGAGCTGCCAGAACTGCCCGGATGTGGTGCAGGCGCTCAATATGATGGCGGCGATCAACCCGCGGATCAGCAATACCATGATAGATGGTGCCTTGTTCCAGGATGAGGTTGAGCAGCGCAATATCATGGCCGTGCCTTCGGTTTATCTGAACGGCGAGCCTTTCTCTGCCGGCCGCATCAGCCTGAAAGAGATACTCAATAAACTGGATACCAATGTCTCTGCCCGCCAGGCCGAGAGCCTTAACCAGCGTAAGCCCTACGAAGTGCTGGTGGTTGGCGCCGGGCCTGCCGGGGCATCAGCCGCCATCTACGCCGCCCGTAAGGGACTGCGCACTGGGCTGTTGGCCGACAAGTTCGGTGGCCAGGTCAGCGAAACCGTCGGCATTGAAAACTTTATTTCGGTCAAGGCGACTGAAGGCCCCAAGTTGGTGGCAAATCTGGAAGAGCATGTTCGCGACTATGAAGTGGATGTGATGGATAACCAGAAGGCGGTTCGTCTCGGCAGCAATGGCCTCTATGAAGTGGAACTGGAAAATGGTGCCCTACTCAAGAGCCGCACTGTCTTGTTGGCCACAGGAGCTCGCTGGCGGGAAATGAATGTCCCCGGTGAGCAGGAATATCGTGGCCGCGGTGTGGCTTATTGTCCTCACTGTGATGGCCCGCTGTTCAAGGGTAAACGGGTTGCGGTGATTGGCGGCGGTAACTCGGGTATCGAGGCGGCTATCGATCTGGCCAACATAGTTGAGCATGTGACTGTACTCGAGTTTGACAGTAAATTGCGCGCCGATGATGTGCTGCAGCGCAAGGCCAAATCTATGGGTAACATCACTATTATCACCCAGGCGCAAACGACTGAAGTCCTTGGTGATGGCAGTCGGGTTATCGGCCTTAACTACACAGACAGAGCCAGTGGCGAGCAGCATAATATTGCGCTGGCAGGTATCTTTGTGCAGATAGGTCTGGTGCCCAATACTGAATGGTTGCGTGGTACTGTGGAGTTGACCCCGCGCGGTGAAATCATTGTCGATGAACGCGGTCAGACTTCATTGCCAGGGGTGTTTGCCGCCGGTGACGTGACTAACTCGGCCTACAAGCAGATCATCATCGCTATGGGTAGCGGTGCGACCGCCTCTCTGGGAGCCTTTGACTACCTGATCCGCCATTCAGAGGATGAATCGGCAGCGGCTTAACATTAAAGGCCTTCAAGAGCAAATACGCCTAAGGGCCGAGTGATTGCTGTAGATTTCAAAAAGGATCCGCTCTTTATAGCGGGTCCTTTTTCTTTGTTAGAGCCGGTCTAATAACAGTGATCAAAATGAGCCGTTTCCATACAGAGATAATTGATTTGCTCTGCAGATAGCGGGGCGATATCAAGCGTTCGGTTCGGATTGATATCTGTTACGGTCAAGAGGGTTATTGGTGTCTGATAGCTGTTGCAGCGACCACAATCAAAGTTTACCCCTAATCCATTAACCAGATAATGAAGCTTGCCTTCGAGTGTTACCTCGTATACTTGTGTCGGTTCGCCTTGCAGGGCCAAAACAGAGACCAGATACCTGACATTGTCCCAAGCCGATAGCTGTAACTGTTTACTGGTAAGTATCAAGCTTTCCGGTGTCTGTGGCATATGGGCCTCGCTGTTTTAAATCTTGGCTCAATTGGTTCAAAGGGTAGAATTCAAACGATGAGTTAAATTCATTGTTCAAGTTTATCCCTGCAGCAGGTAGAAATCACGGCCGCAGAGTGTCACAAAGTCCAATGTTTGCATGCGTGCATGGCGGCTATGCGCTCGTAGAGATGCTTCATTGTCTTCGGCGATCAGCGCCAGCCAGGGAGCGTCATTATTTTCTCTAGCAGCAGAGTACAACCCATCAAATACACCTTTGCCCCGATACTTGGGATGAACCCAAACTGGGCCATAGTGAAGAGTATTGCGCCAATCGGTTTTAAGTGCGCAATGCCCCTGGCTAAGTCGCTGGTATAGGGCTTGGCATAAAGGTGAATGATTAAGCTTGTTCCAGTCGCCGAGGATGAGATAACCCATGATTTCCCCTGAGATCTCAGCCACCCAGACCAGGCCAGCCGAGACTAAAGGGTTTAGTTCTGAGACGGAAAACCCTTGTCCCTCGAATCCCCGAGTACGTTCTTTGGCACTCAGTTCATCTTGATTGAAACGTTTTTCCAGGGTGGCAATGGTCTCAATGTCCGCCATCTTGGCTTGGCGGTATTGTGTGGATTCTGGCATCGGCTGGCTTTAAGAAAATAAAGAGGGCGCATTATAACCAAAGCCAAGGACGCTGGCACTTGATTTGACCAATTTGCGAAACTCCCATTTAGCTTCCACACTTAAGGATGAATCAAGCCATTCAATTCAGGAAGAAACATGCTCCCGGACACCATAGACCCAGGTAAGAGCTTACTGGAAAGTGAAAGCCACAGACTCAACCTTATTCGTTGGATGCATCAATGTGAATTAATGAAGCGTTATTATCAAGCCGACAAGGTTTTTGTGCTTCAAAAGACAGACTTGGGATTTGAAGTTATTGTCAGTGCTGCCGATGCCAGTAATCGATTTCCGCCTGGCAAGGTCTTTGCGGCTGATGAAAGTGTATTTCAGCGTATGGTTGATGCTCCTCCTGAAGGGGTAAATCTGGATCTGACTCGTTCAACAACGGAGGATTCCCCTAAGGAATTCAGCAATGTACTTGGTATTCTTTCCAGGCCTGTTCTTTGGCCTGATGGTTCTGTTTTTGGTTGCCTCTGTGTCATTAATGCTCATGCCAATGAACAACAGCATATTAGCCCCTATATGCTGGAGCCTTTTCAGATCCTTTTGCAACAAGATTTGGCGTTGTTATGCCAAAGTCATCGTATCGAATCACTGTCAATGCGTGATCGGGAAACCGGAATGCTGAATCATTATGGTTTCATCATGATGGCTCCGAGGCAACTTAATCTCGGGCGTAGATTTGGTGCGCACTCGGGGATCATTTTTCTGGAACTGATACCGGGCAAAGACATAGATGATGAGGCTCTGAGCCGCCAACACAAGGAGCTTGGTAACCTTATTCTCAACACAATCAGAACCGCAGATATAGCGGCCCATTACAGTGATAGTCAGTATGTTTTATTGGTATTTGTCGATCTGGAGCGGGACTTGGAGCATATCATCAAGCGCTTGGAGCGACAGATGAGTCAGCTTAACCCTTTGGCTCAGTTGGATTCCAGTAGTTGTTTCTTCAGTCCTGATTCTGCAGCCAAGTTGGCACCAATGTTGGAAAGTGCCAAGGCTGGACTCAAGTCTTCCCTGCAACGGGTTCAGAAACAAGAGTGATTCATTGGGCGTGGATGGAATAAATTCCGACGGCTGTGATGGAATATGTTCGGGCCTTGTCCATTGTGAGTGTTGCCATCTTTCATCAGGACAAAATTATTTTTCATTGTCGTGCATATAATAGACTCGAGGTGTTTTTTATTAAAATGCTATCGGGACTGGGTTTCAGTAACTTGCTTGAGCCAAGGCCGTAGTGGTCAAGTTAAATTGGCTACTGAATGAATATTTTGAATTGAAAGATGATTTGTTTTACTCACCTTTACTGAGCATGTTTTATTGTTAGTGTCTTTTGGGGACGTAAGGTAAAAATAGCCGTTTAAATCCAGTGTTGAATACGCTGTTTTTTAGCGAATTGGTAATGCTACTGGTGATAACAAGATGAAATGAGCTATATCTGAGTCGATTGATATCATGCACCCGGGAAGCGGTTCACAATTACTTCTATCAAGGTCATCCCGGTGGATATAACAGCCATCACTCAGCATTGCCACCTGGTGTTAACATATTTTGCGTCATGTAGCTTCAGTGGCCAGTTGAGACACCGAATTAGTCTTATCAATCTCCGTTGCCCCTCTTTTTTATCCGCCTTATTCTTGTCACACTATAAGAGTTCAATAAACCAATGGAAAAATGACCATGATTAAAAAAACGCTCGTAGCCGCAGCGCTGCTTTTGGGGTTGGCAGCATGCCAAACCACTCCTGATACCCAGGGTCAGCCTTTGCCACTGGAAGGTAGCTGGCATGTGGAAAGTATTCTGGGGCAACCGACAATAGATTACAGCCCGGCACAGTTGGTTTTTGCCGATGATGGTAAGCTCTCCGGTAATAACAGCTGCAACAATTTCTTTGGAACATACTCTCTGGAAGGGCAGAAGTTGAAACTGGTTCCGGCTGGTAGCACGATGAAAGCTTGTGTCGATGCACTTATGGCTCAGGAACAACTGGTAATGCAGGTCTTACCCCAAGTGGTTAAAGGTGAAATCCAGGATGGCAAATTGTTGCTTCTGGGAAGCGATGAGCGGGTGTTAATGCAGCTTTCAAGCCTTTGATATCAAGCCTGGACAGTGACAATATCTGACTTAATACCCAAAAAAGAACCCAGCGATGCTGGGTTCTTTTTTGGGTATTAAGTCAAAGTGGCAAATTGGGAGCGCCGATGAGTTAAATAGCAGCGCCGAGCAAATCAAGCCGTGGTATTGATATTACGGCCTATATTTCCAACGGGGGCAGCTGGCTCCTGCGCGGGTGTAGCGGCTTGGATCAGTTGCAGTGCAATTTCGCCTTCGGCTTGTTGCTGTTGCTTGGCTAACTGGGCGACTTTAACACCGACAGCACCGGTATCCATATTCACAGACAGCGGCTGAGAGTTGAGAGAGACTGTCATGGCTTTCCTCGGGGTTGGAGAGTCGCATTACGGGACTCGGGCATTATCTTGTTATCGGCATCAATAGCTATAACTTTAGCCTAAATCCCGCAGGTTCGGCAAAGAAGCCAAGCCGCCATCTGGCGACTTGGTTATGCTGAACCATCAAGCGGCCTTGCGGCGGCGTTCCAGGAATTTTCGGCCCATCACTATCAGGATCGTGACGACTATGGCGCCAATAATTAGCCCCAATGCCAGGCTGACGCTCTGCAGCGCTGCGGGATTGACCGCCAGGGTGCCACCCAATCCCAACATCATGACGCCGGACATCAGTTTTAGAGTTTGCCCCTCTTTCTCGGTCAGCTTGCGCTTGCCGAGAGTCATGCTGAAGGCGATCACTATGATGGCCAGTGGGATAACGTAGACGATGTTATACAGAACCAGGTACATGTAACGTTCGAAGCTTGGCAGATTATGCATCGAAAGCACACTGGTGTAGATCATCGGGAAGCCCGCGGTACACAAGAGTTCATAGGCGTTGGCCAGAATCGCCAATACTGTGGTGCCGGCTATCATGGTCGCCAGGCTGGAGGCGCTGGATAGTTTGCCCATGCGCTTGATAAGTCCGCTGCGGTTTTCCGCCGACATCGAGAGGGTCACTTCCCCCTTGGTAAAGAAGTAGTCTTTGATGTTGATAGTGCCGGCTATCAGCGCCAGGATCCCGGCCGCTAGAATAATCATCCCGCCATCACTGCCAGCCCCCAGCAATTGGAAGATGTTGAGCCAAGCGGTCATAAACAGGAAGTAAATAAAGCCAGAGAAGAACACGAAGATGCCTCCTACCAGCAGCATACGGCCGCGGCTCTTGGCGTTGACCATGATGGACAACAGGAACAAGAGCACAAAGAAGGCGCAGGGGTTAAAGGCATCGACACCGGCAAGTACCAGCGTAAGGATCGGCAGTGACATGGTTTCCGGCGTCACGACTCCCACCAGAGGCAATTCCACCGGCTGCACTTCGGGCTCTGCCGCCAGTGCCGTTGCATCACAGGTGCCATTGCCACCGTCATTGGCGCAAGTGCCAAACAGGGGCGCTTGGGATGAACCTGACGCAGATTGTGATGATGACTGCCCGGGCATCTCTTCCTGAGGTAACTCCCCGCCCGCTTGGAGGTAACAGTTCTTGAGACGATTGAGCAGGAATTGGCCGGTCACTTCTTCACTGGAATAACCTATGATGGCTTTGCCACAGGTGGCCATATAAGGCACTGAACGTGCTTCCGTGCCGGTCGCTTCAGCCAACTGTTGCCAAGTCTCTTGGGTACCCGGTGCTCCCACCATCAAGGAATGCAGCTCAATCCAGGGATAACGTTCTGCTAAGGAGTCGATAAAGGGATGTGCCTCGGCACAATGTGGGCAAGTCTTGGACCAGACAAAATATAACGGGATCTTGATCTGTCCCTGCTGATCTACCTGTTGCCACTGATTGGGTGTCATTTGAGTTTCAGTGGCGGCGAGGCCTGTGCTGAAGCTCAGTATCAGGCAGAGGAGGATATTTCGTAACATAAGCTTACCTGTGCAAGAGGAATAGAATATTCACTGATGTACTCATGGCCATATTGAAGCCACAAGTACCCTACATACACTTTACTCCAAGGCTGGGAAGTTCATGATAGAGCGGCTTTAAAACTGTTATCGGACTCGAAAAAGTCTCTAAAGTGAGACGCATAGATATTTGTTAATGTTTGTCTAATAAAACTGCATGCAGGCGTAACTATCTGCACTGATGATTTCAGTAATTTACTTTTTTGTCGCTTTACCTTTACTCCCCTTTAAATATCTATAGGACTCCTTATGCAGTTCACGCTTAAAGCCCGCTTACTGCTGGTCAGCTTGGGTGCCGTCTTTCTCACGGTTGTAGCCTTGGTTGGCCTTTCTTCCTCTTCCATTCGTGACAACGCCATGCAGCGCACTCAACATGAGGTCGATCAACTGGCAACGACCTTTGCTGGCGGTATTGGACAATGGATGGTTGATAGACAACAGGCGATCAGCAGCTTGAGGGGCACACTGCAGCGGAATCTTGACGTTAATATCACGCCTTTTCTAATGCAAGCCCATGAGGCCAGCGGTTTGGCTCTGACCTATTACGGCGATGAAAAGGGCAACATGTATCGCCAGGATCCTAACTTGCAGCGAGCAGGTTATGATCCCCGAGTCAGGCCTTGGTATCGAGATGCCAAACGCGCAGGAGCCATGATAATGACGGTTCCTTACTTTAGTGCCACCATGCAAAAGCCTGTGGTCACCATTGCAGAACCCTTGCTTCAGAATGGTCAGATACAAGGTGTGGTGGCAGCCGACTTAACCATTGAACAGCTGACAGAGGCTGTGCGAACCCTCAAGGTGCCGGGGGATGGCTATGCCGTGATGCTGGAGCGTAGTGGTTTAATTATCAGCCATCCAGACAAGGCCCTGAATGGTCAGCGAGTTAATCAACTTGGTGGTATTTTTACACCCCAGTGGTTCAGCGCCGCTATCAGGGCCAATACCGTTGATGAGATGAAATTTGCCGGTAGTGACAAACTCTTTTATGTCGCAGCCGTACCTCATACGGATTGGGCATTGATGTTTGTCATGGATAAGGCGAGCATCATGGCCGAGGCTACTGAGTTAGCCTGGTGGATGTCGGGAGTCGGCGCCTTGTTTTTGGTGGGTTTTGGTGGCCTGTTGGTATTGGTGTTTAAGAGTCAGTTTTCCGATCTGGAGCGGCTTGCCAAGGCGCTCAACGATATTGCAGAGGGAGAGGGCGATCTTACCGTGCGTATCGAGACCCGTAATCAACACGATGAAATTGGCACTCTGGCCAGCGGATTCAACCGTTTTGTTGAACGCCTGCATGGCATGATCTCCCGTATGAATGAAATTGCTCAGCAATTGGGTGAACAAGCTCAACAGACCCGTGACTCTGCCGAGGATAGCCGTCGACGTATCGAGGGTCAGCAAGATGAAGTCACTATGGTCGCGACCGCCGTCACTGAAATGGCCGGTGCCACCGAGGAGATAGCTGGCAATGCGGAGCAGGCGGCCCTGACGGCGCAGTCGGCGGTTGGCCTGTCTGGCAGTAGTCAACAACAGGTACAGCAAAGTCAGGAATCGATTCACTGTCTGGCACAGGAAGTGGCGACCGCCAGTGAAATTATCGGTGAGCTCAATGAACATTCACAGAAGATCAATAGTATTTTGCTGACCATCAGCGGTATTGCCGAGCAGACGAATCTCTTGGCTCTGAACGCCGCCATTGAAGCTGCCAGAGCCGGTGAGCAGGGGCGTGGCTTTGCCGTAGTGGCCGATGAAGTCAGGGTACTATCGCAGCGAACGCACGCGTCCACGCAAGAGATCCAGGCCATGATCGAGACACTGCAAATGACAGCGACTAAGGCTGTGAATTCCATGGCGCAGAGCCATCAGATGGCGGAAACCAGTGTGATGGATGCCGAATCGGCCAGCGCCAGCCTGGAGCAGATAAGCCAGGCGATCGCCCAGATATCCGATATGGCGAGCCAGATAGCGGCCGCGGCCGAAGAGCAAACCTCCGTGACCGGTGAAATCAATCGCAATACTGAATCGATTCGCGAAGTTTCTCTGCTTTTGTCGCAGGAGGCCAACAGTGCCACCACTAAGGCACAGCAACTGGCTGAGTTGTCTGATTCACTACGTCATGAAGTGGGGCGTTTTAAGCTCTAGTGGCGGTCTCGGGTTGCCATCACTCTTGGTTATTGATAACGGAGAGTGATGGCGGATAAGCGCTGACAGTAAGGGGAACGGTTGAGACAACTGGGCCAGTAAGCTCGCCGCCGTTTATCACTATGACCTGTAAAAAACGGCGTTACTCGGCGCTGCGCGGTTTTTCTATGGTCGCCAGCATCTGTTGGTTGTTGCACCAATGCAGGCTCACTTCGCGGTTGTCTTTATGGGTCGCGGTACGGATCCGGGTGACGATAGGTTGGGGAAAGTTCGCTGCCGTTAAATACTCTTTAACCCTTTCGATGCGTCTATTGGCAAGCCACATATTATATTTTTGTAACTCTTCATCACCGAGAGATTTATCCATATTGAATTCCAATAATAGATAGCCGCTTGAATTACTGCTGTTGTCGGCAACAATTTTATCCAGTTGTAAAGAATCACGGGCGCTGAAATAAGAGCTGTTCTTGGCATAATCGATATTACCAAGCAAGATGCTTTTTTCGCAGGCGGCTTGGGATACCCCGGCAAACAGCAGTAACCCCAGTATTAGGACACGCATATCATTCTCCTTTGATTATGTCGTTATTATTGTTTTGGTCCACTTTTGAGGCGCAAATTTAATCGATTGTCAGGAATAAATCAATTTTCTATGAAAACTGTTCTAAAAGAGAGGAACGTCATAATACAGTATGAATGACGGGAAAATGTCACCGAAAATATAAATTTAGTCATACTGACATTTATTTGTTTCGTTGCCAATAAATTGACTTAATAATAATTGTAAATAACACCTTACTGATTCAATTGCATCTTTCCCATAGCAGACTCAAGTGATGGCTTGAGGAAGGGGCTAAGCGAAAGCGGGCCTGGAGTTACCTCTGGATAAAGTCATCATAATGCCGTTTGGGGCCACCTATTGAGGTTCGCTCAAGAGGCATTGCAGGCCTGTAAGCCGACGCAGAGCACGCATGGGACTTGTTCGCACCTTCCCTAGTTTGACGCTGATGAGAAGTGCTTTTCAATCTAATTATTAAAACGTTGGCTCGATATTTTGGGTGGAGGCAAGTATATTGTGCACAATGTAAGTTGTTTTTTCGGGTTGGCTCATGTCAAACAATCCCCTGTGCCTGGAAAACCAGGTTTGCTTTTCACTATACAGCGCCGCCAATGCTATGGTGCGGGCCTACCGGCCTGTGCTCGATGCCCTGGATCTTACTTATCCACAATATCTGGCCATGTTAGTGCTTTGGCAGCACAAGGGCATCAGTGTCAAGGCGCTGGGTGAGCGTTTACATCTGGATTCAGGTACCTTGACGCCCTTGCTCAAACGCCTGGAAACTAAAGGCTTGCTGTTAAGAGGCCGCAGTGAACAGGACGAGCGGGTGCGGGTACTGACGCTCACCGATGCCGGGCAGGCTTTGCAAGCGCGCGCCGCCGATGTGCCTGAGCAGATGCTGTGTCGCAGTGCCATGCCGCAGGCTGAGCTGCAACAACTGAAAAGCTTGTGTGACACCCTGTGGCAGCAATTGGAACGTTAACGGAAAGAGGCTGATGGAACAGGTCGATCTGGCAATCATAGGTGGCGGCATCTCCGGCGTGGCGGTGGCGCAGTGCGCGGCGGCGGCCGGTTATTCCGTGGTGCTACTGGAAAAGTCCACTCTGGCGGCAGGCACCTCCTCCCAGTCCAGCAAACTGATCCATGGCGGCTTACGTTATCTCGAATCCGGACAACTGGATCTGGTGCGCGAATCGCTGCGGGCCCGGCGCGAGTTATTGCGTCTGGCGCCAACCCTGGTCAAGGCCGTTCCTTTCTTTATCCCGGTTTATCGTGACAGTCGCCGCGGCGCCTTGACCCTCAGGGCCGGCCTCAGCCTCTACGGCTTGCTGAGCGAGTTTGACCGCCTGGGCCGTTTTCGTAGCCTGCCGGCCAGGGCTTGGGGAAGCTTTCCCGGGCTCAAGCTGGCGGGAATGACTCATATGTTCCAATACTGGGATGCCCAGACGGATGATGCTTTGCTGACCAAGGCGGTGGCCGATAGCGCCAGGCTGCTCGGTGCCGATATCCGCGAGGGCGCCGAGTGTTTGACAATAGAGCATGAGCCTCAGGGATGTAAGCTGAGTTACCGGGATGCGGATGGCGACAAAATGCTGCACTGCCGCTTTCTGGTCAACGCCGCCGGCGCCTTTGTCAACGAACTGCTGGCGCGGGTGACACCGCCCATAGCCCAGACGGCAATAGACTGGGTGCAGGGGAGTCATTTGCTTCTGGATATTCCTGCGCCGCCCGGGGTGCTCTATCTGGAATCCTGCTTCGATGAGCGGGTGGTATTCGTGATGCCTTGGTACGGCAAGACGCTGGTAGGCACCACGGAAACCCTCTGCCAGGGACCGGTTCCGCAGATCACCCGAGAGGAGATAGCATATCTGCTGGGGATCTATCGGCACTATTTTGGAGGCTCTGGCAGTTTCACGGGTGCTGTCACTACAGAGGCGCTTGAAGCCAAGGTATTGGCGCATTTCAGTGGCATGCGGGTGCTGCCCAAGGGCGATGGCGATGCCTTTGGTCGGCCGCGAGAGGTACAGTTGTACCAGCGTTATTCCCATCCCAGGTTGCTGACGCTCTACGGCGGCAAGTTAACCACCTTTCGTGCCACCGCCAAGGCGGTGACGGCAGAGATAAGCAAGGTGCTTGGCAAACGCAGCCCCAAAGCGGATGTCGACAAGCTGATGCTGGGATGATTTTTAGGGTGAAACAGGCTAAAGTGTGCCGCTTTTGCCGCCGGGCTAAATTGGAAACTTGGGATATATCAGAGTGAGATGTGACTTTTTTGCGCAGGGCAAGTGCCGCTCCTGTACTCACATAGAAACGCCAATGGTGCAACAACTGGCCGCCAAGAGTGAGCAGTTGGCGCAGTTGCTCAGCCCCTTTACCCCCTTTGAACTCTTGGCCCCTGTCAGCGGGCCGTCCCTGGGTTTTCGCAACAAGGCCAAGATGGTGGCACTCGGGGCCGCCCATCAACCCATTCTGGGGATAGTCTCCCCGAGTGGTGAGGCCGTGAGCCTGTGCGATTGCCCTCTCTATCCTGCCGATATGCAGGCCTTGCTGCATCGGCTTGAGCTGTTTGTGCGTCAGGCCGGGATCCCACCCTATCGGGTAGATAAGGCCAAGGGCGAACTCAAGTTTGTGTTGTTGACCCGCGCCGAGACAAGCGGCGACTTTATGCTCAGGTTTGTGTTGCGCTCCAGGCAATCCATCGAACGGATTGAGCGTGAGCTGCCAAAGCTGCTGGCCGAGTTTCCTGCCATCAAGCTGGTATCTGTGAATCTGCAGCCAGTTCATATGGCCAGGCTCGAAGGTGAACAGGAGATTTTTCTCACCGAGGCGCAACGTCTGGAGGAGTCCTTCAATGGCGTGCCTCTCTATATCCGCCCCAAGAGCTTCTTTCAAACCAACCCACAAGTGGCGGCGGCCCTTTATCAGAGCGCCAAAGACTGGGTCAGTGAGCTGAAGCCTGAGTCGATTTGGGATCTCTTCTGTGGTGTCGGCGGTTTTGGGCTGCACTGCGCCAGCAAAGACACAGAGCTTACGGGGATTGAAATCGAGGCTGAAGCCATCGCCTGCGCCAAGTTATCCGCCGAAAAGCAGGGGCTTGAGCGGGTGAACTTCAAGGCGCTGGATTCGGGCAGCTTTGCCGCGGCGCAGTCGGCAGGCCAGGTACCGGATCTTATGATAGTCAATCCGCCGAGACGTGGCATAGGCGCCGAGCTTTGCCAGGCCATTTCGACCTTTGCGCCGCCGCACCTGCTCTATTCCAGCTGCAACCCTGAATCTTTGGCCAAAGATCTGGCGGCAATCAGTGGTTATCGTGTGCGCAAGGTGCAACTGTTCGATATGTTCCCGCACACGGATCACTATGAGGTATTGGTGCTGTTGAGTCGCAGCTGAAGTTTATTATGAGCCTCTGCTGTTAAGTGCTCTGCCGCTTTTCTGGCTGCTGGCCAGTTGCCAGGTGCAATGAGTCAGCAAGGTGAGTTTCAAGCCATTTGCTAACCGTTGGCCGCAATAGTTTTTACTATATAAGGTAAATGTCACATATGCGTCATACAATGTGGCCTGGGTAAGTAAGCAGTGGGTTGACTATTTGATGTGGCAGATATTTGTTCGTTTTTTTGCTTTAGGGCTGGTGAGTTTTGGTGGTCCGGCGGCACATATTGGGTATTTTCGTAAAACCTTTGTCGAAGAGTTGCGCTGGCTCGATGATAAAGATTATGCGTCCTTGGTGGCTTTGAGTCAGTTCTTGCCCGGTCCGGGATCGAGTCAGGTCGGTTTTGCCATAGGTTATCGCCGCGGTGCCTTACCCGGGGCAATATTGGCCTTTCTCGGTTTTACCTTACCTTCTTTTCTGTTGATGTTTCTGTTGGCGGTCAGCAGCTATCAGTACCTTTCCAATGATTTATTTCAGGGAGTTATCGCCGGACTCAAGCTGTTGGCTGTGGTGGTAGTGGCCGATGCAGCTTGGGGAATGTTCAAGCAGTTCTGTCGCCAACCTATCACACAGCTAATGGCGCTGCTTAGTGCCATTATCCTGCTTTTGTTGCCGGGAAACCTGACTCAATTATTCGTGTTGGTTGCCGCGGCGGTTATCGGTTTTTATTGGCTCAATCGCGATATGCCCGTGCCATCGAATCCGAGAAGTATGCAGCTGAATTGGAGTGCCTTGCTGATCTTTCTGTTTTTGCTGTTGCTCAGTGGCCCTCTGCTTGCCAGTCCCTTGGCCGAACTCTTCAACCAGTTTTATCAGACCGGCACCATGGTGTTTGGTGGGGGCCATGTGGTGCTGCCTTTGCTTGAGAGCCAATTGGCAAACAGCATAGATCATGACAGATTTTTGACCGGCTACGCCCTAGCGCAAGCCGTTCCCGGCCCTATGTTCAGTTTGGCGGCTTATTTGGGGGCTGAATTGTGGCCGCAAAATGCCTTGGTTGGCGCCCTGGTGGCTACGCTAGGCATCTTCCTTCCGGGCTTTTTACTCTTACTGACGGTGATCCGCGGCTGGCAGGGGATTGCCGAACGCCCCCAAATTGCCGCCATGGTGATGGGAATCAATGCGGCGGTTGTTGGCTTGTTGTTAACTGCACTTTATCAACCGGTATTCAGTAGTGCGGTCACAGGGCCAGTCTCTATGGCTATGGTATTAGTGGGCTTGATTATGCTTAAACTGTGGCGTTTGCCTTTGGTTTTGCTGGTGTTTGGATATGCCTCGATGGGCGCATTATCAAGGTTGATCTCGTAACATAAATGGTCAAACTTTGATCTCTACCTTTTTTTTCTACGAACTTAGTTGGAACAAAGTGACTATAATTTACAAAGGTAAATTTCTTGGGGGTATGCAAAGTGTCTAGTCTGAGTTTAAGAAATAAGTTGTTGTTACTTTCTCTATTACCGTTGCTGACGGTGTCCATTGTACTGATGTTGTTATCATGGACAGTGGAGTCGGATGCATTAAAAAGTGAAGTAACCAACTTCAGAGAAAAACTGCTCCATGAGCGTCGTCAGGAATTGGTTCATGTCACTGAAGTCGCTAAGGAAATCGTTGTTTTCCAACGTTCCCAAGGGAGTGACTATAAGGCTGCTTTGCGAGATGTACGCTTTGGCAGTGCCGGTTACTTCTTTGTCTATGACGGCAATGGCAAGAATCTGTTTCATGCCCTACTGCCTGAGCTGGAAGGTACAGATCAGATAGGAATGACGGACCCCAAAGGGACTCGGATTATTGTCGGATTACTCAATGCGGCCCGCAGTGGTGATGGCATTATGACCTATTACTATCAGAAGCCTGGCACGAATGAACTGGTGGAAAAGATAGGTTATGCCGCGATGATCCCTGGCACTGACTGGATTATCGGCACCGGTGCCTATGTCGATGATATCGATGCCTCCGTTGCCGAATATGAGCAGACGGCGTTGGAAGCGATGAAGGACAAACTATGGCTGACACTGATGATAGTCATAGTGATCACCGTTGTGACCGCTGCCATCATATTGTTTGCTGCCCAGCGTACTGTGACTCCTATTCGCAACATGCTGGATAACCTCAACGATATCGCTGAAGGGGAAGGCGACCTGACCAAGCGCCTGCAAGTGCGAGGGGATGATGAAATCGCTCAGCTGGGACAGGCCTTCAACCGCTTTGTCGACAAGCTACAACGTATTATTCGTGATGTCACCACGGCAACCCATGAAGTGCAGGATGCGGCTGGCTCGATTCACTCCCAGACACAGGCCATTGCAGCTCAACTGGTGAATCACAACAATGAAACCGATCAGGTGGTGACCGCCATTACCGAGATGTCTTCTACTGCCCAGGAAGTGGCGATGAACACAACTCAGGTAGCGGAAGCCACTCATGTGGCTACCGATGAAGTCGCCAAGGCTCAGGAGTGCGTCGATACTTCGCTGACCGAGATCTCCACCCTGATGGCGGAAATCAACAGCGCCGCCAATCATATTCAATCGCTCAGCGAGCAATCACAGCGGATCAACAGCGTCTTGTCTGTCATTGGCGGCATCGCCGAGCAGACCAACTTGTTGGCATTGAATGCGGCAATTGAGGCGGCCCGTGCCGGTGAGCAAGGACGGGGCTTTGCCGTGGTGGCCGATGAAGTGCGCAGTTTAGCGAGTCGCACCCAGGCCAGCACCTTGGAGATCAATGAGATGCTCAGCGAGCTGCATCGCTTGGTGAGTCAAGCCGTGGCCGCCATGGAAGAGAGTCAGCAGAGCTGTCATCGCAGTGTCGAATCGTCTAAGTTGATCTCAGAAAGTTTGGGAGCGGTAACCAGCTCTGTCACTTCCATCAATGATATGAGTACTCAAATTGCCACCGCTGCCACAGAGCAGAGTTCGGTGACCGAGGAGATTAACCGTAACGTTTATGCGATTCAGGAGATAGTTGCCGAGTTGCTGCATTCTAGTGAGGATGCCGCCAGAGTCAGTCAGACTGTGTCTCACAGCGGTGATAATCTGGGACAACTGGTCAATCAGTTCAGAGTCTAATCTTGCTTGAGAGCTCAGTTGCAGGAATGAGCAACTAAAGAAAAATAAAACGGCGCCAATCAGGCGCCGTTTTTTATGGAACTCAGTTTAAGTTTAGGAAGCCAAAGGCGCCTCGACGCGCTCAGCCTTGACGGCACACACCTTGAACTCAGGAATATGAGCCACGGGATCCAGCGCATTGATAGTCAGTTTGTTGGCCGCGGCTTCCACGAAATGGAATGGCAGGAACAAGACTCCAGGCTGAGCCCGGCGGCTGACAAAGGCCTGAATGAATATCTCACCACGGCGGCTTTCCAGTTTGAGCCAGTCGCCCTTGTCGACGCCCAAACGCTCGGCATCCTCAACCGAGATCATCACTCTGGGGGAGCCGAGTTCGTCCAGCCCGGCGGTTTTACGGGTCATGGTGCCGGTGTGGAACTGCTCCAACAGGCGTCCGGTCGACAGCATCAAGGGGTAATCACCGCCCGGCAGCTCAGCCGGTAAACGATAATTGACCGGTTGCAGTCGCCCTTTGCCGTGAGTAAAGCTGTTGCGGTGCAATACCCGGGTACCCGGATGTTGCTCATCTGGGCAGGGCCACTGCAACCCGGCCGGATTATCCGTGGTTCTGTGCCAACTGATCCCGGCGTAGCTAGGGGTCAGGGCCGTGACTTCCTGCCAAATTGCCTGTTCATCGCCATAGTGCCAGTCGGCGCCCATGGCATTGGCCAGCAGCTGTAGTATCTGCCAGTCCGGACGGGCACTACCTGGCGATTGCAAGGCGACTTCCAGTCGTTGAACCCGGCGCTCGGTATTGGTGAAGTGGCCGCGCTTTTCGGCAAAGGCCGCTGCTGGCAATACCACATCGGCCATGTCGGCAGTTTCGGTGAGAAAGATATCCTGCACCACCAAAAATGGCAGTTTTTTCAGCGCCTTGAGAACATGGGCCTGGTCAGGGTCGCTCAGTACCGGGTTTTCGCCCATGACAAACAGGCTCTGCAGCCGGCCATCCAAAATTGCCTGCATCATATGAGAGGCTGGAATACCTGTCTCAGGGCTCAGCTTGTCTGTGCCCCAGGCCCGCGCCAGTTTCAGCCGCGCAGCATCGTCATCCAGACGTTGATAGCCGCTGAAATAGTTGGGCAGGGCGCCCATATCACAGGCACCCTGGACATTGCTCTGGCCGCGCAAAGGGTTGATCCCGGCGCCGTCGAGTCCGAGGTTGCCCAGCAATAGCTGCAAGTTGGCAATGGCGGTAACATTGTCATGGCCTGTGGTGTGCTGGGTGATCCCCATGGCGTAGTAGAGGGCGGTCTTTTTGGCGGTACCCAGCATTTCGGCCATGGCCGCTATTTCGCCGCTGCTGACGCCTGTCACCCTAGCGGCCTGCTCCAGGCTGTACTCCGGCCGCAACAACTCTTCGCGCAAGGCCTCAAAGCCTGTGGTGCGGCTGCGGATATAGGCCTTATCATGCCAGTCGTTGAGCAGTATCTGCTGCATGATGGCGTTGAGCAGCATCACATCTGTGCCGGGGCGATGACGCACAAACAGCTCGGCGCTGTCGGCTATGCTGACCCGCTTGGGATCGGCGACCAGGAGTCTGGCCTTGCCGCGATTGACGACCGACTTGATCCTCGAGGCAATGATGGGGTGGGCGCAGTCGGTATCCGAGCCCAGGATAAAGATGAGATCTGAATCTTCTATTCCGGGAATGTCATTGGTCATGGCGCCGCTGCCGAGGGCATCGTAGAGCCCGGTCACAGTGGAGGCATGGCACAGGCGGGCGCAGTGATCTATGTTGTTGCTGCCGATAACGGCTCTGAACAGCTTTTGCAGCAGGAAGTTTTCTTCATTGGTGGCCTTGGCGGATGCCAGTGCGCCGAATGAACTCGGGCCAAACTGTGCCAATTGTTCTTGCCAGTGGGCGGCAATATAGCTGATGGCCGTTTGCCAGCTACAGGGTTCCAACTTGCCGTTACGGCGTATTAGTGGCTGGGTCAGGCGCTCTTTACTGTTGATAAAGTCGAAGCCGAAGCGGCCCTTGACGCAGAGCATGCCCTGGTTCACAGGTGAGCGCACATCACCTTCGGCCGCAAGGATACGATTCTGGCTAGTGTCTACCTTGAAGCGGATGCGACAACCCACGCCGCAATAGGTGCAGATGGTGCTGGTCACCTTGATGTCGGGGGCTTGTCCTTGGGTCTTGTGGCGGGCATCGACCAAGGCGCCGGTCGGGCACACCTGCAGGCAGTTGCCGCACTGAACACAATCGCTGTCAGCCATGGAGACGCTGAAACCGGCTCTGGGGGCCCGGCGTTCGCTATTGCCTCCCGGCAGCGCCGAGAATTGGTCGGCCTCAAAGCTGATCGCCTTGTGGCCGCTGCGGCGGTGGCAGATGTCAACACAGGCGCCGCAACTGATGCAGCGGTTGGCGTCGAAACGGATAAAGGGCGCACTCAAGTCTTGGGCAAAGTGTCTGGCCTGCAGCGCCGAGTCGCCACTGCTATCTTGCTCTAGCAAGCCCTGGCTGCTGACCTTGTATTCACTGGCGTAGTCTCGCAGGCGACAGTCCATATTGGCCTGACAGCCACATTCGAGGCAGCGTTTGGCCTCGGCTTCGGCCATTTGCGGCGTCAGTCCCAGCTCCACTTCGGCAAAGTTACTCAGGCGCTCGGCTACAGGTAACTCCGGCATCTTGACTCTGGCACTTTTCACCTGTGAGGGGAAAAGACCTTTGGGTAAATCCTGTTGGGACTTGAGCCCTATCGCCTTGCTGGCATTGAACGCCACCGGCGTCAGTGGGCAACTGAGCCCCTGATTGAACAGAGCATCTATGGCCTCGGCGGCGCGGCGACCATCGGCGACCGCTTCCACCGCAGTGGCGGGTCCGCGGCGTACATCACCGATAACAAACAGTTTTTCCAGCCCTGTACTCAATGTGATGTCGCAGCCGTTGATCGTATTCCAGCGGCTGAGCGCCGGAGCGCCTTGCAGCAGACGGTTTTCAGGCTGCTGCAGAAAGGCCAGATCCGGTGATTGGGACACGGCGGCGATCAGGGTATCAAACTCGCAGTCGAAGGTTTCGCCGCTGGGCTGAGGTCGGCGGCGGCCGGAGGCATCCGGTTCGCCTAAAGACATTTTTTCCAGCGTGACTCGTGCAAGACGGCCGTCACTGCCGGCATGGTTGGCCACAGGATTGGTCAGTAGTAGGAAGTGGATCCCTTCCTGCTCAGCTTCATGAATTTCAAAGGCTTCGGCCGGCATCTCCTCTTTGGTACGCCGGTAGATCAGGGTCACCTCGGCACCGAGGCGTCTGGCGCTGCGGGCACAATCTATGGCGGTATTGCCGCCGCCGACAACGGCTACCTTCTTACCTGTGACCAGCTGGTGGTCCATTGCCAGATCTTTAAGGTAGTCGACCCCGAGATAGCAGCCGGGCAGGTCACTGCCGGGATAGTCGAGTGGCACAGCCTTTTGCGCACCCATCGCCAGACAGAGGGCATGATACTCCTCGGCCAGTTTCGGCAGCAGGATATGCTCGCCTATGACTGTGTTGGTGTGAATGCGAATGCCGCTGCGCTCCAGCAGCGCTATCTCTTTATCGAGTATCGCCTTGGGCAGACGATACTCTGGAATGCCGTATCTTAGCCAACCACCGGCCTTGGGCGCGGCCTCAAAGATGTCCACTTCATGGCCCTGATTGGCGAGGAAAAAACCGGCGCTGAGCCCAGCGGGACCGGCGCCGATTATGGCCACCTTCTTGCCGCTGGGGTCGGCCTTGGGCGGTTGATAGGGTTCGGCATCGGCCAAATCCAGATCGGCGGCGTGGCGTTTTAGCTGACGTATTGCCAATGGCTCATCGATCAGGGCGCGGCGACAGGCGCTTTCACAAAATGCCGGGCAGACCCGGCCGATAGACAGTGGCAGAGGCAGGGTCTGCTTGAGGATCCGCACCGCTTCAGTGTGATTACCCTGACCGATATGATACAGGTAAGACTGCACATCGACGCCCGCCGGGCAGGCTTGCTGGCAGGGGGCTTCGCAATCGGCGAAGTGATCTTTCAAGATCCGTTTCAGCACCTGCTGCCGATGGCTGTGCACTGCCTGGGTATGATTCTTGAGCTGCATTCCGGCAACTGCCGGAGTCGAGCAGGCCAGCAGCGGTCTGTTTGTGTCGGCCATTATCTGGTCAACTCGGGTCAGTTGGCACAGGTGTTGATCGGCGCCTTCTGTGGTAGCCGCGTGTGCGTCTGTATGGTGACACAGACAAGGAATGTCGATGCCGGCCCGCTGGGCCGCTTGCAACAGGGTCTCGCCCTCAAAGGCGCTGACGGCCTGGCCGTCGATATAGATCTCAAACATGGGCAGCCTTGTTATTTGCTCACCTTATTCGGTAATGGTGAAGTAGGGACTAATTAAGCTGATAACCATGCAGTATATCGATCGCGGGGGTTGCTTCATTGAGCCAGAACAGGCTTTTGTTGAGGGATTCACAAAGCGGCTCCACTCTGTGCACTTATTTAAAAAACGGATTTTTAATGATGTGATCTGGCTCTTGCTGCGCAGCCGAAATGTGGAGCTATCTTCTGCCTCGTCTCATGAGGGCGTTGACGATTTGTCTGGCAAAACCAACGAACCTCATAAATTGACTAAAGGTTTGATGTCTTTACCGGCAGTGAGTCACAGTTTTATCGCCGGTGAATTGGCTAGAGTAGCCAAGATACTTTACCGGAACGGCCCCGATTGCGGCACCGACGAAAAAAAATCAAGCTTCTGCCCGCCGTGGCATAGGTTTCAGCGCCTGCTTGGGTTAAAATCCCTCGTTTGCATACGTCCTTAACACCAAAGAAAGTTGAAATCGCATGTTTGAAGTCAATCCGGTAAAAAACAAAATCAAGGAGCTTGCCGACCGCACAATGCTCCTTAGGGGGTATCTTTGACTATGACGCCAAGAAAGAGCGTCTGGAAGAAGTAAGCCGCGAGCTGGAAAGCTCCGAAGTATGGAATGAGCCAGAGCGTGCTCAAGCCTTGGGTAAAGAGCGCTCGGCGCTGGAAGTTGTGGTTAAGACCATAGACGATATGGATGCGGGCCTCGAAGATGTCGAGGGGCTGCTGGAGCTGGCCATTGAAGAGGAAGATGAAGAAACCTTCAATGATGCCAACAGTGAACTGGGCGATCTGGAAAAGCGTCTGGAAGAGCTGGAATTCCGCCGTATGTTCTCGGGTCCACAGGACGCTTCCGACTGCTATCTGGACATTCAGTCCGGCTCCGGCGGTACCGAAGCGCAGGACTGGGCCAACATGGTGCTGCGCATGTATCTGCGCTGGGGTGAAGAGCATGACTTCAACCCTGAACTTATCGAAGTCTCAGACGGCGATGTGGCCGGTATCAAGAGTGCCACCATCAAGTTCAGTGGTGAATACGCCTATGGCTGGCTGAGAACCGAAA
The DNA here is from genome assembly GCF_019670705.1 of Shewanella carassii. Lineage (NCBI taxonomy): Bacteria > Pseudomonadati > Pseudomonadota > Gammaproteobacteria > Alteromonadales > Shewanellaceae > Shewanella > Shewanella carassii. The sequence goes on from NZ_AP024618.1 coordinate 872,339, forward strand.
CCGGCGTGCATCGTCTGGTGCGTAAGTCGCCCTTCGACTCGGGTGGTCGCCGCCATACCTCATTCTGTTCTGTGTTTGTTTACCCTGAGATTGACGACTCCATCGAGATCGACATCAATCCGGCCGATCTGCGTATCGACGTGTACCGCGCCTCGGGTGCCGGTGGTCAGCACGTTAACAGAACCGAATCTGCGGTGCGTATTACCCACATTCCGACCAATACTGTGGTGCAGTGCCAGAACGACCGTTCACAGCACAAGAACAAAGACACAGCAATGAAACAGCTGAAAGCCAAGCTGTTTGAGTTGGAGATGCAAAAGCAAAACGCCGAGAAGCAGGCGGCGGAAGATGCCAAGTCGGACATCGGCTGGGGCAGTCAGATCCGCTCCTACGTGCTGGATGATTCCCGCATCAAGGATCTGCGCACCGGGGTGGAAACCCGTAATACCCAGGCCGTGTTGGACGGTGATCTGGACAGATTTATTGAAGCCAGCCTGAAGTCCGGGCTGTAACAGAGAAGAAGCGGAAAATGACTGAACAAGTATTGGATGAGAACAAGCTGATCGCGGAACGTCGCGCCAAGCTGGAACATGTACGCCAGGGCTGCCCGGCCAATGGTCACCCTAACACTTTCCGTCGCAGCCACAAGGCTGCCGAGCTGCAGGCGCAGTTCGCCGATAAGAGCAAAGAAGAGCTCGAGTCTCTGGGCTTCAAGACCGCCATTGCCGGTCGGATCATGGCCAAGCGTGGCCCCTTCCTGGTTCTGCAGGACGTATCCGGTCGCATTCAGGCCTATGCCGGCAAAGAAGTACAGGCTGATCTGAAAGAACGCTATCAGGGCCTGGATATCGGCGACATAGTTGGTGTTAAAGGCACTCTGCATCTGTCCGGTAAGGGCGACCTGTACGTTAATATGGAAGAGTATCAGCTGCTGACCAAGGCGCTGCGCCCGCTGCCTGAGAAGTTCCACGGTTTGACCGATCAGGAAACCCGTTACCGTCAGCGTTATGTTGACCTGATCGTCAACCAGGATTCCCGTGACGCCTTCGTCATGCGCTCCAAAGTGGTTTCAGCCATACGTAACTTCATGGTGAAAAAAGAGTTTATGGAAGTGGAAACCCCTATGATGCATGTCATCCCGGGTGGTGCTTCCGCGCGTCCATTTATCACTCACCACAATGCGCTGGATATCGACATGTATCTGCGTATTGCGCCTGAGCTGTACCTCAAGCGTCTGGTTGTCGGTGGTTTTGAGCGAGTGTTCGAAATCAACCGTAACTTCCGTAACGAGGGGCTGTCGCCACGCCATAACCCTGAATTCACCATGATGGAATTCTATATGGCCTATGCAGATTACCGCGATCTGATGGATCTTACCGAAGAGATGCTGTCTTCCATCGCTCAGGATCTGCTGGGTGACACCAAGCTGCCTTACGGCGAGCACAGCATCGACTTCGGCGGCCCTTACGCCCGCATGAGCATGCTGGAAGCGATTCAGCACTACAACCCAGACAACGCCACGATTCAGGCCATGACCTATGAAGAGGTCAAGGATCTTGAGTTTATGCGTAAGCTGGCCAAAGACGTAGGGCTGGAAATCGAATCTTTCTGGACTTGTGGTCAACTGCTGGAAGAGATCTTCGGTGAAACCGCCGAGCCTAAACTGATGCAGCCTACCTTCATCACCGGCTACCCAGCGGACATCTCGCCACTGGCCCGTCGCAACGATGACAACGACTTCATCACCGACCGCTTCGAGTTCTTCATCGGTGGTCGTGAAGTGGCCAACGGCTTCAGCGAGCTCAACGACGCCGAAGATCAGGACAACCGCTTCAAGGCTCAGGTTGAAGCCAAGGATGCCGGTGACGACGAAGCCATGTTCTATGATGCCGACTATATCACGGCGCTGGAGCACGGCCTGCCACCGACAGCCGGTCAGGGCATAGGTATCGACCGTCTGGTGATGTTGTTTACCAACACTCACACCATTCGTGACGTGATCCTGTTCCCGGCCATGCGCCCACAGGCTTAAGTTCAGTCGCTCGAAATAGACGAGTCAATTCAATGAAGAAGCCGGCTAAGTGCCGGCTTTTTGTTTACCCGTGTTTTTTAGGGCGATTCAGTGCACTCTGGCCCCTTGGCCAGCACAATCCGGTTGCGGCCCTGTGCTTTGGCCTGGTAAAGGGCGCCGTCGGCCCTGGATATTACCGCATCTATATTGGTATCACCGCATTGAAACTCGCTGAGGCCGCCGCTGATGCTGGCGCATTCTTCGGCAATCCCCAAGGCTCTGAGGCGCCGGGAGCATTCACTTCGTAAGCGCTCAGCTATGGGCTGCGCTTGCTCCGTAGTCGTATGGGGCATGAGAATGACAAATTCATCGCCGCCGTAACGGGAGGCACTATCCTGGGCCCTGAGATTAGCCTGGCAGATATCTGCCAGGGTGGTTATTGCCTTGTCACCCATCAAATGGCCCGAGCTGTCGTTGAGTTTTTTGAGGTTATCGAGATCGAAGACCAATATACTGGTCGGGGTCTGATAACGTTGGAATCGAGCCAAATTTTCGGTCAGCAGTTGCAGTAATTTACGGCGATTGTAGAGTTGAGTGAGCGGATCGCGCTCGCAACGCTCTCTGAGTTCCTGCTCCAATTGATGGCGACGGGTAATATTGCTGGCAACCCAAACTACGGCATCTTCACCATCAACTTGAAAGTCCAATGCCTGGATCCGACCTTCAAACCAGATGGATTCAGTGGGGCCTTGCTCTGTGATCCCCATAACATCGTTACCGCCCAGGCTATATTCCACCACCCAGAGGCGGCGGCTCAGCAAGGCTTGCGCTATCTGGCTCAGAAACCACTCGCACTTGGGTTGTTGGATCACCTGGGAGACGTACTTTCCTACCAAGGTGGTGCCGTTGTGATAGTAGCGACTATCGGCGCCACCCAGCACAGCGGCATAGCGGCCACTGCGGGTCAGAATAAACACGGGATCCGGCAAAGCGGCGAAGATAGATAGCGTCTGGGATAGAGAAAACATCTTGTCTCCTCCTGGGCTTTGGATGATTCAATAGCTAATATATTGAACTTGGGGACTAAAATCGATCTTTTCAGTAGAAACTATACTGGAGATCTCGGTGTTGTTGTATCCGAGCTCAACCTGGAGGCTGGTTTGATGAAAACTTCAGCTCTAATGTTAACCTTGACTCTATCTTCCTTCGCCGGCGTCACCCATGCCGCACTCACCGAAGCTCAGCAGATGATGCTGGATGATGCCCTGAGTGCCGCTCCGCCCACCATACGTGCCAGTGTTACCGTTGTTGATTGGAACAAGAATGTGCTGCAACAGGGGGATGGCAGTTACACCTGCTTTCCTACGCCACCGCAGCTCAAGGGAACGGCTCCCATGTGTATGGACGGCCCTTGGATGGAATGGGCCAATGCCTGGATGGAGAAAAAACCATTTCAGGCGAAGGCGATAGGTATTTCCTATATGTTGGCCGGTGATGGTGGGGCCAGCAATATCGACCCTTATGCCGAAATGGAAACCGCGGACAATCAATGGATTGTCGAAGGACCACACCTGATGATTCTGGTGCCAGATCCCGCCATGCTCGACAGTTTGCCGACTGACCCCGCACAAGGTGGCCCCTATGTGATGTGGAAAGGCACACCCTATGCCCACATAATGATCCCGGTCGGCGCCAGAAAATGATGCCTATAGTGTTGAATGCCGTTTACTTTGATTGAACGGCATTTTTTATGTTTAAGAGGCAAGACTCTCGGCTATCAGAGTGCCAGGCCCAACTGTTGGGTATGAGTCTCAGCTGTTGTGGGCAGTTGCAAAGTCGGCAGTGGTTGGCCGCTTTGGGCTTGCCAGCGGGCACTGAGCAGACGATATAAGCATATGGCCAGCTCAGGTGCCTGGGCATTGTCCGGGGTGTGGACAAACAGATAGGGTTGGCGTCCCTCTTTTAACCATTGGCATAGTTTGTCCAGCCAAGGCTTGAAGAAGCCTTGATTGGCCTCGAGCTCCGGGTGGCCGATAAAGCGCACTGTGGGGGAATGGCCGGTTGCTATGGCATGTACCGGCACTCTGGGTTTCTTTTCATGGGCGTCGATGACGGCGGCACTGTTTGGCGGCGCGGCAAATACCGGCCGGGTGTCCATTATGATGCGGTTGACCGAGCGCTGCAGCAGCAAGCGATTGAGTCGACGCTCGGCTTCTCCCTTGGCAAAGAAGGCCGGGTGGCGTACCTCGACCCCGAGAGGCAACTCGGTAGGCAGCTTACCGAGAAAGGTGTCCAGTGCCCCCAAGGCTTCGGGGCCAAAATAGCCGGGCAACTGAATTTTCCACAGGCCTGTCTTGGCAAACAGTGGCGACATCACCTGCAGGAACAGCTTGAGTTCATCGTCACAGTGCCTCAGTTGCAACTTGTGAGTGATCTCCTGTGGCAGTTTAAAGGTAAAACGAAAGTCTTCACCCACGGCATCGCGCCAATTATTAACACTGTTTGCTGACGGGGTGGCATAAAAGCTGGTGTTGCCCTCTACCGTATTGAAAACCTCGGCGTAGCGCGCCAGACGCTCGGCCTGAGGTGTCCCCCTTCCATAAAGGCTGTGCTGCCACTGATTATGGGACCACATGGCCAGTCCCAATTTCAGCTCTGGTATCTGTCGCTGACCGCTCACCACAGGCTCCATCAAATGAGTCTCCGGCGCTATTGTGTCCGCCGTCACTTACGGGGTCAAGTTTGCTCAGCTCAGACGACGGGGCTATGGCTGCCACAAAATGTAGCGATTTTCGGCCGAGTTCAAATTGATAACACATTGAGTTTGCGGCGCTTATTGATGCTTGCGTATAATGCCTCGGCCGTTGTAACCGGTAATGACAGCTAACATAAGGACAAGATGTCGTTCACTTGGGTTGAAACCGACCCGCGAGTTTCAACCACTTCCATTCAAATTAAGGATGATTTATGCCCGATACCCAGAGTGCCTCAGTGAAGTATGAGCCATGGTCCCAGACGGTGACCCTTGCTGACTTACCCGCCGATATCCAATTGAAACTGCCAATAGACAATGCGCCGAGCGCGATAGCCAGGTTGGCCTGTGGGGTATTGCTGCTGAGTGCTTCGATTCTCTGGTGGTTATTGGATGATGCCAGCGCACTGCAAATAGGTAACCCCATGATGGCCAATCTGCTGGCGCTGGTTGGAGGATTGCTGGGGGGCGCCAGTTTTATCAGCGGCAGGAGCGCAATGCTGCAAAGGCAGCAGCGGCGTCAACAGGCCCTGGAGCAACAGCTGGATCAGTGTGTCGTCATCAGTGAGCAAGAGATCCCGGAAGGGTTTGATCTGGTCTTTGCTCAGCTGTCATCCAGTCGCTTCCGGGTTTCGCTGGAACCCATAAACTGAGTGATGAATCAATAAAAACGCAGCTTGATAGCTGCGTTTTTATTTTAGAGTGAGTGACGACAGCAGGCCGCTGCCTATTCTTTCCCTATTTAACCGACCTTAGTCAGTATTCCGGCCATCTGTAGCAGTTGGCTGAGGATGATCACTATCCCGCACAGCGCCGCCAATATCAGAGCGGGTTTTCCCCCACCGACCCGGTAGCTGCCCGCAGGCATAGGTTGGCATCGTTGTTTCCAGACCATGGCAACAGGCAGGAATACCGCCAGTATCACCAAGGCTATCGCCGCATAACCCAGGGCGGCCATAAAGCCCTGAGGGTAGAAGAGGGCAAATCCCAATGGTGGCAAAAAGGTGATGGCCGCGGTTTGTAGTCTGTGACGGGTACTGTCGTTGCGGCGCAGAATATCACCCATAAAATCAAATAGTCCCAGGCTGACTCCCAGGAAAGAGGTAGCCAGTGCCAAGTCGGCAAATATGGATACGGTCTGGCCTATCATGGGGTTATGCAGCAGTTGTCCCAGGCTGTTGATGAATTTGGGGAGTTCTTTGGAAGCCATCAATTCACTCTGGCTCAAGGCGCCCTGACTGGCCAGTTGCCAAAGCAGGTAGACCAACAAGGGCATAGCCGAGCCGACTAGCATGATCTTCTTCAGTGCCTTGAGATCCAGTCCCACATAGCGCACCACAGAGGGGATAGAGCCGTGAAAACCAAAAGAGGTAAAGATTACCGGCAGCGCCGAGATCACCAAGCCTTGCTGCAACGGCAGCTCCAGCAGGTATCCGCCTTGGGCGTGGGGCAACAACAGCGCCAACATGATGACCAACGCGACTATCTTGAGGGTAAACAGCACTCGATTGATCATATCGACCGAATGAGTGCCTATGGCGACCACCAGGGCGATCAGCAGTGCAAAACCTATGGCGCCGACCTGTGGCGGCAGCGCCAGATCGGCATAACGAACCAGCTTATCGTGGAGTTGGGCGCCACCACCGGCAATATAGGCGGCGCACAGGGCGTATAGTAGAAACATCATCGCTAGGCTGGCCAGTAACTGCCCCTTACGGCCGAGCAGCTTGTGCGCCAAAGTGTGCAAAGTGGCATGAGCGGGAGCATGTTGATGCACTTCCAGCATCAACAGTGCTGTGTAACTCATCAATCCCCAAAGCAGTAGCATCAGTATCGAAGCAACGCCGAACCCCAGGCCGGCAGATGCCAGCGGCAGCGCCAGCATTCCGGCACCGATAGTGGTGCCTGCAATGATCAGCATGCTACCGAAGATTTTGTTGTTATTCATTTTATTACATTCTCAACAAGCATTTTCGTAATAGGGACCCAGGTTTTGGATTTGTGGGTACCCAAGAGAACCGGAAAGCCGGTAACGAAACCTGACAGCAAAGCCACAATGGCTCACAGGAGAGGGAAGTTCAGGTCAATATCCCCGCCAAAGCCACTGTGGCTTGGGATAGAGATAAAGCTTGTGTATTGGCCGCATTGCGAACCTCGGGTTGTGTCAATGAACCTAGGCCAAGCGGGCCCGGAAAAGTGAGATTCACCTTAGCGGCGCGAAAACGGGGTGTCAATGAGTTTGTACTGTTGTAACGGTACGCTGTGACTCGGTTGGCGAAAATTGACTCGGCTGCAGCACTTGAGGCATGGGGATCTCAGTTCAGCGCCAGCCGTTGTCTGACCAGCTCGACCATCGCCTGGGCAGCAAAAGAGAGTGGTTGCCCCCGGCGCCAGAACAGCGACAGCTCCCAGATCAGATCGGATGCGGCCAAAGGTATGCTAATCACCCCAGCGACCGCGTGGCGTTCGGCAATAAAGCTCGGCAGTATCATGGCACCTGTGCCTGCTGCCACCAAGGCGATACCAAAGTCGGGATGGCTGACCCTAGTCACATCTTTGGGGCTGAAATCGGCTCTCTGGCAGGCATTTATCACCAGCTCATGCAGGGCATATTCGGGTTCAAACAGGATCTGCGGGATCTCTGCCAATGCCTTGAGAGTCAGTTCTTGACTACCGGCCAGAGGGTGTTGTCTTGGCAATACTACCACCATGGGATCGCGGCGGATCCTGATGCCATCAAACTCATTCTCAAAGGAGATGATCCCGGTTGCTAGTTCGATTTCCCCCTTCTTGAGGGCCGCGGTTTGCTCGACGCCGCCGCGAACCAAGAGATGCATCTGCACCTTGGGATAGCGGCTGCGAAAACGGGCGATGACAGGAGCAAAGAGTTCGGCACTGCCGAGGGGAGCCAGCCCCAGATGCAGTTCACCCGAGTTGAGACTGCGCTGCGCCGCCAACTCTCTGAGCATGTTGCGACGTACATTCAATAGTTCCTGGCCGTGGCGGTAGACGACTTCTCCGGCAGCGGTAGGTCGTAGTTGGCTGCCGCGTTTGCCCCTTTCCAAGAGCACCAGATCCAGTTCCTGCTCCAACTGGCGAATGGCCTTGGACAGCGCGGGTTGGGTCAGGTGGATCTTTTCCGCCGCCTTGGCAAATCCACCGGCATCCACTATTTCGATAAAGTAGCGAACAACTTTCAGATCCAATTGAATAACCTTATGGAATGCAAACTATGCTTAATATTCATTTTTTTTATTGATATTGCAAGCCTAGAATAAACCCCAGTTAAGTTATTCGGTAAAGATATGCACTCCCTCAGCAAACGCACGGTTTCTCCTCAAAGAGTGGCGAAAGTCATTTGGCTTCAAGGCAAACACATTAGTGCAACCTTGCTGCAAATTGCGGCTATCTGTTTGCTGGCATGGGGTACTCATGCTCTGGCCGCCGCATTGCATTCCCCCATCCCTGGCAGTGTGCTCGGAATGTTGGTGGTATTGCTGGCGCTGGGGCTCAAGCTTATCCCGGAAAAGGCGCTACAACTGGGGGCTGCCTGGTTGATTGGCGATCTCTTGCTGTTTTTTATTCCACCGGTGATTTCAGTACTTAAATATGAAACCCTGCTCGAGGAGTATGGTTTCAATATTATGCTGACCCTGGTGCTCGGTAGCGCTTCAGTATTGCTGGGAACCGGCTTTGTGGTGGACAGGGTATTTCGCTTCGAGCGGCGCCTTAATTTGAAACGCCAGTTGGCCAAGCATGGAGTGCAAGGGTAACGCTATGTCTCATACCTTGCTTGCTCTCTTGAGTCTGTTGATCACTCTTATCTGTTATTACGGCGCCAAAGCCTTATATCGTCGGCATCGTAGTTGGTGGTTGGCACCAATAGTTTTGGCACCCTTGGCTGTGTTAGCCGCCGTGTTGCTGTTGGCTATTCCGCTGCCGACCTATTTTGAGTACACCCATTGGCTGATGGCATTACTGGCTCCGGCGACCATAGCTTTTGCCGTGCCTATTTACCGCGAGCGCAAATTGATCTGCCGTTATCCGATCACCATTAGCCTTGGGGTCGTCGCCGGACTCATGTTGGGTTTGGTGTCTTCTTGGCTGTTGGTCAAATTGGTGCCTTTGCCCAGTGAACTGAGCCACAGCGTACTGGTACGCTCAGTGTCGACTCCGTTTGCCATGGAGGCCACGGGTGCCTTCGGTGGCGTGCCGGAATTGACCGCCATGCTGGTGTTGCTCACCGGCGTGATAGGCATGTTGGTGTGTGAGCCACTGTTCAAGTTGGCGCGGATCAAGACCTCTCTTGGTAAAGGAGTGGCACTCGGCGCTTCTGCCCATGGTGCCGGCGCCGCCAAAGCCAGCGAATTCGGTCAGCAGGAAGGCGTGATTGCCAGCCTGACGATGATCTTTACCGGTATCGCCATGGTGCTTGGCGCGCCTTTATTTGCGTTGATTTTTGTTTAATTTAACCGATTTGGATTCAAGTAGATGACCTGACCACAAGGGTTACTGCCGTTTTTGAGTCTATCCATCACCCGATGGCCTTTTCTTGTGGTGACCGCCTGCATCGTCAGGCGTTTTTCCTGAGCCTCTCAGGTAATATGTTGCTTGATTTGCCGGTGCGCCCCACCGGCTTTTTTTTGCCTGTTTTTTGTCCGTAGGACTATCTTCTCCAATAGTGCTCTGCGGGTTTTCTCCTGCTTGCTTTGGTGCTTCTGCAACCATTTTCTCTACGGTTTGTTTCAATGATTTTTTCTGTGGCAGCTTTCCTGGCTTGGGGTTGAGTAAGTCGGAAAAGGCACTTTGATGACGAAATTAACAAGCAGGATCTGCAGTAAAAGGGCTAGTCATCTAATAAGCTCACTGCCTTGCCTGTATTTTCTGGTGATTAATTCTGATATTTTATTTTTTTTAGGTTTATTTACTGCAAAGTATTTTGTATATGTTGCCAGTTTGCTGCTGCATTGTGCGGTTGTAAACTCGGCATTCCATGAGGAATTTTTTTGGTAAAAATTAAAATCCTTATAAAACATTGCTTTGAGTTGGGTTTGTGAATTTTAAAGTATGTTGCAAAGGCACTTTTTAAGCATTTTGTCATTGAATTTTTGAGTAGCATGTTTCACTATGCCTCCCCTGGGCGAACAGGGATGATAGTTGTGCATCAGGAACGATGCCCAATTGGAACGTACAATGGCAATACTCAAATCTCTTTCCGGACGGATCTTTATGGGTCTGTTCAGCGGCCTGTTGTTGGGCTCTGTGGTGCAATATGGGCTGGGCCATATCGGCTTCTTTTCCGGCACTCTGGTTGAGGTAGCCACCGCAGCAGGCACCATGTTTGTCAATATGATCATGATGCTGGTGATGCCGCTGGTGTTTGTCAGCATAGTCTGCGGTGTCTGCGAATTGCAGGATCTCAAGAGCTTTGGCCGCTTGGGTGGCAAGACCTTCAGCTTCTATATCATCAATACTCTGGTCGCCATCCTGGCGGCGGTGTGTGTGTCACTATTGCTGCAGCCCGGTGTCGGAGTGGATATGAGTGGCGGCCAGGATATGGCCATTACCGCGACCGAGTTGCCCAATTTGATCAGCCTGATTGTCGGCATAGTGCCCAGCAACCCTGTAGATGCTTTTATGTCGGGCAACATGTTGCAGGTGATCTTTATGGCGCTGCTGCTTGGCGGAGTTATCAAGTCGCTGGATGACGCCGGCAGTGCAGCGGTTAGAGGTTTTCAAGTCGCCAATGGGATCATGATGAAGCTCATCATGACTGTGATGCAGCTGGCGCCATTTGGGGTGTTTGCGCTGATGTTCAAACTGGGTGCCACCCTGGAAGCCAAAGTCTTTCTCAGTGTGCTGGGTTATATGGCGATTATTCTAACCATGCTGCTGCTGTGGATTTTCATTGTTTATCCTCTGGCTGTGGCTGTGTTCACCCCGGTCAGTGCCAAGAGCTTTCGTGCCAAGACCCAGGAGCAGATCCTGTTTTCTCTGTCGACTGCCAGCTCCAATGCCACCATCCCGGTGACTATGCGAACCTTGACCGAAAAGCTTGGGGTCAATAAGGCGGTCGCCGGGTTCGGTGTGCCTTTGGGTGCCACCATGAATATGGGCGGGGTGTCGATTTATATCACTATCGCCATCTTCTTTGTCGCCAACGCCTTTGGTCAGCCAATCTCCAGCGAACAGCTGCCTACTCTGATATTCAGTATCTTTCTGCTGTCTGTGGGCGCCGGTGGGGTTCCCGGCGGCGGTATGGTGATGATAGGCGTGTTAATCCATCAACTGGGTTTACCCGTGGAAGCTTTTGCGATAGTGGCAGCGCTGGACAGAATCATAGATATGGTGTTGACTTCCTGCAATGTGGTGGGTGACGCTGCGGTGTTGACCATAGTGGACCAAACCGAGAAGGTACATCAGACAGAGGCGGTTAACGCCTAATAAAAAATCCGGCAATTTGCCGGATTTTTTTATGTTGCTAGCGTTGTCGCTCGGGCTTAGCCCTTGTAACGCTCGGCGCTTGACAGGATTTCGGCGCGGGCGGCTTCGGCATCTTCCCAGCCATCAACTTTAACCCACTTGCCGGATTCCAGATCCTTGTAGTGTTCGAAGAACTGTTTGATCTGGGCTTTCAGCAGCTCAGGCAGATCGTTCACATCCTGGATATGACCGTATTCCTTGGAGATCTTCTCGTGTGGTACGGCAACAATCTTGGCATCTTCACCTGACTCGTCGGTCATTTTCAGTACGCCAACTGGACGGCAACGGATAACGCTGCCTGGCTGCAGTGGATACTGGGTAGGAACCAGCACGTCTACCGGATCACCATCCAAGCTCAGAGTTTGGTTCACATAGCCGTAGTTGCAAGGATAGAACATAGGCGCAGTCATCATGCGATCCACAAACAAGGCACCTGTGTCCTTGTCCACTTCATACTTGATAGGGTCGTGGTTTTGTGGGATTTCGATGATCACGTAGATGTCATCTGGCAGGGATTTGCCCGCAGGCACTGCATTTAAGCTCATGGAAGTATCCTTAGACTGTGTATAAATCTATTTCAGGTCCGGCCTGAAGTTCAGTGTGGCGCGTATTATAGCGCGATTTGACGGCTTGCCAATGAAAGGCCGCAGTCTTAAGACTAATTGCCAACAGTTCATCTAAGGCTATCTGTCTCAGGCCCTGGCCCATATCGCCAATTCAAGGCTGCCGACCCCGGCAGCCTCAAGCGGCGTTTAGAGTTCAGGCTCGCCGCTGTAATCCTGCTGATGGTACTCAAGACAGGCATCGACTTCATTGGCCGAGCCCAGAATGACGGCTACCCGCTGGTGAATTTGCTCCGGCTGGATGTCGAGAATGCGCTGATAACCTGTGCTGGCCTTGCCGCCGGCCTGTTCAACCAGCAGTGCCATTGGGTTGGCTTCGTACATCAGTCTCAGCTTGTAGGGCTTATCCGGGTTCTTGTTGTCAGTTGGGTAGGTAAAGATGCCGCCGCGGCTCAATACTCTGTGCACATCGCCCACCATGGCGGCAATCCAACGCATGTTGAACGACTTCTCTCTCGGGCCGATTTTGCCGAGCAGCAGATCGGCTATATAGGTCTGCATCGGCGCTTCCCAGAATCTCTGGTTGGACATATTGATGGCAAATTCGGCGGTGTCTTTGGGAATACTCACCGCTTCATTGGTCAACAGATACTCGCCGGTTTCCGGATTCAGGGTAAAGAGTTGTACCCCTTGGCCTGTGGTCAGGGCCAACATGGTCGATGGGCCGTAGAGCACATAGGCCGCCGCCAGTTGCTCGCTGCCTTTTTGCAGGAAACTCTGCTCGCTGATCTCTCCCTCGGGTGCCGGCAGCACAGAAAAAATGGTGCCCACCAGCGAGTTGATGTCTATGTTGGAAGAGCCGTCCAGTGGGTCGAAACACACCAGAAACTCACCGCTGTCACCGACTTCAACAATATGATCTTCCTCTTCCGATGCCAGGGCGCGCACTGTGCTTTCGGCCTTGAGGGCATCTTTGAGCATCTCGTTGGTGATCACATCCAGTTTCTTTTGGGTCTCACCCTGAACGTTTTCCTGGGTGGTGGCACCTAGCACATCGGCCAGTGCGCCGTGTCTTACCGCCTGACTGATGGCGACTGAGCTTTGGGCCAGAGTGAGAATCAATTGGGATAGGGCTGGGCTGACAGCTTGCTGTTTGAGGGTTTGGGCCAGAGTCTGCATCTTGTTTCCTTAAAAGAGGTCTGAGCTTTTTCTGGGACGGGATCATAACCGAGAACCGGCGATATTTCAGCGGCCAATTGCACGGGTTTGCCGATCCCTTGTCAATTGGGGCAGAATGAGGGCTGTTTTTTGGGCTGTGGCCGGATGCCGTGGCTCTTGTCTCTTATAATTCCGGAAATAATAATGAAAAAAACTTGGATGGCTTCGGCGCTTATGGCGATACCTCTGACACTGGCCAGCGGCCACTCCTTCGCTCTGGAAGGTGGCAAAACGCCCTTAACGGTTGAGCGCCTCTATTCTTCACCGGCACTGGCCGGTGCCAGCCCCCGAGGGCTCAAACTCTCTCCCGACGGCAAGCGGGTCACTTACCTGGCGGGCCGTAAAGACAACCAATACTTCTACGACCTTTGGCAGATGGATGTCGCCACAGGTCAGGTCAGTCTGCTGCTGGACGCCTCCAGGCTCGAAGCCGGTGAACTTTCCGATGAAGAGAAGGCCCGCCGCGAGCGGCAGCGAGTGTATGGCCAGGGGATCATGGAATACTTCTGGGCCGACGACAGTCAGGCACTGCTGATCCCGGCGGCCGGTAAACTCTATTACTTTAGCCTGGCCGATACCAAAGTAACCCAACTGCCGACAGGGGATGCCTTTGCCACAGATGCCAAGCTGTCGCCCAAGGGCAATTTTGTCTCCTTTGTGGCCGAACAAAACCTCTATGTACTCCAGCTGAAAGATCATAAGCTCACGGCGCTGACCCAGGATGGCGGCGGGGCCATCAAGAACGCCATGGCCGAGTTTGTGGCTCAGGAAGAGATGGACCGTATGACAGGTTACTGGTGGGCGCCGGATGAATCGGCCATCGCCTATACCCGCATCGATGAGTCGGGCGTGGAGCTGGTGACCCGCAATGAGATCTATGCCGATGGCATTAAGCTGACCGAGCAACGTTATCCCTATGCCGGTAAGCCCAATGTTGAGATTGCCCTGGGGGTAGTGTCGCTGGCGTCCGGGAAGACTCAATGGATGGACCTCGGCAGTGAGAAAGATATCTATCTGCCGCGGGTGAAATGGCTGCCGGACAGCAAGCATTTGTCGTTTCAGTGGCAGAATCGCAGTCAGCAGCAGCTGGATCTGCGTCAGGTAGACAGCCGCGAGGGCAAAGGCGCCGTGACTCTGGTTTCCGAGCGCAGCGATGCCTGGGTTAACCTCAACCACGACCTCTATTTTCTCAAGCAGCAGCCCGGTTTTATCTGGGCATCCGAGCGTGATGGCTTCAACCATATCTACTTGTTTGATGACAAGGGTAAGGTCAAGCGGCAACTGACCCAGGGGAAATGGGCGGTCGATGAGATAGAACACCTAGATGAAAAGCAGGGTTGGGTCTATTTCAGTGGCCGTAAAGACAGTGTGGTCGAGCGCCATCTGTATCGGGTCAGCCTCAATGGCGGTGAGATAGAGCGCATCAGCCGGCGTGGTGGCATGCACAATGCCGTTTTTGCCGACAAGGAATCTGTCTACCTCGACTACTTTAACAGCCTGTCGCAGCCTCCCCAGGTGAGTCTGCACAACCAAAGCGGTGAGCATCTGGCTTGGGTGGAAGAGAACGCCGTCAAGGCCGGACACCCTCTGTATGACTATGCCGGGCTGTGGCAGTTGCCCGAGTTTGGCACCCTCAAGGCCGAAGATGGCAAGGCGCTGCAATACCGCCTGTTCAAGCCGGTGAATTTCGACAGCCAGACCAAATACCCCGTGGTGGTACGGGTTTACGGTGGGCCTCACGCCCAGTTGGTGGTCAATAGCTGGAGTGAGCAGGATTACTACACCCAATATCTGTTGCAACAGGGCTTTGCCGTGTTTCAGCTGGATAACCGGGGTTCAGCGCACAGAGGCACGGCCTTCGAGCAGGTGATCTACCGTCATCTTGGTGACGCCGAAGTGGAAGATCAGAAGACAGGTGTCGATTTCCTGCGCACCCTGCCCTGGGTCAAGGCCGACAGCATCGCCATCTATGGTCACAGCTATGGCGGCTATATGGCGCTGATGAGCCTGTTCAAGGCGCCCGACTACTTCAAGGCGGCCATCAGTGGCGCCCCTGTAACCGACTGGGCCCTGTACGACACCCACTACACCGAGCGCTACCTCGGCCATCCTGACGACAACGCCCAGGGCTACGAGGCCAGCAGTGTCTTCCCCTATGTGAGCGAGTATCGTTCAGGCTTGCTGATGTATCACGGCATGGCCGATGACAATGTATTGTTCGAGAACAGCACCCGGGTATACAAGGCGCTGCAGGATGAAGGCAAGTTGTTCCGCATGATAGATTACCCCGGCTCCAAGCACTCGATGCGGGGCGATAAGGTGCGCACTCATCTGTACCGCTCGCTGACCGATTTCCTCGAGACAGAGCTGAAAGGCAACTGAGCCAGTAAGCTGAAATTATCTGGAAGCATAAAATGCCGCGCCTCATATGGCGCGGCTTTTTATGCTTCGCCCTCCTTGGGCAACAGGCGTCTGAGCAGCAAGGGGCCGAGCAGGGTGGTGATGGCTATCACCAACACTAATTCGGTAAATACCTTGGCCGGAATGATATCCAACTGCCGACCCACTTCAGCAAAGACCAAACCGACTTCACCTCTGGGCACCATGGCGCTGCCGACTATCAGCTTTTGCCGCCAAGTGCCGCTAACCACCAAACCGGCCGCCAGCTTGCCGATAAATGCCAATAATATCATCGACAGTAAGAGCAACAGGCTGTAGGGGCTGAGGTTCAGTTGGCTCAAGTCGAGGCTGATCCCCACATAGACAAAGAACACAGGTGCGAATACATCGGTCAGTGGCTGCATCGATTTTTCCAGCTTGTGGGTAAAGGGAAAGGGGTTTTGCAGATACTTTTGCCAGGGCCAGATAAATTGCCTTGATAGCGCCAAACCGGCGACAAAACCGCCGAGCAGCGCCGGGGCGCCGAAAAGGTGTGCCAGCCAGGAAAACAGGCAGATCAGTGTCAACATGACCACGGCTTCATAGCCGGGGGTTCTGGATTGATAGCTGAACACCCGCAGCAGATAGACCAGCATCCTGCCAAGGGGGGGCGCCAGCAATAGAAACAGCAGCAGTAAGCCGCAGAGTTTAATGATTGCCAAGGGTGCCAACTGGCCTTCACTGGCAAAGTTGAACAACAAGCTGAGCAGTATCACCCCGGCAATATCGTCGAATACCGCCGCTCCCAGGAT
The DNA here is from genome assembly GCF_019670705.1 of Shewanella carassii. Classification (NCBI taxonomy): domain Bacteria; kingdom Pseudomonadati; phylum Pseudomonadota; class Gammaproteobacteria; order Alteromonadales; family Shewanellaceae; genus Shewanella; species Shewanella carassii. The sequence goes on from NZ_AP024618.1 coordinate 888,557, forward strand.
CAGGTGACCGGCACGGGATTGTTGCTGGCCACTGTCGCTTAGTACCCTGAGAGAGATGCCTATGCTGGTGGCCGTCAGGGTACAGCCGTAGAAGAGGGCGGCAAACAGTGGCAGCTCCAACCAATAGAAGGCAGCCAGGCCGGTGAGTAGCAGAGGAGCGATTATGCCGATAATGGCCACCGCCGCCACCTGACGTCCGGCGCTGTAGAGGCGTTGTATCGAGGTTTCGGCGCCGATGGAAAACAGCAACAGTATCACCCCGAGTTCGGCGATATTGGCCAATACCTGGGTTGGTTCCAGCCAGCCGAGCACTGAAGGGCCAAGCAACAAGCCAGCACCAATTTCCCCCACCACAGGCGGCCAGCCGATACGGTTGCAGCACTCTCCCAGCACGCGGGAGAACAGCAAGATCAGGAATAAGGCGATCAACAGACTATCCATCGACATTGAGTATCCCCCATAGGTGCAATTGTTGATCGGGATCAGTATGTACTATGCTGGCCCGGATTAGAGTCTAAAAAATGGACAAAACCAATACTACTCCGCGTCAGCCTGTTTCGACATAGCACAATAGGTTGTTGTGCTCGGATGGTTGACATAGCTCCGAGATGTTCGGGCTTTTATAAGGGATGGTATAAAAAAATCCGGAGAAAACAAATGGGTAAGCTTTTTATCATAGAACAACATGAAGATGCTCAGACTGATGCGATTGCCAAGGGACTGGAAGTAGCGGAATTACTTGGAAAGCAACCTCAAGTATTTGCTTATTGCTACGAATATTTCTCTGGTGATGAATATTATAGCCAGCGGCTTGCCGGAGCGGCTCAGCAGCGGTTGATGAAAGAAAAACAAGCCGAGGTGTCGGCCCATCTCAAGGCGTTGAACGCCGAAGATGTGCCGCTGCATATCATCTGGAGTAAGTATCTCTACGAGCATGTCAGTAACCATGCCGCTCGCTATGGTTTTGATATGGTGGTCAAGACAGTGCACAAGAGTGAGCACTTTCTGCCGACCGATTGGCATCTTATTCGCAGCACCAAGGTGCCCCTGATGCTGCTTAGCGACAACCCGATCAAGAAGGCGTCTTGTATTCTGATGGCGGTAGATCTCGATGCCAAGAGCGAGCAAAAACAGCGTCTCAACCGACTGGTATTACAACATGGTCGAGAGCTGGCCGAAGCCACTGGTGCCAAGTTGCATTTGGCGCATATTATCCGGGTGCCTAAGGTTATCCGCGATCTCGAGGTGCTCAACCTGCATGAAATGGTTAAGTCGGCCTGGCGCAGACATCAGACCATGCTGGAACTGACCGGGCTTCCCAAAGAGCAGATCCATATCATTGCCGGCGATCCGGATCTCTGTCTGTATCAGTTATCCTGCAGGCTCAAGAGTGATTACCTGGTGATAGGTGCCCGTCAGCGTCAAGGGTTGATGGGGCGGATCATCGGCAATACCGCCGAGCAGATCTTGCGGCAGATCCGCAGTAATGTGCTGGTGATCCCAAGCGATGAGGAGCAAGGCAACTGAGCCTAAATCGCCTCATTATCCTCGTTTACTGAGGGCAACCAAGGCTTCGGCTGCCGGGGTCAAGGGCAGGTTATTGCGCCAAATCAGCCCCAGTTGCCAGGTGATTTCGGTTGCCATTGGCCGATAGCATAGCGTTTGTTCTCCCAGCTTGTCACATATGGGTTCTGGCAATAGTGCCAGGCCCATACCTTCCTGAACCATGGCACCGAGAAAGTCCCATTGACCGCTGCGAAAAGCGATATTCAACGTAACCCCGGCCTCGCGGCTCAGGCGGGTCAATAACTTCGCCAGCGAAAAGTCTTCGTTATAGAGGATGAAAGGGTATTCGGCCAGATCCTGCCATTCGATGGCTTTCTTGGCCGCCAGTGGATGTCCCAGCGGTAAGCAAACCTTGAGCGGATAGCCTCGCAGCGGCGACGAAGACAACTGATCGCCATGAGTGGTTGGCAATGCGGTGAAGGCGATGTCCAGGGTGTCGGCCAGCAGTGCCTGCTCGCACCCAAAGCCACCATATTCATGCATCAACAGTTTAACTGCCGGATAGGAGCGGCGAAATTCGGTCAACAGATCTATGGTTAGACTGCTCATCATGGGGCAGACCCCTAGGCGCAGCTGGCCGGATTTGAGACCGCTCAAGTTGCTCAGCTCCTGCTCCATTCGGTGCCACTGACCTATGATCTGACAGGCGCTGGCATGAAAGATCTCGCCAGCCTGGGTCAGCTCTACTTTTTGATTGCTGCGGATCAAGAGTTGTTGTTCCAGAGTGTCTTCCAGACGCTGGATCATCTTGCTCAAGGTTGGCTGAGTCAGGTACAGGTGCTCGGCGGCTCGGGTAAAGTTACCGGTTTCCACCAGGGTCAGAAAGCAGTGTAAGGTCTTGATTGGTACGTTCATGCTTATTTGGAATTCTTGCTATGGAATTAATTCATTTTACTAATAGACCTGGCGGCGTTAATTTGATCAGCGTCCCAAGTAAAGAGGAAAAGTCGATGAAAGCCTATCAAGGTTTGTGGGTTAGCTCCCTGTGGCAAACTGCCACTGAAACTGAGGAACACAAGGCCAAGCCAGCCAAGGCCAAGTCCCAGAGTTTTTGGAAGCTGATGTTCCACAAAAAAGCTAAAGCAGTCTAAAGTGACCCGGCCCGTGCCGGGTTTCTTTTTTATTGCAGCAGTGGATGTTCCTTGGGCAACTTGCCACTGATCCACATTACCAACCTATGTTTCATATTCGGGCCATCCTCTTTATCCAATGGCAAAGGGCCTATCAATTTATCTTGCACCAAGAGACGATAGACACACTCAACTTTCTCTTTCTCCGGGATTTTATCTCCCAGGGGCGCGAAACCTCGTTTGAGTGAATAACCCAGGCCTATCTCCAATGCCAGTTTCAATAAGGCGGCTTCGTTCTTATGCTTTTTCATCGGTATCGCTCCCGGCTAGTGCCCCGGTTTGGGCCTGCCTCTAAACTAACCTAAAGTGGCTGAGATTACATTTGAAAATCCAGCAACCCCTTGTTTCGTTCTTGTCAGCTGATTTGAGCATACCCCGGCTTGGGGCCGAGTTTTGATGTCTTACGTCAAATACCCAGACAAGATGTTCGGAAAAGGCCTTTTACGGCACAGAGCCTATGACATCGTGAGCGTCCGAGTTATTGAGCTAGAACCAAGGCGGGGGAGCAGACTGTTAAATCGGGCGGTCAGAGTGGCGTCAGCGGGGAGGATTTCACGGTGTGCCGAGAAGTCGCCAGGACGAAAGTTTGCGGCAGGCGTTGGGTGAAACTCTCTGACTTTCGCCTGTGCCTTGGGGAAAAGTGATTGTTGCGTCTAGCCAACTAAGCTCTAGGAGCCGGAGACGGGGTTTGTTAGAGTAGGCGCAGTTTTTGGCGGCGGCTGTTGCGGGAAAGTGTGAAAGTTCCAGTCCGATAGCCAATCGCCGAGTCAAAGTATTGAGCCAGGCACGGAGCCAAAGCCCTGAGTTAGAGCTATGAGTTAGCGCTCTGAGTTAAAGTCTTTAGGCCAAGGCTGTAAAACCAAAGCCGTTAAAGTGAACCGAGTCATAGATGAATCCATGCCCCTTGTGTGCCAACACCCAGCCTAAGCAGACAGTTCCCGCCAGGGTTGCCAGACGTTATTTTCTCTGCCCAGAGTGTCGGCTCATCTTTCTCGACCCTGTGCATTTGCTGCCCTTGAATGAGGAACAGCAGTTTTACGATACCCACGAGAACAGCATTGACGATCCCGGCTATGTGGGCTTTTTGCAGCGCTTGTTGACGCCGGCGATGACCTTTCTGCGCCCGGGTATGCAGGGACTGGACTTTGGCTGTGGTCCTGGGCCGACACTATCAAAACTCCTGGCCCGGGAAGGGATAGCGTGTGACGATTACGACCCGCTGTTTTTCCCTAATCCATTGCAGGCACAGTATGACTTTATTTTCTCCAGCGAGTGTTTCGAGCATTTGCACAGGCCTGCCGCCGAGATAAGCGCGCTGCTGGCACGTCTGGTTCCGGGGGGCTATTTAGGCATAATGACAGACCGCTGGCAGAGTGAAGCCCAATTTTATGACTGGCACTATACCCGGGATCCTACCCATTGCAGTTTCTTCCATCGCGCAACATTGGACTGGCTCTGTGAGACGTTTGCTTTGAGCCTATGTTTTGTCGATGAGCGGCGGATTGCCATTTTTCAGAAAAATTGAGGCATCAAAGTGAAGGGTTGGGAAGGACAGGCAAGCCCCAATCCCTTTGGGGCTGTACCTTGAAACCGGGGCGCCTCCAGGAAGCAGCGACCCGGTTTTTCTCGCTATCAGTTGGCAGCGCCAGTGCTGAAGTTATTTTCCACCAGCGGCTGCTTGTTATCGGCCTGAGGTACATGGCACTGGGTACAGAAATAGTTCTGTCCATTGAGGGTGCCCTTGTCGTCGATAACATGGGACTTGGCCACAGGCGTTGCCTTCATGCGCTTGGCCTTGTTCCAGTCATGGCAGTTCATGCAGCTGTTTTTCTTCAGGCTGATGGGGTAGTCGGCCTTGTGAGGAATGAGTGGTGGCTGCTCGGCGTAGTTACGCTCTATGGCGTTGCCACGCATTGGATAGGAAGGCATGGCATCGGCCGGGCGTACAGAGCTAATCTCTGCATCGCCACCGCCAAGAGAACTGACGTTAACCGGCTGAGCCGTTTCTGCCTGCTGTCCTGAGCAGGCGCTGAGTGCCAGCAGCATCGCGGCTGCGCTGAGTGTTTTTTTCATTGCTTGTTCTCCGCCTTGGTGGCAATTCGGTTGCAATCTATTTTGTTGGATTTCTCTTTGGCTTCACCCTTGGGCGAGAGCCGGGTTAATGGCGTATCAAACTCAAAGACCTTCTTGGCACAGACATCGATACAGCGGCCGCAGAGGGTGCAATCGGTACTGGTTATCGTTGGGTTGCTTCCCTTGAGGGCGGGTTTGAGCACCTGCCGTTCGGGACACACGGTAAAACAGTCCATACAGTTGTTGCAGTCGTTGGCTCTTACCGCCTCGATATTGACCAGTCGCAGCTTGCCCAGCAGGCTGTAGAGGGCGCCACTTGGACACAGGTGGCTGCACCAGGCGCGCTCGCTGACGAACAGATCCAGCAGCAGTATCGCCAGTAGCAGCCACAGGCCACTGAAGCCACCGAACAACAAGGCCCGGTAGGCTACGGGAACTGGGTTGAGCCACTCCCAGGCCAACAGGCCGGTCAATGGGGGCAAGAGCAACACCAATACCAGCAGATAGTAGCGCAGCGACCTTGGCAGCTCGGGCAATCTGGGCAGGCCCAACTTGCGTCTGAGCCAGGCGGCGGTATCTGTCACCATGTTGACCGGGCAGACCCAGCTGCAGAACACCCGTCCACCCAGCAGGCCATAACCCAGGGCGACAATAGCGGCGCCGAGCAGTAGGCTCAGTTCCGGCAGATGGCCACTGGCCAGGCTTTGCAGCGTCACCAGCGGATCGGCCAGCGGTACTGTGTCCAGTAGCAGACTGGCCGACAGGTTGCCTTTCAGCAGCCAGAGGCCAAACAGTGGCCCTATGGCAAACAGCAGCAAAATGCTCAGTTGTGACAGGCGTCTGAGCAGCAGGAACCTGTGTGCCTTCCACCAACCCAGGGTGGCGATGGCATCGGCGGCAAAGGCGTCTGAGCTTTGGTTTTTTCTTCGACTCATATTACGCCTCCGTTACCCAGTCCAGGCAGCCCTTGATTGAGCATCTCCAGGGTGGTCTTTTCCGTGTCTATATAAGTGTCGTGCTCGGCGGTCTTGCCGCTGGCGAGTTTCTGCGGCAGCACCTTGATCGCCGGTTCTTCCAAAACGCAGGCATGTTCACACTTGCCGCAGCCGGTGCAGATATCGGCATGCACGGTAGGAATAAACATGGCGTGGTGGCCACTGCGCTCATTGCGGGCACGCTCAAGGGTGATGGCCTCATCGATGAGCGGGCAGACGCGGTAGCAGACATCACATCTCAGGCCTTTGAAGTTAAGGCAGTTTTTCTCATCTATTAGTACGGCCGTGCCCATTCTGGCATCCTCGATTTTCTCGAGGCCGGTATCCAGTGCCCCACTGGGACAGGCGCGGGTACAGGGAATGTCCTCGCACATCTCACAGGGGATACTGCGGGCGCTGAAGAAGGGCGTGCCTGTGGCTGCCCCTTCAAACCAACGCGCCAGTTTCAGAGTGTTATAGGGACAAGCCTCGACACAGAGACCACAGCGAACACAGGCCGAGAGAAAGGCGTCCTCGGCGAGGGCGCCCGGGGGACGTATCGCCTGGGGCGCCAGCGACTGGGACTTGGCCAGCGCTGATATCCCCAGCCCGGCCAACCCCATCACACAGCCGGCTTTGGCCGTGGTCGCCAGAAACTGGCGACGATTGATGTTATTGACACCATTGCGTTTGTCACCCATTACTGCTGCCTCACGCCTTCATCACTTTGACCGGACACTTCTTGAAGTCTGTCTCTTTGGACAGAGGGTCGGTGGCGTCCAGTACCAGCTTGTTGACCAATTGACGAGCATCGAAGAAGGGCATGAACACCACACCTTTGGGCGGCTTGTTACGGCCCTTGGTTTCAACCCGGGTCTTCACTTCGCCGCGAGGCGAGGCGACGATGACTTCATCTCCACGCTTGAGGCCACGGCTCTTGGCATCATCAGGGTGCATGAAGATCTGTGCATCCGGATAGGCGCGGTACAACTCGGGCACCCTGGCGGTCATTGAACCTGTGTGCCAGTGCTCCAGCACCCGACCTGTGCTCATCCACAGATCATATTCACTGTTGGGTTCTTCGGCGGCCGGTTCGTAGGGCAGGGCGAAGATCACCGCCTTGCCATCCGGTTTGCCGTAGAACTGATAGCCTGAACCCGGTTTAACGTAAGGATCAGAACCTTCAACGAAGCGGCGCAGGGTTTCCTTGCCATCCACTACCGGCCAACGCAGACCGCGGGTTTCGTGGTAGCGGTCGAACTGGGCCAGATCGTGACCATGGCCGCGACCGAAGGCGGCGTATTCTTCGAAGATCCCCTTCTGCACATAGAAGCCAAAGTGTTCGGATTCATCGTTGAGCTCGGCCTGACAGTCGCTGGCGGGGAACTTGTTGATCACTCCGTTGGCGAACAGCACTTCATAGAGGTTCTTACCGGCGTATTCAGGTTTCTTGGCAATCAGCTCCGCGGGCCAGACTTCCTCTACCTTGAAGCGCTTGGCGAACTCCATCAGCTGCCACAGATCCGACTTGGCGCCTTCAGGGGCTTTTACCTGTTGGTGCCACATATGGGTGCGGCGCTCGGCGTTACCATAGGCACCTTCTTTCTCGACCCACATGGCGGTAGGCAGGATCAGGTCGGCCGCCATGGCGGTGACTGTTGGGTAGGGATCTGACACCACGATAAAGTTTTCCGGATTACGGAAACCGGGATAGATTTCATCGTTGATATTGGGGCCGGCCTGCATATTATTGGTACACATGGTCCAGTAGCAGTTGAGCTTGCCGTCTTTCAGCATCCGGCTCTGCAACACGGCATGGAAACCCGGCTTGGGCGGAATAGTGCCTTCAGGCAGCTGCCAGGCCTTTTCTGTGATGGCGCGATGCTTGTCGTTGTTGACCACCATATCGGCGGGCAGACGGTGGGCAAAGGTGCCGACTTCACGGGCGGTACCACAGGCTGAGGGTTGGCCTGTGAGAGAGAAGGGGCTGTTACCTGGAGTGGCAATCTTGCCGGTCAACAGGTGCAGGTTATAGAGCATGTTGTTGGCCCAAACCCCACGCACGTGTTGGTTGATACCCATGGTCCACAGGCTCATCACCTTGACCTTGGGATCTGCATAGGCCTTGGCCAGCTCCAGCAGACGCTCTTTCTCCACGCCGCTCATTTCGCTAGCGTATTCCAGAGTGTAGCGGCTGACAAACTTGGCGTACTCATCGAAGCTGATATCGCTGAACTTGCCGTTACCCGGATTCTTGGCTTTTTTCTCCAGCGGATGATCCGGACGCAGGCCATAACCTATGTCATCCACACCCAGGGCAAACTTGGTGTGCTTGTTGACGAAGTCCTTGTTGACCGCGCCGTTTTGGATGATGTAGTTGGCGATATAGTTGAGGATAACCAGATCGGACTGAGGCTTGAACACTATCGGGTTGTCGGCCAAATCGAACGAGCGGTTCTCGAAGGTAGACAGTACATGCACCTTACCGTCGGGGTGGCTCAGACGGCGATCCGACAGGCGGGCCCAGAGGATGGGGTGCATCTCGGCCATGTTGGCGCCCCAGAGCACAAAGTGATCGGCGGCTTCCAGGTCGTCATAACAGCCCATGGGTTCATCGATACCAAAGGTACGCATAAAGCCGACCACGGCCGAGGCCATACAGTGGCGGGCATTGGGGTCGATATTGTTGGTGCGGAAACCTGCCTTGTGCAGCTTGGAGGCAGCGTAGCCTTCCCAAATGGTCCACTGGCCTGAGCCGAACATGCCCACAGAAGTCGGGCCCTTGGTGTTGAGCGAGTGCTTCCACTTTTCTGCCATCACATCGAAGGCCTTGTCCCAGCTCACCGGGGTGAACTCACCCTCTTTGGCATACTGGCCGTCTTTCATCCGCAGTAGTGGAGTGGTCAGACGGTCTTTACCGTACATGATTTTCGACAGGAAGTAGCCCTTGATGCAGTTCAGGCCCTTGTTGACCGGACTCTCAGGATCGCCCTTGGTGGCGACGACCTTGCCCTCTTTTGTGCCTACCAGCACAGAGCAGCCGACACCGCAGAATCGGCAGGGGGCCTTGTCCCATTTGATATTGTCTTTCTGCTCAGCGGCTTCGACGACTTTCACTGGCAGAGTGACTCCAACGGCCGTGGCGGCGGCAACGGCGGCGTTGGCTTTAAGAAACTCGCGGCGGCTTATGCTCATGGTGTTTCCTCACTCTTTATTTCTTTTGTTTGACTGACAGGCTCAGAATCGACCTGATGATAGATAAGACTGCTGGACAGTATCCCGGGCAGACGGTTGATTGCTTCGACGTTATCCAGGATCTCGCCCTGGCTTTCGCCTTCGAGGGTGACTACCAATTTGCCTTCTGGGCTGCTGGCATGGACTTCGGCGCCTTCAAGGGCCTGGATGGCAGTGGTTACCGCCTCCAGGGTTCCCGGAGCGGCATGCACCACCAGACTGGTGACATGGTATTCCATCTCTGTTTGTTGCTTCATTGAGGCTCACCTCGACAGGTAAGGGCGACAGGCACGGCATGGGCCGAGTCACCGGAACTGAATCAAAGTCTAGACCTCATTAAAAATGTGGGTATACCTCTTGAGAGGTAATGAAGGCGATTGGCGATCCGGATCAACATTTTCAATGTGATCTGAATCCAAGTTTGAAATTTAAACAGATTAGCCGCTTGACTCCTGCAATACTATCGTACTCCATTCTTGAGAATAGTTCTTGTTTACTACCTAAAGAGGGTTATGCAAACGGACGAATGCCATTGCCGATAAGCGATTTTTCAAACTGTCTTTCAGGAGGTTATCTGCCCTAGATGCTTAGCGGCTCGGTTCTCGAACACTCATACATCGACAACCTAGCCCGATAGCTGGGTTATTCAATAGCCGGTCAGCTCCATATAACCCACGCCGGTTTGTGTGCCCTTGATGGTGATTGGCCCCTCCCAGTAGGGGATAGACAGGTTCATGGCGGCATTGGGGTTGAGGGCTTCCAGAGTCAGTGACAGAGATTCTCCCGGCAGATCCAGTTGCCAGGCTACAGGGTAACGACCGCTGGCCGTTTGTTGCCAGTCCTTGACGCTGAGGCTGATATCATCGAGCGCCAGCAGGTGGCCACTGCCGTCGGGATACATGCGCTTGCCGCTGAAAAAGGCTTTATTTTCCTGCTCTCTGAGCTGAAACAGCATCAGGGCCGAGCCGTCATCGAGCCGCAAGGCGAACCAGTCCCAGCCCTGTTGGCCGCGACTGAGAAACTCTGAGCTCCACTCCCTATCGAGCCAGGCATTGCCGGATACCTGCAGCCATTGGTCTTTGTGGCGCACTCTGCCTTCGACCCGAATAAAGGGCTGGCTGTAGTAGTAAGAGGCCACGGTGCCGGCGGCATTTTTACGGCTGAAACCCTTGTCTCCCTGAGGCTGCAGCTCGGCTTGGCTATCGAGTTGCAGCTCGAAGGCAAAGTCCTCTTCGCTGACCTGTAAACTGGCGGGAAACAGCCCGCTATTGGGGCCACTTGCCGCCCGGCTTTGCCAGCGCCAGTTATCGAGCCAGACCCTGAGCGGCAAGCCCACGGCTCCGGCTTGAGCTTTGTCCTGAGTTCCTTGGGGATGGGCTGCTTTGCCTTGGGCTTGGGGCGCGGCAAGTGCGCCCCTGGCCCAGCGCTCGGCGCTTTGGTGACTGTTTTGAAAACTGAGTGCGCTGTGAGCCATATAAAGCTGATTCGTCGCCCAGGGAGAGCTGGATTCAGGTTCATCCGGGGAAAGGGCAATACGAAACTGAGTCCATTGCAGTCCGAGGGGCTCACCGCTTTGCGTGGTCAGATTGGCGGTCAGATACCACCACTCCTGGCGAAACCTGGGGTGGGATAAGTGATCTTCCGGAAACTGCAGCGCCGCACCTGGCTCGACTTTCGCATAGCCTTCGCTCGCTGTACCCATCACCCGGCTCATGGCCCGTGAGTCTTGCTGCTGAGCCTGGTCTTGATGAGCCTTATCGCAGCCATTCAGCGCAGCGCCGCCCAGCAGTAGACCCGCTAACAAGGGCGCGGCGACAGGCCATCGCATTGTAATCAATCGCATTAGAGCACCTCCTGTTGCAGACTGGAGACCAGAGAGCGGCGGCTCTGCCAATAGAGGGGAACTATCACCGCCAGGATGCAGCACAGCAGCGACAAAAGCACCACCCGGCCATAGGCCAGCCAGTCCCACTGCATGGCTATGGTCCAGCCGAAGGCCTGCAGCGTCACCTTATGAATAAGCAGGTAACCGAGAATCGCCCCCATGGGCAGGGCCAACAGACAGGTGAGCAGCACTACCAGCAGCATCTGCAATAGCAACATAGACAAAAGTCGACCACGGGTAAGCCCGAGCGAGCGTAACATGGCGAGGCTCGCCTGGCGGGACTGGGTGAGCATCAGCACGGCACTGAAAAGCCCCACGGCGGCCACCAGTAAGGTCAAGGTGTTGAGCACCAGGGTAATGCTGAAGGTCTTGTTAAAGACTCGAATCGCCTCATCGCGAATTTTTTGCTGGCTGTAGACCTGTACCGGACTGAGTCCAAGCTCTTGAATGAGGGCGCGCTCTAGGGCGGTAATGCTTGTGAGTCCTGCCCCCTTGGCGCTTTCTGCACTTGTTGCTATGCCACTCACAGCCAGGCTGACGGCTTCAGTTGGCAGCTTAAGCTGTTGCCAGAGGGATTGTGCCAGCAGGACCTCCCCCTTGGGATTGCCATAGTCGTAATAGATGGCGCTGATGGGCAGGGTCAGTGGTGTCTTGCAGTCCTTATCCGGGCAGAGGCTGAGCTGGTCGCCCGGCGCCAGCCCCAGCGTCAGCGCCAAGGGCTCGCTGATAGCCAGAGCCTGGCCTTGGATCACCGTCAGCAGCGCTTGCTGTTGCTGGTTTTTGGCTCTTTGCACCTGAGCCTTGGAAGCAACTTGTTCTTTGGAGGCAACTTGGGCCTGGGTCTTCAGCGCCGTGGTGCGCGCGATAGAGTCGGCGTCCCGGCTGATAAGGTTTATCTCCAGTGCATTGCCGCTCCCCTTGGCATAGAAGGGCGCCTGCCATTGGTAGAAGTGAGACAGTCCGGGGGCTTGCTGCTCAAGAAAATGCTCCAGATTTGCCATATTGCCGGCGCCCGGGCGGATATAAAGCTCGGCATGCAGGCGGGTGTCGAGCCAGCTTCTGAGGGTCTTGTCAAAGCTGCCTACCAGGGTATTCATAGCGATATTGGCACACAGGGCCAGTAGCAGCGCCATCATGGCCAGCGCCAGCGGTGCCACCAGCTCTCGGGTATCGGCGATAGCGTACTTGCTGAGCCCGGACGGAAACAGCCGCGCCAATAGCCCGAGCAGAGACTGCAACAGTTGCGGTAACAGCAGCGGGATAGCCAAGGTCAAGAGCCCCATCAAGCCCAGGCTGTGTTGGTGGGTTTGGCTCAAGGGGTAAAGCAGCGCCGTCAGGGCAAGCAGCGCAACCCCGATGAGAAACAGGCGTTTGTGCATGCTTCTGTGTCTGTGGGCATGCCATTGGCTCTGGGTATTTTGTGCCAGGCTCTGATGACAAAGCTCAAGATACAGGGGCACGCAGGCCAGCAGTGCGGCGATAAGTGTCAGACCGGCGCCTTCGGCCAGCCATTGCCAGCGCCAGTTCCCCGGCAGCAGAGTCGCGCCATAGAGCTGCTCCAAGGTCAGCGCCACCATGGGCTGCAGCCACTGGCTGAGCTGCAGCGCCAGAATAAAGCCGCTGGCCGAGCCAATGAACACCAGCAGCAACAACTCCAGCAGCAGCGCCAGCATCAGGGCGCGCCGTCCCAGGCCCTGCTTGAGCAACAAGAGCAACAAACGGCGGCGTTTCATCAGGCTGTAGCGTACACCGTTGTAGGCGATAAACAGCCCCACCACGAAGGCCAACATCCCCATGGCGTTGAGGTTCAAATGAAAGCTGCGGGTGAGCGCGGTCAGGGCGGCGCCCTTGTCCTGCTCGCTGATATTCAGCTTATCCAGCGGCAGTCCGCTTTGCTTGAGTCGCTCTTTGAGCCTTTGCGGCTCGCCAAAGAGGGCGATATAGCTGAGGGTGCCCTCGCGCTTTAATAGTTGCTGGGCCAGCGAGATATCCAGATAGAGGCGGTTACCGAGCTGCTTTGAGTCGGCGAGCGCCAGCACTTCGAGCGTGCGCCCACCGAGGGAAAGGGTTGGCGGCGCCTTGAGTCCTTGATGCAGGCTGTCGCTCATGACAATGATGGGCTCTCCGGCGAGCAGTCTATTCAAGGGCAGATGGTTGCGGCCATTGCCCCTTTGCTCGAAGGTGCCGAGGGCGGCAATGATATCGCTGCCTTCCACTTGCCACTGGCGGCCCTGAGCGTCGTCAAGGACGCCGCTGATCACCGGCAGCGCCTGGATACCGCTTTGGCGCAGCTGAAAATAGAGCGCTTCATCGAGGCTGGCCCCGCGGGCCTTGGGGGTGATAAACAAACTGGCTTGTTGTCCCAGGGCTTCGCCCGCCTCACGGTAGCTGTTGATGGCGTTGTCATTGGTGGCCTTGACGCCAATCAGAAGAGTCACCGCCAACACCACTCCCAGCAGTATGGCGCCGGCTTGCAGTGGTGCCTTGCGATAGTGGGCCAGGGTGACTTTCAGGGCCTGCCAGGCCAACTTGATTGTGGTCAGCGCCCCTGTGTCATTCATGAATGCGCCCTTGCTGCAGGTGCCAGCGGCGCTGCATATAGGCGGCGGCCGTTTCGCTGTGGGTGACCATCAGAATGGCACTGCCGGCATCGGCGGCGAGAGTGCACAAAAGCTGCATTACCTCATCACCGGCGGCGGCATCCAGGTTGCCCGTCGGCTCATCGGCCAGCAGCAGTTCAGGCTTATGGGCCAGGGCGCGGGCAATGGCGACTCTCTGCTGTTGACCACCACTGAGACTTTCGACTTCCCGGTTCAACAGTGGCGTCAGCCCCAGCGCCTGCACCAGGTGATCGCACCAGGCTTGCCAGCCTTCACCGAGCAACGACAGGGGAAAAAGAATATTGTCGCGAACATTGAGCGGCGTCAGTAGGTTGAATTGCTGGAACACCACCCCCAGATGGCGGCGACGAAAGGCGCTCCACTGTTTGTCCTGCCAGCGGCTGCTGTCTTGACCTGCGAGCAGAATGCGGCCTTTGTCCGGGTGCTCAAAACCGGCTATCAGATTCAGCAGTGTGCTCTTGCCGCTGCCGCTGGGGCCAGTCAATGCCACTGTCTCGCCGGGTTTGATCTCCAGGCTGAGATTTTCCAGCACCCTGTGGGGGCGATCGCCATCCAAAAATCCTTTGCTTACCCCTTCCAGCAACACCTGGCTCTGCATTTGAACTCCTGTGAACCGCAGTAATCTGCTACAGCATAACAAGTTTTTTCAATCGGTGAACTCGACTTTCAGCTGCCATTGCGGTTCGAACCCAACTGAACTCACCCACAGGAGTTTGGGGCGAGGTCAAAATTTTTGCAGTAAACAGGGCGTGAGTCGGCTTTGCCCCTTGAGCCGGAGGCCATTTAGGCGCAAACTGTGCCACCTGCCACTAATAACGTGGCAATCCGTTCGGATGAAGGTAGCAGGAGAGTGGGGAATCGCCCCCACACCGACGAGGCAATTTCCACCGGTTAATCCGGTTGGAGGTACTCTTTCAGGTGCCGGTCAGCATTGACGGCGTGGACTGTTACTGGACGAGCCTCTGGAGAGACCGGGCATGCCCCGGCGCCGAAGGCGAAAGTGCTGGCTTAGGCCAGCGCGAAACGCTCAGGCAAAAGGACAGAGGAGAGGATGATTGCACCGCCTTGCCTCTGGTGATCTTTCGCTTTTGGCCTCTGCTGCCGCGGTTTCGCAGCCATTTCTTTTCCTCCTCCGTTTATTAATTTAGATGTTTAATAACTGAGGAATCTATGGATTTTCATGCACTTCTTACCCAGATAAACAGCATTGTCTGGGGACCTATCACCCTAATCCTGCTGGTGGGAACCGGTGTTTATCTGAGCTTCAGGCTGGGATTCATTCAACTGTTGCGTCTGCCGCTGGCGCTGCAATTGCTGTTCAAACCCGCTAATGGCAAGGGGGAGCTCTCCTCTTTCGCCGCCCTCTGTACCGCACTGTCGGCCACCATAGGTACGGGTAATATTGTTGGGGTGGCTACCGCCATTAAACTCGGTGGCCCCGGAGCCCTGTTCTGGATGTGGGTTGCCGCCCTTTTTGGTATGGCCACCAAGTACGCCGAGTGCCTATTGGCGCTTAAGTTTCGTACCACCGACTGCCATGGCAATATCGCCGGTGGCCCCATGTACTACATAGAAAAAGGCCTGGGGCTCGGTTGGTTGGCCAAGCTGTTTGCGGTTTTCGGTGTCGGTGTCGCTTTTTTCGGTATCGGGACTTTTGCTCAGGTCAACGCGATTTCCGAAGCCATGACCATCGCCTTTGATGTGCCAGCCTGGAGCACCGCCGTGGTGCTGACCTCGCTGGTGGCAGCAGTGACGCTAGGGGGGATCAAGCGGATTGCGGCTGTGGCACAAAAGTTAGTACCCACTATGGCTGTGGGGTATGTGATTGCTTGTCTTTGGGTGCTGCTGAGTGCCAGTGAGGCGATTCCGGATGCGATAGCGCTGGTGCTGCATTCCGCCTTCAATCCGGTGGCGGCGACCGGTGGCTTTTTGGGGGCCGGTATCGCCCTGGCGATTCAAACCGGGATTGCTCGTGGGGTATTCTCCAACGAGTCGGGTTTGGGCAGTGCCCCGATAGCGGCGGCAGCCGCCAAGACCAAGGAGCCGGTTGAGCAGGGGCTGGTGAGCATGACGGGCACCTTCTTCGACACCATTATCATCTGCACTATGACGGGTTTGGTGCTTATTCTTACCGGTGTCTGGAGTGGTGATACCGCCGGAGCCGGCATGACCAGCGCCGCTTTCTCCAGTGCCACCACGCCGCTGATTGGTCAGTATTTGGTGACTGTGGCGCTGGTGTGTTTCGCCTTTACCACCATTCTTGGCTGGAACTATTACGGCGATCGCTGCTGGAGCTATCTCACCAAGGGCCGCTGGATCTCACTCTATCGCTGGATTTTTCTCGGACTTATCGCCTCGGGCGCCTTTATTAAGCTGGATCTCATCTGGCTGCTTGCCGACATAGTCAACGGCTTGATGGCGATACCCAACCTGATTGCCATCATAGGTCTGCGCCATCTGGTGCTGGCAGAAACCCGCAGTTATTTTCAGCGGCTGAGTGGCCGGGATGAGGAAGCCGTAGTTCAGTTATGACATTTCCACCCGTTTGAAACCGGGAGGAAGACAGGAGTCGTTGCGAAGGCCGCTGGTTTCTAGTGGACCAAGAGGTGGCAACAAACAATCCGTTGTCGTCATTCAAACCAGCCGCGGAGGTTCAGCTCGAACCTCCGCGGCTTTGTTTATTGGCGGTGTCGATTTTTCCTTGTGGGAATCGGCGCTGGTTGTTGATGATATTTACTAAACTTGAGCTGCCTCACTTGTTTAAAACCATGGCTAGTGCTTAAATTGTAAGGTTATTTTTTAATCTCTAATCAGTTAGTTGACCTCAGTCTCCTGATGTTCTTCGGCGTTCATTGCCCAAGAGAGTGTGCCTGACTACAGGGTGTTACTCGCAGCCCTCTAAAAAATTCATCAGAGAAGCAAAACTATGCCGGATACCGCGACACTCAGGACTTTTCGCAGCCGTATATTGCTACAGATAGCCATTCCGTTAATCACTATCATGACGGTGGTCTCTGGAGTGACCGGCTGGTTTAATTATCAGGATGAAGAGAAGGCTTTCTTCACCGATTTGGCCGAAAAGGCTGACTTTGCCGCTAAAAGGCTCGAGTTTGAGCTGTCTTTAGCACAGCGGGATACCCAAACACTGGCCTTTGATCTGGGTAATCTCGAGTCCTTTGAACACTTGTTGCAACCCGGCAACCTCTATCATCTTCTTACTGAAAGATTGCATCGTAACCCCAACTTTTACGGCAGCGCCATCGCCTTCCAACCCGGGGTTTTGGACGGTCAAAAACGCTTCGCGCCCTATGCTTTCCGCCAGGATCTTTCTATTGCGACCATGGACATAGGTCAGGAAGCCTACGATTACACCAGCGGTGAGTGGGCTTGGTGGACCGAAGCTCTCAAGCTGGCGGATGGGTTTTGGACTCCCCCTTATTTTGATGAGGGTGCCGGCAATACGCTGATGATCACTTTTTCACAGCGCTTTGGTGGTGAAGCGGCGCCATTGGGTGTGGTTACTACGGATCTGGCTCTCTCCAGTCTACCTGCTCGTTTGGGTATAGATCCTAAAAAGCTGTTGGTGCTGGATAACCAGGGGCATCTCATCTATCACCCGGACAATAATCTTAACCGCAGCGCTAAACTGGAAGATTGGCTCGCCAATACTGCCGAGGGCAAAGAAGCGGCGCAGCATGTCTATGCCGCCGACACCCCCGAGGTGGCCTTGAGCGATCTCAATGATGTGCAGTATTTAGCCAGTGTCGCCAGAGTGGCACCCTTGGAATGGCGGGTATTGGTGATTACCCCGCAGAAGCAGTTATTGCGTTCTTTCCTGAAAAACTTCAGTTCTCTGACGATTAACCTGTTGCTACTGGCGATGATACTGCTGGTCACCAGTTATTGGAGTGCCAAGCGTCTCACCCAGCCTCTGGAGCAGTTGGAGGCCGGGATAGTGGATTTCAGCAAGGGGTTGATCAAACGTTTACAAAAGCCCGAAGGTGTGGTGCGGGAGATTGCGACTCTCAGCAATAAATTCAATGAGATGGCTGAAATTCTCGAGGAGAGGGAACAGGCGCTGCTCGACTCCCGCGGTAACAGATTTGCCAAACTTATCGATGGTATGAGTGACAAGTCCTTCTACTGCTCTATGGATCCCAACGGTGCCATAGTACAGGCCAGTGATGGGGTGGAGAAGGTCTTGGGTATCACTCCAGAGGTGCTCAGGCGCAAGTATCAGCGGCTGTTTTCCAGCAACAGCATCAACGAAGCCAACTGGCAGTATATGGAGCGGGCGTTGGCCGGAGA
This sequence comes from Shewanella carassii, assembly GCF_019670705.1. Lineage (NCBI taxonomy): Bacteria > Pseudomonadati > Pseudomonadota > Gammaproteobacteria > Alteromonadales > Shewanellaceae > Shewanella > Shewanella carassii. The sequence continues at coordinate 906,348 of NZ_AP024618.1, forward strand.
GTCCGTGCCGCCACATCAGGTGGAGCTGGCCGATGCCGAGGGCGGGCTGAGGCGTTTGGATCTGTTTATGCAGCCTCTGCTCGATGATGAAGGTAAGCTGATTTCGGTAGAGATGCTGTTTAATGATGTCACCGAGCAGTTTTCTGCCGCGGCCTGGGCCAATGCCGTGCTGGAAGCGGCGCCAGAGGCGATGTTGATTGTCGATGAAGGCGGCATGTTGGTGTTCTCTAACAGCCGCTGTCAGGAACTGTTCGGTTATGACGCCGAGGAGATGCTCAAACTCAATATCGACCAACTGCTGCCGGAAGTGAACCGGTTGGAGCATGCGGCTAAGCGCCATGCCTTTGTAACCGAGGGCAAAGAGCGCATGATGGCCAAGGGCAAGGCTCTGCAGGCACTCAAGTGTGATGGCTCCCAGTTCCCGGTGCAGATAGGTTTGAGCCTGTTGCCGGTCGATCATCAGGGTAAACGTCAGGTGGCGGCATCGATTCGGGACCTGACCGAGCAACTGGCGGTAGAACGCAAAATTCGCGAAAGCGAGAGCCGTTTTCGCGGCCTGGTATCCAATATTCCCGGCGCCGTTTATCGTACCCGGGTCGATGAACAGTGGACCATGGAATATGTCAGCGACAATATCACCGAGATAAGTGGTTATCCGGCCTGGCACTTTATCGATAGCAAGAAGCGCAGCTATGGCTCCCTGGTCATAGATGAAGATAAACAACTGTGTATCGATACTATCAACTCGGCTCTGGCCGAGCAGCAACCCTTCGATGTCGAGTACCGGATTCGCCACCGGGATGGCGCTGTGCGCTGGATCCATGAAAAGGGTAAGGCTACTTATGACGAAGACGGTAATCCGCTGTGGTTTGATGGCAGTCTCAATGACATCACCGACAGCAAGCTGGCTCAGGAAAAGATGGAGCAGTCACGGGAACAACTGGAAACCATCACAGAGTCTGTGCCCAGCACTGTGTATCAACTGTTTTGGCAAAGCCCACAGCAACGCAGATTCACCTTCCTTTCCAGCGCCGCCATCGCCACGCTGGGGCATCACAAGAATGAGGTGATGGCCGACTTTGAGCTGGTGGCCGAGCGGATCGTTGCCGAAGACAGGGACAGCATTATTCGTCTGCTTTCGGGTGAGAATGGTCTGCAATGGATCAAAGAGTTTCGCTACCAACATCCTTCCGGTGAGATGCGCTGGCTCGAGGCCGGTGCCAAGGGCAGTAAGCAACAGGATGGCATGCTTTGGAATGGCTATCTGACCGATATCAGTGGCCGTAAGGCGATGGAAACCGAGCTGGCCCAGAGCGAGGCCCACTTCCGCGCCCTGTTCGATAACGCAGGTATAGGCATAGTCAACCTGGATGATCGCGGCAACATAATGGACTGCAACGGCCAGTTCTGCACTGATATGGGGATGAGTGCCGAGCAGCTGAAACGTCGCTCGTTTGCCGACTTGATGGCGCCTGAAGATAGAGGTAATGCCAGCGAACTGTATGAACGGCTGAAGCGGAGTGACGATCACAGTGTCAGCGGTGAGTGGCGCCTGCTCAGTGCTTCGGGCGAGCCTATGTGGATGGCCGTCAACGCTTCTGAACTCGAGGAAGATGAAGTACGGCAACGCTCCGTCGTCATGAGTATTGCCAACATCACCCGCTTGAAACTCTTGTCCAACGAGTTGATGTTGGCCAAGGAAGATGCCGATGCCGCCAACAAGGCCAAGAGTGACTTCCTTGCCAATATGTCCCACGAGATCCGCACCCCGATGAACGCCATTATCGGCATGTCTCAGCTGTGCCTGCAGACCAAGCTGGATCGCAAACAGCGTAACTATGTGGAAAAAATCGAACGGGCGTCGCAATCCCTGCTGGGGATCATCAATGACATTCTCGACTTCTCCAAGATAGAGGCCGGCAAGCTGGATATCGAAGTGGTGCCGTTCCAGCTCGACAGCATTCTGGAAGATCTCGGGGATATGTTCTCTGAGCGCGCCGCCGACAAACAGCTGGAACTGCTGTTTGCTGTGGCCCCAAGCGTGCCCAGTCACTTGGAAGGTGATCCGCTGCGTCTCGGTCAGGTATTGATTAACCTGATGAATAACGCCATTAAATTCACCGAACGCGGTGAAGTGATGCTGTCGATAACCGAGCTCAGCCGTGAGCAGGATGAAGTGATCCTGAGATTCGCGGTGCGCGACAGTGGCATAGGTCTAACGGCCGAGCAACAGGCCAGATTATTCAAGTCTTTCAGCCAAGCCGATACTTCTACCACTCGTAAATACGGCGGTACCGGGCTTGGGCTGGCGATTTCCAAACAGCTGGTGGAACTGATGGGCGGTGAAATCGGGGTTGAGAGCCAGTTTGGCAACGGCAGCTGTTTCTTCTTCACTGTGCGGCTCAAGGTGGCGGACAACGATGCTTTGAATGTAGAGCAGGAGCTGGAGGGCATGCCGATTCTGGTGGTCGATGACAACGGCACTGCCAGAGATATCTTGCGTACCACGCTCGAGAGCATGGGCTTTGCCGTCGATTGCGCCCGCAGCGGCATGGAGGCACTGGATAAGGTGAAGCGCCAGTCCTACAAGATGGCCCTGATCGATTGGAAGATGCCTGAGCTGGACGGCATGGAAACCGCGCGGCAAATGTTGCAGTTAAAGGAGCCGCCGCTGATCCTCATGGTGTCGGCTCATGCCAATAGCGATTTTATCGAACAGCTGGAGCGGCTCGGGTTGAATGGCTATATCACCAAGCCGGTCAGTGCCTCCAGGCTGCTCGATGGCATCATGCTGGCGCTTGGGCGTCAGGGGCATATTCCCATCAGACGCAAGGCCTTGGATCTCGAATCCCTGCAACTGGCGGCGCTTGCCGGCAAGCGTGTGCTGCTGGTGGAAGACAACGAGATGAACCAGGAAGTGGCGACCGAGTTTCTCGAGCAGGTAGGCATAAACTTATCCATTGCCGAGAATGGCCAGATAGCACTGGAGAAGTTGGCGCAGCAACCGTTTGATCTTGTGTTGATGGACTGTCAGATGCCGGTGATGGATGGATATCAGGCCACAGAGGCACTGCGTAAGATGCCAGGGCTTGAGCAGTTACCTGTGATTGCCATGACGGCCAATGCCATGGCTGGTGATAAGGAGATGTGTTTGCGAGCCGGCATGAATGATCACATCGCCAAACCGATAGAAGTCAGTCTCTTGTACCAGGTGTTGTTGCAATATCTGACCGGTGGTTCAAGGCTCGGCTCACCGGAAAACGCTGAGGTCGGCGAACCGAGTGAGGAAAAAACTGCCCATTTAGTGAGTTGGCCAGAACAGGAGAGTCTGGATATCGATCGGGGGCTGCAGCTGGTGCAGTATTCTGAGCGCCTCTATCGACGCATCTTCGAGCGTTTTCTCACCAGTCAGGGTAATGTCGGTAAACGGATCCGCAAGGCGCTCAAGGAGCAACAGCAGGAAGAAGCCGTTCGGGCGGCGCATACCCTAAAGGGGCTGGCAGGTAACCTCTGTTCCGAGCCTTTGGTGGAAGAGGCCAGGCAATTGGAGGCTAAGTTGGCGGCTGGTGAAGCGTGTGAGCAAGAGTTGCTGGCGGTGGAAACCCGGGTCGCAGCCATTGTTGAAGCCATTGCAACCTGGATAGGTGATAAGCCACAAAGTGATCCTCAGAAGGAAGCTGATGCCGCCGAGGAGATGGATACCGAGGCGCTCAAAGCGGCGCTGGTGCAGTTGTTGCAAACTCTGGAAGACGCCGATGCCGATGCCGTTGTTCAGCTGGAAGCCTTGAGCCGCCGGGTGAGTCAACCTTTGTGGCAGCGCCTGAAACCCGTCAGCAGCATGGTCGGCAGCTATCAGTTTGACGATGCTGCCGACCTTATTCGCGAATTACAACAAGAGCTGAACGAGGCGGAATAAGCCTGACTATACTCAACAGATAATTACGGGCTACGGCGGAACCTGCCGTGCCGAGATGTAAATCGGTGTCTGGAGCAAGAGGGAGATAGGGATGGAAAAAGCCACTGTGCTGGTGGTGGATGATACACCGGAGAACATAGATATTCTGGTGGGGATCCTTGGCGACGATTATAAACTCAAGGTGGCGATAGATGGCCCCAGAGCCTTGGCGTTGGCACAAAAGACTCCTCCGGATCTGATCCTTCTGGATGTGATGATGCCGGGCATGAATGGCTATGAAGTCTGTAAGCGTCTCAAGCAGGAACCCATGACCAGCCATATTCCGGTGATCTTTGTCACCGCCCTTTCAGATGTTGCCGATGAGACCCAAGGCTTTGATTTGGGGGCCGTCGACTACATCACTAAGCCTGTCAGCGCCCCGATAGTCAAGGCCAGGGTGCGTAACCACTTGGCCCTCTATGATCAGAAACGTTTGCTGGAGCAACAGGTACGCGAACGCACCCGTGAGCTGGAGCAGACCCGCTTCGAGATCATTCGTCGTCTGGGCCGCGCCGCCGAATATAAGGATAATGAGACCGGCTTGCACGTTATTCGCATGAGCCATTATGCCAAGTTGCTGGCACAGCAGGCCAAGCTGCCGGACCACTTTTGCGAACTGCTCTATAACGCGGCGCCCATGCATGATATCGGCAAGATAGGCACGCCGGACGCTGTGCTGAAAAAGCCGGCCAAACTGGATGCCGAAGAGTGGCTGATCATGCAACAACACGCCGAAATCGGCGCCGAGATCATTGGAGAGCATCCTGATCCTCTGTTGCAGATGTCCCGGCGCATTGCGCTGACCCACCACGAGAAGTGGGATGGCTCAGGTTATCCCAATGGCTTGAAGGGACAGGAGATTCCCTTGGAGGGGCGGATAGTCGCTATCGCAGATGTCTTTGATGCCCTGACCTCGATTCGCCCTTACAAGAAGGCCTGGAGCATAGAAGATACCATGGCGCTACTGGAGTCCGAGGCGGGAAAACACTTCGATCCTGAACTGGTGGAACTGTTCAAACAGATACTGCCTCAGGTGATTGAGGTGCGAGATACCCATATGGAAACCGAGCCTGGCGCCGAGTAGCGACGAACGGCAGATAAAAATAAAGGCGCCGAAGGCGCCTTTATTGGGTCACTCATTGTTACTCCTGCTCTTCCAGAGAGTAGGGCAGAGGCAGTACCGTCAGTTCGCTATTTTCATCATCGGCGATGCGGAATTGGGCGCCGACTTCAGTGTCATTGGCCAGCACTGCGGTCAGCAGTAACTCGCCATTTCGTTGTACGGCTTCAATAATGCTACCGCCCTTACGAAAACCTTCATCCAACGCCATTTCCAGCGTGGTTTCTGGGGTGACATCGACAGTGGCTTTACCCTTGAGGATATAGAGGGCTCGCTTGTTGCCGCCGCGATACTTCATTCTGGCCACGGTTTCCTGGCCCATATAGCAACCCTTGGTGAAGCTGATGCCATTGATGGCCTGCAGGTTGCACATTTGCGGTACAAACTGGCCCATGTGTGATGCCGGCAGGTTAGGGTAGGCGGCGAGGATTTCCAGCTCTTGCCAGGCACTGGCATCGACTAGTGGCTGTTGCTGACACAAGGCTTCGGCCTGGGCCTTGGGCAGTACCAGAATAAAGCGTTCGTCGTCCTGTAGCACTACGCCGCCATCGAAGGTGCTGACTTGTTGCTCGGCGTTGAAGCCCGGGAACTGTTCAGCCAGCCAAGCGGCTGCCTTGGCGCCGGCAACACCCAGAAGGCTGTAATCGTCACTGGCATCGACCAGTTCGGCCTTACTGAATACCGCATATTTCTTTAGTTGCGGTAGGTCGGCAGCCAGGGTATCTCTTGGCATCATCAACATCAGAGCATCACCCAGGGCAAAGGTTCTGAAGCTTGAAAGCATTTTGCCCTTGGGATCGCAGTGCGCACCCCAACGCCACTCCTCGGCCGTGAGAGAGCTGATATCTGTGGTGACCTGACCGTGAATAAAGCTGCGGCCCTGTTCACCGGTAACGGCGAGCAGACCCAAGTGAGAGAGACGGGAAATAAGCAGATCCGGAATGCCGGCATCCAGTGGCCAATCGGGCTGAGAAACGCAAATGCTCATAACAAGATCCTGAGATTGAAGGCATTAAGAGATCTGCGATTGTAGCGGATTTAACAGAAATAAACAGGGCGCCAATGGCAATATGGCGCCCTGTAAAAATCAGAACAGCAAACGAGTACGGATAGTACCTTCAATAGACTTGAGTTCTGTCAGGGCTTCTTCCGCCTGAGTGGTATCCACTTCCATTACCACATAACCTATGGTCGGCGTGGTTTGCAGATACTGGGCGGAGATGTTGATACCTTTCTCCGAGAACGCCTGGTTAATCTTGATCAGAATACCTGGGCGGTTGTGGTGAATATGCAGCAGACGGGAGGCATCTTTATGCTGTGGCAGCGATACTTCCGGGAAGTTGACCGCCGACAGGGTAGAGCCGTTGTCTGAGTATTTGGCCAGCTTACCGGCAACCTCAATACCAATGTTTTCCTGGGCTTCTTCTGTGCTGCCGCCTATGTGTGGGGTCAGTAACACATTGTCCAGGCCGCGCAGCGGGCTTTGGAATTCATCTGTGTTGGACTTGGGCTCAACCGGGAACACGTCGATAGCGGCGCCCGCCAACTGTTGCTCCTTGAGGGCTACCGCCAGAGCATCGATATCTACCACTGTGCCACGAGAAGCGTTGATCAATATGCTGCCTTTGCGCATCATCGCCAGCTCGGCTTGGGCAATCATCTCTTTGGTCTGTGGTGTTTCAGGCACATGCAGGCTGACCACATCGGCCTGAGACAACAACTGTTCCATTGAGTGTACTTGCTGAGCGTTACCCAGCGGCAGTTTGTCTTCGATATCGAAGAAGATCACTTTCATCCCCAGGGTTTCGGCGAGTATCCCAAGCTGGGTGCCGATATGGCCATAACCTATGACCCCCAGGGTCTTACCGCGGGCTTCGAAGCTGCCATTGGCGCTCTTGAGCCAGCCACCGCGATGGGCAAGGGCGTTGCGCTGCGGAATACCGCGCAGCAGCATGATGATTTCACCGAGTACCAGTTCGGCCACGCTACGGGTATTGGAGAAGGGTGCGTTGAATACCGGAATACCCAGTTGCTCGGCGGCTTTGAGGTCGACCTGGTTGGTGCCGATACAGAAACATCCAATGGCAACCAGCTTTTCGGCTTGCTGTAATACTTCTTGGGTCAGTTGGGTACGGGAGCGGATTCCGACGAAATGGGCATCCTTGATCGACTGCTGCAGCTCAGCGCCGGAGAGTGATGCCTTGTGATACTCGATATTGGTGTAGCCAGCCCGTTCCAGCACATCGACGGCTGATTGGTGGACGCCTTCCAACAACAGGATTTTAATTTTATCCTTGTCCAGCGAGTGTTTCGCCATGATATAGGTACCCTCTTGATTAATAACTAATGTACGTATGCTATGATGCTTTCGCTCATGCCCAATCAAAGTAGCACTTTTTTAAGATGAAGTGGAGGGCTAGATGGCTAAAGTATTTATTCCTAATTGAGAACAATCACAGGTAAAGGAAAAGTGGCTTGAAAAACACGATTATTTGGCTGGTTATTTATTTTGCAGTACTTATCTGGTCGGCCATTGCTCCCAAGGATGATTTTACTTGGTGGTTGGAGGCGTTGCCGGGAATGCTGGCGCTGCCGATACTGTTTTTTACCCGCAAACGTTTTCCGCTGACCACACTGGTCTATGGCTTAATCTTGGTGCACTGCCTGATCCTGTTTGTTGGGGCTCATTACACTTATGCCGAGGTGCCGTTGTTTGATACTTTGGCGCAGTGGATGGGCTCTGAGCGCAATAACTACGATAAGTTGGGTCACTTGGCGCAAGGGTTTATCCCGGCCATGATTGCCAGGGAGATACTACTGCGTAATCAAGCTGTGAAGCCGGGTGGCTGGTGTACCTTTCTGGTCAGTTGTTTCGCTCTGGCCTTGTCGGCCTTTTATGAATTGATTGAATGGTGGGTAGCCGTTGCTACCGGAACCGGCGCCGAGGCTTTTCTCGGTACCCAGGGCTATGTCTGGGATACTCAATCGGATATGCTGATGGCCTTGGTCGGTGCCCTCGCCGCTTTGATGGTTTTATCCTCATTTCATGACCGTCAATTGAAGCGCTTTGTTGGTGATTGATAGGCATGGCTCAGACTTTCGTCTGTTATCTTTACAAGATTTCATCTGGTAATACGATTAAAGGTTGTTAGAATCATACTTTATGGTGATGAAAAACTGACACTATCGGGTCAGAATCATCCAATACATTTTGTATAAGCTCATGTCAGTTGATTAAGGAAGTCACCCCTTTAGGGGTATGAGTGAGACTTTTCAGGGAGAAGAGTAAATATGAGTAGTATCAATGAGTTGGTTTTTATAAATCAGGTGGCCGCCCCTTGTCATTTAGCCATTTTGGCCGAGTCAATCGGTCTCAAAACCCGCATTATCCGCCATCCGGAGCAGTTGGAACCGCAGAAAAACGATAGTACTTTCTATCTAATATCTCAGAAGGGGTCCGCTTTGGACAATAAGGGGATCCCCTTATTGGCTGGTCGCCTGGTGTCCCATGTGCCAGTTGCCCTCTATCAGGTTGCCAGGGGGTCACTGGATCAGGAATCTGCCATGTTGCTGGGGATCCGTGGGGTGCTTTATTCAGATCAACGCATCGATCTTATGCTTACTGGCCTGCGCAAGATGGTGGCCGATGAACTCTGGTACGACAGAACTCTTATCAGCAAGATGTTCCGCAAGCTGGTCAAGACATTGGATGCTGGTAATGAGATATCCGCCGATACGGTTTCCATGCTGCAGATGTTGACTCGGCGTGAGCGTACCATTATTCAACTGGTTTCCAGCGGTGCCCGCAATAAAGAGATAGCCCAACGTCTGTGTATCAGTGAGCATACGGTCAAGGCACATATCTCATCAATTTTCCGTAAGACGCAATCTCGTAATCGAGTCGAATTATTGCGTTGGGTCCAAACCTATCAGAGCCATTTCGATCTCATCAGTTGAGTTGGCGTCATATCCAAGTGGAACTCGGCCCCTAATGGGGCTTGTTTATGCTTTGATGGCTTTTATGTAAACCAAGTCAGTGGAAAATTCCTCTCAGAGTGCCGCATCGCCGCTACTTGGCGCTGTTTTGCGTCTCGGTAATGGCTTTCAGCCAAAGCTATGATAGCCGCTGTGCCTGCGACGAAAGTCGTGGTGTAAAAGCCTCCATGCACAACGGCCTGCTCGCCTTCCTTGGCTCGCGCTCATAAGCTTGTTGCTTCGCAACATTCGCTTTGCTCGACCTTCGAGCTTCGACGTCCCTGTCTCGGCTACGTCAATTTGCAACAACGCCGGCGGCGGCTCCGAAGGGGGAATTGGTGTAATTCTGTTAGCACTGAGTAGCTTGAAACATCTGAAGTGTCTGCAGACATACACCTCATTTTCAGGCACAGGCGGAACTGTGACCGTCGAAAACAAGGATGTTTTCGTCGAGGCTACAGGGACGTATTCACGCCGTGTCACAGGATCGCCTGTGCGAGAGGCGCACCGCAGGTGATGGGCTGCAACTTAGCTGGCAGCTAAAACCAGGTTTATTAGTGATATTTGGTTCAAAGCCATGATAGCCGCTGTGCCAGCGGCCTAACGTCGTGGTGTAAATACCTCCTTGCACAACGGCCAGTTCACCATCCAAGGCTCGCGCTCGAAAGCATGTTGCTGCGCAACTCTCGCCGAGTCACAGGATCGCCTGTGCATAAGCCTGCGGCAGGCAATGAGAAACATCCGTCGCCGGAGGCCCTGCCAATACTAATTAGTAACTTTTAGTTAGAAGCCATGATAGCCGCTGTGCCAGCGGCCTAAAGTCGTGGTGTAAATGCCTCCATGCACAACGGCCAGTTCGCCATCCCTGGCTCTCGCTCGCAGCCAGTCGCTGCGCGACACTCGCCAAACCACACCGGACAAGGGGCTTTGCTTGTCCAAAGCCCCTTGCATCCCCAAGGACACCCCGACGTAGCCGAAATCCCCGCTGGCTTATGAAGCCAATTGGCTACACTCAGGACTCGCCAAATGCATCCATGCATAAGGGCCAGCTCGCCTTCCTTGGCTCGCGCTCATAAGCTTGTTGCTTTGCAACATTCGCCTTGCTCGACCTTCGAGCCTCGACCTCCCTGTCTCGGCTACGCCAATTTACAACAACGCCAGCGGCGGCTCCGAAGGGGATTGGTGCAATTCTGCAATCATAGCTTTGCTTGAAATTGCTTATATACCCACAGACATACACCTCATTTTCAGGCACAGGCGGAACTGTGACCTTCCGAGCCAGGGATGGCGAGGCAGAGCTTACAGGGACGTACTCGCAGCGAGTCACAGGATCGCCTGTGCGAAAAGCGCACCGCAGGTGATTGACTACATCGTGGCTGGAAGCACGGCCAATACTAACTTAGGAACTTTTAGCTGGAAGCTATGATAGCCGCTGTGCCAGCGGCGAATACTCGCGTTGTTATTCGATGCTTATGGTATGGGGGTTCCAGGAAACCGCTGGAACCATGAGTTTTCAAGCTATAATGACTCACGCTCAGTTGGCAATTGGGCAAATAAAAAGGGAGCCAAGAGGCTCCCTTTCGCATAAAGCACCAGAGTGATTAGTTCTGGATCACAGTGGCAACGTTGTAGTCACCGCTTTGGGTTACGCTGATAGCGTTGTTGGCACCGGCTTGAGAACCGACAACCAGGTTTTCGTTACCGCTTTGGGTGATCATCAGGCTGTTACCTGTACCGACCACGGCGAAGGCGCCGCCATCAACACCGCTCACCCAGTTGTTGTCGCCGCTTTGAACGACTTGAGCCAGGTTGTCATCACCGAGGATCAGCAGATCAACCAGGTTGAGGTCACCGCTTTGAGTGGTTTCGATGTCGGTATTGTTGTAGCCAACAACAGTGACCAGAGCTTCGTTGGCGCTGCCATCTTGCTCCATATCCACTTCGTTGTTATCGCCTTCCAGTTCGGCATAGGCAAAGTTTTCAGTGCCTTCCTGATGGATTTCGATCTGGTTGTCTTCGCCAGTGGTGAAGGCAACCAGTTCGTTGTAATCGCCCTGTGAGGTCAGATCCATGCTGTTGTCTGTGCCATAGGCGGCGGCAGTGGCGAAGTTGGTGCTGCCATCCTGCTCCAGGTCGATATCGTTGTCGTTACCCCAGATTTGGAATTCAACGCCGTTGGTATCGCCGTCTTGTTGGATATCGACGACGTTATCACTACCTTGGATATCGGCAACCAGCAGATCGCCAACGGTGTTGTTGTCGCCTGTCTGGCGGATTTCAACATCGTTGTCATCACCTGTGGTGAATTCGAGTACTGCGGTGTTGGCGGTACCAGTTTGTACCATTTCGATACCGTTCTCAGAGCCGGACAGAGCATAAACAAAACCAGTGTTCAGATCGCCTGACTGGTCGATTTCGATGCTGTTGTTGTCACCGGCAACACCGCGAACGCCACCTATGTTGGCGTTACCTTCTTGCATTACAGTTACTGAGTTGCCGTTGCCTACGTTAGGGCTGAAATCAACGGCTATCATGCCGGCTTCGTTGTTATTACCGTTCTGGCTGATATAGCCAGAGTTGTCGTTGCCGTTGACACGGAATACTGCAAAGTTGGTGTCACCGTTCTGGTTTACTTCGGCGCTGTTGTTGTCACCTATCAGTTCAACATTGGCTTCGTTGAAGAAACCGGATTGAACGACAGTTGCAGTGTTGACGTTACCATCCACATCGACGCTGGCTACATGCCAATCTTCATTCTGAGTCACTGTGACAATGTTTTCATCGCCCTTGGAGTCAACATAGGCTTCGTGCCAAACACCGTTCTGAACCACAGTGGCTTCTTGGGCAGAACCTTCCTGGTTGATCTCAGCCAGATTCAGAATGCCGGTTTGCTCGGCATAGACTTCCTGACCTGCAGCACCGTAGCTTTGCTGATTAACTGAGATTTCATTGACGCTACCGGCAAAGGCTTGAGCACTCATACCCAGACCCGCTGTGATAGCCAGTGCAATCAGTGACTTTTTAGCTTGAGATTTCATTAAACGCTCCCTGTGTTTTTAATACTGCGTGATGCTGATAGTGGCTGCATCGGCAATTTGTTGTATCGAAAAATTGGCACTGCCAAGCTGGTTGAGTTGCACCAGATTGTCATTGCCTATTTGAGTGATGTTTGCCTTATTGGCGTCACCCACCTGCATCATTTCAACCTGATTATTGACCCCGAGTTGTATTACCTGTGCCTGATTACCCAAGCCGACTTGGGTAAGGATGGCGCTGTTGTCAATTCCGGCTTGAACTATGATGGCTTGGTTGAAACTGCCTTGTTGCATCAGGTTGACTAAATTATCGCGTCCCTGAGTTTCCAGCAGTGTCTGGAGGGTGACTGGCAACTCCTGTAGTGCATTTACCTGGCGCTCTGTCGCTGTTGAACCAAGACTGGTCAACAAAACGGCCGAACCAAACAGGATTTTTGCGAGTACCGACACCTAAGACTCCTTTTCGTACATATCCTTGACTGAACCAGAGTGGTACAAATCAGCAACAAAAGTTACGCGCCTGGAGCCGGTGCCGCAATCGGAGTTAAAGGCTATTTAGGCTTTAGTCGATATTGCTTTTTGCAATAAGGGGTTAATTTTAAATTTGCATTTAAAACAGTATATTATGAATTGTATTTGGTGATTTTTAAGATTGAGTATACCTAACCCGTCTAGTAGCAAAGTTGTATTTTACGATTTGATGCTTTCTCTATTGTTTTCATTGCGGTAACAATCTATTTGCAATAAATAAACGCCGGATTTTCTCGTTGGTTATTGTTTCGCTGGTGCTTAAAGGCGCTGCCAACGACATAAGCCGTTCCGGATAACAAGGGATTATAAGGACTATAGGAAGCCCGAATATGTTGAAAAAATTCTCGCCATTGGCAGTAGCTGTCGCTGGGGTTATGGCGCTTGGTAGCGCGCCCGCAATGGCTAAAAATGAGATCCGTTATGCCAAGGACTCTATCCTGGTGGTTTACAAGGATAATGCCACCAAAGAGGAGCGGACCGAGGCTCAGCGTCTGGTTCGTGGCACTCTGCGTGATGCCAATGCCGATGGTATAGATGACAAATTTGCCCGCTTGCTCGATGGTCGTCTGGCAAAGCTGAATCTGCGTCAAGGGGCTGATATTGAGCAGGCGATCAAGATGATCTCCAGCCATCCGGCGGTTAAATATGCTGAACCCAACTACATTCTGCGCGCCATAGGCATGCCGGATGACCCTCGTTTTCCTGAGCTCTGGGGCATGCACAATACAGGGCAAACCGGTGGTGTGGCCGATGCCGATATTGACGCTCCCGAAGCCTGGGATGTCACCACTGGCAGCACGGATGTGATCATCGGGGTTATCGACACCGGGGTTGACTATAGCCATCCTGATCTGCAGGCCAACATGTGGGTCAACCCGGGCGAAATTCCGGGCAACGGCATAGATGATGACGGCAACGGTGTGATTGACGATATTCACGGTTTCAGTGCGGCCAATAATAACGGCGATCCTATGGACGGTAACGGTCATGGTACCCACGTGGCCGGGACAATTGGCGCTAAAGGAAATAACGGCTTGGGTGTCGCCGGGGTAAACTGGGACGTGACTATTATTGGCTGTCAGTTCCTGACTCCTGCCGGTACAGGTTCTACCGCCGATGCCATCGCCTGTATCGACTATATGACTGATCTCAAGGTGAATCATGGTGTCGATATCAAGGCCACCAACAACTCCTGGGGTGGCGGTGGTTTCAGCCAGGCGCTGAAGGATTCCATTGAAACTGCCGGTGACGCCGGTATTCTGTTCCTGGCTGCGGCCGGTAACGACACCACAAACAATGATGCCAGCCCTCATTATCCGTCCAACTATGACTCGGACGTAGTGATGTCCATCGCCAGTACCGATAGCTCGGATGGTATCTCCTGGTTCTCCAACTGGGGGGCTACCAGCGTAGACATGGCGGCGCCAGGCAGTGCCATTCTGTCAACGGTTCCAGGTGGCGGCTACGAGAGCTATTCGGGTACCTCGATGGCTACGCCTATGGTGAGCGGTGTCGCGGCCTTGGTGTGGTCTATCAACCCGGATCTGACTCCACTGGAGATGAAAGCACTGTTGATGAATTCGGGTGATGCCAATGCGGCCATGACCGGCAAAAGTGTTGCCGGTACCCGTCTGAACGCGGCCAACGCGCTCGATCAAGCCAACCCAAGTCCAAGTTATCGCTTCAGCGTGACCCCGGCAGCCCGCACCATTGAAGCCGGTGAAAGCACCAGCTATGACTTCAGTGTCGGTAGTGTCGCCGGTTGGAATGGCAGTGTTGAGCTGAGTGTCAGTGTAGAACCCGCTCTGGAAGGGGTATCTTTGTCTGCCACCAACGTTGGTGCCGGTGACAGCTTTACCCTGAACGTGGCAAGCACTGCCGAGACTCAGTGGGGCGATTATGCCATCACTGTGTCGGGCAATGACGGCAGTATTGAAAAGAGCAGTGTGGTGAGCCTGGAAATCATCCCTCAAGGGCTGAACGACTTCCCATACAGCAATGATACCCCGGTGGCTATTGCCGATAACACCACAGTGACCAGCACCATTGAGATCGCCGATCCGCTGCAGATCTTCGGGGTCAACAGCAACGTCAACATCAGCCACACCTGGATTGGTGATTTGACTGTGACCCTGACTTCGCCATCCGGCACCGAAGTGGTGTTGCATAATCGCGAAGGCAGCAGTAACGACGATATCGTCAAGAGCTGGGATTTGAGTGACTTCAACGGTGAGATAGCCCAAGGAACCTGGACTCTGAGCGTGACTGACCATGCCGGTGGTGACAACGGCACCCTGAACAACTGGGGTATGGTGATCACGGCGCTGGGTGAAGCGGGTCCTTCCGCGCCCAATGCTGGCTTTGACTATCAAGCCGAAGGTCTGAGCGTCAGCTTCAGCAATAGCAGCTCTGATATCAATGATGATATCGCCGGCTACCACTGGGATTTTGGTGACGGCTCTGTTTCCAGTGAGGCAAACCCTCAACATGTGTATGCCGAGGCTGGTACCTACACTGTGACCCTGACCGCGACCGATGCCACCGAGCTCAGCGACAGTGTCAGCATGGAAGTGCAGGTATTTGCCCACAGCATCTCTGCCGATATCAGCCGCGCCCTCAAGTCCCGTCGTGGCAGCGCCATGGTCGATGTCAGCTGGAATGGTGCCCTGGGTGATGAAGTGGCGATTTTCCGCGATGGTGAGCAGGTTGCGACCACCGCCAACGATGGTCAGTTCCGTGATCGCTTCAGCACTGAAGCCGAGAGCGTGACTTATCAGGTTTGTGAACTGGAAGCCGAGCTGTGCTCTGATCCTGTTGTTGCTCAATTCTGATAACTAAAGCCAAGTAAAGCGGCCATCCGGCCGCTTTTTTTATAGACATATCGCACAAAAATTAATTTTTGATGACGGGGAGCGATAATTGCGCCTCAGTCAATCATTCAAAACAGAATGGGGTTGACCGGAAGTGAATGCAATAGCTTTCCCTAAGGGCTCAAGCGGCTGATAGGCAATCCTTTTGGCCGGGTTTACTTCTGTACGGCAGGGCAAGTACACTGATTTTCCTAATTGGAGTACTAAGGATAACAATAAGATGAGTATTTGGTTCCGCCCCATTACCCTGGAAGATTGCGCCAAACTGGACGTTGGTATGAGTGGCAAGGGCACCCTGATGCAGACCCTGGGGATCCGTATCACAGAGATAGGCGATGACTATATGGTGGCCAGTATGCCGGCATCTCCGGCCATCCATAATCCGCTTGGAATAGTCCATGGCGGTGCCAATGTGGCGTTGGCGGAAACTGTGGCCAGTTACGCAGCCAATTTCGCGGTGGACTTTGAAAACTACTATTGTGTCGGTCAGGAGATCAATGCCAATCACCTGCGGGCAGCACGTAATGGTGAGCTCAAGGCAACCGCCAGAGCGGTACATTTGGGCAAACGCAGCTCTGTCTGGGAAGTGCTTATTCATAACAGCGCCGGAGAGCTGACCTGTATCTCTCGTATGACTGCGGCCGTGATTAAGCGTTAAGGCCATATGCTAGTGTTGAGCCTGCGTAAAAGTATAGATTAAGCCCTCTTGTATCAGTCTGTTTTTCAGGATTAATTCACCCGCATGGGCAACCTGGCCGAGTTGTAATTGGGTCCAATTGCCAACAGGCTCATGGCCGATGTTTTAACTCCAGTATTCATTCTTGCTCCTGTTTGTTAGCGACTATCCTTATAGGCGAGGGTTTGGGAATTGACATTCAGGGGCGTCATGATTTGAAGACAGTCGCTGCTGTGAAATAGGGGAGCATGAATGGATACAATCAATATATGGGAGTGGGTCGGATATCTAGCGTCTGTGTTGGTGGCCATCTCCTTGATGATGTCCAATATCAAAAAGCTACGCTGGTGGAACTTGTTGGGAGCGGTTTTATTTGTTACCTATGGTATGGCCATCGGTGCTTACCCCGTGGCTTTGGTTAATTTCTTCATTGTGCTGATAGATATTTATTATCTGATCCGGCTCTATCGCTATCCTCAAAGTAACTCTGAGCATCAGGATGCTAAAAAAAGTTAGCTTTGTCTGAGAATTTAGCCTGTCGAGGCCTGCTTGTTTCACGTAAAAGGCATCGAGGCTTGAATGATCATCGGCAATGACGCCACCTAATCCTTAGCCAATCTTTGCAGAGCTATTAATCTGATTTTTGAATAGGGTTGATTTGATTTAATCGTTTTTGGTGTTTCTTGCGTTTGGCTAAGATGACCACATCGCCAATACGACTGCTCAAGGGAGCACCTATGGCCACCTTATATGATGTGATTGAAAACTGGTTAAACGAGACAAAGGATTAAGGAGCACGAGATGAGTCAGAAGCAATATATCACCAGCCAGAGCGGCGCCCCCATCGCAGACGATCAGAATTCCCTCTCCGCCGGAGAGCGTGGTCCCCTGTTGCTGCAGGACTGGCACCTGATTGAAAAGTTGGCCCACTTCAACCGCGAGCGGATCCCTGAGCGGGTCGTGCACGCCAAAGGCACGGGGGTTTACGGCACCTTCACAGTGACCAATGATATGAGCCAATACACCATAGCCGAACATTTCCAGGGGATTGGCACTCAGACTGAAGCCTTTGTTCGCTTCTCGACCGTAGGCGGTGAGATGGGCAGCGCCGATGCCGAGCGCGATCCCCGTGGCTTTGGAGTGCGTTTCTACACCAAACGCGGTAATCATGACATAGTGGGCAATAACACCCCCACCTTCTTCCTGCGTGACGGCATCAAGTTTCCTGACTTTATCCACACTCAGAAGCGTAACCCGCACACCAATTTGAAAGATCCTCAGGCGATGTGGGACTTCTGGTCGCTCAACCCAGAGTCCTTGCATCAGGTGACGGTATTGATGTCTGACCGAGGCATTCCGGCTAACTATAGGCAGATGCATGGCTTTGGCTCGCACACCTTCTCATTTTGGAATGCCAAGGGTGAGCGCTTCTGGGTCAAGTTCCACTTCAAGACAGAGCAGGGCATAGCCAACCTGACTGAAGAGCAGGCCGCCAAGGTGAAGGGAATCGATCCGGATCATGCCCAGCGTGATATGGTGGCGGCAATCCAGGATGGCAACTTCCCCCGTTGGAAGCTCAAGGTACAGATAATGCCGGAAGCCGATGCCAATACTTACCATATCAACCCGTTTGATTTGACCAAGGTATGGCCACATAAGGACTACCCACTGATTGAGGTTGGGGTACTGGAGCTCAATCGTCTGCCACAGAACTACTTCGCCGAAGTAGAGCAGGTGGCACTGGCGCCGAGTAATCTGGTTCCCGGTGTTGGCGCGTCACCGGACAAGATGTTGCAGGCTCGCCTGTTTGCCTACGCCGATGCCCAGCGCTATCGGATAGGAGCCAACTATAATCAGTTGCCGGTGAACTGTCCTCACGCGACTCAGGCCAATCACCATCAACGTGCCGGTGCCATGGCCGGGGCTCAGTGCCCGTACCATGGAAGCCAGACAGGTGGCGATGCGTCGGCAAACTATGGCCCCAACTCGCAGCCAAGCGGCCTGCAGGATGCCACAGAGTTCAAAGAGCCGCCGCTGCGCCTGGATGGTGAGGCTGATAGATACAGCCGTTATGGTCAGGATGACTATACCCAGGCTGGCAACCTTTACCGCCTGTTGCCGGAAGAGGAAAAGGCCAGGCTTATCAGCAATATCTGCGGTACTCTGAGTCAAGCGACTCAGGATGTGCAGCAGCGAATGATAGGCCATTTCAGTCAGGCCGATGCCGACTACGGCCGCCGGGTGCAAGAGATGCTGGCCAGCTGATAATTGCACGCCGGACATAAAAGGGGCAGCTTGAGCTGCCCCTTTTACGCTGTCAGTGGTTGCCCTATTCCCACAACAGGGTGGCTATCCCCAATAGGGCAAACAGTAGGGCGCAACCTCTGTGGATCCAGGTCATGGGCAGCTTGTCGGCACTGAAATGGCCAGCCAGTACCACAGGAACATTCGCCAGCAGCATGCCGACAGTGGTGCCTGTTACTACCATCAGCAGGCTATCGTATTTGGCTGACAGTACTACAGTTGCGACCTGGGTCTTGTCACCCATTTCGGCGATAAAGAACAGCAAACAAGTGGCCACAAAGGGGCCATAGCGGTAGAAGCGGCTCTCTTCGGCATCGACTTTATCGGGTACCAGCACCCAAAGGGCGATGGCAAAGAAACTACCGGCAACAAGGTAACGGCCGACATCGGCGCTGAGCCAGCCCATGGCCCATTGGCCCAGCCAGGCGGCGGCAAAATGGTTGAGCAGGGTGGCGATAAGGATCCCTGAGATAATCGCGGTCTTGTTTTTGAAACGGGCGGCCAACAACAGGGCCAACAGCTGAGTCTTGTCACCGATTTCGGCTACGGCGACAGTGAGAGTTGAGGCGATGAGTGCTTCCAAAATGGGCGTTCCTTCGGGGTGGCAAAATTCCAAGCACAGTCTACCGCCCACCCCTTTATAATTAGTGCGGTATACCGTGCTCAGGTCTTGCCGGGCAAGCCTAAGCTTGCTGTAAGCACCATGGCATGAGGCCAAGTGTGTTGATGCCTACCCCTGGGCGGGACCCAGGTTAGCTACTCCCCTAAGACAGAGGTGGCCATTATAACGATAAAGTTTATTAAGGCAACACAGTCCGAATTAGTTAACTGACGAGCGCCGGATAGCCAATTATCACAGACTGCGGCCTATTTAACTCAAGGCCAATAAGCAATGCTTTAGTTTCCGTTTGACTGGCTTTTGGCAGATAACCATAGAAAAGCTATGGTTAATAGGAGGGTGGCGGCGCTTCCCCGCTTGCCCAAGGGCTGTGGCTCTGTTAATGTCCCGGTTAAGTCAATTTTTTGAGAAAGAGCCTCAGTGTTGAGTTTGCATCTTTGCAGTCCCAAATTCCGTTGTCCACGATTTAGTTAGCCCCAGTGGCTTGGTGGCATACCTCTTCTGTTTGCTGAGCTGTTGGGGCCAATGAAACTCCGTAAGGCGGAATTTCATCTGCGGCCAAGACGTTACAGCTTGCCAGCTGCGCTGACAATTCGCCTTCCCCATGAGTTAAATCTGACCTTAAAGATAACAAGACAAAAAAACAGGACGAATTTTAGTGAACTTGAAAATATTGGGCTCTATAGCCATAGTCGCGGGTACTGCGATTGGCGCTGGTATGTTGGCCTTGCCACTGGCAACGGCTGCCATGGGCTTACTGCCGGCACTGTTATTGATGTTGGTCATTTGGGGCATTTCCGCCTACACCTCACTGTTGATGTTGGAAGTCAACCTGCGCTCCGGCGTGGGGGATAACCTGCATGCCATCACAGGTAAAGCCTTGGGTAAGACGGGGCAACTGATTCAAAGCGCCGCTTTTCTCAGCCTGCTGTTTGCCCTGACCGCCGCCTATCTGACCGGTGGCGCCGATCTCCTGGTGCTCAAGGCCAAGGCCTGGTTCGATATGACCCTGGATGGCCAGGACGCGGTACTCTTGTTTACCCTGGCTCTGGGCAGTTTTGCCGCCTTGGGAGTCGGTTGGGTCGATAAGCTCTCCCGCGGGCTGTTTTCTGCAATGATAGTCATGCTGGTGCTGGTGGTACTGTTTCTGCTGCCTGAAGTGAATATGAACACCTTACTGGAGCAGGCGCCGACCGATTCCTATGCCAAGGTATGGCTAGCCGCCGTGCCTGTGGTGTTTACCTCTTTTGGTTTCCATGTCTGTATTGCCACTTTGGTGCGCTATCTCGATGGTGACACGGTTTCCCTGCGCAAGGTGCTGCTGATAGGCTCCGGCATTCCGCTGGCCTGCTATCTGCTTTGGCTGTTGGTAACCCTGGGTACCGTCGGCGGCGATACCATTCACGGCTTTGGCGGTTCACTGTCGAAACTCATCAGTGCCTTGCAGGCCATCAGCGAGCAGCCTTTGGTGAGCAAGTGCATTGGGCTGTTTGCCGACTTGGCGTTGATCACCTCGTTTCTAGGGGTGACCCTGAGCCTGTTTGACTTCAGCGCCGAGCTTATCCGCGCCAAGAGTAACTTTGTCGGCCGCTTGCAGACCTGGTTGCTGACCTTTATTCCGCCGCTGGCCTGCGCCTTGTATCTGCCGGAAGGTTTTTCAGCGCTGCTGGGTTTTGCCGCCGTGCCTTTAGTGGTGATCATCATCTTCCTGCCGATAGCCATAGCGCTGAAACAGCGACGTGAATCGCCGGAAGGTTACAAAGTTGCCGGTGGCAAGCCGGCGATGGCACTGATGGCCCTCATGGGGATAGGCATTATAGCTGCCCAGCTGTATGCGACGCTGGGGGCCTAAGCTAAGCCCTTTGTAAGGGAATTTTTCCGAGTCTGTAGCCGCTTGGGAGTCTGTGTTAAAGTCGGGACTTGTGCCCGGCTTTTTTGTTGCACAAAACCAACAAATTGAACTGATACCAGCGAATGGACTTACTAGAATGAAAAAATGGTTACTTGCAACGGCCATAGCCACCAGTTTTGGTGCTCAGGCCGATGAGGGCATGTGGCAGCCCTACCAACTGCCAGCCATGGCCGATGAACTCAAGGCCAAAGGACTGGAAATAGACGCCAAGTCTATCTCTAAGCTGACGGAATTCCCGATGAACGCCGTGATAAGCCTGGGTGGCTGCACCGCGTCTTTCGTTTCGCCCAAAGGCCTGGTGGTAACCAACCATCACTGTGCCTACGGCTCCATCCAGTACAACTCCACCCCGGAGAAGAATCTGCTGCGTGATGGCTTCCTGGCGAAAAACTTTGCCGAAGAACTGCCGGCAACTCCGGGCTCGCGGGTATATGTCACCGAAGAGGTCACCAATGTGACCGACAAGGTCAAGCAAGGCCTGGACAACAAGCAGGGCGACGCTTTCTATAAGGGTGTCGAGGCGGCCGAGAAGTCACTGGTGGCCCAGTGTGAAAAAGAAGATGGCTATCGCTGTCAGGTTTACAGCTTCCACGGTGGTCTCGAGTACTATCTGGTGAAGCAGCTGGAAATCCGTGATGTTCGCCTGGTGTATAACCCAGCGGCCAGCGTGGGTAAGTACGGCGGTGATGTCGACAACTGGATGTGGCCGCGCCACACGGGCGATTTCTCCTTCTACCGCGCCTATGTCAACAAAAATGGTAAGCCGGCCGATTTCTCCAAGGATAACGTACCTTATGAGCCCAAGAGCTTCCTCAAGGTGTCGGCCAAAGGGGTCAAGGAAGGGGACTTTGTGATGGTGGCCGGTTACCCGGGCCGCACCAACAGATACCGCACCGGCAATGAAGTGGAAAACCAGTTTGAGTGGTCTTACCCACAAGGCAAGGAGCTGCGTGAGCGCTTTATCGAGATCATTAAAGAGACGGCCCCGGAAGGCAGTGACGAGCGCATCAAGTACGAGAGCCTGATCGCCGGTCTGGCCAACTATGCCAAGAACTTCACCTCGATGATCGAGTTCTACGGCAAGTCGACTATGCTGGAAGACAAGCGTGCCCTGGAAGCCAAGCTCAAGAGCTGGATCGATGCCGACAGCAGCCGCAAGGCCCAGTATGGCGAGGTATTGGCACAGCTGGACAAGCTGGTCGCCCAAAGCCAGGCGGATCAGCAGCGTGACATTATCCTGGGCTATCTGGGGTATACCACTATGTTGCCAACGGCCCGCGAACTCTATCGGCTGGCCAATGAAAAGGCGCTGCCGGACATGGAACGTGAGCCGGGTTTTCAGGAGCGTGACATGATCCGCTTCAAGGCCGGTATGGAGCGTATCGATCGCCGTTATGCCGCCAGTGTCGACAAGGCGCTGGTGTTTGAGATGCTCAAGCGTTATGCGGCGCTGCCCAGGTCTGAGCGGCTGCCAGCGCTGGACAAGTATTTCGGCATAGGCAACAAGCTCGATGAGGCCAAGCTGAAGAAGACTCTGGACAAGATGTACAAGAATACCAAGCTGGATAACAAAGATGTGCGTCTGGCCTGGATGGACAAGTCGGTTGCCGATTTCAAAGCCTCGAAAGATCCTATGATCCAGTTTGCCGTGGCCTTCTATGACACAGGTATGCAGCTGGAGCAGAAAAAGAAAGAGTTGGCCGGTGAGCTGATGAAGGTGCGTCCTCAGTACATGGAAGCCATCATTGCCTACAACCGTGAGCAGGGCAAACCTGTGTATGCCGATGCCAACTCCAGCCTGCGGGTGACGGTGGGCCATGTGAAGGGCTATTCACCCAAAGATGGTCTCTATGCCGTACCTTTCACTCGTCTGGAAGGCATAGTGCAGAAAGACACCGGAGTTGAGCCTTTCGATGCTCCCAAGAAAGAGCTGGAGCTTATCAAGGCCAAGCAATACGGTGACTTCTACTTCAAAGATATTGACTCGGTACCGGTCAACTTCCTCTCAACTCTGGATACCACAGGTGGTAACTCAGGCTCGCCAACCCTCAACGGCCGCGCCGAGCTGGTGGGACTGCTGTTTGACGGTGTTTATGAGAGCATCATAGGTGACTGGAACTACGACGATAACATCAACCGCTCCATTCAGGTGGACAGCCGTTACATGCTGTGGGTGATGAAGTATCTGGATAATGCAGATAACTTGCTACAAGAGATGGAAATCGTTAAGTAAGCTTCGCCATCAACAACAATCCCCGCCAAGTTGCGGGGATTTTTTTAGCTAGCGCTGGGGGATTGAGAGTTGCAGAGCCTGATCCAACAGCTCACACACCTCGGCGGCCGGGCGTTCAAGGTTAGCGGGCAAAGATTGCAGTACCCCGCGGGCCTTGGCCCTGAGCGGGCGGCGCCGTGAAAAACCATGCCATGAAAAACAACGCCGCAAAAAACCATGCCATGAACAACAGCGCCGCAGACAGCAACTTGCGCCGATTGACCTAAGTTATCAAAGGCAGCGGCATCTCAGAGCTGGCGGGTATAGGCCTGGCAGATATTCTGTTCACCCGTCTGCTTGGCTCGTTTCAGCGCCACTTCGGCATTGCCGAGGAACTGCTCCAGGCTCTGGCCCGGCAGATAGGCGGCTATGCCTATGCTGATCCCTTCTGCCAAGCCGTTTTCGCCCAAGTTGGCCAGCGCCTTGACCGCATAGTGATGCGCCTGATTGGCATCGGTTTCCGGTAGTATGATAATCAGCTTACCCAACTGCCAATGGGACATCTGATAGCTGTTGGGCAACTCCCTGAGCAGCTGCATCTCCACCTCGTGTTGGCGGTTCTCCAACTGGCCGATATCGCTCATATGGCTGAGCATGCCCTCGGGACTGATGTCCATCAACAGCAGACTGGCCTGCAGTTTTTCCTCTTCGGACATGGACTTGAAGTAGCGGTCTAGATCCCTGAGGTTCACCAAGATGGTGCTGCGGTGTGGCACCAGATCGCCACTGGCTTCAATTTTACTTCTCGGGGTCGCCTGCTCCAGGGTGCACACCAGATACTCAATCTCACCATCGTCATCCAGATAGCCCTTGAGCGTGGCCTGCAGACAGCTGCCATGGCTGTGGGTACAGAGTATTTGCCCTTGCCACTGTCCCTGCATACTCACCATCTGGCTGATCCTTTGCCACTGATTACCTATATCATTTTCCAACAGAGCCGCCAGGTTGTGGGCCAGATCGCCGTTGAGCTGCATCAGCTTATCGAAGGCTTGATTAATTTTAAGGAGTTGGCCAGTCGGGGTCGTCAGGGCGGTAGCCACATTGCTGTCGGTCAACAGTTTACTGAGGAAGGCCTCCTGCTGAGCCTGTTTCAGTTCACCGATATCTTCAAAGGTGATCAGCAGATAAGTTTGACTGCTGGC
Organism: Shewanella carassii; assembly: GCF_019670705.1. Taxonomy (NCBI): domain Bacteria; kingdom Pseudomonadati; phylum Pseudomonadota; class Gammaproteobacteria; order Alteromonadales; family Shewanellaceae; genus Shewanella; species Shewanella carassii. The sequence goes on from NZ_AP024618.1 coordinate 930,759, forward strand.
GTTGTAGCGGCGGATATGCAATCTGAGCTGGGCGTTAGCCAGGGATTCGAGCTGTACTTCGCCGCGCCACTCGCCACTATCGGCCAGTTGCTGTTTTATCGTGGAATAGAGCTCATCCTCCAGCTGCAGGATCCGTTGTAAACTGCGATCCGGCAGCTCATCCTGCTCGAGTTGCAGAGTACGGGCGGCGGTGGCATTGGCGGTAACGATCCGGCCGCTGGGGTTGACCAGCACACAACCCAGGTTGGAGCGGAACAGGCCACGGGCCAGTTCGATACTGTTTTGTCTGGCGCGCTGTTCGAGGCGGAACATATGGGCCAGCAGAATAACCGCGGTCGCCAGAATGGTCAGTATGGCGGCGCAGGCTAAAAGGATGTTACGCCATTGGAAGAAACGGGAGGCGATGTCGTGATTGCGAATATAGGAAAGCAGCAGATACTCACGCTTGATATCGTTTTGCGAAGCCAGCTGTACCTTGAGATAGACAAAGGTGGCATCTTCCCCGTGGAATTGACCGAAGTTGCTGGCGGCCATCTTGCTCCACAGTGCCGGATAGCTCTGTCTTATGCTGCTACCCATGGTTCCCGGCAGCCTGGCCAGTGGTTCAAGATCCGAGGCGCCGGCATAAAGCAGGCCCTGATTGTCAAATAACAGCAGTGGTGAGGCGTTGCTGGAAAAGGCCGGCTTGATTGCCTGCAGCATCCGCAACATGGAGTTATAGGTCACCAGATAACCACGTACGCTCTGATCCTGATTTTCCAATCTGGCCACTTGATAGATATAAGGCTCCAATCGACCAGCTACCGGGGCAAACTCCAGTGCCGAGGTATAGATCTCATCGCCTCCCAGATTGGTCTGGTTATTGAGAATGACCGGCGGCATCGACATGCTGCCAAAGGTGTTGCTGGTGGCGATACGAAACTTGCCATCGGCATCAAATAGCGCCAGATCCAGCAGCTCGGGAGTGCTGCGTTTCAGGCTGTCCCAACTTTTTACCAACCGCAGGTATTCTTTGTGTCCAGGATTATTCAGATACTGCTCAAGGTACTCAGACTTGGCAAACATCTGGGTACGGAACTGTTGGAAGGAAAGTTTATCGGCCAGCAGGGCGCCGACGGTTTGCAGTTCGCTGTATCTTTGTACTGCCCACTCTTCCTGCAGGCGCCGCTCGCCCAAGGTGATCAACACATTGGTGATGAGAATGACGGCGATGACCAGCATGCTCAGTTGGCTGGCGACTGCCAATATACGTTGCCGGGACCAGTGAATGCCCTGAGCCGAGATAAGCAGAGGTGTGTCTTTGAGTCCGGTATTCTTTTTGAACATGGAACTATGTTGGCTCCAGATTAAAAATCTGCGCCCATGTTAACATTAAATATCCCCACGGGCACCGCCAGTTGTTTGCCTTTTATGCTGTGCTGATGATGACTTAGGGAGCATGGCTCGCCTCATAGGACGAGCAGGTAAACAAGTTGCCAATCGATTATCCAACCTGTCCCAGGATCCTGTGTTTGAATTGGCAACCGGCGTCTTCCACTATCTTGCGACAGGCTGCGATATCCACGCCCTCCAGGCCATCGAGAGCCGAAACCTGTACCTGTTTGATGTAACGGGGTGCTTCGCGGATAAAGGCGTTAACCGCCTCCCAGGAACCCGCCAGACGTGGGCGACAGTGCTTGATGTAACCCGCTTCTGTATTGGCATTGAGTGAGACCGAGAGGGCATCGACGCACTCGGCCAGTTCCGGCAATATGTTGCGTCTGTGAAACAGGTTGCCGAGGCCATCGGTATTGACTCTGACCTTACCGCCGCGGCGTTTGATTTCGCGGGCCACCTCCAGCAAAGTGTCGAGATTGAGCGTCGGCTCACCATAGCCGCAGAACACATATTCATCGAAACTCGTTACCTCGCCCAGTAGCGGAATGATATCGCTGCTGCGGGGGCGGACCTTGAGATCCAGCTGATACTCATGAACACTCTTGCTGCCGTTGTGCTTGGGGCAAAAACGGCATCTCAGGGTGCAACGGCCGGTGATATTCAGATAACGGCTGTTGCGTATGTCATAGACGAGTGTGGGTTGCTTTGCGGCTGTGCTGCTCATAACGACTCAATTGGGCATGCAGGATATATCTTTGAGTCTAACCAAGAGCTGCAGTGAAAAATGCTAGCAGGATCAGAAAACCCCTACTTGGGGCCGGTATTGACCGGATTGGTCTGAATTTGTTGCCTGATAAGGGAAGGGAGCCTTTGGGCTCCCTTCAATCACTTAGTCAGTGTTGCGATTCGTTTAGCTGGGTCTCTGCCTCTTTCGGGCGCCACCACCACTGGTACAGGGCCCGGCTTTTGTGGCTCAGATCATCGAGAATGATATAGAGCATGGGCACCAGGATTAGGGTCACCAGGGTGGAGAACAGAATACCAAACGCCAGAGAGGTGGCCATGGGGATCACTATCTGTGCCTGCAGGCTGCGCTCCATGATGATGGGCACCAGGCCGACAAAAGTGGTCAGCGAGGTGAGAATAATCGCCCGGAAACGATAACAGCCCGAATCTATGGCCGCCTTGACCACAGATTGGCCCTGCTCTCGGGCACGGTTGACGAAGTCCACCAAAATCAATGAGTCATTCACCACTACCCCAGCCAGAGCAACGATGCCGCAGAGACTGAGAATGCTCATGGACAGCCCCAGAATAAAGTGACCAAACAGCGCACCTATCATACCGAAGGGGATCACCGACATGATGATCAGCGGCTGGCTGTAGGACTTGAGCGGAATGGCCATCAAGGCATAGATGGTAAATATCGCGAAGAAGAAGCCTTGCAGCAAGCCGACCATGGCGGCCTGTTCATCTTGGCTGGCACCGTCGAGACTGGCGGAAATATGGGGATATTTGCGCTCGAGCTCGGGCATAAACTTCTCCTGGATCTCCTGCACTACCTTGGAGGGCTCCACTTTATCCTTGTTGGCGTTGGCGGTTACGGTAATCGCCCTGCGACCATCCACCCGGGTTATGGAAGAGTAAGATTCCCCCAGCTCCAGTTCGGCCACGGTAGAGAAGGGCACCGCCATGCCGTTTGGCGTGCGGATCATCATGTTCTCCAGGTGGCCTATGGTGCGGCGCTGCTCCAGCGGATAACGCACCATTACCTTGACCTCTTCCTTGTTGCGCAAAATCCGCTGCGCCTCATAACCATAGAAGCCATAACGTACCTGGCGTGCCAGATCCGATAACGTCAGTCCCAGCGCTTCGGCCTCGGGGCGAATCTTGAGGCGAATTTCATGGCTGCCGGAGGAGAAGTTATCGGCAATATCATAAACACCTTCATAGCTGGCAAGCTTCTGTTTCAGTTCTTTGGCGGCCGCAGACAGCTGAGTCAGGTCGGTGGAGGTAAAGCGGAAAGAGATATCGCCGCCGGCATCGTTGGTACTGGCATTGATATTGAGTTTTTTCACCGCCACCAAGTCCGGCAACTGCTTGCGCCAGGCCTCGGCTATGGTCACGCCGTCTACTTCCCTGTCTTCACCCTTGGTCAGCTCGGCAAAGATAAATGCCGAGGTGCGGCTGCTCATATTGATAAAGCTGTGCTTCACCACAGGGTAGCCAATTTCGGACTCCATCTGCTGGTTCATGGAATAGAGGGCGTTTTCAATTTTTTGTACCACATCCAGGGTGTTGAGCTCTGAGCTGCCTTCATCCATTTCCAGATTGACCTGGATAAAGTCGGACGGAATATCCGGGAAGAACACCCAGCGCACCTTGCCACTGGTGACCATGGCGACCGACAGAATAAGCACGCCGATAAAGCCCGCCACCAGGGTATATCTGTGGGGGATCATCCGCTCCATAAAGTTGCGGTAACTGTGGTGGATAAAATGCTGCACTTTTTCGTTGAAGGCGCGCTTGAAGCGGCCAAATGGCCCAGGGTTAGGATTGGGTTTGCTGGGCTTCATGTGCGCCAGGTGCGCCGGCAGAATGAACTTGGACTCTACCAGTGAAAAGGCCAGGCAGAGGATCACTATCATGCCGATGGATTTCCAGATGATCCCCATGGGACCTGGCACCATCAACATGGGGATAAAGGCGGCAATTGTGGTCAGCACCCCGAAAGTGGCGGGCATGGCGACCTTCTTGGCGCCGCGGATCACATTGGTGATCGAGTGGCCGTGGCGCTCAACCTCGGTATGGGCACTCTCGCCTATGACTATCGCATCATCCACCACTATCCCCAGCACCAAAATAAAGGCGAATAGAGTCAACATGTTGATCGACAAGCCAAAAGGTTCCATCGGCATCAGTGCCATGGCGCCGAGGAAGCACACAGGCAGCCCCAGCATGACCCAGAAGGCCAGTTTCAGATCCAGAAACAGCGCCAGAATAATGAACACCAGCAAGGCACCCATAAACATGTTGGACAGCATCATGTTGAGGCGGCCCTTGAGGTAGTGGGTCAGGTCGCCCCAGTAGTCCAGCTTGGCCCCAGTGGGCAGAGTGGCCTGACGTTCGGCAATAAAGCCTTTGACCTGATCGGCAATCGCCAGGGCGTTTTGATCGTCTATGCTGGTGATCTCTATGATGGCCGCCGGCATGCCATCGAAACGGGTGTACTCGAGCCGCTCCTCAAAGTCATCCTTGATCTCGGCCACCATGGGCAGCATCACCCGGCTACCATCGGCACGGGTACTGACCACTATGTTGGCAAAGTCATCTCCCGTGTAGGCCTGGCCCTTGGTACGCAAAAGTATGTCACCGTCCTGAGCCCGAATTGAGCCACCTGGCAGATCTATCGAAGTGTTTTGCACGGCCTGTGCCACCTGGGTGAAGGTGAGGCCGTATTCTCTGAGCTTATCTTCCGAGACTTCGATACCGATTTCATAGTCGCGCACCCCGGTCACTTCGGCGCGGGTCACCGCTGGCAGGTTGGTGATCTCATCACGGATCTCCTTGGCCAGTTCTTTCATGTCGTGCAGTGTCATGTCGCCATAGACAGACACCCAAATAACGTTGTTTTCCGGCTTGATCCTGAAAATATCCGGTTTTTCGATATTGGCCGGGAAGGTGGCGATGGCATCGACCCTGAGTTTGGCCTCATCCAGCACCTCTTTGGCATCATAGCCGTCTTCCACCTCTATGGTAACCGAGCCCACTCCTTCACTGGCAACCGAGGTGACCTTCTTGATGCCGCTGATGTCTTGAATCGCCTCTTCAATCTTGATGGTGATCCCTTCTTCAATCTCCTGTGGCGCGGCGCCGGGGTAGGCGACCGAGATCCGCAAATAGTTGAGTTCGAAGCTGGGAAAAATCTCTTTATTGATCAGAAAGGCGCTGAAGATCCCGCCAATCAGCAAAACCCACATCAAGAGGTTGGCGGCGACATTGTTGCGGGTAAACCAGGCAATGATCCCTTTTTCCTGCTCCATCAGAGTTCACCCGCCGCAGCCAGACGCTGCTCCTGAGTATCACTCTCTTCACTGTGGGAAGCGTCTTTGTCCTTGTCATTGGCGACCCGCACCAATTGACCATTGGTCATATTGTTAAGGTTGGTTTTGGAAACCCGCTCGCCATCTTTGAGGCTGTCTTTGATGTAGACATACTCGAGATCGGTGCGTACCACATTGACCTGGCGCATCTCTATCTTGTTGTCCTTGTCTATCACGGCCACATGCTGATTACGCACCATATACCTGGGCAGTTTCACCAGACCATCGACGGTGCGGCCCTTGATCACGGCGTTGACAAAGCTGCCGTACTTCAGCGGCAACTGGCCGCTCTGCTTCTGTTTTCTAAGATAAGGATCCTGCACTTCGGCCACCAGATAGACCATGCGGTTATCTGGATCTATCACCCCTTCACTGCGCACTACCTTGCCGGTCCAGGTCACGGTTTTACCCGCCAGGGCGGCGCTCAGGGTCACCTGAGTATCAGGGTTGTCCACCGACTCCAGATAGGCCAGATCTTTGTTGGCCAGCGGCAGGCGCACTTCGGCTACGGCCGTATCGTACAGCTCTCCCAGGTTGGTGCCGATGGAAACGTATTGCCCCAAATCGACGTTGCGGGCACGCACTATGGCATCGAAGGGGGCTCGGATGACGGTGCGTTCCAGGTTGCGTTTGGCTCTGGCAAGCGCCGCTTCGGCATACTTGACGTTGGCTTGCTCTTTCTTCAACTGAGGTACCCGCAAGCCAAGTTCGGGTGGCATGCCGTTGTCATAACCACTGAACTCTATCTTGGCAACTTCGCCGCGGGCGATTTCTTCATCCAATGCCGCTTTGGCCTGGGCCAGAGTCGCCTGGGCCTGCATCAGGTCTGCCTCATAGTCGGAGGGTTCTATCACCGCCAGTTCATCGCCCTGATGCACCACGCCTCCGGCCACAAAGGCCGGGGCTATGCTGAGGATGCGGCCCTGAACCTCGCTGACCAGCTGAGTCTTGTATTTGGGGGTGACCGTGCCGTAAGAGGGCAGGTTGAGTGACATTGTTTGCGGTTCGACCTGGGTGACATCGACCACTGGCAGCGGGATCTCTTCCGCTTTTTGTTCCGGCTCCTGCTTGGTCATCATCAGGAGTTCGGCGCCGAGCACGGCGACCACTATGATGAGCAGCGGTGCTATTCTTCGGAAAAATGTCTTCATAATCTTCTGCATATCCATGCTGGAGGCTTAATCTGAGCCTAAATTACCAGACAAGCCGCGGCCGATAAATGTGTTTTTGTAAATAAAATGTGTCAAAAGCTGTCGGCGGCGGGAGGGCTGTGAGACAGGTAACAAAAAAGGACCCTAGGGTCCTTTTTTGGCGATAGTTTAAGTCGAAGCTTATGGCGTTCTCGCAAAAGACTTAGGTCATTTGCTGCGAACTCTGCTTTGCATTCAGGCCGGTAAGCCTGCGCCAATCACGCATGGGATTTGTTCGTCCCTTGCTTATTTCTTCTTCTTTTTCTTGCCGTTCTTGGTGCTGGCATCCTTGGCTTTAGGCTTCTTCTTGCTCGGCACCTTGGCTTCTTTGTGCTTGGGCCTCAGCTCTTCGATGATCCGCCGTTTCAGCTTCTGCTCGATATAGCGTTCAATCTTACTGAGGATCCGCATATCATGGGCTTCCACCAGAGAGATGGCTGTGCCCTTGGCCCCGGCGCGGCCGGTACGGCCAATTCTGTGTACATAGGCGTCGGCAGAGCGGGGCATATCATAGTTGATCACATGGGTGATCCCTTCAATATCTATGCCTCGAGCAGCGACGTCGGTAGCCAGCAGCACCTTGACTTCACCCTTGGTGAAACGTCCCAGCGCCTGGAAACGTTTTTTCTGCTCCATATCGCCGCGCATAAAGGCAGCGGGGATCCCGGCCTGCAGCAACAAGCCTTCTAGGCTACTGACCACTTCGCGGGTCTTGCAAAAGACGATGGCGCGTTTGGTTTCTTCCTGATTGAGCAGGTGACACAAGAGGGCAAACTTGTGCTCTCTATTGTCGGCCAGGTGGATCCATTGATGGATCTTGGCCTTTTCGCTGCGTGGTGGTTCGGCTTCCACCAACACAGGATCGTTGAGCAGCTCACCGGCAAAACGGCGCACGCCGCTGCCTTCCAGCGTGGCGGAGAACAGCATGTTCTGCTTACGTCCCTGCGCTTCGATGGCTATGGTCTGCACCACCTGAGAGAAGCCCATATCCAGCATGCGGTCGGCTTCATCTATGATAAGCAGCTCCACTTCAGTGGCTTCAAACTTACGCTTCTCCAAGTATTCGAGCAGACGGCCTGGAGTCGCTACTAGAATATCCAGATTACCGGCCAGGGCTTCTTCCTGCGGGGCGTATGGAACGCCGCCTGTGATGATGCCAATCTCCAGCCCAAGCCCGGTCGCCAGATGGCAGGCGTATCTGTGTACCTGACTGGCCAGCTCGCGGGTCGGGGTCAACACCAGTACTCTGGCCTGGCCGGGACGACGACGAGGGAAGTCAATTAGGTGTTGCAGTGCCGGCAGCAGGAAACTGGCGGTCTTACCCGTGCCGGTTGGGGCATGGGCAAGAATATCCCGCTGCTCCAGCGCCAAAGGCAGAGCCAATTGTTGAATACTGGTCGGTGTCTTGTGGCCCATGGCTTTCAGCGAATCTAAAAGCCTATGGTCCAGATCAAAATCTTCAAATAGCATGGGAAGCATCTCAAACAATAATGCGCGGGAGTATACCTTGTCTGGGGTGCCGTGCACAGCTTGGAGCTTGGTAAGCTATGAATAAATCCCATCAGTGGTCAGTGGCGGTTTCACGACTTGGATACCGGGTTTGGGTTGACGGCGAGCGCCCAAGTCCCTTGCTGCAAGCAATGGCTTAGAGTTTCAGGTAAAAATCATGGGTTAGTCGTACCATGGCTTCTGAATAGCGGCCATCGGTTTCTCTGATATAGAGAGCCGAGTGGGCTTCCGGCGCGGTAATCGCTTCGCCTTCCTTGACATGCTCAAGCAGTAACAACTGCCGGTTACAGGGCTTATGGGGCGTGCTGCTGACACTGACCCGCGCAGCCAGTCGCAAGCTTTGCTCAATTGCGGCGCGCTCAAATCTGTCCAGACTCTGAACCGGCAGAATAAGGCTCGCCTGTCCCTGTGGCTTTAACAACTGCTTTATCGCCAGACACAGCTCGTCAAAGCTCAGCTGTTCCGTGTGTCTCGCTATGGCTCGTTTGGGGTCATCCGAGCGCGGGCCGGTTTCGAAATAGGGCGGGTTACAGAGAATATGGTCGAACGGCGCTGCATCTGCCGAGGCATGTTCATCGCAATAGCTCTGAATTGAGCCTTGATACAAAGTGAGTCGGCTAGCCCAGGGCGAGGACTTGAAGTTGGCACGGCTGGCATGGGCCGCGCTGCCGTCGAGCTCTACCGCCAGTATCTCGGCCTCACTGCGCTGCGCCGCCATCAGGCTCAATAGACCGCTGCCGGCCCCTATGTCCAGCACCCGTTTGGCCTCGGTCAAGGGCGCCCAGGCCCCCAAGAGCACTCCATCGGTACTGACGGGCATGCCGCAGCCGTGATCTTCGATATGAAATGCCTTGAAACTGAATGCCATTGATTGCCCCTGAGCCGAATTAATCGCGGCATTTTATATTAACCAGGGACGAAAGGTGAGCCGCTTTCCGAGGCGAGTTTCATTTTGATGGGAATGTTGCCTTACTCAGGCTTTATCCATCTTTGACCTTCAGCCTGTTGTGGTTGGCAAGTGTTAAAGGTCGTACCAGTAGTGGTTTGGGGACGAATGAAGATGTTTTGAAAATGTCGTGGATGTTGCCAAACTTAATGCCTGGTGTGACTTTGAACCGCTTTTTTTTATCTTGGCTTTTGTATCTGTCTTATTTTTAGTCTTTCGTAAGCCTAAGTGTTGCACCTCTGCTTTTGCTCTGGTATTAGTGTTTCCCCCTAATTCGTGGCTTTCTGCGAATTGGATCAAGGTAAAACAGTTTTAGGATAAGCAAAGCAGCGAAAACCCCCTGCCATTTGTTCATAAACTCGCCAAGAATAGGCCGAATTTACCACGGACAACTGTAATAAAGGCTTTACACTCTTAGTAGGGCGAGTGCGATAGTGAGTATTTCAGCTATGGCTAAAGATATCGCAATCACTTAAGTTTATTAGAAAAACATAACAAGATGGGGCATATAGTGCACAAGACTCAATTGACACTTGGTGACACCCTGGGCCTGGGATTCATGACCTTTGCGTTTTTCCTGGGGGCGGGCAACCTGATTTTTCCTCCCTTTGCCGGGCAATTGGCCGGCGATAATATGCTGCTGGCAATGCTCGGTTTCTTGATCACCGCCGTGGGTCTGCCGCTGGCTGGTTTGATCGCTGTGGCCAAGGCGCAGGGCAAGGTGATGAAGCTGTTGCCAGCCTTTGCCGCAACTGCTCTGGCGGTGGCTATTTATATCATTATCGGTCCAGCCTTTGCGGCGCCTCGTACCGGCCTGGTGGCCTATGAGATCGGTGCGCTGCCTTTCATTCAAGACCCTACATCGGTAGTCAATATCCTTGGGCTGGAACTGAATAAGCCGCAGCTGTTATACACCCTAGGATTTTTTGTGGTGACCATGCTGCTGGCACTGTTTCCTGGCAAACTGATGGATAGCATAGGCAAGGTGTTAACCCCAGTGCTGATTTTGCTGTTGGTGGGCTTGGCGGTCTCGGTGATCTTGCTGCCCGGCAGTGAAGTACCTGCGGCCAGTGGTGACTACATCAAGCACCCGTTGACCAAAGGCATTATCGAAGGCTACAACACCATGGATACCCTGGCGTCCTTGATGTTCGGTATGCTGATTATCGATATTTTGCGCAACAAGGGCGTGTCTGAGCCAGGTTTGCAGACTCGCTATCTGGTACGCGCCGCCTTGGTAGCCGCTGCCGGTCTGGCATTTGTGTATGTGTCGCTGTTCTTCCTCGGTGCAACCGCCGGCGATATGGCCAAGGGCGCCGAGAGTGGTGGCCAGATCCTCACCAACTATGTGACTCATGAATTCGGTGATATGGGGATTATCCTGCTGTCCACCGTGGTGACTCTGGCCTGTTTGACCACGGCCGTAGGCTTGGTGAGTGCCTGTTCTGACTTCTTCCAGGAGCTGATCCCGGGCGCCACTTATCGCTTCCTGGTGGTGCTGTTCAGTGTGATCTGTGCCGTGGTGGCTAACGTAGGCCTGACCCAACTGTTGGCTATCAGCATTCCTGTGCTGATGACCATCTACCCAGTGGCTATTGCTTTGGTGTTGGTGACCTTCCTGACGCCGTATTTCCGCAATCCGAAGTTTGCCCACAGACTGGCACTGTCGGTGGCCCTGATCTTCGGTATTTTTGATGCATTGAAAGTGACTGTCGCTTCACTCAAGCCGCTGACCCAAGTCGCCGAACCCAATAGTTTGCTGCTGGCCTTTGTGTCCGGGGTGGAAAGCCTGGCTCCTGTGATGTCAACGCTGCCACTCTACGAAGAGGGCATGGCCTGGTTGCCACCCACCCTGACAGTGATGATTATCTGTCTGTTTGTCAGCCCTAAGGCCGCGCAAACGGCCTGAGGAAGGTAGTCACTCACAGGTTGCATTATGCTCTGCATTGGCTTATCGGCCTGATGCAACATAGTTTGCAGCAAATGACTTAAGTCCTTTGCAAGAGCTCAGAGTGACTGGAGTCCATTTCGAGACGGCGTTATCCTTGATGACGCCGTTTTTTATTGGAGTATTGTTTGTGGCCGCGACTTCTTCATCCGCTTATGTCCAGGATCCTTTGATTGAAGGTTTTCTCGATGACCTCTGGTCCAGTAAGGGCCTGAGCGACAACACCCTGGCGGCCTATCGCAATGACCTGCGCCATTTTGATCAGTATCTGCAGGGAAGAGGGCTGACGCTCAGTGCCGCCGGGCGCGATGCGGTGCAGGATTATCTCGGTTTTCGATTCGGCAAAGGCGTTGCCGAGAGTAGCAGTGCCAGGTTGAAGAGCAGCTTGCGGCGCTTTTACGGTTTTTTGCTGCGTCGGCAACTGATAACGGAAGATCCCATGGCGCGTATCGCCTCCACCAAGCTCAAGCGCAAACTGCCCGGTAGTCTCAGCGAGGCCGAGGTGGATGCCTTGCTGGCTGAGCCCATACGGGAAGACCCAATCGAAGCCCGAGACAAGGCGATGCTGGAGCTGCTATACGCCACCGGGCTCAGGGTCACTGAACTGGTAGGGTTGACGCTGGAGCAGGTGAGTCTGCGTCAGGGGCTGGTACGGATCACGGGTAAAGGCGGCAAGGAGCGCTTGGTGCCCATGGGTGAGGTGGCCGTCAGCGAAATAGAGTCTTTCCTCAAGCTGGCACGCACCGAACTGCTCGGCGGTAAACAGAGTGATGTGGTGTTTCCCTCCAAGCGTGCCCAGATGATGACCCGCCAGACCTTCTGGCACAGGATCAAGCTCTATGCCCTGCGGGCCGGTATCAGCACCGAGTTGTCGCCCCATACCCTGAGACACGCCTTTGCCACCCATTTGCTCAACCATGGCGCCGACTTGCGGGTAGTGCAGTTGTTGCTGGGGCACAGCTCGCTGTCTACCACCCAAATCTATACCCATGTGGCCAATGCCAGGTTGCAGTCGCTGCATCAACAGCATCATCCAAGAGGTTGAATTCTTTGATCTGCTACGCAATTAGTTGCTTTCGATAGCATCTGACTGTAACTTTTCAGCCTCTTCTCCGGTCTGATAGAGAACAATAAACTTTAATCGACCCCAATAAGATAGGATTTCCAATGAAGTTAACCCGTGCATTCTCTCTGTGTCTGGCGCTGGCGGTTACACCCTTTGTCGGTGTTGCCTCTGCGGCTTCCGAATCGGGTGATCAACTGAAGCAAAAGCTCAGCGATACCCTGGGTATTGAAGTGATCTCCATGGCCGACTCACCTATCCCTGATTTGTATCAGGTTATTACCAATCGTGGCGTGCTCTATGTCAGCAAAGATGGTTCCAAGCTGCTGCACGGCAACCTCTACGATCTGAACCAAGACATGAAGAATCTCACCGAGGCGGCACTGGCCGGCCCAAGACTCGAGATGCTCAAGCCTTTTGAAGATGAGATGTTGGTCTACAAGGCCAAGAATGAAAAACATGTGGTGACTGTGTTTACCGATGTGACTTGTGGTTATTGCCGCAAGCTGCACAGTCAAATGCAGCAGTACAACGATTTGGGCATCACAGTACGTTATTTGGCCTATCCCCGTCAGGGTGTACCATCCCCCAACGCCGAAGAGATGGAAGCGATTTGGTGTGCCAAAGATCCCCAACAAGCTATGACAGATGCCAAGGCAGGCAAAGGGGTTAAGATGGCCAAGTGTGATGCCAATATCACTGGCCAGCATCAATTGGGGATGAAGATGGGGATCAGTGGAACACCGGCTTTGATCCTCGAAAATGGGACTCTGATCCCCGGTTATCAGGCTCCTAGAGAGCTGTTGTATAACCTGGAGCGTGCCAAGCTATAAGCGCTTTTATTACTCAAAAAGGCGAGCAAGCTGCTCGCCTTTTTGTTATCTTGCCCGGCAAAGCCATTTTCAAGAATAACCCACAGTGATCCACAAAATCGTCCGTCGTCCCAGGGTGGACGACAGCCATTTACCCGCAAATCTACATCCGCTGTTAAAACAGATTTACGCCAGTCGCGGCGTTCAGGCTCCCGAGTGCGAGTTGGTGCTCAAGCGTCTGCTCAGGCCGGATACCATGCTGGGCTTGCAGCAAGGGGCCGAGCTGGTGGCCGATGCCATCGCGGCCAACCGCCGCATTCTGATCATGGGTGATTTCGATGCCGATGGTGCCACCTCCACCAGTGTGTGTCTGTTGGCGCTCAGAATGATGGGAATGGAAAACTGTGATTATCTGATCCCCAATCGTTTCGATTATGGCTATGGCCTCAGCCCTGAAATAGTGGCGGTGGCGCATGGCAAGGGCGCCGAGCTACTGATCACTGTCGATAACGGTATCTCCTCCATCGAAGGCGTCAGGGCCGCCAAGGCGCTGGGGATGACGGTTGTCATCACAGATCACCATTTGCCGGGCAATGAATTACCCGAGGCCGATGCCATCATTAACCCCAACCAACCCGGTTGCAGCTTTGCTTCCAAGTCGATTGCCGGGGTCGGGGTGGCTTTCTATCTGATGTTGGCACTGCGGGCAGAGTTGAGAAAACGTCACTGGTTCGTTAATCATGCCTTGGCCGAGCCCAACTTGAGTGTATTGCTGGACTTGGTGGCCCTGGGCACAGTGGCCGATGTGGTGTCGCTCGATGCCAACAACCGTATTCTGGTGGACGCGGGTATCAAAAGGGTGCGAAACGGCGCCTGTCGTCCGGGGATCACTGCCTTGCTGGAAGTGGCCCGCCGCAATCCGGCGCGTTTGGTGGCCGCCGATTTCGGCTTTGCGGTTGGCCCCAGACTCAACGCCGCCGGAAGGCTGGATGAAATGGCGCTCGGAGTCGAAACTCTCTTGTGCGATGACATGCTCAAGGCGAGAAGAATGGCGGCCGAGCTTGATGGCCTCAACGCCGAGCGCCGTGAGCTGGAAACCGGCATGCAGCAAGAAGCGATGAAGAGCCTGGAGGCGCTGCAGCTCAAAGAGAGTGAACAGCCCTGGGGTATTGCCCTGTATCAGCCGGACTGGCATCAGGGGGTGATAGGCATTCTGGCTTCCCGGATAAAAGACAGGTTCCACCGTCCGGTAATCGCCTTTGCCGAAGCCAGCGACACTGAAATCAAGGGCTCGGCCCGCTCCATCAAGGGGCTGCATATGCGCGATCTGCTGGAGCTTATCAATGCCCGTCATCCCGGGATGATCATCAAGTTCGGTGGTCATGCCATGGCCGCCGGGCTCTCGTTGCGTAAGGATGCCTTCGAGCAGTTTGCCGAGGCCTTTGACACCTGTGTTCGTGAGCTGCTGACCCTGGAGGATCTCAATGGCGAGCTGTTCTCCGACGGTGAATTGCCGCTTGAATGCTTTACCCTGGATACGGCGCAACTGCTCAGAGATGCCGGTCCCTGGGGTCAGGCCTTCCCCGAGCCGCTATTTGATGGCCATTTCAGAATTCTGCAGCAGAGACTGGTGGCAGAGAAACATCTTAAACTGGTGCTGGAGACTGAGTGCGGCCGGATCATGGCCGATGCCATCGCCTTCAATGTGGATCTCAAGACCTGGCCCGATGCCAGCATCAATCATGTGCGCCTGCTGTATAAGCTGGATGTGAACGAGTTTCGCGGCAACAGTAACCTGCAGTTGCTGGTTGAGCAGCTGGAACCCCTGTAAAACAAGCAGTAAAACCAAGTGCACACCGGGAGTCTATTTAAGATAGGGATAGGCTGAGTAACGGCTCATATGTCGCAGGAGAGCAAGATGAACAATCTGTTTGCCAACATACCCAAGCAGCTCGATGCCGAGCAGTTTGACGCGCTCTTGGCCACGCCGGATCTTAAAATTGAGCGCATTCTGTCCCACGGTCAGGTAACGCCCGAAGGGCAATGGTACGATCAAGCGCAGCATGAATGGGTATTGTTGCTGCAAGGTGCCGCCCGGCTGCAGTATGAAGATGGTTCAGAAGTGAGCCTGAACCCGGGGGACTGGCTCAATATCCCCGCTCATGTGCGCCACAGAGTCAGCTGGACTGCCGAGGAGCAAACTAGCGTCTGGTTGGCTATTTTTTACTCCTGAGCCGACTGTTCTTGCTCTGCAATTTGCTTAAATTTTTACAAAAAAGCCGCCTGCTGGCGGCTTTTGGCATTCAAGCTTAGGGCTTACTTGATGGTTTTAACCCCTTCTGGGGTGCCCACCAGGAGCACATCGGCGCCACGGTTGGCGAATAGACCATTGGTCACTACGCCCACTATGGCATTAATTTGTACTTCCAGCTCTTTGGGGTTCAGTATCTTCAGGTTATAGACATCCAGAATGACGTTGCCGTTATCTGTTACTACACCTTCACGATAGACAGGATCGCCACCCAGTTTCACCAGCTCACGGGCTACGTAGGAGCGGGCCATGGGGATCACTTCTACCGGCAGCGGGAAGTTGCCCAGCACATCGACTTGCTTGGTGTTATCGACGATACAGATAAACTTGTCGGCCACGGCCGCAACTATCTTTTCCCGGGTCAGCGCGGCGCCGCCACCCTTGATCATGTCCATGTGGCCGTTGATTTCATCGGCGCCATCGACATACACAGACAGCTTATCTACTGAATTGAGATCAAACACAGGGATCCCCAACTGTTTGAGTTTGGCGGTGGAGGCTTCAGAGCTGGAAACCGCGCCTTCAATATCGGCCTTTATCGTAGCCAGAGCATCGATAAAGTGGTTGACGGTAGAGCCGGTGCCCACGCCAACTATGCTGTCTTTTTCGACATATTCCAGCGCCGCCCAACCGGCCGCCTTCTTCATTTCATCTTGGGTCATAATGCCATCCTGTTGATTCTGACAAATTCACTTGAACTTGCCTTAGTATACTCCGAGTTGTAGTGAAAAGTGCTGCTCAATCTTGTCCTGAAGAATAGTTCTTGAAGAACAACTTAGGTTAGGCATTTTTTACTGTGGCGGCATGCGCCCATGCGCTACCATAGCCGATGGGGGAACGGCCAGGCTGATGTGGCAGTACTGCGCTGAAAAAAGTGCACTGGTGCCGCTTGAATATGTCGCATACCGAACCTATTTAGAGCGCAAAACTGACCTGGTTTAAGGAGATTTAAATGGCTGGAGCGAGTCTACTGACTCTTTTGGATGATATTGCCACCATCCTGGATGATGTGGCGGTAATGAGTAAGGTTGCTGCCAAGAAAACTGCCGGGGTATTGGGGGACGATCTGGCGCTCAATGCGCAGCAGGTAACAGGGATCAGCGCCGATCGGGAGCTGCCTGTGGTATGGGCCGTTGCCAAGGGCTCTTTTCGCAACAAGCTTATTCTGGTGCCGGCAGCCCTGCTGATCAGCGCCTTTATACCCTGGGCGGTTACACCGCTATTGATGTTCGGTGGTTTGTTTCTCTGTTTTGAAGGCTTTGAAAAACTCTGGCACAAGGCCAGCCACAGCAAGGCTTCTGCCGAAACAGACGATGAAGCCGTCATCGAAGCTGCCATGAAAGAGGTCGAGGATATTCGCGCCTGGGAGGCGCAGAAAGTCAAAGGGGCGATACGTACTGACTTTGTGTTATCGGCGGAAATCATCGCCATCACCTTAGGGATTGTGGCGGAAAAAGCCTTTATGACCCAGTTGGCCACTCTGTCTATCATTGCCGTGGTCATGACTATCGGGGTCTATGGCTTGGTGGCCGGTATCGTTAAGCTGGATGACGCCGGGCTGTATCTCTCAAGGCGTAGAGGCGAGGGTTTTTGGGCTCACAACCTCAGGCGTATTGGGCTTATGCTGGTCAGCGCCGCGCCCAAGTTGATGAAGCTGCTCACCATAGTAGGTACCGCCGCCATGTTTATGGTGGGGGGCGGTATTCTCACCCATGGCCTGCATTGGGTCAGTGAGCAGATAACCCATGTTGCCAACTGGGTAGGCTCTCTGGCTGTGGCCGGCCCTGTGCTGGCAGCGCTGACGCCTACCTTGCTCAACGCCCTGTTCGGCATTTTGGCCGGTGCCATCGCCGTGGCCATGATGAATATGGTGGCGCGTCTAAGAGGCAAGGGCGAAAGCCACTAAACAAGCCAAGCTATAGATTCCGGAATTGTAATAAAAAACGCGGCTCTTGAGCCGCGTTTTTTGTGTTTGGTGCGGCTCAGTTAATCACGCCACAGGCCATACGGGCGCCACCGCCGCCCAGTGGTGACGGGTGATCTGAATGGTTATCGCCTCCCATGTGGATCATCAGCGCTTTGCCCTTGACGTCGGCCAGTTTCAACCTTGGTGCCAACACAGGTGTGGAAGCCATGCCGTTAGCATCGACATAGAGCGGTGGCAGATCACCCTTGTGATTGTCATCTGTCCAGGGGTAACCATGCTTGCCGCTGCCATCAGGGTCGAAGTGACCTCCGGCCGCGCCGCCCAATACCGTCTTGCCGTCTTTACTGCTGGTGTCACAACTGCCATTTTGATGCACATGGAAGCCGTGAGCGCCGGGTGTGAGTTGCTTAAGATTGGGGGTTAACACCAGACCGTAGGCAGAATCACTGAGACTGATGCTGCCTATGGGGCTTGGACCATCTGCCGACAGTAATGAGATGCTGACCTCTTCGGCGGCCAGTTGTGATGCGGCAAACACCAGTGATAAACAACCCGGGATCAGGATGGACTTTTTCATCGCTTGTTCTCTCCTTTGAGTGGAATTCCAAAAACGACAAGGCCGACTCGGCGGCATGATAATGAGCTGCCTATATGGCTTTCAGCATAGAAGTCGTTTGGACAGAGTGCCAACAGGGCGGACGTTATTAACCGGCCCTGACATTCAAGCCAACGCCAGAAGAGGATTCTCCAAGATATTCAGTAACAGCAATAACCGCCTGGAGCCAGGTCTCAGTGTTGCTCCAGCTTGGCCTGCCACAGGGCGCTTTGCTCCATGGGGCTCAGTGAACGGCGGGCGCAGTAAAGGCTGATACCGCAGCAAAGCGGCACTATCAGGAGATCCGAGGCATGAAAGCGCAGTAACAACCAGAGTGCCAGGCTATAAAGCAGTAGCGTAATCAGCGGAACCGGCAGCAAAAGCTGCCACTCGAAACACTTCCCCAGCCATCTGGCACCCAGGCCCACAGCCACCGCCGGCAGCATATACAGCCAAACCAGAGTGCTGTTGCTGCTGGCCATAAATAGAAACAGCCATACAGCAAGAATGGCGCCCAGCAAGGCGCCGAGCATTGCCTTGGGCCGTGACTGTTGCCGGCGCATATTTTGATAGGTTTCCCGCTGCATCTGCTGCTTAACCTTGGCCCGCTGGGCACTGTCTGGTCTATCAAGGCTGCGATACTGGCGTGCCATACTTGCTTACTCCGCGACATCTCTGGCTGACGTTATACCACTTTTTTGGGTCAAGATTCAGCCGTCAGAGTGTTGAAGCTATGCAGCTTGTCCGGAGTAACGATAAAGGGCAGCGGGATATCCCAGGGGGCGAGGGGCAGGGAGTCCACCAACTGCAGGGTATGGGCAAAGCCGACTGCCAGCAATGGCACAGTTCGGGCGCTTTGCTGCGCCGCGGCCAGTGTTCTGTCGTAGAAGCCGCCGCCCATGCCCATACGGTTGCCCTGGGCATCGAAGGCCACCAATGGCGTAAGGATGAGATCCAGTTCAGCCAAAGGCACCAGAGTGCGGATATCCAGCCTGGGCTCGGGGATACCAAAGCGGTTGGCGTGCAGTTCACTGGAGAGTTGATAACGCAGAAACAGTAAACGTCCCGGGGCAAAGGGATGAATGATCGGCAGACAGGTGGTGATTCCCCGTTGCCATAGCGCTTCGATAAGGGGAGCTGTGTCCAGCTCGCCGTCACAGCTAAAGTAGAGGGCGACTGTCTTGATGGCTCTGCCTTGGGCGCTCAGTTCATCGAGCAAGGTTAAAAACTGCGCACAACCCTTGAGGGCGGCGACATGCTGCTCGGCTTCGGGAATGGTCCTGCGGGCATGGCGAATGGCTTGCCTGAGCGTCTTGCAACGCCCATCACGGGGTTGGCTGCTTGAGTTTGTGTGGGTCATAAAGAGGATGCTCCCCAGAATGTCGATGCCGGTGTAGCCCTTGAACCGTAGGTTCAAGGCGGGTAAATGATTACATCCTAAGGCTTCTCGGTTCGCGCCGAGCATGCACAATGTCAGTAAAACATTCACCCTGAGATTAAAAATATCGGCACAGGGACATTACCAGCTGTCGCACACCCCAGGGAGCAAATTCTGGGTCGAACCTGTGAGGGTTCGTGCTATTTCAGTTTAATCCTCTCTTGCGCTTCGCTCAACCAATGCGTGCTCAAGAGTGGATTGCAGCAAACGGATCCTATCATCCATTTGGCTCATATAATCTTGATTCTTCCGCTGCTCTTCATAGAGCTCATAGCCTATGTTGAGTGCGGCCATCAAAGCCATTTCCTCGCGGCTGATGGCGTTGGTGCGGGCCTTTATCTTGCCCAGTTGCAGCTCCAATTTCTGCGCCACCGCTTGCAGTGCCTGTTCCTGACCCGGGGGACAGGCGATGGAGTAGGTGCGCCCCAACAGGGTGATATCTATGGCACTGTTACTCATCTTCCGCACGGGATCCTTTTCTTTGGCTCTGTGGCGGAATATATCTAGCTCAGCGTTAAAGTGCAAGACAAGCGCCACTTTGGTTGCGTCGGCTGCTGTTTCTATGAGCTTCCCTGGCGCAAAATCCCGGCAGTAGCTAAATGGCGAAGCCCAGATGCATTGCAAATGCACGACCTGGCTCGCAGCTTGGGTAAGATTCCAGTCTTGGTCGCCATCCCTAACTCTGCTAGCATGACGGGGGTAAATTCAATACTTGGACAGCTTTATGGCAACCCCACCCTCATTACGTATCGAAAGCCTGCGCAGTGCGCTCGACAACGCCGACATAGGTCAGCATCCGGTTGAAGTGCATGGCGCTTTGGTGGGCCTGATTTGTGGCGGCGTGCCACAGCAGGAGCAGGCCTGGTATCAGCCCTTGCTCGAGCTGATGAACGACGGTCAGCGCCTGCCCGACGAACTGACACAACTGATAACCGAACTTTTTGGCGATACCGTCAATCGACTGCAGGATCCAGACTTTGGCTTCACCCTGCTGCTGCCTGAAGAGGAAGAACCTCTGACGGTGCGGGTAGAGGCGCTCTCGCTCTGGGCTCAGAGCTTCCTCACCGGCATCGCCATTATTCAACCGGGTTTGAATCAGGCATCGGAAGATGTTCGTGAAGTGATCAAAGATCTAGCGGAAATTGCCCAGGTAGAGTTCGATGTTGCCGACGATGACGAATCTGAAAGTGCATATCTCGAGCTGCTGGAGTTTGTTCGCATGGCCGCCATTCTCTGCTATTCAGAGTTCGGCCCAGAGTTGCCTGATCTCGACGCCGAAACACCGGACAATAATACGCTGCATTGACAGGGCACCTGTGTGCCCTGTCATTTTCTGTGACGGCACCCATTGAGCGTGCCTGAGTAGAGGAAAGATGAACCCGCAAGTTGACGCCCAAGCTGTGAGTCAGGAATGCACTGAGCTGGATATCGCCATTGTCGGCGGTGCCATGGCCGGTGCCACCCTGGCATTGGGGCTGGCCTCCCTGGCCAGGAAACTCTCCCGTCCGCTGAAAATTGCCGTTATCGAGGCCTTCGATCCCGCCAAGCAACATCCTGGTTTCGATGCCCGCTCCATCGCCATAGCCAATGGCTCAGTGTTTGAACTCAAGCGCCTCGGCATCTGGCCTTTGCTTGAAGACCTGGGCACGGCGATAACCGATATTCATGTCTCGGATCGCGGCCATTTCGGCATGACAGAGCTCAACTCCGAGCAGTTTGCGCTGGACTCCCTCGGCCAGGTGGTGGAACTAGAGCGGGTCGGCCAGCGGCTGTTTAGCGCCATCGGCAACAGTGATATCCAGCTTTATTGCCCGGCGCGTCTCGAGAAGCTGCAAACTTCGGCTGCGGGCCATAGTTTGACCCTCAGTAATGGTCAGCGGCTTTCCTGCCGCTTATTGCTGGCGGCAGATGGGGTTAACTCCTCGGTGCGTGCCCAGCAGCAACAGGCGTTGCAGCAGTTTGAGTTTGGTCAGAGCGCGGTTATCGCCAATGTTGCTACCGACAAGCCCCATAATGGCATGGCCTGGGAGCGCTTCACCGAGCACGGCCCCCTGGCACTGCTGCCTATGGGTGACAGCGACGGCCAGGCCAGGCTCTCTCTGGTGTGGGCCTTGCCCCATGAAGAGGCCGAGCGGGTGCAGGCTCTGCCGCAGGCCGAGTTTTTGCAGCAGCTGCAACAGGCCTTCGGTTATCGGGCCGGGCGTTTTGTGGCCGTGGGGGAGCGTCACCGCTACCCACTGAGCCTCTCTTACATGCCAAGGCCCATTTATCACCGCACGCTTTATTTGGGCAATGCCGCCCAGACTCTGCACCCGATAGCCGGGCAGGGCTTCAATCTGGGGCTCAGGGATCTGGTCACTGTGCTGGAAACGCTGGAGCCGGTATTGGCCGAAGGCGCTGACCCAGGCGCAGCCCAGGTGCTGCATGCCTATCATGCTGCCCGTGAGCAGGACAGACGCCAGACCATCAACAATATCGAGTTTCTGGTGCGCGGTTTTTCCAACAACTACTGGCCGCTGGTGGCCGGACGAAATCTGGGACTCAGGATCCTCTCCTGGTGCCCACCTCTCAAGACCCCGGTGGCCCACAGAGCCATGGGGTGGCACAGACAATCGGCATGTCTGTTTTCCAGGAGTCAGTGACGATGAATTTCCAAAGCTATGATGTGGCCGTGGTGGGCGGCGGTATGGTGGGATTGGCAACGGCCTGCGGTTTGGCACAGGCCGGGCTCAAGGTGGTGGTGATAGATGCCGCCGGTGCCGCGCCGGTCGAGGGCGCGCCGCGGCTGCGGGTCAGTGCGATCAATAAGGCCAGCCAGGCGCTGCTCGAACACTTGGGGGCCTGGGCCTATCTGGATAAGTCCCGCCTCGGACCATACAGCAAGATGGATGTCTGGGAAAAAGACGGCATGGGGCGCATCCAGTTTGATGCCCAGAGCCAGTGTGAGACTTCCCTTGGCACCATAATCGAAAACGATGCCATTCACTACGCCCTGGCTCAGCGGGCCACAGAGCTGGAACAGCTGACACTGCTGGAACATACCCGGCTTGAGCGTATCGCCTTTGGTGAACGTGAAGCCTGGCTGACGCTGGATAACGGCGATAACCTCAGTGCCGCCCTTGTGGTGGCTGCCGATGGCGCCAACTCCTGGGTTCGCCAACAGTGTCAGATCCCGCTGACTTTCTGGGATTACGGCCATCACGCCATAGTCGCCAGCATTCGCACTCAGTTGCCCCATGGTGACTGTGCCCGCCAGGTGTTCAGTGCCGATGGCCCGTTGGCGTTTCTGCCGCTTTATGAGAGCGACCTCTGTTCCATCGTCTGGTCGGTGCCGCCGCAAAAGGCCGAAGCCTTGCAGGCGTTGGATGATGAAGCCTTCTCCCGGGCACTGACCGCCGCCTTCGATGGCCGCCTGGGCCTGTGTCAGTTGGAGAGTGAACGCCAGAGCTTTCCGCTGCGGATGCGTTATGCGCGCCATTTCGCCCGTCATCGTTTGTTGCTGGCCGGCGATGCGGCGCACACCATACATCCGTTGGCGGGGCAGGGGGTTAACCTGGGCTTCCTCGATGCCGGCGCCATAGTGGAAACCGTGGCGGCATTGCACGGAGAAGGCAAAGATATCGGCGCCTATGGCGAACTGCGCGCCCTCGAGCGCTGGCGCAAGGCCGAGGCGATGGAGATGATAGCCGCCATGGAGGGGTTCAAGCGGCTGTTTGCTGGTAGCAATCCTTTGAAGAAGGCGATTCGCGATCTCGGTCTCAACTTAGTAGACAATTTCGCTGGGCTGAAAACTGTGTTCATGCAACAGGCCATGGGGCACAAATTCAAGCTGCCGCGTCTGTGCCGTCCTGAATAATCTTCATCCAGGTTAGCCGAATGTGAAGGAAAACGCCCAAAAACAGTCGTCATTGGGCGTTTTTTATGCTTCAACTGTGATTTGCTGTAAAAAAATTACAGGTAAACCATGAGAAAAATTAATCCATAATGGTTCGGATTAGAAAAATCACTTATATACAAATTTGTGACGCAGGGTATAATTTCGCAGCATTTTAACTCGGTTTTACCTTTGGGTAACACCGAAAAGCCCCGATGAGAAGGGATAACAATGGCTAATAAAACTGTACTCTTTAACAAGCACTTGGAAGCCAATGCCAAGATGGTTGATTTTCATGGTTGGGATATGCCACTCAACTATGGTTCGCAGATTGAAGAACATCACGCAGTGCGTCAGGACGCCGGTATGTTCGACGTCTCCCATATGACGGTTGTTGATGTCAGCGGCAGCGATGCCAAAGCCTTCCTGCGTAAACTGCTGGCCAACGATATCGCCAAACTCAAGGTCTCCGGCAAGGCGCTTTACAGCGGCATGCTGAATCATGACGCCGGGGTGATTGACGATCTGATCACTTATTATCTCGATGACACCCATTACCGGGTTGTCGTTAACTCAGCCACCCGCGACAAAGATCTCGCTTGGATTGGTGAGCAGTCCAAGCCCTATGATGTCACAGTGACCGAACGCCCTGAGCTGGCGATGATTGCCGTGCAGGGCCCTAACGCCAAGGCCAAAGCCGCAACTGTGTTCAGCGCCGAGCAAAAAGCGGCCGTTGAAGGCATGAAGCCTTTCTTCGGTGTGCAGGCGGGCAGCCTGTTTGTGGCTACTACCGGCTATACAGGTGAAGAAGGTTACGAAATTACCGTGCCAGCCGAAGAAGCCGAAGCCCTTTGGCAAGCGCTGCTCGATGCCGGTGTTAAACCATGTGGTTTGGGTGCCCGTGATACGCTGCGCCTGGAAGCCGGGATGAACCTCTACGGTCAGGACATGGACGAAACCGTTAACCCGCTGGCCGCCAACATGGGCTGGACCATTGCCTGGGAACCGAGCGATCGTGACTTTATCGGCCGTGAAGCTCTTACCGCCATCAAAGCGGCCGGTGCAGACAAGTTTATCGGTTTGGTGATGGAGCAAAAAGGCGTGCTGCGCCACGGCATGCCGGTATTCTTCACCGACGCCAACGGCAATGAGCAGGAAGGCGTGATCACCAGTGGTACATTCTCACCGACATTGGGCTATTCTATTGCGATGGCCCGGGTACCGAACTCCATAGGGGATACGGCCGAAGTCGAAATGCGCAAGAAGCGTGTCGCTGTTAAAGTAGTGGCACCAGGCTTTGTGCGTAACGGTAAACAAGCATTCTAAAACATGGGAAAGGAACAAGAATAATGAGCAATATTCCAAGCGAACTGAAGTACGCTTCTTCTCACGAATGGATCCGCAAGGAAGAAGACGGTAGTTACACAGTCGGTATCACTGAACATGCACAGGAGTTGCTGGGTGATATGGTTTTCGTTGAATTGCCGGATGTAGGTGACATCGTCAGCGCCTCCGAAGACTGCGCCGTGGCCGAGTCTGTTAAGGCGGCATCAGATATCTATGCTCCACTGTCCGGTGAAGTGATTGCCATCAACGAAGCGCTGGAAGACAGCCCTGAGCTGGTCAACAGCGATGCATTCGGTGATGGCTGGTTCTTCCGCGTCATGCCTTCCGATCTGTCTGAGCTGGATAACCTGCTCGATGCCGAAGGATATCAGGCTGTCATCGACGAAGAATAAGCGTTGCTGAAAAACGAAGCCCTCCGGGGCTTCGTTTGTTTTACCAATAAAGAGACTGGTACACCGCCTCCCTACGGCTGGATACCGGCGAACATGGAACAAGGTTAATCATGACCAAGCAAACCCTCACTCAGTTAGAGCAGCACGAACTCTTTATCCGTCGTCATATCGGCTCCGACGCCCTACAGCAGCAAGAGATGCTGAATTATGTTGGCGCCGAGTCACTGGAAGATCTGACGGCGCAGATAGTACCGGAGTCGATTCGTCTGAACCGGGATCTGGCCGTGGGCGAAGCCTGTGGCGAAGCCGAAGGTCTGGCTTATATCAAGAGTCTGGCCAAGCAGAACAAGGTATTCAAGAGCTACATAGGCATGGGCTACTACGGCACTGAAGTGCCTAACGTCATTTTGCGTAATGTGCTGGAAAACCCAGGTTGGTACACGGCTTATACCCCATACCAGCCGGAAATTGCCCAGGGCCGCCTAGAAGCGGTACTGAATTTCCAGCAGATGTCTATGGACCTCTCCGGCCTGGATCTGGCCTCCGCCTCGCTGCTGGACGAAGCCACTGCCGCCGCCGAAGCCATGGCGCTGGCCAAGCGGGTGTCCAAGGCCAAGAAAGCCAATATCTTCTTCGTTGCCGATGACGTGTTCCCGCAGACGCTGGATGTGGTCAAGACCCGCGCCGAATGCTTTGGTTTTGAAGTCGTCGTAGGCCCCGCCGAGGAAGCGCTCAATCATGAACTCTTTGGTGCCCTGTTTCAGTACAGCGGCAAGACAGGCGAGCTGAACGATCAGCGTGAACTCTTCGCCAAGCTGCGCGAGCAGAAGGCGATTGTGACAGTTGCCGCCGATATCATGTCGCTGGTATTGCTCAAGTCTCCCGGTAGTCTGGGTGCCGATGTGGTCTTTGGCAGCGCGCAGCGCTTCGGCGTGCCTATGGGGTATGGTGGCCCGCACGCCGCCTTCTTCGTGACCCGAGACGAACACAAGCGTTCCATGCCTGGCCGTATCATAGGCGTTTCCAAAGATAGCCGTGGCAACACAGCGCTGCGGATGGCGATGCAAACCCGTGAGCAGCATATCCGCCGCGAAAAGGCCAACTCCAATATCTGTACCGCGCAGATCCTGCTGGCCAACATGGCCTCTTTCTACGCTGTATACCATGGCCCACAAGGGCTGAAGACCATAGCCGAGCGTATCCACCGCCTGACCGACATTCTCGCCGCCGGCCTCAAGGCCAAGGGCGTTGAGCTGGTCAACGCTAGCTGGTTTGACACTCTGACCTTCAAAGTGGCCGACAAAGACGCCGTGCTGGCCCGCGCCGTTGCCGCCGAGAGCAACCTGCGTATCGATGCCGAAGGCACTCTGGGTGTCAGCCTGGATGAAACCACTACCGCTGATGATCTGGCGGCCCTGTTTGATATCATTCTGGGCGCCGGTCATGGCCTGGATGTGGCGGCACTGGACGCTGAAATCCTTGCCAAGGGCAGTGAGTCCATCCCTGCGGCGCTGCTGCGTGATGAGGCTATCCTGACTCATCCAACCTTCAACAGCTTCCACAGCGAAACCGAGATGCTGCGCTACATCAAGCGTCTTGAAAACAAAGACCTGGCGCTGAACCACTCGATGATCTCTCTGGGTTCATGCACCATGAAGCTGAATGCCACCGCCGAAATGCTGCCTATCAGCTGGCCGGAATTTGCCAACCTGCATCCATTCTGCCCGCTGGATCAAGCCAAGGGTTATGAAAAGCTGCTTAATGAGCTGTCTGATTATCTGGTGGAAATCACCGGCTATGACGCCATGTGCCTGCAGCCCAACTCGGGTGCATCCGGCGAATACGCCGGGCTGTTGGCCATCAAGAAGTACCATGAATCCCGCGGCGAGGGGCACCGCAATGTCTGTCTGATCCCTCAGTCTGCTCACGGTACCAACCCGGCTTCGGCGCAGATGGCGGGTATGAAGATAGTGGTTGTGGCCTGTGACAAGCGCGGTAACGTGGACATGGAAGATCTGCGCGCCAAGGCGGCCGAAGTGGCCGACAACCTGTCCTGCATCATGATCACTTATCCTTCCACCCACGGCGTGTATGAAGAAACCGTCTCGGAGATCTGTGAGGTGATCCATCAACACGGTGGCCAGGTGTATCTGGACGGTGCCAACATGAATGCCCAGGTGGGTGTGACCACCCCCGGCTTTATCGGCGCGGACGTTTCCCACCTCAACCTGCACAAGACCTTCGCCATCCCTCATGGCGGCGGTGGTCCAGGCATGGGTCCTATCGGCGTAAAAGCGCATTTGGCTCCTTTCGTTGCCGGTCATACTCTGGTTAAGCCGGGCCGCGAAAGCGACAACAACGGCGCTGTTTCTGCCGCGCCTTACGGCAGCGCCAGCATACTGCCAATCAGCTGGATGTACATCAAGCTGCTGGGCGCCAAGGGCCTGCGTGAATCAACCCAAAACGCCATGCTCAACGCCAACTATGTGATGAAGAAACTGTCAGAGCACTATCCAGTGCTGTACCGCGGCCGTAACGACCGTGTGGCTCACGAGTGCATTATCGATCTGCGTCCGCTGAAAGAAGCCTCCGGCGTTACTGAAATGGATGTGGCCAAGCGTCTCAACGACTACGGCTTCCACGCACCGACCATGAGCTTCCCGGTTGCCGGAACCCTGATGATCGAGCCGACCGAGTCTGAGTCCAAGGCCGAACTGGACAGATTTATCGAAGCCATGGTGGCCATCCGCGGTGAAATCGCCCGGGTCGAAGCCGGTGAGTGGCCTGCGGACAATAACCCGCTGCACAATGCACCACACACGCTAGCCGACATCATGGATCCCGCCTTCGACAGCCGTCCATACGATCGCGAACTGGCGGTATTCCCGAATGCCACAGTCAAGGCCAACAAGTTCTGGCCGACCGTGAATCGTATTGATGATGTGTATGGGGATAGGAATTTGTTTTGTGCCTGTGTGCCTATGTCTGAGTACGAGTAACATGGCTACTTGGCCTCGATAATACGGCTTCATCCAATCATTTTCGCTGCTCATTTACTTAAGTAAACTGCGCGGCGAAAATGATCGGCTTCATTGTCTTCTCTTCGGCAGTGACGCCATTATTGCTGCTTGGACTCGCTACTGCGGCGTTAAATCTTGGCGCCAGTGCTCATTGACATCAGTCAACTGCGCGCTGGCGCCATCGATTTGCCTAGCATTAGTTTCGTCAGCGACGCAATTATGGTTTAGTGGAGCACATTAGTTAGGGCGTCATCCAATCATTTTCGCTGCTCACTTACTCAAGTAAACTGCGCGGCGAAAATGATCGGCTTCATTGCCTTCTCTTCGGCAGTGACGCTATTATTGCTGCTTGAGGCTAATATAATCGATAATAAGCGAATCTCAGGATTCGCTTTTTTATGGTTCATCGCAGATTAGCGTGGACCGGAAATGAAAACGGTTGGAGAGTTATTGTTTAGTCGCCAAACAAAAACAATGATCAACCCCAACCGTTCTCAATGTCGAATATTACCTTTCCCATTTTGCTCTGGGAAGGCTTTGAAGCCTTCCCAGAGCAAAATTAACAATCCCTCATTATTCATCTAAAACTGATTGATAACGTTCACTGTGCTCGCGGCAAACAGGCTAAGGCCGTTCACAACGCTTCACTTCGCACCTAATCGGAACGAACCATACTGTCGTTTCAGGTTCAGTTACGGTTACCCGTCCGCCGTATTCTTTGCCCTGATTGCGGTATCGTTCGGGAACATATCAGCTGGTTAGACCCGGACCTTTCCTCAAGATTAGTACCCGGGGCCTCGGGGATTTAGCTAAAAAGCTTTTGACAATTAGCAGCCCCTTGCCTTCGCCGTCGTTGCAGATCCACAGCTCTGGTTTTACAAAGCGCTGTAAGTGGCTCCAGCGTACCATCCGGCCCTTTGAATACTCGGCTAAAGTCGGTCGTCAGCTTGAGCCTGTCATCTATGGGATCTTTAAGCGGTTCAACATGGCTACGGTGCTCACTGTAATATCACAGCGCTGGTCATGGCGGACCCCCGAACCTATAGGATACTGGGTGTTGGAATGACGAAGTCGTTAGAGTTCAAATTTCCGCTAAGAAAGCATTGCAGAAGGCTGCTTGTAGCATTTATCCTGAACCTTACTCAAATGATATCAATGCTTTACATAGCTAAGTATTGAGCACGGTTTTATACAAGGAACAGGATAAATGGAAACAGATGTGCTGGAGATTTTGCAGAACTTCCACTCTGATGGGCTTTTTGTTGCGCCCAACATACCCAGCAAGAAAGCTAAAAATGCCAGTGCATGTTATGGCATGTCATCATCGGTCGATATTTATGCCATAGTCGATTCTACGGTTTTTGGTTCTGCAAAAAATGGTCTGGCATTTACATCTGAAGGATTGTTTTGGAAAAATGACTGGACAACAACTTCTGCAAAAAACCACATGTCGTGGGAAGAGTTGATAAACACCAGTCAAGAGCATGCCGTTGACGGTTCCGAACTGTTGTTGGGTCAAGGCTGTGCTTTTGGTATGGCGGGTTCCGGGATGAAGCCCGCGGTTTTATTGACACTATTGGAAAAACTGGCCCAAAAAATACAAGGCAATACAGGGGCGACAGAAACTGCTGAAGTTTCGAATGTGGCACAAGCCGACGTTACTCCGGCAACAGATGCAAATAGTGACGTTTCTGTCAGCAATACAGCTTCGGCGAGCGTTACTACTGAAAATCTTTCCCCTGAAGGCGTTACAACCGAGACTGTTACTCCGGTAGCGAATGCAAATGGTGGCGCTTCTATCACTAATACAGCTCCGGCGAGCGTCACTGCTGAAAGCGCTGCCCCCGCAAGCCTTACGCCTGAAAAGCCGCAGCAGGAATCCAGTTCCAAGCCTGCTTTTGAAGGTAGCTATCAGCGGGAATACTTGGATATAGTTAACGCTGTGGCCAAGAGGCATCGTCTATCCCAGCAAATCCAAATCGCGCCGGCTATCAAAGTCCACAAAGTCAGAAAAGTCATTGAGATATCAGAGGGTAAAATCGAACCTTACGATATCCTGATGATTGTGGATAACACCTTTATGCAAACAACCAAAGATTTTCTGGTTGTAACTCCTCATGCCATTTGGGCTAAAGGTACGCTAAGAAAGGTAGAGAGCTTTTCCTTAAGTGAAATCCGTAGTATTCGTTGTGATAAAAAAACTCTATTTATCAATGATTATGACTTCCAGTACTTGGATCAGTTTTCTGAAAACGAAGTTTTGATATTGACGAATATGCTCGAAGAGCTAGTGGTCGCATTGCGTAAGTCTGACTCCGTATCGGATACTGACGAGCAGCTTGAATTACCTGCTGCTTTGGATACTTTGTTATCCAACATATACGAAGTGGTATTGGATGATGTTGTTTCCGGCTTGAGGGACAAGGGATACCCCGAAAACAAACAGTTGGTTACTTCGATGGCGGAATGTTGTTTTAGTACCTTTTTCATTGTTGACTCCCACTTAAAATATCGGAATCAAGATACAGCTGAATTGGTGGGGCAATACTTACTCGCTCAAACATTGTCTGGCTTATTTGCGTTAATGAGCGTAGAGCGGTTATGGCGCCGTACAGAAGTGAAATCCACCTATGTGATGATGCAATGCTCAGTGATCATTCGAACATGCCAGTACTTTGAAAGACAAGGAATAGCGTTACGGCCGAACCAAAACTGGTATTTGCAGCTTTTTCAAACTGTGATGGACGCCAATACCCTGGAACAAGGTGCAGAGTTAATTGACCAGGAGATGGGTAACCTCAGTGCCGATAGACAATTAGCCATTGATTGTGCCTTCAAGAGTGGTAAGGGGGTTAGGGAAATGTTGTGTGATGCTCTTTGACCGGTTTCAGCTGTTCTCAATAGGTGTGAGTCAAGCCTATATTAAAGTATGAAACAGCGCATTTCAGTTTTATCCTAATGCGAAAAAGTGCTTACCAGTTAGGCGGTGGACTATTCGCCTCTTAACTGGTAGCACAGTAAAAATATATATGCCTATGTATAAGCGTTGAATTAAAGATGGCGTCACTGTCAACAATAAAACGGCGCATCCATTACTGAAAAAGTCAAGATTCTAGTTGCCAAGGTACTTAAAGGTAAGCACTTTTAATGATGAGTCGTTGACATCTAAGCTGATTTGAGCTCGTTCAGGTGATAAGTGAATATAGAAATCGAATTTTCAGGCAGGATAGGGCTACAAAAATGATAGATGCCTATGTGGAATTTCTATTTGTCTGTTTTTCAAAAGTTTTATGCTTTATTTTCCCCATTCCAAGGATTTAGCCAACTAGGCCATCCTTCTGGAAGCGCCCGCCATATTTCTCTCACAACAACTTGAACCCACAACTAAAGCTGACTAGCTTTGTGTGATGCAATGGAAGGCGGGATAGTCTAGCTCGCCGTATGCAACAACAGATAGGGAGGCTGTTTATGTTTAATCGAGTGTTGAGTAGGGTGTGCTTAGGAGCCAGAACCTTTGGCGATAAGGCGGCCGTTAGTGCCAAGTGGGGTTGGGCTTATCTGCCTATCTACGCGTCTATCTTGGTCTCTGTGAGTGTGCTTAGCGCCTGCAATTCGGATTCGCAAGAGGCGGTGCTCAATCCTGTCGACACGGCCAAGATGCAGCAGACGGTGGAACAACTGGCCAAGGAGATGCTGGTACCCGGCGCCGTGGTGATCCTGCGAACGCCAAGGGGCGATTTTAAAACCGCCTATGGGGTAACCCGTTATGGCGGCAGTGAAGCGACCGATTTTGACCAGCATGTCAGGGTGGGCTCCAATACCAAGACCTGGGTCGGTACCGTGATTTTACAGATGGTGCAGCAAGGGCGATTGCAATTGAATGACACTGTCTCCATGTTTCTCAACAATGTGCCAAACGGTGAGTCGATCACCATAGAGCATTTGCTTACGATGCGCAGCGGCCTGTTCAACTACACCACCACGCTCGAGTTGAATCAGACGCTTGATGAGCAGCCAACCAAGGTGTGGACTCAGACTGAGCTGCTGGCAATGAGTTTTGCCCATAAGCCAGGTTTTGCCCCCGGCAGCGCATTTGAATACTCCAATACCAATACCGTCTTGCTGGGACTGATTGCCGAGCAAATCGATGGTAAGCCGCTGGCGGCTGTGATGCAACAGAGGTTGTTTGCCCCCTTGGGGCTTGAGCGGACTCTGTTTCCCGATATCCATTCGAATACTCTTCCCACTCCCTTGGCGCGGGGCTATATGTATGGCACCAATGTGTTGACTATGGATCCACCCTATATGCTGCCCGAAAAGATGCAGCAAGAAGCCCGAGCGGGCATTCTGGCACCCATAGATCAAACTGAGGCCAATCCTTCCTGGGGCTGGGCGGCCGGAGCAGGGATCTCTACTGCCAATGAGTTGGCAACCTGGGTAGAGGCTTTGGTTGCCGGAGAACTGCTGAATGCCGAGTGGCAGCGAAGGCGTCTGGATAGTGTCAGGCCGATAGATCCCGATAATCTCAACACTGCCTATTACGGCTTGGGGATCGCCAAGTTTGGCAACCTCTATGGTCATACAGGTGAGCTGCCCGGCTATAACTCCTTTATGGGGCATGATCCTGTCAACAAGGTGACTCTGGTGGTTTGGACCAACCTGGCACCAACGGTGGATGGCAAAGATCCGGCTACCACCATAGCGGCGGCCCTAATTAACATGCTCTATATTCCTTAGTCGCTGGTACGTTGAAAATGCTTTTGCCAAATTAGTCATGTCGATTTTTAGAATAAGTGCATAGCGCTCTCTATGCACTTTTGAAATTTATGAATAAGTCGAAAATGGCCTTTTAACCACCTTTAGTATTAATTGGCTTGCCGCGGTTCGTTTTTATATTGAGAAGGCTGTGGGGATTAAGACGTAATGTTTTGGCTGGCTAAATTGAAACACTGTGACGTTTCAATTTATCGATTGTTAATCGATGGCGTTTGAAAATGACAGTTTTGATAGGTACTCGCTACTTAAAACCTGTTCTTTTTTATTCAGGAATTCTGTTTTAACTTTGTGATTATAAATTACTATTTTTTGTGTCAATTGCTTGGAAGCCTAATTAAAAGTAGGGTTTGGGCTTTAGCCGAACGGCCATTGAGTTTGTGGTTGTAAAATTAATGTTTGTTTAATTTAAGTTTAAGTTTCAATTAATGCTGTTGTGATTTCGGTGTTTGATTGATGTTGTATATATTTTCTTTATTTGCCCAAAATGTGATCATCTTTACAAAGTAAATTTCCCGTTTCCCTATTCTATTGTCTGGTACTCATTTCGTAGTACCTCTGACGCATTAGGGGAAAAATAATGAGAAAAATAAAGAAATACCAGATGGTGATGATAATTGCTGCGGCATTAGGCGTGTCGGCATGCGGCAGTGATGGTAAAGATGGCAAGCCGGGAGAGCCAGGTACACCGGGAACCCCGGGTACGCCGGGAGAGCCACCGGTAGTGACCACATCTGCGGTGGCCAGGGTGCTAGATTGGCACTTTGGTGATGGTTTGGTCAATGTCGAGTTTTCGGTTGAAAACCAAGATGGGGTGCCCATCAAAGATTTGGATAAGGTTGAGCTCTTGTCCACTGTAACCAATGCACAGGGGGTGCTTGCCGATACAGTGAGTCTGACTTATTTTGCCGGAGACAGTAATTCAAAAGGTACTTTAACTCATGCCGGGGAAGGGGTTTATACCTTATCTATGCCTCGCGAAGGGGTGACTGCTGAATCTGTGGGAATAGGTTATATTCGTCCCGGTAACGGTAACAACGGTATGCCACGCACCAAGCGGGTAATGCTGACTCAAACGGATCAATATGCACCAGTCCGTACCACTGAAGATGCTAAATGTGTGGCGTGTCATGGTGAGTTTACTGCCGCGACAGGCAATTCCGCTTGGGGATGGCACCAACACCATCACGCCTTGAACAACGAACAAGAAGTGGTGATTGTCGAGGCGTGTTTGAGTTGCCATACCCAGACCGAGAAAAAAGACGGTGGCTATGCGTTGAATACCATGGCGATGATAGGCCATGGCAAAATGTCTGACGGCGAGGGCGGCAAGAGCTCCAAAGGCCATGCGGCTTTGTGGGGGAATTACTCCATGGACATGAAGCGCTGCTCGACTTGTCATGCCGATGATGTTCAGTTCACGGCCTCCATTAATGGTTGTGTGACTTGTCACACCCGCCTGTTTGACGCCGACCGCGTGGGTAATGTTAACCATAGCGATTTTACTGATGCCTCATGCCAGACCTGTCATGGGCCCGATGGTTACATGTATGCTCATAAAAATGGCGCGGCGCGGGATGAAGCCCTTAACCGTTATCAATTTGAGTTAATCTCAGTACAGCGCTCTGTTGATAAAACCAGCATTGAAGTCACGGTTAAAGCGACCGATGCCGAAGGCAAAGCCGTAGATGTTGCCACTATCAAAGATGCCACTCCACGCGGCTGGGCGACCACTATCAAGCATGGTGAAGCGGTATTGCCTGGACGTGATGAAGGCCATGTGGCTCGCTCCATGTCTGGGGTCACCAATGCCGATGGCTCTTATACCTATACCATTCAACATGCCGCACCATACGAAGAGGGTGAAGTTCTGGTGGGCGGTGTCGATGGTCGAATCGCCTATGCCGATGGTAATGCACCTATTACTGTATCCAATATCAAAGAAGTGCGTCGTACCAGCTCTGATGGCATGAAGTGCCTTAACTGCCATACCGAAGGTTTGCAAGGTCATGGCGGGCAGCGAGGTGGCTTTGACCTAGGTGGCGATGCTTGTACCCAGTGTCACAGCGCTTACAACTGGGCTCCGGGTAAACAGGGTGAAGACTATCCTATGGCGTGGGGGCCGTTGGTGCACAACATGCACTTTGGTGATTACAAGGTCAAACGCGGCGTGAATGATATGCCTACCACCGACAAGAATAAGAAGGTGGAATGTGTGGCTTGTCATACAGGCGAGATCAATCTGGAAAAGGTTGCACCGGCAGTCGTGCTCAATGGGCTTGATGAAAACAGTGTCTATGGCATTACCGCTATTTCTGCGAACTGCGTGGCATGTCATAGCACTCCGGCCGCCCAGGCTCACATGAGTACCCAGGGAGGTGACTTTAATGTGGCCGTAACGCCTTCTGGTGTTCACCAAGGCGAAGCGGTTGAATTCAAGGTATTCGATCCGGCTCCGATCGTTGAATCTTGCTCTGTGTGCCATACCCCTGCAAGGATGGCTGAGGCTCATCAGTACTAAGAAGTACTCTTGAGGCTTATTGGGGCCCGGTGCCACATCAAGGAGTTTACGCTCTGTGATGTTGCTCCGGGCCTTTTGTTGTTGTGGCTATTTTATTTCATTCTTGAGAGCGGGGTTCAGCATATTGCGGGTGGGATTAAGCCAATCTCTCTTGGCCGTTCATTCTTAAGCCCTAGGCATTGGCCGGGATTACCGTGTTGGCAATTATCTCCCTCAGCCACCTGTGGGCCGGATCCTGGTTGAAATGTTTGTGCCATAACAACACATAGGCGCCGGGTACCAATTCTATCGGCACGTCCAGTGTTGCCAGTTCAATGTGTTGCAGTGCCTGAGCGGCGTATTTGGCCGGAGCGCAAAGGATTAACTCGCTGTGACGGCAAAGTTCCAACGCGGTAGGGAAATCGGTGACATTGGCGCGGATCCGCCGGGTCTTGCGCTTGAGTGCCAACACATCATCCAGTAACCAATGTTCGATGCCGCCAAAGGCCACTTGCAGATGTTCGAAACTGAGAAAGCGCTCCAGGTTCCAGTCGCCCTTGAGTGCCGGGTGCGTTGGCGACAACAGGCTGATGGGTTTATCGCGGGTCAGCTCCAGATACTCGAGTTCATCCGGCAGGCTGTTGATATGCATGGGTGAGCGGGGATCCCACTCGCGGCAGCCTATGGCAAAATCCAACTCGCAGCGATGCAGTTGTTCCATGGTACCCGGATGCCAGGTCTTGCAGTTGATATCCAGCCCCGGAGCCTGGCGCAGCAAGGAAGGCATAAAGTGCGGCAGGGTGAGCGAGTAGGCGGTTTCCACCAAGTGCATACGAAACTGACGTTCACTGGCGGCGGGGTCAAACTCGTCCGGTAGCGTCAGCCGCTCGGCTAACCTGAGCCATTGCTGCAGCTCTGGCCCCAGAGCCAGCGCTCTGGGAGTGGGCTTGAGGCCGAAGGCGCTGCGTTCAAACAGCGGGTCATTGAACAACTCCCGCAGGCGGTTGAGCTGCTTACTGACGGCCGACTGACTCAGGTGTAATCGTCTGGCCGCACCGGTAACGCTTTGTTCTTCCAACAGGACTTCCAATACCGGAAGCAGGTTGAGATCGACTTTCATTATTATCCTGAGCGCAGGGTAGAGACAGCAGTTTAACAGCTTGCTCTGGCTGACCAAAGGTCGCGATTCCGGAACGCTAATTTTGAACATTAAATTAACAACTGGCGCAGAACTTGGCTTACCGCTATGCTATTCGCGGACTTTTTATCAGGGAAAGATAATGAAACCTTCAAATCTATTACTTGTTGCCTCATTGGCATTGGCGGCGCCGCTGCAGGCGGCCGAGGATCCTGTTGTAGCCGAAGCCATTGAGGCCGGGTTACAACACTATCGCAAGGGCGAGTTGAGCCAGGCCAGTTCGCAGCTGGATTATGCCGCAACCCTTATTCGTCAGCAGCGGGCCGCGGAAGTGGTGGGGGTATTTCCCGAACCATTGCCGGGCTGGCAAGCCGACGAGCCTTCCAGTGATAGCGGTGGCATGATGTTGGGTGGCGGCATCAATGCCAGTCGCCACTATTACAAAGAAGACAGTGCACAGTTGGAGATAGAACTGGTACTGGATTCTCCCTTGCTGCAATCTGTTATGGCCATGCTGACCAATCCTTCCATGATTGCCATGAGTGGTGGCAAGCTGGTCAAGGTTCAGGGGCACAACGCCATGCTCAGTACAGAATCCGGTGAGGCTGAGCTGACTGTGATAGTCAATGGTAACGCTATGTTCACTCTCTCGGGGGAAGGGGTTAAAGTCAGTGAACTGCAAGCGTTTGCCAACGCTCTGCAGTTGGATAGGCTCTAAGCTCAGGTGACTGAATGCTGGATCAGCAGACGGGGCTCCGCTGGGTTAAATGCCACGGTGCCCTGGTTGTTTTCAGCGTTATCCGGGACTTAAGTTTCTCTGCCTTGGCGCCGAGTAATGCTCAGCGCAATAGCTGTTGATAAAGCCAGGACTTGAGTTCGGCACGGCGCAATGTCAATTGGCTGAAACGTTCTTCTGCCGTAGGAACACAGTTTTCTTCCAGGCCGCGGATCTCAAGGTCGAGAGTCTGATACTCGGTCGCCAGCTCACTAAAGTGCGGATCGTTTTCCCCTAGTTGTTGAATTTTTTGTTTGTATTCCGGAAACTCCAGGATCAGCGCATGGTTTTCGCCCAACATAAGCTCTCTCCTTCAGATAATGCCTAGCCAACTCAGGCTCAAGTCTCACTATCTACTCTACCCAGTGACGCTGTGTCTGTCATCCGTAGAAAGTCGACAAATAGCCATCTTCCTGTTTAATGGTAATTGAGCAATTAACGGCCTGCTCACCTTCTTTGGCGCGCGCTCATGAACTTGTCGCTTCGCAACATTCGCCCGAGTCACAGGGCTGCCTGTGCGAAAGCTCACCGCAGGAGATGGGGCACACCATGGCTGGAAACCAAGCCGATAGTGATAGATGCTTTCATCCATAAGGCCAAGACAGGCAAGTCGTCACAGGGTTCCAGGACTCACTTGGCCAAAAGGCGGCTATTGGACGTCTAACTATGGGAAAGGGAATGTTTCTTTGGGCCCTCATTCGGGCCCAAAGCGCGTGGGCTTAGCCTTTGATGCTGAAGCTGCCCTGCATCACGGCCCAGTGGCCAGGGAAGGAGCAGAAGAAGTTGTAGCTTTCTTCTTGTGTCATGCCTTCGGTGCTGAAGCTGATGCTGACAGATTCGCCGCCACCAACTAGAGGAGTGTGGGCAATCACCCGCTCGTCACCGGCTTTGACATAGGCGGCATCGGCGCCTGCTGCCATACCATCGGTGGCAATGCCCTGCATGTCGGCGCTCTTGCTCAGAACCCAGTTATGGCCCATGGCTGTCACGGGCAGGGTGCCGGAATGAGTCAATGTCAGTTCTACCGTCTTGCAACTGGCAGGAACGCTGAGTTCCTTGGTATCAAATTGCATCGCATCGTTGGCTGTGATGGTTAGGCTGCATTCGTCGGCGCTGGCAGTGCTACTGATAACGGCACCAGCTCCCAACAGGGCAATACCCGCGAGTCTCTTGGTTAACTTATTCATTTTCAATTCCTTTTTATGTTTTTAGGGTCGATGTTTCTCTCGACAGCACGAGAGCCCCGCAGGCTCCCGCCTGAATCCATCATAACGGCATCTTCATTAAATGAGAATTAATCTCACGATTTGGCTGGCTGCAACTTTGCTTGCGGGTGACAGCGGGGGTGACTGTGATAGACTGGCAGCCGAATCAATACTTGCCACGGAGGCACTCATGAAAGGTCCTGGTTTTTGGTCATCTCTTGTTCTGGGCGGCATATTGCTCACAAGCCCTTTGGTGTTGGCCGATGACGGCGCTCGCCGGGCTCAGGTGGAGCAGTTGCTGCTGGAAATGCAGATGGATTCCATGATGGACACGGCTTATACCCAGATGGAAATGATGATTTTGGGCATGCAACAGCAGTTCAATATCAAGGAGAGTGAAAAGCCTTTATTTGAAGAGTTCGCCCGTAAGAGTACGCAGATCTTCAAGCAGGAGCTGGGCTGGGATAAGCTGAAGCAGCCGTTGACCGATATCTATGTCAAGCACTACAGCGACAAGGAAATTGCCGATATGCTGGCGTTTTATGCCAGTGATACAGGGCGCTCCATGGTCGCTAAGATGCCGGCCGTGATGCAGGAGTCGATGATGGTGACTCAATCATTGAGCCAGGGGTTGCTGCCTAAGATGGAGCAGCTGCAGCAGGAGTTCGCCACCAAGCTTCAGGCCCACAGAGAGGCCAACTCAGGCAAATAATTTGACTGGCAGCCAGCATAAAAAACGGGAGTCTAGGACTCCCGTTTTTTGTGTTGGTAATGGCTTGATTACAGCTCGCGGCGGTAGGGAATACCACGCTGGGCGCCATGACGGGTCACGGCTATGGAAGCGGCCTTATTGGCAAAATCCACAGCTTGCTCCATGACCAGCCCTTCACTTAAGGCCACCATCATGGCACCGTTGAAGGTGTCCCCAGCGGCTACAGTATCAAGTACCTTGACCGGGTAGCTAGGCACTAGGCCCTCAAACTCGGGGTGACGCACATAGGCGCCGCGGCTGCCGAGGGTGATCACCACGGCGCCCACCCCTTTGGCTTGCAGAGCGGCTGCGGCTTTGGCAGCTCCGGCTTCATCTTCCACCTTAATACCGGTAAGGGCTTCGGCCTCGGTCTCGTTGGGAGTGATGATATCCACCAAGGCCAGCATATCGTCAGCCAGCTTAGTGGCGGGGGCCGGGTTGAGAATAGTCACTGTGCCTTGTTGCTTGGCCAGTTGCAGCGCGGTTTTAACCGATTCCAGCGGTGTTTCCAGCTGTGCCAGCAGGTAACTGGCGCCTTCGAACAGCTCTTGATGACAGTGAACATCTTCAGGTTTAAGGCTGGCGTTGGCACCGGCGGCCACCCCGATACAGTTTTCACCGTTATCGCCGATGAAAATCATTGCGCTGCCGGTTGCCATTGCCGGTACTTTGTTCAAGCCTTGAGGGTGAATGCCATCGTCCAACCAACTCTTGATCATGGTATCGGCAATGGCGTCGTCTCCAAGATGGCAGATAAAGTCCACTCGGGTGCCAGGCTGTGCCAGTCTGGCGACGGCGACTGCCTGATTGGCCCCTTTGCCGCCATGCTCCAATCGGTAACTGCGGCTCATCAGTGTTTGCCCTGGTTCGGGCAGGTGACTGAATTCCATCACATGATCGGCGTTGGCACTGCCGATTATCACTAGTCTACTCATGTATTAATCCTGATAGGCGTAGAGGCTTTCAACCAGCAGATCCACAAAGCCTTCACGATCCAGATGCATCAGCACCTTGGCGTTGGCGGGCTTGCCGGTCAGGTGATAGCGGTCGACAACCGTCATCCCTACAGTCAGCTCGCTCTGGGTTTCGATGGCCACATGGCAGTCCAAGCCGATGAACAACTCAGGCTTGAGCAGCCAGGCTATGGTGCAAGGGTCATGCAGCGGCGCGCCATCAAAGCCCCACTTGGGATCCTTGTGGTAGATAACAAAGAATTCCAACAGATCGGCCACACACTTGGCAACCTTATTGGGAATGGCGCGGAAACGGGCTACATCCTCTTCCATGATCTGCGCCTCATGGGTCACGTCCAGACCGGCCATGACGATGGGGATACCTGACTTGAACACCATGTCGGCCGCTTCCGGATCAACAAAAATGTTGAATTCGGCGGCCGGGGTCCAGTTACCGACACCGGCGGCGCCGCCCATCAGCACTATCTGCTCAATACGGGATTTGAGTTCGGGATAGGCGCTCAGGAAAATCGCGATATTGGTCAAGGGGCCCGTTGGCACCAGAGTCACCGGCTGGCTGCTTTGACGGATTTTTTCGGCCATCAGTTCCCAGGCCATCATCGGCTGAGGTTCAAAGGCGGGATCCGGCAGTTCTGGGCCATCGAGCCCGGATTCACCGTGAACATTGTCGGCAATGATCAGCTCTCTTGCCAAAGGCTTGGGGGCACCGCTGGCCACAGGAATATCGGTTCTGCCCAGCAGAGTAAGCACTCGCATGGCGTTGTTGAGTGTTTTTTCCTGGGTTTGGTTACCGGCGCTGGTGGTCACGGCCAGCAGATCCAGCTCAGGGTTAGCCAGGGCCAAGATCAAGGCGATGGCATCATCATGGCCGGGATCGCAGTCGAGAATGATAGGGCGTTTCATGCTGTTACTCCTTTAGCAATTTGCCCGAGCATAGCATGACTCTTTGGCGCGCGCAGAAACGGGTGGCAAACTGTGAAGTGCTCCTCAACTGATTGCTGAAATCTGCTACAATCCGCGGCCTTAAAGGATTGAATCAAAGGAGGCCCGGTGGGAAAGATACGGGCAATTTGGAAAGACCTGGCTTTTATCGGCTCTTTTGCGATTGCCGGAGGGATGTTCTCGGCCCTCGGGCTTTATTTCGTCAAGGAC
This sequence comes from Shewanella carassii, assembly GCF_019670705.1. NCBI lineage: Bacteria > Pseudomonadati > Pseudomonadota > Gammaproteobacteria > Alteromonadales > Shewanellaceae > Shewanella > Shewanella carassii. Next base: position 971,879 of record NZ_AP024618.1, read on the forward strand.
AGTGTTCAATCCTGGCAGGAAGTGAATATCCTGCTCGAGCGAGGCGCCGAGACCCAAGGTTATATCGCCCGGCGTGCTCAACAATATGTGCCCCCGGGGCGCTGGGGCGTCGGCCGTTATGAGTGGGATTGCCAGGTGCATTATCAGTTGCCTAACGGCAGTGAGCATTATATCTGGAATCCCCCAGGCCTGTTTTGCGACTCGAGAAGCGTCGGTGAGGCTGTGGCCCTTTGGTATTTGCCTGAGGAGCCCGGCATAGTGCGCACCGATATCCGCTATCATCGAGAGCAGCAAAATACCTGGCACGAACTGTTGGGTATTCTATTGGCGTTGCCTATGTTGGCGCTAGGCGGTTGGACTTTGACCAAAACGGGTCAATGTTTGCGCTTTTTCCTGGCCAGAGAGCGACTCTCTCCACGGCTTGAGCCGTTGGCGGAGGCCGATAATCCCGCCGAGTTACTGGCATTTCTTGAAGCCAATCGGGCCAGCCCGGCCAGTTGCTATTTGGGGCAGCAGGCCCTTGGCTATATCGCCGCCAGACCTGAATGGCAGACGCGTTTTCTTGCCTGGTTTGTTCCCGTTTGTCTCAAGTGGGAGTCGCCAAATAAAAGAGAAGAGATCTGGGAAAGCTCGGTTCTCGGGCTTTCATTGCAATGGACTCTCGGTCGTCGTTACCCTGAGTTTACTCTGGCACTGCTCGATGGCATTCGCAGCCTGTTTACTGAGCATGAACTGGCGAAGATGGTATTCTCTCAGCACCTGGCCGAGCTGCAACGCAAACCTTGGAACACTGAAATTCAGGGGCAATTCAACGCCTTGTTATTGGGGCGGCAAATGCCTTTGGGTGACAACGGATTTATCCACACCGAAGTGAGTCGCTTGGTATGCCTTGGCTGGCTTTTGAATAACCTGGAATCACTGCCAGATGTTTGGCGCGGCGCGGCTGCAGCCTTACTCAAGGCGCTCGCCGGGCAGCCGCCACTCAATCCTTTGAGCCGTAAACAGCGTAAAAAACAAGTGCCATATTGGCGCAATATTCTCAGCAGTCTGGCATCCAAGTCTAACTCGGGGGCAATCGGTCGAAAGCGCCAGGCACAGTTGGCACAGATTGAAACCGATATCCAGGCGCTGGCCGCCAGCCGCGGTTTTACGCTGAGCAGATAAGATGAAAAAGCGTCGGCTGGCTATGTATGGCTATGGATATGGCGATATTTGTAAACCAATGACGACTGCCGGGGTGAGATATCTCTGATTTCACAATTGATGCAAGCCAGATCTCTTTTCTGTCACTTTGCAGTTCATTCAGGTATGTTAAAATTGTTTGCTGTTTCAGGGAGTAAGAAACTCTGATGAAACTTTGGTCGCCTTAAGCCATTCAATAATTGGTGCGGCGTTATCGGATCTTGGATCTGTTATTGGGAGAAAACATGGAACATTTCATCGGAGCCATCAAAAAATACGCCGACTTTACCGGTCGGGCCCGTCGGACAGAATACTGGATGTTCACTCTGTTCTATATCATTTTCAGCCTGGTTGTCAGTGCTATTGACTATGCGCTGGGTACCACAGTGCTGGGGCTGATTTATTCTTTGGGCCTGTTGTTGCCCTCTATTGCGGTTGCCGCGCGTCGTCTGCACGACACTGACCGCAGTGGTTGGTGGCAGTTGTTGGCATTTATCCCTATCATAGGTTGGATAGTGTTGCTGGTCTTCTACTGCCAGGACAGCGAAGTGGGGGACAACCGCTTTGGCAGTAACCCCAAAGAGCTGGGTTAAGATAATGGAAAGGGAGCCTCGGCTCCCTTTTTGTTTTCAGGGTTAATCTGCGGCGGTCAGTCGTCGTCAAAATTAGACATTCATCCATATAGACGTCTATAATGCCCGCTCTCGGTCAGGCCGGGAATGACAGCACAGTATTTCAGTCAACCTCTCGTGGTGCCCCGGAATGAAAGACCGGGGATAATCGGGAAGCCGGTGAGAATCCGGCACTGCCCCCGCAACGGTAAATGGTGAGAGACAGGCGCGCCCAAGTGGCGTCATAAAAGTCGGGTCTCGCGCGGTCAACCGCATAGCCAAAGTCCGGAGACCGGCCCTGGAGGTATTTCGATGATTTCGGTGGGCAGATCTCGAAATGCGGCAGCCAAGGGGCTCTCCCTGCCGTGGCACTCTTGCCCCGTTTCCCTTTCAGGAGTCAAAGGAAAATGGGTTTCAAACTAAATCACCTCGCGCTGCTTTGCGGTGCATTTACCTCAGTTCCCGTCATGGCGAGTGCTACAACCCAGGCCGTGGATGAACATCTGGTGGTCATTGGCCGTCAGGATGACACGCCGCTCAATATTGCCGCCAATGTTGCAGTAATAGATGCCGCCGATATTCAGCAAAGCGGTGCCAGTAATCTGAGCGAGTTGCTGCGTGGCCGCAGTGGCATTCAAATATCGGACAATAACTCAGGGCCCGTGCTGGCGATGCGCGGTTTTTCTGCCAGCCAGGCGGTGAATAACACCCTGATACTGATAGATGGTCGCCGACTCAACAATATCGATATTGCCGCCCCCAGCCTGAGTGCCATTGCGGTCAATCAGATTGAAAGAGTAGAGATCCTTTCCGGCAGCGCCGGAGTGCTCTATGGCGATCAGGCCGTCGGCGGGGTGATCAATATTATCACCAAGGCGCCCAGTGCCAGCGGTGGCAACCTGACCCTCTCTGGTGGCAGTTTTGACACCTACGAAGGTCGTGGGGATCTGTCCGGCGCCATCAATGACAACTGGCGTTACTATTTGGCTGCTGCTTATAACGAAAGCGACAACTACCGTAGAAACAATGCCAATGAAACCGGTTCTGTGCTGGGGCGTTTGCAATATGATTCAGAGTCGACCAACTTCTTTGTCGAAGGCAGTTACTACGATAACAAGCGCCAGACTCCAGGCTCACTGACCCTGGCTCAGTTTGAAGCCGACCCACGCCAGGCGACATCGACGCCGGGTGATTACAACCATGAGATGACTTCCGCCTGGCGTGGTCATATTCAGCGTCAAGTACACGCCAACTGGGCTCTGGTTGCGGACCTCAACTACAGTGATACTTTGGTGTCCAGTGTCAGCTATGGCAGCCCAGGTCGGAACGAGCGCTCGCTGTTGGAATTCAATCCCAAGGCACTGGGGCGTTATCTGACCCGCAATGGTGAACTGAGCATAGTCATAGGTGCAGATATTCAACGGGGTGAAACCGAGTTCGATCTCAGTTATATGCAGCGCAGTAACACCCAAACCATGACCAGCACCTATCTGCAGGCCAATGTGCCGCTGACCAACAGCCTGAGCTATGTGGTGGGCGGGCGTTATGCCAAGGTCAAGGATGAACTCAAGGACGGTCAGATTTACCCCAATGGCATAGATTTGGATGAAGATGCTCACGCGCTCGAGTTGGGGCTCAACTATCGGCCGCTGGAAGGCCACAGATTCTATCTTCGCGGTGATGAGAGCTTCCGTTTCGCCAAGGTCGATGAGCAAGCTTATACGCCGCCAACAGTCGTCGGTCTCAAGCCGCAGACCGGCCGTTCCATTGAAGCCGGCTGGGATTGGACCTTGAGCAACCAGAGCCTGCGTTTGAACCTGTACCGGCTGTCGCTGGAAGATGAAATTGTTTTTGATCCCAGTGCCGATATGCCTATCGGCGGTGCTTTCCCCGGCGCCAACGTCAATGCCGATGCCTCCCGCCGTTATGGCGCCAGCCTCGACTGGGACTGGCAGCTCAATGAGATGCTGCAGTTGGGACTTGAGTACAACTATATCGATGCCGAATTTACAGAAGGCGCCAACAAAGGCAAATCTCTCTCCTGGGTGGCCGAGCATTCAGGGCGTGTCTACACCAGTGTGGACTTTGGTCAGCACTGGCAGCTGTTTGTCGAGGGCCAGTATCTGGGCGACAGATATATGGAGGGTGACAATGGCAACCAGCACGATAAACTGGACAGCTACTGGCTGGGGAATATCGCCCTCAACTACAGCCGTGATGCCTGGCTTGCCAGCCTGAGGGTCGACAACCTGTTTGACAAGCAATACGCCAGCTCAGGTTATTTCAGTACCTGGGGCGATGGTTATTACTCGGGTAGCGGCCGTGCGCTGAGATTCAGCGTCAGCTATCGCTTCTGATAGCATAGAAAGCCGGGGTTTCCCGGCTTTTTTCTGCCCGTATTTCTATCGGTTGTAGTTTAGAACCTGGGCTTTTTCGAGCACCGACAAGGAGGCAAGAGCCGAAATATGAAAGCTGATTTTAGCTATGGTTTGAGAGGCGTGGTCATAGCCCTGTTGTCGCTGTTTTTGCTGGCTTGCTCCGAGCCCAAGCTGGCTTATATCGGCAGCAATGGCAAACTGCTGGCCTTCGGTGACAGCTTGACCCAAGGTGTTGGTGCCAAGGCCGGGCAGGATTATCCCAGTCGTCTGGCCGAGTTGTGCCGTTGTGAGGTAATCAACGCCGGGATTTCCGGTGAGCAATCTGCTGCCGGGCTTGAGCGTTTGCCGGCACTGCTGGACGAAACCAAGCCGGATCTGCTTATTTTGCTCGAAGGCGGTAACGATATTCTCCGCGGCCGCAGCCAGGCACAATTGGCGCAAAACATTGAGGCCATGTTACTTGAGGCCAAGGTGCGGCAAATTCCGGTAGTGCTGCTGGCTGTGCCGCAAAAGAATTTATTGCTGTCGCCCCTGCCTTTGTATGCCGAACTGGCCGACAAGCACGGCGCCATCTTGCTGGAAGATACTCTGTCTGAGCTGCTGCGTTCAAACGAGCTCAAGTCAGATACTGTGCATCTCAATCAACAGGGGTATTCGCGTTTGGCACAAGCCATCTTCACCAGGCTGCAGGAGGCGGGCGCTTTTTGATGCTACTTTTTGATTCTATTTAGCAAAAACCAGGCTAATTATCGATTGAACTTGACCCTGTAGGACATTTTATGGGTAAATTCTCTGCCATAATAAGTGGCAATAGTGCCTCCATAATAAATAACAACAGGTTTAAAGAATCACATGACAGATCTTGAGCAGCAGGTTTTTACTCAAGTGCGTGCCATTATTGCCAACGAAGAGCAGGTGATAGGGCGTCGCGGCATCCTGATCCCGCTTAAGAAGGCCATTATTGCGGATGGCGATATTCGCAATGTGATCGATATAGTCGCGACCGATCCCGCGCTGGCAGCCCATCTGCTGTGGCGCAGCAATAACGCGCTTTCACCTTCAGTCCAGCCCAACCGCAGCCTCAAGGATGCCTTGGTGCGTCTGGGACAGGTCAATATCTACCGTTATGCCTTTAGCTTTTATCTCAAGGAGCGGCTCGATGAACTGCCGCAGCCTTATCGTAAACTGGTTCTGGGCTATTGGCGCCTGACCGAGTCTGTGGCGACCGAGTCGGTAGACAGCCTGCATCAGATGCAAGGGGTGCAGATAGACGCGGATGAAGTGCAGACTCTGGCGCTGTTCAGCGTCTTTGGTCAGATCATTGCCCTGACAGCGTTTGCCTATCTCAACGCCGAAGCCGAGCAGTGCTTCCCGCTGGGCATTATCAAGACCCTGATAGATACCCAGCAGCAGACGCTGACGGTGGAAGCTTTTGAATCTCTGGGGTTGGATGATGAGCTGCAAAGCGAGTTTATGGTCGCCCATAACCTGAGACAGACCCGGGATCCCAATTCACCCGGACTAGTACTGAGAAGGGTATTGTCGCAGCGCGGCCTGCTGCTGAATCCTCTCTAAATGCTTTTTGACTGCCGCCGACTATCAGTGACGGTGGCAGCCGCCCAGTCAGTGTCTGTCCTGGCGCAGTAATCCCTCTTTGGCAATCAACTCCAGCAGCCTTTGCAGCTGCACTCTATTGCTGCTGTCGCGGCGGTAGGCACCGAACAGCGGCCGTTTCAGGCCCTCTTGTCCCAGTTTCACCGAGGTCAGGCTCAAGCCCTGGGCCTCGGTCAGTGACCAGTTGGGCAAGGCCGCAACCCCTTCCTTACAGGCGATGCGTTGCAGCAACACATTGGTGAGATCGCAGCGTTTTTGTGGGCCGGGCACCACCCCAGCCGGTTCGAGGAAGTGACGGAAAATATCCAGCCTTTCCAGCGGTACCGGATAACTGATGATAGCTTCCCCGGCTAATTGCTGCGGCAGAATATACTTGTTTCCCGCCAGCGGATGATCTTTGGCCATCACCAGTCTCACTTCAAAATCAAATAGATGCTGATAGGCAAGGGCATGACCGGGCACAGGATCTGAGGTCAGCACTATATCCAGCTCACCGGTTTCCAGTGCATTGAGTGAGTCGAACAGGTGGCGGCTGGAGAGATCCAGGTTGGCATCCGGATAAGACTGATGAAAGGCCTCCATCACGGGCATCAGCCAGCGAAAACAGCTGTGGCATTCGATGCCAACCTTTAACGGGCCGCTGCTAACGGCCAGGCCTCGTTTGAGTACCGACTCAGTCTCCTGTACCCGTGGCAGTATCTCTTCTGCCAGGGTCAGCAGGCGACTGCCTTCCAGCGTGAAGGTCAGAGGCTTGCTTTTGCGAACAAATACCTGGGAGTTAATTCGGGTCTCCAACTCTTTAATCTGATGTGACAGCGCCGACTGGGTGACAAAACGTTTCTTCGCCGCGCCGGCCAGACTGCCACTTTCTTTCAGTGCTATCAGAGTACGAAGGTGTCTCAGCTCTATCATTTCCTCTCCACATGAATGCCGCTCATGTTGCCCTTGAATTCAATTCGGTTGCCTGTGTTGAGACTAACACAATAAACTTCTAGACGTCCAGACGCCCATGTCTATTTATTGTATTCCGGCGTCACCAGTCATTTGCCGCATGTTTTTATAAAGGATGGAATACACTATGCAGTTAAACAGTCTTGGCTTTCCCCGTATCGGACGTCGCCGCGAGCTCAAGTTCGCCCTAGAAAAGTATTGGCGTGGAGAGTCCAGCCAAGCCGAACTACAGAGTGTTGCCAAGGAGCTTAGGCGTACCCACTGGCAGTGGCAGGCCGATGCCGGGGTGGCGCTGTTGCCGGTCGGTGACTTTGCTTACTATGATCAGGTGCTGACCCTGAGTGCGACTCTGGGAGTCATTCCCGAGCGTCACCGTGACGGCGGCGCAGTCAATCTCGATACTCTGTTCCGGATTGCCCGTGGCCGAGCCCCTAGCGGTAAGGAGGCCCAGGCGTCAGAAATGACCAAGTACTTCAACACTAACTACCATTATCTGGTGCCGGAGCTTAGCGAAGATCAACGCTTCGATATCGCTTGGGAACAGTTGTTTGAAGAGGTGACCGAGGCTCAGGCGCTGGGCCACACCGCCAAGCCGGTACTGCTGGGGCCGGTCACTTTCCTGTATCTGTCCAAGACAGTGGGCTCAGAGTTCGACCGTTTGACACTGCTGCCGGCGCTGCTGCAATGTTATCAAGCCATTCTGGCCCGCTTTGCCGCCCAGGGGGTTGAATGGGTGCAACTGGATGAACCCGCGCTGGCACTCGAGCTGGATGACAACTGGCAGCAGGCCTTCAATCAGGCCTACGGCGTGCTCGAGTTGGCGCCGCTCAAGCTGTTGCTGGCAACCTATTACGGCACTGTTGCTCACCATCAAAGTCTGTTGTCGGCACTGCCGGTGGCGGGTATTCACCTGGATCTGGTCGCCGCGCCCGAGCAGTTGCAGGCCTTTGTCGGGGCACTGGCGCCCGAACAGGTATTGTCGGTTGGGGTGATCAACGGCCGTAACGTCTGGGCCGCCGAGCTGGATCTTGTGGCCGAGCAGTTGGCGCCACTGGCGCGGGATCTGGGAGACAGGCTCTGGCTCGCCACTTCCTGCTCCCTGTTGCATACCCCGGTGGATCTCGAAGTGGAAACCGCGTTGGCGCCCGAGCTCAAGAGCCTACTGGCCTTCGCCCGGCAAAAACTCAAAGAGTTGCAGGAGCTCAAGGCGCTTTTGGCGGCGCCTGAGACTGAAAGTGCCAAAGCCGTGGTGGCTCGTTGCCGGAGTCGGCGCTTGGCCAGGGCGCAGGGGCGTAATCAACAGCTCAGTGCCAGAATCGATGCCCTGAGCGCGGCCGATTACGACCGAAACCATGAGTTTGAGGTGCGCAGACAAGCCCAGCAGGCCAGGTTCAAGTTGCCTTTGTTGCCGACGACTACCATAGGTTCATTCCCGCAGACGGCAGCCATTCGTAACCTGCGTAGCCGCTGGCGCAAGGGTGAGTTGGACGATGCTGTGTACACAGAGCAGCTGCAACAGGTGACCCGGGACACCATAGAACGGCAGCTCAAGTTGGGAATAGATGTGCTGGTACACGGTGAAGCCGAGCGCAACGACATGGTGGAATACTTTGGTGAACAGCTCGACGGCGTAGGTTTTACCAAACATGGCTGGGTGCAGAGTTATGGTTCCCGCTGCGTTAAGCCACCGCTGATCTACGCCGATGTGACCTGTCCCAAGGCGATGACAGTCGACTGGGCCGAATATGCCCAGAGTCTCACCGACAAGCCGGTGAAAGGCATGTTGACCGGTCCCGTGACCCTATTGCATTGGTCCTTTGCCCGCGAGGATATCAGCCGTGAGCAGATAGCGACTCAGTTGGCTCTGGCGATACGCGATGAAGTAGTGGCATTGGAGCAGGCGGGCATAGGCATTATTCAGATTGATGAGCCGGCTTTTAGGGAGGGCTTGCCGCTCAAACGCAGCGATTGGGCTTATTATCTCGATTGGGCTGTGGCTGCCTTCAAACTCAGCGCCGCCGGTGTCAGGGATGAGACCCAGATCCATACCCATATGTGTTACAGCGAATTCAACGACACTATTGCCGCAATTGCTGCCATGGATGCCGATGTGATCACTATAGAAACCTCACGCTCGCGGATGGAGTTGTTGAATGCCTTTGAAGACTTTGACTACCCCAATGAAATCGGCCCCGGGGTTTATGATATTCACTCCCCCAACATTCCAACTGTTGAGGCCATGGTGAGCCTGATTGAAAAGGCGGCGCAGAAAATTCCTCTGCGTCAGCTCTGGGTCAACCCGGATTGCGGCTTGAAGACCCGTAATTGGGAGGAAGTCGAGCCAGCCTTGAAGAACATGGTCGATGCCACCAGGGAGTTGCGACGTCGACTCGGCTAAAAGCCGTCAGGGGCGCATTGCGCCCCTGACGGTATCTTGATGTTAATGAGCCCAAGGCTTAACCCATGCTCATTCCCACCATGATCAGGCCAACTGTGCCCAGGATGATCAAGCTTGAGAAGGTCGTGCCCAGTATGGCGAAAATTTTCTGGCGCTCTTTCTGTAGCAGGCCACCAATACCCAATCCCAACGATACCAGGCAGACCAGCATCATGAAGATCAGCATCAAGCCCACAAGAACCGCTTCGACGGAGTTTTCATCCAGGCCGCCCGGTGTGGTCGTCTCCAGAACCCCGGCGACAATAAGCATGATAAACAGGGTGATTCCGCTAAAAATGCTGGTGGCAAATGAGGCGATCCCCGGACCCGAATGTTTTAATTGCATAGCAATCCCTTGATTTCTTCCTATGGTTATCCATCTGAGAAATATACAGAAAATGAGGAAAATATGCCATCGAGCATTTCTGTCTATACTCAGGTCAGCACGCAAACTTGGATGTTGCCACTCTCAGGAGAAGCCTTATGAGCCATGTGTACAAGATAATAGAACTGACAGGTTCATCCCCCATCAGCTCAGATGAAGCGGTCAAGAATGCCATTGAGGCCGCCAGCCAGTCGCTGCACAATCTGCGCTGGTTTGAAGTGATAGATACCCGCGGCCACCTGGAAGCCGGTGTCATCGCTCATTGGCAGGTCACCATCAAGGTGGGTTTTACCCTGGATCAAGCCTGATTTCAGGCGTCTCTTGGCAAACCCTTTTCCACTATCCGGATCAGGCGCCCCGTCTTACGGGCGGGAATGGGCGCTGTGTCCTTGCCGCTGAGTTTCTCGGCCTGCTGCGCCAGTGCCCACGTTATGTGCTCGGCGACCAGCTCCGAGGCATCTGTCAGTCGTGCCTGCAGGGCGGCGACTATGGCTTCGCTGCAGGGGGCATTGCCCAGCGCCACCGCAATATTACGTAGCCAACGTTCATGGCCTATGCGTCGGATGGCGTTGCCTTCGGTGTTTTTCAAAAACTCGGTCTCACTCCAAGCAAACAGCTCCAGTAGCTTGGGCTGTTTCAGCTGTGGCCTTAGATGAAAGTCGGCCTCGGCGGTCAAGGGGGCTGCGCGGTTGATGGGGCATACCAGCTGGCAGTCATCGCAGCCATAGATGCGATTACCGAGCATTGGTCGAAACTCCAGCGGAATGCTGCCGGCCAGCTCTATGGTGAGGTAGGATATACAGCGGCGTCCATCGACGACATAGGGCTCGACTATGGCCCCGGTTGGGCAACTTGTGATGCAGGCGACGCAAGTATTGCAGCCTTCGGCTATAGGAACATCCACAGGCAGTGGCAGGTTCACCAGCAGTTCGCCGAGGAAAAACCAACTGCCGGCCTCATGGTTGAGGATCAGTGAGTGTTTACCTGTCCAACCGATCCCGGCCTTTTCTGCCAGCGGCCGTTCCAGAATGGGAGCCGAGTCGACGAAGGGCCGAAAACCACTGCCTTCAAGTTGCAGGGCTTTGAGTGCTTCATCTATGCGCTCGCCCAACTTTTTCAGGCGATTGCGCATCAGCTTGTGATAGTCGCGGCCACCGGCATAGCGAGAGATGTAGCCAAGGTTGGGATCTTTGAGATTGAAGGCAAATCCCGCTTCTGGCGGTAAGTAGTCCATCCGTACCGAGATGACTCTCAAAGTGCCGGGATGCAACTCGGCCGGACGAGCGCGCATCATGCCGTGGCTGGCCATATAGCCCATTTCACCGTGATAGCCCTTATTGAGCCAGTCCTGTAGTTTGGGTTCTTCGCGGCGAAGATCTGTATCTGTGATCCCCACTTGAGCAAAACCCAGTTCTTTACCCCAGGCTTTTATGTCGCGGGCAAGCTTGCCAAGCATGTTGGGATCAAATTGTGGCGCTTGGGGGATAGGCATGAACAGAGGCTGACCGGGCAAAAATGGTGATTATATCAGTAAAGCAGAATCGCTCACAGTTGCCGCAAACGCCTATGTCGGCCTTTGCCGGTGCTATGCTTGAAGAAATTGACTGGGAGACAATATGCCGGGAATCGACACCTTGCTCAGGGGCTGCGTGATAGTGTTCTGTTGTGCGCTTGCTAGCCTAGCCCTGGCCAATGTTCGGCCTGCAGAGGATAAGTTGCCTAAGCTGAGATTCTTGACCGAAACTTGGCCTCCTATGAGCTATGAGCGTCATGGTAACGCCGAAGGTTATGCGGTGGCTCTGGTGCGGGCATTATATCGCCGGGTTGCAGCCACCGACAGCAATCCAGTGATAGAAGTATTGCCTTGGGCCCGGGCGATGAATATCGCGAACCAGGAGCCCAACGTCTTGCTGTTTGCCACTTCCATCAATGAACAACGGCGGCCGGAATTTGATTTTGTTGGCCCGATTGCCGAGACCCGCATTCAGCTCTATGCCCGCGAGGATGATGATTTCACCCCGGCAGATCTGTCTCAGGCGGTTGCAGCCGGTAATATTGCCCTTTACCGCAACTCTCCGGCGCAGATGTTGTTGAAGTCTGTTCCGGATGAGCAGTTGTTGATCTCAAGTTTTCCTCAATATTCGGCCAGACAGTTATTGCATAAGCGAGTACGTTATTGGTGCCAGGCGGATATCGCGGTTCAGGACGTCTTGCGGCAGTTGGACCAAACTCCGGCGGCGGTGCGTCCCGTATTGGAATTGGCGCACTTGCGTCTTTATCTGGCGTTCTCCGGCGGTACGGCTCCTGAGCGGGTCGAAGCCTGGCACAAGGCGCTGCTGACGTTGCAGCAAAATGGTGAATTTGACGCGCTCTATTATGAGTGGTTTGGCGTTAACCCTTCTCTACAGCCAGCTGAAGTATTGTGGCGTACGCCATAATTTGCTGAGACTCTGATTGGCCTATCAGGCGGTTTCCACCCGGTTGCGACCTCGATTCTTGGCACAATAGAGGGCATCGTCGGCCAATTTCAAAAGCTCTTCAAACTCCTTTTCCTTATCCAGCGTGGCAATGCCGACACTAATGGTAACCATGGGGCCATCTTTCATGTCATCGGGGTGAGATTGGGCTATGGTCTGGCGCAGACGTTCGGCGATTTTAAAACACTCTTGCTTATCGGTTTCCGGTAACAACAACAGAAACTCTTCACCGCCAATCCGCCCCAGCAGATCTTGTTCGCGGATCAGGGTTTGGCTCAGACTTGCCAGATGTTGCAAGACCTTATCGCCACCATCGTGACCAAACTGATCATTGATATCCTTGAAGTTATCGGCATCGAAGAGAATCAGAGATAAGGGTTTACCGGTTGCCAATGCCTGGTCGAATAAGGTTTCACCTTTGTAGTAGGTGTAGCGGCGGTTAGCCAACTGAGTCAGGTGGTCTGTGTGGGCAATTTTTTGAAACTGGCGTGATTTGCGGGTTTGCTTAAAGGCCATGACCGCCGTGATGAGGATGATGATGCTGGCAAGAACCAGCACCGCCAACTGCAATAGACGGTTTTGTCGCAGTATCTGTACCTCTTGCTCTTTCAGACGTTCACTTTCCAGCAGCCGTTGGTTCTCCTTGGCCATACGGTCGGCGTTGAAACGGGTACGCATCTCTGTAGTGCGATAAGACTGTAGTTTGTTGTCCAGCTCAGAGTGCAGGGAGATATATAATTTCAGTACCTTGGTAGACTCTTGCCATAGTCCTTGGGCGGCAAATACCTCGCTCTTGAGCAGGTAGAGCTCGGCCAGGCCGCGGTCATTATTGATATCCCTGAAACTTTTTTCGGCTTTTGCCAGTGGTGCCATAGCTTGTTCTGGATGCCCTTGGCGCAGCAGTACCTCGGCACTATAGAGTTGCATAAAGCTGTAATATGCCCCCTGCTGCTCGGTAATAAAGGGTCTGGCACGCTCCAGTGCCGCTATGGCATCCTCGACTCTCCCGAGTTTCAATAGTGAACCGGCCATATTGACCGAAACCCCGGCCGCCTCTATAGCTATCCCTTGCTGTTTGAAATAGTTGTAGGAGAGCTGGAATTTGGCCACAGCCGCCTCGAAATCGCCTAACTCTTCAAGGGCTAATGCCATATCGCCATTGATGATATAGGCCAGATCTTCTCTACCACTCTGGCTGTGTAGGGACTAGTTAAATGAACAATATATGGAGACCTGGGATTATGTGGAAATCCTTGGGATTATCTGGGAGTTTTGTGGGGCTGCTGATGGCTGTATGGCGCGTGGTGGCTGGGTTTGGGTGATTTGTGGTGCGGTTATCATGTTGGGGCAGTCATTGTTTTCGGCGGTGTATATTAGATTTAATTAAAATGAGCAATGGACGAGAAAAGGACGAATTTAGACTATTAAAGTGAGCAATAAAAATTTTAAAAAATAATTATTTAAACTTGTTTAACATGCTGTTTTTAAATTGTATTTGCTTTTTGATCATTACTCGTTTTGATTAAAAGAGGTCTTTTTATAGCACTGAGAAAAGGTCGATACGTCCTTTTGTGTCCGTAGGCGATCCTTTTATCTTAACTCGTTGATAATAATGAACAAAAAATCAGGTTAAATGCTAATGAGAAAAGCTCTCAAAGGACGCTAAGTGTGGGCAAATGGCACTATGAGAAAGTGTTTTCATAAGGGGCGATTAGCACATTCAAACTTGAACTTTGCCAAACTTTATGTATCATCATAAGTGCGCTAGCAAAATCTAGCGTCGGGATTGGAACCCCGCTATAATCCGAGGCGCTCAAGACACGCGTAAGCGTGTTTTTTGCTTACAGCTCTCTATTTATGGTGAGCTGGGTGAGGCTAGCTTAGGCTAGGCCGCTCCTTGGATGCGGTAGTTCCAACCTTGCCCAGTTCACCGCCAGTGAGATTGGAACCTCCTGCCGGTGATTTAAAATAAATCCAAGGAGAGCGCCACATGCCTAGCTCACGTCAAGATCACACCTCTAGATCACTCACACTGTCCACCAATAATGACGTTATCCAAGTTCTACACCCTTACGATAGCGATGCTTCATCTGTAGAAGGTTACGTACCAAGCATTGACTTTCGAAGTGATGTACACAAATCAATAGAGAGCTTGGTCGGTAGCTTAAATGGCTTTTTCAAACTGTATAATCATTGGATTAAAGGTGATACCAAGTGCGACTATACTGTTGTGATGGAAATGACGATTAGGGCAAACCTGATATCGTCACAGTTTGAGGGGGTTTCAAAACAATGCAAAAAAGACAGAGGTGTTACCGGTAATAGTCCGCTCACGTTAAAAGATCAAATCGATATTTTGGCACTATCAGAATCCTTGAGCATGACTCCCTCTGAGTTGATATCGATGATAAAGAGATCTACCGCTGGAGGGTGTCAAAATGAAAAATGAAAGATTGACATCAGCAGAAAGTCACGAGCTGGCGATTATTGTTCAGAGCATAGGTGCTAGGAATGTTCTAAAAATATTAAGGAACGCTGCTGCACCAAAAAAGAATAAACGTATTTATAAATTCCAAAAGCTTCCATCTGACATAAGAGCTAAGGTTGCTGTTATGGTTTCTTCTGGAAAACACTCTCAGAAAGATATGCTTGATTATATCAATACTGAGATAGAAAAGAGGGATCTTGATGTCATGCTTAAAATATCAAGAACTTCACTTAATAGATTCCTTAACAAAGTTGTTTACGGGAACATTCCTAGATAGTCAATCTAGCACAGTCATCTTAAAGCCCCTATATAGGGGCTTTTTTTTGCTCTGAATTAGACGTTATTAACTTGCATTACTATGTGTTCAGCGAGGTGTAAATTAACATGGTTTATAAATTTGCTTGCTATGGTTTGGTATCCTGTAATGAGTGACAACTTACTGCTGATAGGCTTCTTGGTTGATGGGTTCTTTGGCTTATCACCTGACGATAAGAAAAGCGTAGAGCTGTTTCAAGCAATACTTAATGGATTGGAATCCAATGCTCCTATAGTAAATGGCAGGGTTTCAAATCAGGTGTACTTCAAGAAGTTTAGAGAGCTTTGTGCAGAAATAGGTGAAGAGGTTATCGTTAGCCAGGTTAAAAAAGGAACCAGTGTAAACGATGCTGCCTTTATGGCTGGTGTTAGCTGTATCCATGCTTACCGGGTATGTAAGAAGCACAAAGTTAGATTGTTGAGAGGTCGCAATCATATTAACAATGGTATCTGTGATGTTTTAAGTAAAATAGATGAAAAAATTCTATCAATAATGACTGGTGAAGGATTTACCTTAAATCAAGCAAGAAAAGAAATGGATATTATCAATAGGTCAATATTTCATATATCTAAAGGTGTTTAGAATGTCTATTAAATGGTGTGACATTGCCAAAAATGAAAATGCTATAAATATTGGTATTGAAATCATCAATAATAATAGTGGTAGTGGTTTATTTTTTGATGAATTTATATCTAAGTGTAGTGACCTTGGTTTTGAGGATAAAGTAACATTTAAGTTTATTAGTCTGTTGATATCTGTTTGTGGAGGGTCACAAATTTACCTTCCAAAGGAGGAGAGCTTTAAAAAGCTAATTGTTTATAGATTAGTTTACGACGAGTTCTCCGGGAACAACATTACTGAGCTTTCAAAAAAATACAATATATCAGAACAAGCAGTATATAGAATTGTAAAGGCTTGCCGAGAAGCTGACCGTGAATCAAGAAAAGCAATAGAGGGGTTGTCATAAATGTACCAGTACAATCTTGTAGACGGGATTAAAGTTGATGGCAACATTTTTAAGACTGTTTCAATACGACACTTAAGTGATTCAGAATCTGAAGATATTCAGTTGATAGCTAAAGAACAATATTCGGAACTTGCTAAAGGTGAAACCTTTAAAGTCGTAAATAGTAAGCATGGTTCATCTATAGAGGGGTTGATCTATTTGAATGAGCACACGGCAGCATCAATTACTAAGCTTGGTAATATGTCTGTTAACCTTTCGTTTTCCGACTTGTGCAATATGGGCGTTACCGCTCAAGACTGGCAGGTGATTATGAGTGCAAGTATGGCTGTGCAAGAGTTCTTCTGTTGCGGTGATGGAGAAATGCTCGCGTAATCGATTCTAAAAGGCTTTTTGATTAATCCGGTGTGTTGTGTCGTAAAAAAAAGTTTAAATCAATACAGCTTGATTTAAACGGTGTTTAAACATGGTTCAGAGGGTTTAATGATGGGTGTTGTCGCTCTATGTAATGAAATTGGCGAAATTGCGCCAGAATGGGTTCAGGTTCTTCCTGGTGGGCCTGACATCAAAGGTCTTGATGGAAGAAGCTGGATCATGCGAGATCCAAATGCAGTTGTTCATGCCTTCAAGAACATGAAGGTTCCAATGGTCATTGACTATGAACATGGTCAGGAGATAAAAGCTCCAAATGGAGAAGAAGCCCCGGCAGCTGGTTGGGTTGAAGATTTGGAAGTAAGGAACGGTGAAATATGGGCTAAGGTTGATTGGACAAAGAAAGCATCAAACTCAATCAACACCCGAGAGTATCGTTTTTTATCACCTGCTTTTCACTACAACTCACAGAAAGAGATCATCGCGTTATCAAGCATAGGTTTGACTAATAAACCTAATCTTGTAATGCAGGCTTTAAATGCCAAGATGGATGACAAGTGGTCAAAATATTCAAAGGCATTGGGAAGAGAGGTATCAAGTGATGAAGAATTGCTTTCGGCTCTCAATGCTCGTGACCACGATGTTAAACAGAAAGAAGCTGAAAAAGTTGTTGATGGTTTAATTAGTGATGCTGTATTCGCCCCATCACAAAGAGAGTTTCTAATTGCTTGTTGTAAGAGTCAGGGTATGGATAGTTTCGCTGAGTTTGCTTCAAACACGGCTGGTCTTTCTTATTTAAGCTCTGAAATAAAAATTAGTGGCAAAAAAGAAAAAAATAATGACGGGTTGAATGATGTTCAGCTTGCCGTTTGTCGAAATGTTGGTATTTCAACAGAACAATTTTTGAAAATTAAAAGTAAAGGGGTCTAATTATGCCTTCGCCAATTGATATTAACAATGTTGTCATTGAGTCCAAAACAGCGTTTGCAGGACGCTTTGACCAGGGTATGGGTTCAGCAAAACCGGATTATCCGCTTGTAGCTACGGTGTTGCCTTCATCTGCCGGAGCTACAGGCTATGGATGGTTGGGGGATTTTCCACGCTTAAAAGAGTGGATTGGTGATAGACAGCTGAAAGAGCTGAAGAAGCACGGATACAACATCGTCAACAAGATGTTTGAATCATCAGTAAAGATCCCTCGTGTTGACTATGAAGATAATGACTATGGGAGATATGGAATTATCTTTGAAGAAATGGGGCATGATTCGAAGATTTTCCCAGATGAATATGTCTTCGGTTTGTTGAAAGATGGGTTTACCGAGCTTTGCTATGATGGTCAGCCTTTCTTCGATGCTGACCATCCATCAGAAGATGGTGTCAATACATTTTCAAATGTTATTGGGGATCCTGCAACAGACACCGGCCCAGGTTGGTACATGTTGGATACCAGTCGACCTTTAAAGCCTTTGGTTTGGCAGGAACGATTAGCCCCTGAGTTCCAATCTGTAACAGAACCAGGTGATTTCAACGTGTTCACTACCGATGACTATTACTTCGGAACCAGAGCACGAGGCAATGCAGGCTTTACCTTCTGGCAGATGGCATTCGCGTCAAAGGCTGCATTAACCGAAGCTAACTTCGAGTTGATGATCACCAAGATGATGGAGCAAAAAAACAGTGAAGGTAAATCGCTTAAGATAAAGCCTACTCTTCTGGTTATTCCAGTGTCACTACGAGCGGCGGCCGAAAAGATAGTGTTGCGGAAAACGCTTGATAATGGCGAAGATAACACTAATTACAAAGCTGTCGATATATTGGTGTCTCAAGACCTTTAAATGCAATGAGAAGGCTAGCTATTGCTAGCCTTCTTGTTTGAGGTGGATATGGGTAATAAGTTAGAAACTGACATTGTAATTAACATGGCTGGCAACCTTGCCGCCAAGGCTCGTCAATATGGCAACTCCATGAGCGACTTTGCCAGGCGTAGCGAGAAGGCTATGACTTTGGTAAGAACCGCCACCGCAGCTGCTGCTCGTGGTATTGACACCTTGGGTAATCGGTATGTTGGGATTGGAACTGCATTTTTAACAGGTGCCACAGTGCGTGGTATAGCCAATTTTGATGCATTAATGACACGTATCGGTACTAACGCAAAAATTGCCGATGAAGAAATTGCCTCGTTGTCACAGTCAATTAGAAATCTTTCAGTTCAGAGTGACGTTCGAATTGATGCTACACAATTGGCGGCAGGTGTAGACGTATTATTAGAAAAAACTGGTGATTTTAAATTCGTTCAAGATAACCTAGAGAATATGGGGCTGTTTATGCAAGCATTTGGGGCTGATGCGGCATCAACGGCACGTTTATTTGCACAGTTCAGAGCTAAAGGGGTTAAAGATGCTGAAGCAGTAATGAAGAGTGTTGATGATCTATATAGTCAATTCGCTGTTGGCAGTGTCAACGTAAAAGAGCTAGCCTCAATATCAGAGCAGTTATTTACCGTTTATGGAGGTAAAGGCCCGGAAGCAATTAGACAGATGGGTGCGCTGGTTCAGATGTTTGCAAAAACAAGAGGTAGCGCGAGCGAGGCATTAACCTCTATTCAGGGTGTTTTTTCGGTTTTTGATGATCCTGATAAAGTAAAGTTTTTGGAGCAACAAGGAGTGCAAGTTTTTAAAACAGGAACACAAGATCTACGTGAGCCTGTAGAGTTGTTAATTGATATTTTAACAGCAGCCGGTGATAGCTCATCTAAATTAAAAGATGTTTTTTCAGATCAAGTGTCAGTGCAAGGGTTGAAGTCATTATTCGGTGAAGATTATAAAAACCTAGCTAAAGAAATGACGAAGCAAACCAATGATTTTGGTTCAACCCAAAAAGCGGCCGCTAAAAATGCAGCCACATTTAATGGCGCTCTCACATCACTGAATAATCAATTTAATAAATTTGCAGAAAGCAGACTTTCACAGCCTATTCAAGATCTCGCCGATGCAATAAATGGTGTAGACCAGAAAACCATTGATAACTGGCTGAAGTGGGCTGGTGTGGCGGTTATTGCTGTAGGCTCATTGGTTGCGGCCAAGAAGGCCGCTGATGTCTATTCTTGGGGCAAGGGCTTTTTTGGCAGCAAAGGTAAAGGCGCCGCAGGCGGCCAAGGTGGCTTTTCGGATTTGGGCGTAATGCCTGTGTACGTGGTCAATATGGGACAGGGCGGCATGGGTGGCGGTATGCCGGATGTTGCAGGCGGTTCCAACCAAAAAGGAAAGGCTGGCGGCGGTGCCAAATTATTCAGCATGCAAAATCTTGTGGCGCTTGGCACAGTCGGTTTTGGCCTGAGCCAGGCGGAGAACTTTCCCCTGCTTAAGATAGGACGTACCAGCGAAGAAGAAAAAGCCCTGGCTAAATCCTATGGCCTTGTGGCTGAACCTGGTTTGATGGACGCCATTGACGGCATTAAAAAATGGTTGTCCGGTGAAATGAAAACGGTTGCCGACCCTAATGCTGACATCCGCAATATGGTAAATAACGTCAATAGTAAATTGGCATTGGATATTTCGGTGTCAGATGATCGCATTAAGACTAAAGTCCGAAGTGCTCCCCCTAGTCTCCGTGTTGATGTTGATACAGGGCTTAATTAGGTCGGTTCCCTTCGTTATAATCAACCAGTGAGGCAGCTTTTAATGACAATCAAATAAAATATCTATGGTATTGGAAGTGGTAGTAACCTGGTTTATTCCTAATGCTCAATTTAATAGTCCCGATTGCTCATTTCCGGCGGCGGCTTACACTGGCGGTAGAGCTGTTCCAGTTGACGATAATAGTTGAGTGCACTCTGTGGATCGCCGAAGCGGCGAAGACTGGTGGCGAGATCGATCAGGTTAAACTGGCCCCAATAATTCAGTTGCAGTTGCTCATAGAGTCGCTGAGCCGTCAACAGATCTTCCAGCGCCAGCGCAAAGTTGCCCTGAAAGGAATACATGGCGCCGCGCATACTGCGGGTATCGGCGATCAGGCGATGATCTTCGAGGTGATAAGCCTGTTCCAGCGCCAGATCGTAATCGGCTCTGGCCTGTTCCATATCCCCCTTCTGTTGGGAGTACCAGCCATGACAGAGACGAAAATCGGTTAACGCGTCGGGATAGGACTGATTGGCCGGAGCATCTAACTGTTGGTTGGCAAAGGTAATGGCGGCATCGATCTGGGCTGCGCTTTGCGAGTCAAAACCCCAGCAGCGTGCTCGCCTTAGCCTTACCTGTCGGTCATCATCATCGTCCGCCAATAACTTAGCTATCTGATCCAGTGTTTGCTGTACTTTCGCCGCGTTATTGATTTGCCCATCTTCAATAAGCTTAAACAGTTGATCAGCCTCTGGGTTGTCCTGTGCCGCGGCATAGGAAGATATGCCGGACAGAAGCAGCAGAGTGAGGACTGATTTGAGAAAATAGGGCTTCACGCTGACCGAGTACGTTGTGTTTAGATCATGTGCTTAAGCATACGCACCAAGCTTGAGACTGACCAGAGTTAATTGTGGATTAACCCAATCGCTTCGGTGATTTACTGTTGCAGCAATGCAGGTGAACCGCGATTTTTCCCGTGGTGATGCTAGAACTGGGGAGAGGTTGATGGAATGGATTGCCCTTTATGGCCGATGTTATACTCGCCGCCAACTGCTTTTAGACGGAATACACAATGACTCAAGTTGATGCTCAATACCGGCAACAGGCACATAGTGCCGCCATCAATATCTGCTCTCAAGTTCTGCCCATGGATAAGTTGCCGACGGCGCTGAAAGAAGCCTATGACAATCTTTTTGAACAACTGCTGGACGATAAGGAGTTTGAGTTCAAACAGGCTTGGGACAAGTTGCCGCCAAGTGCCGCCAAGTTGTTGCCGAGAGCCGATTTTCACGGCTTTTTTATCGCGTCGGCCTGGTTGCAACTGAGTTTGATGGCCCAGGATATCGCCCAGTTGGCGGATACCGACGAGGCCATTGCCGAGCAGGAATATAGCGGCATATATGATCGTATTTCACAATCGGCGCTCAAAGAAAGTGTACGCAAGTTGAAAAAGGCCCGTACCGATAGGCGCTTGCTCAACAGTATTCGAGATGTGATAGCCAATGGCTAAATAAAAAACCGGCATTATTTTTAATGCCGGTTTTTTTATGGGCACGGACGCTCTTAGAAGGAAGTACGTTTGTAGCGGCGATACTCAGGTTGCCAGAAATTACTCTCGATAGCCTGTTGCAACATCTCATCGGAAGTCGGCAATGCGTGGCCTTGCTCGATGGCGACCTTGCCGACGGCAAAGGCGATGTGCTTGCTGACCTTCTGGATCTCTTCCAGCTTAGGCAGCAGGGAACCACTGCCGTTGAGTGCCAGCGGTGAGCATTCTGCCAAGGCGCGGCTAGAGGCCATCAGCATCTCATCAGAGACCCGCTTGGCACCACTGGCCAATACCCCAAGGCCTATGCCGGGGAAGATATAGCTGTTGTTGCACTGGGCGATTTCATAGGTCTGGTTGTCTATGACCACAGGCTCAAAGGGGCTGCCGGTGGCAACCAGCGCCTGGCCATTGGTCCAATGCAGAATATCCTTGGGCGTGGCCTCAACCCGGCTGGTGGGGTTGGACAGTGGGAACACTATCGGTCTTGGGCAGTGGCTGTGCATGGCGCGGATGATCTCCTCGCTGAATAGCCCTGGGGCGCCGGAAACCCCGATAAGCACTGTTGGCTTGCCGTTGTTGACCACATCCAGCAATGAGATGTTGTCACCAAAGTTGCTCCATTGCTGCAGCTCTTCGCGCTTTTGCGCCAGCTTCTGTTGGAATGGCAACAGGTTGGGCATATTGTCTTGCAACAGTCCCCAGCGATCGACCATAAACACCTGGCGCCTGGCCTGCTCATCACTGATCCCTTCGGAAACCATCTGCGCAATAATCGCTTCGGCGATGCCACAGCCTGCGCTGCCGGCGCCGAGGAAGGCAACTCTTTGCTGGCTCAACTGAGTGCCGGCGGCCTTACAGGCGGCGAGCAGTGAGCCAACTGTGATGGCGGCGGTTCCCTGAATGTCATCATTGAAACAGCAGTATTTATCCTTGTAACGCTCCAGCAGCGGCATGGCATTTTTCTGGGCGAAGTCTTCGAACTGGATCAAGGCCTCGGGCCAGCGGCGATGAACCGCCTGCATAAAGGCTTCAATAAATTCCAGATATTCTTCACCGCCTATGCGCTGGTGGCGCCAACCCATATACATGGGATCTTCCAGCAGATGCGGGTTATCTGTTCCCACATCCAGGGTTATGGGCAGAGTGTAAGCCGGACTGATGCCGCCGCAACTGGTGTAGAGCGACAACTTTCCAATCGGGATCCCCATACCGCCGATCCCCTGATCGCCCAGCCCCAAAATACGCTCACCATCGGTAACCACTATCACCTTCACCTTGTGACGGGTGGAGTTGTTGAGGATGTCGTCGATGCGATCTTTGTTCGGGTAGGAGACAAACAGGCCGCGGTTACGGCGGTAGTCTTTGGAGAAGCGCTCACAGGCCAACCCGACGGTTGGGGTGTAGATGATAGGCATCATCTCTGTGATGTGGTTCTGAACCAGACGATAGAAGAGGGTCTCGTTGGTGTCCTGGATGTTGCGCAGATAGATATGCTTGTCCAGATCATTGCTGAAGTTCTTGAACTGATCGTAGGCACGTGAGGCCTGCTCTTCGATCGTTTCAATCACGTAGGGCACCAGGCCTTCGAGGTTGAAGAAAATACGCTCTTCCTCGGTAAATGCACTACCTTTGTTGATCAACGGCGCTTCGAGAATAGCCGGACCGGCAAAAGGCAGATATAAGGGGCGTTTATTATCGTCCATGGCTAACCTTTTTATGTTCTTTGCTTGTGGATGACGGGCTGTGATCTAAATCCGCATAGGTTACCATGAAATGTGATCTTTGTTGTTGGTGGGCGAGGGCTTGTGCAAAATATTTGTTTAAAACGCGGCAAGTTCGGTTGCCGGTGTCAGAGATGGTAATGACACAAAACGAAGAACCAGGCAGATGCCTGGTTCCAAAGGAGATATCAGCTGTTGCTTGTTGGCTTATTTACCGCGGTATTTAAGTGACAAGCCCTTGATAAAGTTACGCATCAACTGATCACCACAGTAGCGGTAATGCTTGTGCTCCGGATTGCGGAACAGGGCGCTTAGCTCAGCCTTGCCGATACGGAAGTTGGCCAGTTCAAGAATGGCAATAATATCTTCTTCTTTCAGTTCCAAGGCGATTCTGAGTTTCTTGAAGATGATGTTGTTGTTCAGGCTGGGTAGCGGCTGCGGAATGCCACTGCCGGGACGCAGACCGCGTTTATCGATGATCACGGCATCGAGAAACTGGCACAGGGTACGATCGTCACAGGGACGGAACCCTTCTTCATCTTCTTTCTTGAGCAGGCCAGCCAGCTCAGCTTCACTCATTTCACGCTTCATTTTGGCGTAGAGACGCAATACCTTGGAGTCGTTGAAATTAAAGACAAAGCGCAAGCGGCGCAGAATATCGTTGTTGGTCATGAATGTCCCTGGGCCGGTTTGACTCCCGGCTTAGTTTTAACACTGTCTGGCGATTGACTTAGGTGCGTTAGGCGCGGAGGCTCCGCAGTATTGCGGCATTATACCTAAAAGCCGGGCAGATTTGCCGCTTTTTCCAGTGGACAGTTCGCGGCCGTTTCGCGCACCGCCTGTCGCAGCTTGTCGTGAAGGGCGAACACCCGGCCTATATCTTTGAGTGACCAAGAGGTGTTTTCCAGCACCACCAGATTGAAGCCCGAGTCCGGATAATAAATCGCCGTGCTGATATAACCCGCTATGTAACCACTGTGGCTGAACTCCAGGGGCAACTCAGGGCTCAGTTGTATTCCGGCGGCATAATTCAGCTCGCCCCAACGATGGGGGCGTTTGCCTCTCGGCGCCAGCAACTGCAGATAGCCGCCACGGCTAAGCAGTTGCCCCTGATGCAGGGCCTGCTGAAAATCGGCAAAGGCAGAGGCGGAGCCAATAAGGGCGCCGCTGGCCAGCAGCTTATCTGTGAGAGTCAACTGCTCGGCCACGCTCTCAAAGCCGCTGTCTGTCTCGGCTCTTCCTATCGCCAGATGGGGTAACTGTTCCTGGATACTTTCAATACTGCCGGTGCGGGCCTTGAGCTCAAGCCCCTCGGCATCAAAGAAGCGCTGCAGCAATTGATTACCGCTGTTGCCTTCACGCTTGAGGATCTCGGCCAGCAGCCAATAATTGTCATTGCTGTATTTAAAATCGCTGCCCGGGGTGAACAGCAGGGCTTGTCCTTGGATGCCTATGCCGGATGTGTGACTCAGCAGCATGGCAACTGTGATGGCCGGATCCAGTTCGGCCTCTTTGCCGAGCAGGGCGGCGGCGCTGTCATTGAGCTTGAAATCGCCTCTTTCTATCGCCCGCATCACCAAGACGGCAAACACTTGCTTTGACAGTGAACCCAGCACAAATTGGCTATCAGAGGTGATGGGGTTGCCCTGGCTTTCTCCGGCCGCATGGCTCAGCAGTGTCTTTTTACCTTGCCTCAACTCGATTACGCCGCTGAAGGGCAGGGGGTTTTGCTTGATTATCAGCTGCAGCTGTCGTGTCAGCTCATGGCTGTGGCAGACAGATGGCGCCGAACCCTTGCCTGGTGCCGGCTCTTGTTCGGATTTCGGCGCAGCGCTTAGGCTAAGAGTGAATCCCAGCACGCAGGCCATGGTGATGCCTTTGACTGTCGATGAGAGTTTTAGCCCCAAAAAGCGCGGCTGCGCCAGCGGTGAGCAGTTCATGCAACTTCCTTATTTGATGTAGCAATACCAATAGATAAACAGCAGCGCAAAGCCAAACAGGTAACCGAGTCCCAGCCAGCCCCAGAGTTGCATGCCCCTGCCGTAACGGGCCTCAGTCGGCAGGGTTTTGGAACTCATCAGCCGTAGATTCAACTAGGCAAAGATGCAGGTGGTCATAAAGGCCTGGATCATCACCAATTCCAACAGTGATAGCAAGGCACCCTTAAAGAACAGGAGCACCAGCCAGGCCAACTGCCAGCCAAATTCGGCGCCGGCACGGGTTGAAGCCACCAGATGCGAGGCGCCTATGGCCGCTGCGGCCACCAGAACGCCCGGGCCTAGGGAATCCCCAGATAATTCCCTTTTTATTCAATTTAGTAGACACGCATGGTGTTGATTGATCTAATTGATTTCGCCAAAAAACTACCAGATCCAACACCATGCGTGATGTCCACATCTTACACGATTTACTCAAAAAGCAATGCCCACAAATACATCAAAAACGGCTTAATTCTCTGATGGTTGCTACAGAAGCGTTACTTGATGGCAATCAGTTGTCACTGACTCAGCTTGGTCGCAATATCTCTGGCGCGGTGGCGCCAAAGCACAACATCAAACGGATAGACAGGCTACTCGGCAACCCGCATCTACACTCTGATAAATTCGCTATTTATCAATGGCATGCCAAGTTACTCTGTGCAACTAATCCCATGCCGGTAATCCTCATTGATTGGTCTGATGTCCGTGAACAACTGCGGATGATGACATTGCGAGCCTCTGTCAGTGTGCAAGGGCGCTCGGTTACCCTGTATGAGCGTACTTTCACGTTTGCCGACTACAATGCTCCCCGCAGTCATAACGCCTTCTTGGCTGAGTTGGCACAGGTGCTGCCATCCCATGTTTGTCCACTGATTGTCACCGATGCGGGTTACCGCAATACCTGGTTTCGGGAGGTGGAACGATATGGTTGGTTTTGGCTTGGCCGTGTCCGTGGGGATGTCGGCTTTCTCCTGGCCAATCATGCCCAATGGCAGTCGAATAAGTCGCTTTATCCCTCCGCCACGGCGAAAGCCCGGCATATTGGTTACGTAAAACTGGGACGAAAATCGCCTATGCGCTGTCATTTACATCTGTACAAGGCTGCGCCGAAACATCGAGCCGACAAGCGGTCATCCAAAGCAGGACGCAATCATACGGCACAACAAAGTTACCGTCTTGGCAGTAAAGAGCCTTGGTTACTGGCAACCAACTTGCCTACTGAGGCGTTCTCGTCAACGCAGGTGGTCAAACTTTATGCCAGACGGATGCAGATAGAAGAAACCTTTCGCGACCTCAAAAGTCCCCAATACGGCATGGGACTCAGACAAAGCCGCAGTCGTTGTCCACGCCGTTATGATGTGTTGTTGCTGATAGCTTTGTTGGCAGAAATCCTGCTTTGGTGCATCGGTCTGGCTGCCAGGCATCTGGGATGGCAGCGGAGGTTTCAAGCCAATACGATACGTGACAGAAACGTGCTATCTGTGCTCAGGCTCGGCAAAGAGGTGAGACGACGTCCGGAATACTCAATCAAAGAATCGCATTTTCGCTGGGCTTGGGGTGAATTTCTTAAACTGGTTAACACCTCTGGGAGGCCCGAATTATAAGGGGATCCTCCAGCACCCGGGCCCATGGCGGCCATTAGGTGCCTAAGGTGAATGAAAGAAAAACCTTTGCGATTCAGTATGGTGTCATTCATGGCGCGCTCTTTTCCCGGGCCAGTAAGGATTCGATATTGACCAGCGCGGAACGGATCTCCCTGAGTAACATCAGCTGCTCATAGTTGTTGTCATGTCCATTCGAGCTGGGCTCCTTGTGATCCAAACGCTCTTTTTGTGCCAGTACAGCGGCGCGAAATCCGTCAGCATCGACTATGCCAACCAGGCTTATCAGGGCGTCATTGCCGGATTGTCCGGCGGTTTCCACCTTGAGTTTCTTCAGACCGAACAGGCGCATCAGTGGCCCCTGAATAAGCGCCATGTCGGTGATTTTATCCAAGGGCACAGTATTTTCGGTGCGGGTCAGCAGGCCGCGGCGCACCACTAGCTTACGCTCGGTCAGCTCGGCGCTCATGTTGGCGATATAGCGGCGTGTGCCCCACAAGCCAATGGGCAGCCATAGCAGCAACAAGGGAAGGCCGACAATACTGAGGCAGAGGGCTAAGGAAGGTGCGAATAAGTCCTCGTGGCACTCTGGCTTGCACAGCAATTGGTGTTCAAGGCATCTGACTGAAGGCATGCCGGGGCCTGTCGAAGTCGGATAACGCAGAGAGCCGGTTGCTGTGCAAGCCCCAAAGGGCGTGGCTTACAGGCCTGCCTGCTGTGTTGTGTTTCTTGCAAAGGGCTTGGGCCATTTGCTGCGAACCACGCCTTGCATCCAGGCCTGTAAGCCGACGCAGAGCACACATGGGACTTGTTTGCACCTTCCCGACTCCAGACATCAACCAATAGAGTCCGAGATTATCGGCAAAGCGAGCCTGAAGCAGTGGCGCGGCGGCTGTGGACATGGCGACTTCCTATATCAGTAAAATCAAATTTACCTCGGGTAGAGGCATTGACTTTAGATATTAAAGAGTTAAGTTGAATCGGTAAATGTTGAAAAAATATGACAGCACGGAAGTTTGTAGTCGTGGTTGTTTTCCACAAAAACAGCTGAAAAAATTAGGGATAATTATGAACAGACCTCACCTTGTCCTGAGTGCCTGCGCCGTCGCACTTGCCTTGACCCCTACCGGAGAATCCTTCGCGGCCGAGGAGTCTGTGGAGCGTATCGAAGTCACAGGCTCGCGGATTAAACGTACCGATATGGAAGGCCCATCGCCCATTCAATCCATAGGCAAGGAAGATATTGCCAACATGGGCTACGACAACCTGCAGCAGTTGCTGGAAAGGATGCCGGCGGCCGGGGCCGGCACTTTCTCCACCCGCGGCAACAGCCAGGACTCTACCGCCAACGGTGCCGCCGCCATCAGCCTGCGTGGTATGGGGCCGGATGCGACCCTGGTGCTGATCAATGGTCGCCGGGTTTCCATCAGTGCCTTTGCCGAAGGGGTCAGCAATTCTTTTGTCGATATCAACAGCATTCCCGTATCGGCCATTGAGCGGATAGATATACTCAAGGACGGCGCCTCGGCCATCTATGGCTCGGATGCCATCGCCGGGGTGGTCAACATAGTGCTGAGGAAAAACATCGAAGGCATTGAAGTCAATCTCGGCTATGGCGCCACAGATGGCCCCAATTACAACGAAAAGACCGCCAGTCTGGTGTGGGGCACCATGAGTGACAAGGGCAGCGCGTCTGTGATCCTGGATTACTTCAGCAACTCGACCCTGAGCGCCGATGAGATGGGGCAGTTTGGTACCGCCAATCAGTCGCCCTGGGGCGGGGAGGATTTCCGTTCCTCGCGGGGCTTTCCCGGGTATTTCTATGTCAATGGCGTCAAGACCATAGATCCGGCTTGTCCGGCCGATTCCGCCACATCGAGCGGCAGCTGCCTGTTCGATTATGGCCCCTATAACTTGGTAATCCCCGAGGCCGAGCGCATAGGCGCCATAGGTCAGTTTGAGTATCACCTGAGTGACGCCCTGACCGCCTTTTTGGAGTTGGCGGCTCAGCACAATACCTCCAAGGCCGGTGGCGCCGCCACACCGCTGGATGAAACCGCAGGTTTGACGGTTCCCGGTTCACATCCCAACAATCCTTTTGGTCAGGATATTGACATAGGTCGCTTCCGCACAGTGGATGCCGGTCCCCGCCGCTGGGATATCGAGTCCGACAGCTTGAGATTAGTGGCCGGTCTGCGCGGCAGCTTCAAGGAGTGGGACTGGGAAGTCTCGGCCCAAAAGGGGCGCAGTGAGTCGACCCAGACAGGGGATCGCAGCCAGGGCTGGGTGCGGGTGGACTATCTGCAGGAGCAAATCAATCTCGGCAACTACAACCCCTTTGGCGGCACCATCAACTCACCCGAGGTGATAGATGCCATTACCACCAGTCTGGTGCGTCAGGGCAAGTCACACATTACCGCCTATGATGCCAGCATTTCGGGGCATGCCTTTACCCTGGCAGACAGGGATATCATGCTGGCGGCCGGGATGGAATATCGTGAAGAGGATGTCAGCGATGTGCCCGATGAGCAGTTCCAGCGCGGGCTTATCTTCGGGACTGAAGCGGTTTCCGCCGCGGCCGAGCGCGATCAGTATGCCGCCTACCTGGAGTTTTCCATTCCTGTGACCGACAGCTTTGAGCTGCAACTGGCGGGGCGCTACGATCATTACAGCGATTTTGGCTCCACCACCAATCCTAAGGTGGCATTCCACTGGGGCATGACGGAAGACTTGAGTATGCGCGCCTCCTGGGCCCAGGGATTCCGGGCACCATCGTTGGCTCAGATAGGCCTGGGCCCTTCGGAAAAGAGTAACTTCTTTAAAGATACCTATGCCTGCGCCGCTCAGGGTATCTCCGAGGCCGACTGTGAGGTACTGGATTACAACACGGTATTTGCCGGTAACCCGGATCTGGACGCCGAGGAGTCGGAAACCTGGAACATAGGTATGATCTGGGCGCCGAGCCAGAAGTTCGATATCGGCTTCGATATCTGGAACATCACCCAGGACAACAAGATAGACGAGCAGCCTCTGGGCGATATCTATGCCGCCAACTGTAATGATCAAAACAGCGCTATCTGTGTGCGCCTGCCCCCCGCCGGTGGCGAGCCGCTCGGGGTGCTTGATGTGATTCACTCAAGCTTTGTTAACTTAAGCTCCCAGGAGGCCCAGGGCCTGGATATCTCGGCTCACTACGGCCTGGAGCTGGACAGCTATGGCGATCTCAAGTTTGGCCTTGAGTGGAGCTATCTGGATAAGTTTGAAAAGGACGGCCTGGATTATACCGGCGAGTATGAGTATCCCCAGTACCGCTGGCTGGCCAGCACTAACTGGACCATGGGCGACTTTGCCGCCAACCTCAATGTCAGCTATATAGGCGAATTTGAAGATACGCCGGACATCAATTTCGACGGCGCCCTGGACTTTACCGAAAACAAGTCACGTATGGTGGATGCCCAGTTCCTGGTGGACTTGCAGGCTTCCTACCGTTTCAACGAGATGTTCAAGTGGACGCTCGGGGTCAACAACCTGTTGGATGAAGAGCCGCCGTTTGCCATAGGCGATGGCGATGCGGATCTCTATGGCTATGTGATGTCTGTGCATAACCCCAGAGGCCGTTTCATCTACACCAAGGTCAGTCTTAACTTCTGAGGCAGGCACCCGGCCCTTGATGGCAAACTGACAAGGGCCGGATGCTAGAGAGTTGAGATAAGAAGTGAGACATAAGCGCCGAGAAATAGGGACTGAGTGACAAGCTTGAGGCAGTGGGAGTATCTTGTTGCTGTTGACCTTATCATCATGGCGCCAGCGGGCGCCTTTTCTGCCACCATACCTGCGTTAGCCATTGCTTATGGCGACAGGGCAATTTAAGGAAAGTAATATGATTCGACTCTATGGCACGCCGCGAAGCCGGGCGCTGCGGGTTTCCTGGTTGTTGGAAGAGTTGGAACTGCCCTGGGAGTTCCACTTTGTGGATATGGCCAAGCAGCAGAACCGCACTCCTGAGTTCCTGGCGCTTAATCCCTGCGGCAAAATCCCCGTGCTCGAGGATGACGGTCTGGTATTGACCGAATCGGCGGCCATTATGCTCTATCTGGCCGAGCGTTACGGTGAGGGGCGTCTGTTGCCCAAGCCCGGCACGGTAGCCTCCGGGCATCATCATCAATGGTTGAGCTTTGTGATAACCGAGTTGGAGCAGCCGTTATGGACCATGGGCAAGCACAGGTTTGCCTTGCCGGAGCAGCAGCGGGTGGCGGCGATTCAAGCCACTGCCGTATGGGAGTTCAACAAGGCCGCGGCCATTGCCGAGCAGTGGCTGCCTGATAGCCCATTTTGGCTCGGTGATGAATTGACTGTGGCCGATATACTGCTGGCCCATACTCTGAACTGGGCCACCATTTTTGAGCAGCAGATCCCGCCCAAACTGGCGGCTTACCGAGACAGGCTTAACCTGCGTCCGGCAATGAAAAAGGCGCTGGACAAAGCCAGCGCCAATTTAACTGATTAATTCAAACTCTGGTTTCAAAGCCGCGGTATTTCAGGGCCGTGATATTTCAGAGCTGCGCGGCCGCCCACTTGGCGCGGCTTTCGCGGCTCTCACCCAGCCCGCCTTGCTGCTCTCTGAAGGCCTTGTAGGATTCCACATCCAATGGCACCAGGCTGATATCCACTTCCAGCACCAGTTTGCACTCTTTCTTGATCCGCCAGGCAGCGGTGTTGTACAGCTCAGTGAGTGGCAGCGAGCTTAAAAACTCAGGGTTGTACTGGGTGTAAATCGCCTGGGTGGGATAAACCACAAAGGCCAAACGGCGCTTGGGTTCTTTCTTGAACATGGCCTCGATACCATCACAGGTGTTCAGCACCTGCATCTCGATAATATCGTCGATTTCCAGCAGTTTTTTCTGAGCCAGTTCGCTTACCTGCGCCTCGCCCGCTTCCCAGGAGAGCAACTCGGCTTCATCGACTTTCAGCAACTCGGCGGCCTGGGCGGTGCCCAAGCCAAGAGATTGGCGCAGGCACTGAAACTCGATGGCGTTGAGCGGATATTGTTTGGACATAATGCTTCCTGTTTTTTCTATGTGTCTGATGGCGTGGCGCCTAGGGAATGCCGACCTGTGTCAGCTTTGCAGCCAGACGTCTTCGACCCATTGCCAGAATGACTCCCAGCAATCTTCTTCATCCAGGCCGTCCTGGTTCCAGAAGTAGACCACACCTTCCTGATCTATGCAGTAAAAGTCATCACCGGTTTGGCAGATGGCAATCAGATCTCTGGGCATTCCCAGCGACCAGGCATAGGAGGTCACTTCCGGCAGATAGGTGTGGGACTGGGGATCGGCAGCGGTCACCGGCTCCAGGCTGCCATAGATAACATCGCTGGCATGCAGCAGATATTCTTTCAGCTCCGCAGGCAAAGGGATGAGTATTTGCTCTTCGATATCCACCAGATCTTCAAAGCCGGGCAGATCCAGCGGTACAGGAACCTGCTCTGACAGTTCCTGCAGTTGCTCTATGATTTCATGCATGATTTTACGCTTTGGCCGAGGGTCAATGCGCTGGAGTATAGCGGCTTGTTGGCCGCTGACAAGCTTTGTCAGGCGACTATGGTATTTTCTATGCCAAGAGTCTGGGTTTGTTGGCGTTTATAACCCAACCAGGCCTTGTGGTACAGCTTGTGTGATTCCTGGCGTAGCTTCTGGATCCGGGCCAGTTCCAGCTCGCTCAGCGGCCTTTGCTCGCGGGCAGCCTTATGTTCCATCGCCTGCACCTCTTCATAGACTTGGTGCTCGGCGCCGTTTTTGATGGCGGCAATCTCCCTTAAGTGCAACTGAACTTCGGCAATCAGGCCACTTTTCGGCAGTTGCAGCAGCAGGTTGATATCCCGATAGCCAGAGGCCTTTGGCTGGGCAAACCTGTCTTTGACCTGTAGCACATTGGCCTGTTGATTCAGGGTGTCAAAGGCCAGCTGCAGGTCATCAAGGTTGTCGGCTATCAGGGTGGCTCGCACCAGATCTGTCAGGGCGGCGGGGTCGTTATTCAGCTTGTGCGCCACCTTGGCTTCGGCCCGTTGACGCTCTTTCACCTTGGCCAGTTGCAGCTCGGTCTGGCTCTGATTGGCTATCTGTGACAGGAGACTGTGCAGTTCATTTTGTGCCATCGGTGCCTGCTGATAGAGGGCATTGAGGCTGGAGACGGGCTGCCTTGGGGGGCTGAAGCTTTGTTTCTTGAGGGCATTGAATGGATGGGCCGAGTTTTGGCGCAGGCTGTAGCCGCTGTCGTCTCTCGGTTCAGCTTCATACTCTGAAGGTTGAGCGTAGGCGGTGCGCGCCGAAAGCAGTAACAGGAAAACCAGGAAAGTGCGGAATAATCGGGTCATGGGGCCTCGCATTCAGAATGACTTCTAAGTGGCTTTGACTCCAATGTAGCACTTTGCTCTGAACCCTTGCTGAACCTCAAATGAAACTTTATTCATCTAAAAACAAAGGCGCCTTGAGGCGCCTTTGTTGGCAAGCGTAAAATTACCAGATTTTCACGCGCTGGGCCGGCTCAATATACATGCCGTCACCTGGCTTCACATCAAATGTGCTATAGAACTGCGGCATATTGGACAGTGAACCTATGGCGCGGAACTTGGCCGGTGAATGAGGATCTGTGGCCACTCGGTTGCGCATGGCTTCCTCTTTGATCTTGGCGCGCCAGATTTGAGCGAAGCCGAGGAAGAAGCGTTCATCACCGCTCAGACCATCGATTACCGGAGCCTCTTTGCCCGCCAAGGATTTTTTGTAGGCCTTGTAGGCTATGGTGACACCAGAGAGATCGCCGATGTTTTCACCCAGGGTCAGACTGCCGTTAACGTGCAGGTCGTCAAACACATAGTAGCCGTCGTACTGGGCGATAAGCGCCTTGCCGCGAGCGGCAAATTCTTTCAGATCCTGCTCGGTCCACCAGTCGCGCATATTGCCTTCGCCGTCGAACTTGGCACCCTGATCGTCAAAGCCGTGCCCCATCTCATGGCCGATAACCGCACCTATACCACCATAGTTGACGGCATCGTCGGCAGCCATATTAAAGAAAGGTGGCTGCAAGATGGCGGCCGGGAACACGATTTCGTTCATGGTCGGGTTGTAGTAGGCGTTGACGGTTTGTGGCGTCATGTGCCATTCGCCCTTGTCTATGGGGCTGCCCAACTTGGCCAGTTGCTTCTGATGTTCCACTTCACCGGCGCGGATCTCGTTACCGACCAGGTCGTCAGCCTTGATAGTCAGCTTGCTGTAGTCTTCCCACTTGTCGGGATAGCCGATTTTCGGGTTGAACTTGGCCAGTTTTTCCTTGGCGGCAACTTTGGTGTCTGCGCCCATCCACTCAAGTTCATCTATGCTGTCGGCGTAGGCACCGCGCAGGTTTTCCACCAGATGCTCCATCCGCTCCTTGGCTTCAGGGGCGAAGTGGCGCTTGACGTATACTTTACCCACGACTTCACCCAGCAAGCTGTTGACCTTGGCTACACCGCGCTTCCAACGAGGTTCCTGTTCTTGCTGGCCGTTGAGTGTCTTGGCGAAGAACTCGAAGTTTTCTTTATCCAGCGGCTCGCTCAGATCTGAGGCGAAGTGGGTCAACAGCTGCCAGCGCATATATGTCTTCCAGGTCGCCAGATCTGTGTCTTTGACTATCTGGTTCAGGCCTTCGATAAAGCTGGGCTGATTGATGATGATATCGGCTTGCTTGTCGGCGCCAAGCGCAGTCAGGTAGGCGTTCCAGTCGATATCCGGCGCCAGTGTTGACAGTTCTTTGACCTCAAATTTGTTGTAGGTCTTGGTGCTGTCACGGCTTTCAACCACATCCCAATGCTTGGCGGCGATGGCGGTTTCCAGCTTCATGATGGCTTCGGCGCTTTGCTGTGGCTCGGCGAAACCGGCCAGGGTGAACATCTTGGCGATATGCTCAACAAAGGCCTTGCGAATGTTGACGAAACGCTCACCTTCGTTGAAGTAATAGTCTTTCTCCGGCAGGCTCAGGCCGTATTGCCAGATATGGGTGGCATAGCGGCTGGAGTCCTTGGCATCAACATCGATATAGAAGGCCATGGGCGTGCCGCCACCGAGAATTTGGCTCTTGCCGAAGTAGGCCGCCAGTGCTTGCTTGTCTTTGATGGCATCTATGATTGCCAGCTCACTCTCCAGTGGCTTGATCCCCAGCTGGTTGAGCGTATCGCTGTCCATAAAGGAGCGGTAAAGGTCGGCCACTTTTTGCTCGTCACTGCCGGGCTTGAGATCTTTGCTCTGCGCCACCTCTTCAATAATGGCTTTGACATCGTCACGGGATTTTTCCCTGAGATCATAGAAAGCGCCTGTGCTGGTGCGATCTGCCGGGATCTCTGTGTTCTTGATCCAGCCGCCGTTGACATAGGTATAGAAGTCATCCTGAGGACGAACAGACTTGTCAAAGTTGGCAAATTCAATTCCCGAGCCCAGTGCTTGGCTGATGGCTGCGGCAGTTGCGGTTTTGGCGACTTCCGGCTGTTTGGCTGTTTCAGCCTGGGTCTCAGCCGTTTTGTCATTACAGGCAGATAGGCCTGCGATGAGTGAGGCACACAATCCCCCAATGAGTACTTTTCTCATGCTGTTTCCTTTTCTTTGTTCTTTGCTGTCCCGCGAGGGGGCATTTTTATCAGATTGGCTGCACACCCGTTTGTTCGGGAAAACCGCAGTGATGCCTATGTTAAGGCTAGTGCGGGAATGTAAACAAGTCCCGCAGCGGCGACAGCGAGCCTCTGCGGCGCGGGAGTTGTAAGCAAAGGTTACAGGCGCTTATTTGAGTGAGCGTTTGACAGTCTTTGCCCTTTAGCGCGTCAGGCTCCATAATGGCGCGCAATTGACACGGCATAACTCAAGAGGTTGGATAGCCAAGTGCGTTTAGATAAATTTATCTGTGAGTCTACAGAGCTGACCCGTTCCATGGCCAAGAAGGCGCTGCACCGCGGTGAAATCAGTGTCGATGGTGAAATCGTCAAGGACTCCAGCTTCAAGGTGCGTGATGGCATGAGAGTGTGCTTCGACGGTGAACCTATCAGCTTGATAGGCAACAGATATCTGATGTTGCATAAGCCGGTCGATACCATCTGCTCAACCGTGGATGAGGTCTATCCTTCGGTCATCAGTCTACTGGAGATAGAAAAGCCCGAGAATTTGCACATTGCCGGGCGCCTGGATGCTGATACCACAGGTCTGGTGTTGATTACCGATGATGGTCAGTGGTCGCACAAGCTAACCTCTCCCAAGAAGGAATGCGGCAAACGCTACCGGGTGTGGCTGGCCAGCCCAGTTACTGAAGACTTGATCCCACAATTTGCCGCTGGCCTGGCGCTGCACCGGGAAGAGGGGCTGACCCGGCCGGCACAGCTGCAGCTGATTAGCCCAACCGAAGTCTTGTTGACCATTACCGAAGGTAAATATCATCAGGTAAAACGTATGTTTGCCGCTGTGGGCAACAAAGTGGAAGCCCTGCATCGTGAGTCAATCGGCGCCATAGAACTGGATAGCGAACTGGAACCCGGTGAGTGGCGTTATCTGACCGAAGCGGAGATAGCCTCGGTAGGCTGAAGAAAGGCACCAAGGCCAGCCGGAGGCCTTGGTGCGATACAGCTGATTATTGCTGCAGTTTAATCCGGCCACTGATGGTGTTGATACTGACATCGGCTTGGCCGGAACCACTTTGGAATTGCAGCGATTCAGCCTTGGTGTACTTGGCTTTTTTCGGTGAGTCCTGAGTCAGTTGGTTGTCAATCTTGCCACCTGGGCCACCGCTGATATCAAAGGCGGCATTCGGCAGTTTGGCAAACTTGAGTTCAATATCGCCACTGACGCTATCGACATTGGCATTGCCGGCCAGGCTCTGCATGGCAATACTCAAGTCGCCACTGACGGTTCTGGCCTTGAGTGACTCGGGAGCCTTGAGGGTCAACTGACTCTTGCCCGAGACCTGATCCAGCTCCACTTCAATGGCATCACTCTCGGCGTTCAGTTTGCCGCTCACCAGGCGATAACTCACCTTGCCCAGACTCTGTTTATCCTCAATGTCGCCGGAAACGGTTTCCAGATACAGTTCACCCTGGTTGCTCTGGGTGTGGATACTGCCGGAAACCGTGGTCAGTTGCAGATTGCCTTTGAGATCCTGGCCCTTGATATCGCCACTGACATTGGCTGAGTTGATCTCACCCTCCAATCCTTGAAGGTCATAATCGGCGGAAACGCCTTTGAGCTTCATATTGACGGTGGCGGGCAGAAAGATCTCCAGCTTTGAGCCGTCTTTGTCCCGGCTGTTATAGCTCTTTGGCAGCTTGTCTTCGATAACAAAGCTGCCGCCCTGCTGACCAAACACCAGGCCTTCACTGAGCTCATCCAGCTTACCCTTGATGGCGACTTCAGCCTTGTCCCAACTGCGGATCTTCACCTCACCCCGTTGGATCTTGATATTCAATTTGGCTCCGGATTCCAGCGCCGCGCTCTGATCGACCTTCTCGGCCGCCTGCAATACTGGGCTCAGCAGCAGGGCAGAGGAGAGTAGGGTTAGTGATATCTTGTTCATATGCTGATTCCTTGTTGGTCGAGTTGAGTTGGCAGTTGTTCACCCCGGGTGAGCAGCTCTATCTCCCTTTGCTGTACCCAAAGCCAGAGTTGCCAAAGTTGTTGATCGGTCGGGTCTTGTTTTAGTGCCTGGAATATCTGCGTGGCGGCTTCCCTGAGTTCATCTATGCCGCGACTGAGCGGCGTGGTCATGCTGACCTTTTGCCATTGGCCGAAATTGACACTGGCTTCCAGTTGTTTCACCTGTTGTTGGTGTTGATACTGCAACTGCTCCAGCATGGCCAGCATCTGTGGGTCGACGCGGCTTTGGGTTTGCTGCAATCCCTGATAGCCGAGCAGAGACACCAACAGCAGGCTGCAGGCGATGGCCAGATTGCGCCAGCCGTTGCTGGCGTTTGTGGCCTTGGGTGGCTGAGATAGTTCCAGCCTGGCGGCGATTTCAGGCCAGAGGTCGCGCTCGGGTGTTTTTTCCCGTGGCAGTTGTTCTATCAGTTGTTCCAATGTTGGCTGCTTGTTCATGACAACATCTCCTGAAGCAAGTTTCTTGCCCTGTGGTACTGCGCCTTGCTGGTGCCGGTACTTGTGCCCATCATGGCGGCTATCTCTTCATGGCTGTAGCCCTCAATGGCAAACAGCACAAACACGACTCTGGCCCGCTCGGGTAACTTGAGGATCTTGCGCTCCAACACAGAGGTTTCCTCCGTGTGGGTTGTGGTCGACTCTTCTGTGTCTGCCTCTGTGGTCACCGGCAGAAATCTGGCCCAGAAGCTGCGCTGCTTCTTCAAACTGCTCAATGCCTGATTGACGCTCAGGCTGTGCAGCCAGGTACTGAATTTGCTTTCACCGCGGAATTGGTCCAGCTTCTCCCAAGCACGGATAAAGCAGTCCTGGGTCATCTCTTCTGCCAGTGGCACCTGGCCGGCCAGGCGCAAACACAGCGCATAGACTCTGCCATGGTGCAGGCGGTAGAGCTCGGCGAAGGCAAGCTTGTCCCCCAAACGGGCACGCTGCACCAGCGGGAAGTCCACTTCTTGCTGGTATCTGGTTTCTGTCAGCTGCGGGCTGGCATTCACTGGGCTGTCCTTAATGGTTTGGGCGAGTCATGGTAATTGGATAGTTTGACCCGCTTAAAAGGTTTAAAAACAATTGAAAAAATCTTTGATATTTTTCCTGGAACCTTGGTTTGTAGGCTAATCCTAAATCAAGAGGTTGATTTATTGGCCGCGCCTTCATGGCGGGTTTGATTATGCCTTATCTTGCTGTTGCGCTCGAAACTTGTCGGTTTCCTAAGAGTCTTGCAGGCATGGGACGAGGCAGAATTCGAGGAGGTATCGCATTTTCTGTATGACCTTTCATTTGAGCCGCGCCAATCCCAACAATCCCAAGGTGTTATTGGCGCAGAACCAAGACATGAACATAGGGCTTGGTAATCTGTAAAAACGCCCCTCAAGAGTGATGGACTGCTGGCGTGCCAATGGAAAGCGATACTGTTTTTGTGAACGGGGGCGATTACGCAAATTTTGACTTGGTTAATAACTTTTTTGCCATGTAGTAGGACAATGGGGGTGTTTTTCAAGAGGTTAATCATTGACAATATGGGTTAACATTTTTGTTGCCTGTTTAACTCTGCTGACATGGAAACAGAATTGCGACTATTTTTTTAGAGTGATTGTTTTTTATTGAGGTAACACCATGCTTATTCGCCACAAGTTGTTGCTGAGTGCCGCTGTTTCCATTGGCGCCTTGATACTGATGTTTATATTGCAACAGTATTCCAGCTCGGTGCAGACAGAGCTGTCCATCGCCATTCAAAAAGTGGTTGAACTGGACAAAGAAGTATTAAGCATGCGCAAAAATGAGAAGGATTTTTTTGGCCGCTTGGATCTCAAGTATGTTGAGGTGCACCAGCAGGAAGCACAGGCCACGGCGCAGAAGATGAAAGAGTTGGCGGGGATTTTTAAAGAGTACGATCTCCCGGAAGCGCCGATAAACAGTTTTAATCAAGATTTTGCCAGTTATCTGCGGTTGTTTGCCGAAGTGGTGAAATTGCAACAGGAGATAGGCCTGGATCCCAAGAGTGGTCTTTATGGTGAATTACGTTCTGCGGTGCACAATGTTGAGACCCTAGTGGCTGAGAATGAAACACCCGAATTGATGGTGTTGATGTTGCAACTGAGACGCAACGAGAAAGATTTTATGTTGCGGCGGGATCTCGGTTACCTGACCAGATTTGACGCTAACATTGAACGCTTCAACGAGACACTCGATGCCAGTTTGCTGGACTTCAGTGTCCGTAACAATATTCAGCAACTGATGGGCAAGTACCAGCAGAGCTTCAAGAGTTTAGTGGCCAAGGAGCAGGAGTTGGGTCTCGATGAGTCCAAGGGCAAGATGGGACAGCTGCGTGAGGCGATTTTTGCCACTGAAACCTCATCGACCAAGTTACGTGAATTGGCATTGGCGGAAGTCAAGAGTGAGGAAAGAAGTAGCTTTGTGCTGGGTTTGGCACTATTTGGACTCATAGCACTTTTGTTGGTGATTAGCACTGTGGTGATCATTCGCAGCATCATGGGGCCGGTCGAGCGTATTACTGGGGTCATATCCCGCATCGAACGGCAAAAAGATCTATCACTGCGCTGTGAAGTTGGCTCCAATGATGAACTGGGCATGATAGGACGCCACTTCAACAGTATGGTGGGCAGTTTCCAGCAGTTGATAGAACAGGTTATCGAATCAGTGGATGCCATGCGCCATTCCTGTGAAGAGCTGTCCCGCAACGCCATCAGCGCTTCGGAAGGCGTGGCGAAGCAGCTGAACGAAACCGATATGGTTGCGACGGCGATCACCGAGATGGGCGCTACCATAGACGAGATTGCCAAGAATACTGAATTGGCTGCGGGCAAGGCCGAGCAGACCCATAATAATGCTCAGGAAGGTCAGGTTGGCGTTGAGGATACCATCAACAAGATCCAGTCTTTGGCACAGCAGTTGGATCATTCTGCCAATGTGGTCGCCGAGCTTGAAAAAGACAGTCAAACCATAGGCAGTGTGTTGGATGTGATCCGTGGCATAGCCGAACAGACCAATCTGCTGGCACTGAATGCCGCCATTGAGGCGGCCCGTGCCGGTGAGCAGGGCCGAGGCTTCGCGGTAGTGGCCGATGAGGTGCGCAGCTTGGCGATGCGAACTCAAGAGTCGACCGAAGAGATTGCCAGCATCATTCAAACTCTGCAGAGCCGTACCCATTCGATAGTGGATATTATGGAGCAGAGCCAGAAGCAGGGTGGTGAGAGCGCTCAGCAGGCGGCCAGTGCCGGCACCTTGTTGGCGCAGATCAATGCCGATGTCACCAATATCATGGATATGAGCACTCAGATTGCCGCCGCCATAGAAGAGCAGAGTATGGTGGCTGCAGAGGTGAATAAGAATGTGGTGGTGATCCGTGATATTGCCGAAGAATCATCGCAGGCGGCAGAAGAAAATGCCACGGCATCCGATGAGGTTCGTCGCCGCGCCGATTATCTGCATCAGGCGGTGAGTCAATTCAAAATCTAGCTATCCAGGCTCAGATGAAAAACCGCGGCATGTCCGCGGTTTTGTTTTAGTTGCTTTCGCTGACTGTTTTGACACTGCTTTTATCGCTTTCTTTGTCTAGGATACAGACAGTTAGATACTCGCCTTGAACGACCCTTGGGCCACCTAGGGTGCTGAATCATTCAGGATAAAAAAGAGGCCCCGAAGGGCCCAGAGGGAGAGTGGGGACTAAAGCCGGAAGCGAGCCACTTCGGCGCGCATGTTTTCCGCCAGATGGCTTAAGTTGCTGACAGACTCGGTCAACTCATTGGCTGCCTGGGCCGATTGCTGGGTGATGTCGCTGATTGCCATAATGCTGCGATTGATATCTTCGGCCACGCTGCTTTGCTCTTCGGCGGCGGTAGCGATATGGGTATTGAGCTGGGCAATGGAGTCGACCGACACCACTATCTCTTTCAGGGCCTCACCGGCCATATTGGCCTTACTGTTGGCCTGTTCGACCTGGGTGATGCCTTGCTCCATGGCGGTTACGGCCTCCTGCACACCTGTTTGCAGTGTGGCTATCATGGATTCAATCTCCTGGGTTGAGCTGTGGGTGCGACTGGCCAGGGTTCTGACCTCGTCGGCCACCACGGCAAAGCCTCGGCCCTGCTCGCCGGCACGGGCCGCCTCAATGGCGGCGTTCAGTGCCAGCAGATTGGTTTGCTCGGCAATACCCTTAATCACATCCAGTACTCTACCTATGTTTTGGCTTTCATTGGCCAGATGAGTGATCACCTGCGCCGTACCCTGAATTTGTGCGGAAAGCGCCACCATGCTGGCTATCGACTCTTGCACTATTACATCGCCATTGGCAGCACTGGCATCGGCGCTACGAGCCGAGTCGGCGGCGGAGGTGGTGTTCTGAGCCACTTCAGAGACAGTGGCGGTCATTTCGTTCATGGCAGTGGCCGTCTGCTCCGTTTCGGCCTGTTGTCTGTGCATGCGCTCGTTAGTTTGTTGGGTGAAGCTGGAGAGCTCTGTCGCCGAGTCGCTGACCGTATTGGCGGCATTGGCAATATTGTTGAGTATCCCCCTGAGGTGCGAGATCACATCTCTTAAGTTATCGGATATCTGCCCCAGCTCATCGCCATTAAAGGTTTTGAACTGCACGGTTAAGTCCGAGTCGCTGCGAATTTTCTTCAGCTGGGTGAGAATATCGCCTATGGGTAACATGACGCTGCGGTTAACCCAGACACTAAGCAGTAAGCTGGCAACAACTGCCACACTGACCAGAGAGATAAATAGCACAACGGAAGAGGAGTAGAGGTTTTGCGCCCGATCCCTTTCCTGTCTGGCGACATCCAACTGCAGGGTGACTAACTCGGCGATCTTGCCGCTGATGGGATCTATCACTTGATAGAGCGGCATGATCTCCTGGTTGAGTTGCCCCTCAATATTGCCGCTCATGGTAGCCAATCGATTTTGCAGACGTTTTATTTGCTCATCGGCAGGAATAAACAAGCGTTTGGCCTCATTGACCAGTTGAGACTCTCTGGCGGTTAACTGAGTGGCTGTGTAGTCCTGCCATTTTTGCTTGATGCTTCTGTTGGCCTCATTGAGTGCGGTACTGGCTTGTTCGGCGCTGAAGTCTCCAGCATTGGCCTTATTGATGGCATCGATAACGAAGACGGCGTAATCATCGCCAATAGTTTTCAGATCTTTGAGTGGTACAACCCGGTCGCTGTAGATGTTTTCTACCCCAGAGTCGATTTTGTTCATGATATTGATGGCAATACCGCACAGTAGCAGCATCAAGAGAAGTGGCACGGCCATACCGAGCAACATCTTGTGTTTCAGTTGTAACTTCATGCTTGAGAACCTTAGTCCAGAAGGGAACTTGTCCTTGGATTAGGCCCTGTCATTCCAATTTGTTGAGCCATACAAAAGGTATAGCAAAAAAGTATCGGACGTGTGATACGGGGGAGGGGAGTAAATTTTAGATACAAAAAAACCTCGCATTCGCGAGGTTTAAATGATTGGTACAGGTGAGAAGACTTGAACTTCCACGCCCGTGAGGGCACCAGCACCTGAAGCTGGCGTGTCTACCAATTCCACCACACCTGCACTGTTTTCATTTCGACTCTTTAATGTGTTAATTGGTACAGGTGAGAAGACTTGAACTTCCACGCCCGTGAGGGCACCAGCACCTGAAGCTGGCGTGTCTACCAATTCCACCACACCTGCACATTGAGAGTCTAACGTACAGCTAACTATTATTGCAAAGTGGTACAGGTGAGAAGACTTGAACTTCCACGCCCGTGAGGGCACCAGCACCTGAAGCTGGCGTGTCTACCAATTCCACCACACCTGCACTGTACTGCTTTGCAATTTTCTCAGTCGCCTGAGCACCTTAAAGTTGAAGGTGGTGCCCGAACCCGGAATCGAACCAGGGACACGCGGATTTTCAATCCGCTGCTCTACCAACTGAGCTATTCGGGCGACGGCGTGCATTAAAAGACTTTTACGGTTTTGAGTCAACTCTTTTCTGAGAAATATTTAAAAACGAGGCTCGTTTGAGTAAGTTTTGCTCGAAAAGACGCATATTGTTTAGCTTTTGAACGAAAGCCGCGTCATTGCTGGGTTAGGGGGAAATTAACTCAACCGAAAACCTGGTCGACAAAAGAGGGGCTTGGCTATTTAAGGCAAAGTGCTTTTTACTTTTCCCGGAAAACAAAACGCCCCACATTGATGTGGGGCGTTGGGAGGGATTAATCCTTGAGGAGGTCATTCCCCGGATAGTTGGCTCGCATGACTGTGAGTACATGCTGTTTCAGTTGTTCCTGACCCAACTCACCATAGGCGGTGGCCATGATCTCGAGCGCGCGTTCTATCGATGGAGTGCCGGGATAGGTTTCCATCACCGACTGAGCCCTGATGGCGGCAGCGCTCCAGGCATTCATCTTCAGATAGTATTCGGCCACCTTAACCGAATACAGCGCCAGACGATTCTTCAGGTGCTGCATTCTCTTCTGGGCGTCGGCCGCATACTTGCTGTTGGGATAGGTCTTGAGCAGGCGCTCGAAGTCCTTGAAGGCATCGAGGGCAAATTGAGGATCCCTATCGCTTCTGTCTATATTGAGCATGTCATGAAACAGATAGTTGTCGGCCTGCATATTCACCAGTCCACGCATATAGTAGACATAGTCTATATCCGGGTGAGTGGGGTTGAGGCGGATAAATCTGTCGATGTTGGC
Source organism: Shewanella carassii (assembly GCF_019670705.1). Classification (NCBI taxonomy): domain Bacteria; kingdom Pseudomonadati; phylum Pseudomonadota; class Gammaproteobacteria; order Alteromonadales; family Shewanellaceae; genus Shewanella; species Shewanella carassii. The sequence continues at coordinate 1,015,871 of NZ_AP024618.1, forward strand.
GACTGCCGACGGGGTATCATCCAACTTATAGTAGGCATAAATCAGATCCAGCTGAACCTGAGTCTTGTGTGGGCCAAAGGGGAAGCGGGAATCCAATGCCTCCAGTGAACGCACAGCCTTGGTATAGTTACCCAGCTCCATAGAGGTGCGGGCCTGGGAGTAGAGAACGTCCGGAGACAGCTTGCTGCTAATTAAGTCGTCTTCCGGTTTGCTGCTACAGGCCACAATGGCCAGCGAAAAAAAGGCTATGGCAGCGCCTTTGGCAATATTATGCATACTTGAATTCGATTCTTGAGTAAGTTGTTGTTAAGAATTTTTCCATTTCACGATAAAATGGCCGATTCCGAGTGTACCAGAAAGTACACAGTTTTTGACCCCATTAACTGGGGACGGTTCCTATGACGCAAGAGATTAATCTAAAAAGCGAGATATCAGCAACCCAAACCGGTCTGAGATTGGATCAGGCTTTGGCCGAGTTGTTCCCCGATTACTCCCGTACCAGGATCAAGGAATGGATCCTCGATGGCAAAGTGTCCGTCGATGGTACTGTGGTAAACAAGCCCAGAGAGAAGGTGTTGGAATCTCAGGAGATAGAGGTTCACGCCACCCTGGAAGAAGAGGTGCACGCCGAGGCTCAGGCTATCGATCTGAATATCGTCTATGAAGATGACCATATATTGGTGATCAACAAGCAGGCGGGTTTAGTGGTGCATCCCGGTGCCGGTAACAGTGACGGCACTTTGATGAATGCCCTGCTGCATCATTGCCCCGAGATAGAACATGTGCCCAGGGCCGGTATTGTCCATCGTCTCGATAAGGACACCACAGGCCTGATGGTGGTAGCCAAGACAGTTGAGGCCCAGACTCATCTGGTGGCGGCGCTGCAGGCGCGCGACATTACCCGTGAGTATGAAGCCATAGTGCTGGGCACCATGACAGCCGGTGGTACAGTGGATGAACCTATCGGGCGTCACCCGACCAAGCGTACTCATATGGCGGTGCACCACAGCGGTAAGCCGGCGGTGACTCACTATCGTGTGGCGGAAAAATTCCGTGCCCACACCCGCTTGCGCTTGAGGCTGGAAAGTGGCCGGACTCACCAAATCCGGGTGCATATGGCTCATATTGGTCATGTATTGGTGGGCGATCCCGTCTATGGTGGTCGTCCAAAACCCCCCAAGGCCGCCAGTGAAGCCTTCTTCGAAGTGCTGAAAAACTTCAAGCGCCAGGCGCTGCATGCGGTGCGACTGGAGTTGGTGCACCCCATTACCTGTGAGCTGATGAGCTGGCAGGCACCTATCCCTGAGGATATGGTCGAGCTGACCAAGGCGCTGCGTAAAGACACCGAAGAACATCCGCCGGAGTATCTGTAACATGTACGGCTGCCACTGGCCGCTGCCGGCCAATGTCAGAATCGCCATGACCCAGCGTCATGGTGGTGTCAGCCTGCCGCCGTTTGATAGTCTGAATCTAGGGCTGCATGTGGGAGACATTTCCGCATCTGTGCAGGCCAACCGCGCTTTGTTAGCAAAGCGGCTGGCTCTGCCCAGCGAACCGGCATGGCTGGAGCAGGTGCATGGCACAGAGGTGGTCGACCTGGCGCGTGATACCCAAAGGGTTGCCGATGGCAGCTATAGCGATAGCAAGGCGCATGTCGCCGTGGTGATGACCGCCGACTGCCTGCCCGTGCTTCTGTGTGACAGTGCTGGCACCCAGGTGGCGGCGCTGCACGCCGGTTGGCGTGGCCTGTGTGATGGCGTCATCGAAGCGGGAATAGCCCGTTTTCGCCCCGGCTCTGAGCTTATCGCCTGTCTCGGACCGGCAATAGGCAAAACTGCCTTCGAAGTGGGCGGTGAAGTACGCGCCGCTTTTTGCGATAAAGACCCCGAGGCCGACAACTGCTTTGTGGCCAAGGGGGATAAGTTTCTCGGCGATCTGCAGGGGCTTGCCAGACTCAGGTTACAGCAGGCGGGTGTTCGGCAGATATACGCCTTGGATATTTGCACCTATAGCAACAAAGACTATTTTTCCTACCGCCGCGACGGTCGTACCGGCCGCATGGCCTCGCTGATTTGGCTCATTGATTGAGTGGTTATTTCATTCGTCTGACTTGAAATTATTCAAAGCATCCCCATCTTTAAGCTAACAAAGTAATACCTTATTTTGAGAGTTTCAGGAGGCTGTATGCGACTCGATCGTATGACCAATAAATTTCAGCTTGCTATCTCGGATGCCCAATCTCTGGCTCTTGGCCGTGACCATCAGTTCATAGAACCTGTCCATCTGATGATGGCTTTGTTAAATCAGGATGGCGGTTCAATTCACCCGCTGTTGACCCAAGCCGGTATTCAGGTCAGCACTCTGCGTTCCCTGGTAAGTCAGGAACTGGAGCGCTTGCCACAGGTGGAAGGCACAGGCGGTGATGTTCAGTTATCCCAGGCGCTGATACGTTTGCTGAATCTGTGCGACAAGCTGGCACAGAAGCGCAAAGACAAATATATCTCCAGTGAGCTGTTTATTCTGGCGGCACTGGAAGGTAACGACACCCTGGCACAGTGCCTCAAGCAGGCCGGTGCGACCAAAGAGCTGATGGAGAAAACCATCGAAGCCGTACGTGGCGGCCAGAAGGTAGACGATCCCAATGCTGAGGATCAGCGCCAGGCGCTGAAGAAATACACCATAGATCTGACCGAGCGTGCCGAGCAGGGCAAACTGGATCCTGTTATTGGCCGTGACGATGAAATTCGCCGCACAGTGCAGGTATTGCAGCGTCGCAGCAAGAACAACCCTGTGCTTATCGGTGAGCCCGGTGTGGGTAAGACCGCCATTGTTGAAGGGCTGGCGCAGCGTATCGTCAATGGCGAGGTGCCCGAAGGCATCAAGAATAAACGGGTATTGTCGCTGGATCTCGGCGCATTGGTGGCCGGTGCCAAATACCGTGGTGAGTTTGAAGAAAGACTCAAGGCTGTGCTCAACGAGCTGGCTCAGGAAGAGGGGCAGGTGATCCTCTTTATCGACGAGTTGCATACTATGGTGGGCGCGGGTAAATCCGATGGCGCCATGGATGCGGGTAATATGCTCAAGCCGGCACTGGCCCGCGGTGAGCTGCACTGTGTCGGTGCCACGACCCTAGATGAATATCGTCAGTATATTGAGAAGGATGCGGCGCTGGAGCGGCGCTTCCAGAAAGTGCTGGTGGATGAGCCCAGTGTCGAGGATACCATCGCCATTTTGCGTGGTCTGAAAGAGCGCTACGAGCTGCATCACCATGTGGAGATCACCGATCCGGCGATTGTGGCGGCGGCGACCATGTCCCACCGTTATGTGTCAGATCGTAAGTTGCCGGACAAGGCCATCGACCTTATCGACGAAGCCGCTTCCAGCATTCGAATGCAGATAGACTCCAAGCCGGAGCCGCTGGATCGCCTCGAGCGCCGTATCATTCAGCTTAAGCTGGAAGAGCAGGCGTTGGCGAAGGAAAACGACGAGGCCAGTCGTAAGCGTCTCGAACACCTGCGCAGCGAGCTGGTGGAAGTCGAGCAGAAGGCGGCCGAACTCAACGAGATTTGGCACACAGAAAAAGCCGCACTGGCGGGCACTCAGCATATCAAGGCGGATCTGGAGCAAGCCAGACTGGATATGGAAGTGGCGCGCCGCGCCGGTGATTTGACCCGGATGTCCGAGCTGCAATACGGCCGCATCCCAGAGCTGGAGAAACAGCTGGATCTGGCGTCTCAGGCCGAGATGCAGGATATGACCTTGCTGCGTAACAAGGTTACGGATGTTGAAATTGCCGAGGTACTTTCCAAGGCGACCGGGATCCCGGTTTCCAAGATGCTCGAAGGCGAGCGGGAAAAACTGCTGCATATGGAAGATGCGCTGCATGAGCGGGTGATAGGCCAGGATGAGGCGGTCGATGCAGTGGCCAACGCCATCCGTCGTAGCCGTGCGGGTCTGGCCGATCCTAACCGGCCCATAGGTTCTTTCCTGTTCCTCGGCCCGACCGGGGTAGGTAAGACCGAGCTGTGTAAGTCGCTGGCCAAGTTCCTGTTCGACACAGAGAGCGCCATGGTGCGGATAGATATGTCCGAATTTATGGAGAAACACTCTGTCTCCAGGTTGGTCGGGGCGCCTCCGGGCTATGTGGGTTATGAGGAAGGGGGCTACCTCACCGAAGCGGTGCGTCGTCGCCCCTACTCGGTGATCCTGCTCGATGAGGTGGAAAAGGCACACCCGGATGTGTTCAACATACTGCTGCAGGTACTGGATGATGGCCGCCTGACCGATGGTCAGGGTCGTACGGTCGACTTTCGTAACGCCGTGGTGATCATGACCTCGAACCTGGGTTCCGACATTATCCAGGAGCAGTTCAGTCACCAAAGTTACGATGAGATGAAGGCTCAGGTGATGAATGTGGTGCAGCACCACTTCCGCCCCGAGTTCCTCAACCGGATCGATGAAACCGTGGTGTTCCACCCTCTGGAGAGCGAGCATATCAAGAGTATTGCCGCGATTCAGGTCGAGTCGCTGCGCCAACGTTTGGCGGAGAAAGAGTTCGAGCTGGAGATCACAGATGCCGCGCTGAGCTTTATTGCCAGAGCAGGCTTCGACCCTGTGTATGGTGCAAGGCCGCTGAAGCGGGCACTGCAGCAAGAGGTGGAAAACCCACTGGCGCAAAAGCTGCTTAGAGGCGAGTTACTGCCAGGGCAGCCGATCAAGGTGGACTATCGCGACGACAACTTGGTGTTTGAGCAGTAATCACACCATAAACAACACACCAAAAACAAAAAGGAGCACTCAAAGTGCTCCTTTTTTTTGCTTGGGTTAAACGACAAATTCAACTGATGGGTTTTAATTCGTCGTCTTTAACCTATCAGTGACTGCGGGCTACGGCGATTTTAGCCAGGCCTACCAGCGCCTGCTTGTAATCGGACTCAGGCAGTATCGAAAGCGCCGCTACGGCCTTATCAGCCTCTTCATAGGCCCTTTGTTGGGTATATTCCAGTGCGCCACAGGTGTTGAGCGCATTGATGATCTCTTCGATATGCTCTGTGCCGTCACCTTGCTCAATCGCCTGGCGGATCATCTGTCTTTGTGTTTCTGTGCCATGGGCTATGGCGTAGATCAGCGGTAGTGTGGGCTTACCTTCGGCGAGGTCATCACCTATGTTCTTGCCCAGTTCTTCGGCATCGGCGGTGTAGTCCAGCAGATCATCGGTCAACTGGAAGGCGGTGCCCAGGTATTTGCCATAGTCGGCCAGCGCCGTTTCCATTTCGCTATCGCAGCCGGCCAGCACACCGGCCAGACGGGTTGCAGCTTCAAACAGTTTGGCTGTTTTGCAGTAGATCACCCGCATATAGCTGGCTTCTGTGGTATCCGGATCGTTGCAGTTCATCAACTGCAGTACTTCGCCCTCTGCCAGTATATTGGTGGCATTGGCCAGTACCTGCAAAACCTTCATCGACTCCAACTCGGTCATCATCTGGAAGGAGCGGGTATAAAGGAAGTCACCGACCAGCACGCTGGCACTGTTGCCAAACAGGGCATTGGCGGTTTCCCGTCCGCGGCGCAGAGTGGATTCATCCACCACGTCATCGTGAAGCAGCGAAGCCGTGTGAATAAACTCGATGATGGCAGCCAGCTTCAAGTGTGCTTCACCGCTATAGTCGAGTGCTCTGGCCGCCAGAATCGACAGTAACGGCCGCATACGCTTGCCGCCACCGTTGATGATGTAGAACCCCAATTGATTGATCAGGGCAACATCAGATTCGAGTTGTTTGTAGATCAGTTGATTGACGGCTTGCATGTCGGCGTCAGCCAGCTGACGGATAGCAGTTAAATCCATAGTAGACTCTAGGTATGAAGGAACGCCGAATCGACGGTTCCCGATGTGCTTAAGTATTGTAATGAACTGAAGTTTACCTAAAATTAATGAACAAGACAGTAGCAGAGAGAGCATTGTGCGAGTTAATCCGGTCTTTTTTTCTTCTTCGGTAATTAAGACTTGCCAGTAAGGGATTCTTCGCGTAAACTCCGCGCCCATTGTCATTAAAGTTTTTGTAGCACCCAGACTCATAGTGATGAGCCGGCGTGTTAAGAATTTCGGAGTAAAATAGCTATGTACGCTGTTTTTCAAAGTGGTGGTAAGCAACACCGTGTTGCTGAAGGCCATACTGTTCGTTTGGAAAAAATTGAAGTTGCCACTGGTGAAACTATCGAGTTCGATCAAGTTCTGTTGATCGCTGATGGTGAAAACGTTCATGTGGGTACCCCTCTGGTAGCAGGTGGTAAAGTTGTGGCTACTGTTGTTAGCCATGGCCGTGGTGAAAAGGTAACTATCCAAAAGTTCAACCGTCGTAAGCACCACGAGAAGAAAATGGGCCACCGTCAGTGGTTCACTGAAGTTAAAATCACTGCTATCAACGCTTAATAGGAGTCTGACTCATGGCACACAAAAAAGCTGGCGGTTCTACTCGTAACGGCCGCGATTCAGAAAGCAAACGTCTTGGTGTAAAGCGCTTCGGCGGCGAATCAGTTCTGGCTGGTAACATCATTGTTCGTCAACGTGGTACTAAGTTCCACGCAGGTGTTAACGTAGGTATCGGTCGTGACCATACTCTGTTTGCCCTGACTGACGGCAAAGTTAAGTTTGAAGTTAAAGGTCCTAACAACCGTAAGTTCGTTAGCATCGAAGACTAATCTTCAAACCAGAATTGCTTTGAGCCCCGCCATTGGTGGGGCTTTTGTTTTGGGCGAGAGCCATAGTTTCTGTTTTTTGGCGCCCCACAGGGTTAGGCAGTATAATTGCCCCATTCCTTGGTGCCAGGAGTATGTATGAAGTTTGTCGATGAGGCAGTGATCAGAGTTGAAGCTGGAGATGGTGGCAGTGGCTGCGTCAGCTTCAGACGTGAAAAATACGTGCCGGATGGTGGTCCAGATGGTGGCGACGGTGGCGACGGTGGCAGTGTTTATCTGCAAGCCGATGAAAACCTCAACACCTTGATTGACTACCGTTTTGAGCGTTTCCATATGGCCGAACGTGGTGAAAACGGCCGTGGCCGTGACTGTACCGGTAAGGGCGGTCAGGACTTGGTGCTCAAGGTGCCTGTGGGGACTCGGGCGGTTGATGAAGAAACCGATGAGGTGCTCGGTGACTTGACCCAGCATGGCCAGAAACTGTTGGTGGCCAAAGGTGGCTTCCACGGTCTTGGCAATACCCGCTTCAAGAGCAGTGTGAACCGTGCCCCCAGACAAAAAACCCTGGGCACCCCCGGTGAAGTGCGTAGCTTGCGTCTTGAGCTGATGCTGTTGGCCGATGTGGGCCTGCTCGGTATGCCAAATGCAGGTAAGTCGACCTTTATTCGGGCGGTTTCTCGTGCAACACCTAAGGTAGCCGATTATCCCTTTACCACCTTGGTGCCTAATCTCGGTGTGGTAAATCCTCGCCCAGGGCAGAGCTTTGTGGTGGCAGATATCCCAGGGTTGATCGAAGGCGCCGCCGAAGGTGCCGGTCTAGGGATTCGCTTCCTCAAGCATCTTGAGCGTTGCCGTGTATTGTTGCACATCCTGGATATCGATCCTCTCGATGGCACCAGCCCGGCCGAAGCGGCCAAGGCGATTGTTACTGAGCTTGAAAAATACTCGCCCAAGTTGGCTTCCAAGCCACGTTGGTTGGTGTTCAACAAGACAGATCTGCTGCTGGAAGAAGAGCTGCAGGAAAGAGTCGACAGCATAGTCAAGGAGATGGGCTGGGAAGGGGATGTTTATACCATTTCGGCTTATACCCGTGAAGGCACCAAGGAACTGGCTGAAAAGCTCTATGACTTTATCAGCAGTCTGCCGGCGGAAGAGCAACAGCAAGATCCGGATGCCGATGTTGAGTTCAAGTGGGACAACTACCACCAGGATAGCCTGGAAGATCTCAACGAAGACTATGATGATGAGTTCGACGATGACTTCGACGACGATGATTACGATGTCGAGGTTATTTACCAAAGATAATATCTGAGCGAGCCTGAACACCTGTGTACGCTGATACCCAAAACGATATCACCCGGCAGGTCGTCCGGGTTGCTCAGCTATTGCTGGCCTACGGCGCTGAATCTGAACTGGTTGAAGAGATCAGTCAGCGTCTAGGCCGGGCACTTGGCTTGGCCAGTGTCGAGCTATCCATCTCCTCCAATTCGCTGGTGCTCACCAGCTTGGTTTCCGGTCGTTGTATTACCACTACCCGGCGCATTCGCGAGCACGGCATCAATATGACAGTGGTGTGCGAGTTGCAACGCATTTGCCTGCTGGCCGAAAAAGGCCTCTATGGCCCCAATGAAGTCCGCAAGCGCCTCGCCAGACTGCAACCCAAAACCTACCCCAAGTGGCTGCTTATCCCCATGATAGGCCTCTCTTGCGGCAGTTTTTGTCATCTGTTCGGTGGCGATCTGGCCGCTTGCCTTTTCACCTTCTTTGCCTCGGTGATCGGCATGTTTGTGCGCCTGGCAATGGCGCAACGTCACTTCAATGTGTTGGTGAATTTTGCCGTGACCGCCTTTGTCACCAGCTTGGTAGCTCAGTTGGGGTATCTCTATCCTGTGACCCAAACGCCTGAGCTGGCGATGGCGGCCTCTGTGTTGATGCTGGTTCCCGGCTTTCCGATGATCAACTCGATATCGGACATGGTTAAAGGCCATATGAATGTGGGGATCTCCCGCTGGGGACAGGCGACCCTGATGACAGTCTCCTCCGTGATAGGCATTACTATTGCCATGCAGCTTGGGGGGATCTTTCTGTGATGGACACTCTGTTGTTACTGCTGAATGATGCCTTTTTCTCGGCTATTCCCGCCATGGGTTTTGCCATGCTGTTCAATGTTCCCAGGCGTTATCTGCTTTATTGTGCCCTGGCCGGGGCCATAGGACACAGCTCACGGACCTTGATGTTGCAGTTTGGCTTGCCGATAGAGTGGGCCACCTTTGCCGCTGCCGCCATCATAGGCATGGTGACTATTGCCTTTGCCAAGCGTCATCTGGCACCGCCGCTGCTGTATGCCGTGGCGGCGATTATCCCTATGATCCCGGGCTCCTATGCCTACAACACTGTAATTGCCTTGGTGCAATTGACCGCCCAGTCACAACTCAGTACCGAGCTATGGGAACAGGTGGTCACCAATGGCCTGAAAACCGTGTTCATTCTCGGGGCTTTGTCTGTCGGTCTGGCAATGCCTAGCTTGCTGTATTTCCGTACTCGCCCGGTGATTTAATCCAATAATAACAAGGAGCGTATATGCGCATCGCCATGATTGCCGCCATGGCCCATGACAGAGTCATAGGCAAAGATAACCAAATGCCCTGGCACCTGCCGGAAGATCTGCGCCATTTTAAGCAGATGACTCTGGGAAAGCCGGTGGTGATGGGACGTAAGACCTTCGAATCCATAGGTCGTCCTCTGCCCGGGCGCCACAACATAGTGATCAGCCGCCAGAGCGATTATGCCCCGGAAGGTGTTACCCGGGTTTCTTCCTTCAAAGAGGCTGTGGAAGCGGCTGGAGACTGCGAAGAGCTGGTGGTGATAGGCGGCGGCCAGCTCTACCGGGAAATTTTGCCTCAGGCCGATAGGCTGTATCTGACAGAGATAGACTTGCAAGTGGAAGGGGATACTCGCTTTCCGGATTGGGATGACGGTAGTTGGCAGCTAATCGACGAGGAAAGTGGTTGCGGTGTAAACGGTTTGAGTTTTCGCTTTATCAATATGATTAGAAAGTGTTAAATTAAAACAGACTTTTGAACCCTGAAACGTGAGTGGCGTCAGCCACGAAGCGATCCTTATGCCAAGAGTCCCCGGCAGACTTGTCTGCCGGGGACTCTTGGTTTTAATAACTATTACAAAAAGGAGTGTCAGATGCGTCTGTTGCCCGCGGCCATTGCTGCGCTGATTGCTGTATCCTCAGTGTCAGTCCCCTCAACCGCTAAAGCCGAAGATCTTTTGGCTGCCAGTATCTGTGATTACGTCAAGTCCAACGACAAAAACCGCCTGCGTAAGAAGCTGAAAGAGAACCGAGTGAAGCTGCGTAATATCTATTCCGGGCTCTCCTGTGACGGTGAAAGTCTGCTGCGCACCGCCTATCACAGCAACGCCGAAGATACCGGCGAGTTTATTGCCAAACGCTTGTCAAAGACCGAACTGGAAGTAGCAGAAGCCGATGGCAAGAGCATAGTCGACTGGGCCGAAGCCAATGGTTTTGGTGCCAGTATTATCACCCAAGCCATCAAAGAGCGCCTCGGTAGCTGAGGCTAGTATCTTTCTTCGCTCGATATAAAAGCCGGGTTTAATCCCGGCTTTTGCTATCTAACGCTATAACACTCGGGTTTTGGAAACCCATTGCTTTCTTGCTCCGAACAGCAGGTGTGCGAGAACCGTTGTTGAACGCCCTGAAGTCGTGGTGTAAATGCCTCCATGCACAATGGTCAGCTTTCCATCCTTGGTTCGCGCTCGAAAACATGTTGCTGCGCAACTCTCGCCGAGTCACAGGATCGCCTGTGCGAAAAGCGCACGGCAGCTGCTTAGCCAGAAGCTAAGACCTAGTTTATTGGTGAGTCTTGGCTTAAAGCTATGTTAGCCGCTGTGCCAGCGGCCTAAAGTCGTGGAGCAAATGCATCCATGCACAAGGGCCTGTTCGCCATCCCTGGCTCTCGCTCGTAGCCAGTCGCTACGCGACACTCGCCGCCCCACACCCGAGGAAAGGGGGCTGTATCGACTCGCCCCTTTCCAAACCCCCAGCGACCCCCGACGTAGCCGAAATCCCCACTGGCTTATGAAGCAAATTGGCTACACTCAGGACTCGCCAAATGCCTCCATGCATAACGGCCAGCTCGCCTTCCTTGGCTCGCGCTCATGAACTTGTTGCTTCGCAACATTCACCTTGCTCGACCTTCGAGCCTCGACATCCCTGTCTCGGCTACGCCAATTTGCAACAACGCCAGCGGCGGCTCCGAAGGGGGGGCAATTCTGTTAGCGCTGAGTAGCTTGAAACATCTTAAGTGTCCGCAGACATACACCTCATTTCCAGGCATAGGCGGAACTGTGACCTTCCGAGCCAAGGATGGCGAGGCAGAGCTTACAGGGACGTACTCGCAGCGTGTCACAGGATCGCCTGTGCGAAAGGCGCACCGCAGGCGATGGGCAACTGCTTAACCACGTTATTTGCGCCAACGGCTGTCGGCGACACCGAGGGGGAATAGGTGCAATTCTGCAATCATAGCGTTGCTTGAAATTGCTTATATACCTACAGACATACACCCATTTCCCAGGCACAGGCGGAACTGTGACCTTCCGAGCCAGGGATGGCGAGGCAGAGCTTACTAGGATGTACTCGCAGCGTGTCACAGGATCGCCTGTGCGAAAGGCGCACCGCAGGTGATTAGCTACACCGTGGCCGGAAGCTCGGCCAGTACTAGGTGGGACTGTGACTGTCGAAAAAAGGGAAGAATGCAAACACCTAGTCAATTCTGTTGCAAAAACAACCTAAATCAGGGTTTTGTTGCCTTTGTCAAAACTTGACCTTTGGCTAATTGTTTTCAAATTCAGTACTGGGTATTGTATAACTAATTCAAACGCTTAGCTTTAGCACTTTCTTAAGCTTAAGGCCGAAAGCAACAACACTTTTCCGTTTTCAACGGAATGCTGGGACGAACAGAGTTTGGACCCGTGCGGTAGCCATCGCGTTACTTAACGTTTTTTGTCGGGCCTGAGTTGTAGGGCCCTTGGTTTTAAGGCCCTTAGTTGCAGGGCTTGGAGCGCTTATGACAAGCGCCTAATAACTGATTTTCTATACAGTATTATTGCCGTTCCAGGAAAAATGCCGGAAATTTACAGCTAAGTTTGCGCGTTATTTCTGTAACATTTTAGAAAATAGCATTAAATTCATAAACTTAAAAATACAGCTGGTAGATAATAGGTTTGGAAACCGCGCATGCGCGTTTAGCTGCAAGGGATATTAGTACTAAACTCTATTATATCCAGCTAATACAAACAGATAGCGATGCGCGTTTACACTCCTCCGAGGACTAAAACGCGCATGCGTACTATACAGCTGTTATGTGCCAAAGGAACTATGAGCATCTTTAGAAATCTATTTAAATGGCAAAAAGGACGCCAGAAAACAGGTTATGAAAAAATGCTATTGGCCGGAGCTACATGGCCAATCAAGTTTGATTTGTATTTGCTTAAATTCCCTGAAGGATGTGAGGTTCCTCCTCATACTGATGATGTAATAAATGGAAAACATTACCGGCTAAATATAGTTCTCAAACAAGCAAAATCAGGCGGAGAGTTCATCTGCGCATCTCCAATATATTGCAGCAAACGTATTAAATTTTTTAGGCCAGATATTTGTGAACATTCCGTAACTAAGGTAATTTCTGGTAATCGTTATTTACTTAGTGTTGGTTGGGTTCGTGGCACATAACAAACGCCATCAAAACGCCGCTTCGCGGCTCGACTCGCAACACGTTGCTCGCGTTTGTGGCGGGCGTTATGCCACAAGACGTTCAACATGGAGGAAAGGAAATGGATTTAAACGCAATATTACTATTTGTAGTCGCTTGTCTGGCTATCAATATGATACCTGGCCCAGACGTAATCTACATCGTCTCAAACACAATGAAAGGCAAGCTTGCAACTGGATTTAAAGCTGCAATTGGTCTTGGTGTTGGCTACTTTGTACATACATTAGCTGCGTGTTTAGGTTTGTCCGCGATAATCCTCAGCTCTGCTGTAGCTTTTAGTGCGGTAAAATGGTTGGGTGCCGCTTACTTAGTATATTTAGGTGTTCAGTCTCTGATATCTATGTGGCGTGGAGGCAGTAAAATAGTGGTTAGTGAAAGTGTTGAAACCAACAAAAATGTATTTATACAAGGCGTTATTGTTAGTGTTTTGAACCCGAAGGTAGCACTATTCTTCCTTTCATTTTTACCTCAGTTTGTCGATACATCTACGGGCTCCGCATCAATGCAATTATTAGTGCTTGGTTTGCTCTTCAGCGCATTAGCTACGCTGTGTAACGTTTTATATGCCTCAGTCGGTAGTTGGGTTTTTAGTCGATCAAATTCTCAGCGTTATTCACGAGCACTTGAGGGTGTCTCGGGAGTTCTGCTTATTGGGCTGGCAGGCAAAGTCGCAATCAGTGAGCGCTAGTGGCATAACAAACGACTATGGCGTCAATCCTTTATTTTGGGCGATGTTTTGGTCCCACATGATGCTATCTCGAAGCATAGAGTTTAGGATGACCACCATCTTGCGAACGCAGGCAATAATCGCCACTTTCTTTGGTTTTCCAGCTTCGAGTAATCGAGCGTAAGTGTCCTTGAAAACAGGGTTACATTGCATGGCTGACATCATGGCCATGTACAAAACGGTTCTCACCTGTGCGCGGCCTCCTTGGATGACTCGTTTCCCTTTGTAGCGTCCGCTTTCACGTGTAATAGGGGCGACGCCGATGAGTGAAGCCGCTTGCTTGTTGGTAATGTAGCCTAACTCAGGCACATTGCTGATGATAGACGCAGCGGCGATATTGCCGATACCAGGTACGCTTTGTAAGAGGGTATTTTTAGTTTGGTATTCGGGGCAATCTTCGATGAGTTTGACAAGCTTATTTTCAATCTTTGAGACCTGATTTTTTATCGCAGTCAGGATGGGGGTCATTGTCGAATGTAGGTGCTTAGGCAAAATTTGAATACGATTTTTCTCCATGGTCTGCATCGCGAGCAGCTGATTGCGGCGAATTACTAAGTCACTCATTAAACGTATGTTCTTAGCCTTTATGACCGTCAAATCAGGTTTAATGGCTTCACCATAATGGGCGATAAGCTGTGCATCTAAGCGGTCATTTTTGGCTCTACGACCAATAGCACCGGCAAAGCGTTTGATATGAACAGGATTGGCACGAACAATAGGCAACTTGGCCTCGGTACACGCTAACACGAAGGGCATTTCTAGGCGCCCAGTCGCTTCGATAACGATACGCTGTGGGTTGTGTTTTTTGATAGTAGCTAAGGCTTGTTTGATACCCTTTTCGTTGTTTGGCACGGTAAAAAAGACATCGAGTGGACGGATGTAAATGTCGAGCTGTGATTTGCCGGTATCAACACCAATATTAATGTTTTGAAGTGTGTTTGTATTCATAATAAGCTAACTCTTGCTTGCGAAATGCGGGTTCGAGACCCAGTCGACTATTCGAGGTTTATGCTTGGAGTCCTATGAGGCGTTCATGTTTGTTATCGGTCTCTCGACAGAGGAGCCAGCATTCAACCGAACTGCCACATAGAAAGCTTTAGTTGCCGCTAAAGCCTGGGTCTCACTTTACCCTTTTGGCTTGGTTATTATCCATACAAAGCATTTAAGAGTGATTCCCAACGCTTGGCATTTTTCATTCTATCGTTGGGTTTGGTGTTTACGGTGGTATGGTTTAGTTTTGGTGGTAGCGTTGCTCACACCTTAAAAATAACAAAGACACCCATTATTTGCTGAGTGAAGGCTCTAGTTGCCTGGATTACAGAAACACTGATGTTTTCACTGGCAGAAAATCATCTTTCACAGTAAAAATGGACACCCAGCATTAATGGCGCGGTAGTTAGCTTCCGACTATGCTTTGTTTAAGCATTTAACAAGGAGGTTATTATGCCGCGCCCTCGCCGAACTCAAATCAGCCTTGAAGATACGCCTTACTACCATTGTTGCAGCCGCGTGGTACGGCGTGCCTTCTTGTGTGGTGATGATGCCTACTCGGGTAAGAATTATGACCACCGCCGTGGTTGGGTCGAATCGTTACTGTTTGAACTGGAAGCCGTTTTTGCTATTGATGTGGCGGCATTCGCCATCATGAGTAATCATCTGCATCTGGTGTTGCATATTGATATAGAGACAGCAAACCGATGGACAGACAGAGAAGTGCTTGAGCAATGGCATAAGCTGTTTAAAGGTGACGAGTTAACCCACAAATTCACCCAGGGTGAGCTGATTGAAGCGTATGAAGTGCCTAGGCTGAAGCATACTATCGCGATTTTTCGCAGCAGGTTATGTGACATCAGTTGGTTCATGCGTTGTCTCAACGAACCGATAGCGCGTCAAGCCAATCAGGAAGATAACTGTACCGGCCGATTCTGGGAAGGAAGATTTAAGTCGCAAGCCTTACTGGATGAAGCCGCGGTGTTAACCTGCATGGCTTACGTTGACCTCAATCCCATCAGAGCCAAGATGGCGGATACGCCTGAGCAGTCGGCGCATACCAGCATTCGACTACGTATTCAGGCAGCCTTGAAATGCGAACAACCCGCCAAGCTACTGCCCTTTATTGGCAATGAATGCAGTAATCAGCCCAGTGGTATTGCGTTTGGGCTCAAGGATTATCTTGAATTGGTGGATGATACCGGGCGCTGTATTCGCGATGATAAACGTGGCGTGATAAGTGAAAAGAGTACCAAGCTACTGACGCGGTTGAATATCCCTCATGAGAACTGGCTCAAGCTTACCACTGAATTTGGAAAACTATTTCGTGGCCCGGTGGGCACCTTGCAAGAGCTCAGCTGTTACTGCGAACACTTGGAGAAGCGACGACGACATTTTGCAACCAGCTGTCAGTACTTTCAAACGGCCTGAACCCCACGCTATTTAACTCAACCGCAGTCATTGAAATCCCCTGAACCATGGGTAGGGCTAGCACAGCTCAAATCTCGCATTTTTGCGTGAAATATGTTCGATTTCATCAAACCTCTGCAACTCACGGATATCTTTCTACCTTAGTGTGCTCAAATCCCCTACTGGTGCTTGAACGCAGACTGAAAGAAGATTAAGTTATTGTTTTACAGTGGGTGGCTTGATTTTTCTGCCAGGAGAAAGCCGACATCCCCACGGACACGGCCAAGCCAAAACCAACCATATCGTTCCACCTCCCGAAACCAGGTATTGCGGTAACCTGCATTGGTGACAATCAGTCGACAAACATGGGATGGCAGCACCTGTGCCAACTCCGCCAAGAAGGCGTTATGACTGCCAGGTAAAAATGGACACCCAGCATTAATGGCGCGCTAGTTAGTCTTCGACTATGCTTTGTTTAAGCATTTAACAAGGAGGTTATTATGCCGCGCCCTCGCCGAACTCAAATCAGCCTTGAAGATACACCTTACTACCACTGTTGCAGCCGCGTGGTGCGGCGTGCCTTTCTGTGTGGTGATGATGCCTACTCGGGCAAGAATTATGACCACCGCCGTGGTTGGGTGGAATCTTTATTGTTTGAATTGGAAGCCGTTTTTGCCATTGATGTGGCGGCATTTGCCATCATGAGTAATCATCTGCATCTGGTGTTGCATATTGATATAGAGACAGCAAACCGATGGACAGACAGAGAAGTGCTTGAGCAATGGCATAAGCTGTTTAAAGGTGATGAGTTAACCCACAAATTCACCCAGGGTGAGCTGATTGAAGCGTATGAAGTCCCCAGGCTGAAGCATACTATTGCGATTTATCGCAGCAGGTTATGTGACATCAGTTGGTTCATGCGTTGTCTTAATGAACCGATAGCGCGTCAAGCCAATCAGGAAGATAACTGTACCGGCCGATTCTGGGAAGGAAGATTTAAGTCACAAGCCTTACTCGATGAAGCCGCAGTGTTAACCTGCATGGCTTACGTTGACCTCAACCCCATCAGAGCCAAGATGGCCGATACGCCTGAGCAATCAGAGCATACCAGCATTCGGCTACGTATTCATGCAGCCTTGAAATGCGAACAACCCGCCAAGCTACTGCCCTTTATCGGCAATGAATGCGATAACCTGCGCAGTGGTATTGCGTTTGGGCTCAAAGATTATCTTGAATTGGTGGATGATACCGGGCGCTGTATTCGCGATGATAAGCGAGGTTCGATAAGTGAAAAGAGTACCAAGCTACTGACGCGGTTGAATATTCCTCATGATAATTGGCTCAAGCTTACCACTGAATTTGGAAGACTATTTCGTGGGCCAGTAGGCACCTTGCAAGAGCTCAGCTGTTACTGCGAACACTTGGAGAAGCGACGACGGCATTTTGCAACCAGCTGTCAATACTTTCAAACGGCTTGAACCCCACGCTATTTATCTCAACCGCAGTCATTGAAACCCCCTGAACCATGGGTGGGGCTAGCACGGCTCAAATCTCGCATTTTTGCGTGAAATCGGTTCGACTTCATCAAACCTCTGCAACTCACGGATATCTTTCGACCTTAGTGTGTTCAAATCCCCTAACGGTGCTTGAACATAGACAGAAAGAAGATTAGGTTATTGTTTTATAATGGGTGGCTTGATTTTTTTTTGATTTTTTTTGATTGTTTTATAATGGGTGGCTTGATTTTTTTTGGCGTTATATGCACAAAAGGATTTCGAAAATGCGCTTACTTTTTTTACTTCTCCTCATTCCTTCTTTTGCTAATGCCGAGATAGACAAAGTATTACAGTCTCAACTCTTAGAAATGGCAAAATTGGACCAATCAGTACGCAAACAATTAGGCGAAGCTGGCTGGGACAAAGCTCCAAAAAATCTCCATACCAAATTATCAACTGTCGACCATGAGAATACAAAAAAGCTCAAAGCAATATTGAGCGAACGAAAATGGTTTACTGATGTTGAGGTAGGAAAAGAAGGTATAGGGGCTGCTTTTCTTATAATTCAGCATTCACCAGACACTGAGTTCCAAGAAAGGATGCTCCCTATTTTAAAGGAATCTTACTTAAGCAACGAAGGCGTATCAGGACAGGAAGTAGCGTTATTAACTGATCGTGTACTTATCCGTATGGGCAAAAAGCAAATATATGGCACACAAGCAGATGTTAAAAATGGTGAAATAGCTTTTATGCCCATTTCAGACATTGATACAGTGGATGAAAGAAGGGCTGAAATGAACATGCCACCTTTAGAATTTTATAAGAAACTTATGGAAGAAATGTATGGCATCAAAGATCACCCAGAAATAGATCTGAATTAAAGTGCATATAACAAACGGTTTATGCTGGGACGCAAAAAAGCTTGGCTTGCGTCACTTCGTTCCTAAATTATAGCCAAGCATTTTCCGCCCCATAACCGGGTGTTATTCACCGCATTCGGGCTCCCAGCCCATCCCCGCTGCAGGCAATGAAACATCCGTCACCGGAAGCCCAATCAATGTTATTTGGCTATTTTGAGCTGAAAGTTATGTCGGCCGTCGTCCCCGCGACAAAACCTCCTGGGGAAGACGGCCGATGGTTTTAAGATTAGACTTTGAACTCGCCAACCGAAGCCTGCAACTCTTCGGCGAGTTGTGCTACCTGATGGCTGGATTGGGCGGTCTGATCGGCGCCTGAGGCGGTTTCTTCCGAAATCAGTGCAATATGTTCCAGTTTTTCTGAAACCTGCTGGCTGACCAGGTTCTGTTCCTGAGCGGCGTTGGCGATTTGGGTTCCGGCATCGAAAGCCTGATGTACAGATTCGCTGATGGCTTCCAGAGCTTGATTGGCTTGCTCTGTCTTGGCGACGCAGGAGTTGGCTTGGGCGCGGCCCTGTTCCATGACAGCGACCGCCTCTTGGGTGCCGGTTTGCAGCACCTGGATCATCTGCTGGATCTCCTGGGTCGATTCCTGGGTGCGGGAGGCGAGGTTGCGTACCTCATCGGCCACAACGGCAAAGCCGCGTCCCTGTTCACCGGCCCTGGCGGCCTCGATGGCGGCGTTGAGTGCCAGTAGATTGGTCTGTTCGGCAACACCTCGAATAACATCCAGAATCGAGCCTATGGCATCGCTGTCGGAATGCACCTTGTTGATCACTTGCCCCGCCTTGGCGACTTCGTCGGCCAGCGCTTCTATGGTGCGGCGGTTTTCCTCGGCAATGATTCGCATATTCTGAGCTTCTTCATCGGCCTGTTTAATCTGGCTCAGAGCGTGATCGGCGCTGTGGGATACCTGCTGGGCACTTGAGCTCAGTTCTGTGGTGGCTGTGGCTACCTGATCGACCTGGCTCTTCTGCTCCTGGATCCCGATAGTGGTTTGTGAGGTGACCGCCGAGGTTTGTTCGGCGGCGGCTGCCAACTGGTTGGATCTATCTAAAATGCCGCGAATAAGACCTCTGAGACTGTCGATAAGGCGGTTGCAGTTGCGGGAAAGTTCGGCAAACTCATCCTGACCAGAGTCATCCAGCTTATGGGTCAAGTCACCGGAAGCGAGGATATTCAATGCCTGATTTATACGGTTGAGTGAGGCGGTTAGTGGTTTCACCACGGCAATACTCACGGCTATGGCCACCATTATTGCTACCAGCACCACCAATAGGGTTTGCATACTGGCCGAGTCGATACTGGCCAGGGTTTTGGCGTTGATCTCGTTGGTTAGGGTTTCGATGGCCCCGGAAAGAGCTGCCATTGCCTGATTAACATTTTTCTTGTCGGTTTCCACTTGCTCCAGTGCTGCCTGAGTGCTGGCCTTGAGCTCGAGTTGGGCCGCTTTTTGGGCCTGAATCGAGTTTTTGCCTTTGAGATGTTGGCTGAGTTTGCCAAGCTCGCTGGTCATTTCATTGAGTATGTCGGCATCGATGACACCGGCGCCGTGACGACTGATGTACTCCAGCTTGGCTTCGGCTTCGTTGCTGATATAGCTAAGTTCTTTGACTATGATTTCGTACTTGCTGCGATCCTCGGTGGCGACCAGATCGTAGACAGTGCTGATCACATTGGTGACATTGCTGTCCAGGGCGGCGGCTGAAGCGGCAATTTCCCGCTCAGTAGTGTCTTGGCTCTGTTCCAGATCCATTAGATCCAGCAACAGACTGGCGGCATCATCCGCCGTGCTTTCCAGTTGATCCCGCTGCTTATTGAGGCTTTCCTGCTGCTCTAGGGCGCTGAGGTGGTCGGCCATCATGCGTTCACTGGTGTTGATGAAGGCCTGATAATTGCGTTCTACCTGGGGCAGGATCTCTTTGAGCCCGGGCTCTTGCTGTACCAGCTTTGACAGACTGGCAAGTTGCGCCTTGAAGCTTTGCTTTTGACTGGTAAATTGCTGTTGGAGCGGCGGGAGTTTATTGGCCTTGGGGACGTGGTAACCCACCAGAACCAATCTTTGCTGCTCGCTGAGGGTTTCACCCAGCTCGCCGGTTGATTTGAGTGCCGGGATACTCAGTTGCTGTAGAACTTCGGTGGTGTTTTTCAGTTCATTGTTGGTAAACCAGGAAACCGCACCAAGCAGGATCAATAGCAGGGTGACTACGGCAAACCCTGCTATGACTCGGGTCGCTACATTCAACTTCATAGGCTACTCCGGAAAAGGTTATGGTTTTTCTCTTGGGAAAAATCTTTTAGTTTTCATGGGCACGTTACCAGATGGTTATCGGCCGATGTCCGCTAAGTTTAACCTTTTTTTAACCTGGATTGGGTAATTTTTTGATCTGATTCCAGGTGCCAGAGTGTCAGGTATTCTCCCCAGCAACAGCCGGTATCCAGCGCCTGCAGTCTTTCGCCTTCGACCTTGCCCATCAGCGCGGCCCAATGGCCAAAGACCTTGGTGTAGTCGGCGGTGTTGGATGGGAATAAAAACCAGGGTTTGAGGTTGGGGTCATCACATTTAGCCGGCGGCACCTTGCAGCTGAAGTCCAGGGTGCCGTCGAGATAGAGGTAACGCATCCGGGTCAGGGCGTTGATACAGTATCTGAGTCTAGGCAGGCCGCTGAGCGCACCGGACCAGTCTTCCGGCTCTTCTGTGTACATCCGGGCGATGAGACTGTCGAGATAGTCGACTCTTTGCAGCGCCTGGCTAACGGCGCCTGCTTCCTGGCGTAAGGTTTGGATGTCCCACTGGGGCGGTACGCCCGCATGGGTCATGATGAGTTTATGCTCGGGTAGTTCGCGCATCAGGGGCTGGGTTCTAATCCAGTCGATGAGACTGTCGATATCAGCCGCTTCCAACAGCGGTTGCAGCTTGTCGCTGGGTTTGACCCGTTTGAGTCCGGCCTTGACCGCCAGCAGGTGCAGATCATGGTTACCCAGTACCGACTTGGCCGAATCGCCGAGATCGCGGAAGAATCTCAAGGTCGAGAGAGAATCCGGACCGCGGGCGATCAGATCGCCGACCGCCCAAAGCTCATCCTGGGAAGGGTTGAAATCGACTTTATCCAGTAAGTGTTGCAACTCGTTGAAACAGCCCTGAATATCGCCGACAAAATAGTGAGCCACTGTTATCTGTCCATTAGTGAACCTGGCCGGGTACGGCCAGGCGGAAAGCAGGGATCTGGGCGTAGAAACTCTCGCCCGCATCGGTTTCCATCAGGTAACGGCCTTCCATAAAGCCCAGCGGCGTTTCCAGCACTGTGCCGCTGCTGTATTGGTAGGCGGTATTGGGCTTGATCCTCGGGGTTTCGCCGACGACTCCGGCGCCCTGAACCTCGCTCTGTTGGCCATTGCCATCTGTGATCACCCAGTGGCGACTCTTGAGAGTCACCGCCTCATCACCCAGATTGATAATGGTGATGGTGTAGCTGAAAAGATACTTGTCTTCATCCGGTGCAGACTGGTGTTCTATGTAGTGGGTCTGCACCTCGACTCTGATACGGCTCTTCTGGGGATTCATCTTAAGTTCCTGGCCAAAATCTCTGATGGAAAGGAAGGACGCCGCCCGGCGTCCGGATGTTACGCCTGACGGTCGCTCAGCAAATTGGCGATGGCAACATACTGCTCGACACTGATCTGCTCGGGTCTGAGGCCGGGATCGATTCCCAGGGTCTCATAATCGGCATCATCAAGCAGCCCCTTGAGGTTATTTCTCAGGGTCTTGCGGCGCATGTTGAAGGCGGTGCTGGTTACCTTGCCGAGCATGGCAACGTCCTTGGCCGGCCAGGGTTTGGTTTCATAGGGCACCAGGCGCACTACGGCAGAGTCGACCTTAGGTGGTGGCGTGAAGCTGCCTGGGGGCACTTCCAGTACCGGCACTACCTGGCAATAGTATTGAGCCATGACGGTGAGGCGGCCATAGGCCTTGCTGCCCGGGCTGGCCGAAAGCCGCAACACCACCTCTTTTTGCAGCATGAAGTGCATGTTGGTGATCTGCTCGGCATATTCGAACAGATGGAACATCAGCGGTGTGGAGATATTGTATGGCAGGTTACCAAAGACCTTGAGCTTCTTGCCCTCGACCATCAGCTTGTTGAAGTCAAACTGCAGCGCATCACCCTGGTGAATTTCCAGCTTGTCTTTCAGCACAGGATGCTGCTTCAGGCGTTCTACCAGATCTCTATCCAGCTCGACCACGGTCAGCTTGTCGATGGCACTGGCCACAGGTTCGGTCAGGGCCGCCAGACCCGGGCCGATTTCGACCATCACATGCTCATTATCCGGGGCGATAGCCGCCACAATACGGTTGATCACATTGTCATCGGTCAGGAAGTTTTGTCCGAAACGTTTTCTGGCGGTATGGCCTAAGTGTACTTTATTGCTCATTGATACTCAGTTGGATCAGTTTTTACCGGCCAGTTCTATGGCCTTGTTGAGTGCACAGACGAAGCTGCCGATATCGGCGTTGCCCGTGCCTGCGAGTTCCAGTGCCGTGCCGTGATCCACCGAAGTGCGGATATAGGGCAGGCCCAGCGTAATGTTGACCGACTTGCCAAAGCCCTGAGACTTGAGCACAGGCAGGCCTTGGTCGTGGTACATGGCCAGTACCACATCGGCGTCTTGCAGATACTTGGGTTGGAACAGGGTATCGGCAGGCAAAGGGCCTATGATCCGCATCTGTTCCTGCTCTCTGAGTTCGTTCAGCGCCGGGATGATTACATCCAGCTCTTCCCGACCCAAATGGCCATCTTCACCGGCATGGGGGTTAAGGCCACAGACATAAATCTTGGGGTTGTCCAGGGCAAACTTATTCACCAGATCCTGGTGCAGTATCTTGATGATCTGATGCAGGCGTTCACGGGTGATCGCCTTGGAGACGTAAGCCAATGGGATGTGGGTGGTCACCAGGGCTACCTGTAGACCGGGGCAGGCGAGCATCATCACCACATCCTGGCAACCGGCCTGATGGGCAAAAAATTCGGTATGGCCGGAGAAGGGGATCCCGGCCTGGTTGATAATGCCCTTGTGAACCGGACCTGTCACCACGGCGTCAAACTCGCCGTTCATATTCTTTTCACCCGCATAACGCAGGGTGTCGACCACATAGGCGCTGTTTTGTTCATTGAGCACGCCGCAGCGAGGCTCACAGGCCATAGTGAAGGGTACTATGGTCAAACTACCGGCCTGCTGAGGCTTGGCCGCTTGGCTTGGCTGATAAGGCTTGAGCTGGAGACTGAGCCCCAGCATCTTGGCACGCGCCTGCAACAAGGCAGGATCTGCGCACACGACCAGCTCGGCCGGCCAGTCGCGCTGCGCCAGCTGTACTACCAGATCCGGACCTATGCCGGCTGGCTCTCCGGGAGTAATGGCAATACGTTTAATGTTCAAGCTGCTTAACCTCTATCCGTTTCAGGGGCGAAGAGTTCAATGTATGCATCGGCCCGCATTTCGTCCAGCCAGTTTTGTAACTCTTCGTTGAATTTGCGGCGGAAGATCAATTGATGTGCACGGTTGGTGTTGAACTGTTCTGTGGCATCTGTCTTGCGTCTCTCTTCCAGCTGAGTGATGTGCCAGCCGTGGGTTGAACGGAACGGCTCACTGATTTCACCCTGCTTCAGGTTGTTGAGTGTCTGGGCGAACTCGGGCACATAGATGCTTGGATCCGCCCAGCCCAGTTCTCCGCCTTTGGTGGCGCTACCGGGATCTTCCGAATACTGGCGCGCCAGATCTTCAAACTTGGCTTCGCCGCTGCGGATCTGTTTGAGGAACTGCTGCAGCATCGCCTTGGCTCTGTCTTCAGACAGAATCGGTGAAGGCTTGAGCAGGATGTGGCGGGCTCTGACTTCCTCGACCTCTTTGGTCTGTAGGCCGCGAGCATCCATGATCTTGATGATATGGAAACCGGCACCACTCTTGATGGGGCCTATGATGTCGCCTTTCTTGGCATCTGTGATGACTTCGGCAAACAGGGTAGGCATCTCATTGATGTTCATGTAATCCCAGATACCGCCTTCCAGTGCCTTGGGACCGGCGGAAGACGCGATGGCGGTTTCACGGAAGTCGGCACCGGATTTCAGGCGCTCCAGCACGGCATTGGCGCGTTTGCTGGCTGCTTCCAGTTGCTCTGAGTTAGGGTTGGAAGGCACTTCGATCAGTATATGGCCAACCTGATATTCCACGTCTTTCAGGCCCTGTTCCTTGATCAGTTTCACCAGGCTGTTGATCTCCTGGGGCGAAACCTGAATTCGGCGCTGCACTTGAATGCGCTGGATTTCACCCAGGGTCACTTCTTCACGCAGTTGCTCGCGGTATTGACTGAAGCTGTTGCCATCGGCTTCAATCGTGGCGCGCATCTGGGCGACCGTCATGTTCTGTTGTTTGGCAATGTTTTCTATGGTTTGGTCCAGCTGCAGATCCCCGATATGCAGGCCGATACGGTCGGCCATCTGCAGTTGCAGGCGGGTCAGGATCAAACGCTCAATAACCTGGGTGCGCAGCGCCTGATCCGAAGGCAGGCTCTGGCCGGCGGCCTTGGCGTTGGCCTTGACAGTGTCGATCATGTTCTGGACTTCGCTTTCCAGTACTATGCCGTCGTTGATCTGCACTGCAACGCGATCCAGCAGCTGTGGTGCTGCCAGGGCAGCCTGGCTCATGACTAGAGCAAAAAATCCAAAAATCAGTTTCTTACAGGGTTTCATCCACAAAATCCTTGCCACATTTTCGTTTCGTTGGCCACCGATGGCAGCGGCCTGGGTTGTCCAGATTGGACTCTCTGTCCTGTCCGAGGTTCAGCAATCTACCACAAATCTTGATTAATTCCTCAGATAAAGTGGTTTGCGGTAGTTGAACAGACCTTCATCCAGCATGTCGCTGACCCCCAGGGGGCCTGAGCCGCCGAGGCCTTTGATCACAAAGTTGAGGTAGACGCCGGTTTCGAACATTTCGCGCTCGTTGGGGGCGGCAGTCCTGAGGTCGTCCTCATAGTTGGTCTTGATACGGTAGTGGTAACTCAAACGTACTGCCCAGCAGCATGACTCGTACTGGAAGCCGGTATAGCTTTCCACCGAGCGTTCCTCTTTGAGATCGTAATACCAGTTGCCGACAAAATAGAGTTCATCAGTAATAGGCCAGGTGGTACGGAAACCAGCCTGGGAGATATCCACTCTGTCGTTGGTGTTGCTGTTGAGCAGATCCGGCACGTAACGGTAGCTGAATTGCAACAGCTTATTGGGGCCAGGGCGGTAGTCCAGAGTTGCTTCGCTCTTCTTGTTGGCACTGTTACGGGTATCGTATTGAATCGCGCCGCTGACAAACCAGTCTTTGTAGATTCTGGCATCCAGCTCGGCGGCCAGTACCGAAGTCGACGGCTGCTCGGTGAGTTCATCCTCATAGAGGCTGACCTTACTGTCTTTGAAGTAGATGATCTGACCTAGGCTGAACTTCAGCTGTTCCAGGTTACGCTCATCAAACAGGCGGGTGGTCAGACCCAGGGTCAATTGGTTGGCATCGGCGATACGGTCCAGACCCGAGAAGCGGCGGTCGCGGAACAGGCCGAAATAGTCCTGCTGCAGTTCACCCGTGTCATAGAGACCGATTTTGGACTGATCTTCATAGCCGACATACAGGTATTGGAACTGCGGCTCCAGCGTCTGGCGGTAGTTCTGGTCGAAGTATTCGGTATAACGCTCGAAGTTTATCTGACCGTGAACCCTCACCTGGGGCAAGGTACGACTGACACTGTCATCCAACTCGGGCTGCTGAATATTGTGCTGCCAGTAGTTGGTTTGCATCAACTTGACTTCACTGGTCAGTGAGCCTGCCGGGCCATGGATTGGCAGACTGATGCTGGGCTCCATATGTACCCGGGTTGCCGTGGTGTAACTGTCTTCTCTGTGGCGGAAGTTGGTTATCTCGGAGGCGAAGTTGAAATCCAGGCCTTGCCACACCCCGGGGGTGCGGTAGTTGAAGTTCAGCTGCGGCATCACCTGGTAGGGCCGCTCTTCATTGCCCAGTACCTTGATGTCCTGCACCCTGGCATTGAAGTCCCAGTTGTCGGTGAAATAGGCGATTTCACCAACCCGGGACAACTGGTTATCGGTGGCACGATTGACATCTGAGTTGAGATCGTTGAAGTAGTTGTTGTCCGAGACATCGGTATAGTTGGCTAACACCCGCCAGTTCTCATCCAAGGCGTCGCTGTGTTCCCAGTGATACATATAGCGGTTGGGGCTGCCATCGAGCATGTTATCGCTGCCCAGGTATTCCAGGTTGAACTGGCCGGTAGGCGTTTGCCGGTCGCCGTTATCGCCCAGCAGATAGCGGAATTCTGTCTTGGTGAACAAGCCCCGCGACGACATATAGTGCGGGGTAAAGGTCAGATCGTACTCTGGCGCTATGTTCCAATAAAACGGCGCGGCAAATTCCACCCCGTTGGTGGTGCTGGAACTGAAGCTGGGGAACAGGAAACCTGTCTTGCGTTTTTCCGAAACCGGCACTGTCATATAGGGAATATAGAATACCGGCACGCCACCTATTCTGAGTTTGGCATCCCAGATCTCACCCCACTCTTCCTTGCTGTCGATTTTGATCTTCTCGGCTTCCAGTAGCCAGGAGACATTATCCGGTGGGCAAGTAGTGAAGTTGGTGTTGTTCAATACCAGGTTGTTGTTCTGGGTAATTTCCAGTTTCTGGGCATCCCCGTGAACTTGTTGACCATGGAGCCAGTACTGCGCCCCTTCAAGGGTGGCGTTATTGGAACGCATCTGCGCCATCAGCGAGTCGGCGGTCACGGTAAACAGCGGGTCTTGAAAAACCAGGTTGCCCTGAGCGGTTAACTGCTGCTCCTGCTGGTTGACCGTGGCTCTTTCGGCGGAAATTTTGCGCCCGGCCTGAGAAAAGGTCACATTGCCTTCGAAGGTCGCCTCTCGTCCCAATTGCGCCGAAGAGGCGTCAGAATGGATCTGTATTTTTTGATCGGCCAAAGGGCCGCTGCTTTCCCCATCCTGATGATAGGGAACCGGAGGCAAGATAACACATTGAGCGTTGTTGCCGCCCTCCTGAGGAAGGGTTTCAGCCAGCGTCAGGGGAGGTAAAAGGCTCAATGCCAGAAAATATCGGATCTGCATCTTAGGTCAATTATTTAGATTTCTTTGTCTGGACAAGTATTCGGAGGGAAAAGTTGCATCCTGCCTCGGGCAACGCAGCCAAAAAACTCTGTATTTATTGGCTGTTTCCTGTTTTTTACCTCGGTATAATAAAGCAATTTTTCGTCAAGAGCCATGAGATGACCTTGTCTGATCCCAGATTTCTTTCCATGTCGTGCTGGTTGCAGCAACTTTTCGGTAAGCCTTTGCAAGCCAAGCTGATTTCCGGTGATGCCAGCTTTCGGCGTTATTTTCGTCTCAATGTCGATGGTTGTGATTACATAGTCACGGACTCTCCTCCCAACTTATTGGATAACAAGCCCTTTATTGCCTTGGCGCGGGCGTATCACCAAGCGGGCATTCGGGTGCCCAAGGTGCTTGAGTTCAATGAGGAAGCGGGCTTTATTTTGCAGCAGGACCTTGGCGATAACTTGTTGTTGCCCGAGTTGACCGAAACCAATGTGAGTGATTGGTATCTCAAGGCGCTGGCAATTTTGCCGGATATCGCGGCGGTGCGGGAAAGTGAGCTTGGCCCCTTGCCGGACTATGATGCGGCCTTTGTCGAACGCGAGCTGGCGATTTTCAGCGAGTGGCTGCTGGATAAACACTGGCAAGTCTCCCTGACAGCCGCTGAGCATACTATGTTGGCCGAAAGCTTTGCTATTTTGACGGCCAGCGCGCTTGTGCAACCCCAGGTCGGCATGCACAGGGACTTTCACAGCCGTAATCTGATGCTTAAAGAGGGTAAGCTTTGGGTAATAGATTTTCAGGATGCCGTGTTGGGGCCTGTGACCTATGATGCAGTCTCGCTGCTGAGAGATTGCTATATACGTTGGCCGGATGCGATAGTCGAGCCGCTGCTCAAAGCCTTCTTTGAACAGTGTCGCGAGCTGGGGTTGGTTGGCAAAGATGTGGATTTTGCCACCTTCAGTCGCTGGTTCGATCTTATGGGAGTGCAGCGACACCTGAAGGCGGCGGGTATCTTTGCCCGTTTGCACCACAGAGATGGCAAGTCAGGTTATCTCAAGGATATACCGCTTACACTCGGCTATGTGGCCGATATCTGCGAGCGTTATCCTCAGTTGCAGGCGCTTTCCTCCTGGGTCAGGCAGAGGTTATTGCCGCTGACTCAACAACAGTCACCACAAGCAGAGCCACAGGAGCATAAATGAAGGCGATGATTCTGGCAGCCGGCAGAGGGGAGCGTCTGCGTCCCTTGACCGACAAGCTGCCTAAACCTCTGGTGACAGTGGCCGGTAAGCCCTTAATTGAGTATCACATTGAACGTTTGGCCGCTATGGGCGTGACCGAGTTGGTGATCAACTGCGCCTGGCAGGCAGACAAACTAATTGAACGGCTGGGAGACGGCAGCCGTTTGGGCGTGACGATTCATTACAGCCGTGAGATTGAGGCGCTGGAAACCGGCGGCGGGATCAAAAAGGCCCTGCCGCTGCTGGGTAATGCACCTTTTTGGGTGATTAACGGCGATGTGTTTATCGACGCCATGCCTGAGCTGCCCAATTTGGCTGCAGATACGCTGGCGCACCTGTTTCTGGTGGATAACCCGGCGCAGCATCCCGAGGGAGACTTCGCCTTGCTGCCGCAAACATTCGGCGATTCGCGAGTCAGTGACAGGGGCGCGCCCAGGTACACTTTCTCCGGGGTGGGAATATATCGCCCCGAATTATTCGATGGGGTAGCAGAGACACATTTTGCCTTGGCGCCGCTGCTGCGGCAAAAGATGGCGCAGGGGCTTATCAGTGGCAGTCATTTCACGGGTTACTGGTGTGATGTCGGCACACTGGACAGGTTGCAACAGCTGGAGCTTAGGCAGGCTAAAGGGGCTGTTTAACCACGAGCGCGCAAGCGGACGCAAGACAAGACAGTTCAAGATTGAGTATTGGCCCGGCCAAGCACGGGCGCACTATGGGATAACAGATGCGTATTTGGGGTAAATTTTTCGGCGGTGTCATTGGCTTTATGTTCGGGCGTTTCTTCGGCGCCTTGCTGGGGATCTGGCTTGGGCATCTATATGACAAGCGGATGGCGGCCTCTCAGGGCCTACCGGGGGGCAGTCGGCAGGCACAGTTCTTCAACACCACTTTTGCCGTTATGGGGCATATCGCCAAGGCCTCGGGGCGGGTGACCGAAAATGATATCCGCATGGCCACCAGTCTGATGGATATGCTGCGCCTCAGCGGCACGGCACGAAAAGACGCCCAGCAGGCGTTTCGCGAGGGCAAGGAGCCGGACTTTGAACTGGAAGCCAGCCTGCGCCGCTTTCGGCGCATCACCTTTGGCCGCCGGGAAGTACAGCAGATGTTTCTGGAAATTCAAATCCAGACTGCCCTGTCTGACGGTGAACTGCAGGACAAGGAATATGCAATACTGCAGGTGATTGCCAGAGAGCTGGGATTCAGCAGCTTTCAGCTCGATGAACTGCTCAAGCGTTGGCAGGCAGAGCTGCGTTTTCAACAAGCTCCCGGCGATCACAGACCATCGGTTGCCGATGCCTATGAAGTCTTGGGGCTGTCAGAATCCGCCAGCGATCAGGACATCAAACGCGCCTATCGCAAATTGATGAATGAACACCATCCGGATAAGTTGGTAGCCAAGGGCTTACCGGAAGAGATGATGGAGTTGGCCAAGCGTAAGGCTCAGGATATTCAGGCGGCTTACGACAGGGTCAAGAGCAGTAGAGGAATGCGCTGAGCCTCGCCCTTGGGTGTCGGCTCATGTTGTTAAAGAGAGTTCACCCAAGGAGAGCGCCATGAAACTTGCTTATTCAATTCCCTTGTTATTGGCCCTGAGCGGTCAGGCTCAGGCCGAAGTGTTTGTTGCGCCGTTCGGCGGTTACAGCTTTGGCGGCAATGATCTGGACTATAGGTCCAGCGAAAGCACGGTTAATAACAACAGTAGTGCGGATATTACCGAGGCCGGTCATTTTGGCTTTATGTTGGGGCTGACGACGTCAGAGCCGGGTGACATGTATCTGCTTTACTCCCATCAGGGCACTGAGCTCAGTGGCAGCGGTTTCCCGGGCACTGACAAGCTGATGGATCTCAGCGTCGATTATCTGCATCTGGGGGGCACGCTCTATTTCCCCAAAGATAAGCTGCGGCCCTATGTCACCGCCAGCGCCGGTTTGACGCAATTGCGTCCCGAGCTTGGCAGCAACGAAACCCGTTTTTCCATGGGGCTTGGACTGGGGCTGGATTATCAACTGCTGGAGCAGCTATCCCTGTTTGCCGATGTGCGCGGCTATGCGACCCTGATAAACAGCGACAGCAGCCTGTTTTGCGATGCCAATCAGTGCTTATGGCATATCAAGGGCGATACCCTGTGGCAGGGACAGGTCAATCTGGGGTTAAGATACCGTTTCTGAGTGGGGTAACAAAGAGGTGAGTATGAGCTTAAAAATAGTGGTTCTGGATGGCTTTTGTCTCAATCCTGGCGATCTCGATTGGTCGCCACTCAAGGCGCTTGGGGAGCTTAACGTCTATGACAGAACCCCGGCTGAGCTTGTGCTGCAGCGCGCCCAAGGCGCCGATATTCTGCTCACCAACAAGACAGTGCTTGGGGCGCAGCAACTGGCGGCGCTGCCCGGACTCAAGTACGTAGGCATTCTTGCCACGGGCACCAATGTGGTTGACTTAAAGGCCGCCGGTGACCTAGGCATCACGGTCACCAATGTGCCTGGCTATGGTCCGGATGCGGTGGCGCAGATGGTCTTTGCCCATCTCTTGTATCACACCCAACAAGTGGCGCAGCACCACCAGGCTGTGGCGGCGGGGGCTTGGAGCCAGTGCGCCGACTTCTGTTTTACTCTGTCACCGCTGATGTCACTCTCGGGCAAGGTGATGGGAATTGTCGGTTATGGTGATATAGGCTCGCGAGTGGCGAATATTGCCCGGGCGCTGGGGATGCGGGTGCTGCTGCATACCCGAACCGAGCGCCATGACCTGGCCGAAGGCATCAGCTGGGCGCCACTGGAGCAGCTGTATAGTGAAGCCGATGTGATCTCGCTGCACTGCCCGCTGACCGCGGCGACCGAGAAGATGATCAATCAAGACTCGCTGCAGCTGTTAAAGCCAGGGGTGATTTTGATCAATACCGCCCGTGGCGGGCTGGTGGATGAAACTGCGCTTGCCACAGCACTCAATCAGGGCAAGTTGCTGGCCGGAGTGGACGTGCTCTCCAGTGAGCCCCCTATGCCGGATAACCCCTTACTCAATGCCAAAGGAGTCAGCATAAGTCCGCACAATGCCTGGGCGACGCTAGAAGCCAGGCAGAAGCTGTTGGATATTGCCGTGGACAATCTGCGCGCCTTTATTGGTGGAAACTCAGTTAACCAGGTTTAACTCAATAAGGTTTAGTGCGGCACAGTTGCCGATAGGAGCGGGATTCCAACATGGCTTGGGTCAGCCCGAACCGGGCCGCCAGTTGCCAAAGCTCGCTGCGAAGCTGCTCCAGCTTATCGCTATCGTTGGTCATGATCGCCAGCTCGGCAAAATCGCCGAGCCCCGCCAGGCTGTCCAGCGTCATATGCCACTTGCCGATAAAGTAGATGCTGCGGCGTTTTTGCAGCCGCTGCACCGGCACATAGCCCATGGCGCTGAGCATGCTGCGGGCCCTGGCGGCATCCGAGATATTGACCGCTTCACAGCAATCCGCTCCCGGGCCCTTGAGGATCCACAGCAGATTGTTGGATGGCTGCATCTCCCGGATGCACAGTGACTTGTCCGCCGCGGCCAGTTGACCATCCGGGGTATCGAAGTAGCAGTCGTCTTCCTGATTATCGGCAAACATGCACTCATGCTCCATGGCATTGAGGCGCTCAAGCAGTTGTTGTTTGCTGCAAGATTCATTCAGACGGAACTTGAGTTCCACTTCATACTTACCCTGAAAATGCTGGCTCATGGCGGTCTCTTTTAAAAAATCACTTCTACTTTGGCGGCGCAGCGCAGCGCCTTGTCTATGGCGCTTTGAATATCCAGATCCCTTGCCAGGGCAACTCCCAGACGGCGGCGACCATGGATCTCCGGCTTGCCGAACAGTCTCAGTTGGGTGTCGGCTTCGCTCAGCGCTGCTGCAAGGCCAGTGTAACGCAGGTTGTCTGAGTCGCCTTCTTTGAGCACCACAGCCGAAGCGCTGGGGCCGTGCTGGCGGATATTGGCGATCGGCAATCCGAGAATGGCACGCACGTGCAGGGCAAACTCGGACAGATCCTGGCTTATCAGGGTTACCATGCCGGTGTCGTGGGGCCGGGGCGAGACTTCAGAGAAGTAGACTTCATCGCCCTTGATAAAGAGTTCTACCCCAAACAAACCATAGCCGCCGAGCGCCTCAACCACTTTGGCGCCTATCTGTTGTGCCTTTTCCAGGGCCGCTTGGCTCATGGCCTGTGGCTGCCAGGATTCGCGGTAGTCACCGTCTTCCTGCCTGTGGCCTATAGGCGCACAGAAATGAATGCCGTTAACTGCACTTATGGTGAGCAGGGTGATTTCGTAGTCGAAAGGCACAAAACCTTCGACTATCACCCGGCCTTGACCGGCGCGGCCACCTTGCTGGGCATACTCCCAGGCCGCGGCTATCTGGGCTTGCTCGCGGATCACGCTCTGGCCCTTGCCCGATGAGCTCATCACAGGCTTGACCACACAGGGCAAACCTATTTGGGCAACCGCCTGATTGAATTCTGTCTCAGTGTCACAAAAGACGTAGGGCGAGGTGGGGATCCCCAGCGTCTCAGCCGCCAGACGGCGAATGCCTTCTCTGTCCATGGTCAACTGGGTGGCCCTGGCGGTGGGCACCACCTTCAGGCCTTCGGCCTCCATTTGCGCCAGCGTCGCTGTGGCTATGGCTTCGATTTCCGGAATGACCAGATGGGGTTTTTCCAGCTCGATGACGGCGCGCAGCGCTTCGGGATCAAGCATGTTCACCACATGAAAACGATGGCTGACCTGCATGGCAGGGGCATTGGGGTAGCGGTCAACGCCGATGACTTCGACGCCCAGGCGCTGCAGTTCAATCGCAACTTCTTTGCCCAGTTCGCCGCAGCCGAGCAGCATAGCGCGCACGGCGCCTTGGCTAAGGGGAGTGCCTAACATAGTGTGGGTACCTTTGGTTATTGTAGCTGCCTGTGGCAGCGGATTTTTTTGCTAGTTTACCCTTTGGCAATCGGCTTGGGCGGAAGGCTTGATAAATTGTGCGCTGGATCACTGCTTGCGCTGCTGTGGCGGATGTTGAAACTTTGTTATTCTTAAGTCCGCTATTATCGTGCGGGAAGCCAGAATGCAGGATGTCAAAGACTTAACCGGGGTGCTCAGGGGCGGTACGCCCTTGGTAATAATTGAAACGTATGAGGAGCCCAGAGTTCTGGAGCTGCTCAAACGAGTGGCCGGTGTGCTGATGCGGCCCCTGTATGGCTGGAGTGTTACCCAGGGGCTCAAGCGGCTGGACAGGGAAGTCGGGGTGCAGAAATTCAATGCCGAACCGACCGATATTCTGGCGCACATCAAGGCCAGCCAGCAGCAGGGGATCTATGTGCTCTGTGACTTTCACCCTTATGTGGTTGAGGCGCCGCGTAACGTGAGAATGCTCAAGGAGATTGCCCTTGAGCACGAAACCTTGCAACACACCCTGGTGATGGTTAGCCACGCCTTTGATGTGCCCCCTGAACTGAGCCGATACTGCGCTCATTTCTCCCTCTCCATGCCAGGGCAGGCCCAGTTGGAAAACCTCATCATAGAGGAAGCTCGCCTGGCTCGAGCCAAAGGGGTCTTGAATCGTCTCGATGAAGCCGTGATCCCACTGCTTGCCGGTAACCTTCGCGGCCTGAGCCATGCCGATGCCCGCCGTCTTGCCCGTAAGGCCATCTGGGATGATGGCGCCTTGTGCCACTCGGATATTCCCGTGGTCAACAAGGCCAAGTTTGCGCTTTTGGATATGGAAGGTGTGCTGCAATTTGAGTACGACACCTGTGACTTTGCCGATGTTGCCGGGCTGTCCAGACTCAAGGAGTGGCTGAGCCACAGGCGCCTTGGCAGCGATGCGCAAGCATTCGATACGCCCAAGGGCGTGATGCTGCTTGGGGTGCAGGGCAGTGGCAAGAGCCTGGCGGCCAAGGCGGTGGCCGGGATCTGGCAGCGGCCTTTACTGCGCCTGGATATGGCCGGACTCTACAATAAGTACATAGGCGAGACGGAGCGCAACCTCAAGAAAGCGCTGGAGATGGCGGAATTGATGGCGCCCTGCGTATTGTGGATAGATGAAATTGAAAAGGGGCTGGGCAGCAGTAACAGCGATGAAGGCACCTCGAAGCGGATCCTCGGCACCCTGCTGACCTGGATGGCAGAGCGCAAGTCCGAAGTCTTTATGGTGGCGACCGCCAATGATATCAGCGCGCTGCCTCCCGAGCTGCTGCGTAAGGGACGCCTGGATGAGATATTTTTTGTCGACCTGCCGGACAGCTCCACCCGGGAGGAGATCTTCCGCATCCACTGCCGCAAGCGCAATATCGATCCGACCGCGCTGGAATTGGCGAGTCTGGCCAGCGCCAGTGAAGGTTTCTCCGGCGCCGAGATAGAGCAGGCGGTTATTTCTGCCCGTTATGCCGCGAGGGCAGCAGGGCAGGAGGCCAACCAAGCCTGGCTGCTCGATGCCCTGAGTCGGACCCGCCCCTTATCTGTAGTGATGGCCGAAAAGCTCAACGTTCTGCGTCAATGGGCCAACGGCCGCACTGTGATGGCTCACGGTTGAGGCGGAAACTGGCTCAGGATCCGCATCACGGTTTCCCGGGTTGCCAGAGCCTTACCTTCACCGCCATCGCTGAAGCTGAACTGATCGCTGCCGCGCCAGATGAGGCGGTTGCTACTCGCTTCTATGATATCGATTTGTATGGTCTGGAGTTTGGCATCGGCTCCCAGAGGTACACCCACACTGGTGCCCACGCCAATGCCACCGCCAGAGCCCCAGGTGCCGCTGCCAAGGCCGATGGAGAGGCCTGAGTCTTTTGGCTTATCTGTAGTGCGAAAGGCAAAGGAAACCTTGAAGTCCGCTGACTCGGTGACTTCGATAAATTGTTTGTTTTTCAACGTGTCGACAATCGCTTGATTGATCCGCTCGGCGCTCAGGGGATCATCACTGCTGGAAATCGGCAGCGGGGTAAACTTTTGTAGCTTGGCGAAGTTGTATCCCGGGTCGTAGTCCTGTTTCGGCTGCTGGGCGCAGGCTGTCAGTAGCAGGGGGAACAGCAGCAAGAGTGTCCTGAATGTCATCACTTGTCCTCCGTGAAGAGATATACCTTACCCTGTGACTTTGTGCCAAAGCGGCCGTTAGTGCAAGAAGTGGATAAAAAATCGCCTTTTTAAGAATGAGATGATATACCTAGAGTTCAGCCGTCAGAGAGAGCCTGCAATTACGCCCCTATGGAACAACTGGTCTTTTTTGATATCCCCAGCCCCTGTATCGGTGTCTGCCAGACAGATGCCAAGGGCTATTGCAAAGGTTGTTTTCGGAACCGCGAAGAGAGATTCGATTGGCTCAATTTTTCCAACGCCCGTAAGTTGGACGTCATTCGCCTTTGCAAGGCGCGTAAACGGCGCTGGCAGCTGGCGCAGATAAAGGCGCGCAGGGAGCAGCTCAAGGTGGAAGAGCTGCAGTTGAATCACAGCCTGGACTTTGATGCCAAAGGTGACGAAGACGAGCCTCTGGACTTCAGCGATTTCAGTCTCGATTGAGTTCCCGCGTGGGCAGACTGATGCAAAAACGGGTTTCCCCGGGGCGGCTAAATAGCCGGATCTCGCCTTGATGGCGCTCGACTATGCGTTTGATAATCGCCAGCCCCAGCCCAAAGCCTTTATTGCTGTTGCGTGAGGTATCGCTGCGGACAAAGGGTTCGAATATCTTGCGCTGTTCCTCTTCAGGGATCCCTTCGCCATCGTCTTTAACCTCGATGGTGACTCCATCGTTTTCTTCTTTCAGAGTCACCAGAATTTGGCTCTCGGCAAAGCGCTGGGCATTGGTGAGCAGGTTTTGCAGGGCTCTTTCAATCAAGGCCGGCTCACAGGTGAAGGGCAGTTTGGCGACGGAACTGTCCAGGGTTATCGGAATAGGGCTCAGGCTCTGCAATCTGTCTATCACCTGGCGGCAGAGGGCGGTGAGGTTGCAACTCTCCTGTCTCAGTCCGGTTTGGGCCGACTCCAGACTGGCATAGGTGAGCATTTCCTGCAGTAAGGATTCCATCTCTTTGACATCTTCTGTCATGCCGGCAATAAACTCGGCCCTGGCGGCCTCATCATTCCCCTCCCGGCAATAGTTGGGGATCAGTGCCAGGGCGAACTTGAGCCTGGCCAGCGGCGTGCGGATCTCGTGGGAGACGGCATTGGCCAGGTGGCGCTGGTTGTCGATAAGAGCACCGATATGCCGCGCCATCTCATTGAAGGTTTGTGCCAGGGGTTGTACTTGAGAGCGGGGGGACAGCTTGATGCGAGTATCCCACTTGGCTTGTCCAAGGGCTTCCGTTGCTTGTTTGAGCACCTTAAGATCTCGGGAGAGTGGCCAGACCCAAACCAGGGCTACTCCGGCCAGCGACAGATAGAAGAACAGGGTGAACAGGCCGCGCAGTCTGGCCCTGGGATCTGTATCTATCGGGCCTGTCATCAGTACCTGTTGATCCAGGCGGATAAACTGCATCTGCTTGCCAGAGTTGGTCAGGGTGGTGAAAACTTCACCGGGAGCCAACTCACCATCATCGGCCTGAGTGATCTTGTCGGCACTGAATAGACGCAGCGGGTAGTTTGCATTGATATTGGCAGCGGCAATCGCCTGTTGCCGCTGCTCGGGCGTCATGGGTTTAAGCATGGCCGCCATCGCCATCAATGGCGCATCGGCCAATTGTTCTGTCTCATCATCATGTTGTTGCCAGAGGGCATCGAGAGTCCATCCCAGCCCGAGAAAACTCAGGCTGATCAATAGATACAAACTGATAAAGAGGCGTTTCACACGTTAACCTAACAGGGGATCAGCTATTCCAGGCTTCGGGAGCAAACAGATATCCCTGGCCCCAAACCGTCTTGATCCTGAATGGCGTTTCAATATTATCGCCCAGCTTCTTGCGCAGACGAGAGATACGTACGTCTATCTTGCGATCCTTGCCATCGAAGTCGATGTTCAGCAGACATTGGTAGATATACTGGCGGCTCAGCACTTGGCCGGCTTGGGATGCCAGCAGCCACAGGAGTTCAAATTCGTGACTGGTGAGATCCACCTCTTTCTCGCCCAAACGGATCGCCTGGGTGTGAGGATCTATACTCAGCTTGCCAAAGCTCAGGCAGTGGGATTCTGCCATAGGTGGCTTGGTATGACGTCGCAGCAGATTGTTGATCCGTGCAACCAGGAGCGCCGGATCCACCGGTTTTACCACATAGTCATCGGCGCCCAGTTCCAGGCCTTTGATTTGATCTTCATTGGAGCCAAGCGCACTCATCAGCAGAATTGGGCCGGCAAAGTAGTCCGGTAGTTTTTCACACAAGGACAGGCCATCCATGCCCGGTAACATGATGTCCAAAAGAATAATGTCTGGCTTATAGGTGAGCAGTCGGGTCAAGACGGTATCACCGCGGCGCTCAACTTCCACATGCATACCATGGGACTTGAGATAATCCACAATAAGGTTGGCCAGACGAGTGTCGTCTTCCACCAGTAAAACGCGGTGGGTCGATTGCGCTGAGGTCATCAGAATAAACTCCAAGGGTTGCGATATCTACGCCTGACGCTGGCGTCAGACACGGGCGTAGTTCTAAAATAAACGCCGGCTAAGGTTTGCCATGTGTCCTTATCTACCATGACAAAGTGAATGTCCTCACTGGTTGTGAGTCGGAATGTGAAGCCGTGCACATCTTCTGTTTCACTGCACCAACGTTGTAACCCTTCATAATCAGAAAGGATACAAACCGCACCGTTTGTATTAGTCCAACTTAAACTGACATCAAGCGAACAGGTGTCCTCTTCGCTCTTGAGAATGCAGAGCTGAGGGGTAATAGCCAGCTTGATTTCTTGATTATTATTATTTGAGTCGGCCTGCACCTGGGAGGCTGATGTCATTGACAACATCAGCAACGGAAACAACCAACACCAGCCTTTTACTAAGCGCACCTTGATTAAAACCTATAGGCAGCACCAATGAAAAAAGTTCTGACGTCATCTTCATCCAGCAGAGGACTCTTGGCTATTTCATCGGCAAGTTGGGTATAACGTAGTCCTAACACAAGATCCCAGTCTTCGTTTAGGCTGTAGCGACCGGTAAACTCCAGTCCGCGGTTAAAGCCTGAACTCCCCTGGTAAGCCTGACTCCAATAGGCATTCTCGCTTGGTCTGACGCCAAAGTAATAATCGACTATTTCTTTACTCTTCCACTCCAGATTCAGGGCGAACTCCAGTTTCCAGCGTTGCCAATTCAGGTTATACAACCACCTAGCCTTGGCTTCGGTGCCCCGGTGAACATTAAACATATCATGTGTAAGCGAAAGATTCAGTGTACCGTATCGAGTGTAAATAAAAGCCTCGGCTCCACCAAGAAATGTAAAGTGCCTGTCCTCCAATTCGTTAAAAACTTTGGGAGGCTCATTTCTTGGCGTTGACATCACTGACACCGCCCGGCTTTGAGGCGCGACCGATATCTGCGAGCGACTACCAAAAGTGAAGATATTGCTGGGATCCCAGCGATAGAAAAATGCCCGCTCTCTGCTATAAGCCGTCACCAGATTAATGGTGTAGTTTTCCGACTCCGCCAGGGTCAGTCCCAAGCTGCCATTGTCAAAAAACCAGTTCTCACCATAGTAGGCAATGCTGGGGAGCACGTAGAGAGGAATATCGTCCTGCTGGCGCAAGGGGTTGCTCTTTTGGCCATAACCCATGGCCAGCCCAAGCTCCCATTCACTAACAGGTATGCACTCCCTCTCCTCGCAATAGGGATGAGCCCAGGCGCTGAAAGACAAGAGGCTGAAAATGAACAAACAGAGTCGTAAAGACATGAAAATACGGTATATCAATAATAAGCATGATTGGTTTAGCGCAGAAGATTAGCATTTGTTCGGCTTAAATTCAGAGACTTCTATCATATGTGTTGCAAATTGATACAGGTGTAATCTTGGCTTGACACTTGTGTCTGTGCTGGGCAGATATGCGGGACTGAGGTAGCATGATGAAAATCAGCTGAAAAAAGGACAAAGCTATGGCCCGTAATCCCTTCGATTGGCAAGATCCCTTGCAGTTTGACAGTCTGTTGCAGCCGGAAGAAAGGATGATCCGCGATACTGTGCATGAATATGCCCAAAGCAAGTTGCAACCCAGGATCCAGCAGGCAAATCGCGAGCAATACTTTGATCCCGAGATCATGACAGAACTCGGTGCTCTGGGGTTACTCGGGGCGACTCTGCCGACTGAATATGGCGGCGCCGGGGTCAACTATGTCAGCTATGGCCTGATTGCCCGGGAGATAGAGCGGGTCGACAGTGGTTACCGCTCGGCCATGAGTGTGCAGTCCTCTTTGGTGATGCATCCGATTTTTGCCTACGGCAGTGAAGAGCAGAAACAGAAATATCTGCCAAGGCTGGCCCGCGGTGAGCTGATTGGCTGTTTCGGCCTGACCGAGCCGGATGTAGGGTCAGATCCCGGCGGCATGAAGACTCGCGCCGAAGCCATCCCGGGAGGGTATCGGCTCCATGGCAACAAAATGTGGATCACCAATTCACCGATTGCCGATCTCTTCTTGGTTTGGGCCAAGCTTGATGGGGTCATTCGTGGCTTTTTAGTGGAAAAGGGCACCCCTGGGCTGTCGGCGCCCAAGATAGAAGGCAAGTTCTCTCTCAGGGCCTCGATAACCGGCGAAATCGTGCTGGACGGAGTTGAAGTGGGTGTCGATGCTCTGCTGCCCAATGTCGAGGGGCTCAAGGGACCCTTTGGTTGTCTCAACAAGGCCAGATATGGCATCGCCTGGGGCGCCTTGGGCGCGGCCGAGTTTTGCTGGCATGCCGCGCGGCAATACAGTCTGGATCGAGTCCAGTTTGGCAGGCCGCTGGCGGCCAATCAGCTGATCCAGAAAAAGCTGGTGGACATGCAGACAGAGATCACCACGGCGCTGTTTGCCTGCTTGCAGGCCGGTCGCTTGCTAGATCAGGACAGTTTGGCTATTGAGGCCATCTCGCTCATCAAGCGTAACTCCTGCGGCAAGGCGCTCGAAATCGCCCGCCAGGCCAGGGACATTCACGGTGGTAATGGTATCAGTGACGAGTTTCATGTCATCCGGCATCTGATGAACCTGGAAGCGGTCAATACCTATGAGGGGACCCATGATATTCATGCCTTGATCCTGGGGCGGGCCCAGACAGGCTTGGCAGCTTTTAGTTAAGGAGAACAACAGAGTGCAGGCAACAGAGTTTGAATCCAAGGTGAGTCAGTCACAACAAGAGGTTGTGGTGCGCCACAGCGAGCACACGGATATTCCGGCAATACGGGCGCTCTTTACTCAGCCCAGCTGTTATGCTGGCACCTTGCAGCAGCCCTTTCCGTCACTCGAAAAGTGGTATAAGCGCCTGGGGGAACTGCCGGATGGTTATTATTCACTGGTCGCAGAGTGGCAAGGGGAGGTGGCCGGTCAGCTCTCCTTACAGGTACAAACCAACCCCAGACGTAAGCATGTGGCCGATCTGGGGATGGCGGTGAGTGAAGAGTGCCGAGGTATCGGCGTGGGTTCTGCGCTGCTGGCCGCCGCTGTGGATTTGGCCCATAACTGGTTGGCGGTGAGACGCCTTGAGCTGACGGTTTATACAGACAATCACGCCGCCATAGCGCTCTACAAACGCCATGGCTTTGTGATTGAGGGCGAGGCGCGGGACTATGCCTTCCGTGATGGCGAATATGTGGATGTGTTTTTTATGGCCAACATCCGCGAATGATTACTCAAACATCAAGAACAGATAGACCATAAACAACACCAAGTGAGTCGCCCCGTGCAGCGCATGGGGGCGGCCACTACACTCAGGATCATTTTTCATTATCTTGTGCCCCCTTCGAGTGACGGATAAAAGACAGGTATTATGCCTGTGGCTGCTTCCCCTTATCCCGGGGCAGCCACAAGCTGCCCAATACACTGATCAGCAAGATAGCGGCGATGACAGCCAGTGCCAGCATGATAGGCAGATGATAGATATCCAGCAGAAGCATCTTGGTACCGATAAACATCAGGATCAGCGCCAGGCCATATTTGAGCAGCACAAAACGTTCGGCGGCGCCCGCCAACAGAAAGTACATGACCCTGAGTCCCATGATGGCAAAGATGTTGGAGGTCAGTACGATAAAGGGATCTGTGGTGACCGCGAAGATAGCTGGAATACTGTCCACCGCGAAGATGATGTCGCTGATCTCTACCAAAATCAGCGCCAGCAACAGGGGCGTGGCAAATAACATGCCGCGGCGACGCACCACAAAGCGCTCACCCTGAAGCTTTTTCACCACCCTCAGGTGTTTTCTGAGCCAACCGAGTAGTTTGCTGTTGGCGAGATCGGTTTCATGCTCTTCCTTGGCAAACAGCATCTTGGCGCCGGTAAATAGCAAAAAGGCTCCAAAAAGATACAGTACCCAGTGGAACTGACTAATCAGCCAGGTGCCGCCAAATACCATGGCGGCCCGCATCACTATGGCGCCCAGTACTCCGTAGAGCAGCACCCGTCTTTGCAGTTCGGCGGGGATG
Source organism: Shewanella carassii (assembly GCF_019670705.1). NCBI lineage: Bacteria > Pseudomonadati > Pseudomonadota > Gammaproteobacteria > Alteromonadales > Shewanellaceae > Shewanella > Shewanella carassii. The sequence continues at coordinate 1,057,845 of NZ_AP024618.1, forward strand.
GCGAAATAGCTAAACAGCATCAACCAGACAAACACATTGTCCACGGCCAGGGCTTTTTCGATGAGATAGGCGGTGAGAAACTCCAGCCCTTGTTGATTGGCGACTTCGAGACCTGCGGTCTGTTTAAGGTAGAACCAGATCCCTAAGTTAAACAGCATGGCGACGCTTATCCACACCAGGGTCCAGATCCCCGCCTCTTTGACCGAGACCTTATGGCTGTGACCACCGCCGACAAACTTAAGATCTATCCAAAGGATCCCCAGCACTATTACCAGAAATCCGCTCCACAACCACCAGGTACCCATTTCATTTTCTCCAAATACAACAAAGCCTGCCACCGACGGCAGGCCAGCTGAAGGAGCACGGATCCTTGCCTGTCGGCAAGGTCTCACTTACAAAGCACAATTCAATAGCCTTGCCCGGTTGCCGGGTGTGGATACACCGTAATGACGACAAGCCGGCGAGAAGTTACTCCCCTTGGAATATTTTCCAATTTAACAATATGTTGTTCCGTTAGCCAGCTCTGGAAGATGAAATTATCTTAATCTTGCCAGCCACTTGGAGCTGAGGGCAAGCGAATAATAAATAAAAAGGGCAGTCGATTGACTGCCCTTGGGTTTTATGGTTCTTGGGTAAACCGTTAGGCTTCCAGTTTGGCCAGCTCGGCTTGCTGCTCTTTGAGCTTGTCCATATCGCGCTTGAGATCAGCCATCTTGCTGCGCTCTTTGTCGATAACCGCTGCCGGGGCCTTGGCCACAAAGCCTTCATTGGACAGTTTGCCTTCAATGCGGGCGACTTCGCCACTCAGCTTATCCAGCTGTTTGTCGATACGAGCCATCTCAGCCGCTACGTCGATAAGCCCTGCCATAGGGATCAACAGTTCCATCTCGCCCACCAGTTGGGTGGTGGACATGGGCGCGTTGTCGCCATCGGCCAGAATCGTCATGCTTTCCAGCTTGGCCAAGCTAGTGAAGAAGGTTTGGTTGGCTTCGACACGGGCCTTGTCGCGGGCACTGACACTGCGCAGTAAGGCGTTGAGCGGCTTGGACGGAGCTATGTTCAGCTCGGCGCGGATGTTACGCACGGCAACAATCACTTGCTTGACCCATTCCAAGTCGGCCATGGCCTCGGTATCGACTTTGTCGGCCTGATACTCAGGGAAGGCGGCCAGCATCAGGGTTTCCCCTTTTACACCGGCAAGTGGTTTGACACGGTGCCAGATGGTTTCAGTGATGTATGGCATCAATGGATGCATCAGGCGCAACAGCTGCTCGAGTACAGTCACCAGAGTATGACGGGTGCCACGCTGCTCGGCTTCAGAGCCGTTTTGCAGCACAGGCTTGGTCAGCTCCAGATACCAGTCACAGAACTGGTTCCAGGTGAATTCGTACAGGGTATTGGCAGCCAGATCGAAACGATAGGCGCCCATATGCTCTTCGAAGGTCTTGACCGTTTGGTTGAACAGACCTGTGATCCAGCGATCCGCCAGCGACAGCTGCATCTCACCGCCGGCCTTGCCGTTAGGTGAGTTGGGGCCGCAATCCTGATCTTCGGTATTCATCAGTACATAGCGGGAAGCATTCCACAGCTTGTTACAGAAGCTGCGGTAGCCGTCCAGGCGCTTCATGTCCCAGTTGATGTCACGGCCGGTGGACGCCATGGCAGCCAGGGTAAAGCGCAGCGCATCGGTACCGTGAGCTTCGATGCCGTCGGCAAACTCCTTGCGGGTGCTTTTTTCAATCTTGGCCGCCAGTTGCGGCTGCATCATATTACCAGTGCGCTTGCCAACCAGAGATTCGAGATCTATGCCATCGATCATATCCAGAGGATCCAGCACATTGCCCTTGGACTTAGACATCTTGTTGCCTTGCTCATCACGGATAAGCCCGGTCACATAGACTGTCTTGAAGGGCACCTGAGGTGTGCCGTCTTCATCCTTGATGAAGTGCATGGTCATCATGATCATCCGGGCTACCCAGAAGAAGATGATGTCGAAACCTGTCACCAGCACGTCTGTGGGGTGGAAGGTTTTCAGCTCAGGAGTCTGTTGTGGCCAACCCAGGGTTGAGAAGGTCCACAGGGCAGAGGAGAACCAGGTATCCAGTACATCATCGTCCTGACGCAGAGCAACATCGCTTGCCAAGTTATGCTTGGCACGGACTTCGGCTTCGTTACGGCCGACATAGACCTTGCCGCTTTCGTCATACCAGGCCGGAATACGGTGACCCCACCACAGCTGACGTGAAATACACCAGTCCTGAATGTCACGCATCCAGGAGAAGTACATGTTCTCGTATTGCTGAGGCACAAACTTGATATCGCCGTTTTCCACCGCTTCTATGGCTGTCTTGGCCAGTGGTTTGACAGACACATACCATTGGTCGGTCAGCAGGGGCTCAATCACCACGCCGCTGCGGTCGCCATAAGGCACTTTCAGGCCGTGGGGCTCGATTTTTTCCAAAAGACCCAGGGTCTCGAATTCGGCGACAACGGCATCGCGGGCCTTAAATCTGTCCATACCGGCATAACGGCTTGGCAAAGAGGCGTCCAATTCGGTGTTGAGGCTACCATCGACATTCACCACTTCGGCCACAGTGCGGATGGCGGCATCTTGGGTGAGTATGTTGAACATGGGTAGATTATGACGCTTGCCAACTTCATAGTCATTGAAGTCGTGGGCCGGGGTGATCTTCACGCAGCCGGTACCGAACTCCATATCCACATAGTCATCGGCCACCACAGGAATACGGCGGTTAACGATTGGCAGAATGATCTCTTTGCCAATCAGGGATTGATAACGTTCATCGTCAGGGTGCACGGCAACCGCGCTGTCACCCAGCATAGTCTCCGGACGTGTGGTGGCGACAATCAGATAGTCTTTACCGTCGGCGGTCAGGGCGCCATCGGCGAGTGGATAGCGGAAATGCCACATGTGGCCCTGCTTTTCCTTGTTTTCCACTTCCAGATCGGAGATCGCAGTGTGCAGCTTGGGATCCCAGTTAACCAGGCGCTTACCGCGATAGATGAGATCATCTTCATAGAGGCGAACAAACACTTCCTGCACGGCTTCCGACAGGCCTTCGTCCATGGTGAAACGCTCGCGGTCCCAGTCTACCGAGGCGCCCAGGCGACGCATCTGGCTGGTAATGGTGCCACCGGACTGGCTCTTCCACTCCCATACCTTGTCCATAAAGGCTTCACGGCCGAGATCGTGGCGGCTCTTGCCTTCTTCGGCTTCCAGTTTACGCTCCACCAACATCTGGGTGGCGATACCGGCATGGTCGGTGCCCACTTGCCAGAGGGTATTCTTGCCTTTCATCCGCTGGTAACGGATTAGGGTGTCCATAATGGTATCCTGGAAGGCGTGTCCCATGTGCAGGCTGCCGGTGACATTCGGCGGTGGGATCATGATGCAATAGTTGCCCTGGGACTCGTCACCGTGGGGCTTGAAATAGCCTTTCTCTTCCCAAACCTGGTAGAGCGCTTGTTCAATAGACTGCGGATTGTATGTTTTTTCCATGGGAGCTTACATTTCTCAAACTGGTTTAAGAGGTTCGGTTGTCAATTCTTGAGTGCTCAGAGGAATATTAAACGCCCGATATTGCTTATAGCGCTGGCGGGCGATGACCTTCATGGCATCATCGTTGGCAACGAAATCGATAATGTGACCAAAGTTTACCGCAAATGCAGGGCTTTGGTCTGCAAGATTAATCAGAACCTGACGTAATTTGCCGGGCCCGATAGGATCAAATCCTATCTCTACAGGTGCCCCGGCCGCCGGGCCTTCACCTTTAAGGTTGTGGGGCACGAAACTGATGGGGTCAAACTGCCATAGTTGTTCATCAATGGCATGGGCTTGTGTCTGGTCATTACAGTGAATATATACCTGCGCACCATTGGCGTAATGCCATTGTGCCAGCTTGCAGGCGGCCATCTCAACTTGCTCACGGGCAGAGGGTGTTGATACCTGTGGCAACAAATAGAATATTGCTTGACTCATCTATGGTAGTGGCCTTGATTACCCTTGACATAAACGTAAGATTTTACACCCTTTGCTGTAGGCTTAACAACCAAGGGGGAAGAAGCGCATTGGAATAGATTTTCATGGTAAGTGATCTGCGTGGCCGCATATTGTGATTATTGGGTGCGCTGCGTCATGGTTTGAATAAAAACGGGGAAACGGTCTGGACAAGCGTGATCTCGGCTCCTAAAATACCCCGCGAAATTTACATACCCTCTGGGCACCTCGTGTATCAGAGATAAAGCAGCTGATCCTATTCAGTTGTTTTTTCTATTTCTTTTAGTAGAAAGAACACAAAAATGGATCGCTCATGTCTACTTCTCAATCTGCTGCAGATATCTCTTGTAATTTATCCCCCCGCTCTGTTGCGCAAACGCAACGGGATTTTCAGAAAAAAGCCATTTTTAGCGTCGCCTTTTTGATGGCAATGACTTCAGTCGGTCCAGGTTTCCTTACTCAAACTGCAGTTTTTACCAATATCTACAAGATAGATATGGCGTTTCCAGTACTCGTGTCGGCAATCATCACTTTTGGAATAGTGATGAATCTGTGGCGTATTGTTGGCGTATCCGGTCTACGAATTCAGGACATTGCCAACCGGGTCGCTCCAGGAATGGGGTATGTGATCGGTACTCTATTAGCTCTGGGTGCCGTGGCATTTAATTTTGGCAATGTCAGTGGCTCGGCATTGGGGATGAATGTACTCACAGGTATTGATACTACCTGGGGAGCCATAGTGACCGGCGTCATGGGGGCGACACTGTTTTTATTACACAATGCGTCCAAACGCATAGATCAAATGGCCCGTTATTTGGGATTGTTAATGATAGTGTTGATTGCCTATGTTGCACTCAATAATCTACCACCGGTTCAGCAGACTATAGTGGCTGCCGTATATCCCACTGACTATGCGAGCTTGTTACTCCCAACCTTGACCATAGTCGGAGGTGCTGTTGGTGGCTATTACACAGGTGCTCAACGATTGGTGGATGTCGGCTTGAGTGGCAACCAACAATTAAATGGGATCAAGCAGGCAGCTTGGGCAGGGATCTCCATCGCCGTAGTCATTCGGGTACTGTTGTTTTGTGCCGTTCTCGGGGTGATTATGGCGGGTGGGGTGTTGGATGCTGCCAATCCTGCGGCCGATGCGTTCCGGATAGGGGCTGGTAACTTGGGTTATCATATCTTTGGCTTGGTGTTGTTTGTGGCCTCGATTACCTCTGTCGTCGGCAATTCCTATATGGCCGTTTCCTTGGTGAAAACCTTGTTCCCTGTGGTTGCCCGTCATGAAAAAGCCTGTTGTGTCGGCTTTATTATGATTACCGTTTTGGGGACTGTGTTGGTCAATATGCCGGTATTTTTGTTGATGTTGGCTGGATTGGTAAACAGCATAATTCTACCTGTCGTCTTGGCGGTGATACTGATGGCGACTCGTCGAAAGAGTATTGTCGGTGATTATCGTCACCCGCTTGGATTAACCGCTATTGGTGCCGCGATAGTCATCGTCATGGCGGGGGCCAGTGTGTCAAACATAGAGCGTTTTGTGGCGACTTTCGTGGGATAAAACTGCTAGTGATTGTTACCTCGCCGATCGCGGGTTTGAAAGTGATTTCAGGATTGGCAGGATCAAATAAATCGCTTTAATGAGGTTGAATGAAACCGTTAGAACTTACGGCCCTCTTGGCGTTTATGCTTAAGAGGGCCGCAAGCCTTGCTTTTTACTGGTAAACGCATGGCCGCAGCAATCAATTGAGTGCAGCCATCAGTTTTTATCACAGCGGCTCGGCAACCTTGATCACCAGCTTGCCGAAGTTTTTACCTTCAAGCAGGCCGATAAAGGCTTGTGGTGCCAGCTCCAGCCCTTCGACCAGTTGCTCTTTATATTGAATTTTGCCCTGAGAAACCCAATCCCCCATCTCCTTGGCGAACTCTTCATATCTGTGACCATAATCGTCAAAAATGATAAAGCCCTGCATCTTGATCCGCTTCACCAGAATGGTGCTCATCAGCAATGACAGGCGATCCGGCCCGGCCGGCAACTCAGTGGCGTTATATTGAGACACCAAACCACATACGGGGACTCTGGCGCTGGTGTTAAGTAGGGGCAATACCGCATCAAACACCTTGCCGCCGACATTCTCGAAATAGATGTCTATTCCCTGGTCGCAGACTTGGGCCAACTGCTCGGCGAAGTCCTCTGCCTTGTGATCCAGGCACTCATCGAAACCCAGTACTTCTTTGGCGTGGCGACATTTCTCAGCGCCGCCGGCAATACCTATGACCCGGCAGCCCTTGAGTTTACCTATCTGACCTACAGTTGCGCCAACCGGTCCAGTCGCGGCGGCAACCACCAGAGTATCTCCCGCTTTGGGCTGGCCAATATCCAGCAGTCCCATATAGGCGGTGAAACCTGGCATGCCCAAGACTCCGAGGGCGTATGAAGGGGCAGCCGGCACTTTGCCGAGTTTCAATAACCCTTCACCGTCTGAAAGGGCATAGTTCTGCCAGCCAGTGTAAGCGAGCACCCACTCACCGACTTCAAAGTCCGGATGACGGGACTCTTCTATCTGGCAAACCGTGCCGCCGACCATGATATCGTTCACGGCTACCGGCTCGGCATAGGATTTTGCATCACTCATGCGGCCGCGCATGTATGGATCCAGCGACAGATAGATGGTGCGCAGCAACACCTGGCCGTCGCCTGCCACCGGCTTGCTGCTGCTTTCCAGGCGGAAGTTGTCTGCATTGGGAGCGCCGCTCGGGCGAGAGGCCAGCACAATGCGCTGATGTGGGTTTTGATTGGCAGTCATAATAGGCTCCATTGGCTTTTATTGCTTGATTAGACCGGTCGTCTAGTGCTCGGTTAAAAAAATCCCGCCACCTGTGTGGCGGGGAGTATCTGTTATTGGCCGCTGTTGTCCAGCCTGCCTGCGAGTATGCTGTCAGTGGTTTGCATTGCCAGATTTAAGGCGTTTTTATCCTGGGTCAGCTTGCTCATCAGGCTGGCTCCCAGCCAGAGGTTGTAAAGTAGCTGCGCCGTCTGTTCACTGTTGCCGACCTTGACAGAGCCATCCCGGTTTCCGGCTTCGATGCATTCGGCAATGGTGGCAATGATCCGCTTGGCACCTTGCAGCAGCGCCATACGCATCGGCTCAGAGAGATCGGCCACTTCGGCACTCAGCTTCACCACCAAGCATTTTTGTGCGCCGCAGACGTCGGCGTCGCAGTCCAGCCAGAGTTGCCAGTAGCTTTGTAGCCGCTGCAGCGCCGGGGTGCGCTCATGACCCAGCAGTGCCTGCAGCTTATCCTGATAATCGTTGAAATAGTCCTTTATCAGGGCTTCGCCGAACTGCTCCTTGGATTTGAAGTAGTGGTAGAAGGAGCCCTTGGGGACTTCTGCATGTTGCAGCAGTTGTGACAGGCCAACATTGGAAAAGCCTTTGGTTACGACGAGCTGGTAACCCGTGTCCAGTATGTGTTGGCGTGTGCTTTGTGTCTGTGTGTTCATGGCGGTCAGTATAATCACCATTAGACCAGTCGTCTAGTGGTTTGTTTGAACAGCACTTGTTTGGCATGGAATCTCAACGGCAGTACCAAGTGATAAAGGAAACGCGACAGGAAGTAACTGGATGAAAAGCTATGAATTAGTTCAGAGTTAAAGTAAACGGAGTCATGTCGGCTGGAACTGTATTGGCAAACTCAGCTGTGTAAACTTAGTCTGAAGCCGAGTTTTATGGGCCGTATTGAGCCACTGCCTTTCAACAGGGCGGTTTATTGTGGCTTAGCTCTGTGGCTTAGCTCTGTGGTTTGAGCCGTGGATGAATACCATGTTGATCAAGCGCCGACTCTATCGGCGATAATCAAAAGGCGGGGGCGATAATCAAAAGACGGGGAAGGAGCAGGACAAAAGGAAGATTGGCTTTATAAAATAGCCCACAAAAATAAAAAGCGAAGCACTGGGCTTCGCTTTTTATTGGCAGGGAGTCAGGCGCTTATTCGCCTTGCTCGACTCCGGCGCGGTTGAGCAGGAACTGCGCCAGCATAGGAACCGGACGACCGGTCGAGCCCTTGTTGGCGCCGCTGTTCCAGGCCGTACCCGCTACATCCAAGTGAGCCCAGTGGTACTTCTTGGTAAAGCGCGACAGGAAACAGGCCGCCGTGATAGAACCGGCAGGGCGTCCGCCCAGGTTGGTCATATCGGCAAATGGGCTGTCCAGCATCTCCTGGTACTCATCCCATATTGGCAGGCGCCAGGCGCGGTCACCACTCTGCTCACCGGCATTGAGCAGCTCGCTCGCCAGTGGGTTATGGGCCGAGAACAGACCTGAGGCGTGTTTACCCAGCGCGATAACACAGGCTCCTGTCAGAGTGGCGGTATCGACCACCACTTCAGGGTCGAAGCGCTCCACATAGGTGAGCACATCACAAAGCACCAGACGGCCTTCGGCGTCTGTGTTGAGCACTTCCACGGTTTGGCCGCTCATGGTGGTGAGAATATCACCTGGGCGATAGGCGTTGCCGGAAGGCATGTTTTCACAGCCGGCCAGTATCCCAACCACATTGATGGGCAGCTTCATTTCACAGATGGCCTTTATGGTACCCAGTACCCCGGCAGCACCGCCCATGTCGTATTTCATTTCATCCATGGCTTCGCCTGGCTTGAGCGAGATACCACCTGAGTCAAAAGTCAGGCCCTTACCCACAAGCACTATCGGCTTGGCGGTCGTGTCGACGGCGCCTTGATATTCCATCACTGTCATGATGGACTCGTTGGCGCTGCCACGGCCCACGGCCAGGTAGGCGTTCATGCCAAGCTTGGCCATCTGTTCTTCACCGACAGTGCTGACCTTCAGGTTCTCATGCACCTCGGCCAGTTGCCGGGCCTGGGAGGCCAGATAAGCCGGGTTACAGATGTTGGGTGGCATATTGGCCACGTCGCGGCACAACTGCATACCGGCGGAAACGCCGACACCATGCTCGATGGCGCGCTCGCCAACCGTCAGTTCACGGCGGGTCGGGACATTGAATACCAGTTTGCGCAGCGGACGGCGGGTCTCGCCCTTGCGGGTCTTGAGTCCATCGAAGCTGTAGAGGGTAGAGCTGGTGGTTTCCACGGCCTGGCGCACTTTCCAATAAGTGTCGCGGCCTTTAACGTGCAGTTCGGTCAGGAAGCACACGGCTTCCATTGAGCCGGTATCGTTAAGGGTGTTGATTGTCTTGGTGATGATCTGCTTGTATTGGCGCTCATCCAGTTCTCGTTCTTTTCCGCAACCTACCAGCAGAACCCGCTCACTCAGCACATTGGGTACATGGTGCAGGAGCAGCATCTGCCCGGGCTTACCTTCCAGATCGCCACGGCGCAACAGGTTGCTGATGTAACCTTCACTGATTTTGTCCAGTTGTTCGGCGATGCCGGACAGGCGACGGGGTTCGTAAACGCCTACAACTATGCAGGCCGAGCGCTGTTTTTCGGGGCTGCCGCTCTTTACGCTAAACTCCATGAGCTCTCCTAGATTCTTTTAAAGACAAACTTTTTTATTTATTGGATAATGTCTGCTTGTGCCGCCTAAAGGCGGAAAATTTCCTGCAGCAGGGGGGCTGGTTTGGCTGACAAAAAGCATACGCCTGAAACAACCAAAATGCCGCCTGTTATGGTCAGAAAACTATCAAAAGTAGACAGTCTACATGAAAGTAACACTGACACCAGCAAAAAGATAAGTTTGGATACCGGATTCAGCCTGTGATTGTATTTAGATACTTGATCCGCGAAGTTTTGAAGGCACAAATAGCGGTGCTTTCTGTCTTGTTAGCTATTTTTATCAGCCAGCAATTTGTCCGCATCCTGGCTGATGCCTCCGATGGCGAATTTCCCGCTTCCCTGGTGATGACTCTGATCGGCCTCAATCTGCCTGAACTGGCAGTGCTAATTCTACCCTTGAGTCTATTTCTGGGGATCTTGCTCGCTCATGGCCGCATGTATGCAGAAAACGAGATGGTGGTCTTTCATGGGGTCGGCGTCAGCGAATGGTATGTCACCCGGGTGACCCTGATCCTGGCGTTGCTCAACAGCCTGTTTACCGGTTATCTGGCGCTCTATGTCGCGCCCTGGGCGCAGGACAAACAACACGCGGTCTTGGAAAAGGCCCAGTCAGAAGCCGGGCTGGCCGCCCTGGTTCAAGGACGTTTTCAAACCAGTGCCAACGGCCGGGCTGTGCTCTTTGTTGAAAAAATCAGCAAAGACAATGAGCTGGAAAAAGTCTTTGTGGCCCAGCTTCCCGATGCGGAAGACGAGAGCGGTGTTACCAACCTGGTCGTGGCCCATGGTGGCCGGGTAGTGGAAGACGCAACCGGTGGTCAGCGACTCAAGCTCGATGACGGCGTGCGTTATCAGGGAGCGCCGAACCGGGTGGATTACCAGGTGATTGAGTTCGGCGGCTATCAGATGCAGCTCAAAGAGCAGGAAGTGGATGAGAGGGATCGCAAGTTATCTGCCGTGCCTTTCAAGGAACTGCTCAATACACCGGGGCCGGAAGCCGTGGCCGAACTTCATTGGCGACTGGCCATTCCGCTGGCTATCCCCTTGATGACGCTGATTGCTGTGCCTATGGCTCGGGTCAATGTACGCCAGGGCAAGTTTGCCAAGGTATTTCCGGCGGTATTACTCTATCTTGGCTATTTTGGCTTGATGGTCGCCGGGCGCAAGGCATTGCAGGATGAGGTGATCCCTGCCTGGCTGGGGATGTGGTGGATCCATGCCTCGGCATTGCTGATGGGCATCTTGTTGATAGGTAAGGGCAGACCTCTGGGGACTCGACTGGCGGGGCTATTCAAACGCCGGGGGGCCGCAGCATGAAGATACTGGACTGGTATATTGCCAGAGTACTGCTCAGCACCTCGGCCTTGTGTCTGCTGATTTTGACCGGGCTTTCCGGGATCATCAAATGGGTCGATCAGCTGCGTCTGGTGGGCCGGGGCAGCTACACCATGATGGATGCCGCCGTCTATGTGCTGTTTTTGATCCCAAGAGATGTGGAGATGTTCTTCCCCATGGCCGTGTTGCTTGGGGCGCTCATCGGCATGGGTATGCTAGCCTCCAACTCTGAACTGATAGTGATGCAGGCCTCCGGCATGTCGCGGCTACAGATCACCCTGTCGGCGATGAAGACGGCGGTTCCTTTGATGCTGATGGTGATGGTACTGGGGGAATGGGGCGCACCGGTGGCGGAGCAGAAGGCCTATGAGCTTAAGACCAGCAAGATCTCCGGCGGTAACCTGATTAAGTCCCACCGCGGGATTTGGGCCAGAGATGGAAACCTGTTCGTCAATATTGGCGAGATTGAGGATGTGACTCGTCTTGGCAATATTACCCTCTATGAGTTTGACTCAGAGCAGAAGCTGGCCAGTGTGGTGCATGCCGAGCAGGCTATCTACACCAAGGAATATTGGCGTTTGTTGGAGGTTCGCCGCACAGTGTTCAAGAATGAACAAGTGGTGCTGGAAAACCTCAAGGAAGACAGATGGCCCTCCAGTTTGACACCGGACAAGCTGAGTGTGGTGTCGGTTAAACCCGATGCCTTGTCTATTCGTGGTTTGGTCGGTTATCTCGATTATTTGAAGAATAACAATCAGGATGCCAGTCGCTATGAGTTGGCACTGTGGCGCAAGGTGATGCAGCCCGTTACAGTGGCTGTGATGATGCTGGTGGCGCTTTCTTTTGTATTCGGGCCACTGCGAACCGTTACTATGGGAGCCAGGGTGTTACTCGGGGTGATAGCCGGCTTTACCTTCTATATCTGTAATGAGATCTTCGGCCCCATGAGCATAGTCTATGAGCTGCCGGCCTTGATGGGGGCCATGATGCCGAGTGTGCTGTTTACCGGCGCGGCTATCTACTATATCCGCCGCTGAGGACGCTGAGGATTGAGGGCTTGAGAGTAAAGCCGCTGTGGTTTAAAAGCCTCCTGTGCCGATTAACGTTATGAAAAAGCCCTGTCAGTGACAGGGCTTTTTGCTGTGGTTTGCGTATTGGAGACATCTATAAAGCATTATTTTAATGCTACCGCTACCTGGGTATTTCAGGCCATTACCTCAGAATCAGTGCCTCAGGCTCCGTGCCAGTTGCGCAGTGAGTTGGCTTCTTTACTGAGAAGCACCACTTCGGAGCGGGTCATGCTGTCCTGCAGTGCCAGTTTGTCACCACTGAACAGGATCCACAGGTTGCCTATCCCCAACAAGGACCAAACTACCCGTGCCAGCGCGGTAATAAAACTCAGGTTTTGGCCGTTGGGATGCTGCACCTTGAGGCGCCAGGCGCGCATGCCCAGCGTCTGGCCGCCCTTGGACCAAAAGAGAGCGTAAAAACCGGCCACACAGCAGGCCAGCCACAGTTGATAGAGGCCGTGATAGAGGTTATTGCCATTGAGCAGATCCGAAACATGTTCATAGTTCCCCATGGGAATGAGGCCGGAGGCGGTCAGGCCGGTAAAGATCCCAAACCCTATGGCACCGGCAAACATGTAGACGGCTACCGCCAGCAGCAGATCATAAACGGCGGCTCCGAGGCGCTTGAAAAAGCCGGCTCGGGGAAAATTGGCGTGTTCTGGATTTATCATGGCTTAACCCTCTTTGGGGCAGGTATTAACCCTGCTCTTCTTCTTTGACAAAGTGGATATGACGAAATCCCATACGGGCGAATTCACTGGTGCGATAGCTCTTTAGGGCTCCACCGCCTTTGGCTGTCATGGCGACCTGCTGTTCCATCGCCAGAAAGCGGCTGAGATCTATTCCCTCGGCGGCGGCAACAGCCTCGTACATGTCGTGGTATTTGTCATAGGCAAAGTTGATCACTTTCGCGACCCCTTTGTATTCATAGGCGACCTGACGTGCCATCTTGTGTCCTCATTAAAGCAGTGGGCTCAAGCGAACTTACTGCGAAATATAAAATAAACGGCGCCGAGCATACACAACCCGGCCCAGAGATAGTCCAGTTTCAGCGGTTCCTTTAGGTAATAGAATGAAAAAGGAACAAACAGACTCAGGGTGATGACTTCCTGAAGTATCTTGAGCTGGCCCACATTCATCACACTATAACCAATACGGTTGGCCGGTACCTGCAAAAGATATTCGAACAGGGCTATGCCCCAACTGACCAAAGCGGCAATGATCCAGGGTTTACCTGAAAGGGACTTGAGGTGGCCGTACCAGGCAAAGGTCATAAAGATATTGCTCAGGCACAACAAGCCTATGGTGATGAGTGTGGGTTGCATCTGTCAACGGGTTACCGGATAGACCATATAACTGGCGTCATCTGTATAGGTGGCCAGCGATTTTTCGATACGCTTGTGGTTAAAGCCGAGTTTTTCCCAGTAACCACAGGCGCCCTGTACTGCCACCAGTGACAAGGACCCCAGACGCAGTTTTTCCGCCTGCAGTTTGAGGGTATCAAACAGTTTGCGTCCGGCGCCGAGCCCCTGAGCCCTGTTGCTGATGGCAATATCATGCAGATAAAGGGTGTCGGCCTTGGGCAAGGCGGTAATCGCCTGATACAGTGGCGGAGGCGTGTCTTCGGTCCAGGGATGAGCCAGACAATAGCCTACCACCTGGTCACTCTTTTCAAGGACATAACAGGTTTGCGGTGATGCCTGCCACTTGCTCTTGAGTACATGTAAAGGTTCGGGGGCCAGCGCGTGGTAGCACTCTGCTTGAATTTCGCCTATGGCTTGCCAGTCATTCTGGCTAATGGCGCGTATCAACATCTGAATTCACTTTCTCTTTGCAGTCACTTCATAGAAACGCGCCATTATACCATTTTTGCAGATAAATTAATCTAGATAGCGCTGCTGCAGATGGCGCTGCAAGAAGTTGGGATCCAGACTCTGGCCTGTGGCGCTGCGGATCAGTTCATCGGTTTCCAGCAGGCACCCCTTGGACCAGATTTTTTCATCCAGCCAGTCGCAAATCTGTCCCAGCTTATCCTGGCTCAGCAGGGCTTCAATGGGGCCCAATTCGGCTTCCATGGCAAATCTCAGCTGGGCGGCATACATGGCGCCCAAGGTGTAGCTGGGGAAATATCCCAGTTCGCCCAAGGTCCAGTGAATATCCTGCATGCAGCCATCTTTATAATTGCCGGCAGTACTCAGCCCCAGATATTGCTGCATCTTCTGATCCCAGAAATCGGGTAGGTCTTTCACCTCCAGGCTGCCGTCGATAAAGGCCTGCTCGGCTTCAAATCGCAGTAGTATGTGCGCCGGATAGGTGACTTCATCGGCATCGACCCGGATAAGACCCGGTTTGACCCGGGTGATATTGTCGATCAGTTCATGGGCCGATACCGGGCAGTCGAGATGTCGACGAATTCTCGGATAGAGCTTGCTGATAAAGGCGCGGCTGCCGCCGAGTTGCATCTCAAAAAACAGGCTTTGACTCTCGTGGATCCCCATGGAGCGAGACATTCCGGCGGGTTGTCCTCGCCAATCCTTTGGCAGCGCCTGCTCGTAACGGGCATGACCCGTTTCGTGAATTGTGGAGGTGAGGGCAGCGATAAAGTCGTTTTCCGTGTAGCGACTGGTCAGGCGGATATCACCGGGCACGCCACCGCAAAATGGGTGCGAGCTGACATCCAAACGCCCTTGGTTGAAATCAAATCCCAGGTATTGCATCACCTCCCGTCCCAGCAGCTTTTGGTCTGCTATCGGGTAGTCGCCGGCGCTGCTCTTGTAACTCTGGTGCAGCTGTTTGTGCTTCACTTTTTGGATAAGCTCGGGCAACCAGTCCCGCACTGCTCCGAGAGTGTTCTCCAGCCGTTTACAGGTCATGCCGGGTTCAAATCTGTCCAGCAGGGCATCGTAACCTGCCTTGCCTGTGTGCGCCGAGCGAGCCTGGGCTTCTTCTCGCACCAAGGCGATTACCGCCTCGAGATTGGGGCGAAACCCTTGCCAATCGTTGTTATGCCGCTGTTCGCGCCATTGGTTTTCACAGCGATAACCCGCCAGCGTCTTGGCCTGTACCAAGTCCCCCGGCACGGCAATGGCTTGGGCGTAGTGCCAGCGCATCTCTCTGAGATTGGCCCTCTGTTCGATACTGAGTTCGGCGGCTTTGGCTTCGGCGCCATCCAGCCATTCGGCAAGCCTGGGCGAGGTTTTTAAACTGTGAATGTGTAATGCCAACTCGGCCATCGCCTCGGAGCGGGCCTCGCTGCCGCCCATAGGCATCATGGTGGCTTGATCCCAGTCCCCCAGGGCACTGAAATGCTCGAAGTGGCTGATGGTGCGAAAGTGCTGGCAAAGTTGCTGGTATTCGGTTTTGGCAGTCATGGTTTGCTCTAAAATATTGGCATGCATCAGAGGGAACAGTTCTTATGCTAACCAAGCCAAGGGATCGTTCTCAAGTGTTTTTCGGCAGTTTTTGTTCTTGCGAAATGTAATTA
The DNA here is from genome assembly GCF_019670705.1 of Shewanella carassii. Taxonomy (NCBI): domain Bacteria; kingdom Pseudomonadati; phylum Pseudomonadota; class Gammaproteobacteria; order Alteromonadales; family Shewanellaceae; genus Shewanella; species Shewanella carassii. The sequence continues at coordinate 1,073,291 of NZ_AP024618.1, forward strand.
AATTAATGCCTTGTAATAGAAAACAAAGTTTACAATTCGGTTTTGTCTGGGCGTTGCTGGCGTAAACCTTGTGGTTTGTTGCAACACTAACCCAAGCAAAGATAGCCTCAGTATGGAGTGGCTAACATTAATGTGAGCCGCTGCAGATTTCTGACGTTAAATGCAGATAAAAGCTATTGGAGTCAAAGCTTGCCAAGGGGTACACTCAGTAACGACCTGAAATAAACAGGCTTATATGGAATATTGACGACAGGTACAGTCGTCTACAAGGAGGAATCCTGTGCTGGACTTTTTTCTGGCCCAGTCCAATCTGCCCTATGCTGTAGCCTTGGCGATAGTGGCACTGCTTGGAGTGATAGAGGGACTCACGCTAATCGCGGGTATCAGCCTGATGGCCGCTATGGATGACTGGCTTCCCGATGCCGATCTTGATACTGACCTGCCTCAGGGCGGACTGACAGCGCTGGCCGGTTGGCTCTGCCTGGATAGGCTGCCTGTGCTCATCTGGTTTGTACTGGCACTGGGATGTTTCAGTATTGCTGGCTACCTACTTAACTATTTTTCCTGGCTGCTGACCTCGGCCCTGTTGCCGCAAGTGTTTTCCTTGTTGCTGGCCTTGCCGTTGGCGGCGGTTGCCTGCCATTTCCTCGGTGGGCAGCTGGCCCGAATCCTTCCCAAAAATGAATCCAGCGCCGTCTCAATCGAAGATCTCAGCGGCAGCGTCGGTACTGTGACACTCGGCTGTGCCATCAAGGGAAATCCCAGCGAGGCTGTGGTTCAGGATCAGTACCGTCAGAAACACTATGTCCTGGTCGAGCCCGAAGACGAAGACACCGAATTCCCGGCAGGGGTGCAAGTGGTGCTGCTCAGACGCAGCGGCCGCGTGTGGTCTGCCACCCGTTTTGAACAATAATCTAACCAAAGAAGGAAACAACAGGAATGGAAACCATCCCGGGTTTAAATACCAGTGGCACCAGTATGTTGCTGTTTACCGCAGGCGCAGTAGTGCTCTGCCTGTTGGTGATAGGGTTTATTTTTGCCAAGCTCTATTGCCGCGCTACCAAAGAGATGGCCTTTGTGCGCACGGGTTTCGGTGGTGAAAAGGTAGTCAAAGATGGCGGCGCCATTGTCCTGCCGGTACTGCATGAAATTATTCACGTCAATATGAACACCCTGCGCATCGAAGTGGGCAAGACCCAAAAAGATGCCCTGATCACCAAAGACAGAATGCGGGTGGACGTCAAGGCCGACTTTTACTTGAGGGTGGCCCCCAATGCCGAAGGTATCTCCATGGCGGCCCAGACATTGGGCGGTCGCACCAATAGGGTGGAAGAGCTCAAGAAGCTGATGGAATCCAAGTTTGTTGACGTGCTGCGCGCCGTGGCTGCCGAAATGAACATGACAGAGATGCACGAACAGCGGGCCGACTTTGTACAGCGGGTGCAGAACAACGTTGCCAATGATCTCGAGAAAAACGGTCTGGAACTGGAGTCGGTCTCTCTGACAGGTTTTGACCAGACAGAGCTGGAGTTCTTCAATGAGAACAACGCCTTCGACGCCGAAGGTCGTGCCAGACTCGCCAAGATCATCGAAGAAAAGCGCAAAGAAACCAACGATATTCAGCAGGACAACCGGATCCAGATTGAGCTGCGTAACCTGGAAGCCGAAAAAGAGTCGCTGAACATTGAAAAGGCCGAAGAGGAAGCACGTCTGATCCAGCAGCAGGCACTGGAGTTCAAGCGCGCCGAACAAAAGGCCGAGATCATCAAGCAGAAAGAGCAAAAGCAGCGTGAGGAGCGGGAGGCGGAAATCGCCAAGGAACGCGCCATCGAGTCGGCGGAAATTGAAAAGACCAAAGACATAGAAACCCGCGAAATTGAAAAGCGTAAGCAAATTGAGCAGGCCAGAATTCAGCAGCTGCGAGATATCGAAGTCTCCGAACAGGAGAAACAGATTGCGGTTGCCGCCAAGTCGGAAGAAGAGTCTGCCGCCAGAGCCCGCGCCGCCGAGGCCGAAAAGCTCAAGGTTGAAAAAGAGGAAGCGGTAATCACAGTGCGTCAGGTGGCTGAGGCTAATCGTCGCAAAGAGATTGAAGTTATTGACGCCCGTAAAGAGGCAGAGCGGGAAGCCGTTGGGGTTACAGTTCAGGCTGAAGCCGAGAAACGCGCCGCCGAAGATAGATCCATAGCGATACTGACCGAAGCCCGCGCCAGTGCCGATGCCAAGATGCTCAAGGCCGAGGCCGATGAGAAGGTGTATGCGGTGGAAGCGGCCGGTAAACAGGCACTGCACGAAGCCGAGAACGTGTTGCGTGACGAGCAAGTTGCCCTGCAGCGCTCACTGGCGATCCTCAAAGTTCTGCCGGAAATCGTCGCCAATGCGGTTAAACCGCTGGAAAACATCGAAGGCATCAAGATCCTTCAAGGCTATGGCAGCGGCGTAACCGGCCAACTGGGGACTGCTTCTGATGGCGCCGGTGTCAAGGGCGGCATTGCCGAGCAAGTGACCAGTGCAGCGCTCAACTACCGCGCCAACGCACCTGTGGTCGATGCCATGCTCAGAGAGTTGGGGCTGGTAGATGCCGAAAAGGGCGGGCTGAATGATCTGCTGAGCGGCAACAATATGCTCACCCATGAAGCGCTGCAAATCGCCCGGGATACCAAGGCCAGTGTCGAGCCCAAAGTGGAGACGGTAAAGCCTGTCAGCCAAAACAATGTGGCCTATGAAGTGACTTTGGATATAGATAACCCTGAGCAACCGAGAAACGCTTAAGCCAGGTTGTACTCATCAATGAATGCCCTCCATCGGAGGGCATTTTCTTATCAGGCATAACTTCTTATCAGGTATAGCTTCTTCTTATCAGGTATAGCCTTGGAAAATTCGTTTTCAATTTTCCAAGCCGGCCTCGGCTACGCCAATAGGCAAACAACGCCTAGCGGCGGCTTTGAAGGGGAATCGGTGTAATTCTGTTAGCGCTGAGTAGCTTGGAACATCTGAAGTGTCTGCAGACATACACCTAATTTCCAGGCACAAGCGGAACTGTGACCGTCGAAAACAGGGCCGAATCTTGTTCCAGACAAATTCGGCATTTCCTACGTCCCTGTAGATCAGATGTTTTCGTCGAGGCTACATGGACGTATTCACAACAACTTTCCTGTTTAACGGCCAGCTCACCATCCCTGGTTCGCGCTCGAAAGCATGTTGCTGTGCAACTCTCGTCGAGTCACAGGAACGCCTGTGCGAAAGGGCCGTTCTCGGACGTCCTGTCCTTCACGGCATTCGGGCTTCCTGCCCATCCACACCGCAGGTGATGGGTTACAACTTAGCTAGCCGCTAGGATCAAGTTCATTAGTGAGTTTTGGCTTAAAGCTATGATAGCCGCTGTGCCAGCGGCGTAAAGTCGTGGAGCTTCGCCCCACACCCGAGGAAAGGGGGCGGTATCGACTCGCCCCCTTTCCAAACCCCCAGCGACCCGCGACGCAGCGGACAACCCCTTGTGCTTATGATGTCAATTCGCTATCGCGCCAGACGCTCATCCCTGATTCGACTGGCGCTGCTTCGGCATCCATGCCTCGCTACGCGATTGTCATCAACGCCCTGCGGCCGCTTCGAGCGGGAATCGGTGCATTCTGTGAGAATGAATTAGCTTGAAATATTTGAAAGATCTGCAGACATACACCTATTTTCCAGGCACAGGTGGAACTGTGACCTTCCGAGCCAGGGATGGCGAGGCAGAGCTTACAGGGAAGTACTCGCAGCGAGTCACAGGATCGCCTGTGCAAAAGGCGCACCGCAGGTGATGGGTTACAACTTAGCTAGCCGCTAGGAGCAAGTTCATTGGTAAAAGCCATGATAGCCGCTGTGCCAGCGGCCTAAAGTCGTGTCGCTTTGGGTTTCAAACCCAGTCAATTCTGCTTCAAAAACAAACCAAATCAGGGTTTTGTTGCCTTTGTCAAAACTTGACCTTTGGCTAATTGTTTTCACATTCAGTACTGGGTATTGTATAACCAATTCAAACGCTTAGCTTTAGCACTTCCTTAAGCTTAAGGCCGAAAGCAGTAGCACTTTTCCGTTTTCAGCGGAATGCAGGGACAAACAGAGTTTGGACCCGTGCGGTAGCCATGGCTTTACTTAACGTTTTTTGTAAGGCCTGGGTTGTAGGGCTCTCGGTTGTACGGCTTGGCGCGCTCATGGTAAGCACCTCAGAGGTGATTTTTTATACAGCATTATTGACGTTCTGGATAAAATGCCGGAAATTCGCAGCTAAGTTTGCGCGTTATTTCTGTAACATTTTAGAAAATGGCATCAAATTCATAATGTTAAAAAATACAGTTGGTAGATAATAGGTTTGGAAACCGCGCATGCGCGTTTAGCTGCAAGGGATATTTGGACTAAATGGTATTATATCCAGCCAATACAAATAGATAGCTATGCGTGTTTACACTCCTCCGAGGACTAAAACGCGCATGCGCACTATACAGCTGTTAAATTACAGGAGGAAACTTTGGCTAAGGGATTAAATATAAACACAGTGGATATCACTGACATTACGCTTCCATTTAAAATTGAGCCGCTCGGTGAAAAGTCAGATGCTTTGGATGACTTTTGTATCAGGACAACTGAATGGGTTAATTATATAAGCGAGGTTCTTCTATTTAGTCATATTGGGAGTAAAATGCCCATTTCTGACTATTCAGTTAAGCCTCAACTTTTTGCTCCTAGAAATCGTCATCGTAATAACTCTAACGAGCTTCCGACACCAAAAATAACGATTAAAGATAAAAACTTTGACTCGATATCTAGAAACTTATCTAGAAATCTATTCAATCACTCAGTGTCCCAATTAGCTACCAATTTTGAAATTTTCCTAAATGAGATCACAGAAGACATTCTGTGGAGAAATGTTGAACTACTTGCTAATGACCAAAAGCAGCTCAGTAACAAAGAGATTTTTGACTTAGGCGACTTAGAAGACATTAAAGATAATCTAATTCAAAGGAAAATCTTAGAGCATGCAATGAGTGCGTACCCTAAGAGGGTAGATAGCTTTCAGAAACTTTTCCATATAGGCATTCATTCTAAAAAGTCACCAGTTGAATTACATATTGTACATGACCTTGTGGAAGTGAGAAACGTAATTCAACATAGTGATGGACACTGCTCTGAGCAATACCTTCAGCGGCTTAGCGTATATAAAGATACTAGTTATGAACAACTCCTTAAGCGTAGGTATACTCAGCCTAAAATTGATTTTCAATGGCTATTGCAACTAGGTATCGATATGGTTGGTCTCGCTGAGTTTATTGATGCTGAAGCAGATCAAAAGTGGGCAACAACACGCAACAGTGAATAGTAATTTAACAAGCAATTTAAGAGGGATTCACAACGCTTGGCACTTTTGCTTCTACTTCAGTTTTAGTGTTTATGGCACAATGCTTTAGGTTTGGGTGGAGGCGTTGTTCACCCCTTAATTGGGCGTTGATATGATTCTCATTGTCAAATAGGTAAAAGTGTCCTTACCGGAGACCCAAAAATCTCCGGTAAGGGCACTCTGACAGTCGGACTTTGGCGAGTAAGTGTCGGCGGTTGACCTTGCTGATATCCGCGAGTTTGGTTATTCGCATTACTTGTGTTCGCCGCAGGAGCCTTGCCTCAGTCTAGGAGCGCGGATGTGACCGCTTAACGCCCTCGAGGATTGCTCGCACCGCTGCCGCCGTCCGGCGCTGCCAGAGTGATTTTTAAATGTAATTCAGTACGCTTGTTGTGGCATATCGGCATCAAAACCTTGGGCTAAATCCCAAATGTAGCCTGTCAGTTCGCGAGCCACAGCGGTAACGACTTTATTGTATTCTTTGCCTCTTGCTTTTAAGGCATGAAAGCGTCGACATAGGCGCTGCTGGATTTCCCATGAGCGAGTTTGCAGTTTGATAGAGTGCTCTTGTTGGCGACTTTCCAATTCCCTCGAGACCCGAGCGGGGAAACGATAGGCCCAGGCCGATTCAATAAGGATGCGTCTGGCGTGGCTATTGCCGCACTTAGTGATGCCGCCACGCCGTTCCCGCTGACCACTGGAGTGTTCGCTGGGTGTCAAACCGACAAAGTTCATCAGTGAACGCGGAGAAGCAAAGCGTCTGAGGTCACCCAGTTCCGCCAATAGGGTCATAGCGAAAAAAAGATAGGACAGCCATATCTTTTTGATGTTTCGCCCAGCTTTGACTAGGCTTTGAAATACCCATCAAAGCTCAGTCGAGGTTGGTTATGACCACAGCCCGTCGCCAGTTGATAGATGCTGAAAGTACGCCCTTTTACCACGTGATTAACCGTTGCGTGAGAAGGGCATTTTTGTGTGGTGAAGATGCACTGTCGGGGCGCAGTTACGAGCATAGACGTGGCTGGATAGTGGATAAAATCAGGCAGTTGTCGTCAATATTCTGCATCGACGTTTGCGCTTATGCGGTTATGAGTAATCACTACCATTTGGTGCTCAAAATCGACCTTGCTGCGCAACAATCGTTGTCACCATTTGAAGTCATCGAGCGTTGGACATTGCTCTTTAGCGGCAATCCTGTGGCGGCAAAGTGCCTCAAGGGCGATTAAAAGATAGGACAGCCATATCTTTTTGATATTTCGCCCAGCCTTGACTAGGCTTTGAAATCCCCATCAAAGCTCAGTCGAGGTTGGTTATGACCACAGCCCGTCGCCAGTTGATAGATGCTGAAAGTACGCCCTTTTACCACGTGATTAACCGTTGCGTGAGAAGGGCATTTTGTGTGGTGAAGATGCACTGTCGGGGCGCAGTTACGAGCATAGACGTGACTGGATAGTGGATAAAATCAGGCAGTTGTCGTCAATATTCTGCATCGACGTTTGCGCTTATGCGGTCATGAGTAATCACTACCATTTGGTGCTCAAAATCGACCTTGCTGCGCAACAATCGTTGTCGCCATTTGAAGTCATCGAGCGTTGGACGGGGCTCTTTAGCGGCAATCCTGTGGCGGCAAAGTTCCTCAAGGGCGATAGTCTCTCAGAAGGTGAGCGAATATTGTTGGATACGCTGATTGGTGATTGGCAGGAACGCCTTGGCAGTATCAGTTGGTTTATGCGTTGTTTAAACGAAGATATCGCCCGCAAGGCCAATCGAGAAGATGGCTGCAAGGGCGTATTCTGGGAAGGACGCTTTAAGTCACAGGCGTTGCTCGATGAACAGGCGCTGCTGGCCTGCATGATGTATGTGGATTTAAATCCCATTCGCGCCGGTATTGCAGATTCGCTGCAAACTTCTGATTACACATCCATTCAGGAGCGCATAGAAGAACATGCTGAGCCTACAACTGCCAACGCTTCACTTAAGCCACTGCTGCAATTTGATGGTGCAGCCACTGCCGCCGAACCAAGCGGCATCCCATTTCACTTTGCCGACTATCTGGAGTTAATTGATTGGACAGGCCGGGCGGTGCGGGAAGACAAGCGTGGCTATATTGCCTGTTCCAGGCCCAAACTACTGCTTGAGCTTGGTATCAGTGACGATGCCTGGATAACTTCCGCCAAGGAGTTTCGCCGTCAGTACAGTGGCATGAGTGGCCGATGGGATGCAATGTGTGCCATGAAGGCCAAATATGGCGGTAAGTGGTGCCGGGGTAAGCAACAAAGCCAAGCAATACATCCCCATTAACCTTAAACCCTTGGTGATATTGCAGCAACAGGCTTAAGCCTGCCGTAGGCATGCCTGGCAACCGCAGTTTTTGTATGAAGCACGCAGATTACTCGTCTTAGAGAGTCTACTTCCAATATTTCATCGTCATTTATAAACAATTGAGACCGAATGATATGCTTCCTCATGGCTCGCAAAGTGTTTAGGATGTCCTGTATGTTTGCTTACACCACACCGGGCAAGGGGCTTTGCTTGTCCAAAGCCCCTTGCATCCCCAAGGACACCCCCGACGTAGCCGAAAACCCCGCTGGCTTATGAAGCAAATTGGCTACACTCAGGACTCGCCTCCTTGCTCGACCTTCGAGCCTCGACATCCCTGTCTCGGCTACGCCAATTTGCAACAACGCCAGCGGCGGCTCCGAAGGGGGATTCGGTGCAATTCTGTGACAATGGAGTAGCTTGAAATATTTGAGAGATCTGCAGATATACGCCTAATTCTAGGCACAGGTGGAACTGTGACCGTCGAAAACAGGGACGTTTTCGTCGAGGCTACATGGACGTATTCACGCCGTGTCACAGGATCGCCTGTGCGAAAGGTGCACCGCAGGTGATTGGCTACACCGTGGCCGGAAACTCGGCCAGTAACAACTTAGGAACTTTTAGCCGGAAGCTATAATAGCCGCTGTGCCAGCGGCTTAAAGTCGTGTCGCTTTGGGTTTCAAACCCAGTCAATTCTGTTGTAAAAACAAACCAAATCAGGGTTTTGTTGCCTTTGTCAAAACTTGACCTTTGGCTAATTGTTTTCAAATTCAGTACTGGGTATTGTATAACCAATTCAAACGCTTAGCTTTAGCACTTCCTTAAGCTTAAGGACGAAAGCAGCAACACTTTTCCGTTTTCAGCGGAATGTAGGGACAAACAGAGTTTGGACCCGTGCGGTAGCCATGGCTTTACTTAACGTTTTTTTGTAAGGCCTGGGTTGTAGGGCTCTTGGTTTTAAGGCCCTTAGTTGCAGGGCTTGAAGCGCTCATGACAAGCACCTCAGAACTGATTTTTTATACAGTATTATTGTTCTTCTCGACAAAATGCCGGGAATTTGCAGCTAAGCTTGCGCGTTATTTCTGTAACATTTTAGAAAATAGATTTAAATTCATAAAGTTAAAAAATACAGCTGGTAGATAATAGGTTTGGAAACCGCGCATGCGCGTTTAGCTGCAAGGGATATTAGGACTAAATTGTATTATATCCAGCCAATACAAACAGATAGCGATGCGCGTTTACACTCCTCCGAGGACTAAAACGCGCATGCGCACTATACAGCTGTTATGCAACTCAGGTAAATTTAGGGGTTCAATCTTTTAGGATTTCTCCGGCCATTCGTTTTGTGTTGTCGGCAAATGAGCATTTTTACCTTCAAATTCATGGTGAACTCAAGCCGTAAAACAGGCAAGGTTCTTTGTTTGCCTCAATCAGTTTTGGTGCTGTTTTGTTGTCAATTCAGCGTGCGCAAAGTGTGGAAAGGGCAAGTTAATCGAGCATTTCGCATTTTCTGAAAGTCTTGCTTGTTGAGTTTTCCTGATTCAAAAGCTTGGTTTGTTGTTGAAAGGTGAACTTTGTTTTGGCGGCTTATTTATCGCAGTTCTTGCTTGGGTTGATTCTTGAATCACTCAGCCATTGCAATTGTGGTTTTTGGTCGTGTAAAGTCGATTTATCTCATTGAATTTGCATAACAAACGGCTCAAGAGGGATTGCCAGCGCGTGGTGACTTTAGTGCAAAATTGAAGTTCAGTGTTTACGGTGTGTTTTTTGAGTTCGATGGTGCGTTGTCAACCCCTTAGCCGGGCGTTATGTGATTTTTGAGGTTTGCGTGAAAATTTGGTTAGAAAAAAATAAAATTTACTTTGAAACATTAGCTCCAATTCTAATAAGTATTGCTGCATTGCTTGTTTCGGTTTCATCTTATTTGTTGACTGAAAAGCAGTTACGAATAGCCTCGTTAGACGCTGAGCCGAATATATACTTAAAAGAAGTCTATCTTTATGACCCGACACTAAAACGCGCATACGAGCAAGAATTAAGGATATTTAATTCAGGTGAAAGTATTAGTAACTTTGATGCTAGCTTGCATACTATTGTAGAAGTTGAATTTTTTACACAACAGGGGAAGCAAACGGCATATGTTCCTCTTTATGGTTATTATAATGGTTGGTATTCGACATCTGAACCAACTGGAGAGCTAACTTTGGTAAAAGGACATCTCAATAATGAACGCTTTTTTGATGTCATTTCGTCTTTGAAAGATCCCAAATTTGTTGAAGAGCACGGTATAGTTTTTTTACGGTTAAGGCACTCTGTTGAAGTTACATATAGCAATAAGTTAGGGGACAAGGGGCAAAAGTACTTCATTGACCATTCTCCAGTATCTAAAGATCAGTATTTGGCTTTCAATAGAAATTTTGTTCCGCTTAAAGCCAAGGACTTATCTGATCTCAACCTTGATCACTTTAGTCTAGTGATTAATGAAAAGAAATTAGCTATGGCACACTAATCACATAACAAGTTGCTGACAAACAACAAAGACACCCATTATTAGCTGTGAGTAGCTTGAAACATCTGAAGTGTTTGCAGACATACACCTATTTCCCAGGCACAGGCGGAACTGTGACCGTCGAAAACAGGGACGTTTTCGTTGAGGCTACATGGACGTATTCACGCCGAGTCACAGGATCGCCTGTGCGAAAGGTGCACCGCAGGTGATGGACTACATCGTGGTCGGAAGCTCGCCAATACTAACTTAGGAACTTTTAGCTGAAAGCCATGCTAGCCGCTGTGCCAGCGGCCGAAAGTCGCAACCCTCATTCTGTTGGCTAACAACTTCATGATTGAACGCAAGGTGGATTCAGCGAACTTGGTCGGGGGCTTGAGAAACCCGGAAATGGCTCCGGCGGTGAGAGTGTTCACCCGTGCCACTTCCAAGGTCATTTCCGATGCTGAAAGTTAAGCCTTGAGCAATGCCAATGCGGGCTGTTGGTTATCAGGATAGAGTCGATAAGCCTTATGGTGCTTGATGCAACTGGCTTTCTTATCCCCTTGGCTGAGCAGAAGCGCATGTTTGACAGCAAACTGGGCAATCAACTGCTCGTCGGCGCGGATGTAAAGGGTGATGGGTTTAATCAATTTGCCATCGAGCAGATGCTGCTGATACTGCTCGGCGGAGATCACCAAGCTGTTTTGCCCCTGGCTGTCTAATTTGAGTTTACCGCTTACTTCACAGTCGAGGATAACGAGCCAGCCTTCAGCCTGGAGTTCGGCAATCAGGTTCTGGAGCGATTGCCCCACTGCGGCATTATTGATGGCTGGCAGATACTGCGCCTGGATACGTTGAAGCACCTCGGGTAACTTGGCACCGGCCCCCAGGCTTCGGCCCTCTCTTATCCAGCGAGTGAGATCTTCTGCCACTAACTTTGAGAAACGCTTCTCTTTTAGTGACTGCACCATCCAGTTGCAGAGGAAATGACTTTCCGCTGCCGGGGTCTTGATGCTGCCGGCGGCATGGTTACGTTCCGCCAAAGCAGCGAGGCCGGCTTGGGTTAATGCCAGCAAGGCCTGATTGTAGCTTTGTTCTGTCATTGTATTTCCGCGTATAAGAGATATGGATGGGGCGCTGAGTATACCCTATGCTGCAGTTATCAATATCAGGTAGACAAAGAAAAACCACCACAATGGTTATCAGTAAGACAGTTATCCGATCTGTCTTCGCCGCTATCTTACTGTAAATTTTTCAATCTCAAGGATATCACTTGTCTGCCGGGCAACCGGGTTGTTTAATGAACAGAGTGAGGTAGTAGCCGGTTGTTACCTCTGCCTCTATGGGCTTGGTTAAGATGAGTCTGATGGTGAGTCGATGGAATAACAGGAGAAGACAATGGCTAACGTATTGATCCTTGCCGGTGATTATGTGGAAGACTATGAAATCATGGTGCCGTTTCAGGCGCTGCAGATGGTGGGCCATAAGGTTACTGCCGTGTGCCCTGACAAAGAGGCCGGTGATACTGTCAGGACGGCTATTCATGATTTTGAAGGCGATCAAACCTACAGTGAAAAACCTGGGCACAATTTCGTTCTCAACGGTGACTTTGAACAGATAAGTGCCGATGATTTTGATGCGCTGCTTATCCCAGGCGGCCGAGCACCCGAGTATCTGCGTCTCTATGATGAAGTGCTTGAGCTGGTGCGAACCTTTGCCAAGGAGGATAAGCCGATTGCTGCCGTCTGCCATGGGGCGCAACTGCTGACCGCCGCCGGAGTGGTGCAGGGCAAGAAGGTGTCGGCTTATCCCGCCTGTGCCCCCGAAGTGCGCCAAGCCGGTGGTGAATATGCCGATATCGAGGTGACAGAAGCGATTACTGACGGTAAGTTGGTTACAGCGCCGGCTTGGCCTGCCCATCCTCAGTGGTTGGCGCAGTTCCATGCCTTGCTCTGAATTCGGTAAACAAAAGCGCTTGTCCCTTAGGGGAGCAAGCTTTGCCGCCGAGAATGCAAGTGTTTCCAGCCGGTAGAAAAACCAGCTAAAACCCAACTAGCCAAAAGCCGCGCAGTGCGCGGCTTTTTAATGATTCAACATAGGAGCAAAAGCCCGTCAAGCGGGGCGGCTCATTTGAGCTTCTTGGGCTTGATGCCGCTGGAGCCGACTTTAACCTTAACTCTGCGGCCGGACATGCTCTTTTCCGCTGCGACCTGCTCCGATGCGCTGCTGGCGCCCGGCTTTTTCTTGGCGAAGCTGCGGCGCTTTTGCAGTTGCTTGAGCAGGAGATCGCGATTACTCACTTCATAGCCTGGCATCATGATGCGCTTGAGTTTTTGGCCAATCAGTTTTTCGATGTCGGCCAGGGTGCGCTCTTCTTCGCGGCTGACAAAAGAGATGGCGACCCCCGTCTTGCCGGCGCGGCCGGTGCGACCGATACGGTGCACATAGTCCTCAGCCAGGAAGGGCAGATCGTAATTGACCACATACTCAAGATCCGGAATATCCAGGCCGCGGGCGGCCACTTCGGTGGATACCAACACCCGTACCTTGCCTTCCTTGAATTCTCTGAGTGCCCGGCGGCGGCTGCCCTGGGCTTTTTCACTGTGTACCACGGCACTGGCGATACCGTCGAGATTCAGCTCCTTGACCAGATGATCCGCATCTTCACGGGTGGCGGTAAACACCAGCACCTGCTGCCAGTTCTTGCGCCCGATAAGCTCAGATAGGAGTTCACGCTTGCGGCGCTGCTCTACCGGGTAGACCACCTGGCTGACGGTCACCGCTGTGGTGTTCTGGCGGTCGGCCGTGATGACCTTGGGCTTGTTCATTATCTCATCGGCCAGGCGCCTTACCGCGCCAGAGAAGGTGGCCGAGAACATCAGATTTTGCCGCTGCTTGGCGGCGTTCTGAAGTATTTTGTTGATATCGTTGATAAAGCCCATATCCAGCATACGGTCGGCTTCATCCAACACCAGCACTTCCAGCGAGCCCAGACTCAGGTTACCGGCCAGTAGTTGTTCCAGTAAACGCCCCGGAGTGGCTACCACTATGTCGGCGCCTTGTTTGAGCTTGTTGACCTGAGATGCTGACTTGACGCCGCCAAACAGGGTGGCCACCGACAACTGCAGGTATTTGCCGTATTGGCGGGCATTGTCGGCAACCTGGGACACCAGCTCACGGGTCGGTGCCAGGATCAGGGCCCGGATATTGCCGGGTTTGAGTTCGAGCGGGTTATCCTGCAGGCGCTGCAAAATAGGCAGCACAAAGGCGGCTGTCTTGCCTGTGCCCGTCTGGGCGCTGGCCAGTACGTCCTGACCGCGGCGAACCGCAGGGATGGCCTGTCTCTGAATCGGTGTCATGCTCTCATAACCGCACTCTTTGAGCGCACGGAGTATTTCGGGGGCAAAACTGTAAGATTCAAACTTCATCTCGATATTCCTGTATTCAACCGCTTGGCGTGTGTCTTAGCTGTTTCGGGTGTCGGCGGCCCAAATGCCGGAAGCTCAGGCCTGAGTAAACGCCAAGTGCCGGGATAACCCGGGCGGGCGCGGAGTATAGCAAAAAAATCCATCAAGGCCCGCTCATTTCTGCTTTATTCTTGCGCTGCAAGGATAAATGACCTTAGGCATTGCGGATATCACTGTTTTGGGCAGATACAAGAATGCCGCCCGCAGGCGGCATTCTCTCACGATTTATCGGCTTAGTTGAACCAGCCGGCAAACATCTGCTTGAAGTAGTCCATCAGCTTGCTGAACCAGCTGCCTTCATTGACTTCTTCCAATGTCACCAGTGGGAACTGAGCAATGTCTTTACCGTCGAGTTGGAAGTATACCCGGCCGACGACTTCACCCTTGGCCAGCGGTGCGGTCAGCTCTTTGGTCAGTTCGAAGTTGGCTTGCAGGTTTTTAGCCTGGCCCCGGTTGATGGTCACAGGAGTGTCAGTGGTTACACCTAAGTCCACTGTGTCACGGTCGCCATACCAGATCTTCTGGGTGACAAAGCTGTCACCGGCCTTGTAAGGGGTGATGGTTTCAAAGAAACGGAAACCATAGTTGAGCAGTTTCTTGCTCTCGGCCTTACGGGCGGCTTCACTCTTGGTGCCCATGACTACGGCAATCAGGCGCATGCCGTCTTTGGTGGCCGAGGATACCAGGTTATAGCCGGCACCCGAGGTGTGGCCTGTCTTGATGCCGTCGACATTGAGGCTGTTATCCCACAAGAGGCCGTTACGGTTGTACTGTTTGATACCGTTGTAGGTAAAAGATTTTTCCTTGTAGATATCGTATTCGTTGGGTACATCACGGATGAGGGCCGCACCCAGCAGCGCCATATCATAGGCGGTGGACTTATGGTTGTTTGAGTCCAGACCGTGGGAGTTTTCAAAGTAGCTGTCACGCATGCCCAGCTGCTTGGCCCAGGAGTTCATCAGATCGACGAAGGCGCCTTCGGTTCCTGCAATGTGTTCGGCCATGGCGACACAGGCATCGTTACCGGATTGGATGATGATACCCCGGTTCAGATCCGAGACTTTGACCGTCTTGCCGACTTCGATAAACATCTTGGAGGAATCGGGGAAGTTCTTCGACCAGGCGTTCTTGCTGACAGTGACATCGTCATCGGGGGAGAGATTACCCGCCTTGATCTCCTGACCTATGACATAGCTGGTCATCATCTTGGTCAGGCTGGCAGGGTTGAGGCTTTCGTAGGCGTTATTTTCCGCCAGTAAGCGCCCTGAGTTGTAATCCATCAAGACATAGGCCTTGGCGGCAACATCTGGTGCATCTGGGACGACTATCGGGGCATTGTTGGCCTGTGCGGCGGAAACTGAGGCGCAGGCGAGCAACAGAAAGGCTTTCGCGGGACTTTTTACAAAATTCATCATTACCTGAATACGTCTTCTGGTTGGAGTCGGAAAATATGCTGAAATTCGCAGCGAGTATAACATTAGTCGACCCGATATTTCAGTTAAGGTTCCTTAATTAGTTAAAAAGATGGTGGAATTTTGAACGCTTATGATTTTGGTTCAGTCACCATATAGCTGCCCGGGAAGCCGTCCTGTTTCAGTTTTTCCAGCAATTTGGCGGCAATACCATCATGGCTGACCGGCCCGAGTTGCAGCCGATATACCGGCTTGGCATCGGTAATTCGGCTCTTGACCTGGTACTTGCTTTCAAGCTCTGAAGCCAACTCAAGCAGACGCTCGCGCGAGCCAGATGCCATCACCTGTACATAGTGCAGATTGTCGCTGCGAAGCTCGGCCATGGTCTGGCTCTCTTCACTGTCTTCAAACAGGACTTCCAGCCTCACCTTGGCGGTGCCTGTCTTCAGCATATCCAGCCGGTAAGCCGCGGCGTAGGACAGATCTATCACTCGGTCGGGATGGAAGGGACCACGGTCATTGACCCTGACCACCACGCTCTTGTTGTTGGCTAGGTTGGTGACCCTGACATAGCTGGGCAGTGGCAATGTCTTGTGCGCCGCCGACATGGAGTACATGTCATAGGTTTCACCGTTGGAGGTCAGATGGCCGTGAAACTTGGCGCCATACCAAGAAGCCAGCCCTTCGGCCTTGTAGCCTCTGCCGGACGGCATCACCTGATAGGATTTGCCTCTGACCTGGTAATCCTTGTTGCCCTGCTTGCTGTAGGGCTCGAACCTGGGATGGGCATCTTCCACCTTGGAGACATCCGGGGCATCGGCCGGAGGCCTATCATCTTTCATGGTGTAACGGCCCGAGTTGCCGGCACAGGCGGCCAGCAGAATCGAGGCGGTCAGTGGCAGCAATAGTTTAAGTCTTGTCATGGTGGGCTTTGAGTTGTTCACTGAATTGATAAACCGCCATGGCATACAGCGGGCTGCGATTGTAACGGGTGATCACATAGAAGTTGTTCAGCCCCAGCCAATACTCTTTGGCATCGGCTTGTTCCAGCTCGATAAGCAGCGCTTTTTGGCTGGCATCCAGATCCCGATTTTCCTTCAGTGCCACCTCGGGGGAGAGGATATCGGCCACTTGGTAATTGAGCTTTTCTCCCTTCCAGACCTTGGCCTTGGGCGTGGCCGTGGTGCTCAGTTCCAGCGCCACCGGCTCACCAGCTTTCCAGCCGTGACGGTGAAAATAGTTGGCTACTGAGCCTATGGCATCGTCGACACTGCCCAGCAGATCCCGCTTGCCGTCACCATTAAAGTCGACGGCGTAGGCCAGATAGCTTGAGGGAATAAACTGGCCATAGCCCATGGCGCCGGCATAGGAGCCCAGGAGCGTTTCCTTATCGAGCTGCTCCTCTTTAAGCAGCGTCATCAGCTTGGCAAACTCGCTGCGAAAGAAAGTCGCCCGTGGCGGGTAGTAGAACCCCAAGGTATAGAGGGCATCGATTACCGGGTACTTGCCCATGTAACCGCCGTAGAAGGTTTCAATACCGATAATGGCGACTATGATTTGCGGATCCACGCCATAGGTCTTGGCGGCGCGCGCTATGGTCTGTTCGTGCTGTTGCCAGAAACTCAGCCCGGCTTCGAGGCGCTTTTCGGTCAGAAAAATGGGGTAGTACTGATGCCAGGGTTTGGCCTCCCAAGGGCTGGAGATGGCGTCCAATACCGCCTGGTTTTTTTGGGCCGAGGCGAGGAAGCTTTCCACTTCCTCCTGGCTAAAGCCTTGGCTCTGTTGCTGTTTGATAAAATCCTGCTTGAGCTGTTCGGAAGTGGGCACCTCGGCGGTGGCACAGGCGCTGAGGTTGAGACTCAGCAACAAGCCAATAGGGATAAGCAGCTTTTTGAATGTCGGCATCTAAGGCGTTCCTATCTGTCGATGAAGCGTCTATGGGTGTGAATGCTCATTAGAATGCCAAAAGCCGCCATCAATGTCAGCATAGAGGTGCCGCCATAACTTATCAGCGGCAGCGGGACTCCTACCACGGGTAAAATACCGGATACCATACCGATATTTACAAACACATAGACGAAGAAGGTGAGGGTCAGCGAGCCGGCCAGCAAGCGAGCAAAGCTGGTTTGAGCCCTAGAGGCGATCACCAGGCCGCGGCCGATCACATAGAGGTAGAGCGCCAACAGTAGCAGACTGCCGATAAGGCCAAACTCCTCGCCGATCACGGCGAAGATAAAGTCGGTGTGGCGCTCCGGCAAAAACTCCAGTTGCGATTGAGTGCCATCGAGCCAGCCCTTGCCCCATAGTCCGCCCGAGCCTATGGCAATCTTGGACTGAATGATGTGGTAACCGGTACCGAGTGGATCGGCCTCGGGATCCAGCAGGGTCATCACCCGGTTGCGCTGGTAGTCGTGCATCAAAAAGAACCACAGAATCGGCAGCAGCGCCAACACAGCGGCGATAAAACCACCGACAATGGCCCAGCTCATGCCGGAGAGAAACAGTACAAAGATCCCCGAGGCGGCCACCAGAATAGAGGTACCGAGATCCGGTTGTTTGGCGATAAGCAGGGTGGGGATCAACAAAATCACCCCGGCGCCGGCCAGATAACGCTTCTTCGGCGGCAAGGGAAACTTGGAGATAAACCAGGCCATGGTGATCGGGAAGGCCAGTTTCATCAGTTCAGATGGCTGAAACTCCATAAAGCCCAAGTTGAGCCAGCGTTGGGCGCCCTTATTGATCTCACCGAAGAAATGCACTCCCAGCAGCAGCGCGACCCCGGCAAGATAGATGGGCAGAGCCCAGCGGCGAAACACCTCGGGGTTAATCTGGGCGATAAACAGCATCAGCCCAAGGGACAGCCCCATACGGAATAGCTGCCTTTCCATCATGGCCAGGTCTTCGCCGCTGGCAGAATAGATGACGAACAGGCCAAAGCCCATCAGGCCCAGGATGCCGAGCAGCAGCGGCAGATCGATATGTATCCGCTGCCAGAAATTGGGTTTACGGCTGTGGCTCATGTTTCAACTCCCAGGTATCCCGTAGCAGATATTCGTCCAGCATGGCCCGGGCAACCGGTCCGGCGTTGGCGCCACCCCAACCGGCGTTTTCCAGTACCACGGCCAGTACAATTTTCGGATCCTCATAGGGGGCATAGGCGATAACCAGCGCATTGTCGCGCAGATGCTCGTCTATGGAATCCGCATCATATTTCTCATCTTCGGCAACGCTGAATACCTGGGCGGTACCTGTCTTCATCGCCGCGGTATAACTGGCATCGGTGAAGCGACTCTTCTGCGCGGTGCGGCGCATCGCCTCGTTGATGACCTCCCAGTTGTGGGCATTTTTCAGCACTATCGGCGGTCTTTCATCCACCGGCGTCTCGATGCGGGCGGTGTTGTCCTTGATGGCCTTGAGCAGGTGCGGGGTAAAACGCTTGCCGCGGTTGGCCAAAATGGCCGTGGCATTGGCCAACTGCAACGGCGTGGTGGTCCAGTAACCCTGACCAATCCCGACCGAGATGGTGTCGCCTATGTACCAGGGTTGGTTGTACTTGAGGCGTTTCCAATCCCTCGATGGCATTACCCCGGCAGACTCTTCGAAGATATCCACCCCGGTATTTTGACCGAAGCCGAATTGATCCATAAAGCCGGAAATCTTGTCGATGCCCACCTTGTAGGCCATGTCGTAGTAGAAGGTATCGCAGGAGTGAACTATGGAGTCATAGACATCCACCCAGCCGTGGCCCCAGCGTTTCCAGTCGCGATATTTACGGTCGACCCCGGGGATTTGCCAGAAGCCGGGATCCCAGATGCGGGTCTTCTCGCTAATGGTTTGATCTTCCAGCCCCAGGAGCGCCAGATGCGGCTTGACCGTGGAGGCCGGGGCATATTGTCCTTGGGTTGCGCGGTTAATCAAGGGGCGCGAGCGGCTGTTGAGCAGTTCGCTGTAAGCCTTGGAACTGATCCCGTGCACAAACTGGTTCGGGTCATAGCTGGGGCTGGAGACCATGGCCAGAATACCGCCGTCTCTTGGGTCTATCGCCACGATTGAGCCGCGGCGGCCATTCAAGAGTTCGGTGGCCTTTTGCTGCAGCTGCAGATCCAGTGTCAGGTAGATATCCTGTCCTGGCTCTGGCTGGGTCACCTTGAGAGTGCGGACACTGCGCCCTAGGTTGTTGACCTCTTCCTCCAGATGTCCGGGTACGCCGTGGAGTAGGCTCTCATAGAACTTTTCTATCCCCTGTTTGCCTATGTCCTTGGTGGCGGCATAGTTTTTCCAGTCACCTGAGCGTTCCAGCGCGTCTCTGTCCCTGGAGTTGATTTTACCGACATAGCCGAGCACATGGGTCAGCAGGCTGCTGTAGGGATAGTGACGTTTGAGACCGGCATCGATATAGAAACCATCAAACCTATGTTGATTGACGCTGAACAGGGCTACTTCGTCTTCCGTCAGCCGGGTCTTAAGCGGTAAGGGCTTGAAGCGGCGGTGATATTTCAGTGACTCGGTGAAGCTGTCGCGCTCATCCTGACTGAGGTCGATAACGGTAGAGAGTTCATCCAGCGTCTGCTGCATATTCTTCACCTTCTCTGGGATCACCTCCAGAGTGTAGAAGGGCAGGTTTTCTGCCAGCAGCTTGCCGTTGCGGTCATAGATCAGGCCGCGGCTGGGCGCCAGCGGCACCACTCGGATACGGTTATCATTGGAGCGGGTTTCGTAGTCTTTGAAAGAGACCACCTGCAGATAGTAGAGGTTGCCGAGCAACAGGCTGAGCAAAGCGACCACGCAGACAAAGGTAAACAGCGCCCGGCGTTTGAATAGTGCCGCCTCGGCGGCGTGATCATGCATGGTTATTCGCTTTCTACGCGGCAATGGATTCTCTCCGGCTCAAACAGTTAATGCAAAGTCAGCTAATGCAAGTGGCTCTTGGGTGCCTTATTCCCTGTGGTAGGGATGATTGTTGTTGATGCTCCAGGCCCGGTACAGACTCTCGGCCACCACGACTCTTACCAAGGGGTGGGGCAGGGTCAGGGCCGACAGACACCAGCTTTGGCTGGCGGCCTGTTTACAGGCGGGAGCCAGGCCTTCCGGGCCGCCTATCAGCAGGCTGACATCCCGGCCATCGAGCTGCCATTTCTCCATGGCAGAGGCGAGTTCCGGAGTCGTCCAGTTCCTGCCCGGCAGATCCAGAGTGACGATATGGTTGCCCTTGGGGATCGCGGCCAACATGGCTTCGCCCTCTTTTTGCAGAATACGGGCGATATCGGCATTCTTGCCCCGCTTACCGGCGGGGATTTCAACCAGCTCCAGCGCCATGTCCCTGGGAAAGCGGCGCTGGTACTCGGCGAAACCCTTGCTGACCCAGTCCGGCATTTTGGTGCCTACGGCGACGAGTTGCAGTTTCATCAGGCGTTGGCGTCAGACCAGAGTTTTTCCAACTGGTAATGTTCGCGGGTTTGCTCCTGCATCACATGCAGAATCACATCACCCAGATCCACCAGAACCCAGTCGCTGCTGTCGCGGCCTTCTACGCCTTGAGGTTGCATACCGGCTTGTTTGGCTTCGGCAACCACATTTTCAGCAATGGCGCGAACATGGGTCTTGGATGTGCCTGAGCAGATAACCATAAAGTCGGTCACGTTGGACTTTTTGCTGACATCCAGCACGACTATGTCCCGTGCCTTGAGATCATCGACCTTGTCGACAACAAATTGTTTCAGTTCTGTGCCTTGCACGCTGAAGATCCTCTCATGTTTTTGATCAAGCGCAGTAGTATATCAGCGCTGGCGGGCAAGTCCCATAGCATTTATCGCCCACCCACCGCAGTTAACCGCCAAGATAGAGACGGTTTGCAACTATATATTCGAGCACGGCTTTGGGCATGGTGGCGCGGCAGGCATTAATGT
This sequence comes from Shewanella carassii, assembly GCF_019670705.1. NCBI lineage: Bacteria > Pseudomonadati > Pseudomonadota > Gammaproteobacteria > Alteromonadales > Shewanellaceae > Shewanella > Shewanella carassii. The sequence goes on from NZ_AP024618.1 coordinate 1,094,254, forward strand.
CACCGGCGGCGATGGCGCGGCGAATGGCCGTGGAGGAGAAGGGCTGCGGCTCGACCGTGAGGCTGATGATTTTGCCGTATTGCGCATTTTCAATGTCATGCTTACTGTCATTGCCGTTTGCATCGTCACAGGCTCTTGCCGCCAAGGCTTGGGCGACCGAGCAGCCTCTTTGGGCCAGTTCGGTTTGGATTTCGGCGTCCTTTGGCAGGTGCCAGTCCGGGCGCTGGCAAACCACCAGGTTACACAGGGAAAACAGCCGCTGCCATTGATGCCAGCTCGGCAGCGACAGCAAGGAATCTGTACCCATGATGAATTGAAATTCGGCGCCAGGGAAAGCCTGCTGCAGCGCTTCCAGCGTCGCGACGCTATAGGAGGGGGCATTGCGCTTGAGCTCGATATCGCAAATGTCCATATCGGGGAACTCGTCGCAGGCCAGTTTAAGCATGGCCAGGCGCTGCTCGCTGCTGGCGGTGGCCTTGGCCTTGTGCGGCGGAATATGGTTCGGCAGCAACCAGAGCTTATCCAGCTCTAGCCGGGCTTTGACTTCGGCCGCGGGTTTGAGGTGACCATAATGAACAGGGTCGAAAGTACCGCCCATCAGCCCGATACGCATCCGGTCTCCTCAGTCGAACTCAATATGGCCAAGATGACGTGCCGCCTTGGGATCGAACAGCAAACACAGATGGGACAGGCCGGTCCAGTTTTCCTGGCCTTGCTGTTTCAATGCCAGCTCCAGTTTGGAGGCGATAGCCAGCATGGACTCTATGGCTTCCAGGCTCAGCCGGGTGAGGGCGCCCTGATAGAGCGGCTTGCGCTTGTCCCAAATTCTATGCTTGCCGAACAGGCTATTGAGGCTCTCGCCCTGACTGCGGGCCGATTGCAGTGTCAGCAGCAAGGTCAGCTCCTTTTGCAGCGCCCAATGGATAATGGGCATGGCGGTTTCTTCGGCCTTGAGCTGGGCGAGGATATGCTGGGCCTTATCCTGTTGGTTGGCCAGCAGGGCATCGGTCAATTGGAACACGCTGAAGCGGGATTGATCTTCGAAGTAGCGGCTCAGCTCTTCGCTGTCCACAGGACGGGCACCGGCCAGCAGTTGCAGCAGTTGCATCGCCTGATCGGCCGCCAGCAGATTGCCTTCGTAGAGGGCATACAGCATGGCTCTGGCATCGTTTTTGAGATTGAGCCGATAGTATTGAATACGGCCGTCGAGCCAGCGCTGGAACTGAGCCCCTTCGGGGGTGGTGCAAGGAACATAAAGACCCTGACTGTCCAGGGCCTTGAACCACTTGCTGTTTTGCTGATCGCGGCCAAGCTTGGGGCCGTCGATGATAAGCAAAATATCCGGGTTTTGTTCGGCGATCAGGCTTTGCAGCATGGCGCCGCCATCGGCGCCCGGCTTGGCCTGGGGCAGGTTGAGTTCTATGATCCTGCGACTGGCAAACAGGCTCATGGCGTGCCATTCGTTGGCGAGATCCTGCCAGTTGAAGTTGGCTTCCTGAGTCAGTTGCAACCTTTCTTCAAAGCCTTGGCTGCGGGCGGCAGCCAGGATTTGCCGCTTGCTGCTGTCCAGCAGATAGGGATCGTCGCCCAGCAGCAGATAGCAGGATTTCAGCGGCGACAACTGCCGGTGTAACTGATCCGGATAGACCCGCATCAGTTCACCTCAATGGCGGCCAGAGTCTGGATGATGTTATCGGCGGCCTGAATGCGCATCTCTTTGACCAGCAACTCCATCTCGCGGCTCTTGGCCAAGGCGGTGCGAGGGTCGTCGAGATAATCGCGGCGGATTTCCACATCGAAAGGCTGTGCTTCCTTGCCCGGCAAAGACACGGCAAAACGCACATGGTAGATGAGTTCATATTCGGCGACGTTGCCTGTGGGGTAGAGCGACAAGGTTGAGCGCTCCAGAGTGTCGCTCAGCAGCACCAGCCGGGGAATGCCCTTGGCGGGTTCCTCTATGCCGACATTGTTGAGACGCAGGCGCTCACGCACCAGGCGGCTCAGCTCGCTGTATTTGTCGCTGCTCTCCAGGCTCAACTTGCTGAGCTCGGGCGGAATGGAATAACTTCCCTGAAGTTGAAAGCCGCAACCGGCACTGGTCATAACGACCAGTGCCAGCAGGGCGAACATCAACTGCTTCACGCTTAAAGATAGTTTCAGCATGGATGTCCTGTTTTTTCTCAGTTGGCGACTATGTTCAGCAGTTTGCCGGGAACATAGATCACCTTGCGGATGGTCTTGCCTTCGGTGTGCTTCATCACCTGCTCATCGGCCAGACCCAGGGCTTCGACCTCTTCCTTGGCAGCATCGGCCGCCACAGTGATCTTGGCTCTGAGCTTACCGTTGACCTGCACCACGATAAGCTTGCTGTCTTCGACCAGTGCGGATTCGTCGGTTTCAGGCCAGCTGGCTGACTCGATATCGCCTTCCATGCCCAGCTCCTGCCACAGGTTGAAGCTCAGGTGCGGGGTGATGGGGTACAAGAGACGCACAATGGCCGACAGGGCTTCGGCCATCAGGGCTCTGTCCTGCTCGGTTTCTTGCGGAGCCTTTTGCAGCGCATTCATCAGTTCCATCACAGCAGCAATGGCGGTGTTGAACATCTGACGGCGGCCGATATCGTCGGTCACCTTGGCGATGGTCTTGTGCAGTTCGCGACGCAGCGTTTTCTGCTCGCCGGTCAGTGCCGTTATATCCAGCGCTGGAGCCGCGCCCTTGGCGATATGGTCATGGGCCAGTTTCCACAGACGCTTGATAAAGCGGTGGGCACCTTCCACGCCTGACTCCTGCCATTCCAGTGTCAGCTCCGGTGGTGCGGCAAACATCATGAACAGTCGCACAGTATCGGCGCCGTACTTCTCTACCATCACTTGCGGATCGATGCCGTTGTTCTTCGACTTGGACATCTTGCTCATGCCGGTGTAAGTCAGCTCATGGCCTTCGCTGTCCACCGCCTTGAGGATCCGACCCTTGTCGTCTTTCTCAACCACGGTCACTTCCAATGGCGATACCCAAACGCGGGCGCCTTTCTCGTTGCTGTAGTAGAAGGCATCGGCCAGTACCATGCCTTGAGTCAACAGACGCTTGGCAGGTTCATTGGAGTTAACCAAACCGGCATCGCGCAGCAGTTTGTGGAAGAAGCGGAAGTACAACAGGTGCATACAGGCGTGTTCGATACCGCCTATGTATTGATCTACCGGCAGCCAGTAGTCAGCCTTGGCTGGATCCAGCATCTGATCTGCCTTGGGCGAGCAGTAGCGGGCATAGTACCAGCTGGACTCCATAAAGGTGTCGAAGGTGTCGGTTTCGCGCAGGGCATTTTGGCCGTTGACTGTGGTCTTGGCCCACTCTTTGTCGGCCTTGATTGGGCTCTGGACCCCATCCATGACCACGTCTTCCGGCAGAATGACCGGCAGTTGTTCTTCAGGCGTGGGCATCACAGTGCCGTCTTCCAGAGTCACCATAGGGATAGGTGCGCCCCAGTAGCGCTGGCGGCTGACGCCCCAGTCGCGCAGGCGGAAATTAACCTGGCGCTTGCCTTTGCCTTCGGCACTCAGCTTGTCGGCGATGGCGTTGAAGGCGGCTTCAAAGTCCAGACCATCGAACTCACCTGAGTTGAACAGTATGCCTTTTTCAGTGTAAGCGGCTTCAGAGATATCCAGCTCGCCATCGGCAGGCTTAATCACACCTTTGATAGCCAGGCCATACTTGGTGGCGAATTCATAGTCACGCTGGTCGTGGCCGGGAACCGACATTACGGCGCCGGTACCATAGTTCATCAGGACAAAGTTGGCGGCCCAAACCGGGACTTCTTCACCTGTCAGCGGGTGGATTGCCTTGAGGCCGGTATCGACACCTTTCTTCTCCATAGTGGCCAGCTCGGCCTCGGAGGCGGTGCTCTGCTTGCACTCTTCAACAAAGGCTGCCAGCGCCGGGTTGTTGGCGGCGGCTTTCTCGGCCAGCGGGTGACCGGCGGCAATGGCCACATAGGTCACGCCCATCACGGTATCCGGACGTGTGGTGTAGATGTCGAAGCTATCGTCAGAACTGGCCACCTTGAAGGTCATCTCGACCCCTTCGGAGCGACCAATCCAGTTACGCTGCATGGTCTTGACCTGCTCAGGCCAACCTTCGAGGGTATCGATATCATTCAGCAGCTCTTCGGCGTACTGAGTGATCTTGATAAACCACTGAGGGATCTCTTTTTGCTCAACCACAGTGTCGCAGCGCCAGCAGCAACCATCGATAACCTGCTCGTTGGCCAGTACTGTCTGGTCATTGGGGCACCAGTTGACCGAAGAGGTCTTCTTGTACACCAAGCCTTTTTCATACAGTTTGGTGAAGAACCACTGTTCCCAGCGATAGTATTCCGGGGTACAGGTGGCAATTTCACGGCTCCAGTCGTAGCCAAAACCCAGCATTTTCAGCTGGTTCTTCATGTAATCTATGTTTTCATAGGTCCAAGGCGCCGGCGCAGTGGCGTTCTTGATCGCGGCATTTTCTGCCGGTAGACCGAAGGCATCCCAGCCGATGGGCTGAAGCACATTTTTACCCTGCAGACGCTGGAAACGGGAAACTACGTCACCTATGGTGTAGTTACGCACGTGTCCCATATGCAGCCGACCTGAAGGATAGGGGAACATAGAGAGGCAGTAGAACTTCTCTTTATTCGGATCTTCGGTGACTTCAAAAGTTTTCTTTTCTGCCCAGTGCGTTTGCACTTTGGCTTCGATTTCTGAGGGATTATATTGCTCTTGCATCAGGTTTTTCGGCAATGCCGCCCATTATTTTGACATGCGCGCTATACTGCGCCGTTTAGATCTGCATAGAATAAACCAGAAGTGAGTCATTAAGAAAGGTTCGTCTTAAAGGAGTATTGGCCATGAGTGAGAGAAGTACGGAGTTACTGGCGCTGTATCAGGCCTTGATTGACAGAGTCAAACAACAGTATAACCAAGATAACTCATTGACAGTTAAGAGCTTATTTAACTCTATCAAGGAAGGGAAAGAGTATTTGGCTATCAAGCAGCAAGCCGGTGAGGCCGAGCTGTCTCTGGTCGAGGAATTCCTTAAGCGGGATATCGCCAGCTATATCCAGAGCCAAACGGAAGATGACATCAGTTACAGCCCCACTATGCTGACACTGGAAAACACCCTCTGGCACTGGCTGGGCGAAATCAGTGACCGTAGCCAGGTGGAGTGGCATGAACTGGCCCATGAGTTCAAACACCATGGTTATTATCAGAGCGGTGATATCGTCAGTCAGGGCAAGATGGTCTGCAGCAACTGCGGCCATGAGATGGACTTTGAGTTCCCAGGCGTTATTCCAGACTGCCCCGAGTGTGACCACTCGGAATTTACCCGTGAAGCGCTGGCGCCCTGAGTCATAGATGTTCCGGCTTTCAATGGCTTGGAGCTCAAGGGAAAGCCCTTAAACGCACAGAAATAAAAACGCAGGCTTCGGCCTGCGTTTTCTATATTGTTGATGCCGTTTGAAACTGAGACTGACAGGTTTTGGCTGCAGATGTGCCGTTTCTCAACACGGGTTTTGATCAACTGTTATCGCGATAGGCGGCGATTTTGGCGAGTGCGGCCTTGATTTCCTGCTTGCGACCCGCATCTGCCAGCTCGCGCCCCGGCCTTGGGGCGGCTTCGAGCGCTTTTTGCAGGAAAGGCAGGGCTTCGTCATACCTGTCCTCTTCCAACAGGAAGTCGCCGTAAAAGTAGTTGCTGTCTATACCATCGGGGTTGAGCTCCAACGCTTGTTTCAGTAACTCCTCGGCCTTGTCATCGTCCCCAAAGCCTAGCGGCCAGCCGGGCACCTTGTAGTAAAGCACCCCAAGACTGGTATAGGCCGAGCCCTTGAGCGCGGTGGGATCTTGCTTAAGCGCCTGCTCGAAATCACTGCGAGCCCGCTTGGCATATTTGAGGGCACCGAGGCCGCCGCTGACCCCGGCATAGGTAGAGTTGATTATCCCGTGCCAGATGCGCACGCCCGTACTTTGGGGGTGGGACTGCACCGACTCATCTGCCAGCTTTAGCAGTTTAACGAAGGCTTTTTCCTGCTCGTCGCCGCTGAGTTGATAGTTGTTGATGGCCCAGTCGTGTTGCAGCTGTTTGACGGCCAGATCGCTGGCGTCATCGGCCCAGAGCGAAGGACTCACCAGCAGCGCTGCGCTCAGGCACAAGAGTTTAAATGGCTTCATGTTTCTCTCCTTCGGTGATGGGGTTGGCCGTGTCTTGTATTGGCATGGCCCTTTGGCAAAACTGGCGGATAAGTGGCAGTTTCTTGCGGGTATCATTGTTAACCAGGCCGGGCAGCAGGGCGTTTATCCGCACAAACAGCTTTTCCGGCCAACCGATAAAACGGCGGCCCCGGCGATTATCGGCCAGATCGCGGCAGAGGATGTCGGCCACCCACTCAGGGCTGTCCTGACGGTTGCCGAGAGCCGAATTGAGCTGGCGCATCGATTCTGTGTTGAGTTCGGTATCCGTGGCTCTGGGGGCGAAATAGAGTACCTTAATCTTGCTGTCGGCCAACTCCCGCTCCAGTGCTTCGGTAAAACCCCTGAGGCCAAACTTGCTGGCGCAGTAAAGACTGGAACCCGGGTAGCCTATGCTGCCGAGAATGGAACCGACATTGATGATGGCGGCCTCGGACTGGCGTTTGAGCAAGGGCAGCAGGGTGCGGCAACAGTTGATGGGCGCCTCCAGGTTCACCGCCATCATGGCGCGGGTATCACAGGTGTCGCTGGCTTCCAGCATGCTGAGTTGATTGACCCCGAGGCAGTTGATTAACACCTTGGGGCTGAACACCCCGACGGCTTGGCGCAGCTGACACTGACCACCACTGCTGCTCAGATCGGCGCTTAAGGTGTGATGCTCCCCAGCAAGGCTCTGTTTCAGGGCATCGAGCTTGGCTTGATCCCGGCCGCAGAGCAGCAATCTGGCGCCTTTGGCCGCCAATGCCCTGGCGATGGCGCTGCCGATGCCGCCACTGGCGCCGGTGATGATGATATTCAGATGCTTGAGTTCCATATTGATCACCGTTTTTAGGAGGCCAGCGCCAAGGCCTGGGCCGGTGCCAGCTCGCGGAAGATGTTGCCGTAGAGGCGGTAGAAATTGTTGGCGGCGTGAATGATCAAGGCCTGCTCTTCGGGATCCTCAATCCGGTTCATCAGCCCCTCAAAGAAATGGATATGTTGCTTGTCCAGCTCGCCGTGAGACTTGAGATAACTGAAGGCTGAATCCGGCAGCCCCAGGCGCGATTGCACTTTCTCGGCCGCCAGCAGCGCCAGATTAATGCTGGTGCCTTCCAGTACATTGACCATGCCGAAAAAGCCCAGCGGACTTACCCGATTCACCATGTCGTAGGCGTAAGCCACCATGACTTCGGTGGCAAACAGCGGTGTGCTGCGTCTGGCCTTTTCCTTGTCAAAACCGCAGGCGGCTATGTCATTGAGGATCCACTCCTGGTGGCCTTGCTCCTCTTCGATATACTCGGCTACCGCCACCCTGAGCCATTCCTTGCTTTCCGGCAGTCTGGCGCCTGTGGCCATGAGCAGCGGCGAAGTGTGCTTCACATGGTGATAGGCCTGGTGCAGGAAGGCGACATATTCCTCCAGGCTTATCTCTCCTTGCAGGCATTTGCCTATGATAGGACTGGCCAGCAGATACTCGCGTCCGCTCTGGGTTGCTTGTTGTAATTGGTCGTAGAAATTCATTATAGGGCTCCCTCAAGATATGGGGTTTCGGATAGATAGAGCTGTTCTATTTGAGCGGCCAGGGCGCTCAGCAGTGAGGCGCGCTTGACCCTGCCGTTGGCGGTGGTGTGAGGCTTGAGCTCGGTTTCATTCAGTCTTATCCAGCGTTTGATCCTGGCGTAGTCGGGCAGTGTGGCATTGACCGCATCCAGCCAGGCCTGGAGCTGCTCATTGCTGACTTGGAGCGGAGCGCACAGCAGCGCGCTGAGCCAGGGTTTGGCGTCGCCAAGGACCATACACTGACTCAGCAGCGGTTTGGCCATCAGCGCCGACTCCACCCACTCAGGGCTGATATTGCGGCCAAAGGAGCTGATAAGCAGATGCTTGCGGCGCCCGCTAATGGTGAGCACACCTTTATCGAGTTGGCCAAGGTCGCCGGTGGCGATTTCTCCCTGACCCCAAGTCTCGGGTTGGCCGAGATACCCCAGATGACTGGCGCCGCCGACATGGATTTCGCCGCCGCGAATGGTGACTTTGCAGTGAGGCAACACAGTGCCGGCAAAGCCGGGAGTGTCTTTATCCGGGGTGTTGAGCGCCACGACTGAGCCGCATTCCGACAGGCCGTAACCTTCATAAACCGGCAATCCAAGCTCCCTGGCCCGCAGCAGTAACTCGGGGGCGACCTTGCCGCCACCAACGGCGACAAAGCGCAGTGAGTTTGGCACTTGCCAACCTTGCTCGCAGGCCCCGACCAGCAGTGTCAGCAACTGAGGAATGAGGATCATGCTGCTCGGCTGCGCTTGGCTTATGGTCTGCAGCAGCGCCCGGCTGTCGAGTCTTGAGCTGCCGTGCATGCCGCGTGCTTTATCCGAGGGCAGCAGCACAGTGCCGCCGCACAGCAAGGGGCTGTAGATACCGGCGATGTTTTCCAGCAAGGTGCTCAAGGGCAACAGACAAAGATGCCTGGGGCTGGGCAGGGCCGTGACTGTGGCAAGTGATTCGGCCACCCGCCATTGATGCTCGCTGCTGAGACACACTCCCTTGGGATTACCGGTAGAGCCTGAGGTAAAGGTAATTTTGGCGGTGCCCTGAGGGACTTGTGGAAAAGCCGCCACTTTCTCGGCGCAAGTGCTCTGTTGGCCCGGATGTCCGTCGCAGAGCTGCTCGTCGTATAACTGTCTGCCGTATAAATGCCAGCCGTATAGTTGCCAGCCGTATAGATTGCAGCCCAGTTCACTGAGACCTTGGTAAGGCGCGAAGCCCTTTGGTAAACAAGGCTGAATTTGTGGGCTTTCGCTGAGCACCAGCTCAACCGAGGTTTGTTCAAGGCAGTTTGCCAACTGCTCTTGGGAGAAAAACAGCGGCAAGGGCAGGCAAAGAACTCCCGCCTGCTGACAGGCGAGATCCAGTATTGCCCACTGCACACTGTTGCCGGCATGAAGTGCCAAGCTGCGGATATTGAGGCGTTTGAGGAAGTCACTGTTGCGGCGGATTTCTGTTTTCAGTTCAAGGTAGCTGAGTTGCCGCCCAGCATCGCTAAGGGCAATGGCCTGATCTTCGCCGTTGAGTTTGCCTAGAATATCCCAATCAAGGTTGGTTCCGGTGCCCGACTCAGAGGTATTGGCGTGGCTTAATGGGGGCGATGGAGTCATAGACTTGGCTCCCGGGTCCTGGCATAAGCCAATTCGGCCGCCATGGTGTTGATATCCAATTCGTGCCTTTGTGCCAGTCGTCTCAAGCGGGGGCTGGTGTCTATCACCTCTTGGGCGAGGCGCAGATCGCCAATCATGACTCTGGGGTTGTTGCGGTAGTAATTGCCCCAAATGGCGCTGTCACCTTCCAGTCGCTTTGGATCGGCGCTACAGAGCAGCATGGGCGAAAAGCCCAGCAGTTTCATCAGCGCCTCCACCTGCTCTGTGACGGTAAAGACCATATACTCAAAACCGGCTCTGGCCAGAGTAGCTGCAAGCAGTACCAGCAGCAGTGGCCCCGAACTCTTGTTGGTCAGTGCCAGATTGCCCACCTCTACCAAGGAAGCCCTGTCCACCGGGCGTTTGGCCAGCAGCGCCACCTGTTGCTCTATGGGGGCTTCTAGGTATTGCTCCAGAAACAAGGGGTAGTAGCAACCGGCTCTGAGGCCGAAGGCACCCTGAGGCTGCCCCTTCATGCTCAGCTGCAGTAAGAAAGGCAAAAATTCCTTGAGCTTGGCACCATGCACCTGAAAATACTTGGCGGCGATATAGTCTTCGACCTCAGTGCGGCCCTCTGCCTGCTCATGGAACAGGCGACACTCGGGAAGCACATGAGGTGGGTTGGCAGAGCTTGGGACGTCCTTTTCCAGGACAGACAGGGGAAACTGCTTGACCATAGAGATACTCCGGATCTGTTAACCAGTATCCAGAGCCTAGAAAAGCAGTCTTAAGAAATACTTATGTGTCCATTAATATTTTATCAATTAGATAAAAATCAATGAGTTGGTTTTAGCTTTTATTGCTCTTTCGCCACTTGGGGGAATACAACAGTCCCAAAACCAGCAGCAAGCCACTCAGCCCCAGTACCGGCCATTGACCGAACCGGCTGAACAAAGTCTGGCCTTCGACCAGCGGCACTTCAGCGGTGAGTACACCTTCTACAAACTGCGGTAGTTTGGCACTGATATTGCCAAATTCATCCACCACGGCGGTAACGCCGTTGTTGGTGGCCCGCAGCAGAGGTCGGCCCAATTCGGCCGAGCGCATCTGGGCTATCTCCATGTGTTGCAGTGGGCCATTGGATTCACCGAACCAGGCATCGTTGGAGACGGTCAGCAACACCTGGGTATCCTCGGCGACGTTGGCCCTGAGCTGCTCGGGGAAAGCGATTTCATAGCAGATTGCCGGTGCCAGGGTATGACCCAGGGCCGTCAGATTATTTTGCTGATAACTGCCTCTGGCAAACGAGGACATGGGCAGGTTGAAGAAGGGGGCCAGGGGCCGCAGCAGCGACTCCATGGGCACAAACTCGCCTATGGGCAGCAGGTGATGCTTACGGAACTGATTATCACCAGCTGCGCTATAGTCGGCGTTTTGTTGCTGTTTCTGATGATGATTTCCCAGCACGATCAACGAGTTGTAGAAGTCGCCATTTCGCTGGCTGATGATACCTGTGATGATGGCGGCATCCCGCAGATTGGCGACCTTGTTGGCGTTGTCGAGAAACTCGGCCACCATGCTTTCGGGGGCCGGTATTGCTGCCTCGGGCCAGATCACCAAGTCTCTGTCCAGATGCGGGCGGGAGAGATCCATATACTTGAGCATAGTCGGCCAGAGAGCTTCCGGCTGCCACTTCATGCTCTGAGGAATATTGCCCTGCACCAACGCCACGCTGAGGGTCTCGCCGGTACGCTCAACCGTTGAAAATCGCGGCGCCTGCCATACAAACAGGGCCAGTAGCGCCGAGCTCACCACCAGGCTGAGCCAGCGGCGTTTGAGTAGCAGCACCAGGCTTGCTGCCAGCAGCGCCACCACAAAACTGAGCCCCAAAGTGCCTATCATTGAGGCCAGTGGCTTCAAGGGGCCCGAGGTTTGGCTATAGCCGCCCCAGAGCCAGGGGAAGCCGGTGAGCACCCAGCCCCGCAGCCATTCACAAAGGGTCCAGAGCGCTGGAAACAGTCCCAGCAGTTGCCAGTTATGGCGCTTGGGCGCCAGCCTTGCCAGCAGGGCACCGGCCAGCGCCGGATACAAGGCCAGATAGAGGGCCAACAGGGCCATCAGGCCTATGGAAGCAATCAGCGGCAAGCCACCGAATCTGTCCATGCTGACATGCACCCAGCTGATCCCGAAGGCGAAGGCGCCAAAGCCAAAGCTGAGCCAATAGCCAAAACTGGCCTTGGGGGGAAGCTTGTCACTGTGCCAAAGGCCAAAGGCCAGCGCCAGTGGGTAGATGGGCCAAAGATCGTAGGGAGCAAAGGAAAGCGCCGTACTGGCACCGGCCAAAAAGGCCAGTACCAGACGCAGCTTGGGGTGGCGTTGTAGCGCCGCTAATGTGGACTTCACTGGTCGTTACTGTCTTCAGTATCGTTGGGATCCGGTAGTTTCACCCTGAGTTGCAATAAACGGCGGGTATCGGCACTGATGACTTTAAATTCAATGCCGTCGATGACGATCTTCTCGTTGCGCTCCGGCAGGTGGCCGAAGGCGTGGGACACCAGGCCGCCGACTGTGTCGAACTCTTCATCACTGAAATGGGTGTTGAAGGTTTCGTTGAAATCTTCAATCTCGGTCAGTGCCTTGACCATGTAAACCCGGTTACCGGCTTTACGGATCTCAGACTCGTCGCTGTTGTCGTGATCGAACTCATCTTCGATATCGCCGACAATCTCTTCGAGAATATCTTCAATGGTGACCAGGCCGGAAACACCACCGTATTCATCGACCACAATCGCCATATGGTAGCGTTGGGAACGGAACTCTTTGAGCAGCACATCCACTCTCTTGCTCTCGGGCACCACAACGGCCGGGCGGATCACTTTTTCCAGTGAGAAGGGTTCTTCACTGTTGTTGAAGCCGTACTTCAGCAGATCTTTGGCCAGCAGTATGCCTTCGATATGGTCTTTGTCTTCATTGACCACAGGAAAGCGGGAATGAGCAGAGTTGATGACAGTGTTGAGCAGTTCCTCAACAGAGTCATTGAATTGGATGGCGACAATCTGCGCTCTGGGGATCATTATGTCCCTTACACGCAAATCAGATACCTCTAAAACACCTTTTATCATCTCGCGGGTATCTTCTGTGATGAGCTCACGCTGCTCGGCATCGTGGATCACCTCAACCAGATCTTCGCGATTTTGAGGTTCGCCCTGGAATAACTGGCTTACTCGGTCAAACCAGCTTTTCTTATGGGCGCTGGTACTCGGGGGGATATCGTCACTCATAGTGTTCTTCATGACAGGGGGGAACCCTGGCAATTATTGCTCCTTGTATGGGTCAGTAAAACCTAAGCTTTCAATGAGTTGGGTCTCTAGCGACTCCATTTCTTCGGCTTCGGCATCTTCGATGTGATCATAACCTAGCAGATGCAGGCAACCGTGCACAACCATGTGTGCCCAGTGCGCCTGTAGCGGTTTATGCTGTTCACGGGCTTCATTTTCAACGACTGAAGCGCAAATGACAAGATCCCCGAGTAATGGCAGGGTTATTCCCGGTGGTGCTTCAAACGGAAATGACAGCACATTGGTGGGCTTATCCTTGCCGCGATAGTCCCGGTTCAATTGCTGGCTTTCATCGCTGTTGACCAGACGTATGGTCAGTTCGGCCTGCTCCATACTATTGCCTATGGCAGTACGGGCCCAGAGTTCAAAATCGCTCTGGGATGGCAGGTTTTGCGCTTCTGTGGCCAGTTGCAGGTCCAGTTGTAGATCAAGACTCATGAGCGCTGGCCTCTGTCAGTTGATATTGGCTGTCGCGTTGGGCCTTGGCCGCTTGCTGGCGCTGATCGTGCGCTTCATAGGCTTCCACTATGCGGGCTACTACCGGGTGGCGCACCACGTCCTGAGCCTGGAAGAAGTTGAAGCTGATCTCTTCCACTTCACTCAGTACTTCAATGGCGTGGCGCAGGCCGGACTTGGCGTTGCGCGGCAGATCTATCTGGGTAATGTCACCTGTGATCACCGCCTTGGAGTTGAAGCCGATGCGGGTGAGGAACATCTTCATCTGTTCCACCGTGGTATTTTGGCTCTCATCGAGAATGATAAAGGCATCGTTGAGGGTGCGGCCACGCATATAGGCCAGCGGCGCGACCTCGATAACATTGCGTTCTATCAGTCGCTCGACCTTCTCAAACCCGAGCATCTCAAACAGGGCGTCATACAGAGGCCTGAGGTAAGGGTCTACCTTCTGGCTCAGATCGCCGGGCAGGAACCCCAGCTTCTCACCGGCTTCCACCGCAGGGCGGGTCAGCAGAATGCGGCGGATCTCCTGACGCTCCAGCGCATCCACGGCGGCGGCCACGGCCAGATAGGTCTTGCCGGTACCGGCGGGGCCTATGCCGAAGGTGATGTCATGGCGCACTATGTTGGCCACATATTGGGTCTGGTTGGGATTGCGCGGCTTAATCACCCCTTTGCGGGTCTTGATATAGTGCTCTTTGGGTTCAGCTCCGCTGTCGTCGGCTTCCAGGGCAATGGCTTCCTGAATGGCGATATGCACCTGCTCGGGCTCCAGATCCGGGGTCGAGCCTTTTATCGGCGCGGTTTCGACATAGAGCTGTTTCAGTAGGTTGTTGGCGGTGAGGCAGTTGCGTGGCTGGCCGACAATCTGAAAATGGTTGTTGCGGTAGCTTATCTCGACGCCCACCCGGCGCTCGAGCTGCTTGATATTGTCATCGAACGGACCACACAGAGACGCCAGACGGCGGCTGTCGGCCGGTTCGAGATACAGATTCATGGTGGTTAATTTGTGAGACAAACAAAAACTCCTGTTGATGTCATCTTTGATCAGTTTACGAGCGTGAAGGCATAAATGCTAACGGAAAATCGAGCCTAAAATAAAACGGCCCGGGTCCGAAGAGCCGGGCCGCCGTGGAAGTCTCGGCGCTTACGGGGTGAACTGAGTAACGCCCAGGGTGTCTTCCTGGTTATGCTTGGCCAGAATATCACTGGGGCGTAGGCTCTTGCGCAAGTCCATCTCATCTTCACCGCGAATAAATTTGCCGCGCAGCGAGTTGGTGTAGACATCGACGATTTCCACGTCCACGAAGCTGCCTATGTGCTTGGGCTGGCCTTCGAAGTTGACCACCCGGTTGTTCTCGGTGCGGCCGCGCAGTTCCATGGGGTTCTTGACCGATGGGCCTTCTACCAGAATACGCTGCACTGTACCCAGCATCTGGCGGCTGTAGCGCTGCGCTTGTTGAGTAATCCTATCCTGCAGGATTGCCAGGCGCTGCTTTTTCTCTTCCATATCCACATCATCCGGCAAGTCGGCCGCCGGGGTGCCGGGACGAGCACTGTAGATAAAGCTGAAGCTGTGGTCGAAGCCCACTTCTTCAATCAACTTCATGGTGTCGGCAAAGTCTTCTTTGGTTTCGCCGGGGAAGCCGATGATAAAGTCGGAACTTATCTGAATATCCGGCCGCGCCTTGCGCAGACGGCGAATGATTGACTTGTACTCGATTGCCATATGGCCGCGCTTCATCTGGGTCAGAATGCGGTCTGAACCCGATTGCACCGGCAGGTGCAGGAAGCTGACCAGCTCTGGAGTGTCTTCATAGACGTCGATAATGTCCTGGGTGAACTCTATCGGATGGCTGGTGGTAAAGCGGATGCGGTCGATACCGTCGATGGCGGCCACATAACGCAGCAGCTCGGCAAAGCTGCAAATTTCGTCATCATGGGTCAGGCCGCGATAGGCGTTAACGTTCTGTCCCAGCAGGTTGACTTCACGCACCCCTTGCTCGGCCAGTTGAGCGATTTCTAGGATGATGTCATCCAGTGGTCGGCTGACTTCTTCACCGCGGGTATAGGGCACCACGCAGAAAGAGCAGTACTTGCTGCAGCCTTCCATGATGGAGACAAAGGCGGTGGGGCCTTCAGCGCGGGGCTCGGGCAGACGGTCGAACTTCTCGATTTCAGGGAAGCTGACGTCAATCACCGCCTGGTCGCCGCTGCGAACCTGGTTGATCATCTCTGGCAGACGGTGCAGGGTTTGGGGGCCGAAGATAATATCCACGCACTGGGCGCGTTCTTTTATCGCCTTGCCTTCCTGCGAAGCCACACAACCACCCACGCCAATGATCAGCTCAGGATTCTTGTCTTTGAGTGTTTTCCAGCGGCCCAGCTGATGGAATACCTTTTCCTGCGCTTTTTCACGAATAGAACAGGTATTGAGCAGCAGAATATCTGCCTCATCAGCCTCTTCGGTCAGGGTGTAGCCCTGAAATTCGTTTAACAGATCGGCCATCTTGGATGAGTCGTACTCATTCATCTGACAGCCCCAGGTTTTAATATGGAGTTTTTTACTCATCAGTTTTGCGTCGCTCTTCGGAACCACTTAAAAAATAGCGCGCCATTTTACCCGCTGTTAAGTCCGCTGACCAGCTTTTGAACGCCAGGGCTGAGAATTACTCTGGTGGCTGCAGTACCCCTTCAAGCTGTGTGGGTAAGCGATTGTCGGCCAACTGAATGCTCTGCTGTTGATAAAACTGCTCAGCCATCTGTTGGTTGCTGCTGCGAGCCTGAAGATAGATATCCTCCAGTACCTCTAAACGAAAGCCAGCCATGGTTTCCGTGATTTGTTGATATAGGGCATAATTCAGCGACGAGCGATAGGTTACAGTTATCACCTCCATCTGGTCTGCTGTGGTGGCGGCCAGAACATGACCACAGCTAAAGGCGCCCGGAACGATAAGGGCTGCGGCTATCAGGCTGTTGGTAAGTTTGCACATGGTATCCTCACTTGTTGATGTCGATAACCGCCAATGCGGTGTTGGCCATGACAGATACTGCTTGGACACTCTGAGGCTAGCCTAAGGTTGCCAAGGCTCGTGTGTCAGCTTGTAAGCAGGTGTTTCAGGAGGGCCAGCAGCAACATTTGCTCATGATTGAAGCCAAAACAGTTACCATTGAACACAACTCTGTGGCCGAGGCGGCAGAGAAGAGAGACAGCAGGAAAGGCATAGTGACAGAACAACATGAGACCAAGGATATCGTCATCATAGGTGGCGGTATGGTGGGCGCGGCGACGGCGCTGGGGTTGGCCAAACTCGGGCTGGAAGTGGCGCTGGTGGAGGCCTTTGAACCCGAGGCCTTCGATGCCTCGCAACCTCTGGATGTCAGGGTCTCGGCCATCAGTGTGGCATCGGAGGCGCTACTCGAGCGCCTGGGGGCATTTGATACTCTGCTCGGAATGCGCCATGTGGCTTATCGAGGCCTGGAAACCTGGGAGATGGAAGGCTGCATTACTCGTTTCCATGCCAGTCAGATTAAGGCCGAGCGTTTGGGTCACATAGTGGAAAACCGTTTGGTACAGCTGGCATTGTGGCAGGAATTCGACAATTACCCCAATCTGACCCTCTGCTGTCCGGCGCGGGTCGGGCGCATGGTGCGCTCCTGTGCTGGCATAGAGGTGAGCCTGGACGATGGCCGGGTGTTCGATACCCGCTTGCTGGTGGGGGCCGATGGTGCCAACTCCAGAGTGCGTCAATGGGCCGGAATTGGCATTAGCGGTTGGGATTATTCCCAATCCTGCATGTTGATCAATATCGCCACCGAGTGTGATGAGCAGGATGTGACCTGGCAACAGTTTACTCCGCAAGGGCCGCGTTCCTTGCTGCCATTGCCGGGCAAAAATGCGTCCTTGGTTTGGTATGACGATGCCAAACAAATTCGTAGTTTGATGCAGCTCAGCGACAGCCAACTGAAGCAGGCGATTATCAATCACTTCCCCGATAGGCTCGATCCTCACTTCGAAGTGTTGGCCAAGGGCAGTTTCCCGCTGACCCGGCGCCATGCGCAGCAATACTATCGCGATAACCTGGTGATCTTGGGAGACGCGGCCCACACCATCAACCCGCTGGCGGGGCAGGGGGTTAACCTGGGCTTTAAAGATGTCGAAGCCTTGATCGCGACAATCACCCAGGCGCTGGAGAAGGGTGATGACTGGTCAAAGGCCACAGTGCTTGAGGGGTTCCAAAAGCAGCGCTGGTTTGACAATCAGTTGATGATGACAGGCATGGATCTCTTCTATGCCGGTTTCAGTAACGATCTGCTGCCACTTAAACTGCTGCGTAACGCCGGGCTCAAGTTGGCGGATATCAATACCCCGGTCAAGCAACAAGTGCTCAAGTATGCGCTGGGGCTGAGATAACCCCGGTCGATTTGTTGATTGTCGCAAGAGAGTGCTAAAATGCCGCGTTTTTACAAGAATGCGGCATTTTTCATTGGCTTTTTATACTTGGCTTAGTCGGTAACGACCGAGTTTCAAGAGCGATGATTTTTTGCCTGGCCTTGTCCGGCCGCACAGGACTTCTCCTCGATTAAACAGACTGATAGAGACTGATGACAGAGATTAAACTTATCGTCGGGCTGGCCAATCCCGGCGCCGAGTATGCCCAGACCCGCCATAATGCCGGCGCCTGGTATGTGCAGGAGCTGGCCAGAGGTTGTGGTGCCCAGCTCAGTGCCGACAGCAAGTATTTTGGCCTGACCGCCAGAGTCACGCTCAAGGGCCGCGATGTGCGCCTGCTGATCCCTACCACTTATATGAACCTGAGTGGTAAATCGGTGGCGGCATTGGCGAACTTCTTCCGTATTCAACCGGAGGAGATTTTGGTCGCTCACGATGAGCTGGACATGCCGCCGGGTGTGGCCAAGTTCAAGCTGGGTGGTGGGCACGGTGGCCATAACGGCCTCAAGGACATCATCGCCAAGCTGGCTAACAACAAGAATTTTTATCGTCTGCGGATTGGCATAGGTCACCCCGGAGACAAGAATAAAGTCAGCGGCTATGTGCTTGGCAAGGCGCCGAGTACTGAGCAGTCGCTGATAGATGCCGCGGTAGATGAAGCGGTTCGCGCCACAGATATCCTCTTTGCCGAGGATATGACCAAGGCGATGCACAGGCTGCATTCTTTTAAAGCGGTCTAAGATTATCCAGGCGTCAGACGCCTGTTTCATTATCCTGTCCGGGGCCGAGAGCGCCGGACTCAAATTAGAGAGAAAGGTAAACATCATGGGTTTTAAATGCGGCATCGTTGGTCTGCCAAACGTCGGTAAGTCAACTCTATTCAATGCGTTAACCAAGGCTGGCATCGAAGCGGCAAACTTTCCCTTCTGTACCATAGAACCCAACACAGGTGTGGTGCCAGTGCCGGATGCTCGTCTGGACGCCCTGGCTGAAATCGTTAAGCCTGAGCGGGTCCTGCCAACCACCATGGAGTTTGTGGACATTGCCGGTCTGGTTGCCGGGGCATCCAAGGGCGAAGGTCTGGGTAACAAGTTCCTGGCCAATATCCGTGAAACCGATGCTATCGGCCATGTGGTACGTTGCTTCGAGAACGACAATATTGTTCATGTGGCCAACAAGGTTGACCCGGCCGGTGATATTGAAGTGATCAATACCGAACTGGCGCTGGCGGATCTCGACAGTGTTGAGCGCGCCATACTGCGTCAGCAAAAGCGTGCCAAGGGTGGCGATAAAGACGCCAAATTTGAAGTCGAAGTGCTGGAAAAACTCAAGCCGGTACTGGACGAAGGCCATATGCTGCGCACCCTGGATTTGAGCCCGGAAGAACTGGAAGCCGTGGCTTACCTGAACCTGCTGACGCTCAAGCCTACCATGTATATTGCCAACGTTTCTGAAGACGGCTTTGTTAACAACCCGCATCTGGACACAGTGCGCGCCATTGCCGAAAAAGAAAACGCCGTAGTGGTGCCAGTGTGCGCCGCTATCGAGTCAGATCTGGCGGAAATGGATGAAGAAGAGCGCAGCGAGTTCCTCGAAGAGCTGGGTCTGGAAGAGCCTGGGCTTGATCGGGTGATCCGCGCCGGTTACGAGTTGCTGACGCTGCAAACCTACTTTACTGCCGGGGTGAAAGAGGTCCGTGCCTGGACTGTGACTGTCGGTTCTACCGCACCGCAGGCGGCCGGTAAGATTCACACCGACTTTGAGCGCGGCTTTATTCGGGCTCAGGTTATGGCCTATGATGACTTTATTCAGTACAAGGGCGAAGCCGGTTGTAAGGAAGCGGGTAAGCTGCGGGTGGAAGGGAAAACCTATATCGTCAAAGACGGCGATGTGATGCACTTCCTGTTTAACGTATAAAGCCACTCTAAATGGGCGGCAGCATACGGATTTGCGTATCTGTTGCCCAGTTTGATGGGTTTATAGGCAAACGACTGGTGTGGCGGGATTTAGCCTAAAAAAGCTGTTGACCTGAATAACCTGAATAAGCATAATACGCCCCGTTCCCCGGCAAGGGGGACAACAAAGTTATCGTGGCTATGTAGCTCAGCTGGTTAGAGCACAGCACTCATAATGCTGGGGTCGCAGGTTCAAGTCCCGCCATAGCTACCATCCTTCTTGGGATGTCAAAACAAGAGACACTGCGGGAGTGGTGAAATTGGTAGACACGCCAGATTTAGGTTCTGGTGCCGCAAGGTGTGAGAGTTCAAGTCTCTCCTCCCGTACCATATTTGTCTCTTATTGAACTAACTTTGATTATTGGTGGGGTATCGCCAAGCGGTAAGGCACCGGGTTTTGATCCCGGCATTCCCAGGTTCGAATCCTGGTACCCCAGCCATCTTTTGCCAAGTTTATAGATTGGGGTATCGCCAAGCGGTAAGGCACCGGGTTTTGATCCCGGCATTCCCAGGTTCGAATCCTGGTACCCCAGCCATAAACGCTAAAGAGAAAAAATACAGTGGCTATGTAGCTCAGCTGGTTAGAGCACAGCACTCATAATGCTGGGGTCGCAGGTTCAAGTCCCGCCATAGCTACCATGTTTCTTTAGCAGCAAACTTGGTCTTCACGAGTCTTAAGATTCGTATCGGTTAATACCGACCCTGATGGGGTATCGCCAAGCGGTAAGGCACCGGGTTTTGATCCCGGCATTCCCAGGTTCGAATCCTGGTACCCCAGCCATATTCAACGAAAGAGCCCGTCATAGACGGGCTTTTTTGTGTCTGTTTTTCATTGTTTGCACTTTTCGGCTATTTCGCACTGGCGATCCTGAGACATGGCGAAAGTTGCCGATGATAGTGGTGTAGCAGCGTTCTTTCGAGTGCCAACCAAGGATGGCTACAGTTCCGCCTGTGCCTGGAAATCCGTGTATGCCTGCAACTTGTGCATGCCTGTAAACTAGTGCCAAGACTTCACCGAACCGGAGTCATACCAGCCTTGAGCTATCAAGCTTCTACTCGACTTTCAGCTTCTGTCGCAGACTCTCATCTCTGGCGGCCTTGGTGACTTCGAGAGCGATATTGCGCCTGAGGCGAATTAACCAACTGTCGATTTTGGCTTGGTCTATTTTGCAATCGCAGCGGCTGGAGAGCAGGCTAAGCTGCAGTTCCTGTGCCTGCCATGCTACTTCTACTTCGACCGTGTATCCCTTGTAGTTATTGAGCCGGGCGAGCCAGGTGCCATCTGCGACCGTTTCCAGTTCCCAGCTATCCCTGGTAACGGCCCGCTGCAACATGGCGGGGATATCCTGCACATAACCACCTGTGGGTACTGGGTTTTGCCAGCGTTGCAATTGATATTCAGTCTCGGCGGAAGCCGGGGTCAGCCATAACAGATTCAGCAGCAGCGGCAGTAGTATTCGTTTCATGATTTTTTCAGCTCCTGGGCGATGGAGAGACGCAGATTCTTGATGTAGTTGTAATAGCCTCGGCCATTCTTGTAGCAGATGTCATCAATCAGCTTCTTGCAGACAAAATCCCCCAGGGCGGCGTGGTATTTAAGCTGAATATAGTTGGCGTCGTATTCAATGCGCATCACATTAGTGTCGCCGCGATAGTCGAAACGGGCCAGGATATAGCCCTCACCTTCGCCCTCGTATACCCAGGCAAAGCCCTTGGTGCTGAGCATACCTTCGAGAATGGCATAACGAACCTGGGCCTCACTGGCTCCCGCTACCGGGATCTCTTGATGAACGGCTTCGATATAGCGGTTTGAGGATTTGGGCTTGGCATTTTTGTTGATGACCAGCTCGCCGGGGGCGGCTTGCAACGACAGGGAGAAACCGAGGGCGAATAACGCCCCCAGAATGGATTGGACTTGCATATCAGAATCCTTCTGAAAAAGGCTGCGAAAGTCCGAGTCTAGCGAAAAGCCAAGGCACTTGAAAGAGTGCTTGAAACAGCACTTGAAAGATAAATTAGAGCAAACCTTCCAAACGCAGACGTTGCATCTCTTTGGCAACTTGTTGCATCTGCATTGGTGTGCCCAAGGTCAAGCGGTTCCAGCCTTCAAGCCCAGGGAAGGTACGGCCTACCAGAATGCCGGCCTGCTGCATCCGCTTGCGATAGTCTTCATTATTGCCCTTGATGCGGTGGAAAATAAAACTGGCGTTGAGTGGCAGATAGTCGAGCCCCAGCTGTTTGAGCGTGGCAATGATAATGGCACCGGCCTCTAAGTTGTTGCTGCGAGTCTGCGCCAGCCAAGCGCTGTCATCCAACACTGCCGCCGCCCCATAGAGGGCAAACAGGTTGGCGTTGTCAAAACTCGCCTGGGCCTGCATGGCGGCTATCATTTCCGGAGCGGCAATGGCATAACCGGCCCTCAGTCCCGCCATTCCCCATGCCTTGGAGAATGTCTTGGTCAGCACTGTGTGTTTCAGGCCATTTTGGATGAACGGCAGCGCGGATTGGAAATCGCTACCGGCATACTCGCCGTAGGCCTCATCAATAATAAACTGCAGCTCGGGACTGGCCTTGGCCAGCCACTGTGCAACCGGCGCCTTGGGCAGCAAAAGGCCAGTTGGGTTGTTGGGGTTACACAGATAGACAATGGAAGGGCCAGAGTGCGCGGCCACGGCAGCCTGCATAGCGGCGATATCGGTTTGCAGCTCGGCGGTCAGCGGCACTTCAGTTACCTTGAGTCCCCGGGCCTTGGCATAGTCGGCCACTATGTCAAAGGTAGGCTTGGGCATCACCAACTGGCAGTGAGCGCTGGCCATGGCATCTATGGCGAACTTGAGTACTTCGGAAGAGCCATTGCCGTAGATGAGCTGCTCTTGGCTGACACCGTGGTAGCTTGCCAGGCGCTTGAGCAAGGCCTGACGGGCACTGTCGGGATACAGGTGCGCCTCGCCCATATGCTGCATAATGGCTTCTCTGGCGCTGTTTGGCATCCCCAGCGGGTTTTCATTGAAGTTCAGCGCCAGGGGCCCCTTGGAGGCAGTAGCTTGGGCCTGCTCCTGAGAAGATAAAGAGAAATTACTGCAGCCACTGAGCCCCAGTGCGGTACCGGCTAAACCGGCCTGAATAAAATGCCTACGACTTAATTGCATGTTTATTATGATGTTCTGGATAAGAGGGCACTCAGTCTACCCAGAGGAGGAGAGAAAATAAATGAATTTTTATTCATTATTTGAAGTTTGTTATTCTTTTGGCCATTGATTGTCAGAGATCTTTTCTGAGCCGATCGCGAACTTCCATGAGTGCAAACCCTAACAGATTTAAGCCTTTCCATCTCCTGGGAATTTCAGATTCAGGATGATCTTGAGCAAGCCCTATCCCCCATACTTTATCTACAGGACTAGCCTCGACCAAGATACGGTTTCCAGTATTAAGCAGAAACGATTTTAGTTCAGTATGCTGAGCAAACTTAGCTAAGTTTGCATTAAGCACTATTGCAAAGCGTCTCTCATCCCAGACTTCTTGATTGAACCCGACTACTTCCCGACCAATAGCTTTGGCTGCGCCAGGGTTGGTGGCAAGGAGGATTCTTTCACATGCAATGTCATCACCAAATAGCTTTGCCTTGTGATACATCATGTAATGCTCCGCAGTAATGAAGACGTTGCCTTCTTCTTCAAACTTTGCGTCATACCATTGACTAAAACAACTCTTGGAAATTTGTTCTCCTTTCTCCTGGTGTCCCCAGA
Source organism: Shewanella carassii (assembly GCF_019670705.1). Taxonomy (NCBI): domain Bacteria; kingdom Pseudomonadati; phylum Pseudomonadota; class Gammaproteobacteria; order Alteromonadales; family Shewanellaceae; genus Shewanella; species Shewanella carassii. The sequence continues at coordinate 1,117,536 of NZ_AP024618.1, forward strand.
AGAATATGTACTTGACCTTATTCCCTTGGTCTACGAAATCGACCAACTGTTCTCTTGTCCTAATTTTCAAAGTGATTCCTATGCTTGGTTGCTTTTTACCTGCAAAAAGACTTTCTTACCCTGGTCAGTTCAGGCCTTGGCACTGAACTCAGAGATTGTTATGAATTCTATAAGTTGTGTATGAGGCCATGCTACACCAGCTTACAATTTAGCGAAATTTCTTGAATGTTCACGGTCGGTGAAAAGTTGGCTTAAAGCCATGATAGCCGCTGTGCCAGCGGCTTAAAGTCGTGGTGTAAATGCCTCCATGCATAAGGGCCAGTTCGCCATCCCTGGCTCTCGCTCGAAAGCACGTTGCGATGCAACTCTCGCCAAACCACACCGGGCAAGGGGCTTTGCTTGTCCAAAGCCCCTTGCATCCCCAAGGACACCCCGACGTAGCCGAAATCCCCGCTGGCTTATGAAGCAAATTGGCTACACTCAGGACTCGCCAAATGCATCCATGCATAAGGGCCAGCTCGCCTTCCTTGGCTCGCGCTCATAAGCTTGTTGCTTCGCAACATTCGCCTTGCTCGACCTTCGAGCCTCGACATCCCTGTCTCGGCTACGCCAATTTGCAACAACGCCAGCGGCGGCTCCGAAGGGGAATTGGTGCAATTCTTTTAGCGCTGAGTAGCTTGAAACATCTGAAGTGTTTGCAGACATACGCCTATTTTCCAGGCACTGGTGGAACTGTGACCTTCCGAGCCAGGGATGGCGAGGCAGAGCTTACAGGGACGTACTCGCAGCGAGTCACAGGATCGCCTGTGCGAAAGGCGCACCACAGGTGATGGACTACATCGTGGCCGGAAGCACGGCCAATACTAACTTAGGAACTTTTAGCTGGAGCTATGATAGCCGCTGTGCCAGCGGCTTAAAGTCGTGGAGCAAGTGCATCCATGCACAAGGGCCAGTTCGCCATCCCTGGCTCTCGCTCGTAAGCATGTCGCTATGCGACACTCACCGCCCCACACCCGAGGAAAGGGGGCTGTATCGACTCGCCCCCTTCCCAAACCCCCAGCGACCCGCGACGCAGCGGAAAACCCCTTGTGCTTATGATGCCAATTCGCTATCGCGCCAGACGCTCAGAGTCACATCCATGTGACTCTGGCCCAGCTCAACATCCTGTTTCGCGCTCGTTAGCTCGTCGCTAAGCGACACTCGCCCCTGATTAACTGGCGCAGAATGGGCATCTGCCGGACAGGAGTCCCAATGCCGTGAAGGGCAGGAAGCCCGTGAACGGCCATGCCTCGCTACGCGATTGTCATCAACGCCCTGCGGCCGCTTCGAGCGGGAATTGGTGCAATTCTGCAATCATAGCGTTGCTTGAAATTGCTTATATACCTACAGACATACACCCATTTTCCAGGCACAGGTGGAACTGTGACCTTCCGAGCCAGGGATGGCGAGGCAGAGCTTGCAGGGACGTATTCACAACAACTTCCCTGTTTAACGGCCAGCTCACCATCCCTGGCTCGCGCTCGAAAGCATGTTGCTACGCAACTCTCGCCGTGTCACAGGATCGCCTGTGCGAAAAGCGCACCGCAGGTGATGGACTACATCGTGGCCGGAAGCACGGCCAATACTAACTTAGGAACTTTTAGCTGGGAGCTATGATAGCCGCTGTGCCAGCATCCTAAAGTCGTGGAGCTTCGCCCCCCACCCGACCAAGAAGGGATCAACAGCAATCCCCTCTTGGATCTCCCTTGCCGCCCCACACGGTGTCGAAAGCCCCTCGGCCTAATGGCGCAAATAACTACCGCTTCAGACGCTCATCCCTGATTCGACTGGCGCTGCTTCGGCATCCAAATCCTTCCATGGATAAAGGCCAGCTCGCCTTCCTTGGCTCGCGCTCATAAACACACTCGCCACCGGCGAGCATTCGCCCTCAGCCACGTTATTTGTGCCAACGGCTGTCGGCGACACCGAGGGGGAATTGGTGCAATTCTGTGACAATGGAGTAGCTTGAAATATTTGAGAGTTCTGCAGACATACACCTAATTCCAGGCACAGGCGGAACTGTGACCTTCCGAGCCAGGGATGGCGAGGCAGAGCTTACAGGGACGTACTCGCAGCGAGTCACAGGATTGCCTGTGCGAAAAGCGCACCGCAGGTGATGGACTACATCGTGGCTGGAAGCACGGCCAATACTAACTTAGGAACTTTTAGCTGGAAGCTATGATAGCCGCTGTGCCAGCGGCCTAAAGTCGTGGAGCTTTGGTTTCAAACCCAGTCAATTCTGTTGTAAAAACAAACCAAATCAGGGTTTTGTTGCCTTTGTCAAAACTTGACCTTTGGCTAATTGTTTTCAAATTCAGTACTGGCTATTGTATAACCAGTTCAATCGCTTAGCTTTAGCACTTCCTTAAGCTTAAGGTTGGAGGTAGTAGTATTTTTCCTTTTTCAGCGGAATGCAGGGACGAACAGAGTTTGGACCCGTGCGGTAGCCATGGCTTTACTTAACGCTTTTTGTAGGGCCTGGTTGTAGGGCCCTTGGTTGTGCGGCTTGAAGTGCTCATGACAAGCACCTCATAACTGATTTTTATACAGTATTATTGACGTTCTGGACAACATGTCGGAAATTTGCGCGTTATTTCTGTAACATTTTAGAAAATAACATTAAATTCATAATGTTAAAAATACAGCTGGTAGATAATAGGTTTGGAAACCGCGCATGCGCGTTTAGCTGCAAGGGATATTAGGGCTAAACTCTATTATATCCAGCTAATACAAACAGATAGCGATGCGCGTTTACACTCCTCCGAGGACTAAAACGCGCATGCGCACTATACAGCTGTTAAGCGCCAATAAATTTCAAGCTCAAGGAGTGAACATGAGAGAAGTAATAGTCACAGACCTAACAAGGTTTTCTACCGATGAAAATGTCTGCACAGCTGTTATTGATGTGAATACAGGTGAATGTTTGCGACCGATGCCTTACTTGAAAAGTGCAAGATGCAAGGAACTAGGCATTCACCCTGGCGCAATCCTTAAAGGGAACCTAGTTTTGCAACCCCACAGAGAAAATCCTCACCTAGAAGATGCTAGCTATTCTGACCTGCATTTTCATGGGGCATGTAGCGGTAAGCAATTTCTTCAGGTCCTCGAGAATTCACTAAGTGATTCAGTATCTGATGGTTTTGGGGTCGATTTCGATGTTAATCAGAAACATATTCCACACGATCACGTAGCAAAATGTTCGATAATCACCATTAAAATCTCGCCCAATCAGTTAAGTATTCATGAAGATCAGTATAAACCGGGAAAAATTAAAGCTACATTTACAGATAATAGCGGCCATAGGTACAGCTATCTATCGATTACTGATAGAGGTTTTCATGACTACGCTAAAGAGCACCAGAATGATGGTAGGCTTCATGAGGTCACTGACTTGATAAAAGAGCAGGATTCTGTTTATCTTCGAATAGGCTTAAGTAGAGTCTGGGCTGTTGGCGACAGAAAAGGATTCTGGCTTCAGGTGAATGGGATCTATACATTTCCGAAGTTTCACGAGGAGATAAGACGTTATGGATAGTGCGATTGATATCTATACAATTGGATTTACAAAAAAAAGTGCTGAAACATTTTTCAATTTTTTAAAGCAATCTAACGTAAAAACTTTAATTGATGTTCGTTTGAATAATGTTTCCCAGCTGGCTGGTTTTGCTAAAAGAGATGACTTGAAATTCTTTTTAAATGAACTGTGCGGAGCTGAATATATTCACTCACCTGAGTTGGCGCCAACTAAAGATATTTTAAACGCCTACAAGAAAGGTGATATGTCTTGGGAAGTTTACGAGGATAAATTTCTAAATTTGATGGGGCGGAGAAACATCGAGAGATCAATAAGTCCGACATTGCTTGATCATGGTTGTTTGCTATGTAGCGAGCATGAGCCGCATCTTTGCCATAGAAGACTTGTAGTTGAATATCTTAATCAACATTCAAACTTAGACTTAAAAGTTAAGCATTTATACTAATGGCTACAGTATTAATTCTTTATCCGAAGCTCTTTAATTGCTATTCGAAGTTCTCGAGAAAAGTTAAGAAAATAACATCGAGTCTCGGTGCAGCCACATTGGTGTATCCATCCGATCCTAACGGTTTAATTGCAATGTTCTGTGATGAGTTCTCAGAAAAAATGACAGCTAAAGAACTTTCCAGCTGGACTCCTAACGATATAAGTCACGCGGTTGTTTTTGATGATGGTGAAGAGTTCATAAAAGAGACAGAACAATTAAAAGAAAGCGGAAAACCATTACGGTATATTAGAATTTCGATAACGCGCGTTATAAACATCAAAACTGAGACTGAATACCAGTCGGAGAAAAGTACGCCGAATTATGAGTATATAGGAAGGGGCTCATATTGGGGAAACCCCTATTCGATGTATGAGGAAGGAGATGATCGAGAAGAAGTTATACGAAAATTTAAGTATGACTTTGATTATGAGAAATTCCCTAACAAGGAAAAATCTCAAGTATACAAATTGGCAGGAAAGCGTTTAGGGTGCTTTTGTAAACCACAGGCCTGTCATGGTGATGTCCTTGCTGATTTTCTCAATTCGTGGGATGACGGTAAATAAGCGCTTAACAAAGCGCTACTGTCGGACAAATTTTCCGCTGCGCTCCAAATTTGCCGCAGAGCGCGGCGTTGATATGATTCCCTTTGTCAAATAGGTAAAAGTGTCCTTACCGGAGACCCAAAAATCTCCGGTAATGGCACTCTGACAGTCGGACTTTGGCGAGTAAGTGTCGGCGGTTGACCTTGCACTCTTTTGAAGAGAGTCGCGCGAGTTTGGTTATTCGCATTACTTGTGTTCGCCGCAGGAGCCTTGCCTCAGTCTAGGAGCGCGGATGTGACCGCTTAACGCCCTCGAGGGTTGCTCGCACCGCTGCCGCCGTCCGGCGCTGCCAGAGTGATTTTTAAGTGTAATTCAGTACGCTTGTTGTGGCATATCGGCATCAAAACCTTGGGCTAAATCCCAAATGTAGCCTGTCAGTTCGCGAGCTACAGCGGTAACGACCTTATTGTATTCTTTGCCTCTTGCTTTTAAGGCATGAAAGCGTCGACATAGGCGCTGCTGGATTTCCCATGAGCGAGTTTGCAGTTTGATAGAGTGCTCTTGTTGGCGACTTTCCAATTCCCTCGAGACCCGAGCGGGGAAACGATAGGCCCAGGCCGATTCAATAAGGATGCGTCTGGCGTGGCTATTGCCGCACTTAGTGATGCCGCCACGCCGTTCCCGCTGACCACTGGAGTGTTCGCTGGGTGTCAAACCGACAAAGTTCATCAGTGAACGCGGAGAAGCAAAGCGTCTGAGGTCACCCAGTTCCGCCAATAGGGTCATAGCGGATAAGAAACGTACTCCACGCAGTACCGTCAGACGTTGCACCAGTGGGTACCAACGCCAGCTTTCTGCCAGGCTTTGCAGTTCCAATTCCAGCCGTTGCAAGCGCTCATAGCGCTCGGTAACGATATGAATGTAATGCTGAAAGGTGATTTTAGTAGCACTTTGTGGAAAGCTGATATCAGCCAGGTGGCGTCGATAGGCCTCGGTCCAGTTTTGCCGACCTGTGCAGGGATGACCATGACGCAGCAGAAAGGATTTCAGCCGTTGCCGTGCCTGGCGCAAATCGAGCATGGCATCTTCCCGGCAGCGGATAAGGTCGCGGATAGCTTCATCCCGCTCATCCGGAACATAAATAGAGTGCAAATCGCCGCTACGCGCTAACCTGGCCAATGTCATGGCATCGCGTTTATCGGTTTTGACCCGGTCGCCCGGGGCTTTGGGGATGAGTGCCGGTGCTACCACCCAGCATTCAATGCCACGGCGCACCAGATGACGATAGAGCCAGAAGCCGCAGGGACCGGCCTCATAGATAACACAGAGCTTGCTGGTCTTGGCTGTTTGATTCTTAATGAGTTTATCGAATGAACGCAGGTTGGTTGGGATTGTGCCATGGTAATGCACGGTCTCAGCAGACTTATCAGAAACCCAGGCCACGTCAGTGGTCTCCTTGTGTACGTCCAACCCGATAAAAAGTGTGTTAGCTTTAGACATGTCGGCCTCCTGTGATTGTTTGCCTATTGGATCAACAAACAGTGTGGCTCTGGTTTAACTAATCCACGAGAAAACACGGAGGCCGACACCTGCACAGGGAATCATTATGTCTAGGAGATTCAATGGTTTCGTATCAACAAACAACAGATTTATCAGCTTCGGCTAAGATTACTTACGTAAATATGCGTTCATACTACGAGCATTATTCTGTTGATTGGGATTGCTCAAAAATCGAAGAGCAAATTCAAGATTTAGCCAATTTCGATATCCTGCTCAATGATGAGGTCGTTGGAGCAATTCGTTTGGCATTTGATAATGACGGTTGCTATGTTCGTGATTTGCAAGTCAGCGAGAAATACCAAAATAAAGGCATTGGGGCGTTAGCACTTTCTGAATGTGAAAGGTTAGCCATTGAATCAGGCGCTAATCGACTTAAGTTACGTGTATTTAAAATCAGCCCAGCTTTTCATCTCTATGAAAGAGTTGGTTTTGTGCTTGATAACGCTGATGATAGGTTTTACAGCATGTCGAGAACAATCTCCTAACAAACGACTATGGCGTCAATCCTTTATTTGGAGCAACAACAAAGCAACAACAAGGACACCCATTATTAGCTGAGTGGAGCAACAACAAGGACACCCATTATTAGCTGAGTGAAGGCTCTAGTTGCCTGGATTACAGAAACACTGATGTTTTCACTGAGAGAAAATCATCTTTCAAACCTTTTGAGGGCCATTCAGTTATTGAAATGAGCGAAAAAGTCGAATTTCAGACACGATGGAGAACAACAAAGACACCCATTATTAGCTGAGTGAAGGCTCTAGTTGCCTGGATTACAGAAACACTGATGTTTTCACTGGGAGAAAATCATCTTTCAAACCTTTTGAGGGCCATTCAGTTATTGAAATGAGCGAAAAAGTCGAATTTCAGACACGATGGAGGTCGAATAAAGTTCGATTGGAGAGAAATATCTTGGAGCCTCGGGGATTCAGCTAAACAACTTCTGACAATTAGCGGCTCCTTGTCTTCGTCGTCGTTGTAGGTGAATACAGTAGTCGGTAAGAGATTCCAGTGTACCCACTGGCCCTTTGAATAGACGGCTAAAATCAGTCGTTAACTTGAGCCAGTTGTCGATAGGGATGTTTAAACGATTCAAAATGGTTGTTGTGCCGGCAGTGATGTGACCGCGCTTGTCGTGGCGGATAATGCGCCCGGTATCATCGACCAGTTGTAGATAATCCTTGGCATCAAAGTGCAATCCTTGTGGCATGTTCAGCCGTTCATTGCCGACAAAGGGTAACAGCTCAGGTGTGTTTTTGCCTTGCATCGCGGCCCGTATCCGCCGTTGAATACTGGTATAGTCTGAGTCTTCCGGGATTTTGGCTATTCCCGCGCGGATAGGGTTCAGGTCAACATAAGCCATGCAGGCCAATACGGCTGCATCATCCAATAGCGCCTGGGATTTGAAGCGGCCTTCCCAGAAGCGACCACTGCACCCGTCTTCCCGATTGGCCTGTCTGGCAATAGGTTCATTGAGCGCCCGCATAAACCAACTGATATCCATCAAACGTTGGCGATAGACTTCAGCGGTTTGTTGCAGAGTGAGATATTCAATATCAGAAAGTGTTTCACCGCGCAGAAAACGCTGAGATAACAGAGTTCCACTGTAAAGCAGATGCCAACGCTGTAAAACCTGCTCCAATGTCCATTCAGTGGCGGTTTTCAAGTCAACTCTGAGCACCAAATGCAGATGATTGGACATGACTGCATAGGCACACAAGTCAATGGCGAACACTGCCGCCAGTTCCAATAGACGGGATTCAACCCAATCGCGGCGATGTTCATAGCTCTTGCCGGAATAATCATCAACACCACATAGAAAGGCGCGGCGTACACAGCGGGAGATGCAGTGATAGAAGGGAGTGTCCTCAAGACTGACTTGAGCATATCTTGGCCTCGGCATGGCATCCTTTCCTTTTCAAAGGCTCCATTCAAGCCTAGACAAGGAGCCAACAATCTGCCAAGAATTATGGGTGTCTCCATTTTGTTTTTCAAAGGCTCCATTCAAGCCTAGACAAGGAGCCAACAATCTGCCAAGAATTATGGGTGTCTCCATTTTGTTAGTTCAAGCCTAGACAAGGAGCCAACAATCTGCCAAGAATTATGGGTGTCTCCATTTTGTTTTCCATTTTGTTTCTCATCCGGAACATAAATAGAGTGCAAATCGCCGCTACGCGCTAACCTGGCCAATGTCATGGCATCGCGTTTATCGGTTTTGACCCGGTCGCCCGGGGCTTTGGGGATGAGTGCCGGTGCTACCACCCAGCATTCAATGCCACGGCGCACCAGATGACGATAGAGCCAGAAGCCGCAGGGACCGGCCTCATAGATAACACAGAGCTTGCTGGTCTTGGCTGTTTGATTCTTAATGAGTTTATCGAATGAACGCAGGTTGGTTGGGATTGTGCCATGGTAATGCACGGTCTCAGCAGACTTATCAGAAACCCAGGCCACGTCAGTGGTCTCCTTGTGTACGTCCAACCCGATAAAAAGTGTGTTAGCTTTAGACATGTCGGCCTCCTGTGATTGTTTGCCTATTGGATCAACAAACAGTGTGGCTCTGGTTTAACTAATCCACGAGAAAACACGGAGGCCGACACCTGCACAGGGAATCATTATGTCTAACTGTCATATGAGCTTCAGAGAAGAATTGGAAAAAAAGTGGAAGATTACTATCGCTTTGTTGAGTGAGGCTCGTGCAGTTCTTTGTGAATGCCCGGGTGTTGGCAAATATATCGCCGAGTACGATGAATACCTTGATCACAACGAGCTAGAACTAGCACTGGATATGCTAGAAGAAGCAGCACTTGAGGCAACAAGTAAGCCTCCAGAAGAAATTTGGGTAAAGCTCAAAGATGCTGCAAAGTCTATGGGCTTAGAGGAACGCTGTGAATTCTATAATCAGCAAATACAAAACAGTTAACAAAATAAAAAAATAACAAAATCGCCTGTGCGAGATGGCCGTTCTCGAACATCTTGCTCTTCACGGCATTCAGGCTTTCTGCCTATCCGCACCGCAGCTGATGGGTTACAACTTAGCTAGCCGCTAGGACCAAGCTCATTGGTGAGTTTTGGCTTAAAGCCATGCTAGCCGCTGTGCCAGCGGCGTAAAGTCGTGGAGCAAATGCATCCATGCACAAGGGCCAGTTCGCCATCCCTGGCTCTCGCTCGTAGTCAGTCGCTACGCGACACTCGCCAAACCACACCGGGCAGGGGCTTTGCTTGTCCAAAGCCCCTTGCATCCCCAAGGACACCCCGACGTAGCCGAAATCCCCACTGGCTTATGAAGCAAATTGGCTACACTCAGGACTCGCCAAATGCATCCATGCATAAGGGCCAGCTCGCCTTCCTTGGCTCGCGCTCATAAGCTTGTTGCTTCGCAACATTCGCCTTGCTCTACCTTCGAGCCTCGACATCCCTGTCTCGGCTACGCCAATTTGCAACAACGCCAGCGGCGGCTCCGAAGGGGGAATTGGTGCAATTCTTCCCACACAGAGTCGTTTTAGGCTGCAGACATATGCCCATTTTCTAGGCACAGGTGGAACTGTGACCTTCCGAGCCAGGGATGGCGAGGCAGAGCTTACCGGGACGTACTCGCAGCGAGTCACAGGATCGCCTGTGTGAAAGGTACACCGCAGGGGATGGGTCACATTATGGCAACCCAGATATCAAGCATAAAAAAACGCACCCTAAGGTGCGTTTCTTGTTAACTCTGCATGTCAGCTTAGTGCTGGAACATGGCAGAGATAGATTCTTCGTTGCTGACGCGGCGGATAGCCTCGGCCAGTACCGCTGACATGGTCAGCTGGCTCACTTTGCCTGTCTTGAGCATTTCTGGGCTCAAGGGCACAGTGTCAGTCACTATGACTTCGTCAATCACTGAATTTACTATGTTGCTGGCGGCGTTACCGGAGAATACCGGGTGGGTCGCATAAGCAAAGACGCGGTTGGCGCCGTGTTCTTTCAGGGCTTCAGCAGCCTTACACAGAGTGCCACCTGTGTCGATCATGTCATCAACTATGATGCAGTCACGGCCTTGAACGTCACCTATGATGTGCATTACCTGAGCCACGTTGGCCTGTGGGCGACGCTTGTCGATGATCGCCAGATCTGAGTCGTCGAGCAGTTTGGCTACGGCGCGGGCGCGAACAACACCACCGATATCGGGGGAAACAACAACCGGGTTATCCAGCTTCTTGGCCAGCATATCTTCAAGCAGCACAGGGCTACCGAAGACGTTGTCTACCGGTACATCGAAGAAGCCCTGGATCTGCTCGGCGTGCAGGTCACAGGTCAGTACTCTGTCGACACCCACGCTGGAGAGGAAATCGGCAACCACTTTGGCGGTAATGGGTACACGGGCGCTGCGGACACGGCGGTCCTGACGGGCATAACCAAAGTAAGGGATAACGGCTGTGATACGGCCGGCTGAAGCGCGGCGCAGGGCATCAACCATTACGATCAACTCCATCAGGTTGTCGTTGGTTGGTGCGCAGGTGGACTGAATGATAAACACATCAGCACCACGTACATTTTCGTTTATCTGGACACTGATTTCACCATCGCTGAAACGGCCTACCTCTGCGTCTCCGAGTTTACAAAAAAGACGGTCTGCTATCTTTTTGGCGAGACTGGGGGTAGCGTTCCCAGCAAAGAGCTTGATGTCGGGCACTGTAAGAACCTCAGGCGTTTGCTTTATTTTAGTGGCTGGGATAAAACGGTTGCAGCGCTTTATCCCGGAAGAAACTGTTCAGAGGCGAGCCAGTCGACTCTGAAGCGGCGATCTATTTATCCCTTTGGCAACAAAGCCTTTGAATGATGACGGCAGCTTTGCCAGACAATCGAGAGCTTGTTGCTGTTTTTCGAACTCCCCGAACACGCAGGCGCCGGTTCCGGTCATTCTGGACGGCGCATATTCTAGCAGCCAGGCCAAGGCCTTGGCAACTTGAGGGTAATGACGACACACCAGTTCCTGACAATCATTTTGCCAAGGGGCGCTCAATAGTTGCTCCAGAGAGAGCTTGGGAGTATCCCTCGGTAAATCAGGATCATGGAACACTTTTTCAGTGGAAACATGGGCCTCGGGAACCAATACCAGATACCAAGGTTCGGCCGGTTTCACCGGCTGAAGTTTTTCGCCGACCCCTTCGGCAAAGGCCGCCACGCCCTTAATGAAAACAGGAACATCTGCGCCGAGTTTTAAACCAATTTGTTCAAGTTCCGCTTCGCTCAGGCCGGTTTGCCACAGCGCATTGAGAGCTACCAGAGTCGTGGCTGCGTCCGACGACCCGCCTCCCAGACCGCCGCCCATGGGCAGCTTCTTGTCGAGCCAGATCTCGGCCCCCAGTTCACAGCCACTGGCTTGCTGCAATGATTTTGCGGCTTTGAGAATTAAGTTATCGCTATCCGGGACAGCGGCGCCCAAATTGGAGTGCAGTTTGAGTTTGCCATTGGTGGTGATTTTAAAGTCCAACAGATCGCCATGGTCGAGAAACTGAAACAGGGTCTGTAGTTCATGGTAGCCGTCTTGGCGGCGGCCATTGATGTGCAAAAACAGGTTCAGCTTGGCCGGGGCCGGCCAGCCAAGCGAAAGACTATTGGGCTGGAGATTTGGGTGAACGAGGCTCATGGCTGCTGGCTTTCCTTGGTGATGAGTGTGCTCTGGGCTTCGAGCGCCTGCCACTCGGTTAACTGGATCTTGAGTTCGAGTGCGCCGCGATTGAGTTTGAGAAGGCGCGGAATATCGGCACCGCTTTGTTGCTGCCAGCTGAGGTACTTCACCTGCCATGGTGGGCTAACGCTGTCATCTTCCAGACTCAGGGGCTTGCCGTCATTATTGGTGAGCAGGAGTTCAGTGTCGGCGGCGCTGAGGCCAAGCACCCAGCGGGGCAGGGCGTTAAGGGGGATGCTCCAATTGCTGAGGCCATCGAGTAAACGCTGCGGGTCTCGGTCGCGGTAGATTTCGCCGTCCAGTTCCAAAAAGGCGCCGTCCGGGCCGCTTTTTAGCAGCATCACACTGGTGCCCAACATGGTGGTGAGTCTCAGCTCTTCTGTCGTTGGGGTGTGCAGCCAATAAAGATTGGTGCTGAACTTTTCCTCGGGAGTCTTTACCGCCAGCTTGCCTTTCAGCTCCCAGGCCTTGGCTTGCTCTGCGTGCTTAACTTGAGTCGCTTGCCAGCGGGCATCGGGCAGGCTGCTACAGGCGCTGAGCAGGCCAAGGAGCAGCAGGGGCAACAACAGGCGCAGTGCTGAAAGACGGATAAAACAGTTTTTTGTGAAGTACTTCAAAATAATCATCTGTTGTTCGCTGTACTGGCCGCCTATGATACGGGGGCTTTGGCAGAATACCAACACGCGCCGCCATTGAGATTTCGCCCTTGTGGCCTTGGCCAGCGCCTGTTCAGCTTAATTGATAAATTGGTTGATAAGTTAGACCTTTATTCGGTTTTGTTAAGCGTATTCTGTTTTTAAGGTGGCCAATTCAGTAGAATGGCCGCATCCTACAGCGACGCCAAGAGTCCAGAACGAGTTCAGATGAGCCTTGTAGCAATCGGTATAAACCATAAAACCGCCACTGTTGATCTGCGTGAGAAAGTTGCCTTTGCCCCGGACAAGATCCATGAAGCCATGCGCAGCCTGGCCAAGGAGACTCAGGGCGGGGAAGCCGTTATCGTTTCCACCTGTAACCGCACCGAGCTTTACTGCAACACAGAAAATGCCGAGCAGGTAGTGCGTTGGTTGGAAGATTATCATGGCCTGAGCCATGAAGAGGTGGCTCCATGCCTGTACCAACATTGTGGTCAACCTGCGGTACAACACCTAATGCGGGTCGCTTCCGGGCTTGACTCCCTGGTGCTGGGCGAGCCGCAGATCCTCGGCCAGGTCAAACAGGCGTTTGCCAAGGCCAAGGAATCCGGCACAGTGGCACTGACACTGGATCGCCTGTTCCAAAATACTTTTGCCGTGGCCAAGAAGGTGCGCACCGAAACGGAAATCGGTACTGCGGCGGTTTCGGTTGCCTTTGCCGCAGTTAGCATGGCCAAGCACATCTTCTCCTCTCTGGCGAGCACCAAAGTGTTGCTCATCGGCGCCGGTGAAACCATAGAACTGGTTGCCCGCCACCTGAAGGAAAACGGTGTGACCAGCATGGTGGTGGCCAACCGCACTATTTCCCGCGCCGAAGCCATGTGTGAAGAGTTCAATGCCCAGGCGATTACCCTGGAGCAGATACCAGATTTTCTCCCCAAGGCCGATATCGTGATATCCTCTACCGCCAGTCCGCTGCCCATCCTGGGCAAGGGCATGGTAGAAAAAGCGCTTAAGCAGCGCCGCCATCAACCTATGTTATTGGTTGATATAGCGGTTCCCCGTGATATTGAGGCAGAAGTCGGTGATTTGGACGATGCTTTCCTGTACACGGTCGATGATCTGCAAAGCATAATCGAACAGAATATGGCCTCCCGTAGAGAGGCCGCCGAGCAAGCGGAAGTCATTGCCGAAGAGCATTCACACCAGTTTATGGAGTGGGTTCGTTCACTGGAATCGGTCGACAGCATTCGCGAATATCGTACCCAGAGCATGGCGATTAAAGATGAGCTGGTTGAGCGGGCAATGAACAAGTTGGCGCAGGGAGCAGACACAGAGCAGGTGCTGCTGGAGCTGGCCAACCGTCTGACCAACCGACTGATCCATGCACCGACCCAGGCCCTGACAGCTGCCAGTCGTCAGGGGGATCTCAATGCTTTGGGTCAATTGAGAACCGCGCTCGGCTTGGATAAACACTAAGGTTAGCGAGCTAAATGAAGGAATCCGTTATCCGCAAGCTGGAAGGCTTGCTTGAGCGTAATGAAGAAGTATTGGCCCTGCTCAGTGATGCAGATGTCATAGCGGATCAGGACAGGTTCAGAGCCCTGTCTCGGGAATATGCTCAGCTTGAAGATGTGGTCAAAGGCTTTAAGGCCTACCAGCAGGCGCAGGCGGATCTGCAAACCGCACAGGAGATGCTGGCCGAGGAAGATCCTGAGCTGAAAGAGATGGCTCAGGAAGAGATCAAGGCGGCCCGCGCTCAGCTGGAGCAGCTGGAAGGCGAGTTGCAAATTCTGCTGTTACCCAAAGATCCCAATGATGCCAGCAACGCCTTTCTGGAAATCCGTGCCGGTGCCGGTGGTGATGAAGCCGCTATCTTTGCCGGTGATCTTTTCCGTATGTATAGCCGTTATGCCGAGAGCCAGCGCTGGCAGGTCGAAGTCATGAGCGCCAGCGAGGGCGAGCATGGCGGTTTCAAAGAGGTGATTGCCAAGGTCAGCGGTGACGGTGTTTACGGCAAACTCAAGTTTGAGTCCGGTGGTCACAGGGTACAAAGGGTGCCGGAAACCGAATCCCAGGGGCGGGTGCACACCTCGGCCTGTACCGTGGCCGTTATGCACGAAGTGCCTGAGGCCCAGGCGGTGGAAATCAACCCGGCCGAGCTGCGTATCGACACCTTCCGCTCTTCCGGTGCCGGTGGTCAGCACGTTAACAAAACCGACTCGGCGATTCGTATTACCCACTTGCCCACAGGCTTGGTGGTGGAATGCCAGGATCAGCGCTCGCAGCACAAGAACAAGGCTCAGGCCTTGAGCGTACTGGCGGCCCGTTTGCAGGCGGCCGAAGATGAAAAGCGCCGCAGCGCCGAAGAATCTACCCGTCGCTCTCTGGTGGGCAGCGGTGACCGGTCCGAGCGGATCCGTACCTATAATTTCCCTCAGGGAAGGGTGAGCGACCACAGGATCAACCTGACACTTTACCGCCTCAACGAGGTGATAGAAGGAGACCTGGAGCAGCTGCTTGAGCCTTTGATGCAAGAGCATCAGGCCGACATGTTGGCGGCTCTGTCCGACGAATAAAAGGACCGTCTGTGACTAAACTCAATATTGCCGAGGCCCTGCAGTGGGCCTCTTCTATGTTGGCTGCATCGTCCGAGTCTGCTCATGCAGATGCCGAAGCCCTGTTGCTGCATTGTTTGAGCAAGAGCCGCAGCTTTCTCTATACCTGGCCCGAAAGAAACTTATCGGCAGAACAACACAAGCAGTTTACCCAGATGGTGCAGCGTCGCAGCCAAGGTGTGCCCGTGGCCCATATTGTCGGTGAGCGCGAGTTCTGGTCACTGCCTTTTATTGTCAACGAATCCACCCTTATTCCGCGCCCGGACACCGAAATTCTGGTGGAAACCGCGCTCAACTTGCCGCTTTCAGATGATATCGCCGTGCTGGATCTCGGCACAGGTACCGGCGCTATCGCGCTGGCACTGGCCCATGAGCGGCAAGGCTGGCAGGTGACTGCTGTTGATAAGGTTGAGGCCGCGGTGGAGCTGGCCTGTGCCAACCGGGATAATTTGAAACTGCCGCAGGTGGAGATCCTTCAGAGTGACTGGTTTTCGGCGGTTCAGGGGCGCAAGTTTCAACTGATTGTTTCCAACCCTCCCTATATCGAGGAGGATGATGAACATCTTGAGATGGGCGATGTGCGCTTTGAGCCCCGCAGTGCCTTGACCGCCGCCGATCAGGGCTTTGCCGACCTATTCCATATCGCAGCCCATGCCAGAGAGCACCTGTTGCCGGGCGGTTATCTGTTGCTGGAACATGGTTACGCCCAAGCGGTGAAGCTCAGGGAAAAACTTGCCGAGCTCGGTTTTCAGCAGGTGGCCACAGTGCGTGACTTTGGCTCCAATGAAAGATGCACCCTGGGACTTTGGCCCGGTTGAGTGTCTGTACCCGGGAGTCACTCCCGGGCTTGAAAAGCGCCGATATCGTCCTTATTTCCTGTCATAATTCCGCCCTTTCAACAGCGGCTTGGCCTTGGTGCTGAACGCTGCGATAGGGTACACTGTCGCCTTTGTTCACCTACAGATAGCTATCCGATGGAAACTTTTTACAGCCTGTATCCGGCAGTTAAACACCTGCACATGACACTGATCGCCGTCAGCGTATTACTGTTCATTGTGCGTTTCGTGCTTAAGCTGCGTCAGTCAGCGATTATGGACAAGAAACTGCTGAAGGTAGGTCCGCATGTGATCGATACTTTCCTGCTGCTGTCCGGATTGATTCTGTGTTTTATGATTAAGCAGTATCCCTTCGTTGATCCTTGGATGACGGAGAAGATAGGCGCAGTGGTCGCTTACATACTGCTGGGCGTGATGGCGCTCAAGTCCAACCGTAATCTGATCTTCCGGATCTTCGCCTTCCTCGGTGCTCTGGGCTGGGTGGTTTATGCGGCAAAACTGGCACACTTCAAACAAGCGGTAATTCTGGGGTAATGCAACAATATTCTCTTAAGCAAGACGAACTCTCTCTGCCCGAGTCGGCATTTGAGCTTTGCCAACATCTGGGTTTTGGCCTGGCCAAACAGGCTAACTGGGCCTGGCTGGAACTGTCCGGCTCAGTGCTCAGCCATTATCTGGTGGATCAGCAGCGGCGCTTTCAGGCGCTGCTGGACTGGTTTTACAAGGACCTGGGGTTTGGCCCTAGGGAAGATTATTTTTCCCGGCAGGCGGCCGATCTCGGCCAGTGTATTCTCAGCCGCCAGGGGAACAGTACCACATTGGCAACTGTGCTTATGTTGCTGGGCAAACAGCTGGACTTGAAATTCGACCCTGTGCTGCTGCCGGGTACCACAGTGCTGGCCTGCCACGTGGCCGGTGAACTCATCTATCTCGACCCGCTTCGGGGGGAGCGCCTCAGCAAAGAGCGCTTGCATGCCCTGGTTCGCGGTGAGCTTGGGAACAGTGCGCCGCTAAAAGCGTCTTACCTCAAGCCGGTTGGCACCCAGAGGCTGATGACCCGCATGCTGCATGAACTCAAGGCCGGCGCCATAGTCGCCCATGAATTTGAAGTTGCGATGGAGTGCTGTAATTTGTTACTTGAATGGCATGCCGATGATCTCAGTCTGCATCGGGAGCGCGCCTTTATTGCCCAGCAACTGGGGGCGATTCATGTCGCCAGCGCCGACCTGCAGTATTTTGTCGACAACAGCCCGCACGACCCAGTGGTCGAGCTGGTGAAGATGCAACTTAGAGAACTGGGAGACGACCCTCAGACCTTTCATTGAACCTGTCCGCGAGGGCAGTGATAAAAATATAAATATTAAAATAAAACAATAAATTGCAATCGCAAGGGAGATAGGACCTATGAGCAGTACCTCACAGGCGGCCACTGAAATGACCGCGCTGGTGACCAATGACGCCACCGCGCTCGGCATTCTGGCCGCCATTCTCGGCTTCGTTTTTTATACCAACAGCAGCAGCCATCCTTTCTGGCAGAAGTTTTACCGCTTCATTCCGGCCTTGCTGTTGTGTTACTTCCTGCCATCCTTGCTCAATACCTTTGGGATTGTCGATGGCAGCAGCTCCAAACTTTACTATGTGGCGTCCCGTTATCTGTTGCCGGCCTGTCTGGTATTGCTGATCTTGAGTGTCGATATCAAAGCCATTCTGGGATTGGGTCCCAAGGCGGTAGTGATGTTTTTGACCGGCACCATGGGCATTGTCATAGGCGGCCCGATTGCCCTGCTTATTATGTCGGCAATCGACCCGACATTGACCGCTGGTCACGGCCCGGACGCGGTCTGGCGCGGCATGACCACACTCGCCGGCAGCTGGATTGGCGGCGGTGCCAACCAGGCGGCGATGAAAGAGATTTATGAAGTGGGCGGCAATATCTTCTCCGTGATGGTCACTGTTGATGTGATAGTCGCCAACATCTGGATGGCCGTGCTGCTGTTTATGGCATCCAGGGCCAAGGAGATAGATGCCAAGACAGGTGCAGATACCAGCGCCATTGAAAGCCTCAAGGCCAAGGTGGAACAGTATCATGCCGAAAACGCCCGCATTCCCAGCCTGCGCGACATCATGCTGATAGTGGCTGTGGGCTTTGGTATTACCGGTCTGGCCCATGTCGGCGCCGATCTGCTGGCTCCCTGGTTTGCGACCAACTATCCCTGGACCGAGCAATACAGTCTGACCTCCGGATTCTTCTGGCTGGTGGTGATAGTGACCACTATAGGTTTGCTGTTGTCATTCAGCCCGGCACGTCATTTGGAAGCGGCCGGCGCCTCCAAGATAGCCTCGGCCTACCTCTACATACTGGTGGCCACAATCGGTTTGCATATGGATGTATCCCAAATTCTGGATACGCCGATTTACTTCCTGGTGGGCATTATCTGGATGCTGGTGCATTCGGGATTGATGCTGCTGGTGGCCAAGCTTATCCGTGCGCCGCTGTTTTACATGGCGGTGGGCAGCCAGGCCAACGTTGGCGGCGCGGCGTCTGCGCCCGTAGTGGCTGCGGCCTTCCATCCGGCACTGGCACCCGTAGGTGTACTGCTGGCGGTATTCGGCTATGCTTTAGGCACTTATATGGCTTGGCTCTGTGGCCAGTTGCTGCAGGCCGTGGCCGGCTGATTTAAGTTAACGCCGCATGAGCGGCATTCAAGAGAGAAGTTGCGATGAGTAATAAAACCATACATCTGGGGGCTATCGAGATAGCCAATGACAAGCCCTTTGTGCTGTTCGGTGGCATGAATGTACTCGAGTCGCGGGACTTGGCGATGACCATTGCCGAAACCTACGCGGAAGTCACTCAGAAGCTGGGGATCCCTTATGTGTTCAAGGCCTCCTTCGACAAGGCCAACCGCTCATCCATCAACTCCTATCGTGGCCCCGGCATGGAAGAAGGTTTGAAAATCTTCCAGGAGATCAAGGATACCTTCAAGCTGCCATTGATTACCGATGTGCACGAGCCTTACCAGTGCGCGCCTGTGGCCGAAGTGGTGGACATCATTCAGTTGCCGGCCTTCCTGGCGCGTCAGACAGATCTTGTGGTGGCCATGGCCAAGACAGGGGCTATCATCAATGTGAAAAAGCCTCAGTTCCTGGCGCCCCATGAGATGCGACACATCATCAAGAAATTCAACGAAGCGGGCAATGATGAGATCATTCTCTGCGAGCGTGGCAGCTGCTTTGGTTATAACAACCTGGTGGTGGACATGCTGGGCATGGATGAGATGAAGCAATCCGGCTACCCGGTGATCTTCGATGCCACCCATGCGCTGCAGCGCCCTGGCGGCCGTGAAGATTCTGCCGGTGGTCGTCGAGCCCAGGCAACCGAACTGGCCCGCAGCGGCATGGCGCTGGGACTGGCCGGGCTGTTTATTGAGGCGCACCCGGACCCGGACAACGCCAAATGTGATGGCCCTTGTGCTTTGCCACTGCAGCAACTGGAAGGGTATCTGAGCCAGATGAAGGCCGTTGATGATCTGGTGAAGTCTTTCCCGGCTCTGGATACCAGTCGCTGAGCCAAGCGCTTGGTTAACCTTGCATAAGCTGTTGCAAGCTGCGCCTTTGGTGGAATAGCGAATCACTTAGCTAGCGTGTTAGTCTCAAACGCCCGCAATCGCGGGCGTTTTTCTGCTCAGTACCCACGGCGGACGCAAAGGCTTGTCCTTCAAGACACTGCTGCTGGGGTTGGGGTGCGGCAGCGCCTTTGCGCTGACTTCGCTCTGGGTTAGGGAAGCAAGTCTGGTGCTGGGTTTGCCATTTCCTCACCGCGCCGCCTGGGTACTCTTGTTGGTTATTTTGCTGCAGACCTTGTTGCTGCTCGCCTGGCTTCTTATCAAAGATAAAGAAACCCTTAAAAAACTCTGGCACAGGCCCAGGTTGACCCTGGCCATCAGTATCAGCAGTTGTCTGGGCTCCATAGGTTGGTTCAGCGCCATGTCGCTCACGGCCGTGCCTTATGTGAAAACGCTCGGGCAGGTGGAAGTCTTCTTTATGATGCTGATCTCCAGCCTTTGGCTCAAGCAGCGGGTCAAGGTCAAGGATATGGGCGGCCTGGTACTGATTACCCTGGCCGCGGTATTGGTGCTTTGGGGATGATTTAGCCGTGTGGCTCCAATGCCTTTATCTGGGCCAGCAGTTCGCTGTTGATTGGCAGTGTGAGCCCATATTGCTCGGCGCGCTGTTGCAGGTAACCGTTGATATAGTCAATTTCCGTCTTGCGGCCGTGCTTGAGATCCTGATACATGGAGGAGTAGTTGGCAGCGGTTAGCCGTATCACTTCCTTGACTCTGGCGTGCAGCGCATCGAACGTCAGCGCTATGCCTTCCTGCTTGGCTACCTGTAACAGCTCATCGAGAATGGCGCAGATTGTTCCCTCAAACTCGGGGGCGGCCAGGGCACCGTTGTTGACTCTGTGAATGGCGGTCAGCGGATTGATAACGGCATTGACCGCCAGCTTTTGCCACAGGGCTTCGAGAATGGCATTACTCCACTGACTGCCGGGAATAGCATTGAGCAGAGCGGTTTTCATCACCTCTGGCATGGGGGCGCCGATTAAGTCACCTATCTGGGTCAGGCCACTGCCGGTTTGGCGAATATGATTGCTGCTTAGTCTCAGCGCCGCCTGACTTGTCGTGCCCAGGCTCAGTGGCCGCTCATTCAGCTTGGCGGCCAGACTCTGATGAGGACCAAGTCCATTGTGCAGCAGCAGGATGCGACAATTCGGGTGAAGTCTTGGCAGCACAGGCTCCAGCGCCGCTTCAACCTGATAGGCTTTCACCGTGACCAGCAAGAGATCGAGCTGCTTGAGCTTGCTCGAGTCCTGCGCCAGGCACAGAAACGATGTTTGCAGACTCTGGTCGCCAAGCTCCAGGGTATAGACGTGTTCTTCGCCCTGCTGCGCCAATGGCAGGGTGTTAGCTCTTGGTAATAACCAAGGTTCAAGCCCGGCTGCAGCCAGTTGCTGCGCCAGCAGTTGCCCTATGGCCCCAACGCCGAGGATCCCTATCTGCATTCCGGTTACTCCTTCAGCATGGCGGCGCCAAAATACTTGCGATAACCCCAGAGAGATACGTAGAAGAGTACGACTCCGGTCATATCGGCGACAAAGTCGGCCATATCGGCACTGCGGTAGGGCAGACGGGATTGCACCATCTCTATCAGAATGCCGTAGCCGGCCAGGGTGGCAAACATTAAGTACCAGCGGGGGCGAAATGCCAGATAGGTCAGCCAGGCGAGGGCAAAGAAACTGCCGATATGGCCCACTTTATCCAGGTTAGGAATGCTCTGAGGGTAGTTAGGCTTGGAAAAAACCAGGTAGCTGATCACCGCCAGGGCAATCAACAAAGCCATTTTAAACAGCAGCTGTCGGTTAATCACAAATCACGCAGGGTTGGAAAGCTTGGCGAACATCATAGTCAAAATAAAGCCTGGCTGTCATCAGCAGACTTGGATTTATTCAGCTCGGCTTCAACTTAGGGTAGACTGGCGCTATTGGTTTGACTGATAAGTAAAAGGCGATGAAATGCCCTCATTCGATATAGTGTCAGAAGTAGATGCCGTTGAGCTGCGTAACGCAGTGGATAACAGCAAACGTGAATTGGATACCCGCTTCGATTTCCGCGGGGTGGAATTTGCGGTGGAGTATAAGGACTTTGTGGTGACCCTGTCGGCAGAGTCGGACTTTCAGTGCAATCAGATGGTGGATATTTTAAGAACCCAACTGAGCCGTCGTAATGTGGATCCCAAGGCGATGGAAGTGGATGAAAAGGCGATTCACAGCGGCAAGATGTTCTCTTTGAAGGTTAAGTTCAAACAAGGCATAGAGGCTGATGTGGCCAAGAAGCTGGTAAAGCAGATCAAAGACAGCAAGATAAAGGTGCAGGCGCAAATCCAGGGCGACTCGGTACGGGTCACAGGCAAGAAGCGTGATGACTTGCAGGCTGTGATGGCGCTGGCCCGTAATGCCGAGCTGGGCCAGCCTTTCCAGTTCAATAATTTCCGCGACTAGTCGTTAATCTGCGACTTGAGCGTATCCTGAGCAGTATCAGCCCGCCTCGGCGGGCTGTTTTTTTGCACCAGCCAAATCAGCAGCAGCACGGGCAAGCCTATGATGCTGGCGCTGACAAAGAAATTTACATAGCCAAAGGCGTTGACCCAGGCGCCGGAGAAGCCGGCAATAAACTTGGGAAACAGTAACATCACCGAAGACAGCAGCGCATACTGAGTGGCACTGTAGCCACTGCTGGTGAGGCTGGAAAGGTAGGCGATAAAGGCCGCTGTGGCGATACCGCCGCTGAAGTTGTCCACCGAAATTGCCAGGGTCAGCAGTGGCACGTTGTAGCCCACCATGGCCTGCAGGGCGAACAACAGATTGGTGGTGGCCACCAGGAAGGCGCCGATATAGAGGATTTTTATGGTGCCGAAGCGTGCCAACAACACCCCGCCGAATGCCGAGCCCACCAGGGTCATTATCAGACCATAGACCTTGCTCAAGGTGGCTATCTCTTCCTTGCTGAAGCCCATATCCACATAGAAAACATTGGCCATGATCCCCATGACGATATCTGAGATCCGGTAGCAGGAGATCAGCATAAGGATCAGAATCGCGCTCTTGCCGTAGCGGCGAAAGAAATCGATAAAGGGCAGGGCCACGGCACTGTAAAGCCAGGAGATAAAAGCGGCCATCCTATCTGTGCCGGCCTGGGTCAGCTGCTTGGCTTCCTGCTCTTGAATAGCCCTGTCTTTACTTTTGACGCCGAAGATCAGCAACCAGAGCAGCAGAATGAGTCCCATAGTGACAAGAGTGACTGTATCTGTATTCAAGGCCTGATTAGGAAAGTAGGATTGCAGTACCTGGGTGAAGGGGTCAGCCAGGCTAAAACAGAAATAAAGCCCCAGCAGCAGGAGCAGTAACTTGCCATGGCGCAGGATAAACAAGTTGGCCGGCGCGGCCCAGACAGAGAGTCTGGGTGCCAGATTGGCTCTGAGTCTGTCTCTGAGAATGGCTTCCTCTTCCCCTATCGAACTGATATCCACCGCCGGCTCTTTGGCAAAAAGTGTTGCCAGTATGCCTATGCCCATCAAACCTGCCATCACCAGATAGGCGGTTTGCCAGCTCTGGAGATCATAGCTTTCCGGCTCGGGAGAAACCCAGGCGGCGATAGTCAGTGAGCCTGCCGTGGCTATGATCATCGCGCTGCGATAGCCTACCTGATAGGCGGCGGCCAGTGCCGCCTGCATTTTTTCCGGCGCCGACTCGATACGAAAGGCATCGACCACTATGTCCTGGGTGGCGGAGGAAAAGGCCACCATCAGCGCAAAGAGTGCCAGATGGGTGAGATCTTCCATGGGGTCACTGCCGGCCATCCCCAAAATGGCGGCTATCAGTAAGAGCTGGGAGAACAGCATCCAGCCGCGGCGGCGGCCAAAGAGTTGGCTGAACAAAGGCAGGGGCATGCGATCGACTAGGGGAGACCAGGCCCATTTGAAGGCATAGATCAAGGCTACCCAACTGAAATAGCCGATGGCAGCCCTGTCTACCCCGGCTTCCCTGAGCCAGAAAGACAGGGTGGAAAATACCAGCATCAGCGGCAGGCCGGCGGAAAAACCGAGTAGCAATAAGATGAGTACTCGCTTGTGGAAATAGATACTCAGGGCGTCTCGGGTGCTGGCAAAAAAAGATTGAGGCATGGCACGGCTTGGTGAGAGTCAAAGGCCTTAGAGTAAAAGCCCGCGCCTGCGACTTCAAGGCGTGCTTGGATGTTTGCCCAATAAAAAATCCCCGGCAAAGCCGGGGATTGGTCGCCCGTGTCATTAAAGTGTCACCCAGGCGGGGTAGATTAACGTCTGTCTCAGGGCCTGACGCCGATACAGCCTTCGGGTATGGGGCCACCACCGAACAGGTATTCACAGCAGTCGTCCAGTTGCTGGCGCAAAAACTGGTTACCGCGCAATACCCAATCGGGCCATTTATCGAAGACGTACAACAAGTGCCAAAATACGCGTTCGACATCCGTTTGCGCTTCCCCCTGCAAGTTCAGCTGATGCCATTCTTCCAGGGTATCCCACAGATACAATCTGACTTCATTAAATTCCAGCTTGTCGCTCAAGAATGCTTTGCCGTAATGAGCCAGTTGGGGCGCTTTCACATCGATGAACTCTTCCGGGGTCATCAGATCGCCTCCTTATGTTTGCCAGGTTCAGTATATACAGCTTTTTGAAACTGAGCCGTGCCTGGGGTTAATTTCTGGGCAGAAGTGTGGCTTTCTTCAACAAAACTTGGGTAACCGGCACATCGGGCCAACCCAAGGTACTGTTGGTACCTGTCTCTACCAGCGCCATATTCTGCAGAACTTCAAGTCCTTGGCTGACTTCACCGAATACGGCATAGCCCCAGCGCCTGGAGGATGGGTCGAGCTTTTTGTTGTCGGCCACATTGAAGTAAAACTGGCGGGTGGCCGAATGGGGAGCATTCTCTCTGGCCATGGCTATAGTGCCTAGGCTGTTGGACAGGCCGTTGCCCGACTCATTGACTATCGGCTTGTCTGACGGCAGTTCTTCATACTTGGGGCTGAGGCCGCCGCCCTGAACCACGAAATCGGCAATAATGCGGTGAAACAATGTGTTGTTGTAGTCGCCGCGCACCACATAGGTGAGAAAGTTGTCCACAGTAATGGGCGCTCGGGTGCGATCGAGCTCGACCACGATTTTGCCCATGCTGGTATCAAATTCCACTTGGGGGTAGAGATTGTCTTTTTGTATATCCAACGCCAGCGCCAGCTGACTGGTCAGCATCAATACGGCTGCGAGTATCCATCGGCTCATGACCAGATTCCTTATCATAGTGTTGCATACGGGCCTGCCTGTGAGTCACCGACCGGCCCAATAAATTACTGCTGCAAAAAGCTGTGCAGCTCGGGGTCGTTGAGTATTTCGCCGCTCAACTGGGTGATCAGCTTGTTCATGTCCAGTTCCAGTGAGGCGAAGTCGGCACTGAATGGCCCCTTGAGCAGCCCCTTGGCCTTATAACGCTTGGTCAGGGTATGGCTGCTGTTTTTCGCCAGCAGATTGATGCTGACATTGGTTTTGGCTTCGAAGCCGAAGCTGGATTCATCCACATCTGTGAGCAATTCAATCAGCTGCAACTGCACCTCTTTCCCACTGGCGGGATCGATTCGGTATCCGGCCTTGGCAAAACCTTGACGAAACAGTTGATCCAGTTGGGCCCTGGGTGGCTCGGCTGGGCTTACCAGACGTGCGGCTTTGCCGTCTTCATTGAATCGCACAATAAAATTGGCGGTGCGGGTATCCAGGGTTTGCAGCGCCAGAGCCGGCTCCAGCGAAGTCTGTGGCGTGACCGCGGGCAGTTCAGGGCTCAGGGCAATAAAGTTGGGGGTATGACTGGCGCAGCCAAAGAGCAGCGCCGACCCCAGCATCAAGGTAGCAAGCCGTTTCATAAAAATCCGAAGCTGTAAAAAGGTGGCATCAGGATAACCAGATTTGAGTTTGGCTTCCAGCATCTGCTTATGGCAGATAACCGACTTTGGTTCTGTAAGGGGGAGATTTTTGCGGGTTCTTTGCGCGTATGCCTCCAAGGGGCAAACTCAAGTATCAATCCCGTGAAACAGCTAGCTTAGATTATCAAGGGGTGTCTTTGTCAGTTAGCGTTTCTGAATGACACCGTAAACCAGGTCGTATTCTGCAAGTGGTTTTTTCATTTTTGTAACATTCAAGGCTTCAATCTCCGACGGCGACAGGGTAGAGTCAAGTTATTGCTCTAAAAACAGCTGTTGGGAATATGTTGGAATTGAAATCCGGGCCTTTGCCGACGACTCAATCAGGGGTTGCTACCCAGGCGGCGCCTGACTCTTTGATAGATGTTCACGGCAGGCCTCTGTTTGGGCATTTCGACGGCCCGCCGAAAAGCCTGGGATTGGCAGACTTTCAGCTGTTCAATGAGATGGACCGCAGGGTTTCACGCCTGAAACAGCGCTGCAGTTATAAGCAGTTTGAGTTTATTGGCCTTAACAGCCCCAGATGGATGCTGGGCGTTGCCTTGGCGGATATCGCCTATCTTGGCAGTGGTTTCTGTTATCTGTTTGATTTGCAAAGTCGTCGCATGTATCAGCAGAATCTGCTGCGGCCGCCCGCTGGTTTTAACCTGAGCCGTTCGCCATGGCAGGGGGAGAGCCGTATGGGCGGCATTCACTTTCGGCGTGAGCAGGGACAATGGCAACTGAGCCTGGATCTTAAACTACAGGGAATGCCACTTGAGGGGGAACTGACCTTGGTTCCCGAACCGCTCAGCTTGCCGATGGCGCTTTGCAGTCCAACCGGTTACAGCGGTTGGACCTATACCCAAAAACACAATGCCCTCAAGGTCTCCGGCCAGTTGTCCTTCAATCATGAACCCCAGCCTCTGCTGCATGCCAGAGCAGGTTATGACTTTTCCGCAGGCTTTATGCGCCGGGAAACCAGTTGGCGCTGGGCCTCTATCAATGCCGATATTGAGGGTAAGGGGTTGGGGCTAAACCTGGCGGCCGGAGTCAACGAGACCGGCTCTTGTGAAAACGTGCTCTGGGTTGATGGTGCCAGGCATTTGCTGTCGCCGGTGCATTTTGAGTTTGACCGCAGGGCAGCATCCGGCGGCCAATGGCGAGTTTGGTCTGAGCGCGGCGAGCTGGAGTTGGCATTTTCGC
Source organism: Shewanella carassii (assembly GCF_019670705.1). Lineage (NCBI taxonomy): Bacteria > Pseudomonadati > Pseudomonadota > Gammaproteobacteria > Alteromonadales > Shewanellaceae > Shewanella > Shewanella carassii. The sequence goes on from NZ_AP024618.1 coordinate 1,144,210, forward strand.
CCTTGGGGTGCCGCAGCGAAAGGCTCAATCTGGGGCTGCTTAAAAGCAATTTTCGCCAGTATACCGGGCTGTTTTCCGGTTGGGTCAAAGACTCCCTGGGCCAGCGCCATGAGCTGGTGCAGCAGAGCGGCCTGACAGAAGATCACTTTGCCAAGTGGTGAGCTGGAATAAAAGGAATAAAAATGGATTTCAATTTACTTATTTCACATCCTGAATGGCTGCTGCTGGTATTGGCGCCGCTGTTCTTCATCTGTATGGCATTGGAGTGGTTTTTCGGTGACCGCCTCAGACGTTTGCCTGAGAATGCCCGCTATCGACCGGCGGAGGTTTTCTGTAACTTTGTGCTGGCAGGCATGCACCAGGGCGCCGATATTCTCACAGGGTTACTGCTGGCCAAACTGTATTTGTGGTTATTCGGCTGGCGTTTGTTCGACATTGAGATGAATGGCTGGACCTTTCTACTGCTGATGCTGGGACAGGACTTTTGCTATTACTGGTTCCACCGGGCCAGCCACAGGTGCCGCTGGATGTGGGCCGCCCATGTAGTGCACCACAGCTCGGAAAACATGAATTTTTCCACCGCCTTTCGTCAGAGCCTGATGTACCCATTGGCGGGCATGTGGCTGTTTTGGTTGCCCTTGGTGATCATAGGCTTCGACCCCAACTGGGTGGTATTTGTGGTGCTGCTTAATCTGGGACTGCAATTTTTTGTCCATACCCAGGCCATCAAACGTCTTGGGCCCTTGGAGTGGATATTCAACACTCCGTCCCACCACAGGGTGCACCACGGCCGTAATCCTCAGTACATAGATAAGAACTACGCCGGGGTGTTGATCATTTGGGATAGATTATTCGGCAGCTTCGAGCCGGAGCGGGAAACCGTGCGCTATGGTATTACCAAGCCGGTGAACAGCTTTAATCCTGTGACAGTCACTTTTGCCGAATGGCGCGATATGTTGGCGGAAGTGAGCCGCCCCGGGCTTAGTTTCAGGCAACGTTGGCGTTTGCTGTTTGCACCGCCGGCCAGTCAGGAGTTGCCCAGCTCTGGCCTCGGAGGATATGCTGATGGCCCTGACAGTTCCAAGGAAGCTAAGGAGTACTGATGAAGCTTTTTGTGTTTGACCATTGTCCCTATTGCGTCAAGGCTATGATGCTGGTGGGGCTTAAGGCGTTGCCGGTGGAGCGGGTCTATCTGCAAAACCATGATGTGGAGTCCAGAATAGCTATGGTCGGCGCCAATATGGTACCCATTTTACAAAAAGCCGATGGCAGCTTTATGGCCGAGAGCCTGGATATCGTCAGTTATCTGGATAATCTGGATGGTAAGCCGGTCATTACCCTTGCCAGCCAGGCCGATGCTGTCAGCCAATGGCAGGAGGCATCCGGTTATTTCAGCAGTCGCTTGCTCTATCCCCGCAATGTGTTGCTCGGCCTGCCTGAATTTGGCTGCCAAGAGGCGATTGCCTGGTTTACCCAAAACAAGAGCGCCATGATAGAGATGTCTTTCGAAAAAGCGCTTGCGCAAACGGCCGATTTTCTTGAGGGCCTGGCTAAGTGTTGGCCTCTGCTCGACTGGCTGCTATTGCCGTCGGAGCGGGGCAATAAGTTGAGTATTGATGATATCAACCTGTTCCCCGGTCTGAGAAACCTGACCATGGTCAAGGGGCTGGTATTCCCGGCCAGAGTGCGCGCCTATATCGAAGAGGTGGCGGCGCTGACTCAAATCGACTTGTACGACGACAGAGCCGTCTGAGCGCCTTCATCTGAGTCATACAACTACACCCCAAAAAAGACAGGCCAGTGCTGGACCTGTCTTTTTCATTCGTTTTCACTTTAGGGCAAGTGCTACTTTTAACCCGGCTTTTTCAACTCAGCTTTTTCAGCACTCTCTTTGTTCAACGCTCTCTTTGTTGATGCACTGCGCGTTGTCTGTGCTCCTGAGCACGGCTGGGCTGGCGTCGCTCAGCCTGATGGCGCTGTGGCTGAGCTCGCTGCTGATGCTGCACCTTCGATTGACTATGAGGCTGATAGTGTCTCTGAGGCTGATGTTGTTTATCTGCCTGTTGCCGGCGCTTTTCAGCTTGTCTATGAGTAGTGTTAGTGTGCTGGTTTGAGGCCTGTTGCAACTGTCTGTCTCTGGCCTGATGTTTAGCCCGCATCGTTTTGTCGGCGGTGTTGGCACTGCTATTGGCACTCCTATATGACGGCTGCTGTGACAGCTGGCGAACTTTTTGTGGCTCGCCCTTATGCATCTTTTCCTTCTTGTCAGCGGCGCGCCATTCACGGCTATTGTGTTCCCTGCGTTGCTTTAACTCTTGCTGCAACTGTTTTTGTTGCTTGTTTCTGTCCTGATGCAGCCTCTGGCTGTGGTTGAAGCTGCGGGCCTGGGATTCATAACGCTTGTGCGGCTTGTTGTATACCGCCTTGTTGTAGCGTTGTTGCAGCCCAGGGTGACGATAATGGGCGCCCCGTCTGTGGTGCGGGTTATGGCTCCAGCGCTGGGCTCCCTGGCTATAGGCCAGTCTTGGCCGGTAGTGATTATAGTGTTTGTGGCGATAATCGACCCAGATCACTCTGTCATGCCAATGAAAGGCGCTGAAGAAGAAGTTAAATGAAATGCTGACCCCGGCACTGCGCCAGTAAAACGGACTGGAGTGGTAGCGTACATATCCGGGGAAAGGGTCCCAATAGATAGGCGGATAGCTGCTCCAGTGCCAGTGGCCATAGACACGGCGACTGTCGTAGTAAGGGACATAGATCACCTCGGTGCGGGTCGGTGCTATCACTATTTGACGTTCATCGCGTCTGGCGTTGAGGTTACCCAGGTCATTTAATGAGTCGGCATCCCAGGCGGCTTGTCTCAGGGTTTGAATCCCATCCATCACCCGGCCTTCATCGGCGATAAAGGCTTCGCCCAAGCGGGCGGTCCAGTCCAGATCTGTGCTCATCTTGTTCAACACTTCCGGAAAGGCGATAAGCGCCATCACACTGGGATCCCAATCCTGGTTCTCGGCTTCGGCCATCAGGCGTTCATTGCTCCAATGGCTGCGCTGTTTGCGCCAGCGCTGTGCCTGCACCAGTTCCAGTGGATAGGTTGAGGCGATCAGCATATGGGTCAACAAGGTGTCCGGATAGAGAGCGATAGGGGAGAGCAGCTGCATCAGCTCGGGTTCCCGGATATCACTGCCGGATTCGGCGGCCTGCAGCGCCGTAGTTGGCAGGCCAAACAGACACAGGATAAGCACACTGTGCTGCAGCCAGATTTTCAGCTTGTTCATGGTTGCCTCCTTTAGGCCGGTATGGTTACCAGCCTGGCAAGTGAGCTAACTGAGGCCTTGCGATGCAATTCCCCATCAGTGGCTTCAGAATAAGTGGCCTTTGATGAACATAAGCTGAAGGCTTTTGGATGGCTAAATGATCTCCAAGCTGCTGCCTGGGGGAAGTGGGTAGTGGAACTGAGTCTTTTGGCATCGCAGGAATACGCCTATTTCCAGACACAGGCGGAACAGTGACCATCGAAACAGGGACGTGTTCATGTTGGGTCACAGGCTCGTCTGTGCGAAGGTGCACTGCAAGTGATGGGCTACAGTTTAGCTGGCAGCTAAGACCAAGTTTATTGGTGAGTTTTGGCTTAAAGCCATGATAGCCGCTGTGCCAGCGGCTTAAAGTCGTGGTGTTCCACACCACACCGGGCAAGGGGCTTTGCTTGTCCAAAGCCCCTTGCATCCCCAAGGACACCCCGACGTAGCCGAAATCCCCGCTGGCTTATGAAACAAATTGGCTATACTCAGGACTCGCATCCTTGCTCGACCTTCGAGCCTCGACATCCCTGTCTCGGCTACGCCAATTTGCAACAACGCCAGCGGCGGCTCCGAAGGGGGAATTGGTGCAATTCTGTGAGAACTAACTTGTTTGAAGTTACCTATATGCCCGCAGACATACACCTAATTCCAGGCATAGGCGGGACTGTGACCGTCGAAAACAGGGACGTTTTCGTCGAGGCTACATGGACGTATTCACGCCGTGTCACAGGAGTGCCTGTGCGAAAGGCGCACCGCAGGTGATTGGCGGCTGCTTAGCCACGTTATCTGCGCCAACGGCTTTCGGCGACACAGAGGGGGAATAGGTGCAATTCTGTTAGTACCGAGTAGCTTGAAACATTAGAAGTGTCTGCAGACATACAGCTCATTTTCAGGCTCTGGCACTAGTTCTGGTGGGACGGTGACCGTTGAAAACAGGGAAGAATGCAAACACCCAGTCAATTCTGCTTCAAAAACAACCCAAATCAGGGTTTTGTAGCCTTTGTCAAAAACTTGACCTTTGGCTAATTGTTTTAAAATTCAGTACTGGGTATTGTATAACTAATTCAAACGCTTAGCTTTAGCACTTTCTTAAGCTTAAGGCCGAAAGCAACAACACTTTTCCGTTTTCAACGGAATGCTGGGACGAACAGAGTTTGGACCCGTGCGGTAGCCATGGCGTTACTTAACGTTTTTTGTCGGGCCTGAGTTGTAGGGCTCTTGGTTTTAAGGCCCTTAGTTGCAGGGCTTGGAGCGCTCATGACAAGCACCTCAGAGCTGATTTTTATACAGTATTATTGACGTTCTGGACAAAATGCCGGAAATTTGCAGCTAAGTTTGCGCGTTATTTCTGTAACATTTTAGGAAATAGCATCAAATTCATAATGTTAAAAAATACAGCGGGTAGATAATAGGTTTGAAACCGCGCATGCGCGTTTAGCTGCAAGGGATATTTGGACTAAATGGTATTATATCCAGCTAATACAAACAGATAGCGATGCGCGTTTACACTCCTCCGAGGACTAAAACGCGCATGCGCACTATACAGCTGTTATAAATCCAAGTGAAGTTATGAAAAAATCGAAGAATAATTTGCTTCAATTAGAGGAAGCACTAAACCATATTGAGCTACCACGTACCGACAAGGTTATGATTGCAAGCTCGTACTACTCAATATGCATGGAACACTATCGCTCAATTTTAACGTTACTTGAACTTCAGCTTTATAGTTCAGCAAGTGCTCTATTAAGGTGTCTTTTTGAAAGCTATGTAAAAGGTTTGTGGTTTTACCACTGCTCGGATGCAAAAGATATTGATCGACTTAGAAGAGACAAATTTGAAAAGCCATTTGGGGCGCTGGTAAGTGAAATCGAAGAGACAAAAGGCAAGGGTCTATCAACAGCCAAGAAATATTTATGGCGAACTTTAAATGGATTAACACACTCCGGGGCAGGGCAAGTTTCACGTAGAATATCTGACGAAACAATCGGTTCAAACTTTGATGAACCGTTTATTGAAGATGTGAAAAGGTTAACAAATAACTATGGTTTGTTGGTTGCCGGTGAGCTAGCGTTAATTAGCAATGACAGAAAAGCTCAAAGTACTGTGCTAGAAGTTCAGGAAGCTTTAGGTTTCGTGAAATTGCATTTATAACAAGCAATTTAAGAGGGATTCACAACGCTTGGCACTTTTGCTTCTATTTCAAATTTAGTGTTTATGGCACAATGTTTTAGGTTGGTTGGTAGCGTTGTTCACCCCTTAATTGGGCGTTAGCTCTCAGGAACGACTATGCGTAATTTCTTAATAATGTTTCTATATTTTCCTCTACTAGCCTTCGCTGAAGGCCAGTGCCCACCGAATTCTAGTCCTGATTTTCTAGGGAAAGGCTGCAGATGCAATACGGGTTACGAGGTGAAAAATAACCAATGCGTAAAAATCCATATACCTGAGAATGCATCAATTTCAATTATGGGTGGTTGGCAATGTAATACTGGTTATCGAAAAAATGGCGATAAATGTGACAAAGTTCATCTTCCAAATAATGCCAGTTTTACGTTTGGTGGTTCATGGTCATGTAATCAGGGCTATAAAGAAAGTGGAGATGAGTGCATCAAAGTACAATTACCAGATAACGCGCATTTCACTTTCGGCTCCATGTGGGAGTGCAATACAGGCTTCACAAAAAACGGTAACTCGTGTAGAGCCATGAACCGCGATGAGTTAGTGAACCAAGTAAAATTACTTAATCAAATGTTGCTTATGCAAATGAGTAAGTCTTCTGGTGGTAGTTGTTCGTCTGGTTTTGATGCTTGCGAAGATGAGTGCGACGATCAATTCTCTTCATACTATGATGAGAAAAAATGCGTTGAAGCATGCGAAGAAGGCAAAGATGCTTGTGATTGAGCTAACAAGCGCATCAATTAGGACGCTCGCAAGCTCGCGCCTATTATGCGGGCGTTGATATGATTCCCATTGTCAAATAGATAAAAGTGTCCTTACCGGAGACCCAAAAATCTCCGGTAAGGGCACTCTGACAGTCGGACTTTGGCGAGTAAGTGTCGGCGGTTGACCTTGCTGATATCCGCGAGTTTGGTTATTCGCATTACTTGTGTTCGCCGCAGGAGCCTTGCCTCAGTCTAGGAGCGCGGATGTGACCGCTTAACGCCCTCGAGGATTGCTCGCACCGCTGCCGCCGTCCGGCGCTGCCAGAGTGATTTTTAAATGTAATTCAGTACGCTTGTTGTGGCATATCGGCATCAAAACCTTGGGCTAAATCCCAAATGTAGCCTGTCAGTTCGCGAGCCACAGCGGTAACGACCTTGTTGTATTCTTTGCCTCTTGCTTTTAAGGCATGAAAGCGTCGACATAGGCGCTGCTGGATTTCCCATGAGCGAGTTTGCAGTTTGATAGAGTGCTCTTGTTGGCGACTTTCCAATTCCCTCGAGACCCGAGCGGGGAAACGATAGGCCCAGGCCGATTCAATAAGGATGCGTCTGGCGTGGCTATTGCCGCACTTGGTGATGCCGCCGCGCCGTTCCCGCTGACCACTGGAGTGTTCGCTGGGTGTCAAACCGACAAAGTTCATCAGTGAACGCGGAGAAGCAAAGCGTCTGAGGTCACCCAGTTCCGCCACTAGGGTCATAGCGGATAAGAAACGTACTCCACGCAGTACCGTCAGACGTTGCACCAGTGGGTACCAACGCCAGCTTTCGGCCAGGCTTTGCAGTTCCAATTCCAGCCGTTGCAAGCGCTCATAGCGCTCGGTAACGATATGAATGTAATGCTGAAAGGTGATTTTAGTAGCACTTTGAGGAAAGCTGATATCAGCCAGGTGGCGTCGATAGGCCTCGGTCCAGTTTTGCCGACCAGTGCAGGGATGACCATGACGCAGCAGAAAGGATTTCAGCCGTTGCCGTGCCTGGCGCAAGTCGAGCATGGCATCTTCCCGGCAGCGGATAAGGTCGCGGATAGCTTCATCCCGCTCATCCGGAACATAAATAGAGTGCAAATCGCCGCTACGCGCTAACCTGGCCAATGTCATGGCATCGCGTTTATCGGTTTTGACCCGGTCGCCCGGGGCTTTGGGGATGAGTGCCGGTGCTACCACCCAGCATTCAATGCCACGGCGCAACAGATGACGATAGAGCCAGAAGCCGCAGGGACCGGCCTCATAGATAACACAGAGCTTGCTGGTCTTGGCTGTTTGATTTTTAATGAGTTTATCGAATGAACGCAGGTTGGTTGGGATTGTGCCATGGTAATGCACAGTCTCAGCAGACTTATCAGAAACCCAGGCCACGTCAGTGGTCTCCTTGTGTACGTCCAACCCGATAAAAAGTGTGTTAGCTTTAGACATGTCGGCCTCCTGTGATTGTTTGCCTATTGGATCAACAAACAGTGTGGCTCTGGTTTAACTAATCCACGAGAAAACACGGAGGCCGACACCTGCACAGGGAATCATTATGTCTATGTTTATAGGTGTGTTAAGGCAAATGTCATAACAAATATTTATTGAAAACTGTTGATATAGGATAGAAATGGAACATTTCGACAAGATAATTAATGATGCACTTGAAAAGGCAGTTAAAGAAAGAGGTCATATTAATATTCTGATAGCAGGCAGATCTGGTGTTGGTAAAAGTACATTAATCAACTCAGTGTTTCAGTCCAAACTAGCTGAAACAGGTCAAGGCAGGCCAGTTACTCAGAATACCAGAGAGATAAATAAGGAAGGCATTCCATTAACGATCTTCGATACACGAGGATTAGAAATGAATGACTTTGAATCTACTTTGTCTGAGCTGGAAAAAGTCATTGAGGACCGTTGTAACGATCGCGATCCAAATCGACACATTCATTTAGCTTGGTTGTGTATTCAAGAAGATGGGAGGCGTGTTGAAGATGCTGAAATTAGATTACATGAGATGGTCTCAAAACGAGTACCGTTAATTGGTGTGGTAACAAAGGCTCGTTCTGACCAAGGTTTCAAGCAAAAAGCACAAAGTTTACTTCCGCAAGCAAAAAATGTGATACGTGTAAGGGCTATCACCGAGTATTTTGATGAAGAAGAAGGACTACCACCAATCCCACCTATGGGATTGAAAGAGCTTATCGAAATCTCTTCTGAGGTGGTTCCCGAGGGAAAGCGTAAAGCGCTAGCAGCTGCTCAAAAAGCCAATTTGGATTACAACAAATCTCAAGCTCGTAAAATAGTTATTGGTGCATCAAGTGCAGCTGCGGCAGCAGGTGCTAGCCCTATTCCGATGTCGGATGTGGCAATTTTAGCACCAATTCAAGTAGGGATGATTGCCGGTATTACGTCGGTATTTGGCATTGAACTTTCTAAAGCAACGTTAAGCACCTTAGTAAGTTCTGCGATAGGTGTTACTGGTGTATCTTTTGCTGGGCGCGCTATTGTGTCTAATATTCTGAAATGCATTCCGGGTGTGGGTTCAGTAGCGGGTGGCGCAATATCAGCAACAACTGCTGCAGCATTAACTGTAGCTTTAGGGGAAGCATATATTGCTGTATTAGTTGCTATATTTGCCGACGATCCAGATGCAAAACCAGATGCGGTAGAAATTGGCGAGAGACTAAAAGAAAAATGAAGAACGCAAAATAAACATAACAAACGACTATGGCGTCAATCCTTTATTTTGGGCGATGTTTTGGTCCCACATGATGCCATCTCGAAGCATAGAGTTTAGGATGACCACCATCTTGCGAACGCAGGCAATAATCGCCACTTTCTTTGGTTTTCCAGCTTCGAGTAATCGAGCGTAAGTGTCCTTGAAAACAGGGTTACATTGCATGGCTGACATCATGGCCATGTACAAAACGGTTCTCACCTGTGCGCGGCCTCCTTGGATGACTCGTTTCCCTTTGTAGCGTCCGCTTTCACGTGTAATAGGGGCGACGCCGATGAGTGAAGCCGCTTGCTTGTTGGTAATGTAGCCTAACTCAGGCACATTGCTGATGATAGACGCAGCGGCGATATTGCCGATACCAGGTACGCTTTGTAAGAGGGTATTTTTAGTTTGGTATTCGGGGCAATCTTCGATGAGTTTGACAAGCTTATTTTCAATCTTTGAGACCTGATTTTTTATCGCAGTCAGGATGGGGGTCATTGTCGAATGTAGGTGCTTAGGCAAAATTTGAATACGATTTTTCTCCATGGTCTGCATCGCGAGCAGCTGATTGCGGCGAATTACTAAGTCACTCATTAAACGTATGTTCTTAGCCTTTATGACCGTCAAATCAGGTTTAATGGCTTCACCATAATGAGCGATAAGCTGTGCATCTAAGCGGTCATTTTTGGCTCTACGACCAATAGCACCGGCAAAGCGTTTGATATGAACAGGATTAGCACGAACAATAGGCAACTTGGCCTCGGTACACGCTAACACGAAGGGCATTTCTAGGCGCCCAGTCGCTTCGATAACGATACGCTGTGGGTTGTGTTTTTGATAGTAGTTAAGGCTTGTTTGATACCCTTTTCGTTGTTTGGCACGGTAAAAAAGACATCGAGTGGACGGATGTAAATGTCGAGCTGTAATTTGCCGGTATCAACACCAATATTAATGTTTTGAAGTGTGTTTGTATTCATAATAAGCTAACTCTTGCTTGCGAAATGCGGGTTCGAGACCCAGTCGACTATTCGAGGTTTATGCTTGGAGTCCTATGAGGCGTTCATGTTTGTTATCGGTCTCTCGACAGAGGAGCCAGCATTCAACCGAACTGCCACATAGAAAGCTTTAGTTGCCGCTAAAGCCTGGGTCTCACTTTTTACCCTTTTGGCTTGGTTATTATCCATACAAACTGTTTAAGAGTGATTCGCAACGCGTGGCATTTTTGCTATGCGTTGCGTTTAATGTTTAAGGTGGTATGCGGCGGCATCGGTATTTCGTTGCTCACACCTTAACAGGGCGTTAAATTTCTGCCCAGTCATCAAGACCAGACTAAGGATACAAGATGTTAATATATGTAAATCAGATTAAGGTTAATGGATCTAATGCTCTTGATAGTACCTTAAAAACTGTTGCAGGGTGGTTAAAGGAACTAACGAAAAGACACTTTACGCCTGAAGAGCTGAAGATTTCAGAAGATTATATTATTGGTCGGCAAAAGTTAGAACCTACAACGCTTCCCAAGCGGAACCCTTTCTTTATTCCATATTGTTTTCTAACCCAGACTCCGATGTTCATGGTCGCCAATGGATTACAGAAATTGGTATCAGGGTAGAATCCGATGGGGTGCTTTTTACAACTCTTCTAGAAACTAGCGATATTAGTACACAGGTTACTGATATTCCTCAATCATCAAGACCTAAAGTCGTCAAATACCTCCAGAATAACTGCAATATTTCAAAAGATACTATCGGTCTGGGCCTCAAAAATATTAGCAACGATGAAGAGGTATTTAGAGCCCTTCTTGCTGAACTAGAAAGGCCTGAGCGGAAACACCCGGTTGTGCTTGTTAGTTGTGATTCAAGTGGTAAACCATTGCTCAATCCACGAAGTTTACAAGAGCAGCTTATAGGATTAGCGCAGGTTGTTGTATGTGATCAGTCTGTTGATAGTTGGGAAATGGAAAGAGCCTTGGGTAGGCGTTATTCTGCTTGGGGTGGCGCTATTAATGTCATTTTTCCAATAAGAAATAGGTCCGTTTGCCCGAGAAGGCTACTATTAGTCGAACACCTAGAAGAGCTAAAAAGTAATGATAAATATCTAATTGGTGAGCTTTTATCTATTATTACTCACACTACAAATGGGTATAGAAAAAGGCTCCACTTTAGCCCAACAGATGTCCGAGCAAAACGGCAAAAGACCACAGAGAGTTTCTCAAACAAAAGTATAGTGAGCTTCAGCAATCTGGTGATTATGAAGAGCTTTTGAATGAGGCGTTTGAGCAAATAGATTCGTATGACAGTACGATTGAAGCGCTCAAAGACGAGCACCAACAGATAGTCGACTCGTTCGAAATGGAAAAGATGGAGCTTGAAGACACAAATGAGGCATTAACCGAAGAAATCAGGTCAAATAGCTACACTATTTCAGAATTAAAAAAGACAACTAGGGAGTGCTAATTCTGGAGATCAGGTATTAGATGCTGAGTTAATTCAGATTCTATCTGAAACATTAACTTATGACCCCAACCCGGAACAATGTTTGATGTTAGTTGAGGCCATGTATCCATCTAGAATTGTAGTGCTTGATAGTGCTTTAACATCAGCAAGGGATTCAATTTCATTCAAACAAGGCCGCAAGCTTATTGGTCTTTTGTTTAAGTTGGCAACAGAATATATTGATATTTTGTCGCAAGGAGGTGACTCGAAAGCAAAAGATATCTTTGGAAAATCTTATTCAGCCAATGAGTCAGAAACAGTAGAAAAAAAGCCCAGAACTAAATAAGTTCAGACAGTTTACTTACAATGGTGTAGATACATATATGTTTAAACATTTAAGAATCGGCGTTGCGGACAATATCGCAGAGACTATCCGGGTGCACTTTCATTGGGATAGTGAAAAATCAACTATTGTCATAGGCTATTGTGGTCCTCACCTACCTATCGGGTCTAAATCACATTAAATTTAACAAGCGCATGTTGTCGGACTGGTTTTCCGCTGCGCTACAAACCAGCCGCAAATGCGGGCGCTGGATGATCCCCTCATAATTCGGGCCTCCCAGAGGTGTTAACCAGTTTAAGAAATTCACCCCAAGCCCAGCGAAAATGCGATTCTTTGATTGAGTATTCCGGACGTCGTCTCACCTCTTTGCCGAGCCTGAGCACAGATAGCACGTTTCTGTCACGTATCGTATTGGCTTGAAACCTCCGCTGCCATCCCAGATGCCTGGCAGCCAGACCGATGCACCAAAGCAGGATTTCTGCCAACAAAGCTATCAGCAACAACACATCATAACGGCGTGGACAACGACTGCGGCTTTGTCTGAGTCCCATGCCGTATTGGGGACTTTTGAGGTCGCGAAAGGTTTCTTCTATCTGCATCCGTCTGGCATAAAGTTTGACCACCTGCGTTGACGAGAACGCCTCAGTAGGCAAGTTGGTTGCCAGTAACCAAGGCTCTTTACTGCCAAGACGGTAACTTTGTTGTGCCGTATGATTGCGTCCTGCTTTGGATGACCGCTTGTCGGCTCGATGTTTCGGCGCAGCCTTGTACAGATGTAAATGACAGCGCATAGCCGATTTTTCGTCCCAGTTTTACGAAACCAATATGCCGGGCTTTCGCCGTGGCGGAGGGATAAAGCGACTTATTCGACTGCCATTGGGCATGATTGGCCAGGAGAAAGCCGACATCCCCACGGACACGGCCAAGCCAAAACCAACCATATCGTTCCACCTCCCGAAACCAGGTATTGCGGTAACCCGCATCGGTGACAATCAGTGGACAAACATGGGATGGCAGCACCTGTGCCAACTCAGCCAAGAAGGCGTTATGGCTGCGGGGAGCATTGTAGTCGGCAAACTTGAAAGTACGCTCATACAGGGTAACCGAGCGCCCTTGCACACTGACAGAGGCTCGCAATGTCATCATCCGCAGTTGTTCACGGACATTAGACCAATCAATGAGGATGACCGGCATGGGATTAGCTGCACAGAGTAACTTTGCATGCCATTGATAAATAGCGAATTTATCAGAGTGTAGATGCGGGTTGCCGAGTAGCCTGTCTATCCGTTTGATGTTGTGCTTTGGCGCCACCGCGCCAGAGATATTGCGACCAAGCTGAGTGAGTGACAACTGATTGCCATCAAGTAACGCTTCTGTAGCAATCATCAGAGAATTAAGCCGTTTTTGATGTATTTGTGGGCATTGCTTTTTGAGTAAATCGTGTAAGATGTGGACATCACGCATGGTGTTGGATCTGGTAGTTTTTTGGCGAAATCAATTAGATCAATCAACACCATGCGTGTCTACTAAATTGAATAAAAAGGGAATTATCTGGGGATTCCCTAGATGCGGGCGTTAAGTTTCACGAGGTAACTATGGACGATAGGTTTAAATCTTGGGTTGCAATGGCTAGCCATTTCATTGGTGAGCACTTTGATCATTGCAAACCTTTTCTAGATAAAGATTTTCAAAACATGCATCCCATGGTTAGGTTTGTAAGTACCCAGTTGTACTTATCTTGTCACTTTAGCTCAGAGAGTTCACTTATTTTGTTACAGCATGGTCAAGAGTGGGATGCTGAAATTATTAACCGTACAATAATTGAAGGCGTTACCAAGTACATCTACATGCTGAATGGCTCTGAAGAGGAAGTGCTAACGAAAGTTAATGAATATTGGGAGGTTCTTCCCAGTTACTCTGCTATTAAACGAAGTGATCGTGCGAGTTCTTTGTTAGCAGAAGTCGACCCACAAGATATGCATAATTGGCTTTCAATTCAAGAACTAACACTAGAACCAGAACAAGTGGACAGTATTCGAGGTGATACAAATAAGCAGCAACGAAAACAGCTAGAACAAAAGTGGTCGTTTAGCCACATCATACAAGAGTTTAGCAAGTCTAATGATACGAGGCTTAATCCTTTGATCCATTTAGGCTATAACTACGGGATGAGTAGTCATCTTATCCATAAAGATGGTGACGGTGTTGCTATGGTGTGGGAGCGATGTGTGCGTACGACAGAAGAACAAGCATGGGTTAAAGCTGCGCATATAGCTCGATCTATTTCTGATCTCTGCACTTTTGCTGAAATGCGTTCGCTATTTCTATTTCAGTTTTGTGGTGAAAATCCAGATTTCTCCAACACCTTAAGACAAAACTATGAGCCACTGTTTGCAAGTTTAAAAGACGCACTGCAAGAATTTAATGCCAACGAATATGAAACTTAACAATCTGTTTAATAATAAAAGAAAAAAAATGGACACCCAGCATTAATCGAAAGAAAAAAATGGACACCCAGCATTAATGGCGCGGTAGTTAGCTTCCGACTATGCTTTGTTTAAGCATTTAACAAGGAGGTTATTATGCCGCGCCCTCGCCGAACTCAAATCAGCCTTGAAGATACGCCTTACTACCATTGTTGCAGCCGCGTGGTACGGCGTGCCTTCTTGTGTGGTAATGATGCCTACTCGGGCAAGAATTATGACCACCGCCGTGGTTGGGTGGAATCGTTACTGTTTGAACTGGAGGCCGTTTTTGCCATTGATGTGGCGGCATTCGCCATCATGAGTAATCATCTACATCTGGTGTTGCATATTGATATAGAGACAGCAAACCGATGGACAGACAGAGAAGTGCTTGAGCAATGGCATAAGCTGTTCAAAGGTGATGAGTTAACCCGCAAATTCACCCAAGGTGAGCTGATTGAAGCGTATGAAGTCCCCAGGCTGAAGCATACTATTGCGATTTATCGCAGCAGGTTATGTGACATCAGTTGGTTCATGCGTTGTCTTAATGAACCGATAGCGCGTCAAGCCAATCAGGAAGATAACTGTACCGGTCGATTTTATTCGCCGCCATCCCTGGCGCTCTCCCTGCGGGCCAGCTAAAGCTGTTCAAATTTATTCCGGATAAATTTGTGGGAGGGAAGATTTAAGTCACAAGCCTTACTTGATGAAGCCGCAGTGTTAACCTGCATGGCCTACGTTGACCTCAATCCCATCAGAGCCAAGATGGCCGATACGCCTGAGCAGTCGGAACATACCAGCATTCAGTTACGTATTCAGGCAGCATTGAAATGCGAACAACCCGCCAGGTTACTGCCCTTTATCGGCAATGAATGCAGTAATCAGCCCAGTGGTATTACGTTTGGGCTCAAGGATTATCTTGAATTGGTGGATGATACCGGGCGCTGTATTCGCAATGATAAACGTGGCGCGATAAGTGAAAAGAGTGCCAAGCTACTGACGCGGTTGAATATCCCTCATGAGAACTGGCTCAAGCTTACCACTGAATTTGGAAGACTATTTCTTGGACCGGTAGGCACCTTGCAAGAGCTCAGTTGTTACTGCGAACACTTGGAGAAGCGACGACGGCATTTTGCAACCAGCTGTCAGTACTTTCAAACGGCCTAAACCCTACGCTATTTAACTCAATCGCAGTCATTGACCCCCCTGAACCATGGGTAGGGCTAGCACGGTTCAAATCTCGCATTTTTGCGTGAAATCGGTTCTACTTCATCAAACCTCTGCAACTCACGGATATCTTTCGGCCTCAGCGTACTCAAATCACCTAACGGTGCTTGAACGTAGACAGAAAGAATATTAGGTTATTGTTTTATAATGGGTGGCTTGATTTTTCGCTGTGATTTTTCGCTTGGAGAGGCGACGACGGCATTTTGCAACCAGCTGTCAGTATCTTCAAACAGCCTGACCACCCCGCTATTTATCTCAACCGCAATCATTGAAATCACCATGGGTAGGGCTAGCACGGCTCAAATCTCGCATTTTTGCGTGAAATCGGTACGATTTCATCAAACCTCTGCAACTCATGGATATCTTTCTACCTCAGTGTGCTCAAATCCCCTAGCGGTGCTTGAACGTAGACAGAAAGAAGATTAGGTTATTGTTTTATAATGGGTGGTTTGATTTTTTCTTTAAACGGAGCTAGGAAACATGGAAACGTATATCCAGACACTTCAAAAACCTGAGTTTGTATTGTCTGTTGTGGTGGCGATAGCATTGGTCCTGTTCCAACCGTTATTTGACAATTTGAGATCACGAATTATTAATTTGATCTTGGGTAGTTCGCGGCATGTACGAAGGTTTATTCGCAATGTGCGTGCCCGGCATATGCATTCCATAAAAAGAATGAGAAGAAATGATGCTGAAATCATGTATCAGGTTGTTAGAAACTACGCATTTCTCATACTGTTCATGGGATCTATAGCTTTTTATCTAGCTATGATCGCGCTAGGCCCACTAAAGAGTATTGGAATATTGCCGGCCTCGGTCCAATACTTTATTTCAGCACCAATTTTTATTTTTGAATTTCTATGGTTGCTGCAAAATTCAAAAGCCAGGGATCTTATTTTATATCGGGGGAGGTTGCGTTTAACAAGGTCATGAAATTGACCTCAATATGCTACGCTTATTTCGGCAATTTATAACAGCATTAAGCCTCAATAGGAAAATCAAATGGCGAATTACTTAACGAGATGTGGATATTCCGCCGAAATAAATGAGAGTAATTTTGAAAAAATTACTAAATCTTTAGTAGAGGAGCTAAGAACGGAAGAGCATGACGAGCCGGATGATGAACATACACAAGTTTCGGTAGGGAATGAACACTGGTCGATAACAGCTCAAGTCAGCGGTCTAATAACCTTCGATAATATTGATATTCTAGAAGGTGTCGAGTCTGAACTTCCAGAGAGTATGTATTTAAGAAATATATCTGATGCTGAGTTAGTAAGGCTCTGGGGGGCGCTAGTCCAAGATAATGTTTCAATTCTTACCGAAAGTAATTGGTGTTCGTTCGAGGAACTTCCAGCTTATGAAGATGATTTTTATAGAGCAAAGGCTTAACAAGTTACTCCAGTTGACGGTTTAGTCTACGCTCCGTTTTTGCGTGGCTTCGCCACTGTACGCCAAAACTCCACTACAACCAAACCACCGCTGAGTAAGGCGTTATTTTTCAAGGAAGATATTATGAGAATTTGGCATGTCGCTTTTTTAAGCCTCCTGTTACCAGGTTGCTCTTCGATCAATAAAACTACCTATCAACCTGTTTGTTTTCAATCCGTAGAACAAGCCATAAACATTGGTGAATCTCTGATATCTGCGGGATATTTTGAAAAAGTAAGTTACTGGGTTAACGGAGACCCCAGCATACCTGTTCGTGGGTTGGGTTTGGAATGGGATGGATTCGAACATTCAAAGTATTGTCCCAGCGGC
Organism: Shewanella carassii; assembly: GCF_019670705.1. Taxonomy (NCBI): domain Bacteria; kingdom Pseudomonadati; phylum Pseudomonadota; class Gammaproteobacteria; order Alteromonadales; family Shewanellaceae; genus Shewanella; species Shewanella carassii. The sequence goes on from NZ_AP024618.1 coordinate 1,161,370, forward strand.
GGGTATCCTGTCCTCATCTCTTACCTGGATAAGGATGAACTTGGGAACTCTGAAATAGTAATTAAATGGGCTCAAATAGTTTTTAAAAATATGTTTAAGGAACGAGGCATTGAAACATAACGAGTGACGGTGGCATTCCGTCAATAAGTATTTCACTAATTGTGATAGCTTTCGCCCATCGGGTTCGATTTTTCATCATGGTATTGAGCGTAACCAACAGCTCTCGCATACAGGATATCAACGCTACTTTGGGAAGCGGTTATTTCCTGAGGGGGCGTCACTCTGCAATGTTATTTGTGCCAACGGCTTTCGGCGACACCGGGGGGGAGTTGGTGCAACTCTGTTAGTCCTAAATAGCTTGAAATATTTGAGAGATCTACAGACACACACCTATTTTTCAGGCACAGACGGAACTGTGACCTTCCGAGCCAGGGATGGCGAGGCAGAGCTTACAGGGACGTACTCGCAGCGTGTCACAGGATCGCCTGTGCGAAAGGCAGTTCTCGGACGTCCTGTCCTTCACTGCATTCAGGCTTCCTGCCTATCCGCACCGCAGGTGATTGGCCACAACTTAGCTAGCCGCTAGGATCAAGTTCATTGGTGAGTTTTGGCTTGAAGCAATGCTAGCCACTGTGCCAGTGGCCTAACGTCGTGGAACAAATGCATTCATGCACAACGGCTAGCTCACCATCCCAGGCTCGCGCTCGAAAGCATGTTGCTGCGCAACTCTCGCCGTGTCACAGGGGAGCCTGTGCAAAAGGCCGTTCTCGGACATCCTGTTCTTCACTGCATTTGGGCTTTGTGACCATCCCAACGGCAGGCAGAAACATCCATTGCTGGAAACTTGGGCTGTGCTTGTTGGCACATCAAGGGGGGCATTATCGCCATTTGGCAAGATTAGCCTTGTTGCAAATCGGTAAGGGGAATGAATGTACTATATCCCCAATCTCAACTTCTGGGTAAAAACAGAGTGAAGCGAGCACCGCCCAAGGGAGATTGATCTATTTGCCACTGGCCTTGGTAGCTCTGCAGCAGATCTTTGACTATCGCCAGTCCTATACCATGACCTTGTTGGTAGTTATCGGCTCTGACACCGCGCTCGAACAGCTGGGTTTTCTGCTGCTCTGTAATGCCCGGGCCATCGTCTTCGATGCAGAGGTTCAACCCTTTTTCGCTAACCCAGGTTTTGAGGGCGACCTTGCTGTTTGCTGCCTTGCAGGCGTTATCCAATAGATTGCCGAGGAGTTCGGCCAGGTCGGCTTCATCGCCGTAAAACAGGGCGCTTGTTGCCAGGTCAGCCTCAAACTCCAGCGCCTTGTCCGCATAAATCTTGCCAAGGGTTCGCAGCAGTTTGTCGGCCACGGTTTTACTGTCCACCCCTTGGTGCCAAGCGCCGCTGCCGGCACTTTGGGCTCGCTTCAACTGGTGGCTTATGCTGGCGTTAATTTGGCTGATGGGCTCTTGGGCATCGCTTGGCAAAGACTTGAGGCTTTGCAGTACCGCCAGCGGTGTTTTCAGGCTATGGGCCAGATCCGACAAGGCGTTGCGATAACGTTGGCGTTGGCGCTGTTCGTTGCTTATCAGGGCATTGAGTTGGGTCGCGACCTGTTGCAGCTCCTTGGGATAGTCGCTGCCGAGATGTTGCCGTTTGCCTTGCTCAACCGCTTCGAGCTCGGCGCGAAAGCGCGCCAGTGGTTTGAGTGTCCACCAGAGCCAGCCCCCTTGTACCAGTAACAGGAACAGCATCAAAAGTCCCAGGTATTGCCAGAGCTGGCGGCTGAAGGCGCCTTGGGTTTGCTCAAAGCCGGTCTGATCTTTGATGATGTGTACGGTAAAGGGAATATCCCGGCCATTATTCGAGGCCGAGGCAAAGCTGGCGCTGAAGCTGTAACTGAAGTGGGGCTTGCCCAGGAGAAGCATTTCGCCAAAGCGGCCTTCACCGAGTGGTGGGCTTGGAAGCTTGCCCGGAGGCGGCATACCGATAAAGGAAGGCGAATGCCATACCAGTTTGCCTTGGCTGCTGACCAGGGCGTAGAGCCCGGATTGATCTATGTTGAACTGTTTGTCCTGTAATTGATCCGGCAGAACCAGTTCGCCCTGTTCCACTTCTGCCAATGCCAACACTCCATAAAGGGCGGCGCTGAGTTCATCTTTTACCGCGTGGGTCAATTGGGCACGAAAGGCATCGTTCAGGGTCACGCCGATAAGCGGCAAGAGCACCAGATTCAACAGCAGGGCGCTGATCATCAGTCGGCCCTTGAGTGAACCGGGCAAAAGCCTTGCAGGCAAGGGCTTCATCAGGGCTTATCTCTGACAGGAAGCGCATTAAGGCGATAACCCTGACCACGCAGGGTTTCAATAAGCCCAAGCGTGCCCTCGGGATCCAGTTTCTTGCGCAAACGGCGAATAAATACCTCAATCACATTGGAGTCCAGATCAAAGTCCTGATCATAGATATGCTCGATAAGCAGACTCTTGGAAGTGACTTCGCCCTGATGCAGCATCAGATACTCGAGCAATTTGTATTCGGAGGCGCTTAGGCTGACGCTGTGTTTGCCGAGTCGTACTTCACCGCTGCTGGTATTCAAGGTGACAGGGCCACTTTGCAGCAAGGGGCTGGCCTTACCTACGCTGCGGCGGATTAAAGCCTTGATCCTGGCGGTGAGCTCCATGGGGTGGAAGGGTTTTGTGAGGTAGTCATCACCGCCGGCATCCAGGCCTTCCACCTTGTCTTGCCAGCCGTCTCTGGCGGTGAGGATCAGCACAGGGTAATCCAGTCCCTTGGCGCGCATCTGTTCAATCAGTGCTATGCCGCTGAGTTTGGGCAGGCCGATATCGATAATGGCGGCATCATAGGGATATTCCGCCGCCAGAAACAGGCCTTCTTCGCCGTCTGACGCCGCATCCAGATTGAAACCTGCCTCTTGCAGATGTTGTTTTAAGTTGGCCTGTAAGGCGGCATCATCTTCTACCAATAACAGTCGCATAAGCTGTTTCCTGTCAGTTTGCCTGCAGGCGGCCGCTGCGGGCATCCACAGAGACATAGACAATTCGGCCGCTGTCCTGCAGCAGTTTGACTCGATACCCCGGGTTGCCGTTGACCTTAACAGACTGCACCCTGAGTACCTTACCGCCATAAGCCTGCTTCACCAGTCTGGCGGCTTCATCGCCGCTGCGGACTTTCAGCTTGGCCTCCTGGGCCTGAGTCGTTCGTTCCGGCTTGGCAAAGGGGCCAGCATGCAGGGGCTGAGCGAAAGCCAGCGACAGCAATAGCATGCTTGCCGCGATAATTCCGCTTGAGTGATAAGCTTGATGCTTGATTTTACTGCCCCTTTTCATGGTTTTGCCCTTTTGGAAACGCTTGGCCCAGTGTAAAAGATCCCCGCGGTGGATGAAATAGCCAGCCGGGTCTTCACTCTCTATCTGTCCTTCCTCCGGTATTCGCTCAGGCCCGGTCAGTTGTACTCCTTCCAAGATGAACATCGGCTGACAGAAACCGTTCATCTCATGTTCACCCAGGCTGACTTTTAATAATGCTAAGGAAGGTGCGAATAAGTCCTCGTGGCACTCTCTTTTGTAGAGAGTGGCTTGCACAGCAATTGGCGCTCAAGGCATCTGACTGAAGGCATGCCGGGGCCTGTCGAAGTCGGATAACGCAGAGAGCCGGTTGCTGTGAAAGCCCCGAAGGGCGTGGCTTACAGACCTGCCTGCTATGTTGTGCTTCTTGCAAAGGACTAGGGCCATTTGCTGCGAACCACGCCTTGCATCCAGGCCTGTAAGCCGACGCAGAGCACACATGGGACTTGTTCGCACCTTCCCTAAACCCGAGTAAGCGCGAGATGCGCCCTGTGGAGAAGCACTATGAAATTATTATCTTACACTGTATTTAGCCTGTCGCTGTTTTTGGCTCTGTTTGGGGCTCTGCCTGCAGCCTATGCCAAGGAGCCTGTCGGCGGACAAGTCTCCATCGGCCAAAAAGCGCAGCAACCAAGCGAAGAACAGGATAGCCCAGGCGCCGAGCTACGGGCGGCACAACACAGGCAGTTGCTCAAGCAACTGCAGCAGGAGTGGCAATCTGCCGGAGCTCAGGTTTCCGGTGAGCGCATGACCCGCGAGCAGATGATTGCCAATAAACAGAAACTGCCCGAGAGCCAAGCCGCGCCGCAGCGGATGGTCTCCATGGCGGCCCACAGCTATTACCATGAGTTCAGCTTTTATGAGGCGGCCAGCTACCTTTATGACGATTATGACTCTGATGGCTTTTATCGCAGCTTTGCGGTGCGCTTCGATGCCGATGTTTACGGCAATGATCCGGCCGAGTCTGTGCCCGTTTATGTTGAGCTTTATCTAAGCCGCAACGGCGGTGACTGGGAGCATTACTACAGCACTGAGGTGTTCTACATTCAGGGAGACAGTACCCAGGATGACTTTGAAGTGCTCACCACGTTAGAGAGCGGCTACCCCAGCGACCACTATGATGTGCTGATCGACCTTTATGAACCCGGTTACAGTGACATAGTGGCGACCATAAGTTCTTATGAAAGCAATAGCCTCTATGCCTTGCCGCTTGAGAGTCGCGAATGGGACAGAGATGATGGCGCGACTGTGTTAGTCGATGCCGGTGGCAGCCTGTCAGTGCTGGCGCTCGCAAGTCTGATACTGCTTGGCGGTTTGCGTTACAGGCGCGGCAAAGTTGCCGCCTGAAATTACAAAATTTAACTACACAGGCCGGGGTCTCTCCCGGCCTGTTTCTTTCCGGGTTCCCAATGGGGGCCGGAATGGGTCAACAAGGTTTACTCTTGTTGGCCTTTTATTTAGAGGCTTGCAGGATCACAAACTTACCATTGGAGGCTATGGTCTTGCAGTTGCCGAACAGGCGCTTGAGCTTGATGTGGTAGCCCAGGTGACGGTTGCCAACCACATGCAGTATGCCGCCGTTCACCAGACGCCGTCTGGCATCGAGGAACATCTGCCAGGCAATATGATCTGTGATGGCCTCTCCCTGATGAAACGGCGGGTTACAGAGCACCAGATCCGGTGCGACCCCGGCGCTCAAATGACTCAGACAGTCATCCCAATAGAAGTGGCCGCGTTCGGCTTCAAAGCCATTGCCGTGCCAGTTGAGCCGGGCACTTTCCACGGCCATCTCTGAGTCATCGACAAAGTGAATACTTGCATCGGGATAACGTTTGGCCGCCGCCAGCCCCAAAACGCCATTGCCGCAGCCCAGGTCCACCACAGAGCTAAACTCACCTTCGGGGAGGTTGGCCAACATCAAACGGGCGCCGATATCCAGTTTGCCGGCGGCAAATACATTGCTGAGATTACAGATATTGAGGCCGAATTCGCCAAGGGGCCACTCGCTGGGGGCTGGCAATTCGCGTGTCTGGCCATCGGCGAAGGCGGTAATCACCCGGGTCTTTTTCCATGCCAGACTGGCGCTGGCCTGGCCCAGATGTTTGCCAATCAGGGCCAACAAGGCTTGATTGATGGATTTGGCCTTGGCGCCAATCAATACCCGGGTACCGGCGGGAAGCATATTGGCCAGCATGCTCAACTGCCAGGCAAAAAAGTTGAGGTTCTTGGGCAGCTTCAGCAATATGGTATCGGGTACACAAGCAGGCATTTCCCGACTGTTTAGCCAGTGAATGTCGGCAGCGCTGAGATGGTTTTTCTCAAGATTCTGTCGAGCGCCAAGGTGGGAAGTGCGGGCATCCGAGCTCCAGTGAATCTTTGCATCTGGGTAACGTCGGCGAATGGCGCACAGCAGGGCACCAAAGCTGTCGTTGATAATAAGCACAGATTGAGGCGCCTGTTCCTCGGCGAGTTGTTTGAGCAGGTGTTCATCGGCGGCATCCCAGGCCTGGAGGTTGGATTCCTGCTCTTCGGGATAGCGGTGCAGAGTAAGCTGAATATCAGCGGCTGAGAACTGGCTGGTCATATAACTGGGCTTAAAGGACGAATTTGCGCGGATTATCGCAAATACTGGCGCTCAAGGCGATATTTGCGAAAGTCTGCCTTGGTCATTATGTAATAAATAAGGCTTAAGCCGGGCAATAAACCACAGAGAAACAATGCCATGAAGTTCAAAGGTGAGTTCAAATATGAGTTCAAAAGAGATACAGCAGTCGCTGTTTGCGCTTGAGCCTGGGTCATCTGATGAGTCGGCAACAGGCGTGCAGCGGTTTGAGCAGCCGCCTATGTTGTTGGTGCGCGGTTATCTCAATCCAGCCCAGCAGGATGCCATTTGGCGCGAGGCGGAGCATTATCCCCTGACTCGCCCCGAGCTTGAGATATTCGGCAAGCGTCACGCCATTCCCCGTACTCAGGTGTGGTTTGGCGATCCCGGCTGTGATTATCGCTACTCAGGGTTATTGGTCAGGGCGCTTCCCTGGCCCAAATATCTGTTACGGCTAAGGCAAAAGCTGGATCGGGATTGGCAGCTTGGCAGCAACGGCGTGCTGGTAAATCGTTATGCCGATGGCCGCGACGCCATGGGTTGGCACAGCGACGATGAACCTGAGCTGGCAGAGGGGGCCGATATCGCGTCAATCAGTCTGGGCGCCGGGCGCGATTTTGATTTGAGACACAAGCAAAGCGGCGAGAAACTGCGGCTCAGGCTTAACCCGGGCGATCTCTTGTTGATGCGCTGGCCGATGCAGCAGGAGTGGCAACATGCATTGCCAAGAAGGCTGAAACTCACAGAGCCCAGGCTCAATCTCACCTATCGGCGGCTCAAACCGGGTTTTCATCCTCCTGGTGGTTGAAAATTGTCGGATTGATCTTTGTTCGCCGACGCAGTAACCTGCCGCCAATCCCAACAGCTTATATCAGGTTTTACCATGTCCGTTGCCCAGACCATAGAGCAGAAGTTGCGCCTCGCCCTGACGCCGAGTCATATAGAAGTCATCAACGAGAGCCACAATCACCATGTGCCGCCTAATTCAGAGACGCACTTCAAGGTGATCATTGTCAGTGAAGCCTTTGATGGCAAGCGTCTGCTGGCTCGTCATAGAGAAGTGAACCAGGCATTGGCGGATGAACTGGCCAATGGCGTGCACGCTCTGTCCATGCATACTTATACTCAGGCCGAATGGGATGCCCAAAGCGCCGTGCCTGAGTCGCCCAAGTGCCGTGGTTAAAAGTCCTGGCTTGATAAACCGCCTCCAGGGGCTGCATTTGTGTTTTGGCGCTGTAATAATAGCGCTTTGAGACGCGAAACCATTTAACAGTGCAAGCCAGCTTGCCATCCAAGGGAGAATACCCATGCCATTGTTAGACAGCTTTACCGTGGACCATACCAAGATGGAGGCACCGGCAGTGCGGGTGGCCAAGACCATGAGCACACCAAAGGGCGATACCATTACGGTATTTGACCTGCGTTTTTGCGCGCCCAACAAAGATATTCTCAGCGAGCGTGGCATTCATACTCTGGAACACCTGTTTGCCGGCTTTATGCGCGATCATCTCAATGGTGACGGAGTGGAGATCATAGATATTTCACCCATGGGTTGCCGCACCGGCTTTTATATGAGCCTTATCGGGACACCGGCAGAAGGCCGGGTTGCCGATGCCTGGTTGGCAGCCATGGAAGATGTGCTCAAGGTACAAGATCAAAAGGCTATTCCTGAGCTGAACGAATACCAGTGCGGTACCTATCAGATGCATTCTCTGGAGCAGGCGCAGGATATTGCCCGCAATATTATTGCCGCCGGTGTCAGCGTTAACCGCAACGATGATCTCAAGTTGAGTGAGGAACTGCTGAAGCAGCTCTAATCCCGCCCGGCTTACCTCGCTCAATCAAGCGGCTTGATATTTGCTCAAGTCGCTTTTTTTTTGTCCACAAATCAGTTATTTTACAAAAATATAACATCAAATGTGCGGTAATTGCTGATAGGGGATTGGATATGAGCCAGAGGCGTGGCTTGCTTAAGGTGAGTGCAGTGGCCGGTTTGGTGAGCGGGAGTTTGGCCGGGCCGTGGGCGTACGCTTCTGAGCCTTTGGCTGCTGACCATCCGGCTTTTGAGCCCGCAGCAATCAATGCCATGTACTATGACTCGGCCGAGCGGCAATTGACCGCCGGTGGCGAGCTTATCCCAACCTTGCCTGGCAGTTTCAGTATCCGCGGCGCCGGTGGCAGCGGCCATTCCGGAATGGCGATTATCGAAGACAGGGTCAATCTGGCGCCGGCACCTTATTCTGCACCTTATCTGTGGCAACTGCCGGATCCCGATACCCTGGTTGCCAGCAGGGCCAATGCCGCCGGTAGCTTGCTCTATGGCGGTAGCGGCAGTTTTGGTGTTTTGGAAACCCAAAGCCTGGGGTTGCACGAATCTCCGGGCAAGAGTGTGCGGCTTCAGGGCAATGAAGATAAAGGTTGGGGCGCCGAGGGCCGCGGTTTGATTGATGCCGATGATTATAAAGTGTTGCTACAGGCGAGCCACAGGCGCCAGCAACCCTGGCAGGAGCCGAGAAGCGCCGAGCAGGGGCAAGACGACAGCCAGACCAAGGTCCTTTTCAAGATAGCGGCCAACAGCTTGCCGGGTGCCCGCAGTCGGCAACATACTGAATTCAAGTATCAGTATTCACAGCAGCGGCAGTTTTTGCCGGGAATGGGGCTGACGGCTGCCGATTGGCAACTGAACCCTGAGTTGGTGTATGGTGCTGCCACACAGGATAGACTCAAGAGCCGCAGCCACAGATATCAGCTGTCCCACCGCGTTGAGCCTAGCGCCGGCTCCCGGGTGTTTACCGAGCTTTACTACCATAGCCATCACAGCTCGCAGTTGCAGATGAGTTTTGCCGAAGGCGCCTTTATTCAAGGTGACGTGCTTGAGCAACTGGCGGCCTTGGATGCCGCTGCTATCGGCGCGGTTTCATTGGTCGACTTTCGCCGTGATGATGACTTCGAGGCTATGGGGCTCCAGACTCAGGCCATTACTCAATATGGTCGCCACAAGGTGAGTTACAGTGCCCGCTGGCACAGAGACAAGGCTGAGCTGGCACCCGGCCTGGGGAGCTGGTTATGGCAGGATGGACGACTGAGTGATACCGCGCAGAGTCTGAGTGTCAGGATTGATGACAAGGCCAGTGTCTGGAGCTCGGCGGTGACGGCTGAGCTCAACTGGTCGGCCGTGACTCTGGAGCTCGGCGTCGGCTATGAAGATGTCAGCTTGGAGCGCAGTAGCGAAACAGTGCCGCTTTCAGCCGCGGATTTCTCCGAAAGTGAATGGTTACCCACGGCCAAGCTCAGTTGGCGAGGGGAGGCACTGAGCCTGTTCATCAGTGCCGGCAGGGCCTGGGCGGCGGCGAGCCCCGGCAACCAGGGGCAACGCTCCCAACAAGCCTGGCAATATGAACTCGGTGGCCGCTTTGAGTCAGGTAGGCTGAAAAGTGCACTGAGCCTGTACCAGCGAGACTTCGACAATCTGCATTTTGATTGCACGGCAAATAGCTTCTGCGACCCAGCGCTGCGCCTCAATCAATACAATCTCGGGGAAGTGGATGTCAAAGGTGCCGAACTGGCGCTCGACTACAGCCTGGACTCAGGCATTGTCAATTGGCCCATGGGGCTCAAGTACCATTACACCCAAGCCAAGGCGCAGCACTCGGGTTGCCTTATGCTGAGCGGACCTTGCCTAATGGCCGATAAGCAGTTGCCCTGGTTGCCCGAGCATGCTTTGAGTCTTCATGTTGGGTTGGAGTGGGACGGCTTTAAGGCCAGGGCTCTGGGCATATATCGTTCAGAAGTGGCAAGCCTTATCCCTCAGGTGACGGCAAAGGACAGCATGCAACTGGATCTACTGCTGAGTTATGACTTCAACTCAAAACATCAGCTCTATTTTCGCGCCGAAGATCTGCTCGATGATGCGGGCCCGTTACGTGAAGATGACACCGGCTTATTGGCAAGTGTTGGCCGACGTTTACAGCTGGGCTATCGGATGAAATTTTGAAGCAGAGCCTCCCCGGTAAGGCCGGGGAGGTGAAATAAGTATTTTCGACTATTTGGTTGATTAATTCTTTAAAAATGAAAAGTATAACTTTATGAGTCAGGACAAAATCCTGCCTTTCGCCCGCTTGTCGCTATCTCCGCTTGTTCAACTCCGCTCGATTCTCTCTTGGTCGCTTTGAAAGCAGGTTAAAACACTACAATTTTCGTGGCGATAGCGTTGCAATTGGGGTAAAATGCGCGCGACCAGCGTGATTGCGATCGCATTTCCGTGATAAATCTGCGCTAGCTCAACGCTCGATTTTTTGTGTGAGAGTCGGGGGTTAGCAGGAACGCGGCGCATTGTCTTTCCTTCAAAACGTAGTGCATGTGGATATGATTACAATTAAGAAAGGATTGGATTTGCCTCTAGCAGGCGGACCAAAGCAAGTTATCCATGATGGCCCAGCCATTAAACACGTAGCTACTTTGGGTGAAGAGTATATTGGCTTACGTCCAACGATGAAGATCAAAGTGGGCGATAAAGTGCAAAAAGGTCAGGTGATTTTTGAAGATAAAAAGAATCCTGGCGTCAAATATACGGCTTTGGCCAGTGGCACAATATTAGAAATCAACCGCGGCGCCAAACGTGTTCTGCAGTCAGTCGTCATAGAGATCGAAGGGGACGAAGCCGTCTCTTTTGCCAAGTATGATGCCCAGGCTCTGGATACTCTGGAACCGCAGCAGGTTCGCGACAATCTGATTGAATCAGGTATGTGGACCGCATTGCGCACCCGTCCTTTCAGTAAGGTGCCGGCAGTGGATGCGACAGCAGCGGCTATCTTCGTGACAGCCATGGACACCCAGCCACTGGCTGGTGACCCTCAAGTTGTTATCGCTGAGCATAAAGACGATTTCGTCAACGGCCTGAAAGTACTGGCCCGACTGACAGACAAAGTCTTCGTCTGTAAAGCACCAGGAGCAGACATTCCAGCGGGTAATGCCCAAGTGGAAGAGTTTGCCGGTCCCCATCCAGCGGGTCTGCCTGGAACTCATATCCACTTCTTGATGCCTGCCTCTGCCCGTCGCAGCGTATGGTACCTGGGTTACCAGGACGTCATCGCGATAGGTCAGCTGTTTACCACAGGTGAACTGAACAACCAGCGCGTTGTGGCCATCACTGGCCCTAAAGCCAAGAACCCTCGCTTGGTACGCACTCTGCTGGGTGCCAGCACTCAGGCCCTGACCCAAGACGAAGCCGATGGCCAAGTTCGGGTTATCTCAGGTTCTGTGCTTAACGGCCGTACTGCAATAGGTCCTCATGCTTATATGGGACGCTACTTCCAGCAGTTGACCCTGATTGAAGAGGGTACTGAGAAAGAGTTCTTCGGTTGGGTGATGCCTGGATCCGATAAATACTCCATTACCCGTGCTTTCCTGGGCCACTTGAGTCCTTCCCGACTGTTCAATATGACCAGCAGTACCGGTGGTTCCGAGCGGGCCATGGTGCCTATTGGCAACTATGAACGGGTGATGCCTCTGGATATTCTGCCCACTATGTTGCTGCGCGATCTTATCTCTGGTGATACCGATGGCGCCGTGGCATTGGGTGCGCTGGAGCTGGATGAGGAAGACCTGGCACTGTGTACTTTCGTATGTCCCGGTAAGTATGACTATGGTTCATACCTGCGTGACTGCTTGGAGACCGTCGAGAGGGAAGGCTTATGAGCTTGAAAGATTTTCTTGAGCGTATTGAACCGCAATTTGAAAAGGGCGGTAAATACGAGAAGTGGTATGCGCTCTATGAAGCCGCAGCGACCATTTTTTACACCCCGGGTAAAGTGAACAAGGGCAAGACCCATGTACGCGACAACCTGGATCTGAAACGCATGATGATTACCGTCTGGGCCTGTACTTTCCCCGCCATGTTTGTCGGGATGTACAACGTAGGTCTACAGGCGCAAATCGCCCTGGCCGCCGGTTTCGGTACTCCCGATGTTTGGCAGGTGGGGTTGTTTGAACTCTTCGGTACTCAGCTGACAGCCGATTCCGGCTGGGCCACCTTGATGTGGTATGGCGCCTGCTTCTTCCTGCCTATATATGCCGTGACCTTCGCGGTTGGTGGTATCTGGGAAGTGCTGTTTGCCTCGGTTCGCGGCCATGAAGTCAACGAAGGTTTCTTTGTGACCTCAGTACTGTTTGCCTTGACCTTGCCAGCGACTATCCCATTGTGGATGGTGGCACTGGGTATCAGCTTCGGTGTGGTCGTGGCCAAGGAAGTGTTCGGTGGTACCGGGCGTAACTTCCTCAACCCCGCACTGGCCGGTCGTGCCTTCCTGTTCTTTGCCTATCCGCTGAACATGTCTGGTGACAACTCCTGGGTGGTTGCCGACGGTTTCTCTGGCGCCACTGCGCTGAGCCAAGCGGCTTCAGGTACTCTGGACTACGCCTTCAACCAGAACTGGTGGGATGCCTTCTTCGGCTTTATTCCAGGTTCTGTCGGTGAGGTTTCTACTCTGGCAATCCTGCTCGGTGGTTTGGTTATCATCTATACCCGTATCGCTTCCTGGCGCATCGTCGGCGGCGTGATGGTCGGTATGATTGCTGTCTCTCTGCTGCTGAACATGATAGGTTCTGAAACCAACCATATGTTCGCCATGCCTTGGTACTGGCATCTGGTTCTGGGTGGCTTCGCCTTCGGTATGATGTTTATGGCCACAGATCCTGTGTCGGCCTCCTTCACCAACCAGGCCAAATGGGCTTACGGTATTTTGATAGGTGCCATGGCAGTGTTTATCCGCGTCATCAACCCTGCATTCCCAGAGGGCATGATGCTGGCGATTCTGTTTGCCAACCTGTTTGCGCCACTGTTTGACCATTTTGTAGTCCAGGCAAACATCAAGCGGAGGATTGCTCGTGGCTAGTAATAAGGATTCGTTCGGAAGAACGCTATTTGTCGTCGTTGGCCTGTGTCTTGTCTGCTCGATTTTTGTATCGACCGCAGCGGTATTGCTCAAGCCAACCCAGCAGGAAAACAAACTGCTGGATAAACAGAAGTTTATTCTGGAAGCCGCCAATCTTATCGATTCCAAGTCGAAAGTTAGCAAAGATGAAGTGCTGAAAACTTACAAGAAGTATGTTGAGGCCAAGGTTATCGAGCTGAAAAGCGGCGATGAAGTTACCAGTATCAATGGCGATACTTATGACCAAAAGAAAGCCTCTCGTGATCCTGCCACCTCAGTGGTGCCTGAGCATGACATAGCTTCGGTTAAGCGGATCGCCAAAAACGCCGTGGTTTATCTGGTGCGTGATGATGCCGGTAAAGTGACCAGTGTGATCCTGCCGGTTCATGGTTATGGTCTGTGGTCAACCATGTACGCCTTCCTGGCGCTTGAGCCTGACATGAATACCATCCAGAACCTGGTTTATTACAACCAGGCCGAAACTCCCGGATTGGGTGGCGAAGTGGAAAACCCAAGCTGGAAAGCCAAATGGCAGGGCAAGAAGCTGTTTGACGAGCAGGGCAACATAGCTATCACAGTGACCAAAAACCCCGCCGTTGCCGAGACAGATCATGGTGTTGATGCCTTGTCCGGCGCGACCCTGACCAGTAATGGTGTTCAGCACTCGTTGACATTCTGGTTGGGCGAAGAAGGTTTTGCTCGCTTTATTGAAAAAGCACGCAATGGAGGATTGAGCTAATGGCCGACAGTAAAGAACTCAAACAGGTTCTCACCGGACCTATAGTCAGCAATAACCCTATTGCGCTGCAGATCCTCGGGGTATGTAGTGCCCTGGCGGTAACCAGTAAGCTGGAAACCGCATTGGTGATGACCATAGCACTGACGGCGGTAACCGCGTTTTCTAACCTGTTTATCTCCATCATACGTAACCATATTCCTGCCAGCGTGCGGATTATCGTGCAGATGACCATTATTGCCTCGCTGGTAATCGTGGTGGATCAGGTGTTGCAGGCATACGCCTATGACATCGCCAAGCAGCTGTCGGTATTCGTTGGTTTGATTATTACCAACTGTATCGTGATGGGCCGCGCTGAGGCCTATGCGATGAAGACGCCACCACTGATGAGCTTTATGGATGGTATAGGTAACGGCCTGGGTTATGGTCTGGTACTGATGAGTGTAGGTTTCGTTCGTGAACTCTTTGGTAACGGTTCGCTGTTTGGCGTCGAGATACTGTCCAAAATCTCAGACGGTGGCTGGTATCAGCCCAACGGCCTGTTACTGCTGCCGCCAAGTGCCTTCTTCCTGATCGGTATTCTGATTTGGATAATCCGCACTTATAAGCCAGAGCAAGTAGAAGCAAAAGGGTAAGCGCGATGGAACATTATATCAGTTTGTTAATTCGCTCTGTTTTCATCGAAAACATGGCACTGGCCTTCTTCCTGGGGATGTGTACTTTCCTGGCCGTTTCCAAGAAAGTGAAGACGGCCATGGGGCTTGGGGTTGCGGTTATCGTGGTGCTGACCATTTCAGTACCTGTTAACCAGATAATCTATCAAGGTATTCTGGCTCCTGGCGCACTGGCTTGGGCAGGTGTACCGGATGCCGATCTGAGCTTCCTTAAGTTCATTACCTTTATTGGTGTTATCGCAGCCTTGGTTCAGATCCTGGAAATGGCTCTGGATAAATACTTCCCACCACTGTACAACGCCTTGGGGATCTTCCTGCCGCTGATCACAGTAAACTGTGCGATTTTCGGTGCGGTATCCTTCATGGTTGAACGTGACTACAACCTGGGTGAGAGCCTGGTGTTCGGTTTCGGTTCCGGTTTGGGCTGGGCATTAGCTATCGTCCTGTTGGCCGGTATCCGTGAGAAGCTGAAGTATGCTGATGTGCCTGATGGTCTGCGGGGTCTGGGTATTACCTTTATCACTGCGGGTCTGATGGCCTTAGGTTTCATGTCGTTCTCTGGTGTGTCCCTTTAAGGGACACCAAGCGGCTTCCGAAATTGAACCTCTAAGGATAAGTTAATGGATATTCTTGGTATTTTTAAGTCTACTCCACTCGAGGTTTACCTCGGTGTGAGTATGTTTACCGCGATAGTTCTGATCCTGGTACTGGTGATCCTGTTCGCCAAATCCAAGTTGGTCTCCAGCGGTGATATTACTATTGGCATCAACGGTGACCCAGAGAAGGCGATTACCACTGCTGCCGGTGGCAAGTTGCTGGGCGTTTTGGCCAACAACGGTATTTTCGTGTCATCAGCCTGTGGTGGCGGTGGCTCTTGTGGTCAGTGTCGTGTCAACGTTAAGTCCGGTGGCGGCGATATTCTGCCAACTGAGCTGGATCACATCAGCAAGGGTGATGCCCGTAAGGGTTGCCGTCTGTCTTGTCAGGTTAACGTCAAGTCAGATATGGAAATTGAGCTGGACGAAGAGATCTTCGGCATCAAGAAGTGGGAATGTACTGTTATCTCCAACGATAACAAGGCGACCTTCATTAAAGAGCTTAAGCTGCAGATCCCTGATGGCGAGTCTGTACCTTTCCGTGCCGGTGGTTATATTCAGATTGAAGCCCCTGCTCACCATGTGAAGTACAAAGACTTCGATATTCCAGCAGAGTATCGTGGTGACTGGGAGCACTTTGGCTTCTTCAACCTGGAATCCAAGGTCGATGAAGAAACCATTCGAGCATACTCTATGGCCAACTATCCGGAAGAGTTTGGCATTATCATGCTGAACGTACGGATTGCCACACCGCCACCACGGAATCTGAGTCTGCCTTGTGGTAAGATGTCGTCTTACATCTGGAGTCTCAAACCAGGTGATAAAGTCACTATCTCCGGTCCATTCGGTGAGTTCTTTGCCAAAGATACCGATGCTGAAATGGTCTTTATCGGTGGTGGTGCAGGTATGGCGCCTATGCGTTCTCATATCTTCGACCAGCTCAAGCGTCTTAAGTCCAAGCGTAAGATGAGCTTCTGGTACGGTGCCCGTTCCAAGCGCGAAATGTTCTATGTTGAAGATTTCGATGGCCTGGCGGCTGAGAATGATAACTTTGTCTGGCATGTTGCCCTGTCCGATCCTCAGCCTGAGGACAACTGGGATGGCTACACAGGCTTCATTCATAACGTGCTCTATGAGAACTACCTCAAGTCGCACGACGCCCCTGAAGATTGTGAGTTCTACATGTGTGGACCTCCAATGATGAACGCAGCGGTAATTGCTATGCTGAAAGATCTTGGCGTTGAAGATGAAAACATCCTCCTGGATGACTTCGGTGGCTAAGCATTAGTTCATTCCCTGGCACTGCCTTTGGGCAGTGCCAGTTTGTAAGGGAAATTCATAGTATGCAGTTCAAGACCGCTAAGTTTACAACGCTGGCAAATTGGCTGGTCCTTATGGGATTGGCCTTTTTTGTTTCTGGTTGCAGCAGTCAGGATGAAGTGATTGCGCTCTCCGGCAGCACCATGGGCACCACTTATCATATTAAGGTGGTCAACAGTGAGCGCTTGCCGGATGTCCAGTTGTTGCAGGCTGAAATCGATGTCACGCTGGAGCAGGTGAACGACCAGATGTCGACCTACAGGCCCGACTCCGAGCTTTCGCGTTTCAATCAGCTCACGCAAGGCCAGAGCCTGGCCGTTTCAGCCGATACAATTATCAATATCCGTGAGGGAATCAGACTGTATCAGCTCACTGGCGGCGCGCTCGATATCACCCTGGGACCCTTGGTCAACCTGTGGGGCTTTGGCCCGGACAAGCGGCCTCTGAACGTGCCTTCTGCCGAGCAGATAGCCGAAGCCAAGGCGCGGATGGGGATAGATGCCATTCAGATAGAAGGGGATCGGCTCAGCAAGAGTCAGTCCAGCATTTATGTAGACCTGTCATCTATCGCCAAAGGATTTGGGGTCGATAAAGTGGCTCGTTTGCTGGATAAGTATCAGCCTAAAGGTTATCTGGTGGAGATTGGCGGTGAGATCAGCGTCAAGGGCACTAAAGGCGATGGCAAACCCTGGCGGGTGGCGATAGAGCAGCCGGCGGATAGTGGTCGGGCGGTGCAACAGGTGATAGAGCCGGGCACCATGGCCATGGCAACCTCGGGTGATTATCGCAACTACTATGAGGAGGACGGACAGCGCTTCACTCATATTATCGACCCTCGCAGTGGCTTCCCGGTAGAGCACAGACTGGCCTCTGTCACCGTGTTGCACCCTCAGTGCATGACGGCCGATGGTTTCGCCACTGCCATGATGGTGATGGGCACAGAAGCCTCACTGGCCCTGGCCGAAAAGGAAAAGCTGGCCATCATGCTGATTGAAAAACAGGACGAAGGGTTTAAGGTATACTATAGCTCTGCGTTTAAAGCCTTCGTCGACTAGAGTAATTGGAGTCTTTATGAGTACTTTTATTGCGGCCTTTGTGATTCTGCTGGCGTTTTTCCTGCTGATGTCTGTGGGCTATTTAATCAAGCGCAAGGCGGTACAGGGCAGCTGTGGTGGCCTCGGGGTCTTGGGTATAGAAAAGGCCTGCGACTGTGATGAGCCCTGCGATAAACGCAAGGCCCGTGAAGCGGCTGAAGAAGCCCGGCGCGAGCGTTTAACCAAAGATAGAATTATTTGAAAAAGGGCCTCTTCGGAGGCCTTTTTTTCGCCCGCTCAGCCCGTTAATTCCTGCTGTACTACACTCTGTGGCATGGACAAGTGCTCTGTAGAGGAGATATGCCGATGAGCAGAGAGCCGGAAGCTATTCTCGATTCAGTGGTACAGTTGACCGAGCAGCGGCAGTTGGATTCGCTGGCCGAGAGCCTGGTGTCCACAGTATCGCAAATGCTCAGCATAGATGAGGTGTGTATCCTGGATGTGGATAAGCTCACCAAGCGTAAAGGGGGCCTGGATGGCCAGCGCAATGTCAACGGCGCCACCCTGGCTGTATCGGTCAAACTCTGTATCGAACAACAAAGGGAGATCTGTTTCTCCAACGGTCTGCACCAAGAGTTGGCCGTTCCCATCATCATTAACGATAAACTCACCAAGGTGCTCTTGGTCAGCGCGCCTTTATTGACTGAGCAAGATATGGTTTTGCTCAGAGGTTTTGCCAAAGTCTATGAGAACTATTTCCACATAGTGGTGGAGAGTGAAACCGACAGCCTTACCAATCTATTGAACCGCAAAGCCTTTTTGCCACAGTTATACAGCTCGGTGGAAATTGCCTGTGAACTCAAGCAGGAACAGGCGAGTATGGACGCCGAAGAGGAGCTCAAGCTGTGGATTTGCATTTTCGATATAGACTACTTCAAGAAAATCAACGATACCTTCGGCCACCTCTATGGCGATGAAGTCCTGTTGCAGGTTTCGGCGCTGATGAAGCAGGTGTTCAGTGCTCAGGATCTCATGTTCCGTTTTGGCGGTGATGAGTTTGTTATCTTACCTTCACCGCGAAGCCGCAGGGCGCTTATGGAGTTGTGTCAGGAGTTCACCCAGAGTTTGGCTCAATTGCAGCTGGAGCGTTTAGGCGGGATCCGCATTTCTATGGGCATTGTGGGAATCGATCCCCGGGTTGAGCCCGGAACCTTGCTCAATCAGGCCGACAATGCCCTGTATTTTGTCAAAGGCAATGGTCGTAACCAAGTGGCGTTTTATGGGCAACTGCTGGAGGAGGGCAAGCTCCAGGGGCCACAGATAGAAGATGATATCGAGCTTTTTTAATCACTTGTGCTTAAAAGTAGCTTGCTAACCTTAGTTAAAATGATAATGGTTATCTTTTGTAAGCTTGTGAAATTAAAGGTTAATTTGTAATGCGTCCCGCTTTGGGCTAGGCTGAAAACATTGACTTGGATCAAGTTTAATCAAAGCTAAAGGACGAGATAATGAAAGGCCATCCCAAAGTGGTATCCCAGCTCAACAAGGTGTTGACCTGTGAGCTGACAGCCATCAATCAGTACTTCCTTCATGCCCGCATGTTCAAGAACTGGGGCCTGGAAGGACTCAACCACAAAGCCTACAAGAAATCGATTCAGGATATGAAACACGCCGATAAGCTTATCGAGCGGGTGTTGTTTCTCGAAGGCCTACCCAACTTGCAACAGTTGGACAAGTTACGCATAGGTGAACACAGCGAAGAGATGCTGGCCTGTGACAAACAGATGCTGGAAGAGCAACTGACAGTGCTGCGAGATGCCATTGCCCTGTGTGAGACTGAGCGTGATTATGTCAGTCGCGATATCCTCAAGGATCTGCTGGAAGATGAAGAGGAACACCTGGATTGGCTGGAAGCTCAGTTTGAGCTGATAAGCCTGACCGGACTGGCTAACTATCTGCAGTCACAGATTGAGAAAGAATAAGGAGACAGGTATGAAAGGCCATCAGCAAGTCATAGATGTGCTCAACAAGCTGCTGACCGGGGAACTGTCGGCAATGGATCAGTACTTCGTGCATGCCCATATGTATGAAGACTGGGGGCTGAATGAGCTCTATGAGCGGATCAAGCATGAGTCGGACGATGAAAGAGAGCATGCCGCCAAGTTGATTGCACGGATCCTGTTTCTGGAAGGCACTCCGGATGTTGCCAGTCGCGACGCCCTCACCATAGGCAAGAATGTGCAGGAGATGCTGCACAACGACTTGCAATATGAATACAAGGTTGCCGCCAACTTGAGAGAAGCTATCACCTTGTGTGAGCAACTCAAAGACTATCAGAGCCGGGAGTTGTTGGAGCTATTGCTGGAAGAAACCGAAGACGATCACATGTATTGGCTGGAGAAACAGCTGGGCCTTATTGGCAAGGTTGGGCTTCAGAATTACATCCAGTCTAAGATGTAACGTTATCAAAGCCGTCACCACAGGAGCCGCTATTGCGGCTCCTGTGGTGTATGGCATTAGCTAAAAACTATTTGTTCCCTATCATTTAACACTCAGGTTAATTAATAAATTCTGATACATTGCTGGGTTCCTTAAATAAAAATATAACAAATAGGACTCGCAATGGAGCAGGTAAGGCATTCCCTCAGTTTGCAACTTGTATTGGCTATCATTGGTGCCCTGGCGTTGTTGTTGTCTATAGTGGCCGCCGTGATGAATCCCTGAGCGTCAGCGAAGAGAAGAACTGTCATAACAGATGCCGGCATTCCAACAGTTGGCCACGGCTCTGGGGCGTAACATAGCCCAGTTCTGCATCGATTAAGACGAGCTTTAAATCCATTAAGTAGAGCTCCTGCTCTCCTTTTCTGATCTCGATTGATCTGCTTTTTCGTTGCCCTGGCTTGTTAACTGTGTTTTTATACAGTACTCTGTTTGTGTCCGGCTCGACCGAGCCCTTTGAGATCCGGAAAGCAAGCTTGAGAAAGATCATACATATCGACATGGACTGCTATTATGCCGCGGTGGAGATGCGTGATTTTCCAGAATATCGTGGCCGACCTCTGGCCGTAGGCGGCAGCAGTGACAGACGCGGGGTGATAAGCACCTGCAATTATGAGGCGCGTAAATTTGGCGTTCGCTCTGCCATGGCCTCGGCCTATGCGTTAAAACTTTGCCCGGAGCTGTTGCTGATCCCCGGACGCATGTCTGTGTATAAGGAGGTCTCGGCAGAGATCCGGGCCATCTTCGCCCGTTATACCTCACTGATTGAACCTCTGTCGCTGGATGAAGCCTACCTGGATGTATCCGATAGCTCATTATACCAAGGCTCGGCCACCCTCATTGCCGAGGCTATTCGCGCCGATATCTTGGCGGAAACCGGCCTGACGGCCTCGGCGGGTATCGCCCCGGTGAAGTTTCTCGCCAAGGTGGCATCGGATCTCAACAAGCCCAACGGTCAGTATGTGATAACACCACAGGCGCTGCCTGAGTTCGTTAAAACCCTGCCGCTTATCAAGATCCCCGGCGTCGGTAAGGTCACCGCCCAGAAGCTGGCCGACATGGGGCTACATACCTGCGCGGATGTACAAAAGGTGCCGCTGGCTACGTTGCAACAGCGGTTTGGAAAGTTTGGTAGCTTACTTTATGAAAGGGCTAAGGGTATCGACGAGCGTGAACTGACCATCAACCGAGAGCGCAAGTCTGTTGGGGTAGAAACTACGCTGGCAGAGGATATTCATACTCTGGCTCAGTGTCGCCAGGTAATGCCACAGTTGGTGCAGGAGCTGGCCCGCCGTCTGGAGCGCGGAGCCAAAGACAGGCAAATTCATAAGCTGGTGGTCAAACTCAAGTTCAGTGACTTTAAACAGACCACCATAGAAACCCGCTCGAGTGAGTTATCTGTGCGCCTGCTGGATGACTTGCTGACCCAGGCATTGCAAAGAGCCAACGGCCGTGGCATCCGTCTGCTGGGGGTGGCGGCCGGGCTGGTCAGCCAGGATGACAGCCACTCACCGGCAGAGGAAACTCTGCAGCAGTTGGATCTGGCTTTTTAGCATCGAATATTCACTTTCTGTAAAAGCTCTACTGTCAATAGTGGGTCGGCAAAAAACTTGTATCAAATTGTATCTATAAGGTTATGATTTAAAAGGATTAATTATAAGGTGAGACGGATCTCGATTGTTTGTTGTTTGTTGTTTTCAAAATGATAAATATGATTTTAATCAATCATCGATAAGTTTTTCTTGTCTAAGATGTCTGAAAAACGTGTTGTTTTATCATGCCTACTGCCAAACAAACCTCAACGCACCTTTACCTGTTGACCAAGCTCTTTTTATGGTTGGGGATATTTACCTTATTGCTGAGCCTGGTATATGTCACAGTTCACTACAGAAATTATGTTCAGATGCGAATGCAGGGGTATCAGTAATTACTTACTACTCTGGAAAGCAGCTACCTGTATGAGCTTATGTTGACCAGTGAGCGCCAGCTCTCGGCGCTAGCAGGTTTGCTGGACCGCAAGGCGATAGCCAGAGGAGAGTCGGCTTATTCGCCCGCTTGGGTTATTGCGCACCAAATCCAAAGTGAAAGCCAGCATTATGTCTACTTTTATAACGTACAAACTCAAAGAATAGATAGTTACCCGGCCTGGAGGTCTTCAGAGGAGTTTGATGCCAGCTTGCGTCCTTGGTATCGGGTACTGGAAAGTCACAGCCAACAACCTCAGTGGGTTGGTCCTTATAAGGAGTACAGTAGTCAGCAATTGGTTTTGACCTTGGCGCAAGTGATCTTGGATGAAAATGGACAAATACTGGGGCTGCTGTTGGTAGATATGCCAATGAGTAATCTGAACCGGGTATTGGCACGTGTCTATGATGAGATGGATGTGTCACTCTTCTTGCGTCACCAAGATAGCGGGGCGTTGATTTTGGCTGTCAATCAAGATTATCTCAATACTGAAATCGCAGCTCCCAATCAAGAGAATGTTGCCTTTAGCGGGTTACTGAAAGGGGCCATGTTTTTGAAGCCTCTTTCCTATGCTGATTGGGAACTGGGGATCTATATTCCGCCACAAAGATTTCGTCGGGCATTACAAGAACAATTTATCTTGTTGCTGTTACCTGTTGCGGCCATCACCTTAGTGACCCTATTGGGGATCTATTCACTTATTCGGCTTTTTCGTCAGGAGTTGGCTCTGGTTGAACAGGAGTTACGGCGCTTTTGTGGCATGACTCCCAAATATCAAGAGTTGAACAACCATGAGCATTGGTTTGTTAACGAGAGCTTGAATAGTCTAAAGCAACAATATCTTAGCCATAGGTTGAATTTACGGATGGATCCCTTGACTGGCATCGCCAATCGGCGTGCTTTTGATGAAGATCTGTTGCGTTTGGTTACTTTTGAACAAGATTTTGCTCTGATACTGGTAGATGTAGATAGATTCAAACAGATTAATGACACCTTTGGGCATCAGGTCGGCGATATAGTACTGCGGCGGGTTGCCGAGTTACTGGTGACTGAGTTGGGACTGGAGCAGGTTTATCGCATTGGCGGCGATGAGTTTGCCGCGCTCTTGCCGTTAAACAACAGAGGGTTATTGTGCAAACAATTGCAGAAACTCAATGACAAAACTCAAGAGGTAAAATGGCGCGAGCAGTTGCACCAAGCGACATTGAGTATCGGCGCAGCCATTGGACCGGGTGAACTTGAACTCTTGTTCGCTCAGGCCGATGCCGCACTATACCGCAGCAAACGAGCCGGCCGAAACTGCTGGCATATAGATTGAGAGGCTGTAGAACTCAGAGGGCTATTAGCGATGTTATTTTTTCGGAGGGACTACTACCGGAAGAGCCCAAAGACCGAAGATAGACAGGAGCTGAAAGAACGAAGGCCCGTAGATTTCTCTACGGGCCTTCTTGAATATGGTGGCCCCTCACAGACTTGAACTGTGGACCTAACGATTATGAGTCGTGTGCTCTAACCAACTGAGCTAAGGGGCCGGCTTAAGGCAATCGTCATCACCAGAAGCGGGACAGAGTATACGAAGTTTAATTGCGCTTGTCACCCGTGTTTTGCTCATTATTGATACCATTGCTTTCAAGTGGTTATCTGTTAATCATCCTCGAGGCATAACGGCAATAAAAAACCCCGCAGTGCGGGGTTTTTGTACAAAATCTTGTTTACTCGTCCAGGAAGGACTTGAGGATTTCCGAGCGGCTCGGGTGACGCAGCTTACGCAGTGCCTTGGCCTCAATCTGACGAATACGTTCACGGGTAACGTCGAACTGCTTGCCCACTTCCTCTAGGGTGTGGTCAGTGTTCATGTCGATACCAAAACGCATTCTGAGGACCTTGGCTTCACGGGCTGTCAGGCCTGCCAGCACTTCATGAGTGGCACTCTTGAGGCTTTCGCTGGTGGCGCTGTCCAGTGGTAACTCGAGGGTAGTATCCTCGATGAAATCCCCCAGATGCGAATCTTCGTCGTCCCCGATAGGGGTCTCCATGGAGATAGGCTCTTTGGCGATTTTCAGCACTTTGCGGATCTTGTCTTCCGGCATCATCATCCGCTCGGCCAGCTCTTCCGGAGAAGGCTCGCGCCCCATTTCCTGCAGCATCTGCCGCGAGATACGGTTGAGCTTGTTGATGGTCTCTATCATGTGTACCGGGATACGTATGGTACGAGCCTGGTCCGCGATGGAGCGGGTAATGGCCTGACGGATCCACCAGGTAGCATAGGTAGAGAACTTATAGCCACGACGGTATTCAAACTTGTCTACTGCCTTCATCAGACCTATGTTGCCTTCCTGGATCAGATCCAGGAACTGCAGGCCACGGTTGGTGTATTTCTTGGCGATAGAAATAACCAGACGCAAGTTGGCTTCAACCATTTCCTTCTTGGCACGGCGAGCCTTGGCTTCACCTATGCTCATGCGGCGGTTGATGTCTTTGATTGAGGCGATAGACAGACCGGTTTCGGCTTCGATGGCTTCCAGCTTGGCACGGCAGCGCAGCACATCTTCCTCGACCATTTTCAGGCCTTCGGCGTATGGCTTGCCGGAGTTCATCTCGGCGTTGAACCAGCTGATATCGGTTTCGTTGCCGGTGAAGAGCTTAACAAAGTTCTTCTTCGGCATTTTGGCCTGTTCAACACAAAGCTTGAGGATCAGGCGTTCCTGAACCCGCACTTTGTCCATCATGCTGCGCATGCTCTTGACCAGACGGTCAAACTGCTTGGGCACCAGACGGAACTCTTTAAAAATTTCGCCGATGTGGAACAGAGCCGCTACTGACTCGGGGTGATCGCGCCCCTTGAGTTCGATGAGCTTCAGTGAGTTTTCATAGACGGCACGCAGTTGGCCGAAACGCTCACGGGCTTCTTCCGGATCCGGGCCTTTGGAGCCTTCATCGTCGGAATCGCCATCTTCATCTTCATCGTCGTCATCCATATCATCTTCGTCATCCAGATCATCATCTGATAACTCTGAGCCGATATGGGTGGCACTTGGGGCCACATCATCTTCGTCGGGATTGACAAATCCAGAGATAATGTCGGACAGGCGGATCTCTTCGGCCTCGAACTGATCGAACTGTTCGAGGATCATGGCGATCGCCTGTGGGTACTCGGCGACTGAGCTCTGTACCGTGTTGATGCCTTCTTCGATACGCTTGGCGATCTGAATTTCGCCTTCGCGGGTTAGCAGTTCCACTGTGCCCATTTCGCGCATGTACATGCGTACAGGATCTGTGGTACGGCCCAATTCGCTCTCTACAGAGGCGAGGGCTGCAGCAGCTTCTTCGGCGGCATCTTCATCCGTGCTGTCTTCCGACATCATAATGTCATCGGCATCAGGTGCTTCTTCAAACACACGGATACCCATGTCATTTATCATCTGGATAATATCTTCGATCTGGTCGGAATCGACCATATCTGCAGGCAAGTGGTCATTCACTTCTGCATAGGTTAGGTAACCTTGCTCTTTGCCTTTGGCGAGCAACAGTTTAAGTTGCGACTGCGGAGTTTGATCCATAGATATCATCCAAGTTGGGTAACTGTTACAACGATGGGCAGCGGCCTTGGGCTCTTGCCGCACAAATCGTCAATTATAGCCATGTGCGCATCCCTGTGCTAGTCCGGCGACCGGACCCATAAATTGAGAGAGCTCATTGGCAGCTTTTCATGGCCGCGATTAGCTTCTTAAGCTGTATTTTCTCTTCTTTAGTATGGGTCTGTTTCAGACTCAATTCCTGATAACGCTGCTCAATGTATTGATTGTTCAGCCATACCAGGGACTTTTTGAACTCTTGCTCCAGGTTTTCATCCGCCACTTGATGTTCCCATTGGGCCAGTTTTCTCAGAGTGGAGAATTCTTCCATATCTCTGAACTGCTCAAGTAGTTGTGCGCTGTTCATCTTCTGGGCGCGAGTCAAATCCAGTAAGTCGACCAGCAAGTCTATGCCAGCCATCTGTAAATGCTTGAGTGCCGGTTGGGGGATCAAATTCAGCCCCAACTGTGGGTGTTGTACCAGCAAGGCGATGGCGAGTCGCAGCGGAGTACCCCGGCCCTTAAGCGCTTTATGCCGGGCAGAGGCAACTGCTTGAGTGCCTTTGAATCCCAGCTTTTTCTTCAGATCATCTGCGCTGTTCATGCCGAGCCTGTGTGACAGGTCTTCGAGTAACAGATTTTGCAGCACAGTGTCTTGAATCTTTTCAATCAGGGCTATGGCTTGCTTGGCAAGATTGCCCTTGTCTGTTCCGTATTTAGTGGTCAGGGTATCGAACAGAAACCCTGTCAGTGTTTGTGCTTCATCTATCAGTGCTTCGAAGGCTTCTTTGCCTGTCTTGCGCACCATAGAGTCGGGATCCTCCCCTTGAGGCAAAAACATAAAGCGTACAGTATCGCCGGGTTTCAGCAGCGGCAGGGCGGTTTCCAGCGCGCGCCAGGCTGCTTCTTTTCCGGCATTGTCACCGTCATAACAACAGACCACCTCTTTGGCGCTGCGCAGCAACAACTGAAACTGTTCGGCCGTGGTCGAGGTGCCCAGTGAGGCTACCGCATAGTCAACCCCAAATTGCGCCAGCGCTACCACGTCCATATAACCTTCGACAATCAGCACTTGCCGAGGTTCTCTGTGAGCTTGCTTCAGCTCATACAGACCATAAAGTTCATTGCCCTTATGAAATATGGGCGTTTCCGGAGAATTCAAGTACTTGGGTGTACCATCACCTAGCACCCTGCCACCAAAGGCAATCACCCGGCCGCGCCTATCGCGGATCGGGAACATCAATCTGTCACGGAAACGGTCATAACGCTTGCCGTTGTCGTTGCTGATGATCATCCCCGCGGTTAACAGCTTGTCTTGCGACTCTTGCTGCGAGCGGTAGCGACTCAGTAAGCCATCCCAACCATCTGGAGCAAACCCTATACCGAAGCGCTCGACAACTTGGTCGGAGAGTCCCCGAAAAGCCAGATAATCCAACACCTTTTGTTTGTCCGGGTGTTGTCTGAGTTGGTTCTGATAAAACCTGTTGGCCTCTTCCATTAACTGATAGAGATCGCGGCTGAGCCCATCGTCACGACGACGGTTGGGATTATCCTCCCGCGGCACCTCCAGCCCTAGTTGGCTTGCCAGCTCCTCAATGGCATCGAGGAATTCAAGACGGTCATACTCCATGATGAAGTCGATGGCATTGCCATGGGCACCACAGCCGAAGCAATGGTAAAACTGTTTATCTCTGCTGACGGTGAAAGAGGGTGATTTTTCGCTGTGGAAAGGGCAACAGGCAGAATAATTCTTACCCGCTTTTTTAAGGGGTACTTTGTGATCGATTAGATCAACTATGTCTGTGCGAGCAATCAGCTCATTGATAAAATCACGAGGTATAGCCATCAGACTGAGTCATGCACCCTTGACCGATGTAAACAAACAAGCCGCGCAGATGCACGGCTTGTTCATACGTGGAAACCCGCTTATTGCAGTTTGGCACGGATCTGGGCACTAATGGCACCCATGTCTGCACGACCCTGAACTTTGGATTTCAACGCTCCCATTACTTTGCCCATATCCGCCATGGTGCTGGCGCCGCTATCTTGGATAGCCGCATCAATCAGCGCAGCGATTTCGCTTTCGCTCAGAGGTTGTGGCAGGAAAGTTTCAATAACTTGAATCTCTGCTGCTTCGACTTCTGCCAACTCCGGACGGCCCGCTGCCTCATATTGGGCAATGGCATCACGGCGTTGTTTCACCATTTTGGTCAAGACAGCTATTATCTGCTCATCATTCAGAGTTTCGCGGGTATCCACTTCAATCTGTTTGATGGCAGCTAATGCCATACGAATCGTACCCAGGCGGACCTTCTCTTTGGCCACCAAGGCTTGTTTCATCTGGTCTTTTAGCTTATCTATCAGGCTCATAAGGAATTAGTATAAACGTACGCGACGTGCGTTTTCGCGAGAAAGCTTCTTGGCCAGACGCTTAACTGCAGCAGCTTTTGCACGCTTACGAGCAGTAGTTGGCTTCTCGTAGAATTCACGAGCACGCACGTCGGCCAGGATACCGGCTTTTTCACAAGAGCGCTTGAAACGACGCAGAGCTACGTCGAATGGTTCGTTTTCACGTACTTTAATAATTGGCATACGCCATCACCCCTTAGGTGTAAGTTTGTATTGAGTCAATTACTTGACCCAAGTGTATTTAAAATGGTGCGGAATTTTAAACCGACTGGCACTGGATGTAAAGTCCCTAAAGTAAATTCACTTTAGCCCACAACTGGAGAAATCTCCTGGTTAGGGTTAGAATTGACGCCCCTTTTCAGGCGGAAAGATTTCATAGATGCGGGTTTTAGGTATTGAAACATCCTGTGACGAGACAGGAATAGCGGTTTACGACGAAGAGCAGGGGTTGTTGTCCCATGCTCTCTACAGTCAGGTTAAGTTACATGCCGACTATGGTGGCGTGGTGCCTGAGCTGGCATCAAGGGATCATGTGCGCAAAATAGTGCCGCTGATCCGTGAGGCGCTGGCCAAGGCCGATACCCGTATTGAAGATCTCGACGGTATCGCCTACACCAAGGGGCCGGGCCTTATAGGTGCGCTTTTGGTGGGCGCCTGCGTTGGTCGCTCCTTGGCATTTGCCTGGAATAAACCCGCTGTGGGTGTTCATCATATGGAAGGGCATCTGCTGGCGCCCATGCTGGAAGAGGATGCACCTGAGTTTCCCTTTGTGGCGCTCTTGGTTTCCGGCGGTCACTCCATGCTGGTGAAAGTAGAAGGCATAGGCAGCTACGAAGTACTGGGTGAATCTATAGATGATGCGGCCGGTGAAGCCTTCGACAAGACCGCCAAACTGATGGGGCTGGATTATCCCGGAGGCCCAAGACTGGCTAAACTCGCCGCCAAGGGGGAAAAGGCCGGCTATAAGTTCCCTCGGCCGATGACCGACAGACCGGGATTGGATTTTAGTTTCTCAGGGCTGAAAACCTACGCCGCCAATACCATAGCCGCCGAACCGGATGATGAACAGACTCGTGCCAATATCGCCCGGGCTTTTGAAGAAGCCGTGGTCGATACTATGGTCATCAAGTGCCGCCGCGCACTGGAGCAAACCGGCTTTAAACGTTTGGTGATTGCCGGTGGCGTCAGCGCCAACACCCGTCTGAGAAGCTCACTGGCCGAGTTGATGCAAAGCCGTGGCGGCAAGGTTTTCTATCCCAGAGGCGAGTTCTGTACTGATAACGGTGCCATGATAGCCTACGCGGGCTTGCAGCGCCTCAAGGCCGGCGAGCGTGAGACGTTGGCGGTGAAAGGGCAGCCGCGTTGGCCGCTGGATACCCTGGAAGCGGTTTCCTGAAGAAGCCTAGCTAACTCATCCTCTGTAACCTGAAAAGTAAAAGGCGCCAATGGCGCCTTTGCTGTTTTTGTGACAGTCGTTACAACCGTGCAACTGGTTCTATTTAGTGCGCCTGGAGCGCGACATTTTGGACTCTTCGCCCTTGAGCAGGCGGCGAATATTATCCTTGTGGCGGATAATGATCAGTGTCGATAGCATGGCCACCGGCAGGGTAAATCTGTCATCCAGCCACCAGGTATAGACAGGCGCCAATAGCGCCGTTACCAAAGCTGCCAGCGATGAGTAGCGGGTCAGCAATACCACCAGTAACCAGGTGCCCATCAAACACAGCGCTAGGCCTTCACCTATGGGCGCCATGGCGCCGAGTGCTGTGGCTACGCCTTTGCCGCCCTTGAAGCCGAAGAAGATCGGGTATATGTGTCCAAGGCAGGCGGCAATGGCTATCACCCCGAGCCAGACGGCATCTATTCCCATCAGATAAGCGGTATAAGTGGGTAGTGCACCCTTGAGCATATCGAAGAAAAATACCATGGCCGCGGCCCAAGTGCCGCCGATGCGCAGCACGTTGGTGGCGCCCGGATTGCCCGAACCCTTGCCTCTGGGATCCGGCAGGCCCTTGAGGCGACACACCAGCACGGCGCTGGAGATAGAGCCGAGCAGGTAGGCGGCCACAATCATAATTGGGGTCAGTACCATGGTACTCAAATTGGTTTCCTTACTCGTCTTAAGGTATTATCGCGCACACAAAAACATGCAGCCCTTGCCCGGATAACCCAAGGTGCAAATCTTTACCGTCAGCCGACGGTTAAATCTCTCGGGTTCATCTTGTCCTTCAATGCCTTATCCTACTTAAGATCGGGCCTGGTAGAAAGGGGCTACAGTGAATATCTCCGGAACGGGGCGGATTATAGCGGTTTTATTGCCGATAGCTTATCTGACCTCAGGCCCGGCAGTTGCTAAGGGGGATTTTATGGACAGAGTGCTGATACGAGAATTACAGATAGAAACGGTTATCGGGATCTATGAGTGGGAAAAACAGGTACACCAGACACTGCTTATTGATCTGGATATGGCCTGGGATAACAGAGCCGCCGCCGACAGTGATGATTACAGCCAGGCGCTCTGTTATGAAACCGTCAGTAAGCGTCTCACTACCCTGATCACCGAAAAGCCCATTGAGTTGATTGAAACCGTGGCCGAAATGATTGCCCATTGCCTGATGAGTGAATTTGCCGTGCCTTGGGTCAAGGTGCGGGTGATGAAACCTGGCGCCGTTCCTGCGGCCAAAGCGGTTGGTGTCGAAATCGAGCGTGGTATCTAACGGTAATATGGCACATATCTACATCAGTCTGGGCAGCAATATCGACCCGGAACATTACCTGCGTGCAGCTATTAAAGAGCTGCACGCTGCGTTTGGTGAGCTGCAGCTATCATCGGTTTACGAGAGTGAATCAGTGGGATTCAAGGGCAGCAACTTTCTCAATATGGTGGTGGGCGCTCATACGTCACTCGGTATTGCCGAAGTGGTGGCCTGTTTCAAGCAGATAGAGCTGCGCCATGGTCGGCTCCCCGGGGCAAAAAAGTTTGCTCCGCGCACCCTGGATCTGGATCTGCTGCTATACGATGACAAGGTCTGTCAGCAGCCCATTGTTTTACCCAGAGCCGAGATCCTGACCAATGCCTTTGTGCTTTGGCCTCTGGCTGAACTGGCACCGCAAACCAAGCATCCACTGGCACAACTCAGCTACCAAGTGTTGTGGCAGGAATATGACAAGGCCAGCCAGAAGCTCTGGCCTATCGCTTTCGATTGGGGCCTTTCGGCCTGATTTTTTAAAGGAAAACTATGGACACATTACAGGTCATCATCCTTGCCCTGATCCAGGGCCTGACTGAATTTTTGCCTATCTCCAGCTCGGCGCATCTTATTTTGCCTTCTCAGTTACTGGGCTGGGAAGATCAGGGACTGGCCTTCGATGTGGCGGTGCATATAGGTTCACTGCTGGCAGTGGTACTCTACTTCCGTACTGAAATCATCGCTATGCTGAACGCCTGGTTTGGCAGCATATTCAAGGGTAATCACAGCGCCGAGAGCAAACTGGCCTGGTGGATTATTCTGGCTACCATACCCGCAGTCGTTTTTGGTTTTCTGGCCAAAGATCTGGTTGAAACCTATCTGCGGGGGCCGGGTGTTATCGCCATCACTACTGTGGTGTTTGGTTTGCTGCTCTGGTGGTCGGATAAGATGGCGCGGCTTGAGCTTACTGAATATCAAACCGGCTGGCGCAAGGCATTGATGATAGGTTTTGCCCAGGCTTTGGCGCTTATTCCCGGCACCAGCCGCTCGGGGATTACCATGACCGCAGCCCTGATGTTAGGGCTCAACCGTGAGGCGGCGGCGCGTTTCTCTTTTTTGATGTCGATCCCTGTGATCTTGGGAGCGGCGCTACTGATGGGCAAAGATCTGCTCGACGGTGGGCATGTGATTGACTGGCAGGCCCTGATTTTGGGGGTGGTGCTTTCTTTTGTGGCGGCCTTTACCTGTATTCACTTGTTTTTGAAGATCATCAGCAAGATGGGCATGCTGCCTTTCGTGCTCTACCGTTTGGCTCTCGGCGCACTTCTGTGCGGCTTTATCTTTCTGTGAGGCTCTAGATGAATTCAGTGCAATTTCAGTGCCCGGTTTGTCAGAGTGAGCTCAAGCAGCATCAGGCATCCAGAGGTTTTTACTGCGCCAACAAACATCACTTCGATCGCCAGGAAGACGGCTATTGGCTGCTGGCCAAGCCCAAGAGCGCGGCGGTACAAGCCTTGTCGCGCCAGGCGTTGCGGGCCCGGCGTTTTTTGTTGCAGTCTGAGTTGATGGCGCCTTTGCATCAGGCGCTCAATCTCAAGCTGACCAGGCTCGCTGAAAACTGTGAAGCTGTACTTGACCCCAACGCCGGAGACGGCGCCTTGCAGCAGATGCTGCAACTGCCGGAAGAGCTGCAACGCCTGTTAATCTGTGATGCACAAAATGCCGCCTTTGCCGCTGCCAAAGCGTTGCCGACGGCGCAGGTATTTCTCAGTGTTGCCAAACGTTTGCCCTTTGAAGATGCGCAGTTTTCACTGGTGACTCTGCTCGATGGTCAGCTTAAGGGCAAGGAGATCCCCAGGGTGATGAAGCCGGGGGCTCATCTTGTGATGTTGGCCCCCGGGCCAAGACACTTGTGGCAGTTGCGTGAGCAATTGAGCGCAGATCTTAAACAGCGGGAGTTCAGTATTAGCCTGCCGACCGAGTTGACTGTGTTGGAAACCGAGAGCTTAAGTTTTTCTCTGGATGTGAGCGGTGAGCAGGCGTTGACACTTCTGGAAACCACTCCTTATGCTTGGCGCGCCAGCGAAAAACAAAAGCGTGCGCTTGTGACTCGGGCGATCAAGGGCCTGGAGCTGGATTACCGTTTGTTGGTGATCAAACGAAACTGAGTCTGAACCTGGGGTTTTAGGCTGGAAAGTGAAGATTGGTTGGGAATGTTAGTAAGTACTGACAGGGACAGCTTGTAGCTTGGAGAACAAAGCAAATCGGCAACACCTTGGTGTTGCCGATCCGGGACTGAATTACTTCTTGTAACGAGAAGCAACGTTGTCCAAGCGGTCGTTAGCACGCTTAGCTTCAGACTGAGCGTCCATAGCTGCAGCTTTTGCATCTTGAACGTCAGCAGACAGTTTGCCTTGCTCTGCTTTCAGAGAGCTAACTTCAGCTGATAATTGATCAACTTTGTTGCCCAGGTTAGCAACGCTTTCTTCCAGAGCAGTAGTGTTGGCACAACCACCCAGCAGAGCAGTCATTGCTACGCCAGCAATCATCAGTACTTTTTTGTTCATGAAGAAATCCCTTTAAGATAGGTTGGATTTTTAATGGCTCGACTGTAAAACAGTCGACACCGCCTAATTATGTCATAGTCAATTTATTTTGCTACGAATATTCACGTACAGGCCGCTTTACCTTATCGAATACTCATTGGATTGCCAAGTCTTTGGGAAAATAGCCATTTTTTTTCGCTATTTTCTTAACAAAACTGAAAATTTTTCTGTCAATAACTTGCCTTTACATCAGAAAACGGCGGAATTCAGTAACAGTTGCTTTTCTTGACGTACGGCGGCAGTCCGCTGCCGAGCGAGCTCTTCCCTGATGGCCGGTCCCTTGTGTCCCGCCGCAACTATGGGTTTGACATCTATCGCCGAGGCGACAGCAAACAACTGCCGCAATGCTTGCGCCTGTGGATAGGGTTCTTGTTCAAGCCCGCTGCGGCCTCTGGCATCGGCCTCGCAGGCCAGTGCCAGTTGCTCCAGGCGTTCGGGTTTACGCCAGAAGTCGGCTTTATCGAAGATTTTCACTATGGTTTCCGGCTTGAGCTCCGCCAGATTATGAATATTTTGATGCTGATCGCTGACTAGCAACGCCAGATCCCGATACTCGGAAGGCACTCGTAGCCGTTCGCACAGCTTGCGGATAGGTGCCAAACCCTTCTGGCCATGACCGTGGTGCTTGGGCAGCATGTCAGCCGGGGTCAGTGCCTTACCGAGATCGTGCACTAGCGCCGCAAAGCGCACGGCCTTATCGCGGGTCAACTGCGCGGCTTGCTCCAGTACCATGAGAGTGTGTAGGCCGGTATCAATTTCCGGATGCCACTTGGCCGGTTGCGGCACGCCAAACAGGGCATCGATTTCCGGCATCAGCGCTTGTAAGGCGTTGACCTGACGCAACACTTCGAAGAACACTTGGGGCTGCTCGCAGCCGAGCACCTTATCCAGCTCTTGCCAGACTCGCTCCGGCGTCAGTGCGCCAAGCTCGGGGCCGGCGGCAATTTCCTGCATCAGAGCCAGGGTTTCCGGCGCTATGCTGAATCCCTGAGGGGCGAAGCGGGCGGCAAAACGAGCCACCCTGAGTACCCTCAGCGGGTCTTCAACGAAAGCGGGGGAGACATGCCTCAGCACTCGGGCCTCGATATCCTTTTGGCCGTTGTAGGGGTCGTGCAGTTCGCCATCCTCACTTTGGGCTATGGCGTTGATGGTCAAGTCCCGCCGCAGTAGATCTTCTTCCAGAGTGACGTCGGGCGCCGCATAACAGGAGAAACCGCCGTACCCCAGGCCGGTTTTGCGCTCGGTTCTGGCCAAGGCATACTCCTCCTGGGTTTTGGGGTGCAGAAACACAGGGAAATCCTTGCCCACCTGCCGGTACCCCTGTGAGACCATCTGCTCCGGGGTTGCGCCAACCACCAGATGATCCCTGTCCTTGACGGGCAAGCCCAATAGTTTGTCGCGCACTGCGCCACCAACCAGATAAATCTGCACGCTTGTGGATTCCTTATAATCGACTGCTTTGGTAATGACCTCAGGATAACATGAGACCCGGCCGTGGGGGACTTTCCCGTGCATCACATAAATGGCTGGCGGGGTTTTACAATTTTAGACCTTGCCTTAAACTGGGCTGTCTTTAACGAAGAAGGATGGCAGTGCCTATGTACAAGGCCTTTTATGGACTGAACGATAACCCGTTTTCTATCGCGCCCAATCCCAGTTATCTGTTCCTCAGTGACAGGCACAGGGAGGCGTTGGCGCATTTAACCTATGGCCTGGGAGAGACGGGGGGCTTTGTGCTGCTGACGGGTGAAGTGGGCACAGGAAAAACCACGGTTTCCCGCTGCTTGCTGCGGCAACTACCGGAAAATACCGATACCGCCTTTATCCTCAATCCATCTCTGACTGAGCTTGAGCTGCTGGCTACCCTCTGTGATGAGTTGAAAATTCCCTATGGTGAGGCGCCCACTCTCAAACAGCTGACCGATCATATCAGTGGTTTTCTGCTGGCTAACCACCAGGCTGGGCGCAACACTGTGCTCATCATCGATGAGGCTCAGCATCTGCGGGCTGAAGTGCTTGAGCAGCTGCGCCTGCTCACCAACCTAGAGACAGATACCCGCAAGCTGCTGCAGGTGATCCTCATAGGTCAGCCCGAGCTGCAACAACTGCTCAAGCGCCAGGAACTGCGACAGTTGGCGCAGCGAATCACTGCCCGTTACCATCTGTTGCCGCTCACCGAAGAGGAGGTGGGCTTCTATGTGCAGCATAGGTTGCAGGTGGCCGGGCGCAGCGAACCCTTGTTCAATCGCGGTGCGATTCGGGCGCTGCATAAATTCAGTGGCGGTATTCCTAGGCTTATCAATCTATTGTGTGAGCGGGCGTTGATGGCGGGTTATGGTCAGTCTCGAACCCCTATCGATGCCAAGATGGTGGCCTCTGCCGCGGAAGAGGTACTGGGAGAGAAAATCAAACAGCGTAATTATTGGTTACCGGCTTCTGCCGCCGTCATGCTGCTTTTGGCCTTTGCCGGTGGTTACTATTTCCTGGCGCAGCCAGAACAGGCTGTCGCCCAAGATCAGTCCGGACGGCAACTTTATTCAATGACAGATGCCGAGCAGACTCAGGTTGCAGACAATCAAGCTGGCGCGGGCAAGGCCGCAGCCAACCGGGCGCAGCGGATCTTGATGCAGGCCATAGATCAGAGCCGCAATATAGATACCGCCTTTGCGGCCCTGTTTGCCCTTTGGGATAAGGTGCCATATTCAGGCATCAGTGCCTGTCAGGCCGCCGAACAGCAGGGGCTTGCCTGTTATCAGCAGCAGGGCAATCTCAACTCCTTACTGCGGCTCAACTATCCGGCTGTGGTCTATCTGGAGGATGAACAACAGCAGCCTTTCTATGGCACTATGGTGGCCAAAGATGGTGAGCAGTTGCTGCTGCAACTCAATGAACAGCAACTCTGGGTCAGCGTCGATTGGTTCAACCGTCATTTCAGCGGTACTTTTGAAATCATCTGGGACGCCCCCAAAGATCCGCTCAAGGCGATAGGCCCTAGTGCCGGTTTGGCCCAGGTGCAGTGGTTGGAAAATACCCTGGCGCAGGTGGAGCAGCGCCCGGCCAGACTGATGAGTTATTTCGACAGCGAGCTGGAG
This sequence comes from Shewanella carassii, assembly GCF_019670705.1. NCBI lineage: Bacteria > Pseudomonadati > Pseudomonadota > Gammaproteobacteria > Alteromonadales > Shewanellaceae > Shewanella > Shewanella carassii. The sequence goes on from NZ_AP024618.1 coordinate 1,197,457, forward strand.
CAGTCATTGCAACAGTTTCAGCGGCGCCATGGCTTGAAACCAGACGGCATTGCCGGCAGCCAGACTCTGGTTCAGCTTAATCTGTACTTGAGTCATCAAGGCCCCAGATTACACGCAGGAGAAGCGAGCTGATGTCTATCCTTCTCGATGCCGTGACCCGGGCCAAGCAACAGGAGATGGGTGAACAACTGGATCCTGTGTTGACCCCCAGGGCGCAATATCGCCAGCAATCTTCTGCAAGTAGCTATCTCAAGCCGCTGGCGGTATTGGTGGCGGCTGTGCTGGCCGGTGGCGCCTTGGCCTGGGGCTGGCACTCGCTTGATACCAATAAAAAGACGCTGGCTCCCGAGACATCTTCAGTTGGGGGACAAGCCTCGCAGCAGCAAGTCTGGCAACAAGATGAGTCTCAAGGACATAAGCAACCGACTCAAGCCGCCGAGATGGCTGAACAAGGCGCGATAGACGTGCGTTTGGCCGGTAAGGTGGCCTTGCCTATGCCTCAGCCGGTACCTCAGACTCAGGCTGTTCAATCTCGGACAATCCAGTTGCAAAATACATTGCCTCAAAATGCTCAGGCTGAGAATAGGGCGACCATAAACCAAAGTTCAGTAAACCAGGGCTCAATAAACCAGAGCTCAATAAACCAAAGCGGCGAAGCCGAAATTGCAGTCCGTCGGACTCCGGCTTCGGTTAATGCACAGTCGACTGACAGTGATTTATTGGCCGCCAGTGTGGCCGAAGCGGCCAAAGAGCTGCAGTTTGCGCAACTCCAGGCTGATGGCACAACAGCTGTAAATCAGACGCAGGAGATGCCGGCGGCTGACGATGAGCCGATTATCCTGGGAGCTAACCCCAATCGCCGTGGGCTTGAGGTGCTCGAGTCTCTCAAGCGCCAGGTTAATGAAGCGGCCGAGGATGTGGGGCTATCCAGTGCCGAGAGTCGCCGCCAGGATGAGTTGGTGGCTCAGTTTCAGGCGGCGCTTGCCGATGTGGAGCACCGGCACTCGGCGGAAAAACCCGTATCGCCTCCCGAATTGGATCCCATTCCCAAGGCTGAGGAAGAGGTGCCTCCTTACGGCGGGCTGCCGGCCGGGCTGCAATTGCAGGTTCCTGAGTTTGAGATCAGTGCTCACGTATACGCCTCAGAGCCTTCCAAGCGTTGGCTGAATGTAGAGGGTGCCGAACTGCAGGAGGGTGACAGCATCAAGGGTCAACTGAAGATCGTTGAGATACGTCCAAGGGATGTGGTGCTGGAAATTCAAGGGCAGAAGTTCCGGGTGCCGGCCATATAAGCCGACCCAAAACGGCTGAAACCGAGTATAAAAAAGCGCCATTAAGGCGCTTTTTTATCTTAGGGAAGGTGCGAATAAGTCCTCGCGGCACTCTCTTTTGTAGAGAGTGGCTTACACAGCAATTGGCGTTCAAGGCATCTGACTGAAGGCATGCCGGGGCCTGTCAAAGTCGGATAACGCAGAGAGCCGGTTGCTGTGCAAGCCCCGAAGGGCGTGGCTTACAGGCCTGCCTGCTTTGTTGTGCTTCTTACAAAGGACTAAGGCCATTTGCTGCGAACCACGCCTTGCATCCAGGCCTGTAAGCCGACGCAGAGCACGCATGGGACCTGTTCGCACCTTCCTTAGAGCTCAAGCTCCGTAGAAGTAGTTCCCCAGCAGCAGTGTCAGGGCGTAGCCTACAGAGTAGGACAGCAGCAGCGCCGGAACATACTTGAGATAGGAGACAAAGGTCAGCTCTTTGACCTTGCTCATGGCGATGATCCCGGCCGCCGAACCTATCACCAGCAGAGATCCACCAACACCTACTGCGTAGGTCAGCCCCAGCCACTCTGGCGTGGTTAGTTCAGGTGAGGCTTTCAAAAGTGCCGCTGTCAGGGGGACGTTATCCAGAACCGCAGATCCCATGCCGGTGACAAAGTTGGAAATGTTGGGGTCGTGGCTGGCATAGACCTGAGCCAAGAGATCCAGCGTGCCTATCTCTTTGAGCATACCCACCAACAAGAGGATCCCGAGGAAGAACAGCAGGGTGTCGTATTCCACCTGGCGGATATATTCGAGGATCTGCAGTTCTTCTTTGTCGTTGCGGGCGGTGTGGCCCACCAGGAACATGATTGACAACCCGGTAAGAAAGGTCAGTACGGGGGGGATGGCAAATAGAATGTTCAGTGCCATGGTCATCAATATGGTGGTGAAGAAGATGATGGCGATCAGTATATCTACTGTCTCATAGTTTTGACGAATGGGAGTAGTGGACACCTCGCCTTTGGCGTTGAGGGAGAAGAGTATTGCCAATAACATCACACTGAATGCCGCCGGCAGTACCAACATCAACAGCTCTGACATATGTACATGACCGGCGAGGAAGATCATCAGGGTCGTGACATCACCGGTTATCAGAGAGACCCCCCCTGAGTTGACGGCAAAGATGATCAGTACTGCCATCCGACGTCGCATCTGTTTGTCGAGCTTGAAGGTGGTCAGTAACCCAAGAGAGACTAAGGTGGCGGTAACGTTGTCACAGATGGCGGACAATACCAGAGAAAACAGGGCGACTTGTAGCATCAGCATCCGGGTACTGACCCGCTGCGGAAATAACTTCTGCACTAAAATTTGGATCATGCCCTTGGCGTTTAGGTAGGCCACAAAGGTCATGGTCGACATCAAAAACAGCCAGAGTGTCGCGATTTCCAGCAGGTTTTCATTGAGTTGATGTTCTACCAGTTTTTCATGACCGGGATCGCCGGCAGACATGAACAGAGCTATCCAGGAGATACAACCGAAAAACAGAGTCGTTTTGGCTTTGTTGAGGTGAGTCACCTCTTCAAAAATGATACTCAGCAGTGCCAACACCGCGAGTATGATAAGAAAGGTATAGAGCATAAATGCAATTCCAACTGCTGATTTTATGTTCGTCTGCCCTGGGGAATGTGGGCAGTTTTTGTGTTGGCTATCAAGGTTCAGTTAATCAAGCTGTGATAGCGCGAGCGGATCAGACCACACTGATATGAATAAGGCAACCGTTAACTGGCGCACACTTTCTTAGACTTTGTGATTGGTGTCGGGTGTGTTTGGGCTCTGGCCAGTGATTAAGTCTTTTTTGTGTGTAGATGTTAGTGTTTTTTGCTATCAAGGCAGATTTGACAGCGAAAGGTGACAGTCTACACTCGGGTCAATGGCAAGTTGGCTTGACAGCTATGGCTCAGCCTAAATGGGTTCGTGAACATAGTGCTGAGTGGAAGCTTTGTGGAAGGGGAACTGAGAAACCAGAGCTCGAGCTGGACGCCAGAGAAATCTACCCGGCGGGAGTGGGCACAAAAAACGGGGCCGTATAGGCCCCGTTTTCAATCCATCTGCGGATTACTTCATGCGGGCTAGAACACGATCGGCTGCATCCAGAGTCGCCTGCAGCTCTTGCTCGCCGTGAGCCATAGACAGGAAGCCTGCCTCAAAGGCGCTTGGTGCCAGGTAAATACCCTCGTCCAGCATGCCGTGATAGAAGGCGCGGAACTGCTCCATGTTGCACTTGGTGACCTGCTCAAAGCCGGTGATCTTCTCTTCATTGGTAAAGAAGAAACCAAACATGCCGCCAACATAGTTGATAGCCATAGGGATACCATGCTTGTCGGCCGCGGCCTTGAAGCCTTCGGCAATACGCTTGGTCTTGGCAGCCAGATCTTCATAGAGGCCAGGCTCTGACAGGGCTTCCAGCTGGGCAAGACCTGCGGTCATGGCGATAGGGTTACCTGAAAGTGTACCGGCTTGGTACACAGGGCCGGTCGGGGCAATATACTGCATGACTTCTTTTTTGCCACCGAAGGCACCAACCGGCATACCGCCGCCGATAACTTTACCCAGAGTGGTCAGATCCGGTGTCACGCCATAGTGGCCTTGAGCACCGCTCTTGGAGACGCGGAAGCCTGTCATCACTTCGTCGATGATTAACAGGGCGCCGAACTGATCGCATAGCTCACGCAGTCCTTCAAGGAAACCTGCAACCGGCGGGATACAGTTCATGTTGCCGGCAACCGGCTCAAGTATGATACAGGCGATATCCTGCGGATGCTGGCTGAACAGCTCTTTGACTGAGTCCAGATCGTTATAGACGGCGGTCAGGGTGTGCTTGGCGAAGTCAGCAGGGATCCCTGGAGAGCTGGGCTGACCCAGAGTCAGAGCGCCGGAACCGGCCTTAACCAACAGACAGTCGGCATGACCGTGGTAGCAGCCTTCGAACTTGAGGATCTTGTCTCTGTTGGTGTAACCCCGAGCCAAGCGTATGGCGCTCATGGTAGCTTCTGTACCAGAGCTCACCATGCGTACCTGTTCAATGGAAGGCACCATCTCAATGACTTTTTCTGCCATCTGCACTTCCAGTTCGGTAGGGGCGCCGAAAGACAGACCGTTCTCCACCGCCTTGAGAACCGCTTCGCGGATCTTGGGATGGTTGTGACCCAGGATCATAGGCCCCCAGGAACCGACATAGTCGATATAGGCTTTGCCGTCGGCATCATAGATATAGGCACCGTCGGCCTTTTCGATGAAGCGGGGAGAGCCGCCTACACCATTGAAGGCACGTACTGGCGAGTTCACACCGCCGGGGATGGTTTTCTTGGCCTGTTCAAACAGGTCTTCAGAACGGGTCATGTTTAATCCTTAAAGTCAGTGGCCGCTCTTTAGCGATTGGCCTTGCGTGAATACCAGTTAACCGGACACTCATATTTTTCCAACTGATTGTCCACCCCGAGTGTCAGGGCAAACAGTGCCATACGGATCAACAAGCCATTGTCGGCCTGACGGAATATTGCCAGGTTGGGATGGTTGTTGAGATCATTGTCCAGCTCATTGGCCTGCAGCCTGGAGTCCCGAGGCAATGGATGCATGATCACTGTATTGGACTTACAATTTTTGGTGTATATGGCGCTGTTCAAACGGAACTTGCCACGATACTTATCGGCTTCCTCCTGCGAGGGGAAGCGCTCTTCCTGAATGCGTGTCAGATAGAGTATATCGGCTTGATCTAAATTGCCTTCCAGTTGTTCGGTTATTGTGATCTTGTGCCCGGCATTTTCAATGTCGGCGATCACATAGTCGGGCATTGCCAGCTCGGCAGGGGAGATCAGGGTGAAGCTGATGTTCTTGTACATGCACAAGAGGCGCGACAGCGAGTGCACTGTGCGGCCGTATTTGAGATCGCCTACCATGGCGATATGCATGCCATCTATGCCTAAGCCTTTGCTGTGCAGCTCTTTCTGTATGGTGAACAGATCCAGCAGCGCCTGGGTTGGATGTTCGTTGGCACCGTCGCCGCCGTTAATCACTGGCACCCGGCTGCCTTCGGCAAACTCGCGTACCGAGTAGGACTCGGGGTGGCGCATGGCAATCACATCCGAGTAGCTGGACAACACCCTGGCGGTATCGTAGAGGGACTCCCCCTTGGACAGCGACGAGGAGGCCATGCCGACCGTTTCTGCGACCCGGCCACCAAGCAGGTTGAAGGCGCAGCCGAAGCTGACTCGGGTGCGGGTGCTGGGTTCAAAAAACAGATTGCCGAGGATAGCCCCTTCTAGCACCTTGGTGCGCTTTTCGCGCAGGGCGTAGGGGGTCATCTTTTGGGCTACTGAGAAAATGGTTTGAATGGCGTCCAGATCTAACTGGTTTACAGAGAGGATATGTGATCCCTGGAAATGGTTCATCAGCCTTGGTTTCCAATGCAGTTGGGTGTTGACACTGAGGTCTGGACCCATGGGTTATGTAGGGTTTGGCTGAGGCGCAACTATAACAGAAGGCGGCGGTCATGAAAATGACTGATGACTGAAATTACACTTCTCCGGCACGGATTTCCTGCTGCAGGTTAGACCAACTGATTACTCCGACGATATTCTCCGGGGTATCCTGATAGATAAAGACTTCACCGGCACGTTTCGGCGCCAAAATTTCATACACCTCGTTGAGAGTAGCCGAGTCGGGTAGCCCCTGGATCCTGTGCTGGGTCAGGCTGGTATCAGTGTCAAACGAAGGCATCTGCAACTCCAGCATGGCAATCTGGCCTTCGGCATCTCTGGCAAGCACTGGCCTGCCCTGGGCGCGTTTCATCACCTCCAGCAGCAGCTCATCATTGTTGTTGACTATCACTATGCGCCTGTCCATCAGGGCGCGTACCCCGAGTTTCTGCAATCCCAGGTTAACCGGAGCCACCTTGTAACCCAGGCCCATGATGTCCAACTGACGAAAGAATATGGATTTGGCATTCAGCCCCTGATAGGCGATGAGGTAGGCGGGCACGGCCACTATCATTCCGGGCAGTATGATGGAGGCATCATTGGTCATCTCCAGCAGCGCCACCAGGGCGGCGAGCGGTGCACTGAGGCAAACCCCCATCATGGCGGTCATGCCGATGACGGTATAGAGCCCTGCATAGGGGGCCACCGAGGGAAACAGCAGCGCGGTCGCCTGAGCCAGAATGGCGCCGCCCAAGGCGCCTATGCCGTAGAGTGGCCCTATGATCCCACCCGGGATCCCAAGGCCGATAGCGGCAATGGTCGCGATAATCTTGGCCAGCAATACCGCCAGCAAAAACCAGATGGCCGGATTGTCGCTGACCGCAAGTCCTATGGCCATTTCACCGCTGCCCAGCGCCTGAGGCAATACCAGGCCTATCAAAGTGGTGATAACCCCCGCCAGCAACAGGCGGACTATCAAGGGCCAGTGTTGGCCGCGTTCGGTCACCTGAATAAGGCTGTGATTGAATAGGGCCGCGGCGACCCCCAGCACAATACCGCCGAGAGCCAGCAGCGGGTACTGATCCAGTGGAATATGGCTGACCTTGATGGCATCAAACTCGTGGATATTACCGAACACCACCTGGCTGGATACGGCGCCGCAGATGGCCGATAGCATGATGGGGAAGAAGTATTGCACCTTGTATTCCCTGAGGATTACTTCGAGGACAAACACCACGGCGGCCAGTGGCGCGTTGAAGGTGGCGGCTATCCCGGCGGCTATGCCGCTGGCGCACATGATGCGCACGCTGTTGTCCGGCAGCTTGAATTTTTCCGCCAATACCGAGGCGGTGACCGCCCCCAGATGAATGGCTGGGCCTTCACGACCGACCGAGAAGTTGCTCGCCAGCGCAAACAGCGCCTGAAAAAACTGCCCCGGTGCTGATTGCAGCGGGATCTTGCCGTAATGTAGCTTCACCCGGTGCAGCACATAGGCTATGCCCATGCGTTTGTAGCGTTTGGAACCGAATTTGGCGACAAGCCAGATCAAAAAAGCCCCAAAAAGTGGTAACAGGACTCGCCAGTCACCGATTGAGCCCGTAAAATCCCATTCTTGTGTTTGGGTAAAATGATTGGCCCATTGCAGCAGCAGGCGAAACAGTATGATGACCGCCGAGGCCATCAGCGCAAACAGCAGGGCCAGCAGACACAGTTGAATACTGATCCTCGTTTGGGACAGCTTGTCTCTCATCTGGTGGCGCAGATACTTTCGCGCCTCAAGTTTGAACTTTCTGAATCTTGCCTGCACCGCTGCTTTCCGAAGCCTAATGTGAATTCTTAGTACCCAAGATGGAAATTTTTATATAAGGGGCTGTTAGTTAATGGCAAATTATCATCGCTGGCTCGATCGCCTGCAAGTGATGGAGCGAAATATTCGTCCGTCCAGTCCGTATTTGTTGCTATTGGTCATGGTGGCCTTTCTGGCTGGACTGCTCAGCTACCACTTTTTCATCCCGCCTACTGAGGTAAAATTACTGCGGAATGATGCCAAGAGTCAGCGACTACAGGGGCAGTTGCAAGAGCAGGCTCAGCTGCTGGCGAGTCGCAATTTGGAGTTGAGTCTGGCTAGGGAAGCCAACGAACAGATGCAGCAGTTGTTCAACAAGCAACACAAGAAACAACAGGAGTTGGAGCGGGAGTTGGCCTTCTACCGCAGCATCATGGCACCTGAGCGTAACGCCGATGGTGTGGCCATCCATGGTTTGGAATTGACGTCTATAGCCGCTCCTGGACAGTACCACCTAAAGTTGGTGCTGACCCAATTGCAAAAGCGTAAACAGGCGCTCAAGGGAAGAAGTGAGATACTTCTCATTGGCATGCAAGAGGGCAAGCAAGTCGAATTGAATTTGGCTAAACTGGTGGACACCAAGTTGGCATTTAACTTCAAGTACTTTCAGGTATTGGAAACGGACTTTACTCTGCCCGAAGGCTTTGAATTACAGCAGATGAATGTCAAGGTCATAGTGCCGGCAAGCCGTTGGAATAAAGGCGCTGAAACCGAACAAAGTTTCAACCTGACGGAGCTGCTTGAAGGTGAAAAAGATCCCGGCATAATACTTGAACAAAATAGTCAGGTAACAGATAATCTGCCACAGCAAATAGATGTAAGAGGTAGTAATGACTGAACAAGCTGAATCAGCTATGCCCATCCAGTTTACCGATGCGGCGGCTGCCAAGGTCAAGGCCTTGCTGGAAGAAGAACAGAACAGTGCGCTGAAGCTGCGGGTCTATGTCACGGGTGGCGGCTGCTCAGGTTTTCAGTATGGCTTCACCTTTGATGAAAAAGTGAATGAAGGCGATTTCACCGTGGAAAAACAAGGAGTACAGCTGGTGGTCGACCCCATGAGCCTGCAATACCTCGTTGGCGGTGAAGTGGATTATACCTCAGGGCTGGAAGGTTCGCGTTTCTTCGTCAAGAATCCCAACGCCACCACCACCTGTGGTTGTGGTGCCAGCTTCTCGGTATAGCCAAGAATCAAAGCAACAAAAAGCCGTCCACTGGGACGGCTTTTTTGTGGGCGAAAGGTCGGTTACTGCATCAGGTTGAAGTTCATCTTACGCTTGAAGAAGGCTTTGACCTTAGGGGTAAAGGCTACCCATACCTGTAACATGCAAAAGCCTATCAGAAAGCTGAAAATGGCCCAGTCCGGCACCTTGAACTCAAACCCTGTGATCTTGAGAGCGTTAGGACCTGTGGTTACATTGTCACCTTGATCAAGAATATAGGGTAGGAAGCTCACTAGCGCTAGCTGCACCAAGGTATAGAGCCGCAGTGCCCATAGGCCGGCCTGATGGCGTGCTAATACCGCCAACACCATGATCAACGTCAGCAGACAAAAGACGACACCCTGACCGGCAATCAGGCCACTGACCGCAGCGGCAATATAAAGCAGCATCAGCAGTAGCAGGCGTTTGGGTATGGCGTAGCTTTCAGTGGCGGCTTGGTTCATCTTACGGCGCTCCTTGTGCACTATTGACTCAGTGACGCGTCTTGGGGGCCAGTCGCTGCTCCAGCTCATATGGCGGGATGACTACGCCAAGATCTTCCAGCATTGGGAAGACGGCAACATAGAGCTCATCATCTTCCATACCGGGCACCCAGCGCTCCAGCCATTCGGCCAGGCCGATGGACAGCGGCCGACAATCCTGCCAATCATCCACGGCCCACAGAGAAGCCGTCTCTTCACTGGGCCAAACTGGAATACAGTCTTCATCGTCCGTGGTCAGCATCACGCAGCCGTCATTGTCCTGTAATACCCACAGCTCTTTGTGCTCTTTGACCTGCTCTACCAGAAAGTCGTAGCGGCCTTCCGGAGTCATACCGGCGAACTGGGCCTGGATTTGTTTCTTGCTCATGGTGACATCTCATCTCGGTGGCCATGGCACTGCGCCCGGCCAAAAATTGACGGCATGTTAACACCGCTTGCAAGCAAGAAAAAGCGCCCCGCAGGGCGCAATGGCTAATTCCTGTTTTTCGGCTTTGCCTGGTTGATGTCAATCTGTTCTCAGGCGGCGGGAAAGCGGGCGCCGAGTACGGCTTCGCGGCTGGCTCCGGTTACCGCCGGCAGGTTGGCTGGCAGCCCTTGATGGTGGCGCAGCGCCAACCAGGCAAACGCTATGCCTTCTACCCACTTGGGATCGATACCCAGCGCCGAAGTAGTGGCTATGCTGTGGTTGGGTAACTGGGCACCGAGGCGTTTCATCAACGCGCCATTGAGCGCGCCGCCGCCACAGACATAGATTTCGCCATCCGGGCTCAACTTGGCTATCTCCCTGGCAATGCTGTGACAGGTGAGATCCAAGAGCGTCGATTGAATATCCTCTTCCGGCAGATGGCTGAACAGTGCTAGCTGTTGATCCAACCAGGCGTTGTTGAATAGCTCTCGACCTGTGCTCTTGGGATAATCCAGCGAGAAATAGGGGTGAGATAACAGTTGTGCCAGAAATTCTGCCGAGCTGTTGCCGCTTTCGGCCCATTGGCCATCTTCATCAAACGGCAATTGCCTCACTTGCTGGCTCCAGGCGTCTATCAAGGTATTGCCCGGGCCAGTATCAAAGCCAAGAATTTTTTGGTTATCGGCGGGCAGGAAAGTGATGTTGGCGATGCCGCCGATATTGAGAATGATGCGATTTATTCCCGGGTTTGAGAAGATCTGCTGGTGGAATGCCGGCACTAAGGGCGCGCCCTGGCCACCGAGGGCGACATCTTTGCGGCGAAAGTCGGCGATAACATCTATACCGGTTTCGGCGGCGATAGTGTTAGGATCGCCAATCTGCAAGGTAAAGCCCACTTCCAGATTGGGCATATGGCGCACTGTCTGACCATGACTGCCGATGGCGCATACCTGCTCCTTACTTACCCCTGTCTTGGCCAGCAGTTGTTTAACGGCAGTAGCGAATACCTTACCCACAGTGCGATCCAGCCGCCCCAAACGGTTGATTTCATCCGTATCCGGCTGGCACAGACGCTGCAACCCCTTGAACAGATGGGTGGGTAACGGCTCGGTATGCTGGCCAAGCAGCTTGGGTTGACCCTTGCTGAAGTCCACCAACACGGCGTCAACACCGTCCATGCTGGTGCCTGACATCAGCCCAATAAAATATCCTGAATTCATCTATGCTTCCCTGTTATTGCATCGCAACCTGAACTTGTTTGTTGCGATGTAGCGTGGCCATTAATTGGTTACTGAGCTGTTGGAAGGCGACACGTTCGCTCTTGGCTATGGCTTCTGCCTTGGGGAGATCCACTGTGCGTGGATTTCTGTGTACACCGTTGACGATAAACTCATAGTGTAGGTGCGCACCTGTTACCCGGCCTGTGCGGCCAAGGGTTCCTATGATCTGTCCCTGTTTGACGCTTTCACCTTGTTTGACCTTACGCTTGTTGAGATGCAGGTATTTGGTGGTATAAGTTTCGTTGTGTTTGATAAATACATAATTGCCGTTGTATTGGTTGTAACCTGCCTTGATCACCCGGCCGCTGCCTGCCGCCTTGATGGGAGTACCTATGGCAGCAACATAATCTACCCCGCGGTGAGCCTTCACTTGACCGGTAACTGGATGCAGACGACGGGGATTGAAGTTGGAACTGACGTACTTGAAGTCAACCGGAGAGCGCAGGAATGCCTTGCGCATGCTGCGGCCTTCCTCGGAATAGTAGTTGCCATCCTTGTATCTCACCGCAGTGTATCGCTCGCCCTGATTGATAAATTCGGCGGCCAATATGTTGCCGTTACGCAGAAACTCGCCGTCGGCATATTCCTCTTCATACATGAGGGCAAAGCTGTCGCCTTCGCGGATATCCAGGGCAAAGTCGACGTCCCAGCCGAATATGGTGGCCAGTTGCATAATCTGCGCCGGGGTCAGTCCGGCATCGACACCGGCATTCCAGAAGTTGTTCTTGATACTGGCGCGGGTGAATTTATCCCGGGTCTCGACAGTTTTTACCGCCAGTTCCTCTTCGTAACCTTTGCCTTGTTTGCGGACTATCAGGGTAGAGATGGCATCGAGGCGGTATCTCAGCTCTTGCAGTTCGCCCTCGGCGTTCTTACCTATGGCGACTTCGTCACCTGGCATGATTTTCAGCAGGTTTTTCTTCGCCAGTGGCAGTTGAGTGATGTCGTAAACCTCTCTGGCGGTGAGTGAGGCGCGGCTGAAGAGCGCCGCCAGGGTATCGCCACTCTTTATCTCGAAGTGTTCCAACTCGGCTATCGCCGGACTGGCTTGCTCCGGAACTGTCAGGGCCGCTTTGGCCTGTTGATTGAGTTTCTCTGTCAACGCCTCGGCGGCGGCTTCTGAATCCGGGCGTTGCCCGCTTTCAACCACTTGCTGAGCCGTGGGCGAGGTGGGGGTACGAAAGGCCAGAGGCACTTGGTAACGGACGTGAGTTTCCGGGCTGGCGCTGTTTTTCGATGCCTCGGCTTCGTCAGAGGGCAGCAATAGGGTTATCAGGGTAATAGTGGTGAAAATACTGAGCAATATTTGATGCTTTCTGGGCAGCAGTCTGAAGAGAGTAATAAGCTTTGCCATCGACCCGGATACCAATTTCTTAATTCTTGGGCATATTGCCTTAGTGTACACACTTTCATTTAGGCTGGCTAACAAGTAACATAAGTCTCTTTGAATTTGAAGAGCCTAGGGAGTTATTGGCGAGATGGCTGATTTAGCACAAATAATGGCGGAAATTAAACGTGGTACCGACGAGATTTTGCTCGAGGCGGATCTGCTTGAGAAGCTGAAAGAAGGTCGGCCACTGAAAATCAAGTTGGGTGCTGACCCGACTGCGCCGGACATTCACCTTGGCCATACCGTTATTCTCAATAAGCTCAGACTGTTTCAGGAACTGGGGCACGAGGTTATCTTCCTTATTGGTGACTTTACCGGTATGGTCGGCGACCCGAGTGGCAAGAACAGTACTCGCCCACCACTGACCCGCGAACAGGTATTAGCCAATGCCGAAACCTACAAGGAACAGGTATTCAAAATTCTGGATCCGGCCAAGACCCGAATTGAGTTCAACTCCAGCTGGCTGGAAGACCTCGGCGCCGCCGGTATGATCCGCCTGGCCTCGCGCCAGACAGTGGCTCGTATGATGGAGCGTGACGACTTCAAGAAGCGCTTTGCCTCGGGTCAATCGATTGCTATCCATGAGTTCATGTACCCATTGCTGCAGGGGTATGACTCAGTGGCATTGAACGCCGATGTCGAGCTGGGCGGTACGGATCAGAAGTTCAACCTGTTGATGGGCCGTGAGTTGCAGAAATCCGAAGGCATGAAGCCACAGGCAGTGATCATGATGCCGCTGCTGGAAGGGCTGGACGGCGTGAAGAAGATGTCCAAGTCTGCGGGTAACTACATTGGTATCAGCGAAGCTCCGGATGAGATGTTCGGTAAGATAATGTCCATCTCTGATGAGCTGATGTGGCGTTACCTGGAGCTGTTGTCTTTCCGTCCGCTGACTGAAATCGAGCAGTTTAAGGCCGATGTCGAAGCCGGTGCCAACCCCAGAGATATCAAGATAGCCCTGGCGAAAGAGATTATCGGCCGTTTCCACAGTGAAGAAGCTGCCGAGGCTGCTCATCAAGCCTTTATCAATCGTTTCCAAAAGGGCGCCATGCCAGATGAGATTCCCGAGCTGACTCTGGAAGCTGGTGAAGGGCTGGCGATTGCCAATCTGCTAAAAGAAGCCGGTCTGGTAGGCTCCACTTCAGATGCCATGCGGATGATCAAGCAAGGTGCGGTGAAGATGGATGGTGATAAGCTTGAAGACAGCAAGCTGGTTCTGAGCGCCGGCACATGCGCTGTATTCCAGGTCGGTAAACGTAAGTTTGCCAAGGTAACACTGGCCTGAGCTCAAAGTACCTAAATTCTAAGGGACTTAAATCTAAGCGTTTGTTCAAGCGTTTAAAATACCAAACCCGGCATTGCCGGGTTTTTTCTTGCCTGAATCTGGCTCAGTGTTTGTGAGGTGGGCTACAGTTGTCGGTACCAAAGTAGGCCTTGTTCTGGCAGCGCCAACTAAGAACGGCCTTATCTATCGACCAATCGCCGGCATCATTATCGAGCGCCAAAATGAGCAACATCTGTGGGTGCCCCTCCTGAGTGCTGACGCTATAGGTTAAGGTCTTACCTTGAGAGTGACTGATGCGAACGAACTTAAAGGCCGAGCCTGAGTATTGGCGGCTTATTCCTTCGGGATCTTGACTCCAGGGAGCCTGTTGATGTTGCGCTTGCAACAGCTTTTGATTGAAACGGTTCACAGGTTGTACCGTGTAAGAAACTACTAGCGGTGGCTCAAATGCTTCTTCGTTAGCAAGGGTTGCCTGAGCCTGTGGAGCCAAGGGAAAACATATCGCCAGTGGGGCCAGTATGGATAGTCGACTCATCTTTACCTCTCGGATCAGAATGAACCCTGATCTCGCTGTTTGCACTCAGAGGGTTGGACAGTAAAAAATAACTTGGGTTCCCGCTGGAGGAACGGGACATTATTGGGCGGCAAGTTGGTCTGCCATGGTCTGATAGTCCATCAGATCCATATGCTCTTTAACCCTGTGGTTGAGGGTATCTAACTTTAGTGTGGTCACCCCGGGTATGGCTATATCGATAATTTTTCCAGGTTTGCCGAACTGTTCTCCCGGGCCTTTGTAGTGGTAGTTGCCTATCATCACCACCAGCGAGCCTGAGTTGAACATGTGTTCTATGTTGAATTGATATTCAAGCACGCCGCGGTGGGCCCGCTCCAGAAATTCTATGATATGTCTGCCGCCGGTATATTTACGTCCCGCAGTCCGATCGTTGAAGACGCTGTCACGATTATAAAAGTTGGCCAGTTCTTGATAGTCATGAGTGGTCAGGGCATGAATATAGCGCACTGCCATCTGCTGCTCCTGTGGCATATCGCCGCTGTTGGCCAGCAATGGTGAGCTCAATAATGCCAGGAATAACCCCAAAAAACGTAAAATCATTCTCTCTTGGTCTTCAAGTCAAACGCTGCTAATTACAGGTGTTTAAAAAGTGGCCATCTTAAATTTAACTCAATTTTGACGGCCTAGGATTTTTAGGTTACGGCTGACACTTATTGTTAAAAACAGTGGCACAGGTTTCAGTGCTTTGCATCATGCTATCCCGGCGATAAAGGCGAGTCAGAATAATGCCTCCTCCCACTCTGGTGATCAAGTCCGTAGCCATGTCAATCACCCGGTTTAATCTCTTGTTTGTTTCCGGGCTACCCTGAGGAGACTGCCCGGTCAAAGTGAGACTGGAGCTTGGTTATCAACTCATTTCTTTGAGATGGATGTTAAGGGCGTCGACCGAGATACGGATCTCAATCACTGACAGGATCAAGGAATACAACAGCAACAATAAACTGGCACCGAAAATGATTGAACCTGTGGTGTTAAAACCAAGATAGATAAAAATCATACACAGTACGCATAGGGCGAAGCTGGTGACACCGGCCTCCTGCATGCGGCGGATAATAACGATGCGGCGACGCAGGTTTTTCAGCTGTTCGGCGGCAACCGGTTTTTCTCCGCCACTCAGGGTACGGATCAAGGCGGCCAGTGAGAAAAATCTATTGGTATAGGCCAGCAACAGCAGGGAAATTGCTGGAAACAGCAACGCCGGAGTCGTCAAAGAGATATGCATATTGTCCAGCACGGCGGCCTTCTCTGTGGCAAGCGGGGAATGAAGGCATTATAAGGAGAATATGAATAATTTAAAGTGTTTGTGAATAACGTAACAAAACCCAAATCAGGGGTAACAAGACGACGAAAGCAAACCAGATGGCGAAGGTGCGAAAGGTCAGCGAAATCGCCTTGGGAATGGTTTGGTGATCGGGTCTTGGACCCGTGCCGACTTTTTCAACGGGTATTTTGATGCCGGAGTATTTTTGTGGCCCCCCCAGCTCTGTCACCAGTACCGAGGCTGCGGTTGCCAATACTTGAAAGTTAAAGCCGATGGGAAAGCGGCTGTGGGGTGCTTGCCAAAGCAGTTTCAGTGTCTGGGGACCGCCTTGAATCGCCAGGGTAAAACGCCACAGCTGCGCCGGAATATACAGTAGCACTTGATTGACCAGAAACACGGGCCGACCGAAGAAGCGGTACTGAGGATCCAGACACCACCAGCTCTGCTCCAGCTGTTTGAGCATTCTTACCAACAGCACCATGGGTGCACCGGCAAGGCAGAAGAAAAACACCACAGTGGCGGTACCGTGAACCGGAGCTGTCACCAGCTTTTCTATGGTGGCCTTAGCTATGCCAGTCTCGGATAGTTCGGCCGTATCACGGGCAACCCAGGGGGCGAGCAACTCTCTGGCGGCCGCTTTGTCTCCCCGCCTCAGGGCTTGGTATATCTCTTCGGCTTCCTGAATGAAACAGGCGTCGTTGAGACACAGATAGAGGATCAAAAACTCAAAGAACCAGGGGAATGCCGCCAGTTCCAGTAGAAAGGTGATGATTATCCAAAATGGCAACACCAACAGCAGAATGGCCAGCGAGCCGGCAATCAGCTGTTGCTTAGCACCTCTGTCACTTCGTTTGACCTTGGCGGCCAGTGATTTGGCGAGATGGCTCAGCCAGGCAAGGGGCTGAAGGACTTGAGGCAGCGGTGCCAAGCGCGCCAGTAACAAGGCAAAAAATAGCACCAGAAACCCCTGAATGAGGGGCCCGTCTAAGGCCAGTATCTGCTCGTAGAAGGGCAGGCTCATGGGCTCTGGTGCTCCTTAATTAAAGGTGATGTAGCATGCCTATTACCATCAGGGCCGAGTGGTGCCCCGCCTTGACCAGATATGCGTCAAAGTCGACCGGAGAGTCGTTGTTGGCATTATCTGACAGAGAGCGGATCACCACAAAGGGCACACCGAACTGATGACACACCTGAGCAATAGCGGCGCCTTCCATTTCACAGGCGGCCATGGTGGGGAAATGCTTTAGCATGACGGCGGTGCGCTCAGGATCGCAAATAAAGCTGTCACCTGTACAGATAAGGCCTTCAATGGCTTTGACCTCTCCCAAACCTGCGATGGCCTGTTGGGCCGCCAGCATCAACTTGGGATCCGGGATAAAGGCCGCCGGCTGCTGTGCCATCTGACCCATCTCGTAGCCAAAGGCGGTCACATCGACATCGTGGTAACGGACCTCATTGGAAATGACGATATCGCCTATCTGCAGTGCATCGACAAAACCACCGGCCGAGCCGGTATTGATAACCGCATCCGGAGCGAACTTTTCAATCAACAGACTGGTCGCAATGCTGGCGGCAACCTTGCCTATGCCGGAGCGGGTAACTATGACTTCTTTGCCAACCAAAGTGCCGCTGACAAATTCTATGCCGGCAACCTTGCTGTGCTGCGGATTTTCCAAAGAGGCAATCAGGTGAGCAACTTCCGGCTCCATGGCGCCGATAATACCGATTTTCATGGCTTAACCTTCTTTAAATGTCTTGAGTGAGCCTGAGGGCGGCTTAATATAGCATAAGCCTAGGATGGTGCGAACAAGTCAGCTGCTTGCGACTTGTAAGGACGACAAGTCTGAGGCAGTCGCAAGCGTGTTATTTGAAGTGTGGTGATTGGATGAAAAAAAGCGCACCCGGGAGGTGGGTTCCCGGATACGCTCAAAGTGTTGAGTTGTCAGTCGAGGAAGTTGAGGATCCCCAGCGCTGCATCGCGCCCTTCGGCGATGGCGGTGACCACCAGATCTGAGCCCCTGACCATATCACCACCGGCAAACACTTTGGGATTGCTGGTCTGGAACGGATTGGCGGCTTCTTTGTCGGCTTTTACTCGGCCCCATTGATCCAGGGCGATATCAAACTCGGCAAACCAAGGCGCCGGGCTGGGTTGGAAACCGAAGGCGACAATCACGGCGTCGGCCTCCAATAACTGATCGCTGCCCGGGATGGGCTCCGGACGCCGGCGACCGCTGGCATCGGCGTTGCCGAGCGCGGTTTCGACAAATTCGACGCCTTTGACCTTGCCATCGTCTGTGGCAATCGCCACCGGTTGGCGGTTGAACAGAAACTCGACCCCTTCTTCGCGGGCATTTTGCACCTCACGGCGCGAACCCGGCATATTCTCTTCGTCGCGGCGATAGGCACAGATAACCGATTCGGCGCCTTGGCGCACCGCCGTGCGCACACAGTCCATGGCGGTATCACCGCCGCCGAGTACTACCACCTTCTTGCCCTTGAGGTCGATATAGGGCTGCGCCGGATCGGCTTGACCCATCAACTCACGGGTGTTGGCAATGAGGTAGGGCAGGGCCTGAATAACCCCTTCGGCCTCTTCTCCGGGCAGGCCCGCCTGCATGGCGTTATAGGTACCCATGCCGAGGAACACTGCATCGAAGTTCGCCAGTAACTCGGCAAAGGGAATATCCTGACCAACGGTGACGCCGAGGCGGAACTCTATCCCCATGCCTTCCATCACGCTGCGGCGGGTAGCCATTACTGACTTGTCGAGCTTAAAGGCGGGGATGCCATAGGTCAGCAGGCCGCCTATCTGAGGATATTTGTCAAAGACTACAGCCTTGATCCCGTTACGGGCCAGGATATCGGCGCAGCCAAGACCGGCTGGCCCTGCGCCTATGATAGCGACCCGCTCGCTCCTGGGCGTTACTTGGCTCATGTCCGGGCGCCAGCCTTGGGCGATGGCGGTATCTGTGATGTATTTTTCCACATTGCCTATGGTGACGGCGCCAAAGTCATCATTCAGGGTACAGGCGCCTTCACAGAGCCTGTCCTGCGGGCAGACTCTGCCGCAGACCTCCGGCAGAGTGTTGGTTTCATGCACCAGATCTGCCGCTTCCAGGATACGTCCCTGTTTGGCCAGTTTGAGCCAGTTAGGGATATAGTTGTGCAGCGGGCACTTCCACTCGCAGTATGGGTTACCACAGTCCAGGCAGCGGTCGGCCTGTTGGTCGACCTGTTCCTGGACAAAGGGTTGGTAAATCTCAATAAACTCTGTCTTGCGGCGTGCGATAGCCTGCTTGCTCGGGTCGATACGACCCACTTCGATAAACTGAAAATCGTTACTCATGCTCGCTTACCCCGCTTTTACGGCCAGTTCCGGGCTCGGTTGTTCCAGTTTGAGCAGATCCGAAACCTGAATATTCTTGGGCTTGACCAGGACAAAACAGTCGAGCCAGTTGTCAAACTCACTGAGAATGGCGCTGGCGTGTTCACTGCCGGTCTCGGCCACATGTTGCTCTATCAGCCCTTTGAGGTGCTGTTGATGAATCGGCGACTCCAGCTTGAGGGTATCGACCAGTTCGGTATTGACCCTACGGCTAAAGCGGCCGAATTGGTCAAACACATAGGCGAAACCGCCGGTCATACCAGCGCCGAAGTTGACGCCAGTGGTCCCAAGCACCACTACTATGCCGCCTGTCATATATTCACAGCCGTTGTCACCGACCCCTTCAACTACCGCCAATGCCCCTGAGTTCCTGACCGCGAAGCGTTCACCGGCCCGTCCAGCCGCAAACAGTTTGCCGCCGGTGGCACCATAGAGGCAGGTATTACCGACAATGGCGCTGCGCTCGGATTGGAAGGCGCTGCCGAGCGGTGGATAGATGGCTATCTTGCCGCCGGACATACCTTTACCGACGTAATCGTTGGCGTCGCCGCACAGTGACAGCTCGAGTCCAGGACTATTCCAAACCCCGAAACTCTGACCGGCGCTACCGTTGAAGCTGAGTCTTATTGGCTCTGGACAACCTTTGACACCCCAAGTGGCCGCGATATGGCCGGAGAGTGCAGCGCCTACCGAGCGGTCGGTATTATTGATAGGGAAACAAGCATCAAAACTTTCACCCCGGGTAGCAGGCTCTGCGCACTTGTCCAGCAGTTCCTGATTGAGACGGCCAGGATCCGCCGGCGGATTGGTTTCTTTCCAGGTTAGGCCAGTATTGGGTAAGGCCGTTGGCTTAAACAGGATAGGGGTTAGATCCAGTCCTTGCTGTTTGGCGGTCTGGCCTTCGATGGCCTGCAGCCAATCGCTGCGCCCAACCAATTGTTCAAACTCGCTGACCCCCAGCTTGGCCATCCACTCGCGCACCTCTTCGGCGACAAACTCAAAGTAAGTCATCACTCGCTCTGGCAAGCCATGATAGTGCTTGTCTCTCAAGGTCTTGTCTTGAGTGGCGACCCCGGTGGCACAGTTGTTGAGGTGGCAGATACGTAGGTATTTGCAGCCGAGCGCTATCATGGGCACAGTGCCAAAGCCGAAACTCTCGGCGCCCAGTAAGGCTGCCTTGATAACATCTGTGCCTGTCTTGAGACCACCATCCACCTGCAGGCGTATTTTGTGTCGCAGACCATTGGCCACCAGAGACTGGTGAACTTCGGCAAGCCCCAGCTCCCAAGGACTACCGGCATACTTGACCGAGGTCAGCGGGCTGGCGCCTGTGCCGCCATCGTAGCCGGAAACAGTAATCATATCGGCATAGGCCTTGGCAACCCCGGTGGCTATGGTGCCAACGCCCGGCTCAGAGACCAGCTTGACCGAGATAAGCGCCTTGGGGTTTATCTGCTTGAGATCGAAGATCAGCTGCGCCAAATCCTCGATGGAGTAGATATCGTGGTGCGGCGGCGGTGAAATTAGCGTCACGCCTGGGCGAGCATGCCTGAGGCCGGCGATTTCAACACTGACCTTATGACCGGGCAGCTGACCGCCTTCACCGGGCTTGGCGCCCTGGGCAACCTTTATCTGCAATACTTCGGCGTTAATCAGATAATGGGCGGTTACCCCAAAGCGGCCAGAGGCTATCTGCTTGATGGCCGAATTGCGCTCGCTGTTGAATCGGCTGGCATCTTCGCCGCCTTCGCCCGAGTTGGAGCGGCCACCGAGACGATTCATGGCGATGGCCAGTGCTTCGTGGGCTTCCGGGCTCAGGGCGCCGATACTCATGGCGGCGCTGTCGAATCTGGGGAAGAGTGCCTTGGCCCCTTCCACATCCTTAAGCGCTATGCTCTCGCGCTGCTGTTTGATGCTCAGCAGATCCCTCAAGGTGGCGACCGGCCTTTGATCTACCAGCTCGGCAAACCGTTTGTAGAGCGGGTAATCCACCTCTTTGAGAGCCCGTTGCAGGGTGTTGACCACATCCGGGTTGAAGCAGTGGTATTCGCCGCCCTCAACGTACTTGAGCAAACCACCCTGCGGCAGCGGCACATGGGGGCGGAAGGCGGCCTGACTCAGCAGTTGCTGATCGGCTTCTATGCCATCGAAACCCACACCCTGAATACGGCTGACCACGCCGTTGAAGCATTGTTTAATCACCTCATCGGCCAGGCCTATGGCCTCAAACTGCTGGCTGCAGCGATAGGAGGCGACTGTGCTGATCCCCATCTTGGACATGATCTTGCGCAGCCCCTTCTCAATGCCGTAGCGGAAGTTGAGCATCAGATTGACGATATCCTCGGCCTGATGGCGCTTGGCGAGTTCGGCAATGGACTCGTACACCAGGTAGGGGTAGATGGCCGTAGCGCCAAAGCCCAGCAGTACTGCGAAATGGTGCGGATCCCGGGCCGAGGCTGTTTCCACTATGATGTTGGTGTCACAGCGCAGGCTCTTGTTCACCAGCATCTGTTGTACTGAACCTACCGCCATGGCGGCCGGAATGACCAGGGTATCTTTGCTGACGGCGCGATCAGAGAGCACTATCAGGGTGGTGCCGGTTCGAGCCATCCGCTCGGCTTCATCCGTGATCCGTTTGATTGCCTGACTCAGGCCTTCGGAGGCAGGATAGTTAAGGTCGACCTTGTTGGCACGGTAATAGGTGCTGTCCAGACTCAGCAACTGGTTGAAGTCACTGAACAATAAGATAGGCGAATTGAACATCACCCGATAGGCGTGTCCCGTGGTTTCGTTAAACAGGTTCTGCTCGCGGCCGATACAGGTGGCTAGTGACATCACATGTTTCTCCCGCAGCGGATCGATTGGCGGGTTGGTGACCTGGGCAAACTTTTGCCGGAAATAGTCATACAGCGAGCGCTGTTTCTTCGACAGCACTGCCATCGGAGTGTCATCGCCCATGGAGCCGGTGGCTTCTTCGCCTTTGCTGGCCAGTACCCAGATCACTTGCTCCAGCTCTTCACGGCTGTAGCCGAACAGCTTCTGGTACTGTAGCAAAGTGCCCTGGTTGAATTCACTGACGCCCTGATCCTGCGGCGATAACTTCTCAGCCGGCACTAGAGTCTGGCTGTTTTTCGCCATCCACTCCTTATAGGGGTGACGACGTTTAAGATCGTTATCGATTTCGAATGACTGATAAAGACGACCGCTGAGGGTGTCGAGCACCAGAAGTTCACCCGGGCCGACCCGGCCTTTTTCAATCACTTCATCCGGGCCATAGTCCCAGATACCCACTTCCGAGGCCAGAGTGAGAATTCTGTCTTTGGTGATCACATAGCGTGATGGCCGCAGCCCGTTGCGATCAACCGCGCAGGCGGCGTGGCGACCATTGGTCATGACTATCCCGGCCGGGCCATCCCAAGGCTCCATATGCATGGAGTTAAAGTCATAGAAGGCCTTGAGCTCCTCATCCATCTCGGGATTACTTTGCCATGCAGGCGGGATAAGCAAACGCATGGCTCGGTAAAGATCCATGCCGCCGGCCAGCAGCATCTCCAACATATTGTCCAGCGACGACGAGTCTGAGCCGGTTTCATTGACAAAAGGGGCGGCCTGCTGCAAGTCTGGCAGCAGCGGTGAGTTGAACTTGTAGGCCCGCGCCCGCGCCCATTGGCGGTTACCCGTGATGGTATTGATCTCGCCATTGTGAGCCAGAAAGCGGAACGGCTGTGCCAGTGGCCACTTGGGGGAGGTGTTGGTCGAGAAGCGCTGGTGGAACAGGCAGATGGCGCTTTGCAGCCTGATATCGGCCAGATCCGGATAGAAGGCCGGCAGATCAGCGGGCATCATCAAGCCTTTGTAGACAATGACCTGGCCGGAAAGGCTGGCGACATAGAAGTCTTTATCCTGGGTCAATTGCTGCTCGAGGCGGCGGCGAGCCATATAGAGGCGCCGCTCCAGATCTTTTTCACGCCAGCCTATGGGAGCATTAATAAGCACTTGCCAAATTTGCGGCAAGCTGGATTTGCCTATTTCACCGAGCACTTCCGGATTGACTGGAACCGGGCGCCAGCCGGCGATACTTAGGGTTTCTTTTTCCAGCTCCCGTTCGAGCAGTATTCTGGCTTCGGCTGCCAGAGTGTCATCCTGGCTTAAAAACAGCATGCCAACGGCGAACTTACGGCTGAGATGCCAGCCCTGTTCTGCCGCAATGGCTTCAAAAAATCCTGTGGGCATTTGCATCAGCAAACCGCAACCGTCGCCAGTGCGTCCGTCAGCTGCAATACCACCACGATGTTTCATGCGGTCTAGGCCATGGATTGCCGTGCGAACAATACGATGGCTGGCTTCGCCATCCATCTGGGCTATTAATCCAAAACCACAGTTATCCCGCTCGAAACTGGGATGATACAAGCTCATACAAAACCTCCCTTAACATCAACATTACTACTCGGGAGAGAATACCAAACTCTATAGATATGCACCCGAACCATCCAAATTATCCTGAGACTTGCTAAAGGTCAAACCTAAATATTGCATATTTTTGAGGATATTTGGGGTGTTTTATACAGAATCTCTAATTGCATTACGTTAACGTAAACTGGAAAATTGGCTCTATAACACTATGAATAAAAAGAAAGTCCATTTTGCTGTCGTTGTTTTATCACTTTATTTTAACAATTGACTTCCAATTATCCTCGGAATAGAAAAACTGATTCTTTGCCAGATAGCCTTGGTCGTTAAAAATTTGTTTGGAGTGACTAAATATTCATAAAAGTGTGAGCTAGATCCGTTTGTGTTTTACAAATTTGGTCGCAGAGCACCGTAAAAGGCGAGCACTATTCATGACATAAATTGACCTGGAGCAGAGCGGCCCTGAATGGGAGTCGTTAGACTGGCGACTTTTTTGAGAGAAGCAAATGGGACTGGACGACTTTGTCACTACCTTTGGTCAATACTGCCGCCAACACTTTGGTCAACGGTTACAAAAGCTGACCCTGGATGCCCGTTTTACCTGTCCCAATCGCGATGGAACTCTGGGGCGCGGTGGTTGCACTTTCTGTAATGTCGCCTCTTTCAGTCATGAACATGGAACCGACTTGTCGATTGCGGCTCAGCTCGAGGCCGGCAAACAGAAGATGCGGGCCAAGGCTTCGCGGTTTTTGGCGTACTTTCAAGCTTATACCAGTACCTATGAAGAGTATGCCGAACTGAAGCGTAAATACGATGAGGCGCTGCAGAGCGAGCAGGTGGTGGGCTTGTGTGTCGGTACCCGCCCGGATTGCGTACCGGACAGGGTGCTTGATCTGCTGGCGCAATATCAACAAAGCGGCAGTGAAGTTTGGTTGGAGTTGGGGTTACAGAGTGCTCACGATGCCACGCTCAAGCGGATTAACCGTGGTCATGACTTTGCCGTCTATCAGGATGCTGTCTTCCGCGCCCGCCGTCGCGGACTCAAGGTGTGTACTCATCTGATCCTTGGACTCCCCGGAGAAGGGTTAGTTGAGCATCAACAAACCCTGGACGCGGTTTTGGACTCTGGGGTGGATGGTCTTAAACTGCACCCTCTGCATATAGTGGCGGGCAGTACCATGGCCAAGGCCTGGGAAGCGGGTAGGTTGCAGCCGCCGACACTGGAGGAGTATGTTACCAGCGCGGCGCAGTTGATCCGTCATACGCCGAAAGAGATAGTGTTTCATCGGGTGACCGCCTATGCCAGCCGTCCAGTGTTGCTGGCGCCGGATTGGTGCGCTCAGCGCTGGATAGGTTTGGTCGCCCTGGTGGATGAGCTGGCGGCCAAAGGTGGACAGGGTTCTGGGTTAACCAATTTAAATCAATAGCCTATCTATAGTTGTATTAGGTTTACTTGGTTTTTGTGTCGCTAATGTTAAATGCGGAAAGTTTTGGATTAGTTTGCTGTCTATAAGTTGCGCCTGCCATTTTAGCGGGTATGATGTGGTAAATCTGATACATTTGAGGAATGCCTTCATGGCCACAACTGAACTGGATACCATCTTAGATCTCAACACCCTGGAGCAGTATTGTAGCGCCATAGGTGCAGGCACTTTACTCAAGAGTGTCATCTTATTTGAACAGTTGCTGCCCGAGTATGTCGCTAATCTGCAGAAGGCTGAGGCGGCGGGTGATAAAGATATTCTGTGTGCCGAGGCTCATAAGTTCAAAGGGGCTGCCGGCTCTGTGGGGTTAAAGCGGATCCAGCAGGTTGCACAACAACTGCAACATGGTGAAGAGGCAGCCTGGGAAGCCGGACATAAAGAGTGGTTGGCCGCTATTGTTAAGCATGCCGGGGATGATCTGCAGCAGCTTAAGTCTTTCCTCGAAGCCAAAGCATAAACTCCTGCCTTGGGTGCCGAAGGAAAGCTTTGGTACCCATGACAAAATCCTCGCAATCCCTTCTCTGCCTGTATATCGAAACCGTTTCATCCCTTATGTTGTTTGCCCCCTATTAAGTATCTCTTATCAGGATGATTTATCGCCTCGGTCACACTCCTGAGTTGATACTGCTGCCAAGCGGTGTTTTTGTGTTAGATTAGATAGAACTTTCTAATGCATTACTCAATTGGTAATCGATAAAATGAAACACTTACCCAGTTTGAAAAACCTCTATTATCTGGTGAATCTGCATCAGGAGCAGAATTTCAATCGGGCGGCCAAGGTGTGCCATGTGAGCCAATCGACTTTATCCAGTGGGATCCAGAACCTGGAAGAGCAGTTGGGCTATCAGCTGATCGAGCGGGATCACAAGTCCTTTATGTTTACCGCCATCGGTGAAGAAGTGGTGCAGCGTTCGCTGAAAATACTGACCGATGTTGATGACTTGGTGGAGTTGGTGAAAAACCAAGGAGCCCCCATGACTGGAGAGATTCGGCTCGGTTGTATCCCTACCATAGCGCCGTTTTTGTTGAGCCGGGTGGTTAAACAGTGCCAGAAGTCTTATCCGGATCTGAGTCTGTTGCTGAAAGAGGACACCACAGAGCGTTTGTTGACGGCCTTGGGGAAGGGAGAGCTGGATTTGCTGCTGTTGGCTCTGCCAGCGGATACTTCCGGCTATCACAGCATGAAGGTGGGGATAGATCCTTTCAAGATGGTGGTCCACAAGGATTTATCTGCCGACATTCATGAGCCGGTGGATTATCAGGCGCTGCCGGATGAGAGTATTTTTCTGTTGCAGAGTGAACATTGTATTACCGGTCATGCCATCAGTGCTTGCCAGTTGAGTGACAGCGCTAAGGTTAATCCTTTCGCCGCTACCAGTCTGCATACCTTGGTACAGATGGTGAATAGTAAACTGGGTACGACTTTTCTGCCGCAGATGGCGATAGATGCCGGGATATTGAAAGATACAGATCTGACGGTGATGAGTCCTCCTGGGGAGGCGCCATTTCGAGAGATTGGTCTGGTGTGGCGGCAGACGACCAGTCGGATCCTGACCTTCAGAACTTTGGGGCTTGAGATCCAGCAATTGCTGCAACAGGCCTAGGCTTGAATTAAATCCATAATAAAAAACGGCTCTTTAAGAGCCGTTTTTTTATGAATGATGACCTTGTTTGGGTTTAACCCCAAAAACTTCAATAGAGTGTTGTTTCCCCTTGAGTTTTACCGGCCCCAAATTGGTGAGCTGGTACTCGCTGTCATCATTTTCCAGCCTTGCTACCAGTGCGCCGGAGAGCAGCATCCTTTGTCCTAAGGGATTACACTGATCCTGCAGTCTCGCCAGGGTATTGAGCACGTCGCTGAAGAAACTGATCTCTTGCTTTTGTACACCAACCACGGCTGCAACCACTTGGCCGCAATGAGCCGCCGCCTTGAATTTGGGGACAAAGCCGTAATGTTCTTCAAAATAGCGTCGCTGCCAATTCAGCTGTTGGCTGAATTCAAAGTAGATGTTCATACATCTGTCATTGATGATGCCGTCTTCCAAGGGCCAGTGGATGAGCACGGCATCGCCCATATAACGATAGATCTCGGCATCATTGTTGGTGACCGTGTCGGAAAGCAAGCTGAAGCTGTCCTGGATCAGTCGACTGAAGCGGTAATCCCCCAGAGATTCGGCATGAGTGGTGGAGGCCACCATATCGAGATAGAGGAACAGTCGCTGCTCGTATCTGGGCTTATGATACTTACCCAGACCTATATTCAGCAGGATCCTGGGTCCCACCAGCAGGGCCATCTGTTCGATAAAGGCCAGTCCGACTCGTACGACCACCAGATAGATGATTAGCGCTTGGAATGAGGGGCTATAGAGGATATGCACCGTCAGCATCTGCCTCAAGGTTGCCATATGGTTCTCTATGGCCCACATATTGAGGTATTGGGTCATATATGCCAGGGTTGTTGCCCCCAGTAATAGGAACAAGCCTTTAAATATGACCGAGAAGAGATAAGGCAAACGGTTAATGGCGCTGAAATCGGCTATCAGATTTGACATCCAGTGCAGACTGCCGAAAATCACTCCCATATATGTCGCCAGGGTCGCGAGATCCGCCGAGCCGACAGCCCACTGAGGCAGCTCAGTGGTTTGGGCATAGCGAAAAAATACAAAAGCAGCCATAGCCACTGTCCATGCCAATATGGCAAACAGAAGCTTTTGGGCTTGGCGACGCGCTCTCACGGGGTGAAATCTATCCTAAATTAAAGGTGCCTGCTAAGGATGCGCTAGTTTATAGAATATACCCCTCTGATTTCCAGTGGTAATTGTGATCTTAATCAAGGCAAGTGCGGATTAGAGGCGATATCAGCCAAAAAAGCGTTCCAGTAGCCCTTTGGTGAACTGAGTCTTGAGATAAAAGCCCCTTGGATTTGTCATCTGGATGCTGCCATCTTCGGCAATACTCTCGGTTAGCACCTTACTATTGGCCGCCTTGGGTCTGAGCTGCAGCACCTCACCGTGCCTGGCGGTGATCTTACTGACTTTACCCATACTGATAAGTTCCATGATCTCTTCCCAATCCTGACGCAATAGTCTGTTTTCTTCGGCACTGGGTTGCCACAACAGCGGTGAGCCGATACGTCTGACTCCTGGAGATAGCGCTCTGTCTCCCTGAACCGGGATCCACAACACCCGTTGCAGCTTGTGATACACCAGACTCTGTTCCCAACGCAGGCCTGAGATATTAGTCAGCGGCGCGACACAAACATAGGTGGTTTCCAGCGGTATGCCACGTTCATTTATAGGAATGCTCTTCAGCTCTACCCCAAGGTGCAGAAAGTCCTGTTCGGGTTTGGAGCCAGCGGTCGCCCCCAACGCCAGTTCCAGTAACTGTCCAGTCCAACCTTTGTCGCGGCGAAAGTCTCTGGGCACGGCTACCCCTAAGGATTCGGCGAGTTGTCCCAGAGTCAGCCCGGCGATGTCGTCGGCGCGCTGCAGTAGTTGTGCCAAAGAACTTGGCGGCAAGATATTGGTTTTCATGGCGCTGATTTTACCTAAGCCATCTTGGATAACAAGGCTGTACAAAAAACGCTCTTCCACATAAGGGGGGAAGGTATATTCTATGTGTGCTTTTCTATCGTTTTGTTTTTATTGAATAAAGCGCTTGGTTTTAATCCGGGGTTGATGGTTTTTCTGAGTTACTCGCCGATTTCCCCTGTGTTGCCAACAAACTTATCCACAGCATTTTGGGATAACTGAATATTTTTTACTGTCAATAAAGGAAGTTGCTACCAGTGTCAACCCAATTATGTGCTGTTTCTGGCTTTTAGGCCGAGTTTTTGTCCATAGGGTGTGAATAAATTTTTGTGATACTAACCGCAAGTTGTTTTCCAATATGGAGCGGTTAAAAAGTGCGCTATCAATGACTTTTCTGTTTTTAGGAATATTTTTTTGTTTTTTAAGTCATTGTGATTAATCGTATTTTGTCTATTTTCCTTCATTGAAGGAAAAGCGTTAAATGATACAAAAAACAGCGTTTCCAGAAGTTCAGCCGAGTTTCAAACAGAGATATCCACAGTTTTTGTGGATATCCGGCTAAGGTTGGACTTGCCACTGTTGATAAAGTACAAATTCGTTACTATTTATCCCGGTAAAAAGCCGCAAATAGAGAATTGCTGCCGACGTGGGATTGTGAAACAATCGAATCATTGAAATTTATCGCTTTTTCGGAGTCCATGTGATTGACAGCGACGGTTTTCGCGCAAATGTGGGCATCATTATCTGCAACAGATTTGGCCAGGTGATGTGGGCCAGGCGATTTGGCCAACATTCCTGGCAATTTCCCCAAGGGGGATTGGATGATGGTGAATCAGCCGAAGATGCCATGTATCGCGAGCTGTATGAAGAAGTTGGGCTCAGGCCTGAGCATGTACAGATCCTGACTTCTACCCGCTCCTGGCTGCGATACAAGTTGCCAAAGCGTTTGGTGCGCCAAGACAGCAAGCCTGTTTGTATCGGCCAGAAACAGAAATGGTTTTTGCTTCAGCTCAAGAGCCAGGACAGTGCCGTCAACTTGAACTCGTCCGGCCATCCTGAGTTCGATGATTGGCGCTGGGTCAGTTATTGGTACCCTGTGCGTCAGGTGGTATCTTTTAAACGTGATGTTTACCGTAAAGTCATGAAAGAGTTCGCTGCAACGGCTCTGGCATTACAAACCCGGGAACCTTCACGCCGACGGGGACGACAAAGAGCTGCAGGCTGAGGTTTGATATCGAAAGGGGGAATAGGTGTTAAACACGCTCAGGGATATTACTCAGGCAGTTGCGGCCGCAAGGGATCTCGAGGCTGCCCTTGAGCTATTGGTCGGCCAGATAAAGGCCGCCATGAGCACTCAGTGTTGTTCTATCTATATTCTGGATAAAAATGAGTTGGTGCTCTCGGCCACAGATGGCTTGGAACCCAGTGCCGTCGGCCGAGTTCGTATGCCGTTGACCGAAGGTCTGGTGGGCTTGGTTGCTGAGCGTGAAGAAGCCATCAATCTAGCCGATGCCAGAGCCCATCCCAGATTCAAACTCTTTCCCGAAGTGGCCGAAGAGGAATATCGCGCCTTTCTCGCCGCGCCCATTATTTATCAGAAACAGCTGCTTGGCGTCATAGTGGTGCAGCAGCCCAGTGCCCGTCAGTTCAGCGAAGGGGAAGAAGCCTTTCTAATGACGCTGGCGGCGCAGTTGGCCATGGCCATTCGTGGCCTCAAGCAAAAGGCCAGCGTCAAGGAAGATCAGCTACAAATCCTGTTTCAGGGCACGCCGGCCTCCAATGGTATCGCCATTGCCCATGCTTTGGTGCTGGGCGGGCAGATATCCCTGGAGCAGCCGGATCAAACCGCAACAGATATCCCCAATGAGCTTGAGCGCCTCAAGACAGCAATCGAGCGTTGCCGTAACACCCTGAGTACCCTGGCACAGCGTTTTGACCGTGAGCAGGATGAAGAGGTGGTGTCTATCTTCTCGGCGCTACAACTCTTGCTGGAAGAGGCCAGCCTTGGGGGCGAATATCGCGATGAGGTGCTCGCGGGTTGGTGCGCCGAGTCGGCGGTCAGTCGCGTATCTTTGCGTTACATCACCCAGTTTATGGCGATGGAAGACCCCTATCTCAAGGAGCGGGCCAGCGATATCCGTGACTTGGGGCAGAAGGTGCTGCGCCAGTTGATTGAGCCGGAACGGTTGGAGCTCAATGCCGATAAGCCGGTTATTCTGGTGACCCGTGAAGCGGACACCACCTTGTTGGCCGAATTTCCGCGGCAAAAGTTGGCCGGGATAGTGACAGAGCTTGGCGGGGTCAACTCCCATGCCGCCATTCTGGCCCGGGCCTTGGGCGTGCCAGCCATCACAGGGGTCGACCAGGTCTTGGCTGCCGACATCGACAAGAAGCTTTTGGTGCTCAATGCCACCCGCGGTCAACTGATGGTGTCGCCGTCTCCGGCCGTGGTCGGTGAGTACCGCAGTTTATTGTCTGCCGAGAGAGCGTTGCAGCGGCAATACGCCAGAGAGTTGAACCTGCCGGCCGAGACGGTCGATGGCAAACGTATTCACCTATACATGAACGCGGGATTGCTCAGTGGTTTGGCCTCGGAAATTGCCGAAGGCGCCGATGGTATTGGGTTGTATCGCACCGAAATTCCTTTCATGTTACAGCAGCGTTTCCCCAGCGAGTCAGAGCAGGTCAAGGTGTATCGTCAGGTGCTGGAGGCGGCATCGGGGCGCCCCGTGGTGATGCGCACTCTGGATGTGGGCGGAGACAAGCCTCTGTCTTATTTCCCCATCAAGGAAGAAAACCCATTTTTGGGTTGGCGTGGCATTCGCTTGTCGCTGGACCATCCCGAGCTGTTTCTGGTACAAATCCGCGCCATGCTGCAGGCCAGCGGCAGCGGCGAGCAGCTGCATATTTTGCTGCCCATGGTCAGTAATCTCGATGAGATAGATCAAGCACTGGAATATATCGAACAGGCTTATTCCGAGCTTAAGTCGGATGTGAACCCCGAACTGAAATGGCCCAAGGTCGGCATTATGCTGGAAGTTCCTGCATTGTTGTATCAGCTCGATGAAGTGGCCAAACGGGTCGATTTTGTATCGGTCGGCAGTAACGACCTGACTCAGTATCTGTTGGCGGTGGATCGCAACAATCCCAGAGTTAGTGCCCTGTTTGACAGTTATCACCCGGGGATATTGCGTTCTCTGAAACAGGCGCGGGAGACATGCCGTCAATATGGCCTCGATGCCAGCGTCTGTGGTGAGTTGGCCGGGGAGCCCGGCGGCGCTTTGTTGCTGGTCGCCATGGGGTATAACCGCCTGAGTATGAACCAGGGCAGCTTGGCCCGGATCAATTATCTGCTGCGGCGGGTCCGCAGTGATGAGTTGGAACAGTTATTAGCTGAGGCACTGACACTCAGGAGCGGCAGCGAAGTGCGGCAACTGGTGCGTGATTATTTGGGACAAAGAGAGCTGGCTGCCATTCTCAATTGAGCCTGATGTGGCGGGTGTATGGAATAACAACAAGAATTAAGGAACCTCTGTGGACACATTTCTCTGGGTATTCGGTATTTGTTTGGCCTTGGGAGCCTTTGTCGGCTTTATGGCTGGCTTGTTGGGGATAGGCGGTGGTCTTATTGTGGTGCCGGCGCTGTTGTATATTTTACCCAAGGTGGGGGTTCCCGCGGCGCAGTTACCCCATGTTGCTATTGCCACTTCACTGGCGGCCATCATTTTGACCTCTTTTTCATCGGCCCGCGCCCACCATAGCCGCGGTAATATTCCTTGGCCGCTGTTTAAATCCATGTTACCCGGTCTGGCATTGGGAGCTTTATGTTCGGGGTTTATCGCCGAATTGATCCCTGCCGATGATCTGCGCCGCGCCTTTGCGGTGTTTGTGATTTTGATGGCCGCCCAGATGGCATTTCCTTTTCGTCCGGCGGCGAAAGAGGGCTTGCCGCCATTTCCCGTTTTACTTATCGTCTCGGCCATTATTGCCATTATTGCCGCCTTGATGGGCATAGGTGGTGGGGTGCTCTTAGTACCTTTCCTCACCTGGTGTGGGCTGCAGATGCGTCGGGCGGTGGGTTTTTCATCAGCTACTGGCCTTATCATCGCCCTTTGGGGCAGTTTAGGGTATGTTATCGCAGGCTGGAATGCCCCGGATATGCCAAGCGGCACTCTGGGGTATGTTTATCTGCCGGCGCTGGTGGGTATTATTGCTTCCTCCATGCTGATGGCGCCGGTCGGTGTCAAAGCGGCCAGTACCTGGCCGACACCTGTGCTGAAGAAAATATTTGCACTTTTATTGGTTGTTGTGGGTCTTAAACTTATTCTGGCCTGATCTGCGCCATCGTTAATTTAGGAATCGTCTTTCTGTTATGGCTTTAGAATTTCCCAATATCGATCCCGTGATCGTCTCCTTTGGCCCCTTTGAGCTGTTTGGCCAGACTTTTGAACCGGCTTTGCGTTGGTATGGTTTCATGTACCTGCTGGGCTTTGTGGCTGCCATGATACTGCTCAATCGTATGGCCGACAGATCCAAGGGATTATGGAGCCGTGAGCAGGTCTCTGATCTGCTGTTTTATGCTTTTCTCGGGGTGATCCTGGGGGGGCGCATAGGTTATGTGCTCTTCTACCATCTGGATTACTTTATTGCCGATCCCTTATACCTTTTTAGGATCAGTGAAGGCGGCATGTCCTTCCACGGTGGTTTGATGGGGGTCATTCTGGCCATGCTCTACATCGCCTGGAAACAGAAGCGCAGTTTCTTTGCGGTGGCCGATATGGTGGCTCCGGTGGTGCCCATTGGCCTGGGCGCTGGGCGTCTGGGTAACTTTATCAATGGTGAACTCTGGGGCCGGGTAACTGATGTGCCTTGGGCCATGGTGTTTCCTTCCGGTGGTCCCGAGCCTCGTCACCCTTCACAACTGTATCAATTTGCCCTCGAAGGCGTCGCGCTGTTTATTTTGCAGCAATGGTTTAGCAGGCGTAGTCCCAAGACCGGCGCCGTGTCCGGGATGTTTTTGCTCGGCTATGGTATCTTCCGCTGCATAGTGGAAACGGTCAGACAGCCGGATGCTCAACTCGGGCTCTATTGGGGCTTTTTGACCATGGGGCAGATACTGTCAGTGCCCATGATCCTCTTTGGACTCTATCTGTTAATGCGTAATGCGCCGCAGGCCGGCGTGGTGAAGGACAAGCAGTAATGCAGCAATATCTTGATTTAATGCAACATATTTTAGATGCCGGTACCGAAAAGAGTGACCGTACCGGTACGGGAACCCGCTCTGTATTTGGTTACCAGATGCGTTTTGACCTCAGTAAGGGGTTCCCCTTGGTGACCACCAAGAAGTGTCATTTGCGCTCCATCATCCATGAGTTACTCTGGTTCCTGAAAGGGGACACCAATGTTGCTTACCTGCATGAAAATAAAGTGACAATTTGGGATGAGTGGGCCGATGAGGCCGGTAATCTGGGGCCGGTTTACGGCGCTCAGTGGCGCAGTTGGCCAACGCCCGATGGCGGTCATATCGATCAGATCACTCAGGTGATAGAGCAGATCAAGTCGCAACCAGACTCCAGACGTTTGATTGTCTCGGCTTGGAACGTCTCCGAGCTCGACAAGATGGCCTTGGCACCTTGTCATGCCTTCTTCCAGTTTTATGTAGCGGATGGCAAGTTGTCCTGTCAGCTGTATCAACGCAGCTGTGATGTGTTCTTGGGGTTACCTTTCAATATTGCCAGCTATGCCTTGTTGACCATGATGGTGGCGCAGCAGTGCGACCTCGAATTGGGCGATTTTGTCTGGACCGGTGGTGATACCCATCTTTACTCCAATCATATGGAGCAAACGGCGCTACAACTCAGTCGTGAACCCAAGCCTTTGCCGCAAATGAAAATAATCCGTAAACCCGAATCAATTTTCGACTACCGATTCGAAGATTTCGAGTTGTCCGGTTACGATCCTCACCCGCATATCAAGGCGCCTGTCGCTATCTAAACCAGTTTTTTCGAGGAATACTTCGTATATTTCGAGGTATTCCTCAGAAACTTTCGATTATACTTACTTTAATCCATCTACTACACTCAAACCAATTATGTTTTTGGGAGTTTAGTATGGAAAAGGCACTTCGGAATTTCCTGAGCCAGGAGTCTGCCGGCGGTATTCTGTTATTGATTGCTGTAGCTTTGGCTATGGTCCTGGCCAATTCACCGTTAGCCGGTCTCTATCAAGGTTTTTTGGATACCCCGATGCAGTTGCGTCTCGGGGCCCTAGATATCAATAAGCCCTTATTGCTGTGGATCAATGATGGTCTGATGGCGCTGTTCTTTCTGTTGATTGGTCTGGAGGTCAAACGTGAGCTGCTGGAGGGGGCACTGTCCAGCGTTTCCAAGGCATCTCTGCCCACCTTTGCCGCTATAGGTGGCATGGTTGTTCCGGCCGCTATCTATCTGCTGTTTAACGCCAATGATCCTGTGACTCAGGGCGGCTGGGCGATTCCGGCCGCGACCGATATCGCTTTTGCGCTGGGGATCATGGCACTTTTGGGCAACCGGGTTCCAGTGGCGCTCAAGGTGTTTTTGCTGGCGCTGGCAATCATAGATGACCTTGGCGTCATCGTTATTATTGCGCTGTTCTATAGCAGTGATCTGTCCATGATCAGCCTCTTGATTGCCGCAGCTGCCGTCATAGGTTTGGTTACCTTGAATCGCCGTGGCGTGACTGCACTGGGGGCCTATGGCGTGCTTGGGGCCATTCTCTGGGTCGCCGTACTTAAGTCCGGGGTTCATGCTACTTTGGCCGGGGTGATCATCGCCTTCTGTATTCCGCTGCGCGACAAGAAGGGTGGTTCACCTTCCGAGCACCTGGAGCATGCGCTGCACCCTTGGAGCACCTTCCTGATCCTGCCGGTATTCGCTTTTGCCAATGCCGGGGTGGCTTTGGGGGGCATGTCGCTGGAGAGCCTGGTATCGCCTGTTCCTCTGGGTATCGCTTTGGGTCTGTTGCTCGGTAAGCCGATTGGTGTGGTGTTGTTCAGCTTTATCGCGGTTAAGTTGCGTCTGGCAGAGTTGCCCGAGGGGATTGCCTGGCGCCATATCATGCCTGTAGCCGTGATGTGCGGTATAGGGTTTACCATGTCGATGTTTATTGCCTCACTGGCGTTTGAGCATGGTGGCGTTGTCTATAGCGATTTGGCCAGGTTGGGGATCCTGATTGGATCTATGTTGGCGGCAGTCGTGGGCTATTTCTGGCTGTCAAAAGTGTTACCTGAAAAAGGAGAAAAGGAATGAAAACAAGCATAATGGCCGGACTCATTCTGGCGGGCTTAGCCCCTTTGGCTCAGGCGTCACAGATAGAAGCCTGTGTTGCAGACAAGGAAGCGGCCCTGTGTCAGAGTTATCTTGAGGGCGTTGTTGATGGTGCCCTCATGTATAAACCTCAGGCGGTAGGCGCTCGCTTGGACAGTAACGGCTATGAAGCTCGCGCGCTTAAGTATCGGGGAGGAAAGCGTTTTCAGGAAGCCAATCGCAAGTATTGCCTGGAGAGGATCCCGGATAGGGATCAACTGGTTATGGGGATCAGCGAAGCCTTTGAAAGCGGCGAGGTCAAGGATATAGAGACACTACAGCTGGCCGTAAATAATTTGCTGGACTGTCAACGTTTGAAGTAAGGAGTCGGGGCAGCCTATGTCTCATTTGAACTATAACCACCTATATTACTTTTGGATGGTGCATAAGCAAGGGTCTGTGACCAAGGCTGCCGAGACACTCTGTTTAACTCCCCAGACCATTACCGGCCAGATAAGGACGCTGGAGGAAAGGCTCAAGGGGAGTCTGTTCAAGCGGGTGGGGCGCAACCTGGCCCCAACTGAATTGGGCGAGCTGGTATTTCGCTACGCCGACAAAATGTTCAGCCTCTCTTATGAGATGCTCGATGTGCTCAACTATCGCAAGGATGAGTCCATCCTGTTCGAGGTGGGTATTGCCGATGCCCTCTCCAAGGCGCTGGCCAGTCGAGTGTTGATGTCGGTAATCCCGGCCAACAGCTCTATGCACCTAGCCTGTTATGAATCGACTCACGAGAGCCTAATGACCCGGCTCAGGGAACATAAGTTGGATATGATACTGTCGGATTGTGCCGGAGAGTCCCTCAAGTATCCTGAAATTCTCTCCAAGAAGCTGGGAGAGTGCGGTATCGCCTTCTTCTCGGCGCAGGAGTTCAAAAGTGGTTTCCCCGAATGTCTGGAGGAGGGCCCCTTACTGATCCCCAGTCGGCGTACCTCCCTGGGCCAGCAACTCTATCGCTGGTTTGATGAGAAACGTCTCAATGTTAAAATCCTCGGTGAGTTCGACGATGCGGCTATGATGAAGGCCTTTGGCTATTTCCGTAAGGGGATATTTGTTGCCCCCTCTATTTATCAGCAGGATATTCTCGAGCACAACATACGTCTGCTCGGTGAAACCATGGAGATCAAAGAGGAATATCATGTGATGTTTGCCGAACGGATGATCCAGCATCCGGCGGTGCAGCGCTTGTTGGAAACCGATTTTGGTGACTTGTTCGCCGGTCGAGACCTTCAAGTGCAGCAGTTTTGATGCGGGGAGATGATAAAGGCGGATATTCGACAGCGCAGACGCCAGAATGTAAACTTGCGGCAAAACTCTTGATTGGAGCAAGAAAGGTGTCTGACTTGATGAGTACCCCCAGGGTGAAGTGGGCATGTCGCCGTGGGATGCTGGAGCTTGATGTACTGTTTCAACCCTTTGTGGAACAGCATTACGAAACGCTGAGCCCTGACGATAAGGCTCTGTTTGTTCGTCTGCTTGAGTGTGAAGACCCGGAACTGTTTGCCTGGTTTATGGGGCATGAGCAATGTCCGGATCCACAACTGGCACAGATGGTAGTGCGCGTTCGTGGCCGGGCAGCGCCATAGGTTTCAACTCAGTTCTTCCTTCAGCCAGTATCTGAGTCTGATGGTGCTGGCTGCCGTTTGTTTGAGCAGTTTTCTTGTCTGGCCGGCGCTGGATTATCCCTTCTATCTATCGTTCAAATACCTGTGTCTATTGCTAATGTTGACAGGCTTTGGCCTGGCGCTGTGGCGTTTGCATCGCTGGCAACTCTGTTTCTGGCTCAATGAATTGGGTGAAGGACAGTTCGAACCCGGTTCGAGTTTCGAACTCAGTGGCAGACCTTGGGTCAGCCCCTTTGTGGTGACTTTTACCTATCAGGGGAAGGAAAACTGCGGGCGTTGCTGGCTGTTTGCCGATATGTTTGACGACACAGACTATCGTCATCTGTGTCGTCTATTGTTGCTGTGCTCAAAGTCCGCTAACTGAACTCATTTCTACCAAGTTATTCAGGTTGCAGAATGGTAGGCTGCGGGTTGTCCAGTTTCTGTGGGTGATCGATATTGCAGTGCAGGCCGCGGCTTTCCTTGCGGGCCATGGCGCAGCGGATGATCAACTCGGCCACCTGTACCAGGTTGCGCAATTCCAGCAGGTTATTGCTGACGTGGAAGTTGCTGTAATACTCCTGGATCTCCTGTTGCAGCATGGCGCAGCGACGCAGGGCCCGCTCCAAACGCTTGTCTGAGCGCACAATGCCGACATAGTCCCACATAAAGAGTCTCAGCTCGTGCCAGTTGTGGGCAATCACCACCTCTTCATCCGAGTTACATACTTGGCTTTCATCCCAGGCCGGGATATTGCCGGGCATAACGACTTTATTCAGTTGGCTTTGAATGTCGGTCGAAGCGGCGCGGGCAAATACCAGGCACTCCAGCAAGGAGTTACTCGCCAGGCGGTTGGCGCCGTGTAGTCCGGTATAAGCCACTTCACCTATGGCATAGAGGCCATTGAGATCTGTCTGACCGTGAAAATCTGTCATTACCCCGCCGCAGGTATAGTGAGCGGCAGGCACCACAGGGATTGGCTGTTTGGTAATATCTATCCCCAAGTCTAGACAGCGTTGGTAAATGGTGGGGAAATGCTTGATGACAAATTCCGGGTCCTTGTGGCTGATATCCAGGTAGACGCAATCGGCGCCGAGGCGCTTCATTTCATAGTCTATGGCTCTGGCCACTATGTCCCTAGGCGCCAGTTCGGCGCGTTCATCGAAGTCTGGCATAAAGCGACTTCCATCGGGACGGCGCAGATAGGCGCCTTCACCGCGCAGAGCTTCGGTCAGCAGGAAATTACGAGCATCTGAATGGTATAGACAGGTCGGGTGGAACTGATTGAATTCCATGTTGGCTACCCGGCAACCGGCACGCCAGGCCATGGCAATACCATCGCCACTGGCGATATCCGGGTTGGAGGTGTACTGGTAAACCTTGGAACTGCCGCCGGTCGCCAGAGCAACAAACTTGGCCTTGATGGTTTCTACCTGCTCAAGGTTACGGTTCCAGACATAGGCACCCAATACTCGGTTGCCCGGACGGCCCAGTTTACGGGTGGTGATCAAATCTATGGCGTTATAACGCTCAAGCACCAGAATATTGGGGTGGGCCTGGGCCATCTCCTGCAGTGTGGTCTGTACCTCTTTGCCGGTGGCATCGGCGGCGTGCAGAATACGTCTGTGGCTGTGGCCACCTTCGCGGGTTAGATGGTAGGCGCTGTCATTGATGCTGCCATCGGGGTTTTCTTCCTTATCGAAGGCAACACCGCATTCAATCAGCCATTGCATGGCGGCGCGAGCATTTTCGGCCGTGTAGGTTACCACGGCTTCATCACAGAGTCCGGCGCCGGCGACCAAGGTGTCGGCCACGTGGGATTCTATGGTATCCTCCTCGTCGAAAACCGAGGCTATGCCCCCTTGGGCATAATAGGTTGAGCCTTCGTTGAGAGGACCTTTGGAGAGTAAAATGACTTTGGTTTTTTCAGCCAGGTGAAGGGCGAGAGTCAAGCCCGCTGCACCACTGCCTATGACCAGGACGTCAGATTGGTGTTCAACTACTTGTTTCATCGGGTATCATGAGATGTGACTGGGGGTTCGGTTATGGTAAACCAACTCGCAAGGGATGGATACAACTCAGCTCAGGATATTCACAGTACATTTTTTGCAAAACATCAGAACTTTTTCGAAGCACGCTAGTCTACATAAGTGAATATGATTCGAGCGACTGAGAAATCAGCATTATAAGATTTGGGAGAAGTCGGCTCGGATGAGTGGACAAACAAGTGATCAACAACTGGTTGAGCGCGTACAACGTGGCGATAAAAACGCTTTTAACCTGCTGGTACAGAAGTATCAGAGTAAGGTCATCAATCTGATATCCCGTTATGTACGGAATCAGGCCGATGTAGCAGACGTAGCGCAAGAGGCTTTTATCAAGGCTTATCGGGCGTTACCTAATTTTCGCGGTGAGAGTGCCTTTTATACCTGGTTGTACCGAATAGCAGTAAATACGGCCAAGAATCATCTGGTGTCACAGGGGCGCAGAACACCTGCGAACGATGTTGATGCCGATGAAGCCGAATTTTACGATGGCAGCGATGCCCTGAAAGAGTTCGCCTCCCCTGAGCGGTTGATGCTTTCAGACGAGATAAAGAAGACTGTCTTCGACACTCTCGAATCGCTGCCGGAAGAGTTAAAGATGGCTATCTCCTTGCGTGAGCTTGATGGTATGAGCTACGAGGATATTGCCAATGTGATGGATTGCCCTGTCGGTACTGTGAGATCTCGCATCTTTCGCGCCCGGGAAGCCATCGACAAGAAGCTCCAGCCTTTGCTGGAAAGATGACCCTTTAATAGAGACAGGTGAGTAATGGATAAATTAGGTCAGGAGTGGGTTTCTGCGGCAGTGGACGGCGAAACCGACGCTCAGACGCTGGCAGAACTGGCTGGTGACACTGCTTCTCACGACAAGTGGCGTAACTACCACCTAATTGGTGATGCTATGCGTGGCGAGTTGCCCTCAGCTATCCCCTTGGATCTTTCCGCCAGTATTGCGGCCGCTATCGACAAGGAACCGACAATTGTCGCACCTGTCACCTCAACCCCGGTATCTGTGGCCGATGAGCCCCAACGTCAGGTTGCCAGCGGTGGTAGAGTGATCCCCATGTTCAAGCAGTTTGGCCAGTATGCTATTGCGGCCACCGTTGCCATGGTTGCCATAGTCGGCGTTCAGAATTACAACCAGACACCCGAAAGCCAGGATCCTGCATCCCCCGTGCTTATTACCCGTCCTTTGGTAGGCAGCGCCTCACCCGTTAGCCTGCAAACCGGACCGGTTCAGCAACCTCAGGGGTATACCAATGAGCAGTTGATTGAGCAGCGTCGCCGGATCAACAGCTATATTCAGGATCATATGTTGCAACAGAGATTGAATGCCGGTGTGGTTATGGATAACAATAACGAGGTCGTTCCTGTTCCTATGAATCGTTAAGGAAATCTCTTGCGTCTTTTCCTCTTGGCCATTCTGGCCTTTGCTTTTCCTGCCTTAGCGCAGGATGATATGTCCGCCAAGGTCTGGCTTGAAAAAATGAGTCAGGCCTTGCGCGAGAAAGAATACAAGATTTCACTCATCCAACTTCAGGCCGATAATATTCGGCCTTTGGTATACCTGCACGGTAAAGTCAACGGCGAAGAGGTAGCCTTCCTTGAACACCTCAATGGCCCGCCGAAGAATGCTGTCCGTGTCGGTAATACAGTGACCTTTATTGAACATGACCAGCCCGCCTACAGCATTAAGGCCAAGCGTATTCAAGGGGTAATGCCAGCGGCCTTCTTCGGTGACAGCGGCGATCTTGAAGCCGGGTACCAATTGGTGCTGGGGGGGCGCAGTCGTATCGCTGGGCGTCCCGGACAGATGATCCGCATTTTGCCCAATGATGAATTTCGTTACGGTTTCCAGGTGTGGTTGGATATGGAAACCTTCCTGCCGCTGCGCTATGACATGCTGAATCAGGATAAACAACTGCTGGAACAGTTGTTGGTCATCGAACTGATAGAACTGCAAGAGACCGCGCCTCTGTTGGTGGAAGCCTATAAGCAGGAATGGCCGGCAGTCATGAATCTGTCAGAACGTGAAGATGGCCAGAACTGGCAGTTTGAATGGTTACCCGCCGGTTTCCAGGTGGTGGTTCGCGATCATCATCGCCTGATTGGCAGTCATGAGCCGGTGGAATACATAGCCCTGACCGATGGCCTCAGCAATATCTCCGTCTATGTTGCCCGCGCCGGTGACGCGCCCATGCCGGAAGAACTGATGACCCGTAATGGCCTTTCTATGGCCGCCGACCGAGTCGGTAATTTGGAAGTGGTTGCCGTTGGTAAGGTGCCGACACAAACGCTTATCCGTATCGCTTCGGGTCTAAGGCTGGAGTGAGGGCTGAATTATGATGGAGCAGGTGGCTAAGGTCGTTGGCACAGACAGCGATGGTTGGGTCAAGGTGCAGGTGGAGTTGAAGAGTGCCTGTAATCACTGCTCCAGCAGCGAATCCTGCGGCACCTCGGCTGTTGCCAAGGCGTTTGGCAGCCGGCTACAGGAGTTTTCCCTGCCCAGCACTGAAACTTATCCCGAAGGCACTCTATTGCGCTTAGGCTTGCCTGAAAGCGTAGTGCTCAAGGCGGCATTGTTGGTTTATATGCTGCCTTTGGCCGGGTTGTTTCTAGGCGGGCTGCTGGGACGATTTGTTGCCTCGCTCGCCGGTTTCAATACTGATGGCGGCGCCATCTCTCTGGCGATCGCCTTTGCCTTGCTGGCTTGGTTACTGGGTAAGTCTCAAGCGCGCAGCATTGAAAGTCAGGCTCAGCCCGTCATTCTCGCCAATCTGGGCCAAGCCATGGAAACGGCTTCAGAAAGCAAGTGTCACTAACCCCGTCATCGCCACAAAGGCTCAAAGTGTGAATCTAATTGGTATTGGCCCCGCAATCGGGTACAATTTCGCACCTTTAAGCACAGTCTCCCATTAGAATTTAGTCATTGCAGCATAATGAAACATATTAGAAACTTTTCGATTATTGCCCATATCGACCATGGCAAATCTACCCTCTCAGATCGCCTGATCCAGGTTTGTGGCGGCTTAACCGACCGTGAAATGGCTGCTCAGGTGCTGGATTCAATGGATCTGGAGCGCGAACGCGGTATCACCATCAAGGCCCAGAGCGTTACGCTCGACTATAAGGCCAAAGACGGTGAAACCTATCAGCTGAACTTCATCGATACCCCTGGACACGTTGACTTCTCCTATGAAGTTTCCCGCTCGCTGGCGGCTTGTGAGGGAGCATTGCTGGTGGTTGATGCCGGTCAAGGGGTTGAAGCCCAAACTCTGGCGAACTGTTATACCGCGCTGGAAATGGATCTGGACGTTGTTCCTGTACTCAACAAGATTGACTTGCCACAGGCTGAGCCCGAGCGGGTGGCGGCCGAGATCGAAGATATAGTCGGTATTGAAGCCAAAGACGCTGTGCGCTGCTCTGCCAAGACTGGTGTCGGCATAGACGAAGTGCTGGAAACCATAGTGGCACAAATCCCACCGCCGGAAGGTGACCCGGAAGGGCCGCTGCAGGCACTGATTGTTGACTCCTGGTTCGACAGCTACCAAGGGGTTGTGTCCCTGGTGCGGATCAAGAACGGCGTGCTCAAGAAGGGCGATAAGTTCAAGGTCATGAGCACAGGCCAGACTTACAACGCCGACAAGGTGGGGATCTTCACTCCCAAGCAGAAAGAAAAAACTGAACTGAGAACCGGTGAAGTAGGCTTTGTTATTGCCGGTATCAAAGAGATCCACGGGGCCCCCGTGGGGGATACCCTGACCCATGCCAAACACGGTGCAGACAAGCCTCTGCCTGGCTTCAAGAAAGTGAAGCCTCAGGTATACGCAGGTGTGTTCCCCATCTCTACCGACGACTATGAAAACTTCCGTGATGCGTTGAATAAACTGAGCTTGAACGATGCTTCACTGCAGTTTGAGCCGGAAAACTCCACGGCTCTGGGTTTTGGTTTCCGTATCGGCTATCTGGGACTTCTGCATATGGAGATCATCCAGGAGCGATTGGAGCGGGAATATAACCTGGATCTGATCACCACGGCGCCGACTGTAGAGTATGAAGTTGAACTGACCAATGGCGATGTTGTCTATGTGGATAACCCATCGGAGTTGCCGGCACTCAACTATATCGAGGAGATGCGTGAGCCTATCGTCGAAGCCAATATTCTGGTGCCCAAAGATTACCTGGGCAACGTGATCACTCTGTGTGTTGAAAAGCGCGGTGTGCAGAAGAATATGGTTTACCACGGCAACCAGGTAGCACTGACCTATCATATTCCGGCGGCCGAAGTCGTGATGGACTTCTTTGACAGGCTTAAGTCCACCAGTCGTGGCTATGCTTCGCTTGAGTATAACTTTGTCTACTTCCAGGCGGCGGACATGGTGCGTTTGGATGTGTTGATCAACGGCGACAGAGTCGATGCTCTGGCGATGATCATCCACAGGGGCAACATACGCCACCGTGGTATCGCCCTAGTGGAGAAGATGAAAGAGCTGATCCCGCGGCAGATGTTTGATATTGCAATTCAAGCTGCAGTGGGCAGTCAGATTGTGGCCCGTTCGACCGTGAAAGCACTGCGTAAAGACGTAACCGCTAAATGTTACGGTGGTGACGTTTCCCGGAAGAAGAAACTGCTACAGAAGCAGAAAGAAGGTAAGAAACGGATGAAGCAGCTCGGTAACGTGGAAGTTCCAC
Source organism: Shewanella carassii (assembly GCF_019670705.1). Classification (NCBI taxonomy): domain Bacteria; kingdom Pseudomonadati; phylum Pseudomonadota; class Gammaproteobacteria; order Alteromonadales; family Shewanellaceae; genus Shewanella; species Shewanella carassii. The sequence continues at coordinate 1,241,425 of NZ_AP024618.1, forward strand.
AGGAAGCCTTCCTGGCGGTATTGAAACTGAACGAGTGATCCTGTGGCGCCGCAGCGCCCAGGATAGCAACATCTCATTTGCGCCGCATTTTGCGGCGCTTTAGTTAGTTTAAGGGGAGACCTGTCCCTGGAACGGCAAATATGGGTAAACTAACTAAAGCTGACAAGACTTATTCTAATTTAATACAAGGCAGGAGTTAATTAACCAATGGCAGCCTATTTTTCCATTATTCTGGTGCTGGTGACCTTGGTCAGTGGCCTTATTTGGGCACTCGATGCCTTTGTGCTGGCCCCCAAGCGTCAGGCTAAACTGGCACTGGCCCAAGCGCAAAATGGCACCCTGACCGATGAAGTCACTGAAAAAATCATCCAGGAGCCAGGTTATGTGGAAACCTCCAAGTCCATTTTCCCTGTGATAGCCTTTGTGCTAATCCTGAGATCTTTTTTGTACGAGCCGTTTCAGATCCCGTCCGGCTCCATGATGCCAACCCTGCTGGTGGGTGACTTCATTCTGGTGGAAAAATTCAGCTATGGCCTGAAAGATCCTGTATGGCGCAATAAGCTGGTGGAAACCGGCGAGCCGGAGCGCGGCGACATCATAGTATTCAAATACCCTAAAGATGAACGGGTCGATTACATCAAACGGGTTATCGGTTTGCCAGGCGATAAGATCATCTATCGCAACAAGGAACTCTATATTCAGGAAGCCTGTAAGGAGCAACAACCTTGTCCAGGCCCTAAACTGGTATTGAGAGTGCCAGTCAATAAAGGTGAGTTCCAGGATGATGGCGTGGATCTGCTGCGTTTTCGCGAGCAACTGGGTGAGGTGACTCACGATATTCTGATCAACCCGGCCCGCCCTGAGCCATCGGCCTTCTATTACCGTGAGCCAGGCTTTGCCCAAGGGGAGTTTGTCGTACCTGAAGGTCACTACTTTGCCATGGGCGATAACCGCGACAACAGTACCGACAGCCGTTTCTGGGGCTTTGTACCCGAAGCGAATCTGGTAGGTAAGGCTGTGGCAATTTGGATAAGTTTTGAGTTTGAGCGCCAGCCTCAGGATTGGTTACCTACCTGGGTGCCAAGCGGTGTGCGTTTTGAGCGTGTAGGTGGTTTGAAGTGAGAGAACCTGTGAAGAATTTTGCCCGTCTGTGTCGTACTCTGGGGTATGAATTCAATAACATGGCACTGCTGGAGCAGGCCATGACTCACAGAAGTGCGGCCAACAAGCATAACGAGCGGTTGGAGTTTCTCGGAGACTCTATTCTGTCGATAGTGATTTCCGATGCCCTGTATCATCAGTTCCCCAAGGCGACCGAAGGCGATCTCAGCCGGATGCGTGCGACCTTAGTGCGCGGTGATACCCTGGCGATAATTGCCAAGGAGTTTAAGCTGGGTGACTATCTGACCCTGGGTCCGGGCGAGCTCAAGAGTGGCGGTTTTCGCCGCGAATCCATTCTCGCCGATGCAGTGGAGGCCATCATAGGCGCCATCTACCTGGACTCTGATCTGGAAACCTGTCGACCACTGCTCTTGAGCTGGTACCAGCAGCGACTGAAGGCGATTCAACCCGGGGTCAGCCAGAAAGATGCCAAGACCCAGCTGCAGGAATACCTGCAGGGTTATAAGAAACCTCTGCCTGAGTATAAAGTGGTGGCGGTTTCTGGCGAGGCGCACGATCAGACCTTTACCGTAGAATGTCGTATCGAAGAGCTGGATCAAGCCGTATCCGGTACCGGCAGTTCACGCAGAAAAGCCGAGCAGCAAGCCGCTGCTGGGATATTGGAGTTACTGAAAAAATGAGTAAGATCCCAGAGGTACCGGCCCAGGAGCCGAGCCTGGATGAACTGCTGGCCAAGATGAACCAGCCGTCACCGACACCCGCCTATGATGTCACTTACTGCGGTATGGTGGCCATAGTCGGTCGCCCCAATGTCGGCAAGTCCACCTTGCTCAACCGTTTGCTCGGCCAAAAGGTGAGTATCACCTCCCGTAAGCCGCAAACCACCCGCCACAGGATCATGGGGATCCACACCGAAGGCCCATCGCAGATAGTCTTTATCGACACCCCTGGATTGCACATAGAGGAAAAGCGCGCCATCAACCGTTTGATGAATCGCGCCGCCGCCAGCTCGCTGGCCGATGTCTGCATGGTGATCTTTGTGGTCGATGGTCTCAACTGGACCGCCGATGACGAAATGGTGCTCAATAAGCTGCGTCATGGCGGCAATGAGCGCAAGACAGTGCTGGCGGTGAACAAGGTCGACTATATCAAGGATAAAGAGACACTGTTTCCGCACCTGGAAGCCCTGGGGCAGAAGTATGCCTTCGATGAAATTGTGCCCATCTCTGCCAAGTCGGGTACCAACGTTGGCCGTTTGATGTCGCTGGCGAAAGAATCACTGCCCGAGAGCGTGCACTATTTCCCGGAAGACTATATTACCGACCGTTCACAACGCTTTATGGCCTCTGAAATCGTCCGTGAAAAACTGATGCGTTTTCTTGGTGATGAGCTGCCTTATGATGCCACGGTGGAAATCGAGCAGTTCAAGATGATGGAGAATGGCGTCTATCAGATCAATGCGCTTATTCTGGTTGAACGTGACGGTCAGAAACGCATGGTGATCGGCAAGAAGGGCGAGAGAATTCGTACTATCGCCACCGAGGCCCGCAAGGACATGGAGCAGTTATTTGATAACAAAGTGTTCCTGGAAGTCTGGGTCAAGGTGAAGTCGGGCTGGGCCGATGATGAACGCGCCCTTCGCAGTCTGGGTTACGGCGAAGACTGAGGTCGACTATGCTGCGAGGCTATGTGCTGCACGCCCGGCCCTATCGGGAATCCAGCATGTTGTTGAACCTGTTGGTGGATGGCCTTGGTCGGGTCGACGCCGTTGCCAGAGTCGGCAGTGGCAAGCGCTCGATAAAGAGCATAGTGCAGCCGTTTCAGCCGCTGCTGTTCCAATTGACTGGCCGCAGCGACCTCAGAACCCTGACTCAAATTGAAAGTGCGTCCCCGGCAGTGCCCCTGTCCGGGGACGCTTTATATGCGGCCATGTACCTCAATGAACTCTTGGTGCGGGTACTGGGTAACCACCAGAGTGGCGAAGCGCTGTTTTTCAGTTATCATCAGAGCCTGCTGGCGCTGGCCAAGGGCTTTGAGCAGACAACACTGCGCTATTTCGAGCTCAGACTCTTATCCGAGCTTGGCTGCATGCCCTCGCTACTGAAGGATGCCGATGGCGCCGAGATCCAAGCTGATGGCTGCTACAGATTCATTCCCGAACAGGGGTTCATCCCCTTTGTTGGTGATGCCAAGCGGCAAGAGGCGCTACCGGGAAGCACTCTGTTGGCATTGGCTGAAAATCGCCTTCGGCAAGAGGATTGGCAAGCCGCCAAAGCTTTGACCCGGCAATTGCTCCGGCCACTGCTCGGCGATAAGCCACTGCTCAGCAGGCAGTTGTTTGCCCGCCGGGGGGGAAATTTGCCAAGGGAGCCACAGCCGCAAAACCGAGGGGATAAATGAGCTCTTCAGCCCGCTTTTTTCAAATGCTGCCGTTACAATGGGCAGAGAATAGAAACTGCTTTTATACCGCCGAACAGGCCGGTGCATTCCAGGAATTATCAAGGAGTTACAGATGAATCGAATCTTGTTAGGGGTGAACATAGATCATATCGCCACCTTGCGGCAGGTGCGTGGCACCCATTACCCGGATCCTGTGCATGCAGCGGCCGTGGCAGAGCACGCCGGCGCTGAGGGGATCACTATCCATCTGCGTGAAGACAGACGCCACATAGTGGATCGCGATGTCTATCTGCTGGCCAAGACGCTCAAGACCCGGATGAATCTGGAAATGGCGGTCACCGAAGAGATGCTGGATATCGCCTGTGAGGTTAAGCCTGCCTATGTTTGTCTGGTGCCGGAAAAACGTGAGGAGCTTACTACAGAGGGCGGCTTGGACGTTGCCGGTCAGCAGCCGAAAATCGCCGCGGCGGTTAAACGTCTAGCCGAGCAGGGCATTAAGGTATCACTCTTTATCGATGCCAACCGCGAGCAGATAGATGCTGCCGTTGCCGTGGGGGCGCCCGTGATAGAAATTCATACCGGCCGCTACGCCGACGCCCATAGCGCTGAAGAGGAGAGCGAGGAGTTGGCCCGTATCACGGAAATGGCTGCCTATGCTCATGGCAAGGGCCTGGTGGTCAACGCTGGGCACGGGTTGCACTATCACAATGTGAAGCCAATAGCGGCCATTCCCGAGCTGCATGAGCTGAATATCGGCCACGCCATCATAGCCAGGGCGGCGATAGACGGCCTGGACAAGGCGGTCAGAGATATGAAGCAACTTATGCTGGAAGGTCGCAGAGGCGAGTAATGGCTGTGCTGGGACTGGGAACCGACATAGTGGAAATCGCCCGCATTGAGGCTCAGTTGGAGCGGGGCGGCGATAGGCTGGCCAAACGGGTGCTGACCGAGGCCGAATATGCCCGCTTTGAGACGTTGAGCGAACCGGCGCGATTTCTGGCCAAGCGCTTTGCGGCCAAGGAAGCGGCTGCCAAGGCCCTGGGAACCGGAATTGGCCGCGGAGTTTCGTTTCAGCATATTCATATCAGCAATAATGCCGATGGTGCGCCCCAGCTTGAATTCAGTGATGGGGCGCGCCAACGCCTGGAAACACTGGGCGCCAAGCGGGCACTACTGTCCATTGCCGATGAACGTCACTATGCGGTGGCGACGGTTATCTTAAGCGACTAGCACAACTAAGCCTTGTCTGTTACTAAGAGCTTTGTCCAAGTCTGCCAGGCTATCTGTTTGTCAAAGTACAGTTTTGTCAAAGCATGAGAGGAGCCGAGAGGCTCCTTTTTTGATGGCGTTGTCACTGGTTAATTGTTGCGGTACTCTCAAGTTATCAAGCGGTTCTAATCGCCTTTGATTATCAGGGGCAGGCATCTACCCAAGTCAAAGTCTTAAGCGTAAAAGGCCTTAGGCCTGAGCAAGCGCTTGTGATGTATGCCTGCACTTGAATAAACCAGACACTCGAGGTCCCTGCTTGGCGGGAGGAGAATAATAACAAAACCAAGGAGAGCGTCATGAAGTCGGCTGTTGAACAGTTGTCTACCTATAAGAGTGTGCATCTGAACCCTACCAATATCAAAACTCATTTTATCGGTATTCCATTGATTATCTGGTCAGTATTTTTAATGCTGTCGTTGTGGCGCCTGCCTTTTTCAAGCGGCACTCTCAGCGTCGCCATGTTGCTGGCTGTTGGGGGGATGCTTTATTACATCAAGCTGCATTGGCGTTTGGCGCTGGGACTGGCGCTGTTTATCCTGCCGGTGATTCTGACGACCGAATGGCTCTATACCCTGGGCTATGCCAATATCTGGTTGGGTATAACGGTTTTCGTCATAGGTTGGATATTCCAGTTTATCGGCCACAAGTATGAAAAGGCCAAACCGGCCTTTATCGATGATCTCAATCAGCTGCTTATAGGCCCCTTTTTCCTAATGGCCGAAGTGTTTTTTATGCTGGGACTGGAAGGTGAGTTGGATAACACCATCACCGCGATAGCCCGGGACAAACGCCGGGCACTGGAAGCCGCCAGAAGGGCAGCCAATACTGCCCAATGACTCAGCTCAAAGCGGGTTGATTTTCAGGATGGGCGATAAAACTGCGGCATGATCCGCACTGTCTTGATCATGTTGTCGGCCACTTCCACCACTTCCATCGGGTAACCCGCGAGCCTCAGGCTGGTATTGGCCTGGGGTATCTCTTCCAGATATTCCAGGATCAAACCATTGAGGGTCTTGGGGCCGTCGGTGGGGAAGTCCCATTCCATCTCTTTGTTGAGATCGCGGATATTGATGGTGGCATCGATCAGGAAGCTGCCATCCTGCTGCGGGGTAATATCTTCGCTGGGAGTAGTGACCATGGAGGTGGTAAAGTCACCGACGATTTCCTCGAGAATATCTTCCAGCGTCACCAATCCTTGAATATCACCGTATTCATCCACCACCAGGCCTATGCGTTCCTTATTGTGCTGGAAGTTGGCCAATTGCACGTTGAGCGGTGTACCCTCGGGAATAAAGTACAACTCTTTCACGGCTCTAAGTAGCGAGGATTTACTGAACTGCTCCTTGGACTGCAGTCTCAAGGCATCACGCAGATGCACAAAACCCACGGCATCATCTATGTTGTCACGATACAAGAGTACCCGGGTATGCGGGCTCTGAATAACCTGCTTGTTGATGCTTTTGAAGTCATCATTGATATTGATGGCATAGAGCTCGGAGCGGGGCACCATGATGTCTTCCACTGTGACCTTTTCCAGATCCAGAATCGACAGCAACATCTCTTGGTGGCGTCTTGGGATCAGGGCCCCGGCTTCATGCACTACGGTGCGCAGCTCTTCCTGGCTCAAGGCATCATCGGCTCGGATGGAGCGTATGCTCATCAGCCTAAGGATAAAGGAGGTAATAATATTAACAATCTTGACCAGGGGGAGAAATAACCACAGTAACCACTTGAGAACCAGGCTGGAAGGGAAGGCGATACGTTCGGGATGCAGTGCCGCCACAGTTTTGGGCGTCACTTCGGCAAATACCAAGACCACGAGTGTCAGTACCCCGGTGGCGATGGCCAACCCCAAGTCACCCCAGAGGCGGATCCCTAAAATAGTGGCGATTGAGGAGGCCAGGATATTGACCAGGTTATTGCCTATGAGGATCAGGCCAATGAGTTTATCTGGACGCTCGAGTAGTTTGATGGCGCGTTTTGCACCTTTGTGGCCATTGTTGGCCAAATGACGTAACCGGTAGCGGTTGAGGGTCATCATGGCGGTTTCCGAACCGGAAAAATACGCCGAAATCAGGATTAACAGCAGTAGAATTATCAGGAGTATGCCGGTCGATATATCGTCCAAAAAAGGGGCCCCGTCAGGAATAGCGAATGTTAGTAAATACTGGCAATTGTATGGAGTGTCAAGTCAGGCAAAGGTCTAGCCCTGCCTGACTCGGTTCAGATTAGTTCAGGATCAGCTCTTTGACGATGCGGGCGCCAAAATAAGCCAGGGAGAGCAGGCTGGCGCCTGTCAGACTGTAGATCACCGCACTGCGGATACGGCAACCCACGGTATACTGCTGCCACAGCATGGCGATATAAACGAACCAGGCCAGAATGGAAAGTACCGCCTTGTGCCCCTTGCCATCGGCAAACATATCATCGAGGAAGATAAAGCCGGTGGCCAGTGATAGACTCAGCAGAATTACCCCTATGATAATCAGGTGGTATAGCTGTTTTTCGACCGTCATCAAAGGGGGTAACGCCGGACTCAACATCAGCTGCTTTTTCTTTAGCTTGTTCTGAATAAAGGCTAATTGGATGGCATAGAGTGCCGCTATCATCAAGGCACTGTAGGCCATCAGCGACAATACCACATGAACCAACACTTCGGGGTGCAGTTCAAAATGGGTAATGTATTTGGGTGGCAGTAGCCATAACAGGGAAACGGATATCACAGAGCAGGCATACACAACTGGCACCAAGACGATGACCTTGATACGGGAAAGCACTAGGGTGAATGCCAAAGCGATGATCCAGTTCACCATGGATATCACATTGGTCAGGCTGAAATTCTGGCCATCGGCGGTAAAGATCGCCTGGTATAGAGCTGCGGCGTGCAGTATCACACCCAAGGCGGCAAAACCGGCCACGGCGCGGCGGTTGGGCCCCTCAACGTGAAACAAGCGGCTTGTCACTAATATCAGCGCTATGCTGTAGAAAAACATCGCGGCAGCAGAGAGAATGACCATCTGGGATTAACCTATCCTTATGTGTAATTAGCCTCTGTGGGCAGTTTCAGAAAAACTTGCTTGCGTTAGAATAACATGAGCTACTGGCAATTGGGCAGTGACCCAGACGACAAAATTATGCAGTTCCCGACAGTTAGTGCATAAATTGCGACAATTGGTTCCCATTCATCTTGGGACAAAATATTCATTTGCACCTTGATAAGTGCCGATTTAACCCCATCTTGAGAACAAAGCTGCATTAATACCCTGGCATAGTTATAATACGCCCCATCATTTTACATTCATAAACGGTATAGAACTGGACGATGTTTGAGAATCTCACCGACAGATTGTCCCGCACCCTGAAAAATATCAGTGGTCGGGGTCGCTTGACTGAAGAGAACGTGAAGGACACCCTGCGCGAAGTTCGTATGGCACTGCTGGAGGCCGATGTGGCCCTGCCAGTGGTGCGGGAATTTGTCAGCAGCGTCAAAGAACGTGCCGTTGGCCAGGAAGTGGCCAAGAGCCTGACCCCAGGGCAGGTGTTCGTCAAAATTGTTCAGAGCGAACTGGAAAAAGCCATGGGGGAGGCCAATGAGGCCCTCAACTTAGCCGCTCAGCCGCCTGCCGTATTGATGATGGCCGGTCTGCAGGGCGCGGGTAAAACCACCAGTGTCGCTAAGCTGGGTAAGTTCCTGCGTACCAGACAGAAGAAGTCTGTGCTCGTGGTCAGTGCCGACGTATACCGTCCGGCGGCGATCAAGCAGCTGGAAACCCTGGCCAATGAAGTTGAAGTCGAATTCTTCCCATCGGACGTTAGTCAAAAACCGGTGGATATCGCCAATGCCGCCATCGCTTACGCCAAGCGTAAGTTTATCGATGTAGTGATTCTGGATACCGCCGGTCGTCTGCATGTGGACGAGGCGATGATGGATGAGATCAAGGCGCTGCACGCTGCGGTCAAGCCGGTTGAAACCTTGTTTGTGGTCGATGCCATGACAGGTCAAGATGCGGCTAATACCGCCAAGGCCTTTAATGAAGCGCTGCCGCTGACCGGGGTGATCCTCACCAAGGTGGATGGTGATGCCAGAGGCGGTGCCGCCCTGTCCATTCGTCACATCACAGGTAAACCGATTAAGTTCCTGGGTGTGGGTGAAAAAACTGATGCCCTCGAGCCTTTCCATCCAGACCGGGTCGCTTCCCGTATTCTAGGGATGGGTGACGTATTGTCGCTCATCGAAGAAGTTGAGCGCGGTGTCGATAAGGAAAAAGCCCTTAAGCTGGCCTCAAAAGTGAAGTCCGGCGGCAGTTTTGACCTGGAAGACTTCCGTGAGCAGCTGCAACAGATGAAGAATATGGGCGGCATGATGGGGATGCTGGAAAAACTACCCGGTGTCGGTCAACTGCCTCCCGATGCTTTAGCGCAGGTACAAAACGGTAAGCTCACAGGTCAGATGGAGGCTATTATTAACTCCATGACGCCGGATGAGCGTAAGCGCCCGGACATGATCAAGGGCTCGCGTAAACGCCGCATCGCCGCCGGTTCAGGCACTCAAATTCAAGATGTAAACCGCTTGCTGAAGCAGTTTACCCAGATGCAGAAAATGATGAAAAAAATGTCTGCCAAAGGCGGCATGCATAAGATGATGCGCGGCCTGGGAGGTATGCTGCCTCCGGGAATGAAGTTCCCCGGTCGCTGATACAGAATAACCTTACCAGGAAGGTGAATACCTTCCTTAGCTATTGTCCCGCTTGGGATAAGCTGTGAATGGGCGTTGTAAAATTAGCCGGGATCGGTTGCAATCGCCCGAAAGTCAGGTAAAATCTTCCGGCTTTCTATCTGGGACTCTTCGCGAACACGGGGTTCCAGTTTTTATTTTTGCTGAAAAGCAAATCATTAGAGGATAAAGAACGCATGGTTACCATTCGTTTAGCTCGTGGTGGCGCGAAAAAGCGTCCATTTTACAACATCGTTGTTGCTGATAGCCGCAATGCCCGTGACGGTCGTTTCATCGAGCGTGTAGGTTTCTTCAACCCTCTGGCCAAAGGTCAGGAAGAAACTCTGCGCCTGGATCTGGACCGTGTTGAGCACTGGGTTGCAAACGGTGCTGCAACTACAGAACGCGTAGCAAAACTGATCAAAGACGCTCGTAAAGCAGCTGCTTAATAGCGTTTAAGGTATAGATTGATGAGCAGTAACCCACAGCCAATCGTGTTGGGCAAACTTGGTTCCAGCTATGGCATTAAAGGTTGGCTGAAAATCACCGCCTATACCGATTCTGTTGAAGGTATTTTTGACTATTCACCTTGGCTCATTAAAGAGCAGGGCGAATGGCGTGAAGTGAAGGTCACCCAGTGGCGCTATCAGGGCAAGGCGGTTGTTGCCGCACTTGAAGGGGTAGAGACGCGGGAGCGGGCGCAGATGCTCACTAACTGTGAGATCGGCATACTGCCTGAGCAGATGAAAGATCTGCCGGAAGATGAATTCTACTGGCGCGATCTTATCGGCTGTGAAGTGATCAACACCAAGGGCTACAACATGGGCAAGGTCGATCAGATCGTGGAAACAGGATCCAATGACGTCTTGCTGGTGAAGGCCAACGCCAAAGATAGCTTTGGCAAAGCGGAACGTATGATCCCCTTTGTCACCGAACAGTTCATCAAAGAGGTGAACGTTTCGGCAAAACAGATTTTAGTGGATTGGGATCCGGACTTCTGAGTCGAGGAAACAGCTTATGTGGTTAGGGGTAATCACCCTGTTCCCGGAGATGTTTCGAGCAGTAACAGACTTTGGCGTGACGGGTCGGGCCGTGAAGAATGGCCTGCTGGAAGTACAGACGTGGAATCCCAGGGATTTCACCCATGACAGACACAACACTGTGGACGACAGACCTTATGGTGGTGGTCCCGGAATGTTGATGATGGTTCAGCCCCTTCGCGATGCCATTCATGCAGCCAAGGCTGCGGCAGGTGAGGGAGCCAAGGTGATATATCTGTCACCTCAGGGACGCAAGCTGACTCAGCAAGGCGTATCTGAGCTGGCACAATCATCCAAGCTGATCCTGGTGTGCGGTCGCTACGAAGGTATCGATGAGCGCATCATTCAGACGGAAGTGGATGAGGAGTGGTCGATTGGTGATTACGTGCTCTCGGGCGGTGAATTGCCGGCAATGACCCTGATAGATTCGGTTTCGAGACTGGTTCCCGGCGTGCTGGGCAAACAGGCCTCGGCAGAGCAGGATTCCTTCTCTGACGGATTATTGGATTGTCCTCACTATACCCGGCCTGAATGTCTCGATGGACTGGATGTTCCGGCGGTGTTGCTCAGCGGCAACCACGAACAAATTAGACGCTGGCGTCTACAGCAGAGTTTGATAAGAACACTGCAGCGACGACCAGAATTATTTGAAAATCTAGCTCTGACTGACGAACAGACGACTCTATTAGCGCAGTTCGTTGACGCAATGGACTCAGCCTAGTCGCAGCTCAGTTAATTCTAGAACGGAGTAAGTTATGAACAACATCATTAAAATGCTCAACGATGAGCAAATGAAAAAAGACGTACCTGAGTTCGGTGCCGGTGATACCGTAGTCGTTCAGGTTCGTGTTAAAGAAGGTGACAAAGAGCGTCTGCAGGCCTTTGAAGGCGTGGTTATCGCTAAGCGTAACCGCGGTCTGCACTCTGCATTTACCGTACGTAAGATCTCTAATGGTGAAGGTGTTGAGCGTGCTTTCCAAACGCACAGCCCACTGATTTCCAGCATCGAAGTTAAGCGTCGTGGTCGCGTTCGTCGCGCCAAGCTGTACTATCTGCGTGAGCGTTCAGGTAAGTCTGCACGTATCCGTGAGAAGCTGGCTACTAAGTAAGCCGCTACATAAAGACGCAAGTGTTCGCACAGAGACCCGCCTATATGGCGGGTTTTTGTTTTCTCTTTCGCTGCTCCACGAACTGGCGACAGCAGATTTTTGCCGCGCACAAGTCAGCCAAGCTCACAATCCTGCACGCCTGCACAGACTAAGTGCCCAGCCTATTGCTCCCACCTTTGCGACGACATGAAAATTTTTTCTGGTTTCGCCCTTGATCTCTTGGCCCAGTCTCGGCATAGTGTAATGCCGTAATGGTGTACCGCTACAATGATGCGATTAAGCAAGTCGCGCAAATTAATTTCAGGTGATCAGAATGCAGTCCAGTAATATAGAGAATGTGCACATCAGTGCCGAACAAGTCCTCATAACTCCCGAAGAACTCAAGCAGCAGTTGCCACTTTCTGATCACGGTTATCGCTATATTCTCAGTGCCCGCAAGACGGTTTCCGACATAGTTCACAAGCGTGACAACCGGGTGTTGGTCGTCACCGGCCCTTGCTCTATTCACGATATTGAGTCGGCCAAGGAATATGCCCTCAAACTGAAAAAGCTCCATGACGAGCTCAAGGACCAGTTTTTTATCCTGATGCGGGTCTACTTTGAAAAGCCCCGAACGACTGTGGGCTGGAAAGGGATGATCAATGATCCCGATATGGATGAGTCCTTCAATATTGAAAAAGGGTTGCGGATGGCGCGGGAGTTGATGCTGTTTCTGGCCGAACTCGAGTTGCCGGTTGCCACTGAAGCGCTGGATCCCATCAGTCCGCAATATATTTCCGAGCTGGTGACCTGGTCAGCCATAGGCGCCAGAACCACAGAGTCACAAACCCACCGGGAGATGGCCTCCGGGCTTTCCATGCCGGTAGGATTTAAAAACGGTACGGATGGCAATCTGGGGGTGGCAATTAACGCCCTCAAGTCGGCGGCCAGCAGTCACAGATTCATGGGGATCAATCAACAAGGGCAGGTGGCTTTGCTACAAACCGCCGGTAACCCGGATGGGCATGTGATCCTGCGGGGTGGTGCTGGCCCCAACTATGATGCCGACTCGGTGGCCGAGTGTGAACGGCAGCTGCATGGTGCCGGGCTCAATGCCAGACTGATTATCGACTGTAGTCATGGCAACTCCAACAAAGATCATCGGCGGCAACTGCCTGTGTGCCGGGATGTATTTGACCAGATAGCGGCGGGCAATCGCTCCATCATAGGTTTGATGTTGGAAAGCCATCTGTTTGCCGGTAGTCAGGCCTGTGACAAGCCGCTCGCCGAGCTTGACTATGGGGTTTCGGTCACAGATGCCTGCATAGATTGGCAGGATACGGAGCAACTGCTCAGGCAAGGGGCGGCGCAACTGAGTTCTATTTTACCCACTCGCTTTGATATGCTCAGGGTGGCAAATGGCTGACGGAAGATTTGAGATGAGTGAGAAAACCACGGCAGAGCTGGAAAAGTTACGCGGACTGATTGACGGCGTCGACCAAGAGTTACTCAAGTTGCTGCGTCAGCGGCTGGATCTGGTGGCCCAGGTCGGTGCGGTCAAACACAATGCCGGCCTGCCCATCTATGCACCGCAGCGGGAGGCCGCCATGTTGGCCAAGCGCCGCGTAGAAGCCGAAAGTCTGGGGGTATCGCCGCAGTTGATAGAGGATGTGCTCAGGCGTCTGATGCGGGAATCCTATCTCAACGAGAAGGATGTGGGTTTCAAGCAGGTGAACCCGGATATCAACAAGGTGGTGATCATTGGCGGCCGTGGCCAGTTGGGTACCCTGTTTGCCCAGATGCTGACACTCTCCGGCTATCCAGTGCATCTGCTCGATAAAGATGATTGGGATAATGCCGATGCTATCCTCGACGGTGCCGGTCTGGTATTGGTCACTGTGCCGATTGCCATTACCTGTGAGCTTATTCGCTCCCGTTTGCGGCACTTGCCCAAGGATTGCATTCTTGCGGATCTGACCTCGATAAAGTCGGAGCCGCTGCAAGCCATGCTCGAGGCCCACAGCGGGCCTGTGGTGGGACTTCATCCCATGTTTGGCCCCGATGTGGGCAGCCTTGCCAAGCAGGTTGTCGTGGTGTGCCATGGTCGGCAGAGTGAGGCCTATGCCTGGCTGTTGGAGCAGATAGCTATTTGGGGAGCGCGGTTGGTGGAAGCGGATGCCGGCAAACATGATAAAGCGATGCAATTGGTGCAGGCGATGCGCCACTTCTCCAGCTTTGTCTATGGCCTCAACTTGTGCCGGGAGCAGGCCGATCTCGATAGCCTGCTGCAGTTCAGCTCGCCGATTTACCGGCTGGAGCTGGCCATGGTCGGTCGCTTGTTTGCCCAAAGCCCAGAGCTTTACGCCGATATCATCTTCGCCCAGCAGGAGAGCCTAGGTGCTATCTCCGACTATCTGGACAACTATGCCGGCGCTTTGGCCATGCTCAAGGCCGGTGACAGAGATGGCTTTGTGCGCCAGTTCCGTGAGGTGGCCGAATGGTTCGGTGACTTTGCACCACAGTTTCGCAGCGAGAGCCGCAGCATGCTGCAGTCGGTCAATGATATGAAGAGTCACTGATCTCAAGGCGGTCACTCAGCTGGCAGTGCAACGCGATTTATCCAAGGGAGCCTTTTAGGCTCCTTTTTCATTTGTATCAGCAAGATAGAAGTCAAAAAGCCATTTATTCAGCAATTGCTTAAGGTGATCTCCTTCAAGCTTTATGACTCACGTTCTTTCGTCTGAACGATGAAAGAGTACACTGATTTAAAACATGCAAAAATAAAGCATGATTAAAGGAGATATGCCGTGTTTTGTATTCAGTGTGAGCAAACCATTCGAACCCCGGCCGGTAATGGCTGCAGCTATGCCCAGGGGATGTGCGGTAAATTGGCCGCGACCTCGGATCTGCAAGATCTGTTGATTTACATGTTGCAGGGGCTGTCCGCCTATGCCGTCAAACTCCGGGAGTTTGAGGTTATCGATCCGCAAGTTGATACCTTTGTGCCCAAGGCATTTTTCGCCACTCTGACCAATGTCAACTTCGACGACGAGCGGATTACCGAATATGCAAAGGAAGCCGCTCGCTTGCGAGACCAGCTAAAGCAGCGCTATCTGGAGCTTTGCGAACAAAGGGGCGTGACTCCCGAGCCTATGTCCGCCGCGGCGACTCTGCTGCTGGGGGCATCCAAGGCCGAGCTGTTACAGCAGGCCAAAGTGGCTACGCCCAACCGCGGTGATGACCTCAATGAAGATATTCTCGGTCTGCGACTCCTGTGCCTCTACGGCCTGAAAGGGGCGGCTGCCTATATGGAACACGCCCGGGTTCTGGATCAGACCAGCAGCGAAGTGGCCGGTCGTTTTCACGAGATCATGGCCTTTCTGGCGACCGATAGCACAGATGCTGACAAGCTGTTTGCCACCGCGATGGAGATAGGTCAGCTCAACTATTCTGTGATGGCTATGCTCGATGCCGGTGAAACCGCGGCCTTTGGTCATCCAGAGCCGACTCAGGTCAACACCAAGCCGGTGAAGGGCAAGGCAATCCTGGTATCGGGCCACGATATGAAAGATCTCGAGCTCATCCTGCAACAGACAGAAGGCAAGGGCATCAATGTCTATACCCATGGTGAGATGTTGCCGGCGCTGGCCTATCCCGAACTGAAGAAATACCCGCATCTAGTGGGGAACTACGGCAGCGCCTGGCAAAATCAACAGAAGGAATTTGCCAACTTCCCCGGCGCAGTGGTGATGACCTCCAACTGCATTATCGATCCCAATGTCGGTCAGTATGCCGACCGCATCTTTACTCGCAGTATCGTTGGTTGGCCGGGCGTGACTCACCTGACCGGCGACGATTTCAGTGCTGTTATCGACAAGGCACTGGCGCTTGAAGGCTTTGCCTATGATGAGATCCCCCATATGATCACCATAGGTTTCGCCCGCAACGCTTTGATGAACGCGGCGCCTGCCGTGGTTGAAAACGTCAAGAACGGCAATATTCGTCACTTCTTCCTGATTGGCGGCTGTGATGGTGACAAGGCTGAGCGCAGTTACTTCACCGACCTTGCCAAGGCGGCCCCCAAAGACAGCCTGATCCTGACCCTGGGCTGTGGCAAGTACAAGTTCAACAAGCTCGAATTCGGTGATATCAACGGTATCCCCAGATTGCTGGATATCGGCCAGTGTAACGACGCCTACTCGGCGATCCAGCTGGCGTTGGCACTGTCCGAGGTATTTGAGTGTGATATCAACGAACTGCCGCTGAGTTTGGTGCTGTCCTGGTTTGAGCAGAAAGCGATAGTGGTCCTGTTGACCTTGCTGTCACTGGGAGTGAAGAACATACGTACCGGCCCAACCCCTCCGGCCTTCCTGACCGCCAATTTGCTGAAGGTACTGGAAGATAAGTTCGGCCTGCGCAATGTTGGCACGGTTGAGGAAGACCTGGAGGCGATTCTCGGCGCCGCTTGATGCGTATTTCTTGAGGCCGGGATGCCAGTAGGCATGCCGGCCATTTCTTTCTCTGTAGAGGGAGTTTCGATGACACTCAATCCATTACAAGTTTCGCCGGCAATCAGTCAATATCAGGCTGGTCAATGGGTTCCCGGAGAGCTGCGGCTCATTTGTGTCGCCCGCTGGCAGGAAACCCCGGATGTGGTGAGTTTTCGTTTTAAAGCGGCCCAACCGCTGTCTTTTCATTTCAAGCCCGGGCAGTTTTTGGCATTGCAATTGGAGATTGCCGGTGAGGAGTATCGCCGCTGTTATACCATCTCCTCTTCGCCATCTCGGCCCAATTCTTTGATGCTGACCATCAAGAGGGTCGAGGGCGGCAAAATTTCCAACTACCTTATTGATAATCTTAAGCCGGGCCACAGCCTGATGGCTTCCGGGCCTTACGGCCAGTTTAACCTTATCGATATACCGGCCGAGCGCTATCTGTTTTTAAGCGCCGGTTGTGGCATTACGCCGATGTTTTCCATGAGTCGTTTTCTGACCGACAGCTATCTTGACAGCGATATCGCCTTTATTCACAGTGCCAGAAGCGAGCAGGATCTCATCTTCCGAGACAGTTTGCGGGCCATGAACAGCCGTCACGATAATTTTAAGCTGGGCTATCTGCTGGAGCAGGGAAGTGAGACTGCCTCAGTCTCCGGGGACCTTGCCGAGTGTCCTATGTTACCGGGACGCCTGAGCTTGGCGGCACTGGAGCAACTGGTGCCGGATTATCGCCAGCGCACTGTGTATGTCTGTGGCCCCGAGGCTTATATGACGGCCACAGAGCAGATGCTGGCGCAAGCAGATTTCGATATGACGCGTTTTCACAAGGAAAGCTTTGCTGAAAATACCTCGGCGCCCGCGGGTGACGGTTCGGCCAATTACCGTTTGAGTGTTGCCGGCCTTGAGCTCAGCATCAATGGCGAGCAGACCCTGCTTGAAGCGCTGGAGTCTGAAGGCTTGCCCATTATTGCCGCCTGTCGCAGCGGTGTTTGTGGCTCCTGTAAGTGCCGGGTTGTCTCCGGTGAGGTGGAAAGCAGCAGCCAGCAGGCACTCAGCCAGGATGAGATTGACTCAGGTATGGTGCTGGCGTGCTCCAGCCGGGTGAAGAGTGATATTCAACTGGAAACCGGCCTCTTCTAATTCTGTTTCCGGCATTGCAGAAGTGGCGATCTCACAGTATGGTTAAAGCAGGGCAAGAGCTTTGGGCCCTGCATTCCAGATGTTGGCCGGAGACAGACTATGACCAGCTTACCCTCAGAAGCATTTGCCAGTGAAGATCGCAGCATGGGCCATTTTTTATATGCGCTTATGTGTGCCTTTCCATTGTTTTTCCTGCCTGTGATCCTGAGCCTGTTGATTAACTTAAGCCAAAGGCAGGTTGCACCTCTGTCGCTGCTGGGCTCTCACTTGCGCTGGCAAAGGCGCAGTATTATGGGTTTGGTGCTGCTGCTGGCTTTGGGCTACTGGGTCAACCCGCTGTGGCTCAGCCTTAGCTTGTGCGCCCTGGGGGTTATCTGGTTCAGCTACCGGATCTTCAAGGGCTGGCTCAGCCTCACAGATGGACAAGCCATGTAGCTCTTTTCTGCTACCAGGGAAGCGGTCAGCCTGATCGCAAGGAAATATGACGGACTATCAACTCTTCTGTGTGCTGGCGGCCCTGGCACTGATCATCTCGCTGTTATCCAGCCGTTTTCACGCACTGCAAGAAACCATTGCCATCACAGGCCTGGCCATGCTCCTTAGCCTGATTATTCTGGTGGTGGGTAAGTGGTTCGAGCTGGATATCCATATCAAAACCATTTCGGTATTGCAGCGGCTCGACTTTCAGGCGCTGCTGCTGAACGGTATGTTGGGTTTTCTGCTCTTTGCCGGTGCGCTGCAGATAAGGCTCAAGGTGCTGGCCAGCCAGAAATGGGAAATTCTCTGTCTGGCTCTGCTTGGTACTGTGATTTCCACTCTGACAGTGGCGGCGCTTTGCTTCTATTTGATGCCGCTGCTGGGGCTGGCGCTACCCTGGAGTTATTGTTTGTTGTTCGGGGCCTTGATATCACCAACCGATCCGATAGCGGTTTTGGCCATCTTGAAAAAACTCGGCGCGCCTGAGGATATTGCCATTCAGGTTGAGGGTGAGTCGCTGTTCAATGATGGCATTGGCCTGGTGCTGTTTGTTGCTGTTTCGCAGCTGGCTTTTTCCGCCGAGGCCCTGAGCCTGGCCGATGTCGGCGCGCTGTTTTTCCATGAGGCCGTTGGCGGCATTGCCTATGGCCTGGCGCTGGCCTTTGCACTGCATCAACTGATGAAACTCACGGATGAAGAAACCCAGAGACTCTTGATTACCTTGGTGGTGCCTACCGCAGGTTATGTGATGGCAGAAAAACTTTCGGTGTCCGGCCCTCTGGCCATGGTGGCCGCTGGAATCGTGCTGGGTAATTTCACAGTGCCCAAATGCTTTGGGGTCACGGGGAGAATATTGCTGCAAAGGTTCTGGGGCCTGCTTGAACACTTCTTCAATTCGCTCTTGTTCCTGCTATTGGGGCTCCTGCTGCTGTTGACCCATCTGGATATGCAACTCTGGTGGTTTGTGCTGCTGAGTATCCCTGTGGTGTTGTTGGCAAGATGTGTCAGCGTGTACTTACCTTATCTGGGGTTCAGGCGTATGCGGCAATACAGCCAAGGCGCGGAGGGGATCCTGATCTGGGGCGGGCTCAAGGGCGGCCTGGCGCTGGCTATGGCCATGAGTATTCCGGCGGGGATAGTGCTGACCCCCGAGCTGGAGCTCAGGGATCTCTTGCTGGTAATGACCTATGCCGTGGTGGTCTTTTCGATCATGGTGCAGGGCTCAACGGTTTCCCGTTTGATCCGCCGTAGCCGTGAGGCGGCAGAGGCCGGTAAAGCCGCTGCCGAATCGACTCAGGCTGTCTGATACAGCTTGGCGATTAAGCCTGCATGTTGCTGTGCATGACGAACATCGGCTGCGATGATTAAACCATCTACGCCCAACGCCTTGATAGCCAAGGCCTGAGCAATCAGTGTTTGCTCACTGCTGCTTGGGTTGAGGCACAGACTTGGATTTACCAATAGCGGTAAGTGGCTCTGGGTTTTTAGTTCCACCAGGGCGGCGAGATCCAACACAAGTTGTTCTGGTTGATTCAATCCACTGACCCCCGCATCACAAAGGATCAACTGCTGATTCCCGCCGGCGAGCAGAGTATCGGCGCTGGTCAGCCAATCCTGTTGGCTGGCCATGGGATTACGCTCCAATATTACCGGCAGGTTCTGTCCACCAAGCGCGTTGAGCAGCTCTGTGTTGTACATCTGTTTGCCGCTGAGCAGCAGCATGTCGGCCGCAGTCTGTGCCAGAGCCAGATCTTCTGCATGCTCCAGGGCAACAATGCTCTGCAGCCCGGCTTGGTTTAACAGGCTCTGCAACTTGGGCAGTTGCTGTTTGGCATCGGGCTGACGCGTCAGCGCACTGAGAACCACCCCTTGAAATCCGGCTTCCCTGAGGGCCTTGGCGCTTGGGGCAAAGCTGTCTGCATCTATGGGGAGGTTCAGTTGCGCCAAGGCGGCGAACTGGCCTTGTCCCAGTTTGAGCTGACCACAACTAATTTCTGTGCTTGCCGGTTTATAGTGGCGGGAATGTCTCTGGGGTGACGGTTTGGCGCTGTCCTGCCTGGAACTCTCTGGTTCAATCAACAGTTGGCTGTGACTCAGCTGAGTTGGCTCGACCGTCTCACAAGGGTAACAGCCAAGTACCTTGATAAAGCGGGTGAGTCGCTCAAGCTCGGCAAGTGCTTGCTGCATAGCTATGGATGCCAGATTGGCATCGACATCCAGATAAAACATCTCTTCCCAAGGCGTGCCCGGGATAGGGCGTGACTCCAGCTTACTCATATTGAGGTTGTGATCTTTGAGGATCAGCAAGGCTTCCACCAAGGCGCCTGGCTTCTGACCGGTTGCCATAATCAGAGTGGTCTTGGCCGGCAGTTGCTCCGGCACTTCTATCGCCTTGCGGGCCACTACGATAAAGCGGCTCTGGTTGATTTTTTGATTGGCCAGTTCCTGCTCCAGAGGTTCCAACTGGTAGAGGGCGCCGCCTTCACTGGAGCCGATAGCAGCCACAGTGTTATCGCCCTGGAGAACTTTTTCCATCGCCTCGGCGCTGCTGGCGCAATATTCCAGACGAAAGTCGGGATGGCGGCTCAGGTAGCGGCTACATTGGCTGATGGGTTGGGGGTGGGCGTAGACGGTTTTGATATCGGCAAGTTTGCTTCCCGTTTTGGCCAGCAGACAGTGGCCCACTTCTATGGTGGTTTCACCCACAATAGCCAGGCTGGTGTGCTGCAACACATCGTAGACTTCGTTGATTGAGCCGGATGAGGTGTTCTCTATCGGCAAAAAACCATAATCGGCATGGCCGGACTCAACGGCCTGCACTATATCATCGAAGTTCTGACAACCCAGATCCTGCATCTCTACCTGACGGCGTTGACAGTAGCGACTGGCGGCCAGATAGGAATATGAACCTCTGGCGCCCAAATAGGCGATGCAGTATTGCTGTTTCTGGGTTTCGGGATTGGCTCTGCCCTGGAGGTAGGCCTGCTGGTTCAGCACTGAATCTTCAATTATGGCCTGGTAGAGACTGATGACATAATGGGCATCCAACCCCTGTTCCCGCCCTTGGCGAACCAACCTTGCCAAGAGTTCTTTTTCTCTCTGGGTATCACGGATAGGGCGAATGTCCACCTCTTTGCTGCGGGCGACTTCCAGGCTGAGTTGTCGACGTTTGGCCAACAGCGCCAACAGATCCCTGTCCAGGGTAGTGATGTCATCCCTTATTCGCTCCAGCGGCGGTACTTTATTCATTCAGACCTCTAAACCAGTAATACTCAGTGCATGATACAGACAAAAAAGCCTCCCTGGTGGGAGGCTTGGCAATTTTCATTTTCGTTTTTACACGTCAGGGCCGCCTCCGGGAATGAGGTGTAAAAAAGAAAATAAAAAACGAGCGATTAAGGTATTTCATGGCATTTAAGCTAAAACTATCCCCTTGGGCTGTCAATCAAAAAATCTTTGGGTTCAGCAATGAAAAGCGCACCCGGAGGTGCGCTGGTTAGTGGGAGATTGAAATATCAAGCTGCGTAATCCTCCTTATAATCATATTCGAACTCAGGTTCGGTGGCTTCGGTTTCCAAGGCACCACGCTGAGCTGCGGGTTTGTGGGTCAGGCGATTGAGCTGTTTTTCCAGCTTTTGTCCCATTGCATTTATGGCTGCGTAGAGGTTTTCATGTTTCGCCTGGGCAAAAAGTTGTCCGTTGGCCAGTTTAATTGATGCTTCTATTTTAAAGAGTGGCCCTTCTGTGAGGATGATGACATGGGGATTAATCAGCTGGGTATCGTAACGGTCCAGTTTGGCAAGGCGGCTCTCAACACGTTCACGGATGGCAGCTGTGACTTCAAATTGCTTGCTGGTGATCTTTAGCATATTGTCAAACCCTCTGTTGCTTCCTTGGTTTCAGATTAACAATCCTCAGACTTAAAAATGTGATCTGGATCAATGTTTGTGGCAAGTCAGAGAGCGTTTGTCACTTATTTGATCACTTAGACAAGTTTGGATTATTTTGCCCTAAAAAGCCTTGAACCCTTGTCAATAAAGGGTCATATTCGATGGAATAAATTGTTCGTTACTCCTTTCCGATTGCCTCCCCCCGTCGCTTTAAATATCATCATGCTTGTCATCTACAACTCTTTACCCTTATGCCGTTCGGGCCAAAACGGGTGATAACAGGAAGTACTTTATGAATAACAACGAAGTTAAAGTGAAGGTCTGGGATATACCTGTGCGGGTGTTTCATTGGGGCATGCTGCTGCTCCTGGCCGGGTTATGGTGGAGCGCCGATCAGGGGGAGATGAGTTATCACCAGTTATTCGCCTATTGTTTGATGATCTTGCTGGTGGTGCGGCTTATCTGGGGCTTTATTGGCAGTGATACGGCTCGTTTCAGTCATTTTGTTCGTCATCCCCGCAAGGCATTGGATTATCTTGCCAAGATGCGGGCCAAGCAGGCTACTCATTCTTTAGGGCATAACCCTCTTGGGGGTTATATGGTGGTGCTATTGCTGATCATCATCAGTCTGCAATTGATGTCGGGTTTGTTTGCCACAGATGAGATATTTACCGAAGGTCCCTTGGTCTCCTATGTCAGCGGTGAAACCGCCAGTTGGTTTACCTGGTTACACAAGAAGAATTTCGATCTTTTATTGATCCTTGCCGGTATTCATGTGGCCGCCGTCTTGTTGCACCGCTTCAAAGGTGAAAAGCTGGTGGGGGCCATGTTCAGTGGCTATAAGCGCTTACCAGCTGCAGATGCACAGCAGCCCAGATTTGCGTCTCTGATGTTGGCACTGGTGCTTTTGTTGGTGGTTGCCGTGCCTGTGGTGCACTTTTTGATGATGCCCGTGATCGGCATGCTGTAAGCTTTGAAACATTAAAAAAGCCTGCTTGATGCAGGCTTTTTTAATGGAATCGCCGAAAGAGATTAGTCTTTCTTGTATACGTCGTGGCAGCCTTTGCAGCTCTTGCCAACGGCACCGAAGGCTTTTTTCAGCTCATTCTTGTCGCCACTCTTGGCAGCAACAGCCAGGGCATCAGCATTGGTTTGCAGTTCTTTGAACTTGGCTTCAAAGTCAGCCTTGTCGGCCCAAATCTTGGCCAGGGCTTCAGTATCACCCTTGTCAGAACCATCGATAAAGCCTTCCAGTGGCAGTTTCGCCAGAGCGGCCACATTGGCTGCGCGCATGGCTGCAACATCGGCGTCAAAGTCTTTCTTGCCTTTGAGCATGGCACCGATATCTCCAAAGTTATAGGCCAGCAGACTGAAACCAGACTGACGGTACTGGATGGCATCATCACTGTTTTCAAAGTTGTGGGCCTGAACCGCTGTAGCGCTAAGCGCCGCAGTGGCGGCTAACATCAATAAGTATTTTTTCATTATCATTCTCACAAGTTTGTGCGTTAATGTGACATTGCTCGGCCATTGTACACATTTTGTGTGATGGAGGGAGTAGGCTTTTTCAGTTTACATGTAAAGTTTTGTCAGTAACTGGCTGCCAAAGCACGACTTTTTTTCGAAGATAAACACGGCTATACTGTGTTCACGTACCATTACGTGAACACGAAAGAGTTGCTATGCGCCCTGATTGGATATCAGTACTGGAGAAAGTACTGGCTCACAATAATCCCGAAGACCTTAACTGCCTGTTTGAATTGCTGCTGACCGATGATGAAAGGCATGCCATCGCCGGCCGTTTGAAGGTGTTTCAGGTATTGCTTGAAGGTGAGATGAGTCAAAGGCAGATTGCGGCCGAATATGAGGTGAGCATTGCTACAATCACCCGTTGCTCCAACTATTTGAAGCATATGCCCGCAGCGCTGAAAGAAAAGATCCGCACCTTGATCCTTTGAGTTAGATTAGGGGCTGTCGCGGCAATTTGTGGCGGCGGTAGAGGTGACGCTGACTCAGAATATAGCTTCCCCAGGCACAAATGAGCAGCCCCAGCAGTTGGTAAACGTCCTTATCTGCAAATCTCAACAGCAGCATGCCCGACAGTAACAAGAGGAAAGGCAATCCTGCATAAACAGGTTCTGGCCAAACACCTCCTCGTCGCAGGCGTTTGGGATCGTTGCGTCTGTTAATGGAGCGTAGGGTGTAAATCCAGGCCGCGGCCAATATCAGTAAAATGGAACCCAGGATCCCAAGCAGGGGTTCGAGGAGATAGAGTGCCAGACTACCTGTTAAAAAATACAGGTAAGGTAGGCTTTCATAAACCATTCTGGACAAGATCACAGGGCGGCATTCCTTCGCATCCGGGTATCTATTGATTCTAGCCCAAAGCAGGAGTCCCAGCCTTGTTTTCTAAAGTGGCATAAACAAAGAGTCCGGCATTGGCCGGACTCTCGATTGATAGCAATAATTTGCTAGGTGGTCTGTCTGCTTGGTTATTAACCGCGGCAGCCGCAACCACCATTACCATCGCAGCCTTCTTTTTGGGCACTTTCTTCGGTGTCAGAGTTACAGCAACCGCCGTGCTCGTGCTCATGACCGCCACAGCAACCGCCATGTTCATGGCCATTGCCACCACAACAACCGCCGTGATCATGGCCGTGACCACCACAACCACCATGGGCGTGGATATGGCCGTGGGCGACTTCTTCAGCCGTCGCTTCACGCACGTCCATCACTTCCACATTAAAGGTCAGTGATTGACCTGCCAGAGGATGGTTACCATCAACGATAACACTGTTATCCAGAACTTCGGTCACTTGTACCGGACGCTGACCCATTTCAGTTTCGGCAATAAAGCGCATGCCTGGCACTATGTCCTGGATATCGCCAAAGGCTTCCAGAGGAACTTCCTGACGCAGGCCATCGTGATATGGACCATAGGCTTCTTCAGCTTCTATGGTCACTTCCAGGGTATCGCCTTTGCTCTTGCCTTCCAGTGCTTTTTCAAGTCCTGGGATCAGGTTTTCCATACCGTGAAGGTAGACCATAGGATCTGCCTCAAAAGAACTTTCTATCAACTGACCCTTGGCGTCAGTTAGGCGGTAGTGAATGGTAACCGCGCTGTGTTGGGTGATTTGCATATCGCCTCCCGTTCAGAATGTGGCCGCATGATAACGTGCTTTTTTCGCGCTGGCGATATCTGAACGTTGCTTATGCCAACTGTTGCACAGAGTTTTATCAAATGAGTGGCGTTCAAATTCAGTTAAGGGATGAGGGCTGCTGATATTTTCCATGTGTTTGTTTGGTTAAACCGTATTTTCAATATCTCACCGTTTGGGAGCCAAGAGAGCTAGATTATTGTTTGTTTAAGTTTCGAGAGAATAAGCTGTTATGTTTAATGTTTATCCAGTAAAAAGCGAACTTTGGTGAGACTTTTTCAATATAATTGCGATTTTATTAAAATCTCAAGATAAACATCCTTGACAATGGCAATGAAAAAAAGCAATCCTGTTTGCAATCCAGTCATTCCGGGGAGCACTACTCCCAAGTGAATCGACCTGAACATAAGAGAACGAAACGAGTATAGAAACCTAAATGCATCAGCTAAGCTCAGTTGTAATCACCACCATTACAACCACCACCATTACCAGTGTGGGGGCGGGCTGACTATACCCTTAAGAATTTCAAACAAAAAGCCCGCTCCCTCCAAGGAGCGGGCTTTTTGTTTCCTGGGCGGGCGCGGTATTTAAAGGAGAGATAGATGAAAGTGATGAAGTTCGGCGGTACCTCGCTGGCAAACTGGCAACGGTTTGAAATGGCAGCTGAAATAGTTCTGACCAGTGCCAGAGAAGAGCAAGTGGCCACCGTGCTGTCGGCTCCGGCAACCGTAACCAACAATCTATTGGCCATGGTCGATATGGTATTGGCCAAAGGGGATGTCGATGAAGCCCTCGCCAAGGTGGCCCAGGTATTTGAAGCCTTGTACGCCGATGCGTCAGTCTCTCTTTGTGAGGAAGCCAGACAGCAGCTGGAGAAGGTGTTGGCACAACAGTTGGCGAGTTGGCGCGCAAAATTGGCTGGGGTTCAGCTTTTGGGAGAATGTCCCGATAGCGTGCGGGCCGAGATCCTGGTGGCCGGGGAGCGACTCTCTGCAGCCTTGATGGTCGAAGTGCTCAAGGCCAAGGGAGTCAGTGCCGGTTTACTCGACCCGAGAGAATTATTCCTCGGTGTCGGCACACCACTGGAGTCTGTGGTGGATATTGCCGTCAGTAAGCCCAGATTTGCACTGCTTCAGCTCGATGAGCAGAGAGTGTGGGTCATGCCCGGGTTTACCGCCGCCGGTGCCGATGGCAAGGTGGTGACTCTGGGGCGTAATGGTTCGGATTATTCGGCTGCAGTTCTGGCCGCCTGTCTGGATGCCGACTGCTGCGAAATCTGGACTGATGTCGATGGGGTCTACAATACCGATCCCCGGGTGGTTGCCGATGCCAAGCTGCTCCCTCAGCTCAGTTACCAAGAGGCAATGGAGCTCTCCTATTTTGGCGCCAAGGTGTTGCATCCCAAGACCATTTCGCCCATAGCCCAGTTCCAAATTCCTTGCTACATCAAAAACAGTTTCAACCCCCAGGCGCCGGGTACTCTGGTATCCAATCAGCCGGATCAGACCGGGCTGCAGGTCAAGGCTATCTCCAATCTGGATAACCAAACCATGTTCAACGTCTCAGGTCCGGGAATGAAAGGCATGGTGGGCATGGCATCGCGTATTCTAGCCTCCATAGCCAGATCCAAGGTTTCGGTATCACTAATCACTCAAAGCTCCAGCGAGTACAGCATCAGTTTCTGTGTGGCCACTTTGGATGCCCCCAGAGTCAAGTGGGCGCTGGAGCAGGAGTTTGAACTTGAGCTCAAGAGTGAGCTGTTGGAGCCGCTGGAGATGCGGGATCAACTGGCGATAGTATCCCTGATAGGTGACGGCATGCGTACCCACAAGGGCGTGGCCGCGCGCTTCTTTCAGGCCCTGGCCCAGGCCAGTGTCAATATCATCGCCATTGCCCAGGGCTCGTCCGAGCGCTCTATTTCTGCCGTGGTCGAGCAGCGCAAGACGCGTCATGCGGTGGCGGCCTGTCACCAGGGCTTTTTCGATGTGCAGCAGTATCTCGATGTCTTCCTGGTTGGCGCCGGTAACATAGGTGCTGGCTTGTTAGAGCAGATAAAACAGCAGGAAGCTATGCTCAAAGGGCAACATATCAGTATTCGGGTTTGCGCCATCGCCAACTCAGGCAAGATGTTGCTCGACGCCGCCGGTATCTCCCTGGCCGATTGGCAGTCAAGGCTCAACGATTCGTCCGTCGCTTTTGATCTGACACAGATGTTGGCCTGGGCCAAGGAGCAGCAGTTGCTCAATCCTGTATTGCTGGATTGCACCTCTTCGGATGTTATTGCCGGCCGTTATCTGGATGTGATGAATGCCGGTTTGCACGTGGTGACACCCAACAAGAAGGCCAATACCCGTGAGTTGGCTTTTTACCGCGCGCTGCGGCAAACCGCGCTGGCCCAGCGGCGCCAGTTCCTTTATGAAACCAATGTCGGCGCCGGTTTGCCGGTTATCGATAACCTGAAAAAGCTGCTGTTTGCCGGTGATAAGCTGCTGCGTTTCCAGGGGATACTTTCGGGTTCGCTGTCGTTTATCTTCGGTATGCTGGATGAGGGGATGAGTCTGTCACAAGCAACGGCCATTGCTCGGGAAAAGTGCTTCACCGAGCCGGACCCCAGAGACGATCTCAATGGTATGGATGTAGCGCGCAAGGTGTTGATTTTGGCTCGGGAAGTGGGCTTGCCGCTGGAGCTGGATGATATTCAGGTGGAGTCTGTCTTGCCGGATGACTTTGATGCATCAGGCGATGTGGCCCAGTTTATGGCGGCTCTGCCACAGCTGGATGCCGCCGTTGCCGAGCGAGTGGCTGCCGCCCATGCCAAGGGTAAACGCCTGCGTTATGTCGGCCAGATAGATGAGTCAGGTTGCAGGGTGCGTATCGCCGAAGTGGCGGCCGATGATCCCCTGTTCAGCGTCAAAGGTGGTGAGAATGCGCTGGCTTTCTACAGCCGCTACTACCAGCCGATCCCCTTTGTGCTCAGAGGCTATGGCGCCGGTACTGAAGTCACTGCCGCCGGGGTGTTTGCCGACTTACTCAGAACCCTCAATTGGACTCGGGAGGTCAGCGCATGAGTCAGTTTATTCCTGCCAATGCCCCCGTGACTGTCTATGCGCCCGCCTCTATGGGAAATGTCGGTGTTGGCTTTGATTTGCTGGGCGCCGCACTGGCACCCATTGATGGCAGTTTACTGGGGGATACAGTCACAGTGGGCGCCGCGCCTTGCGGCGTTTCTCTGACTCAACTTGGCCCCTGGGCTCATAAGCTGCCGCAGGAGCCGCAGCAGAATATTGTCTATCGCTGCGCCGAGTTTTTCCTAGGTGAGGCCGGGATCAATCAAGGCGTTTCCTTGACCCTGTCCAAGAATCTGCCGGTTGGCAGTGGTCTTGGCTCCAGCGCCAGTTCAGTGGTGGCAGCGCTCTATGGTCTCAATGAATATTTCAGCCGTCCCTATGATGAGCAGGCCTTGCTGGCGTTGATGGGGCGTTTTGAAGGGGAGATCAGCGGCTCGGTGCACTATGACAACGTGGCGCCTTGCTATTTGGGTGGATTGCAACTGATGCTGGATTTACCCGGGCGTATCTGCGAACCCTTGCCGGCCTTTGATTCTTGGTACTGGTTGGTGGCCTATCCCGGGATTTCATTGTCGACGGCGGCCATGCGCGCCTTGATGCCGAACCAATACGACAAGGGAACCTGCATAGAATTTGGTCGCAATCTCAGTGCCTTTGTCCATGCCTGTTACCGCCAGGATGAGGCGCTGGCGCTGACTGTGCTGAAAGACGTGTTGGCCGAACCCTATCGGGCCGAGGCTATCCCCGGGTATCTGGCGGCGCGGCGCGGATTGTCTGAGCTGGGTATGTTGGCCACCGGGATTTCCGGCAGCGGCCCAACCCTGTTTTCCATCAGCGCCGATCTGGCCCGCGCCGAGCAGGCCAAACGCTACCTGGAACAACATTATTTAACCGAAGCGGGCGGCTTTGCCCACATCTGCCGCCTGGATATGCAAGGCACCCGGGTATTGTCCTGAAACGCATTTTCATCCAAAAAAGAATTTAAGGCATCAATATGGAACTCTATAACCTCAAGCACCCGGCACAGCGGGTAAGTTTTACTGAAGCGCTCAAGCTGGGTCTTGGCATGGACCGAGGGCTCTTTTTCCCAACCCGGATCCCGAAACTGGCAGATGTCGATGCCCTGTTGGCTCTGCCTTTTGTCGAGCGCAGCAAGCAGATACTCGGTGCCTGGCTCGCCGATGAGCTGGGGCAGGACTGTGTCGACAAGCTGGTGGAGAAGGCGTTTAATTTCCCTCTGCCGTTGGTGCAGGTGGATGAGCAGCGCAGTTGTCTGGAGCTGTTTCATGGGCCAACCTTGGCTTTTAAAGACTTCGGTGCCCGTTTTATGGCTCAGTGTCTCAACCAGCTTGGCGGCTCAGAGCCTCTGACTATTTTGACCGCTACCTCAGGGGATACAGGCGCGGCGGTGGCCGATGCCTTCTTTGGCCTGGATAAGGTGCGGGTGATGGTGCTCTATCCCAAAGGCAAGATAAGTGAGTTGCAAGAGAAGATGTTTGCCACTCTGGGCGGCAATATTCACACAGTTGCGGTCGAAGCCGACTTCGATGCTTGTCAGCATTTGGTCAAGCAGGCCTTTGAAGACAGTGATATTCGTGACGGTTTACACCTGAACTCGGCCAACTCCATCAACATCAGCCGTTTGCTGGCGCAGATCTGTTATTACTTTGAAGCGGTTGCCCAGCATAGAAAGCAGCATCAATCGGCGCCGGTTGTCAGTGTCCCCAGTGGTAACTTTGGTAACCTGACTGCGGGTCTGCTGGCCAAAGCCATGGGATTGCCCATCAAGCGTTTTGTGGCGGCCACCAACAGCAATGATACTGTACCGCGCTATTTGAGTTTTGGTGATTGGGCACCGCGGCAGACCGTTGCGACCATGTCCAACGCCATGGATGTGTCCGAGCCGAGCAACTGGCCCAGAGTGGAAGCGATTTTTGCCGAGATGAAATGGCCGCTGTCTGACTTGTCAGGCTTGGCGCTTTCCGAGGGGCAAACCCGTCAGGCCATGTTAGCGCTTGAGCAGACAGGTTATCTGGCCGAGCCCCATGCAGCGGTGGCCGCCGAGGCACTGCGTTTGTCATTGAAGGAGGAAGAGCAGGGGATCTTTCTGGCGACGGCACATCCGGCCAAATTCAAGGATGTGGTCGACCGCGAGTTGAACACCAGTCTGCCACTGCCACAGGCATTGCAAAGGGTGGCTGATAAGCCGCTGCTGTCGGCTGTTCTGCCGGCCGATTTTGATAGTCTTAAACAGCACATGTTTGCGGTGTTGAACTAAGACCTTGGTTCAGCTCTTGGAGGTCGATGGGGCTGCCAAGGATTGAATTTAGTGCAGTAATTATCCCAAAAGCCGCATCATTTGCGGCTTTTTACTAGGGCAAGCAGGAGATTGAATCGACAGAGAGCGAATGGATGGTTTAGCGGCTAAGGCTGTTCAGCCAGGTAATTTCTTCGGGCCAGATCTCCGGGCGTATGGTTTCTAATATCAAGGGTATCCCCTTGGTGGCTGGGTGGCCGAGAATATACTCGAAAGCGGTTTTGCCTATTTCGCCCATGCCCAGGGAGTCGTGGCGATCGACCCGGCTGCCGAGTCCCGTCTTGCTGTCGTTGAGGTGCATGCCCTTGAGGTATTGAAAGCCCACTATGCGGCCAAAGGCGTCAAAGCTTTCCCGGCAGCTTTCCTGAGTGCGAATGTCGTAACCCGCGGCAAACATATGGGCGGTATCCAGGCAAACACCGACTCTGGATTTATTCTCAACCCCGTCAATGATCTGTGCCAGTTGTTCAAAGCTGTGTCCCAGGTTGGAGCCTTGTCCCGCGGTATTTTCGATGACGGCACAGACGCCATCACAAGCTGCCAATGCCAGGTTGATTGAATCGCTGATGTTACGCAGACAGTGGTTTTCACTTATCTGTCGCAAGTGGCTGCCTGGATGAAAGTTCAGCAAGGTTAATCCTAACTGTTTGCAACGAAGCATCTCATCGACAAAGGCATCGCGGGATTTTTCCAGCAGCAAGGGATCCGGGTGTCCCAA
Organism: Shewanella carassii; assembly: GCF_019670705.1. Lineage (NCBI taxonomy): Bacteria > Pseudomonadati > Pseudomonadota > Gammaproteobacteria > Alteromonadales > Shewanellaceae > Shewanella > Shewanella carassii. The sequence continues at coordinate 1,272,322 of NZ_AP024618.1, forward strand.
GTTAATCAGGTAGCTGTCGTGGGGTAGAATCGCCTCGGGTCTGAACCCCAATTTTTGGCAGTTTTCCTGAAAGGCGGCGATGGACTGCTCGGTTAAAGCTGCTGCCTGCCAGCGACGTTGATTCTTGGTAAACAGTGCAAAGGCACTGGCCCCTATCTTGTGGGCATTGAGCGGAGCATTTTCCACACCACCCTGGGCGCTGACATGGGCTCCAACCCACCTTTCCTGACTCGTCACCCAGACTCCTCTATAGCGTTTGGCAAGCTGGATAAGTCGCTAATATTGCAAACTTGTCTATGCTTGAATGACTGAAAAACAACGGAAAGGGACTTTAACGTGTTTTCCTCTGAGGCTCAAACCGAATTCCCTGGCGACTGGTCCCGACTGCTGATTGAACTGGCTAAATTGCAACTGGGTTTGACCCAGGGGCAGGACGTATTGCCGGCCCTGTGCCAGACCCTGGTACATGCCTCAGGGGCCGAGGCCTTGCTGATGGTGGAACGCTCCGAGTTGGGCGCCAACGATATGCCGGAATCAGTCACCTGCTGGTGTCGGGATCCGGTTATCTATTTGACGCTTTGGAGCAGTGTTAATCAATGGGCCAAAGAAGTGAGCCAACAAGAGCTTCATCAATGGCTGAAGTTTACCGTCTGGCCAATCAAAGATTCAGATCTATTGCTGTTTTTCCACTCATCGGCTCCCGGTTGGTTTGAGTCTTTGGCTGCATGCCAGGCTAGTATCGGCCCCTTGGTGGGGGCCATCTATCAATGTCAGCTCAGCCGCAGTTCATCACAGTCGGCAGAGGATGAACTCTGCTTCAAAGCCGTTATAGACGGTGCCGACAGTTTATTACTGCTATTTAGTCTCGAACCTGAGCGAGAACTTATCCTTTACGCCAATCCGGCGGCCACGGCTGTGACCTTATATGCCAACCGGGAGTTGGTGGGCGCCAATTTAACCAGCCTGTTGTTTGAAGGCGAAGAAAGTGACTCCTTTAGGGAACAGTTGCGCCGCAAGGGCAGTTATAGCGGGGAAATTTGGTGTCATAAGGGCGATGGCGGCAGGGAGTTGTTGCATCTCAATTGTTACTGTATTTCCCGTAACCGGCGTATATACGCCGTTATAGGTCGCGATTACAGCGAGCAGCATCAGTTACAGCAGGCCGTGGCCAGAACCCAGAAGATGCAGGCCATAGGGGAGTTGGTCGGCGGCATAGCCCACGACTTCAACAATATTCTCGGGGTATTGAAGGGTAACCTAGAGTTAATGCAGCTTAAAGCCTCTGATCCCAAAGCTGAAAAATACCTCAATACCGCCTTTAAGGCCTGCCAGCGAGGCACAGATCTGACCCGCAGACTGTTGTCGTTTTCGCGCCAGGAGCAGTTCAATGCCGAGCCTTGCCAGGTCAATGAGGTGATTGAAGGTTTGCAGGAGTTGTTTGCCAAGTCCTTGACCAGTCAAATAACACTGAGTATTGAGCTGGCACCGGATAACAAACCTGTGATGCTCGACAAAGGGGAGCTTGAAGACGCCTTATTGAATCTGCTGCTCAATGGCCGCGATGCCATGGAGGGCAAGGGAGAACTCAAGATCCGTACCGGTAGTAGCTATTTGAGTGGTTATCTACCCGGGATCGCCATAGGCAAGACCCAGGTAGAGCCCGGGCATTATGTATGGATCAGTGTGATTGATGGTGGTAGTGGTATTCCTGAAGCCTTTCAGGACAAGGTATTCGACCCGTTCTTCACCACCAAGGACAAGAGCAAGGGCACTGGTCTTGGACTGGCCATGGTGTACGGTTTTGTTAAACGTTCCAAGGGCTATATCGCCATCCTGAACACGGGAGTTGCCGGCACTGAATTCAGATTATGGTTCCCGCAGAGTCGTAAGTTGGCGACTGAACCACAACTCAGTGCCCATACGGGGGAATTGCCCAGAGTCAGGCGTCCCTTAAAGGCAATTGTCGTGGATGATGAGCCAGAAATATTGGAGGTGATGGCCGACTATTGCGACCTGCTGGGAATAGAGGCGGAGTTATTCCACGACCCCCTCACTGTGTTGCAACGCTACGAGCAGCGGTGTTGTGATGCAGAGCTTCTTATCACAGATGTGTTGATGCCTGGTGGTATCAACGGCTATGAACTTGCACAAAAACTCAATGTTAAACACTCACTGCTGGTGTTGCTGATCTCCGGCTTTATTCAGAACATAGGGATTTCCAGCGCCGACGAGATGCCATTTCCGGTACTGCATAAACCCTTTGATCTGACAGGATTGATTCTGGCACTCAAGCAGGTGGGAATTAGGTTTGCTGATGACAGTAAGGGAGAGTTATGGACAATTTAACTGTCTGGGTGGTGGATGACGATCTTGATTATCTGGCTTTGATAGAGGAAGTCTTACAGGATGATTACTCAGTCCAAGTGTTTGATTCGGCGACAGCTTATTTGGCGGCGTTGGAGTCGGCGACACCGGAAATTATCCTGATGGATATCAATCTGCCGGATTCCAGCGGTGTGGAGTTATGTGCTCACTTGCAATCACAGGGGCGGGAGGCGTCAGTGGTGTTTGTTTCCGGTATGAATACCCTCGACGAGCGTCTCAAGGCCTATGAAGCCGGGGCTGTGGATTTCATCGCCAAACCCTTTGACCTTAAAGAGCTGTTGGCCAAGGTTCGCAGTGTGGCACAATATCAGCAGCGCAAACAGTCTCTGATGCAGGCTGAGTCCATGTCGAGAAACATGGCGTTTCAGTCCATGAGTGAATCGTCCCAATATGGCTGCGTGCTGCAGTTCTTCCGCCAGTGTTTTCTTTGCAGCAACTACCGTGCTCTTGCCGATGCTTTTTTTGAGCTGATGACTCAGCTCAACCTCAATACCTGTCTGGAAATACGCACAGACAGCGCCGAATATTTTGTGCCGGACAACACCCAGATAAGCCCGATAGAAGCCAATATTTTCGAGCTTTTGGACAAACAGGGACGCCTATATGACTTTGGTAATCGAACCATGTGCAACGACAAGCATGTGTCATTCTTGATCAAGAATATGCCGGTCGAGGATGAGGTGTTGTACGGCCGACTCAGGGACGTGATTGCCGTTGTGGTCGAAGGATTGGAGGCCAGGGTATTGGATATAGAGCGCCAGCAGATGCTGCGTCGGGTGATGGATAGGTTGCACCTGTTGATGAAGCAGTTGGGTGATTCCATGCAGCAACAGGATCAGCGCTTTTGCGATACCTTATCGGGGATCACTACTGAAATTCGCAGCAGCTTTCATGTGCTGGACATGACAGAAGAGCAGGAGAGTTATTTTACCTCAATGGTCGAGCGGCACCTGCGTGAAGCCAGCTCTGCCGGTGAGGCATTTAATCGTATCCGTGGCTCTCTCAAAGAGATGCTGGTGATGATGGAGGAAAGCCAGGGCTGTTGAGGTGCCTAGCCTGAGTGTAGCTTGCCATTGAAGGCTAAATGTGTCACTAAATTATGAATTATTGATTTAGAAGGTTATTTTCCTTGATCTTTATCATGTCCCCAGAAAACATCTATGGTTAGTATTGAGTAATATTTGGCCTGTTTACTACTATTACTTAGAAAGGCCCGACTCAAAATGGAGTGCCCTATGCTGCAAAGATTGATGAATGACCACAAGCATATTGCCATATTGCTGAAGTTGCTGAAGGGGAAATACCTGAAGCTGGCCGAAGGTGAGCACGTCAATTTTAATCTTGTACGGGATGTTGTCGAATATATGCAGGGCTATGCCGAGCACAGCCATCATCCACTCGAAGATATCATTTACGACTATTTCCTCATTAAGGAGAGCCGTACCGAGCCTACCCGGCGTCTTGAGGAAGAGCACCAAAAATTGATTGAAGCTTCATCGGCCTTGATGGCGACACTCAACCTGATCCTCAACGATGTGGTGGTGGCCAAGGAAAAACTGGTTGCTGAATTGAAGGGATATGTGGATTTGCAGGAAAAGCACATGCTGTATGAAGAGCGGGAGATCTTTCCTTTGCTTGCCAAGAGCCTGAAGGATGAAGACTGGCAGAAGATCCAAAGCATGTGTGAGTTGAAGCTGATAGAGGATCCTTTGTTCAGCAGCGATGATGACCAGCTATTCGACGAACTGAGAAGCTATATTCAAACCGCCGACAGATAACCTTGTGGGAAGCAGACATTAAAAAAGAGCGCTTAGCGCTCTTTTTTAATGTCTCTCATATTTAGAGGAGGCTGTCGATATCATAGTCAAAACTGTTGTCTATCTCCTGTAGTTCCTTCAACAGACGATGTTTATCTTTCAGCGCTTCAATTTCACGCCATTTGCGCTTCTTGTTGGAGCTTCGAGAGCGGCTTGGTCTTTCAACGACTTCGTCTAGCGCACTACCATAATCCAAACGATCCATGGCAACCTCCTGTTGTTGTATGTTTTATCAACATTTAAATATCATACTTGGCAAACAGGGTGCAAGAAGAATGTTTCTTTTTTGTTAAATCGAGATGATATTTTAATGAAGAGGCATAGACAAGATGGCGGACAAAAAAATACCAGCCAGTGGGGCTGGCTGGTATCTGTTGATTTGCAAGGTTAACTGGCTAGATTTTAGCTTTTCTAAAGATATTGATCAGAGCATTGCTGGAAGCATCGAGATCTTGACTATCTTGTTCTGCTCCGATACGCGACAGCACTTCATTTCCCAACGCCTTACCCAACTCGACTCCCCATTGATCGAATGAGTTAATATCCCAGATAGCGCCCTGAACCAGGGTTCTGTGCTCGTAAAGAGCAATCAAGGCGCCCAAGGTTATTGGGGTCAGCTTGTCCATCAACAGGGTATTGCTCGGCTTGTTGCCTTCCATGACCTTATGTTTGGCAATAAGCTGTTTCTCAGCCTCTGAGAGTGGGCTGTCGGCCAGTTCGGCCAAGGCTTCATCGAAGGTTCGTCCTTGCATCAGCGCCTGGGTCTGACCAAAACAGTTGGATGCCAGCTGAGCGTGATGCTCACCGATAGGATTATGGCTTTGCAATGGTAGGATAAAGTCAGCCGGGATCAATGCCGTACCTTGGTGCAACAGCTGGTGGTAGGCGTGTTGGCCATTGGTGCCTTCTCCGCCCCAAATAACCGGCCCTGTATTGTAATCCACTGAATTGCCGTCCAGAGTGACGGACTTGCCGTTACTCTCCATATCCAGCTGCTGGAAATAGGCTGGAAGCCCTCTGAGGTAGTGATCATAGGTCAACACCACATGGGATTGGGCGTTGAAGAAGTTGTTGTACCATACAGAGAGTAGCCCCATGATCACCGGCATATTCTGCTCTAGAGGCCTGGATGCGAAATGTACATCCATTGCTCTAGCCCCTGCCAACAGAGCCTTAAAGTTATCCATGCCTATCAGGGCGGCTATGGGCAGACCTATGGCCGACCAGAGAGAATAGCGCCCGCCAACCCAATCCCACATGGGGAAGATATTGTCTTCATCTATGCCAAAAGCCGTTGCCTTGGCGACGTTGGAAGTAATTGCCGCAAAGTGCTTGCCGATATCCTGCTGTGAGCCGCCTTTGGCCAGGAACCACTCTCTGGCGCTGAGAGTGTTGGTCAAGGTTTCCTGAGTGCAAAAGGATTTTGACGACATCAGGAATAGGGTGGTTTCAGGATCCAGCTTTTTCAGTTTTTCACTGATGGCCGTGCCATCGACATTGGCGACGAAATGACACTTTAGCTTACCGTTCCAATAGGGACGCAGGGCCTCGGAGATAATCTTGGGGCCGAGGAAGGAACCGCCAATTCCGATGGAGACAAGATCTGTGATCTTCTTGCCGGTATAGCCACGCCATTGACCCGAATAGAGTGCCTCGACAAAAGTTTCCATTTGCGCCAGAGTCTGTTGTACCTCAGGGACGACATTGACGCCATCGACACGAATATCCGCATCGGCCGGTGCTCTAAGAGCTGTGTGTAACACCGCGCGTTGCTCTGTGGTGTTGATTGTTTCACCGGCAAACATAGCTGCTATTTTTTGCTCAAGCCCAGCTTCACGGGCGAGCCTGAACAGCTCTTGCTGTACCGCCTCGGTGAGACGGTTCTTGGAGTAATCCAACAGCAGTCCACAATCTTTAATCGATAGCTGTTCAAAGCGCTGCGGGTTGTCGGCAAAGAGTTCACGCATATGAGGCATTTTTGCACTCATGGCCTTGAGAGTTTGCCAACTAGCAGATTCGGTCAAATGTGTCATGAGTTGTCCCTGAGCGTCTATTTCAGTACAGATCTTTAGTTCAGTTTAGCCTTGAGCATGGCTTCGAGTTTACCCTGATCTATGGCAAAGTTCCGAATCCCTTCGGCCAGCTTTTCTACTGCCATGGGATCTTCGTTGAACTCCCAACGGAACTCGGCTTCGGTCAGTGGCTTAGGGGGCTCTTGTATTTCTGTGGCTGGTTGCAGCTTGGTTACTATCTGGGCGTCCGAGTTGGCCAGCTCTTCGAGCAACGATGGGCCTATAGTCAGACGATCACAGCCGGCTAGTTCAATGATTTCACCTGTATTACGGAAGCTGGCACCCATAACCACTGTCTTATAGCCATGCTGTTTGTAATAGTTGTAAATCTGGGTCACTGAGATCACACCAGGATCTTCACTGGCACTATATTCTTTGCCAGTATCTTTTTTATACCAGTCGAGAATGCGGCCGACAAACGGTGAGATCAGGTAAACCCCAGCTTCGGCACAAGCTCTGGCCTGAGCGAAACTGAACAACAGAGTCAGGTTACAGTTGATACCATTTTGCTCCAGCTCTTTGGCGGCGCAGATGCCTTCCCAAGTCGACGCCAGTTTGATCAGAATTCGTGACTTGTCGATACCGGCGGCTTCATAGAGTTTGACCAGTTTGTTGGCCTTGGCAATGGAGCCGACTTTATCGAATGACAGGCGCGCATCGACTTCAGTTGAAATTCGTCCAGGGACCAGCTTGAGAATTTCCACCCCAATGTTGACCGCCAGCTTGTCTGCGGCGTCTTGCAGTTGTTGCTGCGGATCCTGGCTCTGAGCTTTGGCCCAGGAAATAGCATCATCGATCAATGGGGCATACTCAGGAATTTGAGAGGCTTTAAGGATCAATGAAGGATTGGTGGTGGCATCTTGCGGATGATAGAGTTTGATAGCTTCAATGTCGCCGGTATCTGCAACTATGGTTGTAACGGATTTGAGTTGCGTGAGTGTGTTTGGCATGAAAAACATCCTTCTCAGATTACGGCCGCTTACGTGGTACGTGGGGATTACTGAACGCTATTAAAAGCGATTTTGCTCTCATTTCCAACCAGGATTGAAAAAAAATTACAAAAATGGTGAATAAATGTCAATGAGGAGCGTTATTGAATTAGAGGAAGTGTACTCCCATAATCAAGGGAATTCTAATGACACAAAGGCTGAAAATAAAAAAGTCGCTGCAGGCAGCGACTTTTCCGAACAAGTTCAGCTTATTTCAGCAGAGCTTCTTTTTCTTTAAAGCTCAGGTGAGCTTCGATACGGCGGTTCACCTTGTTGGCTTCAGCAGAAGAACCCTGCATCAGAGGTTGGCTTTCACCGTAGCCTTTGGCGCTGATACGGCTGGCATCGATGCCATACTGGTCAACCAGTACTTTAGCTACTGCATCAGCACGTTTTTGAGACAGCCACTGGTTGTAATCGGCTTTGCCTGGCAGTGATGCGTGGCCAGCGATTTCCAGATCGGCTTTAGGATACTTGCTCATGAAGTCTGCGACTTTCTGGATTTCAGCCATAGAGTCGGCTTTCAGTACAGATGAGTTGTTATCAAACTCAGCCTTAACTTCCAGCTTTTCCAGCTTCTCAACATAGATAGAGCAACCATTAGCATCTACTTGGTGGTTAGCTGGTGTGTTTGGACACTGATCCATATCGTCGTTGACACCATCGTTATCGCTGTCAACCGGCTCTACAACTACTGGAGCGACTACTGGTGCTGGTTTTGAAGTGCTGCCGAAACGGTAGCTCAGTTCAAGACCCCAATAGTTGCTTTCCATCGCCAGAGTGTTCCACTTTTCCTCATCGAGGTTTTCATAACGACGATATTTGGCGGCCAGTTTCAGGTTCTCTGTGATGTTATAACCGATACCAGCACCGAAGTAAGGTGCAACACCACTGTCACTGTAGTATTCACTACCCCATTGTCTGTTGTTGGAAATGTGGTAGTTCATAGCACCGGCTTCTGCAGACAGGCTCCACTTATCGGCGAAAGGCCAGAAAGCGACCAGTCCCAGAGTAGCACCCTTGGCACCTACGTCATTGAGTTTGTTGGCATAGTCGGTCCATTCGGCACGACCCAGGTCACGGTAACCCAGTTCAACACCAAAGTAATCGTTGAACAGATAACCTGCAAATACGTCCCAAGCATATGGATCGTCTTCACCACAGGTTTTCATGGTTTTCTGATCACAGTTAGGTTCGTAGTTGTTTACACCTAAGCCCGCACCTACATACCATGGGCTAAGTTCGTCTGCTGCTGATGCTGCAAAAGGCATCACAGATGCAAGTAACAATACTTTAAATGTCTTATTCATCATGTTCTCCAAGTCCATTGCTATTCGATTACCCAAATGTCCCGTATCGGAAACATGACTAGCACTTAATGTTGGGATCCCTTTAGTGTTTTAGCTAGCTGGCTCAATTATCCATTGAAATTAAGCTATTTTCCACTTAACCAAAGAGAATTTTATTGTTTAAAAATTCAGCTGGAATGGGATTTAACAATATGGAATAAAGAAAAAGCGCCTGTTTGCAGGCGCTTTTTTAATTTTGGCAAACAATTCGATAACTAAATTATTTGCTTCTTGTTTAGCTGATGTTCAGCTTAACGGGTCCAAATCCAGTTCTCGATATACTCAGGATCCACACCGTTGGCCTTGATATAGTTTCTATGGTCAACCAGACGTTGCAGCATATCTGTGGTGATCGCCACATGACGGGTTTCATCGATAACACCTTGCTGGAATAACTTGTAAGCCATATCGATTACCAAGTGATAGCGAGAGGTACCGTTACGAACACCCATATCAAATGGTGTGGTGGTTGAACCTTCCTCTTCATAACCTTTGATTCTGAATCTGTGACTACCTTTGTAATCGAAGATCAGTTTTTTGATGGTGTTTGGATAACCGTGATAGTTAAATACCACACCCTTGTTTTCGGTGAATATCTCATCCATCAACCAAGGTTTTTCCTGGAATTTGAGGCTACCCAGACCGCTACTGTGTAATTCAGTAACACTGACAAAGCGGATACGCACTCTTGGCAGGAGTTCACGAATTAATACCAATGCCGCCATACATTCTTGAGTCACATAGTCACCACAGCCTGCCAGGACGACATCCGGGTTTTCATCAGAGGCAAAGTCCCACACCATGACACCGTCTTTGGCTTGTTTACGGGCTTCATCAAGGCTCAGCCATTGAGGCAGCTCTTTCTTACCGGCGACCAGAATGTTCAGTTTGTCGCGGTCGGCGAAAGCGCGTTCTGTGTAAACCAGAGTGGTGTTGGCATCCGCAGGCAGATAAGCCGAGATAATCTTCGGATGTTTCTCAAGCATGGCGCCAAGGAAAGAAGGGTTCTGGTGAGAGTAACCGTTGTGATCCTGACGTTCCAGCAGAGAGGAAAGCACCACGTTGCAAGCCGGCAGCGGCTTACGGAAGTGAACCCCTTGGCTGGCATAGACATACTTACAATATTGGTCGGCCATGGAAGACACTACCTGAGAGAAAGACTCATAGGTAGGGAACATGGCGTGACGGCCGGTAACTGTGTAGCCGTGCATCATGCCGAACAGCAGGTTTTCAGACAACAGCTCCATGACCCGACCATCGCGGCTCATATCTTCATCCCAGCTTTCAATCGGCCATTGCCAGGCGCGATCTGTGGCTTCAAATACCGCTTGCAGCTGGTTGGAGTATGTTTCGTCAGGGCTGAAGATCCGCAGGTTGCGTTGGTCTTTATTGAGACGGAAGGCTTCACGCATCCACTGACCCATTTTCAGCATGGAATAACCACGATGACCTCTTGGGACTTCGGGGCCATAGGCCAGTTTTTCCAGATCAGGATTGCTGAGGGCGCGTACTACTTCACCACCATAGCTCATCTTCTGACGGCCACAACAGAGTTCCGCAGGAGGCAATAGTGACTGGATGTCTTTGTCGAAGACAATCTGGTTCTGCTCATTGATGGAGTAGAGTTCAGAGAACTTATAGCTGTCGAGCCAGTTATCCAATGCGGCCAGATGCCCCTTGTCGGTGGCACACTTATTGACAATTACTTGGTGAGACTCACAGTTGCCTTCGAGTTTCTTACCATCATATTCGGGAACGCCGGTCCAGCCTTTGGCGGTGCGCATCAAGATCACCGGCCAACGAGGCTTGACGACATCTTCACCATTGCGGGCACGTTTCTGGATGTCGTTGATCATCTCATAAGCCGTATCCATCGCTTTGGTCATCTGCAGGTATACATCTTCTTCCTGCTCGCTATCCACTATGATGGGGTGATAACCCAAGCCTCTGAATTCGAGATCCAGCTCTTCATGGCTCATGCGTCCCATACGGGTTGGGCCGGAGATCTTGTAACCATTAATATGGACAATCGGCAGTATGGCACCGTTGGTGGCTGGAGAGACCAGACGATTGGCGTACCAGGAGGCTGCCAGCGGACCGGTTTCAGATTCACCGTCACCAACGAGCACGGCGGCAATCAAGTCAGGATTATCCAGCACGGCTCCCCAGGCGACAGACAAGGAGTAGCCCAACTCGCCCCCTTCAAGGATTTGCCCGGGAGCTTCGGGGTTGGCATGAGAAGGATAGCCGTAAGCAGCGGAGAACTTGCGACAGATATCTTCAATACCGGTTTCATTGTAGGGGATGGTTTCTGGATAGAAGTGGCTGAGAGAGCCTTCGAGGAAGAGGTTGGCTTGAACTGCCGGGAAACCGTGACCTGGGCCGACCAGATAGAGGAACGGGCGCTTGTGCTTGGTAATCAATCTATTCACATTAGCATATACGAAGTTGATCCCCGGACAGGTTCCCCAGTGACCCAAGAGCCTTGGCTTGATATCACCGTGTTGTAAAGGGCGTTTATACAATACGTTGTGTTTAAGGTAAATTTGTGAGGTTGCCAGGAAGTTGGTGGCCCGGACAAATTTCTTCAGTGCACCTATCTCTTGCTTTTGGGTCATATCGTGCCTCGCTTGAGCTAGCTAAAAGTGAATCAAATTATCTTGTGGATACTATATTTGTAGTTTTATTACAAAAATGTGTCCCAAATCCAAATTTTGAAAGTTTGTTTAGCTGGTGTTTTTTAGATATTTCCTGTGAAATCCCTGTTATTCAAGTTATAACACTAGTCTGTTCTGGTGTTTTTATGGTGAATTCGCTGTCACGTGAGTGGTTAAGTGTGATCTGTGTCACGCGGTGATTTTGCCATCCTATGCTATTTTCTCCGCCCTCAAGCTCGGCCGGCATACCTTAGTGTATGTAGGATAATTCGAAAAGAAACTGGTCGCTGCTTATCCTTTTTCATTCAGGAAGGAATCTTAACCACAAACTTGGCGGCATCATGTCAATGATAGGCCAAGTTTGTCACGGGAAAGCTTACAATTATGATAATAGAAACCATAGTCGATTTTTTGAACTCTCTGCTTTGGGGAAAGCTATTGGTCTATGCCTTAGTGGGCGCTGGCTTGTACTTCACTCTGAGGCTTTTGTTCATTCAGCTCACTCACCTAGGACATTCTGCCAAGGTGATGGCTACCAGTAGACAGGGCTGTGACAGTGGCTTGTCATCGTTTCAGGTATTTTGTACCAGCATGGCCGCCAGGGTCGGTGCCGGTAATATGGCCGGGGTGGCCGTTGCCATAGGCGCCGGTGGTCCGGGAGCCGTATTCTGGATGTGGCTCATCGCTCTCTTGGGTATGGCTACGGCCATGATTGAGTCGACTCTGGCTCAGATCTATAAAGTAAAAGATAAAGATGACCAGTTTCGTGGTGGTCCCTCTTATTATATGGAAAGGGGACTTGGACAGCGTTGGATGGGGATCCTCTTCTCCGTATTCTTGATCATCGCCTTTGGTCTGGTTTTCAATGCCGTTCAGGCCAATACCATTACAGGGGCATTGGAAATTGTATTTGATGTCAAAGAGGCTTACTGGTTTGATGTAAAAGCCACTTATTGGATAGGTATTCTTCTGGTGATCGCCAGTGGTTTGGTCATCATGGGGGGGCTGCGTAAAGTTGCGCGCGTCTCTGAGGTGGTTGTACCCATTATGGCTTTTGCTTATATCCTGATCGCTTTGGTCGTTGTCGGCATGAATATTGAACAATTGCCGACCATTCTCAAACTGATAGTCAGTAGCGCCTTCGGTTGGCAAGAGGCTGCTGCTGGTGGGGTAGCTTATACTGTGGCTCAGGCGATGCAGTCCGGGATCGCTCGCGGTTTGTTCTCCAACGAGGCGGGGATGGGTAGCGCTGCCAACGTTGCGGCCAGCGCGTCACCTACACCAAATCACCCAGCATCACAGGGTTTTGTGCAGATGATAGGCGTGTTTATGGACACTATTGTTATCTGTAGTGCGACAGCCGCAATAATCTTGTTGGCCGGCGATCTCAGTGGTGTCAATGTTGGCGAGGGGGACAAAGGGATCCAACTGACCATAGCGGCATTGACCACCCATGTTGGAGATTGGGGAGGCTTTTTCGTAGCCTTTGCCATTTTACTGTTTTGCTTTACCTCAATAATCGCCAACTATTCTTATGCTGAAACCAATGTGCTGTTCCTTTCCAATAATAGCCGTAAGGTGTTGCCTCTGTTCCGCTTGTGCGTACTCGGCATGGTGATGTTTGGGGCTGTGGCGAAAATAACCTTGGTCTGGAATTTGGCCGATCTTTCGATGGGATTGATGGCTACAGTCAATATCATCGCTTTGGTACTGCTTTCAGGTGTTGCCATGCGAGTGATTAACGATTACCGCGATCAATTGAGTGAAGGCAAAGAGCCTGTGTTTGACAAGAGCAAGTTCCCTGAACTCGATGGTCATATTGAAGAGGGTATCTGGACTGGCGAACCTGTAGTTCGCAGCGAAAAGTGTTAATGGCCAGAGAGTAATCCAGATTAAGAGTATCGAAAAAACCACGCTATCAGTGCGTGGTTTTTTTATTTCATCCCAGTATCATAGTTGGTTCTATACCAATTAGACGGAGTGAATATGCTGATTTTGGTTTCACCGGCCAAGACCCTGGATTATGACAACCCTGCGGCAGTGTCTGAATATAGCCTGCCACAGTTTCTCGAGCATAGTAGCGAGCTTATTCAGGTTTGTCGGGACCTGACTCCAGCCAATATTGCTTCTTTGATGAAAGTCAGTGACAAGATTGCTGGCTTGAATGCCGCCCGATTCGCCGAGTGGCAACCTGATTTTACCCCGGAAAATGCCAAGCAAGCACTCTACGCTTTCCGTGGTGATGTTTATACCGGGCTGGATGCCGACACTCTTTCGCCTGATACGGTTGTAAGAGCCCAGCAGCATCTGCGTATTTTGTCAGGTCTCTATGGCCTGTTGAGGCCTCTGGACTTGATGCAAGCCTATCGGCTGGAAATGGGTACCTCTTTGGTGAATCCCAGGGGCAGTAACCTGTACGCCTTTTGGGGCGATATCATCACAGATGCCATTAATCAGGCATTGGTTCAGCAAGGGGATGATATTGTGGTGAATTTGGCGTCCAACGAGTACTTCAAAGCGGTTAAACCCAAGCAGATTGCCGGGCGTATTATCACGCCAGTGTTTAAAGACTGCAAAAATGGGCAGTATAAGGTCATCAGCTTTTATGCCAAGAAGGCCAGAGGCATGATGGCTCGCTACCTGTTGGAGCAAGAGGAACAGAGTTTGGAGCGGTTAAAGGCATTTAATAGCGCTGGCTATTATTACAGTGAAACCGATTCTAGCCCCGATACTCCTGTGTTTCTGCGGGAAGAGCAGAGTTGATAACCCTTTCTGATATATAGAAATAAGAAAGCCGTTCATTGTTGAACGGCTTTTTGCTTCTAAAGCGTGTGATTTACTATTTGGCAGGCAGCGGTCGCAGTTCCAGTTCAGACTGTGCCATCAAATAGGCGAACTGGGCATAGGCCGCAATGTTTTGTGCCAGCGCCTTGGGATCTATCTTGTCCAGGGTATCGTTGGGGGTATGGTGGTAGTCGAAGTAATCGGTACCATCCTGGCGCAGGGAGGCCACAGGAACGCCACTGGCTGGCAGCATGGAAATATCCGGGCCACCGTAGGCGCTGTTGTCACCGGCGGCTACGCCGTTTCGCTGCATCACTTGGGTCAGTTGCTGTAGTTTGGGCAGTACTTGTTCATTGACCTGAAAGTCGATGCGGTAGATAGGGCCAGCCCCGAAATCCGATTCGGCTGCGATATAGTGTTTATCCAGCGCTGCCGCGTGGGCCTTGGCATAAGCCTTGCCACCAACCAAGCCGAGCTCTTCGGCCGCATAGAGCACGACTCGTACCGTCCGAGCCGGTTTTACCGGCAAATCTTGTATAAGCTTAGCGGCCGCGGTGACAATCGCGACTCCGGCACCGTCATCTATGGCTCCTGTGCCTTCATCCCAGGAATCCAGATGAGCCCCAATCAGCACGATCTCATCTGGCTTACTGCTGCCGGTGACTTCTGCTATGACGTTATAGGAAATGGCGCTGCCCTTGTTTTCGGGAGACATATTCAACGCGAGGGTGATATCGGCAGAACGCTTAAGCATGGCGTTGATAAGATCGGCATCCGGCGCCGACATGGCCGCCGCCGGGATCCGCTTTAAGCCTTCTTCATAATGCATGGTGCCGGTATGGGCCATACGGTCGTGGTCTGTACCTATCGAACGGATAACTATTGCCAAGGCACCTTTTCGCGCTGCCTCTATAGCGCCTCGTGAGCGGCCACCAACGCTCTTGCCGTAACCTTTACCCGTTTTGTGACGTTCGGTTTTTTGATCGATAAAGACAATTTTCCCGGCAACATCATCAGGATTGGCATTTTTCAATGCGTTTAAGTCATCGAAGCGAACTATCTTGGCCGTGATACCTTCTGCCGGGGTAGCAACACTCCCTCCTAAGGCCGTGATGACCAGAGGTTGCTGGAAGGGCGCCACTATGCTGGCACTGGCCTTACCACGTTCCCATACCGGGACTTCCACCGCTTCCTTATAGACTCGGTCAAAACCCAATGACTGCAATTTTTTCTCCGCCCAGGCAACTGCCATGGCGTCTTTGGGGCTGCCTGCGAGGCGAGGACCGACTTCTACTGTCAAAGATTCCACAATTTGGAAACCGAGATCTGAACTGAGAGCTTTTTGTTGCAAAGATTCTGCAAGCAGTTGATTTGTATCGGAAGGAATGGTCGATTGGCAACCAATAAGTGATGGAATAAGTAGGAAAAGTAACAGGGCGGTTTGATGGTTTTTCATGTGTTTCCTTTGTTTTTATTAGGTACGTCCCATTTTTGAAAACAATCTAACAAAAAGTGTGCTTTATGTCCCGACTATCTCCGTAAGGCAAGGCTATATTAGGGACGGAGTTTGTATTAGGAGAATAGGCTCGTCATGAATATAGAGTTAATGCAGCAGCGAGCGGACCATGCCGTCGTATTATTAAAGGCACTGGCCAATGAGAGGCGTTTATTTATTCTGTGCTATCTCCTGAGTGAGGGAGAGATGTGCGTTGGGGAAATGAACAAGAAACTGGGCTTGAGCCAGTCGGCGTTGTCTCAGCATCTGGCGTGGTTGCGTAAAGACAATCTAGTGGCTACCCGTAAAGAAGCCCAGACAGTGTATTATTCGCTCAAGAGTGAAGAAGTGCGCGAAATCATCAAGCTGTTGAATAACATCTATTGTCATTGATGTTATTGAATTTGGGGTATAAAAAAACCGGCAATTGCCGGTTTTTTTTATGCTGGTATCGAATTAAGCAGCTAGTGCTTTGATACGAGCGTTCAGACGAGCCTTATGACGGGCAGCCTTGTTCTTGTGGATCAGGCCTTTGGTTGCCATACGGTCAAGAATGGGTTGTGCAACAGCGAAAGCTTCAGTAGCCGCTTTGTGATCGCCAGCTTTGATAGCAGCGATAACTTTTTTCACGTAGGTACGCAACATAGAGCGACGGCTAGCGTTGTGTTGACGACGCTTTTCTGATTGAAGCGCGCGCTTCTTTGCAGTCTTGCTATTAGCCAAGGTGCAACTCCTAAAAACTGGATTTGATACTTTTAAAGGCCGAGGAGAATGCCCGGTTTTCACCACTTTGTCAATGACAATGATTGAATATCCATCATAAAGATAAATTAATTCAACCCGATTTGGCGATCCTCAACCCAACTCGTGTAAGATGTGGCGCAATTCTACCAGCAAATGCTGGCATGTGACAGAGCTTAAGTGGAATTTTTGAGACTTGTTACCATAGATGGTAGCCGAGGTCTTCTGGGGGAATATTTGAGCAAAAAATTGGTACGGTCTGGCGCAATAGTGAGTGTCATGACCTTGATTTCCCGTGTTTTGGGGTTGGTACGGGATGTAGTAGTCGCCAATTTGATGGGCGCAGGCAGCAGTGCCGATGTATTCTTTTTTGCCAACAAGATCCCCAACTTTCTGCGGCGCTTGTTTGCAGAAGGGGCCTTTGCTCAGGCCTTTGTGCCTGTATTAACCCAATATCAGGAGAAAGAGTCCAGCGAAGAGGTTAAGCTCTTATTATCTAAGGTTGCCGGTACCTTGGGCTTGTTGGTGACAGTAGTGACTCTGATTGGGGTTTTGGCTTCACCAATACTGACAGCTTTGTTCGGTGCCGGTTGGTTTATGGCCTGGGTCAATGACGAGCCTGACGGCGCCAAGTTTGAACTGGCATCGTTAATGTTGAAGATCACCTTCCCCTATCTTTGGTTTATCACTTTTACCGCCTTGGCTGGCTCTATTCTCAATACCCGTGGCCGATTCGCGGTTTCGGCTTTTACTCCGGTATTTCTCAATGTCGCCATTATTGCGGCGGCTCTGTGGCTGAGCCCGACCCTAGACAAACCCGAGATAGGTCTGGCCTGGGGGGTATTCTTCGGTGGTGTGATCCAGTTTCTGTTTCAAATTCCTTTTCTGCTGCAAGAGAGAGCTCTGGCCAAGCCCTCTTGGGGCTGGAATCATCCCGGAGTGGTTAAAATCCGCACCCTGATGATCCCGGCGTTATTTGGTGTTTCTGTATCACAAATTAACCTGCTGCTGGATACTTTTATCGCCAGTTTTTTGGTCACAGGCTCCATCAGTTGGCTCTATTATTCAGACCGTCTGTTGGAGTTCCCACTAGGACTGTTTGGTATTGCTATTGCTACCGTTATTTTGCCGGCCTTATCCAAGAAACATGTTAATGCCGAGGGGGAGGGATTTGGTCGTACCATGGACTGGGGCATCCGCGCCATTGTACTGTTGGGATTGCCGGCCATGATGGGACTGATTGTCTTGGCTCAGCCGATGTTGATGGTGCTTTTTATGCGTGGCGCCTTTGGGGTCAGTGATGTGGAAATGGCTTCCTATTCTTTGATCGCTTACGGTACCGGGTTATTGAGTTTTATGCTGATCAAGGTGTTGGCACCTGGATATTATGCTCGTCAAGACACCAAGACGCCGGTTCGCTATGGCATCATAGCTATGGTTAGCAACATGGGGTTCAATATAATTTTTGCCGTGCCATTTGGATATGTGGGGTTGGCCATCGCCACCTCGCTGTCTGCTTTACTCAATGCCTCCCTGTTATATCGCGGTTTACACTTGGCCGGTGTTTACAGAGTCAGCAAGCAAACTATCATCTTTTTTATCAAGACGTTACTTGCAACTGTCGTGATGGTGGCCCTGTTGCTCTATTTTTCTCCCGAGCAGGCCCAATGGCTGGATTGGTCGCTGATTGAACGAATGAGCCATCTGTTTGCCCTGATCTTAGGTGGCGCTCTGGGGTATTTTATCGCACTGGTGCTGCTTGGGATCCATCCCTGGCGTCTCAAAGCCAGGAACTGAGGGCTGATTCTGCTGCCGAGCTGTTATATAATCCGCCAATTTACGCTTGAGCGGTCGTTGATTTAATGGAACTGATTCGCGGAATATACAATATATTGCCGGCCCATCGTGGTTGTGTGCTAACCATAGGTAACTTTGATGGTGTACACAGGGGCCATGCCGAGGTGATAGCCAATCTGGTCAAGAAGGCGCGTCATTTTGGCTTGCCTGCAACCCTGATGACTTTTGAACCGCAACCACAGGAACTGTTTCGAGGCCAGGATGCACCGGCTCGTCTTAGCCTGCTTCGTGATAAGGTTAGGTTGCTGGGTGAGCTTGGAATCGACAGGCTTGTGTGTGTCAACTTCAATCAAAAGTTTGCCCAGATGCCGGCCAAGGAGTTTGTTGAAGAACTGCTGGTGCGTAAACTCGGGGTCAAGTATCTGGTGGTCGGTGACGATTTCTGTTTTGGACGGGCGCGTCAGGGAAACTTTGAACTGCTTCGCGCAGCTGGCGAACAGCATGGTTTTGCGGTAGTCAGTACTCAGAGCTTCTTGGTTGGCGATCATAGGGTCAGTTCCACCATGGTCAGAGAAGCGTTGGCCAAGGGCAATCTTGAACAGGCCAGACGTTTATTGGGACATCCCTATACTCTCAGTGGTAAGGTGGCCCATGGCAAAAAGCTGGGTCGGACGCTGGGATTCCCCACCGCCAATATTGCGATGAAGCGCAAGGTGGTTCCTGTAAGGGGCGTGTTTGCGGTCAGGCTCTGGTGGGATGGTAGCGAACAATACGATGGCGTTGCCAATGTGGGTTTTCGCCCCACGGTTCAAGGACAAAACTGCCAGTTGGAAGTGCACCTGTTTGACTTTGAAGGTGACCTCTACGGGCGTAAAGTAGAAGTGGAATTAGTGGCCAAGATCCGTGACGAGAAACCGTTCGAGTCCCTTGAGGCACTTAAGAAACAAATAATGAATGACGCTGATGAGGCTCGCGCCTTACTCAGCAATGAAGCAGGCTGAGCTCTCTTAGCTAAATTAATGGTATAGGATCAATGAGCGACTATAAATCAACTTTGAATTTGCCGGAAACCGAGTTTCCGATGCGTGGTAATTTGGCAAATCGCGAGCCAGAGATGTTGAAACGCTGGACCGAGGAGAATCTGTACCAACAGATCCGTGATAGCCGTATTGGCCGCAAGCTTTTCATTCTGCACGATGGCCCTCCATATGCGAATGGCGATATTCATATTGGTCACTCAGTTAACAAGATCCTCAAGGATATTATTATCAAATCCAAGACTTTGTCTGGGTTTGATGCGCCTTATGTGCCTGGTTGGGACTGCCATGGTCTGCCAATCGAACTCAAGGTAGAACAGAAAGTTGGTAAGCCCGGGCAGAAAATCTCTGCCGCTGAGTTTCGTGACGAGTGCCGTAAGTATGCCGCCAAACAGGTGGATGGTCAGCGCAATGACTTTATCCGTCTCGGCGTACTCGGTGACTGGTTCAAGCCTTACCTGACCATGGATTTCAGCACTGAGGCCAACATCATTCGCTCATTGGCTAAAGTGATCGACAATGGCCACCTGCACAAAGGGGTTAAGCCGGTGCATTGGTGTACCGACTGTGGTTCTGCCCTGGCCGAAGCCGAAGTGGAATATGAAGACAAGACTTCACCGGCTATAGACGTGGCCTTTGCTGCCGTGGACAAGGCTAAAGTGCTAGCCGCTTTTGGGGTTACTGAGTATCAAGCGCCAGTCTCCATGGTTATCTGGACTACTACTCCTTGGACCTTGCCTGCCAACCGCGCGCTGTCACTGAGTCCTGATTTGGACTATGTGCTGGTGGAGATTGAGTCTGAAGACGGCGCCAAGCAAGCGGTTATTCTGGCCGAAGCCCTGCTGGAAAGTTGTATCGCCCGTTATGGTGTCAAGAGCCATCAGATCCTCGGCCGCACCAAAGGTGCCGAGCTTGAGTTGATGCAGTTCCAGCACCCTTTCTATGATTTCAGTGTGCCGGCGATCCTTGGCGAACACGTAACCACCGAATCCGGTACCGGCGTGGTACACACTGCCCCTGGACACGGTCAGGACGACTTTGTGGTTGGTCAGAAGTACGGTCTGGAAGTGGCTAACCCTGTAGGTGATAACGGCGTTTACAAGGCGGATACCCCGCTGTTTGCCGGCAAGCACGTGTTCAAGGCTAACGACGAAGTTGTCGCCTTGCTGCAGGAAAAAGGTGCCTTGCTGCACCGCGAAGCTTATCGTCACAGCTACCCTCACTGCTGGCGCCACAAGACACCTATTATTTTCCGCGCTACACCGCAGTGGTTTATCTCCATGGATAACAAAGGTCTGCGCACCAAGGCCATGGGTGAAATCGAGCAGACCCAATGGATCCCGGATTGGGGGCAGAGCCGGATTGAGAAGATGGTCGAGAACCGTCCTGACTGGTGTATCTCGCGTCAGCGTACTTGGGGTGTGCCTATCACTCTGTTTGTTCACAAGGAAACCGAAGAACTGCATCCAGATAGCGTGGCCTTGATGGAGCGTGTTGCTCATCGCATTGAGCAGCAGGGCATTCAAGCCTGGTGGGATCTGGATGAGTCTGAGCTCTTGGGTGAAGATGCGGCCCAGTACCGCAAGGTGACCGACACTCTGGATGTTTGGTATGACTCAGGTTCTACCTTCTCCTCTGTGGTTGCCGCCCGTCCTGAATTCCAGGGGCAGGAAATTGACCTCTACCTGGAAGGCTCGGATCAGCACCGTGGTTGGTTCATGTCATCACTGATGATCTCAACCGCCATGAATGGCAAGGCACCATACAAACAGGTACTGACTCACGGCTTTACCGTGGATGGCAAGGGCCGCAAGATGTCCAAGTCCATCGGCAACGTGATTGCACCACAACAGGTAACCAACAAACTGGGTGCCGATATTCTGCGTCTGTGGGTGGCTTCTACCGACTACAGCGGTGAAATGACGGTATCCGATGAGATCCTCAACCGTAGTGCTGATGCTTATCGCCGTATTCGTAACACTGCCCGCTTCCTGCTGGCCAATCTGAGCGGTTTTGAGCCAGAGACAGACATGATCGCCATCGAAGATATGGTGGCGCTGGATCGCTGGGTGGTGCGCCGCGCCGCTAAACTGCAGGAAGAGTTGCTGGAAGCCTATGATGCCTATAACTTCCACATAGTGACTCAGAAGCTGATGCAATTCTGCTCGGTTGAATTGGGTAGCTTCTATCTGGATATCATCAAGGACAGACAGTACACCGCCAAGCGTGATGGTCACGCTCGTCGCAGCTGTCAGTCGGCTCTGTATCTGATTGCCGAAGCCATGGTGCGTTGGGTTGCCCCTATCCTTAGCTTCACTGCCGATGAAATCTGGCAGTTGCTGCCGGGTAAGCGTGACGCCTATGTGTTTACTCAAGAGTGGTTCCAGGGCCTCAAGGCCGTTCAGCTGGACTCAGATCTGAGTGATGAATACTGGGCACAGTTGCTGCAGGTTCGTGATGAAGTCAACAAGGCGCTGGAGCAGGGCCGCCGCGATAAACTGATCGGCGGCGCGCTGGAAGCCGAGGTGACTCTGTTTGCCGATGCGGCGCTGACCGAAGCTCTGGCCAAACTGGGCGATGAACTGCGCTTTGTGCTGCTGACTTCCAAGGCCGTGGTTAAGCCGCTCGCCGATGCGCCTGCCGATGCTCGTGAAACTGAGCTGGCATCACTTAAGCTCAGCGTTGCCAAGTCAGAAGCGGCCAAGTGCGACCGTTGCTGGCACCACAGAGAGGACGTTGGCCAGATCGCCGAGCATCCGTTGCTGTGTGGCCGCTGTGTGACCAATATCGAAGGAGAGGGTGAACAGCGCCTGTTCGCCTGAGGATAATAAACATGCCCGCAGACTGGAAACAGAGTGGCCTGCGCTGGTATTGGGTGGCTGTGTTGGTCTTTTTGGCCGACCAGCTGTCCAAACAGTGGGTATTGGGGAACTTCAAGCTGTATGAGTCGGTGCAGCTGTTGCCTTTCTTTAATCTGACCTATGTACGTAACTATGGTGCCGCCTTCAGCTTCCTCAGCGATGCCGGTGGCTGGCAGCGTTGGTTATTTACCGCCGTCGCTGTCGG
The DNA here is from genome assembly GCF_019670705.1 of Shewanella carassii. NCBI lineage: Bacteria > Pseudomonadati > Pseudomonadota > Gammaproteobacteria > Alteromonadales > Shewanellaceae > Shewanella > Shewanella carassii. The sequence goes on from NZ_AP024618.1 coordinate 1,294,511, forward strand.
CTTCAGTGTATTGCTGACCGTTTGGCTTAGACGGCAATCGGCCGGATTATGGCGCCTAAACCTGGCATATACTCTGGTGATTGGCGGCGCGCTGGGAAATCTTGTTGATCGCCTGATGCATGGCTTTGTGGTGGATTTTCTCGATTTCTACTGGAAAACCAGCCACTACCCGGCATTCAATATCGCTGACTCGGCTATCTGTGTTGGCGCAGTCCTGATCATCTGGGATTCATTTTTCGGCGGAGACAAGGCCGCTGCCAAGCAGAATGAAGCCAAGGAGTAACTGATGTCTGATGTGAAATCCCTCTTGTGTCACTTGAATATCCTGCTGGAAGACGGCTCGACCGCAGACAGTACAAAGGCGTCTGGTAAGCCTGCCCGGCTCAATATTGGTGACGGCAGTCTGAGTCCGGCGTTTGAGGCTGAGCTTCTTAAGTTGAAAACTGGTGACAATCACTGCTTTACTCTGGCGCCTGCCGATGCTTTCGGCGAGTCCAATCCCGATGCCATTCATCATCTGGACCGTAGCCGATTCCCGGCAGATATGACGCTGGAACCCGGTGTTATCGTCAGTTTCGCTGGCCCTGGCGGCAGTGAAATACCCGGAATAGTGAGGGAGATAGCCGGTGATTCTGTCACAGTGGATCTGAACCATCCGCTGGCGGGCCATCAGGTGACCTTTGAACTGGAAGTATTGCAGGAGCTTTGATATGTCAGTAGAAAAACCTGCCGGTCTTAACATCTTATTGGCCAATCCCAGAGGCTTCTGTGCCGGAGTCGACCGGGCCATCAGCATAGTCGAGCGGGCGTTGGAACTCTTTTCCCCGCCTATCTATGTGCGCCATGAAGTGGTGCATAACCGTTATGTGGTTGAAGATCTTAAACAGCGCGGGGCTATTTTTGTCGATGAACTGGATCAAGTGCCCGATAACAGCATAGTGATTTTCAGTGCCCATGGGGTGTCACAGGCGGTGCGCAACGAGGCCAAGCGTCGTGGTCTTAAGGTGTTTGATGCGACTTGTCCTTTGGTTACTAAGGTACATCTGCAGGTGACTCGCGCCAGTCGCAAGGGGATTGAGTGCATTCTTATCGGTCATGCCGGCCATCCCGAAGTGGAAGGTACCATGGGGCAGTATGACAACCCTGACGGAGGCGTCTATCTTATAGAGTCTCCGGCCGATGTGGATGCACTGCAGGTGAAGGATAGCGACAATCTTTGCTTTGTCACCCAAACCACGCTGTCGGTGGATGATACCCTGGATATTATTGCCGCGCTGCAGAAGCGCTTCCCTTCGATTGAAGGGCCCCGTAAGGACGACATCTGCTACGCCACCCAAAATCGCCAGGACGCGGTGCGTAAGATGGCACAGGATGTAGACCTACTGATTGTGGTTGGTTCCAAGAACAGTTCCAACTCTAACAGATTGCGGGAGCTGGCGCTCAAGTCCGGTACTCAGGCCTATCTAGTGGATAACGCCGATGACGTTGAACGGGAGTGGTTCGATGACGTCGCTAGGGTTGCGGTTACCGCCGGAGCCTCTGCGCCGGAAGTATTGGTGCAACAGGTGGTTGAAGCCATAGCCAAACTGGCTCCGAGCGTGGTGACCGAAGTTGAAGGGCGTAAGGAAGATACCGTATTTGCCGTGCCTGCCGAGTTGCGATAGACAATAGCAGAACAGGGTTTAAAAAAGAGGCTTTTTAAGCCTCTTTTTTTTATGGAAAATTTTCTCTTATAAAACGTGAATTTATTAGAGAACATAGTTACTGGAGATTTACATTCGACTCAACTATCATTAACAGGTATTATCATTGCCTTAAGCTAACTATAAGATATTAAAGAACTAATAGGCTGAATTTATTGTCAAAAACATGGCATTGTCTGGAGATTTGACGCGGATGAAAAAACGGAGAGAGGGATTCTCTCTGATTGAGGTTATGGTAGCGCTCGTCATTTTGGTGATAGGGCTTATCGGGATATTTAATCTACATATAGTGGCTAAGCGTGCCAGCTTTGAATCATTTCAGCAGACTCAGGCGGCTTATTTTGCCAATGATATCCTCAATCGGATGAAGCTTAATAACTCAGTGCTGAGTAATTACGATGACGGCTCCCCCTATTCTGGGGGCGGAAGTGCTCCAGCCAAATCCTGCGACGTGGCCCTTGGCGCCACGGTGACCTGCAATGCTGCCGAGACATTAGCTTGGGACCTTTACCAATGGCAAGAACTCTTTACCGGCGCGGCTGAAGCTGTCGGCAGCCAGAATGTTGGCGGCCTCGACAGCGCTACCGCTTGTCTGAATGTCAATGGCAGCAATGTCACTATTGTAATGGCTTGGCGTGGCATACAGGAAACCGCTGGTACCGCTTATGAAACGACCGACTGCGGCAATAGTTTGGGTAAGCGTCGGCGGGTCTTTATCCTCAAGACAGTGATCAATCAAGGTTAAGGCGGTGAGTGTGGAAAATTCAAAGCAGTCGGGTTTTTCTCTGGTAGAGCTCATGGTGGCCATGGTCATCAGTCTTTTCCTGGCGCTCGGTTTGTTTGCCATGTTCAGTATGTCTGCCACTAATGTTACCACCACCGGGCAGTTCAATCAGTTGCAGGAAAATGGCCGTATTGCGTTGGCCATCATGGTGCCGGATCTGAGTCAGGTAGGCTTTTTTGGTGATATGACAGGGACAGACTTTGTACTGGGCACCAATGCTCGGGTCGATGATGCAGTGGGGGCAGATTGTATCGGACAGGGGCTCAACAACGCCACTCTGCCCAACGGCCAGCCAGCCCACTTTAGACGCCTGTGGGGCTATGAGGCTGGGGTGAGCGCCGGTTCGCTGAGCTGTGTCAACTCAGTGATAACAGGGACAGATGTAATTCAGATCAAACGCCTGGTGGGCCCTCCAGGTGCAAGCAGTGGTTTTCGGGTCGCCACAACGGCTAGCCAGGCGGTGTTTTTTAAAAATACCGATCCTGGTCTTGAAAACCAAAGGGTGTGGGAATACCAACACCATGTCTATTTTATTAAGGACAACAACGGTATACCTGTTTTGACCCGCAAATCGCTCTCGAGTACAGGGATGAATATCGATGAACCCTTGGTCGAAGGTATTGAGAATATGCGCATTCTTTACGGATTTGACGAGGATGGTGATGATACTGCTGATAGCTTTATGCCAGTGCAGAATGTGACCGATTTGATGTGGGACAACCAGCTGTTTCAGCGGATTGTGGCCCTGAGGATATTTCTATTGGTGCGCTCTCCCGAGGTGGACAACAGCTACACCAATAACACGACATATTCTCTGGGCGATAAAACCGGCAACAGAGCCATCAATGGGGACGGCGATAACTTCCGCCGTAAAGTGGTTTCGACCACAGTGGTACTCGAAAACCCTGTGTTGATAAGGAATTAGGCCGATGAAGATAAGACAGCAGCGGGGCATCGTACTGTTTTTTGCACTTATCCTCCTGATTATTTTGACCTTGATTGGTGTGGCACTGGCGGTTAACTCCAGTCAGTCGCTGCGCATGGCCGGCGCTGGTGCCGAGCGAGTGGAAGCCAAGGCTTTGGCAGACGGTGGTTTGCAGGCGGTATTGAATGCCAAGAGCCAAGCAGAATTGGCGACAATGACAACAATAGATACAGGCAACAACTATTCGGGCGGCACTCAGGTTTTGACGCCTCTGCCATTGAAGAGCGATGGCAGTGTCGATGCAAAAAATGTTGCCTGTCAACGTAGTCGGGATGCTAGCGGTACCGATCTTATCAAATGTCGGCGATTAGAAGTTTCCAGTCAGGTAAGTTATGGCCGGGATAATCTTGGACAACTGACGGTTATCGAAGGAGTTGAGCAGGAAGTGCTTAACGGGAGCGGATCATGAAACTCAAAAAGTGTTTATGCGGTTTGTTGTTTGTGCTGGTGGGCGCTTCCGGGCAAGTCTCGGCTGATGATACAGACCTTTACTTGATCCCGCCGCCGAATCAGGGACGGGCTAAGGTGCTGATTATTTTTGATAATTCGGCATCAATGGATACCATAGAGACTGGCGTGCCTGGAGGATATGATCCAACAAAAGAGTATCCCCCTGTCGGTTCTTCGAATTCCTATCAAGGAAGGATGATCTACTTTACCGTCGGCTCCGGGATGGATGACAGCTCATTACCTGTGCCGGACAGCCCTTCGGAATCGCGCCGTTTCAACGATGCTCTCAATGGTTGCGCCGTAGCCAAAGAAGCTTTAGATACTTATGGCCGTTTTACCGGTTATATCCGCGAGTTTGTGTTTTCCGGTAATGCCAAGGGAACCTGGCAACAGATAAAAGAAAACAGTGGCGCCGAAAAGAACAACCCGGTGGACTGTTGGGAAGATATTGAAGCCGCCAATCCAAGCAATAATGGTATCACAGTAGATGGGGTTACTTATGGTTATGGCTATCCACAAAATAGCGTCAAAGACGGGAATAACTATATTCCATATAGCAGTGAGGCAAATGCACTCGGCAATGCGCAGTCTATGGGCTTCAACCAAGGCGAGCTGGTAACCCTTTATACAGACAATTATCTGCGTTGGTACACCCTGTATAAGAATGGCGAACTGGACGATGCTCAGGATCTCAGTCGTTTGGAGATAGCGCAAACGGCTATCGCCGGGGTGATAAGTTCGATGCCAACGGTCGATTTCGGCCTGGCGGTGTTCAATATGAATTTTGATTCAGAAGGTGAAAGGGACGGTGGTCGAATCGTAGCCGGTATTCGTAACCGCACCGCGCCTGAGAAAGACGCCCTGATCAACACGGTAGAAAACCTGCCGGCCGAAACCAACACACCGCTTTGTGAAACCTTGTTTGAAGCCTATCGATATTTCAGCGGCGGCCCCATTACCTTTGGCCATAGTGACAGGGATTATAATGGTTACCGTATAAAATACACTGCTAATCGCCCCAGGTATGATGAGACCATCGAGATTGATGGTCACTATGACTCTCCCATGAGTGTCTGTAGTGATATTGCTTATGTCATCTATATTACCGATGGGGTACCAACACTGGACTCCTCCGCCGATGACGAAATTATATCCATGACAAGTGCTTCGGGAGTTAACTCCAAAGGTAATTACGCACCTTATCCCTACATAGGAAGAGATGGCGAAGAAATTAGCTATCTGCCGGCGTTGGCCAGCTATATGGCGCATAACGATATATTGCCAAATACGGAAAAACGTCAACGGGTGGTGACTCACACCATAGGCTTTGCGTTGGAGGAGGGCTCAGAAGCTGAGCCCTTGCTGGAAGAGACTGCTAGGCGCGGGGATGGAGAATACCGCGCCGCCAACAGTGTTGCTGATTTGCAACAAGCATTCAGTAACATGCTCGACAGTATTACGGACGAAGGACAGAGGTTTTCGGCACCTGGAGTAGCCTTCAGTAATGCTGACCCGACCCGTACTCTGGACTCCGCTTATTATGCCTTATTCAGTCCATCTCAAGGGCCAAAGTGGGCCGGTAACCTGAAGAAGTTGAAGGTGAACTCCTCTGGGGTACTGATAGATGCTAATGGTTCCCCGGCTATTTCAAGTTCGGGAGGGATTGCCGACACGGCCTGCAGTCTATGGAGTCGTTGTTCGCCCCTGCCTGATGGCAACGATGTACAGGAAGGTGGTGCCGCTAGAACCATAGTACCCGACAGCCGTACCATCTACAGTAACATCAAGGTCGGCGGTGGCCTGGCAATCCTGAACAAGAATCAGGCTTCCAGCTATGCCGGTGGTGACCTTGACTTGTTGACTCATATGAACATGAGTGTTGCCGCTGGTACTGAAAATGCTGAACTTGAAAAAGCCTTTGAGTGGATCAAGGGTAAAAATGTCGACACAGATGAAAACGGCGAGTTTACCTCTGACGACTACAACGGGGTTCGCGGCGATATCATGGGGGATCCCATGCACTCGCAACCGCTTGCCATTGACTTTAGCAGCGGTGATAGCACTAATGTGCGGATTTTCGTTGGCACCAACCATGGCTTGTTGCATGCCTTCAAAGACACGGGTAGTAGTGTTGAAGAGAGTTGGGCCTTTATGCCCTATGAGCTTCTCAGTAATGTGCAGGAACTCAGGGACAATAGTTTTGCCAATGGCCACAGCGTTTATGGCATAGATGGCTCGCCGGTTTCCTATCTGGAGCGTAACGACTCAGGGGTTATTACTAAGGCTTGGCTCTTCTTCGGTATGCGTCGAGGAGGCAATTCCTACTATGCTTTTGATGTTACTTCTCCCGATTCCCCCAAAATGATGTGGCGGATTGACAACAATAGCGCCGGGTTTGTCAATATGGGGCAGACTTGGTCAACACCTGTTGTGACTAAGGTGCCGGGTTCAGATAGGCCTGTGGTGATCTTTGGCGGCGGTTATAATTTAGGGTATGACGCCAACACAGGCAGCAACTCAGATGGCCGCAATGTTTACTTGGTCGACGCCGAAACCGGGGTACTCAAGCATAGCTTTGGTGTCGATGGCAACACGGCGTTGACCGGCATAGAACACAGCATTGCCGGCTCAATAGCCACCCTCGACAGCAACAGTGATGGCGCTACAGACAGGCTGTATGCAGCCGATCTCGGGGGAAATGTCTGGCGCATGGATATGCCCTCTGAAAATACCGCCAGTTGGAGTGGCTTTAAGTTTGCTTCTTTGGGAGGGACGTTGGCTTCTTCTGATCGCCGTTTCTTCTATGAACCTGTGGTGGCTCAGACGGTCTTTACCAACGTCACCCAGGTGACAGTGACAGATGCTGATGGTAATACCAGTACGACTACGGCCTATCAAAATGTACCTTATGATGCCGTCACGCTCGGCAGCGGTAACAGGGCATCACCATTGGCTACCGATGCCGAGGATATGTTCTTTGTGTTGCAAGATCGCAATGTAGTGACCAAGACCTTTGGCGGTTCCGGCGCCACTGTGCCTAACCCTATTACCTTGGCCAACCTTTATGACGTGACATCGGCGGCGCCAAGCAGTGACAGCGAGAATATTGAGTTCGGTACCAAGCTGGGTTGGTTCCGAAACTTCTCCATCGATGGGGAAAAGAGCCTATCACCTTCGGCCATTATTAAGGGCGATGTCTACTTCACTTCTTTTGTTCCTGCGCAAACCACACCGGAAACAGAAGACAGCTGTCTCATCTCCTCGACCGGTCGTTTATACCGTTATGACCTGCATAAAGGCGGGCGTTACAATTACGAGTTTTTGGAAGTGTGTGAGGATTGTATACCTCAGCCGCCCAAGATTATTACCCCGCCCAAAGATCCCGATGATCCGGATAATCCCGACAATCCTGATGCCGCCTTGATTATTGGTCGCGGTGAATGTGATGAAAACGGTGAAAACTGTTCCGGTACAGTGGCATTGGAGACGGGGCTGACTACCAATAAAATTTATTACCATGTAAATGAGTAGGATAAGAGATGAAAAAAGCAGTGGGTTTTACCCTGATAGAAGTCATGATCACTGTGGTGATACTTGGCATTCTGGCGGCGATCGCTTATCCATCTTATACCCAGTATATTGCCAAGAGTACCCGCTCTGAGGCTCATGCGGCCTTGATGCGACTGGCCAATCTGCAGGAGCAGTACTATTTGGATAATCGCACTTATGCCACGGATATGACTAAACTGGGACTCAATGCCAATCCCTTTATAACAGAGAACGGCCATTACAGCATAGCATCGAGCGGCACCGGCAGTTTTACCCTGACCGCGACGGCGCAAGGAGTACAGGCCAGCCGTGACAGCAAATGTAAGACGCTGACCTTGACCGATGCCGGGGTCAAGGGGGGCACTTCTGCGGAGTGTTGGAAATGATGAAATCAATTAAATACGGCTTGCTGCTCTTACTGCCCGGTATGTTATTAACAACCCAAGCCGCCGAGCGGCAGGATGTGAAGTGTCACTTGCTCACCAGTAAGGGAGAGCAAATCGCCTTTTATCGCTGGGACTTGGAAAAACAGCCGTTATTGATGGCGCGTTTAAGCGGTAAGTCGTTAAAGGATAATAGCGGCAAGCGTTACTTTATCAGGGAAGCCAGCGAATGTGTGTTGCTTAATGAGGAGTTCAGCTCTGAAAAGGCTCGTAAGTTGGATGAGATGACTCTGAGATAGCTTTCACCCAAGCCTTTGAATGAAGTCTGAGCCTATTGTGGTTAACAGCAATAGGCTCGCAATAGATCTTTCCAGGTCACTATGCCGACAATCTCACCGTTTTCCAGTACCGGCAGTGAACCTATATCTTTCTCCAGCAGTAGTCTGGATGCCTGGGCCAAGCCTAGATGTGGCGCAACGGTTACAGGATTACGGCTCATCACTTGATGCACCCGCTTATTGAGGGTTTCCAGATCTCTGCTAGTGGCGGTATCGCTGCCAAGATTGGGGCTTAAGGCCCGCAGTAGATCGCGCTCGGACAAGACGCCTTCCAGTTTGCCTTCATCATTCACTACCAATAAGTGATGAAAGCCTGCATGATGAAATATCTCTTTGGCCACACTCAGGCGGTCGTCCATTTCCACAGTGACGACTCGGGTGATCATGATATCGGCGATGCAGAGCTGCATAGGGATCCTCCATAACCTTTCCTTTGTTATATCAGAGCCCTGTCAATAATGCTAACTCAGAGCATTTTCATCTTGCTGATTGAGCTCCTGCAGATGACAATCGATATAGCGGCTGCGTTTCTTGAACTTGAGCTTGTCCAAGTCCACCAGCACCAAACCATCGATACAGTCGGCAAAGTCGGCATCCACTCCAAAGGCGAGGAAGCGCACCCCATCAGGCTGGCAAAGTTCGCCGTATTGCTTGTAGAGAGTTGGCACAGCGGCGCCCATACTGGCAAGGGTCTGCTTGAGCTGTTTAAACGCGTCTTGATAATCTGAATCGATATAGAGTTTGTCCAGCTCAGTCTGGCGCTCAGGTGACAGACCAAAAGGCGCGAAAGACTGTGCCAGTTGTGTCTTACAGGGAAACTGCTGCAGGTAGAAGTGTACTAACATCTCCTTGGCTGGTGCCGGCAGTTGGTTGCTTATGGTCACCGGACCGAAAAGATAGCGGTAGCCGGGATGACGAGCCAGAAAGGCACCTATGCCGTACCAGAGGTAATCGAGACTGCGCTTCCCCCAATATTTAGGCTGTACAAAGCTGCGGCCGAGTTCCAGGCCTTTGGCTAAATAGGGTGCAAATTCAGCTTGATAGTGAAACAGTGACTCACTGTAGAGGCTTTCTCCGGCACTGTGCAAGTTCGCAACTTCGGCAAAGCGGTAGGCGCCGACTATCTCCAGTTCCTTGGGATCCCAGAGTACCAGGTGTAGATAACTGGAGTCGTATTTGTCTATGTCTCTGCGTTTTCCTGTACCTTCACCCACTGCGCGAAAAGCCAGTTCCCGCAGCCTACCTATTTCCCGCATCACAGGACTGCAGCCCTGATGGCGATAGAGGAAAATCTGCTTGTCATCCTGAGTTTGACCAAGTTGCTCGCACTGCAGTAAAGCCTGCTGCAACTCACGACGTTTTTCCGGATGGGCGATGGCGCTCTGGGTGTTGAAAAGTGGGCTACGATTCTTGCCGATGCGATAGAGATGGTTCTTCAGCAGACTGACCCGGGTTTTGAGCGGGAAGTCACTGCCGCTGACCGCTTCTGCCGGGATAAGCTCGCCGATACGTACCGGCAGAGTATTACTGGCTTGTTTAAACATCTCCTTCACCAACAGCAGGGTAGCCAAAGGTTTATACAAGATGGAAGCGCCGTAAAAGGTCGCCGAGTTCTTGGCATCGACATACATGGGCAGCAGCGGCGCATTGCAGCTGATAGCCATCTTCAGGAAGCCGGTTTGCCACTGGGTATCGCGAATGCCACTTGGTCTGAGCCGGGAAACCTCACCCGATGGAAAGATGAGCACAGCGCCTTCACTGCGCAGATGCTGATGGATCTTCTCCAGGTGTTGTCTGGGGGTTCCGCCAGTCATATTGCGAACCGGCAGCAGGATGTTGTGCAGTGGCGTCAGTGTCATCAGCAGCTCGTTGGCAACCACTTTAATGTCAGGCCTGACTTCGCTGATTAGTTTTATCAGCACCAGAGCATCCAGCGAACCTATTGGATGATTGGCGAAGATAACGACCCGGCCCTGATGGGGAATGTTTTCCACCTCACTGTCCGGCACCGTATAGCTGACGGCAAAGCTTTCCAGCACTTGTTCAACAAAATCCACGCCCTTGAGAAAACTGAATTGGCCGGCGATATCATTGCACTCCCGCTCATTAAGCAGATAACGCAGTAAGGCCTTGGTTGGCTTGGCGAGCCAAGGCTTGCTGTTGATATTGGGCAGATTGGATTCCACGACTTTATCGACGGTAAACATCATAATGGGGTACCTGATTTAAGCAGCTTGTTGTTCTTGTCTCTGCCAGGCGAAGCGTTTCAGTACTTCGGTCCGGCCCAGTTGTTCATTCCAGCGCTCGAGTTGCAGCTCGCCGTCAAGGGTTTCAGTCAATAGGGTGCAGTTCTCTACCCAGTCACCATCATTGGCATAGATAAAGCCGCTCATTTCCGTGAGCTCCGGCTGGTGAATATGGCCACAGATGATGCCGTCCACCTTCTGCTTGCGGCCATAACGCACCACGGCTTCGCGAAAACTGTTGATGGCTTGTTGAGCCTTGCCGACTCTTTGCTTGATAAAGCCGGCCAAAGACCAATAGGGATAACCGAGACGGCGGCGAACCTTGTGCAACTGGCGGTTGAGAAACATCAAGACATCGTAGAGGTGATCGCCGAGGCGGGCGGTGATGCGGCCGATACAGACTTCGGAGTCAAACTGATCACCATGCAGCATCAGCAGGGTTTTGCCACTCAGGGTTTGATGTCGGTACTCTTTGCTGATAATGACATCGGCGAGTTGCAGCTGGTGGTAGTCCTTAAACAGTTCATCATGGTTGCCGGGCAGATACACCAGCTTGATGCCGCTTTGTGCCATCTGCAGCAGTTTTTGCAGCAGTTGGTTGTGACTCTCGGGCCAGAATACCCGGCGTTTGAGGGCCCAGATATCGACTATGTCCCCCACCAGATACAGCACCTTGGGCTGAACGCTGTTTAGGAAATGCAGCAGATATTCGGCCTTGCAGTCAATGCTGCCCAGGTGAATATCCGAGAGCCAGAGGGCGTTGAGCTTGATGACGGACTCGGCTGCGCGGCGGGAGGATGGGTGAAATGTCGATGGTTTGTTGACCAATGACTTGCTGTCTTTCATCGCGGCTCCTGGATAAAACCAGTGAAACGGGTTTGACTGTGAAAGACTCTAAGTCAGTTATTTGACCTTGAAGTGACGTCTTGATGACCTTATTGTGACGCCCCTGAACTTACCTCTATATCATTTGGCAGTATGATGCGGAACTCGCTGCCATGACCCGGTGCGCTGATCAGGCGGATTTCGCCGCCAAGTACTTGAGTTACCAGGTTATAGACTATGTTCATCCCCAGGCCACTGCCGCCTTTACCGCGTTTGGTGGTAAAAAAGGGAACAAAAATATTCTGCTGTACTTCGGTGTTCATGCCACAACCATCATCACGGTAGACAAGCTCTATGCCGTTATCTGTGCGGCTGACATTGAGCGACATCCGTCCCTCGCTTCCTTCTGGAAAGGCGTGTACCAGCGAATTGGTAAACAGGTTACTGATAATTTGGTAAAAGACGCCCGGAGTGGAGTTGAGGGTGATGTCGGCTGGGCATTGATAGCTGTACTTGTGAGGCGAGCGGTGCAGCATGGGGTTGAGCGACAGGAAAATCTCATCCAGATAGTGCCCCAGGTTAAATTCCCGCAGTTCTTCATGGGACTGATCGACGGAGAGCTGTTTGAAGCTGCGGATCAGCTTGGCGGCGCGTTCCAGGTTGGTCAGCATCAGTCGGCTGCAGTCGGCCACTTCACTCTGGTACTGTTCGAAATCCTGCTGATCGACATCCTCGGCGTAAAAGCGCTTGTTGAAGGCTTTAACATTCTCCGCCAGATGCGAAGCCGCGGTGACACAGATACCTATGGGAGTGTTGACTTCATGGGTGATGCTGGCAACCAGACCACCAAGTGTGGCCATTTTCTCCTTATCCAGCAGTTCAGACTGCGCAAGTTGTAACTCTTCCAGGGTGTGGTTCAGTTCATCATTGCTCTGTTGCAGTGCTTCTGTGCGCTGTTTAACCCTCAGCTCCAACTCCTGATTGAAGCGACGCAGTGCCGATTCGGTTTCTTTCAGTTTCTGAATATCCTTGATGGTTCCTGTAATCCTTAAAGGGCGCCCCTCTTGATCCCTGGCCATGACCCGGCCACGGTTGAGTACCCAAAGCCAGCTGTCGTCCTGGGTCTTGCCGCGATAGCTGAGTTCAAATTCTTGCCGGCCTTTATGGAGGCAGGCATCAATCTCGGGCCAGATGAGCGGCAAGTCTTCGGGATGGACACTGCGCTCCAGCGTATCTTTCAGGTGGGTTTCGGGCTCGGGATACCAGAGAAATGCGTTATTGCGATTGGCTTCCTGTGCTTGCAAATCCCAATCCCAAAACTCATCACCACTGCCGATAAGTGCCAGTTGCAGCTTTTGCTCGCTGCTCGCCACCTGTTGCAGCAGTTTTCGTTGCTCAATAAACTTCTGCCACCTGTTATAAGCAAAGCCAAATATCAGGCTCAGCAACAATAAGCTGTAAATAGTATAAGCCCAGGGGCTTTGCCAGGGCCTGGGGGTTATGCTCAGCTGCAGGCTCTGCGCCGGGCTGGTATTGCCGTCAATATCCACGGCTCTGACCATAAAGCGATAGTCACCGGGTTTGAGCGCCGGGAAGAAGGCAGTTCTGGCCCCCCGGGTATTGAGCCACTCCTGCTGCATGCCTTCGAGTTTGTATTGATACTCAAGATGCCTGGCGTGATGCAGGTTCGGGCTGTGGAATTTGAGACTCAGGGGGAAGGCATCAACCCCCAGAACCAGTTTCTGTCGGTTCCAGGGCTTGGGTGCGTGCTCTTGTATCTGCCCCAGTGCCTGCAGCTCATCTATGATCGGCTGCGCCGGAGGTTTCCTCGCGGGTAAAGCGGGGGGCTGAATATGGTTGAGGCCTTTTACACCGCCGAGAAACAGGCTACCGTCCCTATCGAGAAACCCGGCGCCAAAGTTGAACTCGTTGGCTTGCAAGCCATCTTCATAAGCAAAATTCCGGCTTGTGCCTGTTGCGGGATCCAGCCATGACAGGCCGCTGGCGCTGCCAATCCAGAGCTTGTTGTCGGCATCATGTTGCATCAGGTAGGCGACATCGCCTATCAGGCCGTGTTGGCGGTCAAACATTTGATACTGCCCGCTATCCGGGCTGAATGAGAATACACCGTCGCTGGATGCTACCCATAACTGTCCATCCGGGTGTTGGTAGATGGAAAACAGGTGTTTGCTGGGTAGAGGGACTTCAGTATCTGTGGACCAATGAGATACGCTGCCATTCGGCTTGAGCCTGAATAGGCCTTCACCGTAACTGGTGATCCAGATATTGCCGCCGTTATCCTCCAGTATCGAAGTGGTTTCTGTTTTTGGCAGCTGCGCGGCATCCGGTGCGGCAAAACCTTTTTCGATACCTAGATAACGGCTGACTCCGGCTTCTTTGGTTGCTATCCAGGCAATGCCACTTTGGTCAAAGGTTAAACTGTAGAGAGTATTGGCCGGCAGTGAGCCCGGTTCATTGGCCTGATGGCGATAGTGCAGATAGCTGTCGCGCTCGGCATTGAAGATCAGTAAGCCTTCACCCCGAGTGCCAATCCACAGCCGGCCCTGACTGTCTTCTTTGATAAAGCCGATAAAGGCCTTATCCAGCAGTTGGCTTGCCAGCGGCGATGGTTTGAAGCCTTGAATTTTGCCCGAGTCAGACTCCAGTGCCTGATAAAGGCCGCTGGCGGTGCCGACCCAGAGTTGCCCCTGATGATCGCGAAAAATCGCTCTGACATCGCCATTACCCAGGTTGTGGTTCTCGAAACTGTTGGGGAGCAGTTTTCCCATGGCTTCCTGATTGAGATCCAGCTTACCGAGACCGGCTCCCTTGGTCGCTATCCAAAGTTGGTTGCTGTCATCCAGATGCAGCGTCTGGATGGTCTTGCCATCGCTGTTTTGTTGCCAAAGAAGCTCCCGGGTTTGAGGTGTAAACCGCAGCAGACCGAGTTTATCCACCGCCAACCAGAGCCGTTGCTGTGGATCCAAAACCATATGCCGAATGCCGGCATCGCCAAGTTGGTTGATGGAGTAAGGCACAGCCTCGGTTCCCAAAGACCAGTGCCAGAGCGTTCCTTTGCTTGCGAGCCATAAACTGCCGTCCTTGGCCTGTATCAGAGACTCTACCTGAGCAGACTGCGGCAATATTGTCACCTGTTGCCAGGACTTGCTGTCATCCAGCTGCCAGAGCGAGTCTCCTGCAAGATACAAGTCGCCGGAAGGCGTTGCATAAAACCTCAGTTGTGAAACGGTATTTGTCTGAAGCTGCTGGCTATCCAGGCGTTGGCGGCGTTTGGGGTCGTAGCGCCAAACCTTGGCATCATCCATCAGCAGCCAGAGCATGCCTTGCTTGTCTTCTGCCAGCTCGCGGATCCCTGTCAGCGGCAGATCGGCTTCGGCACCCAATATTTCAAAGCGGCCACTGTCCGGATGATAAAGATTCAGGCCATCGCTCAAGGTCAGCAGCCACAACTCCTTCTGGCTTGAAAACAGTAGCCTTTCAATGTGATTGCCACTAGGGCCGTAGGGAGCGTCCTGCTTACTGTAGAGCCTGAAATGTTCGCCATCGAAGCGGTTGAGTCCGGCCTGGGTGGCTATCCACAGGTGACCACGATCGTCTGTGGCGAGGTCATTGACAGTGTTCATCGACAAGCCGTCTTCGGCCTGAAATTGCTCAAGGACAGGGCGATAGCCTAATGACGGCGTCAGGCTATCGAGGCACCAAAGTGCCGTAAAAAGGAGCAGTAACGCAAAGATTTTCACCGAAAAGCCTCAAAAACGAACTTTTTTCAGTGTAGATGCTGGTGGCCGAAATGCGAATTTTGTTAGCACATTCTAGTGCTTAGAAATAAAAACGGCCGCGTGTCGCGGCCGTTGTGGGGAAGTTCGGCTAAATTGCCCTTAGAACAGCAGGTGCGCCATCCCGGCAATCACAGGCAGAGTCACCAGGGTTCGTAGCAGGAAGATGGCAAACAACTCCCAGATTTTCACCGGTATCTTGCTGCCGATAAGCAAGGCACCTACTTCACTCATATAGATCAATTGGGTGACAGATAGTGCCGCAATCACAAAGCGTGTCATGTCGGATTCTATGCTGGTGGCCAGAATCGAGGGGATAAACATATCGGCAAACCCGACGACTATGGTCTTGGAGGCTTGGGTAGCTTCGGGGATCTGCATCAGTTCCAACAATGGAATAAAAGGCTTGCCAAGATAGTCAAATACCGGGGTGTATTCGGCGATGACCAGAGCTATGGTACCTATTGCCATTACGACAGGGAGTACACCGAAGATCATATCGACGACATTCTTTACCCCTTCGGAGAGCACCTTAAATATCCCGCCGGTATTGGCTGCCTTGGTAAGCGCCAGATCCAGCCCCCAGGACAGGGAGTTATGACCTTCGGGCAGCGACTCATCACCTTTCTGTCTGGGGCTGCCATCAATATAAACATCCTTCTTGCGCGACAGCGGCGGCAACTTGGGCACTATTATGGCGGCAACAATGCCGGCCAGACAGACCGTCAGGTAGAAGGGCACAAACATCGCCTGCAGTTTCACTTGAGTGAGCACCACAAGGGTAAAGGTGATGGAGACTGCCGAGAAGGTGGTGCCGATAACTGCCGCCTCTCGCTGGGTGTAGAAGCGGTTTTCATACTGCTTACTGGTTAGCAAAATCCCGACACTGCCATCGCCGAGCCAGGAAGCCATACAGTCGATGGCGCTGCGCCCCGGCAGGTTGAACACCGGCCGCATCAATTTGGTCAGTAAGGTACCGAAGAGTTCTAACAGGCCAAAGTTGAGCAACAAAGGCAGGAACATACCGGCAAAAAAGAACACACAGAACAGCAGTGGCAACAGGTCATTCATCACCAAGGCGCCGGTGGAATCGGCTCTGAGCATCTCAGGGCCAACCTGGAAGAAGGTCAGGCAGATAAATATTGCTCCCAACACTCTAACCAAGAGCCAGGCAGGGCTGATATTCAACAGAGAGTTAAGAAACTTGCTGTGGCGGACGAAGCCGGGACGCAGGAGTTTCACCAACACACTGGCCGTGGCCATAAATACCACTATGGCGCAAATTATGCTGGTCAAATAATCATTGAGCAAACTTTTGAGTTCACCGGCCAACACCGCCACAGGAATGGTCAATTCATTGTTATAACTGATAGGCGTCATAAAGAGTAAGACGCCGAGCAGGGATGGCACCAGGAAGGTGAGTAAGGTTGCTATGTTGCGGGTTTGTTTTGCTTCTGCCACGGTTATTACACCCTGAATTTACACTAATGGATGAGTAACAAAGTTACTCGCTAGGGGCAATATTGGCTTTGTATGCATTTTCATGCAACCCGCCCCCGAATTTAGGGGGGCAAGATTACCCCCTTAACGTGGCTATGTAAATTCATTCGCTGTCAGTTCTGTCTCTTTGATCACAACAGCATAGTTATTTCTCGTCTTTGCGTAATTATTGTTTGAGCAGTCCCTTATGAAAATGTCTTAAAAAATAGCTGGTTAAATATTTGTTGCTCAACCCGGTTAAGCTTCATCCGAAGGTCTGTCTCAGGTTCAACGACCTGTCGGCACTGGCTTTTAGTTGCAATACGGCTTGTTCAACCTGACATAGAGCGCAGAAGTTATCATTGGTGGCGCCGTGAATTGTCTGGATGCCGCTTGCTATCTCCTGTACCACTTGCCCTTGCTGGGTGGCTGCTACGGCGTTTTGTCTGGCGAGATCATGAATTTCACTCATTCCTTGGTTGACCGTGTTGATAGATTCCATTGCCGACAGAGCTTGAGTGGCGCAAGCTTGTGCCTGCTGTCTACTGGCTTCCATTTCATTGGCCCACTGGGTCAGCATGCTGAACATGGCCTCTATGCTGGCCGAGATACTCTTGGTGGATTGTTGAGTACGGCCGGACAAGGCTCTGACCTCATCGGCGACCACGGCAAAGCCACGTCCCTGTTCGCCGGCTCTGGCCGCTTCTATGGCCGCATTGAGAGCCAGCAAGTTGGTTTGATCGGCAATGGCATCGATTTCCGACATGGCATTGGCAACCTGCTGTGCTTCATCGTTCAGTTGTTTGGCATTGGAAGCCGCCCTGGCAACATCATCGGCCAGGTGAAGTATATGTTCGCTGTTCTGATGCATCGCATCACGGCTTTGGCAGCAGAGACTGTAGGCTTGATCTATACGATTTGAGGTTGCCTGAGTATTGTCGGCCACCTCACTGATGGTGGCGTGCAGCTCTTCAATGGCACTGGCTATCTGCTGCATCTGTTGCTGTTCCAAATCCATGCCGACTCTGGCCTGCTCGGTGGCCACCACCAGTTGATCGGCAATGTCGTTGGTTTTCAGCGCTTGATCCTGAGTCCGGCCCAATACGCCCTGAAGCATCGCAGCCTTACGCTGTAACTGGAATTCGAGCACGGATGAGGTATCCTGGCCAGCATAGATGAAGCGACTCACAGAGTCGTATTCTTGTTTGAGTGCCATCAATCGTGCCGGAATACGAAAGGCTTCGTCATAAAAAATAATCAAATTGAGCGCCATTAACATGGCGCCAGCCAACATCACGCCCCAACCCCAAATATAACCACAGAGCAGTAGGCCTGCCCCGGCCATCAGTGCCGAAAGCAAGCGTTTTTGTGTCAGCGTCAGCGGATCTTTGACCTGTTTGCCTAAGTTAAGGCGACCGTATATTTTGATGGCCCGCTTGACAGTCTCTTGATTGGGCTTAACCCTGACCGATTGATAACCAATGATTTTTCCCTGCTCAAAGATGGGGGATACGAAGGCGTCAACCCAATAAAACCCCCCGTCTTTACAACGATTTTTAACTAATCCCCGCCAGGTATTTCCTGCCTTGAGGCTTTGCCACATTTCGGCAAAGGCTGCCCTGGGCATGTCGGGATGGCGAACCTTATTATGACTGTGACCCAGTAACTCGGTTTCAGAGAACCCCGAGATCTCGACAAAAGCGGGGTTAACGTAAGTGATAACGCCGCGAAGATCTGTAGTAGAGATAAGTTCATCGGTGGATTGCAGACAGACTTCCCTGTCTGTGGTGGTGGAATTCCTTGTGGACATCTTTATTCAGACTCAGAGTTAGCGGCCCAATGTTGATTCAGGCCTTATTATCGTTTTAAGTGTGATAAGCATAACATTTATGTGGTTATTTGAGTGAGTGCTTTTTGCAATTTCTTTAGGGGTAAAATGTTTGCAGGTTATTGATATGTATAAAAATTGAAAATTCGATGGTCGGTGTCCAGACCGGAAGAAAGCTCTGCAAATACACTGTCTATCAGTTTGCTATAGTGAATTCTGCTTTTGCTCATGGGGGCGCCGTTTTTCGAACTGTCATTATCTTGGTTTCTCAAGTTGTTATCCTAAGTCAGCGGCTGGGTATTCCAAGGCCGCAAAGAATGGCTAAAGCATCAAGGTACAATAATTCGACAAACAACCGGTTTTGTAGTTTAAACTCGGGTAAATAAGCGATCGGTAACGCAAAAAGGTCTAACCCGGGCTTTAAAAAAAAACTGGAGCATGTAACTTAGGTAACAGAAGTTTAATCAGGGGCAGATAACAGTCATGCAGAGAACACAGAGACTGGCAAGAATGGCGTTGAGCTTTGGTTTGCTGGGACTCTTTGGCATACTGCTGGGCCTGGGGTTGGTGATCTGGGGCTATCAGAGTAATGATGGGCAAGCCTTCAGCCTGCTTAACCACAGCTTGAGTGAACTGGGGAGTTACGGCCATTCAAAATTGGCGGTACTGCTCAATGGCGGCTTGTTTTTCGGTAGCTTGAGTTTGGTGCTCTGTTGGTTATTCACCTTGCAGTTGTCTCGCCTGTTGAGTGATCACCTCCTGTACATCAGCTTGACCCTGACTTGCATGGCGTTGGCCGGTGTTGGTCTGTTTCCTGTCAATGTTTATCATCTGCATACTTTAATGCTGAAGTGGTTTTTTATCTTTGGTTGCATCAGTGTCGGTTGTTATCTGATTTACCTGCTGCAACGTCCCATGGGGCGGACAACGCTGTGGCCTCTGATCCCAGGAAGCCTCAGTGGTGCCTGCTTGGGCGCCTTTCTACTCCTACCGTATTTGGAACTTGGTATTACCGAGGGCGACAACCCCTTTTATTATGAGTTAGTGTTGCAATTTCCCCGGCCTGACTTTTGGTGGCCAGCTTTTCTCCAGTGGTTGGGTGTCGGTAGCTTTATGATTTGGGTCCTGTGTTTGCTGCTGTGCACAAAAAAGGCTCCCGATGAACAGGAGCCGATTGAAAGTCCTTATTGATGGTCGCCAGATTACAGCTTTGGCTGAGAGTCTATGGCTTTTTTAGGAGCTTGCTTAAGGGGCATAAGTACCGAGTTTTATCAAAGTCTTTGATAGAGCATGCCAGGTGCATCGTGCCAGTAGCCATTACAGGCTTCTTTGCTGACTTCAGCATCGACTTCATTCCCGTCATCTAGCTGTAAAGATTCCGCCAGTGCGATGGAATCATGACTATCCGGTGATACCCTGAACCAGTCAACGCCCAAACGTTTCATTTCTGGTATTTCCCGTCTGAGGTCGCAATGGGCTGCCGACTGAGTCTGTATGCCGTTGAGTCGCAATAGCGGCTGTTGCTCTTGAGTCTGGACTAGCAGCCCTTTGGGATACTCAAGACATACTGTTTGACAGTCATCTTTCGCCAGGCCTTTGTGGCGGGCGGTAAAACAACGGGCCGAGTGGGCCAAGGGCAAGTAGCCATGACCCAATACCTCGATTTCAAAATTCGGTGCCGGAGAGATGACTTTTTGCAGCCAAGTCTTTGACAGCTCAATGGGCATCACAAAGCGCTGCATGCCCCACTGATGCAGTTTATCTAGGCTAGCTCTGTTGTAGTTGTTGATACTGGCCCCACAAACAAAAGGCAGTCCCTGCTCTCGCGCCATACCTACGGCGGCCATATCATTGGCTTCAATTAGAAAGTCGCCATTATCGAGTTGTTTCTTAAGCTCTTTGAGCTCGGATTGTGCCTCTATTAAGGCCAGTGTTGACAGTACTACCTGTTTGCCGGCGGCCTTGAGCTCATGGGCCAGGGCCAGATAATCGGCAAACTTCATCTGCCGCCGCCGACTGCAAACGGCTTCACCCAAGTAAACCTGTGGAATAGTGCTGTCTGCAACGTCACGGTAGAAGGCTTGTACCTGTGCTTTAGGCCAGCAATAGAGTAGCGGGCCAAGAGAGATATTCATAGAAAACGTCCTATTGCCAGCTGCGCTCGTAGGCACCCAGTGTGGTGGTTTGTCCCTCAGAAACTTTGGCTAGCGCGGCATGCCATTCGGGTTTGGATTGGAATCGTTCCGGCGCATTCTGATAAGTGTCCAGCGCCTGACGCCAAACCCGGGTAACCTGTTCCACATAGGCGGGGCTGCGCTGACGTCCTTCAATCTTGAGTGACACTATGCCGGCTTGAGCCAGCTCTGGTAACAAGTCCAGGGTATTGAGGCTGGTGGGGGACTCCAGCAGGAACCCTGGTTGGCTATCTTCCTCGGTCAGATAGCGTCCCTTGCACACCACAGGGTAACCCATCTGTTCATTCAGTCCCGAGCTATCAATTAAGACTTCGTTGAGACGGGTCTGGCGACAGCCTTGGTTTTCCTGCCAGCGCACGTGTTTTGCCGGTGAGCAGGAACCACCTGAGTTGGGCGATTCTCCGGTCACGTAGGAAGACAGCTGACAGCGCCCTTCGGCCATGATACACAGACTGCCAAAGGCAAAGACCTCCAGGTCAACCGGACTGGCCTTGGCGAGATCTTTGACCTGCTTGATGGAGAGTACTCTGGGGAGCACGGCGCGCTCAATGTTGAATTCACGTTTATAGAGAGCCAAGGCGCCGAGATTGGTGGCACTGGCCTGCACCGACAGATGCAGTCGCAAATGAGGGTAACGGCTGTGGGCATAGTCCAACAAAGATAGATCGGCCATGATCAGTCCATCAATATCTGTATTGGCGGCCAGATCGACGGCCTGATACCAACGTTTCTCTTCTCCCGGTTGCGGAAAAGTATTGATGGTCAGATACAGCTTACGCCCCTGGGATTTAACTTCTTTGGCCGCCTGTTGCAGCTTGGTTGGAGTGAAGTTCAACCCAGCAAATGAACGGGCGTTGGTGTCGTCTTTCAGCCCCAGATAGAGGGCATCGGCGCCGGCGTTGAGAGCAGCCTTGAGTGATGCCAAGTTGCCGGCCGGACACAGAAGTTCCATGTTAACTTTCTCCCTGTTGTGTACAGAACTACAGTCTATCGACCTTTGCCTGCCATAGAATTGATATGAAGCAGGTTTATGAATATAAAACTTGGTTAGACTGTTGAAGTTTTGGCATTTTTATCAGGAGTAACTCAAGATGCGCAAGGCTTTAACCGCCAAGGCGGCGCGCGATATTCTCACTCTGGCACCCAAGTTGGTTGGCAAGCCGCTGACTCTGGTTCCTTTTGCCGTCAAGGCCAGTGTGTTGCAGCAACTGTTGGCCGTCTTGCTCAGTGAGCAAGTTAAGGATGGAGAGTTAGATTTTCTCGAAGGGCAATGGGTTGGGGTCCGGGTCGAGGACATGGAATTGGCATTTGAAGTCAGTTTCGAACAAGGTTTTAAGGTGCGGCCTTTCGTGGCCCCGGAAGTCACCTTCAGTGCCAATAGCGCTGAACTCTTGTTGGTCGCCGCCGCCAAGGAAGATCCCGATACTCTGTTCTTTCAGCGACGTCTCAGTATAGAAGGCGATACCGAATTGGGCCTCGAGGTTAAAAATTTGCTGCTTGGCATAGATGTTCAAAGTATGCCCAAAGGGCTGAAGCTGATGCTGGATAAGTTAGCCTATCTGCTGACCACGCTCTTACAAAGTTCACAAGTCACGCCTCAATGGGCCTGATACGTGGCAAAAGTGAGACATAAAAAAAGCGACCCATTTGGGTCGCTGTCAGAGTTCAATCTAAACTCTGGATGGTGCGCTAGAAACCATCTTTAAGGGAGGATAATGATGAAACACTCTGTTCATTAATTCTGACTGTCTATTTTTCCGCGAGTTCCCGCACCAAGCAAAATAATTCAGTTTTATTGGCTTCACTCCTATCAGTATAACCCCAAAAAGTCTGTCACATTAGGATCTTACAGTGCGTTTGACTCAGTATTTTCATTTTCTTGAATGGCAATATTGGCATTAACTATTTATCTATCCGAATGAGTCGAGCTGTAGGATAAAAAAATGGCAACCCAAGGGGCTGCCATATAAGGTCGTACAAAACTAATTCGTACAAAACTAATTCGTACAAAACTAATTCGTACAAAACTAAGTGGTGCAAAGAATGAAAACCCGCTGCGCTAGCGTTGGGCTCCCATCCAAGGGAGGTGATGATGAAACACTTGAAAAAGGTTCTGTTATTCAGAGTCGGCTTTTGCGAAAAAGTTTCCCGGCAGGATAAAAATTTTTTTGAAGCGTTCCTGGCGGGGCAGTCGGTTGCGAAAAGGCGGATATCCAGACATAAAAAAATGGCAACCCAAGGGGCTGCCATACAAGGTCGTACAAAACTAATTCGTACAAAACAAAGTGGTGCAAAGAATGAAAACCCATTGCGCTAGCGTTTGGGCTCCCATCCAAGGGAGGTGATGATGAACATGTTGAATCGCTTCATTGTTTTGGAGTCAAAGAACAGAGGAAAGTTCAATTTCTGAATTGTTTTTTTCAATTATACGTTTTGCGGCTTATGCAAGACTGCCATGACCCATAGCGGCTAAATGATAACTCCTGGTCATTGGACATAAAAAAAGGCAGCCATTAAGGACTGCCTTATGATCTATCGAAGATCAATGGGGCTGCGCTAGAAGCCCCTCAGGGAGAATGATGAACATGAAAAAGTAAATTCACTGCTCACTATGTTGGAGTCTGTGATGATGTTTTGGTTCCCCCTATCTCGAAAAAAAATTATAAATTTTTAATTGTTTTATTTTTCAATTGATTATTTGCTTCTTAGTAATTGAATAATCTGCTTGCGCAAAGCCTCTGGTTTGGTCGTGGGGGCATAGCGCTTGATGACTTTGCCGTGTCGGTCAACCAGAAACTTGGTGAAATTCCATTTAATGCTTTCCGAACCTAATACGCCTGGGGCCTGTTGCTTAAGCAGCATAAACAAGGGGTGAGCGTTGGGACCATTGACTTCCAGTTTGGCAAACAGTGGAAAGCTAACCCCGAAATTCAATTCGCAGAAAGACTGGATCTCCTGCTCATCGCCCTTTTCCTGAGCTCCAAACTGGTTACAGGGAAAGCCGAGAACCACCAGGCCTTGCTCTTTGAATTCCTGATATAGGCTTTCCAATCCGGCATATTGGGGGGTAAAGCCACAGGCACTGGCGGTATTGACCAGTAACATGACCCGCCCCTGAAATTCACTGAGATCCGTTTGTTGCCCTTGGATATTCTCCACAGGGATAGCGTATATTGAGTTAGACATAGTGGCTCCTTGGTTGAGGCTTAACTATACAACATGATTTTGTGGTGCGCAATTTAGTTGTGCGCAACCTAAATATTATTCCAAGGACACATAGAGAAATAGAGGAGAGTTGAGTGACACAAACAGCAGCCGAGCCTGAGCTTCAACCGCAAGCCGAGGTAGGGCAGGTAGTACAGCAATTAACGTTATTGGAAGGGGATGCTCAGGCCGAGGTCTTTGGTGAGATCCTCGAAGAGGCGGAACCTGGCACGATAGCCTTATTGCTGGAGTCCTTGCCGCTGGATGAACGCTATGAGCGCTGGGATCAGATAGCCTTTGCCGAACGTTCGGCTGTGCTCAGTTTGATGCGTGCCGAACCTAGGATGAGCCTTCTTAAACAAATGTCGGTGGAAGAGGTGGATCTGTTGCTGGCGCAGCTGTCTGCAGAAGAGATGATCGAGTGGAGCGATTATCTGCCCGATAGCTTTATCGACCGCGCTTTGGCACAAATGGGTGAGCGGCAACGCAAGCGCTACGAGCTTTATGATCAATACTCGGAAAATGAAATAGGCCGTTACACAGAGCATCAGGCTTTGGTACTCAGTAACAAGAGCCGGGTGGAACAGGCGCAACGTTTTTTCCGCCGTATTGACTTGGATTGCTGCGAAAACCTCTATCTGGTGGATGAGGATAATCACTACCAGGGAACCGTCAGTCGTTATGAGATTTTCCGCCAGGATCCACAAACCCCGCTTATTTCGCTTATCGAGCCGGACAGCCGGGTATTGTCGGCAGATTCATCCTTGATAGAGGCGGCCGAAGCGATAGAGCACAGCTCAGACATTGAACTGCCAGTGATCGATGCTGAAGGCACCTTAATCGGCCGTTTGACACTGCGAACGGCAACCGCCTTGGTGCGTGAACACTATGAAGCGCGTTTGATGGCCTCGGTCGGTATGGATGAGTCTGACGACCTGTTTGCGCCTATCGTCAAGGGCGCTCGTCGCCGCGCCATTTGGCTCGGGATCAATCTGCTGACGGCATTTTTGGCCTCTGCCACCATAGGTCTGTTCGAGGATGTATTGGCAAAAGTGGTGGCGCTGGCGGTATTGATGCCGATAGTGGCCTCTATGGGCGGGATTGCCGGTTCGCAATCATTGACCCTGATGATCCGCGGTATGGCGATGGGACAGATATCCATAGGTAACCTGTTTTCCTTGATGAAGAACGAACTTGGGATCGGGGCGCTCAACGGCATTCTCTGGGCCGTACTCATAGGTTTGGTCGCCGGGCTCTGGTTTGACGATAACCTGATAGGTATGACGATTGCTGTAGCCATTTTGGTCAATATGCTGGTTGCGGCCTTGGCCGGGGTGACGGTACCCATGATATTGCAGAAATTCAATCAGGATGCTGCGCTTTCCGGTTCGGTGATCCTGACCACGGTCACGGATGTTGTCGGCTTCTTTACCTTCCTTGGATTGGCAACCTTGCTGTATCTATAGTCGTTAGCTATTTATGTGACAGCATTGACCACTGCTGCAAAGTGAGCTCAATAGAAGACACTCAAAAGAAAAGGCGTTCAAAAGAAAAAAGCTGTTAAAACAAAAGGGAGCACAGGCTCCCTTTCACATAATGCTTTGAAAACTACTGGGCGACAACGGCGTTGAAGTCTTGCACTGTATCGGTTTGGTTGTTCAGGGTGACCTGATGCAACTGAGGGGCCGGGTTGGGAATGACGAGACCATCATATTGTTCTGGGTCATCATTTTCCGCGCTGCAACTGAAGGCTACGGTATAATCCCCGGCGGGAATAAAGCCAAAGGCGTATTTGCCGAAGTTACCCGCTTCATACTCCACTTCGACCGAGTTATATGGCACTACGGCACCTTCTGGTACGGCATTCTGATTGACATCCGGATCTAGGTTATCGGTCAGCAGTGCTGGGTCCAGATCGTGACCGGGATAGAGGTAGACAAAGTTGCCGCTATCGGCAGCACATTCACCGGCGTTGAACAGGTTGATATCCACCTCACCGGACAAGGAAGCTACAGTCGCGTTGTTGACTATGGATACGCCATGGGGCTTGAGGTTATAGCGCTGACCATTTTTGTTTTCCACCAGGCTGCGGCGCAGGTCAAACTCTATGGTGAAGCGCTGAACGCCGGTACTGTCGACTTCAAAGCTGCCTAAACGCAGTTTATCACTGGGTTGCTTGAGCTCTACCTGACCGGTTTCGTCGATCACATAGCTGAGCTCTGCAGATGTATCATCCACATGCAGGATCAACTGTGAATAAGTGCCGACTTCCAACTCTGCATTACTGAGGATGAGAGCGCTGTCGTTGCCTTGATACTCCAGCAGATCCAGTTGGCGGTAGTTTTCGCCGTTAGGCCCGGAGACCTCGAGGAGGATATTATCCTGTCCTTCCCGTACCAGCTCAATTTTGTCAAACGCCACGACCACTTTTTCGGCGCTGTCGACCGGGGCATCAGATACGGCGAAGTTGACTTTGGCGGTATTGGGTGTTGGTGTCGGTGGGGTATCATTGTCGCTGCCGCCACAGGCAGTCAGCAACAGGCCTGAGCCGCAAAGCAGTGCGATAGTTGAGATACTATGGTTCATCTTGGTTCCTCTTGTTGTTTCCCGGAGCGTGAAAGCTACCCGGTTACCCGGGGTTACTCAGAGAATAGTGTTTGTTGTCTGCCACAAACTCCCTTAATGGGGCTAACATAAGGAAGGTGCAAACAGGTCCTCGTGGCACTCTGGCTTACACAGCAATTGACGTTCAAGGCATCTGACTGAAGGCATGCCGGGGCCTGTCAAAGTCGGATAACGCAGAGAGCCGGTTGCAGTGTAAGCCCCGAAGGGCGTGGCTTACAGGCCAGTCTGCTGTGTTGTGCTTCTTGCAAAGGACTAAGGCCATTTGCTGCGAATCACGCCTTGCATCCTGGCCTGTAAGCCTACGCAGAGCACACATGGGACCTGTTCGCACCTTCCCGAACTAATTGCGGCTTTAACCTTTAGCCATACGTTAATCTGGTTAAGCCGAGGTTAAGTTTTATCGGGGCGCCTTTTCAATAGCGCACATATCCACCAAGTATAGTCACCAAAGGAGTATCTATGCCTAATCCTGTCCAGGAGATCACGCTTTCCCTGGCTCAAAGCCCTGACCTGATTGCTGCCGCCTGTGCTCTGGTGGACAGCCGCGACGATAATGCTCACCCCTTGGATCATCAGGCCTTTATGGCCTCCCGTGCCGTGATAGTGGCGCAAAACGGGACCGGGGAGCTGGTGGGCTGCGCTGTGATCAAGGCCGGTCACGGAGATATCGCCGAGCTTGGGTATCTAATGGTGCATCCTGAGTACAGACGGCGGGGGATTGCGGCGGCCTTGACCCAAAAACGGATCCAAATCGCCCGGGAAATGGGGATCCGGCTATTGTTTGCTACAGTTAGAGAAGAGAATCGTGCCAGTCGTGACAACTTGCTCAAGTCCGGGATGCAGTTTTGGGGTAACTATCTGAGTATCAGGGGCACAGGCAATACTGTGGGGTGGTACTTTTTAGTGTTGGATGACCAAGTGGATGTCACTACAGAAATGCTCAAGTTGGTGGGGGATAGAGTCAGAATAGACTGAAGTTACACTTTTTCGTCACCAGAGCGTGGCAAACTGGCATTTCCTGACAGGATTTTATCACGAATGCTGTGAGCTGGATTGCAAAATGCGGTTCACCGAAATAGAGTTAAATCATCAACAATAAAAAATAGATTCAGTGCCTTGGGCGTTTGTGTACTCAGGGATAAGGATACGGCCATGGCCTTGGACGGAAATCGATTTGCCGACAGACAAACGTTCGCCCTTCAATATGGATAAACACTCAGGTTACCTTTGCAGGCTACTGCTGGCGTCTATTTTGTTTCTGTTCAGTGCGGGTACCTGGGCCGCTCAGGTGCTCGACAACAGCTACATTCTTAAGGCAGAGCCACAACAGCTGGCACCGACTTCGTTCGATGATGTTCCGGCTTGGATCCGGGCGCAACAGGAAACCAGCCTGAGTTTGACTGGCGGCAGTTACTGGATGGTACACCCTCTGCAAGTGGCCAGTCGTGAACAGTCTTGGGTCATAGACGTACGCAACTCCATCATAGAATCCATCGACCTTCTGCTGCTTGGGCAGGATGGCAGCATGCAACAAGCCCACTCTGGCTATGATGCCGACTATCAGTATCTGTTTGATTACGGCAGGCGGTTCATCATCAAGCCGGGGATAGATTATTGGCTGGTGGTCAAGGTCGAGAGCCGTTACTACTCATCGGCACCCGAGATCCGTCTGGCACCGGAAAGGGAACACAGACTCAGTGCCGACAGGCATGCCACAGCCGTGGTGCTATGCCTCGGGGGCTTGATTTTTATCGCCTGCTATAACCTGTTCATCTTCTTTACCACCCGTGACAAGGCGTTCTTTTGGTACGGTCTTTATGTGCTGGCCTATTTCTGCGGCTGGGCCTTGACCTTCCACTTGCCGGTGCACCTGTTTCAGTTCCGTCAACTCGAGTTGCACCACCTGTTCTTTATCAGTCTGCCAATATTGAACATCTTGTTCTATAACAATTTTTTGCAGCTTTCTCTTTATTCGCCCAAGCTTTGGCGCCTCAGTCGCATCTTGTTGTGGGCCTGTGTGCTGGCTCTGCCTACCAGTATCTGGCTTTTGTCCTATACAGCGATTATTGCTTCCGTGCTTATCATGCTCTGGATTGGACTGGCGATAGTTTGCGGTAATGTCTGTCTGATGAAAGGCTTCTCGCCGGCACGTTATTTCATTATGGCTTTCAGCTGTTTGCTATTGCCGGCAATCATCATATTGCCCGGTAACATGGGTATCACCCCGGATTTCTTTGAATATGCCGAGCTGGCGACTCTGCTGGGTGGCACTGCCGATGCTCTGCTGTTGTCCTTGGCGTTGGCAAGCAAGCTCAAACTCTTGTCGGAAGAGCGCCAGGAGTATATCCGCAAGTTGGGTATCGCTTGGGAACGAGCTCGCAGTGATAGCCTTACAGGTCTTGCCAACCGCTTGGCCTATGATGAGAGTCTGGCGGATTCCTGCCTGAGTAGTGGCATGCCCAAGCCAGGATACCGCTTGGTATTGCTGGATATTGAGGGGCTGAAACGGGTCAATGATACCCTGGGGCATGGGGAAGGGGATAGATTGCTGCTGGCGATAGCCGAAGAGCTAAAGAGCTGGTCTGTGGCCAAGTTAAAGCCTTTTCGTATCGGTGGCGATGACTTTGCTTTGCTGTTGCCGGAAGCCGAGGCGCAGCAACTGCAGAACTTACTGCCGAGGCTGGAGCAGCGTATTGCCAGTGAAGGTTTTGCCGAGCTCTGTGTCAATCATGGCTCTGCCACCAGTACAGATAAAGAAACGATCCAGGATTGGGTCCGCGCCGCCGACAAAGACTTGTATCAGTGCAAGAGTCTGCGTCGCCGTGAGCTGCACGCCAGACAACTGGCTGCAGCCGAAGGCCTGCCCCGCTGAACTCACGGGGCTAATTTCGGGACTAATTCCTGGGCTAAGTCCGGCGCTAAGTCAGCAGCTCAGTCCGGAGCAAGTCCAAAGCTGAGTCGAACCGGCTAAATCTCGCCTGGATGCCTATCAGAAGTCTTCCTCACCCTTGATATGGCGCGGATAGCCACAGATAGCCTTGGAGGTGTGCATACCCGCCATGGTTGCGGCTTCGACGCAGCCCACATTCAGCCCTGTTTTTATCCAATCGCCGGTGACATAGAGGTTATCCAGCCCAGTACCGTCTGTGGTGATGCGAAAACGCGAGCTATCTTTCACCGACAACACATACCGCTCGGACGGGTCGACATTGGCACGCCAGTATTGACTGTCAAAGCGCTGTTGTCCTTGACGTTCCTCCGGGTCGTGCAGCCAATCCCAGACAAAGCCATTTTGGGCTTCCGGCCAGAGATTGCCTATTTGATGCTCGAGTTGCCCCAGAGCCCCGGATTTGGCCACGGCATTCATTTGCTGGTTAAAGTCACTCTGCTCTCTGGGTGGATATTCGGCAACCGGCAGCGCCGAGCAGAAGTAACTGGCATTTTTGACGCGGCCTATCGGCCAGCTTTCTTTGTCAATCAATTGATCCATACTGGCCCAGGTGTCATAGGGTTCGCTGAAGGCCGACAGCACAGGCTCTTCGCCGGAAGCCGGGAAAAGCTGCCAGCCAAGGCCGTTGAGATCTGTGTTGAGCCACAACTGATAGGCCTGGGTCGCCACGGTTTGCACCTTGGCCACAGCTTGAGATAGCGCCGGACTTTGGGTCATCACCTCTTTAGCCACATGAGGAACGGCTCCTATGGATAGACCGAAGATCACCTTGTCAAAATCCACCCCCTTACGCAGCTGTTTCACCGGCAGAGCGTGGCCGGTTTCTTGCTGGTACAGCTGCGGCCAATCACTCCAGAAGTGTTCCAGGTTGACCCGGTTTTCGGCAATTAATCTGGCTTGAGTTTCATCCAGTTGTGATAGCAGAGGCTCGCTTGGCCAGCAGCCGAGTCCTTTGACATCCACCAGCGGCTGATACTCGCTGAGTCCGGGTTTGAGGCTGGCCTGCTCCATTATCTCTATGCTGCTGACGGATTGCCCCTGACAATGCAGCTGTTGTACCTGGTGGAAGAAGTGAAAATTCACTCCGCGGCGTTTCAGTACTTCATAGTAGGGGGTGAATACTGTGTCGCCCATGCCAGCCTGCATTTTCCACATCACGCCCCCTTGGTAGCAGAGGGCAATTCGCAGCATGGAGCGGATTATGGTGCCGGCTTCCACATTGGGGCGGGAGAAATCGCCCTGTTCGTAGGCGAACACCAGATCGTAGAAGCCCCTGACCGGTGCTGAATCGACAGTGTAGCGCTCGCTGGCGCCATGGCGACGCAGCCATTCGCGGTAGTCATAGCCGTTGATAACATCGAATCCGCCCTTGAATACCCCATCGACAAACATCCCCTTGAGTATGGTCAGACCGAGGTCGGCACCTATGTAGAGGCGCCTGAGCTCGTCATTGCCACTCAAGTGATCGCCAAAGCGGCGCTTGAGACGCCGATGCAGTATATCGACGGCACTCTCGATTAGGCCATCGTCCTCGACAGTGTCGTGGTGGTGATCGTCACATTCCTGGCCTATCAGCTGGTTGAAGCGGCACTCCAGCTTGTCCCCCAGGGTTTCCAGGCTATCTTTGGCGTCATCCAGCGCCTCTTCGATGCGATCGTTCAGACGTTCAAACCAGTCGCGGGAGAACCAGTCTCTGGGGCTATCCTTGGCCACGGCCTTATCGACTTCATCCATCCGTTTTAACCATTGACGGATCCAGTAGAAGGCCGCCTTGACCAATTTCCACAGCGTCAGGGTTTCTGTACTGTCGCCGGGGATACCCGGCATGGGCGGGAACTCTATGGGCCAGCTCAGGCTGCGACCTTCTATCTGCTCCTGCAGCACAATGAAGTTATGGGGCTTGAAGGCTTCGACAAAGCTGGCCAGCGGCGCGTCATCCGCTCGCCCCAGTTCTTCATAGGCTTTGCGCATCAGAGCGGCGGCATTTTGGTAGAAACCAAACCAAATATGCAGCCCATGCTCTTCGATACGATTCCCCATGGCGGCATTGCGCCCGGAGGCTCCCTTGCCACCAATGCGCCAGCCCTGTTGATAGATATCTATCTGGTACCGGTTTTGCCAGCCGGGTTGTTCGGTCAGGCACATGGCCGCGGTAATGGCGGCAACGCCTCCACCGAGAATGGCAATTTTCTCTTTTTTGACTATAGAGTTATCCACCAACACTTCGCCCGGCGGCACCTCAAAGTCAAAGTTCACATGGTAGGGCAGCAACACCTGCTGCTCGCCGAGTTGTACCCCCAGGGTGTCGGCCAGCGGGAAGCTGTCGTTGGCAAAGACGGTGGCCACCAGGGAGTTATCCAGCAGCGACAGATGATGCACCTTGTTGACTTTGGCGGGCGCCTGCAGCAGCGCCTGATATACCGCCTTGGTGCCGGAAGCGTCGGGGAACTGCTTCAGGAAAACTTGCTCCACCGCCGGTTTGAACAGCAGTTCGAATACCTGCTCGGCTCCAAGAGCATCCAGATCGGGAATAAAGTCGGTTTGGGCCTGAATAAAGTCCCAGGTTTGGCCTATGGCTTCCAGTGGCGAGAGGGCATTCTCCTGCTGCGGTTTGCACTTAACCTGGAGCAGTGGTGCCATTGCCAGTTCGGCATCCGGGGAAAATTTTTGAAAACTCTTGGCCGACAACGACAGTTCTGTCAGCGGCTCATCTACGCCAGGCATCCGGTATTCGCAGGCGTATTTGGGATAACCAAACAGCTCGCGGCCATTGATCAATGCCATCGCATCATTGACCCAGATATGCAGCGGATGAAACAGAATTTCGCTGATTTCGCCGGAATCCGCACCGGCCTGTTTGCCCACCATCACCCAGGTGATGATATCGGTTTCCTGGATCCACCCCTTGTTGCGATCCACCTCGACACTGGAATAAGCCTTGGCGATTTGAGTGAAAGTTGTCAGTACATAAGGGGACAACACCTTGAAATATATCTTGTTGTTGGCGACCCGGTTCAGGGTTTGATCGACACTCTGTTGTAAATTGGCAAGCTTGCCCTTGAGGAAAAAGCCGTACATATCGGCCTGGGTTAACACCAGAGGAGAGTGCATAAGCACTGAGCCGGGAGGGTAGATAAAGTCGGGGCGTTGTTCGTTCATGGCGACCATCCTTGTGTACTGACGTTTGCCAGATTTATCTGGCTGAATTAACTGAATAAACCTAGCGCATATTCAGGCATCTTACAATTGCTGTCCCTGTTGTCTGGCGCTGGCTTTGGGGCGCATACAGTTGCAGCTGATGGGGTTGAAAGAAAGTCGCGATTCCTCGTTTATCTTGCTTGTCTGGTATGCAATGCTCAAGGAAGAACGTCTCTGTCGCTGACTGAAGCTAACATGAACTGGACTGTCATCCTGAATTGGCGCTATTTTGAGCACTATGAAGAGAGTCTTTTTAGCCGCAAGCGCGAGCATGAGCATAAACATACGCACCGCCAGGTTGAGCGATATCCCCGCCATGATGTCACTGAGGTTGAATGTGAGCGAAAATCGCCTGCTGGATCCCGGGCGGATCACTCATGCCTGTTATCTCGGTTACCTGAGCGGCCGGCGGCGAAGCTGGGTTGCCGAGACTGACACCCAACTGCTGGGCTTTAGCTGCGCCGACCGTGATGATGCCAGAATTTGGGCGCTTTTTATCGCTCAAGAGGCGGAAGGAAAGGGCATAGGTAAGGCTCTGTTACAGCAAGCTGTTGACTGGCTCCACGCCGGTGGCTGTAGCAAGCTGCAACTCAGTACCGAGCCGGGTACCCGCGCCGAAGGCTTCTATCGCCATCTCGGCTGGCAATCCTTGGGGCTTACCGAAGATGGCGAGCTGCATCTGCAGCTTATCCCCCAGAGTCATCAGCCTTGCGGCTAACTACTGTGGACTTTTAAGCAGTCCAGCTATTCACAAAGCAGGTGATGGATTGCCGTTTCGACGGAAACCCAGGCCAAGTAGGTTAGCGATTTAAGGGATAGAGTTGCATAGCCTTTATGCAAGTGCATCCATGCATGACCTACAGCGCTGCCAGCTTTAAGCTCATAAAGCAGCTATTGGGGTCTTGTTGATAGTCGGCGAAGGGGGCACAGAAGCTAAAGCCTTCACTCGCGTACAAGGCTCGGGCCGGGGCGAAATAGGCCATAGTGCCAGTTTCCAGGTAAAGCCTTTGGACACCCAGGCCTGCGGCATGATGCAGCAGGTGTCTGAGCATGGCTCTGGCGTACCCGCGGTGGCGGAAACTTGCAGCTGTGCGCATGGATTTAAGCTCGGCCTCGGCGTTGCCAAGAAGTTTGATGGCGCCGCAGGCGGCGGGTATTTCTGTTACCCAAAGGGTGAAGAAGTGGATATCCGTTTGTTTCAGGCCGCTGAGGTCGAGGGCATGCACGCTCTCGGGCGGCGATGTGGCCTGCATCTCTTGCAGGTGCTCTGCAAGCAGTTGCAAAACCGCCGGGTGGCTTAAATCATCGGCTCTGATCTGCATTGAATCTTCTTTGGGCATGATATTCATGGTGTTGGTCTTTGCTAAGGCTCGTTGCTATGGCTCGTTGTTACAGCTCATGGCTATGGCTCGCTATAATTAGTGGCTTGGCGCTATTGACCAAGCAGCAAACGCGGCAATGCTTATGCCATCTTTGCAAAGATGGTCATTTTAGACATGGAATTGAAGTTGGACGCAGTGCGGGTGGGCCGATATGACAAACTGGCTACAGGCCCAAAATTGAGTGGTGTTATTTGAATCGCACCGCAAACAGGCAGAGTGCCCGTTTGCGGTGCATGGTAAAAGGCCTATAAGACCTTTTTTGATGAGCCGTAATCCTGCTCAGTCCAGCGATTTCAGCGGCCGATAATGGCCCAGGCTGGATGGTAGGACTATGCCCTGGCTTCGCAACTGGTTGACCCGGTTTTGATAGGCGGCGCCTACGAGCAGTTGCAGTGCCAAGTCCACGGCACGGCGCTGACGGTAATCATCCAGATAGCTATCCTTGGCCCAGGCGTTGAAGGCGCCCAGTGCCGGCCCGGCCCAGATCTGGTAATCCATCTCCCGACCGCTTTCCCCTGTATTGGACCAGCGGCTCGATAGCCCCAGATACCAGCGGAAAATGAGCGCCATCTTGCGCTTTGGATTGCCCTCCGCGCGGCGAATTTGTTCAGGATCCCGCGCCATAAAGTGGGCAACCGTACCTTGCCAGATTTCATCCAGATTGGCGCGAAATACCTGAGTTTCCAGCTTTTGGCGCTCATCGGCCGGAATGGCCTCTATCGAGTCGTAGCGGCTGTAGATTTCGTAAAGCTTATTGGCTCGCATGGGGAATAGGGTGCCGCGTTTTACCACTTGCAGCTTGACGCCCATCTCAAACATATCTGCGGCCGGCGCCATGGTGACATCGGCCATTTCCACTGTCGCCAATAGCTTACGGCTGTGCTCGCTGGCACCGGCTTCGATACAGGCCTGATTGATAGAGCCGGTAACAATAAAGGCGGCGCCCATATTGAAGGCCGCCAAAGCGGCATCCGGCGTGCCTATGCCGCCACCCGCTCCAACCCGGATAGGTTCTTGGTAGGCGTATTTTTCCTGCATTTGATCCCGCAAGGCGATAATGGTGGGCAGCAGGGTAACCAGAGGACGATTGTCGGTATGGCCGCCGGAGTCGGCCTCGGCGGTAATGTCGTCGGCCATGGGCACCTGCCTGGCAAGTTCGGCCTGCAGTTCAGTAATCCATCCCTGACTCAGCAGTTGCTGGAGGATTTTCTCCGGCGGCGGCGCCATAAAGTGGGCGGCAACTTCGGTGCGGCTCACCTTGGCTATCACCTTGTTGGCGATTAGGGTGTTGCCGTCACTGTCCCGGCTCAGTCCGGCCACCCGATATCTTACTATGTGAGGGGTCAGCGCCAGAAAGGCCGAGGCTTCGACTGTACGCACCCGGTGTTTGAGGTAGAGCTCGACCGCGCCTTGTTCGAGTGCCGGTTCGCTGGGGCTGTGGATCAGGTTAAAGGCGTAGGGGCCGCTTGGCAGAGCCGCCTGAATTCGGCTGATGGCGGCTTCCACTCGGGCGGGCACCAGACCGGCGGCGCCGAATGAGCAGAGAATGCCGGCCTTGCCGAGGGCAATCACCAGATCTTCGGAGGCGATACCGTTGGCCATGGCGCCGGCATAATAGGCGTACTTGACTTTGTGGCAGGCGGCAAAGGCCGGATCGCCGAGCGCTGCTGCGCTGAGTGGCGGCACCATGGCACAAATCGGCAGTGTATTGCCGCTAGCACTCGCCTCGGCAAGCTGCGCCTGATTGGCAAACAGGATTTCCCCTTTGGTTTGTCTGGCGACAAACAGCGGCTTATCCAGCGCCTTGATTACGTTGCCGGCACAGTTATCCGTGGCCGCAAAGACATCATCACTATTTGGGTTCAGGGCCCAGGGCCAATTGAAGCTTGTCATCTTGTTGCTCTCATTATCTGTTCGGTTGTCTTTGCCTGAGGGCTCAGGCTTCTTCAATGGCCAGAGCCAGATCTTTTATTTCATAAATTCGCAGGCCATCTTTGGCGAGCCAGGCATCGGCTGTCAGTGTGACTCTGTCCGGCGTATCTTCTATGGCTGTGATATGCAGCTCCAGCGACATCTGCCGGTTCAGGGGATTGATCTGACCGCGGTATTTCCACTGTACCTGACTCAGGCAATGGGCGAATCTTGGGTTACTGAATTGGCTTCCAAGCCCGGC
This sequence comes from Shewanella carassii, assembly GCF_019670705.1. Lineage (NCBI taxonomy): Bacteria > Pseudomonadati > Pseudomonadota > Gammaproteobacteria > Alteromonadales > Shewanellaceae > Shewanella > Shewanella carassii. The sequence continues at coordinate 1,330,605 of NZ_AP024618.1, forward strand.
GTCCAGAGCAAAGGCACTCAAGAGTTCCAGCATGGCTTCCACTCCGAGCGAGCCCGGCATCACAGGGTCCTGATGGAAATGGAAGCGGAAGAACCAGTCAGCGGCATCGATTTTGCGCTCGCCATAGATGTAGCCCAAGTTGGAATGGCCGCCTTGGCGGCAGATGCGGATAGAATCGACAAAGTTGAGTCGACCGCCCGGCAGGCGCAGGTGTTTTTGCTTCCAAGAACCATGATAGAGAGCGCAATCGGCAGCGCGAAGATCATAGCTTACATCGGCCTCAAGCCCCTGCTGTTTATCCCAGGGCTCGGTCACCTTGCCGTTATCCAGCCCCAACTGGTTTTTCAGCGCCTCGGCCTTGAAGTAACCAAATACTGCCTCGCCTTCATAGAAGGGTTCACCATCGGCGCTGAGCACAAAGCTGAAACTCTGGATGATGTTGGTGCCCGCCTTGACAGTGCTCAGCAGACGCGAGTCGTTGCTGATAGTCTTGCCACGCAGGTCAAGTCGGCGCAGCAGTGTGCCTTTACCGTCGAGGTTACGGAAGAAAAGCTCTGTGTCGCCATAGCCCAAGGTGGTGCCCATATAGCCGGAAATAAAACCGTTGGGCTGCAGCGCTATCTCCATCAAAATCGAGTAGGGCATATGCGCCGGGTGACTGTTTTCACTGAAGTACCAAGCCTTGGGCGGCACTTCATATTCGCCGATACAGGAGGCCGGAGACTTGAAATCGCCGCGCTGGCCAATCACCTGTGTCACCCTGGTGGTGAGCTGCAGATCGCCGCAAGGGGTGCGCGGTGGGATAAGTCCGCGGTAGGCGGCAAAGTCGGGGCCGAAGCAGTTCTCAATATCGCCGGTGGCGAACTCGAACATGTGCCAGGGGGTAAAGGGCGCAGTATCGGGCCTGCGATTCGGGTAGTCCGGCGTTACTGGGGCCGGAACATGTCTGACCGGGATCACGCCGTGAATGGGCTGAGAGTCCGGGCAGCTTTCCTGGCTCATCAAGGGAGCATTGATGGATGCCTGGCGCCCGGCGTTCAGTGCCTTGTTAGCATCACTTGCCGAGGCGGCAGGGTGTTGCGGCTTTCTGCTGTGCTCCTGGTTGCTGTCATCGGCATACCTGTGACAGTCTTCATCTTCTTTGAGCATGACGCCCAGATCCTGGAAGTCCACCACCACCTTGCCGTCGAGCAAGATCTCAATATTGGCCTTGGCCCAGGGGCTGGGTATCAGTCCTATTTCGGTGACTTCCATTCGATAGGTGAGACGATTGGATTGCGGCTGTACCTGTCCGCGGCAACGCACCTTCTGCGGCGCACTTTCCAGTGGTTGGAAGCGGCCATTGCGGGTGTGTTTGTGCAGGCCAAGATAGAGCATATAGAACTGCAGCAACTGACCGCAGCCCTCGGCCATCAAGGAGCCAGCCATCACCTGATCGTCCTTGAAATGACAGGGGAAATACCAGTGATCCGGTTCCAGTCGCTTGTGTCCTTCAACCAGGCCCAGGCCCCAGGCGCCGCCGCTTGGTTCGACTCTGCTGACCTCTTCGATCATCAGGAACTTTTCCGAGGCAAAACACAGCGAGGCTTGGCGGTAACCCAAGTCATGTGAAGGGCCAAAGCAGGCGCCGATATCACCGCTCAACAGTTGCCTCATCCGCTGATAATCAAATATCTGTTGTTTACAGTGGATCAAGGGCTGGAATTGGCGCTTGTTCGCCATCGCCAGGTTGCGGGCCTTGCTCTCCTCTTCGGTGCGGATGACTCCCTTGCCATCGGCCAGCTCGGCATCGGTGAAGAAACCGGCGCAGCCGTTGTCCATCTTGAGGATCAGACGCTCGCCGACAAAACACTCGTAGGAGAAGAAAAACAGCAGGGTATCACCGTTGCGGGCGAAGTGATTGATGGAGATGTCGTATCTCAGGGTATCACCGCCACGGGGCAGATCGCCGAGGAAGGTGAGGGTACAGTCGAGCAAACGGTAGACCCGCTCGCCCTTGTTCTCCAGATCTATGCCGAGATAGCTTATCAGCATCAAGTCGCACTGGCCCGACTCCACGGCCACCGCCCAGGGGATCTGGCCATCGACCAGATAGGGGGCGTCCACGGGAATATCATACTCCGTGGTCATGGTGCTCGGCTTGTATTCGCCAAGACGGGCATTGAGTTTAGTCACCCTGGAGACCAGCAGATAATCTGTGGTGGGCAGTCGCACCCGGCGGCGGTAGCTGTCAATCACGGCATACTCGGGGCCGAATACCGGCGCTATGTCGCCCTCGGCGTATTGCACCAGATCCTGATAATTCCAGATGCAGGGTTTGTCCTTGGGCACTTGGGATGTCGCTTTTGGGGTAATGGTTTTGGCAATAGCTTCAGCAGCCGTTTGGACTGAGTCATTGTGCGTGCGCGCTGGCAAAGGCGCTACTGAGGCGGAGTTTTGGGCTGCCGAGCGCTTGTCTTCTGAACCGATATTCTCAGCGCTTAAGCGGTTTTCGGCCGCAGTCCCGGCGCCCAAGAGGGCGCTGGCCAGTGCCAGTCCGGTTTCACGGCTCTTGAGAAAGGCCAGGTGCGCTTCACGTGCCAGCCGTTGATTATCTGCCAGTGCCTGCAGGTGCGCTTCTGTAGCGGCTCTATGGGTAGCGGCCGCAGTTTTATCGCCGGGCACGGATTGTCTGAGAGCTGATGGGGCGTGCTGATTGTTCACCGGAGTGAGTTCCTTAGTCAGTTCACTGTTAACTTGTTGGCTGCTGGTGTGCATTGCAGGCGCTGCCTGGGCTTGAGTGTTCTTTGCCTGGGCAAGCTTTTGGCGAATGCCGGTCTCGTGTTTAAGCTCGGCGGTGGCGATATGCTGCTCTATGGCGTCACCGCCAAGGGTGATGGTTTGCCACAGCTGGCGGACATTTGCGTCGGCTATCTTTGGACTGGGCTTTTCACTGGCCCCTTGACTATTCTCTTGACGGTTCTTTTTATTCTGCGTGCGGAGCGCCTGTTGCAGGCGCGCCTTTTGCTCCGCCGACTGTTGCAAATTAACCGCGGCGCAGCGGCGCTCGCCATCTATCAGCAGGGTGTGGGAATCTTTATCCCTATCCTGGGTCAGGCGCAGCAGCGAGTGCAGCAAACTGGCCATCCCGGCGGCGGCAAAGCTGTGACCCATACGCGAGACGGCGCTGTGGCTGGTGGCCGCGAGACGACGAAAAGCCTTGATGCTGGGGCTGTGTTCATCTATCTCGGGCTGTGCGTTCCGGCAAAATGCTTGCTCTCTTGAGTCTGCCGTAGAGAGAGGCTCTGTAGTTGTTAATTCCACTGATGAAAACGGCTTGAAGCTCAGCTCTGTCAGGGCGCCGTAGCGGCCGCTTTGATGGGCAACTGACGGCGTCAGCACCAAGGCACCGGCCCCTTCACCCGGTAACAGTCCAAGCTGCTGCAGACGCTTACCCGAGTACAATACCCGCTCGGCACTGCCGGCGAGATCCACCGCGGCCACCACTACGGCGTCCAACGCCTCGGTGCGGCAGAGATTGGCGGCCACCTCCAACGCCCGGGGAACCGACAGCTCGGCGGCCGAAATACTGAAAGCCGGGCCGTTGAAATCCCATTGGGAGGCGACCCGGGAGGCCATGATGTTGCCTATGTAGCTGGTGTATTGATTGAGGCTGGCGCTGGGCAGTACGCTGTCCATCGCCAAACGCTCGAGTTCGAGATACTCATCTTGGCTTAGGTTGATGCCGGCATCGTTAAGGCTCTGGCTAATCTGGCTGTGCAGATTGACCCGGCCGCGGAACTGATGCAGCTCAAGCTCGGTTTCCATGGCGACCAATACAGCCACCCGGCCACCCATGGGCAGATGGGCATCGCGAATCGCATCATCGGCCACCTTGAGCAGCAGTAATTGCTGCGCCACCAGTCTATCTCCCGGATGTGGCGGCAGGCGGAATTTGAGAAAATCCAGTTCAAACTTGTCTATGTAGCCGCCATTGGGAGCCTGTTCAAGCCCCATGCTGGAGAGCAAAGAGCGGTTTCGCTCCAGACCTTTCCAGCGTTTGGGGGGCAGGGCTCTGGTGGCCGTTTGCCCTTTGGCTATCAGCTTGGCAAGCGTCTCGAGCGAGTCGGCGGCGCCGAAATGCGCGGCGGCGCCCTCAATCGCCAGGTAGTCAGCGCCCTGGTTTGTAGCCGTTCCCGGCGAAGGTTTGGCCGGAATAAGCTCTTTGGCAGCATCGGGCCCTGTGAGCAGCAAGTGGGCGTTACAGCCTCCGAATCCGAACACAGACACCCCGGCAACCGGGCCTGTATTGCCCGCTTTGGTCGGCCAGGGGATGGCGCTGCGCACTATATTGTGCTCGCCAAACACGCCGTTGGGCGAGCTCAGTGGCGCCGATATTCTCACCGAAGCAGGTAACAGCTTGTGTTTCATCGACAGCAGTAACTTGATGATGCCGGCCATACCGGAAGCGGTCAGCAAGTGGCTGAGGTTGGACTTGACCGAGCCGATTTTAGGCGCGGCGCTGCCTTCCAGACGAGGGCCGAAAAACTGCTCCATGGAACTGAGTTCCACCTTGTCACCCAGAGGCGTGCCCGTGGCGTGGCACTCAATCACCTCCACCTGGGATGGCGCGATATTTGCCGCCTCAGCGGCCCGTTCAAACGCCAGTACCTGGCCCTTGCTGGCGGGGCTTAAGACAAACTGGCCGCGACCATCGTTGGAAAGCCCTGTGCCTCTGATTATGCCGTGAATGGTATCGCCATCCCTTTGGGCATCGCTCAGGCGCTTGAGCACCAATACGCCGCAGCCTTCACCGGCAAACAGGCCGCCGGAATGGTTATCCAGCGGGGCGCTTTGGCCCGACTCGGGGAAGGCCTGGAAAATGGAAAAGCCCATATGGATAAAGAAGGGATCGGCACCGCTGACGGCACCGGCCAACATCACATCTGCGCTGTGGTTACTGAGATAGTCGCAGGCCAGGCGCAATGCATAGACTGAGCTGGCGCAGGCGGCATCCAGGCTCAGGCTGGGGCCGCCAAGGCCCAGGCAATCGCACAGCAGTTCAGAGCCCTGGGCGGCGATATCCGTATCCCAATGGCGAATGCCTGCATCTGCCGCCGTTCCCGCATCTATGGCTGACGCCAATGGCGGCATGCCGGGGAAACGCCGTCGCAGCGCAGTATCGACACTGTGATGATACAGCGGCAAAAAGGCCTTGTTGGAAGCTCGGGTCGGGAACGAAAGCGTGCCCATCACGGCGCCGCAGCGCGCCAAGTCGGAAGCGTTTTGCGCTGGGGTTAGCCCGGCGCTTTGCAGGGCCTTGCGGGCGCAATCGAGTGCCCACAACAGGTGCTGATCCCAGGTTTGGGCACCCGTTGCCATTTCATCCGCTGATCTGGCATAGCCCTCGGGCGAGAAGTTTAGCTGGCGAATATAACCGCCCTGATCACAATAGAAACGGTCGCTTTGGCCTTTTGCGCCTTGATAATCGCTGACACTGGCGCCCAATTGGCTGTCATTCAGGGAGCTGATGGCATCCCGGCCTTCGCTGAGCAGTTGCCAGAAGGCGTCCAGATCCTCACAGCCCGGGAAGCGGGCGGCCATGCCAACTATGGCAATGGGCTCGGCTTGTTTACTTGTCACTCTGTTCTCACTTTCTCACGTCACTAAGTTATCGGGCCGGGCAAGCTGTGGATACAGTGCCGCTGTGGCCAGTGGGACCCTGTGGCTGATGAGTCGAGCCAGGGCCTTGAGTAATGCTTTGTTGTCGGCGGCGCCGCTATGCTTGCGATCGCAGCCAAAGGCCTTGATATCGCTGGAGAGCTGTTTTCCGGCCATCGCCTGGATAATGCTGCTGGTTTGGCTGTCGGCGCCGACCTCCAGAAACAGTTGCGCGCCATGTTTTCGGGCCCGTTGCAGCAGCGACTCCACATTGAGTGGCTGACTGAAACAAGTCGCTATGGTCTCGGCTATCGGCTTGCGCTCAAGCCTGGCAGGTTTGAGCGGTAGCTCGCTGCCGGCGCTGATATAGACGGGCTGCGGCTGTTCAAGCTCGCCCGAGAGTGGCCTGTCATAAAAGGCGGTCAATTCGGGCTTTACACGCAGGGCCGCCGGTGTGTGCATGGCGGTGACCCGGTTGGCGGCAACGCCGCGTTTGCCAAGGGACTTTATCAGTGCCCGGCACTGAGCCTCATCCCCGGCCAGCACGCAGCTAGGCCCCTGACGTATGGCGAGGTAGACCCGCGAGTAAGCCGGGTTTTGCAATAATGGCGTGATGCTGTCGGCATCAATGCGCAGCAGAAAACTGTTCCAGCAGATGGCATCTCTGGCATCGAGTTGCCACTCCTGGCGCACGGCTGTGAGCGCGCCCGAGATCTGCTCCGAGAAAATCCGGCTTTCCAGCGTAGGTTTAACCAAAGCAAAAGGCTTGTCCCAGACGCCATTGGCGGCAAACATGGCCGCTTCGCCCATGGAGTAGCCGATGGCAAAGGCTGGGCGGAGCTTGAACTCACGCCGCAGTATCTGCGTCAGCAGCACACTGGCGCCGACCCCGGCAACGGCCTGCTCGGCGAGTGTCATTGTTGGCGCCGGACTGGGTGCGGCCTCTCCTTTATCGCTCAAGGTTGTTTCTTTGGAAGCATCGCTCAAGGCTGATGTATAAGAAATATCGCTCAAGGCTGTTTCATTAGAAGCATCGCTCAAGGCTGTTGGCAGCAGGGTGGATAGGGCGACATTTTCGGCTGTTGCTGCGGCCTCAAAATCGGCATAACTCTTGGGAAAGGCCTGTTTTAAGGCGCCGAGCATGCCATGGTAAGCCGTGCCGACACCCGGATAGACAAAGCAGAGGCGAGCAGGGCCAAGTGGCTTGGCGCAAAAAACGCTGCCATTTGGCGTAATAAGCTCAAGCTCTGGCAGTTCGGCCAAAGACGTTATTTTTTGAAGCTGACCCAGGAGCAATTCGCTCTCGGCAATAAGCTCGGTGGCATCTCGGCCAATAAGCACCAGCGAATAGTATTCGCCGCCCTCGGGTGCTGTGTCTGAAAAGCTCTGCTCCAGGTTTTTTAATTCATCCGTCAGCCAGCGCGCCAGAGCATGAGTGCTCATCGATTGGCTCAGGCGACTTTGGGCCTGCTGCAGCGCAGTTTGCGCCTCACTGAGCAGAGTCTTTGGGCTGGCAATCAAGGTCAGCGGTAAAAGCCAGGGCGCTCCTTGGGGGCAAAGGACAGAGGTTGATTCTTTTCCAGAAGCCAAGCCGCTCAAGGCTGCTTCATCGCAAGAGCCGCTCAAGGCTGTTTTATCATAAGAACTGCTCAAGGCTGTTTTATCATAAGAGCCGCTCAAGGCTGTGCCTTGGCTGAGGATCAGCGCCATAGCCGGGGAGTTACTGGCCAGCGCCAGAGACTTGCCTTGAAAAGGCAACCCCGCCATTTTCTGTACCTGGCGCCGTTTGGCAAATGCCTCCAGTTGCAGGCATAACGGCTCAAGCGTCAGCGGTTGCTCCAGAAACAGAGTGTCCCTTTCCTCCACCTCCGGGCGTTTTGCCTGCTGCCAGGCCTGCTTAAGAAGCTGCTGCGGCTTGTGAGCGCCATGGCTTAAGGCCTGCAGCAAGGCTTGGGGATGCAGTCTTGCTTGCGCCGCATCGACTGCGCTTAGCAGCAATAGCCGCTGCTTTGATGGCAGCACCAGGCTCAGGCTTGCCCCGGCCTTGACCTCGGCCACCAGCCAAGGCCAGTCGGGAACCTGATTGCTATCAAACGCGATAGTGCGCAAGGCAGCCCTAAGCTTGGGCGCCAGGCTTTGCTCCTCTTCGACCAGGCACAGCGCCAGCCGCAGCGGCTTTTCGGCCGCAGACTCAGCTGGCTTTACTCCAATGTGAGGCATAGGGCCTATCGCTTTGCTCAAGGCCTTTCTCTATTACCTGTGGCGGCCTTGGCTGGTTCAAAGGCGGCATTGAGCCCCTTGCTAATGGTGACCTTGGCATTTTCCAGCCCGGTTTGCAGCTGGCCCTCGGCGTTGAACAGGGCCAGATCGGCGCTGAGCTGACGGCTGGAGTGCTTGGTCACCTGCAGGCGAATAAGGCCGGTGTCATTTTCAGGCAGCAGGGCGTTTTGCCAGAGCGCCGCCAGTGAGGAAGGCAGGCTGGCGGCATCGTATTTTAGCCGGGCCCAGATCAACATGGCCTGCAGCAGTGCGTCTTGCTGGATCAGGGCGCGATCTTCGCTCGATGCGGCATCCGGTAGCCGGTATCGGCAGCTAAGCCCTTGGTCGTCAAACTGCAGCACCTCAGTAATAGCCTGCAGCTGCGGGCCATGGAACAGGGCGCCGCTGTGATAAAGCTCACTGCCTTGACGCACTTGGAGCTCACCTTCGCCGATCTCGGGCCCACTTTCACCTGTTTCGGGCATAGAAACATGTGCCAGTGGCTGGCTGGCGGGCTGCTGCATTAACGGTTGCTGCATTAAAGGCAGCAGGGTCGCCTGATACTGAGGCCGCTCATCACAGCTGATGCTCGCCTGCAGCTCGCCGTCGGTTCCCAGAGTCAGGTTGAGCTGCAATCGCTTTTCATCACTGTCAAACACCACGCCTTTGAGCAGCTTATAGTCCACGGCGCGCCAATCGCCGCCAAAGAGGCTCTGGGCACTTTGCAGCATCCACTGGAGTGCGCAGACAGTCGGCCATACCGGATTGCCGCCAATGCAGTGATCTTCCAGCAGCGCCAGCTCCTGGCGCTTGATGCTGCGACTCAGGGTTTGCGGGCTAGCTTGGGCCTCTGGCGCATCTGTGTGGTTCAGGCCTTGTTTACCCCCCGGGCCTTGCATGCTGGAGCCAATCAACAGCTGCGGCTCCGAGCGGGCCAGAATCGCCTCGGCAAACAGCTTGGCACCGGCTTCTCTTGGGATCACATAGACGCCGCGGGACTCAAACATCTGTTTCAGCGCCGCATTGACCATGCCGCCATCCCAGGGGCCCCAGTTGAAACTGATCACTCGGGTGGTCGGCAACTCATGATGCAGCCGATGAGCGGTTTTATTGAGAATTTCATTGGCCATGGCGTAGTCGCTCTGGCCTGTGTTGCCGTAGAAACCGGCGGCGGAGGAAAACAGCGCCAACAGTTTTAAGTGCTCGGCGGCCTTTTTGTTTGGCGCCAAGGCTCTGAGCAAGGCGGAGAGGCCGCCAACCTTGGTGCCTGTAACCAATTCGAGTTCGGCGAGGGTCTTGTCGGCGATGTGTTTATCGGCCAACACCCCGGCGCCGTGAATCAGCCCGCTGATAGGCGCCAATGCTTGAATGGGCGCCAGTGTGGACGCGACCGCATCCGGGTTACTGACATCCAGGCTCAGGTATTCGGCGCTGGCACCTATGGCCTCAAAGCGCTTGAGCGCTGCGTGTATCTCAAGCGCGTTGACCAGAGGTTTTATCAGGGCTTCCACTTCCTTGGGCGAGGGCTTTTGCCCCTTGGCCAATAGCGCGGTGATTGCGGCTGCTTTTAGCTGACCGCTCTCAAGCCCCTTGGCCCAATCGGGGAATGCTTCCAATGCCAAGGCCTTGCTGCGACCGGCGAGAATAAAGTGACTGCCACTTTGGCGGGCCAGCGCCAGGGCACAGTCCAGGGTGACGCCTTTTGCGCCCCCGGTCACCAGTATTTTATCTGAACTATCGAGCCTGCATGGCGCCAGGCTTGTATCGGCAGCATTCTTGTCATCGGCCGAAGTCGCTACCAAGGTCACTCTGCCGGCGGCGCTTTTGCCCCACTCCAACGGATCCTGGCTCGGGCTGTAGAGCGCATCCATGACTTGCGAGGCCAGCGCCGAGGCATCAAGCTCAGGAGCAAGATCCAACGCGCGGCAATGCACCTGAGGCCACTCCTGCGCCAGGGTCTTGGTTAAGCCAAACAGGGCGCTTTGATTCAATTCACAGGGCTGACCGCTGAAACCCAGCTGACCATCCATACGCGCCACAGTGATAAAGGCGCGGCGGCCTTTTGTCGGCGTTTGCCAGGCTGGACTCAAATGCTTGGCGAACAGGAAGCTCAGTTGTACCTGAGTCTTGGCCGTGATGTTGAGCGGCATCAACTCTTCGAGTTGTTCCCGCGGCAGTTGTGGCTGCAGATGGATATAGATGGCCACTTGCTGTTCGAGCCCGGCGATGAGCGCCTCGACTCCGGCATCATCATTGCTGGCCAGAGTCAGGATTGGCAGTTTGCTATCCAGCGCCGATTGCGAATCGGTTGCCGCCGGGCGCACCAGAGTGACACTGATGCCACTGTCGGTCAGTTTCTTGGCCAGGACACCGGCGTTGTGGCCGTCATCGAGCAGCAGCGCACAGCTGTTCGCGGCAAACAGAGCCTCGGCGCTTGCGCCTGAGAATCTATCTGCCGCCGGCAGCTTTTTTAGGCTGACTCCCGAATGGGGCGGCAAGGCCACACTCGGCTGAGTGTTTGGCATCTCATCGGTTTGGGTTAGCAGCTCGGCGGCATGCTCAGCGTTTGAACCGGCAAAACAATCTATGATCTGTCCCAAGGTGCGGCATTCGCTTAAGCTTGCGGCGTCCAGCTGTGGCAGCTCTGGCAATTGGTCCTGCACTGTGCCGAGAATCTCCACCCGCTTGATGGAATCGATACCGAGATCGGCCTCCATATCCATCCCCAGTTCAAGCATTTCGGCCGGGTAGCCGGTCTTCTCAGCCACTACCTGCAGCATGATTGCCGTGACATCACTCTGATTTGAAACTGGCTCAGGCTGCGCGCTTGAATCCACTCCGGCGCTTTGCTGCAGATAATCGACTATCTGCCCCAGGGTGCGGCATTCACTCAAGGTTGCGGCATCCAATTGTGGCAGCTCAGGCAATTGGTCCTGCACTGTGCCGAGTATCTCCACCCGCTTGATGGAATCGATACCAAGATCGGCCTCCATATCCATCCCCAGCTCGAGCATTTCGGCCGGGTAGCCGGTCTTGTCGGCCACTACCTGCAGCATCAGTGCCGTCACATCACTAGCAGTGTTTGATTGAATTGGGCTTGGCTGAACGCTTGAATTCACTCCGGCGCTTTGCTGCAGATAGTCGACAATTTGCCCCAGGGTGCGGCATTCACTCAAGGTGGCGGCGTCCAGCGGCGGCAGCTCAGGCAATTCATCTTGTACTGTGCCCAAGATCTCCACCCGTTTGATGGAATCGATACCAAGATCGGCTTCCATATCCATCCCCAGCTCGAGCATTTCGGTCGGGTAGCCGGTCTTGTCGGCCACCACTTGCAGCATCAGTGCCGTGACATCATTCTGATTTGCATGAGCAGTGTTTGATTGAGCTGCATTTGATTGAGCCCGGGGTGGCTGAACACTGGTGTTCACTCCGGCGCTTTGCTGCAGATAGTCGACAATCTGCCCCAGGGTGCGGCATTCGCTTAGGGTGGCGGCGTCCAACTGTGGCAGCTCAGGCAAGGCATCCTGCACTGTGCCGAGAATTTCCACCCGCTTGATGGAATCGATACCGAGATCGGCCTCCATATCCATCCCCAGCTCGAGCATTTCCGTGGAGTAGCCTGTCTTGTCGGCCACCACCTGCAGCATCAGTGCCGTCACATCACTAGCTGTGTTTGATTGAGCCGTGTTTGACAGGGCTGGGCTCGGCTGAATTGGCTCGGGTTGCACACTGGAATCCACACCGGCGCTTTGCTGCAGATAATCGACGATCTGTCCCAGAGTGCGGCATTCACTCAAGGTGGCGGCATCCAATTGTGGCAGCTCAGGCAAGGCATCCTGCACTGTACCGAGAATTTCCACCCGCTTGATGGAGTCGATACCGAGATCGGCTTCCATATCCATCCCCAGCTCGAGCATTTCCGTGGGGTAGCCTGTCTTATCTGCCACCACTTGCAGCATCAGCTCTTCGACACCTGTGCTTGGCTTGGCAGTGGTTACGGCTACTGCTGGGGCTGGGGCTTGAGCTTGAGGCCGACTCTGTAGCACTTGGCTGGGTTGCTGTGGCGAGCTTGCTGCTTTGACTGGCGCTGCGGCATGAGTTACAGGCGCTGCAGCCTGGGCGGGCATAGGCTCTGACACTGGTACTGCTTGGGCCTGCTCTATCTTGGTCAACACAGCATTGGTCAACACAGAATGTGGCAACACAGCGCCGCCCTGAAGTTGTTGCAACAACTGCTGGGCACCGAGATTTTGCGACTGAATAAAGTCGTTGTGGATCTTTAACGTCTCGGCCTGGTGCTGGTGGAACATGGCCAGGGTCTGATTGAGGCTGTCAGGAATCGCTTTGCCGGCCGTCGCCAGTTTTACTTGCTCTGCGAGCAGTTGCTGCACACTGTTGCCATATTGCAATGGGATATTCAGAAACTGCTGATGCAGCTCGGCCAACTGTTGCTGGGCGCTGAAAAACTGCTGTAATCCGCTGCCGCTGTTTGCTGGGAGGCCGTTTGCAGCTTGTGGCGCTGTAGCTTGGCTCGGTTGACTCGGGTTCTGGCTTGCGGCCGCTACTGGGATCTCGACGATTTTTTCCACGACTTTCTCGACTATTTTTGTCTGTTGACTGACCCGGCCCTCTTTGAGTGAGGCCGCCATCTTCTGGGCGGTCGACGGGCTGATATAGTTACTGGCACCGAGCTTGATAGTCATCGGTGAGGCCTTGTGTTTGGCCTGGGTTTGTACGGCGCGATAGGCATCGGGATCTGTCAGAGGTAGGCCCGCCAATGCCAGGCTGAGCAGGGCTTGCTTCAGCTCAGTGTCGGCGGCCAGGGAATCGATACAGCTTGGGCTGTCCAGCGACAGGAACAGGCATTCGGCGGCGCGATCGCCCAAGGTGGCTTGTGCCAACCTGGCCAGGGTGTTTTTCGGGCCAAACTCGACAAATATTCTGGCGCCGTCCCGGTACATGCTCTCTATCTGCTCACTGAAGCGCACCTGCTTGAGCATATGTTGCTCCAGGTTGGCTCTGAGGCTTTCGGCATCCTGTGCCAGCTTGTCACCTGTGGCATTGACATACAGAGGCGTTTTCGCATCGCTCAAGCCCTGGTGGGCAATCGCCTCGGCAAAGGGTTGCTGCGCATGGGCCACCAGCGGAGTGTGGAAGGCACCGGATACCGGCAGCGCTATGGCGCGTAAACCTGCCTCGTTCAGTTTGAGGTTGAGCCGGGCCACAGCTTCACTCGCGCCGGCAATCACAAGCTGAACCGGGCTGTTGATATTGGCTATCTGCACCTCGGGTTCAGTCTGCAGCAGCTGCTCGAGAGTATTGCGCTCAGCGGCTGAAGGCAGGATAACGGCGCTCATGGCGCCCGGGTCTTTATCCTCGGGGACGCTGGCCATGGCATCGCCTCGGGCGAAGGCCAGCGCGTAATAGCTCTCACGGCTCAAGGCACCAGCGGCGCGCAGCGCCGACAGCTCACCAAAGCTGTGACCGGCCAGCATATCCGCCTGGAATCCGGCCTGACAAAGCAGAGTAAACTGCCCCATGCCGAGGGCGCCGATGGCGCTTTGGGCAAAGCGGGTATTGGCCAGTGCCAGTTCATCCTCTTTGCTGGCCTGGGGCGTGAATTTGGCTATCGGGAATACCCGCGCCGACAAGGGGCCCATGCCGTACTTGTCGGCTATGCCCTGGCGGGAAAACTCACGGTCGGCGGCGGCAAATTCGGCGCGAAGCTCGGGATAGAGCTGGGTTAGCCCAGAGCCCATCTGTAGATACTGACTGCCTTGACCGGCAAACAGGGCGGCGGTCAAGGCCTCAGTCAAAGGCCCACTGCGGTACTCGATTCCCTGTTGTTGCCAACGGGTTTGCGGCTGTTCTTCCGCAGTGCTTTGCAGCTTGTTCAAGGCCTGTTGCAGCTTTTGCTGCAGCTCTATGGTGTCGCAGGCAAGCAGTCCCAGCCTGGGGCCTTGTACCTGTGTCTGGCTGCCGAGGCGATAGGGCGCGCACAGGGTTTCAAGGTCGTCATGGGCATCTGACTCCAGCGTCTTGAGCAGAGCGCTTATCTCTTGCTCCAGCGTAGGTTTGTCTGGTGCGCAAAACAGCAGCGGCAAAGGCGTGCGTCTCAGGCGCGAGGGGTGCTTGGGTAATTCGGGGCTGTGCTCTTCCAATACCAGGTGGAAGTTGGTGCCACCAAAGCCAAAGGAGCTGACGGCGGCGCGCCTTGGCGTACCGTCGGTTCTTGGCATCCAGGGGCGGGTTTGAGTGTTGAGATAGAAGGGCGATTGCTCCACTGCCATCTTGGGGTTGGGCTGCTTCACATTGATGGTGGGCGGCAACACCTTGTGATGCAGCGCCAATGCCGCCTTGATCACCCCGGCGGTGCCGGCGGTCGACTTGGTATGGCCCACCTGTGACTTGATTGAACCCAGGGCGATATGTTGCAGTTCAGGATTATCCTGGCTCATTACGGCGTTGAGGCCGCTGAATTCGGCCACATCACCGGCGGCCGTACCTGTGCCGTGGGCTTCCATCAGGCCCAGAGTATGGGGCGGGAACCCGGCATCATCATAGGCCCGCTGCAGCGCCTTGGCCTGGCCTTCGGGGCGCGGCGCGTAAATGCTCTTGAACTTACCGTCGCTGGAGGCGCCAACCCCCTTGATCACCGCATAGATGCGGTCACCGTCGCGCTCGGCATCCTCCAGGCGTTTCAGCGCCACCATGCCTATGCCTTCGCCTATCATCATGCCGCGGGAGTCGGCGTCGAACGGCTTTATCTGCTCGTCGCTGGTAAAGGCCGGGGTCTTGGAGAAGCTCATGTACATATAGGCAGAGTTGTCGGTGCAGACGCCTCCGGTGAGCATCATATCGCTGCGGCCTTCGGTCAGCTCGGTGAGCGCCATCCGCATTGCCGCCAGCGAGCCGGCACAGGCGGCGTCGACCACACAGTTCATGCCGCCGAGATCGAAACGGTTGGCAATCCGACCGGCGATAACATTGCCGAGTGACCCAGGAAAGGAGTTTTCCTCCCAGTGTATATATTGGTCCTGGAATTTGCGGATCAGCATTTCGCTGTCCTGCTCACTGACGCCACTCTCGCGAAACACCTTTTTCAGCACAGGGTATTGCAGCCTGGCATTGAGGCTTTGGCTGATCTTCTGGCCACCGCCAATCCCCAAGGTGATACCGATGCGGTCGCGGTCATAGTCCGAGCCTTCATGGATACCTGCATCCTCCAACACCTCTTTGGCTACCACCAGCGACAGCAGCTGTGAGGTGTCGGTCAGTTCGAGGATATTAGGCGGCAGACCAAACTCCATGGGGTTGAAATCCACTTCCGGGATAAAGCCGCCGCGCTTGCAGTAACTCTTGTCGGCGGCTTTCTTGTCGGGGTCAAAATAGTCTGCCACTTGCCAGCGGTCGGCGGGCACTTGGGTGATGGCATCTATCTTGTCGCAGATCAGATCCCAAAACTGGTTCAGATAACGACTGCCGGCAAACAGGCTCGCCATGCCGACTATGGCAATCGGCGTGTCTTTCAGCCTTTTGTTGAGGCGTTTGTCTATCTGAGAGGCTTGTGCTTGGCTCATTGAGCATCTCCATTGGTGGCTGCAAGTTGCGGCCTGGGTTTGCGCCCTGCCTTGGCGGCAGCGGGAAACCTGGATTGGAAAATATGATAGTTGCGTACCAGCAAGCGGCGCAGTGCAAACGGGGCACGCTTGAGGACGTAGGCTATGTAGCGGTCGGCGGCGTGGGTGTCGTCATCCTGATAGATGTCGACATAGACCCAGCCGCTGACGGGATCCATCCCTATGAGTACCGAATGGGTCTGTTGGCCAATGGGAATACTCATGGCTTCGACCTGAACCACAGTGTGTTCATCGGTACTGGGCAGCATCAACGCATCGGCGAGCGTTTGGCTGTTGAGGGTGTAGGTTTGCATCTTGCTGCCGCTGTAGACCGGCAGCTTATTGAAGTGTTTCGGCGGCAGCGAGTGCGCAGCATCAATATTGTCGAGCCGGGACGCGCCGTGGCGTTTCAGACAGCGGGCCAGCCCGGAGCGCGAAACATGGGGATTGATAAACTCTTGGGTGACTTGCAACAGCCTGTCCAGCGGCAGCTTGAGCTGCCAACGCAGTCCGACAACCACATATTCCTGAATATCGCTCAGGGTAGTATTCAGATGATGCGGGGTATGGGATTGATCCTGGGTCGACTCGCGTTTACGCCACTTGCGAACGGTTGCTTCACTGATATTCAGTAACCGTGCCAGTTGACTGACATTGAGCTCCGACTCCTGGATAAAGCGGCGCATTTCCGGGGTGGTGGTGGCATTGCGATGGCGCCGTTTTCCGGTTTGAGTTTGCTTCATAATCAGCTGGGACTGGGCCCTTGGGCTTCCTTTCTCGCCTGTCTGCCATGGTTGCAAACTTCCACAATACTGAGCGTCAGGCTGTTATTTCAGTAACAGGTGAAGCAGATTACCAGTGCCTGCCACTCGATACAATCATCTGGGACTGAAAATCCTGCTTTTGTTTTAAGGCTCTTACTCGCAAATGAGTCCGGAATGACTTGTTGTTGATTTGTTTTTAAATTGATATAACCTGGTTGTTTTGGTTTTTTGTGCTGTAAAAATGGATATCTGATACCTATTTATCCCTAATCCCCTGTGGTCTGTTGCCGCTTATATTGCAGCTTATGTTACAACCTGGGTATCTGCCTTTAGGGCAGCTGGATGAACTGGCATCAGCAACAGAAATGGAGAGTGTCTGGTGTATTTAACAAAAAATAATCTACTGGGAATGGCGAGCGCGGCCTTGTTTACTGTACTCGGCGCCGGTTGCAGTGCTACCAGTGCCACGACCGCCGAGTTGTCGCCAGAGGACGCGGCCCGTCAACAAAGACTCGATGAACAGGGATACCGCTGCGATCGGGTTAGGGTCACCGGCAGCAATATTCCCAACCGCCGCTGTACAACCGCCCAGCAGCGGGAAAAAGAGCGGGAAGAGGCGAGAGCCTATGTCGATAAAATGAATCAGCAAAACATGAATGATTAGTACTTGAGACCGAGGGGGAGGCCAGGGCAAAATAGCCTACTCCCCCTTGGTTTTGGAGCCTCCCATCAACGCCGTTCAGCTCTTTTTGTATCCCTTAAGCCCCAGTGAGCCTTTAAAACTCAAAGACCTGGCGCTGTGCCTGACGTCGGCCGAGCGGGAAAAGTTTGCCCGAATAAGCCATAAAGAGGTAAAGCAACGGGCAATAACAAGCCGCGCCTTGCTGAGAAAGACCCTGAGTACTCAAGCGCCGCTTGCAGCCCGGGAGTGGTGTTTCGATTATGGTCCCCAGGGTAAGCCGCGCCTTTGTGATGAGCAGTTTCAACAGACTCAGCTGCATTTTAACCTCAGTCACAGCGGTGATTGGCTGCTGTTGGCATTGCTGAAACATCCTTCTCCTGAGTTGCAACTTGGCGTCGATATAGAGCGTTTACGGATGCGCACGGCTATCGATACTGTGATGCGCCACTATTTTGCGCCTTTTGAGCTGCAGCAGTTACGAGATCTGGATGATGCCGCGCGGCGAGAGGCGTTTTTCGACCTCTGGGCCTTGAAAGAGTCTTATATCAAGGCGACCGGCAAAGGGTTGGCGCAGCCACTCGATGGGTTTGCGTTCGACTTGAGTTCCGGGGAAGCATGCTCGGCTGAGCGGCCAGCTGAGATTGTTTCGATGCGCCGCGGGCTTTTGTTAACGCCTAAGGAAAACACCCGATGGCAGAGTTGGCTTGGCCATATGGAGCCGGGTTATCGATTGGCCCTGACCCTTGGGGCGCCTACAACCATCAACTGGCAACTGCAATGGCACCTTAGCGGCTGAGTCTGCACGCATCGCGG
The DNA here is from genome assembly GCF_019670705.1 of Shewanella carassii. NCBI lineage: Bacteria > Pseudomonadati > Pseudomonadota > Gammaproteobacteria > Alteromonadales > Shewanellaceae > Shewanella > Shewanella carassii. The sequence continues at coordinate 1,348,382 of NZ_AP024618.1, forward strand.
CGTTGGCAATGATGGTCATTATTACCGCTCCGAGGCTCACTTTTTTACCCGCGATGGTATATTCGTAGTGGTGAATTTACCTCAAGGAAACAAAACTATGCTGAAATTGACAAAGTGGAGTGTTGTGTGGGTATTGGCTCTGGCAAGTGCCACGGCTAACGCGGCAGAAGGAAACGTGGCGGCCGAGGTCAAAATGGGGGGCGAACGTGTCACCCTGATGGGGAAGTTGCCTGAACTCAACCAGGCGGCCCCCGGTTTTAAGGTCGTGGATGACAAGTTTGCCCCAGTGACCTTAAGTGACTTCAAGGGCAAGACAGTGCTTATCAGCGCGGTTCCCAGTTTGGATACCGGCGTTTGTGCCTTGCAGACCAAGAGATTCAATAAAGAGTTTGGCAAGTTTGATGACTCTGTCGTCATGTTGACAATCAGTGAGGATTTACCCTTTGCTCAGAAGCGTTTCTGCAAAGTGGAGGATGTCCATAAAATCAAAGTGCTGTCTGATTCGGTTTGGCGTGACTTTGGCAATAAATATGGTTTGCTGATCCCTAATCGTGGTTTATTGGCCAGAGCGATATTTATCATAGATGCCAGTGGTCAGCTTAAGTATCGTGAGCTGGTGGCAGATGTGTCTCACCACCCTGATTACGATGCGGCGCTCAAAGCCCTGAAGGCAATCAATCAGGGCTGAATGTCAAAACGCCGGCTTATGAGCCGGCGTTTGCTATGTTGAATAACCCTGGTGATGCGGTTCGGTCAGTCCGGATGTGGATCTGATCCGGTTTGATAGTCGAAGGTTGGCATGGCCCAGTGGTACTTGATAGCCAGCATCCGCAAACTGAATCCCAGAGTGAGACACAGACTGAGATTGATCCATTCAGGCAATTGCCATTGCGATAGAACCACATAGAGTCCCGCGGTGATGATCGAGATCACTGCATATAACTCTTTGCGGAAGATGAGCGGCATTTGATTACAGAGAATGTCGCGAATAATACCGCCAAATGCTCCGGTAATCACTCCCATCACTACGGCGACCACAGGGCTGAAGCCCAGCAGCAGTGTCTTTTGGGCTCCGACAATCGAAAATACCGCCAGGCCAAGCGCATCGATTGCCAGAAACAGTTTCGACAAATAGCGCATTACGGGGGCGATAATCACTGTCAGCAGCGAAGCAAAGCCAATGGCCAGCAGATAATGCCAGTTTTCTACCCAGATCAGCGGATAGTTACCCAGCAACATATCTCTGAGCGTGCCGCCCCCTATGGCGGTGGCACAGCCCACTATGACTACGCCAAAGAGATCCATCTGTTTTCTTCCCGCCGCCAATGCGCCGGTCATTGCTTCGGCCAGTACACCAATCAGCCAGAGTATGGCGATAAACTGAGCTTCTTGCATAGTATTCGTATCAAAATCACAAAGGATCTGAATTTTGCCGTAAAGAAAACCGCTTTAACAGCGATTTTAATTAAAAATTTTGATTAGTTTTATTTATCTCAAAATTTTATCTAAATAATAAAGATTCTGTATTTTTATGATTCAAATAGAATTTTTAAACAAAAGTTCATGAATATTACTGTGTCATTTTGGGTTTTGCTTGTTCTCAATTTGTTTGGATTTGTTTAGCCATTGAAATTGATAAAAATCTAAGTTAACTGAGGGGCGGTTTCGTGGGTGCTGTACAGCTGGGTTGGAGAGCGCTAGAGTGCTCTGGCCCAAATGGTGTCAATTAACGGGCAAGGAAAGTGAATTGGGGGAGAGATGATAGATTTCAGAAGTGATACTGTGACCCAACCTACTGCCGCGATGCGCCAAGCCATGGCGACCGCGCAGGTAGGGGATGATGTTTATGGCGATGACCCTACGGTTAACCGCCTCGAAGCCATGGCCGCCGAGATGTTCGGTTTTGACTCTGCCTTGTTTACCAGCTCTGGCACTCAAGCCAACCTGCTGGCGCTCATGTCCCACTGTGAGCGGGGTGATGAATATCTGTGTGGCCAACAAGCTCATAACTATAAGTTTGAAGGCGGTGGTGCGGCCGTGCTTGGCAGTATTCAGCCTCAACCACTGAATAATCAGGCCGATGGCAGCATAGCGCTCGAAGATATTCGCGCCGCCATTAAACCCGATGATTTTCACTTTGCCCGCACTCGCCTCTTGAGCCTGGAAAACACCATAGGCGGCAAGGTATTGCCGCAGGAATATCTGGCCAAGGCGCAGCAACTGGCGTTCAATCACGGTTTGAAAATCCATCTCGATGGCGCTCGGGTGGCCAATGCCGCTGTGGCGCAGGGGCTGGAGATAGCCGATATAACTCAATATTTCGACTCGGTATCCCTCTGTCTCTCCAAGGGGTTGGCTGCGCCGGTTGGCTCTTTATTACTGGGGGATGAGAGGCTTATTCATAAGGCGCGTCGCTGGCGGAAGATGCTGGGTGGTGGGATGCGCCAGGCCGGTATTTTGGCCGCGGCAGCCGAGCTGGCATTAACCGAGCAGGTGGCACGTCTGGCAGAAGATCATGCCAATGCCAGGGCTTTGGCTGAAGGTTTGAGTCAGTTGCAAGAGTTAACCTTGGATATGAGCCAGGTACAAACCAATATGGTGTTTGCCACTCTGGCCGAAGAGGTGGATATCCAGGCGTTGGTCAAAGGCTTGCTACAAGAGGGAGTGCGCATCAGCGGTGCCCGACAGCTACGCTTGGTGACCCACAAAGATATTAGCGCTGCCGATATCGACAAGACTTTGCTGGCCTTCAAGCGGGTGCTCAGCCAGGTTTGAGCTCGAACCATTGCGGTGCAGCAGGCGTGTTTCTGGTGCATCGTAATGGCATTTACTCGCAAAGTGTTATGTAACTTATTGAATTGTAATGATTGAAAGTTTGGTGTCCAATTTGCTTTAGTTCAAGTGAGAATTCCAATCACAGGCGAGCACGAGGACATAAATATGAAATACTACAGTCGGCGTTTGGTTAAACACGAGCATCTCAACCCGGCGGGAGCCCTGTTCGGCGGCCAGCTAATGAGCTGGATTGATGAGGAGGCGGCCATCTTCGCCGCTTGTCAGATGAAGAGTGTCAGCCATGTGACCAAACTTATCTCGGAAATTAACTTTATGACCCCGGCCAAGCTTGGTGATGTGATTGAGTTCGGCCTCGAGCTTATCAGTCTGGGTCATACCTCGATCACCATTCGCTGCGAAGTGCGTAATAAATTGAATCTGGCGCCGATAGTCAGCATAGATAAGATGGTCTTCGTCAATGTCAATCAAGCCGGTTTGCCCGTGCCTCACGGCATGCGAGCGAACGCAGCTTGATAATTGGCTGGCAGGAGGCTGAGCCGCGCCAGTACAGTCAATCTTGCAGTTCTTCCTTGACTGACTTGGCGGCATCACGGGAAGCGTGGCCGATTTCTCGGGTCACATCCCGAGTGGTGTGGCCGATCTCTTTGGTGACTTCTTTAGTTGTATGACCTATAGAGCGGCCGGTTTCCTTGAGTTCGGCACAGGCGCCAAGGCTGAGTAATGCAGCAATAAGCAGTATTGTTTTCATCATTTTATCCTTATAGCTTACCGGTCAGTTGGGCGTATTTTACCAGCAGTTCATCTTGGGTTTCCTGATGTTCGGGATCCTTGTCGATACAGTCGATAGGGCAGACAGAAACACAGGTGGGATTGTCATAGTGGCCAACACATTCGGTGCAGCGCGCAGGATCTATCTCGTAGATCTCTTCACCCATAGTGATGGCTTGATTGGGGCACTCTGGCTCACACATGTCGCAGTTAATGCAGCTGTCATCAATGATTAAGGCCATTGCCTTGTATTACCTCGGAATTGTTATCCTGCTATGCAGGCTTTAGTCAACGCATGACATACAACCTAAGGTGCCCTGCGTAATTCATAGCGGTGATTTTATCACAGGGCCGGGGGCTGTCGGCAAGACTATTGCGCAGCGCCGCTTGATGCAGCTGGAGTGGGCTTGGAGAGATAAGCACGTTGTCGGTCGGTTGTGCTTCAACGGCGGAGGCTATAAAGGACTTTGGCTTTGGTGGTGGCGCCGCAACTCGTCTCAGTCTCGATATTTGGCCTTTTGCTTCGCTTGGCTAGTTGCTATTGGGGGGAGTTTGCTCCTGCAGGGGTTGCTGCAGATATTGTTGGTAAGTATCCTCGCCCCAGGCCTGGAGTCGGCCATTTTTGAACAACAGTGGGGTGCACTCATCTTTGGTGGTCTTGCCGTCTGATTTGACATGCTGGGTGCGGTAGAAGAGCACTTGCAGCGACTGACCATGGGTTTGCATGGCTTCGCTGAAATCGGCTCTACCCAGGGTTTCCATGGTTTGTTCCAGTGTTTGCCCCAGTTGCAGTTCGGAAATCATAGACTGGTTATAGGCTTGCCTGTCTTCCCAGCTCATCTCTTCCGGCTTGGGCTCATAGAAGAGAATAACCACGGCAACGAAGAGCAGATAGGCGATAAAGATGCTGCCGATAATCACAGGGGCCTTACCTTTCATACGGTTTTTCCATTTTATTGTTTAAGTTGAGCGCTGAGAGTCTTCGCTTTCTTTGACTCTATACTGGTTCAAGCGAATATTAAGTTCGAGATCCGTGCGCAGTTTTGCCAACCGATAGCTGAGGCGCGCCATCTCCTTGCCTTCGGTTAGCTTTTTGGCTTGCTTGGCGCCCAAAGTATCGAGCGCATTGTAGACATTGGCCAGGGTGCGAAAGCTTCTGAGCAATTCGCCGGCCGTCTTGGGACCTATTCCCTGGATGCCGGGGATCTTATTGCCACTGTCGCCGCTGAGGGCCATAAAGTCCAGCAGCTGGCTCTGCTCTATGCCGAGTTTTTGCTCCAGTGCGGCAATATCCATGGCGGCGCCATTGAAATGATCCCACAGCAGTAAACGCGGTAACCTCAGCTGGCAAAAGCCCTTGTCGGTAGAGACGATAATCGCCTCACCACCGTGCAGGCACAACTTGCTGGCCAAGGTGGCGATAACATCATCGGCTTCCGATAGCGCATTGATGGAGCCTATTCCCGCTTCGGCCAATGCCTGTTTCAGTGCCGGCAGGCCATCGGCCAAGGCTTGGGGCATAGGCTTGCGGCCTTTCTTGTAATCCGGATACAGGCGTTTGCGCCAGGATTCTTCATCGCCGTCCCAGACAATGGCCACATGGGTAGGACTGTGCTGGCGAATAAGCTTCTGGCAAGCATTGCGGCTGCGTTCGGTCAGCCCTTGCATGTCGGCATCATCCGGCTGCGCCGCATGTAGGCGGCGCACCAGATTCATGCCATCGATAATTAGTAATCGGTTCATTTCATTATTTGATAACAGGGCACATAAGCAGAGCCCGGCAACTTCATTCTTTGTTGGCTGACAAAGGCGCCCAGTAATTTATCCATCAAAGCCATCAACTCAGGGTCTCCTTTTAACTTGAAGGGGCCCAAGCGTTCGATGTTTTTCATGGTGTTAGCCTTAACATTACCGGCCACTATACCTGAAAATGCCTTGCGCAGGTTGGCTGCCAGTTCAGCTTTATTGCTCTGGAAGTGCAGGTTGAGGTTTTCCATCACTTCATGAGTGGGCACAAAGGGCAGTTGGAATTCAGGTTCTATCTTGAGACTCCACTGGTATTGGTAGGCATCGCCGGTTTTTTTGCGATGACATTTTACCTCTTCCATACCCGCTCGCATGACGCGTGCGACCTGAGGCGCATCATCTATGATGATTTGGTATTTCTGCTGCGCCTGCTCGCCAAGGGTGGCGCCGATAAAGGCATCGATTTCGCGGAAATAGGCTTCGCTTTCTTTGGGGCCTGAGAGCACCAGCGGGAAGGGAATATCGGCATTTTCACGATTGAGTAAGATACCCAGAAGATACAGTAGTTCTTCTGCGGTGCCGGCACCGCCGGGGAAAATGACAATACCGTGCCCCAGACGCACAAAGGCCTCCAGGCGTTTTTCAATATCCGGCAGAATCACCAGTTCATTGACGATTTGGTTGGGCGGTTCGGCGGCGATAATGCTCGGCTCGGTCAGGCCTATGTAACGGGCGTTATGAATACGCTGCTTGGCATGACCGATAGCGGCGCCTTTCATTGGCCCCTTCATGGCTCCCGGCCCGCAACCGGTACAGATATCCAGCATTCTCAGCCCCAACTGGTAGCCCACCTCTTTGGTGTATCTGTATTCGGTATCGTTTATCGAGTGGCCGCCCCAACAAACCACCACATTGGGATCCTGCATCGGTGGAATGGCTCTGGCGTTTCTCAGAATATCGAACACCACATTGGTGATATGGCTGGCGTTGGTGAGGTTGATGTGTTTCAGGCCATCGTACTTGTTGCTGACGTAGATGATGTCTCTGAGTACGGCAAACAGATGCTCCTGAATGCCGACTATGATCTGCTCATCGACAAAGGCACATGCTGGAGGGTTGATAAGTTCCAGCTTGATGCCTCGCTCCCGGCGCAACACATTGATTTCAAAGTCCTGAAATTGTTCAAACAGCTCCTTGGCATTGTCAGTCTGTTGCCCAGAGGCCAATACGGCTAAAGAGCAGTTGCGGTAGAGTTGGTAAAGATCACTCTTGGCACTTTGTTTGAGGCGATCCGCCTCCAGTTGCGACAGTTGATCCATACTGCCGCGGGGACTGATCCTGACTATCATGATGACTCCTTGAGCGTAAACAGGAGTCATTGTTGTCAATCTATAATGACTCTGTCACGGCTTTCATGTTTGGCCTTATAGAGGGCGGCATCGGCGCGTTCGAAGGTTTCCTGAATGTGTTCGCCATCAATGATTTGTGCGGCCCCTATGGATACTGTAACTGTAATACGCTGATTTTTAAATTTAAACGGAATATTTTTAATTTTTTCGCGCACCCGGTTCAATAGCTGTTCTATGTCCTTGGGTGAGACATCGGGGATAATGAGTACAAATTCTTCACCGCCATAGCGGGCAACAAATTCAGTATCACGCAAAGAGTTTTTCAACGCCATGGCGATGACCTGCAGTGTCTTATCTCCTGTGGTATGGCCAAAGCTGTCGTTGATGGATTTGAAGTGATCTATGTCGGCGACTGCCAGCCATAAGGGTTGTTTGTTGCGCTGGAAGTGACGGTATTCCTGCTCCATCCGCTCCTCCATGGCCGCGCGGTTGGGCAACTGGGTGAGGGTGTCGAGCATGTTGAGCTTTTGCTGCTCGAATAATCTTTCCTTGTAAGTGGAGGCTTCACTTGTGAGGTCATTGAGCTCTTTGCGCATGGTTTCCATCGACTTACGCAGCAGTGCCTGTTCTCTTTGCTCCAGCGCTTCTTTGCGGGCCAGGCTGGCGCGAATGGCGGCCAGTTGCTCGCTGATCTGCTGTTTGAGTTCGGTAATGTCTTCGATATCCACCAGCGACTCCCCCACGCTGTCGACTTGGGTGTTGATCTCTCGATTCAGTTGACTCTTAAGCTGATGGCTGCGCTGGGATTGGTTGTAGGAGTCGCTGACCACTTCGCGCACGGCGCTCAAGGCGTCGTTGAGGGCAAACAGAAACTCCTGCGAAGCGGTTTTTTCGCGGGCGATGTTGTCTAAAAGCAGCGAGAGTATTGTTTGATAGGCTTCCAGCAGGGTATCGATATCAATGTCGGGTGATGCCAGCTGCTCTTTGATCACCAATACCTGATCGCGTTGATCTTTGCGAAACTCTATGTTGGAGATCATCTGCGCCAGCTCGTGGCCCAGTTGCCTGTGTTTGGGCATTACCGCAATGGGGGATTCGGCTTCGAATTGACTGCAAAGCAGTTGCTCGTAGAAGCCCACCAACTGTTCGACCTTGGGAATATAGTCCCAGACGGTATGGAAAGGTTTGCCCAGCTCCTGTTTGAAATAGCTGACCTCTTTCTTGAGGCGCTCTGGCATGGAGTCGACTCGTTGCAGTTGGCGACTGAACTTGCTCAGACTAGAGCGGCCCTCTTCGAGCTGGCCCATTACATGGTGGTATTGCTTCTTGAGCAATCGTTCGACTTCGACCAGATCCGGTAACACTTCATCTATGCGTTCATAGGTGCCCAGGTTATGCCTGAGTTTGGCCAGTTTGTTGTCTAGCTCTAGGTTTTGCCCTTTGCAGGCCAGGCTGAGATGGCCAATAAATTGCAGTAACGCCTGCAGTTTGGCGTTCCTGTCTTCATTCATTTCATCTAACGCGGCTTTGGTGGAATTCAGTTTCTGCTTGAGAACACCTAGTTGCGACACCGTTGCGTTTGAGTCCTTCATTCCTGTAACTTTCCTTCGATGCGGGATCGAATCCATTGTAGGGGTATAAATGACTGAAATTTCGTGACAACCGTTTCAGACACTATTAAATGGTATAGCAATCTGTCAGGAGTGCAAATTCGCCATCTCGTTGTTGCGACAAAGTTTTGTCGTTCAGATCAAATAATTGGCATTGGGTCGATTTTTGATTGTAATTGCGACTCCGGCCAATCAATTTTATCTTTTTCTCCGTTGGTTTCTATTCGGATTAAGCCGCGGATTATACTCTTTTGCAGTTGCAGATAGAGAGGGGCAGAAAATATGGCCGCCGGAGTAAAATCCAGAGTACTGAAACCAACGTAGTGGCCTTGATTTTCTTTAAGGCTCATGGCTCCGGCTAACGCCAATTGTGTTGTTTCAAACAAGGTTTCGGCAGACAGACGGACATCGGGGTTAGCCAGCAGCGGTAATGGGATGAATCCGAGAGCCCATTTGACGTTTTCTTTCTGAAACGCTGCCGCAAGTTGCTGGTGAATTTGCCTTGCACTGGTTTCATAGTCCAAAACCAAGGCAAAAAGTCCCGGCCTGAGCAGAAATACATCGGCATGAGTCAGCTCGGTAATGTCATTTGCCAACCGCCCCAGCCTAGGGGCAGCCAAGCTGTTTCCAAGCCTTATGTCACTATCGAAATCTTGCTCTAGTGCCAGCAGAGCCAAGCCTTTGGGTTTTGTTGCTATTTTCTTCAGTAGTGACCGATAACCAGGTAAACCCGTCATCGGGTCCAACAACATTGTCGATTGTTGAACATTGTTGTTTCTAAGCATCTGTCTGCGTAGTTTGGATTGCTGCAGCAATAAGCCCAGCAATACCAGACAGAGTATTGTCCCTCCGGCCAACAAAGCGTTGCGGGTATGCAGGGTTGCCAATTGTTGCTGTTGCTCTTGCCGCAACTGTCCCAATGCAAGTTTTAATCTTTGCTCGGTAAGCGCTGAGGATTTGATGTCCGAACCTGTATTTTTATCTTTCTCTAACAAAGCGTTATGTATTTTAATGCTTTCTGTCTGAGTCGCAAGCGCTTGCTGAAAGCGGCCTTGGGCCTGGTAGGCATCGGTCTGGTAGCCGAGGGCTTCTATCTGCTCTTGCTGTAATTCCAACTGTTTGGCTAAACGCAGTGCTTCTTGGGCATGTTGCATCGTCAAGGGCCAATCCTCTATGGCATGGGCAACTTGCGCTATGAGCATTTCGTTGTAAATCAGATAATGATTACTCTTCCGCTCTTTGAATATCTCGTTGGCTTGAAACAGGTAGTCGAGGGCGACTCGATGGTCGTTCAAATGGAAGTAGGCCTCTCCCAAATTGTGAAAATTCAGTCCCTGGGCGGTAAAGTTTTTCAGCTCGGCATCTATTTGCTGGGCATTAAGGTAATAGTCTATCGCCTTGTTCCATTCGCCGTTGTTGGCATACACCATGGCGATAACTGTCATGGCGCTCGATAGATAAGAGCCTGAGCCCAAAGCCTTAAAGGCATCGGCGGCGCCGTGGGCAAATTCGAGAGCCTCATCTTTCTGTTGTAGATCGCGGTACAACTTGGCCAGATTTAGCTGCAACATCGCTTTTTGATTAGGCTGGTTGAAGCGGCTGGCGAGCCGAAAAGCCTCGGTGTAATGCTGCAATGACTTGGTTTGTTCACCCTTGCGGTTGTAGTACTTACCCAAGGCCGATTCTGCCTCGGCTATCAGATAGTCATTGCGTAATTGATAGGCCGTTTCCCTGAGTTGATTGAATGCATTCAGAGCCAACTGTTCTTGCTTGATGATCAAGTTGACTATGCCAAGGTCTTCATAAATGACATATCTGAGCAGTTGGCTGCGTTTGTCCTGGGCTTCACTCAAGAGCTCAAGCGCTTGGTTATTAAGGGTTACTGTTTGTTGGTACGCTTGTTGAACTCGACCGATATATCGGGCTTCGAGGTTATTGAGCGCCGCTTTTTCATAATCGCTGCGGGCCACGGTTTTCAGTTGTTCGATCAACTGCTGCGCTTGTTCAAGTTTGCCTGGTGCGCGAATTTGAATATCCATATTTAACCGGGTCAATAAGATGAGTTTGCTCATCAGTTGTTCCGGGGAGTAACCCAGCTCCAGTGCTCGGGATGTAAACTGCTCGACAGAGGAAAAAATCAATGACTGGGGTAAATCGTCAGTCACTGAGAGGTACAGTTTGGTTGGATGCTCTCTGAATGTTATCTCTATCTCTTCCAGCTCATCGGCATGTGCCATGCCTAAAAGCAGCATGGATGCGATGAAGATAACCCTGAAAAAATACATAAATTTGCCTCTGTCCCATTCTGCGGGGACTTAATTGTTAGCTTTTATTAGCAAAGGGTGAGGTGACTATCCCGATATTGTTATACTCGACCGATTTTATAACAACAATGACATAAGAAGGAATTACGAGTGAAATCCGCTGTTTTGTCAATCATATCTTACTCCTCCCTACTGACAACTCTGGGCATGGCATCTTCAGCCTGGGCTGACGTCGATTACCAGATAGATCTTAAAAGCCCGGAGCATCACCTGGCTCAGGTCAAGGTCTCTTTCCCGCAACATTCAGGGCAACAGCTCAAGGTTAATCTGCCGGTTTGGCGTACCGGCAAGTATCAGGTATTGCCGCTGGCGGACGGGGTTCGCCGTTTTCATGCCTCGGACGCGCAGGGCAACAGCCTGCCTTGGAAGCGCAGTGCCAGCGGTGAATGGACTGTGGTTTTGTCCAAGCCAACAGCGGTCACCGTCAGCTATCAACTCTATGCCAACGAGTTGGGGCAAAGAGTCAGGCATATTGATGCCAGCCATGCGTTTCTGGATGCCAGCGGCGTATTCATCTACAGCCCCGAGTTTCGTCAGGAGCCTGTCAAGGTAACCCTGGATGTGCCGAGCGATTGGCGCAGTTACTCGGGGATGGCCGCGGCTGATAAGCCTCATTCGTTTGTGGCCGCCAACTATGATGTGTTAGTCGACTCGCCGATTGAAACCGGGCTCAGTCAGCATCGCGCCTTCAAGGCCGACGGCAAACAGTATGAGCTGGTGGTTTGGGGCGAGGGCAACTATGACCTGGAGCAGATAGAGGCCGATCTGGGTAAGTTGTCCGCTACGGCTGCGGCCATTTGGGATGACTATCCCTTTGAGCGTTATGTTTATATGGTGCACGCCACCTCGGGGGCCCGCGGCGCCACCGAACATTTGAACTCAACCATTATCCAGCTGCCCAGATTCAACTTCCGTGAGCGCCAGGACTATCTGCGTTTTATCAGCACGGCTTCCCATGAATTTATTCATACCTGGAACGTCAAGGCCTATCGCCCGGAGGGACTGGTGCCCTACGACTACCAACAGGAGAATATGACTGAGCTGTTATGGATGGCGGAAGGTTCTACCAGCTATTTTCAAAACCAGTTGTTGTTGCGTGCCGGGATCATGACGCCTAAAGAGTTTATGGAGGACTTGGCCAAGCGGGTCAATGCCAATCAGCATAAGCCGGGGCGGGAAATTCAGTCGGTGGCCGAAGCCAGCGCCGGTCAATGGGTTAGCACAGGCGGCGATTACGCCATCAACCACAGTGTGAACATCTACTCCGAAGGTTATCTGACTTCGCTGGCACTGGACTTCTCACTGCTGCAGGACACAGACAAAGAGGTGTCCTACCGGGATGTGCACCGGAGTCTCTATCGTGAGCATAAGGTCCCCAAGGGATACAATGTCACGGATGTGAAACGTATTTTGAAAAACTTATCCGGCAAGGACTATGAGTCTTGGTGGCAGAGCCATGTCAATGCCCCCTTGGTGCTGGACTTTGACAAACTGCTGAGTCAGGCAGGGCTTAAGACCGCCTACGGCAAAGACAGTAAGGAGCAGGCCTTTGCCGGTATGACACTCACTTCCGGCTCTTTGGTGTTGCAAAGTGTTGAGCGCGGTGGTCCGGCTTGGCAGGCGGGCATAGTCGCCGGCGATCAGCTGCTGGCTATCAATGGCTTGAAAGTCAGCGCCGAAGGTTACGCCAAACGTTTGGCCGACTTTGACGCAGGTGATGAGTTGACTGTGACCCTGTTCCACGACGATAAGCTCATAGAGCGGCGTGTGACTCTGGCCTCAGAGCAATCCGGCAAGCTGCAAATTAAGCCTAAGGAAAGCGTCAGCCGCGCCCAGAAAGCCTTCTTCAAGGCCTGGCTCGGCATAGACTGGCCGTTTGACGCTCAGGGTAACTATAAGTCCTGAGTCTGATAAGTCCTGAATCTGATTGTCCAGAAAACGCCGGCGCATCTTCAGGTGTGCCGGCGTTTTTTATGGCGCTTATTTTATCTCAGCGCAGGGGCCTTGTTACTCGGAGATAGGGGTTACAGGCTGTCTTCAACGCCGCCGAGGGCATCGACCAGAGCCAGCATCAGCGCGACCAGTTCGCTGCTCATCAGCTCAAAGTCGGCGTCCAGTTTGGCCAGTGGATCCTCACCGGCAACATCATCGGTGGCGGCGCGGAACTCTTCCGAGAACTTGAGGCGACGCAGTCCGGCATCGGATTGCAGCACAAAGGCGATGGACTGACCGAAGTGCAGTGCCAGTTTATGCACCTGCTTGCCGGTTTCCAGGTGAGCCAGTACTTCCTCTTCGCCCAGATCCTGCTGCTTGAAGCGCACGGTTGCACCATCATCGGCGGCAGACTTGAGCTCGGCTTCATCCTGAATGGTGAAGGGGGCTGGGGCATTGCCTTGCTTGAGCCATTCGGTCATTTGCACTTCAATCGGTGTCTTGGTGCTCATTGGCACCACAGGCAGGCTGCCGAGCGCTTTACGCAGCAAGGCCAGCAGTTCTTCGGCCTTGGCGGCGCTGGAGCTGTCTACCAGGATCAGTTGCTCATCCAGCAGCAACAGTGCCTTGATTTGGCTGCGACGGGAGAAGGCTCTTGGCAACAGAGTGGTGGTGATTTCATCCTTGAGCGCATCTTTCTCTTTCTTGGTCAGCTTGCGGTTTTCTTCCTCTTCCAGCAGCGACACCTTTTCTTCCAGCGCTTCCTTGATGACCTGAGAAGGCAGCAGCTTCTCCTCTTTGGTGGCGCAGATAAGGTGGCGGTTGTTGGCGCTGTGAACCAGGGTGTGCCCCAGTTTGCCCAAAGCCTTGGAAAAACCGAATTTGCTGATGTCCTGACTGGAGCAGGGAGAAAAGGTGAAGCCCTCAAGGGCCGTCTCCAGTGCCTCTATATCGGTGGAAAATGGTTTGTTGAAACGATATACGGTGAGATTTTTAAACCACATGACAGGCGCTCTTTGAAAAATAAAGCCGCAGTGTAAGGCATGAATTCCTCTAGGTAAACCCGCCCTGCTAGCACAGATTTTTTCGCTCTGGGCAGATTTAATCAAAATGTCATATAGCCCTTTGTGGGCCGCGAGGCCCTGTAGTGACGGGCTTTTACCGGTGGCTGGGCAGGTCTTTGATGCCAATGAAGCCAGCAAGTTAAAAGATGAAATAAAACTGCAACAGACTCGTTGCACACTTTCGCTCGTTCCAAACCAATAACCAAGACGAAGAGAACGTCGAAAGGAATTAATGATGAACGCATTTTGCAAAACACTACTCGCTTCAGCTATCGCTTCAGTCTCTCTGGCCTCTGCCCATGCAGCCGAGCCGCTGACCGTTTACGGCAAGCTGAATGTTACTGTTCAGTCCAACGACGAGGCCGGTGCTGATGATTCTGAAACTACGGTTCAGAGCAATGCCTCTCGTTTTGGCGTGAAGGGCGAATTCGATCTGGGTAACGACCTGGCAGCATTCTACACAGTGGAATACGAAGTAGACACAGGCGATGATGCCAAAGACAACTTCCTGGCCCGTAACCAGTTTGTTGGTTTGAAGGGTAACTTCGGTGCCATTTCTGTGGGTCGTAACGACACTATGCTGAAAGTGTCTCAAGGTAAAGTAGACCAGTTCAACGACCTGTCAGGCGACCTCAAGAGCCTGTTCAAGGGTGAAAACCGTATCGAGCAAACTGTGACTTACCTGTCGCCTTCATTCGGTGGTTTTAAAGTCGGTGCCACTTACGCAGCAGAAGCCGCCAAGTCACAAGGCGGTGAAGATGGTTTCTCTGTTGCCGCCATGTACGGTGACAAGGATCTGAAAAAGAGCGCAGTATTCGCCTCTGTCGCCTACGACTCTGAAGTTAAGGGCTACGATGTTCTGCGTGCCACAGTACAGGCCAAACTGGCCAACTTCATCCTGGGCGGTATGTACCAGCAGGAAGAAAAATCAGTGGACGGTGACAGCAAGAACGGTTACCTGCTGAGCGCGGCTTACAAGATTGACGCAGTGACCCTTAAAGGTCAGTGGCAGGACATGGAAGACAAGGGTGATTCCTGGTCTATCGGTGCCGACTACAAGCTGGGTAAGCCGACCAAGCTGTTTGCCTTCTACACCAATCGCTCCATGGAAGATATGGACGATGATGACAAGTACATAGGTGTTGGTCTGGAACACAAGTTCTAAACGACCACAGCTGCAGCGAAGGAGGCCTTGGGCCTCCTTTTTGTTTGCACTGTTTGTAGTCAGGAGGCGTATGGAGGTCGCTTTTGTCGCGCTGCTGTTGGTTTTTGCTTCCGGCTTTTGTGGATGAATTCGGCCAACTCAGCCGAACGGCTCTTGGGCGTGTTCCTGCAGTGTGAAAACAGTCGTCTGGAAATTGTGTCAGTGCCGTGTCCCTGAAAGATAATTCGCGCCTGGCCTAACAGAGAGCCGCGGCAGTACTTGGTTAAGTTAAGGCTAACTTATTGTTTGTTGTAGACTTGTAATCTAAATTTAGCTGCAGTGAGATTGTTGCTCGTGGCGGTCAATAACGGCTATTGGGTAAGCTTTTCATTCCAGTTTCAAGTGTTTAATCGGGATAATTGTGACAAAATAGCGCCGTTAAAGACGTAATGGTCGACTCTTTTCATCATTTTGTAATAAAACTGTCCAATAATGGCCACGTGGAAATTCACTGACAGAAACCGTTATGACTGCAAGGATTTTAATAGTAGAAGATGAGTTGGCTATCCGTGAGATGCTGACTTTTGTTATGGAACAACACGGGTACACCACCAGTGCCGCCGAGGACTTTGATTCTGCGTTGGCACTGCTCAAGGAACCTTATCCGGATCTTATTCTGCTGGACTGGATGTTTCCCGGCGGCAGCGGTATTCAGTTTGCCAAGCGATTGAAGCAAGATGAGTTTACCCGTCAGATCCCTATTATCATGCTCACTGCCCGCGGTGAGGAAGAGGACAAGGTCAAAGGCCTGGAAGTGGGCGCCGATGACTATATTACCAAACCGTTTTCCCCCAAGGAGTTGGTGGCCCGCATCAAGGCGGTTCTCAGACGCGCCGCGCCAACCCGCCTGGAAGAAACCATAGATGTGCAGGGCCTGACCCTGGATCCTGTCAGCCATAGGGTCACAGTGGGGGATTCTGTGCTGGAGATGGGGCCGACCGAGTTTCGTTTGCTGCACTTCTTTATGACTCACCCGGAACGGGTCTACAGCCGTGAGCAGTTGCTGGACAATGTCTGGGGCACCAATGTTTATGTCGAAGATAGAACTGTGGATGTGCATATTCGTCGCTTAAGGAAAGCCGTGGAGCTGTCCGGGCACGATAAACTGATCCAAACGGTTCGCGGCGCAGGTTACCGCTTCTCTACCCGTATCTAGCGGGGTAACAATGGGCATGGGCCGGGTTTTGCGTTATCTTGTGCAACCATCGGCCTTTTGCCTGGGCATTTTCTATGTTTGATTCCTATTCGGGTTATCGGCTGTTTTCCCGTCTGATGCTGTACCTGGCGGCTTGTCTGCTGCTTGGGTTGCTGCTTGGTCAGTTGCTCTTGGTACTGTGTCTGGGCGCTTTTCTATTATTGGGTTGGCACTATCGCCAGCTTATTCGGCTCAATTACTGGTTGTGGCGCGATCGCCGCTTAACGCCGCCGCAGGGCAGCGGCAGCTGGGAAGGGGTATTCAACGGCATCTATCGCCTGCAGGGCAAAAACCGCAAGCGGGTGAGTCAGTTGGCCGGGCTGTTAGGAAGGTTTCGCCAGGGGGCCGAAGCGCTTCCCGATGCGGCCGTGGTGCTCGATTCAGATCATAATATCCTCTGGTGTAACAAGTTGGCGCAGCTGCTGCTCGGCTTTGTCTGGCCGCAGGATAATGGTCAGCGAATAGATAACCTTATCCGGCATCCCGACTTTTCGGCCTATTTGAAAAAGGGCCATTACAAGGAGCCGCTGGAGCTGCCGTCCCCGGTTTCGGATAAGCGTCTGCTGGAAGTGCGCTTGATGGCCTATGGCGACAGGCAGCTGTTGCTGATTGCCCGGGATATCACCCGGGTTAGGCAACTCGAGGGAATGCGCAAGGAGTTTGTTGCCAACGTCTCCCATGAGCTGAAAACACCGCTCACTGTGCTGCAGGGGTATCTTGAGATGATGCAGAGCATGGCCGAACCCGACTCCCCCAATGTCAAGGCGCTGGAGTTAATGCAACAGCAGACCGGCAGGATGCAATCCATGGTGGAGCAGTTGTTGGCGTTGTCGCGGATTGAAGATGCCGCCGATATCAACCTGGAACACACTGTGGATATGCAGCAGTTGATGACCACCTTAAAAGAGGAGGGTGAAGCGCTCTCCCTTGGTCGCTACCAACTGAGCTTCTATGCCGAACCAGGACTCAATACCCATGGCAATGAGTTGCAGCTGCGCAGTGCCTGCTCCAATCTGTTGTCCAACGCCATACGCTACACAGAGCCGGGCGGCAGTATTGAGGTGCGCTGGCAACGGGTGGCAACCGGCGCCATGTTCAGTGTTAAAGACAGTGGTGAAGGGATTGCACCGCAGCATATCAGCCGCCTGACCGAACGCTTCTATCGGGTCGACAGTGCCCGCTCGCGGCAAACCGGTGGCAGTGGTCTGGGGCTGGCGATAGTGAAACACGCCCTCAGTCATCACCACAGCGAACTCAAGGTGGCCAGTGAGCTTGGCAAGGGCAGTATCTTCAGCTTTGTGATCCCGCAGCATCTACTGGAGCAGCAAGCTTCCTGACGCGTTTGACTGCATTAACCCTATTAAGGAGCCTTTGGCTCCTTTTTGCTGTCTAGCGGGAAAAGGCTTTGTGCACTCTTTTTCAAGCCTGTGGCAAATGGCAATCTCACGGTCATGATTAAGCAAAGGCTTTAGGAAACTGCCGGCGCAACATGGTCAATCGAGGATCCTTTATGCCGAAATGGCTTCAAGACCTGGCTGGCCGTTATTTTCAGGCCGTTATTTTCGATACCCAGTTACAACGTATTTATTTTGGCTTGTCATGCAACTGTCATTTTTAAGTCATAGACTTGTCATTGTGGCAATTGATACTGGCTGCGTTTTAGAAACCAAGTTCGGTAAAAACTGGAGCAAATAATGAAATTGAAACAGCTTGTCGGCGCAGTAACCCTTACGGCCGCTGGTGTATTCTCTGCAGCATCAATGGCTGCTATCGATCAGTCACTGCCAACCTACGAGAAAACAAGTGGTGTTTCCGGTAACTTGTCTTCCGTCGGCTCTGACACTCTGGCCAACATGATGACTCTGTGGGCTGAAGAATTCAAACAGATGTACCCTAACGTCAACATCCAGATCCAGGCTGCCGGTTCTTCAACTGCGCCTCCAGCCCTGACCGAAGGGACTTCTCAGTTCGGTCCAATGAGCCGCAAGATGAAGCCAAACGAAGAAGAAGCGTTTGAAAAGCACTATGGTTACAAGCCTACTGCGATTCGTGTAGCCATCGATGCCCTAGCGGTTTTTGTTCACAAGGACAACCCAATCAAGGGGCTGAGCATAGAGCAGGTTGATGCTATCTTCTCCTCTACCCATAAGTGTGGTGGCAGCGATATCACTCGCTGGGGTGATGCCGGTCTGGACGGAAGCTGGTCTGCCAAAGACATTCAGCTGTACGGCCGTAACTCAGTATCCGGTACTTACGGTTACTTCAAGAAGAAAGCCCTGTGTAAGGGTGACTTCAAAGCCAACGTGAACGAGCAGCCAGGCAGCGCCTCAGTGGTGCAGTCTGTATCTCAGTCGCTGAACGCTATCGGTTACTCAGGTATAGGTTACAAGACTGCTGGTGTGAAAGCCGTGGCTCTGTCGAAGAAGGGTGACGACTATATCGCTGCAACGCCAGAGAACGCGGCCAGCGGTACTTACCCACTGTCACGCTACCTCTACGTTTACATCAACAAGCATCCAAACAAAGAGCTGTCACCCATGCAGCGCGAGTTTGTCCGCTATGTCCTGTCCAAGCAGGGGCAGCAGGTGGTTGAGAAAGACGGTTATGTTGCACTGCCAAGAAGTGTGATTGCCAAAGACCTGGAGAAGGCTGGTATCCGTCTGTAAGACTTACCCCTTCGAAGAAAAGCCCGCATCGCGGGCTTTTTTGTGTTTCAGTCCATGGAAAATAGCGCAGGGGCGCGCTGCTGCATGAACTCGATAAAGAGCTTTACCTTGAGTGGTTGCTGGCTGCGTTGATGATAGAGCAGGGAGATACGCCGTTTTTCTCCTTTCCACTCCGGCAGCAATACCTGTAGCCGCCCGTCTTTCAACTCCTGTTTGCAAAAGAGCTCAGGGCCGTAAAGAATCCCGCCGTCATTCAAGGTTGCACGGATGGCACCGTGGAGATCCGTCAGGGTTAGGTTGGCCGGGCCGTCATAATAGAAGGCATCGCCATCGGGATGGCGCAGCGACCAGTTGAACAGAGGCCAGACCTTGATCACCTTATGTTGACTGAGCTGCTGCGGATGATTGAATACCGGCGCCTTTCGAAGATACCCGGGGGAAGCCACCAGGCGATAATCCAATACTCCAAGAGAGCAGGAAACCCAGGAGGAGTCAGGCTGGGTGCCGCCGACTATGGCAACATCTATGCCTTTATCGATGAGATCCACCACCTCGTTACTTTGAGCGATATGCAGCTTGATATCCGGGTAGCACTCGCAAAATTCGTTCAGTGTCTCGATGAATATCATAGAGATAATCGAGATGGGAGCGGCAATTCTCAGGGTGCCTTCGGGCTTGTCGGCGCAGGTGCCGCTGGCCAGGGCATCAAACTGAGCTATCAGTTGCTGATAGCGTTGGAACAACTCCAGTCCCTCTTCGGTCAACCTCAGTTTGCGGGTGGTTCGCATCAGCAGTTGTTTATCCAGCACAGATTCCAGCTTGGCTAGTTTGCGGCTGACGGTGGCCACCGGCATATTCAGTACTTTGGCGGCCTGGGAGAAACTGCCAGCATTGACCAGATGTACAAACAAGTAGAGCAGTTGCAGTTCGGGAGCCTGATTGTCACTCATTGCTGTTCCTCAATGTGCCAAGGATATGTTTAAAACGCTTGTCTGCCGATGTCTACGACCATAGCGCAATGGCTGGCAGAAAACGGCTGTGGTAACTTGTCGGCGTCTCTGCCGAACTTACTTAGCTGTACTGATAAGGGCAGGCAAGATACAGAATTCCCCGCCATTTTCGCAGATCCCCGGCGGGAGTACGACAGCCAAAGTCAGCAAAATGGAAGAAGTATGACTGGAATCATTACTCCGCTGATCTCTGTGTTTGGCATTATGCTCGCAGGTTCACTGGTACAGAAAAGCAAAATCCTGCCGGATGGTACGGACGCCGCCCTCAACCAATATGTTTATTACATAGCTTTTCCGGCCATTATGATGATAGTGCTGGCAAGAACTTCTTTCGAGGAGATCTTCCAGTGGCATTTCATCATCGGTTTCAGTGTGGCAATGATGCTGACCTATCTGCTGGTGCTGCTGATTTCCGGTTGTTTCAGGGCCGGTCAGGGGGTAGGGGCGATTCGCGCCTTGAATGCCACCTTCGGCAATACCGCCTTTATCGGCATCCCCATGATGATGATAGTCTACCCGGGAAACCAGTTGGCGCTGGCTGCGGCGGCCATTGCCAGCCTGTTGTCTGTGGTGATGTTTGCCATCGCCCTGGTGTCGCTGGAGCTCGCCAGAGATACAGAAAATAAGGCGCATCCCTTGTTGATTATTGTTGAAGCGCTGGCGAAAAACCCGATTGTTATCGGCAGCGCCCTGGGCGTTGCTGTCTCGGCTTCCGGTATGGCTCTGCCGGATGGGATAGCGATGATGATAAGTCAGATAGGCGCCACCTCCAGCCCCTGTGCCCTGTTTGCCATAGGTATGGTGTTGGCCAAGGCGACCCGGGTTCGCGGCGCCACCCGCTTACCTGGGCCTTGGCAGTTGGCTGAGCTCTTTGGCATCAACGCCTGCAAGCTGCTACTGCAACCTCTGCTGGCTTATCTATTATTGAAAGCCATGGGGATCAGCGGCACCAATCTGCAGATGGGGGTTATTCTTGCGGCCCTGCCTACGGCAGCGAGTGTATACTTACTGGCGCAGCGTTATGACACCAAGGCCGGGGTCAGTGCCCAGGGGATATTAGTGGGGACGCTGATCACCTTTATCAGTTTGCCTTTGATAGCGGCATGGGCAGTCTAGGGAACAACACAGGGAATAATTAATCGACAGATATTTACTGTATAAAAAATCAGTATATACTGTTTATCAATACAGTGTTTTGGGAATTCATTATGCTTTGCCAACTCAGCATCAATAACTTTGCCATAGTGCGTTTTCTGGAGCTGGACTTCCGTCCGGGAATGACCAGTATTACCGGCGAGACCGGGGCGGGTAAATCCATTGCCATCGATGCCCTGGGGCTTTGTCTCGGCAACCGGGCCGATGCCGCCAGTGTACGCCCCGGTGCCAGCAAGACAGAAGTTAGTGCCCGTTTCTCCCTGGCGGATGTCCCTCTGGCCAAGCGTTGGCTGGAAGATAATGATCTCGAACTCGAAGATGAATGTATTCTCAGGCGCACCATTGGCAGC
Source organism: Shewanella carassii (assembly GCF_019670705.1). Taxonomy (NCBI): domain Bacteria; kingdom Pseudomonadati; phylum Pseudomonadota; class Gammaproteobacteria; order Alteromonadales; family Shewanellaceae; genus Shewanella; species Shewanella carassii. The sequence continues at coordinate 1,369,551 of NZ_AP024618.1, forward strand.
GATGGCCGTTCCCGCGCCTATATCAATGGTAACCCTGTGCCGCTGACTCAGCTCAAGGCTTTGGGGCCCTTGCTGGTGGGGATCCACGGCCAGCATGCTCATCACGCCATGCTCAAGACAGAGCAGCAACTTTACCTGCTGGACAGCTATGCCAATCATAAGCTGTTGCTCGATAGTGTCAGCAGTGCCTATCAGCGTTATCGCCAAATCGAGCAGGAACTGCGGCAACTGGTGCTGTCGCAGCAGGAGAGAATTGCCCGTAAGCAGTTACTCAGTTATCAGGTGGAAGAACTCAACGACTTTGCCCTCGGGGAGCATGAATTTGCCGAGATAGAGCAGGAGCACAAGCGTCTGGCTAACAGTACGGCGCTGATCGAGTCCTGTCAGTTGGCCTTGATGCTGCTCAGTGAGGGCGAAGAGGCCAACATAGAGTCATTGCTGAACCGGGCAGTGCATATCAGTGCCGAGCTGGAGAGTGTCGACTCTGAGCTGGCCAATGTCGGCGGCATGCTCAACGATGCCCTGATCCAGGTGCAGGAAAGCAGCAGCGAGCTGCAGCGCTATCTGGACAAGCTTGAGTTGGACCCAGAACACTTTGCCATGCTGGAGGCGCGACTTTCCAAGGCGATGCAACTGGCGCGCAAGCATCAGGTGATGCCCTCAGAGTTGTATCAACACCATCAGCAGTTGCTGGCCGAACTGGGGAGCCTCGACTCAGATGAGCAGAAGCTCGAAGAGATAGAGCAGCAATTGGAAGCTAGCAAACAGAATTACCTGACCCAGGCGCAAAAACTCAGTCAGAGCCGCAGCCGCTATGCCAAAGAGTTGGACAAGTTGGTCACGGCTTCCATCCATGAACTCAATATGCCCAAGGGCAAGTTCAGCATAGCGGTGGAATTCAGCCCTGAGCAGATGTCGGTCAACGGCAGTGACAGGGTGGAGTTTCTGGTGACCACCAACCCAGGGCAGCCTTTGCAGAGTCTGGCCAAGGTGGCCTCGGGGGGCGAGCTTTCCCGGATCGGCCTGGGTATTCAGGTGATAACCGCCCGTAAGGTGGCCACCCCGACACTGATTTTTGACGAGGTGGACGTGGGGATTTCCGGACCAACGGCTGCCGTGGTGGGCCGCATGTTGCGCACCCTGGGAGAATCGACCCAGGTATTGTGTGTGACTCATCTGCCGCAGGTGGCAGGTAACGGCCATCAGCATATGTTTGTTGCTAAACATGCCAAGGGCAGTGGTACCGAAACCTCTATGGTGGCGCTGGATAAAGAGCAGCGGGTACAGGAGCTGGCTCGACTGCTTGGCGGCGATACCATCACCAGCAATACTCTGGCCAATGCCCGTGAGCTGCTGAGTAGTTAAGTCTAGGACTGGGCTGTTAAACCTGGATTTGATAAATCAAAAGGCCACATCTGTGTGGCCTTTTGGCTGACCTTTATGCAGAAAGAAGTACTGCGGCTGTGTCTCTTGGGAGTCGCTTGGGTAGGATAATAGCGTGACGGACGATTTCCCCGTCCTTGCTATGACTTACGGCCTTTGGGGGAAGTGTTTTTTCGCTGTGAGCCTTTGTTGGCGATTTTTTCCCCTGCGCCGCCTTTTCCCGCTTTTCTCTCTTTGGTTTTTCCTTCAGTGGCTTTTCCATCTGTAGCTTTGCGGGAAGCCGTTTGAGCCTTTTGGCTCCCGGTCTGCAGTGGTTTGTTGGCAGCTGTTTCGGTGTCTGTTGCGGCAGCAATTTTCGGCTGTGGCAATATCCCCAACTCTTCAAAGAAATTGATCTGCCTTCTTAACTCAAACAAAGAGCCGGTACGGCTGGTCTGGCCTATGGTCAGGGTCCAGCTGTCGGTGAGGCCGTCGGTATTGCTAAGGATATAGCCACGATAAACCAGCTTACGCATCTTATTGAGCGCTGATCCCTATGTTGGATACGCCGTTCATGACGATTTCTTTGCGCAGTGCTTTGACAAACTCCGCGGTTATCTGCGGGTTTTCTTCGATTATTTCCAGCAAGGATGCCTGCAACTCGCGCTCTTCCTGCATCACTTCATGGCTGAAGACAAAATCGTCCAATGCTTCACCATCCAATTCGGGATCGGCTATGGCTTCAATATAGTGGGCCACGGTACCGGATGATAGCTTGGAGATATTGGTGATGTCGTCTTCCACCTTGCTTTCTAGTGCGCTCAGCAGGGAGCTGAGTGCCACGACGGCATCCATCGCCGGGTAGACTCCATAGGCATCGAATTGGGTCGGCTCCGGGGTGTTTTCTTCCAGTTTTGCCATCTGCAGCTCAAGGTTCAGCTTGAGTTTGCGGTCATATAAAGACTGCCACAGCAGGTTGAGCACTGTATCCAATACCTGAGGATCGCCGAATTCACACACCTCGGAAAACAGTTGGTAGTTGGGGTACATACGCTGGCACAGCGCCACGGCAAAGAGTTTCTTTTGTGGCAGTTCCAGCGCCTTTAGGCGTTTAAAGAAGCCCGGTTTAGTTGTCATCGGTTAAATCCATCGAAAGTTGGGATATCACTTGTTTCGCCGCAGATTCTACCTTAGTTAACTCATCAAGTAACTCCAGTATTTCTGGCTCCAGCTCGGCAATGCTGCTGCCTTGTTTGAGACCGCCTTCCACGGTTTGACAGAGTTTTTGCAATGTCGGTACGCCGCAGTAGCAACAGGCACCGTGCAGTTTGTGGACACAGGACTGCATTTTGGCGGCGTCATCCTGCTCCAGCGATTCCTGGATGTCGCTGGTGGTGTCCGGCATGGAGTCAATTAGCATTCTGAGCATATCCAGCGCCAGATCCTGTTTCTGATTGGCCTGGGTCAGACACAGCTCCCAGTTGAGGGTGTGCTGGTCAAAATGGGTAAACTTGGGCCGGGTGAGCCAGCGACTGATCACTCCTTTCAGTGCGGCTTCATCGATAGGCTTAGGCAGGTAGCCATCCATGCCGCTATTGAGGATCCGCTCGCGCTCCTCATTGATGGCGTGGGCGGTTACCGCAATGATAGGGGTATTGCGGTTCAACGAGTCCTGACGAATGAGCCGGGTGGCGGTAATGCCATCGGTTCCCGGCATCTGGATATCCATAAAGATCAAATCAAAGCTGCGCTGTTTGGCCAGATTCACTGCCTGCTCGCCATTACTGGCTGTGGTCACCCCAGTGACCAGTTCATCAAGCAGGGTGTCAATCAGCTTGAGGTTGGCCGGGTTATCATCCACTGCCAGCACATTGAGCTTGTGGCGCTGCTGCGGCTCGACCAGTTTAGGCAGGGCGGGCTTGAGTTCAGATTCCTGTGGCAGATAAATCATGTTGCGTGCCATCAGGTATTCGCTGGCAGGAATGCTCAGAACAAGGTCTACAACAGGGCGAATATAGCGCTCCAGTGCCTCTTGATCATGACAGTCGAACAGCGCAATAAGGGCCTCGGTCACTTGTCTGGCACTTTTGAGCACTGCCTGCAACTGAGTCGGGCCATCGAAGCCGTGACAGCCGAGCAGCACATAGTCGAAATGCGCCTTGTCCAGGGCAAGTTCGGCTTCCAATTGTGGCACAGTGTGAACACTGTTGACCTGCATCTGCCAATGTAACAAGCGGCGGTTGAGCACAGAGCGGGTCAAGGGTCTGGGTTCAAACAGTAATACCGTCTTGCCTCTGAGCTGCTCCAGTGGCAGCGGCTCACCTATCGGGAACTGGCTGGTCATCAGCGGCAGGGTAAACCAGAAGGTGGAGCCTTTGCCCACTCGGGAACTGAAGCCTATCTTACCTCCCATCTGGTTAATGAGACGCTTGGTGATCACCAGCCCAAGGCCGGTACCGCCGAAGCGGCGGGAGATAGATGAATCGGCCTGGCCGAACGCCTGGAATAGCAGTTCCTGCTGACTCTCCTCAATGCCGATACCCGTATCTGACACCTCACAGTGTAATAGCAGTTTGTCCTCTTTAAGATCGCTGATATCCACTTTTAGCAGCACGCTACCCTGATCGGTAAACTTGATGGCATTGCCCACCAGATTGGTGATGATCTGACTGACCCGCATGGCGTCGCCGCTGACGGCATCCGGCACTTGAGGGGCCACATCCACCACAAGTTCCAGCCCTTTTTCATGGGCGGAGCCGGCGAGCAGCATTAGGGTGTCATCCAGGGTTTCCCTGAGGGCGAACGGCATAGTTTCCAGCACCATCTTCCCGGCTTCCAACTTGGAGAAGTCGAGAATATCGTTGATGATGCTGAGCAGGTTGTTGGCGCTGCGTTCAATGGTGCGGATATATTCCATCTGACTGGCATGTAGCGGCGTTTTCAGTAGCTGACGGGCAAAACCTATCACGCCATTGAGCGGCGTTCTCAGTTCGTGGGACATGTTGGCCAAAAACTCGGATTTTATCCGACTGGCTTCCAATGCTCGTTTCTTGGCCAAGTCCAGTTCGACGTTTTGGATCTCAATCTGCTCCAGGGTTTCCCTGAGATCTGAGGTCGCCTGATCGATATTCTGCTGCATTTCCTCATGATATTCAGATAGGGAGCCCGCCATGGCGTTGATCCCCCGTTTGAGCAGATCCAGCTCACCGATAAGGTTACCCTTTAATCGGGTATCCAGCTTACCCTCACGGATTTTGGCCACCACCCGCACCATGTCTGTGATTGGCTGAGTCACATTCTTAACCAGACGGAAGGTAAACAGCAGATTCAGCTGCACCCCAATCAGCACTATGATAAAAGCCGCCACCGCGGCTCTGTGCTGTTCCAGCAGCGCCTTTTCCTTGTTGAGCAGCAAAGAGATATAACCCAGAGGTTTCTCATTGGCGCCGGGAGCATCGTCTACCGCCAGCAGGCTGCCAGCGGCGAAAATCGGCGCTCTCAATACCAGACTGTCACCTACTTGATCGTATTCGGTGCGGGCCAGATCCGAGATGGCGCCCTTGTAGCGCATGATCTCAAAGTCTTTGTGATAGTGGGAGGTGACAAACAGCTGGTTGTCGGCATCGAAGATGGCGATGGATTTCACCAAGGTCGACTTGTTGAGCTGAGCCGCGGCGAGTAGGCGTTTGGTGGCCTCGCGGTTATTGGCGGCCAGGCCTACCTCACTGGCGATAGCCAGCGGCTCTATGATATTGCTGCCCTGTTCTATGAGCGTATCTTCAAGCTCATAAAAGCGATTTATGGTAAAGTAACTGCCCAGAAGAATACCGACCAAAATGGTAGGGGCCAGGGCCAATACCAGCACCCAGGATCTGAGGCTGTACTTGGTCATGTTATTCGCACTGTTCATGGGCGGTATAGGTATTCCAGATAGTTTGTTTTACGGCTATAGATAGACTGCCAGATATCCCGGCGTCTTTGCCAGTTTTTTATTGTTTCAGGGGCCTAGATGGCACAATTTTTTAGAGAAAAACCAAACAGATCCAAGAAAGTCTCCGCAAAACTGTCACTCACGGCTTCCGGATTGGATCATCAGGGTGCCGGGATCGGTCAATATCAGGGCAAGGTAGTGTTTATTCCCGGCTTGTTGCCTGGTGAGAGCGCCGAGGTGCAGCTCACCGAACAAAAAAAGAACTATGCCAGGGGCAAACTCATCCGTATCAGCCAGACCTCTCCTGAACGAGTCGAGCCCCAATGCCCCCATTATGCGCTTTGCGGTGGTTGCGATCTGCAACATCTGTCAGATTTGAGCCAGCGGCAGCATAAGCAGCGAGCATTAGCCGAGCTGTTTGCTAAACTCTCGGGTCTATCCGAATTACCCGTTATTGATGAACTGGTATCTGCCCCTTGGCATTATAGACGCAAGGCCAGACTGGCGACCTGGTATGACAAACAAAGTCGCGAATTCACCCTTGGGTTCAGGGCCAAGTCCAGCAGCAAGGTGGTGGCCATTGGCGAGTGTCCTGTATTGGCGGCTTCGTTGTCGGAACTGATAAAGCCGTTGGCGGCGCAACTAGCTCACCTGCAGGGCGTGGCTCAGCTTGGTCATGTGGAGCTGATTGAAACCGAAGCCGGTCGTTATGCTGTGCTGCGTATCACTCGGTCACTGGTGAATAAAGACAAGGAAAAGCTCAAGGCCTTTGCCGAGCAGCAAGGATTGCAGTTGGTGCTGCAGGACAATCAGGGCAAGTGTGAGTACCTTACGGGCAATCAGCCAAGCTACCGCTTGCCCGGCGTTGATGGCAAAGAGCTGACGCTTCAGTTTAATCCGGGGAATTTTATTCAGGTCAATGGTGAAGTAAACCGCGCCATGGTGGCCAAGGCCATAGATTGGCTGCAACCCAAGGACGGCGAGCACATACTGGATCTCTTCTGCGGCATGGGTAACTTCAGCCTACCGCTGGCGGCCAGCGGCGTTAGGGTCACAGGTGTCGAGGGCGTGCCCGCCATGGTTGAGCAGGCCAGACAAAATGCCAAACAGGCAGGGCTTGAAGGTGTGAAGTTCTTTTGCGCCGATCTCAGCGCCGACCTCTCGGCCGAGCCCTGGCTTGGCAAGGTGGATAAACTGTTGCTGGATCCCGCCCGGGCCGGAGCCTATGAGACGCTTTCTTATCTGAAAAACATCGCGCCAGAGCGAGTAGTGTATGTCTCTTGCAATCCGGCGAGCCTGGCGCGGGACAGCGTGTTGCTGCTCGAGCAAGGTTATCGCCTAGAGCGCCTCACTGTGTTGGACATGTTCCCCCAGACCCATCACACCGAAGCCATGGCCTTGTTTGTGCGGAATTGATGCTTTTATTGTCTATCGAGTCAATTTTATCAATAAAGGTACTCACGGGGGTTTGACATCCCATCGGGTATGCTCAAGATAGGGAGTCTTGTTGAGTCTGTTAATCGGACACTAAAGGAAGGTGAGATGGTATCTGTTCGCGAAGCACACTTTAAGGATCCTGATTTTAATCTGGATGAGTGGGTTAATCGTTATGTGGCCGACTCCGCCGATGCCGGGCGTTTGTTGGCGCTGATAGCCAAGGTGGAAGCACTGCCTATGGGTAAGTGCAAGCATCCCAAAGCCGAGCTGCAGGCCAAGGCGCGGGAGATGATAGAGATCCTCGCGCCGCTCAACATGGATATCGAAACCCTGCAGGCGGCCATCTTATTTGTGTTTTTCGAGGTGGGCATAGTCGATGAAGCCAAGCTCACCGAAGACTTTGGCCCCGAGTTGGCTACCTTGGTCAACAGCGTCAAGACCATGGATGCCATAGGCGCACTCAAGGTGGGCAATGACAGCCGCAGCAGCGAACCGCAAATCGACAATATCCGCAAGATGTTGCTGGCCATGGTGGAAGATGTTCGCGCCGTGGTGATCAAACTGGCCGAGCGGGTATGCCTGCTTAGGGCCGTGAAAAACGACGATGAAGAAACCCGGGTATTGCTGGCCCGGGAAATTGCCGACATCTACGCGCCACTGGCCAACCGTTTGGGCATAGGTCAGCTCAAGTGGGAGCTGGAGGATATCTCGTTTCGTTATCTGCATCCCGAGACCTATAAAGAGATTGCCAAGCAGCTGGACGGCAAGCGCCTGGACCGTGAAGTCTTTATCGACAACTTTGTCAATCAGTTGCAAACGCGGCTGGATGAAGAAGACATTCGTGCCAAGGTCTATGGTCGCCCCAAACATATCTACTCCATCTGGCGCAAGATGCGCGGCAAGCAGCTTAAATTTGACGAGCTGTTTGATGTGCGTGCGGTGCGAATCGTCACCGACCGGCTGCAGGACTGCTACGGCGCACTCGGTGTAGTGCATACCCTTTGGCACCATATTCCCCGAGAGTTTGACGACTATATTGCCAACCCCAAACCCAACGGCTATCAGTCGATTCACACTGTGGTGGTGGGGCCGGAGGGCAAAACAGTCGAAATCCAAATTCGCACCCAGCAGATGCATGAAGATGCCGAGCTCGGGGTGGCGGCTCACTGGAAATATAAAGAGGGCAATCACTCCGGCAAACAGAGTGGCTACGAAGAGAAGATCAACTGGCTGCGCAAGATTTTGCAATGGCAGGAAGATGTGGTCGAGAGCGGCAACCTGGTGGAGGAGATCCGGGCTCAGGTCTTCGAAGACAGGGTCTATGTGTTTACCCCGTCCGGCGAAGTGGTGGACTTGCCAGCTGGCTCAACCGTGCTGGACTTTGCCTACTATATCCACTCCCAGGTGGGCCACAAGTGTATTGGCGCTAAGGTCGATGGCCGCATAGTGCCGTTCACCTACCAGGTGGAAACCGGTGAGCGCATCGAAATTATCACCTCCAAGCATCCCAATCCGAAGCGGGATTGGCTTAACCCCAACCTGGGTTATATCAAGACCTCCAGAGCCCGCAGCAAGATCCAACACTGGTTTAAGCAGCAGGACAGAGACAAGAACCTGGTGGCCGGACGCGAGATGCTGGAAGCCGAACTGGCGCGGGTGGGGCTGACACTCAAGGATGTCGGCAGCGCAATTGAGCGCTTCAACATGACCAACATGGATGACCTGTTGGCGGCCATAGGTGGTGGCGATGTGCGCCTCAACCAAGTGGTCAATCATGTACAGAGCCGACTCAGAACTCAGGAGCCTTCCGACGAAGAGGCGGTGGAAGAGCTGGTCAAGAAAGGTCAGCAGAAACCCATAGGCGCCAATCGCGGCCAGATAGAGGTCAATGGTGTCGGTAATCTGATGAGCCATCTGGCGCGCTGCTGTCAGCCGGTGCCCGGTGATGAGATTTTCGGTTTTATCACCAAGGGGCGTGGTATTTCGGTACACAGAGCCGATTGTGAGCAGGTCAAGGAGCTGATGCGCGCTCATCCAGAGCGGGTGGTGGATGTGGTCTGGGGCGAAAACTACTCCGGCGGCTACAAAATCCGTATTCGAGTGGTGGCCAACGACAGAACCGGTCTGCTGCGGGATCTCACCTCTGTGCTGGCGGCGGAAAAGTCCAATGTGCTGGCGATGAGTTCCTCATCGGATCTCAAGAACCAGACTGCGGCCATTGAACTTGAGATGGAGCTTTATAACCTCGACGGTTTATCCCGGGTTATCTCCAAGCTGACCCAGATAGACGGGGTAATAGAAGCCCGCAGGCTCTGAGGCCAGTTCGGTATTCGACCGGTATTTAAAACAGGACGCATAGGTTGCGTCCTGCTGTTTTTTAAGACTTATCAAAGAGTCGTTGGATTGGTAAGCGTATTAGCAACAAAGGAGTAGCGGCGGTGGCGGCAGATATCAATGCATTGCTTGAGATTATGGCAAAGCTCAGGGACCCTGAGCTGGGTTGCCCCTGGGACAGGGCGCAGGATTTTGACTCCATAGTGCCCTACACCCTGGAAGAAGCCTATGAAGTGGCCGACGCCATAGAGAGCCGCGACTGGCAGGAGTTACCTTCTGAGCTTGGCGATCTGCTGTTTCAGGTGGTGTTCTATTGTCAGCTTGGCAAGGAAAAGGGCTGGTTTGATTTCGCCACTGTGCTTGAGCGGATATGTAATAAGCTTATCAATCGTCATCCCCATGTGTTTGCCGCCGATACCGACTTGAGTTTTGACTCGGCGCCGGATGCCAAGAACAACTGGGAGCGTATCAAGGCGGCCGAGCGTGCCGGGCGCGAGCTGCACTCAGTGCTGGACGATATTCCCAAGGCGCTGCCGGCGTTGGCGCGGGCGGGCAAGATCCAAAAGCGGGTCGCCCGGGTAGGCTTTGATTGGCCCGAGCTTGAGCCTGTGGTCGGCAAGGTACAGGAAGAGATTGAAGAAGTGTTGCACGAAGCACGTCAAGCCACGCCGGATAAGGCCAGGGTTGAGAATGAAGTGGGCGACTTGCTGTTTGCGGCGGTGAATCTGGCGCGCCACTTGGGGGTGGATCCCGAGCAGGCTCTCAGAGGGGCCAACAACAAGTTTGAGCGGCGTTTTCGCGCCGTCGAGCAAAAAGCCAATGCCAGCGGCAAGCCGTTTGAAGAACATGATCTGCAGGCACTGGATGCTTATTGGGATCAGGTCAAGCGTGAAGAGCGCGGTGAAATCCAGTAGAAGGCGAAGCCTGGATTAAAAATGCGCGAATGAGATCCGCACGTAAAAATTATCGTCATTCCTGTTTGGTAAATGGCAGGGGCTTTGATATACTGTCGCCCCGTCCTGGTGCTTTCATTCGAGCACCTATTTATCATTCTTTTTTCTCAGGTTCAGCATGACTACAAGGTATATCTTCGTTACTGGTGGCGTTGTTTCATCACTAGGTAAAGGCATTGCAGCAGCATCGCTCGCGGCAATTTTAGAGGCCAGAGGCCTGAATGTAACCATCATGAAGCTGGATCCTTACATCAACGTTGATCCGGGAACCATGAGCCCAACCCAACACGGGGAAGTATTTGTCACTGAGGACGGCGCAGAGACAGATCTGGACTTGGGCCACTATGAGCGTTTCATCCGTACCAAGATGAACCGCCGCAACAACTTCACTACAGGTCGTATCTACGAGGAAGTGCTGCGCAAGGAGCGTCGTGGTGACTACCTGGGTGCCACTATTCAGGTTATTCCGCACATCACCAATGCCATCAAGGAAAAAGTCCTCGAAGGCGGTGAAGGCCATGATGTCGCCATCGTTGAAATCGGTGGTACTGTGGGTGATATCGAATCTCTGCCTTTCCTCGAGTCTATCCGTCAGTTGGGGGTTGAACTGGGCCGCGATCGCAGTTTGTTTATGCATCTGACTCTGGTGCCTTTTATCGGCCCGGCTCAGGAAGTGAAAACCAAGCCGACTCAGCATTCAGTTAAAGAGCTGCGTTCTATCGGTATTGCGCCGGATATTCTGGTTTGCCGTGGCGACCGCGCTATTCCAGCCACAGAGCGAGCCAAAATCTCCCTGTTCTGTAATGTTGAAGAGCGGGCGGTTATCTCCCTCAAAGACGTGGATTCCATCTACAAGATCCCGGCGCTGCTGCGCTCACAAGGGCTGGATGAGCTGGTTGTCAAGCGCTTTGGCCTGAGCTGCCCTGAAGCCGATCTGTCCGAATGGGAAAACGTGGTTTATCAGGAAGCCAATCCAAACAATGAAGTGACCATAGGTATGGTCGGCAAGTATATTGAGCTGCCGGATGCCTACAAGTCAGTCAACGAAGCGCTGAAACATGCCGGCCTCAAAAACCGGGTTTCGGTGAACATCAAGTATATCGACTCCCAGACTGTTGAAGTCAAAGGCGTTGAAGTGCTGGAAGGTCTGGATGGCATTCTGGTTCCCGGCGGCTTTGGTGAGCGTGGTGTTGAAGGTAAGATCCTTGCCGCTCAATACGCCCGTGAAAACGAACTGCCATACTTTGGTATCTGTCTGGGTATGCAGGTTGCCCTGATTGAATTCGCCCGTCATGTCGCCGGCATGGAAGGTGCCCACTCTACCGAATTCAACAAGGAAACACCTTTCCCTGTTGTGGGTCTTATCACCGAATGGGTTGATGAAGAAGGTAATCTGGAGCAGCGTGATGAAGCTTCTGATCTGGGTGGTACCATGCGTCTTGGCGCTCAGCTTTGCCATCTGATTGAAGGCACCAAGGCCGCAGCCGCATACAAGAGCAACACCTGTATTGAGCGTCACCGTCATCGTTACGAAGTGAACAACGCCTTCCGTGAGCGTTTGGAAAAGGCTGGTCTGGTATTCAGCGGCTTGTCTTCCGATCGCAAACTGGTGGAGATGATTGAGATCCCGGCGCATCCTTGGTTTGTTGCCGGTCAGTTCCATCCGGAATTCACCTCAACACCTCGCGACGGTCACCCTCTGTTTGAAGGTTTTGTCGCCGCTGCCAGTACTTACCAAAAGCGTAATCTGGGTTAAACTAGAAGAGCCGGACTGTTTAGGCAGCTCCGGCTTTTTTATCTCTGCAGGCGTTAAACAGAGATAAAGAGTGAGAGTTCAATACCCATATGAGAGACGCTGAACGCTCAGATGGGTATGGGTTTTTTCTTTAACTTTAATCGAGGACATTATGGCTAAGATCATTAACGTCATTGGACGCGAAATCATGGATTCTCGCGGTAACCCCACTGTAGAAGCTGAAGTGCATCTGGAAGGTGGTTTCATCGGTATGGCAGCCGCTCCATCAGGCGCTTCTACCGGTAGCCGCGAAGCGCTGGAATTGCGTGATGGCGACAAGGCCCGCTATCTGGGTAAAGGTGTGCTCAAGGCTGTTGACAATGTCAACGGTCCTATCCGTGAAGCTCTGCTGGGTAAAGATGCCACTGCTCAAGCCGAGCTGGATGGCATTATGATCGCGCTGGACGGCACCGAAAACAAAGACAAGCTGGGCGCCAACGCCATTCTGGCAGTGTCTTTGGCTGCCGCCAAGGCCGCTGCTGCCTTCAAGGGTATGCCACTTTACGCTCACATCGCTGAACTGAACGGGACTCCTGGCCAGTACAGCATGCCGGTTCCTATGATGAACATCTTGAACGGTGGCGAGCATGCCGACAACAACGTCGACATTCAGGAATTCATGGTACAGCCAGTCGGTGCCAAGAGCTTCCGCGAAGCCCTGCGTATGGGCGCTGAAATCTTCCACAACCTGAAGAAGGTGCTCCAGTCCAAGGGCCTGAACACTGCCGTGGGCGACGAAGGTGGTTTTGCGCCTAACTTGTCATCCAATGCCGATGCCCTGGCGGTTATCAAAGAAGCCGTTGAAGCTGCTGGCTACAAACTGGGTACTGATGTGACTCTGGCGCTGGACTGTGCCGCTTCCGAGTTCTACAAAGATGGTAAGTATGACCTGGCCGGTGAAGGCAAGGTATTCGATTCCAACGGTTTCTCTGACTTCCTCAAGTCATTGACTGAGCAGTATCCTATCGTTTCTATCGAAGATGGCTTGGATGAGTCTGACTGGGACGGCTGGGCTTACCAGACCAAGATCCTCGGCGACAAGATCCAACTGGTGGGTGATGACCTGTTTGTGACCAACACCAAGATCCTGTCTCGTGGTATCGAGCAGGGTGTTGCCAACTCGATTCTGATCAAGTTCAACCAGATAGGTTCTCTGACAGAGACTCTGGCCGCTATCCGTATGGCCAAAGAAGCCGGTTACACTGCCGTTATCTCTCACCGCTCAGGTGAAACTGAAGATGCGACCATTGCCGACTTGGCAGTAGGTACCGCAGCCGGCCAGATCAAGACAGGTTCTCTGTGCCGCTCTGACCGTGTTGCCAAGTACAACCAGTTGCTGCGTATTGAAGAGCAACTGGGCGCCAAGGCAGCCTACCGCGGCCTGAGTGAGATCAAAGGTCAGGCGTAATTTTCGCCTCCAGTTTCAAAAGGCCGCCACTTGGTGGCCTTTTTTGTTGTACTATCAACACTAATCGTATTTTTAGGGCATGAGCTGAATTTATCACCATGAAACGACTGCTTTTTGTCATCGTCTTGCTGCTGGGGCTACTGCAATATCGTCTTTGGCTGGGAGAAAACAGTCTGCCGGAGTACTTTCATCTTGAGCAGCAGATAGCGGCTCAAAATGACAGCAATGCCAAGCTCGAAGAGCGTAACCAGGTATTGAAAGAGGAGATCCGCGATCTTCGCAGCGGTACCGAAGCCCTGGAAGAGCGCGCCCGCAATGAATTGGGGTTAATCAAGAAGGGTGAAACCTTTTACCGGGTTGTTGGTGGTGAACAGCGTTCTATGTCTTTGGCCAATCAGTAACGGCCTAATTTCAACATAACGGATATCCATGAGCGAATCTAATTCCTCCCGAGCCATAGCGGCCGGGCTCCCCAGTGATGAACCAGTGATTGCCATAGTGCCAGCAGCGGGAATAGGCAGTCGCATGGGCGCTGACTGTCCCAAGCAGTATCTGCCGCTCGCTGGCTCCTGCATTTTGGAGCAAACCCTCAAGGTTTTGCTGAGCCACAGTGGTATTTCAAGGGTGATAGTGGCGCTGAATCCGGAAGATAGCTTCTTTGGCAAACTGGCGGTGGCCAGTCATCCCAAGTTGGAGACTGTCACTGGCGGTAAAGAGCGCGCCGATTCTGTGTTGGCGGCGCTTGAGAGTCTGGTTGCCGACAAGCCATTGCCTGCCAATACCTGGGCCTTGGTGCATGATGCTGCCAGACCCTGCTTGACCCATGGCGACATTGATAAGCTGCTTGCTTCACGGAAACAATATCCACAAGGGGCGATACTGGCAGCGCCGGTGCGCGATACCATGAAACGCAGCGGCATTGATGGCTGCATCAGTGAAACGGTTGCCAGAGAAGCACTCTGGCATGCGCTAACGCCGCAGCTGTTTCCACTGCTTACTTTGACCGAGGCACTGAAAGCCGCGCTGGCCGCCGGTGTGCTGGTGACAGACGAAGCCTCGGCGATGGAGTGGCGCGGAGTACACCCGGCGCTTATCAGCGGCCGCAGTGACAATATCAAGGTAACCCATCCGGACGACTTACCACTGGCGGCGCTTTATCTGGCGCATCAGCGGGGCAACTAAATACAGGAACAAGCAATGAATATACGTATTGGACACGGTTTTGATGTACATAAATTCGGTGGTGAGCCGCCCTTGGTCCTGGGTGGGGTGGAAGTACCGTATCACACAGGCTTGTTGGCGCACTCGGATGGTGATGTGGTATTGCACGCGATTTCAGATGCGATACTCGGCGCCATGGCGCTTGGTGACATAGGTAAACACTTCCCCGATACCGAGGCCGAATTCAAGGGAGCCGACAGCCGGGTGCTGCTGCGTCATTGTTACCGCCTGGCACTGGACAAGGGCTTTCGTCTCGGCAACCTGGATGTGACCATTATTGCCCAGGCGCCCAAGATGGCGCCGCATATTGAAGCCATTCGACAGATGTTGGCCGAAGATCTGCACACAGATCTTGACTCCATCAACGTCAAGGCAACCACGACAGAAAAACTCGGCTTTACCGGCCGCAGTGAAGGCATTGCGGTAGAAGCCGTGGTGCTGATGTTCGGTATGTAATACCGACTCATTTACAGGAAAAGATTCAAATAAGATGAATTCATTACACTTTCTCTATGGCAAGCCGCTCTCCAAAGGCGATATGCGCACCAGCAACAGCGATTTTCAGGTGCAGGAAATACTGCCTTTTCTGCCCTCGGGCGAGGGTGAGCACCATCTGCTGCATATTCGTAAAGATGGCCTGAATACGGTTCAGGTGGCCGAGATGCTGGCCAAATTGGCCAAGGTGCATCCCAAAGAGGTGACCTTTGCCGGTCAGAAGGATAAGAATGCCATCACAGAGCAGTGGTTCGGCGTACGAATTCCGGGCAAGGAAATGCCGGATTGGCTGAGCCTCAATAGCGAGTCCATCACGGTATTGAGTGCGGCGCGTCATAACAAGAAGCTGCGTATTGGTGCGCTTTCCGGTAACCGTTTCAAACTGGTTCTGCGCCAGATAACCCAGCCGGAAGATGTATTGCAGCGGCTGGAGTCGATTGCCGAGAGCGGCGTACCCAACTATTTCGGTGAACAGCGCTTTGGCCACAACGGCCGTAACATAGAAATGGCGCGGCAGATGTTGCAGGGGCGCAAGGTGAAAGATAGAAACAAGCGCTCTATCTACCTGTCGGCGCTGCGCTCATTATTGTTCAATCAACTGGTCTCTCAGCGCCTGGCGAACCATGGGCTTGAGTGTCTGGACGGTGATTGTGTCATGCTGGCCGGCAGCCGCAGCTTCTTTGTTGCCGAGCGCTGGGATGAGGTGTTGCAACAAAGGCTGGCAGAAAAAGATATTTTGTTGTCGGCGCCCATGTGGGGTAGGGGGCAGCCACTCAGCAGTGCCGATGCCTTGGCCTTTGAGACTCAGGTGCTGGCCGAATACAGCGCCGATTGTGAAGGCCTGGAAAAAGCCGGGCTCGAGCAGGAAAGGCGACCACTGTTGCTGCGTCCCGAGGGGATGAAGTACCAATTTATCGAGCCGGACATTTTGGAGCTGGAGTTCAGCCTTCCTGCGGGCAGCTTTGCAACCTCAGTGCTGCGGGAACTGCTCGACTATGATGATGTGACCGAACGTCTGTGGCGTGAGCGCCAGGCGGCTCAGGAAGGAAATCCCGCATGAAAATCTTGGTCAGCAACGATGATGGGGTAACGGCACCTGGGATCCGTGCCCTATCGGAAGCCTTGTCAGCCGTTGCCGAAGTGCTCACAGTGGCACCGGATCGCAACTGCTCCGGTGCCAGTAACTCTTTAACCTTGACGAACCCCTTAAGGATTAATAAGTTAGACAATGGCTACATCTCGGTAAACGGCACGCCGACCGATTGCGTTCATCTGGCGATTCGTGAACTCTATGAAGGCGAACCCGACATGGTAGTCTCGGGGATCAATGCCGGTGCCAATATGGGAGACGATACCCTCTATTCAGGCACAGTGGCGGCGGCGATGGAAGGGCGTTTTCTGGGGTTACCGGCGGTGGCCGTATCTTTGGTGGGGCGTGAGTTTACGCATTATGACACTGCGGCGGCCTATGCGGTGAAGATCATTATGGGGCTTAAGAAGCATCCCATTGCCTCGGATCAGATCCTCAATATCAATGTGCCGGATCTGCCTCTCGATGAAATCAAGGGGATACGGGTTACTCGGCTCGGCGCCCGCCATAAGGCTGAGGGTATGGTCAGAGCCAGAGATCCTCATGGCCGCGAGGTATTTTGGTTGGGGCCCCCCGGGATTGAACTGGATGTGGGTGAAGACACAGATTTTTATGCTGTGTCTCAGGGATATGTGTCCATCACCCCATTAACTGTAGATTTAACCGCCTATCGGCAGCTTTCGCAATTGCAACACTGGATAGAAAAACTATGACCCGGGTAGCCTCCACATCGGCACTGAACTTAACCAGAAAACTGCAGGAAGCGGGGATCCGTCACCCGGGTCTGTTGCAGGTGGTGGCCCAAACCCCCAGAGAGTTGTTTCTTGATGGCGCTTTGGCGCACAAGGCTTACGAAAACACTGCTCTCCCTATAGGTTCGGGCCAGACTATATCCCAGCCTTATATTGTGGCGAGAATGACCGAGTTACTACTGGAGCATAATCCTACCAAGGTGCTTGAAATTGGTACCGGCTCCGGGTATCAGGCGGCGGTACTGGCGCAGTTGGTACCTGAACTTTTTACCGTCGAGAGGATCAAAAGCTTACAAATCCAGGCTAGGCAACGCCTCAAGCGTCTGGATCTGCATAATGTCCACTTCAAATACGGTGATGGCTGGCAAGGCTGGCCCAACAGGGCACCCTTCGATGCCATCATGGTGACAGCGGCAGCCTCTGACATCCCCACCGCCTTACTGGAACAGTTGGCTGAGGGGGGGATATTGATGATCCCCGTCGGTGATGAAAATCAACAGCTGCTGAAGATCCGCCGGGAAAGGGGGCAGTTTATTTCCCAAGTGATCGAAGCGGTGAAGTTTGTTCCCTTGATCAGTGGCGGTTTGGCCTAAGAGCCATTAAAGCATGCAGGAGTCTTCTTGAGCCCATTGCATTCCAGCCAGCTTTTACAACGAAAGGCGTCTTTTTTTGGGCGTCTTGGCTCAGTGCTATTGGTTACCCTGGTTTCTGGATGCAGCTTTCAGGCTCACCGTCCGGCTCCGGTTGAGTCTGTTTATGGCGTGCAAAGACCGGCCATAGAGAGAGGTTCGATTCGCTCCAATACCTATACGGTGAGAAAGGGGGATACCCTCTACTCTATCGCTTGGGGAGCAGGCAAAGACTATGCGCAGATAGCCAAGCTCAATCAGCTTGATAAAACCTATACCATCTACCCGGGTCAAGTACTTATTCTTGAACGTCACAAAAATGTTAAGTCAAATTCGCAAGTGAATTTGAGTAAAAACTCCAAACCAAAGCCGCAAAAGCCAAAAGATAAAATATATAAGAAACAGACTGTTACGCAAAAAAAAGCCGTTGCTCAAGCTAAGCAAAATAAGCCAAAAAAAACACTTGATCCCAAACCAAAGTCTGCTTACCCTGTATCCAATGGTAAACAGAATGTTAACCATGTTGTCCGCAAGCCGAGTTCGACGCTGCCGGACAAAGTCAGTCGCTGGATATGGCCGGTCAATGGCCGGGTGATTGGCACTTTCTCAGCCAAAGAGCAGGGAAATAAAGGAATCAAGATAGCCGGCAACCGAGGCGATATTATTAAAGCCACTGCCGATGGTCGGGTAGTCTATGCGGGTAATGCTTTGCGGGGTTATGGAAACCTCGTCATTATCAAGCATAGTGATGACTATCTCAGTGCTTACGCCCACGCCGATAAGATCTTGGTCAAGGAAAAGCAGCATGTGTCCGCCGGGCAGACTGTTGCGAAGATGGGAAGTACAGGCACCAACCAGGTCATGCTGCACTTTGAGATCCGCTACCATGGTCAGTCTGTTAATCCACTTAATTATTTACCCAAACGCTGATTGTTTGGGAGCCAAAGTTGGCATATGGAGGATAAAAAGCGATGTAAATTAGTTTGTTAAGGTTTGGGAGAGAATATTATGAGCCGCAAAAATGCTAGCGCACCCGTGGAAGAGCTTGTAGATTTATCCGTAAACGACACGGAAGTGGCGTCAAAGAAGGAAGAAGCTCTGGCCGAAATGGTTCAGGATGACCTGCAAAAAAACTTAGACGCGACCCAACTTTATCTGAGTGAAATCGGATTTTCCCCCTTGCTGAGTGCGGAAGAAGAGGTCTTTTTCTCGCGCAAGGCCCTCAAAGGTTGTGAAAAATCACGCAACCGCATGATCGAAAGTAATTTACGCCTCGTGGTCAAAATAGCCCGTCGTTACAACAACCGTGGCTTGGCGCTTTTGGATCTGATTGAAGAAGGCAATCTTGGTCTGATCCGTGCTGTAGAGAAGTTCGACCCCGAGCGCGGTTTCCGTTTCTCCACTTACGCCACTTGGTGGATCCGCCAGACCATAGAGCGAGCCATAATGAATCAGACCCGTACTATACGTCTGCCTATTCATGTGGTGAAAGAGCTCAATGTGTATCTGCGTACTGCCCGGGAGTTGGCCCATAAGCTGGATCATGAACCCACAGCCGAAGAGATAGCCGAAAAGCTGGAACTGCCGAGCAGCGATGTCAGCAAGATGCTGAAGCTGAATGAGAGGATTACCTCGGTCGACACCCCGATAGGCGGTGACAATGACAAGGCCCTGCTCGATGTGTTGGCAGACGATGATGATATGACACCAGATGCCCAAGTGCAGGAAGAAGACATTTCCAACTCAGTGGTTAAGTGGCTCAATGAGCTCAATACCAAGCAAAGGGAAGTGCTTGCCAGACGCTTTGGCCTACTGGGATATGAGCCTTCTACTCTAGAAGATGTGGGCTCGGAAATTGGCCTGACCCGTGAAAGAGTGCGGCAAATTCAGGTGGAGGCATTGAAACGCCTGCGTGACATACTGTCCTCTCAGGGGTTGTCGGTAGAGGCCCTGTTCAAGGTCTAAAGCAACTTACCATCCTTTGTAAAAAAGAAGGGACGCATTGCGCCCCTTCTTTCGTGTATTTCCAAGCCACAGCGATAGCCAGAGTAGCGGGCTTAGTTTGCCAACGCCTTGAGTTTATAGATTAAGTCCAGCGCCTCTCTTGGGCTGAGTTCATCCGGGTTCAGCCTGCCAAGCAGAAGTTCAAGCTCAGATGGCGGTGTTTCCAGTTGCAGTGTGGCCTGTGCCTGAACATGGGGCTCTTGACCGTGATCGCGACTTTCAAGTTGCTGCAGTTTCAATTTGGCGGCCTTGATCACCGAGGCTGGAACACCGGCCAGTGAAGCAACCTGCAAACCATAGCTCTTGCTGGCGGCTCCTTCCTGCACTGCGTGCATAAAGACTATGCTGTCGCCATGCTCCATGGCATCCAGATGCACATTGGCAACCTGGGGCATCAACTCTGCCAACTGAGTCAGCTCGAAGTAATGGGTGGCAAACAGTGTCATGGCGCCGAGTCGCTGGGCCAGATATTCTGCCGCTGACCAGGCCAGTGACAAGCCGTCATAGGTGGAGGTGCCGCGGCCAATCTCATCCATCAGCACCAGACTCTCTGCGGTCGCATTGTGGAGAATATTGGCCGTTTCTGTCATTTCCACCATAAAGGTGGAGCGGCCCGAGGCCAGATCGTCCGAGGCGCCGATACGGGTGAAGATCCTGTCAACGGGCCCCAGAATTGCCTTATCTGCCGGCACAAAGCTGCCGATATGCGCCATCAGGGTGATCAGCGCCACCTGACGCATGTAAGTGGACTTCCCCCCCATATTGGGGCCTGTGACCACCAACATTTTACGCTCAGGGCTAAGGGTTACCGGGTTGGCGATAAAGGGAGCCTGGCTGACCCGTTCAACCACGGGGTGACGCCCGGCTTCAATATGTATGCCCGGCTTATCGCTCAACTCCGGTTGGTGGTAGTTGAGGCTGTCGGCCCGCTCGGCAAAGTTGCTCAGTACATCCAACTCGGCCGCCGCCATGGCAAAGGCCTGCAACTCGCTGAGCTTGGGCAGCAGGAGATCGAACAGCTCGTCCCAAAGCTGCTTTTCCAGTGCCAGCGCCTTGCCCTGACTGGAGAGTACTTTCTCTTCATACTCTTTCAGTTCTGGGATGATATAGCGCTCGGTGTTTTTCAATGTCTGGCGTCTTTGATAGCTCAGGGGCACCAGCGCCGACTGGCCGCGGGAAACTTCGATATAGTAGCCGTGTACCCGGTTGAAACCGACTTTCAGGGTGGCTATTCCCGTTTGCTCTTTTTCCCTGACTTCCAACTGTTGCAGATAGTCACTGGCGCCTTCACTAAGGCGGCGCCATTCATCCAGTTCGGCATGATAACCATCGCGGATCACGCCGCCATCACGAATCAGTACCGGTGGGTTGTCGACAATGGCCCGCTCCAGCAGAGCGAGTTCTTCAGGGAATTCACTGAGCTGGTGTTTCAAACGGCCAAGCTCGGGGCTTTGGGTGTTTGCCAATAGTTGCTGCAGTTGCGGCAACAGCGCCAGCGCTTGTCGCAGACGGGCAAAGTCTCTCGGGCGGGCGCTTCTCAGAGCCAGGCGCGCCATGATCCGCTCCACATCACCGAGCGCCTTGAGGTCGTCATGCAACGGCTCGAACAGGCCGCTGGCAATCAACTCCGCCACCGCGGTTTGCCGCAGGCCTATCTGTTGATGATCTCTGAGTGGCTGATGGATCCAGCGCTGTAACATCCTGCTACCCATGGGGGTCGCGGTTGCATCCAGCACCGAAGCCAGAGTATTGTCCCGGCCACCGGCAAGATTCACCGTCAGTTCCAGATTCCGCCGGGTGGCGGCATCCAACACTATGCTGTCGCTCTGGTTAAAGCGGGTAATGGCATTGATATGGGGCAAGGCGGTGCGCTGGGTATCTTTGACATACTGCATCAGGCAGCCGGCGGCCTGCAGTGACAGCCTGGCGTCTGTTATGCCAAAACCACGCAAATCTTTGGTGCCAAACTGATCCAGCAACAATCGCATGCTGGTATCCAAGTCAAACTCCCACTCGGGACGACGGCGTTTGCCCTTGATGCCGGCAATCAGGCTTTGTTGGGAAAAGTCTTCGCTGTAGAGCAGTTCGGCCGGTTTGGTGCGTTGCAGCTCGGCCTCTAATGATTCAAGGGTGGTTAGCTCGGCAATCACAAAACGGCCGGAGGCCACATCCAAGGTGGCGTAGCCAAAACCGTTCTTGCCTTCGTAGACGGCGGCCAGCAAGTTATCCTGACGCTCTTGCAGCAGCGCTTCATCGGTGAGAGTTCCGGGAGTCACTATGCGCACCACTTTGCGCTCGACCGGCCCTTTGGACGTGGCCGGGTCACCAATCTGTTCACAGATGGCAACCGACTCACCGAGCTGCACCAGCTTGGCGAGATAACCTTCCACCGCATGATAGGGAATACCCGCCATAGGAATAGGATCGCCGCCACTCTTGCCCCTGGCAGTTAGTGAGATACCCAAGAGCTCGGAGGCTTTTTTGGCATCATCATAAAACAGCTCGTAAAAGTCCCCCATGCGATAAAACAGCAGCATTTCGGCATGCTGCGCCTTCATCGACAGATACTGGCGCATCATAGGGGTGTGTTTTTCCAAATCCGGGTTATCCATAGGCGTGATCACTGCATTCATGGGAGCTTTCAGATGTATCCTTGACTGTGTTTCCAAGAGCGGTTGCCCTTTTGACAATGGCGCCAATAGTATCAGTTATTCATCACTGAACCAGTCGTGGGCGGGGAAATTTTATGCTTTCGGTCACAAGTGATTGATCCGCAAGCGGCCTTTAAATAAATTATCACCAGCACTTGATACTGTATGATTGTACAGTATACTAGGTGGCAGATTGGTTTTGACGCCAAAGCTCTTAAAAGGAGCGGCAACATAGATTTCAGGCGACGCATTGCGCCGCAATCAAGAGGGAACAGGAATGAAAATAGATCCAAACAAAGAGAAGGCGCTTAACGCAGTTCTGGGACAGATAGAGAAGCAGTTCGGTAAAGGTTCTATCATGAAGCTGGGTGAAGACAGAACCATGGATGTCGAAACCATCTCTACCGGTTCACTTTCTCTGGACGTGGCCCTGGGGGCCGGCGGTCTGCCAATGGGCCGTATTGTTGAGATCTATGGTCCTGAATCTTCTGGTAAAACAACCCTGACACTGGAAGTGATTGCCGCGGCGCAGCGTGAAGGCAAAGTGTGTGCCTTTATCGATGCCGAACACGCACTGGATCCTATCTACGCCAAGAAGCTGGGCGTGGATATCGATAACCTCCTGTGTTCTCAACCTGATACTGGTGAACAGGCGCTGGAGATCTGTGATGCGCTGACTCGCAGTGGCGCCGTTGATGTCATCATTGTTGACTCAGTGGCGGCTCTGACTCCCAAGGCTGAAATCGAAGGTGAAATCGGTGATTCTCACATGGGTCTGGCGGCCCGAATGATGAGTCAGGCAATGCGTAAGCTGGCCGGTAACCTCAAGCAGTCCAATACTCTGCTTATCTTCATCAACCAGATCCGGATGAAGATAGGGGTCATGTTTGGTAACCCTGAAACCACCACAGGTGGTAACGCCCTTAAGTTCTACGCCTCCGTTCGTCTCGATATCCGCCGTACTGGCGCTATCAAAGAGGGCGACGAGGTTGTTGGTAACGAAACTCGGGTTAAAGTGGTTAAGAACAAGATTGCCGCCCCCTTCAAACAAGCCGACTTCCAAATTCTCTATGGTCAGGGGATCAACCGTACTGGTGAGTTGGTTGACCTGGGTGTAGCCCACAAGCTGGTGGAAAAATCCGGCGCCTGGTATAGCTACAAAGGTGACAAGATAGGTCAAGGCCGCGCCAATGCCGGTAAGTTCCTTAAGGAAAATCCTGAAGTGGCAGCCGAAATCGAAGCGGCACTGCGCGCCAAACTGCTTAGCAAAGCAGAAGCAGCCCCTGCCAGCGCCGAGACAGGTGAAGGCAATGTCGATCTGGAAACCGGAGAAGTCTTCTGAGCCAGTCGGTAATGGATGTTGCGGTCGCGCTATTGGCGCGCCGCGACTATGGCCGCGAGCAACTCAAGAGCCGCTTGCTGGACAAGGGCTTTGAGTCGCCGGAGGTGGAACAGACTTTGGATGGTCTGGAAGCCAAAGGTTTTATCGATGATCAGCGTTTCGCTGCAGCCTTGTTGCGCAGCCATATTGCCAAGGCCCATGGCCCGGGGAAAGTGCGTCAGGCACTGATGCAAAAGGGCTTGAATAAGCAATGTATCGAACAGGTCTTGGATGCCTGTGATTGTGACTGGTTTGCCTTGGCGCGCAGCCGCGCGCTGAAGAAATTCGGCGATAGTCCCGCTGATGATATGAAAGAAAAGGCTCGTCGAATTCGTCACTTGATGGGGCAGGGCTTTAGTTATGATCAAGTGGCATACGCCCTTGAATATGACCCTTACGACTGACTTAGCCCCTCCTGCAACAGTCTCTTCCACAACTATATGTCTGTAAATAAAATATCCGAATTGACGGCGTTTTAAAGACTATCTTCACTCCTCTTATGTTTAAAGCCGGTGTTTACACTCGATAGTGGCGCACAACTCAAATACTTGTTGTAGTGTTTGTCACAGATATTGACAGGTTCTGTTAACCCGCTTCATATCCTCCTTGTTACTTTACATTTTTGTTCTCGCAGCGCTATCCAATGCCTATGGAAAACGTATTTGTAGGCTCCGGCAATCTAGTTTCTGTTAATGTCGAGAATACTCTCTGTATCCCGGCTGTATCAGGCGTCATACCCTGCGCAATCTAATTGGTATTCTGGCGCTGCATGCTTATAATGCTTGGCAAAAGAACGCTTGAGTGGCCGGGCGATTTACGCCTTTAGACCACTTTTTCTACATTATTCAGGCTTAAGCAACTCAGGACGATATATGTATCAAACCACAGCAGCACTCAGAAGTGCTTTCCTGGAGTTTTTCCGCAAGAATGGCCATCAGGTAGTCGACAGTAGTTCACTGGTGCCAGGCAATGACCCCACTCTGCTATTTACCAACGCCGGGATGAACCAGTTTAAAGATGTGTTCCTCGGAATGGATAAGCGCAGTTACAGCCGCGCCACTACCTCGCAGCGTTGTGTTCGCGCCGGTGGTAAACATAACGACCTGGATAACGTGGGTTATACGGCCCGTCATCACACCTTCTTTGAGATGCTGGGTAACTTTAGCTTCGGTGATTACTTCAAAGAAGATGCCATTCGCTTCGCCTGGACCTTCTTGACTGAAGAGCTCAAGCTGCCCAAGGAACGTCTGTGCGTTACCGTTTATCAATCTGACGATGAAGCCTTTGACATCTGGAACAAGCAGATAGGGGTTCCTGCCGAGGACATTATCCGTATCGGCGACAACAAGGGCGCACCTTATGCTTCAGACAACTTCTGGCAGATGGGTGATACAGGCCCTTGTGGTCCTTGTACTGAAATTTTCTATGATCACGGTGACCATATCCCTGGCGGCCGCCCAGGTACACCGGAAGAGGATGGTGACAGATTTATTGAGATCTGGAACATAGTCTTCATGCAGTACAACCGTCAGGCCGATGGTGTAATGGAGCCTCTGCCCAAGCCATCAGTCGATACGGGGATGGGTATCGAACGTATTGCCGCCATTTTGCAAGGTGTGCATTCCAACTATGAAATTGACGTATTCCGCACTCTGATTGCCAAGACGGCCGAGATCATCGGCGTGACTGATTTGGAAAATAAATCCCTGCGGGTTATTGCCGACCACATACGTTCTTGTGCCTTTTTGGTTGCCGATGGTGTGATGCCATCTAATGAAGGCCGGGGTTATGTGCTACGGCGTATCATTCGCCGCGCCGTGCGACATGGTAACAAGTTGGGCGCTACCGACACCTTCTTCTATAAGTTGGTGCCTGCCTTAATTGATGTGATGGGTGATGCTGCCAAAGGCCTGAAGGCGACCCAAAACATAGTAGAAAAGGCGCTGAAAGCCGAAGAAGAACAGTTTGCCCGTACACTTGAGCGTGGTCTGGGTATTTTGGATGCGGCTCTGTCTGAGCTCAAGGGCGACACCCTGGATGGTGAAACCGTATTCAAGCTCTACGACACCTATGGTTTCCCTATGGATCTGACCGCCGATGTTTGTCGCGAGCGTAATATCAAGGTCGATGAAGATGGTTTTGATGCGGCGATGGCCGAGCAGCGTAGTCGGGCTCAGGCCGCCGGTCAATTTGGTGCCGATTACAACGCCGGGCTGAAGATTGATGCCGACAGTGAGTTCTGCGGTTACAGTGAACTCAGCGGCAACGGCAAGGTTATCGGCATCTATGTCGATGGTCAGGCGGTCGACACTCTGCAAGTCGGTCAGCAAGCGGTTATCGTCCTGGACAAAACCCCATTCTATGGCGAATCGGGTGGTCAGGTTGGTGATAAGGGCCAATTGACAGCCGAAGGTCTGTTGTTTGAGGTGAGTGACACCCAAAAGTATGCTCAGGCCACAGGTCATATCGGCCAACTGAGCCAAGGCAAACTGACGCTGGGTCAGGAGTTACTTGCGCAAGTCGATAAGAAACTACGCCATCGCACCCAGCTGAACCATTCTGTGACTCATCTGCTGCACGCCGCACTGCGTCAAGTATTGGGTGAGCATGTAACCCAGAAAGGTTCTTTGGTGGAGCCTGATCGTTTGCGTTTCGACTTTTCTCACTTTGAAGCGGTTAAGCCTGAAGAGCTCAAGGCGGTTGAGGAGATGGTCAATACCCAGATCCGTCGTAACCACGAACTGAAAACGGCTGAGATGGACATAGAGCAGGCCAAAGCCAAGGGCGCCATGGCCCTGTTTGGTGAGAAATACGATGCTCAGGTTCGGGTTGTGACCATGGGTGACTTCTCGATTGAGCTTTGTGGTGGTACCCATGTGGGGCGCACCGGTGACATAGGTCTGTTCAAGATCACATCAGAAGGCGGTATTGCCGCCGGTATTCGCCGTATTGAAGCGGTAACCGGTGCTGCCGCCATGGCCTTCGTGGCCGAGCAACAGCAAGAGTTGAGTGATGCCGCTAACTTATTGAAGGCTGACAGTCACTCAGTGGTCGCCAAGCTCAAGGCGCAGTTGGAGCGTAGTCGTCAACTGGAAAAAGAGGTTGCTCAGCTTAAAGATAAACTGGCTGCCGCTGCCAGCGCCGATATGGTTGCCGATGCGCAAGAGATTGCCGGAGTTAAGGTTTTGGTGAAACAGGTCGAAGGCATTGACCCAGGCTCTCTACGTGGTCTGCAAGATGAGCTCAAGCAGAAGCTGCAGTCTGGTGTAGTGGTGCTGGGGCTGGCCCATGGCGACAAAGTAAACCTTATCGCCGGGGTGACTAAAGACCTGACCGCTAAGGTGAAGGCCGGTGAATTGGTGGCCATGGTGGCTGCGCAGGTTGGTGGCAAGGGCGGTGGCCGTCCCGATATGGCCCAAGCCGGTGGTAGTGAAGTTGCCAACTTGCCTCAGGCATTGGCATCGGTAACGCCCTGGCTGACTGAACGTCTGGCATAATTTCGCCACCAACGAGGTCTATGTGACACAAGAAGTACGTTCAGGCAGTAACGAGCGACTGTATGTCAAGAAGTTCGGCGGCACCTCGGTAGGCTCCATTGAGCGCATCGAGGTGATTGCCGAGCAGGTTGCCAAGGCGCAACTGAGCGGCGAGCATCAGGTGTTGGTGCTCTCCGCCATGGCCGGTGAAACCAACCGCCTGTTCGCGCTGGCGGGGCAGATTGACCCTGAAGCCTCGGCGCGGGAAATGGATATGCTGGTCTCCACTGGCGAACAGGTGAGTATTGCGCTGATGGCGATGGCCTTGACAAAACGTGGTGTCAAGGCCAAGTCGCTCAATGCAGCTCAGGTGCAAATCCATACCAATAGTCAGTTTGGCCGTGCCAGTATCGAACGAGTGGATGTTCAGTACCTGCAGGAGTTGCTGGCGCAGGGAATTATCCCGATAGTGGCCGGCTTCCAGGGGCGGGATCAATTCGGGGAAGTGACCACTCTTGGTCGTGGTGGCTCGGATACCACGGCGGTGGCTTTGGCTGCGGCGCTTAAGGCGCAGGAATGTCAAATTTTTACCGATGTGGCCGGTGTCTATACCACAGATCCCAATATCGAGCCGAGCGCCCAGAAGCTCGATGCCATCAGCTTCGAAGAGATGCTGGAGATGGCTCGGTTGGGCGCCAAGGTGTTACATCCGGATTCCGTGTCTTATGCCGAGCGCTTTCGGGTTCCATTACGGGTACTTTCCAGCTTTGAGCCCGGTAGTGGCACACTGATCCGTTTCGATGCCTGTGAAGACAAGCGTAATCAAGTAGCGGGTATTGCTTGCAGTAAAGGGCAGGCGATGCTGAGTTTGAGCCGCACCGATGACTCATCTGATCCCTTTGCGGCAGTATTTTCACTGTTGGCCGAAAACGGCATTGAAGTGGATCTGGTAACCAAAGCCGGTACCGAAAATAGTGTCAGCTTTACTTTGGATTCCAGTAGGCTCCCGTGGGCGTTAAAGGCGCTCGATGCACCTGAACTTGGAACATTGCTCGGGCCATTGGTGTTTGAAAAAGCCCTGGCAAAGGTCTCTGTGATAGGTGCAGGCGTGCATCGAAGAGCAGAGGCAACCGCCAAGGTGTTTGATATCTTGGGGAATGAAGGAATTCATGTTAAGTTGATGGCAACATCAGAGATAAAGCTGTCTTTGGTAATAGATGAATCGGATTTACACAGGGCAGTTCGGGTTCTACATCACGCTTTTGAACTAAATAAGGTGTAATTAAACAACGGATTTAGTATTGAATACTATTAATTTGTACTAAGCTCACCTTATAATAATGGTTACGACGGATGAGCGCCGTGTGTAGAAGATATGGAAACTAGAGGAGCAATCGAATGCTGATTTTGACTCGTCGTGTTGGCGAAACACTGATGATTGGTGACGAGGTCACAGTGACAGTGCTGGGTGTGAAGGGGAATCAGGTACGTATAGGTGTGAATGCACCCAAAGAAGTTTCTGTGCACCGTGAAGAGATTTATCAGCGTATTCAGTCTGAGAAAACCGGAACCCCTTCTGAAGGTGGTAACTTCTGAGGCGACACAAAGTGAACCTCCGTCAGGAATAGAAGAGTCAGTTTTTAAACTGGCTTTTTTATTTTCTGGCGCCTGAAAACCCTTGATAGCACAGGATTTGCGCGTTATTTAGGTGATGTGATTAAAAACAGGACAAACGGAAAAGGTTTCGGAAAAAGGGTTTGACTTATTTTCTTCAAACAGTAATATGTGCGCCAAGAAAACGGAGAGGTGGCCGAGTGGCCGAAGGCGCTCCCCTGCTAAGGGAGTATGGGCTTTATCTCCCATCGAGGGTTCGAATCCCTCCTTCTCCGCCATTTCTTAACGTAAAATATGCGCATGTAGCTCAGCTGGATAGAGTACCTGGCTACGAACCAGGCGGTCGGAGGTTCGACTCCTTCCATGCGCACCATTTTCCGTTTTAGCAGTAAAGAATGTCATTTGCGCATGTAGCTCAGCTGGATAGAGTACCTGGCTACGAACCAGGCGGTCGGAGGTTCGACTCCTTCCATGCGCACCATTCCTGCTTTAGTTTTTCAAGATGATCAAGCGCATGTAGCTCAGCTGGATAGAGTACCTGGCTACGAACCAGGCGGTCGGAGGTTCGACTCCTTCCATGCGCACCATCTGAAACCCTAGAGTCTGCTAAGAAAATTGATTATCTGAAAGCGCATGTAGCTCAGCTGGATAGAGTACCTGGCTACGAACCAGGCGGTCGGAGGTTCGACTCCTTCCATGCGCACCAGATATCAATTAAAATACGCAATGAATTTAAGCGCATGTAGCTCAGCTGGATAGAGTACCTGGCTACGAACCAGGCGGTCGGAGGTTCGACTCCTTCCATGCGCACCAATTTACGCGGAGAGGTGGCCGAGTGGCCGAAGGCGCTCCCCTGCTAAGGGAGTATGGGCTTTATCTCCCATCGAGGGTTCGAATCCCTCCTTCTCCGCCATTCTTTACTATACTTTGAAAGCCAAGCTTTCTGAGTTCCGGATTAAGCGCATGTAGCTCAGCTGGATAGAGTACCTGGCTACGAACCAGGCGGTCGGAGGTTCGACTCCTTCCATGCGCACCAAATAGCAAAGAAGTAAGACGCCCTGCAATCGCAGGTCGTTTTGCTATCTGTCTTTTCCCTCTGTTGAACCTAGCGTCAGGCGAACATCTTTGTCTATACATAATCATAGGTAAGAGTCTCTAGAGTGCTTGGAAGAGTAGACAGGCCTTATCGGGAATTGTTGGTTGCTATTTTATGGCTGGGTCATGTCGAGCTGCCGCTATCACAAGAGTCGCTTTGATGGTCGGAATACTGGAAGTGGACTCGCGTTTTAACTTGGAACTGCCCGTTAGGGGCGGTCGCCATTGCCAGAGAACCAATAGCTCTCTGGAGTTCTGTGTCGTAGTTTATTGCCGCGATCTCACTGACTCAGTGAGAGCCCCGGACTTTTGATTATTGATGTTCTCAGTCGCGTGTGGCGATACAATATCTGTTACGACCGGCGGCTTTGGCGCGATATAGAGCACGGTCTGCCTGTTCGAACAGTTGATCCTGATTCATGCCGGCACTCCAGACGGCTATGCCTATGCTGCAAGCGACACTGTGACGGATAAACAAAGACTCTTTGGCGAGCATCTCGAGTAAGCGTTCGCTCATACGTACTGCCGACTCAAGATTACCTTCCACTAAAACTACAAACTCGTCGCCACCGATGCGAAAGGCCTGATCGGCATTACGTATGCCACTCTTAAGTAGTTTGCCAAATTTGCTGAGTACTCTGTCACCGAATTTATGGCCAAGGGTGTCGTTGAGCTGCTTGAAATTATCCAGATCAAGCACTACCAAAGATATTGGGCTGTGAGCTCGTCCTGCTCTGGCGAGCGAAGTGCGGATACACTGACCAAAATAGTGGCGGTTGCCAAGCTCTGTCAGGGAATCATACATCGCCTGTTCCGACATCTCTGAATAAGCGATGGCGTTAAGCAGAGGTTGCGACAAGAGAGCCTCAATTTGTGCAAGCTCAGTCTGCTCGAATGGCGTTAGAGGCCTTTGCAGACGATAACATAACTTGGCTGTTCCCAACTTACTGGAGAACTCTCGGCTGATCATGCTTTGAGAGGTACGTCCCCAATAAAACAGATGCCCTTTCAGGCGCAACTGCACTCCCAACACCGGCAAATATTGTTGCAGCAGTTTGCCATAGCAGGCAAACACTGTCCGTGGGTTGAGACTGGCATGTAATCGTTGGATCGCCTGCAGTAGATCCGTTTTTGGGCGGATAGTCCGAGGTTGATCAGACAGATACCGATAGTCTTCAGGGTAAAACTCTGTTGCCAGACCGAAGTCCATCATAAATACTCCAATAAGGTAAAACCTTTTACGAGCGTTACAATGCAAAATGCGTGCCTGATAGGCTTTTGTCTGATTTGTATATAGATCTCATTGAGTTAAGCTTGCTGATGTCAACTTGCATATTGGGGTGACAAGTATTTGACGCCGACAAAATTATCAATTGAACCATTTGCCAACGGGGAGAGTGCGCATGGAACATGGATTCTTTATCCAGATCCTTTTGATGCTGGTTATTGCCATAGTAGCGATAGCCTTGCTCAGGCGTATAGGCTTACCCGCTATTCTGGCCTACCTGCTGACGGGGGTTATCAGCGGTCCTTCCGGATTCAATTGGTTTTCTCAGCACCAGATGCAGTCGGTGGCCGAACTTGGGGTGGTGCTACTCATGTTTACCCTGGGACTGGAGTTTTCTGTACCCAGGCTCTGGGCCATGCGCCGCACTGTATTTGGCCTCGGCAGTGCTCAGGTGGTATTGACCACCTTGCTGGCCATGGGGGGCGGATTACTCTTTATCAGCGACGTGACTCAGGCGCTGGTGATAGGTTCAGTGACGGCTTTATCTTCCACCGCCATAGTGCTGAAACTGCTCAACGACAAGGGCTGGCTCAAGCGCCGCCATGGCGAACTGTCGGTCAGTGTGTTGCTGTTTCAGGACCTGGCGGTGGTGCCCTTGCTTATTCTGCTGCCTTTACTTGCCGATGGCAGCGAGCCTTTGACTGTCCTGCAGCTTGGGACCGCTCTGGGAAAGGGGATCCTGGCCTTTATTGTGCTGATGGCTTTTGGTAAGTGGGCTCTGCCCAAACTGTTTGATGAAGTCGCCCGCTCCCGCTCCAACGAGCTGTTTGTGTTGTCGACTCTAGTGGTAGCGCTCTTGACCGGCGCCTTTACTCAGTGGCTGGGATTGTCCATGGCATTGGGGGCCTTTATGGCAGGGATGCTTCTGGGGGAGAGCCAGTACCGGCGCCAGTTGGAGGCGGATATTCGCCCGTTTCGGGATCTCTTGATGGGACTGTTTTTTATCTCCATAGGTATGTTGCTCGACTTCAGTCTGGTGCTGGCCTATTGGTGGCAAATTTTGCTGTTGCTGCTGGCGGTGATAGTCGGTAAGACGGCTATTGTCTTTGCTTTGCTGAGGCTGGTTAAAGAGCCGTTTCGGGTGGCCATGTCCACCGGCCTCAGTTTGGCACAGGTGGGGGAGTTTTCATTTGTGGTGCTGGCCCTGGCGGTGAGTTATCAATTGTTGGCCCCCAGTGTCAGTAACACTTTGGTGATGGTTGCCGTACTGTCCATGGCACTGGCGCCGGCATTGGTGCGTCATAGCATAGACATAGCCAGGCTGCTGCAGGGCCTTAAACCCAGGCCGGAACCGGCGGAAAACCTGCCGCCTTTGGATCCCCAGCAAGATCTGGTTCTGCTGCTGGGTTATGGCCGGGTTGGGCAGACCATAGGGCGGTTTCTCAAGGCCGAAGCTATTCCTTTTATTGCCCTCGATCGGGATCCCTCCCGGGTTGCCGAGGCGCGCCGGGCCGGAGAGCCTGTGTATTTCGGCGATGCTTGTAAACGCAGTTTGCTCAAACAAGCCAATGTGCGCCACGCCAAGAGTATAGTGCTGACCTTTTGCGAGCAGCCGCAGTTGGAAGAGGCCTTGGTGCTGTGTAGGCAACTGGCACCCGAGGCGCGGATCATGGTGCGCACCCGGGATGACAGCGAGCTTGAACAATTGGAGCAGGCCGGTGCCAGTCAGGTCATTCCGGAAACTCTGGAAGGCAGCTTGATGCTGGTATCTCAGGTGTTGTATCAGTCAGGGGTCCCTTTGTCGCGGATCCTCAAACGGCTGGAGTCGGAGCGGCGCAATCATTATCAGTATCTGCACGGTTTCTTTTCCGGTGAGGAAGCCGACTTCTCTCTCGAATTACTGCATGCGGTGGCTTTGCCAAGAGGCGCCAGTGCCGTGGGAAAATTCAGTGCCGAGATCCCCTGGCAACAGCTCAGGGTGGAACTGAGAGCAGTGCGCCGCGGCGGCAGGGAGTACGAGCCGCCGGATGAAGATTGGCAGTTCCGCGCCGGTGATACCTTGCTTATTCGCGGCAAGCCCAGAAGGGTGGAGAAAGCCGAAGTTATTTTGCTTCAAGGCTGATTGCCCGGCCGCTGGCGTTGGTTTTATTTGCACGTTAAATGGGGTACTCTGCGACCTTTGTGGAGTTGAATGCCGGGAAGGACTGCTTGGCTGCATGTTGCAGCGACTTTTCCTGAATAAGCGCAAACCCGAGTGACCTACAAGGAGTTGGCAACCGTGACCCATGACAGTAATGATGGCCTCGATATCTCGTTCGAGGAACTGTTTGAGATTTTGACTTCTACCCAGCAGCTGCTGTTTTGCCGTGATGGCGATGTGCCGCTGATCCTGCCGGTGAATATCGATGGCAATGAACAGGCCAGTCATTGTTATGCCTACCTTCCCATGATGGATGAGCCGGAGGCGAGCCGGGTGCTTGCAGAGAATCTTAAACAACCGGCGGATTACTATTTCAAACCCATGCATTGGCAACGGCTTATTCTGACCGCTCATGTCAATGAGGTGCTGTTGCTGGAGCTGGCGGGCAAACTCGTGCTGCCGGTGGAAGATCAGCAAGCCTACCTGAGCTATATGGCGGCGCGCTTCAATGGTGAAGACTGCGTGCTGCGGGTCAACAATGTGGAGATCAGTCCTTGGCTCACCGGAGAGGCCGATGCCTGGGAGCTGGTGGAAGCACTGTTTGCCCGTTACGCCTCACTCAAGGGGATCTGGCTGGCCGACTGTCTGTGGCAACAGCCCGATGGCAAACCCGGTAAGCTGGTAGTTCTCGACGCCGAGCTGGCCAGCTACGAGATGTCGGCCGCCTTGCAGGAACAAGCCAAGGCGCTGGGCTACACGCTTGTCCAACTGAAAGATTTGACCCTGGATTATCAGTTGGATGCGCTGACCATACTGCCGCCGCTGGTGAGCCGAAGTGAAACGGGGGAAGTGCGTCTTTATGTCGGTGACCCAAACCAGCCCTTTATTCCGTTTCAGCGCCACCACATAGTGCAAACCACAGTCGACAGCTCTGAGAGCGATTCCTATGGTTTACAGCAGGGGGCTGAGAACATAGCCGTTACCGCCAATGAGCGGGAGCAAGGCTCCACACCAACCTTTGCCGTGACTCTGGTCTCAGTGTTGCTGGTGCTGGCCCTACTTATCTTTTTCGCCTGACTCATGCTCAACTGATATCGAAAAAGTCTTTCAATTCATCAATCTGGCACATGGCGTCCTGATAACCCAAATCTATCAGGGCGCCTGTGTAGGCGTTCTCAAACAGCAGATAGGACACAATACTGGTGTCCGACTGGCTGTCTATACCGATCAAGGCCAGCAGCCGGCGAATGGCGAAGGGCATCTCCTGATAGTAACGCTTGGCCAGCTCGCTGAGATCTTCACTGGGTTTAATCACCAAGGTATCAATCGGCCGTAGATCCAACTGTTGGCGGCTCGGTTCCGGCACCAGCGCCAGAGTGCTATTGATGCGTCTGAGTCGTTCCAGATCTGAGTTCAGGGTATCGGAAAAGATGGTATCCAGCAGATGACCGGCAATGGTGGCCGTCTTGGGATGATAATCCAACTCAACGGGGGTGTTCTTATGCGGGCTGTCTAAGTTGATCACCATGATCCGCTTGGCGCCCAGATGTATCGGGCTGGACAGCGGCGCCAGTTGATGCACTGAACCATCGCCATAGTAGGACTGAGATAGCTTAATTGATGGGAACACCAAAGGAATGGCGGAGCTGGCCATCAGGTGCTCTGTGTGTAGCCGGGTGCGCTCGCCACTGCGTCTGGCTCTTTGCCAGTTCTCAAGTTCCTTATTCGCCTGGAAGAAGGTCACGGAGCGGGAGCTGTTGTAGCAGGAGGTGTCAATGCTCAGTGCCATCAGGGAGCCACCGCGGATGTTGCGATCGATTCGCTCGAAGTTAATCAGCTCATTGAGCAGTTGCCGCAAGGGTTCATTATCCAGCAAACTGCCGGCGTCGGTATTGACCAGATCTCCCTGCATGCCACGAAGGGCCATCTTGGCCAGGTGTGCCAGCACGCCGGTATTGGAGGCGCGGTAGACTCGCTCTGTGTGGATATTACGCCAGATCCATTCCAGTTTTCTTAGTCCCAGGTGAAAGCAGGAGGCGTGGGTAGCGATGGCGGTGCCATTGATGGCTCCGGCCGAAGTGCCGCAAACAATCTTGAATGGAATGGCGTGATTGCGGGGATAAAACTGCACCAATGCCTTGAGCACTCCCACCTGATAGGCCGCCCTGGCACCACCGCCCCCCAACACCAAAGCCCTACTTTCCGGCACGGCGCCTCCTTTGCTAAAGTCCAGAATCATAAGAGAATGCCAAGGTATCATTTTGCAGACACAGCTCGGCTACTTCAGTTTAACTCTAGCTGGCTTTCCTGTGGTCGGAGAAGCAAAAAAACCGCCCTGAGGCGGTTTTTTTAATGATAGCGGATGCTTACCCTATGCGAGACGGTTTTGGATCTGCTCGAGAATACCACTGGCATCCAGCTTGAGCTCAGTCAGTATCTCTTCCGGTGAGCCGTGTTTGATAAATTCATCCGGAAGACCAATTTGCAGCACAGGCTTGCAGATCCCCTGGCTGGCCAGATACTCGAGCACGCCACTGCCCGCCCCGCCCATGATGGCGTTTTCTTCCACTGTTACCAGCAAGTCATGATTGGCGGCCAGTTCCTTGATCAAATCTTCATCCAAGGGTTTAACAAAGCGCATATCGGCAACTGTGGCATCCAGGCTTTCGGCGGCTTCCAGGCTGGCAGCCAGGGTAGTACCGAAGTTGAGAATGGCTATCTGTTTGCCTTGACGTCTGACAAGGCCTTTACCTATCGCCATCGCCGTCATCTCTTCAACCTGCTCGGCGCCGGTCGCACTGCCGCGAGGGTAGCGCACTGCGCTTGGGCCCTTATCGTAGCAGTAGCCGGTGTAAAGCATCTGCCGACACTCGTTTTCATCGGATGGCGCCATTATCACCATGTTGGGTACGCAGCGCAGGTAGCTGAGATCGAAGGCGCCCTGATGGGTAGGGCCATCGGCGCCCACAATGCCGCCGCGGTCAATGGCAAACAGCACCGGCAGGCGCTGCAATGCCACATCGTGGATCAACTGATCATAGCCGCGCTGCAGGAAGGTGGAGTAAATGGCCACGACCGGCTTATAGCCTTCACAGGCAAAGCCAGCGCCTAAGGTGACTGCATGTTGCTCGGCAATGGCGGCATCGAAGTATTGTTCGGGGAATCTTTGGGAGAACTCCACCATGCCAGAGCCTTCGCGCATGGCCGGGGTGATCCCCAGTACCTTGTCATCCTTGGCGGCGATGTCGCACAGCCATTTGCCAAACACTTGGGAAAAACTGGGTTTCCCCGGCTTGGTGGCCGGTTTGCAAAACTGCGAAGGGTCAAACTTGGGCACCGCATGCCAGCCGATGGGATCTTTCTCCGCTGGCTCATAACCTTTGCCTTTCTTGGTCATGATATGCAGCACTTGTGGCCCCTTAAGGCTGCGCATGTTACGCA
Organism: Shewanella carassii; assembly: GCF_019670705.1. Lineage (NCBI taxonomy): Bacteria > Pseudomonadati > Pseudomonadota > Gammaproteobacteria > Alteromonadales > Shewanellaceae > Shewanella > Shewanella carassii. The sequence continues at coordinate 1,405,988 of NZ_AP024618.1, forward strand.
GGGTTTCCACCAGAGCATCCACATCATGGCCATCGATAGGGCCTATGTAGTTGAATCCCAGCTCTTCAAACAGGGTTCCCGGCACCACCATGCCTTTAAGGTGTTCCTCGGTGCGGCGCGCCATCTCTTTGATGACGGGCATGCCCTTGAGTACCTTCTTGCCGCCTTCACGTATCGTGGTGTAGAAGCGGCCGGACATCAGTTGTGCCAGGTGGTTGTTGAGGGCGCCGACGTTTTCCGAGATGGACATCTCGTTGTCGTTGAGCACCATCAGCATGTCTTTGTGCAGATCGCCGGCGTGGTTCATGGCTTCAAACACCATGCCGCCCGTCATGGCGCCATCGCCTATCACGGCCACCACTTTACGGCCGGCTTGTTCTTTATCGGCGGCGACCGCCATAGCCAGTGCGGCGGAAATCGAGGTGCCGGAGTGGCCGACACTGAAGGTGTCGTATTCACTCTCTTCCCGCCAGGGAAAGGGATGCAGGCCGCCTTTTTGGCGGATGGAAGGCATGCGTTCGCGACGACCGGTTAGGATCTTATGCGGGTAGGCTTGATGACCCACATCCCAGACCAGGCGGTCAAACGGGGTGTTATAGACATAATGTAGCGCCACGGTCAGTTCGACCGTGCCTAAGCCGGATGCAAAGTGACCGCTAGACATGCCCACAGATTTTAATAAAAACGCCCTGAGTTCGTCGGCCAACTGAGGAAGCAGACTCTGTGGAAGTTGACGCAACTCTTCCGGGGTATTGGCCTGTGCCAGCACAGGAAATTGAGTGATATCCAGACTCATAACGAGATACTTTGTCTCTTTTTATACTCTTCGCTCAACGATATAGCGGGCGAATTCGGCAATTAACTGGCTATTGTATGGCAATTTGGCCAGCGCTGATAGTGCATCTTCCAGCAGTTTTTGGGCTGTGGCCTTAGCGCCATCGAGCCCTAATAATCGTGGGTAAGTACTCTTATTGGCATCGAGATCCGACCCCTGGGGCTTACCCAGCTCTTCCGTGCTGCCTATGATATCGAGAATGTCATCCTGTACTTGGAATGCCAGACCTATGGCATCGGCATATTCCAGCAGTGCCAACCTTTCATTATCATCGATATCGGCGGCAATGACCGCAAACTCGACGGCGCAGCGGATCAGGGCTCCCGTCTTTAATCTGTGCAGGGCGGTGAGCTGCTCAAGCGAGATCTCTTTGTCTGTGGCATTGAGATCTTGCGCCTGACCACCGCACATTCCTTGGTAGCCGGAGGCCTTGGCCAGCGCTTGTACCAAGCGCAAGTGTTGGCGGTCACTGAGACCTTCAATGTCGTTGCTGATAAGCTCAAAGGCCAAGGTTTGCAAGGCATCACCGGCCAAAATGGCGGTGGCCTCGTCAAAGGCGATATGTACAGTCGGTTGACCACGGCGCAGGGCATCGTCATCCATGGCTGGCAGATCGTCATGGATCAGCGAGTAAGCATGGATACACTCAATTGCCGCGGCGCAGTTGTCGAGACGTTTCAGCGGAACACCGAGCATTTCACCTACGGAGTAGACCAAAAACGGTCGAATACGTTTACCGCCCAGCAGGGCTCCATGACGCATAGCTGCCTTGAGCCTGGTGTCTGTATCATCCAAGGCATCCAAAACGGCATTGATATGTTGGTTGACTCTTTGTTGGTAGTGAGAGATAGCTTGGGTTAACACTTACTCACCCTCAACATCAAATGGACTTAATGGCGCCTGCGGATCTTGGGCCAATAGAATGGCAACTTTTTGTTGCGCTTGTTCGAGTTTAGCCTGGCTGCTGCGCACCAGGCCTATACCGCGTTCGAACTGTTTGAGTGCATCGTCCAGCGACACTTCACCGCGTTCCAGCTCGGCAACTATGCGTTCCAGCTCGTTGAGTGATTCTTCAAAACTCAGATTTTCGGGTTTTTTAGCCACATTGGTTTCCTTGGTGCACCTTGATTGCCGGTCCTTTCCTGCGACCTGATTTTCATGGTGCGGGAGTTCAAAAAAGAGGCGCTTGGCAGCAGGTGTCTTGGCATTGTACTCAGCGTGACACAAGGTATATCAGGGCGCGATGAGGGTCAAATTGAAGCGCCCGTTATTTGCTCAATAGCACGCTTTGTTGCTGCTTTTTTTGGGGAAAAATTAAAATCTTCCTAAACTTGCCTAAGCCCTGTCCGATAACTCAAAATAGAAACTGTTGAAAATAATCATATTCATCTCCTGCGAATAGCCAAGATCCTATATCACCCTTTGGGACGGATCGGCTTGTATGGAGTAGAGATCCCGGCCACACTGTGTCGGGTCTGCTTGAGAGGTGAGGAGCCACTGTGGATTTAGCAACCCTTATAGGACTGATAGGAGCGTTTGCTTTTATTATCATGGCAATGGTCAGTAGTGGCGGCATTGCTATTTTTATTGACGTGCCATCAGTACTTATTGTGTTCGTGGGCTCATTGTTTGTGGTGATGATGAAGTTCAACCTCAAACAGTTTTTGGGTGCGGTTAAGATTGCTGTCAAGGCGTTCATGTTCAAATTGGACAAGCCCGAAGAGTTGATTGAGCAGTCGGTCACCATGGCTGATGCCGCCCGGAAGGGGGGCTTTCTGGCGCTTGAAGAGGCGCAAATTTCCAATAGTTTTATGCAAAAAGCGGTCGACATGCTGGTGGACGGTCACGATGGCGATGTGGTGCGTGAGGCGCTGGAGAAAGATATTCAACTGACCGAAGAGCGCCATAAGGCGGGGATCAGTATTTTCCGGGCTTTTGGTGATGTGGCGCCGGCCATGGGGATGATAGGTACCCTGATAGGTTTGGTGGCCATGCTGTCCAACATGGATGACCCCAAGTCTATCGGTCCGGCGATGGCGGTGGCCTTGTTGACCACCTTGTATGGGGCGATACTCGCTAACATGGTGGCGATCCCTATTGCTGATAAGTTGGCGCTGCGGATGAATGAAGAGATGCTCAACCGCAACCTGATAATGGACGCGGTACTGGCGATTCAGGATGGTCAGAATCCTAGAGTGATTGAGGGCTTCCTCAAGAATTACCTGTCTGAGAAGCAGCGTAAGATAGATACAACGGACGGGGAGTAGCACTATGGCCAAAAAGCCAAAGTGTGATTGTCCGCCACCCGGCGCACCACTGTGGTTGGCGACTTTTGCCGATCTGATGTCATTGTTGATGTGTTTCTTCGTGTTGCTGCTGGCTTTTTCTGAAATGGACGTAATGAAGTTCAAACAGATAGCCGGCTCGATGAAATACGCCTTCGGGGTGCAGAACAAGGTCGAAGTGAAAGATATTCCCAAAGGTACCTCTGTGATTGCACTGGAGTTTCGTCCCGGACGCCCGGACCCCACTCCGATTGAGATCATCAACCAGCAAACCAATGAGATGACCCAGCAGATCCTTGAGTATCAGGAAGGGGATGACGATAGCGCCGGCGGCGTGCAGCAGCAAAGGGGCGAACAACGGGGCGGCGAGGCTTCAGCTACGGCGCAGGAGCAGGCCGAGGATCAGAAGACCCAGGCGCAGCAAGCGGCTCAGGAGCAGATTAACGAGCAGGTCAAGAAGATGGCCGAGGCGCTCAATAAAGAGATAGTGGACGGCGCTATTGAAATCGAGTCTCTGGGACAGCAGATTATCATCCGTATTCGGGAGAAGGGCGCCTTTGCCTCAGGTTCGGGTTTCCTGCAGCCCAGATTCAAACCGGTAGTGCAGGCGGTGGGCGAGCTACTCAAGGATGTGCCCGGGATCATTACAGTCTCCGGTCATACCGATGATATGACGATAAGTAATGAGCTTTACAGCTCCAATTGGGACCTGTCCAGCCAGCGAGCGGTGGCCGTGGCGCATGAATTGATTAAAGTGCCCGGTTTCGATGCCAGCAGAATGAAAGTGGTAGGCATGGCCTCGACTGAGCCTCTGGTGCCCAATAATTCGCCTGAGAATCGCGCCCGTAACCGCAGGGTGGAGATCGCTATCGAGCAGGGCAAGCCCAAAGAGTCTGACGAGATTGAAGTCGATCCCAATCTTTAATGACTTTGGTATAGAAAAAGCAGCCTGAAAACGGCTGCTTTTTTTATGCTTCTGTAAGCTGGACTCGGCTTTGGAGTGGCAAATCTCTGTGCCAGTTAGCGGGTCTTTGTTATAATCCCACGATTGCTGTTTGAAATTTTTTTCCTCGGGATCCCCATGAAGTTTATCGTAAAGCTGTATCCAGAAATCATGATGAAGAGCAAACCGGTAAGAATGCGTTTTACCAAGATGCTCGAGTCCAATATCCGCAATGTGCTCAAGAAAGTGGATGAAGACGCTGCCGTTACCCGCCAGTGGGATCGGATTATGGTGCAGGTTCCCAAAGACAAACCCCATCTAAAACAAGTTTTTGCCGAACGTTTGGCCTGTATTCCCGGAATATCCACCATCAGTCAGGTCAATGAATACAGTTTTGAAACCGTTGATGATATCTACCAACAGGCACTCAAGGTGTATGCCGATGAACTGGCGGGTAAGACCTTCTGTGTCCGCGCCAAGCGCAGTGGCAAGCACGACTTCAGTTCGCAGGATGTTGAGCGTTACGTAGGTGGTGGCCTTAACCAGTTTACCGAAGCGGCCGGTGTGCGCCTCAAAAACCCGGATATGACTATTCATTTGGAGATCAACAACGATAAGCTCTACCTGGTAGAGAGAAAGATCCCTGGCCTTGGTGGGTTCCCGATTGCCACTCAGGAAGATGTGCTGTCCCTGATCTCCGGCGGTTTTGACTCCGGGGTGTCCAGTTTCCAATTTATCAAGAAGGGTTCCCGTACCCACTACTGCTTCTTCAACCTGGGCGGTGCACAGCACGAAATCGGGGTTAAGCAGGTGGCACACCATTTGTGGAAGACCTATGGCGAGTCGCATAAAGTTAAGTTTGTGACCGTTCCTTTTGAGCCCGTAGTGGCCGAAATTCTCGAGCGCATAGACAACGGCTTGATGGGTGTCATACTCAAGCGGATGATGATGCGCGCCGCCGCCAGAGTGGCAGAGCGTATGGGAATTCAGGCGCTGGTCACAGGCGAGAGCTTGGGGCAAGTATCCAGCCAAACCCTGACCAACCTCAATGTGATTGACCGTTGTGTCGATACCCTGATCCTCAGACCTTTGATCACCATGGACAAGCAGGACATCATCAACGAGAGCCGCAAGATAGGTACAGAAGACTTTGCCAAGTCCATGCCTGAATACTGCGGTGTGATTTCACAAAAACCCACAGTCAAGGCAGTGTTGTCCAAGGTTGAAGCCGAGGAAACCAAGTTTTCCGAAGATCTGCTGGACAGGATTATTGCCGATGCCGTGGTTATGGATATTCGGGAGATAGCAACCGACATGGATACTAAAGTAACGGAAACCGAAACCGTCGCCAGTGTCGGCCAAGGCGAAGTGGTGCTGGATATCAGGGCGCCGGAAGAGGAAGAGAGCAAGCCGCTGCAACTTGAGGGCGCCGAGATAGTTCATATCCCGTTCTTCAAGCTGGCCAGCGCCTTTGCAGAGCTTGATAGCAGTAAGACCTATCTGCTCTACTGTGAACGGGGCGTCATGAGTAAACTACAGGCACTCTACCTTCAGGAGCAAGGGCACGGTAACGTCAAGGTTTATCGCCCCTGATAAACAAAAAGCCGCATCTTTCGATGCGGCTTTTTGCTGCTGACGTTCAGCGAAATCCTTTGGGGCTCAGTTAAGCTGAGCCTCTAACTTGCTGGCAGCAGCATCTTCTGCCAACAGCAGTGTCGGCTCGTCCAACGCCTGGGTTCTGAGCTCTTCGCCGCTGGCGGCAATGTTACGGCTCAGCTCTTGCTCAAGCAGTTTGAAGTCTATCTGCACAGCTGGTGCTTCGACAGCAACTCTTGGTAGAGGGCGAGCTTGCGTTGGCGCAGAAAGGCTCTCCGCGGCTACTGCGCTGCTGCTCATGCCGAGTAGCAGGAGCACAAAAGCGGATTTAAAGTTCAACATGGGATGCCTCCGGGTGAGAACGGGCACTGAGTGCCAGTGTCAGACCTTCCCTTCGACTGCTCAGAGATTGTCTGAATATTCAACTTTCGGCGTGAAATTTAATCAAAATCGCTGGCTTTAACAAACGATAAAATGTAACAATCTGGATTAGAAAAACTAATTAAAAAATGAGAAGTGGATCACTATGTCAAAACGACTTCCTCCGCTGAATGCGGTTAAGGCGTTCGAGGCAGCAGCAAGGCATTTGAGCTTTACCCGCGCCGCCGAAGAACTGTTCGTTACCCAGGCTGCAGTGAGTCATCAGATCAAGGCGCTGGAAGACTTTCTGGGATTAAAATTATTTCGCCGAAAGAACCGCTCGCTGCTGCTGACCGAAGAGGGGCAAAGCTACTTCCTCGATATCAAGGATATTTTTACTCAACTGTCGGATGCCACCGACAGGCTGTTGGCCCGTAGCGCCGTGGGTTCCTTGACTGTCAGCATGTCGCCCAGCTTTGCCATTCAGTGGCTGGTGCCGCGTCTGGCGAAATTCAGCGAGAAGAATCCCGATATCGATGTGCGGATCAAGGCAGTGGATGCAGATTTCAGTTCCCTGTCAGACGATGTGGATGTGGCGATTTACTATGGTCAGGGCAACTGGCCCGGGCTTAGGGCCGACAAACTACGCAACGAAGTGTTGATCCCCGTCTGCTCGCCAATGCTGCTCAACGGCCCCAAGCCATTGGAAAAGCCCGCCGATCTTAAATATCATACCCTGCTGCACGATATGAGCCGTCATGACTGGCAGGCCTGGTTCCGCCAATGCGGCGTAACGGATGTCAATGTGAACCAGGGGCCGATATTCAGCCACTCATCTCTGGTACTGCAGGCGGCGGCCCATGGCCAGGGGGTAGCTCTGGGCTACAGCGTGCTCGCCCGCCCCGACATCAAGGCCGGGCGTTTGGTCTGTCCGTTCCAGGAGGTTCTGGTCAGCAAAGATGCCTATTATCTGGTGTGCCAGCAAAAGCATGCCGAGTTAGGTAAAATTGTCGCGTTCCGCGAATGGATGCTGGATATGTTTGCTGAGGAGTCACGTAGTGAATTGTTGCCGGGATAAGTCGGTAACACGTTTCTCTGCATATACAGGAAGGCACTACAAAGAAGTGAAAGCTTGCAGTTTATAGGGAACTTTGATGGAACTGGCTTACATAAACGAAAACACGGAAGAGAGTGATGCCATGTTTAGTTGCTCTGATAACAGAGGGCACCTGTACGAAGACATGGACTACATTCCAGTGAGCGCATTGAGTGCGGTTATTTGGGAGGATGAAGACAGTTATTCAGAAGCTGTTTTCGATATCACAAATTCAGGGGATTTAAGCGTTACCAAACCTATAGCAGACGTTTTTATGAGCTTTGACCCATATGGCGTCGCTTTTTTGCCCAATAAATTACAGTGCATGGATGGTCTGTCGACTCAGCAGCGATATATTATCGCGATAAATAACGAGTTGGATGTATTGGATCAAGAAAAGTCAAATATTGAATCTTTTGTTGAACATTACGATCCCAAAGAACATGGTTATGATGTGCCTCTTGAAGAGAGAGAGTCGTTTCATTCCGTTCTAGTTCAAAAATTATATCTGGACCGGGAAAAACTCGAAACCTACCCTATGAACCGCAGGCATATTTTTAGGGTTAAAGGCACCAACAGCTTTTTCTTTTCTTCAGAAATATATGATGAATTGTATATTATCGCTCGACAGGGGTTAGCTTGTGGACTGACCGCTTTTAAGTTTGATGTCGATGATGAAGCACCAAGGAGATAATAGTAAGTGAAAGATGAATACTCGATACTCACTAAACAAAATATGGATACTTTCCCATTCCAACAAACACCTGCACCAGTAGGTGCTGCAGCACCGGATCTGTTATTGGAAATGACCTTTTCTCCAAAGCTGTTCATTATTGGTGATATAGCATCCAAACTGGAGCCATTGGTGCAGCATGGTGTTGAATGGCTGGATGCTCGTGTTGACAATTCGCCAAGTCAACCTTCGGATGAACAACTCGAGGTATATGACAACTATCGAATGCCTTATATCCATCAGACGTACAGATTGACGGATAAAGAAAAGCAGTTTGGTAAGCTGAACTGGTTAGATGTTGATTCGACAGAGTTTGATTTCTCTAAACTGGAAAATATTCCAGTGGAACAAAGATTAATATTTAAACTGGAAGAGGACTTTGGTTTGGTATTTATTCACCAAAGTGTGATTGACTTATTGGAAGAACATGTAAGGACGGTATGGGTAAGGGACGTGTAATTACCGCATGGGCGTTTTTTAGCGCTATTTGTTAATAAATTAATTTGTCAGGGAAGTACGGTATTTAATATTGTGGTTTATTCGAATCCAAGCATGATAATTATTGTTTCTTCGGACAGGGCTGATGATGAACTTGAATACTAACTGGCTGCTGGATCAAGGTAAGGACAATGACACTCTGGTGTTGTTCGCCCATGGCGCCGGTGCCGATATGCACAGCGACTTTATGGCGGATTATGCCGCGCTGTTGGCCGCAAGCGGCCCGAGCGTGCTGAGGTTTAACTTTCCTTACATGGTCAAGCGCGGCGAAGATGGCAAGCGGCGTCCGCCGGACCGGGCACCTGCGCTGTTGCAGTCCTTCGAGCAGACTTTGACAGCAGCGGTTGCCGAGTTTGCGCCCAAGCGACTATTTTTGATGGGCAAATCCATGGGCGGGCGGATGGCGGCCATCTTGGCGGCCAATGATAAGCTGGTGATGCCCCCCAGCGGTGTTATCTGCCTTGGCTATCCGTTTTTGCCGCCGAAGAAGACCGAGCCCAGACTTGAGCCCCTGTGGGAGTGTGCCTCGCCTCTGCTTATTCTGCAGGGCGAGCGCGACAGCTTCGGCAAGCGCGAGCAGTTGGCCTCCTGGGCGCTGCCCGAGCAGGCCAAAGTACGCTTTATTACCGACGGAGATCATAGTTTTGTGCCGCGCAAGTCGTCCGGAACGGATCTTAAGGCTAACCTGCAGGATGCCGTGAAAGAATCACTTTTATTTATCGGGAGTTAGTTATGCGTAAGGGGTTATTGTTACTGGCGGCCATCAGTGGTTTCTTTGCCGTTGCTCTGGGAGCTTTCGGCGCCCATGGACTCAAGACCATTGCACCTGCCGAGTTGATCGCCATATTCAACCTGGGGGTGGAATATCAGTTCTATCACACCTTTGGTTTGATCACCCTGGCCTTTGCCGGTCACTGGTTCAAGTCGCGTCTGATTGACTGGGCTGCCGGGCTGTTTATCGCTGGGATCTTTATGTTCTCCGGCTCGCTGTATCTGTATGCCCTGACAGGCACCAAGTGGTTGGGCATGGTAACCCCTCTCGGCGGCAGCTGCTTCCTGGTGGGCTGGCTATTATTGGCGGCAGCGGTATGGCGCCACCGCATGGACGAAACCGGGCTCTGAGGCTGGTTTAATAGAGCCATTGTGTGCTTAAAATTGTCACCTGAAGAGATAGCCCTCTAGAGAGATAGCTATTTAAAGAAATGGCTATTTAAGTAGATAGTCCGCAGGCCTGCTCAGGTAAACACCCGCCCAAGTGGCGGGTGTTCTATTCCCAATTGCCGAAGGGCAGGGGGAATGGGCCGGTCTGTGCTGCAGGCCAAGCTCTATTTAGTCTGAGCTTTCTTGCAATCCTCGCATGCTCGGCTTTCATTCTCACCGAGTCAGGCAACTCCTGCGCGCAATGCTATGGTATACTCGCGCCTTCGCCAGTTGCCGGAGGCTTTCCGGTAAGATTCACTGTTTGGAAATACCAATGAACAACCTGTTTCTGTTTTGTCGTGCCGGCTACGAAAAAGAGTGCGCGGCCGAGATCCAAAATCGGGCGGCACTGCTCAATGTCGGTGGTTTCGTCAAGGCCAATAACAACGATGCCTATGTGATCTTTCAATGTTTTGCCGAAGGGGAAGCCGACACCCTGGCACAGGAACTGGCGCTGGACTCATTGATCTTTGCCCGGCAGATGTTTGTCTGCGGCGATCTGCTCAGCGACCTGCCTCCGGAAGACAGGGTAGGGCCAATTACCGCCGCGCTTGAAGATGTTAGCAAGGGCGGTGAACTCAGGGTCGAAACCCCGGATACCAACGAAGCCAAAGAGCTGCTGACCTTCTGCCGCAAGTTTACCGTGCCGCTGCGTCAGTCGCTGAAACAGAGTGGTACTCTGCTGACCAAGGAAAACCCCAAGCGGCCGATAATCCATGTGTGCTTTGTGGCACCGGGCAAGGCGTTTGCCGGTTATTCCTACAGCCATAACTCGTCACCGTTTTTTATGGGGATCCCCAGACTTAAGTTTCCCGCCGATGCGCCCAGCCGCTCGACTTTGAAACTGGATGAGGCCTTTAATCACTTTATTCCCGAGCCGCAGCGGGAGGAACGTTTACGCAGCGGTCTCAACGCCGTAGATCTCGGCGCCTGTCCCGGCGGCTGGACCTATCAGTTGGTGCGTCGCGGCATGTTTGTATCGGCCGTCGACAACGGCCCCATGGATGCAGGTTTGATGGAAACCGGCCAGGTGACTCACTTCCAGGCCGATGGTTTCCGTTTTGAGCCCAAGCGCAAGAACATCTATTGGCTGGTGTGTGACATGGTGGAAAAGCCGGCCAGGGTGGCCGAGCTGATGGAAGCCTGGGCCATCAATGGCTGGTTCAAAGAGGCTATCTTTAACCTGAAACTGCCGATGAAGAGCCGTTACAAAGAGGTGAGCACCATATTGGAAAATATGCAGGCCATTCTCAAAGAAAACGGCATCACAGAGTTTAAGCTGGCTTGTAAACATCTCTACCACGACAGGGATGAAGTGACAGTGCACCTGTGGCTGCGACCCAACTCGCCTTGGTGAGTTGGTGAGGGGGCGAACAAGTCCCATGTGTGCTCTGCATCGGCTTATGGGCCTGGATGCAAGGCGTGGTTCGCACCTTCCTTGCCCCAAGCTGGCCTTGATGCTTTTCAGCTCAAGGCCATATGCTGCAGCACGGCATCCGGAATGTCATATTGGCCGCAAACCCACTCAAGATTGCCGTCGACAAAGCCGAGTAACTCCCGGGTCAACATCAGGTTATAAACGGCATCGGCCACCACCCTAACGTATTCGGCTTTCTTTCTCGGTGACAGGTGATGGTGGCGCTGATAATCCTGCAGTGCCTGCTCCAGTGTCTTGCCGGCAACGCCCAGGGAACCGGCTTGCTCCCGCATCAATTCCTGCTCTAACAGACTCTGCTGTTGCTGCTTTAGTTCACTCAGTTTTGAGGCTGACACCCGCTGCTCCTCTGGCTGCTTCTCCTGTTTTTAAGTGTGTGCCCCGGATAATGGATCAACAAGTCGATGTCGGCGAAATGTTCGCTGGCGCACAAAAATCTGCTCTCAAATGACCATGTAACTCTTATTCGGGACGTTTGCAGCCATTTAAGCTTGGCAAATATTGAGTTGTATCACGCAACTAAAAAACTTTTAAGGTGTAATCTGCCGCGGTTCCTGTTACTAAATAAGTTCTGTTTCTTGATATGAGTCTGCGGATAGAAGTAATGCAGTTTTCCAAGTTTGGCGACAAGTTTAACCGTTATACAGGTATCACCCAGTTGATGGATGATCTCAACGAAGGGCTACGCACTCCGGGGGCGATTATGCTGGGGGGCGGTAACCCGGCGGCCATTCCCTCCATGCTGGACTATTTTACCGAGCTTAGTGCCGATATGTTGGCCAAGGGCGAGTTGCTCGCGGCCATGACCAACTATGATGGCCCGCAGGGAAAAGATGCCTTTCTCAGCGCTTTGGCCAAGCTGCTTAACGATACCTACGGTTGGTCGCTGACCAAAAACAATATCAGTCTCACCAACGGCAGCCAGAGCTCGTTTTTCGCGCTGTTCAACCTGTTTGCCGGTACCACTGCCGAGGGGCAAAAACGCAAGATCTTACTGCCGCTGGCCCCTGAGTATATCGGCTACAGTGATGCCGGTCTGGAAGATGAACTGTTTCGTACCTTCAAGCCGGAAATTACCAAGCTGGATGGCGGCTTGTTCAAATATCACATCGACTTTGAAAGGCTTAAAGTCGATGCCGATATCGGCGCCATTTGTGTTTCGCGGCCGACCAACCCCACAGGCAATGTGCTGACCGATGAAGAGGTTGATAAGCTGGATAAGCTGGCAAGAGCGCATGGGATCCCGCTGATCCTCGACTGCGCCTATGGCTCACCTTTCCCCAATATTCTGTTTGAAGATGTGACTCCTTTCTGGAACGACAACACCGTGCTGTGCATGAGTCTCTCCAAGCTGGGGCTGCCTGGGCTGCGCTGCGGCATAGTGATAGCCAACCAAGCCATCACCCAGGCGCTGACCAATATCAACGGTATTATTTCACTGGCTCCGGGCAGTATGGGCCCGGCGATGGCGACAGAGATGATAGCCCGTGGTGATATGCTACGGCTCGGCAATGAAGTAGTGCGGCCTTTCTATCTGCAGCGGGCGCAGCAAACCGTGGCCATGTTGCAACAGGCTCTGCCGGACCCCAGGTTCAGAATTCATAAACCCGAGGGGGCGATTTTCCTCTGGCTCTGGTTTGAAGGCCTGCCCATCAGTGCCATGGAGCTTTATCGACGCCTGAAAGCCAGGGGCGTGTTGGTGGTGCCCGGAGAGTACTTCTTCTTCGGACTGGCCGAAGAGTGGCCACACGCCGGTGAGTGTATTCGGATGAACTATGTGCAACAACCCGAGTTGATGCGCTGCGGCATTGAAATCATCGCCGAAGAAGTCAATAAGGCTTGGGCACAGCTTGGTTGAAACCAAGGCTACTATCGCAGAGTTGCTTGCTGTGAGTTTTAAGCAACTCTGCTACGGCATATGGATCATATTTCGCTTCAGTCTCAGAGGAGTCCATCTCCTACGGCGCACTTCGCACAGGCGTATGTCTGTTGGTACGTCAAAAGTTTAAACCAAATCCACCATTACAGAATGACACCAATTCCCCCGCGCTGTCGCCAAGAGTCAGGGATGGCGAACAGGCCGTTGTGCATGAATGTACTTGCTTCACGATTAGGGCGCTGGCACAGCTGCTAACATAGCTTTTAGCTCGAAATAGCCAAATAACATAGGTTGGGCTTCCGGTTATGACTGTTTCTTATTGCCTGCCGCAGGCTTATGCACAGGCGATCCTGTGACTCGCTGCGAGTACATCCCTGTAAGCTCTGCCTCGCCATTCATGGCTCGGAAGGTCACAGTTTCGCCTGTGCCTGAAAATGAGGTGTATGTCTGCGGGCATATAGGTAGCTTCAAACAAGTTAACTCTCACAGAATTGCACCAATTCCCCCTTATGAGGGAAATCCAGCAGCGCCTATGTCGGCAGCAGCGGTGCGAGCAACCCTCGAGGGCGTTAAGCGGTCACATCCGCGCTCCTTGACTGAGGCACGCTTGAGCGAAGCGATGGATTTGCGGGGCGGCACTACATGTTTTTGTTAATTGCTAGAACTTGTCTCCAGCAACATACTGTCCATTTACATGCAACTTCAGTTTCACGGTAAAGATGGCATGAGCAAAGACTTCTACAAGGTGCTCTACACCTTCTACTACAATCTTTTTTGCTACCAATGGCGAGTTCTTGTCCAGAGCAAAAAATGAATTATCCTTTACTACTATTTCGCCATCTACAAATAACTTTGCTCCACTAAACCAAGTGTTTTCAAACTTGATGTGTGTATTACCAATATTCGTTTCTAGAACTTTCTTTGGCACAGATATTCCCTCTTTGTGCAATTAGATATAATGATTCCCTGTGCAGATGTCGGCCTCAGTGTTTTCTCGTGGATTAGTTAAACCAGAGCCACACTGTTTGTTGGTCCAATAGACAAGCAATCACAGGAGGCCGACATGTCTAAAGCTAACACACTTTTTATCGGGGGGACTACCAAGGCTGATTTGAGTTCGGCGAGGGCGCGGCATAATAACCTCTTTGTTAAATGTTTAAACAAAGCATAGTCGGAGGCTAGCTAACGCGCCATTAACGCTGGGTGTCCATTTTTACTCGAACTACCGCGCCATTAATGCTGGGTGTCCATTTTTACTCAGCAAATAATGGGTGTCTTTGTTATTTGGGGAGCCTGCGTGTTTTTGTCCCAGTGAGCGCGAGCGAACGACTACAGCGGTTTGTTAGCTGCTGACATGTTTCAACAACAACCAAATTCTTTTACGAATATTGATCACCCTTACACCCCATCGATATTTCTTATTGTCGCCAACATGCGGAAAACGTATTTTTATTTCGTTGACCTTATCGTAAATTGAAACAACTAATTCTTCGGTTTCCTTACCGCCCCATTTTTCCAGATCCGAGCCTTTCAGGGATGGATATTTTAAGATTTTTGTTCTTTTAAGCTTGTTAAAGTTGAATCCCTCTTTGGATAGGCGCTTGTATTCAATAACTGATAGCTTATCAGCAACATCCCCAAGAGGAACATTATCCACTGCAACCATCTCGAGATATAACAAGTTGTCTTTGAGCTCTCCAATAATTGCTCTGGAATCACCCGTTGATTTATTCCACCACGAATTAATCGACTTCATGGCAGAGCCGCCAGCGGATAGTGCTTTGAGTACTGTAGGTATTGTTATTTCCATATTTCTATCTTTGTGCAGCTAACGCCTCAATCAGCCGACGCGTCAGCGGTCGGATGCATTGATTTGTTAGGTTTCTCGAACGCTGAATCTATTATTTCAGTAACCAACTCTTCTTTCCCCCACAGGGTATTGAGGTCAACTTTTTGACCAAAAATTTCTAACTCATAAGTCTTTGAAAATGCCTCACCTTTGTTTTCTTCGGCAACTAACGTAGCAACAATGAGCGCGAGTATATTTGCTGAAGACAACTCCCAGCTTCCACCCAGCCTAGAGCCATGAGCGGATTTTATTTCAAAGCTATCGGCAAACTCGCCTTCATGAACCAAGTGATTTCTAGCAAGGTCGTAAATGGCTTCTTCAAAAGACATACCACCAAACGTACAGCCCTTGCCCATTTTTACACCAAGACCAATTGGAGCAATTATGTTTCTTTGATCACTTAAAAATGCCTTGAATCGCTTGCCTACAGCAACATTAGGCCTGCGTTTAGATGCAGTTTTATCTATGGCGGGAAAGCAATGTAGAAGACTAGCTTCATAGTCCTTATCAAACAAAGATAAAAGAGCGTTTTCTAATCTTCGAGATATTGCTGAATTCATAGTGAAACCTAACGCTTTGCTCTAGGGAATCCCCGGATAATTCCCTTTTTATTCAATTCAGTAGACACGCATGGTGTTGATTGATCTAATTGATTTCGCCAAAAAACTACCAGATCCAACACCATGCGTGATGTCCATATCTTACACGATTTACTCAAAAAGCAATGCCCACAAATACATCAAAAACGGCTTAATTCTCTGATGGTTGCTACAGAAGCGTTACTTGATGGCAATCAGTTGTCACTGACTCAGCTTGGTCGCAATATCTCTGGCGCGGTGGCGCCAAAGCACAACATCAAACGGATAGACAGGCTACTCGGCAACCCGCATCTACACTCTGATAAATTCGCTATTTATCAATGGCATGCAAAGTTACTCTGTGCAGCTAATCCCATGCCGGTAATCCTCATTGATTGGTCTGATGTCCGTGAACAACTGCGGATGATGACATTGCGAGCCTCTGTCAGTGTGCAAGGGCGCTCGGTTACCCTGTATGAGCGTACTTTCAAGTTTGCCGACTACAATGCTCCTCGCAGTCATAACGCCTTCTTGGCGGAGTTGGCACAGGTGCTGCCATCCCATGTTTGTCCACTGATTGTCACCGATGCAGGTTACCGCAATACCTGGTTTCGGGAGGTGGAACGATATGGTTGGTTTTGGCTTGGCCGTGTCCGTGGGGATGTCGGCTTTCTCCTGGCCAATCATGCCCAATGGCAGTCGAATAAGTCGCTTTATCCCTCCGCCACGGCGAAAGCCCGGCATATTGGTTACGTAAAACTGGGACGAAAATCGCCTATGCGCTGTCATTTACATCTGTACAAGGCTGCGCCGAAACATCGAGCCTAAAAAATCAAGCCACCCACTGTAAAACAATAACTTAATCTTCTTTCAGTCTGCGTTCAAGCACCAGTAGGGGATTTGAGCACCCGGAGGTAGAAAGATATCCGTGAGTTGCAGAGGTTTGATGAAATCGAACATATTTCACGCAAAAATGCGAGATTTGAGCTGTGCTAGCCCTACCCATGGTTCAGGGGATTTCAATGACTGCGGTTGAGTTAAATAGCGTGGGGTTCAGGCCGTTTGAAAGTACTGACAGCTGGTTGCAAAATGTCGTCGTCGCTTCTCCAAGTGTTCGCAGTAACAGCTGAGCTCTTGCAAGGTGCCCACCGGGCCACGAAATAGTTTTCCAAATTCAGTGGTAAGCTTGAGCCAGTTCTCATGAGGGATATTCAACCGCGTCAGTAGCTTGGTACTCTTTTCACTTATCACGCCACGTTTATCATCGCGAATACAGCGCCCGGTATCATCCACCAATTCAAGATAATCCTTGAGCCCAAACGCAATACCACTGGGCTGATTACTGCATTCATTGCCAATAAAGGGCAGTAGCTTGGCGGGTTGTTCGCATTTCAAGGCTGCCTGAATACGTAGTCGAATGCTGGTATGCGCCGACTGCTCAGGCGTATCCGCCATCTTGGCTCTGATGGGATTGAGGTCAACGTAAGCCATGCAGGTTAACACCGCGGCTTCATCCAGTAAGGCTTGCGACTTAAATCTTCCTTCCCAGAATCGGCCGGTACAGTTATCTTCCTGATTGGCTTGACGCGCTATCGGTTCGTTGAGACAACGCATGAACCAACTGATGTCACATAACCTGCTGCGAAAAATCGCGATAGTATGCTTCAGCCTAGGCACTTCATACGCTTCAATCAGCTCACCCTGGGTGAATTTGTGGGTTAACTCGTCACCTTTAAACAGCTTATGCCATTGCTCAAGCACTTCTCTGTCTGTCCATCGGTTTGCTGTCTCTATATCAATATGCAACACCAGATGCAGATGATTACTCATGATGGCGAATGCCGCCACATCAATAGCAAAAACGGCTTCCAGTTCAAACAGTAACGATTCGACCCAACCACGGCGGTGGT
Source organism: Shewanella carassii (assembly GCF_019670705.1). Classification (NCBI taxonomy): domain Bacteria; kingdom Pseudomonadati; phylum Pseudomonadota; class Gammaproteobacteria; order Alteromonadales; family Shewanellaceae; genus Shewanella; species Shewanella carassii. The sequence continues at coordinate 1,423,185 of NZ_AP024618.1, forward strand.
CATAATTCTTACCCGAGTAGGCATCATCACCACACAAGAAGGCACGCCGTACCACGCGGCTGCAACAATGGTAGTAAGGCGTATCTTCAAGGCTGATTTGAGTTCGGCGAGGGCGCGGCATAATAACCTCCTTGTTAAATGCTTAAACAAAGCATAGTCGGAAGCTAACTACCGCGCCATTAATGCTGGGTGTCCATTTTTACTTTTAGCCGTCTATTCAAGGGGCCAGTGGGTACACTGGAGTCACTTACCGACTACTGTACTCACCTGCAACGACGACGAAGGCAAGGAGCCGCTAATTGTCAGAAGCTGTTTAGCTGAATCCCCGAGGCTCCAAGATATTTATCTCCAATTGAACTTTGTTCGACCTCCATCGTGTCTGAAATTCGACTTTTTCGCTCATTTCAATAATTGAATGGCCCTCAAAAGGTTTGAAAGATGATTTTCTGCCAGTGAAAACATCAGTGTTTCTGTAATCCAGGCAACTAGAGCCTTCACTCAGCAAATAATGGGTGTCTTTGTTGTTTATCAGCAAATAATGGGTGTCTTTGTTGTTTATTAAATTGTTTGTTATATTTAAGTGCGCTATAGGTGATTTGGACTATGCGCACCTACTAATTTGCTCTTTTCACTGGAGTTTCACCAGATCATCAGTAAGTTAAACTTAAAAGAGCGGTGGTTCTCCCAAAACATGGCAACACATTTTGAAAGTTGCTTAAATTTACTACTAATTTTGTTGATAATTTTCATACCCATAAGCTCTCCCTCCTTAGTCTGACTAGTTAAAAACCCCACAATTTCCGCTAAGAGAAACTGCACCACAAAAACTGGTGGATTTGACGCAAAGTAAATCGAGGCTGCCATCATCAGTCTCAGGAGACCACCACTGAGAGACGTATTCACGTTTCGGCTTTCGACTTGAGTCTTAACATTATAACGTACTGAACTAGAAAGAAATATAACGCCCGCCGCACGGGAAATTTGTAGCGCAGCGGAAATTTTTCCCTGTGCCGGCGCTTGTTAAATTCACGCCTGCTGGATATTTGATACTATATACCGCTTAACAATACCTTTAGCAGTTAATATCCGCTTTGCATCTATGAGAATTTTGCCCGCCCCCTCAGTTTCCTGAGCAAAATGCAGTGACCAAGTGAGTAACTGCTTTTGCGTAGAGCTGACGTCATCTTCAACCTTAAATGATATGGTTTTACCAAGGCTATCGTCATAGAAGCGGCCATATCCTGAAAGGATATTGTAGCGAGTTACATTACCTTTGATATTTTCAGTGACTTGAGACTCTGTTTGCAGCGATACATTCTGCAGGGTTTCGGCATCTAACCTGATAACTTCGCCAACTCTCTGCCTTTTAAGTGCTATAACCATTTCAGGGTTTTTCTTGATTGGTCGGTGCGCTTGCTCTAAGGGTATTTCAAGAGCCTCCTCCATTTCCCCGAGAAAAGGCTCAATTCTTTCGGCAAGTTTTTTAACGTGTGGCGTTTCCGGTTCGTAAGCAAGATCCAAGGTTTTCGACCAAGTCCATTTGATCAGATCATAGAATGCTGCTGCGGCAATACTCGCGCCAATAGCTTCTTTGTTCGTTATGACAAAGGTTACTATTTGCTCGAAGCTTCCTTTTCTCGAAGGGTTTATATAAAGCTCGCCGCCTTCCAGGCGATGCCCCTTTCTTCTAATTTCACCATCATTCAATAACGCATGGGCAGTTATTGATAAAGCTTTGGCAAAGCCTTGAAAAGATACGGCCGCATCATACATGTCTAGCCGCCCTTGCTCAGCATCTCCGTAATGATACTTAATGGCGAATGTTATAGTGGTCAAAATCTGGCAACCTCTTCCTAAGTAAATTTAACGCCCTGTTAAGGTGTGAGCAACGCAATACCGATGCCGCCGCAGACCACCTTAAACACTAAACGCAACGCATAGTAAAAATGCCACGCGTTGCGAATCACTCTTAAACAGTTTGTTAAGCGGCTTTCTCTCGATAGGCTTTGACGGCTTCATGCTGCTTGGCTAATTTACCTACTGCCATTTGACTTTTGGGCGTATCGGTAACTTGTGAAGTTAAAGTAAAAGGCGCTTTCAATGACGTCAGACCTTTGCTGGTAAGGTAAGAGAACTCTTTATGGCACCACTCGTCTAGTTTAACTATAGGATGCAATGAAGATTCATCTTCAAACATGTACTCTGCAAGGTTTGTCGGTCTAGGAAAATTACTATGACGATCTGCTCCCCTTATCATCGGTAGTACATTCATGCCTCGATTTTTGAACAGCATCCCGTCCGTCAAAAGACTATGAATAAAGCTATAAACGTGAGGACTTAATGACTGCACATGCCTTTCAAGTATTTTTTCAGCTTGTGCTGATATTTCTTTATTTTGCTCAGGCAACCATTCCCACCAAGTTCTTGGTGGTGTGACATTTGGTTTACCATCAAGATCTAGGTTAAGGGCCATCCTATTTACTGACTCCTGAGAAAAAAGTTCTTGTACCTCACTCGGGCTTTCACCTTTAACAGAGGCTACATAAATATTATTCCAAAAAATCACAAGATTGGTTGTTAGGAACCTAACATCTTCGTATGCGGCAGCCCTTAAAGGTAACGACTTTGCCTCTTCTTTCTTTGTTAAAATCTTGTCTACCAATAAAATTGTGACTGCAATACCCAAAGTTTCAGTAAACGCATTCAACCCAAAGTCTTTCGAAGTGTCGAAAAGCTGCCAGAGTACGAAGCAAATAATGAGTAAGACACCCATGACATTACTCATTTCTCTATTTTCGTTATAAAAAGATACCGCTTGAGATTTCACTACGTCATAACGTTCATGAAACCAATTGAAATATTTTTCAATTTTATCATTTTTCATAAGTTTCCCTATATTCCCAACTGCCGCTTAACGCCGCACTAGGGAATCCCCAGATAATTCCCTTTTTATTCAATTCAGTAGACACGCATGGTGTTGATTGATCTAATTGATTTCGCCAAAAAACTACCAGATCCAACACCATGCGTGATGTCCATATCTTACACGATTTACTCAAAAAGCAATGCCCACAAATACATCAAAAACGGCTTAATTCTCTGATGGTTGCTACAGAAGCGTTACTTGATGGCAATCAGTTGTCACTGACTCAGCTTGGTCGCAATATCTCTGGCGCGGTGGCGCCAAAGCACAACATCAAACGGATAGACAGGCTACTCGGCAACCCGCATCTACACTCTGATAAATTCGCTATTTATCAATGGCATGCAAAGTTACTCTGTGCAGCTAATCCCATGCCGGTAATCCTCATTGATTGGTCTGATGTCCGTGAACAACTGCGGATGATGACATTGCGAGCCTCTGTCAGTGTGCAAGGGCGCTCGGTTACCCTGTATGAGCGTACTTTCAAGTTTGCCGACTACAATGCTCCTCGCAGTCATAACGCCTTCTTGGCGGAGTTGGCACAGGTGCTGCCATCCCATGTTTGTCCACTGATTGTCACCGATGCAGGTTACCGCAATACCTGGTTTCGGGAGGTGGAACGATATGGTTGGTTTTGGCTTGGCCGTGTCCGTGGGGATGTCGGCTTTCTCCTGGCCAATCATGCCCAATGGCAGTCGAATAAGTCGCTTTATCCCTCCGCCACGGCGAAAGCCCGGCATATTGGTTACGTAAAACTGGGACGAAAATCGCCTATGCGCTGTCATTTACATCTGTACAAGGCTGCGCCGAAACATCGAGCCGACAAGCGGTCATCCAAAGCAGGACGCAATCATACGGCACAACAAAGTTACCGTCTTGGCAGTAAAGAGCCTTGGTTACTGGCAACCAACTTGCCTACTGAGGCGTTCTCGTCAACGCAGGTGGTCAAACTTTATGCCAGACGGATGCAGATAGAAGAAACCTTTCGCGACCTCAAAAGTCCCCAATACGGCATGGGACTCAGACAAAGCCGCAGTCGTTGTCCACGCCGTTATGATGTGTTGTTGCTGATAGCTTTGTTGGCAGAAATCCTGCTTTGGTGCATCGGTCTGGCTGCCAGGCATCTGGGATGGCAGCGGAGGTTTCAAGCCAATACGATACGTGACAGAAACGTGCTATCTGTGCTCAGGCTCGGCAAAGAGGTGAGACGACGTCCGGAATACTCAATCAAAGAATCGCATTTTCGCTGGGCTTGGGGTGAATTTCTTAAACTGGTTAACACCTCTGGGAGGCCCGAATTATGAGGGGATCATCCAGAGCCTCAATAACCGGCGCAGCTTTGCTGCGTCCGGCGCCGAAGGCGCGAAGTTGATTGACTTGTTACATGCTGGCTAATACGCATATTGATCTAGACACCACGTAAGTAGACAGCAAGATCTTTCGAAGTTCTCTTGCTGTTCTTTAAATTGATACGCCCATTTAATTCCATGAAAGTAATTATTACGGAACCGGAGGATGATAATTAGACAGCACGCTAGTTTGTTTTCCAAAGCGTCTTCGTTACCCAGGAGGACATCGCGTACCAATTGCTCATTATCGTTCGCTCTTAGATGCAAGTGATTAAACCTATAACCGAAGCCATCATCTTCTACATAGCGATCCTTAAAGTAGTCAAGGTGGCCATCTATCAAGGCCTCATCTATACCTCGCCCGTTAACCCATTCTTGGGTTCGCTGTATAATTTTTCTTGCAGATGCACTTTCGTCCAGTAGTTGAGCTTCGAAAAGAGACCAAATAAGAGCGAAATTTGATATAGCCTTTCTTTCGCCATCCGATAGGTTTTCGTATCCCATTCTTTTGTTTTCTAGATACTCTTCAATTTCCATTCTGAACTCGATTTCTTAGGCATGTAACGCTTTGCCAAGGGGCAAATGCGAACGTTGTTGGGCAAAGCCCAGTGAGTATTTGTCCCAGCAGCGCCTTTTGCGGCGAACTTAGGCAAATTGTTATATGCGAACATCTCGCCCCATTCCTTCGTGATAATAATAAACCTCAACGTTTACAAGCACAGATTTGAGTTCTTGAGCCAACTTGAAGCCTTTCTCAATAAAATCGGCTTCTGCCAAAGATGACAAGAAACCTGAGCTAGCGGGATCATCTTCATTTAAAGTTGCATCATATTCTGCCGCCCACTCCATCAGCGACGAAGATAGCTCTTTTGAAATTGGCAATGATGTTGGATCAATCTCACCTACTTCATCAGCTCCATAGTGCCACAAAGGAAAACAATGGTAATCGGTCATCACTTTAATCGAAGTCATACTCATGGCATATAACGCCGCCAACAGCGGCCGAGCGTAGCGAGGTCCAGCCCCGAAGGGGCGATGCTGCTTGGCCTTGTTAAAACTTTCACGCCCATTGCTCAAAAAGCTCCCCGGATGACAATGCCTCCATAAACGCCTTTTGCTCATCAGTAATTAGCGCACGAGGCGCGTACCCATGTTCATCAGGCTCAGCCAGCAGCCTTGATTGAGCTTCTTTTGCAACTTCGGACAAAGCTCGTTTTTCTTCATCTGTCATTGCTGCGAAATAATCCGGGAGACTCTCTTGAATTTTTACTGAGTAATCTAGATCAATTATTTCCTCGCTCTCGAACATGAGAAGCCACATATATTCGAACGACAACTCCGCTAGTGTTTTCATGCTCGATATTACCTTTGAGTTTTAACAGCTGTATAGTACGCATGCGCGTTTTAGTCCTCGGAGGAGTGTAAACGCGCATCGCTATCTGTTTGTATTAGCTGGATATAATAGAGTTTAGCCCTAATATCCCTTGCAGCTAAACGCGCATGCGCGGTTTCTAAACCTATTATCTACCAGCTGTATTTTTTAACGTTATGAATTTAATAGCATTTCCTGCAATGTTATGGAAATAACGCGCAAGCTTAGCTGCAAATTCCCGGCATTTTGCCCGGAACGTCAATAATACTGTATAAAAATTCAGTTCTGAGGCGCTTGTCATGAACGCTCCAGGTCCTATAAAAGCCGAGTAAAGCCATGGCTACCGCACGGGTCCAAACTTTGTTCGTCCCTGTATTCCGCTGAAATCGGAAGAGTGTTGCTGCTTCTGGCCTTAAGCTTAAGAAAGTGCTAAAGCTAAGCGTTTGAATTAGTTATACAATACCCAGTACTGAATTTGAAAACAATTAGCCAAAGGTCAAGTTTTGACAAAGGCAACAAAACCCTGATTTGGGTTGTTTTTACAACAGAATTGACTGGGTTTGAAACCCAAAGCGACACGACTTTAAGCCGCTGGCACAGCGGCTATCATAGCTTCCAGCTAAAAGTTCCTAAATTAGTACTGGCCGAGCTTCGGGCCACGGTGTAGCCAATCACCTGCGGTGCGCCTTTCGCACAGGCGATCCTGTGACTCGCTGCGAGTACGGCCCTGTAAGCTCTGCCCTGGCTCGGAAGGTCGCAGTCCCGCCTGTGCCTGGAAAATAGGTGTATGTCTGCAAACTCTTCAGATGTTTCAAGCTACTCAGAGCTAACAGAATTGCACCAATTCCCCCCTCGGTGTCGCTGACAACCGTTGGCGAAAATAACGTGGTTAAGCCGCGGTCAATCACCTGCGGTGCGCTTTTCACACAGGCGATCCTGTGACACGCTGCGAGTACATCCCTGTAAGCTCTGCCTCGCCATCCCTAGCTCGGAAGGTCACAGTTTCCGCCTGTGCCTGGAAATAGGTGTATGTCTGTAGAAATATAGGCAATTTTAAGCAACGTTATTTTTGCAGAATTGCACTAATTCCCCTTCGGAGCCGCCGCTGGCGTTGTTGCAAATTGGCGTAGCCGAGACAGGGATGTCGAGGCTCGAAGGTCGAGCAAGGCGAATGTTGCGAAGCAACAAGTTCATGAGCGCGAGCCAAGGAAGGCGAGCTGGCCGTTATGCATGGATGCATTTGGCGAGTCCTGAGTGTAGCCAATTTGCTTCATAAGCCAGCGGGGATTTCGGCTACGTCGGGGTGTCCTTGGGGATGCAAGGGGCTTTGGACAAGCAAAGCCCCTTGCCCGGTGTGGTGTGGAACACCACGACTTTAACCCGCTGGCACAGCGGCTATCATAGCTTCCAGCTAAAAGTCGCTAATTGGGCCTCCGGCGACGGATGTTTCCCATTGCCTGCCAACGCAGACATAAAAAAGGATGACCTTGGGTCATCCTTTTTAGCAACTTACTGAGTTGATATTAGATCAGAGTCTATCCAGTACCGCTTGGGTGAAGTCTGTGGTGCCATGGGTACCACCGAGATCGCGGGTAGTGCGGTCGCCTTCTTCGATAACCGCAGAAACGGCGGCGCGAATGGCGGCGGCTTTATCTGACATACCCAAATATTCCAGCATCTGGATAGATGCCAGGATCACTGAAGTTGGGTTCGCCAGGTTTTTGCCGGCAATATCCGGGGCACTGCCGTGAACCGCTTCAAAGATAGCGGCGTTGCGGCCGATGTTGGCGCCCGGGGCCATGCCCAGACCACCCACCAGACCGGCGCAGAGATCAGACAGAATGTCACCGAACAGGTTGGTGGTGACTATCACGTCGAAGTTTTCCGGGTTCATCACCAGCTTCATACAAGTGGCGTCAACAATCATCTCTTCGGTAGTAATGTCCGGATAACGCTGGCTGACTTCACGGGCTACTTTCAAGAACAGGCCTGAAGTCGACTTCATGATGTTGGCCTTGTGGACTATGGTCACCTTCTTGCGACCTTCCTTGCGAGCCAGTTCATAGGCGAAGGTAGCAATCTGCTCGGCACCCTGACGGGTAATGATACTGGTGGCTTCGGCAATGGCACCGTCTTCAGACAGCTTTTGTCCCAGGCCTGAGTACATACCTTCAGTGTTTTCACGCACTGTAATGATATCTATGTTCTCATATCTGGCTTGGGTGCCCTTGAAAGAAAGCACAGGCCGCACGTTGGCGTACAGGCTGAACTTCTTACGCAGGGTCACGTTGATAGAGGTGAAGCCTTCGCCAACAGGGGTTGTCAGTGGGCCTTTGAGAGTGATACGGTTCTTCTCGATGAGATCCAGCGTGCGCTGAGGCAGGAGCTCACCGTGTTTTTCCAGAGCAGTCAGACCGGCATCGGCAAATTCATATTCAAAGTCGCACCCCGCCTTATCGAGAATTTTAAGGGCTGAGTCGATAATACTGGGGCCGATCCCATCACCAGGGATCACGGTAATAGTTCTTTTTGACATGGAGAGGTCCTTCCACGGTTGGTCGTTACTGCTATTTATCAGACCATGTCATCGACACGGTTTTCGACTGAGGATCTTGTACTTTAGAACGCCGCTATTCTATACACTTTCAACGCGTTTTCACAGGGAATAGTGAGCAATATCACGCTTTTTTGTGTGGGTTAGCTTGCTAAAAAGCGGGTGCCTGACCATGATGGAACGCCAATAAAATAATAAAGTCTACTTTAGTCTAACAACAATGAAAAAGAGGACGATCTTGAAGTTAACGCCCTTAGCCTCGCTGCTGTTGCTGTCAGCCGGTTTCGCGACCGCTGTCAGTGCCCAGAGCAGCCCCTCACTGACCCTCAAGGATATAATGCAGTTTGAGTCGATTACCGATCAGGTTCTCGACCCACAAGGCAAGGTGCTGGCCTACAGTGTCGCGCCGGATCGCGGCGACAGCCGGGGTGTGGTCAAGTCACTGGTCAATACCAAGGCTTATGATGTTGCCGGCGGCTCCAAGCCGCAGCTGTCAGCCGATGGCCGTTACACCGCCTTTACTCTGGCGCCTTCGCTGCTCGAATCGGAAAAGCTTGCTCCCAAGGCGCGCAAGAAGCTGAAAAATGGTTTGTTGCTGCTGGATAACACCACAGGTGAGCAGCGCCGCTTTGAGCGGGTCAAGTCTTATGCCTTCAGCGAAGATGGTACTTTGCTGGCTATCTGGTATGAGGCCGATGAAGAAAGCAAAGAGAGCGCAGAGGCAAACGGCATTGATGCCAAAGAGGCCTCAGCCCAAGCAGCCACTCAAGCATCCGCCTCTGAGGCTCCAGTAGCCAAAACGCCGAAACTGGATGCCGGTAGCAGTTTCGAGCTGTTGTCGCTGGCAAGCGGTAAGTCACAGCGTTTCGAGCATGTGACCGCCTGGCAACTGGCTTATAACGGCAGCGTGCTGGCACTGGCGCAAAACGACAGTGCCAGTAATAGCCACAGCATCTCTGTGCTCGATACCCGCAGCTTTGAACTCAAATCGGTCAGCAGCCAAGCCGACAAGCAGTTTGGCGCCCTGGCACTGAGCCGTGATGGCCGCTATCTTGCCTATACCCGAGGTGATGCGGCGCTGGATGCGAATGAGCGCCCCTATGCCTTGTCTCTCTACGACAGAGAGTCGGGTAAACTGAGCCAGATATTGCCGAGCAAAGGTGACAGCAAGGGTTGGCTCATTAATCGTCATGCCAAGCTGAGCTTTTCGGCCGACGGTGAGCGGCTGTTCTTCGGTCGGGTGCCCGAGATAAGCAAGCAGCTGCAAATTCCCAAGGTGGAGCAGAGCAGCGACCTGTACGACACCGCGCTGGTCAGTGCCCAGCGGGATCTGCGCCTCTGGCACGGGGATGATCCGCTGATCAAGCCCAACGAAGTCAAACAGTATGAAAAAGAGCAGAGCCGCACTTATCTGGCTGTGCTGCATCTTGGCTCGCGTAACCTGGTGCAACTGGCCGACCGCAAGGTGCCGGACATTGAGCTGAGCGAACACAAGCGGGTGCTGCTGGGGAGCTCGGATATTCCCTATCGCAAGATGATCACCTGGGCCGGTTTTTACCGGGATTTTTACCTGGTGGATATCAATACCGGCCACAAGACCCGGGTATTGACCCAACAGCCAAGCAACAGTGCGCCAACCTTGTCACCGGCAGGTAAATACCTGGCCTTTTATCAGCAGGGCGGCATCTATCTCTATGATGTGGCCAGCGGTCGCAAACATAACCTCAGCAGCAAGCTCAAGGTCAGCTTCGCCGACGAAGATCATGATTATCCCTCTGCGGCGCCCGGCTATGGCTTCGGCCCTTGGCTCGAGGATGACTCAGGCCTGCTGGTGTACGACAAATACGATATCTGGCAATTTGATACCCGCTCCCACGACGGCTTTATGCTGACAGGTGGCGAGGGCCGTAAGCAGCAGTTAAGTTTGCGGATTGAAGCACTGGCTCAGCCAGACAAGGCTTATCCGGCCACTGTGGCGCGCAACCAGGCTGTGTTGCTGCAGGGCTATAGCCACAAGACCAAGGCTGACGGTTTTTACCGTGCGGTTATCGGCCGGGCTCAGCTGACGCCGCTGCTTGCCAACGACAACAAGTTGTCTGTGCTGGCCAGGGCCGACAAGGGTGATACCTTGCTGTTCAGTCAGGAGCGTTATGACAGCTATCCGGATCTCTACAGCGCGGCTTTGCTTGAACCGGCCAAGGCGGTCAAACAAACTGACTTTGATGCCCAGCGCCGCAAACTGCCCTGGGGCAAGTCAGAGCTGGTGCACTGGTGCGACGGTGATGGCCGTGAAATGGACGGCGTGCTAATCAAGCCTGCCAACTATCAAAGTGGCAAGCGGTATCCTGTGTTGGTGTATTTCTACCGCTTTATGAGCGATCGCCTGCACGCCTTCCCGGACATGAAAATCAATCACAGGCCCAATTTTGCCTGGTATACCGCCGATGATTACGTCATCTTCCTGCCGGATATTCGCTTTGAAGTCGGCTATCCCGGTATCAGTTCTGTTAAGGCGTTGACCGCCGGAGTACAGAAGCTTATCGACATGGGGATTGCCGATCCGGATGCAGTGGGTATTCAGGGCCACTCCTGGGGCGGTTACCAGACAGCCTTTGCCGTGACCCAGACCAATATCTTCAAGGCCGCAGTCAGTGGTGCCCCGGTAAGCAATATGACCAGTGCCTACAGCGGCATACGTCACGGCACCGGCCTTGCCCGTCAGTTCCAGTATGAAACCGGCCAGAGCCGTATCGGTGAAAGTTTGATGCGCGCGCCGCAGAAATACATAGAAAACTCCCCTGTGTTTTATGTCGACCGCATTCAAACGCCGATGATGATTATGTTCGGTGACAAAGACGATGCCGTACCTTGGGAGCAAGGGGTTGAACTGTACCTGGCAATGCGCCGCGCCGGAAAAGATGTGGTCTTGCTGCAGTATCAGGACGAGCCGCACCATTTGAAGAAGTATCCCAACAAGCTGGATTACAGTGTGCGGATGAAAGACTGGTTCGATCATTACCTCAAGGGTGCCAAGGCCCCCGAGTGGCTTGAAAAGGGCGAAGCCTATCGCGAGCCCAAGGCGGAAGACTGAACTTTCTTGCTGGCAAAATAACTCACAGAGGCGGCCTAATTGGTCGCCTCTTTTTTGGGTTGAGAGGCCGAATTTCAGACACGATAGCGCCAAGACAAGGCCCGATAGGCACTGTGAAACGGGAGCATAGAGAATTTAGGGCGTTATCTTGCTCGCCATTGGGTTCGATTGTCTTCGCCTGTAAAAGATGGCCTGTCTTTGGCGCAGCATTAACGCAGAACCCATGCCAACGACATGCAAGATTGCCGGATATTGAGTAGGGCTAGGTTGTGGTCAAACAGGGCAAAAGAAAGGCTGCCTAAGGCAGCCTTTGTTCCTTGGCAATCAAGCCGGACTCATTTGCTTGCGGTTTGGGTGGCCGCCTTGGTTTCAGCATGGGGATTGCGGGTGTCCATACCTTCCGGCAAGTTACGCAGCAAGATGGCTGAGTCCAGTTCCAAATCGGCCGGTACTGGCATGTAGACGGTATGGCCCGAACCTAAACCTGCCTCAATGGCTTCGCCCTTACGGTTTTGCAGGCTTTCCAATGTCAGGTTGATGTTGCCTTGTGGCGTCATCATCTCCAGGCTGTCACCCAGCAAAAACTTGTTCTTCACTTCGATTTCGGCCAGGCCTTCGGTGTTACGCTTACCGGTAAACTCACCGACAAACTGCTGGTTGTCACTGATAGAGTGGCCGTATTCATAGTTCTGGTACTCATCGTGAACATGACGGCGCAAGAAGCCTTCGGTGTAGCCTCTGTGAGCCAAGCCTTCCAGGCGGTTCATCAGGCTGCGGTCGAAGTCTTTTCCGGCAGCGGCATCGTCTATGGCCTGACGGTAAAGCTGCGCCGTGCGCGCCACGTAGTAGAAGGACTTGGTGCGGCCTTCAATCTTCAATGAATCCACGCCGATACGGCTCAGGCGCTCTACGTGCTGAATGGCGCGCAGATCTTTGGAGTTCATTATGTAGGTGCCGTGTTCGTCTTCGAAGGCCGGCATATATTCGCCGGGACGGTTGGCTTCCTGTAGCAGGAAAATCTGATCGCTGCTTGGGCCTTGGCCCAAAGTCGGCTGCTCTATCTGCACCGGATTGACTGCGACTATGTCGCCGGTTTCATTTTCCTTGGCCTCGTGGGCATCATACTTCCAGCGACAGGCATTGGTACAGGTGCCTTGGTTGGGATCGCGCTTATTGATATAGCCGGACAACAGGCAACGGCCGGAATAGGCCATGCACAGTGCGCCGTGAACAAACACTTCCAGCTCTATGTCCGGGCAACGCTGACGGATCTCTTCGATTTCATCCAGTGACAGCTCGCGGGAGAGGATCACACGCTTGATCCCCTGGGACTGCCAGAATTTGACCGAGGCCCAGTTGATGGCGTTGGCCTGTACCGACAGGTGCACGACCTGCTCGGGAAAGGCTTCACGAACCATCATGATGAGACCGGGATCTGACATGATAAGGGCATCCGGCTGCATGGCGACCACAGGTTCCATGTCCTTGATATAGGTCTTGAGCTTGGCATTGTGGGGAGCGATATTGCTGACCACATAGAGTTTCTTGCCCAGAGCATGGGCTTCCTGAATCCCCGTAGCCAGATTTTCCATCTTAAAGTCGTTGTTGCGAACCCTTAAGCTGTATCTGGGTTGGCCCGCATATACGGCGTCTGCACCATAGGCAAAGGCATAGCGCATATTTTTCAGGGTCCCGGCGGGAGACAGAAGCTCTGGTTTAAACATAATTTACTCTCAATTAACGGCAGTCCGGCGGTTGCACGACTTGGCAGCAGGGGCGGCATTTTACTCAATTAGGGCCAGGCTATCAAATATCCCCGCCCCAGGTTGCCAATCAACAAACTTTGGCCATTTAAAATGGCCTTAATGGTTCAACTTGGCGAATTATTAAGGAGGGCTTTAATTCCGACAAGCTGTTACTTGGTTGAATTTTAGTGGCAGTTAACATCGCTTGACGTTTTTTTACGCTTACGGCCGCCGGGGTTGCTGATATACTGAGTCACAGTATCTGAACAGTTTTTTTACATTGGAGAGTGCATGTCTACCGAACATCAACTCTTGGTTGGTTTGTTGCGGAAACTCAAGAACGATACCCTGGTGCTGCCCACTTTGCCGGAAGTCGCCATGCGGGTGCAGGAGGTGGTCAGTCGTCCCGACTCAAGCCTGAGGGAAGTTGCCGATATCATAGGTCAGGATGCGGCCATATCGGCGCGTATGATCAAGGTAGCCAACAGTGCTTTCTACAGCCGGGGGATCCCGGCGGAAAACATCAACAGCGCGGTGACCCGTATAGGCTTGGCGCAGATAAAATCTATTGCTACCTCCATCGCCATGGAGCAGTTGTTTATCTCTACCAACGAGATGGTGTGGGAAGTGATGGACGAAGTGTGGCGCACTTCCATCGATGTTACCGCTGCGGCTGGCGCCATGTTACTTATCTATAACAAGACCCATCCGGGCAGCGGCCTGAATTATGATACTTTGACCCTGGCGGGCCTGGTACATAATATCGGTGCCTTGCCGGTACTGACCGAGGCCGAGGCTCATCCCGAGCTCTTTGGCAGCATAGATCAGCTAAGAGCCTTGGTGCGCAAGATGCAAGGGCCCATAGGGCGGGCGGTACTCAAGAGCTGGGACTTTGCCCCGGATGTGATGGAAGTGGTCGAACGCTGGGCCGATCTGCCCTATCTGCCGGATCATGTGACTTACCTGGACTTCATTCGTTCGGCGGCCTTCTATACCGGTGAGTTACGAGCCGGCGCCGAGCTTGAGCAGCGCCTGGAAGTCTTTGTCGACAGGGGCTTACCCGTCAGTGCCGAACTGCTTGGCAGTGATGAGTTTCTGGACAAGTATCACTCAATCAAGCAAAGCTATGAGTGAGTATTGCATTAACCCTGCTTGATCTTTAACGGGAGAATATCGCTTTGATGATAGGCCCATGGTTGCTTTCTATCGCGTTAATCACAGTGTTTATTCTCCTTTTGTGGCGCCGCCAACGTCAAAAAGAGCGGCGTTTTATCAAACAGCTCGGCAAACAACTCGACAATCAGATAAAAGTGCGCGCACCACTTGAACTCCCTTGGGTGCCGGTCGCCTTCTATGAGCTGGTCAATAGTCTGGAGAAGTTGCTGCTGGCCCTTCCGCCACCTGTGGGGAAAGATAAACTCACCGGCCTTGCCAATAGGGTAGGGCTCAAGCGCAGCGTGACCGCCTTGATGCCGTTGCAACAGGGCACCATGGTGCTGCTGGATATCTACCGTTTCCGTTACGTTAATGACCTGTTCGGCTTTGCCTTTGGCGATCAGCTGCTTAAGTTGATTGCTGAGCGTTTGCAGGGGCTGCAACACGCGCCCAGATTGCTGGCGCGGATGAATGAAGATGAGTTTCTGCTGTACTATGAGCAGCATCAGACAGAGGAGGATCTGCATCGGCTGCGGGGACGGTTACAGGTGCCTTTTGATATTGATGGTACGCCGGTGAGTATCCGCATTCAGATGGGCTATCTGGATTTGCATGCCCATCATGCGGATCTCAGCCTGATGTTGCGCCGCCTGGATCTGGCGCTGAAAAAGGCCCGCAGTAGCCGAGACCTATTGGCCGGTTATCAAACGGGTGAAGACAGCATTCAAATGCGCGAGCTGGAGATCATCAACAGCTTGCCCAAGGCATTGAAGACCGGGCAGTTGTATCTGGTTTATCAGGCCAAAGAAGAGGTAAGCAGCGGCCTTTGTCGCCAGGTTGAAGCGCTTATTCGCTGGGAACATCCCAAATTCGGTGCTATTTCCCCGGCCGAGTTTATTCCGTTGGCTGAGTATTCCGGCATGATAGGCTTAGTGAGTCAGTGGGCACTGGAGCAGGTGATGCAACAGCAGTGCAAGTGGCGTAGTGGTGGCTTCAAGGTGCGGATTGCACTTAATCTTTCGGCGCAGGATCTCAATAACGGCTGCATGCTGCAGGAGATTGAACGCCAATTGCAGCATTATCAGTTACCGGGTGAGGTACTGGCGATAGAGATCACCGAGAGCAGCCTGATGGCCGATCTCGAGCAGGCGATAAAAATCCTGGAGCGGCTGCGGCAACTGGACATTCGCCTGGCGATAGATGACTTTGGTACCGGGCACTCGTCGCTGGCCTATTTGAAAAACCTGCCGGTAGATGAAGTTAAGATCGATAAGGCGTTCAATGAAGAGCTGCTTAGCAACAGTAATGCCAAGCATATTATGCGTGCCAGTATTCAGATGGCCAAGTCGCTGGGGTTTGAGGTCACTGTCGAGGGGGTCGAGTCGATGGCACTGAAACAGATGCTGATCTCCCTGGGAGCCGATCAGCTGCAGGGGGATATTGTCGCCAAACCCAAAACGGCGCCCGAGCTTGAATACTGGTACGCCAAGCACAGCATGCAAACCAAGACGGTGAGCTGAACGATTGGCTACAGGCCTAAGCCTGCCGTCGCTATGCTGTTAACTGTGTCCCCAACTGTTCGAGTAGGGTTACCGGCATGGGGCAAAGCTGGCGCTGACTATTCATACACACCATTTCTACCCGGCCACTGACAGCCGCTCTGGCGGCATTTTCACGCCAGATCTCCTGCTCCCACACTGTGCGGTATTTGCTTTCGAAGGCAAAGCGGGTACGGACATCCAGGATATCGGCAAATTCGACCCCTTCCTGACAGGTGAGCTCGGAGCGGTAGACCGCAAAACCTATTCCATCCGAATGCCACAGGCGTTTGAGTTCATTGGCCCCTATGACCTGTTCACGGGCACGCTCGAAGTACTTCAGAAAATTGGGGTGATACACCACGCCGGAAAAATCCGTGTCTTCGTAGTAGATCTGCAATTGAAAATGAAACCATGGGCTGAAGCTGAGCTGCATGCAAATACCTGTGATTGAGTCGCGCCAGGCAGTTTAGCACTCACGTCGGTAAAGGTCAGCTCAGAAGCGACCGCTGCTGATGATCTGCTGATATTGACCACTTTGTTTCATCTGTCTCAGTCCTTCATCCAGTGCCTTGGCTAACTTTGGAGAGGAGGCATTTTGCAGCGAAAATGCCAGGAATATTCGGCTCTGATGGTTGGAAAAGGCTGGCAGAATATCCTCTTCAACCCTCATACGTTGGATAAAGCCTTCGGCCACCTTATCAAACATGATGGCGGCATCGATACGATTGAGCAGCAAGAGATTGAGCAGTTGCTCCTGACTGGCAACCTGTACCAGTTGCAACTGTTTGCCCAGCTCGGAAAACTCATCACCGTATTCATAGCCCTTGATAATCCCAACCACGCTGCCCTTGGGTAATTGCCATTTGTTTTGGGCATTCAGTGGCCGGTTTTTGTTGTAGTAAAAAGAGGCGTTGGCGATAAACAAAGGCTCTTCGCCAAACAGAAAATCCGCTTCTGTGCTGCGCTCACGAGTCACATTGAACACTCCGTGCACCTTTCCCTTTCGGGCCATCATTAAGGCTCTGGAGTAGGGCACTACCAAGCTTTCTACTTGAATATGTTCAATGGAAAAAGCCGCGGCGATCAGTTGATGAGACAGGCCTCGCCCGGTTCTGTCGGCGAAGGGAGGCCAGCTGTCTTCGGCGGCGAGTAAGACTTTTTTCTGAGGGGTTGCCCTGGTTGACTCGGTAGGTAATATGCAAAGAAAACAAATTAATACAGCTATTATTCCAGATCTCATTCTCATCCTTTGATTGAGGCGCCCGGTTTGTAATGGTCAAAAATAGTACCTGAGTCTTAGTCTTTTCGATAGTCTCTGTGAGACAAGTTTTTGAGTTGTGAGCTTGGCGACATTTACGCCATACGGGTTTGCATTTTAACAAGTATTAGATTAATCTCATTAAAATTTTTCTAATGGATGAGGTAGTACCATGGCAGAAAAGATCATTGAACTCGAAACCAAAATGGGTAAAGGCTGGAAAGTGACAGCGCAGGTGCGTGAGCATACCTTGGTCATTGACCAACCGACGGCCGGTAACGAAGGGGCCAATCCGCTTGAGACTTTCCTGTTTTCTCTGGGCGGCTGTATTTCGGCCATCGCCAGAATGGTGGCCAGAGAGCAGAAAATCGATCTCAGGGGCATGAACATCAAGGTACGTGGCGAGATGAATTCTGATGGTTTGCTTGGGAAACCCAGCGAGGATCCGGTCGGGTTTCGCCGAATTACCCTGGATGCCGATATTGACGCCGACTTGACGGCAGAGCAGAAGCAGCAGTTTCTCGATACTGTCTGCAATCGCTGTCCCGTGCATGACAACCTGTTGAGCGCTTCCAGAGTAGAACATCAAAGTCTCTGAGTGCTGTCGGGCATTTTTTAACAGACAAGGGATGCCGCATGGCATCCCTTGTTTTATTGAGGCTTTCGATTGTTCCAGACAGGATTAATCTGAACCTGAGCCTATGTTTATCTGCGCCTGCTGCCGGGCGATAGCGGCATTGAGCCTGTCTTTGACATGGCCGGGCGACTTGGTGTTATAGGACAAGAGTCGATACATGGCCGGGATCACCAACAGGGTGACAAAGGTCGCAAACGCCATACCGAAGAACACCACAGTACCCACGGCAATACGGCTCTCAGAGCCGGCACCGGTGGAGAAGATCAGCGGGATCGCGCCGACAATCGCGGTGAAGGAGGTCATCAGGATCGGCCGCAAACGCCGCGCCGAGGCATCGATAACCGCCTGTTCGAAGGCCAGCCCCTTGTCTCGCAGTTGGTTGGCAAATTCGACTATCAGAATACCGTTCTTGGTTACCATGCCTATCAACATGATCATCCCTATCTGGCTATAGAGGTTGAGCCCTTGTTGTGTCAGCCACAGGCCAAGGAAGCCGCCGAATACCCCCATGGGGACGGTCAACATCACCACCAGTGGGTTGATAAAGCTTTCGAACTGAGCCGCCAGCACCAGATAAACCACCAAGAGAGCCAAACCGAATACCAGCAGCATGCTGCTCTGGTTTTCCTTGAAGTCTTTCGACTCACCGGTATAGCTGATACTGATATCACCGGGCAGGGATTCAATCGCCTTGGCGTCGAGGAAATCCAGCGCTTCCCCCAGAGTGGCACCATCCATGAGGTTAGCCTTGATGGTGATGGATTTTTGCTTATTGGTATGGCTCAGTCGCTGCGGCGAGGCCACTTCTTCGATATGCGCCAGGCTGTCGAGGGTAACCAGCTCGCCCTTGCTGGTCCGCATATAGATCTGGCTGAGGTCGCTCATGCTGCTGAACTGTTTTTCATCCCCGCGCACGTAGACATCATACTCTTCACCCCTGTCCACATAGGTGGTTTGTTTGCGGCCGCCGAGCATCACCTCCAGGGTTTCCGAAACATCGGCAACACTGACACCAAGCTCTGCCGCCCTTTGTCTGTCAACCGTGACCAGAAGCTCAGGGGTGGTTTCGGCATAATCCAGATCGGCGCCGCGCATCAGGCCACTGCTGTTGGCCTCCTGTTGCAGCAGCTGTGCCCATTTGAACAGCTCTTTATAGTCGGATCCGCCGATCACAAACTGCACCGGCTCACTGGAGCGGCCACGGAAGCCGGGTAACATGGGCCGCACCATTACATCGGGAATATCTTTCAATACCTGGGCTATCATCACCAGCGCCTGATCGGCGTTGATATTCCTGTCTTTCCAATCCTCGAGCTGCATGATCACAAAACCTGTCTGATCACCGGCGCGGCCACCAAAGGCCGGCGCCTGCACACTGAAGGACTTGAGCACGCCCTGGCCCAGCAGCGGCATCAGCCTATCCTGTACTATGTCCATGTTGGCTGTCATGCGGTTATAGCTGGTGCCTTCGGCGCCTTTGATAAAGGCGAAGATCACCCCGCGGTCTTCCTGTGGCGCCAGCTGTGCAGGAATATGGTTTACCAGCAAGGCACTGCCGCCGATACAGGCGAGGATCACCAAGGGCGCCGCAACCTTGTGACGTATGGCAATGGCCACCATGGCGCGATACTTAAGCTCGAGCGCGGCAAAGAAGCGATTCAAGGCGCGGTTGAAGGCGTTGGGCTTGACATTGGCCTTGAGCAACTGGCTGCTAAGCACAGGTGTCAGTGTCAGCGCGACCAGGGATGAGAACAGTACTGATACCGCCAGTAGCACGGAAAACTCGGTGAACAGCAAGCCGACCATGCCTTCCATAAAGGAGATGGGCAAAAATACCATCACCAATACCGCCGTGGTGGCAATAACGGCAAAGCCCACTTCGCGGGTGCCCTTGTAGGCGGCCAGCAGCGGATCTTCCCCGCGCTCTATGTGGTGAAAGATATTTTCTACCACCACAATGGCGTCATCCACCACCAGGCCTATGGCCAGGATCAGTGCCATCAGGGTCAACAGGTTGATGGAAAAGCCCAAGAAGTAGGCGGCCATAAAGGCCGAGATCAGCGAGACCGGCACAGTCACAGCAGGAATAAGCGTTGCCCGCAGCTGGCCGATAAAAATATACAGCACCAGCAGTACCAGCGCCGCCGTGATATAGAGGGTGTAATACACCTCGTCTATGGCCTGATCGATAAACACGGTCGAGTCGTAGTCCACATACAGCTGGGTACCGGCCGGCAGAAACTTTTGCAGTGCGTCCACCTGCTTGTAGACATCTTTGGCGACATCCAGCGGGTTGGCATCCGATTGCGGCACTATCCCCAGGCTGAGGTTGACTATGCCGTTGCTCTTGAAGGTGGAGTTCTCATTCTCGGCGCCGACAAACACTTCGGCCACATCCTTGAGATAAACCGGCGAGCCGTTTGCGCTGCTGACCTGCAGATAGTCGAACTGTTCAGGACTCAGATAGAGGCGGGCGGTGCGCACCGTCATCACTGTGGTGTCGTTACGCAGCTCGCCGCCGGGGGATTCCATATTCTCCGCCTTCAGGGCTGCAAGGATATCCTGCACAGTGACATTGCGACCGGCCATCTGCTCAGGCTTGAGGCGCACATACATCACCTTGTAGAGGCCTCCTGAGATATCCACCGAGCTGACCCCTGTGATCAAGTTGAACTTATCTTCCAGTACCCGGCGGGAATAGTCAGTGAGCTGGGTACGATCCATCTCGCTGGAGCTCAAGTTGACATAGATGGAGGGCTCGCCCGAGCCGTTGTCTTTGGAGACTATCGGGTCGTTGGCCTCTTCCGGCAGCCTGCGCTGCGCCCGGGCCACGGCATCACGGACATCGCTCACCCCTTCGGTGAGGTTCCAGCCCAATTTGAAGGTCACTGTGATCCGCGACATGCCGTTGCGGCTCACCGAGGTGATTTCATCGATACCGCTGATGCCTGTCAGCTCATCCTCAAGGTTTTTGGTGACCTGACTCTCCATGATAGAGGCGCTGGCCCCTTCATAGGTGGTCATCACAGTGACGACCGGGCTCTCCACATCCGGCATTTCCCGCACCGACAGTTTGCTGAAAGACACCAGACCAAAGACACACAAAAGCAGGCTCAGCACTATGGCACTGATCGGCCGTTTGACCGAGACATCGGATAACAACATCAGTGAAGCTCCCCGGTCTGCTGTACTGCTTCGGCGGTCAAGGGCTTGACGCTGGCGCCATTACGAATATTCACCAGCCCCTGCACCACAATGCGATCTCCCAGGCTGACGCCATCTGTGATCAGCACCAGATGTTCGACCCGGGCGCCCAGATGCACTTCGGTGCGGTGGGCTATGTTGTTTTCATCTATGCGATAGACATAGCGCTTGGTGCCGGAATACTCCAACGCCTGCACCGGCACTACCGCCTGGTGCAGTGGTGGGAAGGTCAGGGTGGCCGACAGCATCATGCCCGGTCTCAGGCGTTTGTTTGGGTTGTTGAATTCTACCCGCACCCTGACATTAAGGGTATCCGGGTTGACTCTGGGATCTATGGCAACCACCTTGCCCTGAAACAGTTGGCCGTTCCAGGCACTGCTGCTGCCTTGAACCTGCATGCCGACACTCAGTTGCGACAGATAAGACTCGGGTACCTGCAGATCGAGCCGCAGCAAGCTCAGATCATCGAGACTCAAGAGTTCGGTTCCCTGGCTCACCAGCTTGCCCTTGCTGAAATCCACCAGGCCCACTGTACCGGAAAAGGGAGCCCGCAGATGGTGGTAGGAAAGTTCGGCCCTGGCCGAGGCCAGCCTGGCTTCGGCGATACTGACGCTGGCGCGTTGGGCATCAATTTCTGTCTGGGTAATGGCGTTGCGGCCGATCAGTTTTTCATACTCGCCCAACTTACGCCGCTCATCGGCCAGATAAGATTCGGCTTCCATCACCGCCGCCTTGGCCTTGGACTCTTCCAAAACCAGCAAGAGATCACCCGCCTTCACCTCTTGATTGGAGCGCACTGCGATAGCGTCTATCTTGCCGGCGACTTGAGGCGCTATAGTGACCGAGCGTTCAGCTTCCAGCTTGCCAATCAGAGTCAGGGATTGCGCCAGGGACTGCTCAGAGACTGTGGCAGTAATCACTGGAACGGAAGCTTTTTTCATCCCCATGCCTGAGCCGGGTTTTTTGACGGTATTTTCTGCCGTTGGAGTCAATAGGAGATAGGTGGCCACACAAAGGCCAAGGACCAGGAGTCCTATGTAGCTTTTCTTCATGGTGTCTTATCTGATTCCGGTAGAGATCCATTGCGGATCTTGAGGGCACCTATTTTACGTTAGCCTTATGCATAAAGCTGGTAAATGAGTGTAAAAAAGCGCAAATTCCAGTACAAAAATGTGACTGGAAAATCGATTCACGTAACCGTCTCTGGCCTATGTTATTTGAATGAAGTGATGTTCAGGGAATAAAAAACGGAGGCCGCTACCTCCGTTTTTTATGTATGACTGTGGGTATAGCCCTTGAGGCCCTACTTGGTCATTCGCTTGTACTTGAGTCTGTGCGGCTCAATCACATCGGCGCCGAATTGGTTTTTCAGCCAGGCCGAGTATTCTGTGTAGTTACCTTCGTAGAAGTTAACCTGACCCTCGTCACGGTAGTCGAGGATGTGAGTACAGATACGGTCGAGGAACCAACGGTCGTGCGAGATCACCATGGCGCAGCCGGGGAATTCCAACAGCGCTTCTTCCAGTGCCCGCAGAGTTTCCACGTCCAGATCGTTGGTCGGTTCGTCGAGCAGCAACACGTTGCCGCCGGCTTGCAGCAGCTTGGCCAGATGCACCCGGTTACGTTCACCACCGGAAAGTGAGCCTATGATCTTCTGCTGATCGCCACCACGGAAGTTGAAGCGACCGACATAGGCGCGGCTAGGGATCTCCAGATTGTTGATCCGCATGATGTCCTGGCCGCCGGAAATCTCTTCCCAAACCGTGTTCTTGTCGTTCATCGAGTCACGGAACTGTTCCACAGAGGCGATTTGGACTGTATCACCTATCTCGATTTCACCGCTGTCCGGTTGCTCGGCGCCACTGATCATTCTGAACAGGGTCGACTTACCGGCACCGTTGGCACCGATAATACCGACGATGGCGCCCTTGGGAACGCTGAAGCTTAAGTTGTCTATCAGAATCCGGTCACCATAGCTCTTGGTGAGATTACGCACCTCAATCACCTTGTCACCCAGGCGAGGGCCGGGCGGAATAAACAGCTCATTGGTCTCGTTGCGGCGCTGATAATCTGAGCTGTTCAGCTCTTCGAAGCGGGCCATACGGGCCTTGCCCTTGGACTGACGTCCCTTGGCACCCTGACGCACCCACTCCAATTCCTTGGCAATCGTCTTTTGGCGGGCGCTTTCGCTGGCGGCTTCCTGCTTCAGACGGGCATCTTTTTGCTCCAGCCAGGAGGAGTAGTTGCCCTGCCATGGGATACCTTCACCCCGGTCCAGTTCCAGGATCCAGCCGGCGGCATTGTCGAGGAAGTAACGGTCGTGGGTAATGGCGACCACAGTGCCTGAGTATTCCTGCAGGAAATGCTCCAGCCAAGCAACGGATTCGGCATCCAGGTGGTTGGTCGGTTCGTCCAGCAGCAGCATCTCCGGTTTTTCCAGCAGCAGACGACAGATAGCCACCCGGCGACGTTCACCCCCGGAGAGCACCTCTACCTTGGTGTCCCATTCCGGCAGACGCAGGGCGTTGGCGGCGCGCTCGAGAATGTTGTCCAAATTGTGGGCATCCTGGGCCTGAATGATGGCTTCCAGCTCGCCTTGCTCTTTGGCCAGGGCGTCGAAGTCGGCATCCGGCTCGGCATAGGCCGCATAGACTTCATCCAGACGCTTGAGGGCGTTTTTGGCTTCGCTGACGGCTTCTTCTATGGTTTCCCGTACTGTCTTGTTGGGATCAAGCTGGGGCTCCTGGGGCAGGTAACCTATCTTGAGTCCCGGCATGGGACGGGCTTCACCTTCAATTTCGGTGTCCAGACCTGCCATGATTTTCAACAGGGTGGATTTACCCGAGCCGTTGAGACCCAGGACACCAATTTTGGCGCCGGGGAAGAAACTCAATGAAATATCTTTGAGGATCTGCTTTTTGGGCGGCACTATTTTGCCGACCCTCAGCATGCTGTATACAAACTGAGCCATATTGTTTCTCTGTTGTCCTGAACTGAGTTTTCCTAAACTGGCGGCAGTTTACCAATTTGCCAGGGCTCCTGCCAGATGCGGCCGGATAGCGGCACCATTGTTCAGCAAATGAAACATAGTCATCTGCTGACACAAGGATTTTCATCATCCTGCGACTGGGATATTTGTCACACTCAGAGTAGAATACCGCGCAACCCTACCCATAAGATTTGCCAGCTGGAGTGACAGATGCTGAAGAAAAGTATGAACATTGCCGACTATGATCCTGAGCTGTTCAAGGCGATTGAGGATGAAACCCGTCGTCAGGAAGAGCACATTGAGCTGATCGCCTCCGAAAACTACACCAGCCCCAGAGTCATGGAAGCCCAGGGCTCACAACTGACCAACAAGTATGCCGAAGGTTATCCTGGCAAGCGTTATTACGGTGGTTGTGAGTATGTCGATGTGGTGGAGACTCTGGCAATTGAGCGTGCCAAGCAGCTGTTTGGCGCCACTTACGCCAACGTTCAGCCACACTCAGGTTCACAGGCCAACAGCGCGGTTTATATGGCGTTGCTGCAACCCGGCGATACCGTACTGGGGATGAACCTGGCTCACGGTGGTCACCTGACCCACGGCTCTCCGGTTAACTTTTCCGGCAAGCTGTACAACATCATCCCTTACGGTATCGATGAGTCTGGCAAGATTGATTACAGCGAACTCGAAACGTTGGCGCTGGAACACAAGCCCAAGATGATCATCGGCGGCTTCTCGGCCTACTCAGGCATAGTTGACTGGGCCAAGCTGCGCGAAATCGCTGACAAAATTGGCGCTTACCTGTTTGTCGATATGGCACACGTAGCTGGTCTTATCGCTGCCGGTGTTTATCCTAACCCTGTGCCGCATGCCCACGTGGTGACTTCGACCACTCACAAGACACTGGCCGGTCCCCGCGGCGGTGTGATTCTGTCGGCTGCCGACGATGAAGATCTGTACAAGAAGCTGAATTCCGCGGTATTCCCGGGCGGTCAGGGTGGTCCTCTGATGCACGTTATCGCCGGTAAAGCCGTGGCCTTCAAAGAAGCACTGGAGCCGGAATTCAAGACCTATCAGCAGCAGGTGGTCAACAACGCCAAGGCCATGGTTGAGGTGTTCCTTGAGCGCGGTTACAAGATAGTTTCCGGCGGTACAGATAACCATCTGATGCTGGTGGACCTGATTGGCCGTGAGCTGACCGGTAAAGAAGCCGACGCCGCTCTGGGCCGCGCGAATATCACAGTCAACAAGAACTCTGTGCCTAACGACCCCCGCTCACCCTTTGTGACCTCCGGGGTGCGTATTGGTACACCGGCCATCACTCGCCGCGGATTCAAGGAAGCCGAAGCCCGTGAACTGACCGGCTGGATCTGTGATGTGCTCGACAATGCTCACGATGACGCCGTTATCGAGCGTGTTAAGGGCCAGGTGCTGGAACTGTGCGCTCGCTTCCCTGTTTACGGTTAACCTTTTCAAGGGAATAGGATAAACTTCGATGGCCGCTGAATTCAGCGGCCATTTTTATTTCTGCCATTTCGCAGCAGCCGCTGCCGGCAACTGAGCACCAGGAGGCATAATGCACTGTCCATTTTGCAGCGCGACGGATACCAAGGTGATAGATTCCAGGCTGGTGGCAGACGGTCATCAGGTGCGCCGTCGCCGGGAATGTACTCTGTGTCATGAACGCTTTACTACCTTTGAAGGTGCCGAGCTTGTCATGCCCAGAGTGATCAAGCGCGATGGCAGCAGGCAGCCGTTCGATGAGGACAAGCTGCGCGGCGGTATGCTGCGCGCCGCCGAGAAACGTCCGGTTTCCATGGATAAGATTGAAGAGGCGATCAGCAAGATCAAGTCCACCCTCAGAGCTACAGGCGAGCGGGAAGTGACCTCGGAAATGATCGGCAACCTGATGATGGATCATCTTATCGAGCTGGATAAGGTGGCCTATATTCGCTTTGCCTCCGTGTATCGTGCCTTTGAAGATGTGTCAGAGTTTGGTGAAGCGATTGCCAAGCTGGAGAAAAAATAGGCTGCCAGTCACAGCCAACTGTTAAGTAACGGAAACCCCCATGTGGTCCAATACTGATATCGCCATGATGAGCCGCGCCATAATGCTGGCTCGCCGTGGCTGCTATACAACCCGTCCCAACCCCAATGTCGGCTGCGTCATCATAGATGCCGATGGCAAGATTGTCGGTGAAGGCTGGCATCAGCGTGCCGGCGAGCCCCATGCCGAAGTACATGCTCTGAAAATGGCCGCTGATAAGGCCCGCGGCGCTACCGCCTATGTCACCCTCGAACCCTGCAGTCATTATGGTCGCACGCCGCCCTGTGCCGAAGCCTTAATTAAACATGGCCTCAAGCGGGTGGTGGTGGCTATGACAGATCCCAACCCTCAGGTGGCCGGCCGAGGTATCGGCATGTTGCAGGAGGCCGGGGTTCAGGTGCAGAGTGGTCTCTTGGCTGAGCAGGCCAGAGCGTTGAATCCGGGCTTTTTATCGCGAATGGAGCGAAATCGCCCCTGGGTCACCCTCAAGCTGGCGGCGAGTCTCGATGGCAAGACGGCGTTGGCCAACGGCGAGTCCAAGTGGATAACCGGCCCCGAGGCGCGCCGCGACGTGCAAAGGCTCAGGGCCCGTAGCTGCGCTCTGCTCACCGGCATTGAAACCGTATTGGCCGATGACCCTTCCTTGAATGTCCGGCACGCTGAGCTTGGCAGCCTGGGTGAAACCCTGAGTGAGCAGGAGCTTATTCAACCGCTGCGGGTGATACTCGACAGCAACTGCCGTATGCCGCTCGATGCCAGGTTATTGAAGATTGTCAGCCCGGTACTCTTGGTCAGCTGCCGCCCCTATGAGGATGAGTTCCTAGCCGCTTTGCCGCCTTATGTCACCGCTTTGGTGTTGGCCGGTGAAGACAACAGAGTCGATATCGCGGCGCTGCTGCAACACCTGAGCCAGAGCTGTAATGCGGTGTTGGTCGAGGCCGGGGCAACGCTTTGCGGCGCCTTTATTAGTGCCGGACTGGCCGATGAGCTGCTGCTCTACCAAGCCCCGAAACTGCTTGGCGCCGCTGGCCGAAACCTGCTGGCCTTGCCAAACTATCAACAGATAGCCGATACCCCGGCGATACGGGTAACTGATCAACGTAAGCTGGGCAATGATACCCGGCTTACTCTCAAGATAGGTGATTGAATGTTTACCGGAATAATTGAAGCTGTCGGTACAATACGGGCCCTAGAGCGCCGTGGTGATGATATTCGTCTGACGGTGGCCAGCGGCAAGCTGGATCTTGGCGATGTCCAATTGGGTGACAGCATTGCCACCAACGGTGTGTGTCTGACCGTGGTTGAACGCTTGGCGGATGGTTATGTGGCCGATATTTCGGCTGAAACCGTTAGCCTCACCGGCTTTGACCGCTACAGTGTCGGCACCAAAGTCAACCTGGAAAAGGCGGTCACGCCAAGCACCCGCTTGGGTGGGCACTTGGTCAGTGGCCATGTGGATGGTATGGCGCGGGTCATCAGCGTGACCCCAAGGGGCAAGGCGCTGGAGTTTTGGCTCGAGGCACCTGCTGAGCTTGCCCGTTACATTGCCCATAAAGGGTCCATTACCATAGATGGCGTTAGCCTCACGGTCAACGAAGTCGATGGCCGCAATTTCCGTCTCACCATAGTGCCGCACACCGCCAGCGAAACCACTTTGCTTGATCTGCGTCCCGGAGTTCAGGTGAATCTGGAGGTGGATCAGATAGCCCGCTATCTTGAACGTCTGATGCAGCACAAAGAGGAAGGACAGCCGAGCGAAGGCGTGACCCTGGCCATGCTCGCCAAGGCTGGTTTCATGCGCTAGATGTGCGCCAGCCCACTGGTTATCGTGCGCTAACAGGTTAGAATTCATTGATTTCACAGAGTAATAAATAAAGGTCTTACAATGGCGCTACACAGTATCGAAGAGATCATCGAGGATATTCGTCAGGGTAAAATGGTTATCCTGATGGACGATGAGGACAGGGAAAATGAGGGCGACCTCATTATGGCGGCGGAGAAAGTCACCCCGGAAGCGATCAACTTCATGGCTCGCTATGGTCGCGGTCTCATTTGTCAGACGATGAGCAAGGCTCGTTGCCAGCAGTTGAATCTGCCCTTGATGGTCAGCAACAATAACGCCCAATTCTCAACCAACTTCACCGTCTCTATCGAGGCCGCTGAAGGGGTAACCACAGGCATTAGTGCCCATGACCGCGCGGTGACAGTGCAGGCGGCGGTGGCAAAAAATGCCAAGCCTTCCGACATAGTTCAGCCCGGACACATTTTTCCGCTGATGGCTCAGGATGGCGGAGTATTGGTGCGCGCCGGTCATACCGAAGCCGGTTGCGATCTGGCGCGTCTGGCCGGTTTGGAACCTTCGGCTGTGATCGTGGAGATCCTCAATGAGGATGGCACCATGGCGCGCCGTCCAGATCTGGAAGTGTTCGCCAAGGAGCACGGCGTTAAGATGGGCACCATTGCCGATCTGATCAACTACCGTAATAACACAGAAACCACAGTGGTACGTGAGGCCAAGTGCAAGCTGCCTACCCGTTTCGGCGAGTTTGAGCTGCACACCTTCCGCGACACCATAGATAATCAACTGCACTTTGCCATGGTTAAGGGCGAGATTGTCGACAATATCCTGGTGCGGGTGCACCTGCAAAACACCATTAATGACCTGCTGTTTTCTGAGCGCGATGAAGTGCGCAGCTGGCCGCTGGAGCAAGCCATGGCGCGAATCGCGACCGATGGTGGTGTGCTGTTACTGCTGGGTAATCAGGAGCCGAACGAGAGCATTATTGCCAAGCTCAAGGCTTTTGAGGCCGAAGACAAGGGTGAAGTGCCGGTAACTGCCAAATGGCAGGGAACCTCCCAACGGGTTGGCGTAGGCTCACAAATTCTGGCGACGCTTGGCGTCAACAGAATGCGCCTACTCAGCTCGCCCAAGCGTTATCACTCTTTGGGGGGCTTTGGCCTAGAAGTCACTGAGTACATTCCCGGCGAATGAGCCGACCAAATTAATTAACCATTTCCGAATAATTGCATAGGGCGGAGGGGTAAATTGCGTGCTATCATAGCGCCACTTTTTGCCCCCGGCCGGGTGCTTTAGCTAAGTTAGGTAAGATAATGAACATAGTTCAAGGTAATATCGAAGCAAAAAACGCCAAAGTCGCGATCGTTGTATCCCGTTTCAACAGCTTTGTGGTTGAAAGTCTGCTGGAGGGTGCCGTAGACACTCTTAAGCGCTTCGGTCAGCTAAGTGACGACAACATCACTGTGGTACGCGTACCTGGTGCTTTCGAGCTGCCTTTGGCCGCCCGTCGTGTTGCCGCCAGTGGCAAATTCGACGGTATCATCGCCCTGGGGGCAGTGATCCGTGGTGGTACACCACACTTTGATTTCGTTGCAGGTGAATGCAACAAGGGCCTGGCTCAAGTGGGTCTGGAATTCGATATCCCGGTATCTTTCGGGGTATTGACCACAGACACTATCGAGCAGGCCATTGAGCGTTCCGGCACCAAGGCTGGCAACAAAGGCGGTGAAGCTGCCCTGGGTCTGCTGGAAATGGTGAACGTGCTGCAACAACTTGAGCAACAGCTGTAATACAGGAAAAAGCATGAAGCCTTCAGAGCGCCGCAGAGCCCGCCGTTTAGCGGTTCAAGCCATCTATTCATGGCAACTGAGCGGGAACAATATTGCCGATGTGGAGCACGAGTTTCTGACCGAGCAAAACATAGACGGCGTGGATGTCGCCTACTTCCGTGAACTGTTCACCGGAGCGACAACCAAAAAGGCTCAACTGGACGAGTTAATTGCCCCCCATCTGGATCAACGTCCCATGGAAGAGGTTGATCCCGTAGAAAAGGCTATTTTGCGTTTGGCGGCTTACGAGCTGACTTTCCGCAAGGATACGCCTTACAAAGTGGTGATCAACGAGGCTATCGAGTTGGCCAAGGCGTTCGGCGCCGAGGACAGCCACAAGTTTGTCAATGGCATATTGGACAAACTGGTAGCTCGTCGCTAAACCAGAAAGAAATTAGATAAACGGTATCGTCAGATACCGTTTTTTTCATTGGAAAACCGGGAGGCTACCTAGCTGTGGCCAAGTCAACAGTGAAAGAATTTCAACTTATCGAGCGCTATTTTCACGGCCGTGGCCAAGCGCGCAAAGATGTCCGCCTCGGCATAGGTGATGATTGTGCCCTGGTGCAACCCGCCGAACACAAATCCATTGCCATCTCCTGCGATACCCTGGTGGAAAATGTCCACTTCTTGCCGGACATGCCGGCTCAGGCACTCGGTTATAAGGCGTTGGCGGTCAATCTGTCCGATCTCGCCGCCATGGGGGCCGAGCCCGCATGGATGACCCTGGCGCTGACCATGCCCAGTGTCGATGAAACCTGGCTGGAGCAATTCAGTGCAGGTTTGTTTGAAGCGGCTGATTACTACGGTATTTCCCTGGTCGGAGGTGATACCACCCGCGGCCCAAAGGCCATCAATATCACGGTTCATGGCCAAGTGCCGGAAGGTAAGGCGCTCACCCGTAGCGGCGCCCGCGCCGGTGATTGGATTTATGTCACAGGTTCTCTGGGGGACTCAGCCTTGGGGCTGGATATCATCCGCGGTGAATTGAAGGCGAGGGCCGAGCACAAGGAATATCTGGTTAACCGCCACTATCATCCCAGCCCTAGAGTCTTGGCCGGTCAATCCCTGAGAGGCTTGGCATCGAGCGCCATAGATCTCTCAGATGGCTTGCTGTCGGATATCAAGCATATCCTCAAGGCATCGGCCGTCGGTGCGGTTATCGAAGTGGATAAGCTGCCGCTGTCCCAGGCGATGAAAGATACAGTCACAGCGGATGCGGCACTCGACTATGCCCTTTGTGGCGGCGAAGACTATGAGCTGCTGTTCACTGTGCCGGAAGCGCAGCGCGGCGCGCTGGAAACCGCCTTGGGCCATGCCGGAGTCAAGTTTTATCTGGTTGGTCAGATAATGGCCGGCAATCAACTCAGGCTGCAATATCATGGTGAGGTATTCGAGCCGCAACAGACAGGATTTGAGCATTTTTAAATGAAGTGGTTTGCTCATGACGAGGCGCTCGCAAGGGTCAGCCTCAAGAATCCGGTGCATTTTCTGGCACTCGGTTTTGGCTCTGGCCTCGCGGCTAAGGCGCCGGGGACTTTTGGAACCTTGGCGGCAGTGCCTGTGTTCCTGTTGTTGTCCCAGTTCAGTTTGGGGGTGTATCTTGCTGTGACACTGCTGGCCTGTATCGGCGGCATTTATCTGTGCGGCAAGACTTCCAAAGATATGGGGGTGCATGACCACGGCGCTATCGTATGGGACGAAGTGGCGGGGTTACTGATCACCATGATTGCCGCACCGGCCGGAGCACTCTGGTTGTTGCTGGGCTTTGTGCTGTTCCGCATTTTCGATATCTTCAAACCCTGGCCCATTCGGGTGCTGGATGCCAAGGTACATGGCGGTCTTGGCATCATGGCCGATGATATTCTGGCCGGCATCTTCTCAATGTTGTCACTGCAGGCGATTGTCTGGGCGGTAGGCTGAAACAGCCTTGAGCCGAAATGTATAAGCCTTGAGCAGAAACGTATAAGCCTTGTGGCGGGTTTCAATCACTTGATTCCAGTATTTGATTCCTGCCGTTGACTCAGCATAGTCCGCTAACCCTCATTGAATACCAGGCGCCATCGATTCGGCGCCTTTTTCCTTGTTACCTCCCTCTACTCATATTTACCGACTTGGATTAAACCCGTTATTTGAGTGCTTTATGCCTAATCCCCAAAGCCGACTATCCTTAAGCTAAGGGAACCCTTATGGGGGCAGTATGATAGGTTGGCTAGCCAACGCCTTGTTCCGGCGCTGCGGCTGTGTAGGACTCTTGGCTCTGTTGTGGATCTTGCCTGGCTTAGGTGCAGACCACGTCCGGCCAGAATCTTACTCCCCGGCCGCAGCGCCGACCATTACCCTGCTCAGCGTCAAAGGAGCCATAGGACCCGGTGTCAGCGACTATTTGATCCGGGGTATAGAGAGCGCATCGGATACGCCAAACAGCCAGTTGGTGTTGATCACTCTGGATACCCCCGGCGGTCTGGTGTCCAGTCTGCGGGATATCAACCAAGCGATTCTCGGTTCCAGGGTGCCGGTTGCCTGCCTGGTCTATCCATCCGGCGCTCGTGCAGCCAGCGCCGGGACTTACATCTTATATGCCTGTCATATCGCCGCCATGGCGAGTGCCACCAGCCTTGGGGCGGCCACCCCTGTGCAACTGGGCCCGATGGGAAATGAACCGCAACAGCCTAAGCCGTCAGAGAATGAAGCCGAAAAACCTGTGGGTGATAGCAATAGTCAAAAACTTGAGCGCAAGCAGCTCAATGATGCCATCGCTTATATTCGGGCGCTGGCGGAATTGCGTCAGCGCAATGTCGAGTGGGCCGAGACGGCGGTACGTGACGCGGCAACCCTGACGGCCTCGGAAGCGCTAGAGGCCAATGTTATCGACTATATCGCCGATACGCCGCAGCAACTCTTGACCATACTTGATGGCAAGTCGGTAGCCATGCCTGGTGGTGCTCGGATACTCAATACCGAAAACGCCATAGTGCTGGATCGCAGCCCGGATTGGCGTGCCCGATTCATCAATCTGCTCACCAACCCCAATATCGCTTACATCCTGATGTTATTGGGGATCTACGGTTTGCTGCTGGAGTTTTACAGTCCTGGCGCCATGTTGCCCGGCGTAGTAGGGGGGATCTGTCTGCTGTTGGCCTTGTATGCCTTCCAGCTGCTCCCTATCAGCTATGCCGGTGGCGGTTTATTGCTCTTGGGAATTATTTTGCTGCTCGCCGAGGCCATGCTACCAAGCTTTGGAATTTTAGGATTCGGTGGCCTGGTCGCCTTCGTGCTGGGGTCGGTATTTTTGGTGGACAGTGAAGTGGAGGCCTTTCGCATCGCCTGGCCTGTGATAGCCCTGGTCAGCGTCGTGAGCCTGCTGTTTTTCTTGCTACTGCTCAGCTTTGTGTTCAAGACTCGCAAATTGTCTGGGGTGGCTGGCGCAGAGGGGATGGTAGGAGAATATGCCATAGTGATAGACGGCTTTCCCGGGCGCGGCCGGGTGCACTTTATGGGAGAAGATTGGCAAGGTGACAGCGAACAGGCCTTGAGCCCAGGGCAACGGGTGCGGGTTTTGGGGCTTAATGGGCTGGTACTCAAGCTGGCAGAGGTGAAAAGCGGTGATATCGAGCCGACTGAAAATCAACGCAGAGGAGACTGACATGGGTGAAGCTATCAGCGGTAGTTTGAATATTTCCTTTGGGGTGTTGTTGGTGCTGTTTGCAGCCTTGCTTATCAGCATGTTCCGCATCCTCAGGGAGTATGAACGTGGGGTGATTTTCTTTCTCGGGCGTTTTTATCGGGTCAAGGGACCAGGGCTTATCATACTGATCCCTGTGGTGCAGCAGATGGTGCGGGTGGATCTTCGAACCATAGTGATGGATGTTCCCTCTCAGGATGTGATCAGCCGTGATAATGTCTCGGTGCGGGTCAATGCCG
The DNA here is from genome assembly GCF_019670705.1 of Shewanella carassii. Lineage (NCBI taxonomy): Bacteria > Pseudomonadati > Pseudomonadota > Gammaproteobacteria > Alteromonadales > Shewanellaceae > Shewanella > Shewanella carassii. The sequence continues at coordinate 1,456,598 of NZ_AP024618.1, forward strand.
TGCTCTATTTTCGGGTAGTCGACCCGCAAAAGGCGATTATTAATGTGGAGAACTTCCTCGCCGCCACCAGTCAACTGGCCCAGACTACCCTGAGATCCGTACTCGGTCAGCATGAGCTGGACGAGATGTTGGCCAATAGGGAGATGCTCAATGCCGACATTCAAAGGATCCTCGATTCCCACACAGATGCCTGGGGCATCAAGGTGGCCAATGTGGAAATCAAGCATGTGGATCTCAATGAGAGTATGATCCGCGCTATCGCCCGTCAGGCCGAGGCGGAGCGGGAGCGGCGGGCCAAGGTGATCCATGCTCTGGGGGAGATGGAAGCTTCGGAGAAACTGGTGGAAGCGGCGCAGACGCTGGGCAAAGAACCCAATGCCATTATGCTGCGCTATCTGCATACCCTGACCGAAGTGGCGGCAGAAAACAATTCGACTATCCTGTTTCCGCTGCCGCTTGAGTTACTGAGCAAATTAAATGGTGCTTTTAGCAACTTAAACGAAAAATCCAAAAATTAACCTGAAACTGTCTGAAATGCCGCCCATTTACAATAGGTTAATATATTGTTAGTTTTAGCGGTTGTCGGCGTTTGGGGATAGCTCAATAACAGACCTGCTGCCTAAGTGGTGGAGGCAAGTGTCCGAGCGCCGATTATCCATCAAAGTGCTAGATACTCAGTGTTAAGGAAGACGCGCCATGTTCAACTTCTCGAAATCTACTAAATCTATCCCTGTTACAGTATCCAAACTGTCGCTGTTACTGCTGCCTCTTATATTCGGAACTGCCCAAGCCGGGTTGGATGAAAGTTATCAGGCCTATCAACAAGCGTTGGAACAGGCTGATAAGGCTCAGATAATCAGTACTGCGGAGCAGGCCTATGCCGACGGTAAAGCCAAATTGGGTGCAACCGATAAGACGACCTTGGCGCTGGCGATGAATCTGGCCAAGGCGTTGCAGCAGCCGCGTAATCAGATGTTAGATGAGCAAGAAACTGCCAATCAGCAAAGGAGTGAAGCCTTATACTTGCAAGCGCTGCAAGGTTATCGAGCACTGTATGGCGAACAGGCCTTGGAAGTGCTCGATCCTATGCTGGGACTGGCGCACAGCAGCAATCCTAAAGAGGCGGCTAAGCTTTACCAGCAGGCTATCGCCTTGGCTGATGGTAAAAATGACCGGCTGCTAGCCGCCGCAGTGCGTCTCGAAGCTTTTAACGATCTCGTTGTGACTGAGGTTTATGACCGCGAGGTTCGAGCCTATGCCCTCGATGCCCAGAAGATTTACCATGAACTCGCCCCCAAAGATTCTTTGCAGCGGGTCAATGTCGATACAGCTGTGGCCACTATTTACTTGGCAGAGCAAAAGTATGCCGAGGCCGAACCGCTGCTGCTGGAAGTGATAGAGCAGCTCAAGGTATTACCCTTTGATGCGCCGGTTGCGCTGTCGGCTCATGCCTACCTGGTTGAACTCTATTCCCGCCAGGGAGAAGAAGACAAAGCGACTCAACACTGTCAGGCGATAGGCAATATGCGCCCTTGGAGTGTGGATCAGGAGCAGCGGCCCCTGTTTCGGTTGGTGCCTGGTTATCCGCTTCAGTACGCCAAGATGAGCCGCCAAGGTTGGGTTGATGTCGAGGTGACAGTCAACGAGCAGGGCGCTGTCAGCCATGTGGAGGTGCTGGATTCCAAAGGCGGTAAACAGTTTGAAATAGAAACCGTCAAAGCCGTGTCCAAATGGCGCTATGCCCCTAAGTTTGTCGATGGCAAACCCGTTAGCGCCAAGACGCGATCCAAGATCTCCTTTACGCTTTAGCGCTGCTGCGGATAGCAGAGCCAGACTAGGTTTACATTTGTTTCTATGATCCAATCAGCCGCTACAATTCCTGTAGTGGCTGATTTTTATGTTTATCTTCAAAGAGTGACGATAGTTTTGTGACAGTTGTGGCGGAGCACTCCTTTGAGGCTTTTGGGCAGTACTGACTGGTAAAGCTGATGATAACTGTCATGAGTGGTCTCATGAATCGTCTCACAAATCTTCTTGTAAACCGTCTTTTAAACAGAGACGAGCGGCTTTGGCGTAGTGACATAGCCGGAGGCATTAGTTACTCGGAGAACCGAAATACTCTCAGGTGAAGAGGAAAAGGTGGAGGAGGAGTTGGGGCTAGGGGGCAATCAAGCCTTGAACCGAAACGTTTCGCTATGGCTAAGATACGGCAAAAAACAGGTTAATTAGGCCGCTCTTCGAATTTGAGAGCGGAGGTCAATCCACCGGCAATGCCGGTGGATTGATACAGCTGAGTGATTACTTCAGACCCGCGGTCTTTTTGATGAAGTCCACAATTTCCGCCATAGGTACTTCCTGCTTTTCTCCGGTGCGGCGGTTCTTGTATTCATAAACACCGGCATCCAGGTTGCGGTCGCCAATCACTATGGTGTGAGGCAGACCCAGGAGTTCCATATCGGCAAACATCACGCCAGGGCGCTCTTTACGGTCATCAAACAGCACTTCGATACCCGCATCGGTCAGCTCTTTGTAAAGCTGTTCGGCAGTATCAGTTACTCTATGTGACTTGTGCATATTCATCGGCAGAATACCCACTGTGAATGGCGCAATAGCTTCCGGCCAGATGATACCGCGGTCATCGTGATTCTGCTCGATAGCGGCGGCAACGATGCGGCTGACGCCGACACCATAACAGCCCATCAGCAGGGTCTGAGACTTGCCATTCTCGTCCAGCACAGTGGCGTTCATGGCGGCAGAATAGTTGGTGCCCAGCTGGAAGATATGGCCAACTTCAATACCGCGGGCGAAGGCGTAAGTGCCTTTGCCGTCAGGGGTGGTTTCGCCTTCCACTACGTTACGGATATCGGCGGCGCTGGCCAGCGGCAGATCCCGCTCCCAGTTAATACCGAAATAGTGTTTGCCATCTAGGTTAGCACCGGCGGCAAAGTCGCTCATCACGGCAACACTGTGATCTATAACCACAGGAATAGACAGACCGACTGGACCAAGAGAACCTGGGCCGGCTCCCAGTGCGTCACGGATTTCTGCTTCAGAGGCAAATTCCAGCGGCGCGGCAACCAGTTCCAGTTTGTCGGCTTTGACTTCGTTCAGCTCATGGTCGCCACGGACAACCAGGGCCACCAGCGGGGCTTCTTCGGTGGCGCCTTTGACTATCAGAGTCTTAACCGTCTTGGTGATATCCAGGCCAAACTGCTCAACCAGTTCGTCTATGGTTTTGGCATTTGGGGTGTCGACCAGGGTCATTTCCTGAGTGGGCGCGGCGCGCTCTGTGGTTGGCAGCGGCGCTTCAGCCTTCTCGATATTGGCGGCATAGTCGCTGCCATTGGAGTAGGCAATCAGATCTTCGCCGCTGCTTGCCAGCACGTGGAACTCGTGTGACATGCTGCCACCGATAGAGCCGGTATCCGCCAGTACAGGACGGAAGGCCAGGCCCATGCGCGACAAGATGTTGCTGTAAGCCTTGTACATGGCCTGATAGGTATCATCCATGGTTTGCTGATCCAGATGGAAAGAGTAGGCATCTTTCATCAGGAACTCACGTGAGCGCATAACACCGAAGCGTGGGCGGACTTCATCACGGAATTTGGTCTGGATTTGATACAGGGTCAGCGGCAGTTGCTTGTAGGAGCTGACTTCTTTGCGCACCAGATCGGTAATTACTTCTTCATGGGTCGGGCCCAGGACGAAGTCACGATTGTGACGGTCTACAAAGCGCAGCAATTCCGGGCCAAATTTGTCCCAGCGACCTGTTTCCACCCAGAGATCCCCCGGCTGTACCATGGGCATCAGAATTTCGATGGCACCGGCCTTGTTCATCTCTTCACGCACAATGGCTTCGACCTTGCGCAGTACACGCAGGCCGGACGGCAGCCAGCTATAGAGGCCTGAGGCGTTGCGACGTATCATACCGGCGCGCAGCATAAGCTGATGACTGACTATCTCTGCATTGGCAGGGTTTTCTTTCTGTGTTGATAACAGGTATTGACTGACTCGCATTACCTTGGGTCCGAAATGAATTGAGTGGCCGCCATTTTATCACTTGCTTTGATGATGTCACGCGGCGAGGGTGGATAAATTCCCCTTTCCTTGCTCGAATTTAGCCTATAGGTAACTGATTGACCCCTGCACTGCAGTTGCCGCCGCGATTTTGGGCGCTGAGCAGGGCTTCTTCGGCCTGAAATAGTAAGCTGTCCCAACCTTGTTGTTTGCTGGGTTGGATGTTGGCCACGCCGATAGAGACTGTCAGTCGCGGGCTTTGGGCCTTGGCTCGCAGATTGGCCGCCAACACAAATTGATTGAGGCTCTGGGCGATGCGGATACAGGCTTCCGGATCGCGGTTTGGCAGTAACAGTGCCAACTGAGATTGTTGTAATCGCGCCAGAAAATGCTCTCCGTTAATTTCAAAGTCCAGCAGCCTTTGGGCCAAATGCAGTAGGGGTTCGCCGGTAATAATTTGATCGCTCTGAATGAGTAATAGGCCTATTCTGCGTTGCTTTGCAGCCCCCTTGTGCCAGGTCTGTTTCAGCAATTGGTTGAAACTGCGGCGGTTATAGAGTCCTGTGAGTTCGTCTTGTTGTTGGTCGCTGGTCAAGGCGCTCATCTGGGCTTCGAGTGCCTGCAGCGCATGGTTTATCTTGAGTGTTTCCCGATTCACGGCACTTGGGGAGTGACCGCCGAAGTTTTGCTCTGCCAGCTCGCTGAGTTTATGGCTGGTTTGCAGTAGGGGTTTAAGCAGATGGCGACCGAGCACGGCCCAGGCCACGGCTTGGCTCAAAACTATCAGCGCCAATGACCCGAGCACCAGCCAAAGCAGAGTCTGTGCCAGTGACTCGCTGTTCTTTTGAGCCTGAGCATCCAGATGGGTCAGCCCTATGCCGGATAGGCGCAGGGAGAGATGATCTATGATACTTATCATGCCGCTCATGTGCGGGGCTCTCACTGGGTAACCGCTCATCACAGACAGTTGCTGCCCCAGCGCCAGAGCCTCATCATACTCTTGGGTCGCCAGGGTGAATTGACTTAGGGTGGTTATTATCTGTTGTTGTCTCTGCCTGGTTTCATCGAGAATAGCTTCCCGCTCATTAGGGGAATAGGTGGGCCAGTTGTTTTTGAGCTTCAATAGTGCCAGATGTTGGACTTGATTGGCCTTAATGGTTTGCAATAGCTTCTTTTGTTTATCGAATTCTGCTGCATGGACTTGGCCGGTACGCTCCATCACCCAGATGCTGGCGCTGCCGGAAAAGACTATCAGCCCAGCCAACAGGAAAAAGCTAAGTAGTAACCGGCTACGGATCCCCGGTAAGCCTTGGAGTGCGGTTGTTGACGGTTTTGGGGTGGGTTGGCAATCCATGGCGCTCATCTTCCTCTTATTGATTTTTTTCACTGCCCGTCAGTGGCTTATCGCGTCTATCGCCCACTACTCTAGCAGGGTTTCCCGCCATTATGGCAAACGCGGGTACCGACTTGGTGACAATGGCGCCCATGGCAATCACGGCGCAGTCGCCTATGGTCACGCCATCGACGATACCGACTTGGGCACCAATCCAGACATCTTCGCCAATCACAATCCCCTTGGATTGGCTGCTCTGACGATAGATGGGCATATCCGGCGCCATACCATGATTGAAGGCGTAGATGGTGACATTGTTGGCAATACGGGTCTTGTCACCTATGACTATGCCGCGACTGCCGCCATCCAGCGAGCAGCCGTGGTTGATGCTGACCTCTCGGCCCATCTGTATCGGCCCATGCAGAAAGCAGTTGGCGGCTATCATGCACTCATCGCCCAGGGTTATTGGCCTGCCGGGTTCGGCAAACAGCTCTGCCTCGGGGGCGATAAAGCAGTTTTGCCCTATGCTGATGGTTTCAAGGGCTTGGAGTCTCGCCTGAATCGCCTGTTGCCAGGGAAGGGCCCACTCGAGATGTTTGGGTTTGAGGCGATACCAGAGCCAGGGCATCCAGGAGAGGCGCCTCTTGTGTTGCGCCTGATAGTCATCAGCTGAGGGGGTAAAATCACTCATGCACCGGCGCCGGACGCTTTGGCACAAAAGGGCTGTATGGTTTCGACCTCAATGCCTTGCTCTTGGGCATACCAGAAGATATCCAGATCATACAGCGCCACTTGATAGCGTTTCGGATCTGGCTTACCTTTCTTGTAAGCGGGTCTCGGATCCTGGGCCAGCACCGCCTGAATAAGCTTATCCAGTCCGGGATAGCGTTTCTCGAGTCGGCTCAGTTGTTCTACGGCCAGATGGCTAAAGTTGACCTCAACCTGCTCTGGGGCTTGCTGCGCTATGCCGCCTATCGCGTCCGGTATTGCATCCGAGAAGGGGATATAGGGCTTGATGTCGATTATTGGGGTGCCATCGAGTAGATCCATGCCGGAGATCTCCAGGACCACCTTGCCTTTGCCTTGGTGGATCTGATGCAGCTTCACCACGGATTGGCCAATGCCATTGGGCCTGAAGGTGGAGCGGGTGGCAAACACCCCGAGTTTTTCATTGCCGCCGAGCCGGGGAGGGCGCACCGTGGTTTTCCAGCCCTGGGCCAGATTTTCATGAAAGCAGAACAGTAACCAGAGGTGGGAATACTGCTCCAGCCCACGCACCGCATCGATATGATTGTAAGGTGCTGTCAGTTCGACAAAACCGCGAACAAAGTCCACCAACCCCGGCTGACGAGGAATACCAAACTTCTGTTTATATGGTGTCCGGCAATAGGCTACCGCTTCTATCTGAGTCGAAAACCCCATAATGTCCTGCTTACTCCTTTGGGATTGCCAGGCGAATAGCCTGACCGACACACATGGCGCTGGTGTAGCAACCGGCGGCGGCTTCCTGGGTTTCGACACAATTTTTAATGATAAGACCATTGGCCTTCATATCGGCGGCCGCCCGGCGCGCCTCAGTGCGGGCATCAGCCATAGTGGCCGGTACACCATCGGGATCGGACTGACAGGCATTGCCTTCAACCAATCCCAGCACTTCATATTGGCCCGTTGGTCGGCTGCCATCGAACAACTGTACTTCCGAGGGTTTGAAATACTCCTGGATAGCCTGGCTGTCGAGGTTGGAATTGAAGCTGTATTCCCCGGCGCAGCCGCCAAGCAGCAGTACCAGAGTGGAGAGGAAAATCGGTTTCATGGCCCGGCCTTATGGTTATTAGTCCATGCTCCCGGCCATCCCGGGAGCTGTATGGGAAATTCTATCGCTTCAAATACTTTTGATAAAGCTGCCGATGACGATTGTTGAGATCCACCTGTCTGCCGTCGATAAACATCAGCTCTATCCGGCTGCTCATGGGGTCGAGAATATCGCCGCTGCTGACGACAAGGTTGGCCTGAAACCCGGGCGCTATCGCCCCCAGGTTGTCTACGCCCAGTATCTTGGCGGCATCTTGCGTAATCGCCTTGAGCGCCTGCTCTTTGCTGAGCCCCCAAGTCACGGTTTGGCCAGCGGCCAGCGGCAGGTTACGGCTGTCCCAATCGGAGCTGAAGCCGAGGGCGAAGGGAATACCGGCGCGCTTGAGCAAGGCCGGTACTCTAAATGCCTGACCTATGGGCTCATCTTCTCGTAGTGGCAAGTCAAGCGTATGGGTATAGATGACACTTGCTTCTATTTCATTGAGCGCTGCACCCAGGCGCCAGGCATCATAGCCACCGACCAGGGTTAACTTGAATCCATACTGACGGGCCAGGGCAATGGCAGCCTCTATCTGCCGTTGCCTGTCGGCATGGACAAACAGCCGCGCCTCCTGACGATACAGAGGCAAGAGCGCTTGCCAGCGGCTGTCTTCACGCGCGCCTTCACTGCCTTGCTGACTCAAGGCGTAGCGTTTACCCGCTTCAAAGTGTTTGTGTATCTGTGACAGGGCGTCCTGATAGGCCATTTGCGCCTGCTTATCTGCCTCGCTGGTACCTTGTTTTTGCGGCGCAGTTGGCCAATAGAGGTGGAACTGTGGTCTAGCTGGAACCTGGGCATCTTCTATGGTCCAGGCATCCAGTGAGACCAGTGCCGATTGCCCGGCAATGCCCGAGCCTCTGGGCACTATCTGGGCATGGGTGATACCGTTGGCCCGCACACTGGGCAACAATTCCGAATCCGGGTTGAAGGCGCTGGCGGCTTCAAGCTGCGGATTGGCACTGCCCACATCGCGGCTATCGACTGTTGGCCTGGCCATGGCTATTTCCACCAATCCCAGGGTGGTATCCAGTGCGATGAGGCCGGGATAAAGGTGTTTGCCGCTGAGATCAAATTCCCGGGCATTTTCAGCCGTTAATCCTGGGCCTACGGCGCTGATAACACCTTGCTCGAGCAGCACATCGGTATTTTCGAGTGTGCCTTGGCTAACGGTGTGAACCGTGGCGTTTTTCAATAATATGGCTTGCTGCTGGCGCTCGGCCGGGATCAGGTTATGGGCCTTTGCCGGGGCGAACATCAATAGCGAACCACCCAGCAGCAGATATACCAGCATAGATGCCATGCGTGGCAATAGAGGAAACTTAGTCACAGGCGGCTCTCCTTATTCTGGCCCCAGGCGTTGAATTGGGTATCGCATTGCCACAACGGCTCTATGATTTCAGACGTTGTTTCGCCTTGAAGCCGCGCCGGGTCACTGCCAAGAATTTTCTGGATCAGCGCCTGGCGTTCGCCGACAATAGCCTGGGTCATTTGCTTATCCTCAATGCGGTCGAAGTAGCGTTTGCCGCCAATCCACACTGCCTGGCTTTTGGCATAAACCGATAGGGGGTTGGCATCCCAGAGCACCAAATCTGCCTGTTTCCCCTCTTCAACCGAACCTGTTATGGCGTCTATTCCGAGCTGTTTTGCGGGGTTGATGGTTACCATCTTCCAGGCATCTTCCTGGGACATGTCGCAGTATTTCACCGACTTGGCGGCTTCCTGATTCAGGCGCCGCTGCATTTCAAAGTCATCTGAGTTAATTGAGGTGAGTACGCCGGCATTCATCATCAAACAGGCGTTTTGCGGAATGGCATCATAGACCTCAAATTTATAGGCCCACCAGTCGGCAAAGGTGGAAGCACCGGCGCCATGAGCCGCCAACTCGGGGGCCAGCTTGTAACCTTCCAGTACATGGGTGAAGGCGGTGACCTTGAAATCGTAAGCCTCGGCGAGGCGCAAGAACATCAGGATTTCAGACTGGACATAGGAGTGAATATGCACATCGCGCTCGCCGTTCAGCACTTGGGCAATCGCCTGTAAACGATAATCGGGGCGAGGGGAGAGTTGCTTACGTTTCTCCCGTGAGCTTAGCTCGGCATATTGGGCCTGGGCATCTTTATAGTCTCTGGCGGCATTGAAAGCATCGCTCATCAAGGCCTTCACCCCCATGCGGCTTTGCGGGAATCTGCGGGTATAGCGCTCACCCCAATTGCTCTGTTTGACGTTTTCCCCTAAAGCAAACTTAATCCCCTGATGGGCTTGGGTGAACTTGAGTCCCTCGGCCGACTCTCCCCAGCGCAGTTGAATGACCTGTGACTGGCCACCTATAGGGTTGGCGCTGCCATGCAGTAGATTGGCGGTAGTGACGCCACCGGCCAAGGAGCGATAGATGGCAATATCATCCGGGTTAAGCACATCGGCTATTTGCACTTCTGAGGTGATGGCATCGGACATCTCATTGAGGCCACCGTTGACGGCAATGTGGGAATGCTCATCTATGATCCCGGCAGTCAGGTGCATGCCTGCTCCCTCTATGACCTGATAACCACTCGGGGTGCTGAGATTGGTACCAACCTTTTCAATCTTACCATTGGCCATAAGCAGGTCGCTGTTGCCAATAATGCCGGCCTCGCTTGAGGTCCAAAGGGTGACATTGCGGATATGCAGTTTTTCCGTACCTGGCTGCTCACTGCGGCCATAGGCTTGCAGTGGACTCGTCAAACGGCTGAGATACTCGGGTTCAGTCTTGGAAGAGGTTGGTGGGGAATTGGCATTGCCTCCCGTCTCTGTATCCGCCGATAAGGGCGCTGGCGGCAATCTTGAGCCGGCCAGTTGAGTGATGGCGCCATCGGCACGCAAGAGTCTGCCCTGCAGCCCTTCATCATCTTGCCAAAGAGTTACTCGACTAATGCCATCGATGCCCGCACTTTGCAAATTGACGCTGAAACTCAGACGGTTGCTGTTGGCACTCAAGTGAGCAAGCGCTATCTGTTGATCGCCACTATTGAAGCTGCCCTTAAGTTTTCGGGGTGTTTGCTGGCTCAATTGCAGCTCAAGATCTAATTCCAGCTCAGCCAAATGCAGGCGATAACTGCCTTGCCACTGGTATCCAGGAGCCGTTTGTATTTGTTCTTCACCTTGTAGCCAAACGCTGACTATTTTGCCGTCCTGAAACAGATTACCCTTGGCTATCACCAGATCGGCCATATAGCCGGGCGCCAGTTTACCGACCACATTATCTATGCCAGCGGCCGCAGCAGCCTGGGTTGTCAGTGCCGCCAATGCAGTTTCTTCATCGAGACCGGCTTGCAACGCCATTTTCAGCCTAGGCCAAAAGGCTTTGCCGTCTATGCCGTATTGGGTGAAGGAGAAGGGGATATTGTTGGCTGCCATCACAGCAGGATTACTCGGTGCCCGCTCCCAGTGTCTCAAGGTTCTGAGTGGCACTTCCCTGGCATTGTCTTCATCACTCATTTCTGGGGCCGCTGGAAAGTTCAACGGCAATATCAATGCGGGTCGATATTGCTGAAGTTCTTTCACTCTTGCATATTCCTGGCCATTGCCCAGTAAGGTGGGAGGGATATCGGCTTGACTCAATAGCTTGGCTGCACGCAACTGGTTATTGAGGTTGCGGGTATCAAATATTGCCCCGCTCGCTTTTATATCGTGCAATCGTTCCAGGGCGATATTAAATTCGGGAAGTAATAAGTCATCGCGACCGACTGCTTTCTTTTTATTCTGGTTATACCAGTGGGCATCGCTGAGCGTCTGCCTTATTAAGGCTATGCTCCCCATCAGGGAGTTGGGGTAATCCTGCGGAGAACTCCCTTTGTCAAAAGCCATAAAGTGATGACTCCTGGGGCGATATATCAGTTGATTACTATTCTTATCAGCCAAAGATAAGGAAACGCCTATACCCCTGAATATTCCGTCAAGATGAGCACTTTGAACGCTGGTAAAGCCATTGCTTATCCAATTTGACGCAGTTTCTTTATCTGCCGAGACATAGGCGAACCATTCTTTATCGGCGTGAATTGCCCCATTCTTTGCTGCAGCCCCCTTTGACTTAATTTGATAAACAGGGCCCTCAATAGTAGTAGGTGTTTGTGAATACTCCAGCCCGTAATCAGTAAAGGGATCGATAAATCCCGGATAAATAGTGTGCCCCTTGAGATCTATCCTATAGGCATTTTGTGGAATTTCATTATTGGAAATTACTTGTTTGATATGATTATTTTCAATGAGTAATGTGGCGTTATCCAATTGCTTACCCGGGGAGAGCATGAGTCGTGCATGAGTTAAGGCGGTCAATCTCGGGGTATTGTCTGTCAACTGCGTTTCATCTGCATAGGCACTGTTGACGATAAGAACGGCTAAAAGCGGCAGTGCTGCGGGGAATATGCTTCTCATTTTTATGTAACTACCCTGTCATTATACTTTTAGTAAAGTAATACTAATCAGTACCTTGATGTAAAATTGTGCTAGTGGTTAATGAAGGTTAAAAGTCATTTTGACTGCCGTTAAAAGTAACCCGTAGATGTTGCGAAATGTGATTGAGGCAGCGTTTTATACTGATTTAACATGGAAGTTAACTCAAGGGGGGTGTAAATGCCAAGAGGTAATTGTAAGGCTTTTTAACAGTCGAGTGATGTTTTATAGACATAAAAAAGCCCCGACACTGTCGAGGCTTAAGTAAATAGACAACTGGTTAGATCAGGAAATCATCCATTGAACGACCTTTGTCTACTTCATTCTTGAATACGGTTGGCATACGGCCTTGGCCGGTCCAAGTAATGGTTTCACCGTCTACAACGATTTTGTATTTCGGTGGGCGAGGGGCGCGTTTCTTTTTAGGAGCAGATTTGGCAGCAACAACATCACCAAGATCTTCAACTGATAGGCCAACGGCTTCCATCTGTTTACGGATATCTTCAATTTTAGATAGACGTTCAGCTTGAGCCTTTTCTTCTTCCTTGGCTTCTTCTTCACGTTCAATAATGATTTTATCCAATTTTGCCGCCAGATCACGCAGATCTGCAACGCTTAACTCTTTTACTGCGGCCTTAAAACGACGACCGTGAGTCAATATATCAAGAAAATCGCTCATAGGTATTTAGGTCCCACGCTAATTTATAAATTGGGTTAGGGTTAATATCGTTATAAATAATAGAAACTATAAGAGTCAGGATCAAATATTTTTACGTCCATTGACATTAATTTCTTTATTTAACTCGATTCTATGACCATGAAAGTTGCCAAGTGTTCAAAAAACTGGCCTTAAAGTGTGACAAAATTGACAAACGGTCGTTTAAGTTGATGTTGACGTTAACGTTAACAGCACGTAAAGTTGACTCATTCTGTACTGATGTCCTGGAAAAGGGCGAGTAAGCCAGCGCTGGCTACGCCTTATCTTGTTATCATCGGTACGCAACCCACATTAGATACAAGGTGTAGGAAGGAAACCCTATGAAAGTATTGGTGCCAGTAAAACGTGTGGTCGATGCCAATGTGAAGGTCAGGGTCAAGGCCGACAACACAGGCGTTGAAACAGCCAACCTGAAAATGGCGTTGAACCCATTTTGTGAGATTGCGGTAGAAGAAGCCGTGCGTCTGAAAGAAGCGGGCAGTGCTACTGAAGTCGTCGTTGTCAGCATAGGTCCCAAGGCGGCACAGGAGCAACTGCGTACCGCATTGGCTCTGGGCGCCGACCGTGCCATTCACATCGAAACCGATGAAGAGCTGGTGCCCCTTTCTATTGCCAAACTGCTCAAGGCGGTGCAGGACAAAGAACAGGCGCAACTTATTCTGCTCGGTAAGCAGTCTATCGACGGCGATAACAATCAAACCGGACAGATGCTGGCGGCGCTTGCCGGTATGCCCCAGGCAACCTTTGCATCTGAAGTGAAGTTGGAAGGCGATAGTCTGCTGGTCACCCGGGAAGTGGATGGCGGCTTGCAGACTCTGTCTATGCCTCTGCCTGCCGTGGTCACCGCGGATCTGCGTCTCAACGAGCCCCGCTATGCTTCTCTACCCAATATCATGAAGGCCAAGCGTAAGCCGTTGGAGACCCTGAGTGTTGAAGATTTGGAGGTGACTCTCAAGCAGCACGTACAGGTGCTTGAGGTGGCAACGCCGGCCAGCCGTCAGGCAGGTGTGATGGTGGCTTCCGTTGAGGAGCTGGTGGACAAGTTGAAAAACGAAGCGAAGGTGATCTAAATGGCCGTATTAGTAATTGCAGAACACGATAATGCCAGCCTGAAACAGGATACGGCCAAAGTTGTCGCCGCGGCTAAGGCCATAGGCGGTGATATTCACCTGCTGGTTGCCGGTCAAGATTGTAAGGCCGCCGCCGATGCCGCCGCCAAGCTTGAAGGCGTCAGTAAGGTACTGCTGGCCGATAACCCTGCCTATGGTGCTCATTTGGCCGACAATATTGGTGAGCTTATCTTGTCGCTGAGCGGCGACTACAGCCATATCCTGGCTGCAGCCTCAAGCCTGGGTAAGGACATTCTGCCTAGAGTGGCGGCTTTGCTGGATGTGGCTCAACTTTCTGAGATCACCAAGGTGATTGATGCCGACACCTATGTTCGTCCCATCTATGCCGGTAATGCCATGGCGACCATTAAGAGTCTGGATGACAAGAAAGTGGCCACTGTGCGCGCCAGCGCCTTCGACGCCGTTGCCGAGACGGGGACTGCCGACATTCACCAGCTCGACAGCGTATATGAAGCCAAGAGCAGCTTTGTGTCCCAGAGCCTAACCGAGTCGGTTCGTCCGGAGCTTGGCAGCGCCAGAGTGATTGTTTCCGGTGGTCGCGGTATGGGCAGTGGCGAAAACTTTGCCATGCTGGAGACGTTGGCCGATAAGCTGGGCGCCGCCGTAGGTGCATCACGGGCCGCCGTAGATGCCGGCTTTGTTCCCAACGACCTGCAGGTCGGTCAGACGGGTAAAATTGTGGCGCCCGAGCTTTATATCGCTGTGGGTATCTCCGGGGCGATTCAACATCTGGCCGGGATGAAGGACTCAAAAGTCATAGTGGCCATCAACAAAGATCCTGAAGCGCCTATCTTCCAAGTGGCCGATTATGGTTTGGAAGCGGACCTGTTTGATGTGGTGCCCAAGTTGAACGAGTTGATTTAATCTGTGATCTAGGTCACGATAGGCGGCTTTGGGGTAGCATCCTCAAAGCCGCCTATGTTTTTATGTGCGTCACGCCTGACATCAGGCGTCCTGAGAAGTAGAGGCGCACTAAATATCAGTAGCGGTAAGCAGGGTGATTCCGTTTATGTATCGCGAAAGGATTTGGTGCCGAAGTGGTTGCGACTCATCAAGGTCCACCGCTGGGGCTGTTACCAAATAGGGGCAGCACTGCCATAGTATATTCTGTCGGGATGACAGATTGACGTTACTATGGAGCGCTACTGAAAGGACAGGTGCTACTCGGTATGTTATTGCCTTTTCCCACCAGTTCAGTTGCCCTCCATTCGTATTTAACGAAGAACAAGACTCAATGACAGTACTAAGTTATGCCGACTCGGCACTCTCTTTGTTGCCGCCGGTTGTGGCAATTTTATTGGCGATCTTCACCCGGCGGGTGTTGTTATCGCTGGGGTTAGGAATACTGATCGGAGCCTTGTTGCTCAATCAATGGTCGGTGTTGGATACCGGGGTTTATCTGGGGCAAAGGGTGCTTTCCCTGGTTTGGGATGATGGCGCTTTTAATGCCTGGAACCTGTATATTCTGGGGTTCCTGGTGCTGCTGGGGATGATCACGGCACTGATCACCGTCAGTGGCTCGGCCAGAGCCTTTGCCAACTGGGCCAGACAGCATATCCGCAATCGTCGTGATGCCAAGCTGCTAACCATGTTTCTCGGTTGTGTGGTGTTTATCGATGACTACTTCAACAGCCTGGTGGTGGGCAGTATCGCTAGACCGCTGACCGACAGATATTATATCTCCCGCTCCAAACTGGCGTATCTTTTGGATTCTACCGCGGCGCCCGTGTGCGTTATCTCGCCGGTGTCCAGCTGGGGCGCCTATATTATTGCCCTTATCGGCGGTATTCTCACGGCTCATGGTTTTACTGAAATAGGGCATCTGAGTGCTTTCGTGCAGATGATCCCGATGAACTTCTATGCCTTATTTGCTCTGGCGCTCTTGCTGTGTGTGGCCTATATGGAGCTGGATATTGGCGCCATGCGCAAACACGAGCTCAACGCCCGTAAAGGCAATCTCTATGATGAGTCCAAGGGACTGCCGCCCGGCGCCAATGCCGATCTGCCCGAGGCGGAAACCGGTCAGGTGCACGGCTTGTTCCTGCCCATAGGTGTCTTGGTGGTGGCGACCTTCTACTTTATGGTTTCCAGCGGCGCCGATGCCCTGGCGGCAGAAAGCCTGCCTTTCAGCATTATAGGCGCCTTTGAGAAAACCGATGTGGGCTCGTCCCTGTTTTTTGGCGCTTCCATCGGACTGGTGGTAACGCTGCTGCTGGCCTTTATCCAGAAGATTGAAGCCAAGATGATCCTCAAGGCGCTCACCTCGGGTGCCCGCTCTATGTTGCCGGCCATCTATATTCTGATGTTTGCCTGGACCATAGCCGGGATCATTGGCTCACTGGAAACCGGCAAGTTTATGGCCAGTCTCGCCAGTGGCAATATTCCCTTTGCCTTGCTGCCGGCCGTGTTATTTATTTTGGCAGGGCTTACCGCCTTTTCTACCGGCACCAGCTGGGGCACTTTCGGGATCATGTTGCCGATTGCTGCCGATATGGCCATGGGCAGCCACAGCAGTATGATGTTGCCTATGCTGGCCGCCGTGCTTTCCGGTGCTGTGTTTGGCGATCACTGCTCGCCGATATCGGACACCACGATTCTGTCATCCACAGGTGCCAGTTGCCATCATATCGACCATGTGCTGACTCAGTTGCCCTATGCGGTCTTGGTAGCAGTTATTTCCCTCGGCGGCTATATAGTACTCGGCTTTACCGAGTCGGTATGGCTCGGGCTTGCCTGTAGCTGCATACTGTTCCTGTTGGCTCTGGTGTGGCTCAAGTGGCAGCAGCCCAAGAATAGTGCGGCCTAATCCGCCAACTGAAAAACGCTGCCGAGGCAGCGTTTTTTATTGCCTATAATTCAGTAAATCGCTTGAGTTGGAGGTGTATGTCAGCCTTGGATATCCCCGTGAAATATCAGTTGGAGGCCAGGCAGGCATTCCTCCATGATTTAAGCTGGCGTATGGCTGCCGGCGCCTTTGTCTATCTGTTTTGTTGGCTGTTGCTCTTGATGCCCTTTAATGCGTTGTTGCCGCAACCCATAGTCTGGGGTGAGATGGTTAAAGGTGCACTCTTATTGCTATCGGCGGCGGTGATCCGAGCCTTGGGAGTTTGGCTCTATGTGCGCCGCGCTTCATCCAGCGTGAATTGCGATGAGACGAGTGGAGCCAGCTATCCCTTTGAAAGCCGCGATTGGGGACTGAGTCTTGGCTTGGTGCTCAATGCCCTCAGTTGGTCGGTGCTTATGGCGCTTATCCTCAATGGGGAGCAATTTACCGCACTTAGAGAGCCTAGCTTGATGATCTGTGGCGTACTCTACGCCTTTATCAGTATTTCTCTCTCCATTGATCTACGTCAGCTCAGGCTATTCCTGCTCTGTTTTCCCCTGCCTTTAGGGCTCGCCATGACGTTGCAGGGCCAGGCGCATGATATTCTGGCCGGTGGCTTGTTGATGGTATCTGTGTATCCAACCTTTCGTTTTTGTCGACTGCATCATAGGGAGTATTGGCGGCAACTGACAGCTAGGTTGCAACTCAAAGATTACTCCGAGCAGCTTGAGCATCTCAGTCGAACGGATTCTCTTACCGGACTCTACAATCAGCGCAGCTTCATTGAACAGCTGGATAGACTCGACAGTCGGCAACCTCGGGCCTTGTTATTGTTGGATTTGGATCATTTTAAACAAATCAATGACAGCTTTGGCCACCGGGCCGGGGATCTGTGCCTAGCGGAAGTGGGGCGGATCATTCGCGCCGAGACTCAGGGAGGAATAGCCGCTCGCTATGGTGGTGAGGAGTTTGCGATTCTACTGACTTCAATGGATGCCGAGCAGGCTAAGGGGCTCGCCAAGCGCCTGCGGCGAAAAATAGAGGCCCTAGCCCTGGTCTATCAGGGGCAGGCATTCAAGGTGACCGTCAGCATAGGCTTGGCCTGCGCCCCAGCGGGGAGTGAGCCGGGAGCATTATTTCACGCTGCCGACACAGCGCTTTATGCTGCCAAGGATGCGGGTCGCAACTGTATTCGTGAGGCCGAAAGCAGTACAGTGACTTGAACATGGCGCAATAAAAAACACCTGAGCGAAAGACCCAGGTGTTTTTGATTTAAGCCTTGGGGCTGCAATTTTGCATCTCCAGGCTATTGGCTGTTAACGGTTTTTAGCGCTCACTTATCAGAGCAGACCGCGACGCTTGAGTAGGGCATCGGTTGTCGGCTCCTGGCCGCGGAAGTTCTTGTAGGCTTCCATAGGGGGCACGCTGTTACCCACTTCGCGGATAGTCTTGCGATACTTCATGCCGATATCCCGCTTGAGGCCGCCTTGGCTCTGCACATAGGCAAAGGCATCGGCCGCGAGGATTTCGCTCCACATATAGGCGTAGTAGCTGGCGCTGTAGCCACCCGGGAAGGCATGGGCAAAGTAGGTCGACTTGTAACGTGGTGGCACGGCTTCAATGTTCAGGCCGTGTTTTTCAAGCGCCTTGGCTTCAAATTCGGCCACATTCTGCAGCGGTGCATCCTTGTCCAGCGAATGCCATTCCATGTCTACCAGGGCGGCGGCCATATACTCCAGGGTGTCGAAGCCCTGGTTGAAGCTGCGGGACTTCAGCAACTTGTCCAGCATCGCCTTGGGTAAAGGTTCACCGGTTTGGTAATGCTTGGCGTAGTTGGCCAACACTTGTGGATGACCGGCCCAGTCCTCTTCGAAGGTGGATGGGAATTCGACAAAGTCACGGGATACTGCAGTACCGGACAGGCTAGGGTAAGTCACCTTGGAGAACATACCATGAGTGCCATGGCCCAGCTCGTGGAACATGGTGGTTACTTCATCATAGCTGACGAAGGTGGCTTCGCCTTCCGGCGCCTTCTTGATGTTCATTACATTGACCACCACAGGCTTTTCACCCTTGAGCAGGTTCTGGTTGACGAAAGAGCTCATCCAGGCACCGCCGCGCTTGCCTTCACGTGCGAAATAGTCGCCGTAGAAGATGGCCATGCTGCTGCCATCGGCATCAAACATTTCCCAGGCTTTGACATCTGGGTGATAAACCGGCAGATCCGGCCGAGGCTTGAAGGTCACCCCATAGAGTTGGTTGAGGGTAAAGAAGACACCGTCTTCCAACACTCGATTGAATTCAAAGTAAGGCTTGAGGCTGGCCTCATCCAGATCATACTTCTCCTGGCGCACCAGCTCGGCGTAGAAGGCCCAGTCCCAAGGCTTGAGCTGGAAATTGCCACCTGTCTTGTCGATCATAGCCTGGATATCGGCGGCTTCTTTCTGGGTGTTGGCGACAACGGCCGGCACCATGGAGCCGAACATCTCATAGACGGCCTCGGGCGTCTTGGCCATTTGTGGGCTCAGACGGTAACTGGCCCAGTTATCAAAGCCCAGCAGGGCGGCACGCTCGGCGCGCAGCTGCGCCAGACGAGCCACCAGAGAGGCGGTTTCATTTTCACCTTCAAGACCGCGGTAGGCCGAGGCTTCCCAGATCTGCTTTCTCAGCTCTCGGTTTTTCAGCTGCGTCAGCACAGGCTGGCGAGTGGTGTTGGTGATGCTGATAAGGTATTGGCCATCGAGACCGGCGGCCTTGGCATCGGCCGCGGCATTGCGAATGGCCGAGTCGGACAGACCCTCCAATTGAGCAACGTTAGCCACAGTTACGGCAATCTCTTTGTTCATCCGCATCAGTCGTTGCTGGAATTCGTTCACCAGCTTGGACTGCTCTTCGTTCAAGGCGCGGATCTGGGCTTTTTCGTTCTCGGTCAGCTTGGCGCCGGCGAGCACAAAGCGTTGGTGGTACACCTCAATAAGGCGCACTTCCTCGCTGCTCAGGCCCAGTTGCTGACGCTGAGAGTAGAGGCTGTCGATGCGGGCAAACAGCTCTGGGTTGAGATTGACGTTGTCTGAATGGGCCGCCATCTTGGGCGCCATTTCACCCTGAATTTTACGCAGTTCAGGGTTGGAGTTGGAGCTGGTCAGGTTATAGAAGACGCTTGAGGCGCGGTTTAGCAATTCACCGGACTTTTCCAACGCCACGATAGTGTTGGCAAAAGTGGGTTTCTCTGGGTTGTTGGCAATGGCCAACACTTCCTGGTAGTGCTCGGCAATACCGGCTTCCAGTGCAGGCTTAAAGTGCTCATCTTTGATCAGGCGAAAATCAGGAGCCTGATATTGCAAGGTGCTCTTGGCAAAGAGCGGGTTGTTTTGGGTGGCTTCAGCATTTGCCAGATTGGTGTCTTGAGGTGTGTGGGTGCTGCAGCCCGAAATAGCCAGAGTGGCGCCAACGGCCAGCGCCAGAAGAGATTTTCGCATTGATATGACTTCCATCTTTAGTTATGAGTTTTTTAGCGCAACTTAGCACTTGTTGCTTAAAAGTGGCTGAATTTGATGGTTATAGCCTACATAATCCTGATGTTTATATGCCAGAGGCTTATTGAGATAGAAGTGTAACAAATTGATTTTAATGAGCAGATTCAGTAAATACTGAATCATTGCCCAAGTTTGGCCGCATGGGGCATGCATTCTGTATTTATGTGGTAAAAAGTGTAAAATTGCGGCCGGAATTTTTCTCAGGGGAGAGCCGTTTTGGCGCAACTTTATTTCTACTATTCGGCGATGAATGCCGGAAAATCCACTTCTTTACTGCAATCATCCTATAACTATCGCGAGCGCGGCATGCACACCCTGGTGATGACCCCGGCGATAGATGACCGTTTTGGAGTGGGAAAGGTCGCTTCCAGGATCGGTATCGAATCTGATGCACGTATTTTTGCCCATGATGACAATCTGCTGGAGATGATCCGCGCCGAACATGAGCGTCAGCCTCTGCACTGTGTGCTGTTTGATGAGTCCCAGTTCCTCAGTAAAGAGCAGGTCAAGCAATTGGCCTATGTGGTCGACATCCTGGATATTCCCGTGCTCTGTTACGGTTTGCGTACCGATTTCCAGGGCGAGCTGTTTGTCGGCAGTCAGTACCTGTTGGCCTGGGCCGACAAGCTGGTAGAGTTGAAAACCATCTGTCACTGTGGTCGCAAGGCCAATATGGTGATCCGTCGTGATGGGGCGGGTAACCCGGTGCGCGAAGGTGAGCAGGTGGCGATAGGCGGCAATGAGAGTTATGAATCTGTTTGTCGTAAGCACTACCGCGAACTGATTTGGGACTGATGTGAGGCGTCGCGTTTGCAAGCCCAAAGAGGCAAGTTCAATAGTAAAAGTCCAGGCGAACAGCCAAAGATATAGATAAAGCGATACAGAAAAAGATAAAGAAAGGAAGCTTATGTCGTCTATTTCCCCAGCTGGAAACCGTATATCCAGAAAGCGGTTACCGGGTTTGTTGTTGTTGCTGGGCTCAGTTTTGCCATTGCAGGCCATCGCAGATAATGCCGTTCCCGCCTCAGAAATTAAAGTGATTCAAAAACTTATTTTTGAAAGGAAGATGGCAGAGGCGGCGCCCAGGTTGGATGCGGCCATGGCAAATTCCCCAAATTCCGGGCGGCTGGCATTTTTGCTTGGGCAGCTTTATTACTTCAGCAATCTCCCCAATTATCCCAAGGCGGTGGCGGCCTATGACAAGGCCGAGTCCGCGCTGTCCAAGGACCCTGAGCTGTATTTTTTCCGCGCGGCGGCCAAGGCTCAGGTGCTGTCTGCTTATTCCCAGCGCCTGCGTCCGGACTATAGCGGCGCACTGGCCGATTACCGCAAAGCCGAGGCTTTGGGATCGGAGCGGGATCTCAGGTTGGATATTGCCAGGACACTCTATGAAACCCGGGACTATCCGGCAGCGCTGGAGCAGATAAACCGCTATCTCAATAACAAGCCTCAGCTTTGGGCCGATGGCCAGATGCTCAAAGGCAATATCCTGGCACAAATGGGCCAGCATGAGGCGGCGCTCAAGAGTTATCAACGCGCCGCGAGACAGTATGACTATCTGGATAAGTTGCAGTTCTATCAGGTTGTCAGCTTGCGGGCGTTGGGACGATCCGATGAGGCTCTGGCGCAGCTCGACAAGGGATTAAAGCGTCAGGGCCGAGCTTACTTGCAGCTTGTCTATCTCAAAGCCATGCTGAGCTATGAGCAGAAACAATACCAAGAGGCGGCCCTGTTGTACCAGCAGCTGATAGAAAGGCGCCGCGACTGGGCCTTACCCTTACTCGGTTATTACAACAGCTTAAGTCAGATGGGCGAGGCACCCATCAGCATCAGCCATATCCTGGATCTGGCACTCAAGCTCGACCCCGAGGTGGTGCTCCATTTTCATCAGCAGGATCTGTTGCGACTGTAACGCCCGGCAATTGACGGGTTAATCGGGAATATCCAACTGGCGTTGGGAAGATGCTTTGCGCTTATAGGCCAGATCCAGGCTGGCCAGCTCGCCATGAATGGCCAGCAGTGCCTGGGCCAGTTGATAGATAAGCCAGCTATAACCGCTGAGCGCAAAGTCTTGATGGGCCGCTTCCGGCGAGTCATCGCTCGGCTCAGATGGCAGTTGCTTAAGTAGCTGTTGCTGCAATTGATAACCAAGTCCCAGGGGGAGTTTGGGGCAGTCGGCTGTGTTACCGGCCACATAGTCCGCCAGATAGGCGAACTCTCGCTGTAGCCCGCTGGCCACCTGTTTGACTCTGGCGTAAGCCGCATCCTCTTCGGCCTTCCAGCGGGTGAGCAGTAGTAGCTCCAATAGGGTGATCACTCTTATCTGTTTGTTGGCCAATTCGGTTAGAGTCTGGGCCTCTTTTTTCAAAGTCTGGCTCTCCCATTCCAGTGAAAACAGCAGTTTTTTCTGTGCCAGCACCGCCTTCATTGCCGTCTCCAGTGACTTACGGGCATTTTGCGGTTCTTCCTGGCCGGCATTGAGATGTTGTTCCAGCACTTGGGTCATGATTTGCAATGAATTAGCCAGTTGGGCCCGCCAGTCCTGTTTGGCCTTGATTGGCAATACAAACAGGGATACCAGCACGGCAATCACGCAACCGATAAGAATATTGGCGGTGCGCCACAGGGCTTCCGAGGTGTCGTGGTTGGCGTCACCTATCACTATGATCATGGTGAATCCCGCCACCAGATAGGCATAGCTGTAACGACCGGCGTTGAGATAACAGACTATGCTGACTCCGAGGATCAGCAACCCCATCAGATCCCAATAGCCGTTCATCAAGATCACCAAAGAGACTCCGTAAGCCGAGCCCAGGCAGGTGCCTACAGCCCGCTGCAACGATTTTTCGATAGCGCCGCCCACCTGTGGCAGGCCCATCATGATGATCACTATGGTGACCATGCTCCAGACAAAGTGAGGCAAAGACCAGATGGCGTTGATGGCGGCGGCAATAAATAGCGCCAAGGCCAACTTGGCAGTGTGCACGATACGGGAGTGGCGATAGATAAAATCGGCGAAGCCTGAGGCTTTGGCAAACAGGGGCATGGCTGTGTCTCAAAAAGCATATGGTTGACAGTCAGCGGCAATTATGACAGAGATGCGCGGCGATAGTGTCTCGGGGACGAGCTAAAGATGCAAACTGGGAGCCTGAATTAACGGTGGATAATATGCCTGTGAAGCAGGTCACAACTTGTGGTGTTCTGGTGTCTTTTTACCCCAGTCGCGCGCTGCCCGTTCCCGCAGTCTGATGAGAGGTTAAATCCAGCGCCTGACTCTCTGACAATACGAGTGGTAGCTGTCACCAAAGAGTTGCTGCATTGCCCGCTCCTCTGGACGGATCTGAAAGCGTTGCAAGTAGGCAGTGAACAGGACGATTAAAATCAGTAACCAGAGGCAGTTGAGAAAGACGGCTTGTGCCAGCAGCAAGAGCACAAACCCCAGGTACATGGGGTTGCGTGACCAGCGGTAAATACCTGAGGTGACCAAGGCTGAACTCTGTTCGGGCACTCTGGGATCCGGCGTGGTGCCATGGCGTTTAAAGCTAAGCACTCCGGCCAAAGGAATAACCAGCCCAGCAGTCAACAGAGAAACAGCGAGCCCCAAACTAAAGGTCGGATGCAGGTTTGAAGAGGGCAAGTAATAGGATGTTAGCTGCAGCAGTAGCGCAAACAGCAACAAGAGCGCCAGGGGCGGCAGTTTCTTTTCCAGTCCGGACATGAATTACGCGGTTTTGAGTATTAGGTATCGGTTAAGATGACATGGGCAAGGTACTGAATACAAGGGGCATACCATTGGCTATTCCGCTTTTGGCGCTGCCGCGTTCTGTGCTTTGTGCCGAAACCTGTCAGTTTGCCAGTCGATTTGATTGTGGCGATAAAAGACCCGGCCAGGTGGCCGGGTCTTAATCTAATCAAGTATGCTTCAAGCGCGATCAGAAGGGGGCGTTAATATCCACCACGTTGATCAGCTTGTGGTTAACGAACTCTTTCAATCCGAGGTCTATCAACTCACGACCATAGCCGGAGCGGCGGATGCCGCCAAAGGGCAGATCGGCCTTAACCATGGTGGGGTGGTTAACAAACATCATCCCGGTAGAGACTTGCTTGGCTACCGCCAGACCGCGTTGCTCATCGGCGGTGAACACAGAGCCACCGAGGCCGAAGGGCGAGTCGTTGGCAATGGCAATCGCTTCCTGTTCATCCTTGGCCTTGAGGATCATTGAGACAGGGCCGAAGAACTCCCAATAGTAAGCCGGGTTGTCCGGGGTCACATTGGTGAGTATGGTTGGCTGTACAAAAGCGCCTTGCTCCGGTACTTTGGGGCCGACTTCGGTAGCCGTGGCGCCATGCTCAACCGCTTCACGAATTTTTTGTTTCACTTCATCGGCAGCACCCTGGGAAGACAGGGGTGCCAGAGTCGTATTCGGATCCATAGGATCACCGGCTTTAAGCGCGGCGACGCCTTGGGTATAGCCTTCCATAAACTTGTCATAGATGGCTTCCACCAGGATCATCCGTTTGGATGAAACACATACCTGACCGGCGTTCCAGTGACGGCCAAATACCGCCCAATCTATGGTTTTCTCAAGCTCGGCATCTTCCAGCACGATAAAGGCGTCAGAGCCGCCCAGTTCCAGAGTGGATTTTTTCAGTGCCTTACCGGCCTGAGAGGCAATAATGGCGCCTGCACCTTCAGAGCCGGTCAGGGCCACGCCATGTACCTTGGGAGAGTTGATGATCTGCTCGACTTGATCCCGAGTGGCATACAGGTTCTGGAAGGCACCCTGCGGCAGTCCGGCATCCCGCATCAGGTTCTCGAAAGCGGCGGCGCACTGAGGCACATTGGAGGCGTGTTTCAGCAGCAGGGTATTACCGGCTGAAAGCTGTGGTGCCAAGATCCTGGCTATCTGGTAATAGGGGAAGTTCCAGGGTTCGATGGCCAGCAAGACCCCAAGAGGTTCGTTGACCAGCAGTGCTTCCCCTTCGGCGGGATCGGCCACAGGCAGTTTCTGCGGTGCCAGCAGTCTCTCGGCATGCTGGGCATAGTATTCGAGGATCTGCGCCGACAGCTCCACTTCAGCCTCGGCTTCACCTATGATCTTACCCATCTCCAGAGTCAGCAGCTCGGCGTAACGGCGTTTGCTGTCTCTGAGCAGGGCCGCAGCGCGATTGAGTATTTCAGCCTTGTCGGCAAAAGAGGTATTGCGCCAACTCAAAAAGGCCTGATGGGCCGATTCAATCGCCTCGGTGACTTGGGCATCGGTGGCGTTGGGAAATTCTTTGATGAGTTCTCCCGTGAAGGGATTAATTGTTGCATATGCCATGTGTTTCTCCCGGCGTTGCAGATTATAGGGTATTGATGCCAAGTACTGACATCGGGTATTGGGGTTCTTTCTCTCTGATGCGGCACCAAACTCATGGTTCATAGCGTGACTGTCGCATCCGGATGAAGATTGTTGTCGCCGTAGTTGGATAGCAGCTTGAGTGTTTAAACTGATCAAAACGGCTCGAAAACCACCTCTTTTGAGATGGTTTTCATTTAGTTACTGTGACTATTTATTAGGTTAACGATAGCGCTCTGCCATGGCGTTGGCGGCGATCATCGCCTGATAGACGTCATCGGCATTGACAGCCATCGGCATATTGCCCATGGTATCGCCTTCGGCGCAGGCTATTTCGGCAACCTTGCGCCATTCCTCCTCACGGAAGTGCTTCAGTCCCATATCCGCCAGAGTCAGCGGCAAGCCTGCGGTTTTAATGATGCGGATGACATTGTCGATTTCGTTCTGTGGGGCGTTTTCCAGCACCAGTTGGGTCAAGAGGCCAAAGACCACCTTCTCGCCATGCTGGGCACCATGCAACTCGGCAACGGCCGACATACCGTTGTTGACCGCGTGCGCTGCCGCCAGGCCACCGGCTTCGGCGCCGACACCGCTTAAATAGATGGTTGCCTCTATGGTCTGCTCCAGCGCCGGGGTGACTATTTGGTTGTTGACCGCATCCATGGCGGCGGCAACGTTTTCACTGAGCAATTGATAACACAGCTCTGCCAGACCAAGGCCGGTGCGTGAGGGCTTTTTCAGCACCAGGTTGACACCATCGGCCTGATAACAGGCCCTGGCTTCAAAGTAGGTGGCCAGAGCATCGCCGATACCGGCGGCAAAGAAACGTGCCGGCGCGGCGGCGATAATGCTGGTGTCGGCAATTACGGCATCCGGATTCTGTGGCAGGAATAGATAGCGCTCAAATTCACCCGTTTCGGTGTATATCACAGATAATGCCGTACAAGGGGCATCGGTTGAGGCTAGGGTGGGATACAGGATGACCGGCAGCTTGCGGTAGAAGGCGACAGCTTTGGCAGTATCCAAGGTCTTACCGCCGCCGACACCCACAATGACCTTGGTATTGGCTTGCTCTGCCAGGGAGGCAAGGCGCTGGATCTCGGCTTCGCAGCATTCATAGTTGAAGCGCTCGACTCGACTGGTTATCCCCTGCAGTTTCAGCTCTGTTTGGGCTTCATCCTCAATCCTGCCGAGAATAAACTCATCGGCGATAATAAAAGCGTTATCGCCAAAGTCAGACACATATTCGTGCATCTGCGCCAGCAGGCCTTTACCTATGATGAACTTTTTGGGGGAAGTGACTGTACGTGGAACTACTGTGCTCATATGGCCTCCATTACACTCAGACTTGAATCCTTGCTCTGTATGACTCTATCACAGCCAATATTTAAAGCTATGGTTTAATTGTCTGGTTTTTGAGTGATTATTGGTGAATATGGCAGGTGTTTTCGAGTTTGAGCCACCAGGATGTTTGGTCGGTAGCCGTGCTTGCAGAGCTTATTTGAAGCTTATTTAAACAACGTCAGCACCAAGCTCCCGGCGCGAGGGGAATGAAGAGAGCCGAGATAAGCGGTTTATCCATGAAGGAATCGCAGTGATGGATAACTCCGTCTTATCTGGGAGCTTGTCGGAACGCTATCAGTTGCTTTTGAGATTGGATTGGCGGCATTCATTCAACAGGGATTGCAGATGACCACCGAGCTGCTGATTATTACTGTCAGTACCGTTTTTCAGCTGCTGTTCGACATCTGCCAAAGCCTTGTCTATTCCCTGGGATTCGATAAGTGTGCTGACATAGACGGCGAGATCTGCGCCCTTATTCAGCAGTGCGGCTGCGTTTTCAAAGCTGAAGCCCTGCTCTAATAGCTGCTGAATTTGGCCGAGTAGGTCACTGACCCTGGCGGACTCAGCCAATACGCCATCGACCTGGATCAGCTCACCAAGCGGATCCTGGCTGAGCTTTTCGGCGACGCAAGCAGTTACCGAGCTGACCTCGGCGCTGCGATTGATGGCCTCCAGACCTTGAGAGCGGATCTGCTCAATGGCTTGTTGCAACTCTTGATCTTTGGCGAGCCACTGTTGCTCCAGTTGCGCCTTTTCATCTGCGGCAAACCAGCCGCAGCCGGAAAGAGTGCCAAGGGCCAGGGCCGAAAACATCCAGAGTGTGGTTTTTCTGGCGGAGAAATGTGTTTTGCCTAAGGTGTTGGACTGCTTCATTCACTGGACTCCTGCAAAGGTGCTTAGAGGTCACAGTATCGGCTATCAGCCTTAAGCCGGGCTGAACAGCTTGAGTCCTTTATTCTGTATAGCAGGTTGGACAAGGCAGACGGGAGCCTAGGCTCCCAGCCTGTTTAGAGACTAAAGCCCAGCGAATGTAAAGGGCTTGGCCGTGACAAAGTCTTGCAGCGCATTGCCTGAGTAGAGGCTGCTGTTGTCAATGGTCAGCTTTTTCACCTCTTGCAGTTTGCCAAAGTCGATGCCCTTCATATCAACCCAGAAGGTGTTGGGGGTCAAGGCGGTTTCAAAGTAATACACGCGATTTTTATGATCCGAGACCGAGCGCCAACGGGTCGAAGAGATATTCGGCTCAGTCTCGGAAGCTATGCCGAAAGGCACTGAGGCGTTACGAATGACGCTGAAGGCGCCGGCAACCGCCACCCGGGTATTGGCAGTCTTGGGAATGGCATCCATATAGAAAGAGGCCCTGACAAACCTGTCGGCGGCGCGGTTGGTTCCCGGTAACATGGTAAAGCCGCCAATCTGCTGCCAATACTGGTTCAGTGCCAGTTGCTGCTCGAAGATGGGAGAGTTGGTCATGACCCGGTACTTCGGGTCGTGATGGATCACCAGCTTGCCGTCTATGTACTCGAATATGGCGCTGTCACCTGCTGCATCGGAAATCGACAGATGCAGGGTGGCAAAGCGTTGGGTACCGGGAATATTGGCGGAAACCACCACAAAAGGCTCGGCTCTCAGAGCCTCAACCGTTTCGGCGACTGTGGCAAAGTTATCCAGCACATATTGCACCCAGGCGGCGACCGACAAGCCTTTTCGTTTACCCTGATATTCGGGATAGCTCGACTCTGCCAGCCATAACAGATTGGCCACCAGGCCCTTCTCGTTCATGCCGTCGGTGCTGGAGATATCAAAGGCGCTGGTGATCAGGCTGCCGTAGCGTGAGGTCCAGGTGACAGAGTTGTCGCCGACCGCTCCATGACGCTGCATGCCGCGAGGAAACAGCCACAGGCTTGCCGGGATCTCGTCGCGCCAGTCCATGGAGCGGGCGGTGATCACCAACTGCTGTTCGCCGTGATAGACTGCGCGGGTGCAGGCCTGCGCCGTAGTGCCGATAACCAGCATTAAGGCGCTGCTGAGTAAAGTGATGAGTTTACGATTCATAGTGACTTCCCTGTTTGATGGCAAAAGAGAGTTAGAACGCGTGATGGCAAGCCAGGTTGCTAATCCTGGCTGTTAGTCCTGTCTCAAGTGAAACAGTGCTTCCAATCCTGGGTTTTCTGTGTCTTGCCCCGGATGATACAGGTAGCAGCTGATGCGGGCATAGTTATCCAGATCGCCGCGCCACAGGCAGCTGGCTTCAATATCCCGCTCTTGTTGCTGAAAGCGGATCCTAAGCACCTTGGCATCGCCGTTCAGCACTGGCTCTATGGCCGCATTCCCTTGAATGCTTAAGCCTTCTATCTCCCGGCGCACTTTAAGTTCGCCGCCCTGCTCATAAATGCTCATCTTGCCGGTGTAGCTGGCATCTGAGTCAATGGCTTTGCCAACCAGCTGATAATGGCCTTGCAGATACTGCTTAAAAAGCTCATCTACTTCGGCCAATGCCGCAGGCGCCAGGCAGAGGGAAAATAAGGGCAAACATAATAGTGCCAAACGGCGAATAAACGGTTTATTCATTGACCTTCCTTAGTATGTGTTTTCCATCAAAATCCATTTTCTAACTTTATCAAGAACTGCCAAATTTTCCCTAGCAGACTCGGGAAAAGTCGCGGCAGTAACAGCGCCGTCAGGGCAAATACTGCCAGTGTCAGCCACCAACCCTGGCTGCCGATTAAGGCTTGGCCGTTGCTCCACAGGGCCAAATGTTTATTGGTTGCCAACCAAAGCAGCGCCGCGGTCGGCACGGCAAACACCAGAGCGGCCAGTTGCCCCATGAGCAGGCCAACAAGCCAACCGGAGTGGGTCTTGCTGCGCGCAGTTGATGACCCTTTGCCGCTGTTTCTATTTCGTGAGCTATGTTTCATGGGCGATGCTTTATTGATCGTGTGTTATGGACTGTTCATGTTCTTTATCTGAGAACAAGTGCTGTGGTGATTGCCCCTTTGATGTCTTTGGGGCGGCAAAATACTGCTGTGGTTGGATTAGTTTAACCCCCAACATATTGGCCAAATACTGCTCCAGAAACACCTTGTGACTGGCACCGACTATCACCAGCACCCGGCCTCCAGGGTTAGCAGCCACCACGCGCATGATGTGGGAGCTCATGTTGAGATTACGTATCTCCCAAAGGGCAACCCGGGAGAGCGCCGCATCCTGGGTTAAATCTTTATCGATAAACAGGCTCCACTCCTGGTCAATGACAGCCC
Organism: Shewanella carassii; assembly: GCF_019670705.1. Classification (NCBI taxonomy): domain Bacteria; kingdom Pseudomonadati; phylum Pseudomonadota; class Gammaproteobacteria; order Alteromonadales; family Shewanellaceae; genus Shewanella; species Shewanella carassii. Next base: position 1,486,382 of record NZ_AP024618.1, read on the forward strand.
TCTGGTACTCCTGGCTGTTTAGCCAGGAAAAGAGCGGCAACCAATTACCTGTCTCAAGCGCCTCTGTCTTTAGCCTTTGTGGCTTGTTGATATAGTCGCTTTTGGCCAGAGCGGCGGCATGAGGCGACTGATTGTAAGACTCCAGCAGCCGCGCTTCGATGGGGCGGTAGAGATCTTTATCCAGATGATCATCTATCGGATAAATGCGCTTGAGCTTCAGTGCCATGGCCAGGTTGTTGCCAAGGGTGTTTTTCTCGTTATTGCTCGCGGCAAGTTGCTCCAGATAGTGCTGCAACTCGGTGGAAATCGTTGGGCTTGCCGCGGTTTTGTCCAAATAATGCCAGTGCAGCAGGGCTATCTCTTTGTGATAGGCGGCAACGGCCAACTTGATGAGCCTTGCTCGCTGCACAGGTTCAAGGCTGGTCTCGTCCAATAAGGGCTCCAGACTCTCAAGCGCCTTTTGCGCCGAGAGTCGCAACTCCTGCTGCTCCTTTATCGCCAGCGCCAGAAATCTTTGTCCCACAAAATGATCCAACACAGTCTGATACTCGCCTGAGCCGTTGATCATGGTGGCGATATCCTGTGGCCGCAGTGACTCTACTGCTATGGCCGTAGGCTGGTAACGGGAGAGTGGCTCAAGGATGGAGGATAGAGAGCGGCTGTCCAATTGCTGTTTGATATTGCTCAGGTGCAGGCTGCCAAGCACCATTACCTGGGTTTGCAGCTTACTCTTGGCACTGAGTTGTTGCAGTGCACTCTTTGTACTCTCTGTGCTTAAAGCGGCAGTTTCTGTGGCGGCTGCATGAACTTGGGCAATACTTGATGCCGCCAGGCAGGCAAGAAGAAGCAGTACTTTGGTGGCCAAATTGAGTCTCCAAATTATGATTGTTTTTTACCCTATATCCTTGTTGGATACGAGCGGCGCCGGACTAAGGGGCTTTGCAACATCGGCTGGGCAGTATTTTGGGGTTTCACTAAGAGGGGAGAGAGCCCGACATTCCCTGTCGCATGCAGCTGCCTGATGTCACAGGCATAGAATTGAGCCTTAGTCGTAGCATCCAAGCTCTAAAGTATAAAAGCGTTAGCCGCTCTTGACTGGCGTCAAGCCATCCATTGCCAATGCCGTTTCAGGTTAATGGATAGCCACTGTGTATACAAGAGGGGGATACAAGAGGGGAATACAAGAGGATATAAAAACTGTGGATGCTGGTGGGACAGAACAGTGAACCTATAAGACTCAGTTAGTGCATTTATTTTCTAAGCGCAGCTGGAACTTTGACCTTCCGGAGCATGGAGAGTAACGCATTGCGTTGGCTACGAACGAGAGGCATGGACGCCGAACTGGCTCATACTCAGGGAAGTGTATGGCCGAGGCAGAGCCTTGAGGGATAATGAGCCAGCTTCCCCTCCTTGGTTTGCGCTCGAAAGCACCTTGCTATGCACTTTGCTATGCAACTAGCTATGCAACTCGCGCCGCGTCACAGATGTGCCTGTGCGAAAATTTGCGGCAGGTAATGAGAAAATCCACCGCCGGAAGCCCTGCAAGTGTTGGTGGGGGGAATTGTCCCTGTTGACTGAATACAAAAACACCCGCAACGGCGGGTGTTTGGGATATCACTTCTCTGTGGGAGCCACCGGTCTGATTTACAGTGCCATCTCTGGCACATGTTCCGGGACGATAAGCTTGCCGGCGGTTTTGGCAACTATCTCCTCGACACTCACACCAGGCGCCCGCTCCAGCAGGTGGAAGGCGCCGTCCTTGATTTCGATAAAGGCCAGGTCTGTCAGTACCCGCTTGATGCAGCCGTAACCCGTGAGCGGTAACTCGCATTTGCTCAGCAGTTTGGAGTTACCGTGTTTGTCGGCGTGCATCATGGTGACTATGATATTGTCGGCGCCGGCCACCAAGTCCATGGCGCCGCCCATGCCTTTAACCAGCTTGCCGGGGATCATCCATGAGGCGATAGAGCCTTCGACATCCACCTCGAACGCGCCCAGTACCGTGAGATCCACATGCCCACCACGGATCATGGCGAAGCTCTCGGCGCTGGAGAAGAAAGACGCGCCCTTGACGGCGGTAACGGTTTGCTTGCCGGCGTTGATCAGATCCGGATCTATAGTGTCTTCGGTGGGGAATTCACCCATGCCCAAGAGGCCGTTTTCCGATTGCAGCATTACCTGCATGCCCTCGGGGATATAGTTGGCCACCAGAGTCGGGATACCTATCCCCAGGTTGACGTAGTAACCGTCTTTGAGTTCCTTGGCGACGCGTTGGGCCAGTTGTTCTCTTGAAAGTGCCATTTTGCTCTCCTGCCCTTATGCCTGTTTGACTGTGCGCTGTTCGATACGCTTCTCGAACACACCCTTGATGACGCGATCCACATAGATGCCCGGGGTGTGGATATGATCCGGGTCCAGCTCACCCGGCTCGACTATCTCTTCCACTTCCACCACTGTTATCTTGCCGGCGGTGGCCATCATGGGGTTGAAGTTGGCGGCTGTCTTGCGAAATACCAGGTTACCCATGGTATCGGCCTTCCAGGCGCGGATCAGCGCGAAGTCGGCGGTCAGTGCCTCTTCCAGCACATAGTGGCGGCCATTGATTTCGCGGGTCTCTTTGCCCTCGGCCACCGGGGTGCCGTAGCCGGTGGCGGTAAAGAAGGCGGGGATCCCGGCGCCGCCGGCGCGGATCTTCTCCGCCAGAGTGCCTTGTGGGGTAAGGATTACATTGAGTTCGCCGCTGAGCATCTGCCGCTCAAAGGTGGCGTTTTCACCCACATAGGAGGCGATCATTGTGCTTATCTGCTTATGTTGCAGCAGCAGCCCCAGTCCGAAGTCGTCCACCCCGGCGTTATTGGAGATGGCGGTCAGGCCGCTGACGCCCAGCTTGACCATTTGATTGATAAGGCCTTCGGGAATGCCGCAAAGGCCAAAACCTCCCACCATGACTGTCATATCATTGGTGAGACCTGCGAGCGCTTCGTCGTAGCTGCCGACGACTTTATTGAGTCCTGCCATAGTGATGTCCTTGCTGTTTATTATCTGTCGTTATACTGCTTATCAGTTGTGCCACCTGGAAGCCTTAAGCTCCTAGGGCTCTGGCTACTTTTGAACTGGTTTGTCGGCCAAGCTGCTGGCTTATCTGCCGTCCGGCCCGGGCCAGTTTGTTGAGATCTATGCCTGTGTCTATACCCATACCATGCAGCATATAGACAAGATCTTCACTGGCCAGATTACCGGATGCGCCTTTGGCATAGGGGCAGCCACCGAGTCCGGCGACCGAGGTATCTATTACACTGACGCCGGTTTCCAGGCAGGCGAGAATGTTGGCCAGCGCCTGGCCATAGGTATCATGGAAGTGTAGCGCCAAGCGCTCTACCGGTACGCGCTCGGCCACGGTTTCCAGCATTTTGCGGGCCTTGAGCGGTGTACCTACGCCTATGGTGTCGCCGAGGGATATTTCATAGCAGCCCAATTGATGCAGAATGTCGGCGACCCGAGCCACTTCTGCCGGGGCGATTTCACCATCATAGGGGCAACCCAGTACGCAGGAAACATAGCCGCGAACCCGAACGCCTTGCTCCTTGGCCCGGCTCAGCAGGGGCTCGAAGCGGGCGATGGACTCTTCGATGGAGCAGTTGATGTTCTTCTGGCTGAAGCCTTCGGAGGCGGCGGCAAATACCGCCACTTCATCGGCGCCGGCATCCAGCGCCAACTCCAGGCCCTTGAGATTGGGAGTCAGGGCGCTGTAGCAGACGCCGGTGCGGCGTGAAATGCCGCGCAGCACCTCGCCCGAGTCTGCCATTTGCGGTACCCACTTGGGCGATACAAAGCTGGCGGCTTCGATGCGCTTCACCCCGGCATCGGCCAGGGCTTCAACCAGGGCTATCTTGGCCTGAGTGCTGACCGAGGTTTCATTTTGCAGGCCGTCTCTTGGGCCCACTTCAAACAGGCTTACCTTGGGAGGCAGCATTTTAAGCCTCCTTGAGTTGTTCGCTGAGCTCCAGCAACTGGGCGCCATCGCTGACCAGTTCGCCGGGCTGGAAGAAAAACTCACTCACAGTGCCATCGAAAGGCGCGGCTATGGTGTATTCCATCTTCATCGCTTCCATCACCATCAGCCCCTGGCCGGCCTTAACGCTGTCGCCTACAGCCACCAGATGGGTGACTATGGTGCCGTTCATCGGCGCCTTGAGCAGATCGGCGTGGTTGGCCTGCTCCTCTTCCAGCTCATTCTGAATGGCGCGGAAATGGCAGGCGCTAAGCTCACCGGAGCGGCCAAGCAGGGTAAAGTCCATGCCCTGGCGGCTGATTCGCTGGCTGCTGATATGCCCATCGACCACACAGCGAAGCGTGTCACCACCGGCCTCATCTGTGCTCAGCTCGCCTTCGATAACCAGGGTTTGACCATCCAGTGTCAGTTGCCAGCTATCGGCCTTGGCCAGCTCAGTCAGTTGCAGGTGATGAATATGGTGTTCATCGTCCATCAGGGCAATATCGTGGCGCTTGGCGCTGTTGAGTCTAAAGCCACTGGCGCTGCCCCAGGGCGAGGAAGGGTCCTGACTGTTTGCCTGTTTGGCCCGGGAGTTGCGTTTGCGCCACAGCATTTCATACAGTGCGGCTTTGGCCAGCAGCGGCAAGGGCAGAGTGCTGTCTTTCGCTTGAGGCAGCAGCTGTGCTTGATAGCGCTCAATAAAATCTGTGCTGAAGTCGGCGCTGGCAAAGGCCGGGTGAGCGGCGATTTTTCCCAGGAAACCGATATTGTGTTTCAGGCCGGTGAGCTGGAAGTCATCCAAAGCCCTTTGCAGGCGCTGCAGCGCTCTTGGGCGTGATTCATCCCAGACAATCAGCTTGGCTATCATGGGGTCGTAGAAGTTGGAGATTTCATCGCCTTCACGGACCCCTGAGTCGATACGCACATGGCGCGATGACTTGGGCTCGCGCAGGAAGTTGAGCTTGCCGCTGGCGGGCAGGAAGTCGTTATTCGGATCTTCGGCATAAATTCGCACTTCAAAGGCATGGCCCTTAATGGCAACTTGCTCCTGAGTCAGGGGCAGAGGCTCTCCGGCGGCGACCAGCAACTGCCAGTGCACCAGATCTGTCCCTGTCACCAGCTCGGTAACCGGATGCTCTACCTGCAAACGGGTATTCATCTCCATAAAGAAGAAGCTGCCGTCTTCCTCTGTGGCATGGGTATCCAGCAAAAACTCGACCGTGCCTGCACCCACATAGTCGATGGCGCGGGCGGCAGCCACGGCGGCTTCACCCATGCGGCGGCGCAGGGCGTCGCTGAGGCCGGGGGCCGGCGCTTCTTCCACCACTTTCTGGTGGCGGCGCTGAATCGAGCAGTCCCTGTCTGACAGATAAATGGCATTGCCCTGGGTGTCGGCAAATACCTGCACCTCCACATGGCGCGGCTGCTCCAGGTAACGCTCCATCAACAGCTTGTCATTGCCAAAACTGGAGGCGGCTTCACGGCGGGCCGAGTCGATGGCCGACTTGACTTCCGTCAGGCTGCGGACAATCCGCATTCCCTTGCCGCCGCCACCGAAGGCGGCCTTGATCAGCAGCGGGAAACCGATTTTTTCGGCTTCACTGAGCAGCACTTCATCGCTCTGGTCATCACCGTGATAGCCGGGCACCAGTGGTACTCCGGCGCGGCCCATGATGAGTTTGGCGGCGCTCTTGCTGCCCATGGCTTCTATGGAGTCGGCCTTGGGGCCGATAAAGGCGATATTGGCCCGTTCACAGGCAGCGGCAAAACCGGCGTTTTCCGACAGAAAACCATAACCCGGGTGGATCGCCTCGGCGCCACAGGCCTTGGCGATATCGATAATGGCATCGCCCCTGAGGTAGGAGTCGGCCGGCGCCGAGCCCCCCAGATAAAAGGCTTCATCGGCCATAGCCACGTGGGCGGCATGGCGATCGGCATCCGAGAACAGTGCGACAGTGCGCACTCCCAATGACCTGGCGGTACGTATGATGCGACAGGCAATTTCGCCGCGGTTGGCAATCAGAATCTTGTTGAACATCTTACATCCTTCCTTAGTCACGGCGCTGTGGCGGGTTTGAGCTATTGCCTGGATTGCAACTGGAGTTGTTGCCCGAATTGTCACTTGAGCCTTGCCAGCTCGACGGGCGTTTTTCGAAAAAGGCGTTCAGCCCTTCCTGGCCTTCAGCAGACACCCGGATCCGGGCGATGGCCTCGCCGGTGAGCGCCAGCGTCTGTGCATCTATCAGTCCGTGGCGGATATCGCTTATCAGCTGTTTGCACCAGTTGAGTGCCTGTGGACTGTTGCCCAGCAGCGATTCGATAAGGGGCGCGGCGGCGGCCTCGAGATCGTCTGCTACCTGATGCACCAGTTGCAAAGTCTTGGCGGCTTCGGCATCGAAACGCTCAGCGGTCAACATATAGCGTCTCGCCTGACGCTCGCCCATGGCGCGGCGCACATAGGGGCTGATAACCGCCGGGATCAGGCCAAGCTTCACCTCTGACAGGCAAAAGCTGGCCTTGGGCGTCGCTATGGCGATATCGCAGCAACACACCAGCCCCAGCGCCCCGCCAAAGGCCGCGCCTTGCACCAGTGCCAATGACGGCTTGGGGAATTGATCCAGAGTGGCCATCAACCGTGCCAGCTCGGCGGCGTCTTTGAGGTTGTCGTCAAAGTCCATCGCCGCCTGTTTGCGCATCCAGTTCAGGTCGGCGCCGGCGCTGAAATGTTTGCCGTTGGCTTTCAGCAGCAGCACCCGGCAGGCAGGATCCCGGGCCAGGGACTCCAGCGCATCAATGAGCTCGGCAATCATCACTTCATCGAAGGCGTTGGCCAGCTGCGGGCGATTCATCACCAGGGATGAAACGCCGCGGGAGTCGGTGGTTACTGTCAGATATTGATAATCCATACCGGCCTCCATTACATGCGGAACACGCCGAAACGTGTGTCCTCTATGGGCGCATTCAGCGCCGCCGACAATGCCAGGCCAACCACATCACGGGTCTGGGCCGGGTCGATAATGCCATCGTCCCACAAACGGGCGCTGGCATGGTAGGGGTGCCCCTCTTTATCGTACTGGGCTATCACCGGAGCCTTGAAGGCGGCTTCTTCCTCGGCGCTCATGGTCTGCCCCTTGCGGGCCAGGCCGTCTTTACGCACTGTGGCCAGCACTCCGGCGGCCTGTTCGCCCCCCATGACTGAGATGCGGGCGTTGGGCCACATCCACATCATGGTGGGTTCAAAGGCGCGGCCGCACATGCCGTAGTTACCGGCGCCGTAGGAGCCGCCAATGATCACGGTAAACTTGGGCACAGTGGCGCAGGATACTGCGGTCACCATCTTGGCGCCGTGTTTGGCTATGCCTTCATGCTCATATTTCTTGCCGACCATAAAGCCGGTAATGTTTTGCAAAAACAGCAGCGGGATCTTGCGCTGGCAGCAAAGCTCAATGAAGTGAGCGCCTTTTTGCGCCGACTCGGAAAACAGAATGCCGTTGTTGGCCACTATGCCAACCGGGTAGCCATGAATACGGGCAAAACCGCATACCAGAGTGGCACCGTAACCGGCCTTGAACTCGTCGAAGTCTGAGTCATCGACGATGCGGGCAATCACTTCTTTGACATCGAAGGGCTTTTTCAAGTCGGTGCCGACTATGCCGTAGAGCTCATGAATATCGTACTTGGGCGGCTTTACCTGGCTCAGTGTCTGGGCAATCTGTTTTTGGTGATTGAGGCGGGAGACGGCATTGCGGGCCAGCTCCAGCGCGTGGTCGTCGTTTTGCGCCAGATGATCGGCCACACCGCTTATCTTGGTGTGTACCTCGGCGCCGCCGAGCTCTTCGGCACTGACCTCTTCACCTGTGGCGGCTTTCACCAGCGGCGGGCCGGCCAAAAAGATGGTGCCCTGTTCACGGACAATAATCGATTCATCCGCCATCGCCGGCACATATGCGCCACCTGCGGTGCACAGGCCCATGACCACGGCGATTTGCGGGATCCCTTTGGAGGACATGCGGGCCTGATTGAAGAAGATGCGGCCGAAGTGATCCCTGTCCGGAAACACTTCATCCTGGCGCGGCAGGTTGGCACCGCCCGAGTCCACAAGATAGATGCAAGGCAGGTGACAGCGTTCGGCAATCTCCTGAGCTCGCAGGTGTTTTTTCACCGTTAGCGGGTAGTAAGTGCCACCTTTGACCGTGGCGTCGTTGGCGATAATCATGCACTCGACTCCGCTGACCCGGCCGATCCCGGCTATGATGCCGGCGGCGGGCACTTCTTCGTCATAGACTTCGAAGGCGGCAAACTGGCTCAGTTCCAGAAATGGCGAGCCGGGATCCAGAAGTTTCTCTACCCGGGTACGCGGCGCCAGTTTACCGCGGGACAGATGGCGCTCCATGGCCACAGGGCCACCGCCTTCGACTATCTTGTTGAGTTTTTGTTGGACATCGGCCACCAGGTGGGACATGGCGGCTTGTTTTTCCCTGAATTCATCGCTGCGGGCGTTGATTCTACTGCTGATTTGAGGCACGGCTTGTCATCCTTTTCGACTGAATGGGGGAGCGTGAAGGGCCGCTTGAACGGCCCCGGCATTCGCCATTACTTGGTTTCGTTGAACAGCTCTCGGCCGATGAGCATGCGGCGGATTTCCGAAGTCCCGGCGCCGATTTCATAGAGCTTGGCATCGCGTAGTAGGCGACCTGTAGCGTATTCATTGATATAGCCGTTGCCGCCCAGCAGCTGAATGGCGTCCAGTGCCATCTTGGTGGCGAGCTCGGCGCTGTAGAGAATGGCACCGGCGGCATCTTTACGTGTGGTTTCGCCGCGATCGCAGGACTTGGCGACGTTATAGATATAGGACTTGGCGGCATTCATGCCTGTGTACATGTCGGCCAGTTTGCCCTGCACCAGTTGGAATTCGCCGATGGATTTGCCGAACTGCACCCGCTCGTGCATATAGGGCATCACTATGTCCATGCAGGCGGTCATTATCCCAAGAGGGCCACCGCTGAGCACCACCCGCTCGTAGTCGAGGCCGCTCATCAGTACCTTCACACCCTGGTTGAGGCCGCCGAGAATATTCTCTTCCGGGACTTCGCAGTCTTCGAATACCAGTTCACAGGTGTTGGAGCCGCGCATTCCCAGCTTGTCGAGCTTCTGTGCCTGGGAGAAGCCTTTGAAGCCGCGCTCGACGATAAAGGCAGTGATCCCGTGCGGGCCCTTGTCCAAGTCGGTTTTGGCATAAATCACATAGGTGTGGGCATCCGGGCCATTGGTGATCCACATCTTGTTGCCGTTGAGAATGTAACGGTCGCCTTCCTTGCGGGCATGCAGCTTCATGGAAACCACGTCCGAACCTGCGTTGGGTTCACTCATCGCCAGTGCGCCTATATGTTCGCCGCTGACCAGCTTGGGCAGATATTTTTCTTTCTGGGCCTGATTGCCGTTGCGGTTTATCTGGTTGACGCACAGGTTGGAGTGGGCGCCGTAGGACAAACCTATGGACGCCGAAGCACGGGAGATCTCTTCCATGGCGACGACGTGCGCCAGATAACCCATGTTGGCACCGCCGAACTCTTCTGGGACTGTTATCCCAAGCAGCCCCATGTCGCCGAACTGAGGCCAAAGCTCGTTGGGGAAGGCGTTGTCCTGATCCACCTTGGCGGCAATGGGGGCGATTTCATTAGCGGCGAAACCGTTGACTGCATCCCGCAGCATATCGATTTCTTCACCGAGTCCAAAGTTGAGGCTTGAGTAGAGAGAGTTCATTGGCTTGATGTCCTGTAAGTTAATATTTTTATTTTATTATTATGGTGTTTGGTCAATGGCTCAGGCTTTTTCCTGCTCCATGTCATCCAGCGCCTGACGGCACTGAAGTTCGGCAGAATTGAGTTCCATCAACACCACCTTGATATCGTCCATCTGCTGTTGCAGTGAGGTTTTCTTCTCTTCGATCAGGGCCAACATGGTATTGAGTTGTGCATGGCTGCTCTTGTCGGCATCGTAGAGTTCAAACAGTCGGCGGGTTTCCGCCAGGGAAAAGCCCAGACGCTTGCCGCGCAGAATAAGTTTCAGTCTGACTCTGTCCTTGAGACTGTAGATACGGGTCTGGCCACGACGCCTGGGTTTGAGCAGCCCCTGATCTTCATAGAAGCGGATGCTGCGGGTGGTGATATCAAATTCCTTTGATAGATCACTGATGGAGTATGTGGTTTGTGGATTGTGATTTGTGTTCATCGATAACACCATAAAATAGAACTTGTTTTGCAAGATATATGAAGTTTACGTAAAGGTAAAGTTTGTTGTGTGTTTTTGCGACTGTGTGGGTGTCAATCGCTGCTGCCATCGGCCTTTGCCCGTATTGAAACGCTAGTTTCAGTTATCAATAAATTTGTCTTTCCTTGGGGACGTGGCGAATAACGTCTTTGAATATGCGCTTCAATTATTTGTTTGACCCAACAGCAGAAGTGCGAATTGGCGGGAAGCTCTAAGGCTAGGTCAGTGCAGGGTTTTAGGCTAACGTCTAATTGGGGACCGGGCCAAAAAGGACTTTAATTGTCCCAGGAAGGAAGGGAACGCAGTGCCGTCGCAGAACGGCGTCCTTTGGGAGGAAAGATAATGATAGATCCGGGTTTAGCCATGCATAAGGCGTCACTCGAGGACAAGACACAGTTTTGGGGTGAGTGTGCCCGCGCCATAGATTGGCAACAGCCCTGGGAGCAGGTGCTGGATGAGAGTGAAGCGCCATTTTATCACTGGTTTCGCGGTGGCATGCTCAACACCTGCTACAACGCGGTGGATAGACATGTGGCCGCCGGGCGCGGCGAACAGACCGCCATTCAATATGTCAGTCCGGTAACCGATACCGAGTACGGCATCAGCTATAACGAATTGCAGCAGCAGGTGAGTCGCCTAGCGGGCTGGATGCAATCTGTCGGCATCAATAAGGGCGATAGAGTCGTTATCTATATGCCCATGGTACCGGAAACCCTCTTCGCCATGCTGGCCTGTGCCCGCATAGGGGCGATACATTCTGTGGTGTTTGGCGGCTTTGCTGCCAATGAACTGGCAACCCGGATCAACGATGCCAAACCCAGACTGGTGTTGTCTGCCTCCTGCGGCATAGAACCCTCAGGTGTTGTGCCTTATAAGCCTCTGCTGGACAAGGCGCTGGAACAGTCCGAGCATAAGGTGGAAAACTGTCTTATTCTCGGTCGCAGTCAGTATCAGGCCGAGTTGCAGCCAGTGCGGGATCATGACTGGCAGAGTGCTATCTGTCAGGCGACTCCCGCCGATTGTGTGGCGGTCGAAGCCACTCATCCCCTGTACATTCTCTATACCTCAGGTACCACAGGGCAGCCAAAGGGGGTGGTGCGTGATAATGGTGGTCATGCGGTAGCACTGGCCTGGTCGATGAAGGCCATTTACGACATAGAACCAGGTGATGTCTTCTGGGCCGCCTCGGATGTGGGTTGGGTAGTGGGTCACTCCTATATTGTCTATGCACCGCTGCTGGTGGGTGCCACCACCTTGCTGTTTGAAGGTAAACCTGTGGGCACCCCGGATCCCGGCACTTTTTGGCGCACCATAGCCAAGTACAAGGTCAAGAGTTTCTTTACCGCACCGACTGCGATTCGTGCCATCAAACGTGAGGATCCTGAGGCAAGCTATGTGGCTCAAAGCGATCTCTCTTGCCTGAAAAACGTGTTTCTGGCCGGCGAGCGTTGTGACCCGGACACCCTGAAGTGGGCGTCAGAGAAGCTGGCCAAGCCCGTGATAGATCACTGGTGGCAAACCGAAACAGGATGGGCGATTGCCGCCAACTTGATGGGAGTGGCGCCTATTCAGGTCAAAGCCGGGTCACCGGCCAGAGCCGTGCCCGGTTATCAGGTGGAAGTACTGGATGAAATGGGGGAGCAGGTGGCTCCCGGGCAGTCGGGCAATGTGGTGATTAAACTGCCTCTGCCGCCTGGAACCCTGACTACTCTGTGGCAAAACGATAAGCGCTACCATGACAGCTATCTGGCCATGTATCCCGGATATTATCTCACCGGAGATGCCGGCTATATGGATGAAGAGGGCTATCTCTACATCATGAGTCGCATTGATGACATCATTAATGTGGCCGGTCACAGATTATCGACCGGGCGCTTTGAAGAGGTGCTTTGTCAGCACCCGGCGGTGGCTGAAGCGGCGGTTATCGGTGTGGAAGATAAGCTCAAGGGCCAGGTGCCGCTGGGGTTGGTGGTGCTCAAGATGGGCAATACCCTGAGCGAAGAGCAGCTACACAAGGAGCTGGTGGCTCTGGTGCGCCAGGAAATAGGCCCGGTGGCGGCGTTCCGTTTGGTGAGCGCTGTGCCCAAGTTGCCCAAGACCCGCTCCGGCAAGATACTGCGCGGCACCATGCGTAAAATTGCCGACAATCAGGAGTTCAAGGCGCCGGCGACCATAGAAGATCCCGCTACTCTGGATCTGGTGCGCACCGCACTGACCCGTATGGGCTATGCTGATTCTCTGGTGAAAGAGCACGCCTGAGGCTGACTTTCTCCTTTTGCGCCTGCCGTCGGCAGGCGTTTTTTAACTGTTTCAAGCTGTCTTTCATTTTGTGCATAAGTGCCGACAACGCTTTGCCCGTCGAGGCGGCCTTTGCTAAGATGTTGCCGCTCCGTTCGGAACACTCTTAAAGTTTAAGCTCATCACTCTGGCCGCAGGGACGACCCTGCAAGCGCCTTATCTATTACCGGGGACGACCCCTCTTAAAAAGGGATGAGTCCATGAACTGGATACTCTTAATCCTCGCAGGTTTGTTCGAAATAGCTTGGGCCATAGGCCTTAAATATACCCAGGGCTTTACTAAGTTGGTTCCCAGTCTATTGACCTTGGGCGCTATGGCCATCAGTGTCGGTTTGCTTGGGCTCGCGACCAAGTCATTGCCCATAGGCACGGCTTACGGTGTTTGGGTTGGCATTGGCGCCATGGGCACGGCAATGGTGGGGATCTGGCTATTCGGCGAGAGCGCCAGCCTGTTTAAAATCGGTAGTTTGCTGTTGATTTTTATCGGCGTTCTGGGGCTGAAACTGGCCGAATGAGCCCGGGCTTGATTAGCGTCAGGCTGAACCAAGGCCTCCCGATAGGATTACCGGGAGGCCTTGATGAGATTGGGCAGGAATTAAAGGGTAAACACTAAGCCTAAGCTGAACAGGGCACTGAACATCATGGTCAGTTTAGCTGTGCGTCCCAGTAAGGGATTTAGTGCCGCACCTGACACTTGGGTGAAATCGCTGGACAGCTTACGAGCCATTAGTAACGCAAGGCCCGTCAGCAGCACCGGCAGGCCAGGCAGCAGGCCCAGCAGGAAACCCGCAATAATCAGGCCGAAGGGTAAGTAAACCAGCGCTTGGTACAGCACCTTGGATTGGGCTTCACCTATGCGTACCGCCAGAGTGCGCTTGCCAGCCTTTTCATCGGTATAGATATCGCGGGTGTTGTTTACCAAGCAGATGGCTGCATTGAGCAGACCCACGGCGCTGCCCAAAATCCAGGCCGCAGTGTTAGTTTCGCCGGCCTGCAGATAATAGCTGCCGACAACGGCTACCAGACCAAAGAAGATGAAGGCAGCTACTTCGCCAAGTCCGTGTGAGGCAAGCGGGTAAGGGCCGCCGCTGTACCCCAGGGCACCCATAATGGAGGCCGCCGCCAGGATAGCAATTGGCCAACCACCGTGCCAGATGAGGAAAGAGCCCACCACCAATGCCAGCAAGAGGCAAAAAATCATCGCATTACGTACTTTCAGCGGGTCGAGTAAGCCGCTCTGGGTGACTCTTATCGGCCCTAATCGTTCTTCGGTATCTATGCCGTTTTTAAAATCAAAGTAGTCATTGGCCAGGTTAACGGCAATCTGCAGCAACAGGGCGCAGGCCATGGACGCCACTGCGATGGCCCAACTGAAACTCTCCAATTGCAGAGCCAGTATGTTGCCTATCAGCAAGGGTCCTATCGCCGCAGGCAAAGTGCGCGGCCGCGAGGCTAAAATCCAGGGATTCATCTTGTCAATTCTTCAGCGTTAAAGATGGGAAAACATGCTAAGGATACCAATTTTCCCGTTGAAAGTTAGCACAATCGGATAAATGCATTTAACAGAGTTTGAGTCAGCGCACATTTGTACCCGCGCGGATTGGAAAAATGCAGCCATAATCAAATAACCCTCGGGGGTTATGTGCTCTTATTGTTAAAGAAAACTCTATATTTCATGGAATTATTGCTAAGGCAGGGGTTAATATGATGGGGTTTGGGGGTAGGACAGCCCTAGTCAGTGGTGCGGCGTCCGGTTTGGGACGGGCCTTTGCCATAGGTTTGGCTCAGCGCGGTGCCAGCCTGGCATTGCTGGACATAGACAGCTGCAAAGACACCTTGAATGCACTCACGGCTCTAGGGGCCGATGCCAAAGCCTGGCACTGCGATGTGAGTGATGAAACCTGTGTCGCCAAGGTGTTGCAGGAAGTTTGTGACCACTTTGGTACCATAGAGTTGCTGGTGGCCTGTGCCGGTATCCACACTTCAAGTCCATTTGAAAAGTTAACCTTCAAGCAGTGGCGGCAACAGCTACAGGTAGATCTCGATGGTAGTTTTTTACTGTGTCACGGCCTCTGGTCGCGAATGAAGGCACAGGAATATGGCCGTATTTTGTTGCTGACCGGTGTTAGCGGCTTATTTGGCGATCCATTCGAATCAGCCTGGGCCAGTGCCAAAATGGCCTTGCTTGGGTTAACCAATAGTCTCAGTCGTGAAGGCAGTAATACCAATATCCGCGTCAACAGCCTCTGCCCCATGGCCACCACTCCCATGACGGAAAAACATCTGGCGTTGTCGGTGCAACCCCTGTTTGGATTGGATGCGCCGCTGGCCGCCGGGCTGTTTTTACTCAGTGAGCAGGCGCCCAATGGCCAGCATCTGATGGCGGCGGCCGGCAGTATCAGTCGAGTGAGAGTCGCAGAATCTGAACCCGGGTATTTCAATGCCTGTGCCTGTAGCCCCGAACTATTGGCCAAAGCTTGGCCCGAGTTGAGTCAGGCTGTCCCCTCTGGTCTCTGTGACAGTGGTGAGGCACAAATCGTCAAATGGGCCAGGCAGGCTGCCGAAGAGCATAATATCGAGATAGAGTAAAGGATTCTGGTCACAGGGGCCGGTTCTGGGTTAATCTTTGCGGTATATGTCAGCCAGTTAACAGAGTTTTATGAGCCAGGTTTTAGACGATCTCTTAGCACTGCTCGCGCTTGAACAGATAGAAATTGGACTTTATCGGGGCCAGAGTCAGGATCTGGGCTTTGGTCATGTATTTGGTGGTCAGGTCATGGGCCAGGCACTCAGTGCCGCCCGTCGCACTGTGCCGCAAGATCGCCAGGTGCACTCACTGCATTCCTATTTTTTACGGGCTGGTGATGAAAAGCTGCCGATAGTCTACGAAGTTGAAAATATGCGTGATGGCGGCAGTTTCAGCGCCCGTCAGGTGAAGGCAATTCAAAAAGGACGGCCTATTTTCTACATGACCTGTTCCTTCCAGGAGCCGGAAGCGGGATTCAGCCACCAGGCAGAAATGCCACAGGTGCCGGGTCCTGAGGGAATACTCAATCAGCAGGAGCTGGCGATGACCATGAGAGACAAGGTGCCCGCCAGAATGCTGGAAAAGTTTATGGCCGATGCTCCCATCGAGATGCGCCTGGTCAATCCGCTTAACCCTGTGGCACCGGCCGCCACCGAGCCTGTACGCCATGTATGGATGCGAGCCAATGGCGCCTTGCCGCCCGAGCATGAAATGCATGATTACTTGTTGGCGTATGCTTCGGATTTCAATTTTTTGGTGACGGCGGCTCAGCCCCACGGGGTGTCATTCCTGACTCCCGGGATGCGGATGGCCACCATAGATCACTCACTCTGGTTCCATCGTCCGGTCAATATGGGCGAGTGGTTGCTTTATGCCATAGAGAGCCCCAACGCCAGCGGCGGCCGTGGGTATGTGAGAGGGCAATTCTTCAACCAACAGGGCGAGTTGGTGGCTTCGGCCACTCAGGAAGGCCTGATGAGAATGACCGCCAAATAAGGGTATAGCAAGATGATTAAGTATGTAAGAGGACTGGCCGTGGCCGCGGGGATAGCATTGCTCGGAGCCTGTGTTACGGTTGACCCCAAAGCACCCGTTATCGTCAATGGAGCGGCGGGTTACCTGGAAAGAATAGCCTTGCCTCAAGGCTCCAGCATCACCATTGCCATCATAGACTTGGATACTCCCGGGGTAATCGTGGCGCAAAAGAGCTTTGATATTGCCAGGGCGCCGGTGCCGTTCAAGTTTATCTTGCCGGCAGAAACCCTTGAGTCCAATGTCAATTACGGTGTGGTGGCCATGATCCAATATCAGGGACGGGTGATATTCCAGACCTATGACAGATACCCGGTGATCAACAATGACAAGTTTACCACCGAAGTGCTGATGAAGGCGGTGCCTTTACCGCAACTGGAGCAGCGTTAAGCGTTGCCGCTGGATATGAACAAGGCGCCACTTGGGCGCCTTTTTAATGGTTACACTCTGAAAATACTTATCTGTTTCTTCAAGGCGGCGGCCAGCTCAGTCAACTCTTTGGCGGAGTTGACCGTTTCTGTGGCGCGGATATCGCCTTCGCGAGCCAGATCGGTTATCTGATGCAGGTTACGGGTCACTTCATCGGCCACGGCGCTTTGCTGCTCAGTGGCGCTGGCAATACTGCTGACAGATATCGCCAGATCGGCAATCCGCTGGGCAATGGCGGTCAACTGATTGTTGGCTTCTTTGCCTTGATCGGCTGAGCGGTTACCCAACTGATGGCTCTGGTCCATGCGCGTAGCCGTGTCCTTGACCTTGGCCTGCAGTGAGGTGATGGTCTGACCGATTTCCGAAATAGAGGACTGAGTGCGACTCGCCAGAGTGCGCACTTCATCGGCCACCACGGCGAAACCACGTCCCTGCTCACCGGCGCGGGCCGCTTCGATGGCGGCGTTCAGTGCCAACAAGTTAGTTTGTTCGGCAATGCTGTTGATGACCTCGGTTATGGTGTTGATGGCATCACTCTCTTTTGCCACCCCTTCAACGGCGGTATGGCTCTCGCTCAGCTGTCTACTGAGGGTTTCCAGCCCTTGCACCACCTGGGTCAGTTGCTGGTGTCCGGCGCGGGAAGCTTCATCCACCTGCTGGCTCTGGTTGGCACTCTCTCCGGCGTGGTTGGCCACATCGCGTATTGACGTGGACATCTCCTCGATAGCGGTTGCTATCTGATCGGTTTGTGCCATCAATGCCTGGGCTTCATCACCGTTGAGACGAGCGACCTCCTGGGCCTGTTCGGCTTGATACTCCAGGGTTTGCACCGAGCCCTGCAATGCTTGGATCAGTTGCTTCAGTTCGCGGGTCATTTCGGTGACGCTGTTGCTGATCCTGATGACCTCATTCTGGCTGCGGCTGTCGAGCTTGGGTAGGTCATGACTAAAATCACCTTTGCCCAGGTTCTCCATGTGGCGCTGCAAGGTTTGCAGTGGTTTAACTGTGCGTACCAGTACGATAGAGAGTAGGGCAGTGATCACCAGTATGCCAACCACGGCAACCATGGCATTGATAAGCAGCAGCGTTTGGCTTTCTTCGTTTAATTCGGCGGCCTTGACCTGACCGATAAGTTCCCAGTTCCAGCCAGGAATGGGGGCACTGTAGGCGATCATCGCGACACCTTGGCCATTGGTGTAGCTCTTGATCGCTTCACTCTTCATCAGTTCATCGAGTGGCAGGCCATCGAGTTCTGAGTCTGTCATGACATGGCCTTGTGAGAGCGAGGGGTGAGCAACCACAACTTTGTCGGTACGACTGAGCAGTAGATAGTTACCACTCTCTTCCAGGCGCAATTGCTCAACCGATTTCTGTAGTTGTACCAGGGAGTCGCTGATGTCAAAACCTATGTAGAGAATGCCTATCACCTTACCCTGAACATCTTTGACCGGGCGGTAAACCGTCATATAGTCACGGCCAAATAGTTTGGCGTAACCTTCATAGTCCTGGCCTTGGATCATTTTCTGATAGGCAGGGTGTTTACTGCCAAGGTAAGTCCCCAATGCCCGGCTACCATCGGCCTTTTTCAATGAGGTTGCGATACGCAAAAAGTCATCACCATCGCGAACGAACACTGTGGCATTACCGCCGGTGAGGTTGGCATATCGGTCGACTTTACTGCGGGAGGAGTTGAGCTGCTCCTTTTCATGCATCAATGCCGGAGTATCCATGCCGAACACCCGGACGGTTTTATTTTCTGGTTTATGGAATTGGCCTGGGTACATGGCGCGAAACACATCGGCATTCCGACGGGCCAATGACAATAGGCTTTGATATTGCAGTGCCAGTAAGTCATCAACACCGTGAACCTGTTGCTTCAGGGCGGTAATCGCTTTTTCTTTGAGGGTCGAGGAAGCTGTCAGGTAGGAGATACTGCTTAAGATGCCAAACACCAAAATCGTTAATATGAAAGCCAGAGTGCCGATTTGCTTGGCGATAGGCCAGTTGCGGTAATTCATTATCATTATTCCTATGTAACCGGTTTTTAGGACTTTATCTCATTATCATTAAATAAATTTTGACCTGAATCTAACTATCGGACTCATCTTGTTGTTTTAGATGATATTAATTTACCGATTTTGTGTTGTAAAAGTTAACTCTTTATATTTTATGCAGAAATGCGGAAGCTGGCAGGCAGATATCTTGATCCAAGCGGCGGTTGGGGCTCGATAGTGATACTGTGATGTTGAGTTTGCCGCGAGAGCAGAGCTGGCAGTTGTGGAGCGGTCACAACTGCATATCGGGATTCATGGTTCATTTCTCTGGCTGCAAGGGAATGTTGTGTTATTCCGTCAGGGGTGATTGGTTTACAAAAAGAGTCTTGGGCTTGTTAAGCCACAGAGAATAAACCACAGGCACCCAAACCAAAGACAATAGGGTCGTCAGCGCCGTGCCCCCGGCAATGGCGATGGCAAAGGGCGGCCAAAAACCCCCGCCAGCCAGGATCAAAGGCAGAAAGCCGCCCACTGTGGTGATTGTGGTTGAAGCGATATGACGACTGCAACGCGTGACGCCGGCGAGAATGACTTCGGTGTCGCCCAAGCGCGCCAGAGGCTCAGACTCGAGTTCGGCCAAGATCACTATGGCGGCATTGATAGCCAGGCCCATCAAGCCCAGCAGACCTATTATCACGGTAAAGCCAAAGGGATAACCCAGAGCCCAGACCGCCAGCAGCCCGAGCCCCGCCGATTGCAGGGCGCTGAGCAGAATGATCCCCGTCAGCCTGAACGAGTTGAAAGAGAGCACCAGCACGGTCAGCAATGCGGTCAGTACCAAGACGATATTGGAGAGCAGATTACCCACGGCTTCATCACGTTTGGCGCTCTCACCGCCTATCTCTATTCGATAGGAGGCGGGCAGTTTAAGCTCGGCCAGTTTGAGTTTGACTCGCTCCAGCACTTTTTGCGGCAGCACGCCCGAGGCGATGTAGGCTTCGAGTATGTTAACCCGCTGGCCGTTGTAGTGAGGAATGGCGCCGCGGCTGGCATTGACATGGCTTTGACTCACGGCCGAAAGCGGAATCGACTCACCATTGGGCGACAGCAGGCTTATTTGTGACAGCCTGGATTGCTGCTCGCCGACATCGGCACCGAGCTTGACCCTCACCGGCAGCGATTCGGTTTGCTCCAGCAAGCTGCCGCCTGTGATGCCTGTGGTGGACATCTGGATCTGTGAGGCGATCTCACTCAGACTCAGGCCTGCCATCAGGCTGGCATCTTCATCGAGCTGCAGCCACACTTTGGGCGCCCCCGGGCTCAGGGTCGCCCGTGTGTGGATCACATCCCGGGTCTCGGCCAGCAATCGCCGCACCTCATCTCCAAGCTCGGCCAGGCGGTCGAGATTGGGGCCATAGAGCCTTAGCTCCACCGGGGCGTTGAAGGGCGGGCCCTGTTCCAGTTTACGCACCAGGAGCTGCGCATCCGGATAGTCTCTATCCAGCTGCTGTTGCAACTCGGGAATTAAGCGGTTAGCGGTGCGAAAGTCGCGGGTTGTTATCATTGCCTGGGCGTATTGGCTAGCGCCCTGCTGTTTTTGAGTCAGGTTGTAGTAGAAGGATGGCACGTTCCCACCTATGACCCAATTGACGCTTTCTATGCCGTCAGTGCTGCGCAGCTCTCTATCGAGTTGTTTGACTCTCTGCTCTGTCCTCGCCAGGCTGGCATGGGGCGAAAGATAGAGCTCCAGCTGGAACATGTTTCTATCCGATGGCGGGAAAAACTGCTCTGTCATCTGCCCGGAGGCCACAAAGCCTGTCAGTGGCAAGATACCGATCAGCAGCGCGGCAGTTTTCGGGTAGTTGAGCGCCAGTCGCAGAGTCTGGCGATAGGTTCTGGCAAGCCTTGGCAGGTTTACCCCGTGGTGATACCAGCGATTGTCGTCCTTGGCGCGGCTGAAACGCCCGGCGAGACCGGCTATCAGGGTGTGGGAGATGAGGTAAGAGCCGAGCAGGGCAAAGATCACTGAAATAGCGATACCGCTGACAAACTCGCCGGCGGCGCCAGGCATCAGCACTATCGGCGCGAATGCCAGCATGGTGGTGATGGTGGAACCGGCAAGCGGCAGCCACAGGTGCCTGATGGTGGTGTTGACCGCCTGCAGCTTACTCATACCCTCGCGGCGGCGCTGGGCAATGGCATCGACAATCACAATGGCGTTATCCACCATGATCCCCAGCGCCACCACCAAGCCGGTGACCGACATTTGATGAATGGGCAGGCCGGTAAACTTCATGCAGGCCAGGGTGAACAGCGCCGTCAACGGCAGTGACAAGGCGACGATAAGTGCATTGCGCATGCCGACAGTCACCAGCAGCACCAGAAGAATGAGCACAAACCCCTGCAGCAGGTTGAGGAGCAACTCTTGCAGGCGCTCGTTGGTGTAGCCTTCCTGTTCAAATAGCCATTGCATGCGGATATTGGCAGGGAAGCCCTGTTCCAGCTCGGTAGCAACCCGGCGGACTTGTTCACTCCAAATATCCACCCGGGTGTTGTTGAGCATGCGGGCGGCTACCATGATGCCGGGCTCTCCATCCAGTAGCGCCAGATTATCCGGCGGATCCTTGGGTTGGCGGCTGATAACGGCGATATCGCCAAGGCGGATCAGTTGCCCGAAACGGTCGGTCTTCAGCGGCACCTGGCGGATACGCTCCAGCGAGTCCAGTTCACCGGAAACTTCCACCAATGCCCGGAAGCTCTGGTTGTTGATTTCACCGGCCGACACCTTGGTATCGGCGCGATTGAGAATGTCGGCAACGGCTCCCGGCGTCAGCCCGAGCCGATTGATACGTTCGCCATCCAGCGTGACCAGAATTTCCTCCGTCGGCGCGCCATAGAGTTTGACAAAGTCTGTGCCGCTCAAGAGCCGCAGTTTGCTTTGCAACTCTTTGGCGTAACGGCTGAGAATGTCGGGGCGCGCTTCACCGCCGCCGTGCCATCCCAGGCCTATGATGGCGGTATAGGCGTAACCCAACTGATCGTCCAGTATCGGCGGATTGACACTCTGTGGCAGGCGGCCGCCGCTATCGGCCAGCAGATCTCTGGCTCTCGACCAGACCGGCTCGGTTTCTATGACGTTATCTTTGAGCTCGAGTTGAATCACCGAGACCCCGGGCCTTGAGGTCGACTGGATAAGCTTGAGTTCCTCAAGTCGCCTAAGCTCATTCTCCAGTACTTCTGTCACCAGTGCCTCGACCCGTTCGGCTGAAGCGCCCGGATAGCTGGTGATCACAGAAGCAAAGCGGTTGGTGATATGGGGGTCTTCGGTGCGTGGCAGGCTGGAAATGGCGCCGAGCCCGGCAACCAGCAACAGGGCTATCAATAGGCTGGCGAGGCGGCCATTCTCGACGAAAGCCTTGATGAGAGGGTTCATTGACCACCTCTAACCGCCAATGCGGCGCTTGGCGCGACTCTTTGCCCAACAACCAGTTTATGCAGGCCTGTGGTGACAAACGGCTCTCCCGGGCTGATGGCGCCGGTAATAAAGGCGTTGTCGCCCTCGGTATAGATAATTTCCACATCGCGGCGCTGCAGTTTAAACCCATCGGCATCTTGCTTGAGCACATACAGATTCCACAGACCGCGAATACCATCGGTGAGCGCCGATACCGGGACCCAGTAGCCTTCACGGGGAACTTCACGGCGGTATTGCAAATAAGCCAGTTCGCCATTGATAGGTGTCGTTTCCGATGTGGGGGTGATGCTGAACCTGAGCTGCACTGTGCGGGTGACGGGATTTATTTGGCCGCTGATCCCTTTTAACTTGGCCTGGTAATAGTGTTCGGCGACTCTGAGCTTGAGAATTACACCAGGTTGCAACTGCTCGGCAATATTCAGCGGCACCCCTATCAGTGCTTGCAAATTGTTGCTTTGCACCAGGGTAAAGACCGGGCTGCCCAAGGCGATGACTTCGCCGAGATTATGCTCTCTGGCGGCTATCACTCCGGCAAAGGGAGCGATAAGAAGCGATTTCTGCCGTTTAAGTTCATTGGCCTTCAGTGAGGCTTCCAGCCTGGCATGCCCGGCTTTCAGACTGGCCAGCTTGCCTTTGAGCTCATCGAGTTGCTGCTCGGAAAGGTATTGTTTGGCACTGAGCTCCAGTGAGCGTTTCAACGTTGCCCGGGCCAGGGAAATATCGGCATTATTCTGATCCAGTGCCGCTTGTAATTCGGTCTGCTCTGCTTCCAGCAAGCTGGTATCCAACTGTGCCAGCAATTGTCCTCGCTCGACTCTATCGCCGGTGTCTACCAGGATTTTTTGCAACTTACCGGCGAGCTCGAAACCTATGCCTGTGGTATTGCCGGCGCGCACGCTGCCACTGAATTGCTGCAGCTTGGTGTAACTTGGCTTGAGTACAAGAGCGGCACTGCTGACCACTGCGGGTTTGGTTTCAATGGGCTCAGAAGACTGCGGCTGGCAGGCGGATAGGCACAACAACAAGCTAAGAGTGGCCAACGGTGCGCCGCGACCCAAACCTCGGTGACGGGAGCGTTCAATGTCAGGCTCTGGTGCCTTTGGTTTTTCGACTTCCTTGATGCGCTGTTGCAACGGCTTCTCCCTGCTCTGCTTGCTGATTGTTAATAACGAGTTAAACTGGACTTGCTAGTCTAATTTGGCTGAACTGGACTGTCTAGTCTATTTTGTGCTCTAATGCCTTTCAAGACGTTGCCGAACAAGGTGTAAGTCATAAGGTTATGAATAATCAGCAATTAACGCGTAGCGAACAGAAGAGGGCTCAGATATTGGAGGCCGCTATCGAACTCTTCTGCGCCCAGGGGTTTCCCCATACCAGCATGGATGAAGTGGCTAAGAGGGCCGGGGTATCGAAACAAACGGTTTACGCTCATTTTGGCTGTAAGGATGAGCTGTTTGTGGCGGCTATCGAGTCCAAGTGTGTGGTGCGTCAGGTTGCCGAAGAACTGTTGGCCGACGCTGTACGGCCGGAGCAGGCGCTGGCGGTGTTTGCCGAGTATTTCGGCGAGCTGATCGTCAGTGAAGATGCCATTACCGTTTATCGCGCCTGTGTTTCCCAGGTCGATACTCATCCGGAACCGGCGCAGCTTTATTTCGATGCCGGACCCGAGTATATGTTGAGGTTGCTGGTGGATTTCTTTACTCAGGTTGAGCGTCATGGCGGTTATCACTTCGGCAACAAGCGTCAAGCCGCGGTGAGACTGAGTCTGATGCTATTTGGTGAGCTACGGCTCAGGAAAGAGCTGGGGCTGGATACCGGACAACTCGAGGCGCAACACAGGGATTATTGCATTGAAACGGCGGGATTGTTTCTCAAAGCGCATAGGTTGGAATAGCGTATGGTTATAATTGGGCATTTTCAAAGCAAAGGGACATGAAATGAAAAAAACGGCCGCATTTATCTTACTGGGCGCTATGAGTGCCAGCACCGGCTTATTGGCCGCAGAGGCTCCACCCTCCCGTTATAGCCTGAGCCTGGCGACGATTGAAAATGCCGATACGGATATTGACGGTGGCGGAGAGCTGGGACGCCGCAGCTATCTTCTGGGCGCGCGGGCAGACTGGCAACTGAATGAGCGTTGGGGTCTGGGTGTCAGCCTAGGTTATGACAAATTGAACTGGGATTTCTCTGCTTTGCCAACCTATGGCGCCAGTGATATTGCTTTTGCCGCCAGTCAGTTTGATTCGGCCCAGCGTTACTCGGCTTCTGTCAGCCTGAGATATACCCTGAACCGGCATTGGAGTCTGATGTTGGCGCCTCAGTTGCAGTATGCCTACAGTGATAACGTCTCCTCATCGGACGCTGAAAGTTATGGTGTGATTGCCGGTGCAGTTCACAGGTTTGATTCGGGTAATATGTTGGGCTTTGGAGTGGCTTATCTCAATGATATCAGTGAGGTAAGAACAGTTCCTTACTTGCTTATCGATTGGCAACTCAGTGATAGATGGCGGGTGGGTAACCCCTTTCAGGCAGGTTTTACCGGTCCAGCCGGGATAGAGTTCAGTTATCGGATTTCGTCTGAGATGGAACTGGGACTGGGATCATCTCATCGCACTGAGCGGATCTTGGTGGGGGAAAACGAACAGACACTGGAGCTGACGGAAATCAGCAGCTTCGCCCGTTTGGGTTGGCAGCTGGGACAAGGATTCAATCTCAACGCCTATTTGGGTTACTTCATCAACCCGGAACTTGAGTTGAGCGAGCCGGAGATCAAGCGGGAGCTGGATAACTATCTGGCCGGCGCCGTTCATCTCAGCTATCGTTTTTGATTGACTTGCCCGCAGGAGCGGGCAAGTTAGTTTCATCGATTCAACCGGGTCATTCGCTAAGCGATTGGCCCGGGAAATTCATTCAGAGGCTCAGTTAGCCAGCATCGCCTTTTTCAGGCTGCCCTGGGCCGGTTTATCGCCGAGCCAAATGTTCAGCAGCGCCCGGCGAAAGTTTTCTCCGGCGATAGTGTCCTGCAATTCACCGTTCTTATAGGCACTGACACCACTTTCCTGGCTGGTATACAGGAGAAAGGTATCGCCTTGTTTGATCTCTTCCTGAAACAGGCTCATAAATCGGTCGATATCGGCCTGTATGGCCTCAGTTTTACCGCCTGTGGCGTCATCGAAGCCTTCTGTAATCGCCGAGCGCATCTTATCTGCGGTGATAAGACCCGAGACTATCTTCAAGCTGACAGCTGCCTGAGGCTGGGCCAATACCTCGGCTGCTGTGGTCGCTTGTGTTGGCAGATAGAGACCGCCTATGTAGAGATCCATAAAGAACTTGCTGCGTACCCCGGCACCATTGAGATTAAGTGGGGTTGCAGTCTGACTGCTGAGGGTTTCCGGGATATTTTCACCGGCGATTTCACGAGCATCGACCACAGTGGTCAGTGACAACCCCAGTAACAGAGCCGCTAAGGTGATCTTATTCATCTTGTTCTCTTTAGTCTTGGCCGTTGGCGCGTTAATGACGCGACTATGCCTTGGTTATTTATTGAGTGTTTTTCAAAAATGCTCAGCCCCGCAGGCCCATTTTGAAGTTGCCATCCTGACTGAACCAGACGGCTTGCTTGTGTTTAGGGCTGATCAGCAGAGGGCCATCATCGAAAAACAGAAAGCATTTCCAGTTACGGGCAAAGACTTCCCAGCGTGTTTGGATCACTTGATACTTTTCATAACAGAAATATACAGGGGCATCTGCCGGCCAATCGATAAATTCGGCCAGGGGTTCCGGCAAGCTGTTGTCTTCGCTGTCCCAATGGCTTTGCCAGTATTCGGTCTGGTGCCAAGTTGAACTGCGGCTGGCCCAGTCGCCCTTGGTAAAGTCTTCGGCGCAGCTGCTTTTGTTGCTTATCCAGCGATTCCACACTTCCATGGCACTCTTCTGATCCAGCGGTAAAATGGCTGCCTTATCCAGGTCAGTGACCGGCAGATCCTTGTGGTTGAAGATCCATTTGCGACGATACTGATCGAGTGGAATATAGCTGTGATTCAAGTTTGTTCTCCGGGGCTGCGCTTATTTGCCGGGGCATTATAACGGTGGCGAAAGGGGAAAAGAAAGGCCGCATGCGGCGGCGAGGG
Source organism: Shewanella carassii (assembly GCF_019670705.1). Classification (NCBI taxonomy): domain Bacteria; kingdom Pseudomonadati; phylum Pseudomonadota; class Gammaproteobacteria; order Alteromonadales; family Shewanellaceae; genus Shewanella; species Shewanella carassii. Next base: position 1,512,531 of record NZ_AP024618.1, read on the forward strand.
CAAGGCGAGTCTATTGTAAAGGACTTGAGTCATTTGCTGCGAACCACGCCTTGCATCTAAGCATGTAAGCCACATACAAGTGGCTTGCTTGCACCATCTTTATTTCTGGGTTTGTAGTTCGGCTAATCCCTGCTTGGCGCTGAGATTATCCGGATCCAGCTCCAGGACTCTGGAAAATGCGGTGATGGCAGCATCATTTTGTTGTACTGCTCGCATGAACTGCGCCAATTTTAACCATACCTGCAAGTCTTGCGGGTACTTTCCCAGGTAATCCAGATAGGTTTCCAGTGCCTGTTGCCCGTTACCGCCGAGGCGCAATATGTGCGCATATTGCGGTAGAAAACTGTCGTTCAAGCGGCTTAACTCCGCCAGAGTGGTTTCGGCTAGGGAGGGCATATTGAGCTGCAGAGCCAGTATGGAAATCATTCTGAGCTCGGTTTCGGTTGTTTGGTCCTGGGCTATCTGTTGCAGGGCTTGCAGTGCCGCTTCTGGAGCTTGCTGGAGCATATGAAGATTGGCTTTGGCCAACCAGTAGAGGCGTTGATACTCGGGTTTTTCAATTAGTATGGACTCCAAGTATAGTGTCATTTGTTGTAAGCCGTAACTATGTTGCTGACTTTTAAGCAACATTATCTTGTCAAAAACCCTGTCTTGAGTATTTCTGGCTGCGAGCACTTGGCGATATACGGGGCGTGCTTCCGTCAGCATTTGCTGAAAACGGCTCTCGAGTTCATCCGCAATCGGTTGCTCTTCAGCTAAGAGTCTATGATGTTGCTGCCAAATCAGGACTCTGCCGGGAGTGTTATCTTTGTGCCACTGTTTAGCCAGCGACTCGAGTTGGCTTTGGGGAGCCTGTTCAAGTAAACGGGACTCTACCCGAGTCAAGGCGTCGGCAATCAGTCCCCCCAAGTGTTTGGCGATGACACTATAGGCTTGATAATAATCCAGGTTCATCTGTTGCATCTGTGCCTGGGTCCACTCATCACTGCTGCGAGCGGTTAAAAATGCCGAAAATTCCTTGAAACCGTAGAATTTAATCAATTGGGCCATGTCATTGTAATCTTTGTTGAGTTTGGCCTCAGTGGTTTGCAGTAGCTTAAGTAGTTTATTCGAAGGGGTGTGTGAATGGACTTCAGCCTGACAGGCTTTGAATGCCTTATGAGTTAGGCTTTCTACTCGAGTCAGCTTCTGCTTGGCCTGTTCGAGTTGTTGCCGACACTCTAGCAAGTCGGCCTCCTTGTCCGCTGGGTTGAGATTGTGGCCTGAAAGCAACTCTGACAGAGGTTTTTTGCTGTGTGGTAGCGTTATTGCTTCGCTACTACAGTAGTTGATGCCCGCTATTTTGGCGGCATCTTCAGACAGATTGATGTATTCGAGTTGCGGATGCTTGGCAATATCGTTTTCGATTGCTTGGCGGGCATGAAGCAATTGGATGGGGGTTTCCGCCAGGTAACCGCTGTAGGTTTCAACCCATTCACAAATGCCGCCAATATTTGGACCTCGCTTGGCTTCCAGGGTGCCGGATGCATGAGATACACCTTGCTTGGAGAAGCAGAGATCCATACCGGTAAACAGAATGCGGCTGAAACCCATCTCAATTGCCAGCAACAATGAGCTGTTGGTGACAGTAGGGCCTTGAGTGATGATATTGCTGTGTTGGGTTTGCCAAGGGAATCGGTCGCCCAAATAGAGGCTTTTCCCGGCCCACTGGCCAACGATCCAGGGATGGGCATGATAGGAATGAACCAAGAGAAAATCTTTGGGGTATTGCATCATCTCTTTGCTGACATCGAAGCTGAAGGCTTGCGGGTCGACGGTAACCACTATATCTGGGGTGATCCCGTTGGACATGAGTTTGGCGGCAATTCGGGAAACCGCGAATATAGTCAGTCTGTGCTGGTTAGCTTTGAGCCAATCGAGCTGCTGATCCATAGATGGCCCACCTGCCACTATGATAGCGGTTTCACCCTTAAAGGTTCCCCGTAGCAATTCGGCCTTTGTATGATTGTCGCAGACATTTTCCAACTGACGTTGAACAAACTCTTTTTGACCAAAGTTGACCGCCTGATTAAAGCGTTCGTGATCCAAGGCTTGGGCGATAGCGCTTTTCAGTAAGACATATTCGGGAAGTGTCTCGGCGGCCGCGGCCAGAGAGTGATAATGTTGATAGTGACCCTTGGCGATACAGATATCATTGCCCGCCAGTTTGAGTATCTCGGGTAACTCGGCCTCAGTGGTGATCCACAACTTGCCCTTGAGTGAATCGGGCAGGTCAATATTGAGTAGGGCCAACACTTCGGCAAGCTCGACGAAGATAAAGCGACTTCCGGCCGGAAATGTCATGGATAAGATATAGTTGGCCAACAGCCCCGAGTCCATACCGGTGAAAACATACAAGGTATCTTCAGCATCGAGTTGTTTGGCAAACTTATTGCGATACTGGCTTGCCGAGTCGAGTTGCTCGAACATCTGTCGGTTAACCGCTGGTAGATAGGTCTCGTTAAAACGACTAACGGCAAAGGTATTGAGCATGGCTGACGGAGTGCTTTGCATCTGGGCCCCTGATGGCTTTCACGCCAATTGTCTGACGCGCGATTGTACTTGAGTCCATAATCTCAAGATATGTGCCAGTTTTCAAAGAGAGTGAAGTGATCTCTGTATTGAAAATCGGCTTTTGACTTTCTGTCCTAAGTTTTTGTTATACAATGAAACCTATACTGTGCATACTTTAAGTTATCGGTTAATGGCTTGGTTTGGCTCAAATTTTGTATATTGATCGAGATGAAAAGATGGCGCTTCCCATCAAGGGGAATGCAGGCATGAAAGCAGAGGGCTGAATAATATATGTTCAATAACCAAACGATACTCATTACTGGTGGGACAGGTTCCTTCGGACAGAAATACACCAGAACTCTGCTGGCTCGTTATAAGCCCAAGCGTTTAATTATCTTTTCTCGTGATGAGCTCAAGCAGTTCGAAATGCAGCAGCAGTTTAACGACCCCTGTATGCGCTATTTTATCGGCGATGTGCGCGATAGCGATCGCTTGATGCAGGCGATGCAGGATGTGGACTATGTGATCCACGCCGCGGCGATGAAACAGGTGCCGGCTGCTGAATACAATCCAATGGAGTGTATTAAAACCAATATTCACGGTGCCGAGAACGTAATTAAGGCGGCGATCAGCAATAAGGTGAAGAAGGTGATCGCGCTATCGACCGATAAAGCGGCCAGCCCGATTAATCTTTATGGCGCCACCAAGCTGGCCTCCGATAAGTTGTTTATTGCCGCCAACAACATAGTCGGCAGCGGTAAGACACGTTTTGCAGCGGTGCGTTACGGCAATGTGGTGGGCTCCCGCGGCTCTGTGGTGCCTTTTTTCAAGAAGTTGATTGCCGATGGCGCCGAGTCCTTGCCGATAACCCATCCGGAGATGACCCGCTTTTGGATCACCTTGCAGCAAGGGGTGGACTTTGTGCTGAAGAATTTTGAACGGATGCAGGGAGGGGAGATCTTTGTCCCCAAAATCCCTTCGGTGCGTATTACCGATCTGGCCAAGGCTTATGCACCACATCTGGAGCATGAGATTATTGGTATCCGCCCCGGCGAGAAAATGCACGAAATCATGTGCCCTGCCGATGACTCTCATCATACCCTGGAGTTTGACGATCACTTTGTTATCACGCCGAGTATCCGTTTCTTCGGCCGGGAAACCGACTTTTGTACCAATGCCTTGGGAGAAAAGGGTCAGACGGTAGCAATGGGATTTGAATATAACTCGGGAACCAACCCTCATTTTCTATCCGGGGATGAGATAGTCAAACTGGATGCCGATGTATGATCCCTTACGGTAAGCAGGATATCAGCCCAGACGATATTGATGCTGTCGTTGAAGTTTTGCAATCCGACTGGCTGACTCAGGGCCCCAAGGTGCCGGCGTTTGAACAGGCGATATGTGACTATACTGGTGGCAAATTCGCCGTTGCCGTAAATAGCGCCACCTCGGCTTTGCATATTGCTTGCCTGGCACTCGATGTCGGCCCTGGCGACAGGGTGTGGACATCCCCCATTACCTTTGTGGCTTCTGCCAATTGTGCCTTGTACTGCGGCGCGAAAGTGGATTTTGTTGATATCAATCCCGAGTCCGGTAACCTGTGCCCTGAGGCGTTAAAGGCCAAACTGGAGCAGGCTAAACGAGAAGGTACTCTACCCAAGGTGGTTATTCCGGTTCACCTCTGTGGTCACAGCTGTGATATGGCGGCTATCGCCGAGCTGGGTAAAGCCTATGGATTCAAGATCATCGAAGATGCTTCCCATGGTATCGGTGGCAGCTATCAGGAGCATAAGCTTGGTAGCTGTGAGTTTTCGGATATCACGGTTTTCAGCTTTCATCCGGTCAAAATTATTACTTGTGCCGAGGGGGGCATCGCACAGACGAATGATCCCGAATTGGCGTTTAGGCTTGGGTTATATCGAAGCCATGGGATTACTAAAGAACCGCTCAAAATGCTGCGCCCAGACGAAGGCGACTGGTACTACGAGCAGCATACCCTGGGCTTCAATTACCGTATGACAGATCTGCAGGCGGCGCTGGGGCTTTCGCAACTTAAGCGCTTGGATGAATTTGTCTGCAAGCGCAACCAACTGGCCGCTAATTACAGCCAAGCGCTGGTCAAGTTGCCGGTTGTGAGCGTAGAGCCTTTACCCGGTAGTATGAGTGCTCGCCATCTTTATATGATACGTCTCAAGGAGGCCGGGCGGCGCCGGGCGGTGTTCGATACCATGCGAGAGGGAGGTGTGCAGGTGCACGTGCATTACTTCCCTGTGCACTTGCAACCCTATTACCTGTCTCTTGGCTTCAAAGAAGGTGATTTCCCGGCAGCAGAGCAGTTTTATCATGAGATATTGACTCTGCCTCTTTATCCGAACCTGGATGAAACTGCCCAGCAAAAGGTGCTTGATGAGTTGACCGCCAGCTTAAATACCAGGGCGACGCCTTAAGTTTTTGAATGTAAGCTCGAAAATGTCAGCTTGGGACGGTCAGACTGCCGTGCCGTTGTTTGCTTTACTCTTTGCGACTTTTTTTGCGACTAGCTTTGTCGCTCTGTTTACAACTAGCTTTGTCGCTATTTTAGCAGCGAACTGATTTCAGCCATCAACTGCTTGATGCCGCCATGGTTGGCAAAGACCCTGGCGGCTTCTGTTTGCAATTTTTCGCGCTCTTTGGCATCACTGAGCAACCATTCAAGTTTGTCAATGGCATCCGAGAGTGAGTCGCTGATAAGGCAAGATTGCGTTTGTTCCAGCATTGCCAGCTCGGCGTCATCGCACAGATGCCTTGGCGGCAGCAGCAAAGTCGCCGCCCTCGCATAGATGGATTCAAACAGCGACAAGCCATAACAGCTCAGCACTACTTCGGATTCGGCAATCCATTGCTTGAGATTCTCTGGATCTTTCAGCACTTGGATATTACACCCGGCAGGCAATAATGGTCTCGGTGCCAATGGCCCCTGGATCCAGATTATTGGCCAGTCGGTATGCAGTTGACTCAGTAACCCTGGCAACGCTTGGCCATACCCCAGGGCATCGCTGCCACCGGTCAATACCAAAATTTGAGGCTTCTTCGGCCTTTGGAGAAGGGGACTGAACAGGTAGTTTTGCCAGCCGGAAGATACCTTGGGATGTTGCAGTGAGGTATTGAAGCTGGGAATGAACAGCCAATCCAACTCAGGTAACAGCGGTGCCAGCTTATCTATGCCGACAAGTTTGCATCCCTTGTGTCTTAAGTTTTGCAGCGCCTGCTTGATGGCAGGTAGAGCGATAAAATCCGGGTGGAGATCCAGTATGATCAGCGGGTTGGCATCGGCCTTCAACGCGGTAAGCCATTCCGCCGGCGTTTGATACCAAGTGACTTTTGCCGATGATGTCTGGGCGAGTAAGTTAGGTGTCGAGTCTTCGTAGAGCGCATGAACTCGGGCACCTATGGCCAGATACTCCTGCAAGGCATCGGCAATTAACTCGGCGCGCTTGAAGTGTCCCAGGCCGATATCCGCTCCCAAGTGACAATAGATACTGGCCTTGGCGTATTGACGATCGGCGGCTTTTTGCTGCACATGGGCGTTGATGGCGCTCAAGGCCGGGTCTCTGAGCAGTTGCTCCTGAACCCAGGCGAGGCTAACGATGGAGTCTGCCGGATGCTCGGCGTACCAGCGGCGGTAGACCTCGGCCATGAAGCGGTAATCGGCCTGGGTATCGACAGAAATTCGCTGCTGGACTTTTGAATAGTCGCCGCTGTCGGGAATGCTCAAACGTTCGAGTATCGGGGTTAACTTATCCCCATAGCCTACGTGCTCTCTGGACATGGCGCATTGACTGACCGACATCAATTTATCCCAGCCCCGGCGGCTATAGAAGGCCATGCCTTCATGCATAGAAACAACGCCTGGGCTCAGTTTAATGCTGTCTTTCCCCGATGCCTTGAGCGCTTTCAGCCCATGGTCGATAAAGCCGGGATCTATCAGCGGACAATCACCGCAGACGTAGAGAATATAATCCGGATCTTGCCTTTGGATTATGCTATCAAGCCTTGCCATCAGGTCGTTGACATCGCCTTCATAGGGATGACATTCAACGCTATGCTCAGCAGCCCAATCCAGCAGTGGGCGGTTAAAGTCATCTGCGGTTGTGGCCAGTTCACTGTCATTTACTTCTTGGCATTGCATCAGTCTGCGCCAAATATGGCTAATCATGGGTTTGCCGGCCAGTGGCAATAAGTGTTTTCCCGCCAGACGACTTGAGTTGAGCCTGGCCCCGACAATGGCAAGTGTCTTGGTCATAGCGGCTGTTCCTCTGTTTTGGGTGTTTCTGTTGCCGAAGGGTGAGAGGTTTGGCTATCGGGACTGATGCACAGCTCAAGGCTCAACAGTTGCCCGCCGGGTTTGAGGGTTTCATCGGCCTCAGCCAGCGAAAACCACAGCCGGTTCAGATACTGTTCATCGATTTTTTTGCTGGAAATCATCGGCAAGGCGGCACAATGCGCGGGGTTCCAGTCAATGCGAATGCCTCTTGCCCGGGTGCCAAAACAGATGGAGCCTGAGGTTGCCCCCAAGGCGCTGGATGAAGAGACTATCGAGGAGATTGGCGCGCCTTGGTCCATGTCATGGGTTATTTGGAAATATTCATCCCTGTGACCACCGAGACGGGTCTGATACCAGGCCCGCTGCTCACAATCGAGTAGGGTCATAAAGCCTAAACGTACCGAGGCTTCGGGGCGGCAGCTCTCTTCGAAATGAAAACCGCTAAAGAGGCGCTCACCTTCGAGCCGATACCATTTTAATATCGCGCCGCTCTTGAGCGCTTGGCGGCAATAGATGACCAGGCAGCCGTCTTGCTCCCCTAGCTGGTATTCCACCCGATTGAGATCGGCCACTCTGTCGCGGTCGCGAAAACGCTCCAGCAGGAGGTGATTGCTGTAAAAATCGACGCCATAGCTGATATGGTCGAAGTAGCCGTGTGATAGGGTACCGACAACCGCTTCAAAGTCATGGCTGGCAAAGGCCAGCGTATCAATTGCCAGACCGCGATTGCCGTTGAGTGTCAGCTTGATGTCCGGAGTTTGCACCTCCAGCCTACGCCTGGCCTCATCATAATGAATGCGGATATCTTTACGGGCTTGCCAGGGCGCAAATGTTGGTGCGGCCGAAGCGCTCTTGGTCAATGCCAGCGCCTCGTAGCGAGCTTGGGTCAGGTGGGTTCTGAGATCGCTGGCCCAGAGGCGGCACAAGTCTCGCCAACTCGTATCGTCTGTATCGGGCTGCGCCTTAAGCTCGGCCAGCCTTTGGTAACAAAGGCTATTGAGGTGGAGATCATTGCGGCCACTTAGCCCCCAACGGGTAATGTTGTATTTGGCCTGTTTCTTGACCGAAACCGGGTGCTGGGCATTGGTGAGCACCAGAGGCTCTAAGTCTTGCCAATGTTGCAGCAGTTTAGTGGGGAGGCTCCACTGGTAGCCGTCCAGGTCATTGAGGGTCATGAACAGCTGCGCTATGCGCTGCCATTCGCCGCTTATTGGCTCGGCTTCTGTATGGTAGCGCCCGGGACGGAAGTCAAACACTTCGGCGTCGCTGCCATAAACCGGAAATGCTACAGAGCCGGGTTTCAATACCTTGCGCAGATATTGCAGATAATCTTCCAGAGTTAGCTCGCCGTGAACATAGCGCTGGAATTTTTGAAAGGCGATGGCATGGTTCCAGATGACCTTGATCTGTCGGCCGCTGGCGCTCTTTAACGATTGCGGCCGCATTAGCCGCTCTCGTTGCCACTCTGGGTTATGGGAAAAGGGATTGTCCCACTCCACCACCACGGCTTCGAAGCCTTCATCTATGTAGATATCAAGCAAGCCGGCTGAAACCGCTTGTTCATTGAGATAGGCGAGTCTGGGGCTTATACCCAACAGGCGCTGATAAGCCTCTTGACCCAACCTCAGGTTGGCACAGTTGACCTCGGCCGGGATCAGCGGCCCTATGATTTGGCTGTCGCCGCTGGCAACCAACTCGCATTTTTGTTGCTTCAACAGTTGTTTGAAGCGAATGACCCAGGCCGGGTCTACCGCGTTGATACACTCGAGTGTATAAGCGGTTAGCTCAAGACCAACAGGTATGCCCCCCTCAGCTAATTGCAATAATGGCCAGTAGCAGCGTTTTACCACCTCAGAGTGCTGCTCTGTTTCAATGGAGGAAAACGCCAGGTTGAGGTGAAAAACTGTATATAATTTGCAATTGGCTGGCATCTTGTGGCCCGATAATGACTGGATATTGATATTGTCTTGATTATTTTTGAGCGTAGATACAGATCTCTCTACCGAGCTCCAGTTCTGCTAGAGCTTGATAGAGGCGGCGTTTCAAATCGTTTTTCCCAGCCGCGGCAAGCTTGGTCTCAAACCTGACCCGTTTATGATGACACGCTCGTCCCAAGGTATTGTTGCCAACATAGTTATCGCCCATAAGCAGAAACATATCCAAAGGAAAGCTAGTTTCTTTTTGTATGATATTAAATCCCTGCTTTTCCAGTAAGCCTTGAAGGCTACTTGGAGAAAAATAGTTCAGATGATGATCCGGGCAAACCCACCAAGGTTGATAATTGTCCTCGTCCCTCAACGTTTGCTGGAATGGGTTGTAATCATTGGGGGCGGTAATACAGATTATTCCTCCCTCGGCCAACATGCCGTACATGATTTGAATGAGTTCAATGGGGTTGGGCACATGTTCCAGTACCAAGCTGGCATGTATGACGTCAAAGGTTCCCAATTGTTGGGCTGTATCCTGGGTCAGGTAACCGACTTCTTGGTCAACTCCCATACTCTGAGCATAGGCAACGGCCTGCGGAGAAGGTTCAACGCCTTTGACTGTCCAGCCCCTGTTTTGACCGTATTTTAGGAAATAACCGGCACCGGCGCCCACATCCAATAGATTTCTGCGATCTATAGGAAGATGTTGCTCAAAGGTATCGTATCTGTCGGCATATTGCAGATTAAGCCAAGGCTCATCTTGTTGTTTTTGAACGAAATGAGTAGGTCTCTCGGTAACGTAAAAGGCTTCTTTGTAGAACTTATCCAGTTCTTCGAAAGAGGGCAGTGGCGATACATGGGTAAAACCGCAGACTTCACACTCTATGATGTCGTAGCCCGCTTTAGCGTCTATTTTTTTGCCGTAATGTGATGAAGTCATGAGGTATCCTTTTTCAGTCCCGGGGTTGAATCGATAATAGATGTTCTTGCATGGAAGTCGGGCGCCCAGAATACCAATAGCCGTTGACTTTAAAGCGGGTGTGGCTATAAGCCAATTCTATCTGCTGTGTTAGCGCTTCCTGTGATGGGGCTGCCAATACAAAAACACCGCTGCGATTGGCATGAGATAGTATTTCCGGCAGTTGAGATCCTATTTGAGGGTAGAACTCCAGTTTGCGACAGAATGCTTGGGACTCGAGCCACTCCAGCCCTTCAATTTCCTGCAGCTGTCCTGGCGGGAGAAAGAAATAACGGTTGGCAACCCAAAGCCGATGTTTTGGGGTCAGTTCTTTAAGGTTTACTGAATTACTCAATGCAATATCAATGACAGTTTCAACGTAGTTTATGCCGCAGGACAGCGGAACCAAGCTGGCGGAAAAATCTCCACCACTGAGGCGAGCTGCCATTTCTATTACCATGGGACCACGGCGTGGACAGATGACTATGTCTCCCTTTGCCACGCCGGAGGTTATTCCAAGGGCCCTGGCGGCCCGTTCTGCCAAGGAAGATATCTGAGCTTGCGCTTCAATGGATTGACGACTGGGCAACCATCCGCCGTTTTCCATGATATTTGGCCAAAAGCACTCCATACCTTCATAGGCTCTATCGGCAAAACCGGGCGTTGCAGCCTGAGCGCCGTCGATAATACTTTCAGTGCTTATTTGTGGCCCTTCAATAAACTCTTCCAGCAGAATCTCATTGTTGAGTGAGAAGGACCTGGCATGAGCCAACGCTGATGCCACCTCTGCTGTATCTTGAATGATCCTCACCCCGCGAGAGCCAGCCCTGTCTGTCGGTTTAATGATCAGTTTGTCACAGCCCCACTGTTGCCAGAGTGCCAAGATGGCAGCTTCGCTGTCGACCAGTGCATAGTTGGGAACCGGGATCCCCATCTGTTCAAAGCGTTGTTTCATGGCGAACTTGTGGGATGCCCAGATGCCTGTTTGCTGACTGGGACCTGGCCAACCAAAGTGCTTGGCGATAGCGGCTACCAAGTGGGGGATATCGCTGCCCATGGTGGATACACCTGCCAGATTAACCCCGTTTGACAGTAATTGTTCACAGTAGTGGATTACCCGGTCAACATTTGAAAAGTCGATGGGTTGTGAATAATCGGCTATCTGGAGTCCGGGTGCATCGGGATTGGCATCCACGGCAACAGTGACATAGCCCATACGCTGGGCCGTTTGGATCATGAATAGTTGATCAGAGCCTGCACCTAGGACCAACAGGGCCTTTGCTGGTTGGGTCATAGTGCAATATTCCATCTGGCCAGGACTTGCCGGTAGACACTATCGGCGTCTATTTGGGTCATTTTTGCCAGTGACTGTTTGTCGCCGGCAGGCAATATGCCTTGCTCCAGCGCATTGACCAAAAGGTCACAATTGAGGCGCTGATCTCTGATGACCTGATTGATGGCCACACCGATACCGTTGTCTTTTTGCCCTTCTTCAAGGCTGATGACTTTGTCGTGTTGCTCCAGTAGCGGTAGCAGACTGGGCAGTGGCAGGGGTTTCAACCAGCGTAAATTGACTACCTGGAATTGCAGCTGCTGCTCATTAGCCAGCTTGTCCCTGAGAGCCACGGCCGTTTGCAATTGGTTGGCTACGGCAATGATCAGGCCATCTTTACCTTGGCAGATCACCTCCACTTCGTCCAGAGGAGTGAGATTGGCCGGCAGGTAATCGGATTCATTATCAGGCACGGTTTCGTAGGGATGTAGCACAATCATGGGGCCTTCAGCATGCTGAGCTCTGGCGTTTATAATTGCTTCCAGATCTCGGCCAGTGCCGGCATAGAAGATTTTCACGTCAGGCAGGCTGCGTAGCAGGCCGAAATCATAGATGCCGTGGTGGGTAGGGCCATCAAACCCGGCAAAACCCGAGCGGGCACTGACTACAGTCACAGGGTGCTGCGGAAAACACAGATCATGGAACAGTTGGTCCCATGCCCTTTGCATAAAGGTGGATTGGAAGCACATGAAGACTTTGTTGCCGGCCATGGCTAATCCGGCAGCCATACCGACTGCATGCTGCTCTGCCATACCGACATCGATGGCCCTATCAGGAAAGGCTTTCATCAGCGCCTCGACGCCTGAGGCATAAGGGGTGGCTGGTGTTAGGGCATAGAGACTGTCATCGGTAGCCATTTTTTCCATCAATGTATCGCCCACTATCCCCTGGAATGTTTTGCCAGTGAGGGTTGCGGCAACGCCAGCGCCGGTTTCAGGATCAAAGGGCATAGAGAAGTGCAGTTTATAGGGGTGGTTATCTGCCAGCGCCAGTCCACGTCCTTTCTCAGTCTTTACATGGATAACTACTGGAGTGGAATGACCTGCCTTAGTCCCTTTTTGCTTGGCTTCATCCATGCCTTGTAAAAGCTTGGATAGGTCATGGCCATCGTCAATGGCGACGTAACCAAATCCCATACCTTCAAACCAAGCGCGGCTGCGTTGTTGCCAATCGGGTGCCGAGAACAGTTTATGCAGTGCTCCCAGATTGGGAGGAATACTCATGCCGTTATCATTGATGACAATGTAGAGTGGTAACGGATATTCGGCCGAAAAATTCAAACCCTCAAAGGCCATGCCTTCTACCATGGAGCCGTCACCAATAAAGGCAATGACGCGGCCTCCCTGTCGCTGTTTCATCTTGCTATACGCCAAACCACAGGCAATGGGAATTGCCGTGCCTGCATGAGAGGCTTCCATTAAGTCAAAGTCGCTTTCATGGTGGGAGACAAAGCGCGACATGCCGCCCATTTGGTTGAGGCTGGCAAAGGATGACATTCTGCCGGTTAGCAGTTTATGGGTATAGCCCTGATGACCGACATCAAACAGAATCGCGTCACCGTCTTTGTCTTCGAGGGGGCTAATATCGAAGGCGTGATGCAGGGCGATAGTCAGCTCAATGACCCCCAGGTTGGCACCTATATGACCACCGGTTTTGCTGATGTTGGATATCAGAAATTGCCGTATTTCTGTTGCTAAAGATTCTAACTCATTCAGTCCCAAATCTTTTATATCGGCAGGCACTCTTAGTGTTTCCAGAATAGCCATGATGTTAGTTTCTCCCTTAGATTTGAAATAGTTGCGAGTTAGCCTAGATAAGCGCCGCCGCTTACACTGAGTACTTGTCCGGTAATATAGTTTTGTTCATCAGAAGCCAGAAACACGCAAGTAGCAGCAACATCTTTGAGCTCTCCGGCACGTTTAACCAGCGTCATATCGATAATTTTTTGTCCAGCCGGACTGGCCAGCTCATCAGCTGTTTGTTCGGTCAACATTATTCCAGGTGCAATCGCATTAACCATAATATTGTGTTCCGCTCCATAACGAGCCAAAACCTTGGTTAGGCTATTCAGCCCGGCTTTAGACACTGCATAATGAACAGTTTTGGGACCATGATACTGGCCCGCCACTGAGGAAATATTAATGATACGGCCGAAATTCTGGGACTTCATATGAGGAAAAACCTCTTGGCAACAGATAAATGGCCCCTTTAAGTTGGTGTCCATTATCAGGTCCCAGTCATCGTCTGTAATTTCGTCAAACCAACCTCGCTTGTTTATACCTGCATTATTTACCAAGATATCTATTTTGCCGAAGGCGTCCAAGGTGGAGGAAAACAGCCTTTGAATATCAGCTCGTTTAGATACATCTGCTTGTATAACAATAGCTTGAGCACCGATAGACTCTACTTGTTCTTTGACTTCTTGTGCTGCCTGGAAGTTGTCCCGGTAGTTGATCACAACATGGGCTCCTTCTTTGGCAAACTGAACGGCGATAGCTCGCCCAATCCCACGAGAGCTACCGGTAATGATGGCAACTTGATTTTTTAACCGCATAATTTTCCCTTAAGATGAAGCTTCCAAACAATCAACCGCCAACTCTGAGTAGGTGAGGATATCTTTACACCCTTGCGCGACTTTTGTGATTCGGTTTTGCTTAATCTTTTGCTGATTTTCAACTAATTGATTGGTTAGCTTTTTAAGATTCTGGAGGCTCATTTGATTTGGTGCCAACACATATTCCTCCTCATTCAAGTATTCCATAAATGAGGCTACTTTGGGGTTATAGTCAATGGCAATGGAAGGTACTCCCTGAATAGCACTGCAAACATTGGCATGCAGGCGGGTCGCTATAGCAAAGTTGGCCCCAACATAGGCTGCACAAGTTTGATAAACATCTAGTGCTTGTTCAACTAAAACAACCTTGGTTTGATGGGTCATAAGAGCGTGAATCTGCCTGGCAACAACACGATCGTCTTCCTGTGGATTCCCGTGTTGGTAAATTTGCTGTGGAATGAATACCACTGTTTTGCCAAGCTCTTCCACCAAATAGTCGGCAAATGCCGCGAGCGTTTGCTGGTAAAGGAGATTGTCTTCTGGTGACTGAGGTAGATAGCGGACACTGATGGCAACAAATCCAGGTTCAATAGCCAGAGGGTTATTGGCGATTTGTTCTTTCGCATTGAATAAGCCCATTACGGCATCTGGCAGTACCTTGGCTTCACCTTTGTAGCCGAGAGCTTTGAGGTTATGTAAGCTCAAGGGATCTCTCAAGGTAATACAATCGGCAATAGTTGAGGAAAAATAGCTTAATTTTTGTCCGTAACAACTACTGAGTGGCCCTACAGAAATACCGTACCACATTACGGGGACGGCATTCATTCTTGCCATTATTGAAAGCACGCTGAAATAAGGTACTGGTCCTCGAAAGAGTTCAATGGCGTAATCTACCAAGAAGTTTCCGGCACCCAGAACCAGTAAGTCAGCGGTTGCTATCTCGCCAAATAGTTCATTCAATACCTGGGTATCATCATCATAATTAAATCCTTGAAACCATTTCCCTAAGCTTTCTGCCTTGGTTTCATATTCAAGATTTTTTACGCTGCGAAGCCCGTAAATACTATAATCCTGATCTAAGTGGCGGCTTAGTACTACTCCCTCAAAATCTCCAAATTGCTGACGTAGCTGGTCTATCAATACCACCAAGGCTGCATCATCGCCGTGACTGTAGATACCATAGGCTCCGGCAAAAATGATTTTTTTGCGACGAGATGTAGTGGAGTGGGGGTTCATATGGGTTTCCTATATCAACAAGAGGCTGCACCTAAGTGGTTTAATCCTGTAGGTAACAATTGCGTTAGTTATCTAAGGTGTTTTAGCGGCCGCAAACCATCGCTGGGGTCGGCGCGCCAGTCGCGATCCGGCGCTTCGCTGGGTGCCAGGAGTTTGCTGCTCTGACCGTCGATAAGCTCGGCTTCGCGGCATTCGGCGATCACCGGCTGCATCTGCTGGGGTAGCCAACAGTGCCCCGCAGCGTATTCGGCGCCCTGTTCATCCAGGTCGATATGAAATTCCACGCAATCGGCTTGCCAGCGGCCTACGGCGCGGCGAATCACCGCCGCTGATACGCTGTGATCAGACCAACCTACTTTAACTCCATAGCGCTCCCGAAAAGCGCCAATTACCGCCAGGTTGCAGTCGGATTTAGGTGTCGGGTAGGCCGATACACAGTGCAGCAGGGTGATATCGCGGCAACCCGAGTCTTTTAACACAGAGATAGCGTGATCAACTTCGTCGAAGTTGGCCATGCCGGCAGAAATGACCACGGGTTTACCTGTCTTGGCACAGGCTATCAGCAGTTCATCCCATAGCAGTTCATAAGAGGCGATTTTGTAGAAATCGACATAGGGCTCAAGCTCTTTGACGGCATCGAGATAAAAAGGCGTGCAGGAAAATGCAATGCCGTGGCTATCGCAGCAGCGTTTCAACTGTGGCAGAAAACTGACCGGCAGTTCCCAATCCTTGCGTTTTCTGTGCATCTCACTCTTTTCGAGGATCTCAGGGGCGAACAGCTGATCAATTTTAAAGAGCTGAAACTTGACGGCATCACAGCCGATGGCCGCCGCAGACGCAATAAAATCAAAACAGCGTTCCAGATCCCTATGATGATTGCTGGAGACTTCGGCAATAAAAAGCGTATGTTTCATCAGTTTCTTCCGCTTGGGTGATTCAAGTGCTTTATCGGCACTGAAAGAGTATTCCTGAGCGCTTAGGCCAATAAAGGCACGAGTTCATATTCCAGGGTGTCGGCCAGCCCCAGCCAGTCATGGCGTTGTTGCGAGGCCAACATGCCGGGGACCAGTTGCAACGCTTCGCTTGGCAGCTGTTGCTGTTCCAGTCGGGTTTGCATCTGCTCGATGCAATCTTTCAGCCGCCCGGAGGCCTCGGCTTCTTTGCCAAGCCTGAACGCGGTGGCCGTGTCGAGTAGCTGTTGTGGCAATGAATCTTGGATCATGGTTTCAACTCCTTGTATTGGCAACCTTTAATTCGGGCGCCTGAGAGGCTGGTTTGATAAAACCTGACATGGGGCCGCTTGGCTATGTAGGCTTCCAGGTTTCGCAGGTAAGCCCTGAGGTTGAGATCGGTTGCCACCCTTTGACCATGGCCATCCAGTACCCAGTGGCTGGCATTTAGCACTTTTTGGGTGGTGCATTTTACCCAGGTTTGGGTCATCTCGTCCTGAGTGGTCTTGGCAAAGTCATCCCAAAAGGCGTGGCTCTTGTTGTGGCAATAGCAAAAGTCGCAGCCCAGCAGGGTAATTTCCCGTCCGCCCAGTAGTACTGCCAGATCTATCGCCGGGTGGATCACGCTGCCATTGGTATAAAGGCGAGTCTTGGGTATCTCTTTGCCCAGCGCATCATAAAGTGGACTATTGCCATAGGCGTTAAACCTGGGGCCTTTCCAACCATTGAGGATCTCGGGAGCGACCCTGGGATAATAAGCCAGTGCAATGCCTTCGCTGAGTGCCAGGGGCAGGTGGTATTCGCCGATAAGTCCGTCGATGCAAACCACTATGTCGGGGCGAATATTGTGGTGCAGTAAGCCTTTCATGGCGGTGTCGGCGCAGATAATGACAGGCCTTTGCGGTTGTGTTTGCAACTTGGCTAGGTAATCGTAATGTTCTTCCAGCGAAGGCCCGGCACCTATAACCAAGGCCTTATGGCTATGGATCTGCCGCTTAAGCTCAATCACATCGGGGTCATGCAGCAGAAAAGGGCGATTATCCTGCAAACGCTGGATTATCGCAGGGTCGGTCGCCTGATGGCGACGGTTGATATAAGGCAGATTTTGCTCGAGCACCAAGAGATCCCTGAGCCTGGCATTTTCATCACTGCAGAGTTCCAGGTCGGCTATCAGGGCGATATAAGGTTCGGTCACCTTAAGTTGTCCCGGTTGCAACTCCAGAGTGACGGCCGGATGGCTCAACCACTCGGATTGATCTGTGTAGCTGAGCACCAGAGCGAAAATGGCCGGGTTGAGAACATTTACCGCCAGCTTGGTTATGGCAGGATTATCCAACAATACACTGGGCACATCGCCCATCCCTACGCCATAGAGACTGACCTCGGTCGACCCGGCTGGCAGAGTATCAATATACAGTCTGGCTTCTGCCAAACGGTTGTGACGGCTGCTGAGCTGAATGCCATCGACACTGATGGTCTGATTTTGCCCTGTCACCAAGGCCGCATCCAGGCTGCCGGGCGCTTGTTGTTTGAGTATCGCCCCCGCCAGTGGCCATCTGGACTGGATGATTTGCAAATTGGCTGCAAATAGCTCTGTCATGGAGGTTTCCTCGTTGAAGATAGATTAGTGTCACAACCCTGATTGTTACCTACCGCTTGGTAGGCGATAGGGTTCTGACTTTAAAGTTTAAATAATACAGTATCTTGGTACTTAGCGTTTACCAAAGTCTTAATCGGTGCCTGAGAGCATAAGCTTCCAATATCCGACTCATTTTAGGGTGGTACGCACCTTGTTGTATGCCAAGAAGCTGGAAGTTCAATGGCTTTGATCAAACGGGATTTCCCCTCAATCTGTTGATAAGTGCATGGCACAACATCTGGCGGCTCAATGCTCAGGCCTTCGAGTACCGGCTGCAGGCTGTACTCACCTGGTAACCCGCTTGTCAAAAAAATGGCTTTGTTGACTCCATGGCTATGTCCGCTTCAGTGCAGCAAATCGCGTTCCAGTTTGTAAATCTTTTACGAGTTTAACTATGACGAGGCCGCAGAGCGGCTCTGTTTAATCGACCTAACAAATGTAAGTTACGTTTTTAGCGGTTTATTTGTGATTTGAGTCAAAAGGTTGATTTGGTGTGATTGTTATCATTGCGCGCCGTGTGGCTCGGCACCGAACCATACCTATTTTATTTGGGCTGACTGTTTCGGCTCATGTGCATTCCCAAGGAAATGACATGCGACTTAAATTCAGATTTATCAAGTTGTTATTATGCTCTGTGCTGGCGGTTCCTGCTGTTGGCATGGCGTCTGAGCTCGATCGCTTTGAAAACTTGTCCGGTACCTTGAACATTGCCGGTGGTACCGCGCATATCCCCGTGATGAAGCAGGCGGCAAAAACCATTATGTCTGCCAATAACGATATTCGCATTACTATTGCCGGTGGCGGCAGTGGCGTGGGTGCTCAGCAGGTTGCCAAGGGACTGGTTGAAATCGGTAATACCGGCCGCCCTCTGAAGCCGGGTGAATTGAAATACGGTCTGCTTTCTTTCCCATTTGCCATCGATGGCGTTGCGGTTATCGTCAATCCGACCAACCCCATTCAACAGCTGAGCTCGCAACAGGTGATGGATATCTATTCCGGTAAAATAACCAACTGGAAGAGCCTGGGCGGTGACGATCGGCAGATCAATATTTTCACCCGTGATGAAGCCAGCGGTACTCGCTCGGTATTCGTTAAAAAGTTGCTGAATAAGTCGCCTGTTTCGGCTCAGGCCAATGTTGTACCTTCCAATGGTGCGATGAAAACTGCGATTGCCCGCGATCCCGGTGCCATTGGTTACAGCAGTGTCGGTTATATCGATCAGACAGTGAAAGCGCCGATATTGGACAATGTGCTGCCCACCAATGAAGCCTGTGCTTCTGGTGAATACCCTGTAGTGCGTAAGCTGTATATGAATACCAAGGGACAACCTAAGGGGCTGACCCAGGCGTTTATTGACTATATCTATGGTCCAGACGGCGCTGAATTTATCCGTGAAGCCGGATATATTCCTGTCGGACATTAATGACTCATGACCACACAGATCTCCGCTGAGCGGATACTGCAACTTCTGGCCGCATCAGTATTGTTGCTGATAGTGCTGCTGTTTGGGTTTCTGATGTGGTTTGCATTGCCGGTGTTTTTCAACCCGCAAACCAGCGTGTTGTCGTTACATTGGCAACCGGAGCAGGGGCAATTTGGCATAGTTGCCATGATTGTCGGCTCCGGTTTGTTGGGACTGCTGGCCTTACTGTTGGCATTTCCTATCGCCCTTGGCATCACAGGGTTTTGTTTATTACCTCGCTATCGAAGGCCAGCGCGCTTTATCCGGGCGCTGATCCGCTTGATGGCCGGGATCCCGACCGTGGTGTATGGGTTGGCCGCTGTGTTTTTGCTGGTGCCGCTGATCCGGGAAACCTTTCGAACCGGTTCGGGGTTCAGCCTCATCAGTGCCACTCTGGTGATAGTGCTGTTGATCTTGCCTGTGATGGTGATGATGTTGGACAGTCAATGTCGCCCTTTGGCCAAAGAACTCAGAATGGTGTCTGCTTCTCTGGGGTTCAGCGATCTCCAGACCCTGTATCATCTGGTATTACCCAATGCCCGCCGCGCCATGGCCAGCGCCGCCTTACTCGGTTTTGGCAGGGCCATAGGCGATACCTTGCTGCCTTTGATGCTGGCCGGCAATGCGCCGCAGCTTCCGGGCAGTGTATTTGATTCGGTTCGCACCCTGACGGCGCATATTGGCTTGGTGCTGGCCACGGAAAATGACAGCGCCATGTACAACTCACTGTTTGCCGCCGGTTTGTTACTGCTCACTATCAGTGTGCTGGTGACTCTGTTGATCCGCTATATGACTTCGTCTGCCAAGGCCACCACCGAGGGTTCTGGGTCTTGAAAGCCAAGTGTTTCCATTATTGGTGTTTATTCTGCAGCGCCATGCTGTTGCTGTGTCTCTTGTCACTGCTGGGATTTATTCTATATCGAGGCGTTCCCACGCTCAGCCTGTCGCTCTATTTTGGTGATACTGAACCCTTAAAAGGTTTCTTTGGACAGGCGCCTATCTGGGATGGGATTTGGCCTGCCTGTGTTGGAACTCTGGCGGTGGTTGCCAGTGCTTTGATGATCGCCTTGCTGCCCGGGCTGGCAACCGGAATTTGGCTGGCAACGGCGAAAACATCCAAGGCAAAGGCACTATTGGAGCTGGCGGTTGATATCCTGGCCGGCGTTCCCTCGATATTGATGGGCTTGTTTGGCTTTACCCTTATTCTGTTACTGCGCAACACCTTGCTGCCTTCTGCCAACACCTGTCTGGTACTGTCGGCATTTTGCCTGGCGATGTTGATCATTCCCTATCTGGCCGTTTCTACCCGCACGGCGCTGCAGGCGCTGCCTGTGTCTTTGAGTTTAACCGCACTCTCACTCGGCATGACACAGTGGCAAGCTTTGCGCTTTGTATTGTTGCCCCAGGCCGAGCGCGGGATCCGCGGCGGCATCATGTTGGCCATTGGCCGGGCCGCAGAAGATACCGCGGTGATCATGCTGACCGGCGCCGTTGCCAATGCGGGGTTACCTGGCGGGATCTTTGAACGGTTTGAAGCCCTGCCTTTTACGATTTTTTATTACAGTGCCCAGTATCAGAGTGAGGCCGAATTGCAGATGGCGTTTGGTGCCGCGCTGACACTCCTGTGTTTAACTGCCACGGTATTTTCCATGGCCAACTGGGTGACACGTTTCCCCGGAAGGAATCATTAGTATGGCGTTATCAAAGGCTGCGGATGTCGCGGGCACTGTGTCTAACCTCAGTGTGTATTTTGGTCAACAAGCGGCACTCGAAAACATCAATATGCAGATCCATCGGCGGCGGATCAATGTGCTCAGCGGGCCGTCAGGCTCGGGGAAAACCACCCTGTTACGGGCGCTCAATCGCCTCAATGACGAATATCAACATAGTCGCACCCTGGGTGAGATAACGCTTTGTGTGGCAGATAAGCCGCTTTCGGTCAATCAACTGAAAACCACAGAGTTACCCTATTTGCGCCGTAAAGTCGGTATGGTGTTTCAACATCCGCAGCTGCTGCCCGGCAGTGTGGCGCAAAACCTATTACTTCCCTTGAAAGTGGTCGGTAACCTGCAGGGGGAGGCCGCGCTGAAACAGATGCAGCAAGCCTTTGAACAGGCGGCATTGTGGGATGAGGTCAAAGATCGCCTGTCGGCACCGGCCTCAACCTTATCCGGCGGGCAACAGCAGCGCCTTTGCCTGGCCCGCACCCTGGTTTTTGAGCCGGATATCTTATTGCTCGATGAGCCTACCTCTTCACTCGATCCCGAAGCTACTGCACAAATTGAAGCCTTGATAAAACGCCTCGCCGGTCATTGTACCCTGGTGATGGTTTCTCACTGTGAACATCAAACAGCCAGATTGGCCGATCATCTCTATCGTTTTGAGTACGGGAGATTACGACCTGAGTCGGCATGAGTGCGCCGAATCACTCTTTGTCTGGCTTAACCAAAGAGAGATTCAGACACGCTTTTGCAATTGCTCGGCCTAATCGTCGAGATACTTGGTCTGCTCGGTGTAATTCGGGGTCAGCAAGTTTTGATACAGCTTGGGATTCATGTTGAAACCACCGAATTTGCTTATGGTGTAACAAAGGACTTTCAGCTTGAGCTTTCTGAAGCTGGGAGGGATAGGTTTAAGGAATTTGCAGCAATCGATACTCAAGCGTTCCAGTTTCTCAAGCGCCAACATGGATTCGGGCAGAGACTCAGTGACAAAGTCCTCCAGAGATAAGGTATCCAACTCGGTAAACTCACCGATAAAATCAGGGATAACCTTGATATCGCCGCCTCTCAGAGAAAGCCGTTTTAACGGCAGTGCTTTAAGCTCCATGGGGAAATGATCCAGGCTCTTGTGCATTCCCATCAGTTTAAGGTGATGCAAGTGGGTATATTTCACCAGGGCCTTGGTGGCCTCCAGACCAAACTCATAACACAGGACCAGTTTCAAGGTTTCCAATGCCGGCGCATCGAGTGAGGCCAGGGTTTTAAGATTGCTGCGTGAAATCAACAGGGTTTTCAGCCGTGGCAGTGAAACATTGGCAGGGAAATCGTCGAATTTGTTGAGTTTAACTGTCTCAAGCTTGGGGCTACTCGTTAGCAATGGGTTAAGAGTAACGACGTCTGTATTGTGCAGCTCCAGCGAGGTCAACTGGGTAACGGCGGGGCAATTCAAACTAGGTAAAGTCTCCCTTTGGTCTGCGTCTCCATCCTCAAGCTCAGTCTCAACTTGGGCCGGGTCAATATGGAGCGACGCTAGATTGGGGCAATGCATTAATAGATCGGCGATTTTAGCTGTCGCCAGTCTAGTGGTGAAGGAGGTGAGTCGCTCTGGCTGAGGCAGATATTGAGACAGCTCTTCCCCCGCGTCCGGCGTGTCATCGTCAGGGTAGTATTTCATCACAGCTGTAGAAATATTGCTGAACAGCTGCCGTTCGTTGTTCACCGGGCAATGGCTTAGAATGAGTTCATCCAGGGTTAGTAGCCTGGTCGGTGCAATAAGGCGATGACAGCGGTCGATTTCCAACTTTTTGATGTTTCGTGGCAACAATGACGCATCTATGGTGAGTTTTTGGCCGTTTATTATGCTGAGGCTGTCCAGCGCCGCTATCTTTTTAAACGACTCGGGGATGGTTTCCGAGTTGGTCGAATTAAAACTAAGGTTTTTAAGGCTTTGACATAGAGGCAGTTCATCCCAGAAGCCGTCGTCGCCGAAATCTGCCCCCCAGATGCTCTCCAGTTGCGAAAACGCCCCAAAAGGGAAGCGAATGCCGGTTAAGTCTCTGGTATAACCCAGGTGCAACTCTTTGAGATGAGGAAAACATGCAGCATGCTTACAGACCAATGCCAGCAGTTTCTTTTCTTGGATCTTAAGCCGGGTTATATCTTCATATACCTTTGGGGCAAAGCGGATATCTATGCCATTAGTGAAAGATGTTTTTTGATTGCCAAGCACCGTATTGGCATGGATTGAACTCAATAACGGGTTTTTCCATAGTGTCAGCTTATTGAGGTTGGCTAAGGTCAGTTGCTCATCAATAGATGCAAGTTGGGGACAGCATGAGATTTTTAAGTGTTGCAGCTGTGGCAGCTTATCCAAGTTAGTGCCAAGGCGTTGTAAATCCGGGACTAACGCCAAATCAATCTTGGTCAATCCCGCCGGTAAATCAAACAGCTCGGCGCCGCAGATAGGGGTATCGTACCAGGTTAGGCTGCTGAGGTTTGTCAGTTGGCGAAAATCAAGATCCAGACTTTCCAGCGGCACTGAGTCAATTTTAAACTCTTGCAGTTTCTTTAGCTTTTCAATGCTCTTGGGCAGTGTCTTGTAATCGCCTTCAATGTTGAGCTTTTCAAGCAGTGGCAGGCTACCGATACTTTCAGGCAACTGTTGTCCACAAAAGGGCACTTCTTCGATGGCCAGAAAAGTCACCGAGGGGAAACGCGCCAACAGCTCGGGGCGCTCGCAGAGTGCCTCCAGCGGCTGACCTGCTCGAATATCTATGATGGTATGTCCAAGCCTGGCATAGAGGTAATCGACATCCAGCTCGGCCGATAGGCTGGCATATTCGCAAAGGACACAGAAGACATCTCTCATATCAGGCTCTTTCTCGCCTTTAATCAGTTTCTTGCGGCACTTGAAGGCATTTTGAATATCCTGGCTCGCATGTTGTTTCAGCAGTTGGCGGATCTCTTTCACGCATTCGGTATCGGCGCTGCATTTGCCAATCAAGAAAAGGTCGTTGATGAATTTCTCAGGAAAGCCGTCACTGTTTTTAACAGCATTAAAGTAGTCGGGGAGGGATTCTATAAATTGGGACATAATATAAACAACTTATTGTAGGGTATGGTTATTAGCCAGTTGGCCGCTGCAGATGCTTAACGCCGTAGTTTTATCGTTCTGATTTTATCGTTCTGATTAACTTGGGCTTAGAGGGACACAGGCCCCGGATTTGGCTAGATTTGCTGTCGATAGTGCGCTGGAAGGTATGGAACGATATGGATTGCAAGATGCCCGGTAAAGTGCATCGAAAAGTGCACCGAATATGACATCAAAATTTACAGATGGAGGCGCAGCATAAGATGCCGCGCAATGCGAAGAGCTGACTAATTCCATTTACAGATATTCCTTCCAGTGACCACAAAAGTGGCCCGCACTCAAGCTTGCTACCGGATTTTACAAGAGTTGAAGGCCCCGTACAATCAATGGGATAGATATCTGCAGTGAGCTCATTGAACTTGTTGTAATTGTGGCAGCCACAATCCACTTTGGGCTGCTCGCTAAAGAGGAGGGGGAGCGTGTCTTTGCACTGACGTGATGAATCGACCGCTAGGATACAGCAGGCTAAGTGAATATTGTCAAAATCACTTCGCGCTCAAATACGAATTGGAAGACTTCAGCGAAGGATGACTACTCTGCCTTTTTAACCGCAGGCGCTATCCCTTTAGGTGCCGTTTCGGATATATCAATGACTTTGCCGGAGGCATCATAGTGGTAGTACATAACCTTCCCATTAATAGATTGATAGATGGGCTTTTGAAATCCTTCATATGCAATCTCTCTTGTGACACCTAAACTATTGCTGAGAAGAATGGTATTGCCGATGTTATCGAATACCCGAATCCCTTCGAGCCCCTCTGGGTCTTGATAATAGGCTTTGTTGAAAGTTAACACTTCATACTGTTTGGCCTGATAGATTAAGTTGAGTGCAACACCAGAGGTTAAAGCCGGGCACTTATCGGCGACCTGTTTAAGGCCGGTGGTTATTTTGTCATCAGTCGTCATCAAAGTAACTTGGCCATCGGCAACCAATAAGCGTACTCCATTGTTCCAGAACGATAGTGAGTTTTCAGGGACCTGCTCACCACAAACTTCAATCGGAATATCAACCATTTATTACCTCACCTGTTACTTTTTTATCGAGCTACAACCTTGAAAACAGCGCCAACAGGGTAGACGTTATTTTTCGGGGTAATGCCCATCCCTGGGTTGTTAAGCTTTTTCATTTGGCAAAATCACCCGGCGCCGCTCAAGATTAGATGGGGCGGAAGCGCATAAGGCATGCACAAAGGACTAACATGATCTTAGGCCGCTCATTGGCTGGATAAATGTGATGGGCCGCACTCTCAAAGGGTTTACATTGTAAAATCAAAATAAATCAGCATCTTGTTTAGGTAATCCCCCCGAAAAATCTAGTCAGGGCAGCTTCTGGCACCGGCCTTATTTAGGACAAGAAAGGACAGGGCAGGCCTACGAGGCGAAAGTAAGGGCGAAAGCTTCACTATTCATGACCTCAGGCGAGCTATAGCCAGTTGGAGCGTGATGCGCGGCGGCTGATGTTGAAACCACGGGCAAACCACCAGTAAGCTGTTTGGGCACAGTGACATTAGTATCGCTGCCAGCACCTATGCTTACT
The DNA here is from genome assembly GCF_019670705.1 of Shewanella carassii. Classification (NCBI taxonomy): domain Bacteria; kingdom Pseudomonadati; phylum Pseudomonadota; class Gammaproteobacteria; order Alteromonadales; family Shewanellaceae; genus Shewanella; species Shewanella carassii. Next base: position 1,537,856 of record NZ_AP024618.1, read on the forward strand.
TGGATATTGAGCCGGTCAGGCGAGAGCTCAGATTAACCACATGTGCTTGGAGGCTAAGGCTGGTCAATAGGGCAGAGCGTTGGTCAGGTTGCTTTGGAAGTAAATAACTGGAACTTTCGCCGGAACAACGTCGAGAGTTGATAGCTATGTTGGTAAGAGATGGGAGAAAGTAGTAAGAAACTGAAAACAATGAATAATCAATCTGTACATATAGCCATTTAATCGTATAGAGTATCTTGAAAAAGGACTATCGATTCGGCATTGCATATTGGAAATTTCGTTTTCATCTAAGGAACTTAGGGCTATCTGCGAGCAGCATCGTGAAGCAGATAAATTGCTAGGTGAGTCCATAGCCAAAGTATTAAGGGCTAGGTTATCGGACTTATTGGCTGTAGAACGATATGATGAGATTCCTCTAGGAAATGCACGTATTGCGTTCATAGATTCGGAAGAATGTATTACAATTGATATCAAGGATAGTGTGGTAATGTGTTTGATTTCTGGACACTTAAAAACACCTAGAAAACTTGATAAAACAATAGATTGGGTCAAGGTTGAACGATTGAAATTGGTATATATAGGTACAATAAGATGATTCGCATGGATGATTTCAACCCTGATTGGGTATCCCCTCCGGGCGATACAATAGTAGGCTTGCTTGATGAGTTCGGTTTTTCCGTTGAGGAACTTGGACGAAGAATCGGCTTGCCACGTAACAAAACTGATAAGTTAATTAGTGGTGATGTATCTATAGAAGATCATATTGCTTATAGGTTAGAGTCGACTTTTAATGTACCTTCTCAGTTTTGGTTATCAAGGGATGAGATCTACCAAAATTTTAAGATGAAGTCTTTGGAGAGAGAAAAGAGATGGCTTGATAGTCTTCCTATCTCTGACATGGTCAAATATGGGTGGATCCCTCGAATAAATAAAGGCGACAATCGTGTTGTTGATTGCCTAAAATTTTTTAATGTATCTTCAATTAATGAATGGGAAGATGATTTTAAAAATTCTTTACCCGTCGCGTTTAGGAAGTCTCTAACTTTTAAGACTGATCCAGTTTCAGTGTATACTTGGCTTAATCAAGCTAAACACCTTTCCAACAGTATAAGATGCTATCCTTGGGATAGAGACATGCTATTAGAGTCGATACCTTCGATTAGGGCACTGACAACTGAACCAGAACCATCAATTTTTCTGCCAAAACTGGAAAAAATTTTTGCAGATTCAGGTGTCGCATTTGTTGTAGTGAGAACTCCTTCAGGATGTAGAGCAAGTGGTGCAACGTGTTTCTTTGAAATAGAGAAGCCTACAATAGTAATGAGTTTTCGTTATAGAACAGATGACCACTTTTGGTTTACATTATTTCATGAAATAGCACACCTTATATTACACAGTACTAATAAAGAGATTTTTATAGAGGACTCTAGTGTATCTGATTGCGATAGCTTGGAGATAGAAGCTAATGAATTTGCCTCTAATGTTTTGATTCCAAATGAGTATCGAAGTGAATTGTTAAAGTTAAAGAAGAGTGATTGGAAAAAGATAGTTCGCCTTGCAAAGAAAATTGGTGTCTCTAAAGGGATTGTTTTAGGACAGTTGCAACATGTTGGTAATATAGACCATGCTTATCTAAATCGTCTAAAAGTAAGATATACATGGTCTAATGATTAGCCACCAAAGTATTGATATGTAGATGGTGACTTTTGCCAGTTGCATAGAGCATCTTCTAATACTTGGGATGATAAGATATCTATCGGTAAGTATTTTGCTAATAAGTTTAGCTTACGATTTAGCTCTTCAATACTACAGTTAGAGTCTTTTTTACCAAAAAACAAAAGGCTAGCACCTGTTTTGGGGCCTGTTGCACCGGATAGATATAGATTTTGGGGCTCTATATCTTGTAGAGAGAACTTCTTAAGCATCGTTAAATAGTCAAATTTCGCTGTTCTGCCAAAGGATAAAACGCCTCTCATAGAATGATATGCAGCATCAAATAATTCATAACTGTTTTTAGTGTTATTGCTACTTAAGAGTTCTAGAAACTTTGTTTCGTGATCTTTACTTACTCCAACCCAATCAACATATGTTTCTATCACAGTTTGTAGTGGTCTACTTGAATTGTAGCTTAGTGATTCATACTTTCTGTGGTTTCCAAATTTTCTACCAGACTCAATTCTTTTAATTTCTACGCTCGCAGCCCTAAACCATAAAGAAAAGTCCTTTGGGTTATGTGATACTCTTTCCCATGTCCATACGTCTGTGCCTAAACCACCATAAATATTGGCACATAGTTTCCAACCTTCCTTCTTATGTTTTCCAAAGTGAGTTGCCAAGAAGATCAACCAGTATGCCTCATTTTTATTGTTGTCTCTAATATGCAACCATGCTGCACGCAATGGATCAAACATATTTGAGTAAGGATTTTTACGATTAGCAGAAATCTCCTTTTTCCCTATTTCTTGTATATATATAATTCTTCTGATGCTGTCGGCTATTTGTTTTGATAGAGTCGTGTAGTTGTCAGGTTCCTTTAGACCAATCAGTTTAAATTCTTCACATTCGAAATGTTCAATTGCATGAACAATATCTCCAATTTTTTGAAACCTCTTTTGCATATTATCCTCTTATATTTTTATCACAATTTTATTTTTAATTCTTTCTCTGCTATTTATTAATTGTTGGTATTTTTTATTTGTTATTTTTCTTCTAACTTCACTTGCATGTCTTAAACCGGAAATGTTATGAGATTCTTTTTTGATATAAAATTGCAGCAACCTTAAAATATCTTTCCAGTAATCACAAAGGTCTAGTTCGTCAATATTTAGTTCAATGTCATTTCTAATTTTAATTTCATAATCTAACAATTTATTTCTTATGCTAAAAAATCCACCGGGAGGCATATCACTCATAATGCTATCAGTTTGTTGAAATCCTTCATCGATAAAACGTTTTGCAGAATTAATATTTGCATTATAGATATGAAGGCTAGTTACATAGTGATGATAGATTCCTAATTCGCACTGAAGCTCTCTTGATATCATTTCTTGCAACATTGTAAATACAAATATGTCATGAGGTAAGCCAATATATGCATCATTGGAACGCATCGTTGTGAACATGTGAAGTTTTCTGTTTCTAACAACAAACTGTAAGTTAAGCGTACATGGGATGTCTTTATAGTCTTTGGATAAGTCTGATGAGTCAAAGAGTTGTATGACAGCCCTTCTGGTAGTGGTTGCATTTTTTAATTGTTCTATCACCCGTTCTATTTGATTATACTTTTCATGCATGTTGAAAAGTCTCTTTCCATAACCACCATGGACTAAGCCATCAGCTTCGATAAAAGCGCCATACTTAGGTATATATTTTTCTATATGGCTACCCTCATTACTACCAGAAAGATACCAAAATAACTCCCCTAAACAGCTAAAAATTAAACCTCGAGACTCAGTCCTGCTAACCCTAGCAATGGGATTAGATAACCTCAGCTCGCATCCTAGGATCTCTATATTTTTTCCTTTACTAGCGTTATTAACTTGACCATGTTCAAGAATATACGCAAAAACATAGTGCATCAGATCATCTAATGTAGCCGCTTCAAAGTTCACAATTCCCTCTGCATTCATTTAAATTTAGACTTTAGTCACATACTCAAGAAAGCTTCTTATTAAATTTAACAAACTAGATAATGTACTAAGTTCATGGGGTTGTCATCGGTTTTATACACTTATTGACATAACTCCAAGTAAGAGCGGTCGGTGCTATCAGCTTGAGAAAGCGTCCATTGGTGCACTCGGGTGATGACTTCAACCCCAAAGCTGACAATGCCTCGAAGGCGGGTTAGGGCTTCATCGCCGTAGTGGTTGGTTTTGACTGCCGGAATACCCGAAGCACAACTGAGTTGCTAAAGATATACACCTAATTCCCAGGCACAGGCGGAACTGTGACCTTCCGAGGCATGGATGCCGAGGCAGAGCTTACAAGGACGTACTTGCAGCGAGTCACAGGATCGCCTGTGCGAAAAGGACTGTTCTCGGACGTCCTGTCCTTCACGGCGTGCCCATTCGCGCCGCAGGTGATGGTGAACTGGCAGCTAAGCGCAAGTTTATTGGTGAGTTCTGGCTTAAAGCCATGATAGCCGCTGTACCAACGGCGTAAAGTCGTGGAGCAAATGCATCCATGTACAACGAGCCAGCTCGACATCCCTGACTCGCGCTCGAAAGCATGTTGCAACGCAACTCTCGCCATGTCACAGGAGAGCCTGTGCCAAAAGGACCGTTCTCGGACGTCCTGTCCTTCACGGCATTCGAGCTTCCTGCCCATCTGCGCCGCAGGTGAAAGGTTGTTGCTTAGCGGGAAGCTAAATCCAAGTTGGTTGGCTATTTAAGGCTTTAAAGCCACGATGGCCACATCGCTAACTCAATGTTTTCCTGAGAGAAAACTATCAGAGAACAAAATCACTAATTTGAAGCGCCTGGATCGGCAGAGGATGGGTTCTAAAAGAAGCTTGAGACTTGTGCAAGCAGGCACAAGAAGAAAATGCTGGTCTCCCCACAGGGACTCGAACCCCGATCGGTCGCTTAGGAGGCGACTGCTCTATCCTGTTGAGCTATAGGGAGACGCCAGTGATTATACTGGTTTTCACCCGGATGAAAAGGCTTTAGATTTAATTGCTTAAATCTTAATCGCGATGTCATTAACCTGAATGTTGAGGGCGGCATTTTCACCGCTGAGCACTGCGATGGCACTTTCCTCTGTGACTTGATCTATGGTGATTTTTGCCCGGGTTTCTCCGGCCACGGCACGCATTTGGTTCATGCGGTCGGGCAGGTTTTGTTGCAGCACGATTTGGAACTGATCGCCAACGCGGATGCCGTTGCGTCGCCCCAGGTTGAGTATCACTCTATCTTGTTGACGCACGACTATCTGTGCCAGCAGCGGTCTGCAGGCCAGTGCCATATCGATATCTTTACTGGCATTGGCCAGCACCTTATCTATGGCCTGCCCGTAACTGGCACGCCAGAATCTGTCGCTGTTGGGAGGGACGGATTCATTTTTGGCAAACTCCCAGGGCGCGGAAATGCTGTAGTTCTGATACCAGATCTGCTCGCCGCTGATCCCATGATAGAGGCTGAGCTGCAGCTGAAACAGTCGCTGAGGCTCGCTGTCCCACAGGCCCATAAAGCCGGACTCGGCCGGTTCGGTGGAGATATCTATGATTTGCGGCAGCAACAGATACTGGCTGTCGGTAATTTCACTTATCCAGGTCGGCAAACGGTAACCCCGGATATTGATAAGCTCTTCTTTGATATCCAGCCGCTCTTTGGCGTGCAGGTGGGCAAAGCTGGTGGAGGATTGCTTATCCAGCGTTGCCGCTATCCGCTCTGACAGGATTTGCTGGAAATTTTCCAACTGACCATAACGCAGTTGGCTTCTGTCCTTAATACTGGCCTGTGGCACCAGGATAGCGGCCTTGATGGCCGAGCTTTGGCACTTGTTATCCGGGCCATCGAGAATATCGAGCCGCATAACCACCTTGAGCTTGTCTCCCTGGCGCAGTTCGCTGACCAGTTCGACACTGCTTATCTGCGCCTGACTGGAGAGGCTGAAATCGTTTTGGGTCAAGCGCCCCTGGCTGACACTCTGGGTCGATTGAAAACTGCCGCCACGGGAGAGCAGAGCCATGTTGATGGCGTTGTCCATTGCCGCTTCCCGTGCCTGGGTCAGATTACCATTGATTATTTTGGCTTCACCTCGGGCCTCGGTCCACTCTGCCATGGCGTTCAGGCTGATGCCCAGCAGCGGCAGCAAGAGCAAGGGGGGCAATCTCATAAGGCGGTTCCTCAAAATAGGAGTCAGGGTGACGGAATTTTGCCACCACTTAAACTGGTATTGCTTGGCATTCAAATTTTATGCCAGTGAGAGGGGAGGGCTTACGGTGTTGTTTGTGAGAGCCAAGCAGTTGTTTGAAAGAGCCAAGCTAAAGAGCGGCAAGAATTTGCCGATAAGGCATGAGAGGCTCAACCCAAGCCGGTGGTTGGGATTGGGACAGTGCTACATCACTAAGGTTTAATCATAAGGGTTGCATTCCTGTGATTGCATAGTTGGGGTCGTCTCAATCTGGTCATACTGCGATGGTCGTTCTGCGCTGATAAGCGTCATTGGCGGATATTGATATTTTAAGCCACCTAATGCCGGTGCTATTCACTTGACATGCTTAAACCGTCGCCGGATAGCTCTGAAGCAAGAATTTTCAAAAACGGCTAAGCATAAAGGCTTGCCGTTAGAGGTCATCCGAATTGAGCTCTATTTTTACATAACCCTTGGTTGGTATTTTATTTGCATAGCTTTAGCCAAGGAATATGGAGCCCGGCCAATCGACTTTGATGAGCTGCCTTGGCGGGGGATTGCGTATCCCAATGAAGCGGTGGGAATGGATTGGTGCCCTTGTTAATTCGGTAAATACCGCCGTTAGAGAGTGGCTCAATACTCAGTGTCAAGCGCCGCCTAATATGGCCGTTAAGCCAGGTAGAATAAGGTTTACGCCGGACTCCAAAATAAAGTTAACTGCCCGCTCGGGCGTCAGTGGGATGGATATTATGTATAAAGCCCTGTGTATTCTGCCTTTACTCTTGTTGCCGGCTTGCAGCATGACTGCGCCGCAACCGCGAGCCGACATTGCGCAACCTGTGCCAGTCAATCTATTGGCGCAGCAGTTGGTTGATGAGTTGGTAGCTCACAACGATGCCCTTAAGCCGACCCAGCCGTTACTGGTGATGACGCCTGTGATGGTGGAGGACATGCAGAGCAGCAATGCACTGGCTTCACAACTGCAGCAAGGGTTGATGACAGCCTTTCATCAACAGGGCTTTAATCTGGTCGATTTGAACCTGGCCGATGCGGTGCGGGTCACGCCACAGGGGGATTTCATCCTTACTCGTGACTGGCAAAAACTGCCGAGCAATATTGCGGTGGAGCATGTACTGGTCACCAGTATGAGCCAGGCCAAAGGCGAGATGCTATTCAATAGCCGGATAGTCAGTGTTAGCAACAACCGGGTGCTTTCGGCGGCCACGGCGCGGATAATGGAGCAGGAATTGCCGGGCTACCTGGCGCCATCCAATAAGGTGGTGTCAAAAGAGGGCTTGCTCTATCGCTACGAAAACCGTGGTGAAGACAAGGGCCGGATAGTGGGGGATAAGTAATGAAGTATTGGAGTAACACTTTGTCATTGGCCACGCTGGCATTAGCGTTAATTCTCAGTGGCTGTGCCGATAAAGACAGATATGTGCAGTGGGAGACGGAGGCACCGGGCAGTTTTCCCAAGTTGACGGCAGTAGGCTATGCTCCGCTGGCCAGCCAACCGGCCAAGGAACAGTCGCAAAAGGTGTTGATGGCGATGCAAGCATCCAAGATAGCTGCCTATCGGGAGCTGGCCGAGCAAGTCTATGGTCAGCGTTTATCGGCCGACAGTAAGGTCAGTGACTGGATGCTGAAGGGCGATAATATTCAGGCCTCTGTTTCCGGGGTGATCCGTGGTGCCAAGGTCGTGCGTAGTTATCCGGCCGGAGATCATTATGTGACAGAGCTGGAGCTGGACTTCGCCCGGGTGTGGGATCTGTATCAGCAGCAAAATCGTCCGCAACGAGTCAAAGAGATCACTTACTTTTAGGAAGGTGCCAATAAGGCTTGGTGGTGTTCTCTTTTGTAGAGAGTGATGGCACTTTCCTTAGATTAATTGGCGTAAGCAGCTTGGTTTAGCTGCTTTTTTATGGCTTAAGAGTCCTTGCCGATTTGAGATCAGGGGATACGTTTGGGAAGGTATCTTGAATGTTGCCCCTTGGCCTTAGCGCCCTGTATTGAATCAGGAGAAGGCTAGGGGCACAGTAGCGTGGGTCGCTCCAAGGAGCCAAACTTACTCAATAAGCTTAAGCAACAGAACAGGAATGGGGCTTTAATCAAGCCTTGAGATCGTTACCCAAGGTGGCGATGGTTGAAGTCTTTCCTTTGCCGTCATAGGTCAGGCTGGAGGCGTTACGGCTCACCTGCAGAGCCTGCGCCAAGCGATTGATACTGGCCATGCTCAGCTCTATCAGGCCGGCATTTTCTTGATTGCGCAGTTGGCAAGCAGCCAATAGTTCACGCGCCTCAACGACTCTTTCGGCCAACGGCGGCTGACTGAGCTTGACTTGTTCCGGGTGAGAGGAGAGCGCTTCATCGATGGCCTTGACCTGGTTGAGCAAGTCACTCTTGTCTTTGGCCAATTGCAGCAGATGGTCGGCATTGCGATCCAGCAGGGCATTTTTCTCCTGCCCGATCAAGTCCAGCAGACGCTCGAGTTGAGTCGTCTGCTGTGCTACCAGGCTGATGATATCCGGAGTATCTGGCATCAGGACCCTTTATTGAGTTCGTTCAGTTCTGATTCGAATTGAGATATGTTGGCGGCCAGTTTTTCCGGATCAACCTTATATCGGCCTTCGGCGATCGCCAATTTGATTTCGGTGATCTTCTTTTGATCTATTTCCGGCAGGGAGGCCATTTTGCTCTGTACTCCTTGCAGCTGTTGCGCCTGTTGTGACACAACCACAGAATCTGTCTTCTGCGGGGTAGCACTTTGTTGAGCACTGCTTTGAGTGCTCTGGGTGGTGTTTCTAGGGATAGAACCTGTGTTCACCCTAGGTTGATTTTGCAGTTGTTTAATATCCATCGCCATCGTCGGATCCAGCCTGTTCTCTGATTACCTTGCTGTCTTATCGGCACAGCCAAGGGGAACTTTAGCATTTTTTACATTCGAACTTCCACTTCGCCAACATTGATGACGGTGGCTTCCAACACTTTGTCAGAACGAGTGTTTTTCACCCGAATCTGTTCTCCAAGGTTACCATCATGCAGGGCTTCACCGACAGTTTTTATTTGAAACTTCTCGTTACCGGCATAGATGGAGACGCTGTCACCCTTGCAAACAAAACAGAGATTAGCGGCAAATAAGGGGTAGTCTTTGGCCACCCGTCGCTTGAGTCGGGTACCTGTGACTGTGGCGATATCCTCGAACTGTTCTCCGCGCAGGCTGGTTTCATCTATGTAGCGAAGTGCCAGGTTTTCCGGCCCAAGCACAGTGCCCGGGGCCAGTGTTTGGGTGGCCACTACCACGGGATAACTGATGTCCACCCGCACTGAGACATAGATTTGCCACGGGTAACTGAGTTCCGGGCTGGTACAGCCGATGCGCACCGTATTGTTGCGACTTATTTCTCTGTCGCTGGCCATCTCGGCCGTCAACGGCGAACTGCAAGTGGGGGGCGTGAGCCTGGAATCCAGTCGTTGTGGCGTGATGATTATTCTGGCATCTGTGGTCGCCAACACTTTTTTGGCAATAACTTCTTTAGCCAGCGCCTCTATGGCCGATATACTGGGAACGAAGTTGTTCTCAGCGGCCATTGCTGAGATGGACAGTAAAAACGTGGCTAAAATACATGCAAAATTTACTTTCATAATGAACGGGCTAGCTTGTCTCGCCAGATTACACCTATACTTTCAATGATTCCCGGGATCCCTGAACTGGCTTCACCACAGGTTCAGTCAGAAATTTGACTGAGATCCGGTATCTTGGATTAAGCAAATAGTATGCCTGTCTGCATGACGACAGGTATTTATCAATACAAAGACAACAAGGCAGCCTTATGTCGAGCATTCTTGAATCAGTCAATAAGCGCACTCAACTGGTTGGACAAAACCGCCTCGAACTTCTGTTATTCAAACTCAACGGCAGACAAAGGTTTGGGATAAATGTGTTCAAAGTTAAAGAGGTTCTTCAGTGCCCTCCGTTGACCGCTCTGCCTAAACTGAATTCCTTCGTTAAGGGAGTCGCCCATATTCGTGGTACCACTGTGTCGGTTATCGATCTCAGTGCGGCGACTGGCGGCAGACCCATAGATGATGTCAAGGATTGCTTCATCATTATTTCTGAATATAACCGTAGCGTACAGGGCTTTTTGGTTCGTTCCGTTGAGCGGATCATTAACATGAATTGGGAATCCATCATGCCGCCACCGGAGGGGGCTGGGCGGTACTCTTACTTGACGGCCGTGACCGAAATTGAAGGCGAACTGGTTGAAATTCTCGATGTCGAAAAGATCCTCGATGAAATTTCGCCGGTCAAGACAGATATCAGTCAGGAAATCGACGAATCTCTCACAATCGACAGAGAGCAGAACTATCATATTATGGTGATTGACGATTCCTCAGTGGCCCGCAAACAGATCATTCGGGCGCTGTCATCGTTGAATCTGCAGATAGATACCGCCAAAGATGGTCGGGAAGCCCTGCAAAAGCTGAAAAGCATCGCCGCAGAGATGGACAATGTTGCCGATGAAATTCCGTTGATCATTTCGGATATCGAGATGCCGGAAATGGATGGTTACACTCTGACTGCCGAGATCCGTGATGATCCCAAGTTAAAGAATATCAAGGTGGTACTGCATACCTCTTTGAGCGGGGTGTTCAATCAGGCCATGGTGCAAAAAGTGGGCGCCAACGATTTTATTGCCAAGTTCAACCCCGATGAACTGGCATCGGCAGTTAACAAACATCTGAGTCTCTAGTCGCTGTCAGCTGTGGATTTTTATGACTATAGTGAGTGAGATGTCTTGTGTTGCAAATGGGGCTGGGGTATAACGCTGACCCAGTTTTTAAATGTCGTTGTTGCAAGCCACGGCGACATTTTCACGGATAGTTAGGACACAAAGGTGCCAGATAAATCTCTCGCAGAAACTGAATACAATCAATTCAGGCTGTTTCTCGAACAGCACAGTGGCATTGTATTGGGTGAGAACAAACAGTACTTGGTTCGCAGTCGTTTGGCGCCTTTGATGGGGAAATACGGTTTGCCTTCCCTGTCAGATGTCGTTAAGCAGTCGATGCGACCCACCGAACGCCAGTTACGCGCTGAAGTCGTTGATGCCATGACTACCAACGAGACCCTTTGGTTTCGTGATAGGTATCCTTTTGAACTCTTGGGTAATGTATTGTTGCCGGGCTATACCAAGTTGGGGCGGCCGCTGAAGATATGGTCGGCGGCTTGTTCATCTGGTCAGGAGCCCTATTCACTGGCGATGACAGTGCTTGAGTATCAGCAGCGTAAGCCGGGTGCTTTGCCGGGCGGTGCCATGATCCAGGCTACCGATCTGTCGCCGTCCATGCTGGAGCGTTGTAAAAACGCTGAGTATGACAAGCTGGCGTTGGCCCGCGGTCTGTCTGAAGAGCGCAAACGTCAGTTTTTTGAAGCTCTGCCCAACGGCAATATGCGGGTCAAGGATAATGTCCGCCGTTTGGTGAGCTTTCGGGCGCATAACCTGCTTGAGAGTTACACCTTGCTCGGTAAGTTTGACATTATCTTCTGCCGCAATGTGCTTATCTACTTTGCCCCGGAGGCAAAGGCAAAAATACTGCGGCAATTTGCTGCCGCTCTCAATCCCAAAGGGATACTGTTTTTGGGTGCCAGCGAATCGATTGCCGGTTTGACCGACGAATTTGACATGGTTCGCTGTAACCCTGGCATTTATTACCAGAAGAAAAACTAACCAATAACCTTTTGATTTTACTGGTAAATATGTAAAGGGCGCGTCGAATTAGACGGGCCCTTTTTGTTATTTCCTTTCTTTATGGCGCACAGCTGTGCTGTCTTTCGCTATTACATCCATATTTGGCACAAAGCTTGCTTTATCTTTGTCGAGTCATTAGAGGAGGCGGTTTTATGGCGATCAGTTTCGATAAGGCCCTTGGCATACATCAATACACTCTGGGTATTCGCGCTCAGCGTGCCGAAGTGCTTGCCAGCAATATAGCCAATGCCGACACCCCTCACTATAAGGCTCGGGATGTTGATTTTTCATCGGCGTTGCAGGCGGCAAAGGGGCGGCAACAGGGGGTCAGTATGATGGCCACTTCTGAAAAGCATTTCGACCTCAAGGCGTTGACTGCCGAGCATGTGCAGTATCGAGTACCGGATCAGCCTGACACGGGTGACGGTAATACGGTCGATATGCAAAAAGAGCAACAGGCCTTTATGCAAAATGCGCTCGAATATCAGATGTCGCTGGGATTTCTCGACGGTAAGTTCGCCGGAATGAAAAAGGCATTGAAAGGAGATTAATCATGAGTTTGTACAATATCTTCAATGTTGCGGGTTCGGGGATGTCGGCGCAGTCGGTGCGCTTGAATACCACCGCCAGTAACATAGCCAACGCAGACTCCGTTTCTTCCAGTATCGATAAGACCTACAAGGCGAGACACCCTATTTTTGAGGCCGAGTTGGCTAAGGCCAATGGCCAACAACAGCAGGGCGCGGCGGTGAAGGTCAAGGGCATAGTGGAGAGCGATAAGCCCTTGTTGAAAGAGTATTCGCCGGATCATCCGATGGCCGATGCCGATGGTTTTATCTACAAACCCAATGTCAATGTGGTGGAAGAGATGGCCGATATGATTTCGGCTTCCCGCTCTTATCAGATGAACGTCCAGGTGGCCGATGCCGCCAAGTCTATGCTGCAGCAGACCCTGAGGTTGGGCAAGTAAAGGGAGACATAGCCCATGAGTGTGAATTCAATTAATCCCTTCCAGGACAATATCAGTGTTCAATCGGGCACTGAGGCCAAGAAGAGTAACAACCAGCAGCTGACCCAAGAGGATTTCTTCTCGCTGCTGAGTAGACAGTTGTCGATGCAGGATCCTTTCAAACCTGTAGACAATGACCAGATGATTGCCCAAATGGCATCGTTTTCTACTGTTGATGGTATCTCCAAGCTCAATGAGGAGATAGTTAACCTCAATACGGTAATGACCTCGAGTCAGGCATTGCAGGCATCAGGCCTTGTGGGGCAGAAAGTGTTGATCCCGGCGGGAACCGGTTATGTTTCAGCGGAAGATCCCACGCTCAAAGGGGTGATCACATCGCCTGAGAAAATTCCGTCGATCAAGGTGACGGTCGAAGATGAGGCCGGACAGGTGATCAAGACCTTTGAGGTGGATGGCAGTGCCGGCGGTAACATAGACGTGGAATGGGATGGCTTGGATAAAGATGGAAATCCGGTGGATGCCGGTATCTATACCATGAAGGCCAGCGGAGTTGTCGATGGTAAGCCTCAGGATCTTATCGTTAGCTCCTATGCCCACGTGACCAGCGTATCGCTCAACTCCGCCAGTGGCGCCGTGTTGAATTTAAGAGGTATTGGCGGGATCAGACTGGCCGATGTGCTGGCTGTTTCCGAAGTTTAATTCTGTATCTGCCCCGGCTGCGCCGGACAGTATCTGAAAATCATGAGGTGAATTATGTCCTTTAACATTGCTCTGAGTGGGATTGCTGCGGCGCAGAAAGATCTCAATACCACAGCCAACAATATTGCCAACGTTAATACGATTGGCTTTAAAGAGTCCCGGGCCGAGTTTGCCGATGTGTACGCCAGCTCGATTTTCTCCAATGGGAGAACCACAGTGGGCGGCGGTGTAACGACCACTCAGGTGGCGCAGCAGTTCCACCAGGGTAACCTAAACTCCACCAACAACGCGTTGGATTTGGCGATCAACGGTGGTGGCTTTTTCGTGACCTCTCCCAATGTGGGCAGTCAGGATTATTCCTTCACCCGCGCGGGGGCCTTCAAGCGTGATGAAAACGGCTTTTTGGTCGATGCGGCCGGTAACTTTCTGCAGAGCTTCCCGGTCGATAAAGACGGCAACTCTACCTCAGTGAGTCTGACCACCACCAAGCCGGTGCAGATCCCGGATACTGCCGGTAGCCCGCAGAAGACCAACAATGTTGGCATCAGCATGAACCTGGACTCTACCCAGGCGACGAAAGACCCCGCGGCGTTTGACCCATCCAAGTCAGACACTTTCAATAACTCCACCGCAGTGACCATTTATGACTCTCTGGGTAACTCCCACACCCTGACCACTTATTTTGTGCGTCCGGAAAATGGCGCCTACACGGGCGAGAGTAACTGGGTGGCTTACTATGCCATCGATGACAAGCCGGTTAATCTGGGCGGCGGCGCTGGCAGCTACCAGACTGATACTGATGGTGACGGTACTCCGGACGCTACGGGTACAGCGCAAACTGCAGGTGGCTGGACTGGCGCCGTGCTCAAGTTCAACGATGTCGGCGGTTATATAGGTTCAGATCCGGCGGTGATCACCACAGAGCAGTTGGGTGTTGGCGGTGCCAATGTTCTCGGCCCTGCGGCGGACGGAACCCAGACAATAACCATAGACTTCAACAACCCGACCCAGTTCTCGGAAAAGTTCAACGCCACTGAATTGACGCAGGATGGGGTGACAGTGGGTCGTCTGACCAATGTGGAAGTGGGTACAGACGGTTTGATCTCAGCCAAGTACAGCAATGGCTCCACCGTCCCCTTGGCACGAGTGGCGCTGGCGCGTTTCTCCAACGAACAAGGACTGAGCCAAGTCGGTAACACCTCCTGGAAAGCCAGCCTGGATTCAGGCGCGGCGTTGGCTGGTGAAGCCAATAGTGGCGTGTTCGGCAGTATCCGCTCCTCAACGCTGGAGCAGGCTAACGTTGACCTGACCACTGAGCTGGTGGACCTGATTTCGGCTCAGCGTAACTTCCAGGCCAACTCCCGTACCCTGGAAGTGAACAACACATTGCAGCAAACTGTACTGCAGATCCGCTAATCCTTCCTGTGCAAGACATTGCCGTAGCGGCAATGTCTTGCCGCTTTCCCCCGCGATTATTTACAAGTCTCTGAAGTTCTTCTGTTGTCGCTGCGCGCGATTGCTCATTTTGTTGGCACGATGTTTGCTTTTACCTGGGTAGGTAAAAAGATTGACGGAGCAGCAGGTGGACAAACTTCTCTATGTCGCCATGACTGGCGCCAAACAAAACATGAATGCGCTGGCGGTTAGGGGTAATAACCTGGCCAATGCCAACACTGATGGTTTCAAGTCTGAGATGACTCAGGCCCGTGCGATGCAAGCCTTCGGTGAAGGATTGCCGACGCGGGTGTTTGCCATGACAGAGTCACCTTCGGCTAATTTCAAGTCCGGCCCTATCAAATCGACCGGGCGGGATCTGGACATCGCCATCAAAGATCAAGGTTGGATTGCCGTGCAGGCCGCCGATGGCAGCGAGGCCTATACCCGCTCCGGCAGTTTGAGTTTTGACACCACAGGTTTGCTGCGTAACGACAGGGGTAACCCTGTGATGGGCGACAACGGTCCGATAGTGCTGCCGCTGCCGATAGACAAAATCGAGATTGCTGCCGATGGCACTATCTCCATTCGTCCCCAGGGCGCAACCGCCGAGGTGATTGAAGAGGTCGGCCGTATCAAGTTGGTTAACCCGGGTAATCAGAACCTGATGCGCGGTGAAGATGGTTTGTTCCGCACCCTGGACGGCATCCCGGCCGCCGCCGATCCCTTTGTGAATGTGGAAAGCGGTGCGGTGGAAGGCAGCAACGTTAATCCCGTGGACGAAATGGTCAATCTTATCGAGTTGCAGCGCCAGTTTGAGCTGCAGGTAAAAATGATGAAAACCGCTGAAGAGAACGACAAGTCGTCCGCTTCACTGATGCGCATTAGCTAGGAGTAATTGATATGCATCCCGCGTTATGGATAAGTAAGACTGGGTTAGATGCCCAGCAAACAGACATCTCGGTGATTTCAAATAACGTCGCTAATGCCAGCACCATAGGCTACAAAAAGGGCCGGGCGGTATTTGAAGACTTGCTGTACCAGACGGTCAACCAGGCTGGTGGTATCAGCGCCTCCAACACCAAGTTGCCCAACGGTCTTAACCTGGGCGCAGGTACCAAGGTGGTCGCCACCCAGAAAATTTTCTCCCAGGGTAACCTGCAAACCACAGATAACTCACTGGACATGATGATTGAAGGCCCCGGGTTCTTTGAAATCCAGCTGCCGGATGGCACCACGGCCTACACTCGTAACGGCCAGTTTTCCCTGGATGATACCGGACAGATAGTGACTTCTGGCGCCGGCTATGTGTTGCAACCTGCGATTACCATTCCGGACGATGCCACCAGTATTACCGTTTCCGCCGAAGGCGAAGTATCGGTTAAAACCCCGGGCGCCGCCGAAAACCAGGTGGTGGGCCAGCTGACCATCTCTGATTTCATCAATCCGTCCGGCTTAGATCCCATAGGGCAAAACCTCTATCTGGAGACTGGTGCCAGTGGTACTCCAATTCAGGGCACGGCTTCACTCGACGGTTTGGGTTCTATTCGTCAGGGCTCGCTGGAAACCTCCAACGTTAACGTGACCGAAGAGCTGGTTAACCTGATTGAGAGTCAGCGGATCTATGAAATGAACTCCAAGGTCATTTCGGCGGTGGACCAGATGCTGGCTTATGTGAACCAGAATCTGTAGTGAGGTGATGTGATGAAACCCTTGTTCCTTATCATTCCGGCTCTGTTTCTGGGGGCTTGCACGGCTACTCAGAACAAACCCATAGCCGATGATCCCTATTATGCGCCTGTGTATCCAGAAGCGCCGCCGACCCGGATAGCGCCGACCGGCTCTATCTATCAGGACAGCCAGGCGTCTTCACTTTACTCAGATCTGCGGGCGCACAGGGTAGGGGACATCATCACTGTGGTGCTGGTGGAGTCGACTCAGGCGAAGAAAAGCGTCGGTAACAAGATCAAGAAAGGCTCGGACATGTCGGTGAACCCGCTCTATATGGGGGGCGGCAATGTCACCATCAAGGGCAATCCGCTGGATTTCCGCTATGGCGACAGTATGGATACCAATCGTGAGGCCGATGCCGATCAGAGCAACAGTCTTTCCGGACAGATCTCGGCCAACGTGATGCAGGTGCTGGGCAATGGCAATCTGGTTATTCGCGGTGAAAAGTGGATCACCATCAATAATGGCGACGAGTTTATCCGGGTAACCGGCATTATTCGGCCGCAGGATATTACTCCCGAGAACACCATAGATTCGCCCAAAGTCGCCAATGCCCGGATTCAATACAGCGGTACTGGCACCTTCGCCGATTCGCAAAAGGTGGGCTGGCTGAGCCAGTTCTTCCTCTCTGACTGGTGGCCTTTCTGAGGATAAGCTCATGAAAATAAAATTAATCATGGCACTTGCCTGTTTACTGGTTTCCCTACCGGGACAGGCCGAGCGCATCAAGGATATTGCCGATATCCAAGGGGTCAGGGATAACCAGTTGATAGGTTACGGCCTGGTGGTAGGTTTACCGGGCACCGGAGAGAAGACCCGTTACACGGAGCAGACCTTCAAGACCATGTTGAAGAATTTTGGCATTAATCTGCCGGATAACTTCAGGCCCAAGATCAAGAATATTGCCGTGGTGGCCGTGCATGCCGATATGCCGCCCTTTATCAAACCGGGACAAACTCTGGATGTGACGGTATCGAGCCTGGGTGAGGCCAAGAGCCTGCGCGGCGGTACTCTGCTGCAGACCTTCCTCAAAGGGGTGGACGGCAATGTCTACGCCATCGCCCAGGGGAGTCTGGTGGTCAGTGGCTTCAGCGCCGAGGGGCTGGATGGCTCCAAGGTGATCCAGAACACGCCAACCGTGGGTCGCATTCCCAACGGCGGCATAGTCGAGCGTGAAGTGGCCAGCCCCTTCGGTAATGGCGATCACCTGACTTTTAACCTGCACAGAGCCGATTTCTCCACCGCCAAGCGTACCGCCGATGCCATTAACGGCTTACTCGGCCCGGGTATGGCGCGGGCGCTCGATGCTTCTTCCATTCAAGTCAGTGCTCCCAGAGATGTGTCGCAGCGGGTATCTTTCCTGGCCACTCTGGAAAATATCCAAGTTGAGCCTGCCGATGAATCGGCCAAGGTGATAGTCAACTCCCGCACCGGCACCATAGTGGTCGGCAAGGACGTCAAATTATTGCCGGCGGCTGTGACTCACGGTGGTCTTACCGTCACCATCGCCGAAGCGACTCAGGTTTCTCAACCCAACGCCCTGGCCGGTGGCCAGACTGCGGTCACCAGCAACAGCACCATAGATGTGGCTCAGGACAACCGGCGGATGTTTATGTTCAACCCGGGAACCTCGCTCGATGAACTGGTGCGAGCAGTGAATATGGTCGGTGCCGCACCTTCAGATGTATTGGCAATCCTCGAAGCCTTAAAGATGGCAGGAGCTTTGCATGGTGAACTCATCATCATCTGATTAATGGCACACTGGTTTATCGACTATGAACAAAATGGCTGATGCTTCGCAATTTCTGGATCTCGGTGGGCTGGACAAGCTCAGAGCCCAGGCGCAGCAGGATCAAAAGGCGGCGCTTAAAGAGGTGGCGCAGCAGTTTGAAGGCATCTTTGTACAGATGTTGATGAAAAGCATGCGTGATGCCAATGCGATATTTGAATCCGATAGCCCGATGAATAGCCAGTACACCAAGTTCTACGAACAGATGCACGATCAGCAGATGTCGGTGGAGCTGTCCTCAAAAGGCATGCTGGGGCTATCAGACCTTATGGTGCAGCAGTTGTCACCAGAGACCTCTGGTATTACCCCGGCTTCTGTGCTTCGCGGTGATGTTGACAATCGCAGTGTCGCGGCCTTGAGCGGCAGCCAGACAGATAAGAAAGCCAGCGTTGAAGCCGCCGCGGTTAAGGCCTCTGCGCTGCCGAGCAGTGACAGCCTGCAACAGGTATTGAGCGGCAAAGTATTGCCGTCATGGCGGCAGGCGCGGCCTGCCATCGGCAGCCAGGAAGAATTCGTCAAACAACTCTATCCTCATGCCAAGGCCGCTGCCGAAGCCTTAGGCACCCAACCCGAAGTGCTGCTGGCGCAATCGGCTCTGGAAACCGGCTGGGGTCAAAAAATGGTCCGTGGTCATAAAGGTGAGTCCAGTAATAACCTGTTCAACATCAAGGCCGACAGACGTTGGCTGGGTGAGAAAGCGGCGGTGTCGACCCTGGAATATGAGCAGGGCACTGCGGTGCGGCAAAAGGCCGACTTTCGGGTGTACGACAGTTTTGAGCAGAGCTTTAACGACTTTGTCAGCTTTATATCCGACAACGATCGTTACAGCCAGGCGCGCAAGATGGCCGCCAATCCCGGCGAATTTATCAAGGCATTGGCTGAGGCTGGATACGCCACGGATCCTCAATATGCCAACAAGGTGATGAAAGTGCTGGATACCATCAAGACCGATTTTGGTCAGTTGTTGCAGGAGTTCGGCTCAACGCCGGGCCAGTAAAGGTGCAGGAGCGATAACCCATGTCTATGGATCTGTTCAGTATAGCCCGCAGCGGGATCCTGGCCGCCCAGTCGCAGTTAGGGGTGACCAGTAACAATATTACCAACGTCAATACCGAGGGTTATCACCGTCAGGTGGCTATTCAGGGCACTTCCACCTCAATGCGCCTTGGTAACAACTTCTACGGCACGGGCACCTATGTGCAAGATGTAAAGCGGATCTATAACGATTATGCCGCTAGAGAACTGCGTATCGGACAGACTGGACTCAGTGCCGCCGAGATCAGCTACACCAAACTCAGCGAATTGGATCAGCTGTTTTCCCAGATAGGTAAAGCTGTGCCAGCCTCACTGAATGATTTTTTCTCCGGTCTCAATAGCCTGGCGGACTTGCCATCGGATCTGGGGATCCGCGGCTCTGTGCTCAATTCGGCCTCGCAACTGGCACAGAATCTCAACCAGATGCAGAGTCACCTCAGTGGCCAAGTGCAGCAAACCAATGATCAGATTGAAAGCATCACCACTCGGATCAATGAGATCAGTAAAGAGATGGCGCAGATCAATCTGGAATTGATGAAAACTCCAGGCAACGATTCGCAGCTGTTGGATAAGCAAGATGCTCTGATCCAGGAGTTGAGTCAGTACGCCGAAGTGAATGTGATCCCATTGGATAATGGCGCCCGCTCCATCATGTTGGGCAGCTCCTTTATGCTGGTGTCCGGCGAAGTCGCCATGACAATGGGAGTGACCAAAGGCGATCCTTTCCCCAATGAGCCCGAGCTGACCTATAGCCTTGGGGGCAGTGAATTGAAGGCCGATCCCGCCAAGCTAGGTGGTCAATTGGGTGCCCTGTTTGAATTTCGTGATAACACCCTGATGCCCGCCAGCCACGAGTTGGGGCAGTTGGCGTTGGGGATTGCCGATGCCTTTAACGAGATGCAGTCCCAGGGTTTTGATCTTAATGGCGAGCTGGGACAACCCATTTTTACCGATATCAATGACCCTGTGATTGCTGCAGGCCGTGTCGGCGCCTATTCGGGTAATCCGGGCTCGGCGTCTTTGAGTGTGAATATTGATGATGTCGGTGCCCTATCCGGCAGCAGTTATGAGTTGAATTATACCAGTGCCGGTACTTATGAACTTAAGGACATGAAGACGGGTGCTGTGACCAACTTGACGCTCAACGGCGATACCCTAGAAGGTGCCAACGGTTTCAGTATCAAAATTGATGCCGGTGCCATGGCCGCCGGTGACAGGTTTGAAATACGGCCAACCGCCAATGCGGCGGCCAACATAGGTGTGGTGATGTCAGATCCCAAAGGCATTGCTGCCGCGGCGCCGAAAATCACTGCCGGCACAGGCAATTCGGGGAGCACTTCGGTGAAGCTGGTCAGCATAGATGACAGAAGCGCGGCCAACTTCCCTGTGACCGACAGCGAGCTGACATTCACTCTGGATACCAGTGTTACTCCGCCCACCTATGAAGTCTTTGATGTCAATGGCGCCTCTTTGGCAACCGGAACCGCGGCCGGCACTCCACCGCAGATCAGTGCCTTTGGCTTTACTTTCGAAGTTGATGGCAGCAGTGGCGGCAGTGAGAGTTTCACTTTTGATCTCAGCTTTGCGCCGGGTGACAACAGCAATGCCGTGGCCATGGCCAAGCTCAGTGACAGCAAGATAATGAATAACGGTAAGTCGACTCTGGGTGATGTGTTTGAAAAGACTAAGCTGGATATCGGCAGCCAAACCAAATCCGCTCAGGTCAGAGCCGGGTCGGCGGAGGCCATTTACAATCAGGCTTACGCCAGAGTGCAATCGGAATCCGGGGTTAACTTGGATGAAGAGGCGGCCAATTTGATGCAGTTCCAGCAAGCCTATCAAGCATCGGCACGGATCATGACCACGGCCAATACCCTGTTTGACACCCTGTTCAGTTCGGTTCGATAGGAGTTTGAGTGATGCGTATTTCAACTTCACAGATGTACCAGCAGAACTTAAACAGCATTCTGCAGAAGCAAACGGATACCAGTAAGATCCTTGATCAACTCAATAGCGGCAAGAAGGTCAACACTGCCGGTGATGATCCGGTTGCGGCTATCGGTATAGACAATCTCTATCAACAAAATGCGTTGGTGCAGCAGTATCTCAAGAATGTGGATTACAGCAAGAATCATCTGTCGATGGCCGAAAGCAAGCTCGGCAGCGCCGAAACCTTGGTGTCCAGTATTCGGGAGCAGATGTTGCGTGCAGTAAATGGCACCCTGGCACCCTCAGAGCGGCAAATGATTGCCGATGAATTGCGCGGCAGTTTGGATGAACTCTTGAGTATTGCCAATACCCAGGATGAGTCGGGCAACTATCTGTTCTCCGGATTCAGCACAGACAATCAACCCTTTGCCTTCGATGCCAGCGGCAACATGATCTACAGCGGTGACAGCGGCGTTCGTGATGCCTTGGTGGCTCAAGGGGTTGCCATGGGCACCAATATTCCCGGGGATTCGGCCTTTATGAAGGTGCCTAATGGCATGGGTGATTATGGCGTCAATTATTTGACCTCCCAGACCGGGGATTTCAGGGTACTGAGTGCCAAGATAGATAATGCTGCGGCTCACGTGGCTGACACTTACACCTTCAACTTTACCGACAACGGTGCCGGTGGGGTTGATTTGGAAGTGTTGGATTCGGGAGGCACGGCGGTTGCGAATGTGGCCAACTTCGATGCCAGTAATCCCGTGAGCTTCAACGGTATAGAGGTAAAGCTGGACGGTACGCCGGCTGGCGGGGATTCCTTCACCATGGAACCCAAAGCCAATACGCCTATTTTCGATACCATTCATCAGGCCATAGGTCTGTTGGAAGATCCCGACCGGGTGAATACTCCGGAAGGTAAAGCTGAGTTGGCACAGTTATTGAATAACGTTGATAGCGGCTTGAATCAGCTCAGTGTGGCCAGAGGGGTGGCCGGGAATAATCTCAAAAGCCTCGAAAGCTACAGCTCCAATCACACAGAGGAGGAGCTGGTAAACAAGTCGGCACTGTCACTGCTGGAAGATCTCGATTACGCCGCGGCGATTACCGAGTTTCAAAAACAACAGTTGGCATTGAACGCCGTTTCAAATGTGTTCAGCAGAGTGGGTTCTGTTTCCCTGTTTGACTTTATTTAACAGAAAGCAAAGACCTACCCGTCTGTCAGATAAATAGTTAACAAATTTAGCCAAGCTCCGAGTCTTGGCGGTAAAACTAGGAAGAGGAACTCAACATGGCTATTACCGTTAATACCAACGTGACCTCGATGAAGGCACAAAAGAATTTGAATATCTCCACTGGTAACCTGGCGACCTCAATGGAACGCCTGTCCAGTGGTTTAAGGATTAACAGTGCCAAGGATGACGCCGCTGGTCTTGCGATCTCCAACCGTTTGAACTCTCAGGTTCGCGGTTTGGATGTAGGCATGCGAAATGCCAATGATGCTATCTCCATCGCTCAGATTGCCGAAGGTGCGATGCAAGAGCAGACCAACATGCTGCAACGTATGCGTGATCTGGCCATCCAGTCTGAAAACGGTGCCAACAGCACCGCCGATCTGCAGGCGCTGAAAGATGAAATGGATCAGCTGCGTGATGAGATCACTGCAATTGGTAACAGTACTGCCTTTGGTAATACCAAGCTGATGACTGGCGAATTCTCCGGTGGCAAGCTGTTTCAGGTAGGTCACCAGGATGGTGAAGACGTGACAGTGACAGTAAAGACCAACAATGCGGCTTCTCTGTCTGTCAATGCGCTGACTGTACTGACCTCTGCCGGTCGTGACTCTGCCATTGGTAAGATTGATACGGCTATCAAGAACATAGATACCCAGCGCGCCGAATTGGGTGCGATCCAAAACCGTCTGGCCCACAATATCAGCAACAGTGCCAACACTCAGGCCAACGTGGCTGATGCCAAGAGCCGTATTGTGGATGTGGACTTTGCCAAAGAGACGGCGGCCATGACCAAGAGTCAGGTACTGCAACAGACAGGTTCTGCCATGTTGGCTCAGGCAAATCAATTGCCTCAGGTTGCCCTTTCTCTATTGGGCTAATGATGTGTTTGCCGGTAATGTCGTCAGCAGTTTCACACTGTTGGCGATATTATTTTTTCCAAATAATCATTTAGTTAGAAAGAATTGATGATTTTTTGAAAAAAATGGCTAAAGATAAAAAAAGGGGTGCCGTTAAAGTTACTGTAACCAGTAAGACCCGCCTGGCTCAAACGAAGACAGGCTAGTTTTCCCAAGCCAGGTAAAGAGGAAATCATTATGGCTATTACAGTAAACACTAACGTAACATCACTGAAAGCTCAGAAAAACCTGAACATCTCCAACAGTGGCTTGGCCACTTCAATGGAGCGTCTGTCAAGTGGTCTGCGTATCAACGGTGCTAAAGATGATGCTGCAGGTCTGGCGATTTCTAACCGTCTGAATAGCCAGGTGAAAGGTCTTGAAGTCGGTATGCGTAACGCCAACGATGCTATCTCTATCGCCCAGATCTCTGAAGGTGCGATGCAGGAGCAGACCAACATGCTGCAACGTATGCGTGATTTGGCCATCCAGTCTGAAAACGGCTCTAACAGCTCTGCTGACTTGACTGCCATCAAAGACGAGATGGATGCGCTGGCAACTGAAATCACTGCTATCGGTAACACCACTGCTTTTGGTAACACCAAGCTGATGGCTGGTGGATTTTCTGGCGGTAAGAAGTTCCAGGTAGGTCACCAGGATGGCGAAGATGTGACCATCAAGGTTAAGACTACCAACGCTGCGACACTTTCTGTTAATACGTTGAATGTCACCACCTCTGCTGGCCGTAATTCAGCTATCGGTAAGATCGATGCGGCTATCAAGAACATCGACTCACAACGCGCCGAGTTGGGTGCCATTCAGAACCGTCTGGCTCACAACATCAGCAACAGTGCCAACACTCAGGCCAACGTAGCTGACGCCAAGAGCCGTATCGTGGACGTGGATTTCGCCAAAGAAACCTCTGCCATGACCAAGAGCCAAGTACTGCAGCAGACAGGTTCTGCCATGCTGGCCCAAGCTAACCAGCTGCCACAGATTGCATTGTCACTGCTGTAATCTTTCAGGTTAGCTATCGCGTCAGTTAAAGGGAGGTTCGGCAACGGATCTCCCTTTGCTGCATTCATGGAAGGAAGGCATTGCAGACAGATGGGTCAACTGAGTGGAGAATAAGCGATGGAAGTCACTAATTTATCCAATGCTGTCCCCGTGAGGACAGAAGTGAAACCGGGACAGTTGAAAGAGGCTGCTCCCAAAAATGCAGACATTGAGGCGACAGCCTTGCTCAAGCCGGTAGATGAGGCCGAGCAGAACACGCAAACGCAGCAAGATCCCGAGCAACTGAATCAGGTGGCGGAAGAACTCTCCAATACCATGTCTATGATGCGTAAGGGGTTGGCATTTAAAGTGGATGAGACATCCGGCACGCACGTGGTCAGCGTGATGGATGTAGACTCGGGAGATGTGATAAGGCAAATCCCCAGCGAGGAAGCTTTGGAGCTGGCTGCTAAACTGTCAGAAGTAGCAGGATTGCTGATGAAGACTGAAGCCTGAACAGGCTTAACGTGAGATAGAGGTTGATATGGCATTAACAGCAACAGGTATGGGGTCGGGGCTCAATATTACCGAGATCGTCAAGGTTTTGGTCGATGCCGAGAAAGTACCCAAAGAAGCGATTTTCAATAAGACTGAAGATACGATAGATGCCAAGGTTTCTGCCATCGGCACTCTCAAGAGTCAGCTGTCAAAGTTCCAGGATGCGTTGAAAAAGCTTCAGGACGGAGGCGCTCTGAACCAGCGCACAGTGACTCAGAGTAGTGAAGACTTCTTTTCTGCCACGGCAAACAAAAATGCATTGCCAGGCTCTTATAACATCAAGATTGAAGCCTTGGCGCAGCAGCATAAGGTTGCCGGCGCCGCCACCGCCGATGCCAGTGCTGCGGTCGGTGAAGGAAGCCTGCAGTTTGCTGTTAATGGCGAAAATTTCAGCGTTGATATTGAAGCGACGGACTCGCTTGAAGATATTGCCAAAAAGGTGAATGCCAATGCCGACAATGTTGGGGTAACTGCCACAGTTATTACCAGTGATGCCGGTAGTCGTTTGGTATTTAGCTCTGACAAGGAAGGGACGGATAACCAGATAAGCGTAACCGCAACCGATACTTCGGGGACCGGGCTGTCTGATATGTTTGGTGCCGGTAATCTTGAAGAGATCCAAGCGGCCAGCAATGCAGTGCTTTATATCGATGGTCAGAAGTTGACTTCTCAATCCAATGAGGTCAAGGATGCGATTCCAGGTGTCACACTCAACCTGTCTGATGCGGATGTCAATAAAACCACTAAGTTGACCATAGCTCAGGATACTGATGCGGTTAAAGAGAATGTGAAGGGCTTTGTTGATGCCTACAACAGTCTGATCTCATCAATTGAAAAGCTGTCGGCTTACGACACGGATAAGAAAGAGGCCGCTGCGCTGCAGGGCGACTCCATGATCCGCTCGCTTGAGTCTCAATTGCGTTCAGGGATCAGTGACAGGGTGGCAACGGCCGATGGCTCCATCGCACTCTATGATATTGGCATTAAAACCGACAGGTATGGCAAACTTTCGATTGATGACGCCAAGCTTGATCAAGCTATCAAGACCAATATGGATGGTGTTGAAGCGCTGTTTTCTACCAAGGACACAGGTATCGCCAATTCCATGAGTCAACTGGCCAATACTTACGTCAAAGCCGGTGGTGTAATAGATACCCGCAACCAGGCCTATACCGGCGATAAGCAGCGTTTGGAAGATCAGCGTGAAGCATTTGCCCTAAAAATGGAGTTGCTCGAGGCTCGATTGACCAAACAGTTCAATGCTATGGATTTGGTTGTCGGAAAACTGTCTAATCAGGGGCAGAATATTGTCGGCGCGTTGAATTCCTTGCCTGGCGTCGTTAAGCAGGGATAAGTGTAGATAGATGATGCAGAAAACCGAAGAGCTGGAACAGATCAACGAATTGTTACGCAGGGCGCTGGATTGCTTGCTGACAATTCCTGCCGAAGATGAAAGAACAGACGAGTTGGTCTCTAATTTGCAAGAGCTGGTAGACAGGCGTCAAACTTTGCTCCAGACCCTGATTGCACAGGTGCAGGATCCCGATGTGCTCAAAGAGCAACTGGAACTCACCGCCGTTTTTGAGCAGAATGCCAAAACGATACGCCAACAAAGGCAAGATCTGCTGGCGCTCAGGAGCCAAAACAAACGCCAAGTCAATGTTTACAAGACTATAGATGCAAATAGGTAGGTATTTATGAGAGGGTCGCTGAAATCATATCGCAAGGTGTCATTGGAGAGTGAAATCTCAGTTGCATCCCCGCACAGGATCATTCAGCTGATGTTCAACGGTGCTTTGGAACGCATTGCTCAGAGCCGTTATGCTATTGAGCAGGGCGACCAAGCGGCTAAAGGGGTTTATATTAGTAAAGCCGTGGGCATTATTACTGGCCTTAGCAGTAGCTTAAATATGGATGCTGGTGGCGAAATTGCCAAAAACCTCAATAGCTTGTATGACTTTATGCTGAGAAGAATATCCGAGGCCAACCTGAATAATGATGTACAGGCTTTGGATGATGTCGCTGTGATATTACGTGACATTAAGGAGGCTTGGGATGCTATCCCGGCCGATAAACATCATATTTCCGCTCACGATTAGAGTTGCTGAGTTATTAGTCACTCAGGGAAAAGGCGCTTAAGGCGCCTTTTTGACTTTCGCCATTTAATTGACGATATTGGCGGTTGCGTGTTGAATTTGTACTAAAATCAAGAGGGGATAGGCATAAAAACCATCCTAGGCTTGCTTATATCGTGCCGATAATACAATATTCAGCATTGCTACAAATTTAGTTGAGTATGTGAAGAAAGCATTGCCACTTTCCTGAGCAACTAACACTAATAATTAATGCGAATCCATAATTGCCAAAGCTTAACGGCCCACTGAATGATGCATACAGATCAACGAATTTTACTTGTCGGAACCCCCTCAGAGCGCACCAGTCGCTTATCCTGTGTTTTAGAGTTTATTGGTGAGCAAGTTGACGTTGTGGCCCATGAGGCTATTGAGGCACAATCTCCGGAAACTCGATGCAGGGCCATGGTTCTGCTCTCTGACGGTGTAGAGGATGAGACTCTTCAGTCTCTGATGCTCAAATTACCATGGCAGCCTATGTTGTTGCTGGGGCAGAGTAGCGCAAATTCCTCTAACTTACTGGGTAAGATTGAAGAGCCTTTCAATTACGCCCAGTTGACTGAACTGCTGCATTTTTGCCAGGTTTTTGGTCAGGTTAAGCGGCCACAGGTACCTACCAGTGCCAACCAGACCAAGCTGTTCCGCAGCCTGGTCGGCCGTAGCGACGGTATTGCCAATGTCCGCCATCTTATCAATCAAGTCGCCGGTTCGGATGCCTCTGTGTTGGTGCTCGGTCCTTCGGGGACCGGCAAGGAAGTGGTCGCCCGCAATATCCATTATCTTTCAGAACGTCGTGATGGGCCTTTCATTCCGGTTAACTGTGGTGCGATTCCGCCTGAGCTGTTGGAAAGTGAACTGTTTGGCCATGAGAAAGGTTCCTTTACCGGCGCAATCAGCTCCCGTAAAGGGCGTTTTGAGCTGGCCGAAGGTGGCACCCTGTTCCTCGATGAGATAGGGGACATGCCACTGCAGATGCAGGTCAAGTTGCTGCGGGTTCTACAGGAAAGAGTGTTTGAACGTGTGGGTGGTAACAAGGCGATTAACGCCGATGTAAGGGTCGTGGCCGCGACTCACAGAGATCTGGAAACCATGATTGAAAATGGTGAGTTCCGTGAAGATCTCTACTATCGTCTCAATGTATTCCCTATCGAAATGCCTCCTCTGTGCGAGCGCCGGGATGATATCCCGCTGCTGTTGCAGGAGTTAGTCAGTAGGGTATTCAACGAAGGCAAGGGGCGAGTGCGCTTTACCCAGCGCGCCATCGACTCGCTCAAGGAGCACGCTTGGTCCGGCAATGTCCGCGAATTATCCAATTTGGTTGAACGCTTGACTATCCTCTATCCGGGTGGTCTGGTCGATGTCAACGACCTGCCGGTCAAGTATCGGCATATCGATGTGCCCGAATATTCAGTTGAAGTCAGCGAAGAACAACTGGAGCGTGATGCCTTGGCATCTATCTTCAATGACGAAGAGCCGGTCGATCTGCCTGAAACTCGTTTCCCCAGTGAACTGCCTCCGGAAGGGGTCAATCTCAAGGATCTGTTGGCCGAGTTGGAAATCGATATGATCCGCCAAGCGCTGGATCAACAGGACAATGTCGTTGCCCGCGCCGCTGAAATGTTGGGTATTCGCCGCACCACCTTGGTGGAGAAAATGCGCAAATACGGCATGAGTAAAGACTAACGTCCTGATAATTTGGATTTTTAAGTTGGCATAAAGTCTGCATTAACCCTGTCAGCATCGTATTTTTGACGGGGTTAATATGTCTGCAAGCCCATTGGCTCAGCTCGAAACCATTTCTCATCATGGCCGCGAATGGATCCCGGTAAGGGAAGCCGCCAATATGTCCAATCGTATGGAACATATTCTGCAGGCCATGCCTTCGGGCGTTGTTATTCTCAATGGTGACGGCTTGGTCAGTGAGGCCAACCCGGTTGCTGAATCCCTGTTGGGCTTGCCCCTGGTCGGCCAGCGCTGGCTGACTATCATTAATCGTGCCTTCGCGCCGCAAAAAGACGATGGTCATGAAGTTTCCTTGCGCAATGGTCGCCGAGTGAAGCTGGCGATTACACCTCTGACGCCGGAGCAGGGCCAGCTGATTATGCTGACCGATCTCACCGAAACCCGGCTATTGCAGCAAAACCTTTCCCACCTCGAACGTTTGTCTGCATTGGGGAAAATGGTTGCCACTCTGGCGCATCAAATACGTACTCCTCTTTCTGCCGCTTTACTCTATGCCGCCAATTTGGGCAGCCCGAGGCTAGATGCCGGCTCCAGAGAGCGTTTTCAGGGCAAATTGCTCGACAGGCTTTCCGAGCTGGAGCAGCAGGTCAATGACATGTTGCTGATCGCTAAAGGCAGGCAAGAAGAAGCCTGCGACAGAGTGCCTTTTTCGGCAGTGTTGGAAAAAGTGATGGCCAACTGTGAGCCCATCGCCGCTAGGCAAAATGTCGAGTTGAGTCTGCAACTCGAAGGCGATAGCGAAATGCTGGTCAATCTGCACGGTCTGAGTTCCGCGATCAATAATCTGGTGATCAATAGCCTGGAAGCCGGTGCCACCAGAGTCATTCTGCGCCTGAGCTGCGAACAGGCACTGCGCCTCGATGTGATAGATAATGGCAAGGGGCTAGATAGCAAGATGCAAAAGCAGGTGTTGGAGCCTTTCTTCACCACCAAGCGTCAAGGCACCGGCCTTGGGTTGGCTGTGGTGCAGTCAGTGGTGCGCAGCCACGGCGGTAAATTGGACCTCAGCTGTAAGCTGGGCGCAGGTTGTACCGTCACGCTGACATTCCCGCTGACGACAGACTCTCAAGGAGGCGTGGCATGAGCGAAGCAAAAATTTTGTTGGTGGAAGACGATGCCGCGCTTCGGGAGGCGCTGCTCGATACCTTGTTGCTGGCCAGTTATGAGTGTGTCGATGTCGCCAGTGCCGAAGAAGCGATAATGGCTTTGAAAGGCAATCGTTTTGATATGGTGATCAGCGATGTGCAGATGGAAGGGATCGGCGGTATGGGGTTGCTTGATTATCTGCGTCAGCAACATCCGCAGTTGCCCATCCTGTTGATGACTGCTTATGCCACTATCGACAATGCCGTCAGCGCAATCAAATTGGGAGCGGTGGATTATCTCGCCAAGCCGTTTGCCCCCCAGGTACTACTCAATCAGGTCAGCCGTTACTTACGCCCCAAGGTGGTTAACGGCGGCCCCGTGGTGGCCGATGAAAAGAGTCTGGCCTTACTGGCACTGGCGCAGCGGGTGGCTGCTTCTGAAGCCTCTGTGATGATCACTGGTCCCAGTGGTTCGGGGAAAGAGGTGCTGGCGCGTTACATTCATCAACATAGTCAACGGCCTGAAGGGCCTTTTGTGGCGATTAACTGCGCCGCCATCCCGGAAAATATGCTGGAAGCCACCTTGTTTGGCTACGAGAAAGGTGCCTTTACCGGGGCTTATCAGGCGTGTCCCGGTAAGTTTGAACAGGCTCATGGCGGCACCCTGTTACTCGATGAAATTTCCGAGATGGAGCTGGCATTGCAGGCCAAGCTGCTACGGGTGTTGCAGGAGCGTGAGGTTGAACGCTTGGGCGGCCGCAAGACTATTAAGCTCGATGTCAGGGTACTGGCAACTTCGAACCGGGATTTGAAACAGATGGTGGCCAAGGGCGAGTTTCGCGAAGACCTTTATTATAGGATCAATGTGTTTCCGCTTGCCTGGCCGGCACTGAATCAAAGACCGGCGGATATTATCCCGTTGGCCAAGCATCTGTTGGCTCGCCATGCCGAAAATGCGGCGATTAACCCAGTTCCGACTCTCAGTGATGCTGCGGTGCGGCGTTTGCTGGCCCACCGTTGGCCGGGGAATGTCCGAGAACTGGATAACGTGATCCAGCGAGCATTGATCTTGAGCCAAGGGCAGATAGAAGCGGGCGATATTATTATCGATCTGCAGGATGTCACCCTGGGAGATGCCACGGTCCCGGAAATGCCTGAGGCGCTTGGTGATGAACTTAAGGCCCAGGAACATGTGATTATTCTCGAGACTCTGGCCCAGTGTCAGGGCAGTCGCAAGCTGGTGGCCGAGAAACTCGGGATTAGTGCCCGTACTCTTAGATACAAGATGGCTCGTATGCGTGAAATGGGTATCGAAGTACCAGCCTAAGCTCTCCTAAAGCGGCGTTCCAGCCGCTTTTTACAATTCTATTCTTGATATATGACACAGAACCCTGATATTTATTTCAGGGCTTCAATTTTTTTTGGCAAACTAATTGCATAAACCTGTTTAACGCAGGTTTATCGTCAATTCACTGACGACAGGAGTGAGAAGATGCAAATAGGTGCCAATTCTTTATTGCAAGAAATGCAATCACTGAAAGGTGAAATTGCCCCAACGGGATTTCAGTCTTCGCCTGTCCGTCAGGTGGGCAACACCACAGGAGCCGATTTCGGCCAGTTGTTGGCCCAGGCGGTTGGCAATGTCAGTGAGTTGCAAAGCACATCATCTAACTTAGCCACCAGGCTGGAAATGGGTGACACCACAGTGTCCTTATCTGACACTGTCATTGCCCGTGAGAAAGCCAGCGTCGCATTCGAGGCCACAGTGCAGGTGCGTAACAAGCTGGTCGAAGCCTACAAAGAGATTATGAGCATGCCGGTTTAAGGCTTGCTCACATCAAAGATCCCGGATAACAGGAACGCGCCGTGAGCACAGAATTAGTAGCAGGATCCAATGTTCCCGCCGGTGGAACAACGCTGGATGGGGTCCAACAGGAAAATAAGTCGGGTGTATTGGGCTCCCTCGGGGGCGTTGATATGCTGCGGCAGATCACCATGATCCTGGCATTGGCTATCTGTCTGGCACTGGCGGTATTTGTGATGATCTGGGCTCAGGAACCGGAATACCGACCTCTGGGCAAGATGGAAACCCAGGAGATGGTGCAGGTGCTCGATGTTTTGGATAAGAACCGGGTGCCTTACAAGATAGACGTCGATGTGATCACTGTGCCTGAAGACAAGTATCAGGACGTGAAGATGATGTTGAGTCGTGCCGGTATAGACTCCAGCGCCGAAGCCAAAGATTACCTGAGTCAGGATACCGGCTTTGGTGTCAGCCAGCGGATGGAACAAGCCAGGTTGAAGCAGAGTCAGGAGATGAATCTGGCTCGGGCGATTGAAGAGCTTAACAGTGTTACTCGTGCCAAAGTGATCCTGGCATTGCCCAAAGAGAATGTGTTTGCCCGCAATCGTGCCAAGCCCAGCGCCACAGTGGTGGTCAATACTCGCAGGGGGGGGCTGGGTCAGGAAGAGGTCGATTCGATAGTGGATATCGTTGCCTCGGCGGTTCATGGCATGGAACCCAGTCGAGTCACAGTAACTGACTCCAACGGTCGTTTGCTGAACTCAGGCAGTCAAGATGGGGTATCTGCCCGCGCCAGACGCGAGCTTGAGCTGGTGCAACAAAAGGAAAACGAATACCGCACCAAGATTGACTCGATTCTGATGCCCATTCTCGGTCCGGAAAACTTCACCTCTCAGGTGGATGTCAGCATGGATTTTACCGCGGTCGAGCAAACAGCCAAGCGTTACAACCCGGATCTGCCGTCACTTCGCAGTGAAATGACGATAGAAAACAATAGTATCGGTGGCACAACAGGCGGTATTCCTGGCGCACTTTCCAACCAGCCGCCGATGGAATCCAACATTCCTGAACAAGCCAGTGAGGCGACAGACAGTAGCGTTACCAGTGGCAACAGCCATAGAGAGGCGACTCGCAACTTCGAGTTGGATACCACCATCAGCCATACTCGTCAGCAGATAGGCGTGGTTCGCCGGGTCAGTGTCTCCGTGGCGGTCGACTACAAGACAGGAGCGGCCGGTGAAAACGGTCAGGTCGCCAGAGTGCCTCGCACTGGTGAAGAGATGGCGAATATCCGCCGCTTACTGGAAGGTGCGGTTGGCTTTAACAGCCAACGGGGCGACATGATAGAAGTGGTGACAGTGCCCTTTATGGATCAGCTGGTTGAAGACCTGCCCGAGCCTCCACTGTGGGAGCAGCCCTGGTTCTGGCGGGCGATGAAGCTTGCCATCGGTGCCTTGGTGATTTTGGTTCTTATCCTGTTTGTCGTGCGCCCCATGCTTAAGCGTCTTATCTACCCTGATGGCCAAAATCTGCCTGACGAGCCTGCGCTGGGACATGAACTGGCAGACATAGAAGATCAGTATGCTGCCGACACTCTGGGCATGCTCAACCGACCAGAAAGTGAATACAGTTATGCCGATGATGGTTCGATTCTGATACCGGATCTGCACAAAGATGATGATATGATTAAGGCCATACGTGCTTTGGTGGCCAATGAACCTGAACTGTCCACCCAAGTGGTGAAGAACTGGTTGCAAGAAGATGCCTGAAAAAAAAGCGGATAAACCAGCCGAGCGCGGCTTCGATGTCAAGAGTCTCAACGGGATTGAGAAGACCGCCATTTTGTTGCTGAGTCTCAGTGAAGCCGATGCGGCCTCTATTCTCAAACATCTGGAACCCAAGCAGGTTCAGAAGGTGGGGATGGCGATGGCAGCCATGCAGGAGTTCGGCCAGGAGAAGGTGGTTGCGGTTCACAAGCTGTTTCTGGATGATATCCAGAAATACTCCTCCATAGGCTTTAACAGCGAAGAGTTTGTGCGTAAGGCACTGACTACCGCGTTGGGTGAAGACAAGGCCGGTAATCTTATCGAGCAGATTGTCATGGGCAGTGGCGCCAAAGGCCTCGACTCGCTCAAGTGGATGGATGCCAGACAGGTGGCGACTATTATCCAGAACGAACACCCGCAGATCCAAACCATTGTACTGTCCTATCTTGAACCGGATCAGGCGGCGGAAATCTTTGCCCAGTTCCCGGAAAACACCCGTCTCGATTTGATGATGCGTATCGCCAACCTCGAAGAGGTGCAACCGGCCGCACTGCAAGAGCTGAACGACATTATGGAGAAACAGTTTGCCGGTCAGGGTGGCGCCCAAGCCGCCAAGATGGGTGGTTTGAAGGCCGCAGCCAACATCATGAACTACCTGGATACCGGGGTAGAGAGCCAACTGATGGAAACCCTGCGCGAGTCCGACGAAGAGATGGCACAGCAGATCCAGGACTTGATGTTCGTGTTCGAAAACCTCATCGATGTTGACGACCGTGGCATCCAGACGCTGCTGCGGGAAGTGCAACAGGATGTGCTGATGAAGGCGCTCAAGGGGGCCGACGAGCCGCTGAAGGAAAAGATCCTCGGCAATATGTCCAAACGGGCGGCAGAATTGCTGCGTGACGATCTCGAAGCCATGGGGCCAATTCGTATCAGCGAAGTGGAAGTGGCGCAAAAAGAGATATTGTCTATTGCCCGTCGCTTGTCCGATGCCGGTGAGATTATGCTGGGGGGAAGTGGCAGTGAAGAGTTCCTCTGACAGGTGAATTTAAATGAGTGACAAAAAGGTGTCCCACAACATAGTGCCACCGGATCAAGCCGGAGAGTTTGCCCATTGGCAACTGCCCGATGTGGGTGATGCCTTGCCACTGAAGCCCAGTAACCTCTTTGGTCATAAGCCCGGGGTGATGGAGGCTAAAGAGGCTGAAGAGCCGGTGTCGCCGCCAACGATGGCCGAAATTGAATCAATTCGCGAGCAGGCCGAGCAGGAAGGTTTTGCTGAAGGCAAGGAACAAGGGATAGCCAAAGGCTTGGAGGAGGGACGTCTTCAAGGCTTAGAGCAGGGACACAGTGAAGGTTTTTCCCAGGGCCTAGAGCAAGGGCGGGAAGAAGGACTGCAACAGGCCGCTACCATGTTGGCGCGTTTCGACGCCTTGCTCGCTCAGTTCGAGGCGCCGCTGGCGCTGCTGGATACCCAGATAGAAGAATCATTGCTGACGCTGGTCGGTACTTTGGCGCGCAACCTCATAGCCCATGAATTGAAAACCCATCCGGAACATATACTGGCGGCGCTCAGGCAAGGGATAGATTCCCTGCCACTCAAAGAGCAGAAAGTGAATCTGCGCCTGCATCCCGAAGATATGGCTTTGGTGAAAGAGCTCTACGGTGAAGAGCAACTGGCACGTAACCGCTGGACACTGGAAGCCGATCCCGGCCTCAACCGGGGCGATTGTGTGGTGGATAGCCAACGCTCGCAAGTGGATATGCGTCTGGAAACCCGCCTGGAAGGGGTGTTTGCCAATCTTGAAGCCGAACAATCCATGTTGGCGAAAAGGGCTGCTCAGCAGCAGGCCGTAATAGATGATAGATTGACCCCAGCGCAAGACAGCGAACAGGGGCAATCGCTTGCCGATGAACAAACTGCCGCGATAAACGATAAGGCAGAGATTGCAAGCCAAGAGGGCGAACAGCCCAGCGAAGGAGACACTCATGATACAGCAGCGCCGAAGCCAACTGCTGAGTGAACTCAAACACTTGGCTGAAAAACAGTCACCGTTTCAAGCGGTTGCCAGCGGCCAGCTGGTACGGGTGGTTGGTCTGACGCTGGAAGCCAGTGGTTGCCGGGCACCTGTCGGCAGTCTCTGCGCCATAGATACTATGGCGGGAAAGCTTATCGCCGAGGTGATAGGTTTTGATGATGAGCTATTGTATCTGATGCCGGTTGAAGAACTCAGGGGCGTGCTTCCCGGCGCCAAGGTGATGCCGCTCGGTGAACAAACTGGGCTCAGCGTCGGTTTGAGTCTCCTTGGCCGGGTGCTGGACGGTAACGGCCAGCCGCTCGATGGTATGGGCGCCCTACACACAGATGAACAAGCCTCGCGCCACAGCCCCGCCATTAACCCTCTATCCAGAAGGGCAATTACCGAACCGCTCGATGTAGGCGTCAGAGCCATCAACGCCATGCTTACCGTGGGTAAGGGCCAACGTATGGGGCTCTTTGCCGGCTCCGGCGTGGGTAAGAGTGTGCTCCTTGGTATGATGACTCGCGGCACCACGGCCGACATTATCGTGGTTGGCCTGGTGGGGGAACGGGGCCGGGAGGTGAAAGAATTTATCGAAGAGATCTTGGGCGCAGAGGGGCGGGCCCGCTCTGTGGTCATAGCCGCACCGGCCGATACCTCCCCCTTGATGCGCCTTCGTGCCTGCGAAACCTCGACTCGAATAGCCGAGTATTTTCGTGATCTCGGCTATGACGTCCTGTTATTAATGGATAGCCTGACCCGTTACGCTCAGGCACAGCGGGAAATTGCCCTGGCGGTCGGTGAGCCACCGGCAACCAAGGGCTATCCGCCTTCAGTATTTGCCAAGTTACCCCGTTTGGTCGAGCGCGCCGGCAATGGCGGTGAAGGGCAGGGCTCGATTACCGCCTTTTATACAGTGCTTACCGAAGGGGACGATCAGCAAGACCCCATTGCCGATGCCTCGCGGGCCATTTTGGACGGTCACATAGTGTTGTCACGGGCCTTGGCCGACTCAGGGCATTATCCGGCGATAGACATTGAAGCGTCCATCAGTCGGGTGGCACCTATGGTGATAAGCGAGGCGCACCTGGAAGCGATGCGGCGGGTCAAGCAAGTTTATTCGCTCTACCAGCAAAACCGGGATCTGATCTCCATTGGTGCCTATTCCCAAGGTTCGGATCCGCGTATCGACAATGCTATTCGTTTACAGCCTGCCATGAACGCCTTTTTACGACAGGGGATGCGCGATGCGATCAGTTTCAGCGATTGTCAGCAGATGTTGGGGCAGCTCGCAGCCCAGTGCAAGGTGTAACGCCATTGAGTGCCGGAGTGTCGGTGCTCGACAAAAAAATGCAGTGACAATAGGGGCCTGAGTTCGATTGAGATCCGAGTTAAGACCCACAAGGCAAGCAATTTTAAGGAACAGTACGTTAGATGGCTAAATCCGATCCTTTGCACACAGTGTTGAAACTGGCGGTCGAAGCCGAAGAGCAGGCGGCACTGCAACTTAAAGCTGCGCAAATGGAGTGTCAGAGGCGTCAGTCTCAATTGCAATCATTGCGGGAATACCGGCTCGACTATATGAAGCAGCTTGATGCCCAGCAGGGGCAGAGTATTGGCGCCTCCTATTACCAACAGTTTCATCGATTTGTGCGTCAGGTAGATGATGCCATCGGACAACAACTCGCCGTGGTTGCCGAGGCCGATAAGCAGCGTGGCTATCGGCAGCAACATTGGTTGGAAAAGCAACAAAAGCGTAAGGCGGTGGAGATGTTGCTAGAGAAAAAAGCCCAGCAGGCGGAAGCCAAAGCCGCCAAACAAGAACAAAAGCTCATTGATGAGTTTGCTTCGCAGCAATTTTATCGGCGTAAGCTTAACCACTGAGTGTTTGACTACGATTTCCTTTAAATTCAATAGTTCCTTTCTAATTGGCGTGAATTTTGCTTTATTTTAAGTAGAGACAATTATTCTGAGCTGGCCCGGTTTTGCCTGAGTGGGTCAGTATGCTGGAGGAAGGCATGCAGCAGTTATCCAATATCTTTATCGGTGGTGCCAGCAGTAAGGAAGTTACTGCCAAAGATGCATTGCAACCATCTGATAATGAGGCATTTCTTTCCGAGTTCCAACATGCAAAAGCTAAGTTTTCGCTCGAGCCTCAAGGTCCCAAGCGGGAATTCTCTGAACCGCGCCTCACTGCGGATAATGCGGAAGAAGAGGCCCAGGTCGATGTGTCATTGATCTTAGGTCAGATTGCCATGGGCAAAAAGTTGCCGGTAGACGCAGACAGTGAAGCCTCTTTGTCGGAGGCCGCTGGCCTGCAGGAACAGATTGCTGCCCTGACGGGGCTTGATGAAGATGAATTCAACGCCCTATCCCCAGAGGAACAAGCTGAGTTGTTAGCGACCTTGAAATTGGCGCAGGAATCGACCAGTGATGGTTTGGAGGGGGCCCTTGATAAAGAGGGAGATAGCGAAGCTGCAGAGTCAGATACGCTTGAGCCGATGCTTGATGAAACGAGTCAAGGTGCCGACACACAGAACCCATCTTTGTTTGCTGCCGATAAGGCCAGCGCTAAGACGAACAACGCCGGTCCATTGGAAAGCCCTGAACAACAGATGGGGTGGCCAGATGGCGGCAAGCCTGTAACCAAGGCGGCGCCCCTTGATGGTATGGCGGCATTGGCTCGAGAGGGAAATCTCAATACTGATGGTGGTAAGAGTGACAATATCTTGGCGCCTTCGGCCGTTGTTGATAAGGCCAAACTGGATGCCTCCGGCAAATTGGGGACGGAGGTCGCCGCCGCAGCTACCACTGTCAGTGCTGATAGCCAGGGTGACAAAACGGCCACCAAAGAGGTCCTCGCCAGTTTGTTGAAGACCGAGATGAAAGGTGCTCAGGTGGGCACAGAGGTGCGCAGCCCTGTCAGTGATGCTATACATCAGGCACTCAAGGGCGATGCCGCTTCGACACAAACAGATATCAGTCCATTCCAACAACAGCTGCATCAACAAGGATTACAACCTGCGCAGCGTGGCGAGATGGCCCAGTTTCAGTTGTCTTTGAGACAGGGGATGGAACAGTCAGTGCAGACCGCCGATATGGTGCAACGTTTTGCCCCTGTGATGCGGCAGCAGTTGATTGCCATGGTCAGCAATGGGGTGCAGCAAGCCGAAATTCGTCTCGACCCTCCGGAACTTGGAGCCATGATGGTTAGGGTTCAGGTGCACGGTGATCAGACTCAAGTTCAGTTCCACGTCACTCAAGCTCAAACTCGAGATATGTTGGAACAGGCGATGCCCAGACTGAGGGAAATGCTGCAGGAACAGGGAATGAATCTGGCCGATAGCCATATCTCTCAGGGGGGGCGCGAGCAGGGTGAGCCGCAAGGTGGTAATGGCGGTGGCTTTGCTCAAGATGGCGTAGAAGGTGAAATTTCCGCCGAAGAAACAACACAAAGCGCAAATCGCACAACAAGTTATGGCTCGGGTATAGATTATTACGCCTGAACAGGTAACCTATAGGGATGGCATTTTTCCGCGGGCAGTGCGGTAGATTAAGGGATAGGACAAAACATGGCAGAACAAGAAGAGCTTGAACTGCAAGAGGCGCAGGCGCCCAAAAGTAAAAAGAAACTCTTTATCTTCGGTGGCATAGGTTTCGCGGTCTTGCTGTTGGTCGGTGTTGGCCTGTGGTTTTTTCTGGGCAGTTCAGATGAAGCGGTTACTCAGGAAGAGAGTAGTGAGACACAAACCGAGGAAGTGCAGGCCAATAATAGTCGAGAAGCTTTTTATGTGGCCATGCCAAGACCATTTCTGTTCAATCTGCCGGGAGCCAACCGTTCCAGGCTGGTAGAGATCAAGGTACAACTCATGGTGCGAGGGAGTGATGATGACGTCACGCTCAAGAAGCATATTCCCTTGATTGAAGATGCACTGCTGACTACCTTCAGCGGCGCCGATGTTGAAAAGCTCAGCAGCCAGGCGGGTAAAGATGAACTCAGGCAGTTGGCGCTGCTCAATGTACAAAATACACTGCAACCGGTTACCGGCCGTAAAGTCGTTGAAAAAGTGTTATTTACCGGCTTTGTGATGCAGTAACAGGGACTAAGAGGCGAAGGCAATATCGTGAGTGATTTATTAAGCCAAGACGAAATTGATGCGCTGCTTCATGGTGTGGATGACGTCGAAGAAGAGGATACGGAGGAGTCGGCATTTGAGGCTCAATCCTATGACTTTTCGTCTCAGGATCGCATTGTTCGTGGTCGAATGCCGACTCTGGAAATCGTCAACGAACGTTTTGCCCGTCACCTGCGGATCAGCATGTTCAACATGATGCGCCGGGCTGCAGAAGTCTCGATTAATGGCGTACAAATGCTCAAGTTTGGCGAGTATGTGCATACTCTGTTTGTGCCTACCAGTTTGAATATGGTGCGCTTTAGTCCGCTCAAGGGTACGGCGCTGATCACCATGGAAGCCAGATTGGTATTTATTCTGGTGGACAATTTCTTTGGTGGTGATGGCCGTTTTCACGCCAAGATTGAGGGGCGGGAATTTACTCCGACAGAGCGGCGCATAGTGCAGTTGCTGTTGAAGATTATCTTTGAAGATTACAAAGATGCCTGGGCGCCGGTGATGGATGTCGAGTTCGACTATCTGGACTCGGAAGTCAACCCGGCGATGGCCAATATTGTCAGCCCGACCGAAGTGGTGGTGGTCAACTCTTTCCATATTGAAGTGGATGGCGGTGGTGGCGATTTCCACATCACCATGCCTTACTCCATGATAGAACCTATTCGTGAACTGCTGGATGCCGGGGTTCAAAGCGACAAACAAGATACCGATATGCGTTGGTCTCAGGCGCTGAAAGACGAGATCATGGACGTTGAGGTCGGGTTCGATGCACGCCTTGTTGAAAAACAGATAACACTGAGAGACGTGATGGAATTCAAGGCCGGTGATGTGATCCCGGTTGAATTGCCAGAGCATATCGTTATGAAGATAGAAGACTTGCCCACTTACAGATGTAAACTGGGGCGGGTCAGGGAAAATCTGGCGCTGAAGATCTGTGACAAGATCCCGCGTCCGGAAACGGTCAAGACCGAACTGCAGCTGGTAACCCGTAAGGGTAAATCCAAGGATATCTCGGAAATATAAGGTGATAGAGAATGAGTACTGAAGAGATGGACGATTGGGCTGCCGCCATGGCCGAACAGGCTGAAGAAGAGGCCAAGGCGGTTGATTTGGATGAGCTGAAAAGCGATGCCAGACCCTTGTCCGAAGAGGAAGCCGCTAAATTGGATACCATTTTGGATATCCCGGTGACTATCTCTATGGAGGTGGGACGCAGTTTTATCAGCATCCGCAACCTATTGCAGCTCAACCAGGGCTCGGTAGTGGAGCTGGATAGGGTTGCCGGTGAACCTCTGGATGTGATGGTCAATGGCACCTTGATTGCCCACGGTGAAGTGGTGGTGGTCAACGACAAGTTCGGTATCCGTCTGACGGATGTCATCAGCCAGACCGAACGTATCAAGAAACTGAAATAAGCCGGTGCCCATGACACAAACAACGACCCAGGCGGCAACCGCCTTGACTCACGATGGCGGTAACGGCCTGGCGACCATGGCCAGTATGATGGGCGGACTTATCCTGGTGCTGGCACTGATTTTTGTGCTGGCTTATCTGGTGAAACGTCTCAATCTTGTTCCCGGCAGCCAATCGGCTATCAAGACGCTGGCGGTTACTCCGCTGGGGCAGAAAGAGAAGCTGGTATTGGTGGAGCTGGATGGACAGCAATACCTACTGGGGGTTACCGCGGCGCAAGTCTCCCTGGTTGATAAGTTGGAGCGGCCGGTGACCATAGACAACGAGAGCTTTGCCGCCAAGCTCAGGCAGGCCAGGGTAAAACCATCATGAAATATTGGCCAATGCTGCTGTTACCTCTGATGTTACTGCCGGGCTTGGCCCAGGCTCAGGATGCGCTGTTTCCGGCAGTGACAGTGACGACTGGCCCGGATGGCGCGACCCAGTATTCGGTGACCATGCAGATCCTGCTGCTGATGACCGCCATGAGCTTCTTGCCTGCCATGGTGATCATGCTGACCTCTTTCACCCGTATCATAGTGGTCTTGTCTATCTTGCGGCAGGCTATAGGCCTGCAACAAACGCCCTCCAATCAGGTTCTTATCGGTATGAGCCTGTTTATGACCTTCTTTATCATGGCGCCTGTGTTTGACCGTATCTATGATGATGCGGTGCAGCCGTACATGAATGACAGCATGACATTGCAGCAAGCATTCGATGCCGGACAATCGCCGCTGAAAAAATTTATGTTGTCACAAACCCGCACCACGGATCTCAACTCCTTTATTGAGATCTCCGGTTACCAGAATATCAACAATCCTGAAGATGCTCCTATGACAGTGGTGATCCCGGCCTTTATCACCAGTGAACTCAAGACAGCATTTCAGATAGGTTTCATGCTGTTCGTGCCGTTTCTGGTGTTGGACTTGGTGGTGGCCAGTATTCTGATGGCCATGGGTATGATGATGTTGTCCCCCATGATTGTTTCCTTACCGTTTAAGATCATGCTGTTTGTACTGGTCGATGGCTGGACCTTGGTGATGGGCACGCTCGCCGGCAGCTTCGGTTTATAGGAGGTGTAGATGACCCCCGAATCACTGATCGACATTTTCCGCGAAGCCTTGGCGGTGATCGTGATGATGGTTTCGGCCATAGTGGTACCCGGGTTGATCATCGGCTTGATTGTGGCTGTGTTCCAAGCGGCCACCTCCATTAACGAACAGACTCTGAGTTTTTTGCCCCGGCTATTGATGACCTTGTTCGCACTGATGTTTATCGGTCACTGGCTGGTGCGCACCATGATGGATTTCTTTATCGAGATGGTTCACAGGATCCCGCAAGTGGTGGGCTGAGCCATGGAGATACTGTTCGACAGCATCCAACAGACTCTGGCCGCTTACCTCTGGCCATTGTTTCGAGTGGCCAGCATGTTAATGGTGATGGCGGTTTTCGGCGCCAATACCACGCCGGCCAGAGTGCGTTTACTGCTGGCACTGGCCTTGACTGTCGCCATAGCGCCTGTCTTGCCACCTATGCCAGAGGTGGAGCTATTCTCCCTGGCAGCGGTTTTTATTACGACTCAACAAGTTCTTATCGGCACAGCCATGGGATTTGTCACCTTGCTTATCATGCAAACCTTTGTGTTGACCGGGCAAATAATCGGCATGCAGACCAGCTTGGGTTTTGCCTCTATGGTGGATCCCAGCTCAGGGCAGCAGACGCCCGTGATAGGTAACTTTTTTTTGCTGCTGACCACCATGATCTTTCTGGCGATTGATGGTCACTTGGTGATGATACGCATGCTGGTGACAAGCTTTGAAACTTTGCCGGTATCCAATGAAGGGATCAAAATCGCCAACTATCGCACCCTGGCCGAGTGGGGCAGTTATATGTTCGGCGCCGCGTTGACCATGTCTATCTCGGCCATTGTGGCGCTGCTTACCGTTAACCTCTCTTTCGGGGTGATGACCCGGGCGGCGCCCCAACTGAATATTTTTGCCATAGGTTTTCCTGTCACCATGATAGGTGGCCTGATTATTCTCTGGCTGACACTGGGGCCTGTGATGGCTCACTTCGACGAAGTTTGGCATGCGGCGCAGCTGCTGCTGTGTGACATGCTGGAACTGACCTGTAATCTGGATGGAGTCCCCTGATGGCAGAGAACGAAGACGGGCAGGAAAAAAGCGAGGAGGCAACCTCCAGGCGCTTGCAACAGGCCAGAGAGAAGGGGCAGGTTGCAAGGTCAAAAGAGTTGGGCACTTCGGCGGTATTGTTGGCCGCAGCCCTGGGTTTTGCCATGCTTGGACCAAGTCTGGCCGCCAGTCTTGCCAACGTCATGAGCCGCATTTTTTCCATGCAGCGGGATCAGATATTCGATACCAACAGCATGTTCAATGTCTGGGGGATAGTTGCCGCCGAGCTGGGTTGGCCTATGGCCGGTTTTATTCTGTTTCTCGGTTTCGTGGCCTTTGTCGGTAATATTGTTCTTGGCGGTATCAGTTTTTCGACCCAGGCATTTATGCCCAAAGGCAGTAAAATGAACCCCTTAACCGGCTTTAAGCGGATGTTCGGGGTACAGGCGCTGGTGGAGTTGGCCAAGGGGATAGCCAAGTTTTCCGTGGTAGCGCTGTCAGCCTATCTGCTGCTGAGCTTCTACTTTGATGACATCTTAAGGTTGTCGCAGGATCACCTGCCGGGCAATATTCGTCATGCTTTGGATCTCCTAGTGTGGATCTTTATTCTGCTCTGTGCTTCCACCTTAGTGATAGTGGTGATCGATGTGCCGTTCCAGATCTGGAATCACGCCAAACAACTGCGGATGACCAAACAGGAAGTCAAAGACGAGTACAAAGACACCGAGGGTAAGCCCGAGGTCAAGGGGCGTATTCGTCAGTTACAGAGGGAGATGGCTCAGCGGCGAATGATGAGCGAAGTGCCCAATGCCGATGTGATAGTGGTTAACCCAGAACACTTTGCAGTGGCGATAAAATACGATGTCGACAAGTCACCGGCGCCTTTCGTGCTGGCTAAAGGCGTCGATGATGTGGCCTTTAAAATTCGTGAAATCGCCAGAGAACACCAAGTGGCAATCGTATCGGCTCCACCTCTGGCTCGGGCGATTTACCATACCACCAAGCTGA
Organism: Shewanella carassii; assembly: GCF_019670705.1. NCBI lineage: Bacteria > Pseudomonadati > Pseudomonadota > Gammaproteobacteria > Alteromonadales > Shewanellaceae > Shewanella > Shewanella carassii. The sequence continues at coordinate 1,582,004 of NZ_AP024618.1, forward strand.
ATCAGCAGATCCCGGAGGGTCTGTTTACCGCAGTGGCCCAGGTTCTCGCCTATGTATTTCAGCTCAGGCAATATCAGAAAGGCAAGGGCACCCGGCCTAAACCTATTCCACTCAATCAACCCATTCCTGATGAGTATAAACGCTACTAAATCATGTTTAAATTGGCGTGATATTTGCTTAATCAGAGCAAAGTGTCAAACTTCAGGCTAATAGTGAATGGATGTTAAAGCAACGCTCGGGCAACTGAGGCAAGTAAAACCGGCAAACTTCAAGGGCGTGGGTACGCCGCTTTTGGTGCTGGCAACGCTGGCCATGATAGTGTTGCCTATGCCGGCCTTTCTGTTGGATATCCTGTTTTCTTTTAATATTGCCCTGGCGTTGGTGGTGCTACTGGTGGCCGTTTACACCAAAAGACCACTGGATTTTGCTGCTTTCCCAACAGTGTTGCTGGTTGCCACCTTGCTCAGACTGGCGCTTAACGTTGCCTCGACTCGGGTCGTTTTGTTAGAAGGTCACAACGGCGGTGATGCCGCCGGTAAAGTGATTGAGGCCTTCGGCTCTGTGGTGATCGGCGGTAACTATGCCGTGGGTCTGGTGGTGTTCCTCATTCTGATTATCATCAACTTCGCCGTGGTTACCAAGGGTGCCGGGCGTATCTCTGAAGTCAGTGCTCGCTTTACCTTGGATGCCATGCCGGGTAAACAGATGGCGATTGATGCTGACCTTAACGCCGGGATCCTCAATCAGGAGCAGGCCAGGGTTCGTCGCGAAGAGGTTACTCGTGAGGCCGACTTCTACGGCTCTATGGACGGTGCCTCCAAATTTGTGAAAGGGGACGCGATTGCCGGTATTTTGATCCTAGTGATCAATATTCTCGGTGGTTTCATCATAGGGATAGTCCAGCACGGGTTGAGTTTTTCCCAAGCGGTAGAGATCTATACCCTGCTGACCATAGGTGACGGTTTGGTGGCGCAGATCCCTGGACTATTGTTGTCCATCGCTGCTGCATTGATGGTGACCCGGCAGAATGAATCCGGCGATATGGGACAACAAGTCGTGCAGCAGATGTTCGACAATCCCAAATCCTTGATGATTGCCTCTGCGGTACTCTTTGTGATGGGTATAGTACCAGGTATGCCACATCTGGCGTTTTTGACGTTCGCCTTGCTGACTGCTGTGGGCGCCTTCTTTATCTACAAACGAAACGAAAAGAACAAACAGCAAGCGCTGGAACTCGCCAAGAAAGGACCTACCGAGAAGAGTATCAATGAGCCCAAAGAACTCAGTTGGGATGATGTTCGTCACGTGGACACCATCGGCTTGGAAGTGGGCTATCGCCTTATTCCTTTGGTGGATAAAGGTCAGGGCGGTGAGCTTCTTGGACGCATCAAAGGGGTGCGTAAGAAGCTGTCTCAGGAGCTGGGTTTCCTGGTGCCAGCGGTGCATATCCGCGATAACCTTGACCTTTCTCCCAATGCCTATCGTATCTCCTTGATGGGGGTGGCCAGTGGTGAAGCCGAAGTGCGCCATGATTGCGAACTGGCGATCAACCCAGGGCAAGTGTTCGGTAAGTTGGATGGTATCGAAACCAAAGATCCGGCCTTTGGTCTGGATGCGGTGTGGATTGCACCAGAGCTCAGAGAACACGCCCAGACGCTGGGGTATACGGTTGTCGATGCCGCCACTGTTGTGGCTACTCATCTCAGTCAACTTCTGACCAACAACGCCTCCAAACTGCTGGGCTATGAAGAGGTGCAACAGCTGCTGGATATGTTGGCCAAGCATTCACCCAAGTTGGTGGATGGCTTTATTCCCGATGTGATGACCTTGGGGAATGTGGTTAAGGTGATGCAGAACCTACTCAATGAAGGGGTATCGATTCGGGATCTGCGCACCATAGTCCAGACGTTGCTGGAGTATGGGCCAAAGAGTAATGATACCGAGGTGTTGACTGCCGCGGTGCGTATTGCCCTCAAGCGCATGATAGTGCAAGAGATCGCTGGACCTGAGCCGGAAATTCCCGTCATTACTTTGGCGCCAGAGTTGGAACAGATGTTGCATCAGTCTATGCAAGCGACAGGTGGTGAGGGACCCAATATTGAGCCGGGATTGGCGGAACGTATGCAACAGTCGCTGGCCGGTGCGGCCCAGAAGCAAGAAATGGTCGGTCAGCCCGCAATATTGCTGACATCCGGTATGCTGCGTTCTACACTGTCACGTTTTGTTAAGCACACTATTCCTAATCTGCGGGTGATCTCTTATCAGGAGGTACCGGACGAGAAGCAGATACGTATAGTGTCAGCCGTAGGCCAACAGGGGTAACCTAAAGTGAAGATTAAACGTTTTTTTGCCAAAGATATGCGCACAGCTTTGGCTCAGGTGAAAGAAACCCTGGGTGCAGATGCCGTGATCATGTCCAACAAGAAGGTTACCGGCGGCATAGAGATAGTGGCGGCCGTTGATTACGATGATCCCAAACCCGTTGTCGCACCGGCTTCTCCGTTTATGGAGTTAGGTGAGGATAAGGTTTCTCTCGGCAGTGGTCATGTGCGTAGTAACAGTAAACCCAATCCAGAGCCTGTGGCCGACTCGTTACAAGCCTTGCTTGAAAGGCAACAGAGCCGATTGAATGAACAACTGGGGCAGCAGCATAGCGCCAAAGAACTGGATATGCCTGCTTGGGCAAAGGGGCTTGCCGAAGAACATAAACCCGCGCCTCAACTGCGAGAAAAAACGCCCGAACGGGCGAACAAAGGCAACAGCGCCAAACAACAGCAAGAGATGGAGGCCATGCGCGAAGAGCTGGCATCTCTTCGGGGGTTGTTGACTCATCAGTTGTCCAGTCTGATGTCGGATCAGCGCAGCCGTACCGATCCTGTTGGCGCCATGCTGGAGCGTAAGCTGCTGGAGGCTGAATTTTCGCCTGCCGTTGCGGCGAGATTGGCATCACTTAGCCAACATTACCAACCCGCGGAGTTGGGCCGAGCTTTGCCACAAAGTCTGGCAAACCTGTTGGACAATCAAGGTGATGATTTAATGCGTCAGGGCGGCATAGTGGCTCTGGTTGGTCCTACCGGTGTAGGCAAAACCACCACATTGGCTAAACTTGCAGCCCGTTTTATCGCTCACCACGGTTCAGACTCGGTATTGTTGATCACTATGGACCATTATCGCATCGGAGCCTTTGAGCAACTGGCAACTTATGGCAAAATAATGGGATGCCCGGTAAAGCAAGCTCAAGATCTCAATGAATTGGAGCAGATACTGTATCAATTCCGCAACCGGAAACTGGTTTTAATCGATACCGCAGGTATGGGGCAGAGAGACATGCGCCTGTACCAACAGCTGGATAATCTTGCCGCCAATACTCGTTTGCCTATTCGTAGCTATCTAGTGCTCTCGGCGACCGGCCAACGCCGGGTGCTTGAAGAGGCGGTAAGTCATTTCCAGCGAATTGACCTTTCTGGAGCGGTTTTAACTAAACTTGACGAATCTGTCTCTTTAGGGGCAGCGCTGAGCGTGTTGATCCAAAGTGGATTATCATTAAGTTATATTACTGACGGTCAAAGGGTTCCTGAGGATATGCAGGTTGCTGATACCTTGACCTTGGCCAAGCAGGCTTTGGCCATTTTAAACAAAACAGAAACAAACGATTTTAATAAAGCCAGGTCGGAAGAGATGACCTATGCATTTGAGTAAAGCTATGACCCGGGACCAAGCGAGCGGTTTACGAATGATGAATCAACCAAATAACGAAAAAGTAAAAGTAATTGCCGTGACCGGAGGCAAGGGTGGGGTGGGTAAAACCAGTGTCTCCATCAATACTGCGGTCGCTTTGGCGGAAAAAGGCAAACGCGTCCTGGTGTTGGATGCTGACCTTGGGTTAGCCAATGTGGATGTGATGTTAGGATTGCGTGCAGAACGCAATCTATCTCACGTACTTTCTGGTGAATCGGAGCTTGATGACATTATCGTTCGTGGCCCGAAAGGAATTGGCATTATTCCCGCCACATCTGGTACTCAAGCCATGGTTGAGCTGACCGCAGCTCAGCATGCTGGACTTATTCGCGCTTTCAGTGAGATGAAAACTCAGTTCGATATCTTGGTGGTGGATACGGCCGCCGGGATTTCGGATATGGTGCTGAGCTTCTCTCGTGCATCACAGGATGTTCTCGTGGTTGTCTGTGATGAACCTACCTCAATTACCGACGCTTATGCGCTGATTAAGATACTCAGCCGCGAGCATGGTGTGTTCCGCTTCAAAATTGTCGCAAATATGGTACGTAGTTTGCGGGAAGGTATGGAGTTATTTGCTAAGCTCAGTAAAGTAACTGACAGATTTCTGGATGTAGCACTGGAACTTGTGGCAACCATTCCGTTTGATGAGAACTTACGCAAGTCGGTACGGAAACAGAAATTGATAGTGGAAGCCTATCCCAAGTCACCGGCCAGTATTGCCTATCATGGACTGGCTAATAAGATTATGAGTTGGCCAATTCCTCAACAACCGGGCGGTCATCTCGAGTTCTTTGTTGAGCGCTTGGTACAGAGAACGGAATATCAGGAGGAAAGCGCGAGTGAATAAAGCGGCTGCATACACAGGTCTAAACGATAAGACAAAGATCGTTGAGCATTATGCACCGCTGGTAAAACGCATCGCCCATCATCTGCTCGCGCGGCTGCCTGCATCGGTTCAACTCGATGATCTGCTGCAGGCCGGCATGATGGGCTTACTGGAAGCCTCATCCAAATTCGATGGCAGCAAAGGTGCCAAGTTTGAAACCTTTGCCGGGATCCGCATCCGCGGTGCCATGATAGATGAAATACGCCGCGGCGATTGGGTGCCACGTTCTGTTCATCGTAACAATCGGCGTGTGGCGCAGGTGATGGATGAACTTGAACAAGAGCTGGGGCGGGATGCCCGCGATACCGAAATCGCCGAGCGGCTTGAGATGTCACTAGATGAATATCATCATATTCTAAATGATGTTTCTACAGGCAAAATCATAGGTATAGAAGACCTTGGCGTTGCGCCGGATGTGTTGATGTCGGAAGATATGCCGGCGGATGACTCTTTTGAAGAGTTGGCCCAAAGTCAGTTCCAATCAGCTTTGACCGATGCGATTAAGCGCTTGCCTGAGCGCGACGCATTGGTTTTGTCGCTATATTATGATGAAGCACTGAATTTAAAAGAGATTGGTGCCATTCTTGAGGTAAGTGAGTCTCGGGTAAGCCAGATCCACAGTCAGGCTATGCTGAGGCTAAAAGCCAAACTCAAGCATTGGACACAAGCGTAATTAATGACTGAGCAATTTTAAGTATGTCAGCTCACCGGAGGAAACCTTGGACAAGAATATGAAGATTCTCATCGTTGATGACTTTTCAACGATGAGACGGATCATTAAGAACTTGTTGCGAGACCTGGGGTTTAACAACACCCAGGAAGCAGATGATGGTTCAACAGCCCTGCCTATGCTACAAAAGGGCGACTTTGATTTCGTTGTAACCGACTGGAACATGCCGGGAATGCAAGGGATCGATCTGCTCAAGGCGATACGTGCCGATGAGCACCTCAAGCATATCCCTGTATTGATGGTAACTGCTGAGGCTAAACGCGAGCAGATTATCGCAGCCGCCCAGGCTGGTGTGAACGGTTATGTCGTTAAACCTTTTACAGCCGCAACGCTGAAAGAGAAGTTGGATAAGATTTTCGAACGGCTCGGTTGAGCGGGGTGATGCGATGAAAGCAGAAACATCCGGGCTGATTACGCTTGAGCAAGCTCAGCAGTTAGTGAACTTGCTTACACAGGGCGAACAAGATAAAGCTGATGATATGCTGAGGGAGCTGGCAGCCCCCCTGCAACGGGAACTGTTTGAAGAAGTTGGTAAGTTGACTCGCCAGTTACATAACGCACTGGTCGATTTCCAAGTCGACAGTCGTTTGGTCGAGCTAGCCAATACTGAAATACCCGATGCCAAGGAACGTCTTACCTATGTCATAGATATGACTGAGCAAGCTGCTAACAAGACCATGGATGCGGTGGAAGAGTGTTTGCCGTTGTCTGATGCTCTAAGCACCAATCTGCAAAATGTTAAGCCTGCCTGGGACAAATTGATGCGTCGCGACTTAGCATTGCATGAATTTAAGAGCCTTTGTCACGATGTACAGCATTTTATGCAGCAGAGTGAAGCCGATGCCTGTCGACTACGTGATTTGCTGAATCAAATACTGATGGCTCAGGATTTTCAGGATTTGACCGGACAGATGATACGTCGGGTCATTGAACTGGTAAGGGAAGTTGAGAACAGTTTGGTCTCTATGCTGACTGTGTTTGGTGAGCAACCTCTAGATGAGATGAGCGGCGCTGATGAGAAAAGCATCGAGGCTGAAGGGCCCATACTGAACGCCGAGCAACGCGAAGATGTGGTGAACGGTCAGGATGAAGTAGATGATCTGCTTTCTAGTCTGGGTTTCTAATAGGAGTCAATTTAATGGCCTTTGATGTTGATGAAGAGATACTCCAGGATTTTTTGATTGAAGCAGGCGAGATCCTAGAGCTGTTGCAGGAGCAGTTGGTGTCGTTGGAGAATAATCCGGAAGACACTGATTTGCTCAACGCCATCTTCAGGGGATTTCACACGGTCAAGGGTGGTGCAGGATTCCTGGGCTTGGCTCCCATGGTGGATGTATGCCACGAAGCAGAAAACACCTTTGACTTGTTGCGTACCGGCAAGCGTAGTGTCAGCTCCGAATTGATGGACATCATTTTGCAGGCGCTTGACAGCATAAATACTATGTTCGGCCAAACTCAGTCCGGTCAGGAGCAAGAACCGGCAGATGAACTGTTGTTGGAAAAACTGAAATTGCTTAGCTCTGGGGCGCCTCTGCCGTCTGAGTTGGCTCAGGAAGAAACTCCCGCGGTTGATGAAACCAACGATGAAAACGTTGATGAACTGTTCGATGGTATGTTGGACAGTGCCGGGGTGGAGTTGTTTGACGCGCCAAATGAAACAATCTCCGAGGATGAGTCCAAAGCATTGGTTCAAGGTACTGAAGGCAGTATAGATGACATTGATGAGGCTGAGTTTGAAGCCTTGTTGGATGCGCTACACGGTTCAGGCAAGGGGCCTTCTGCGAGTCATTCTTCGGCGGCCAATGTTGGTGCGCCTTCAACCAGCGACAGTGTATCTGCAAGTTCTGCTTCGGACGATATCACTGATGATGAATTTGAAAAGCTACTCGATGAGTTACACGGCAAGGGGCAATTTGCTGCTGCACCTGCGGCAAACTCTGCGGTGGTTGAGCAAGCTCCATCAGCCAGCGTCGATGCCGATGAAATTTCCGATGATGAGTTTGAAAAGCTGCTCGATGAATTGCATGGCAAAGGTGCCGGTCCAGGTGCTAACACCAGTGGTTCAGAGCCTGCAGCGAGTAACGCCAGTGCCAAAGCGCCGGCTGTATCTCAACCCTCTGCATCTCAAGTAGCCGCACCTAAAGCGCCTGCAGCAAAGACGGCTCCCTCAGTGGCCAAAGTTGAGGCACCTAAAGCGACTGCCAAACCTCAGGCCAAGGCTCCGGCTGTTGCCAAAGACTCGGCTCCGGCCAAGGCTGCGACCAGTGTACCGCAAGGGGAAACCACGGTTCGGGTAGATACGGCTCGCCTGGATGAGATCATGAATATGGTCGGTGAGTTGGTATTGGTGCGTAACCGTTTGGTCAGCCTCGGTATCTCCCGCGAAGATGAAGAGATGTCCAAGGCGCTGGCCAACCTGGATCTGGTGACTTCCGATCTGCAGGGCGCCGTGATGAAGACCCGAATGCAGCCGATTAAGAAAGTATTCGGTCGTTTCCCTCGGGTGGTTCGCGACTTGGCCCGCAGTCTCAATAAAGAGATAGATCTGCGGATGATAGGTGAAGACACAGATCTGGATAAGAACCTGGTCGAAGCCCTTGCCGATCCCCTGGTGCACTTGGTGCGTAACTCAGTGGATCACGGTATTGAAATGCCGGATGTGCGTGAGGCTAATGGCAAGCCAAGAACCGGGGTGATTACCTTGGCAGCCAGTCAGGAAGGGGACCATATTCTGCTTAAAATTGAGGATGATGGCGCCGGTATGGATGCTGCCAAACTCAAAGAGATTGCCATCAATCGCGGAGTGTTGGATGAAGACAGCGCTGCGCGAATGTCCGATCAGGAGGCCTATAACCTGATCTTTGCCCCAGGGTTCTCAACCAAGGTGGAAATTTCCGATATTTCCGGCCGAGGTGTTGGGATGGATGTGGTCAAGACCCGTATTACTCAGCTCAACGGCTCAGTGCATATCGACTCGGTCAAGGGTAAAGGCACCCGCCTGGAGATCAAAGTACCTTTAACCTTGGCGATTATGCCGACCCTTATGGTGGAAGTGGCTAAACAGGTGTTTGCACTGCCGCTCTCCAGCGTGAATGAGATTTTCCATCTGGATTTGACCAAGACCAATATCGTCGATGGACAATTGACAGTGATCGTTCGCGATAAGGCCGTACCGCTATTCTATCTCGAGCGCTGGCTCAGCCGTAAAGCCATGAGCTTCCAGCATGGGGATAAAAAACTGGGTCATGTTGTCATAGTCCAGCTTGGTACCATGCAAATAGGTTTTGTGGTGGATGCTCTGATAGGCCAGGAAGAGGTGGTGATTAAACCGCTGGGCTCTATGTTACATGGTACTCCGGGAATGGCCGGGGCGACTATTACATCAGACGGCGGTATAGCGCTGATCCTCGATGTACCAGGATTGCTGAAGCACTACGCCAAGTCCAAGCGTTGAAGTGCCGTATAAGGATTTAAATGACCATTAAAGTTTTGGTTGTCGATGACTCTAGCTTTTTTCGACGACGTGTCAGCGAGATAGTCAATCAGGATCCTGAGCTTGAAGTTATAGGGATGGCCAATAACGGTGCCGAAGCCGTTAAATTAGCCGCCGAACTCAAGCCTCAGGTTATCACCATGGATATCGAGATGCCGGTCATGGATGGCATAACGGCTGTGCGGCAGATCATGGCCACTCATCCGACACCTATCCTGATGTTTTCCTCTTTGACCCATGATGGTGCGAGAGCAACCTTGGATGCCTTGGATGCCGGGGCTCTGGATTTTCTGCCTAAGCGTTTTGAGGATATAGCTACCAACAAGGATGAGGCTATTCGTCTGCTGCAACAAAGAGTTAAAGCTTTGGGGCGCAGGCGTTTATTCCGCCCTATAGTTCGTCCGAGTACGCCGCAACCTCAGGCAAGTGCTCCCAGTCGACCTGCTGCGCCAAGCAGTTCGCCGCGGCAAACTGTTACTGCTGACAGCGCAGCAACCAATCGCCAGCCGGTGAGGCGCGCCAGCGGTGCGGTGCCAGCCAGAGCCAGTGGTAAGCAGTACAAGTTGTTACTGATAGGTACATCCACAGGTGGTCCCGTGGCATTGCAACGGATTTTGACCCAGTTCCCGGCCGACTATCCGCATCCTATCCTGCTGGTACAACATATGCCGGCAGCTTTTACCCCGGCCTTTGCCAGTAGGCTTAATGGCTTGTGTAAGATTGAGGTTAAAGAGGCGGCCAACGGTGATATGCTCCGGCCCGGTTGTGCCTATTTGGCGCCAGGTGGCATGCAGATGATGCTCGAGCGTTCGGGCGCCACAGGCCGAATTAAAATCCTCGCCGGCAATGAAGACATGAACTACAAGCCCTGCGTCGATATCACTTTTGCTTCGGCTTCCAAGGCTTTCGGTGGTGATGTGTTGGCGGTTATCCTGACGGGAATGGGAGCCGATGGCAGAGAAGGGGCTCGTATGCTCAAAGGCGTTGGTGCCACCATCTGGGCTCAGGATGAAGCCTCCTGTGTGGTCTATGGTATGCCACAGGCTGTTACGGCGGCAGGTATCTCCAGCCAGTCTATCTCATTGGATAATATGGCTGAGGCGATACTGAGAGAATCTGCTCGTGGTTGACAAAGAAACGCGTCTGCTGGGATACCGGCTGGCGCTGTTTTTGTTTTTCATTCTTCTGCTCCTAGTGACGGCGCTGTACTGGGACTTACTGCAGAAGAACCGCCAGCTGAGTGAGCAAGTGATCCAGCTCGAGTCGTCTCAGGTTCTGTTAATGGTGCCGGATGAACAAGCGGCGATTATTGCCGATTGGATGAGTCGTCATCCTCAACAGACGGCATCCTTACTGGACGTGATAAAACCTAAGGTCGCCTCCGGTATCGATGTGACGACAGCGGTTTCGCCTCATACGCAAACATCCCAGACTTTGGTGTCAGGTGAGGTCATCAAGGCTGGCGATGTTGCGGATACACAGATACCACAGCAGGTGCCGGAAACTGAGCTGGAAAATGGCGTCAAAGTGATACGTTTACCTCACGGTGGGATCCGCGTCACGACTCGAGAAGAGGGTTCTGAGTAGCCGTTCAGCATAAGAAAGATAATAATAGTGGTTCATTAGATAAGCTTGGCCGATATGGCAAAAATAAGGGGCGGAAAGTGAAAGTCTGGACCATTGCAAACCAAAAAGGCGGGGTGGGCAAAACCACGACAGTAGCCAGTTTGGCGGGCGCTTTGGCCAAACGCGGTCAACGGGTTTTGATGATAGACACAGACCCCCATGCTTCACTGGGGTATTATCTGGGGATCGATTCGGAAGAAGTTCCCGGGTCCTTGTATGATCTTTTCCTGGCTCACAACAACATTGAACCCACTTTGGTTAAACAGCATGCTGTTCCAACATCGGTAGAAGGTGTTGATCTTATTGCGGCAACAATGGCTTTAGCCACACTGGACCGAGCCTTGGGTCACCAAGAGGGAATGGGCTTGGTTTTGCGGAATATTCTTAAGTCAGTCGAGGAGGACTATGATGTCGCCTTGGTTGATTGTCCCCCTGTATTGGGAGTGTTGATGGTCAACGCCTTGGCTGCCAGTCAACACATAGTGATCCCGGTTCAAACTGAATTTCTGGCGATCAAAGGTTTGGATAGAATGATCAAGACTATGGAGCTAATGGGCCGCTCGAAAAAGACCCGTTACAGTTACTCCATAGTGCCTACAATGTACGATAGGCGTACCAAGGCTTCTCCGGCAGCCTTGCAACATCTTGGCGAAGTATATGGCGATACCTTATGGCCGGATGTTATCCCTGTGGACACCAAGTTTCGTGATGCCAGTTTAGCCCATCTGCCGGCATCCCATTATGCCCCTAATTCTCGGGGGGTGAAGGCTTATGAGCGTTTGCTCGATTATTTGCTGGCCGGGGAGTTTGACCATGTCAAAATCGGTTGATGAGACTGTTTTTGATTATTTCAGTTTGCTGCTGACCGAGCCAGCTCCCAAGGCTAAACCTGGGCTGAAGCCGGAAGCGAAAGTGGTGGTGAGTATTGAGCCGGTTCAAAAGGCTGAGCCGCTACTGGAGGATAACATTGCCGCGCCAGTCGATAATGTACTTGATACTGAACCTAAGGTAGCGCCTCTTTTTCAGCCGCAGAGTACAGCTAAACGCTATCAGGTTGAACCCGAGAAGCCGAGGCTCGATCGTAGTGCACTGGAGCAGTTACTGGCTCCTGTGTTTAGAGAGCCGCTAACCGAAACCCCGACCAGCGGAACTCAGACCGAGACCGTCTTGGCCACTGCCGCAAAGCTTGAGTTATCCAGCGAGGCAGTTGTAGAGCAGGCTGAGATTGAGACAGGTGTCGCAAAGAGCGAACCAGAATTACAGGAGACGGTTCAACTCGAAACGCAAGTCGGCGCGCCGGTTTCGCCGATAGAACCACTTAAAGAACAACTGGAAGATGAGTTTCAGGTGCTGTTCTTTAAGGTGGCAGGGCTGACGCTGGCCGTGCCTCTGATCAGCTTGGGCGGTATAGTCAGAATTGAGCGTATCAATCATATATTTGGGCGTCCGGGATGGTTTATGGGGGTGCAGGGGTATCGAGAGTCGCAACTGAATATTGTTGATACCTGCGCCTGGGTTATGCCGGAAAAATATGACGATAAACTGGCGCAATCCGTAAATTATCAATATCTTGTAGTATTAGAGAACAGTAATTGGGGTTTGGCTTGTGAGTCTTTGGTCAATGCGGTCAAGATTGACAAGTCGCAGGTCAACTGGCGAGGCAGCGAAGGCAAGCGTCCCTGGTTGGCTGGAGTAGTGAAAGAACAAATGTGTGGCATTTTGCATGTACAGGCATTGATCGAAATGCTCAATGCCGGGTTAGGTTGTCAGGATCCGATAGACTGAGGTAAATATGACAGATTCAAGAAATGTAGCAGCGGTATCTGCGGGAAAGGACGATGCCGTTCTCCAATGGGTGACCTTCAGACTGGATAACGAAACCTATGGCATCAATGTGATGCAGGTTCAGGAAGTATTGCGTTATACCGAGATTGCCCCTGTACCCGGAGCCCCTCACTACGTGCTGGGGATTATAAACTTGCGCGGCAATGTGGTGACAGTGATCGACACCCGTTCACGATTTGGTTTACCTTCGGCTGAAGTGGACGATTCTACCCGAATCGTGATTATTGAAGCAGAAAAGCAGGTAATAGGCATCTTGGTCGATAGCGTGGCAGAGGTGGTCTATCTGCGTCGCTCTGAAATCGATAATGCGCCTAATGTAGGTACCGAAGAAAGCGCCAAGTTTATTCAGGGTGTCAGCAACCGTGGAGACGAGCTGTTGATCCTGGTGGATTTGGATAAGTTGCTTTCTGATGATGAATGGGCCGAGTTGGCGCAAATCTGATTGAAGTTTGCAGGGAAAAGGAGTTTTAACCCATGATGGGCGATGGCTTTTTGATCGCTGCGCTGGTATACGTTGTTGCCTGTCTTGGGCTGGTACTGTACCTGCAAAAACAAAACAATAAGCTCAGAAGCAAGGTTGAAGCCTTAACCGTTTTGGTCAAGGAAAGCGACAAGCAAAGGGAAGCTTTAAAGCGGGAACTGCAGGAGCTCCGCAGTGGAACCATAGGGGTCGGGCGTCGGGTGTTGGAGCTGGAGAAACGCCTGGTTGAGCAAAATGCCCGCTTGGATGAGTCGATGCAGCAGGATCCGCAAGCCAAGCTCTATAGTCGGGCCATGAAAATGGTACAACTGGGAGCAGGGGTTGAAGAACTTATTCGCGAGTGTGAATTGCCCAAGGCCGAAGCTGAACTCCTTATCCGTTTACACGGCAAGACAGCCAGAGCCTGAACTTTTGCCGTAGTTCCTAAAGAGCGCATTAAGATGCGCTCTTTCTATTTCTGCCATGTAATCAGTCTGAAAGCGTTTTTGGCGTCTAGCTTAGCCGTTTGCCAACATTATCCGCTTTTGGATTAAGCCTTATCGACAATCCTTTGATGTAGGTTATTCCATTGCTCTGGGAATTTGCCATCCAACATATAGACAAAGGCGATCAGTTCGGCGATCAGCTGGTAGAGTTCCTTGGGGATCTCTTCTCCCAGTTCCAACATTTGCAGAAAGTCACTCAGGTAAGGGTCTTGATGAATATGGATTCCGGCCTCTTGTGCTAACGCAATGATCTCTTCCGCCAACAGATCTTGGCCCTTGGCTGTTATCTTGGGCGCCGTTTTTCCATCATAACTCAGGGCCACTGCCTGACGAGGTTTGGCTTGCTTGTCGTTTGAATCCATGGACATAGTTTTTCCTCAGGCTTTCAGTTGCACCAGATAGTGATCGCCGGGCAATAGGGTCGCAGGCACAGGGGCAACGTGTGCCTTCAGTTCGTTGGGAGTGAGTCCTAACTGAAGCAGTTTTTGCGACAGGGGGGGTAAGAAATTACTGACCCGGCTTATCAACGCCTGGGTGCTACCAATAAATTGCAGATCGACCTTATCATCTTTAACCTTCGCCTTGATCAGCAAAGACCCCATCCCCAGATTAAATTTGAGTTGCAGTTGCCAGGCTCTGTCTTTGTCGGCGTCCTTATCCTGGTCATTGTGCTCAAATTTGCCCTCCAATTGCTCGTTTCTCTGGTTGAGATAGTAAGGCAACATGAAGTACCAGCATTGGCCGTTATTATCAGTATTGGCTTGTTGATAAAGCGCGACTGCCTGGGACATCTGTTGCAGTGCGTCTAAAGTGCCGTTTTTTTCCAGTGAAGCTAACTGGTGATTTTGCAGGCCTGACTGGTTTTGCAGCCCCTCCAGGTATTGCCTCAAACGCTGAGGGACGCTGAGGTTCTGGTTGCTCGCCCTGACACCAAGTAGCAACTGAAATAAAGTGGTAATCGCACTTGCTTGAGTTGGGGCCTGTGACTGTGTTTGTTGACTGGTCAACTGTAGCCCAGAGAGTCCTAGCAGTTCACCTCTAAGCTGTGATGGCTCTGTCAATTCACTCAGGGGCACCGGGGATAACGAGGGCAATTGCTTGAGCAGTTCAGTGGCCAGGTTGTGTTTGACTTCAAGGGCCATGGCCTCGGCTCTTGGCATCGCGCCGGCCTTATTAAAGGCACGCTGAAGGAAGTTCAGCTCTGGTATTTTGCTGGTTTCGCCGGCAACTTTATTAGCTGTGCTTACGTCAGTTGGTTTACCAGTAAGGGGGGAAGAGACGGATTGGGGCGGGGGAACACTGGCTTTATCTGTTCCCGGCATAAGAGTATTTTTTGACTGCGGTAATACAGACGCGGCCACTTTACTGTCAGTGGCCTGAGGCAAACCAGATTTGGCGGCTAAGGTAGACTCTTTCTGTGATGCTTGCTCCCCTTTATTCTGGAGTTGTTGCACCTGGGATTGAGGTTGCTGCTCCAGCAACTTGATTAACCTGGCGTAGGTTTGGGCAACTTCTGGTTTGGTTATCAATTGCTCATTTGTTTTACCTGAGTCAATTGTTGGCGGGTTTGATAAGGGGGTCAGCCTTACCTCCAGCCTGGCATTGATGGGCGTTAATTGCAGCAGCAGTTCCTGATTGTTACCGACAACCTTGGCTACGTATTCTCCGGCGGGGAGTTGTAACTGTGGTGGGAAGGCGATGCTGGTACCATTGGCAAAGCGCATTTCGCCTTGCGAGACGGTCACCATGGGCAAAGGGTAGCCTTGCGGTCTGGTTGCCAATTGCTGCAATGTTGTTTGACTGATGCCATTCTTTGCCGCTAACTGCATCAAAGCGTCCGGCAGTTTTATCTGTACTTCGTTTGCCAACAAAAGCAGTTGAGTGTTTTTACCTTGGATGATTTCCGGTAAGGGACGAGTCAGCTCCAGTAGGGTAGTATTGGCTTGATAAAGAAGGGCCTTGGCTTGAGCGGCGCTTTCTTGCTCAACAAACTGCAGTTGATATTGTGCATTTTGAATTTGCAACCTGATCTCGCTGCTAACCTCCATAGTGGTTACCGGTAACAGCGGGATAGATGTGTTTGTTTGAGGCGAAGGACCCGGCCTTGAAGAGGGAATTGTACCGTTCACTGGATCCATTGTTGCAAACCCCGCTCCTCGAGTTGTTTTATCAGTAAGCAATCGTAAATTTAAATTTGATCTATTTCTACAGCGAAGTATCCTTATCCGTCCAAATCGACATTGGCAGAAAGTTGACTGTTGCTGTAGGTATAATTGGTTATCGGCCCATGGTAATCAAAGCTTTAACAGTTTTTCGGTTGGATTACCGCGGTTCTTATACAAAGAGAGTAATATGAAGTTTAAATGGATTCTGATGGTTGCAGCTGCGCTGAGTGCACATTCGGCAGTGGCTGCAGGGAGTAGCGCAAGCAACAAAACACAGGATGTGCGCATCAGTTACAATGACCCAAGGGATCCGATAGAAGGGTTCAACCGTGTCATGTGGGACTTCAACTATTTGTATCTGGATAGATTTCTCTATCGCCCCGTCGCTCATGGTTACAATGACTATATACCCATGCCGGTCAAGTCAGGTCTCAACAACTTTGTGCTTAACCTCGAAGAACCTCAAAGTTTGGTCAACAACAGCTTACAGGGCAAGTGGGGCTGGGCGTTGAATGCCGGAGGCCGCTTTACTGTCAACTCAACCGTTGGTCTGCTTGGTTTGATTGATGTGGCAGACATGATGGGAATGCCTCGAAAACAGGACGATTTTAATGAAGTGCTGGGCTACTATGGCGTGCCGAATGGTCCCTATTTTATGGCGCCATTCTTTGGCCCCTATGTTACCCGTGAACTCGCTTCAGATTGGGTGGATGGTCTATACTTTCCGTTATCAGAGCTCACTATGTGGCAGTCGGTGATCAAGTGGGGCCTTAAGAATCTTCATGCCCGTTCTGTTGCCATAGATCAAGAAAGATTAGTAGACAACGCGCTCGATCCATACACTTTCGTCAAAGATGCTTACATACAGCACATGGATTATAAAGTGTACGATGGCAATGTGCCTTCGAATGAGGACGAAGACGAGTTGCTTGATGAATATATGCAGGAACTGGAGTAACCCGCCATCTGTTTGCTTATCGCAGGTGGTTGATAAGGTCACTCGTTACCGGCGATTGATACCTGCGGGGAATTACCATGGCGCTAAACAGTCTCAATGTACTGCTGGTTGAGGATGACCCCGTCTTTCGCAATATTGTCGCCGCCTTTCTCAGTGGGCGTGGCGCCAATGTTGTTGAAGCCGAGGATGGCGAGCAAGGACTACAAAGTTTTAAAAATCATAAATATGATGTGGTGGTAGCTGATCTCTCAATGCCCAGAATGGGGGGGTTAGAGATGCTCAAGGCTATGTCGCGCATTAATCCAGCTATTCCCTCCATTGTAATTTCTGGAAACCAGGTCATGGCCGATGTCGTTGAAGCTCTGAGAATTGGAGCTTGCGATTATTTGGTTAAGCCCGTGTCGGATCTCTACAGTATCGAACATGCCATTAATCAGTGCTTGCTGACTCCTGAACATGAGCAGTGCTCTCTCAATAAAGATTTGGAAGAGCTTTCTTTTATGGAGTTCAATGAAAATTTGGCCTTATTGGAGCAAAATGCGGAAGCGGCCAAATGTGTGCAACAGCAGTTATTCCCAGCAAGCCGCATTGAATACCCTAAGGCTAGATTGGATTACAGCTTGTTCAAACACGAGCAAGTAAGTCCTTACTTTATTGATTCGGCCATGGTAGGGACTAATCATCTCATTATGTACATGGCACATTTTCATCCAGAGGACAATAGAGCCGCCTTTGCCAGTGTGTTGATGCGCAGTTTCGTCAATCAGAAGCTGAAATTGAATCGTAACGGCATCAGTTCCGTAGTGTTGGAACCTTTCAATATGCTCAGTTACTTGAATGACCGTTTGGTCAAGTCTGGGCTGGACCTATATTGCGACATGATCTATATCGCGATTGAGCTCGATAGTTACCGGGCGGCTATCGCTCAGGCGGGTAGAGGATTGAGGTGCTATATACGCAACCTGGATGGCATCACACCGCTGGCGTTGGCTGACTCATTGCAATTGGGATTGTTGGAGTGGGGGCGTCCGGCAACTCATTTCCGTAGTATATTGCCCGGTGAGAGTCTTTGTATCATTACCAATGAGCCGGAACATAGGCAATTATTGCAACAAGATAGGTTTTTGGGGCTGACCTTTAATCCTCAGGTTCCTCAAGGTGGCTTTGTTCAATTGTCACTGTAAGCATTTGTTTGGGGCGAGGATATCGGCAGTATGTTGTAGTGTAGAAAAACTCAATGAAATAGAGTCGGCAAGCACACTCGAACACGCTGACAAGAAAGGCTGCATAATGCAGCCTTTCTGTTAAACAACGGAATAGTCATTAGCGCTTAATGGCTTCATGATCGCCAGTTACCGCGATTTCTTGCTCCAACGCTTCTTCTTCGGAGTGATCGTGTATTTTATTCTCTGCACCGTGCATCCAGTCGACCAGTTTATCGGCCATAAAGTAAAGAATGACACCGGAAATAGCTGCTGTAATAGCAATGCCAGAGAAGATGGACATGGCATTGGCCAATTGTTCTTCTTTCTCGCCGCCGTGACCGATAAAGGAGCCGACAATACCGGCAATTTTGTTGGCCATAGCGATAAACAGGAACCAGGCGCCCATCATCAATGAAACGATACGCAGGGGGGCTAATTTGGTAACCATAGACAGACCAATAGGTGATAAACAAAGCTCACCCATGGTGTGGAAGAAGTAGGCTCCCACCAACCACCACATGCTGGATTTGGCAGAGGCATCGCCACCCATTTCCATTACGGCGCCAATCATAAACAGGAAGCCGATTGCCAGCAGAAACAGGCCAAGTGCAAATTTTACCGGTGAGTTGGGTTCTTTATCCCCTAAGCGGATCCAGATAGATGCCACAACCGGAGCAAAGACAACGATGAAGATGGCATTAAGTGACTGGAAATAGGTGGTGGGTACTTCCCAAGTGCCGATAAAACGGTCAGTGAACTCATTGGTAAACAGGTTCATCAGACCGCCGGCCTGCTCAAACCCTGCCCAGAAGATAATGGTAAATAGACCCATTACCATGATCACCTTAATGCGATCGCGTTCCACTTTGGTCAGTGGTTCTTTTCGCACTTGTCCGCGGGCCAAATCTTTTTCGCGTTCAAGTTTGGCTGAAGGCACAGTACCTATGTTGCCCAACAGCTTTTGGGCGAAGAGGAATTGGATGATCAGTGACAATACCATACCGATACCGGCACACATAAAACCTGCTTGCCAGTTATTGATGGTAACCTCCATACCATCTATTACTTCAGTATGACCAAAGCTGGTATAGGCCCAAGCTACTACAAAACCGGAGAGGGCTGCGCCCAAGTTGATCCCCATGTAGAAAATGGTGAAGGCGCCATCGCGGCGATGATCTCCCTCTTCGTACAGATCACCCACCATGGTTGATATGTTGGGCTTAAACAGACCGTTACCTATGATAAGGGTTCCCAGGCCTATATAAAACACCATGGTTTCAAGACCTGGAGTCATGCTGTGGGGCGTGGCCAAGGTAAACTGACCTATCGCCATCAGCGCACCGCCAATGTAAATTGCTTTCCGTTGGCCAAGGTAGTTATCCGCAAGCCAGCCACCAATGAGGGGGGTGAGGTAAACTAAAGCAGTGAAGGTACCGTAAAGAGAAAGGGCATCTGCCTGAGTCCAGCCCAGGCCTCCGCCTTGAGAGTTAACCTGATCAACAAGATACAGTACCAGAATGGCTCGCATCGCGTAGTAACTGAATCGTTCCCAAAGCTCTGTTGTAAACAGCAGGAACAATCCCTTGGGGTGCCCGAGCACTGTCCCTTTGGGTTTTGCTAAGCTCATGAAATCTTCCACCTTAAATTTGTTAGTTGGTCGTGTGACAAGGGTCAACACGGAAAGTGACTGTTTTTTTATCCCAGCTGTTTTGCCGTTAACATCACACAATGGGTAAAGTGCTATGGCATATTTTTTAATGTGCTGTGACTGAGGCTTTGGTTTTGTGTTCTGTAATCTGCTTATCAAAATCAACAAAGCCCACCTTATATACCCTTGATCCATTACTAAAGTCAATTTGCATGCCAAATTGTGGGGGCTTTGTGAGCTACTTGAGGCAATGGCGTAACAAGGTTTTATTGGGGGGTGATTATCAATATCAATTAGACTTTGGTGGGGTGAGTACGACCTCTGAAATTCGCTTTTAATCGTAAACTTATGTCTGATATGATTGCCGACCGTGATAGGAAGTCACCCGACAGAAACCAAGTAGTGAGAACACCATGAAGGCCTGGTACCTTTTATACTGTAAACCTCGCAATGAAGTGAGGGCACAACAGAACTTGACCCTCCAACAATTGGAGACCTATTTGCCTATGGTGCGAAGCGAAAAGAAAGAGAAAAACAAGACTGTCGTCCGTAAGCAACCTTTGTTCCCCAATTATTTATTCATCAAGTTTGACCCTGAGCAGACGAGTGTGCGGCAACTGAAGTCCACTCGAGGCGTGGCTGATTTGGTTAACTGCCGAGAAAAGCTGCTGCCGATAGATGAACGCCTGATCATTCAGCTCAAACAACGTGAGTTAACAACGCCTTTGATCACAGAAAAGCCCCTGCAAGCTGGTGATAAAATACAGTTCACCGAAGGACCTTTTGCTGATTTTGACGGAATTTTCGCAGAGACGTGTGGTGATACTCGCTGCAAGGTATTATTCACTTTTCTAGGACAATATAAGTGCATCACCGTTGAGCAAAGCGCCATCAGGGCCGTATGTGCGTAAAAGCCCATGGCATGTGTAGGATATTTGCCATTATGGTAATAATTCAGGATTTATTCAGTTATCTGTTGCAATTATCTATTCTTAAATATCAATTGGTTAGAAAGAATCCTTGCTTGTTGAGAGGTGATTTTCATCATCTGGCTGAGCAATTGTTATGAATACATAAGGGTAAAGGGTTTTTAACCTGAGGTTTACCTATGAGTGGGGTATAATCCCCCGTTTGATAGGCATAGATAGTTGTAATGGTGGCATAGAGTGTTCGAGCTCTATGTAACTAAAAAATTTAGATTTTTGCATGGCAAAGGGCATTTTGGAGGCCGCAATCCATGGGCGGTAGCGTGTCTGGAGCACAAGAATACGAATGATTTCGCCGTCTTGTTGTAAGTCGGTGGGGACGGTGACTAACTCATAACTGTTTAGTAATTTAAGCAAAATTCGAGTTGACCACTTAAGGTAAGAGAGTTGGATTAGAAGACACTGGCCCCTGAACCGGTTGTCGGTTCGCACGGGGCCAGTGTTACTTGCTGGCCATTTGATTTTTAGTGTTACTCACCATAACGGAGACAACTGGTGTTACAGAAAACCAAAAAACTCATCATAGCGGGTCTCGGGGTATTGGCTTTGCTTGGCTCGCAAGTCCAAGCGATTACGCCATCTCCTCAAATGATAGAACAATTTAAAAACTTGCCTCGTGCTGAGCAGGAAAGGTTAGCAAAACAATATGGTATAGATCCTGCCATGTTGAGCGGTAGCGGAAGTGCTAGTGATCAGAAGCTAGAAAATCCACAGTTGGTATATCCGCGAGGACAACAGAGTTTCCCTGGTGCAGAACAGGACAGTTGGCAATATCAAAATGGTCAGGGACTTGAACGAAGTCAGCGCCGAAACCAAGATAAGCATCAGCTAGATTTTACGGCCGCAGCAGACAAGGCGGAGCTTAAACGATTCGGCTATTCCTTGTTTGAAGGGGAACCGAGCACTTTTGCACCTGTGTCAGATGTCCCTGTTCCAAGTGAATACTTGATGGGGCCTGGAGACACTCTGAATATACAACTCTTCGGTAAGGACAATAGGGAGTTTACTCTTACTGTCAACCGTGACGGTACTGTGCAATTTCCTGAGCTTGGCCCAATCAGTGTGGCGGGGTTGAGTTTTGCTGAAACCAAAGACACGCTGCAAAAGCGCATCAAGCACCAAATGATAGGGATTGAATCCAATATCACTATGGGAGAACTGCGCTCGATTCGCATTTTTGTCGCTGGGGATGCCTATAAACCGGGCTCTTATACTGTATCCAGCTTATCGACCATGACACAGGCGCTGTTTGTCTCCGGCGGTGTCAACGAAATTGGTTCATTGCGTAAAGTGCAACTTAAGCGTAACGGAAAATTAATTGGTACTTTGGACTTGTATGACTTACTAATGCGAGGCGATGCTTCCGGTGATCTTAGATTGCAGTCCGGTGACGTAGTCTTTATTCCTCCCGTTGGCGGCTTGGTTAGTGTGGCCGGCGAGGTCCGACGTCCAGCCATTTATGAACTGAAAGGCGGAGAGACCTTTGCCGATGTTATCACCATGGCTGCAGGTGTGAAGCCGGGATCTTACCCCAAAAGCAGTACGGTTGAACGATATAATGACCAAGGGTTGAAGTCGCTTTTAACAATCGATCTCACCTCAGCCAAGGGCCAGAAAACCTTGGCCAAGGCGGGGGATGTGGTCCGAGTTAAAGGTACTTCGGGTCAATACGACAATGCAATAACGCTTGTCGGTGCCGTTGTAAGGCCTGGAAAGTATCAATGGCATCAAGGCCTGAAGGTTAATGACATTCTTAAATCAATTTGGTCCGATTTACAGATTTCTGCAGATTTGGATTATGCCATCCTGCTTCGTGAAGTTGATGATTACGGCAATATTGATGTATACCAGTTTGCGCCTGGGAAGGCCATTCTGCAGCAAGATACCAATGAAAATCTGGAGTTACGTCCGAGAGATAAGCTTATCGTTTTCAATTTCAGCGACGATAGTATTAATCGATATGAGCTAAACAAACTGGTTAAAGACCGAGTTGCTAAAGTGACTTCACTTACTGGTGACTCCTTGTTGGGTTCAGACCTGTTTAAAGCAGGTTTTAATGACTTGCAAAATAAACGACTCAACAAGCGTACTGAGCTTGCCGGGGTGGTCGTCAACGATGGTACTGAAGGCGAAGATGAACTGGACGAAGCTCAGAAAATGGAGCAGGAAGCTGTTACCGCTGAAGTGAGCAAGATGCTCAGCAACCTGTTTGATGATCGAGACTTGATCAAGTTCAGTTACATGATGAACCGCAGTGAACTCCTGTATCCGGTTATCAGTAAACTTAACGCCCAGGCTCGTGCAGGTAGCAGCGTCAAGATAGTCGCCGTTACTGGCAAGGTACGCCACGAAGGCATGTATCCGTTGAGTGTTAACGCCTCAGTGAGTTCTCTGATTGAAGCGGCGGGGGGCCTTAAAGAAGGAGCATATACAGAGCGGGCTGAGCTTACTCGTACTATTACCGACGTTGCGGGTTCTTCCATTGTGCATAAGACAGTGGATTTGGCATCGGCTATTCAAGGAAACAAGACGGCAGATATCTCACTCGAAGGGCGAGACATACTGACCGTGATGACAACCCCCGATTGGCAAGAACATCAAACAGTTGAAATCCGCGGTGAAGTTAAATTCCCCGGGGTTTATAACATTCGCCGTGGCGAAACATTGCAGGATGTTATCCAACGAGCCGGTGGCTTCACCGAATATGCTTACTTGCCATCGGCCGTGTTTGTGCGTGAATCTGTTCGCAAGCAAGAGCAGATGGAAATCAAAAAACTGGCAGATCAACTTCGTCGGGATATTGCTACCCGCGGCGTATCCAAGGACGGCAATGTGGTCAACTATGCCGATGCTCAGTTGATGCTCAAAGATCTTGAAGGCATTAAGGCTGTGGGCCGACTGGTTGTTGACTTACCTGCTATCTCGGTTGGTATTACCCAAGCTGACTTGCAACTCGAAGACCAGGACATTTTGTATATACCCTCTACCAAACAGACCATTGCTGTTATGGGTGAGGTTCAGCACGCGTCGACTCATAGATATAAAGAAGGTCTGACTATCGACCAATATCTGGAGATGTCCGGCGGTGCTCGTAAGCGCGCAGATGAAGACAGAACCTATGTCATTAAGGCCGATGGCTCTGTGTTGATGCCTAAACGTTCTATGTGGTTTAGCAGCGAAGATAATCTGCAGCCTGGTGATACCATTATCGTCCCACTGGATACAGAGTATAAGGATAACCTGACACTCTGGAGCCAAGTGACTCAGATCATTTACAACACTGCAGTGGCGGTGGCAACCATTTCTGGGTTGTAATTTCAAATATAAAACTGTGCCCTAAAGCATCTATTTATTCACTTTAGGGCACATCCTATAAAAGTATCATTAGATAAAAATATGAATTCACAAATTACTCCTCAACAACATCCGGATGCGCAGTTTTCTGCGAATACGATGAGAGATGATGAAATCGATCTCCGTGAACTCTTTGCTGTCATTTGGCAAGGAAAATGGTTAATTACCGGTGTCACTCTGGTGTTTGCTGTCGCGTCTGCTGTTATTGCGCTGATGATGCCGAATATTTATAAGTCAGAAGCATTACTGGCACCCGCATCAGAAGAGCAGGGGGCTGGCGGACTAGCCGGGCTTGCTTCCCAGTTTGGTGGCCTTGCCAGTATGGCTGGGATCAATTTAGGTGGCAAAGGTGGCACAGACAAGACGCAATTGGCTATTGAAGTACTCAAGTCAAGGCAGTTTATCGGCGACTTTATTGATAAGCATCAAATACTGCCCGAGCTGATGGCGGTTGATAAGTGGCACATGGCTGATAACAGTTTGTCATTTGATCCTGAAATGTATAACCAACAAAGTAAGACTTGGGTTCGTGAAGTTAAGCCCCCATTTCAGCCAAAACCTTCCTTACAGGAAGCACATAAAGCATTTTCTAAAATACTAGTCGTCAATGAAGAAAAAGAAAGCGGCATGGTGAAACTTTCGATAGAACATCAATCACCTTTTATTGCCAAACAATGGGTAGATTGGCTAGTTGCAGATATTAACCTAACCATGAAAGAACGGGATGTAGCCGAAGCAACCCGTAGTACTGAATTTCTAAATAAACAGATTGAACTCACTAATGTTGCAGATATCCGTACAATTCTTTACAAACTGGTAGAGGAACAGGCCAAAACTATAATGTTCGCCGAGGTGCGGGATGAATATGTCTTTAAAACAATTGACCCAGCACTTGTCCCCGAAGAAAAGGCCAAGCCAAAGCGAGCGTTAATTTGTGTGATAGGTACCATTTTAGGCGGTATGTTGGCTGTGATGATGGTTCTTCTAAGTCATTTTGTTAGAAAGGAAAGTTAAAGTAATGAAATGAGGGCCTATTGGGACCGTTTCCGGAAACGGTAAAACTTAGGTTCTTCAAAGGATAATGAAAATTCGATTATCTCAAAATGGATAAAATGTGTCTCAGCAGGGTTTGAAGGGCTGACACTTAAAAGTTGTAACGTAGCGACTTAACTCTTGGTAGAACGCAATAAAAAAGGTCCGATGTAATGATAAAAAAGAAAGTGCTTACCGTTTTTGGTACCCGGCCAGAAGCAATCAAGATGGCCCCTCTAGTTCATGCCTTAGCATCCGATGACCGTTTTGAAGCAAAGTGTTGTGTTACAGCCCAACACAGGGAAATGCTCGATCAAGTACTCGAATTATTTGACATAACACCGGATTACGATCTTGATTTGATGAGAGCCGGTCAAACACTTAATGATGTCACTGCGGGTATTATGCAAAAGTTAAAACCTGCCCTTCAAGAATTTAAGCCAGACGTTGTGCTTGTGCATGGTGATACAGCGACGACTTTCGCTGCGAGTCTTGCCGCTTACTATGAACAAATTGCTGTTGGGCATGTAGAGGCTGGTCTTCGTACAGGTAATATTTATTCTCCCTGGCCAGAGGAAGCAAACCGCCGCTTGACGGGAGTATTGACTAAGTACCATTTTGCGCCGACAGAAACCTCAAAGCAGAATCTTCTCAAAGAGAACTTTGAGCCAAGCACTATTACTGTGACGGGTAATACAGTCATTGATGCGTTATTGATGGTGAAAGAAAAAATTGATTCAGATACAGATCTCAAAAGTACGATAGCTGAACAGTTCCCTTTCTTAGATGAAAACAGAAAGCTTATCTTGGTCACCGGTCATCGTAGGGAAAGTTTTGGTGGTGGATTTGAGCGTATCTGTGAAGCGCTAGCGACTATTGCTATAATGCATCCTGAAGTACAAATCCTATATCCTATGCATTTGAACCCCAATGTAAGAGAACCTGTAAATCGCATTTTAGGTGAGGTCAATAACATTTTATTAATCGAGCCACAACAATATCTTCCTTTCATATATCTCATGGACAGGGCTCATATCATTCTTACTGATTCTGGCGGCATTCAGGAAGAAGCGCCCTCATTGGGAAAGCCAGTGTTAGTTATGCGGGATACTACAGAGCGTCCTGAAGCTGTTGAGGCGGGGACAGTTAAGTTGGTTGGTACTGATATTAATCAAATAGTGTCTAATCTAGACGAGCTTTTGTGTGATGCAGATGCATACAAAAAGATGAGCTATGCGCATAACCCCTATGGTGACGGTAAAGCGTGTGAAAGAATTTTGGAAGAATTAGTTAAATAAGTAATTAGGAAAAAAAATGTCATTTGAAACAATATCTGTCATTGGACTTGGTTATATCGGTCTTCCTACAGCAGCAATGTTTGCTTCTCGAAAAAAGAAGGTAATTGGTGTCGATGTTAACCAACATGCTGTGGATACAATCAATCGTGGTAAAATTCATATTGTAGAGCCTGACTTGGATATGATTGTACATACAGCTGTTAAAGAAGGCTATTTAAAGGCTGTAACGACTGCTGAACCTGCCGATGCATTCCTTATTGCTGTTCCTACCCCATTTTTACCTTGTGAAGAGGGGCAGATCCCAAAGCCAGACTTGAGCTATATTCAGTCTGCTTGCAATGGAATCGCACCAGTTTTGAAAAAAGGCGATTTAGTGATTTTGGAGTCAACGTCCCCAGTTGGTGCAACGGAACAAGTCGCAGAGTGGTTAGCTAACGCTCGTCCTGATTTAACTTTCCCACAAAGCGCTGGCAACGAAGCTGATGTAAACGTGGCTCATTGCCCTGAGCGTGTTTTACCTGGTCACGTGGTTCGTGAACTGGTTGAAAATGATCGCGTTATTGGTGGAATGTCTTCCCGTTGTTCTGAGCGATCAGTTGAGCTTTATAAAGTATTCGTGCAAGGTGAGTGTGTCGTTACTAATGCTCGCACTGCCGAAATGGCTAAGCTCACAGAAAATAGCTGCAGGGATGTTCAGATTGCCTTTGCAAACGAGTTGTCAGTAATTTGTGATAAATTAGACATTAATGTTTGGGAGCTGATTTCGCTAGCTAATCGTCATCCACGCATTAATATTTTACAGCCTGGCCCTGGTGTTGGTGGTCACTGTATTGCAGTCGATCCATGGTTTATTGTGTCTAAGACTCCAAATGAAGCGCAACTGATCCACACTGCTCGTAAAGTCAATGATGCAAAACCAGCATGGGTTATTGATAAAGTCAAATTAGCTATTGCTGACTTTTTACAAGCTAATCCAACTAAAACAGCTAAAGATGTTACGATTGCTTGTTACGGTTTGGCTTTTAAACCTGATATTGATGATTTGCGTGAAAGTCCGGCAATGGCGATTACACAAAAAATTGCAGAAATACATGTTGGTAAAGTGCTGGCAGTAGAACCTAATATCGAATTAATTCCAAGCAAGCTGCAACACATAGAACTGACAGATTTTAGCGTGGCTTCAAAAATAGCTGATATCCAAGTTTTATTAGTTGACCACAAGTTGTTCAGAGAAAATCCTATTACGGATGGGATTGTGATTGACACCAAAGGGATTTGGGGTTAGTTGTCTTTTATGTAAAATGACTAGAAGCGTATTTATCTACGCTTCTAACTTCCGATTATTAAATATGTATAATAAAGTTATTTCGGTACTAACGTCTTCTATTATTTCTCAAGCGCTCGTCAGCCTTTGTACACTACTTTTAATAAAACACTTATCTGTATTGGAGTTCGCAGACTATAGCTTTTTTATAGGTCTTTCTGCTGTTGTCTCAGGGTTTATATCTAATATTGCAAATCGCTATGTGATTTTCAATGAAGATGAATTGTTTGTTACGTTAAAAGATGCTTTTTGGTCTTTTTGTAGTAGCTATTATTGCCTTTATTTTGTTTTTTTGATGCCAATGAGTTGTTTTTAATATCAGTATTTTTAATTATATTTCTAGTATCATTCGAACTAAAAAAACTATACTTCAAAGGAAAAGAAACTACTCTAGCTATAATAAGTTTAATATAACAAAGTCTTCCATATATTTCATATGCTTGCTTGGTTGCTTAGTTTTTTTATTTGATGAGGTAAGTGTATCGATAGTTTTTATTCTAATGATACTTTCAATCTTGTTGTCACACATGATTTTTCCAAAATCTAAACTTAGCCGAGAAAGGGAGGTGGGATTAATAAATGTTATAAAAAATGTTTATGTAAATAATAAATTTTTGTTTATTTATTTTATTATAATACCACTAATGTCCCAAATATCTATATGGTTTTTAAGGTTTGAAGTTGGATTAGAGGAACAGGGATACTTTTCTATAGCTTTTACATATATTCAGTAGTAATGATATTGGTAGCTTCTATGAAAAAAGTTTTTATTGCTGAGTTGGCACATGATGATAACATTGCTCATTCTATAAGCAAAGTAACAGCCAAAATATCTATTGTTGCTGCGATTATTTGTTGCGTTGTTTATTTATTGTTCCCTGTTTTTGGGGTAATTGTTCAAAAGACTTAAAAGCATCTCAAGACGTATTAGGCGTTCTATTACTATCAAGTATTGTCTCAATCTATTTTAGTCCTTATTCGGAAGTATTACAGAAAAGAGGATGTTATTTATTTCTTTGTAAAGCTGCATTTAGTTCTCTTATTGTTATGATTTTAATTATGTGGCTCATAGCAATAAATAATGTAGGGAGTGCATTAAGTCTGAGCATGGTATACTTGGTTGGATATTTGATATTGAACTATTCTATTTATAGAAAATCAAAATATGTATGAGCTAATTGTATTTTTTTTCATTTTTATTTTTTTGGGTTTCTGTAAGCCTAAAGTATAAAACATATACAAGCCCTATTATGTTTTTTGTTTTAGCGTATTGCTTACATACATTTCAGGGGCTTTAAGTTTAGTTTGGTTATCAGAAATTAAAACCTCAATCGAGTCGAAACACCTAGCTATGTTATGGGTTTCAATTACCTATATAGCTTTTTCTATTCCTTTTTTTTGGTTTTAATAGAGTCAAATTTAATTCTAATCCTACAGTTGAAATAAGCATCAACAATAGAGCTTCTATTCTTATTATATCTTTTATGTTTTTTATGATATTTAAATATATATATGAAACGGGCGCTTTTAAAGCTTTGCAGTATGCTCTCTCTGGGGATATCGTAAGTGCATATTTAATTCGAACATCCATTAGCAACGGTTATGGTGAGGGTCAGTTTTTAGCTACTTTTTCATTTAGATATTTAGGGCCTTTAATTTGTGCAATATATTATGCAAAATATTTGAAATTTAAAAAGCCAGAAGATAAAAATATATTGATATTGTCTGTATTAATGACACTAGTTCCATCACTGTTGCTTGTTCAAAAATATTATATAGTCCAACTTTTCCTTATTTTATTTCTTGTTAGAGTTTTTGTTTTAAAAATTAAGCTTAATCTTGCTAAGATTATAGCTTTAATTTTGTTGGGAGTTGTTGTTATATCTCTTTTGGTTATTTTTTTATAAGGGTTTTGTTTGGGAAAGATTGATAACAACACCTATTAATGTCTTTAGGCGAATTTTTATTGTTAATGTTGACGTCTTGTCCGCATATGCTCAATTTTATATAGATGGAAATGAGTTGTTTTTAGGAGCGGCTACTCCAAATTATGGTAATTTATTCCCATATGAAAGGTTTATGGAAACTAGAGTTATATTTGATGAATATATAGCTAAATCTGATAATTTAGAAGCTGGAATGAAAGGTAGTGCGCCAACAAACTTTTTGGTAATTTGTTGATTAATTTCGATTACATAGGCGCAATCATTATTACGCTATTTCTTGGAACGACTATTTCTATAATATTTAAATTTTTAGAAGCACAAATAGATAAGGGGTGTACATTTAGTTGTGGATTATCTGCATATTTAACTGTATTTATTGTTGAGATAGGAAATGGAAGTTTGTTCCAAACGTTTAACTATATAACATTGTTCAATTTTGGTATTGTTGGTTCTCTTCTTATTGTTGTTTTAATGTTACGGTTCAAAATTAAAAAATGATTAATTTGTTCAGTTCTATTTACAAAAGATTGGTGCTAGAAACTCACAGGTTAATACTATATATTCAGTGGAAATATTTCCCTTGTAATTTTGATATACAAATCTCTAAGTATGAACTAGATGTTGTTTTTTTTTAGAACGCTTCCTCCTATTCCTAGAATTATTGGTGTAAACGAAAAGGCTCGTTGTTATCGTAGAGGAGCATTGTTTATTCTATCTAATCAGAATATCGATTTGGATAGTCCTATAGACTGGCATTACGATGAACACTCAAAGTTTAGATGGGAGAAGGGAAGATGGTATAAAAGTTATAAGATTCCGCCTAAACTTGGTATTGATGTAAAGCGAGTTTGGGAAAAAAGCCGATTTAATTTTCTACCAACACTTGCACTAGATTTTGCCAACATCGAAAGCGAAGAAACATTTCATTCAATCTTAACTTATCTTAAGAGCTATAATGAAAGTAATCCCCCATTCTCAGGGGTTAATTGGTTTTACTCAATGGATGTTGGGATTCGGATGTTTAATTGTGTTTTGTCCGGAAGAATAATAAAAGGAATCGATCATGATTGTAAAGATATTGAGGCTGAAATCAAAACAAATATATCTACAGGATACTTTCATATAATTAATAATTTAGAAAATTATAGAGGAAGAACCAACAACCATTATCTATGCAATTTACTCGGTATTGCTTCTTTTTTGAGCGTTGTTAATGGCCGTGAAAAAATATAAGTCGAAGGCTGTAGAGTTAATAGAAAGTTTTAATTCTGAAGTGCAAAAACAAATTAATGAAGACGGCTCGTCTTTCGAAGGCTCTTTTTACTATCATAGGCTTTCTTTGGAGTGTTTTTTTTATATACATATATATTAATAACCGAAATTCAATCTCATTTTAATATTAATGAATCCGTGTTACCCCAAACAAAGCTTCTCATATCTAAGATGATTGATTTTTTATATAAATGTTCAATTTAGAGGAAGACTTCCTGCGATCGGAGATAATGATTCAGGGGTGATTTTTTTCTCTAGGACTATGTCATAAGAAACCAAATACTGAAGATAGAAGAGTTTTACCTGAACTAGATACGTTAATCTCATTGATATTA
This sequence comes from Shewanella carassii, assembly GCF_019670705.1. NCBI lineage: Bacteria > Pseudomonadati > Pseudomonadota > Gammaproteobacteria > Alteromonadales > Shewanellaceae > Shewanella > Shewanella carassii. The sequence continues at coordinate 1,612,811 of NZ_AP024618.1, forward strand.
GGCTCAGACAGTTCAAATGGTTTAGTAGAGTGCAGCTATAAAAAATTATTTAAATCAATTTTCCCAGTTTTTTTTTTCTATGAATAGAATAGAATGCGCTGAAAACGCATTGCTTAATAAAGAATCTTATGAAGAAACTTATGGATGTCATGTTGGGCGGTTATATTTTTTGCATTGCACTATAGAAATAGGGTCGCAAGAAAATGTTAAGGTTAGGAATTATCCTTGCTTTGGAGTTGTTGTTATTGAATTCGCTGAACAAAAAGCGTACCTTAAATATTCAAATTTAAATGGTTGTCATTCTCACAATGATTTGTTTAATTTTTCTATCCTATCACAAGATTTTGATATTGATGATAATGGAACTTATGAATATTCATCTTTCCCTAAATTTAATGCTTTAAACAAAAGCTATATTAGTCATAATGGTCCTAAAGATAAGTGCGGAATACTAGTTGATTATATCGATGGGAATGAGCTATTTGCAAATATGTTTATTGGCAATAATTTTGTGAAGGCTTGTATTGAAATTAAGGGTGTTTTTATTCAACGAGAAATAAAATGGTCTGATAATACTTTAAAAGTTATAGACTCATCAAGCTTGCCATTGCTCGATATAGTTTTAGACAATAAGTGTTTTTTTTATCAATATGGTTTTTGATTGATTGTGGGGTGTAAGTTTGAATTTGTTAATGCTATTGAAATGTAATGGTCTGGCATATGATGATAGAGTTAGAAAAGAATCTGTAACTCTATCTAATATAGGTTATGATATAAGTATTCATGTCTTAGAAGATAAAAACAAGTATTCTTCTGGGGTTATTTTTAATGACTCAGTTAAGTTTAAAAAGTATTACTTAATTACTAGGGAGTTATTTCGTGGTAATCAGTTTTTAATATTGAAATTATTGGAGTTTTTTTTGTAGGTTCGTTTTTTCTACATTTAAACGCTATGATGTTGTTTGGTTGCACGACCCTCTGATGTTTGTATTTATTCCCTACTTTTACTTTTTAAAAAAAATTGGCCGTGTAGATAAAATAGTTTGGGATCAACACGAGCTTCCTCCTCAGTATTTTTTTACGTTTTGGCTTAATGAGAAGGCTCTATAAGTTTTCAATGGGTGTGGTCGACGTGAGAATACATGCAAATGAAGAAAGAGCTCTTTACTTAAATGGTATTCTAGAGCAAGATTACTCCTATAAAATAGTTCGTAACTTTGTTGATGAATCTTTTATATCAGAAAAGGCACTTCCTTTACCTAAAGATGTTCTGAGTTGGTTAAACGGTGAGGGATATTTTCTGTTACAAAGTGGAGCTTATGAGGTTAGGAATTTTTCATATCTGGTTGAAGCTATTTGTACTTCTATTAAAATGAAATGTATAGTTGTTGGTGGTTATGATAATGACTATATTTCGAATCTTAGAAGTAAATATAATAATTTTGATGACTTGATTTTTTTTGTGGGAATGGTACCTCAAGTTAGACTTGTTGATTATATTGATGAAGCCAAAGCAAGTGTTATTTTTTATAACAATAAAGAACCTAACTCTCTTCTTTGTGAGCCTAATAGATTATATCAAGCTATATCTAGAGGCACTCCGGTAATTGTTGGTAGCAATCCTCCGATGGCTCGGATAGTAAACGAATTAAATTGTGGAATCGTATTAGCTAACTGTGGCTCGTCTGTAGAGACAATTATCGAGGCTTTCAGCGAGTTTTCCAAATCTAGCATTCATGTTGCTTCATCTGCAAAGAATAAATTTATTTGGGACTCTCAATTAAAGGTTTTTGATTTGTGAAAAAAAATAATACAATCCTTTATTTTCACCAGCACTTTTCAACGCCAAAAGGAACTGCTGGAATCCGTTCATATGAGATGGCAAGGCGTCTTATTCATCATGGGCATAATGTCACAATGGTTTGCGGCACTTATAGTGGAGGTAATACCGGGCTAGAATCAGAGTTTGTCGCTGGCAAGCGCGAGGGTATTGTCGATGGCATTCGTATTATTGAGTTTGATTTGGCTTACTCTAACTCAGATGGTTTTCTTAAAAGAAGCATAACCTTTGTTAAGTTTGCATTTAAAAGTATCGGTTTAGCTTTTACGGAAAAATACGATGTATTGTTTTCAACAACAACGCCATTAACAGCAGGTATTCCGGGTATTTTTGCGCGTTGGTTACGAGGGAAGCCTTTTGTATTCGAAGTTAGAGACTTGTGGCCCGAGTTACCAAAAGAAATGGGAGTAATTAAAAACCCTATAATTTTGTGGTTGATGTCTTTATTAGAGTGGTCATCTTACAGGAGTGCACATCGCTGTATTGGTCTTTCTCCTGGCATTGTTGAGGGAATTAAAAAGCGCGGCGTGTCTGAAGACAAGATTACAATGGTACCCAATGGTTGTGATCTGTCTATCTTTACTCAGCCAAGCGAGCCCTGGAGACCCGACGGGGTGGCTGAAGAAGATTTAATGGCTATTTTTACCGGTACTCATGGTATGGCTAACGGCCTGGATGCTGTCCTGAGCGCGGCAATAGAGTTACAAAGCCGTGGTCGAGACGATATTAAGCTAGTTTTGGTAGGACAAGGTAAGTTAAAATCTCAATTGGAGGCGAAAGCACAAGAGTTACAACTCAAAAATGTCATCTTTCATCCTCCTGTCAACAAAAAAAAGTTAGCGGGGTTAATGGCCAGTGCTGATGTGGGGATGCAGATATTGGCAAATGTTCCTGCTTTTTATTACGGGACATCGCCAAATAAATTCTTTGATTACATATCCGCAAGTCTACCAGTTATTAACAATTACCCAGGCTGGCTTGCAAGTATGATTGAAGACTTGCATTGTGGCTTTGCTGTTGCTCCAGAGGACCCTGAGGCATTTGCTAATGCGCTAGAACAGGCTGCAGATAATAGAGAGGCTCTTATTAGGATGGGAGTAGCCGCTCGACGACTTGCTGAAAGTCAGTTTGACCGTCAGATGTTAGCTGATAAATGGGTCCAGTGGGTTGTAGAGACTGCTCAACCAGAGGTGAAACATGAAAAGATTGTTTGATTTATTTACTTCTTTATGTGGTCTAATTTTACTTTCACCAATTATCGCTCTCGTTGCATGGAAAATACGTAAGAACTTAGGAACACCTGTATTGTTTCGTCAAACACGTCCCGGTTTACATGGCAAAGCCTTTGAAATGGTTAAGTTTCGTACTATGAAGGATGCTTTTGACGAGCTAGGTAATCCGTTGCCGGATTCTGAGCGTATGACTCCATTTGGAAACAAATTAAGAAGCTCTAGCTTAGATGAGCTTCCGGAGTTGTGGAACGTATTAAAAGGTGACATGAGTTTAGTCGGTCCACGCCCATTATTGATGCAGTACTTACCACTTTATAGTAAAGAACAAGCAAGGCGTCATGAGATTCGACCGGGTGTAACTGGCTGGGCTCAAATTAATGGGCGTAATGCGATCAGTTGGGAAGAAAAGTTTAAGTTAGATGTTTGGTATGTCGATAATCAGTCTATTTTTCTTGATATGAAAATTTTGGCTTTAACTGTCAAAAAGGTATTTATTAGAGAAGGCATCAGCGCAGATGGTGAGGCTACAATGTCTCGCTTTGAGGGAAGTGACAAAAAATGAAAGATCTTATTGTTATTGGGGGAGGGGGATTCGCCAAAGAGGTCGTCTGGTTAGCGGAGGACTGCAACCGTAGAGTCCAAGGTGTTTTAGATGATAACGAAGGTGCACATGGGAGTGATGTTCAAGGAGCTAAGGTCTTAGGCTCTATTTCCTCATGGACTGAGTATCAAGATTGTGAATTTGTAATTGCAATAGGGTCACCACGAACTAGGGAGTTAGTCCTAAATAAGATGCTAGTTTCTGGTAAACCTAAATTTACAACCCTAGTTCACCCTAGTGTTAGACTCTCGAACACAGTCAGTATTGGAGTTGGCTCAATAATTTGTGCGGGAACGATCCTAACTACTGATATTAAGTTGGGGGAGCATAATATCTTAAATCTAAATGTTACCGTTGGGCATGAATGTATTTTAGAAGACTTTGTCACAATTGCTCCAATGGCCGCAGTATCCGGAAATGTTACTGTACGCAGCTTAGTGGAGGTGGGTACAGGTGCTGTCATTAGGCAAGGCCTTGAAATAGGAGCTGGGGCAATGCTTGGTATGGGAGGGGTTCTAACTAAAAACATACCTGGAAACACAATATTTGCCGGAAACCCAGCTAAAAAGTTAAAGGAGATCGCAAGCTTGTGATAGTCTCAATAATAGGTTCAGGCACTATGGCCGCCGGAATTGCTCAAGTCATTTGTGCTAGTGATGAAGTAAAAAAAATAATCATTGTGGCTAGGGATAAGCAAAAAGCTGAACAGGTAAAAGCCTCATGTTTAAAAGGCTTGTCAAGGCTAGTGAGGAAAGGCAAGTTAACAGAAGAAAGTGCAAGTCAAGGCGTTGAGAAAATAATTAGTACTACAGAGTTAGCTGATGTAAAGAATTCTGAGTTGATCATTGAAGCTATTTCCGAAGATTTCGCAGCTAAAATGTCTCTTTTCTCTGAAATATCTGAGTATATCAATAATGACACTATTGTAGCGTCAAATACTTCATCTCTGTCGATAACAGCATTCGGTAGTGTTTTACTGAACTCAAAGAATGTACTCGGGTTACACTTTTTTAATCCAGCTCCTGTTATGGAGTTGGTAGAAATTGTAATGGGCCATGAAACTAGTTTAGAGGTGGTTGAAAGGCTTATGTTATTTACCCAAAGTTTAGGTAAGTCACCTGTAGTTGTGCAGGAAGCTCCTGGTTTTGTGGTCAACCGTATGCTTATTCCAATGATTAATGAGGCTATTAGTATTTTAGCTGAAGGAGTCGCAACGGCTGAAGATATTGATAAAGCGATGAAGTTTGGAGCTCATCATCCGATGGGACCATTAGCCTTGGCTGATTTGATTGGGAATGATGTAAATTTATCTATTATGGAAACTCTGTACAGCGAGACAGGTGATCCTAAATATAGAGCCCACCCTTTATTAAGAAAAATGGTCAGAGCAAACCATCTTGGTCGAAAAACTAAAAAGGGATTTTTTGAGTATTAATTATGTTGAATACAGAATTTTCTCCATGGCCTAGCTTCTCTCAAGAAGAAGCTGATGCAGTTAGTCGTGTACTACTTTCAAATAAAGTGAACTACTGGACTGGTAGCGAGTGCCGTGAATTTGAAAAAGAATTCGCTGCTTGGGTTGGGTGTGAATATGCAGTTGCGCTTGGCAACGGGACTCTCGCGCTTGACGTGGCGCTTAAAGCATTGAATGTTGGGAAGGGGGATGAGGTCATTACGACGCCTAGAACCTTTCTTGCTTCGGCATCATCTATTGTTACTGCTGGTGCTAACCCTGTGTTTGCAGATGTGGATCTTAATAGTCAAGCCATTACGGCAGAGTCAATCGAAGCGGTATTAACGCCCAAGACTAAAGCTGTGATTGTAGTGCACTTGGCGGGCATGCCTGCTGAAATGGATGCCATTATGGCACTTTCAGAAAAACATGGCTTTTATGTCATTGAAGATTGTGCCCAGGCGCATGGTGCAAAATACAAAGGTCGCAGTGTGGGGACTATTGGTCACATCGGTGCTTGGAGCTTTTGCCAAGACAAGATTATGACTACGGGAGGCGAAGGTGGTATGGTCACCACAAACTCGAAAGAGCTTTGGGCCAAAATGTGGAGTTATAAAGACCATGGTAAAAGCTACGATGCTGTATATAACGTGCAACACCAGCCAGGGTTTAGATGGTTGCATGAAAGCTTTGGTACTAACTGGCGTATGACTGAGATACAAGCTGTTCTTGGTCGAATTCAACTTACTCGTATGCAACAGTGGACAACCAATAGACAGTCGCATGGTAAAATGTTGGATGATGTTGTTAAAGGTTTTGCTTGCACTCGCGTGGTAGAAGTACCCGATTACATTGAACATGCAGAATATAAACACTACTTTTTCGTTCGCCCTGAAAAGTTGGCCCTAGGATGGGATCGTGATCGCATTGTAAATGCGGTGGTTGAGAAAGGCGTACCATGTATGCAAGGTAGCTGCGCAGAGGTTTACCTGGAAAAGGCATTTGATAATACGCCATGGCGACCAGCTGTAAGGCTTAAAAACGCCAGACTTCTCGGCGAAACCAGTATTATGATGTTGGTTCATCCAACATTGACTAAGGATGAGATGAGTAAAGCCTGCAAAGTGTTGGATGAAGTATTATCCTTGGCTTCTAAGTGAAGTTTTTGCTTTATCGATGGGGCCATCGGGCCCTGTTTAACATTTAACCAAGGTGTTGGAATGGACTTTTTTCAGTTTTTATTCTCACTTAAGCGGCCTTATAAGCGTATTGTGAGTGTCGCTGTTGATTCAGTGTTTCTTATCTTGGCATTTTGGTTTGCACTCTTCGTTAGACTGGACTCTGTTGCCGTCGTATCTAAGGGACAGTACTGGTTGTTAATCGCATTGGTGTGCCCGGTAAGTATTCTGGCTTTTATTCGACTCGGTCTTTATCGTGCTGTGCTTAGATATTTGGGGAGCCAAGCGATGATGGCAATAGTGGCTGGCGTGATATTGAGCACGCTTGCTATGGTTACTCTCGCTTATTTCCTCAGTGTTGATTTGCCAAGAACCGTGCCTTTTATTTACGCTTCATTTGCCTTAGTCTTTGTTGGCGGTGCAAGAGCCTTAATGCGCTCCATGGTCGGTAGTGGTCTCAATCGTCGTGGTGAGCCGGTGATTATTTATGGGGCGGGTGTCAGTGGACGACAAACCGCGATCGCTTTGGCTCAAAGCCACGAATATCATCCTGTAGCTTTTGTTGACGATGATATCTCCTTACATGGTATTAATATGCAAGGGTTATATGTTCATTCACCATCAATTCTTAGAAAGTTAATTAAACAAAAGCAGGCATCCAAAGTTTTACTCGCGCTTCCAAGTGCTAGCAGAGCTAGGCGGCAAGAGATTATCCAATCACTCGAGCAACTAAGCGTTAAAGTCTTAACTTTACCTGCTATGGCCGATTTGGTTAGTGGGGATAAGTTATTTACCGATGTTAAAGAAGTTGAAATTGAAGATCTCTTGGGACGTGACCCAGTTGCTCCCAGAGCAGACTTAATGGCAGCCAATATATCGGGAAAAGTAGTGATGGTAACCGGAGCCGGAGGCTCAATTGGTTCTGAGCTTTGTAGGCAAATTTTGCGGCAGTCGCCATCAAAATTGGTTCTTTTTGAACTTTCAGAATTTGGACTTTATTCCATAGAAAGGGAGCTGTTGGCGACTAAAAAAGAACTCGGATTGACAGTTGATATCTATCCAGTTTTGGGTTCTGTTCAGCGTCAGAATAGGGTTCAAGCTGTAATGGAAGCCTTTAAAGTGCAAACAGTTTATCATGCTGCGGCCTACAAACATGTACCTTTAGTGGAGCATAATGTGGTTGAAGGTGTGCGTAATAATGTATTTGGAACCTTATATACGGCACAAGCGGCTATTGCTACGGGCGTAGAAACTTTTGTCCTTATTTCAACTGATAAGGCGGTTCGTCCTACCAATGTAATGGGCACGACTAAACGAATGGCTGAACTGGCTTTGCAAGCCTTATCCCATAAAGATAGTTCGACACGTTTTTGCATGGTGCGTTTTGGTAATGTATTGGGTTCTAGTGGTTCGGTTGTACCATTGTTCCGAAAGCAGATAGCAAATGGTGGTCCGGTTACCGTTACTCATGCGGAGATAACACGTTTTTTCATGACAATACCGGAAGCCTCTCAATTGGTTATCCAAGCTGGCGCTATGGGAAAAGGCGGTGATGTTTTCGTATTGGACATGGGGAAATCTGTCAAAATCGTTGATCTTGCCAGAAAGATGATTCGTTTAAGTGGCTTTGAAGTTAAAGACGAGCACAATCCCGGCGGTGATATTGAAATACTCTTTTCTGGTCTTCGGCCGGGGGAAAAACTCTACGAAGAACTTCTCATTGGCGATAATGTTGAAGGTACAGGGCACGAACGAATAATGACTGCTAATGAGGTATTTTTAACTTGGGATGAGCTCAAGCCAATTCTTGGTAGATTGGATAAGGCATGTCACGATTTTGATCACGAGGCGATTCGAGATTTATTGCTCAAAGCACCAACAGGCTTTAACCCTACGGATGGTATTTGTGACTTGGTGTGGTTAGGAAGGCAATCTACATCTTCCAAATCAAATGTTGTACCAATCAATGTTTCCTAGGCATTCTGAGACTATTGATACATTGTAGCTTATTGTCTTGTGAGTCTTTTCATTACAATGTGGTAGTTTAATTAAATTACGATCTCCCCAGCCAGCAAGTTAACTAGCTGGATTTTTTGTTGTAGTTAACTTATCCACCAAGTCTCGCTTTAAATGTGGTGTATATCGGTATAAACATAATCTTTTAGTGGCTAGCCAAAGCCCAGTTCATGGACAAGGAAGACGGGTTCTTTACTTTGTATTGTTATAAGTGACATAGATAATGAAAATTTTAATTACAGGTGGATGCGGCTTTATTGGTTCATCGTTGGTTCGTTATCTGCTGACTCATACACGTCATAGGGTATTAAACCTAGACAAGCTCACTTATGCTGCTAATTTGGATTCAGTCCAGGATGTAAGAAAAGGGGAGAGTTATCAATTTGCTCAGGGTGACATCTGTGATAGTGACTCTGTAGATAAGTTGTTTTCGCAATTTAAACCAGACGCCGTTGTGCATCTAGCTGCGGAAAGCCATGTCGACCGTTCAATCGACGGCTCTGCTGCTTTCATTCAAACCAATATAGTGGGTACTTACACTTTATTAGAAGCCGCTCGTAGCTATTGGCAGGGGCTTTGTGGTGTTCAAAAGGCTAACTTTCGTTTTCTTCATGTTTCCACAGATGAAGTCTATGGTGAGCTAGATTTGTTAGATTCACCATTTACTGAAAACAATCGATATGCGCCCAGCAGCCCATATTCTGCATCCAAAGCTTCCAGTGATCATTTGGTGCGTGCGTGGTATAAAACCTACGGTTTACCTGTAGTTATCAGCAATTGTTCAAATAACTATGGCCCTTATCAGCACTCAGAAAAGTTAATTCCACGGATGATATCCTGTGCGCTGGAAGGTAATCCTTTGCCAATATATGGAAGAGGGGAGCAAGTAAGAGATTGGCTTTATGTTGAAGATCATGTCCGAGCACTTGTTAGTATTTTGACTCAGGGACGTATAGGTGAAACCTATAACATAGGCGGACAGAGTGAGAGGCGAAATATTGATGTTGTGAGGGCTATCTGTACTCTTTTGGAAGAGTTTGCCCCTAACAAGCCCAAAGGTTTGACGCAGTATGAGCAGTTGATTAGTTATGTTGCGGATAGGCCTGGTCATGATATGCGCTACGCTATAGATGCCAACAAAATTCAAACTGAATTGGGTTGGCAACCTTATGAGTCTTTTGAATCAGGTTTGCGTAAAACAGTTGCTTGGTATGTCAATCGTCCTAAAAGCTGTGGACAGTAATATTGTGACCGCAATGAGTGTGCTGGAACGGTTTCAGCAGATAAAAAGGTAGCCATGAAAGGCATTGTATTAGCAGGCGGTACAGGTAGCCGTTTGTTTCCTACTACTCGTGGGATATCCAAGCAGCTACTGCCCGTATTTGATAAGCCGATGATTTATTATCCTTTATCGGTTCTTATGTTGGCGGGTATTCGTGAAGTTCTCATCATAACCACTCCTCAGGATCGGACCGCATTTGAGCGTTTACTTGGTGATGGCAGTGCTTATGGGATTAGACTTGAGTACTTGGTTCAGCATGAGCCCCAAGGGATTGCTCAAGCGCTGATTTTGGCCGATGATTTTTTGAAGCAGCGACCTTGTTGCCTAATCCTTGGCGACAATATCTTTTACGGCCAAGGGTTCACCGGTCAGTTAAATAATGTAATGACGAAACGTGCCCGAGATATAGGCGCAACTGTTTTTGCTTGCCAAGTGAAAAATCCTCAGCGCTTTGGAGTCATTACATTTGATGATTCTGGAAAGCCTCTATCGATTGAAGAAAAACCTTTGAAGCCTAAATCTAATTGGGCGCAGACAGGTTTGTATTTTTTAGATGGAAGAGCATCAGACATTGCCAAGAGCTTGCAACCTTCTGCGCGAGGCGAGCTCGAAATAGTAGACCTTATCAATCATTACTTGATGGAAAACGTCTTGGATGTTGAGTGCTTGGGTCGAGGGTTTGCTTGGCTTGATACCGGTACCGTAGAGTCGCTCCACCAGGCTGCATGTTTTGTTCAGAGTATTCAAACATTGCAGCAAGTAAAGATTGCTTGTCTTGAGGAAATAGCTTTGCGACAGCATTGGATATCCAAAGAACAACTCAGGCAACACGCGGTATCTATGGGAAGCAATGAATATGCAGCCTATCTTTGCTCTTTACTCGATTTATGAATTCTGTCTTGTATCGGTCGTTTTTCTCCTGTGCTAAGTTAGCGTACAGCATAAGCCATTGGGGAATAAAATGAAGATAGTGGTTGTTGGTACGGGTTATGTGGGCTTGTCAAATGCGGTGTTGTTGGCACAACATAACCAGGTGTGGGCGTTGGATGTCTCCTCGGAGAGGGTGGCAATGGTCAATGCCGGGCGCTCGCCCATCGCCGATGAGCTTATTGAACAGCACTTGGTGAGCAATAAGTTGCAGTTAACTGCCACAACGGACAAAGAAGTCTATCGCGGTGCAGATTATGTCATCATTGCAACACCGACTGATTATGACCCCAAGACTAACTACTTTGATACCAGTACCGTCGATGAGGTGACGCGGGACATTATCGCTGTTAATCCGTCTGCCTGCATTGTGATTAAGTCAACCGTCCCCGTTGGTTTCACCAGAGCATTACGTGAGAAATACAACTCAGCCAATATCATATTTTCACCTGAGTTTTTGAGAGAAGGCAAAGCCTTATACGATAACCTCTATCCATCGAGGATCATTGTCGGTGAACGTTCTGAGCGGGCAGAGCACTTTGCTCATCTGCTCGCTGAAGCCGCATTAAAGGAAGATATTCCGCTACTCTTTACCGGTAGCACAGAAGCCGAAGCCATTAAGCTATTTGCCAACACTTACTTGGCCATGCGGGTGGCTTATTTCAATGAACTTGATACCTATGCTGAAACTCATGGGCTTGATACCCGCCAGATAATCGACGGTGTTTGTTTGGACCCCAGGATTGGGAATCACTACAACAATCCATCATTTGGTTATGGTGGCTATTGTCTGCCGAAAGATACCAAGCAACTGCTGGCTAACTACAACCAAGTTCCCAACAATCTGATTGCGGCCATCGTGGATGCCAATAGAACCCGTAAGGATTTTATCGCTGATTCCATCATTGCCAGAAAACCCAAAGTGGTTGGTGTATATCGGCTGATAATGAAATCAGGCTCAGATAACTTCCGCGCTTCGGCGGTACAAGGCGTGATGAAACGGATCAAGGCCAAAGGGATAGAAGTGGTGGTTTATGAGCCGGTACTTGAGGAGAATGAGTTTTTCCGCTCGCGGGTGATACGTGACTTGGCTGAGTTTAAACTGCTCTCTGATGTGATTATTTCCAATCGCATGGTCGATGAGCTAAAGGATGTTGCCGATAAAGTCTACACCCGAGATCTGTTTGGCAATGATTGATGTGACGGCGCATTACATTACTTTGGAATGAGACCAATAAATGAAATATCTGGTGACCGGCGCAGCCGGCTTTATCGGTGCCCGAGTTTGCGAACGGCTTTGTGAGGCAGGGTGCGAAGTGGTTGGTATCGATAATCTCAATGAGTACTACGATGTCAGCTTAAAACAGGCTAGGTTGCAAAAGCTGGCTGGCTTTAACCATTTCCAGTTCCAAAAGCTTGATCTTGCCGACCGGGAAGCCATGGCTGAACTCTTTGCCAAAGGTAGTTTCAAACGGGTTATCCATTTGGGGGCCCAAGCCGGCGTCCGCTATTCGATTGAAAACCCCTTTGCTTATGCAGACAGTAATCTGGTTGGCATTCTTACCGTGTTGGAAGGTTGCCGCCATCATGGCATAGAGCATTTGGTGTACGCCTCTTCCAGCTCTGTTTATGGCCTGAACAAGAAGATGCCGTTTGCGACGGCTGACTCGGTTGATCATCCTGTCTCTTTTTATGCGGCGACCAAGAAAGCCAATGAGATGATGGCTCATAGTTATGCCCATCTGTATGGCCTGCCAACGACAGGACTGAGGTTTTTCACTGTCTATGGCCCATGGGGGCGCCCGGATATGGCGCCTATGCTATTTGCCGATGCCATTACCTCTGGCAAGCCCATCAAGGTGTTTAATCAGGGGGATATGAGCCGTGACTTCACTTTTATTGATGATATTGTCGAAGGCATTATCAGGGTGGCCGATAAGGTGCCTAAGGCACAAAGTGATTGGACGGTAGAGCAGGGCTCTCCGGCAACGAGTAGCGCTCCATATCGTGTTTACAACATTGGCAATGGTAGCCCGGTTCGTTTGTTGGACTTTATCCACGAGCTTGAAGCGGCGCTCGGGCAAAAGGCCGAAAAAATCATGCTGCCTATGCAAGATGGTGATGTTCAGGCCACTTGGGCAGATACCGAAGATTTATTTAAAGCTGTGGCTTACAAACCACAAGTTGGGATCAGTGAAGGGGTGAAGGCTTTTGCTGATTGGTATAAAGCCTTTTATTGATAAAGAGCCATAGTGCACTTCAGATCTGAAGCACACTATGGCTTGACTTGGCTGTATTAGCTTAACTATGCGGCTTTACACTGTGCCAATTACTGTTCTTTATTCAACCTATAGTTATCTGCCAGGCTGCCGGTGATGCGGCTGCCTTCTCTATCCAGCATAAACAGCTGATTTTCCCCTACCAGATATTTACTGCCATCCTCCAGGGTGATTTTGCCGCCGCTGGCATCCCAGCTGAACTTGCCGCTTTCGCTGAATATGCTCTCGTCCTTACCTTGGTAGACTTGCTGCAGGCGATAGCTGTTGTCTCCTTTGAGCGTCAGCGTGGTTTTTATTCCTGAGCAATCTGCGCAGGGCAGCAGCCCTTTATAACTCCCTTCCCAGTCCAGTGCATTTTGGCTGGTATCACCCACTGGTACTTGCGCTGTTTGCTCAGTGGAGGCTGTAGCCGTTTCCGTTTGGCTGTTAGTGGCCGGAGATTGTGTCTCCTGGTCTTGGCAAGCCGTTAGGCTTAGTGCCATGCCACTTGTCATCAATAATGCAAAAACAGTCGACTTATTCATGGTTTACTCCCTTAAATAACCTAAGTTGGCCTTCAGGCTAGCACAGCGGCTTTGGCCAAAGTAAGGCCTTGGGCATCCTATCGTTACTGCGGTACAGTTCTCATTCAACCAGGTAAACAGTTTGTGTCGATAGACTAAGTCATACTGTGATCTGACTGTTTATCGCCGGTGGTTTTGCCCCAAAACAGCTTAAAGAACTGGCCGCAATAGATAGAGTGTTAATCGGCGCCAATAAAGCCACCTGTCTGGTGGGCCCACAGCTGGGCGTAAATCCCTTGGTTACGGATCAGTTCTTGATGGTTGCCTTGTTCGACGACTTTGCCCTGATCCAGCACTATCAATCTATCCATGGCGGCTATGGTTGATAGCCTGTGAGCGATAGCGATAACGGTTTTTCCTTCCATCAGTTGATAGAGGCTTTCCTGAATTGCCGCTTCCACTTCCGAGTCGAGTGCCGAGGTGGCTTCATCCAGGATCAGGATTGGCGCATCTTTCAATAGCACTCTGGCGATGGCAATACGCTGCCTTTGACCGCCGGATAATTTGACACCCCGTTCACCCACCTGGGCATCCAGCCCGGTATTTCCCGACGGATCTGTTAAAGAGGCGATAAACTCACTGGCTTGGGCCTTGATGATTGCCTGCTCCATTTCCTCTTCCGTGGCATCGGGACGACCATAAAGAATATTTTCTCTGATGGACCTGTGCAGCAAGGAGGTATCCTGAGTCACCATGCCTATCTGTGAGCGCAGCGAATCCTGGGTGACTTTACGGATATCCTGACCATCTATCAGAATTTTTCCCTTTTCCACATCATGAAAACGCATCAGCAGATTGACCAAGGTGGACTTACCGGCACCCGAACGACCCACCAGACCGACTTTTTCACCTGGCTTGATCTGCAAATCCAGCCCTTCCAGCACGCCGCTCTGTTCTCCATAGTGAAAGCTGACCTTATCGAAATCGATTTGCCCTTGCTCAACCAAAATGGCTTTGGCGTCTTCGGCATCCAGAATGCGGGTGGGTTTGGACAGGGTGCTCATACCATCGGCCACAGTCCCTATATTTTCAAACAGTGAGCTGATTTCCCACATTATCCATTGCGACATGCCGTTAAGGCGCAGCGCCAGGCTGACGGCAATCGCTATGGCGCCGACACTGATGGCACTGTCGCTCCAGAGCCAGATGGATACGGCTGCCACGCTAAAGGCCAGGAAATAGTTCAGTAGCTGCACACTGACGTTAATTCCGGTGACCAGACGCATCTGCCGGTGCACGGTATCCAGGAAGGTTTTCATGCTCGACTGCGCGTATTCGGCTTCCTGCTGGGTGTGGGAGAAGAGTTTGACCGTGGCAATATTGGTGTAGCTGTCGACGATTCGACCTGTCATGGTTGAGCGGGCATCGGCTTGCTCGGTAGACACGGCTTTCAACTTGGGCACGAAATACCACTGCAGGCCGATATAGATGGCAAGCCATGCCAACATGGGCAGCATCAAGCGCATATCGGCACTGGCGATCATCACCAACATGGAGGTGAAATACACCATTATGTAGACCAGCACGTCCAGGAGTTTCATCACGGTTTCCCGCACCGCAAGAGAGGTTTGCATCACCTTGGTGGCTATGCGGCCGGCAAAGTCGTCCTGATAGAAGGAAACACTCTGTTTCAACAAGTATTTGTGCGCCAGCCAGCGGATGGCCATCGGATAGTTGCCCAGCAGACTTTGGTAGACAATCAAGGCGTGCAGCAAGATGAGTACAGGCAAGAGCACGAGTACCAGCAAGGTCATGCCGAGTAACTTGAGTCCTTCATCCTGCAGCAGGGTTTGTGGATCCTTGTCTACCAGCCAGTCAACCAATTGGCCCATAAAGCCAAACAGCGACACTTCCAGCATGGCCAGAATCGCGGTCAATATTGACATCAATATCAGCGGTCGCTCGAAACCTTTGGTGTAGTGGCGGCAAAAAGCATAGAGCCCTTTGGGCGGCGGAGATGGATCTATATCCGGCAGTGGATCCGTCCAGTGTTCAAAGCGGGAAAACAACGTCTTTATCATGGCCTTCTCTTGGCAAACTGTTATGGGCGATTTATCTCTTGGCAAAGAATGATTCTTGCCCGGTTATGCGGGCAGACATCGGGCCTTGCGGATCTGGAGTGATTTTTATTCAAGCTGTTCCAGCATACCCAATTTTCACCGGCAGGGCAGCTATTATTCCGGATCAATAGTTTGGGTTTAGTCTCGGGGTTCAGTTCCGTTTTCCGCTGGTTTCCCCCGTGTTCGCGGGGTAATCTGCATCCAGGTTATAGACGATAGCGAAACAGATGATGACGATTTTTACCGAGCTCAGCACCGACACCTGTCGCCGAGCGAGACTCAGTCGCGATCCCAGGTTTGATGGCCGTTTCTTTATCGGGGTGAAGACGACGGGGATCTATTGCCGGCCTATCTGTCCGGCGGTGGCGCCGAAAGAGGAAAATGTCGATTACTTTTTCTCGGCCGCCGCCGCGGCAAATCACGGTTTGCGCCCCTGTTTGCGCTGTCGGCCGGAAAGCGCGCCCGGCTCCTGTGCCTGGAAAGGCACGAGAACCACGCTGGAGCGGGCGGTAACTCTAATAGAGCAGGGCGCCTTGAGCGGCGAGTCGGCGAAAGGTGTCGAGCACTTGGCACAGCGCCTCGGGATCAGCAGTCGTTATCTGCGCAAGCTGTTTGTCAAAGCGCTGGGCTTGTCTCCCAAGCAATACGCTGCGTTTCAGCAGTTGATGTTTGCCAAGCAGTTGCTGCACCAAACCCGGCTCCCTATCACGCAGGTGGCCTTGGCTGCGGGATACACGAGCATTCGCCGTTTCAACGAAGTGTTTCAGAGTCAGCTGCAGCTTACCCCGTCGGCGCTCAGACGTAGCGCTGATACGCAAATGGACGACAGTAACAGGCTGCAACTGTTTTTGAGTTACAGGCCGCCATATGCCTGGCAAGCGCTGCTTGATTTTTATCGCCTGCGGGCGGTAACAGGAATGGAGTGGTTTGAACTTGATGGCCGCCAGGGCTATGGTCGCAGCCTGTTACTCAACAGCGACAAAGGCGGGTTCAAAGCTTGGTTTTTTGCCGAGTTGCAGGCCTCGCAAAATAGAGTCGCAGTTACCCTAGCATTGGAAGAGGGCGCCGAGCTTAGCTTGTTGCCGGTATTGGTCAATCGGATAAGAAGGATATTGGATCTCGACGCTGATATGCAGCAGGTTGATCAGGTATTGCAACCTATCATACTGGCAGACTCCACCTTTGGTTGGGAGCCGGGGCTGAGGCTGCCGGCAGCAGGCTCTCTGTTTGAAGCCGGGGTGCGGGCTGTTCTGGGCCAGCAGGTTAGTGTCACCCAAGCCAGCAAACTGTTGGGGCAGTTGGTGGCAGCCAGAGGTGAAAGGCGAGTTATCGCAGGGCGCGAAATCAGCTTCTTTCCCGAGCCTGAAAGCATGTTGGCGGCGGACTTTGACGAGTTGAAAATGCCCGCAAGCAGAAAGACGGCATTGGCCGAGTTGGCGCGTTTTCAGCTTGAGCATGGTGATACCGAGCCTGAGGCTTGGCTCAGTTTGAAAGGGATTGGCCCTTGGACCATAGCCTACGCCAGAATGCGCGGGTTGTCGGATCCTGATGTGTTGCTCGGCGGCGACTTGATAATCCGTAAACGTCTGCTCACGCTGCTTGGTGAAACGGCAATCTCGACTGAGGTTAACGGGAACTTGGCTCAAATTAACCCGGATTCGGCTAAACAAGGTGCAGTTGCTCAGCATAAAGGCAATAAAAGAGCGGGCCATTACCAAGCATTACTGCAAGGTGTCACTGAAGCGGCGTCGCCCTGGGGCAGTTATCTTACTCTGCAACTTTGGCATTCGGCATAGAACCTATCAGTAGCAATGAATGAAGAGCTCTGAGATGAGTTGCAGAGGTAACAAGCATCAGGGTCAAACTCCTATTCAAAAGCCATAAAATCAAGGGGTTAATCCTATGGATACACAAGATAAACCGAGCTTGGCCGTATCGCTGAGTAAAGAGTGGCCGGCAGCAGAATTGCTGCCGGTGGCGGAGCTTATCATGGATTCGGCTGTGGGCAGGCTGTGGCTTGCTGCGGGGCCTCACGGGCTGTCACATCTGTCGGTTTTGACGGGGGATGACAGAGAGCGCCGGATCCCGCTGGCGAGCGCGAGTACGGCGCAAAAGGCGCGGGCAGAGGCGATATTGGCGCAGACCAAGAGTCAGCTCTTGGAGTATTTTGCCGGCACCAGACAGGTCTTCGAGCTGCCTTTGGCCTCCAAGGGGACACGCTTTCAACGCGCCGTTTGGCAGGCGTTGGTGGGGTTGCCCTACGGCAGTTTTACCAGTTATGGCGAGCTGGCCGTAAAGATTGATAACCCGAAAGCGGTCCGCGCTGTCGGCACTGCCAATGGCGCCAACCCGATAGCGATCATCGTGCCTTGTCACAGAGTCATAGGTAAGGATGGCAGGTTGACCGGCTATGCCTGGGGCCTCGCCATGAAACAACAACTGCTTGACTTGGAAGCCGGTCGTTGCAGTTAATCTTTTGGCATAAATCAACGAAATTCTCTATCGATTTGGGATATTCTGAAACCAAGCAAAAGTTGCGTATTACTGAGGAAAACACAGATGCAACCACTCTTTTGGTTGGAAGAGGGAGAGTTGGCAGGAAGCCGGGGGCCGGTTGATCGGACCTGGGATTTTGATGAGCTGCAGCGCTCCGGGATAGGCGCGATTCTTTCCCTAGCTGATAATGGGGCGGCCGATTGGCCTCAGTCGCCATTTGAGTTTGCCTGTATCCCTTTACCGAGCGGAGAAGCCCCATCGGATGCCGATTTACGGCGCTGCGTCGAACAGTTACCCAAGGCACTCGACTTTATCCAGCGTCAGCGCGAAGCTGGGTTAGGGGTGCTGGTACATTGCGAGTCTGGGCAAAACCGAACCTGTCTGTTGCTGGCCTACTATCTGATGGAGCATGGTGTGGCGCCGCTGCATGCGGTTGCCCGTATTCGTGCGGTGGCCGATGCTGCATTTGGCTCCCATGGTTGGGATCAGTTTGTATTCGATGTGCTCTATGCTTTACAGGATTAGCAAACTAAAGCCGGAGGCGGGAATGCTGGATCCCGAAACGAATTAATGTTTGAATACTCTTCATTATTTCGAAGAATATTCAGAATGTTGCCACAGTTTGGAATACTGTTGATCCTCTTGTCCTTGCTGAGTGCTTGCAGTTCGGTGCCGACAAGGGATCCCGCTTACAGCGACTCCAGCTATCTGGCAACGCCGGAGAGTTCTGTCTTGCTGGATTATCTGGAACCTCAATTGTCCGTCCACCCATCGCAGACGGGCGTGCTGCCGTTGGCCGAAGGTGTCGATGCCTTTATTGCCAGGTTGGCGCTTATCCGCAGTGCCCAGAGCAGTATCGATCTGCAGTACTACATCTATCGGGCCGATGAAACCGGTAAAACCTTGGTTTGGCAACTATTGGAAGCCGCCGAGCGTGGCGTGCGGGTAAGGTTGCTATTGGATGATACCACCAGTGCGCCGCTCGAATCCGGATTGGCGGCATTGAATCATCATCCCAATATTCAGGTTCGCCTCTATAACCCGGTCTATTCTCGCACCTTCCGTGGACTGTCCTGGTTATTTGGCTTCACGCGCTTGAACCACAGAATGCACAATAAGTCGCTGACAGTGGACAACATGGTCTCAGTAGTAGGTGGACGTAACATAGGCAATGAATACTTTTCCGCCAACGATGAACTTGAGTTCGGTGATTTTGACTTGCTCGCCATAGGCGAAGCCGTGCCGACCATCTCTGAGCAGTTTGATCTCTACTGGAATGCGCCGCTGACCATTCCGCTTGAGCAGCTGCTGCCTAAGCGGCTGACCCGGGAAAAATTGCAGCAGGCCGATGCCAAGATGCGGCAGGAGCAGCAGGCGATGCAGGATCATCCCTATTATCAACGCCTGTTGCAGAGCCAGCTGATAACCAACATGGAGCAGCAGCAACTCGATTGGTATTGGGGTGAAGCCAAGGTGTTGTTCGACCCGCCCGATAAGCTTCGCAGCGCCGAGCCTGAGAGCTGGATGCTGGCGGATATCGGTCGTTTTCTATCCCAGGTTGAGAACAACATACTGATCATCTCGCCCTATTTTGTGCCCACAGCCAAAGGGGCCGATGCGCTGGCGCAGGCGGTAGCCAATGGCATTGAGGTCACAGTCGTGACCAATAGTCTGGCAGCCACAGATGTGGTGGCCGTTCATGCTGGTTACAAGAAGTATCGTCGGCAACTGCTGGAGGCCGGTGTTCGCCTCTATGAGGTGAAGGCCGATCCCGCTCATAAGCCATCTGCCTGGCGTGGCAGTTCTCGCACCAGCCTACATGCCAAAACTTTCGTATTGGACAATGAAGAGGTGTTCGTTGGCTCGTTCAACTTTGATCCCCGCTCTGCCTGGATCAATACTGAAATGGGGATCTTATTGCACCAACCAACATTGGCGGTGCACATTCAACAGCAGCTGGGCGGGGCACTGCAGCGCAATGCTTACCGATTGGCACTGGAAGGTGATGAACTGGTGTGGCATGACGATGCCAAACAAGAGCTGTTTTATAACGAGCCTGCCGCCGGTTTCTGGCGCCGTTTCAGTGCCGATATTCTCAGCCTTTTGCCTATTGAGTCGCAATTGTGACGCACCGTAGGCCGCCATCGGTCTGAGCCTGTGTTATCCTGAACCGTTTAACTTATTGTCTGTTATGGTGTTGTTATGAAGAGTAAGGCCAATCAATCTCAGGGGTTGCTGTTGTTTAATCTGTCGGCGAGCCAACTGTTTGCCATCGGCACCTTGAAGATCCGTGAGTTGGTGCCTTATATGCCACTGAATCAACTCCCTCAATCTCACCCGGCCATTATCGGCGCGGCCAACTTCAGGGGGCATACCATCCCCGTGGTCGATATGGCCGCAGCCGTTGGTTATCGCCCGGTGACAGCCGAGGAGCGCAAGAGTTGCTTTATCATCATCACAGATTGCCAGCGGATGGAGATAGGTTTTCTGGTGCGCGGTATCGACAAGATCCTCGAATGTAACTGGCGGGAAATTGAGTCGCCACCGGATAACCTGGGGCGCAATGCCTATTTGACCGGAGTCACTCGTTATGGCGACAAACTGGTGCAGTTATTGGATGTCGAGCTGCTACTGTCGAAGATTTTCCCGATCGCGGCTCAGCGCGCCGCAATATTGACCGATGTGCAGCGGGAGAGGTTAAAGCTGCTGCGGATCTTGTTGGTGGACGACTCCAAGGTAGCCAGAAAGCAACTGTCCGATGCGCTGGACTCGATAAATATCCCCTATGAAGTCACTTCCAATGGTGCCCAAGCTTTGGCCATCATGGAAAAGGCCGCCGCCGAACACCGTCCGGTGGACATCCTGGTGAGTGATATTGAAATGCCGGGTCTGGACGGTTATGAACTCGCCTTTGAAGTAAGAGACAAACCGGCACTCGCCGGCGCTTACATTATTCTGCACACCTCGCTTTCCAGTGAGATCAGTGTCAGCCAGGCACATCAGGTAGGGGCCAACGAAGCCCTCACCAAGTTTGATGCCCACGAGCTTATCGATGCCATGCTCAGAGGCGCGCAAATTGCACAAGATGGTAAAAAATGACATCGCTGTTGCCAGAATGCATGCACAGGGTTATCCGGGCAACACAAATTGGCTTCAAAGCTAGACATTAGCGACTTCATCCGCTAAAAACGTATCTCTCCTGTGGCGCTGGTGCCGGGAAGATAATAAATACAGGTCAGGCAATGAACCAAATTTCTTTACTTTTGGCCCGATTGGCCAAAGGCAGTCTAGTGCTGCAAATCCTCATGGGGATTATCGCGGGTATGGGGCTCGCATACTTTGCTCCGGAGTGGGCAAAGAGTGTTTCTTTTCTTGGAGATCTTTTTGTCGGTGCGTTGAAGGCAATCGCACCGGTGTTGGTGTTTTTGCTGGTGGCAGCATCGATTGCCAATCAGAAGAAAAATACCAAGAGCAATATGCGGCCAATTATCGGCCTGTATCTGTTCGGTACTTTTGCCTCGGCACTCACGGCCGTGGTGATGAGTTTTCTGTTTCCCACTACCCTCAAACTCAGGGCGCCGGAGCAGTTGTTAACGCCGCCTCAAGGTATTCTGGAAGTCCTCAATACCCTGTTGTTCAAGCTGGTGGATAATCCGGTCAATGCCCTGATGGAAGGCAACTATATCGGTATTCTGGCTTGGGGTATCGGCCTTGGATTGGCGCTGCACCATTCCAGTGACTCGACCAAACAAGTATTTGCCGATGTCAGCCACGGCATCTCGCATATGGTGCGCTTTATTATCCGCTTGGCGCCGATAGGCATTTTCGGTCTGGTGGCCGTGACCTTTGCCGAGAACGGTTTTGAAGAAGTGTACAACTATGCACGCCTGCTCGGTGTCTTGTTGGGTTGTATGGCGTTTATTGCCCTGGTGGTGAATCCACTCTTGGTGTTTTACAAGACGCGCAGTAATCCTTATCCCTTGGTATTCACTTGTCTCAGAGAGAGTGGTGTTACCGCCTTCTTTACCCGCTCGAGTGCCGCCAATATTCCGGTGAATATGGCCTTGTGCGAGCGCCTCAATCTTAATAAGGATACCTATTCGGTCTCTATTCCCTTGGGGGCGACCATCAATATGGGCGGCGCTGCTATTACTATCACGGTATTGACTCTGGCGGCGGTACATACCACTGGGACCAGTGTCGACTTGCCAACGGCGTTATTACTCAGCGTGGTTGCCGCTATTTCCGCCTGTGGTGCCTCAGGGGTAGCCGGTGGTTCACTGTTGCTGATCCCTCTGGCTTGCAGCCTGTTTGGTATCAGTGATGATATTGCCATTCAGGTAGTGGCCGTGGGTTTTGTTATCGGGGTCATTCAAGATGCGGCCGAAACGGCGTTGAACTCCTCCACCGATGTGTTGTTTACCGCGGCTGCCTGTCAGGCAGAAGAGCGTAAGCTTAGCTAAAAATGATATTGGCAAGAATGGGGCGGCCTTAAGGTCGCCCTTTTTTATGGACAGCTACAGACAATGTTTGGCCGTTCAAATTGTCTGCTGGAGTGATCTTGTATGAGTCTTTTCATAAATAGCTTAAAATTGCCGCAATAAGCGATCTTGATCACAATTTTATTTTCTCACTGGGCTACACTGCGCACATTTGAAAGGCCTAATTCTAACTCGTTGCTTTTTAATGGGTTGGTATCGTTTTGGCTACTTTTTTATAACTTTTGACTGGGTCAAGGGGCACTATGAGTTCTATGCTTAATGTCATGCATTTGAGTGCAGCCGAAGAGGCTGGGCTGACATGGTTTAAGGGTATGGATATGTCCGGAGTAGAAAAGCGCAAGCGTCTGCACCGACAGCATGAACAGCAACGAGAGTTTCTTGGTTGTTGGCAGGATAGCCGCCCCGGCAGTGGTGAAGAACTGACCCTGTATCGCGAGGGTGATAAGCTATTCTTGGAAACCTGGTTCAGCGATGGTTGCCACAGTGTGGATGAGATGAAGTCCAAACAGACCAATGCCGGTTTGTGTCTTGAAGATGTGGGCGGTAACCTGTTTGGCGAATTCTTTATTTTAACCGCCGAGGGCCAACTGCAATTTTGCACCGAAGGGGGCGATAGCTTCAGTCTGGAACCTAAATCTGTGATGAGTGCCTGATAGCAGCAGTCTGACTAAGTCTTGAAAAGAAAACGCCCGCTAAGCGGGCGTTTTCTTTAGCTGTTTTTTCTCAGGCTGTCTTTACCAAGCCTTGCAAGGGTCAGAAAGGTGACAGGCTGACAAAGTGCATCTCGGCGCCCGAGTAAGGGTGGCAAAATGCCAGACTCGCGGCATGCAAGCAGAGCCGCGGACGGGCGTTTTCAATCTCTCGCCCACCGTAAAAATCATCCCCTAAAATGGGATGACCGAGCGCGAGCATGTGGACTCTGAGTTGGTGAGTCCGGCCAGTTTCCGGTTGCAATGCCACCAGGCTGGAATCTTCGCGCTGCTCAAGCACCTTGTAGTGAGTGATCGCTTTTTTGCCTTGCTCCGAGACTCGCTGCAGAGGTGGATTGGCCTTATCCGCAGCCAGAGGTAAGTCAATGACACCGGCTGGCTGTTCGAGGTGTCCCGCTATTTCGGCGACATACAGCTTATCGTTTTGCCGCTCCTGAAACTGAGTCTTGAGACTGGATTCGGCGGCCTTGTTGCGAGCGAAAACCATGATCCCTGAGGTGGCACAGTCCAGCCTGTGAACCAATATGGTTTCCGGATACAGGCGTTGCAAGCGGGTGAGGGCGCAGTCATGGGTTACGGCGGCGCGCCCTGGGTTGGACAATAGCCCGGATGGCTTGTTGATGATAATAATATCGCGATCCAGATAGCGGATATCGAGCCAGGGCAGGGCCGGCGGGCGGTACTCAAAAACTTGCATGAACTCTCCTTCGTGAAGGCGCAATTCTAGCAAAGCCATTGGCCCGGCAAAAGTGGCTTTGTGGGTTCACCGAACGTGGCAGCTAGCACTTTGCCTCAATCAGAGAAATTCTACCGGGGTCTTTCTGGCCCATATCCGGCTGTAAGCCATCAATTGCGGGTAAAAGGTCCGAAAGGCGATTTCGATTTCGGTATCGAGTTTTTGCAGTGCCTGCTGGGCACCGTTGAACAGCTCAGGCTTTGATAGGCGGCGACTCACACCGGTTACAGCACTGTTGAGCCCCTGGCGGCTTTGATAACTCAACAGCCAATTCTGCTGCTCCATCACAGGTGCTAATTGGCTTAAGCCTTCGGGCAGAGATGGAGTTTGCCTCAGGCTCTCGTAGGCCTTGTTGCAAAAGGTGGCCAAGGGTTGATGATGATATTCCTCCCAATATTTGGCCAACATATGGTCAAAGGCCAAATCCATCAGCACAGGCGCCACTCTGGCAAGCGGCTTGGGAAAAGTACGCACTAACTCGCGGGTTAATTCATGGCTGTCGGTCAACTTGTCTATCTGCCTGTGGAGCCAGAGCCCCTGTTGCAGATGTTTGGGAAACTGTTGAATATTGCCTTTGGCAAAGTCGCCGGCGAGATTGGCGCCGAGAGAGGTTTGGCTGATATCGGCCAGATGCAGGTGTGCAAGGAAGTTCATATTGGCTACTGGGTGTCGAATTCGCCTTCAAGTTACCATGACAAGCTGGCAAATGAAAATAGTCTCTGGCGCCTCGATGAATGTTCTCTTTTTGTTCAGTGAAATAAGATGCTACGCTTAGCGTTCGGTGACGCAGAGGATCAAGGATGATGTGGGACTGGTTCAATAAACTTATCAACAAAACACCCCGGCCCCAGAGGCGCAGGGTCGAAGTGGACATTCCGTTCGAACAACTCGAATATCGGCGCGAGCCCTTCGATGACAACAAGCCCCTTGCCGAAACGGCAAACGAACCGCTGGAGCCTTGATCTTAACGCCTCAAGTCCCTAGACTAACCGCCGTTTCCAGCTAAGCCGAGGCCCATTCATGCGTGTAGCAGACTTTTCTTTCGATCTTCCAGAGGAACTGATCGCCAAGTTCCCTATGGAGAAACGCAGTGCGTCCAGATTACTCACTCTGGATGGTAACAGCGGGGCTCTTAGCGACTGCCGCTTCACCGAATTGTTGAACCTGGTTCAACCCGGCGATCTTATGGTATTCAACAATACCCGGGTTATTCCGGCGCGCCTGTTCGGTCAGAAGGCGACCGGCGGTAAGCTGGAAATCCTGGTGGAACGGATGCTGGATGATAAGCGGGTGCTTGCCCATGTGCGCAGTTCAAAGTCGCCGAAGGAAGGCAGTGAAATTTTACTCGATGGCGGCTTCAAAATGTTGATGCTGGCCCGTCACGACGCGCTGTTTGAACTTGAACTGGTTTCCGGTGCGAGTGTGCTCGAAGTGCTGGAGCAGGTAGGCCATATGCCATTGCCGCCTTATATCGACCGTCCCGATGAAGATGCCGACAAAGAGCGCTATCAGACAGTTTATAACCAAACTCCGGGCGCGGTTGCGGCGCCGACGGCAGGTTTGCACTTTGATGACAATATGTTGGCCGAGCTGAAAGCCAAAGGCGTGGATATTGCCTTTGTGACCCTGCATGTTGGCGCCGGTACTTTTCAGCCGGTGCGGGTCGACAACATACTGGAACATAAGATGCACTCGGAGTGGGCCGAAGTGCCGGCCGAGGTAGTGGCTAAAATCCATAACACCAAGGCGGCCGGAAAAAGGGTGATCGCGGTGGGCACAACCTCCGTGCGTTCGCTCGAGAGCGCTGCTCGCGCCAGTGAAGGCGAACTGCAGGCCTTCAAAGGGGATACCGACATTTTCATCTATCCCGGATATGAGTTTCAGGTAGTGGATGCCATGGTCACTAATTTCCACCTGCCGGAGTCGACGCTCATCATGCTGGTCAGTGCTTTTGCTGGCTTTGATGAGGTAATGAACGCCTATCGCCACGCAATTGCCGAAAAATACCGCTTTTTCAGTTATGGTGATGCCATGTTTGTGACTAAAAAAGCTCACTGAACGCTACTTTTGCTTTAAAATACCCGCCTCAATGAGCGGGTATTTTGTCTTAAGGGTGAACCTTTTGCCTTTTCGACCCTCTGTTGTTTAAACACTGCGGCCCGAGTCCGCGCAATTAAGGTCAGACTGTTTCTCTGACGAGGTAAATCATGAAATTTGAATTGGATACTACTGATGGCCGCGCGCGCCGGGGCCGATTGATTTTTGAACGAGGTACGGTAGAGACTCCGGCCTTTATGCCGGTTGGAACATACGGCACTGTGAAGGGGATGACCCCGGAAGAAGTGCGTGCCACCGGAGCCGATATTCTGCTGGGGAACACTTTCCACCTCTGGCTGCGCCCAGGTGAAGAGATCATGCGTAAGCATGGTGATCTGCACGATTTCATGAACTGGCAACGGCCGATTCTCACCGACTCGGGTGGTTTCCAGGTTTTCAGCCTAGGTGATATCCGCAAGATCACCGAAGAAGGCGTGCATTTCCGCTCGCCCATCAATGGCGAAAAGATTTTCATGGATGCCGAGAAGTCGATGCAGATCCAATATTCGCTCGGCTCGGATGTGGTGATGATTTTTGATGAGTGCACGCCGTATCCTGCCACTCACGACGAAGCCCGCAAGTCGATGCAGATGTCACTGCGCTGGGCAAAACGTTCGCGGGACGAGTTCGACCGCCTGGAAAACCCCAACTCATTGTTTGGGATTATTCAGGGCAGTGTCTATGAAGATCTGCGTGATGAAAGCCTCAAGGGCTTGTTGGAAATAGGTTTTGACGGCTATGCCGTCGGCGGCTTGGCTGTAGGGGAACCCAAGGCGGACATGCACAGAGTGCTGGAGCATGTTTGCCCGCAGATCCCCACAGACAAGCCTCGTTATTTGATGGGGGTAGGCAAACCGGAGGATCTGGTTGAAGGCGTACGTCGCGGTATCGACATGTTTGACTGTGTGATGCCAACCCGTAATGCCCGCAACGGCCACCTGTTTGTCACAGAAGGTGTTATCAAGATCCGCAACGCGCGGCATCGTGACGACACATCACCGCTGGATCCGGAGTGTGACTGCTACACCTGTAAGAACTACTCACGGGCGTATCTGTACCATCTGGACCGCTGTAATGAAATTCTCGGGGCCCGTCTCAATACCATACATAACCTGCGTTACTACCAAAGGTTAATGGAAGGTTTGCGCGGCGCCATTGAGACAGGTACATTAGACGCCTTTGTGAAGGACTTCTATGGTCGTCAAGGCCGTGAAGTACCCGAATTGGTGGATTGATTTTATTTGCTGATAAGAAGAGAAAAATATGTTTATTTCAAATGCTTATGCTAGTGCAGCCGGTGCTCCTCAGTCTGGCGGTACCATGGAATTGGTGTTCATGCTGGTGATCTTCGGTCTGATCTTCTATTTCATGATCTTCCGTCCTCAGTCCAAGCGTGTTAAAGAGCACAAAAATCTGATGGCGTCCCTGGGTAAGGGCGATGAAGTCCTGACCAGTGGTGGCATCATAGGCAAAATCGCCAAGATCAGCGATGAGAATGATTATGTTCTGCTGAGCCTGAACGACAGCACCCAGATCACCATCAAAAAAGATTATATCGCGGCGGTATTGCCAAAAGGCTCTATCCAGTCGCTATAAGCCAAGGGGGCTGAGGCGTGTTAAATAAGTATCCTTTATGGAAGAACCTGATGGTGATCATTATCATCGCCATCGGGGCTTTCTATGCCGTGCCTAACCTTTTTGGTGAGGATCACGCGGTACAAGTGGTGGGCACCCGCGGTGCGGATGTGACTGTCACTACCCAGACACAAGTTAACGACTTGCTGCAAAGCAAGGGGATAGGTGTCAAGCGTTCCGAGTTGGAAAACGGTCAATTGCTCGTCAGAGTCAACAATGCCGAACAGCAGTTGTTGGCCAAAGAAGCGATAGCCGAAGCCTTGGGTGACAAGTTCAGCGTGGCGTTGAACCTAGCACCGGCAACACCGGCTTGGCTCGAGTCTCTCGGTGGTTCACCGATGAAACTGGGCCTCGACCTTCGTGGTGGTGTGCACTTCCTGATGGAAGTGGACATGAGCGAAGCTATTCGTAAGATGGAAGAAGCCAAGATCGCCGATTTCCGCAGTCAGCTGCGAGAAGAGGGGATCCGCTACTCGGGTGTTAAGGCTACGGCTAAAGGCATAGAGATCAAGTTTCGCGATGCCGAGAACCTGGCCAAGGCCGAGAGTTTCCTGAAGAGTCGCTCCAACGACATGGTGTTCAGCGATGCCAGCGAGGGCAATAACTTTGTCCTGATGGCGACTATGAGCGAAGTCTACCTCAAACAAGTGAAAGAAGACGCTCTGTCGCAGAACATCACCACTATCCGTAACCGGGTGAACGAACTTGGGGTTGCTGAACCCGTAGTACAGCGTCAAGGCGCCGAGCGCATTATCGTTGAACTGCCTGGGGTACAGGATACGGCTCGCGCCAAAGAGATCCTCGGGGCGACCGCTTCCATTGAATTCCATATGGTCGATGAGAAAGCCGACATGAACGCGGCGCAATCGGGACGGGTGCCACCCGGCTCCGAGGTGTATCCACGTCGTGAAGGCGGTATTGCCGTATTGAAGAAAGAAGTGATGCTGACCGGTGATCATATTACCGGTGCTCAGCCAAGCTTCGACCAATACAGCCGGCCTCAGGTGAGTATCAGCCTGGACGCCAAGGGCGGGAATATCTTTTCCAACGTGACCAAAGACAACATCGGCAAGCCGATGGCGACCCTGTTCATCGAGTATAAGGACAGTGGTAAGCGTAACCCTGACGGCAGCGTGAAGATGGATAAGATAGAGGAAGTCATCTCTGTCGCGACCATTCAAGCCCGCCTCGGCCGTAACTTTGTTATCACGGGGCTGTCTCACGGTGAAGCCCAGAACCTGGCGCTGCTGCTGCGCGCCGGTGCGCTGATAGCCCCTGTATCCATAGTGGAAGAACGTACCATAGGCCCAAGCCTGGGTGCCGAAAACATTGAAAATGGTATGCAGGCAATGCTCTGGGGCATGGCTGTGGTATTGATCTTCATGCTGATCTACTACCGTGCCTTTGGGGTTATTGCCAACCTGGCGCTGTGTGCCAACTTGATCATGGTCGTGGGTGTGATGTCGATGATCCCGGGCGCGGTGCTGACGCTGCCGGGTATTGCCGGTATGGTGCTGACTGTGGGTATGGCGGTGGATGGCAACGTGCTTATCTACGAGCGTATCCGCGAAGAGCTTCGCGCAGGTCGCAGTGTTCAGCAGGCTATTCATGAAGGTTATGGCAACGCGTTCTCTACTATTGCCGATGCCAACATTACCACCTTCATCACCGCACTTATCCTGTTCGCAGTGGGCAGCGGCGCCATTAAAGGCTTTGCCGTGACCCTGATGATAGGTATCGCGACATCCATGTTTACCGCTATTGTTGGTACCCGGGCGATTGTAAATGCCATGTGGGGCGGCAAGCGCGTGAAGAAACTGTCGATCTGAGGAAGCTGATTATGTTGCAGATTTTATCAATTAAAGGCTCTATCAACTTCCTGCGTCATGCTCTGCCCATCAGTATTATGTCGGCAGTGCTGGTCGTAGCTTCCCTGGCTTCCCTGGCAACCAAGGGGATCAACTGGGGACTGGATTTCACCGGTGGCACCTCTGTCATCATGGAATTCAGCAAACCCGCTAACCTGGACGAGCTGCGTCTTGCCTTGAACACAGACCTGACTTCAGGCGCCGTGGTACAGAACTTCGGCTCCAGCCGCGATGTGGTAGTGCGCCTGCAGGTGCGAGAAGGTATCAAGAGTGACCTTCAGGTCAAGGAAGTCTTCGCCGCTGCGGCCAAGCAAGACCCGGCTGTGCAGCAAAAGAGTGTAGAGTTTGTCGGCCCTCAGGTCGGTAAGGAATTGGCAGAGCAGGGCGGCCTGGCGGTACTGGTTGCGCTTATCTGTATTCTTATCTACGTCTCTTTCCGGTTCGAGTGGCGTCTGGCCATGGGCTCGGTTGCCGCATTGGCACACGACGTGATAGTGACGTTAGGCTTGTTCTCCTTCCTGCAGTTGGAGTTCGACCTGACGGTACTGGCAGGCTTGCTGACCGTGGTGGGTTACTCGCTCAACGATACTATCGTGGTGTTTGACCGTATCCGAGAGAACTTCCTCAAGATGCGTAAGGCAACACCTGTGGAAGTGGTGAATACCTCAATCACCCAGACCATGAGCCGTACCATTATCACTACCGGAACCACGCTTATTACTGTGGTAGCGCTGTTTCTCAAAGGCGGCACCTTGATCCACGGCTTTGCCACGGCATTGCTGATGGGGATTTTGGTGGGTACTTACTCCTCCATCTATGTGGCGAGTTTCCTGGCAATTAAGCTCGGGATCAATCGCGAGCATATGATGCCGGTGGAAGTAGAGAAAGAAGGCGCCGATCAGCCCTCGCTGATGCCCTGATAAACCCAAGTTGAGAAAGCCACCTGCGGGTGGCTTTTTTGTGTCTTTACCTAGAAAAAAGCCAACAAAATCGGGATAGGCTTCTGGGTTTTTAACTCAGTTTCGCGGCATTGTTATCAAAAAGTAAATTCACTTGATGCTGTCACTCGACAGTCCAGGCGTTTATCAGTAGCATGGGCAGCGGATCCTTCCACAGGATCCATTCCTTAATTTCTCTGCTGCGGCAGAGCCTAAAGTTGTAGGAAGAAACATGGAAGAACGAAAAGTCATGGTAGCTGGTGGTAATCTGCTGCAGGCTCATACCTGGAAGGGGATGCTTGAGACCTCAGGATTGAGGGTCGAACTGCGTGGTGAAGCTCTGCTGGGCGGTGTGGGAGAGTTGCCGGTTGATATGCAAACCGTTGAACTTTGGGTCCCGGAATCTCAGCGGGAGCAGGCTCAATTACAGCTGGCCAGTCTCAATGCCGATAGACCCCAGTGGCAGTGCCTGCAATGTCATGAATTCAATGATGCCAGTTTTGATCTCTGTTGGCAGTGCAGCGCCGAACGCAGTGAGTGCCATAATTAAGCTATCGATGGCACATTCGGAGAGTGGCAAATGACAAACAGTCTTGATTTTATGGCCTTGGTCGAACAGGCAAGAGGCCAGGTTCGTGAGTTGAGCATTGAAGAGTATCAGCAGGATGACAGTTGGCAGCTCATCGATGTACGTGAGGATCATGAGTGGCTTAAAGATCGTCTGCCGCTGGCCAAACACTTGTCCCGCGGCATACTGGAGCGTGATATTGCCAAGCGATTTCCGGACAATTCCGCCGCGCTGTTACTCTATAGTGGCGGTGGGCAACGCGCCTTATTGGCAGCACTGAGCCTGCAACAGCTGGGATACCGAAATGTGGCCTCCCTTGCCGGCGGTTATCGCGCCTGGTGTGCCCACGAACTGCCTTTGGTACAGGATTAATGCAATATTTTCCCCTTTTTGTTGATACATCACGGATAAGAGTGCTGCTGGTCGGTGGCGGTGAAGTGGCCAGCCGCAAACTGGATCTCTTGGCCAGAACCCAAGCCGAAATTCACGTTGTGGCGCCCAAGGTGAGTGCCGAGGTGGAAGCCTATGCGGCCAGTGGCCGAATTTGGCTGTCGCGTCGATGCGCAGAGGAGCGGGATCTTGCCGAGCGAGAGCTGGTTTATCTGGCTACTGCTGACAGTCATCTGAACCAAACCCTAGCGGCCAAGGCGCGCGAGTTTGGTGTATGGGTCAATGTGGTCGATACCCCATCCGAGTGTGATTTTATCACGCCCTCCATCGTCGATAGAGGGCGACTGGTAATGGCTATCAGCACAGCAGGCGCCGCGCCTGTGTTTGCAAGAGACTTGCGAGCCAAACTCGAAACTCTGCTGCCGCCAAGCCTCAGCCCTTTGCTGGATTTTATCGCCGAGCACAGAGAGGAGGTGCAGCAGCGCCTGCCTTCGGTGGATGCCCGGCGGCGCTTCTGGGAGCATTTCTTTAAGCTCAATGGTGACAGGTTTGACGCCAGCACCCGGGAGAGTTTCGAGCTGAGTTTTGCCTCAGGTGAAGCCCAAGGGGAGTTACTGCTGTTGGCAGATGATTGCCATCTGCAGTTGTTGCCACTGGCCGCGATGCCTATGCTGCAGCGGATAGACAGCCTGATAACAGATGCTGCCCCAACGGCTGAGTTACTGGAGCTTATCCGCCGGGACGCGTCACGCACAGCACCCATGGCAGACAGTGGCCTGTTGGCATCCTATCAAGCCGGTATGCGGATGCTGCGTCTGGCCGACGCAAACGAAGTCGCCAGGCTCAAGGCGGCATTCCCATTCGCCAAACATTTGCGCCCCGGCGCTATTTAAACCTTTATTTCCTTATTGAGGCTGCATCTACCTCCTTATCACAGAGACGTTATCATGGCCTTGAAGGCGAGTATTTTTAAAGTTCAGCTCAGTATTGCTGATATGGATCGGCATTATTATCAGGATCATCAGCTGACCATTGCCCAGCATCCGTCGGAAACCGACGAGCGTATGATGGTGCGCTTGCTGGCCTTTGCGCTCAATGCCACTGACAGTTTGGTCTTCAGCAAGGGCTTGTGTGTCGATGATGAGCCTGAACTTTGGGATCGCGAGCTTAACGGTGATATTCGTTTGTGGGTCGAGTTTGGCCAGAGCGATGAAAAATGGCTGCGCAAGGCCAGCGGCCGCGCCGATGAAGTGCAGCTGTTTGCCTATGGTGGCCGTAGCGTACCTGTATGGTGGCACCAGAATCAGCATGCCTTTAACCGTTATGCCAACCTCAAGGTGTGGGAGATACCCGAAGAGCAAGTGAAGGAGATGGCGCAGTTGGTCAGCCGCTCAATGAAACTGGGCTGCAATATCAGCGACGGGATTATTTACCTGAGCAGCGATAGTGCCAGTGTGATGGTGGAGCCCAAGGTGTTGAAGCCCTTGGCGTTGTGATTGTTTCGGTTGCTGTGAGTTGTTTTAAATAACAAGAGCCGCCTCAAAAGGGCGGCTCTTGGGTTATGCAGGTTTCCTGAGCTTAACCCTCTTCGGGGAGCACCTCATCGACCTCGTTACGACCCTTGGTCTTTATTATCACCAGGGCGGTTACCAGCAGGGTCACCACTATGCCGCTGATGGTGGAGACTGTCATTGGCAGACCTGCGCCCAGGGTAGTGGAGTTGAGCAGGAAGCTTATCACTACCGTGGTCATAAACATCGCCGGAATGGTACAGATCCAGTGCAGCTTGTTGTGACGTAGCAGGTAGGCTGAGGCGGTCCACAACATCATCACCGCGGTGGCTTGGTTGGCGACCCCGAAGTAGCGCCAAATTACACCGAAGTCCACCTGGGTCAGTATGGCCCCTATGATGAACAGCGGAATTGCCAACATCAGTCGCTTGGGCAGCTCTGTCTGAGGCATATTGAAGTACTCAGACAAGATCAGCCTGGCAGAGCGGAAGGCGGTATCGCCGGAGGTAATAGGCAGAATGATGACCCCAAGCACTGCCATAAAGCCACCTACAGCACCCAGAAGACCGGTTGAGGCGCTGTAAACCACGTTGGCAGGGTTGCCGTCCATGCCGGCTTTCAGACCTTCTACGCCATCGAAGAAAGACAGTGCCACGGCACACCAGATAAGGGCGATGATACCTTCACCTATCATGGCGCCGTAGAACACGAAGCGGCCATTGGATTCATTTTCAACACAGCGGGCCATCAAGGGAGACTGAGTTGCATGGAAACCGGAAACGGCACCACAGGCGATGGTGATGAAGAGTGCTGGCCACAATGGGGCATCGTTAGGGTTCAGGTTTTGTAGGAAGTCACCGGCTTCAAAGCCCGGCAACAGAGTATGTTCACTGGACAAGATGATGGCTATGGTCAAACCGACAGACATGAACAGCAGCAAGGCGCCGAAGAAGGGATAGAGGCGACCGATAATTTTGTCTACCGGTACTATGGTGGCAATCAGGTAGTAAACGAAGATGATGCCAACAAACAGGCCGACGCTGCCGCCGGTAAGCTTACCGAGCAAACCGGCTGGAGCCGAGATAAACACCACACCCACCAACAACAGCAGTATGATGGCGAAGATGTTCATAAAGTTTTTGGCACCTTTGCCAAGGTATTTACCCGCCAGGTTAGGTACTGACTGACCGCCGTTACGCACCGACAGCATGCCGGAGAAGTAATCGTGCACAGCACCGGCAAAGATACAGCCGATCACAATCCACAGCATGGCCGCAGGGCCGTATAGCGCCCCCAGTATAGGGCCGAAGATAGGACCCACACCGGCTATGTTCAGCAGTTGGATCAGATAAACTTTACCCTTGGACATGGGCACATAGTCCACGCCATCGGTTTGGGCATAAGCAGGTGTTTGTCTTTTATCATTAATACCGAATACTTTCTCGACAAAAGCGCCGTAGATGAAGTAACCGCCGATCAACAGACCGACGCACAGCAAAAACCACATCATAGTTGTTATCTCCCCGATTTGAGTTGACGCAATTGTAAACACTTTGGTTACAGGTCCCAGCGGGATCTGGGTCAGCGGTCAAAAGCCGGGGGTGAGCGGTTATCTATGGTGTTGAGCGGTTATGTATTTGTGCGCTACTGGTAACCAAACAGTTGTTTCAATGGTTTAAGAAAGCGCCTAGATACCGGCAGCTTGGCGCCGCTGCGGGTGGTGACCTCGGCGCCTGTCTCCAGTAGTTCTATCTCGGCGATAGCCTTGGGGGCTACCAAATATTGGCGATGGCATCTGAGCAACGGAGTTTTTTCTTCCAGCAGCTTCAGCGTCAGTTGGGTATGAACCTTCTCCCTGGCAGTTGCCACATGTACCCCGCCGAGATCGCTGAAGACAAATTCCACCTCGGCGACAGGGACCACCTTGAGACGGTTGCCGCTAAAGCAGGGTAGGTGTTCTAGCTGTTGTGGTGCTATGGCCGAAAATGATTGAGGTTTGAGATCCCGGCGCAGTTTGTCCAGGGTTTGGTTGAGGCGCTTCTCATCCAAGGGTTTGAGCAGATAGTCGAAGGCATGGTTATCAAAGGCCTTGACGGCAAATTCATCGTAGGCGGTAACAAACACCACTCTGGGCATATTGTCGGGATCCAACATGGCGATAAGCTCCATACCGCTGATCCTCGGCATCTGAATATCCAGAAACAGTAACTGGGGTTTGAGTTTGGCTATCGCCTGCATGGCCTCAATGGCGTTGCCACATTGGCCGAGAATTTCAATGTCGCCGGCTTGAAGCAGTAGTTCGGCCAACTCTTCACGGGCAAAAGGTTCGTCATCGACAATAAGACAAGTAATCACAGGGCTGTTTCCGTTATGGGTAAATGTATGCTGACTCGAGTGTAACTGTCGCGTTGGCATTCGACACTGACACCGTAATCTGTGCCGAAGAGATTCTGTATTCTTTTGTGCACCAGGTTCATCCCCAGGCCATCGGATTCCTCGGCGGGTTGATATAGCCCGGCGTTGTCTGTGACTTCCAGTATGAGTCTGTCATCGGTGCGGCGGCCTTCTACCTGAATACGGCCTGTGTCTATCAGATGCGAAGTGCCATGTTTGACTGCGTTTTCTATGATGGGTTGCAAAGTAAAGGCCGGTACCCTGATGGCTAGCAGCGACTCGGGAATGGCGATATCTACCTCGAGCTTATCAATGAAGCGGGCCTTTTCTATGGTGAGATAGGCTTCGATATGCTCAAGCTCATCTCCTAGGGTGACTAGGCCGGCAGTACGCTTGAGGTTAATTCGCAAAAACTGACTCAGCTGTTGCAGCAAGGTCCTGGCCATGGGCGGATCGCGGCGAATGATAGCCCCTATGGTATTGAGCGCGTTGAATAGAAAATGTGGGTTGACCTGAGCTTGCAACAGCTTGAGCTCCGCCTGGGTCAGCAAGTTTTGCTGCTGCTCGAAACGGCCGTAGAGAATCTGGTTCGACAGCAGGCGGGCGATCCCTTCTCCCAGAGTACGGTTGATATTGAGAAACAGCTTGTTCTTGGGTTCATACAGCTTGATGGTCCCTATGACCTCGTTGTCGCTACGAAGTGGGATCACCAAACTTGAACCCAGTTTACAACTGGGAGAGATGGAGCAGGCATAGGGAACCTCTACTCCGTCGGCAAACATCACCTTATTCTGTTTAATAGCATCTAGGGTGATTTGGGACGATATCAAGGTGCCGGGCAAGTGGTGATCGGCACCTATGCCGATAAAGGCCAGGAGCTTTTCCCTATCTGTGATGGCCACGGCGCCGACATTGGTTTCCTCTATGACTATCTTGGCGACCTGGGTGCTGGTTTCCTCATTGAAGCCTGAGCTCAAGAGCCCCACACTGCGCTCGGCGATTTTCAGCGCCTTGGTAGAGAAACTGGACGAGAGCTTATCGAACATGGTTTTTTGATCCCGTACCATGCTCATAAACAGCGCCGCACCTATGGAGTTGACCAGCAACATGGGCGGAGCTATCTGGCGCACCAGTTCCCAGGCTTCATCAAAGGGCTCGGCCAGCAACAGGATAATGCTCATCTGCATCATCTCGGCATAAAAGGTGATAAGACACACTAGGATGGGGTTGAATACCAATTCGGCCTTGCCCTGACGGCGCAGATAATAGCTGATCATCCCGGCCGAAAAACCTTCCAAGGTGGTGGAAACCGCACAGGCCAGATCGGTAAAACCACCCAAGCTATACCTGTGCAATCCTCCTGTTAGGCCGACCAGCAAACCTGTGGTTGGGCCGCCGAGAAGGCCTCCTAATACGGCGCCCATCGCGCGGGTATTGGCGATGGCGCCATTAGTCTGCTCACCGAAATAGGTAGCCATGATACAAAAACCAGAAAACACCAGATAAAGAAAGATCTTATGGGGCAGTCGGGTCGATGCTTCGGTAAACAGCTTGAACAAAGGGGTCTTGCTGACCAGATAAACGATCACCAAATACAGGCTCATCTGTTGTGTCAGCAATAAAATAAGGGACATGAAAACTCCTCTTGCACAAGCAAACCATCGCCATAATGACAAACAAGTTGCGCAAAATCAGGGAATGCGACTGCAAAATCCGTTAAAAATCGGCAGCGACTCATTATTTTGTGGAGGATACATGAATTCATCGATACATGGCCATCAGGTGCTGCAGCTGCTGCTGGAACAAACGGCTCCCATTAAGCGGGACAAACTCATGGCAATGATGCAGGATCGTTTTGGTAAAGATGCCCGTTACCATACCTGCAGCACCGAAGGGATGGATGCCGAGGCTTTGCTTAACTTTCTGGCGACCAAGGGTAAATTTATCGAATCAGCTCAGGGGCTGAGCACTCTTGAGAGTAAGATCTGCCGTCATTGAGTCTCATCTGCCTCGTCTCTGGCTATCATTTCGGTCTGGGCCTTTTCGCTCAGGTTATGAAAGTCGCGAATGAAGATCCTCAGTAGCCTGGACTTGGCAATGCCTGTCTTACGGGCGATGCTGTCCAGTTGGCTGATACTGACTTCGGTGAGGGTAAAAGTGGCATGACGATAGAGACGGGTAGATTTTTTGTCCAGACCGGCACCAGACTTGGATGAGGTGCTCCCGGCTAACTTGCTGGGTTTACCGTGAGCATAGTTGTTGGCGTCTTCGATAAAGTCATCGACAGAGACCTTCTTGGCCTTGGGTTTGATCTTTTTTCGTTTGAGATCAGTTAAGCTCATAAGAGTTTTCCGGCGGAATGGCTAGCAGCTCATCGGCAATATTGCGAATTTCCTCGGCGGCTTTCCCATCGGGTTCAATTTCGATGACCGAGGAGCCTTTTTCTTCACTGTCATCGTAGATGTTACGGCTGAAGGTGACCGAGTCGAGTACCCTCAAACCGAATGATTTTACTACATCTTTAGCTTCCAGAATGCGTTTGAACTGCGAGGGCAGGGCCGGGCATTGAGTCAGCACAATTGTTGCCACCATCTTGGGATTGACCATCTTACAGGTGCTGAGCATATCTTCCATATGCGGCAAGGTTTTCAAATCGCGCCGCTTGGGCCTTAAGGGGATCACCACATAGCTGGCAACCGACATGGCGGCGCGCATTGCCAAGTTATCCTGGCCGCCACAGTCGACTATCACATAGTCGAAGCGTTCATCCAGACTCAGGAGATCGTTGCGGATCTTGCCGTAGAGCTGAATACAGTTGATGGCCGGCAGGGAAGGATCATTGTTGCGGGCCTGGATCCAGTCGGATGTGGTGCGCTGAGGGTCGCAGTCGACCATCAATACATTGGCCTGATATTTCTGGGTAATGTGTACAGCCAAATTCTGGGCCAGGCAGCTCTTGCCACTACCCCCTTTTTCCCCACCTACGAGCAGTATCATGAATTTTCTCCCCGTGTCCTCGGTACTTATGTCGAATTAAAGTATAGAACACCCCGGATACCACGTCGGAGTCTAGATAAGTTGCATAGCGATGTGAAAACTCTTTGGATGACTCTCGCTGCAACGACATACCTGTCCCTTGATGGTGTTTTGGGCATCGGTTCCGGCATGAAAGGTCACAGATACCAGTTCTCCCAAGGTAAAGGGCTGACTGTATTCGAATAAAATTCCCCGTCTGGAAAGATCGATACAGATACCATCGTCATTGTGCTCATTGCCCGCTTTATCCAACCAATGAAGCCGGATCCGCTCGGCCTCCAGATCGACCCTCAGTGAGCCGCGTCTCTCGATAACATCATCCAGATTTTCATCCATGTCGATCCCCTTCAGTTCAATGGATAGCCTGCAATTACCTCATTACTGATCGCGCCTACTTTACTCAGAGCGGTATGCGGTGACAGCTCAAGGTCGGTGCCCAAAACCCCAAGTATTGCCGCATCTTTTCTTACTCGCAGAGTGAACCCGCTCTCAATGCGCAGTGAGGTAAGTGTTTTAAAAATAGCATAGATTTGGTGATAGTTACGGTTGCTTGGTTAAAGCAAATAAAACTGAGCCCGGCAGTTGCCGGGCTCATGGGGTCAGTTGTCATATTCCTGATTCTTGGGATAGGGCATTTTCAACTGCCCCCAGCGGATCACTATCACGGTTGCCGCCAGTACTAGGGTCGAGATTGAGATGGCGACTATGCGCCAATCTTCCATCGCTTTCATATCCAAAATAAGGTAACGGGCCAGGGCTACAATCGCGATATAGAGTGGCATACGCACAGGCAACTTGCCGGACTCGGCATAATTAGCCACCATGGCCAGCACTTCCAGATAGATAAACAGTAGCAGTAGATCGGCAAGAGCCACCGCGCCCATCTTGAAGATATGCACTATTTCTTGACCAATGGCGACGACAGTGGCTATGGCAATAACAAACAAGACCAGATGTTCGACGGCTTTAAGGCTCTTAGAGCCGTAATTGCGATACAGTTCCATGAAAACTCCCTGAAATCATTTCCTAAAATAGTATCAGCAAATTTACTGGCTGCCGCGAAATCTATGTGACAGCTTTCACAGAACCTTTAACCGGGGCGACCATCCAGTCTTGGGCGGCAAAGGATGGGGGCATAAAGCAGAATAAAAGTGGCAAATGCGACTAGCCAGCAGAAAATCGCGCCCATCAGCAAGATTTGGCTTGCCTGAGGCACAATGGCTGCCGCGACCCGCAAGGTTGCAGCCAGCAGCATTAAGCCAAAGGCGGGGATCATCGGCCAGGCTATTTGTAGCGGTCTGCCGGAATGCCCTAATGATACCCTCGCCATCATAGCCAGGATCATTCCCCCCATGCCGCCAACCGTCAGAGCATGAAATCCCAGCATCATCTGGCCACTGACACCGATAATCAGCAGTCCGAGCGGAATAAACAAATAACTTAAATGCAATGACCACAACAGTGGAACTTTGAGACTGGCACGCCAGCCCCAACGTGTCCAGCGTAGCAGCAATGAGACACCTGCCAGCAAGGCCAGTACTTGTGTTAGCCAAGGGTAGGGTAAAAACAAACTGATCAGCATCAGGGGTAAGGAGGCGAAGCTGAGCGCTTCGAGTACAGGGCTTGGCGCCCCGCGCTTGAAATCTGTGGCGCGTTCGGTAAAGAAGGGGATCACCCTGCCACCCAGCAGGGCCACTAGAATAACGATCAACAACGCTGCGGCCTGCAGTGCCTTTTGTGCCAACCCTGGCTGTTCAAGGCCGAGATAAGAGAGGACGTTGGCGCCGAAGAGCAACAGCAGCAGTGGTACAAACACCAGGTTACGCCACTGTTTGACTCGAATGACGGCTAAACCGAGCAGTAGTGCCGTGATCGGGAAGAAGGCCAAATCCAGCAGCATGACCCAGGTAAAAGGGGCTATGCCGGCATCGAGCAAGAGTAGTCTGGGAGCCAACCATAGACACCAGAGCAGTAGCAATGGCCAGCCTTTGACACCTGGGATACCGGTCCAGTTTTGCACTGCTGTTAACAAAAAGCCCGCGATAACGGCACCGGTGAAGCCGAACAGCATTTCGTGACCATGCCACCACAGAGGATTGGCGTGGGGCGTCAGTGGTAGTTGACCATTGAGCAAGGCTCCCCAGAGTAAGAGTGACAACAAGCCAAACAGGCTGGCGCCGAGAAAAAACGGCCTGAAGCCCAAACGAAAGAGCGCCAACGGAAACTGCTTGTTGGCCGGTTCATCGATGTTGAGGATGCCGCCCCGGGGGGGACGAGTGCCGGATTTGCTCATAGTCTTGCCTTGATACCCAAACAAAATACTCGGGTATTTTAAGGTGCAATATTAATGCATGTAAATATATCCAAAGAGTTATCTGTTTGAGCTGATAGGGATCAACTGGGGCATTCTTGAATACTCGGGCTTAACTCGATAGACATTACCGGAGGGAGAGTGGTTTTATCTGCACGAGCACCAGGCATAAAAAAACCGCCATTTGGCGGTTTTCTCTATTTATTTAAGCACCTTGCTTAATAACTTATTTCAGTGCTTCACTCAATAGAGGGCGAAAGCGCTTGACCAAAAGGCTGGTGGCTTTAGGCGCACCGGCAACGATATGGCCAGAGAGCAGGTAGTTGTGGCCACCACTGAAGTCGGTCACTGTACCACCGGCTTCACGAACAATCAGATCGCCGGCGGCGATATCCCAAGGCTTGAGGCCCAGTTCGAAGAAGGCGTCTACACGACCGGCGGCCACATAGGCCAGATCCAGTGCAGCAGAGCCTGCACGGCGCAAATCGGCACAGACAGAGAAGGTTTCTGTGAACAGCTTCATATAGGTTTCAGTATACTGACGAGCCTTGAAGGGGAAACCTGTGGCCACCAGGCTGCTATTCAAGTCATTGACATTGTTTACCCGGATACGGAAGTCATTCAACTTGGCCCCTTTACCACGAACGGCACTGAACAGTTCATCGCGAACGGGATCATAAACAACGGCAACTTCAGTCTTGCCCTTGTACTGCATGGCGATGGATACGGCGAAGTGAGGGAGGCCTTTAACGAAGTTATTGGTGCCATCCAGAGGATCAACAATCCACAGATAATCTTTGTTGGTACCGCGGTTTTCACCATTTTCCTCTCCCACTATGCTGTGGTCAGGATAGGATTTGCGGATCTGATAGATAATTGCTGCTTCTGCTTCCTTGTCTACACTGGTCACAAAATCGTTGACACCTTTGGCATCGACTTCAATACGGTCGAGTTCGGTGTAGGCACGCATAATAGTTTGGCCCGCAGCGCGAGCAGCGCGCACGGCAATAGTCAGCATCGGATGCATTGCAATCCCCTGGATGTTAAAGAACGGATGAAAAATTCGGCGCAGATTATACCCGAGTTGACGCTGATATCAAATGGCGATTTTTCTATAAGCAAAAATATATGCCTGTGGTACCATCCTTCCCCTGTTTTTTACTTTTTTAAGTTGTTCCATGCTTTCCAATATTCGTGTCGTTCTGGTTGGGACTACTCATCCCGGAAATATAGGTTCTGTGGCCAGGGCCATGAAAACAATGGGATTGTCTAACCTTTATCTGGCGGAGCCTAAAGTTGAGCCGGACGGCCAATCTATTGCACTCGCCGCCGGCGCCTCCGACATTCTTAAACATCTGGTCAAAGTCGATAGCCTGGAAGAGGCGATTAAAGATTGCAGCTTGGTGATTGCCACCAGTGCCCGCAGTCGCACTCTCGACTGGCCTGTGCTCGAACCCTGTGAAGCAGGCAGCAAATTAGCACTCGAGAGCGGCCAAGGGCCAGTCGCCATTGTCTTTGGCCGTGAAAGTCATGGCTTGAGTAACGAAGAGTTACAGAAATGCCACTATCATGTGTGTATCCCCGCCAACCCTGAATACAGCTCACTCAACCTGGCTCAGGCGGTGCAGCTAATCTGTTATGAGACGCGAGTGGCATGGCTGGAAAAACATCAGCAAACCGAACAGGAGCTGGTTGAGTACCCTTCGAGTGAAGACCACGAGCGTTTCTTTGAACATTTGGAACGGACGTTGCAAAAGACCGGCTTTATTATCAAGAATCATCCGGGACAAGTGATGATCAAGCTGCGGCGCCTGTTTACTCGGGCCAGAATCGAAACGCAGGAGATGAATATACTGCGCGGGATCCTGACATCGATAGAAAAAAAGGTCGACAGTAAAGAAGAGTAATCTGAGGAATCAAGATGGGTGTGATAGCCAGGTTGAAAGAGGATATAGAGTCCATTTACCACAGGGATCCTGCTGCACGAAGTGCGCTGGAGATATTACTCAATTACCCGGGAATGCAAGCCATTTGGATGCACCGCATCAGCCATAGACTGTGGAAGGCCAAATGGTGTTTTTTGGCGCGCTGTCTTTCGACCTTTTCCCGCTGGTTTACCGGAGTGGAAATACATCCGGGCGCAACCATAGGTCGGCGTTTCTTTATCGACCATGGCATGGGGGTTGTGATCGGTGAAACGGCCGAGATTGGTGACGATTGCACTCTTTATCACGGCGTGACTCTGGGGGGGACCACCTGGCAAGCCGGGAAGCGTCACCCGACCTTGGGTAATCATGTGGTGATCGGTGCCGGTGCCAAGGTGCTGGGTCCTATCACTATGCATGATGGTGCCCGAGTGGGTTCCAACTCTGTAGTGGTTAAAGATGTGCCCAAAGATACCACGGTTGTGGGGATCCCTGGCCGGGCCGTCACCGTTGCATCGGCTCAATCCAAAGAAACCAGTGCCCGCCGCAGTGCCATGGCCAAGAAGTACGGTTTTGATGCCTACGCCGTGTCACCGGATAACCCAGATCCAGTAGCCAATGCCATAGGCCAGATGTTGGATCATATGCATCTGATGGACTCCAAAGTACAGGAAGTCTGTCAGGCTATAGAAAAAATGGGTGGTAACGTCTGCACTGAACGTCTGCCCGAATTGGATGTGGGCGAGTTCAGTGATGCTGAAACTGCAGCGGCGGAAAAGCGCCAACAAGCAATGGATGAGTTTGATCCCATTATCTGATACTTGATGGCTTATTTGTGGGCTTTGGCCATTGAATAATAGTGGTGAAAAAGGTTAAATACCCCACTAAGCAGGCTGGGTATTCAACCTGATTTCAGAGCTACTAATACCCGAGTAAATAAGTAGGATTTATACTTGACTGAATTGCTCGGGTATGTTGAAATTCCCACATACCTGTTTGGGAGCCGTGGTCGCTTTTATGAAATTAACATCCAAGGGTCGCTACGCAGTGACAGCCATGCTCGACGTGGCCATACATTCGGCGCAGGGGCCGGTACCGCTGGCAGATATTTCCGAACGCCAGGGGATTTCCCTTTCCTACCTAGAACAACTCTTTGCCAAACTGAGAAAGCAGGGCCTCGTCGCGAGTGTGCGCGGTCCAGGTGGTGGCTATCGCCTCGGACTGGAAGCCAGTGATATCTCGGTGGGCATGGTGGTACATGC
The DNA here is from genome assembly GCF_019670705.1 of Shewanella carassii. Lineage (NCBI taxonomy): Bacteria > Pseudomonadati > Pseudomonadota > Gammaproteobacteria > Alteromonadales > Shewanellaceae > Shewanella > Shewanella carassii. The sequence continues at coordinate 1,656,621 of NZ_AP024618.1, forward strand.
GGTGGATGAATCCGTCGATGCCACTCGTTGCCAGGGACATGGAAACTGTCAGAGCGGTACCCGTTGTCTGACGCATTCGCTCTGGGGTGACCTGAGCAAACAGATTTCTGATTTTTTAAACGGTATCAGTCTTGCTGCACTCATGCAGAAACGGGATGTACAGTTCATTTCGGTAAAGCAAGACCAGATGCAGCAGGAGCAGAGAGTCAGTGCGTGAGCTGATCCTCTGGTGGATATAAAAACGAATAATGTACGTTGTATGTAGCCTCGGCCGAGACTGCGAAGTACGGAGTGTGTAATGAAGCTTCCTATCTATTTGGATTATGCCGCAACAACGCCTGTAGACCCCCGGGTTGCAGACAAAATGGTACAGTACATGACAATGGACGGTGTATTCGGTAACCCCGCATCCCGTTCACACCGTTACGGCTGGCAGGCCGAAGAAGCGGTGGATATCGCCCGTAACCAAGTCGCGGAACTGATCAATGCCGATCCCCGTGAAATTGTGTTTACCTCAGGCGCCACCGAGTCCGACAACCTGGCTATTAAAGGTGTTGCCCACTTCTATCAGAAGAAGGGCAAGCACATCATCACCAGCAAGACTGAGCACAAGGCCGTACTGGATACCTGCCGTCAGCTGGAGCGTGAAGGTTTCGAGGTCACTTACCTGGAGCCTTCGGCCAACGGTATTATCCCCATGGAACGCCTGGAAGCGGCTATGCGCGACGACACCATTCTTGTCAGCATTATGCATGTCAACAACGAGATAGGTGTGATCCACGATATCGATGCCATCGGCGAACTTTGCCGCAGCAAAGGCATCATCTTCCACGTGGATGCTGCCCAGAGTGCCGGTAAACTGCCTATCGATATTCAAAAGACCAAGGTCGACCTCATGTCTATCTCGGGTCACAAGATGTATGGCCCCAAAGGCATAGGTGCCCTGTATGTACGCCGTAAGCCTCGTATTCGTCTGGAAGCCCAGATGCATGGCGGTGGTCATGAGCGTGGTATGCGCAGCGGCACCCTGGCGACACACCAAATTGTGGGTATGGGTGAAGCGGCAGCCATTGCCAAAGCCGATATGGAAAAAGATAACGAACGTATTCGCTATCTACGCGACAAGCTGTGGAACGGTATCAAAGATATCGAAGAAACCTATCTCAATGGCGATATGGAGCAGCGTGCCTGCGGCAGCTTGAACGTCAGCTTTAACTATGTAGAAGGCGAGTCGCTGATGATGGCGCTCAAGGACTTGGCCGTATCTTCCGGCTCGGCCTGTACTTCTGCCAGTCTTGAGCCCAGCTATGTGCTGCGTGCCTTGGGACTGAATGACGAGATGGCGCACAGCTCAATCCGTTTCTCCATCGGTCGTTTCACTTCCGAGGAAGAGATCGACTACGCAATCGAAACCATTAAAAACTCTATTGGCAAACTGAGAGAAATGTCACCACTTTGGGAAATGTTCAAAGATGGTGTGGACCTCAACCAGGTGCAGTGGGCACACCACTGATCCCCGCGGATAGATGAATTTGGAGCAGTATCATGGCTTACAGTGAAAAAGTGATAGATCATTACGAGAACCCGCGTAACGTAGGTTCTTTCGACAAGAACGACCCATCCGTAGTAACCGGTATGGTGGGGGCGCCCGCCTGTGGTGACGTGATGAAACTGCAACTCAAGATTGACGAGCAGGGCATCATTGAAGACGCTCGCTTCAAGACTTACGGCTGTGGCAGCGCTATCGCCTCTAGCTCTTTGGTGACCGAATGGGTTAAAGGCAAGTCCATCGAGGAAGCGGCCGCCATCAAGAACACGGATATTGCAGAAGAGCTGGCTTTGCCACCTGTGAAGATCCACTGTTCGATTCTGGCCGAAGACGCCATCAAGGCGGCTCTGGAAGAGTACAAGTCCAAGCAAGCTAAATAACGCCAGGAGTTAAGATGGCTATTACTATGACGCCTGCAGCTGCCGAGCGTGTTCGTGCCTTCCTGAGCAACAGAGGAAAGGGCATAGGTTTGCGCTTGGGGCTCAAGACTTCAGGCTGTAGCGGGATGGCTTACGTTCTGGAATTTGTCGATGAACTCAATGAAGATGATGAGGTTTACACCATTGATGGTGTCAACATCATCATAGATGCCAAGAGCTTCATCTATCTTCAGGGGATCGAGCTGGACTTTGTCAAGGAAGGACTCAACGAAGGCTTTAAATTCAATAACCCTAATGCCAAAGGTGAGTGTGGTTGCGGTGAGAGCTTCACGGTTTGAGTTTCACCGCCGCCTTGAGAGTATATGAATTATTTCGAGCTGTTTGATTTAACTCCCTCCTTTGATGTGGACACCGCCGAGCTTGCCAGTCGCTATCGCGATCTGCAGCGGGCGGTGCATCCCGACAAGTTTGCCAACGCCAGTGAACAGCAAAAGCTGTTGGCCATTTCCCGCACTGCCCAGATCAACGACGCCTTTCAGACCCTGAAAGATCCTATCCGTCGAGCCGAACATATGTTGGCGCTCAAAGGTGTAGATATCAGTCACGAAACCACTACGGTTAAAGACACCGCCTTTTTGATGCAGCAGATGGAATGGCGTGAAGCGCTGGAGGAGATAGGCCAGAGTGGCGATGCCCAGAGTGATATCGATGAACTCGATGTTTCATTCGTGGCTTATCGTAAGCAGGTGACAGAGTTGCTGCGCAACCAACTTCACAGTTCCACAGAGGCCGATGTAATTGCCGCGGCAGATCAAGTCCGTAAGTTGAAGTTTATGGCAAAATTGCAGGATGAACTGCAGCGGGCCCAGGATGCGCTGTTCGACTAAATCCGTTTTCGGCCTTCAAGCATATTCCTACGGTTGGCTCAATTTCTGATTGGGCCAACTTTTTAAACACAAGATGGAAGACTATGGCACTTTTGCAGATTGCTGAACCCGGCCAAATGGCCGCTCCTCATCAACACAGATTAGCCGCCGGGATAGACTTGGGTACCACCAACTCCCTGGTTGCAGCGGTTCGCAGCGGCGAGACTAGCACACTGGCCGACGAGCAAGGTCGGCATTCATTGCCATCTGTGGTGCACTATGGCGAACAGGGCGTCCGAGTAGGTCACGATGCCCTGGCCGATTCGGCCAAGGATCCTGAAAACACCATAGTGTCGGTGAAGCGTTTCATGGGCCGCTCTTTAGCCGATGTACAAAGCGGCGAGCAAGCTTTTCCCTATCAGTTTGAGGCCAGTGAAAACGGCCTGCCATTGTTTGTGACCCGCGCCGGTAAAATAAATCCGGTTCAGGTGTCTGCCGAGGTTTTGCGCCCCTTGATTGCCCGCGCCGAGTCCACTCTGGGTGGACCATTGGAAGGCGTGGTTATCACAGTGCCAGCTTATTTTGATGATGCCCAGCGTCAGGGAACCAAAGATGCGGCAGCCTTACTTGGTATCAAGGTCTTACGCCTGCTCAATGAGCCGACGGCGGCCGCCATCGCCTATGGCCTGGACTCGGGTCAGGAAGGCGTTATTGCCGTCTATGATTTGGGTGGCGGCACCTTTGATATTTCTATTTTGCGTCTCAACCGCGGCGTATTTGAAGTCTTGGCGACCGGCGGCGACTCGCGCCTGGGTGGTGATGACTTTGATGAACTGCTGCAAGGCTTACTGCGTGAACGCATGGCGCTGGAGTCGCTTTCCAGCCAGGAAGCGCGGCAGTTGCTGATGGAAGCCCGGCGGGTAAAAGAGGCGTTGACCGATAGCGACAGCACTATTGCTAAGCTGACACTGCAAGACGGCAGTGAGCGTGAAGCCGAGGTGAGTCGCAGTGAGTTTGACCAGTTGATCAACACACTGGTGAAGAAAACCATTCAAGGTTGCCGCAAGGCTTTGCGTGACGCCGGAGTGGATGCCGACGAGGTACTGGAAACCGTGATGGTTGGAGGCTCCACCCGGGTGCCTCTGGTGCGGGAAATGGTTGGTGATTTCTTTGGTAAGACGCCGCTGACATCGATTGACCCGGATCGCGTGGTCGCTATAGGTGCTGCGGTACAGGCCGATATCCTGGTGGGTAACAAGCCTGACTCGGATCTCTTGCTGCTGGATGTGATCCCGCTGTCGCTCGGCATTGAAACCATGGGCGGTTTGGTGGAGAAGGTGATCCCGCGCAATACCACCATTCCGGTGGCCAGAGCCCAGGAATTCACCACCTTCAAAGACGGTCAGAGCGCCATGGCGTTTCATGTGGTGCAAGGTGAACGCGAGCTGGTGGCCGATTGCCGCTCTCTGGCGCGCTTTACCCTCAAGGGCATTCCACCATTGGCCGCCGGCGCTGCGCATATTCGGGTGACCTTCCAGGTCGATGCCGATGGCTTGCTCAGTGTCACTGCTATGGAGAAGTCTACCGGGGTGCAATCCAGCATCCAGGTTAAACCTTCCTTCGGCCTGAGTGATACTGAAATTGCTGGAATGCTTAAAGACTCGATGCAGAATGCCAAAGAGGATATTGAGCTGAGAATGCTCACCGAGCAACGAGTGGAAGCGGCCAGAGTACTGGAATCGCTGCACTCGGCGCTGGCGAAAGATGGCGAACTGCTCAGCCAGGAGGAACGCGCTCTGGTTGACCGCGCCATGGCTGACTTGAATGAAACTGCTGCCAATGGTGATGTTGATGCCATCAAGGCGGCGATAGAAGCGGTGGATGCGCAGACCCAGGAGTTTGCCGCCAGACGCATGGACAATTCGATTCGGGCCGCACTGAAGGGTCAGTCGGTCGATAACATATAGGTGAGACTATGCCACAGATAGTATTTTTGCCCCATGAAGAACTGTGTCCAGAAGGCGCCGTGGTGGAGGCAGAGGTGGGTGAATCCATTTTGGATGTCGCGCTGAAAAACGGCATCAACATAGAGCATGCCTGCGAGAAATCCTGTGCCTGTACCACCTGCCATGTGATAGTGCGTGAAGGTTTCGATGATCTCGAGCCCAGCGATGATCTGGAAGACGACATGCTGGACAAGGCCTGGGGCCTGGAACCAGAAAGCCGTCTGTCTTGTCAGGCCAAGGTGGTTGAAACCGATATGGTGGTGGAAATCCCTAAATACACGGTCAACATGGTCAGTGAAGGCTAGAGAAGGTTAGAACAAGTCCTTGTGGCCTTCTCTTTTGTAGAGAGTAGCTGGCACAGCAATGGGCGTTCAAGGCACCTTCCCTAAGTGCTGACATCTTTTGAAAACCGGTCCCAAGAGGCCGGTTTTTTTATTGCTATGCTTGGCATGCAGAGATTGATTTCCAACACGGCAGGCGTATGATGCGCTGTCTTTTTCACTCTTCGGGATACTGACCGGGATGCAGATTGCAATTTTGTCACAGAACAAAACCTTATATTCCACACGCCGCTTGGTGGAGGCCGCCCAAGAACGGGGTTATCAGGTGCAGGTGATCAATCCGCTGGAATGTTACATGAATATCAGCATGCAGCAGTCCAGTATCCATATAGGGGGCGTTGAATTGCCGCCCTTCGATGCGGTGATCCCGAGGATCGGCGCTGGCATTACCTTCTACGGCACGGCTGTAGTGCGTCAGTTCGAAATGATGTCGACCTATACACTCAATAGCTCCATGGGGATCTCTCGCTCGAGGGATAAGCTGCGTTCCATGCAGTTACTGTCCCGCAAAGGCATAGGACTGCCAGTGACAGGTTTTGCCAATAAGCCCAGCGATATTCCGGATCTTATCGATATGGTCGGTGGCGCTCCCTTAGTGATTAAACTCTTGGAAGGTACTCAAGGTATAGGGGTGGTACTGGCCGAAACCCGCAAGGCGGCCGAGAGCGTGATTGAGGCCTTTATGGGCCTTAAGGCCAACATCATGGTGCAGGAATATATCAAAGAGGCTCAAGGAGCCGATATCCGCTGTTTTGTCCTTGGTGACAAGGTAATTGCTGCCATGAAACGCCAGGCTCTGCCGGGAGAGTTTCGCTCCAACCTGCACCGGGGGGGCACTGCAACCCTGGTAAAGTTGTCTCCGGAGGAGCGTTCAATCGCGGTGCGCGCCGCTAAAACCATGGGGTTGAATGTTGCCGGTGTGGATATTTTACGCTCCAATCATGGGCCCGTGGTGATGGAGGTCAATTCTTCACCGGGGCTAGAGGGTATTGAAGCCGCTACCGGCAAAGATGTTGCCGGCGCCATCATCGAGTTTATTGCTAAGCAGCGGCACAAGGGGAAGGCGCCCAGTGAAGCCTGATTTCGGCAATGGAAAGTGTTAATCAATGCTATAAAGCCCTCTTCTGCAGCGCTATACTCAAAGTCAATTCTTATCTGATGCAGGAGTAACCATGGGACTCAAGTGGATAGATTCATTGGACTTGGCTTTGGAGCTGCTGGAAGCACATCCCGATGTGGATCCACAGCAACTGCATTTTCCTGAGCTTTACGAGTGGATATTGGCGTTGGAAGCCTTCGATGATGATCCCAAACACTGCAGCGAAAAAATCCTCGAAGCCGTGCAACAATGTTGGATAGAGGAAAAGTAGCGCCCGCTGGCTGAAAGCTGATCTCGGTCAAATTATCACCATCAGGAGTCAACTATATTTATCCGGTTAATAAATTGTTGATCCCTGATTTTCTGGAGGTGAGTCATGACACGTATTTTCGCCTGTAGTTTTGGATTATTTGCCCCGGCCGTGCTTGCGCATTCAGGACACGGTGGCATAGGTCTTTTTCATCATTTCCCGCCATTTATGCCTTTGTTGCTGTTGTTTATTTGTCTTGGCGCCGGCTATTTGTGGCTCAAGCATAGGCACTGAACCGAGAATCACCTGGCTTGTATCACAGCTTTTACTGACGGGCTTATGAGATAAGATTAGGATTTGACGCGATTATTTCGTATAATCCGCGCGAATTTTTAAACTCGCTGATTAAGGAATCTAGTCATGGCGATCGAACGTACTTTTTCTATCATTAAGCCTGATGCGGTAGCCAAGAACCACATCGGTGCTATCTACAACCGTTTTGAAACTGCCGGCCTGAAAATTGTTGCCGCCAAAATGGTTCACCTGACCAAAGAACAAGCCGAAGGTTTCTACGCTGAGCACAGCGAGCGTCCTTTCTTTGGTGCTCTGGTTTCTTTCATGACTTCTGGTCCTATCATGGTTCAAGTTCTGGAAGGTGAAAACGCCGTTCTGGCTAACCGCGAAATCATGGGTGCGACCAACCCAGCTGAAGCTGCCCGCGGTACTCTGCGCGCTGACTTCGCTGACAGCATCGATGAGAACGCTGTTCACGGCTCTGATGCTCTGGCATCTGCCGAGCGCGAAATCGCTTACTTCTTTGCTGCCGATGAGCTGTGCCCTCGCACTCGCTAATTAACAGTCAATAGATAAAAAGGAGCCTTATGGCTCCTTTTTTGTTTGGCTTTTGTGAGAAGTGAAATTTTATCCGGATCACATTTTCAGTTAAAACTGCCGCCTTGGTTATCGATTAAAAAAAATGCATTGTAAACAATGCGTTATGATACATGGTGATACATGTTCTCTACTACCCGCATCTGTACGGTAAATAAATTATTAGCGCAGGCTTGATAAGTGGATTGTGTTTTACAATTTAAACCAGTGGTTAACACTCTATTATCATTTAAGTTATTGATAATGTTGCTGTTATTGGTATGTTTCTCGTTTGGGGGGCTGAGTATTACATAGAATAAGAACACGGTGTTCCCTCCCTGCCACCGTGCTTTGTAAAAGGAATGAGAATATGTCAACGCAGACTGCAGTCGCTAAGGCTATCCGCTTTAGTCTGTTTGCTTTTGTTTCCACATCAATCCCTACAATGGCTTACGCCGCCGATGATGCCCAGGTTACTGAGAAAGTAGAGCGTATTGAGATCACAGGATCTCGGATTCAGCGTACCGATATGGAAACTTCTTCACCTGTTACCGTGATCAGTAAGGCTGACATTGATGCTTCCGGTATGGCAACGGTTTCAGATTTCGTTCGCAATCTCTCTCAGAATAGCTTTGGTTCATTTCGAGATGCGTCCGGTTTCGGCTCTGGTCAGTCATCTCAGTCAACAGTGAGTATGCGGGGGTTAGGTGCATCCAGAACTCTGGTTTTGATCGATGGGCGTAGAATGGGGTCTTCGGTCGCTTTTGGTGGCGGAACTCAAAACCTCAACGTGGTTCCCATGGCCGCAGTCGAGCGAATCGAAGTTTTACGTGATGGAGCATCGGCCGTTTATGGTTCAGATGCTGTTGCTGGTGTAATCAATATCATCACGAAAAAAGAATATGAAGGGGTCGAGGTTGACACCGAATTTGGTACAACTGAACACGGTGGTGCAGATAACTCAAGTGTTCGTATGACTTTTGGGGCTTCTGGCGAAAAAACCAACATCGTAGCATCAGTCGAATATTTTAACCGTTCCCCTTTGTACGATGCTGATCGCAGCTATTCAGAAACTCTATATAGTCCTTATGGTTGGCCAGGCACAGGTTCTTATATCGATAAGACCAAGCCAATACTCGATGATGATGGCAAGCCTACTGGTGCCTATGAACGTGTGAGTTTTGCCGATAGTCGATGTGGAGAAGGTAACTCGGCTTTAGTTGGTGACGTCTGCGCTTATAATGCTGCTGCAGAATCTGCAACTATGGCATCGCAGGAGCGTTTTTCTACGTTCTTGAAAGTTGACCATCAAGTTGCCGAAGATATCAACTGGATTAGTCGAGTGATGATGAGCAGAGTTTGGACTGAAGGCCAATATGCTGCTGCACCCAACAGTTATAACCCGGTGTTGAAGTGGACCGAGGCTAATAGTGATATCTACGAAGCTACCGTAAATCAATATGGTAATGATTACCTGAAAGGACAGTTAAAGTACGATGCTGATGGTAAGTTGATCGGTGGTGATGATATTAGCCTCCGGATGAGAACTGTGCCACTCGGTCCCCGTATTACTAAAATTGAAGATACAGATATTAACGTACTGACTTCTTTGGAAGGTTATAGTGATGTTTTAGACGGAATGAATTGGAGCCTAGGTGCTCAATGGATTCGCTCTGATGTAAACACTGTCCAAACCGGATTGGCCAATGCCAAGATGATCCAAGAAATGCTCGACAATGGTACTTTGGATTATTTTGCTGCGGGAGCCGGTTACCAGGAAGGTGATAATGAGAAGGCATTACAGCAGGCTGCTCATACCGGTATTTTTACCGGCCGAGTCCAAACCTATGGTGTAGACGGTAGTATCAGCTTTGATCTTTTTGACATGCCCGCGGGGACAGTTCCTTTGGCTCTTGGCGTAGAGTTCATGCGAACTGAATATGATAAGTTCAATGATGCTGGCTCTAATTTAGGCAATATTATCGGTACTTCTGGGGGCGATAACATTCGTGGAAAGAGTCGTGAAGTAACCTCAATTTCCATGGAGTCTATGTTGCCGCTGATGGACAATATGGATCTGGAGTTATCGGCAAGATTCGATGACTACAGTGACTTTGGCAGTACTTTTAATCCAAAAGTTGGACTGAGTTATCGTCCTGTTGACTCTCTGTTGCTTCGTGCGTCCTACGGCACTGGCTTTAGAGCACCTACCTTTGATGACATGTATGCGACTGCATCTGAAACTTATCTTTGGGCAACCGACTGGGTGGGATGTAGTGCTGGTGTCGCTGAGTGTGGTGAAGCTCAATATCGTGCACAATACCAAGGAAATGAGGAGTTGGATCCTGAAGAGTCCACCTCTTTATCTCTTGGCGTCGTATGGAATGTCACCGACTCACTGGATTTTGAGCTTTCATATTATGACATCGAAATAGATGACGTTATCACAACTATGTCTTCTCAAGATGTACTGAACCTCGAACGTGACGGCTATGATGTAAGCGGTATGCTGTATCGGAATGCCAACGGTGAAATCGATTACATGGTTCTGAAGAAGATGAACTTGGGCACCTTGAAAACTTCAGGCCTTGACTTCAATATCAGGTACTTACTCGAGACTGGAGTGGGTGACTTTGTTTTCAAGGCTGAGACCAATTACGTTCTCAAATGGGAAGAGAAAGAGGGACCATCGGCTCCAATGAAAGATGTTGTTGGAGAAACTGGTCAGCCAGAATTCCGAGTCAATTTAAGCAACACCTGGACATACAACGAGTGGGATGCGTCACTGTTTGCAAGGTACACAGATGGTCAAGAAGACTCTTCATATGGCAAAACCGATAGCCAATGGATAGTTGATGCTCAGGCCGGTTACCATTTACCTTGGAATGGTAAGGTTAGTCTCGGTATTCGCAACCTGTTTGATGAAGAGCCTGCCTTTACTGAGCGCATGGGCTTCCCAGGTTATAACACTGATTTGTATGACCCAATGGGTAGAGAATATTATATTCGGTATAATCAAAAGTTCTAATTTTGGCGTCTTGATGTAGTTTAAGACTACATCAGTGCGGAACTATGCTTGTTCGAATTAAATAGTATTTAATTTGTGTTGTGTTTCAAAGTCGGCTAATAAGCCGGCTTTTTTTGTGCTTTACGTATGGATTTAGATTGATTTTTTGAATCTGTAGATGGATGCATATCGATACATTTTTGTCTAGAAAGTTTTTATTGGTTTGTTTGGGTTAAATTTATTTTGCTATTTACTATTTGAAATATATTTAACCATTTTTATACATGTGTTATCTCTTTGTATCTTGTATCCATTGTTGACATATCCAGATGATTTTATTGGTATTATTGATTTTTTCGTGTTCCTCTGTTGGTGCTTATGTATCAAATGGTAACTTGTTGGGAATTTGTTTATAAATGGTGTTGACCTAAATGTTTTGTTTACGGAATATTGTTAATAGAGTTGTGATTGTTTACGACTTTCAAAACAAAAATAATCAGATATTTCATGTGAAGGAAACATCCGGGAGACAAATATGAATTCCATTAGTCTAACTGCGAAGGCAGTTCGTCGCGGTTTACTTGCTGCGGCAGTTACGGGAGTTGCATTCAGTAATTATGCAGTTGCCGAAGAGGTCGATAGTAAAAAGGTCGAACGTATTGAAGTGACGGGTTCGCGTATCAAGCAAGTGGATATGGAAACGGCTTCACCTGTGACCGTTATTACTGCCGCCGATCTTAAAGTCACCGGTGAGACCTCTGTTGCCGACGTATTGAATAACGCCAGTATCAACAGTTTTGGTTCGTGGCGTGGTATGTCCGGTTATGGTGCCGGTGCCAGTGCAACCAGCGATGTTAACCTGCGTGGTCTGGGTTCTCAGGCCACGCTTATTCTGCTTGATGGTCGCCGTATGCCTGGCACCAGTTCTAGCTCTGGAACCGTTGCCGATACTTCCAGCATTCCAATGGCCATTGTTGAGCGAATCGAGATCCTGCGCGACGGTGCCTCTGCGGTTTACGGCTCAGATGCGGTTGCCGGGGTAATAAATATTATTATCAAGAAAGACTTTGAAGGGGTCGAGCTTAACTACACTGGTGAATCCCCGGATGTAGAAGGCGGCGATGCTTCACGCTTTTCGGTAGCGGCGGGTTACAGCACCGAAAAAGGCAATATTACGGTGACATTTGAGCACTATGACACCACTTCCGTATATGACAGTGATCTGTGGGATGAAGGTGGTGCCGATTGGTTCTTGAACAACGGCAGTACTTTCAGTCCTTCACCAAACGGTTTATACAACACCGGCTTGTTGGATGAGAAAGGGGAGGAGATTTACGACTTTTACTATAACTCGGAAACCTGCGCTCAGGTCGGGGCGACTCAGGAAGCCGCTTCACGTTGTCTGTATGATCCTGGTTCAGTGACCAAGCTATTTGGTAACGTTAACCGTAACAGTATCTTGTCTAACTTCAACTATCAGTTGAGTGAAGATATCCAGTTCCGTGGTCGCGCCTCTGCCAGTTTTAGTGAAACCAATACCCGTTATGCTGGTACACCGGTCTCAACCAATCTGCCCGTGATGGCAGCCGATAACGTGATGAATCCGGTAGATAAGGATCTGACGGTTTATATGCGTTCTGCGCAGATAGGGCCGCGAGATACCACTACCGAAACCAATTCTATCGACTTCCTGGCCGGCTTGGTGGGGTACTGGGATGTGGGTAATGGTATCGATTGGGAAATCAATGCTCAGCATACTCGTTCTACTACAGACTCGTTTAATTACAATCTGATCAACGACAACATAGTTCAAGATCTGATCGATACAGGTGAGTACGATATCTTCAATACGACAGGCATGAGTTATGAAGCTTGGAATGCGCAGATGTCAGATCTCTATCGTCAAGCCGCTCATACCGGTGTATATCAGGCCCAGTTCAACAGCACTCAATTTGATGGTTTGTTATCCGGCATGTTGTATGACAGCAATGGCATTACGCTGGCGGCCGTTGTCGGTGCCGAGTATGAAATGATCGAGTTTACGCAGCTGAGCGATCCGCAATCTGCCGCCGGTATTATCTCTGGTGGTTCGGGTGGCGATGATGTGGATGCTACTCGTGACCGTAGTTCGGGTTACGTAGAGCTGCAATCTTCATTGCCTTACAATATCGACTTGTCTGCCGCGCTGCGTTATGAGCGTTATGAGCAGGAAGGCAACATAGCTTCTGGCCATGTGTCTTCGACTTTTGATTCTGTCGTGCCCAAGCTTTCTGCCAGTTGGCGTCCGATAGACTCTCTGTTGCTGCGTGCCAGCTGGGGTGAGTCTTTCCGTGCTCCTAACATGGGTGAAATGTTTGCTGGTGAAGCACTGAGTTTTGAATATGCTTTAGATACCCTGTGGTGCGCCGAAAATTCAGATGAAAACTACTGTGCCAATAACCAGCAGCATAAAACCTTCTACGGTGGTAACCCCAACTTGGAAGCGGAAGAGGGTGAATCTCTGACACTGGGCTTTGTCTGGAACGTGACCGACGATTGGAGTATCGAAACCTCCTACTACGACATCAGTTATGACAACAAGATTGAAGTGGTGGACGTTGATGATCTCATCCGTGAAGAAATCGCCAACGGTGGTTCGCAATATATAGTGCGTGGCAGTGACGGCAAGATTGAGACCATTCATACCCAATACCGTAATCTGAGTGCGCTGGAAACCTCAGGGGTTGATTTTGTTACCAATTACAATTTGGCCACTGGTGTGGGTGACTTCCGCATGAAGCTGGAAATGACTCATGTATTGGAGTACAAGACCAAGGCCGATGCTACCTCGGACTTCTTTGATGAAGCGGGTTTGCAGGATCTTCCTCAATGGCGAGGCAGTGCATCTGTCAACTGGAGCTATGACAAGTGGGGAGCTGCCTGGGCCGTTTATTACATAGGTAGTCAAGACTCGGGCGCAGAGATCTATAAGAATCCTGATCTTGTTGATATCTCAAGTTACTTTAAGCACAACCTCCAGGTAAGTTATGCCCACGACTGGAATGGCTCTATTACCCTGGGTGTCAACAATCTGTTCGATGAAGAGGCACCCACCTGGTATAGCTATGATGGTTTCCGTGACGTTAACACAGGTTTGTACGACGTACTGGGCCGTACCTGGTTTGTGACCATCAATCAGAAGTTCTGATAAAACGCCGATCCTCCCTTACGGCTTAGCCCCGCCATTTTGGCGGGGCATTTTTATGCTTCACCGTGGTCCGATGGGGCCGCAGTGCTTTAATGGGGCAGTAAAAAACACAAACACAAAAAAGCAACCTCTTGGGTTGCCTTCATTACGCCTGATGTCAATCAGTGGTTCAATCTCAACTCTTGTCTGTGTTCATGTTTATATTGCTCGTGGCAACGTTCACAGCGCTGCTCGGTCGGATCTTTAACGAGTCGATGTGACTCGATTTCTGCTTCACAGTCTGCGCAAAGACCGTAAAGTCCTAAATCCAGTTGGCACAACGCGGCATCCAGTCGCAACAGCTTGTGATAGAGTGGGTGTTTGCAAAGATCGGCTTGGGTCATGGTTTCAATCAGATCACTGAGAGATATTTCAGGATCCCAATGAGGTCCGAGCGCCATTATCTCTTTCCTGAGATCGATTTCTAACGCCGACAATGCTTGTCTGATATGGGAGCTACTCACTGATAATTGCCTGTAAAAGATAGAGTCTACGGTCATTCAGTCTAAACAGCCGAGTCAATGTCACTATGATAAAGATCAATTCAGGGCGACATTTTCTGTCTTCAGCGACAAAATTGTCAGAATCGCTCACATCTTGTCATCTATTTCCCGGTAAGCCCGACTTAGCGTGGCCACTATGTCATCGGTTTGCTTGTGTACCCTCAGTTCTCTGAATAAAGCATCGGCTTGTGGATACTGGCGATTAAGATAACTGAACCACTGCTTTATTCGTGCCGGATAGTAACAACTCTTGCGACCGCTGAGCTCTTTTTGGCTATAACTCATCAGCAGAGCCAGAGTTTGCTGCCAGCTATATTGTGGGGCATCGTTTTTGATGTGATCCGCCAAATTGGGCAGAGAGATGGCACCGCGGCCCACCATGATACTGTCGCAACCCGTTACTTCCATGCAGCGCAGGGCATCTTCCCGGTTCCATATTTCGCCGTTAGCGATCACCGGGACGGGTAATTTTTCTCTAATTTCAGTGATATATTCCCAGTAAGCCGGTGGACGGTAACCGTCTTTTTTACTGCGGGCATGGACGGCTAACTCAGTGGCGCCGGCTTCATAAATCGCCAGCGCATTTTCCATAAACAGACTCTTGTCTTCAAATCCCAAACGAATTTTGGCTGTGACCTCATGGGGCGCAGGAACCGCCTGGCGCATGGCTTTGACTATCTTGTGAATTTGTTCCGGGTATTGCAGCAATACGGCACCGCCCTTGCTGCGGTTAACCATCTTGGCCGGACAACCAAAGTTGGCATCTACCCCTTGGGAGCCCAGTTCAATGGCCCTCAAGGCGTTTTCGGCCATCCAACCAGGCTCTTGCCCTAAAAGTTGTACCCTGACCGGCGTACCGCTGAGGGTCATGCCGCCTTGCAATAGTTCGGGACAAAGGCGATGGAAGACTTTATCTGGCAACAGCTGATCGACTACACGTACAAACTCAGTGACCATCAGATCATATGGGTTGATCGCCGAGAGTAGCTCCCGCATCAGATTGTCAACAACCCCCTCCATAGGGGCGAGAATAATACGCACGTGTTTAAGGCCTGACTGAAATAGAAAGTGGCGCATTCTACCTTAAATCCCATTCGTCACCAATCCATGGCTTGAAAGGCCAAGACCTGTTTAAGATTTGTTCCGGTTAACCGCTTGATTTTATCTTGATTTACTATTTTACTGAATCTCGTCCTATCAAGGCGTTTGGATAAAAACTGTGATCCGTGATTGAAAATGTGAAATAGATTCTGCTGTCCTCGGGTCTGATAGTGCAAGCCGGTCATTGAGGCCGGTCACTCGTAACAACTCTATGAGCAAAGGCAGGAAAGATAATGAAGACAGTCAAGACAACTACAGTAGCAGCCGCTTTGGGTATGGTTATCGCCGGCAGCGCCGTCGCGGCAGAAGCTCAAGTCAATCCTTTTGGTTTTCAGGCTATGGAAGCCGGTTATCAATTGGTTGGTAATGAAGGTAAGTGTGGCGAAGGCAAATGTGGCGATAAGAAAGTCAAAGAAGCCGAACAAAAAAGCCGTGAGGGCAAATGCGGTGAAGGCAAGTGTGGTGAGGGGATGAATAAGGCTGCCGAAGGCAAGTGTGGTGAGGGCGTGAATAAGGCCGTTGAGGGGAAGTGCGGTGAAGGTAAGTGCGGTGAAGGCATGATGCACTCAGCCGAAGGCAAAGCTAAAGCCGAAGAGAATAAAGCCAAGGCAGAAGCCAACAAAGTCAAGGAAGGCAAGTGCGGTAGTAACCACTGAAGCTGAATAGTGCAGGGCGCATTGCGCCCTGTCTGAAACCACAAGGCGGTAATTATTTATGAATAACAGTGTCGGTTTGGGGCTTAGGCGGGAGATGTTGGCCGAGTTTTGTCAGGCAGCACCGAGGGAGGCCGACTTTTTTGAAGTCGCGCCGGAAAACTGGATGCGTCTTGGCGGTAAGTTTGGCAAACAGTTTCGACAATTGACCGAAAAGCATTCCTTTTATTGCCATGGGCTCAGTCTCTCCATCGGTAGCCCGGATCCACTGGATTTGGCGTTTATCGAGGAGATTAAGCGCTTTCTCGATTTGCACCAGATAGATGTCTATTCAGAGCACTTAAGTTATTGCTCCGCCGATGGGCATATGTACGATTTGATGCCAATCCCTTTTACCTATGAAGCTGTGCGACATGTTAGTGCCAGGGTCAAACAGGTTGAAACGATTCTAGAGCGGCCATTGATTCTGGAAAACGTGTCCTTTTATGCCGCGCCGGGCGCCGAGATGACAGAGCAAGAGTTTGTCTGCGCCGTGTTGGAAGAGGCGGATTGTCGTCTGTTGCTGGATGTTAATAATATCTATGTCAACTCGGTTAATCATGGCTATGATCCTGCAGCTTTTCTGGCGGCGATGCCCAGTGAGCGCATCGCTTACCTGCATATTGCCGGCCATTATCAACAGGATAGAGATCTGATTATCGATACCCATGGCGCCGATATTATCGATCCTGTCTGGCAACTGCTGGCAGAGTGTTATCGATTGCACGGGGTGCATCCTACCTTGCTGGAGCGGGACTTTAATATTCCCGAAACCCGAGTCTTGTGCCAGGAGTTGAGGCAGATAGACTCGCTACAACGTCAGGCCTTGGATGCTTTTGCGCAACAGAGGAGAGCTTAATGGCCTTGGCCCAGTTACAGCAGGCTTTTGTGGCCTATTTGCGGCAGGAAGATATGCCTTTGCCGGCCGGCACCGATGAACGGCATATGCAGGTATATCGCGAGCTTTTTTTCAATAATGTCAATGGCTTTGTCTCCAATGCTTATCCGGTTCTCAAGTCGCTGCACACTGAGGCGCAGTGGTTGGCGTTGGTAAAGGATTTTTTTGCCCGCCATGAATGTCAAAGTCCGCTGTTTATCGATATCGCCGCCGAGTTTCTCGACTATCTGTGCCGTGAGCAGGCAAGTGCATTGGATGTCATGCCTTTTATGCTGGAATTGGCACACTACGAGCTCTTGGAACTGCAGGTCTCTGTGGCCGAAGATGATTCGGCGCCTTGGCTCAAGCAGGCTGACATTCAGGCGCTTGAACAGCTAACCACAAAATTGCAGCTGGCAGCCACCGCCAGAGTGGCGCAATATCAGTTTGAGGTAGATAGAATTAGCCCTGATTTCCGCCCGGATTCGGTGGCGGCCACCCCGGTATTTTTCTGTGTTTATCGTGATCGGGAAGAGGAGGTGTGCTTTTTAAGGCTCAACCCCATGACGGCGCAGTTGCTGGCCAAATTGCAGCAAACGCCAATGAGTTTTAGCCGGTTGCTTTCCTGGCTCGTAGAGACATTTCCCTCATTCCCAGAGCAGCAGCTTTATCAAGGGGCGCTCACTACGCTAATGGAATTGGCGGCGCTGGGTATTATTCGTAAACGAGTGGCTGCGGCTATATAACCAGACACTGAATACCCACCTTGAGGCCTATTATATGTGTCGACTATAGCCCGAGCAGGGGAGGACTCATGATGTTATTCTTGGGGTTCAGGTATGGGGCAAAGTGCCTGTAAAACGCCAGGTTGTGGTTTTTTGGCTAATCCCATTGAAAAAACATGGTTTTTATCGGCGTGATAAAGGGCTAGAATGGCGCGGTTTTGTGATTAAGATCACTGCCAAACTAGCCCTGGAAGTAGAGGAGCTGTCATGAGTCAGCCGTTTAAAGACCCATTCAACATATTGTATTTTCTTGGTTTTATTCTGGTAATGCTGTTACCTACATTGCCCGCCAGTCTTTCTTGGCTGAAGCATGTGGGATTGATCTGAAGCAGTAAGATCCCGCTTTTGCTACAATGGCCACCCTCAGCGGTGGCTTTTGTTTAGGAGCGATCGATTTTCCAAAGGAAAGCGGATGGTTATCAAAAGGGGCTTCTTTTTAATCTCGGGGATCCTGAGCTTGTGCATGGGGTTGCTCGGCATCGTCTTACCTGTGTTGCCGACAGTTCCCTTTATTTTATTGGCCGCCTTCTGCTTTGCCCGCTCCAGTGAAAGATTGCACGACTGGCTGCATCGCCATCCTTGGTTCGCCCAGCCTCTCAACGACTGGCATGCTCGAAAGGCCATGCGTAAGAAATTAAAAAGAAAGGCTTTATTGATAACGGGCGCCAGTTTTTCCCTCAGTATTGCCTTAGTGCCGCTTGGGTGGGTTAAGCTCTTGCTGGCCGTTTGCGGCATCTGCTTGTTGTTATTTCTGTGGCAAATTCCTGAGCTGGAAGATAGTGAGTGATCCTGTAGACAAAAACGCCGACTTGTCGTGATTTTGTCATTCAGTTGGGGTAGCCTTGGCGCGCCTTGAAACTACCAGGGAAACTTCATGAGTTTCAATATTTTGCTTGTTGATGATAATAACATCAGTCAACAGGCCTTGGCAGAACTGTTCCAGAGCCAAGGTTGGCACTGTACGCTGGCCACCAATGGCATGCAGGGGCTGGTCTGCGCCGAACGGCAAACTTTTGATGCCGTGATCAGCGGTTTTTACATGCCTTTGCTCGACGGGCCGCACTTCATCCCGCTGCTCAGGCAACTCGATGGTTATGCCAAGCTGCCTGTGGTGGTACTCAGTACCCATAGCCAAGAGAAGGTCGCCGCCAGTATGGATATGTCACAAGTCAGCGGCTTTTGGAGAAAACCGTTGAACTGTGACACAAAGCAACAACTCCTGGATCACTTATCAACAGAGATTGTTGCATGGCGGATTAAAGCGGCTTAAGCTTTAGCCGGATTTTTGAAATGCAGTCCACCTTTGCGTGGACTTTTTTGTTGTAAAGAGCCGGGCCCAGTGTCTGGAAACTAAGTATTGAGACTATGGCAATGAACTCCGACAGCTTAAGCCTGATTAAGCAAAGCATTAAAACCATTCCGGATTATCCAAAAGCCGGGATCCTGTTCCGCGATGTGACCAGTCTGCTTGAAGACCCGGTTGCCTACCAATTGAGCATTCGCTTGCTGGTGGATCATTATAAAGATCATGGTTTTACCAAGGTTGTCGGTACCGAAGCCCGTGGTTTCCTCTTTGGGGCCCCTCTGGCGCTGGAACTAGGTGTGGGCTTTGTTCCTGTGCGTAAGCCCGGCAAACTGCCAAGAGAAACCATAGCCGAGAGCTATGAGCTGGAATATGGTCACGACACCCTGGAAATGCATGTCGATGCCATAGTACCGGGTGACAAGGTACTGGTTATTGATGACTTGCTGGCAACCGGTGGTACCATTGAAGCCACGGTTAAGCTTATCCGTCGTTTGGGAGGCGAGGCCAAACATGCAGCGTTTATCATTTCTCTGCCTGATCTGGGTGGTGAACAACGCCTGACCGAACATGGGCTTGAGTTAGTCAAACTGTGCGAGTTTGAAGGCGAATAAAAGCTCAGCCCTGCCGCTTTGCGGGTCATCTCGGTAGCATGAAGTCATACCTCATGTTATTGTTTTACGATCCGCGGAGCTTGCTCCCGCAAAGATATTTTTATGGATTTTGGGGAGTTTCATGTCCTATCAGGTACTAGCCAGGAAATGGCGGCCTGCCAGTTTTGATCAGGTAGTCGGCCAATCACATGTATTGCATGCATTGACCAATGCCCTGAGTCAGCAACGACTGCACCATGCTTATCTGTTTACCGGTACCCGCGGCGTCGGCAAGACCAGTTTGGCGCGCCTGTTCGCCAAAGGGCTCAATTGTGAAACCGGGATCACCGCCAAGCCATGTGGCCAATGCAGCGCCTGTCAGGAAATTGCCCAAGGGCGATTTGTCGACCTTATCGAAGTCGATGCCGCTTCCCGTACCAAGGTAGACGATACCCGCGAACTGCTTGACAATGTTCAGTATCGCCCGACCCGAGGGCGGTTCAAGGTTTACCTGATAGACGAAGTGCACATGTTGTCCCGCAGCAGTTTCAATGCGCTGCTCAAGACACTGGAAGAACCTCCAGAGCACGTCAAATTCCTGCTGGCCACCACAGATCCGCAAAAGCTGCCGGTGACAGTGCTTTCCCGCTGCTTGCAATTTAACCTAAAGAGCCTGGATCAGACTGAGATGGCTGGTCAGCTGCAGCATATTTTGCAAAGCGAAGGCCTCAAGTTTGAAACCTCTGCGCTGACGCTTCTGGCGCGAGCCGCCAACGGCAGTATGCGTGATGCCCTGAGTCTGACCGATCAGGCCATCGCCTTTGGGGCCGGGCAGGTGATGCTGGAGCAGGTCCAAACCATGCTCGGCGCCATAGATGAGCGCCAGGTGCTGGCGCTGTTTGATGCGCTCCTTACAGGTGATATCGCCAAAATGATGCAGGAGGTGGCCAAGGTGCTGGCATTTGGCGCCGATGCTGCCGAAGTGCTGCGCAGCCTGCTGGAGCTCTTGCATCAGATAACCCTGAGTCAGTTTTCACCGGCGGCGGCCAATCTGTCGCTGTTCGGCCCCCAAATTACCCATTATGCTGAAAACCTCGCCCCCGAGCAGGTGCAGCTCTATTACCAGTTGCTGCTCAGCGGTCGTAAAGAGCTGCCTTATGCACCGGATCCCAAGTCAGGGCTGGAGATGGCGTTACTCAGAGCCGTTGCCTTTGTGCCGGAAACACCACCCAAACGTTGGCAAAGGGGCGAAGTCGCCGATCTATCCACCTTGGAACACAGCAATAGTGCCCCCGCAGCTGCAGGGGCGATGAATCAAGCTGTGGCAAGCAATAACGCCGATGAGATAAAACCTCAAGCCGCCTCTGCTCAATCTGTTACAAGCCGGGTTGTCGAAGCGCAAGTCGAGAAGCCGCAAGCTGCCAAGATGCCAACACAGGTAAGCTCGGCGGCTGAGATGCAGGCGAGCAGTGTTGACTCACAGATGGCTGCCGATGAGGGCGAAGATGCAGACGAACAGGCCTTATTGGCCGAACAAGCGCTGCTGTTATCCCAGGCCGGTAGCATGGGCTTTGGGAATGAGGCCTCTGAGCCTGTTAAAGTGGCCGAGTCTCAGCCAGCAGAGCAACCGGCTGCAGCTCAGCCTCACCAGCCAGTGTCACAAGCTGAAACCTCGGTTATTAGCGATGAGCAGCAGTCCCAGGATGACTTCTACGCTGCCATGAGCTACTCACAACAAGGTGAAGGGCAGGATAGCAGCCTGGATTTTTATCAGCAGCAGATGTCGATGGACGGTCAGATGCCATCCGCTGCCGACAAGAGTGCCTCCGAAGTATCGCTGCCAAGTAAGCCATCAAGCGAGTCAGTGCCTGCCGATGCCAACATAGAATCTGCCAGCGATGACATCTTGGGTGATGATCTGCTCGATCAGGTGCTTGCTACCCGGGATTTGCTGCTCAGCGATATAGAGGCGGCCAGCCCCAAGGACGGTGAAGAAAAAAAGCCTTTGCTGGAGCGCCGCAGCGCGGCCGCAGCTCCTGAGTCCGATGCTGTAGCGGCTACTCAGCCTGAAGCGGAAGCAGAGTCAGAAAACAACCCTGAGCGGCATAATGGTCTTGAGCAAGGAAACAGCTCTGAGCCCTCCCAAGCAGAAACGCAAACTCCTGTCGCCGGGGAAATGCCTTTTGGATCTGGCCCAAGTCATGTCGCGGCGCTCAAGGAAGATAGGCCGCCATGGGAAGAGGCCCCAGAGGGTGCGGTTGCAGCGGGTCGCGAGGTGATGGAAGACAGTGAAACGGTTCAAAATGCGGCTTTCTCACAAGCTGAACCTGAGTCTGTGCCTGAGCCACAAGCACAACATCCCGCGCCGCAGACAGTACAGGACGCTGCACCACAGACGATAGAAGAGCCGGTACAAGAACCTGCAAAAGCGATTAGGCAACCGCCAAGTCAAAACATTGTGGCAAACGCTGAGGCTCGGCCCGCTCCCGAACCGGGCTTAGCACTAGACCCAGGGGCCGCGGATGTCTTTGCCCATGCTCTGCCCAGCGGCCATCCACAGGATCTCTATTGGTATAAATTGATGTCCGCGCTGGAGATTGGCGGCCGGGTGCGGCAACTGGCGGTAAACTCAGTCTGTGAACGGATAGCTGAACCGCTGCCCTTGCTGCTCAAGCCGGATCAGAAGCACTTGGCGGCAGATTCGGCCATCAAACAGCTCGAAGAGGCGCTTTCCAAACTGTTTGGGAAACCTTGCCGCACAGAGATTGTCGTAGGAGTAGATGACCAAAGGGAAACGCCGTTGGAAATTCGTCATCGTTTTCATCAGGAACTCCTGAGCGGGGCTCATGCTTCATTGATGAATGACGAAAATATTCAATGGCTTGTTAGTCATATGGGGGCCGAACTGGATCAGGATACTCTCGGCTATCCCCCTGAGCTGCTCAGTCAACGGGCTAATTTGATTGCAGACAAGGCGCCCTAGGGCCGGTGGATGTTACCCGCTTCATAAGATTGCCGTTCAATGCGACTCTTGGATTGCCAAGCGGGTTTATTTCAGTAACATTAGCCAACTTTGACCTGTTACTCACAACTTGAATTGAAGAGATAAAGTTATGTTTGGAAAAGGCGGTATGGGCAACCTGATGAAGCAAGCCCAGATGATGCAAGAAAAAATGGCCAAAATGCAGGAAGAGATCGCCCGCATGGAAGTCACAGGTGAGTCAGGCGCAGGCTTGGTGAAAGTCACCATGACCGGCAGCCACAATGTTCGCAAAGTCGAGATAGATCCCAGCCTGCTGGAAGACGACAAAGAGATGCTGGAAGATCTGATCGCCGCGGCCTGTAACGATGCGGCCCGTCGTGTTGAAGAGAACCAAAAGTCCAAGATGGCCGAAGTGACAGGTGGCATGCAATTGCCTCCTGGCATGAAGATGCCATTCTGAGTCGGAATAACAGATGAAATTCAGCCCATTGGTTGATGAATTGATCCAGTCGCTGCGCTGTTTGCCCGGTGTCGGCCCTAAGTCGGCACAGCGGATGGCGTTTCAACTGCTTGAGCGCGAGCGTAAAGCCGGGCTCAAGTTGGCTGAAGCGTTGGAGCGGGCCATGAAAGAGGTGGGGCATTGTCAGTCTTGCCGCACCTTCACCGAGGAAACGCTTTGTCCCATCTGCGCTAGTCCGCGGCGCGGCAATGCCGATACCATCTGCGTGGTTGAAACGCCGGCCGATGTGTTGGCTATCGAAGCCGGTGGGCATTACAGTGGTCGTTACTTTGTGCTGCTGGGGCATCTATCGCCGCTCGATGGTGTCGGACCTGAGGAGTTGGGACTGGCGCTACTGGAAGAGCATCTGGCCAAAGGTGAGATTGCTGAGCTTATCTTGGCCACCAACCCGACTGTGGAAGGCGATGCTACGGCGCATTTTATTGCCGATATCGCCCATCGCTACCAAGTCAAGGTGAGCCGTATCGCTCATGGGGTTCCGGTAGGCGGTGAGCTGGAATATGTTGACAGCACTACCCTGGCATTGTCGTTCAATGGGCGAATGCCGCTCTGAAGCTAGGTTGAATAAGCCTTCTGTGAATACCGGCCCCGCTTATGCGGGGCTATTTTTTCTACGACTATGATCAGTCTGTCTATTTTTGCCCTTGAATTTGAAAATCGCATCCCCATTTAGTTAAGCAACTCAAGTTGGTTTAACCTATTGCGATAAACAAGGGAAGCTATTCATGTCACATCAAGAAACTCATGGTTTTCAAACTGAAGTCAAACAACTTTTGCATTTGATGATCCACTCTTTGTACTCCAACAAAGAGATTTTCTTGCGTGAATTGGTATCCAATGCCGCCGATGCCGCCGACAAACTGCGTTATCTGGCGCTTACCAACGACGCGCTTTATGAAGGTGATGGTGAGCTCAGGGTACGTATCAGTACCGATAAGGAAAAGGGCACTATTACCATTGAAGACAATGGTATTGGTATGACCCGTGACGGCGTTATCGAGCATCTGGGTACCATTGCCAAGTCTGGCACGTCAGAATTCTTCAAAAACCTCTCCGGCGATGCCGCCAAAGACTCGCAGTTGATTGGCCAGTTCGGTGTGGGTTTCTACTCGGCCTTTATTGTGGCCGACAAGGTAACGGTAAGAACTCGCGCCGCCGGTCACAAGGCCGATGAGGGCGTGCAATGGCAGTCTGCCGGTGAAGGCGACTTTACCGTTGAAGACATAGTCAAAGAAAGCCGCGGTACCGAGATTATTCTGCATCTGCGCGAAGAGGAAAAAGAGTTTGCCGATGACTGGCGTTTGCGCTCTATCATCACCAAGTACTCAGATCATATCTCCATTCCGGTAGAGATGTGGCAGGAAGGTTCGCCCGAGTCCGAAGGCCCTGATGGTGAAAAAATTCCGGCCACCGAAGGTCAATGGCAAGTGATGAACAAGGCCACCGCGCTTTGGACCCGCAACAAGTCTGAGATTTCCGATGAGGAATATCAGGAGTTTTACAAGCATATCTCCCATGACTTCAGCGATCCTCTGCTGTGGAGTCACAACCGGGTCGAAGGTAAGCAGGAATACACCAGCTTGCTTTACATTCCTTCCAAGGCGCCATGGGACCTTTGGAACCGGGATCGCAAGCAGGGTCTGCAACTCTTTGTTCAGCGTGTATTTATCATGGATGACGCCGAGCAGTTTATGCCCTCTTACTTGCGTTTCGTCAAAGGCCTTATCGATTCCAACGATCTGCCGCTGAACGTCTCACGTGAGATACTGCAGGACAACAAGGTGACTCAAGCCATGCGCACGGCCATTACCAAGCGGGTGCTGGGCATGCTGGAGAAACTGGCAAAAGACGACAGCGACAAGTACCAGCAGTTCTGGGCCGAGTTCGGCCAGGTACTGAAAGAAGGCCCGGCAGAAGATTGGAGCAACCGCGAGCGTGTCGCCGGCTTGCTGCGTTTTGCCTCGACCCATAATGACAGCGCGGCGCAAACCGTATCGCTGGACGACTACATCGGCCGCATGAAAGAAGGCCAGAGCAAGATTTACTACATTGTTGCCGACAGCTATGAGGCAGCTGCTCACAGTCCGCATCTGGAACTGCTGCGCAAGAAGGGCATCGAAGTGCTGTTGATGTCTGACCGCATCGACGAGTGGCTCATCAACCATCTGACCGAGTACAAGGAAAAGGCGCTGCACTCTGTGACCCGCGGCGAGCTGGATCTCGGTGAGCTGGAAGATGAGAATGAAAAGGCCGAACAGGAAAAACTGGCGGCCGAGTCCGAGTCTTTGCTCAAGCGTATCAAAGAGGCGCTGGGTGATAAGGTCAAGGATGTACGGGTGACCATGCGTTTGACCGACACTCCAGCCTGTGTGGTGGCCGGTGAAGGTGAGATGTCGAGCCAGATGATCAAGCTGATGCAAGCCGCTGGCCAACAGGTGCCGGAAGTCAAACCAACATTTGAGCTGAACCCGACGCATCCGCTGGTGGCCAGGCTCAATGACGAGACAGACGAAAGCCGCTTTAATGACTGGAGTAACCTGTTGTTGCAACAGGCAATGTTGTCAGAGAAGGGCAGCCTGGCCGACCCATCTGAGTTTATCCGCTTGATGAACCAGATGCTGCTTGCCAACCTTAAGTAAGCCAATCAAAAAAAGGGCCTTTATGGCCCTTTTTTACTCGGGTATCGCCCGACCATCCAACAAGGATTGCTATGGAAACACGTATCGAACTGACCCGCGACAATATTCAACAGGTGGTGGAAGCCTCGAAACAACAGTTGGTCGCGTTGGTCTTCTGGGCCCAGCAGAGCCCGGAGAGTCTGGGGCTACTCGGCACCATGGAAACATTGGCAAACCGTTATCAGGGGCAACTGCTGCTGGCGGCCGTTAATTGTGAAACCGAGATGGAAATCGCCTCCTATTTCCAGATCCAGAGCCTGCCGACCACTTTGTTCCTCAGCCAGGGCCAGCCGGTTGATGGTTTTGCCGGGGTGCAGGACGAGTCGCAAATTCAGGCCATGCTGGATAAACATCTGCCCGCGGCTTGGGAGCTGCAACTCGCTGACGCCAGAGAATTACTCGCAAGAGGCGATGCCGCGGCAGCCCTGGTGCTGTTGAAGGAGGCCTATGGCGAGCACAATGGCGCCGAGGTGGCCTTGCCCTATGCCGACGCTTGCCTGCTAACTGGTGATATTACCGCTGCCAAGAGCCTGCTTGCCGACATTAAGCTTGAAGATCAGGATGCTTATTACGCCAGTTTGCAGGCCAAACTCAAGTTGGCGGAAGAGGCGGCTGATACGCCGGAAATCCGTTCTTTGCAACAAGCGCTTGAAGCGACTCCGGGGGATCTGATTGTACTTGGCAAGCTGGCAACCGCTTTGCATCAGGCGCACCGAGACGAAGAGGCACTGGAGCTGCTTTTTGCCCAACTGCAGCAAGATCTCAACGTTGGAAATGGCGAACTGAAACAACAGTTTCTGACGATACTTTCAGCCCTTGGCCAGGGAAATGCACTGGCGAGTGGCTATCGTCGCAAGCTCTACAGTTTACTCTACTGATAGAGTCAAGCTTGATAGCCCAAGCCACTGCCTGAACGGTTTTGACCGTTTTCAACAGGTCAGAGCTGTGAGGTTTATTTGGCGTTTCTGTGGCTAAAGTCGAAGCCAAAAGCCTTCTCATGGGCGGTCAGATGTGCGAAGATCGCCGCCCTAACAAGAATATCAATGCGAAAAGAGGACTCTTGATATGCGCATTATCCTATTGGGCGCCCCAGGTGCCGGTAAAGGTACCCAGGCCCAGTTCATCATGGAAAAGTATGGCATTCCACAGATCTCAACCGGCGATATGCTGCGTGCTGCCGTTAAGGCCGGTACACCTTTGGGACTGGAAGCCAAGAAAGTGATGGACGCCGGACAATTGGTTTCAGATGAGCTGATCATAGGTCTGGTCAAAGAGCGCATTACTCAGGACGACTGCGCCAAGGGATTCCTGCTGGACGGTTTCCCACGCACTATTCCACAGGCTGATGCCATGGTGGCTAACGGTATCCATGTTGATCACGTGATTGAGATCGATGTACCGGACGAAGAAATCGTCAAGCGCATGAGTGGTCGTCGGGTGCATCCTGGTTCTGGCCGGGTGTACCATGTGGTCTTCAATCCGCCTAAAGAAGAGGGGAAGGATGACGTCACTGGTGAAGAACTGGTTATCCGTCCCGATGATGAAGAGAGCACAGTACGTAAGCGCCTGGGCATCTACCACGAACAAACCAAACCTCTGGTGGATTACTATGGCGCCATGGCTGCCAAGGGTGATACCAAGTACAGCAAGTTCGACGGTACCCAGAGTGTTGCTTCCGTCAGCGAAGCCATTGTGAAGGCGCTGGGCTGATTAATTATCAGAACCGGTTCTCATAATCGAAAAAAGCCCGCTATTGCGGGCTTTTTTTATAATATTAGCGATGTTAACTTGGCGCCATCTCTCTTGAAACAGGAATAAAACAGTGCAGGATCCCCGTCCTCCATTTGGTGTGCTTTTGGTTAATCTGGGTACTCCCGCTGCGCCAACCAAAGCGGCAGTACGTACTTTTTTAAAGCAGTTCCTCAGCGATCAACGTGTGGTGGATCTGTCTCCCTGGCTATGGCAACCCCTGTTGCAAGGGATTATTCTCAACACCCGCCCGGGCAAAGTCGCCAAGTTGTATCAGTCTATCTGGCAAGCAGAAGGCTCGCCGTTAATGGTGGTCAGTAAACAGCAGAGACAAGCCCTAGCGGATTTGCTTCGGGAGCAAACGGGCGTAACCGTTCCCGTTGAGCTGGGGATGAGTTATGGCAGTCCGTCCTTGAATGATGGCCTGACGGCGCTGAAAAATGCCGCTGTGGACAGGGTGCTGGTGTTGCCTCTCTATCCTCAATATTCCTGCTCTACTGTGGCCAGCGTGTTTGACGGTGTTGCCGCAGCACTGAAAATGGAGCGAAATCTGCCTGAACTGAGGTTTGTGCGAGATTATCACGACAAGCCAGGTTATATTCAGGCCCTGGCTGACAGTGTCCGTAGCCATTGGCAGCGAGAAGGGCGGGGGCAAAGACTGCTGATGTCGTTTCATGGGGTGCCTGAGCGCTACATCAAAGAGGGCGATCCTTATCGCAGTCAATGCGAAACCACGGCCAAGTTGTTGGCCGCCGAGCTTGGCCTGGGCGAAGGCGAATGGCAGCTGTGCTTCCAATCCCGCTTTGGCAAGGAACCTTGGTTAACACCCTATACCGATGAACTGCTCGAATCTTTGCCGGGACAAGGGATTACCTCGGTCGATATCATGAGTCCTGCCTTCGCCGCCGATTGTCTGGAAACATTGGAAGAGATAGCTCAAGGGGGCCGCGAAAGCTTCCTTGAAGCCGGTGGGAAACAATATCAATTTATCCCTTGTCTCAATGCACAATCGGCTCATATGCGCTTTCTTGCCGACCTGGTGAAGTTTCACACTAAAAACTGGCACTGAAGCTGCGAACATACACTGGTTTGGCGGTAGATTTGTGATAGAATCTGCCGCCATTTTAAGTGGTCGCTGGCAGCTCCGTCAGCCTGACCTAAGATCATTATCAGGAAAGTGTACTCAGACAGTACGCTACTCAGGGACGATGAAAATGAGAGCCCAATATGAAATTTCCCGGTCAGCGTAAATCTAAACACTATTTCCCGGTCAAAACCCGTGATCCCCTGCTGGCGCAGTTGACCCAGCAGCCACAACCTTTCAGCACCTGGATTTCAGGGATAGATCAGACTTTGGTGGATATTGAAGCCAAGGTTGAAGATGAACTGCTGCAGCGCTACGGTTTACCCAAAGGTAACTCGACTCTGATTGATGATACCAGTGCCCATCAGCTGTATCAGGAGCTTAAAAGTCGTGAGTTGATCAGCGATGAGTTTGCCGGTGGGACTATCGGTAATACCATTCACAACTACTCTATTCTCGCCGATGACAGATCTGTGCTCTTTGGTGTGATGAGCAAGCATATTGAAGTAGGCAGTTACGCCTATCGCTATCTGTGCAATACCTCATCCAAGGTGGATCTCAACTATCTGCAGCCGGTTGAAGGCCCGATAGGTCGCTGCTTTACTCTGATCTCCGATGGCGGTGAGCGCACTTTTGCCATCAGCAAGGGCTCAATGGACAAGTTAAGCCCGGAGTTTATCGATAAAGAAGTGATCCAGGGCAGCTCTGCTTTGGTGTTGACCGCTTATCTGATGCGGGCCAGCGATGGCGATCAGATAGGTGAAGCGGCGCTGACGGCGATTCGCTACGCCCAGGAAGCCGAAGTGCCGGTGGTACTGACCTTGGGAACCCGCTTTCTGATTGCCGAAGATCCCAAGTGGTGGCAGGAGTTTATTCGCCAACATGTGACTGTACTGGCGATGAATGAAGATGAAGGTGAGGCGCTGACTGGATTTGCCGATCCTTTGCTGGCCAGTGAAGCGGCACTTGAATGGTGTGACATGGTGTTGACTACTGCGGGCGCCTCCGGGCTTTACACCGCAGGCTATACCGATGACGCCGAGAAACGCGAGACGGCTCATACACTGCTTCCCGGAGCGATACCTGAATTCAACCGTTATGAGTTTTCCCGCCCTAAATTGAAAAAAGACTGTGATCAGCCCATCAAGGTGTATGCTCATATTTCGCCTTACATGGGTGGTCCGGAGAAAATTCACAATACCAATGGCGCTGGTGATGGCGCCCTGTCTGCTCTCTTGCATGACTTGGCGGCCAACACCTTCCACAAGACCAATGTGCCGGGCTCCAGTAAGCATAAGCGCGATGGCTTGTGTTACTCCTCGTTTTCACAAATCTGTAAGTATGCCAACCGGGTGGCTTACGAGGTGCTGGCGCAGCATAGCCCACGCCTATCAAGAGGTTTGCCCGAGCGGGAAGATAGCCTGGAAGAAGCCTACTGGGAGCGTTAAGAGCGTTATCCATAGGTGGATTCTTAATAGAAGAGGGCGCTCAAATGAGCGCCCTCTTTGTATCTCGTTCCCTTGGAGGTTTGAAAACCAAGCCACAACTGCAGGCTGGCCTTTGTCTCCCAAATAAGGCTAGGCCTTACATGGGAGTGTGGTGTTCCTTATGGAAACTGACATTGGTTTTGCCTGCTTTGGGGTCATTGAAGGTCTCTTCATTGAACTCATTTTCCGACTTGGCGATCACCACGGTTGCGACAGCATCACCAGTGACGTTCACCGCGGTGCGCACCATATCCAGCAATCTATCGACCCCGATAATCAGTGCTATACCATCTACCGGTAGACCTACTTGATTGAGCACCATGGCCAGCATTACCAGGCCTACACCCGGTACCCCGGCCGTGCCGATAGAGGCCAGAGTAGCCGTGACAACTACAGTAATATAGTCGGTAATTGTCAGGTCGATACCGTAAACCTGAGCGATAAATACCGTTGCCACCCCTTGCATGATGGCGGTGCCATCCATATTGATGGTAGCGCCCAAGGGTAAGGTGAACGAGGCTATCTTGTTATCAACGCCCAGGCGATGCTCGGCCGTCTCGATAGTGACCGGCAGAGTAGCGTTGGAACTGGCGGTGCTGAAGGCAAACAGCTGTACGTCGCGCATCTTACGGATAAAGGTGAACGGATTCAGCCCTGACAGCAGATTGAGCAGAATAGGGTAAGTGATAAAAGCATGGACCAGCAGTACGCCCAGAACCACAAAGAAGTAAGCGACCACGCTGCTGAAGGTTTCTACGCCGAGTGTCAGCGCCAGTTTACCCATGAGAGCAAATACCCCGTAAGGCGCTAGATGCATGATCAGGGTGACCACTTTCATGATCACTTCATTGAGGTCCTCAAACAGCGCCGCAACTCGTTTGCCCTTGTCGCCTACATGAGAGATGGCGAAACCGAAGATCACCGCAAAGATGATGATCTGCAGCATATTGCCTTCGCTCATCGCCTGCATTGGGTTGGTGGGCACTATGTTGATCAACACCTCCGCCAAGCTGGGGGCATCCTTGGCTTCAAAACTGTTACCCGCGGTAGACATGCTGCTATGGCCAGGATGGATCATCACTGCCGCCATTATCGACAGTGTCAGGGCAATGGCGGTGGTGAAAAGATAGAAGGCGATGGTTTTGCCACCCAAACGTCCCAGTTTTGAGGGATCACTCAGAGAGCTGGTACCGCATACCAGAGAGATAAATACCAGAGGTACCACCAACATTTTTAAGCTGGAGATAAAGATGGTACCTATGACATTCAGAAAGCCTTCGGTGATGTAATCCTGCACAAAGATGAAATAGGGATCTTGCAGGACTTGAGGTGAATCCAACTCACCCGCGGGGAAAAACGCTCTCAGAATAAGGCCGAATACAATACCGGTGATCATCCCGATAAGGATCTTGCCGGTTAGGCCGAGTTTCTTGAATAGAGTAAGTGCCATAAATTTTCCTGTTTAATTTTTGTACTTTTGTAATTTGGCGCACTAAAGCCTAACAAGAAAGCGCTTCAGAGGAAATGGTATGCTAGTTAAAGTTTGTCGCTAACAATGGCTATATCGGTGCGTTTGTTGTGGAAATGTTTAGTGAAAATTGTGTAATGTTGCTCTATAAGTAATGCGTAAGTATGCATTTAGTATTTATTGAGTAACAGGGAGTCTGACAATGAGGTCAGCGTTTAAGTTTTACTTCACTTTATTAGCTAGTTTTCTTCTATTCGCCTGCGGTGGTGGGGGCAGTATTTCAGATACCGGAGATGGTTCGACGCCGCCAACGGAAACAACAACCGTCACTCTGAATATTTCAGATCCCAATATTTCCGCAGAAAACCCTGCGACCTTGACTGCGACTGTCAGCAATAGCTTAACGGGAGCGTTGGCGGGGCAACTGGTGACTTTTACCCTGAGTAACGAAAACCTGGGCACCTTCAACCCAGCCATAGGCACAGCCCTGACTGATGCAGATGGCAAAGCCGTGATTTCGCTGGCAACGTCCAACATTGCTGGTGCCGGTACCGTTAGCGCTGCAATCAGCTCAGGAGAGTCGGCTTCGGTCGGTTTCACTATGAAAGGTGATGGCGGTCAAGCCGGAGGTGGCGCGCAAGTCACCTTAACTCTTACTGACGTTGATGGTAATACGACAGACAGCATTACCAGCACATCTCCCGGTATTCTTGTTGCCACAGTAACCGGCCTGTCAAAACCTGCCATAGTGACATTCGATGCCTCTTGGGGCGATCTCCCGATAAAAACTGCGATTACGGATGCTAACGGTAAGGCCAGCGTCAGTATTTATGCAGGAAGTACTCCAGGCGCCAGTTCTGCCACCGCCTCGTTGGCTACCGGTGAAAAGGCTGAGCATGTCTTTGTGATCGGTGCTTCAGATGTACAGATGGGGAGTGGTGATCCTTTTGTTTCCGGAAAAGCAGCAGTGAGTGCAGCGACTCTATCGGCGGGGGGTACCGCTACGATTTCCGTAATGTTGCAAGATAGCCAAGGTAAGCCGTTTACTGAACCTGTCGATGTGAGTTTTTCATCAACCTGTTCCAAAAAGACCTCTCCTGAAGCCGTAATTAGTAGCCCTGTAACGGCCATTAATGGCCTGGCGACCAGTACTTATCTGGCCAAAGGATGTGTCGGTGACGATAACATTACGGTTTCTGCCGATGTTGGTGGCAAAAACCTGTCTGCTACCGGGGTTGTGAAAATATTGGCAGCCGACGCCGGAAGCATAGTGTTTGTTGATGCTTCCCCTGAGAATATCGGTATCAAGGGTACAGGTTCGGATGAGTCCTCTATTATTCGCTTTAAGGTGTTGGATACCAATGGTAATGCTGTTGCCAACAAGGCCGTCAGTTTTAGTCTTAATACCGATGTAGGTGGTTTGAGTCTCAACCCGGCAACGGCGACAACTAATAACGAAGGGATAGTACAGACAGTCGTAAATTCGGGCACGGTAGCAACTACCGTTCGGGTGACGGCTGACATAGATGGGACCTCTCCGCTGATCTCCAGTCAGTCCAGTGTTTTGGTTATCTCTACCGGTAAACCGGATCAGGATTCCTTCTCGCTTTCGGCTGAAACCCTCAATGCCGAGGGATGGGATGTAGATGGCACGGCAGTGAAAGTAACTGCTCGTCTGGCCGATGCTTTCAATAACCCGGTTCCTGACGGCACTGCGGTTTACTTTACAACAGAGGGGGGCGCAATTACTCCTTCGTGTACCACCACAGGTGGTGTTTGCTCAGTGACTTGGACCAGCCAGAACGCTCGCCCTGAAGGCCAATTACTGGTCGATAATAGCGGCTCCCGTAACCCCATTGCGGAGCTTTCTGCAACCGGTGGTAACTTCTATGGCCAAAAGTATGGTGGCCGTGCAACCATCACAGCTACAGCCAACGGTGAGGAGTCTTTCCCGGATACCAATGGTAACGGCCGTTTTGACGCATCAGAAGTCGCTGCATTCCAAGGTACTGATGTCAGTGGCCAACCTTATGATCTGGCAGAGGCCTTTGTTGATCACAATGAAGATGGATTGTTCAATCCTCAGCAAGCCGGTGGTGAAACTGGTGGTGAGAATGAGGAACTGATCGACTTCGACAGCGATGGCGTATTTGACTCGGCCGATGGCAAATACAATGGTGTATTGTGCTCTATCCCCGCCCATGACGCTTGTGCCGATGGTATTAGTCATTCTCAATCCATCAACGTTCGTTCCAGCTTGGTGATGGTAATGTCTGGCAGCACGGCTTATGCCACCGACCCAGCCGACATCCGCATTATTGATCGTGACGGCGATAATCTGGGAGGTGACATTGATATCAACGGTAAATCGAGTGCGACAGTCCAGTTCACTATTTCTGACCTGCATAATCAGCAAATGCCATCCGGAAGCGAGGTGATCTTTACGACATCTGCCGGTTCGGTAGCCAGCTCAGAAAGATATACTTGGCCCAGCTCCAATCACAACGGTGGCCGTCAATTCAGCGTAACCTTGAAGGGGGCTGATGAACCAGATTCAGGTTCCTTCATTGTTAAGGTCAAAACTCCCAGTGGTGCAGAAACCGAAGTCGTTAACTTGAAGGTCAATATTTATTGATAGAATCAAGTAACCCAAAAGGCGCCATCGGCGCCTTTTTTATCAAGAGTGTTTGTACATGTCGATTGGCCTATAACGACTTGAAATACGCGCTATCTACAAAAAGACCACTCATTTGAGTGGTCTTTTCACTAAGTTGCTTATCTCTGAAACTGATAGACGCTGCCGAGTTTCATTATCTGGGTCAGTTCATCCAGCGCGGTGCGAGACTCGATTATCAGTTGTGGGTCGGCCAAGTCTGCGGGTAACAAGCGATCGCGGTAGTGTTTGTCCACCCAGGCGTTGAGGCGAGTAAACAGACTATCATCGAGCAGTACATGCTGATTGATGGCTGCCAATTCGGCATCATTCATGGCGACTCGTAGACGTAGGCAAGCCGGGCCACCACCGTTTTGCATGCTTTGTTTTACATCAAAGTATTCAACTTTTTGAATCGGTGTATCCAGAGTCAGCAGTTCATCGAGGTAGGTTTTTACCGCCGGATTCTCGGCACAGTCGGTTGGCGCTATGATGACCATCTTGCCGTCACTCATGCTCAATAGTTGGGTGTTGAACAGGTAGGATTTGACCGCATCCTGAATACTGACTTTGGCCGTCGGCACCTCAATGAAATGGATATCACCTTCCAGCTTGGCCCGGATCTCGGCCAGCTTGGTCTTGGTATCGACAAAGGCCTGCTCGTGATGGAAAAGCACATTGCGGTTACCGACAGCGATCACATCATTATGGAATACGCCTTGATCTATCACCTCGGGATTTTGTTGAATAAAGACAGTGTTATCTTCATCGAGACGATGTAAGCGGGCGATGGCCTGTGAGGCTTCCAGCGTTTGTCTGGCGGGAAACTTCTTCGGTTTTATGGCTTGAGGGTTGGTGGCTTCCTGGCCGTAAACAAAGACTTCGACCCCGGCATGACCATATTCCTGACACAGACGGGTGTGGTTAGCGGCGCCTTCATCCCCAAAACTGCTGTGTTCCGGCAGGTGCTGGTGGTGTACAAAATAGCGACTGTCGCTGAAAATGGCCTTGAGAATGTTGCCAGTGGTTTGCGGCTCGATTGAACGATGCAACTTATCCACCAGGTTGGCCGGAGTAAAGTGAACGCGGCCATCATGGGTATCGGCACTCGGAGATACGGTTGCCGCATTGGCGGTCCACATGCTGGAGGCGCTGCAACAGGCTCTCAGAACTGCAGGTGCCTGCTCGGCCGCCTTTTGCAGCACTTCTTTATCTGTGCCACTGAAGCCTATTCTGCGCAGTGTATGCAGATCGGGGCGTTCCTGCGGCGCCAACATGCCCTGGACCATCCCCATATCGGCCAGCGCCTTGGCTTTTTGCAAGCCCTGCTTGGCCGCGGCCTTGGGGTTGGCGGCTTGGGCAGCATTACTTAGGGAGGCGACATTGCCGAATGACAGGCCAGCATAGTTGTGGGTAGGGCCCACCAATCCGTCAAAATTCGCTTCAAAATGCTTCATTGCGTGTCCTTTTAGAGTATTTGAGGTTGTTATAGGAGCCAATCCTGGCCTTGGACTGGCCTCAGTATACTTGAGCGCCTTGGCTTCTCAAGCTGCTCCGAACCGCAACAAAACGGCTTTTTTGTCACAAATGCATAACTATTACTTGCTTGCCAGTGAATAATGAAATATTAGTTTTTAATTACGCAATATTATTTTATACAAATTTTTAACCATGCTTAAAAATTGAGTCGCCGGTACACATAAAAGAGGGATTAACTTGAAAGTCCGAGGACAACCCTCTATATATGGTGCCAATTTTCACCGTTCCGAGATCGTTTGGCGCAAATCACACTATGGGTAAATCGCTAGTTATTGTCGAATCGCCGGCCAAAGCCAAGACTATTAACAAATATCTTGGTAAAGAATTCATCGTTAAGTCGAGTGTAGGTCACATACGTGACTTGCCGACTTCCTCCTCCTCTGCCGACACTAATGGTAAAGCCAAAAGCGCCGCTGAAGTGCGTAAGATGTCGCCTGAAGAAAAGGCCAAGTACAAGAAGGTGAAAGAGAAAAAGGCTCTGGTCGCCCGTATGGGGGTTGATCCTGAGCACGGCTGGAAAGCCAACTACCAAATTCTGCCTGGCAAGGAGAAGGTGGTAAAAGAACTACAAGCGCTGGCCGATTCTGCCGATGAAATCTATCTCGCGACGGATTTGGATAGAGAAGGGGAAGCGATTGCCTGGCACCTGCAGCAGGTGATTGGCGGCGACAATTCGCGTTATAAGCGGGTGGTGTTCAATGAGATCACCAAGAGCGCCATTCAGGATGCCTTCAGTAAACCCAGTGATCTTGACAACAATATGGTCAATGCTCAGCAGGCTCGGCGATTCCTCGATCGAGTGGTGGGCTTTATGGTTTCGCCACTGCTGTGGAAAAAGGTCGCCAGAGGCCTCTCTGCAGGACGGGTTCAGTCGGTAGCCGTGCGTTTGGTGGTTGAGCGGGAAGCCGAAATCAAAGCCTTCGTGCCGGAAGAGTTCTGGGATCTGCATGCACAATTGGCGACTGCTACAGATGATGCCCTGACCATGCAAGTGGTCAAGCAAAACGGCAAAGCATTTGAGCCGGTCAATGAATCCCAGGCACTGGCCGCGGTGGCCGCACTGCAATCGGCCAGTTATGAGGTAATTGGTCGCGAAGATAAGGCCACTCAAAGTAAGCCCAGCGCTCCCTTTATTACCTCGACACTGCAACAAGCCGCCAGTACCCGTCTCGGTTTTGGAGTGAAGAAGACCATGATGATGGCCCAGCGTCTCTATGAGGCGGGTCATATCACTTATATGCGTACCGACTCTACCAATCTGAGCCAGGAAGCGCTGGATAACGTCAGAACCATGATTGCCAAAGAGTTCGGCGACAAGTACCTGCCGGATGCACCGATTCGTTATGGCAGCAAAGAGGGCGCACAAGAGGCTCACGAAGCGATTCGTCCTTCAGATGTCTCTGTACATGCCGCATCGCTGACCGACATGGAGCGTGACGCTCAGCGGCTCTATGAGCTTATCTGGCGCCAGTTTGTTGCCTGTCAGATGACTCCGGCTCAATATGATGCCACCAGACTCACGGTTAAAGCAGGTGAGTTTGAGCTTAAGGCCAGTGGTCGTACCCTGAAATTTGATGGTTGGACCCGGGTACAATCTGCCGTCAAGCGCAAGAATGAAGAAGAAGTCACTCTGCCATATCTGGCCGAAGGCGATAAGCTGGATCTGAAACAACTGGATCCTAAACAGCACTTTACCAAGCCTCCGGCGCGTTACAGCGAAGCCTCTCTGGTTAAAGAATTGGAAAAGCGCGGCATAGGTCGTCCTTCCACTTATGCGACTATTATTTCTACCATCCAAGACCGTGGTTATGTGAAGGTGGAAAACCGCCGTTTCTACGCCGAGAAGATGGGTGAAATTGTCAGTGAACGTCTGGTGGAAAACTTCTCCAACCTGATGAACTACGACTTTACCGCCGGAATGGAGCAGACCCTGGATAACGTTGCTCAGGGACAACTCGACTGGAAACAGGTGCTTGATGGCTTCTACAAAGACTTCACCAAGCAGTTGCAACATGCCGAGCTGCCACCGGAAGAGGGCGGTATGCGCCCCAACCAGATGGTGCTGACAGACATAGCCTGTCCTACTTGTGGGCGCCAAATGGGGATCCGTACCGGTACTACAGGCGTGTTCCTGGGATGTTCCGGCTATGAGCTGCCCCCCAAAGAGCGTTGCAAGACCACGCTGAACCTGACCCCGGGTGAAGAAGCGATAAGTGAAGGTGAAGATGCCGAAACCGAGGCACTCAGAGCCAAGCACCGCTGTGGCATCTGCGGCACCGCCATGGATAGCTACCTGTTGGATGAAACTCGCAAGCTGCATGTTTGTGGTAACAATCCTGCTTGTCCTGGATATGAAGTCGAGAAGGGACAGTTCAAGCTTAAAGGCTACGAAGGCCCTGTGATAGAGTGCGATCGCTGCGGCAGTGATATGGAGCTGAAGAACGGCCGTTTCGGTAAGTACTTTGGCTGCACCAACAGCGAGTGCAAGAACACCCGTAAACTGCTCAAGAATGGCGAAGTGGCGCCACCTAAGGAAGATCCTATTCCCTTGCCTGAGCTCAAGTGCAGTAAATCAGACGCTCATTTTGTGTTGCGTGATGGGGCTTCGGGTATTTTCCTGGCTGCCAGTACTTTCCCAAGGTCCCGAGAGACCCGTGCACCATTGGTCTCTGAGTTGGTGGAGTATCGCGAGTTGCTGTGGCCCAAGTATCAGTTCCTGGCCGATGCGCCGGTGAAAGATGATGAAGGCAACCCGGCGCTGGTGAAGTTCAGTCGCAAGACTAAAGAGCAGTATGTGGCCAGCGAAGTTGACGGCAAGGCAACCGGCTGGGTCGCTCATTTCCGCGATGGCAAGTGGTTTGCTGAAAACACCAAGAAAAAGAAAGCCAAGAGCTAAGCTTTAAGCCAAGACTTGAGTTAAGAAAGCCCTGCTGTTGTAGGGCTTTCTTGTATCTGGCTGCCTGGGTTTGGCCTTTATTGGCAGTTATTTGTACGTGCTTGGATTCGCCGGGATAGCGTTAACCGAGAATGTTAGCGGCAACTGGACGCGGCACTAAAAAAAGCACCTTAAGGTGCTTTTTTAGTGGAGTTCGCCTAAGCAGATAGGTGATGGCTTACCACTTCTTCTTCGGCTGGAACAACACATCGATATCATCTTCATCATTTTTCTGTTTGGGGGCGCTGGGCTGAGACATCTTTTGCGCACCCATGATTTCATCGAGCAGTTGTTTGGCTTCATCCACTTTACGGGCAATAAAGGGATCATTTGGGGTTTGTGCCTTAATGGTATGCAGAGTGCTCAGTGCCTTGGTCACCATCTGCTTCGAAGAACCGTATTGTTTCATATAACTGGCGGCGCGGGCCCGAGACAGCATGCTCTCCACATTGATCCTGAGTTGCAGGCTGTCAATACGCCCCTCTTCGTTGGCAAATACTGTGGGATCGACTTTGCCCTTGTTGTGTTCGGCCCGCAAAATTGCCTTGAGTTTCTTCAAGGTTTGAACCAGCACTAATACCTGACGGTCGTTGTCCGGCAGGCGAAAGTTTTCTATGGCCGGTGTTTGAGCGGGACTGCTTTGCAGATTATTGATCAGCGCTTCCAGATCGGTCAGCCGTCGCTCATAGTCTCCCTTCTGATTGGCTTTGCTCAGCGTCACCGCGATCTTGGCCGCATCCTTGATGCGTTTATAGAGTACCAAGACAACATGTGAAGAGCAGGGAAACATGCCGGTATTGGAGAGGACTTCTTCGGTTTCGTCCAGAATAGCCCGTTGACGGGCCAGTTCGGTACGACGTTCGGCCTCGGCTCGTTCTTTTTGTTGCTGAATCACATTGATACCGATCACCAGCAGAAGAAGCGCGCCTATCAGCAGCAGTACAAGAGTGAATGCCATAGCCTTTCCGTAAATTTTATCGTTCTGTTAATGCTACAATAAATCAATAAACTAGCCTAGTTATCTTAGTTCAGCATGAGGTATCTGTCCTGAAGATAGTTCGCATTCGTGGCTATATTCCTGTTTGATTTAGTTATTGCTTTATACTATAACGATTAATTATAGATGTCCGGTACCCCAACACTCAATTCTGTCTCCAAAGAGAGCGGAATATCAAGGATCTAAGATGAAGTTGCAACAACTCAGATACATTGCAGAAGTAGTCAATCACAATCTCAATGTTTCCGCGACCGCCGAAAACCTCTATACCTCTCAGCCAGGGATCAGTAAACAAGTCCGTATGTTGGAGGATGAGTTGGGGATCCAGATCTTCGGTCGTAGTGGCAAACACTTGACTCATGTGACACCGGCCGGTGAACAGGTTATCAAAATTGCCAACGATATTCTCGGTAAGGTGGAGAGTATCAAGAAAGTAGCCGAAGAATACACCAAGCCGGATCAGGGAGAGCTGAACATTGCCACCACAGATACCCAGGCCCGCTATGCTTTGCCGCTGATCATTCGTCAGTTTATTGAGCGTTACCCCAAGGTGAATCTACATATGCATCAAGGTACGCCTTCACAGATCAGTGAAGCTGCCGCCCGTGGTGATGCCGACTTTGCCATTGCCACAGAGGCGATGCACCTCTATTCCGATCTCATCATGTTGCCTTGTTATCATTGGAACCGCTCTGTAGTGGTTTCTCGGGATCATCCGCTCGCCAGCCGCAGCCGGATCAGCATTGAAGAGTTGGCGCGTTTCCCCTTGGTCACTTATGTGTTTGGTTTTGATAAGGCCTCGGAAATTGAACGCGGTTTTCACGGGGCAGGGCTCGAACCTAGAGTGGTTTTCAGTGCCACCAGTGCCGACGTGCTCAAGACCTATGTCAGATTGGGACTCGGGGTGGGCGTAATCGCCTCCATGGCGATCGACCCTGTAATCGATAAGGATCTGGTCGCCATAGATGCCAGCCATCTGTTTGCCCACAGCACCACCAAGATAGGTTTCAGAAAGGGCAGTTTCCTGCGTAGTTACATGTATGACTTTATTGAGCGTTTTGCGCCGCACTTGACCCGGGATGTGGTGGAAAAGGCGGTTGCCCTGCGTGATGCCCAGTTAATAGAACAGATGTTTGCCGATGTTGAATTACCGCTGCGTTAACATGGGAGACTGCCGATAGGCTTTCGATGTCTGTCAGTTCAATCCAGCATGGGGTCGATTAAGAATTGGGGAGCTGCGGCTCCCCAATTCTGTTTGGCAGAGTGATGAAATGCTATCGGTTAACACTCAACGATATTGACCGCCAGCCCACCTTTGGCGGTTTCCTTGTACTTGCTGCGCATATCTTTGCCGGTATCCATCATGGTCTTGATCACCTTATCCAGGGAAACCTTGTGATTACCGTCGCCGCGCAGCGCCATGCGTGAAGCGTTGATTGCCTTGACGGCGCCCATGGCATTACGCTCGATACAGGGAACCTGTACCAGGCCGCCGACAGGATCGCAGGTCAACCCCAGATTGTGTTCCATGCCGATTTCCGCCGCGTTTTCGACATGCTCGACTGTACCGCCCATGATCTCGGTCAGCGCGGCGGCGGCCATGGAGCAAGCTACGCCGACTTCGCCCTGACAGCCAACCTCGGCTCCGGAAATGGAGGCGTTTTTCTTGTACAGAATCCCTATGGCTGCCGCCGTCAACAGAAAACGGCAACAGACATCTTCATCCACTTCCTGAACAAAGGTGTCGTAGTAGCAGAGCACGGCGGGGATGATGCCGGCGGCGCCATTGGTGGGCGCCGTTACCACACGATCGCCGGCGGCATTTTGCTCATTCACAGACAGGGCAAACAAGTCCACCCAATCCATGGCATTGAGGGGATCGATATTGTTGCGGCCTTCGGCCTTGAGGCGGCGATGCAGCGCCGGAGCGCGGCGGCGCAGTTTAAGACCGCCGGGCAAAATGCCTTCTTTCTGATAGCCTTTTTCCACGCAGGCTTTCATGGTTTGCCAGATATGCCACAGTTTGGCTTTGACTTCATCTTCTGGGGCTATGCTGAGCTCATTGGCCATCATTAATGAAGAGATGCTCAGGCCATTGTCGCTGCACAGTTCCAACAGCTCGCTAGCGGTATTGAAATCGTAAGGCGCCTGGGCGATGGGAGTCGCCGGAGAAGCGTTACGCTGCTGAATTTCATCCTCATCGAGAATAAAACCGCCGCCGACCGAATAGTAAGTGCGTTGATACAAACACTCTCCGGCCTTGAGGCCGTAGAGTGTCATGGCGTTGGCGTGTGCCGGCAGTGTCTTGCGTCTGTGGTAGGTGATGCCATCTTCGCGGGTAAACTTAACCTTACGGCCATCGCTGAGTGTCAGTGTCTGGCTGTCGGCTACCTCTGCCAGAATCGCCTCTATGCTGTCGGTATCGACGGTTTCCGGATCTTCCCCCATCAATCCCAGGATCACCGCCTTGCCGGTACCGTGGCCCTTGCCCGTTTGTCCAAGAGAGCCAAAAAGCTCGGCCTGCAGTTCGTCGACCTGTCCAAGTAAGTCATCTGCAGCCAGTTGTTCGATAAAGATTTTGCCCGCTTTCATCGGACCCACGGTATGGGAACTGGAGGGTCCTATACCTATCTTGAACATATCGAATACGCTAATCATTTGGTTAACCCTGTTGTTGTTTCGTTGTTATTTTAGTCATTGGGAGGCGCATTGCTCGCGCATACGCAGGTTTCGGAGTAACCTTGACCCAGAGTTACTCTGCCCATGGGCAAGTATCCCATACTTTTGGCCTGGAATATCATTAGTTATTTTTATCAAGCTATGGTCGCATTAGCCTTGCTAACAATGGGATTGCCCCTGGTTGCGCTATCCTGGCTGCCATACCTGTATCGGGGCTAACACCATTTCGTACCTTTTTCAGTCGCTTTTATGCGCGGTACCCTGTTGGAGATGTTTATGAGTCACTTAATGCTGGATCTTGCCTCTGTCGAGTTGACGCCAGAGGAGGCCTCTGTCCTGCAGCACCCGGCCGTTGGCGGCCTAATCCTTTTCAGCCGTAATTACCAAGACAGAGAGCAACTGATAGCCCTGATCCGCGCGGTTCGCAGTGTGCGTCCCGAACTGCTGATTGCCGTCGACCATGAAGGGGGCAGGGTACAGCGTTTTCGCGAGGGATTTACCCAAATCCCGGCCATGGGCGATATATTGCCGGCCGCCGCAGGTTCGCTGGAGCTGGCGACAACCTGGGCCAAAGAGCTGGGCTTTTTGATGGCCGTTGAGCTCTTGGCCTGCGACATAGATTTAAGCTTTGCCCCTGTGCTCGATCTCAATGGTATCAGTCAGGTGATAGGCACTCGCAGTTTCGCCTCAAAGCCCGAGCAGGTCACCGCGCTGGCAGCGGCCTTTATTGAAGGCATGACTGAGGCCGGTATGGCCGCAGTGGGCAAACATTTTCCCGGCCACGGCAGTGTCGAGGCCGATTCCCATATTGCCCAGCCGGTCGACCCGCGCAGCTATCAAGAGATTGCCGAGTGCGACATGCAGCCTTTTTCACAGCTGATCGCCAAAGAGATGCTCCAAGGCATTATGCCGGCTCATGTGATTTACCCCGAAGTAGACCCAAACCCCGCAGGATTTTCATCTTTTTGGCTCCAGCAGGAGCTGCGCGGCAAACTGGCCTTTAACGG
The DNA here is from genome assembly GCF_019670705.1 of Shewanella carassii. NCBI lineage: Bacteria > Pseudomonadati > Pseudomonadota > Gammaproteobacteria > Alteromonadales > Shewanellaceae > Shewanella > Shewanella carassii. The sequence goes on from NZ_AP024618.1 coordinate 1,699,848, forward strand.
GGTGGTTTTTTCGGACGATCTTGGCATGAAAGGGGCGGCGGTAGCCGGGGACTATCAGGCAAGAGCCAAGGCGGCGCTGGATGCCGGTTGTAACATGGTATTGGTATGCAATGACCCTGAGGGCGCCAGAAGCCTTCTGGGGGACTTTTCTTGGCCAGAGAGCAATCCTTTCCCGGCTGCAACGTTGAGGGCCGACCCTGTTAAGGTGATGCGTGCATTGCAGGATGAAGTACGCTGGGAGCGAGCCCGCGAGCTGGCGGCAAGGATTTCATCCACAAAAAATTGATTTGGCACAATATAGGCGCAAACTAACTTGGTTAGTTTGAAACCTGTATAACCATGACTGGAATGAGACTTGAGGAAACAAAATGATTTTGTATTTTCACGGATTTGATGCCACCAGCCCGGGTAATCATGAAAAAGTCAGGCAGTTACAGTTTATTGATGATGATGTGCGTCTCATCAGCTACAGCACCCAGCATCCCAGACACGACATGCAGCATCTGCTGAATGAGGTCAGTAAACAGCTCAAACTCACTGATGATCCCAAACCATTGATCATAGGTGTGGGGCTGGGTGCCTATTGGGCCGAACGAATTGCTTTTCTGTCCGGGCTCAAGGCGGTATTGGTCAACCCCAATCTGTGGCCGGAGGAAAACATGCCCGGCAAGATAGACAGGCCGGAAGAGTACGCCGATATTGCCAGCAAGTGTGTGACCGATTTTCGCAGCAAGAACCGTAACCGCGCCCTGTGCCTGCTGTCGACCGAGGATGAGGTATTGGATAGCACCCGCAGTCATGCCTTGCTTAGCCGCTATTATGAAGTAATTTGGGATAAGCAGCAGAGTCATAAGTTTGCCTCGCTGGCGAGCCATTTGACTCAGATAAAAGCCTTCAAGCAGACAGAGGGTGTTGAGCGGGTAGGATAAATATCCACTCATACGGTAAAGCGGATTCTTTTTGTGACTTGGGTCACGAGAGCGTCTCAGGGGTGTTTTTCTATCTGTTTTGCTGGTTGCATTGGGCTATTGACTGTGTAAAGTTACGGCTCGTGGCGAGTTTGATACAGAATGTTACATTCCGTTGTTCGCAACGCGTCAAACCTTTTGCGTATGTCGCCCGATGCAGCTAACACTCTTTTGTTAGCTGTTTTTTTTGCTTTTTTGTTAATCAACTGCTTGATTTATAAGCACGGCAACACAAGGTCACCGAAACAATAAGGAGACGCCCATGAAGCGGGTGCTGCTGACTGTAAAAGGCAAGGTGCAGGGAGTCTGTTTCAGACGCTTTACCCAGCAAAAGGCTCAGTCACTGGGGGTGACTGGCTATGTGCGTAACAAAGAAGATGGTTCGGTAGAAGTGTTGGCGCAGGGGGCTTATCCGGCAGTTGACCACTTGATTGCCTGGTGCGAGCAAGGGCCACCTCAGGCTCGGGTCGATGGGGTGTATGTAGAGGAAGACGAGGCAGATGAGATCTACCTCGACTTCTCTATCAGTGATTGATCAGAGCTCTTCGCTACTATCGGCTTGAGTTTGGCTGCCCGGCTGAGCCATACGCCTTACCTGCAGGATCATACCCATACGGGGATGATCGAAGTAGTGTATTTCCCCGCTGCGAATACGGCGATTTTGCTCCATGGGAATGCTGTAAAGAAAGGGGGTTTGCAGTTCAGGCTCACCTTCTTGGGTCGCCAGAGACTTAAAGCCGGCCTCCCTCAAATTGAAGCGGGTTTCCACATAGAGATAGTGGCTGAGATAGATATTCAAAAGCCCATCGAACTCCCACACCGCCTTGGGCGTTTGCGGCACCATCAAGCTCCCAAGCGCTGCATATTCCTCACTGCCCATTTGAGTTGCTTCACTCAGGCCATTGTCCAATGCCTGCCCAGGCAGTTTGTCTTCCGACAAGCCTTCTGATAAACCATTCAAAGATGAGTTCGAAGCCGTGTCTAACTGGCTCTGGGGCAAGCCTGAAAGCTTGAAGTCCGAGCCAAAGTTACGGCCACCAAAGAGATGCAGTGCCTCGGCTCTGTGGCGGGGTTTCATCTGTTGCTGCCAGGTGAGGTGCAAAAGCCCTTTCAAACCGCTCTGCCGCTTGAGGGCATTGATAACACCGCCAAATTGGGCCCGACTTTCACTGAGTAGCAGGGCGCCCGGTTGGCTGGCTGTGCTGCTGTCTCTGGGACTGATATTTACGGGCAACTGCTTGGGCATACGGATTTCCGCTTGCTGCTGTTGGCAAGGCAAAGCGGCGGCATCCGCTGGAGTCGTGTTATTGGCCTGGGCCAGAGATATCACTTGGCCTGCCTGAAGGGGACGGCCGCGCTGCGAGCCGGAGGCATCGTTATTGAGAGCCTTATCTGCTGCGCTGTTTGCAGATTGAGATTGCCATTGCGGATCACAGTCTCCCACAGCCATGCTGCCTGAGCTGATTTGGGTGGCGACCTGGGGAGTGATCAAGTCTATGGTCTTGTTCAGCTTGAGCTCCAGCGGCGTATCCGGCCACTTTTCCGTGCTTGGCCCGGGGCGCTCAAACAGGTATACCTCGACTTCGTACCAAGGATATTGTGCCGCCTGCAATACAGGCGAAAGTGTCAGCCCCAGAGCCAGGGTTGCCAGCATATTTCGATACACTATTTTTCTCCCACAGTGTGTTGTGCCAGTTGTTGCAGCAGTAGACCCACCATCTCCAGGCGTTCTTTACTGCTTTCGGCCGCCAGGGTGAACTTTAACTTATTCGGTCCATCCATTCGATAGATTTGTGGCTGGGATTGCAACAGGCCAATGATAAAGCCGGGATCGATAATATGGTCGTCACCAAACTCGACACTGCCGCCGCGGGCGTGAAAATCGAGTTTCTTCAGCCCGAGCGCGGTGGCCTGATGTTTGTACAGTGTCAGTTGCATCAGGTTTCGGGTGGCTTCAGGCAACAAACCGAAACGGTCAATCAGTTCCACCTTGAGTTCATCCAGTGCCGCTTCCGTAGTGCAGTTGGCTATCCGTTTGTAGAGCGACAGGCGAATATTGACATCGCCCACATAGTCTTCCGGCAACAGCGCCGGGATCCTCAGCTCGATTTCGCACTGCTGGTTGAGCATCTGCGCCAGGGATGGCTCCTTGCCCTGTTTCAGCGCCTTGACCGCCGACTCCAGCATCTCCATATAGAGGCTGAAGCCTATCTTGGAGATATGGCCGCTCTGCTCATCCCCCAGCAATTCACCGGCGCCGCGGATCTCCAGATCCTGAGTCGCCAGCATAAAGCCGGCGCCGAGATCCTCCAGGGCGTCAATCGCTTCTAGGCGCTTGCGGGCATCTGAGGTCATGCGTTTCGGATGCGGGGTCATCAGATAGGCATAAGCCTGGTGATGGGAGCGGCCAACCCGGCCCCTGAGCTGATGCAGCTGCGCCAATCCGAAGGTATCGGCCCGCTCTATGATGATGGTGTTGGCGCTCGGTACATCGATACCGGTTTCAATAATGGTGGTACACACCAACACGTTGTAGCGTCTGTGGTAAAAATCGGACATTACCCGCTCCAGCTCGCGCTCGCGCATCTGGCCGTGGGCCACTACCACTCTGGCATCGGGCAACAACTCGCGCAGCTCCTCGGCGCGTTTCTCTATGCTCTCCACATTGTTGTGCAGGTAATAGACCTGGCCGCCACGGAGGATCTCCCGCTCTATGGCCTCACGGACACTGGCCTTGTCGTATTCGCGTACGAAAGTTTTCACCGCCAGGCGTTTGGCAGGCGGGGTGGCGATAATCGACAGATCCCGCATGCCGGACATGGCCATATTCAGGGTGCGGGGAATAGGGGTCGCCGTCAGGGTGAGAATATCCACATTGGCCCTGAGCGCCTTGATTTTCTCTTTCTGCCGTACCCCGAACCTGTGCTCCTCATCTATGATAAGCAGGCCGAGGGCGTCAAATTTCACCTCGCTGTTGAGCAGCTTATGGGTGCCGATAACAATATCCACCTTGCCGTTTGCCAGGTCGGCAATCACCTGTTGCTGCTCTTTGGCGGTGCGAAAACGGGATATAACTTCAATCTGCACCGGCCAGTCGGCGAACCTGTCCTTGAAGTTTTCATAGTGCTGCTGAGCCAGCAGCGTCGTGGGCACCAACACCACCACCTGCTTGCCGGCGTTGACGGCAACAAAGGCGGCGCGCATGGCCACTTCCGTCTTGCCAAAGCCCACGTCACCACAGATCAGACGGTCCATAGCCACCGGTGACTGCATATCGGCGAGAACGGCGGCGATGGAGGTTTCCTGATCCACTGTCTCTTCGAACGGGAAACCCTGGGCGAACAGGGCGTATTCGGCCTCATCCAGTTCACAGGCCTCGCCTGGGCGGGCCTGACGGCGAGCGTAAACATCCAGCAGCTCGGCGGCCACATCACGAATGCGCTCTATCGCCTTCTTCTTGGCCTTGGCCCAGCTCTCGTTGCCCAACTTGTTGAGGTTGGGGGATTCATCCGGCGCCACAGCGTAGCGGCTGATGAGGTGCAGTGACGACACAGGCACATAGAGTTTGTCGCCACCGGCGTATTCCAGCTTGAGGTATTCGGCCACCACGCCGCCGGTATCCAGGGTTTCCAGCCCTTGATAGAGGGCGACCCCGTGCTCCAGGTGCACTATGGGTTGGCCGACCTTGAGCTCGGCGAGGTTTTTAATCAGGGCGTCACTGCTGATCTGGCGCTGTTTTTCCCGCCGCCTCTGCTGGGAGATCCGCTGACCGAAGAGCTCGGTCTCGCAAATAATGCTGAGCTTAGGCTCATTGAGTACGCAGCCCTTGGCAAGGGGCGAGACGATTAACCCCAGCGGCGCATCCGAGTCGATAAACGCCTTGAGATGCGGGAACAGTACCGGGCGCAACTCTATCTTGGCCAGCAGCTCCATCAGCGCCTCGCGGCGGCCTTCGGATTCGGCGCTCAGCAGGACTCTGCCTGCCGAGGCGATATAATCGGCCAATGCCTGCAAGGGCTGCTTCAGCTTATGGTTGACCGAGATATCCGGCAGCGCGCTTACTGCAGCCAATTGCTGCTGTTTTTGGGCATCCACCTGGCTCAGTTGCAGTCTTGGCCAGCGCTTGAAGGCGGCAAACAGCTGCTCGGTCAACAGATATAGGTCTGCCGGGGCCAGCAGGGGCCGCAGCGGATCGACCCGCCTGTCTTCATAGCGATTGCGCACCTGAGTCAGGTGGGTGTCGGCGGCCTGCTGCAGGTCGCCCAGCGTCAGCAGTTGCACATCGCCGGCAAAATAGTCGAATAGGGTCGCGGTTTCATCAAAGAACAAGGGCAGGTAGTTTTCGATACCGGCGGGCATCAAATGGCGGCTCACCTGCTGATAGATGGACTCGGGCTCTTTAACCAATACTTCAAAATAGCGCCGATAACGCTGGCGGAAGCTTTCTATGGCCCGTTCATCTGTGGGGAACTCCTTGGCCGGCAGCATCCGTACCTGCGACAGGGGCTCCTTGGATAGCTGGGTTTCAGGATCGAAATGGCGAATCGATTCCACTTCATCATCGAACAGTTCAATTCGCAGCGGCTCGGCTGAGCCCATGGGAAAGATATCCAGAATCGAGCCGCGAATGGCAAATTCGCCATGTTCATAAACCTGGCCGACCAGATGGTAACCGGCGCTGACCAAGTGCTCGCGCATCTGTTGCAGGCTATAGTTGTCGCCCTTGTTCAGCAACATCACATTGGCCGACAGGAAAGACTTGGGTGGCAGTCGCACCATCAGGGTGTTGATAGGCACTATTACCAGGGCGCGCTTGGCACTTGGCAACCTTGACAGGGTTTCCAACCGCTGGGAGATCAGATCCTGATGCGGCGAAAAGCTGTCGTAGGGCAGGGTCTCCCGATCGGGAAATAACCACACGGGCAGGGCATCACCCAGAAGGTATTTAAGTTCGGCTTCCAGTGTCAGGGCGGTTGGCGTATCCGCTGTTACCAACAGGCTGACACCTTGATGTTGGCGGGCGAGGTTGGCCAAGGTCAGCGCGCGCTCCACGCCTTCGCCGAGGCCGAGATGGCGGATCTCGCCGGCCTTTGGGGCACCCGCAGGCGCCAGTACAGAAAACTTATTCATTGAAGATGTGATAACAGATTCATTCTGAATGGATTGCGCACCATTGTAGAGATTTAGGATGGCTCATGCCAGTTGGGATCCTGACTGGCTTTACGCCTTTTGAGCTGTTTTTGTTGCACGCTGAGACTGGCCTTGACCAAGAGTTCGATATCGGCATCCTGGATCACCCGATAGTCGAGATCGGCCAGAAACTGGCCTTCATGGTCTGGGTCGTCGCGGCATTCCCGCACCGAGGCGATACACTGCAAGGACAGGATTTCATCGCGAATAAACAGGGTCAGCTTGCAAAATGTACCGGCGTCCAGTGCCTGGGGTAACTGCACCCGCACGCCGCTGCCGCCAAATTGCACCCCGGGGCAGTGTTGGCCTTCGCGGCTCTCTTGCTCCAATACGTGCTGTAACACCAGATCTATCTTAAGGGACTGGAGTTTGAGGTAGTCGACTATCGCCCGGCCCTCATCGCCGAGTTGCCTTAGCTGCAACAAACAGCCGGCTTCCAGCGCCTTGACCTCGCTCATCAGTTTCAAGCCGGTGGATTGCATCGCCAGCAGTTGGCTCTCGGTCGGCAAGGGAGTGTCCTTGGGCCAGAGGCTGAGATAGACATCAAAGGCGTGGGGCACGCTGAAGTATGGATTGGATTCAGGAAACAAGGTCCCGCCTCTTGTATTTACCCGGTCAATCCACCTATTATCGTGCCCACTTCATTGATTTAGCAAGCGCAGCGCACAGGACATGCTATCCCTCTCATGAATCCGGGACTCTCATTTTACATAGGTTATCGTTACTGGCGTGCCCGCAAGGCCAACGCTTTTGCTTCCTTTATTACCTTCTTCGCCGTCAGCGGGATTTTTCTCGGGGTGGCAGCATTGATTATTGTCAGCTCTGTGATGAACGGCCTGGAAGGCCAGCTCAAGACCCGAATCCTGGGGGCTATCCCACAACTGACGGTACATACAGACAACTCTTTTGACGACTGGCAGAGCTTTAAAGGCGATTTGCAACAATTGCCTGGCGTGCTTGGGCTGGCGCCTTCGGCGACCACCCAGGCGATGGCCCAGTCGGCCGATAATATCAGTGCGGTGCAGCTCTATGGCATCTACCCCGAGGCCGAGAAAAATCTCTCGGTTGTAGCCAAACACGCCTATCTGGATGCCTTCGATTCGCTCAGCAGCGGCAGCTACCGGGTGTTGTTGGGCTCAGAGCTGGCACGGCGGCTCAATGTTGCCACCGGTGACAAGCTGCGTCTGCTCAGCGGTGATGGTGTGGTGTACTCGCCGCTTGGGCCTGTTCCCAGCCAGCGAATTTTTGAAGTGGCGGGTATTTTTGAGATGGGTTCTCAGGTCGATGCCGGGGTGGCTTTTCTGCACTATGAAGATGCCCGCCGCTTGATGCGTCAGTCGCCAAAGCAAATTCAGGATCTCAGACTGTTTCTGAGCGACCCCTTCAGCGCCCCGGCGCTGGCGCCCAAGGTTGAACATTTGTTCGAAGCTAAGGGCGTTGAGGTGAGCGTCAGCGACTGGCGTGACAGTTATGGCCATCTGTTCGCCGCGGTGAAGATGGAAAAGAACATGATGTCTTTGATGTTGAGCCTGATTGTCGCGGTGGCGGCCTTCAATATCGTCTCGGCGCTGGTGATGATGGTGGTGGATAAAACTGCCGATGTCGCCGTGCTCAAGACCCAGGGGCTGGGCAGGCTGGATATCATGACCATTTTTATCTCCCAGGGCTCCCTCAATGCCCTGATAGGCTTGGCGCTGGGCCTCGGGGTTGGCATAGTGGCTACCCTCAATATCAATCCGCTGCTGTCGACCCTGGGGATCGCCGTATTGGGCGCCGGGCAGAGGTTACCCGTGCAGCTGGAACCGCAGCAGCTGGTGCTTATCGCCATTGGCACTCTGCTGATGACCCTGGCCGCCACCTTGTACCCGGCCATTCGGGCCGCCCGGGTAGAACCTGCGACTGCACTTAGATATGAATAAGAGAATCAATACCATGCAACAAGCCGCGCTCCTTGAAGCCAAAGCCGTCAGCAAGAGTTATCAGGAAGGTAAGCTCAGCACCAAGGTGCTCGAGCAGGTCGACCTCAAGGTGTATCCGGGGGAGCAGTTGGCGATTGTCGGCAGTTCGGGCTCGGGCAAGAGTACCTTGCTGCATATTCTTGGCACCCTGGATAAGCCCTCTGCCGGTCAGGTGTTGCTCGAAGGCGAGGACTTATACAAGGCCTCGGCCTCCCGTCAGGCACAGCTGCGCAATCAGGCGATGGGCTTTATCTACCAGTTTCATCATCTGTTACCCGAATTCAACGCCCTGGAAAATGTGGCTATGCCGGGGCTGATCGCCGGCCGACCTAAGACAGAAGTGCGAGCACAGGCCAAGGCCTTGCTCGAAAGAGTGGGGTTGGGACATAGATTGGATCACACCCCGGCGGAGCTTTCCGGTGGTGAGCGCCAGCGGGTGGCCATTGCCAGGGCCTTGATCAACAGCCCCAAAGTGGTTCTTGCCGATGAACCCACAGGGAACCTGGATGCCCACAGCGGCGAGGCTGTCTATGAGCTTATCCGCGAGCTGGCCTCGCAACTGGGCACGGCTTTTGTGGTGGTAACCCATGATCATCAATTGGCGGCCAGGATGGATAGGCAGCTGCAGATGGTTGATGGTCGTTTGTCGACGCCGGAGGCGGGCCAATGACGGCGCATCCCGCCTTGCTGCCCCTGGTCATCGGCTGGCGCTTTTACCGTGCCCGCCAGAGCAGCAGCTTTATCAGTTTTATCTCTTTTGCCTCCACCGCAGGTATCGCCCTCGGGGTTGCCGTGCTTATTCTGGTGCTGTCGGCGATGAACGGCTTTGAGCGCGAGCTGGAGCAGCGCCTGCTCGGGGTTGTGCCCCAAGGGGAGTTGAGCCAGGTCCGCGAACCTATTCACGACTGGCGTCAGATAGTGTCGGACGCCGAGCAAATCGACGGCATCAGCGCCGCTGCTCCGCTGGTACGCATGCAGGGCTTGGTGCAAAAGCCGGGCGGTTTTGTCGGCTTGTCTGTGGTGGGGGTTAACCCCGAGGCCGAAGCGCGGGTTTCGACCCTGAGTCAGTATCTGACACAGGAAAGCTGGCAGAGCCTTGAGGGCGACAGCAATCATATAGTGCTGGGCCAGGGAATGCTGGACAAACTGGGACTTAAGGTGGGTGATCGCCTGACCCTCTATCTGCCATCACCCCATGGCAAGGGCAGTGGTCAACTGGCGCAGGCCCGCAGTCATTCACTGTTGATAAGCGGCAGTTTTCGTCTCGGCGGCGAGCTTGAATACACCACGGCTTATGTGCCCATGGCCTATGCCCAGCGCCTGCTTGGGCTTGCAGACGAGGTGACCGGGGTGAGAATCAAGGTTGAGCGGGTATTTGAAGCGCCGCGGCTGATCCGCGAGCTGGGTTATGCCCAGAGCCAGACTTTGTATCTCAACGACTGGACCCGCACCCAGGGGCATCTCTACCAGGACATTCAGCTGGTGCGCACCGTCATGTATCTTGTTCTGGCATTGGTAATAGGTGTGGCTTGTTTCAACATAGTCTCCACCCTGGTAATGGCGGTGCGTGACAAGGCTTCGGAAATCGCCATCTTGATGACCATGGGACTTAAGCGCGGCGCCGTGATGCTGGTATTTATTGTCCAGGGCGCGCTCAATGGTGTGCTCGGCTGCGCCATAGGAACCTTGCTGGGGGTATTGCTGGCCAAGAATCTCTCGGCCATCGCCAAGGGGATTGAGCAGTTGACCGGGCATAAGTTGCTCTCGGGGGATATCTATTTTATCGATTTCTTGCCATCCAGGCTCGAGTTGGCGGACGTACTGGTCGTGGTGGCTATGGCGCTGCTGATGAGTCTGCTGGCTACCTTGTATCCGGCGTTCAGGGCCAGTCGCATCGCCCCGGCAACCGCCCTGGCCGGGTGCTGATAAGCGACAGGCAGATCTTAAAAAGCAAGAACCCGGCGATGGCCGGGTTCTTGCTTTTTGTTGGCTGAATATGCTTTGGGTTGCCAAGTTTGGTTAGCGCTAAGACTATGTATCCCTGAAGTACTCCTGAATTGTGCCGCTCCAGTGACGTTACTGCCAGCAGCAGTTATTTACGTCGTTTTTGCCACTGCAGATAGATGGAGTACTGCCAGGCACTCTTGATCACAAAATATCCCGTCAGGGCGCTGATCACACCCAATACCAAACAACCGAACAGAAAAGGTGGGCCTATGGTACTGATGGAGGATTCTATCCAGGCCCAACTGGCTTCGAAGGTAAACTGCTGCGGCGGGTGATTGAGCAGCTTGGCGCCTATCAAATAGGCCAGGTAAAACATGGGCGGCATAGTTACTGGGTTGGTAATCCAAACCAAGGCGACCGACACCGGCAGATTGACGTGGAAGTAGATTGCCAGCGCCGCCGCCAACACCATTTGAAACGGCATCGGCATCCAGGCAACAAACAGGCCTATGGCGAAGGCGCCGGGGGCAGAGCGGCGATTCAGTGCCCAGAGGTTGGGTTTGTTCAGCAGGCTGCCGAAGATCCTGAGGTGCTTGTGATTCCTCAGTTTCTCCGGATCGGGCATGAATCTCTGAATGATCTTTTTTGGCATAGGCTCAGATTGCTGTCTTAAATTACTCAATGATGAATCAATGCTTATCGGGCTTTTGCATCGCCGTACTCTCGGCCATGCTTTGGCCTTGGATACCGCCCTTATTCTCATTGCCAATTATTGCAGTGCTGCTGGTTTTGTGCCTCAGAGTCTTGAGCGGGAGCTGGGTTCCCAAGGGAAGTGCTTTGCTCTATGGTGCTTTGGGCGGCGTGCTGTGGGTCAGTGTTTATTGTCAGTTAGTCATTGATATTAAAAGCCTTACTGACTCATCATCCAGCTCTGAAACATCTGTTACTCAGACACTGCGGGGCGAAATCATATCACTAGTTTCTGCAAACGGCGACTGGATCCGCATGGATATTCGGCCAATTGATGATAATTCTGCAACCCTGTTGGCACCCCTGGCCTCCATGTGGCGTTTGAGCTGGCAGGGAGATGCATTGCCATCGCCGCAATTGGGTGAGGTGTGGCAGTTTGAAGTTAAACCCAGAACCTTCGCCGCCGTGCTCAATCAGGGCGGCTTCAATCGTCAGCGCTATCTCCTCGGTGAGCGGATAACCGCCAGAGGCCAGGTGATATCCGCCGAGCGGCTGTTGCCATCAACTGGGCTCAGGGCCCGATTGGTTACAGAGTTAACTCCAATCTTGGCCGAAATTGAGGGCGGCGATCTGCTGCTGGCGCTGACCTTGGGTGAGCGGTCACTCTTTTCCGAGGCGCGCTGGCAAGAGTTGCGCCAATCCGGCAATGCCCACTTGGTGGCGATTTCGGGGTTGCATCTTTCGGTGGTTGCTTTTTGGTGTTATCTGCTGAGTTTCGGAGCGCTCAAGCGTTGGGCACCCGTCTATGGGCGGCGCAATCTGGTACTGGCATCTTTGGCTGCATTGCTGATGGCACTCTTTTATGCCTATCTGGCGGGCTTTGCCATTGCCACTCAAAGAGCCATGCTGATGCTGTGTTTGCTGGTGTTATCGACTTTAATGATGCGCTATACCTCGGCCTGGGAGCGGCTGTTGTGGGCACTGGCCTGCGTACTCTTGATAGATCCCTTAGCCAGTCTCAGCGGCGGTTTTTGGTTGTCATTTTCGGCGTTGGCGTTAATTTTGTTGAGCCTTAATCATCAAGTTCATAATCCTAAGGCTCTGGAGCAGGAGCAAGTACTGACCCACTGGCCAGCCAAGCTCAAGCGCTGGGCCTTGGCATTCTGGGCAATACAGTGGCGCCTTTGTCTGGGACTGTCGCTACTGCAGGCGATACTCTTCGGCGCCGTGACGGTTCACAGCCTGTGGCTCAACTTGCTGTTGGTGCCTTGGTTCAGTTTGCTGGTGATCCCCCTGGCGCTGCTGGCACTGCTGCTGTGGTCGGTGTTCTCCGCCTTGGGGATGGATGCTGTGGCACTCATGCCTTGGCAATTGGCATCTTTCAGTCTCTGGCCGGTGCAAAAATTATGGCAGTTTAATAGTCAGCTTCCCGGTGGCTGGCTCATGTTGCCGCAGGCTCTCAGCGCCGCGGCGCTGTTGCTGTTTCCGGCATGGCTTTGTTGGCGTATGTTGCCCAAGGGCCGGGGCGTGGCGATGCTGCTGATATTACCCTTTGTACTGCAGCTCGGGCTTTGGCTTGGCCTGCTCAAACCCAAGGGCTGGCAAATGCATATGTTGGATGTGGGCCAGGGGCTGGCTGTGGTGGTACAAAAAGGGCCACATGCATTGCTTTATGATACAGGTGCGGCCTTTGGCGAGCGTTTCAGCTACGCCGAGAGGGTGATAGTGCCTTTCCTTGGCGCCAAAGGCGTGACCAAGCTCGATTTCCTTATTGTCAGCCATGGCGATAATGACCATGCAGGCGGCGCCCAAGTGCTGATGCAGGCCTTTGACAAGGCAGGTTTGATAACCGATGTGTATGAGCTCAAGAGCGGTTATTCAAAGCGTTGGCACAGGGGCTGCCGCCCGGGGATGCTCGATTGGCAAGGGATAGAGCTTAACTTTCTTGGCCCCCAAGTACCTGAGCCAGGCAACAATGGCTCCTGCGTGCTGCAACTCTTCGATGGTCATCATAGAGTGCTGCTGCCGGGGGATATAGAACTGGCCGGTGAGGTCGCCTTATTGCATGGAAAAGGCGCAATCGAGAGTGATATTTTACTGGCGCCCCATCATGGCAGTCGCACTTCCTCCCACCCTGAGTTTATCGGCGCAATCGCACCCGAGTGGGTGTTGTTTGCGGCCGGGCATGGCAATCGCTGGGGATTTCCCAAGGAAGAGATACGCTTGAGGTATCGGGCCTTTGGCGCTCAAGCCTTGATTTCCGGCGAGCTGGGGCAGGTGAGTCTCCACTTTGATGGCCAGGGTTACACAGTGCACAGTTACCGCGAGGATCTGGCGCCATTTTGGTATAACCGCTTGTTTGGGTTTGGTATGGCAGGGAATCCAGAGTAGAATGGCGACTTTGTCATAAATATAGTTTCGCTGATGAGCACATCTCAACAACGTGAAGTCTGGACAGTTTTCAGACGTTTGCTGACCTACCTCAAGCCCCTCAAAGGGGTATTTGTCATCTCGATTCTGGCGTTGATCACCTATGGGGTTGTGGACGCTACTTTTATCGCTTTTGTGAAACCTTTTATTGATGAGGGGTTTGCCAATAATTCTGTCGTGGCCGGCGTCGAGCTGGGCACCTCCAAAGGGTTTAATGCCAGCTCGGATGTGTTGACCATGGCCCCCTTTGTGGTAGTGGGGCTATTCAGTCTTCGGGGGGGGGCCAACTTTGTCTCTACCTATGGCATCTCTTATATCAGCGCCAAGCTTATTCAGGACATGCGTCAGCAGGTGTTTGAACACATACTGTCGCTGCCTGTCAGCTATATGGACAGGGAAAACACAGGTTCCTTGATCTCCAAAGTGACCTTTGACACAGAGCAAATCGCCAGAGCCTCCGGCAGTGCGCTGATCACCTTGGTGAGAGACAGCGTTACTGTCATAGGCATGCTGGGGTTGATGTTCTATTACTCCTGGAAACTGTCACTGTGTATTCTGATCATTGGTCCTTTCATCGGGGTGGTGATTGCCGTTGTCAGCCGCCGCTTCCGTAAAGTATCGCGGCAGATCCAGGGGGCCATGGGCTCGGTGACTGCTGTGACCGAGCAGATGATCAAGGGCCACAAGAACGTATTGTCTTTCGGTGGTCAGAAGACTGAGGCCGATCGCTTTGCCAAGGTCAACGATCACAACCGTTATCAGAACATGAAATTGGCGGCGGCCCAGGCCATCAGCCAGCCGCTTATCATGATCATAGGCTCCTTTGCATTGGCCTTTGTGCTCTATGCTGCCAGCTTTGACAGTCTGAAGGATGAACTGACGGCGGGTACCTTTGCTACTATCCTGGGCGCCATGCTGGCTATGTTGCAGCCGATCAAGAACCTGACCCGAGTCAACGCCGAGTTTCAACGCGGTATTGCCGCCTGTACCACAGTGTTTGAGCTGCTGGATACCCCGGGGGAGTCCGATAGCGGCACTCACACAGTCGAGCGGGTTGAGGGCAATCTGCGTTTCGATAATGTCAGCTTTGGTTATCAGGGCCAGGAACGTCTGGCGCTTGAGAATATCGACTTTGAAGTGAGTCAGGGGCAGACTCTGGCACTGGTGGGCCGCTCAGGCTCGGGTAAGTCGACTATCGCCAGTCTGGTAACCCGTTTCTACACCGGGCTAAAACAGGGGCAGATCACCCTGGATGATATCAGTATTTACGACTATTCACTCAAGTGTCTGCGTAGCCAGGTCGCGCTGGTGTCGCAGCAGGTCACCCTGTTCAACGACACCATAGCCAACAATATCGCCTATGCCTACCCAGGCGAGGCGACTCGGGAGCAGATAGAAAACGCTGCCAGATTGGCTTATGCGATGGAGTTTATCGAAAGCTTGCCCCAAGGACTAGATACCGAGATAGGTGAGAACGGCGTGATGCTGTCCGGTGGTCAACGCCAGCGGATCGCTATTGCCAGAGCCATCCTCAGGGATGCCCCAGTGTTGATCCTCGATGAGGCAACCTCGGCACTGGATACCGAATCCGAGAAGGCGATTCAAAAGGGGCTGGATAATCTGCGCCGCAATCGCACCTCGATTGTGATTGCCCACAGACTGTCGACCATTGAAAGTGCCGATCAGATTTTGGTGGTCGATCAGGGCAAGATCCTGGAGCGCGGCACGCATCAGAGCCTGTTGGAAAAGGATGGGACGTACGCCAAGCTGTATCAGATGCAATTCGGAGGTTAAGTGGAAGCTCTGCTTAACCGTATCTGGTATCAGAAGCATTGGGTAAGGTGGCTACTTTGGCCGCTTTCCTGGTTGTTTGCCTTGCTCAGCGGCCTGAGACGTCTGGGGTTTAGGCTTGGACTCAAGGCCTCGCAAACTCTGCCTGTACCTGTGATCATAGTCGGTAATATTACTGTCGGCGGCAGTGGCAAGACGCCAACCGTCATCTATCTGATCGAGCTGCTAAGGCACTATGGCTATCGGCCCGGAGTGATAAGCCGTGGTTATGGCAGTGGTCAAACCGAGCCGAGGTTGGTGCCTCCCGGGGCCAATCCAACGGATTTTGGTGATGAGCCGGCGATGATAGTGGCCCGCACTCAAGTGCCTATGGCCGTGGGAGTGGATCGTATAGCCACCGCCGAGTTGCTGCTGGCGTCCACTGAGGTGGATATTATTATCAGTGATGATGGTTTGCAGCACTATCGACTGGGGCGGGATATCGAAGTGGTGGTGCTCGATGCCAGCCGCCGCTTGGGCAATGGTATGTTATTGCCGGCGGGCCCCTTGAGAGAAGGCGCCTGGCGCTTGGAGACTGCCGACTTGGTAATTCACAACGGCGAAGCCAGCGATACTGTTAGAGAGTTTGGTATGCAGCTCATTCCCGGCGCTGTGCTGAGTGTTGCAGGGGAAAACCAGGCTCAGACCCCTACAGCGCCTATGGCGGTTAAGGCCATGGCGGGTATCGGTAATCCGGAACGTTTTTTTGAAACTCTCTCTCAGATGGGGTTTAAGCTCGAAGCTCAAGAGGTCTTTGCCGATCATCAGGCTTATAGTCCAGATGCCTTGGCACCACTTGGTGACGAGCTGCCACTGCTGATGACAGAAAAAGATGCGATCAAGTGTCGCGAATTTGCAAAACAACACTGGTGGTATCTGGCCGTCAATGCCAAGCTATCACCCCAATTCGATGCCCAATTGCTGACCCGGGTGCGGGAGGCGATGGCAAACAAACAAAAGGCAAACCAAAAAGGATAGTCTGATGGCGTTTGATAAGAAACTATTGGAAATCGTAGCCTGCCCGATATGTAAAGGCAGACTGGAATATGACAAGCAGGCACAACAACTTATCTGTAAGGCAGATAGGCTGGCTTATCCTATCAATGACGGGATCCCTGTTTTGCTGGCTGACAAGGCCGAGCCTTGGCAAGAAAAACAGTAATTACCCCAGTAGCTAAACTCCGGTCAGCCATCATTGGCCGGAGCCTTTCCATTTATTTACCTTGTTTTATCCCTCCTTTGTTCTAGTTGTTTTGTTTGTAAAATGTTTCTTTTGCTGCGAAATTGTTTGACCTATTGGTTGCTTGTAGATTTAGTCACTGAAAAATCGTTAAATAGCAGGTAGATGGCCTGAATGAGTTTGCTTTGGGACATTTTCCCTAAGATACTATTAAGAATTTTCTGTGAACTGCTACAAATTATTGGAATGGAGTCCTTTCCATGGCGCAACCTAAATTCAATCAATATGTTCTGCGGGTGCTGGAAGCTCATCCCGGGGAACGTATTTGCTCGTTTGAATATGAGGGTAAAAAATACTGGCTTAAACAAGCCGAGACACTGCAGGGAGCCATGCGGGTGTTGAAACCCAATCCCCAACTGGCGCTTGAAAAAGAGAAACAGACTCTGGAGCATCTGGCCAGTTGCTCAGCCCCGGTGCCGCGTATCGTTCAGGCCGACAAGGGCTACTTTGTGGTGGAAGATGCCGGTGCAACTGTCAGAGAATGGTTGGTAATCAAGTCACAAGACGAGCTGGGCATACAACAGATCCTCAATGACAGTGCCGCAGCTCTGGCAGGTTTGCACTGTATGGGCCTGGCTCACGGTCGTCCGGCGCTCAGGGATATCAGCTGGCAGCAAGGGCAGGTGACTTTTATCGACTTTGAAGCCACTCAAAAGGGTCAAGATATGCTGATGCAGCAGATAAGGGATCTGCTGGTGTACATTCACAGCTTATACCGCTATATGGGGCCGTCCAACGAGGCGATTGCCCAAGCGATAACCAGTTATCGCCAAGCCGGTGGTGAAGCTATCTGGCGTGAGGCCAGAAGTTTCCTGGTCAGTTGGCAGTGGCTCTATCTGCTACTGAGGCCGTTTCGCGATATAGGCGGCCGTGATCTCAAGCCCATCTATTGGGTGTTGTGGCATTTTCGCAATATTCCCGCCTGAGCCTTGCCGAGTCAATAAACGCCCACAACTGAGAGGACCGTCATTTGTCGGTTAATCCCAGATACAGGGTTTTGACCCAGCGCTCCTTGGGGATGAATTGCCAGCCCCATTCCCGCCATGCTTGGGGTAGTTCCTTGGCCTGCATCTGCTCGAGAGTCATGCCGCGCTGCTTGCCCCCTTTCATCCAATTGATGCAGTCATCCAGCATATGTTTGAACCTCAGGAGATCGGCCTTATTAGCCAGTTCCCCATGACCTGGAATAACCAAGGTATCCTGATCTATGAGTTCAAGCACGGCCGCGACATTGTCTCTGTAGCCGATGACTGAGCCGCCGTGGTCGAGATCGATAAAAGGAAACCTGTCTTTAAAGAAGAGATCGCCCATATGCACCAGTTTGCGATCCTGCCACAGCACCAGGGTGTCACCATCCGTATGCCCTGGGCCCAGGTGAATAAGTTCCAACACCTGGTTGTTGAGGTGAATTTTCAGTCCCTTGTCATAGGTGATAACAGGTAGCGCCTTCTTATGGGTTGCTTTCTCATTCAAGCGCTTGAGCACATTCTCGTGGGCAAGAATGTTGGCGTTTTGGCCAAAGTACAGATTGCCGCCGGTATGATCGCCATGAAAATGGGTATTGATGACAAAAGCCGGATGGCCCGGCTTGAGGCCCTGTAATGCCGCAGAAATTTTCTCTGCCAGCGGCGCAAACTGGTCATCTATGATAAGCAGTCCATCCTCCCCGGCGCTGACACCTATGTTGCCGCCAGCGCCGGTCAACATATAGCGACCTGGCAGCAGTTCATGAGTGGTTATCTTGACCTCGGCATAGGGATTCTCGGCATAGGAATTGTTTTCCGCCGCGGCAGCCAAGCTGACAAGTGTAAACAGCACGAGTGATGTAAAGCGTTTAAGCAAACCTGGCATGGGAACTCCAACAAATAGTTGAGTGCTGGGATAAAGCTAGTTCGCTATTGATGTCCGGGCAATAAAAAAGCTGCAATGGCAGCTTTTTTATCTGTTCAGCGGCGCTTTTCGGCTCAGGTCCAGGGCAGCAGGCGCTGACTGAGTTTAAGCGATTGCCCGAGCCTGATGGCCGCATTATGACGCAGGCGGAAGAAGGCCTGGTAACACAGGGGCACCAAATAGAGACTGGTCAGGGTGGAGAAACTCAAGCCGCCTATGATGGCAATCGCCATAGGTGAGTATGGTGGGCCACCGCCGCCTATCTGAGTGTCTCCCAGCGCCAGAGGAAGCAGGCCCAGCACTGTGGTCCCAACCGTCATCAATACCGGCCGCAAGCGGGTGACACAGACAGAGGCGATGACCTCGGACAACTGCTCCAGTGGCGGCGTCATCTGATTGATTTGATCCACCAGCACTATGCCGTTGTTGACCACTATCCCCATCAGGATCAGTATGCCTATCATGGCCATCACGGACATAGGCGTGCCGCTCAGCCACAGGGCCCAGAATACCCCAGTGATGGAGAAGAGTATGCTGGTAATGATGGCGCTCGGCAGCAGCAGTGACTCAAACAAAGCCGCCATCACTATATAGATCATGGCAATCGCCAACACCATGTTGATCAGCATGACAGACTCTTCCTCGTCCTGACGTTGAAAGCCGCCTCTGAGTGAGTAGTCATAACCATGGGGGAAGTTGACATGCTTGAGCGCCGCCATGATCTGTTTCTGCGCCTCTTCCATGCTGAGATCTTCAAGGTTAGCGCCTATGGAAAGTGCCGTCTGGCGATCGTAGTGACGAATGACATCGAATCTGGGGACAATTTCCACCTTGGCCAGACTCTCCAGCGAATAGACCTTGTTGTCCTGCCGCACTATGGGCAATTGTTTTAGCCGCTCCAGCGACTGACGCCAGTCGCGTTCAAAGGCCAGTTCGATTCTGAGCTCACCACTGGGATCGTGGCGAAATGAACGCAGTGCCGCGCCCCGCAGTGCCAGGGAGATACTGCCGGCAATATCCTTGATGCTCAGCCCCAGGCGGGCGGCCAACTCTCTGTCTATCTGTACTATCACCTCCTGCTGGGCACCGTTGAGCTCAGAGCGCACATCATGCAGGCCCTCTATGTTGGAGAGCAAAGGGATCACCTGTTCACTGAGGCGAATCAGCTCTGAGGTGGAGCGCCCGGTCAGTGTGACTCTGACGCCGGACTCATCGCTGCCCCAGCCAAACTGAGGCTTGGCAATGGAGAACTTGGGAAATCCTTCGCGGATCCGCTTTTTCAGCTCGGCGACATCTTCTTCCAGATCCGGCTTCAGCAGTATGGTGGAAGAGGCATCCTCGGGAGAGTAATAGCTGTAGACGGCATCTATGTGGAACTCTTCCTTATGGGCATAGAGGTAGTCTTCCATCTGGCTGACCATGGCCTCGGTGACCGCCAGGCTGTGACGTCCTTGCAACTGGTAGTTGATGTAGAAGCGTTCCTTGCTTTGGCTATCCTGGCTGTCCTGTTTCACCAACGATAGCGGCAGGGCGGTTGACAGTAACATCAGCAGTGCCAGGCAAGTAGTGGTTTTCGGGTGCAGCAGTATCCAGTTGAGACTGGTGTGGTAAGACTTCTGCAGCCGCGATTCTTTCTCGACCCGCTCAAACCTGAGTTGCAGTTTTGACAGCATCAAGGGGATCAGCGTCTTGGCCACCAACAGCGAGGCCGCCAGCGAAATGCAGATGGCGATGGCAACATGTTCGAGGAAGATAGTCAGCTCCACTTTAACCCCGAAAATATTCGGCAGGAACACTATCGCCGTGGTCAGGGTGCCGGCCAGCACCGCCAGCGCCACCTTGTCGACCCCGTTGAGGATTGCCCGATCGCCAGCGTTGTTGGGGCTGTCATCTGTATTGTGACCGGCAGCGCCATGTTGCTGCTCCTGCAACACACTCTCTGTGACCACCACGGCATTATCAATCAGCATACCTATCGCCAGCAACAGCCCCATCATAGAGAGGATATTGAGGCTGTAGCCGAGAAAGTACATGCCGGCCAATGTCATACAGATGGAGATGGGCACGGAGGAAACCACCACCAAGGTCATGCGCAGGTTGCGCAGGAACAGATACAGCACGGCAAAGGAGAGCAGGGCGCCCAGCAGGCCGGACATCAACAAGTCCTTGAGCGACGATTTCACTCCATGGGCCTGATCTTCCATGATAAACAGCTTGATCCCCTGAAATTGCTTATCCTCTCTGGCAGCCTCAATCACCTTTAGCACCCTGGCAGAAACTTCCACCAGATTGGCGCCGGATTCCTTGAACACATCCAGGCCGACGGCGTATTTCTTATCAAGATGGCGGCCCTCGGTGGCTTCAGGCAGGGCGAAATTGACTTCGCTGATATCGCCCAGGGTCAAACCCGGCAGCAATACCAGCGCCTTGATCTCTTCGAGATTACGGAACTCGCCCTTGGGAGACACCTGATAGACCCGGCCGTTGTCCCTCAGGTTGCCGCCGCTTATCACAAAGTTTTCTGCCGCCAGACGTTTGTGAATAGCGGGAACACTCATGCCACTGGCGGCCAGGCGCTGGGCATCGAGACGTATCTCTATCTGTTTTTGCTCCACGCCATAGAGGGTGACCTTGGAGACGCCTTCCACCCGCTCCAGTGGCCGTTTGAGCTGTTTTTCCAGCAGATCGAAGGCGCCGGAGAGTTCCCGTTCACTGGAGATCCTGATATTCAGCATAGGCATGTCGGCGGTGGAGAACTGCATGATAAACACCCGCTCCACGTCGGTTGGCAACAGATGGCGCACCGCATCCACCTTCTCCCGCGCCTCCAGGCTGCGGGCGGCGACGTTTTCACCCCACTTCATCCTCACTTCTATCTCGCTGCCATCCTGGCTGGAACGTGAGCGCAGTTCATCGAGTCCGCCCATGGTGGCGAGCGACTCTTCCAGGACATTGGTGATGTCGCGTTCCACTTCCGCAGGAGAGGAGCCTTTGTAAGGCACCTGGATAAAGATCCGCGGGATCTCTATCCCGGGGAACATCTCCAGAGGCAGTAAGCGGCTGGCGGCCAGACCAAAGAGCAAAATGGCCACAAAGAACATGCTGGTGGTCACCGGGCGCTTGAGCGCCAGTTTGGTCAGGTTCATGCGCCTTCTCCCATGGTGACCGGCTCGGCGAACTGTTTGCGGTCGAACAGGGCATAGAGCACAGGAATAACCACCAGAGTCAGCAGAGTCGACAGGCTGAGGCCGAAAATCACAGTGATCGCCATCGGCGCGCGCACTTCGCTGCCGTCTCCTAAGCCTATTGCCATGGGCAGCAGCCCCAGATTGGTGGTCAGTGTGGTCATCAGTATGGGTCTTAAACGCGATGCTGCCGCTTGCTTGATGGCGTCGAGACGTGGTTTGCCGCTTTGCCTGAGCTGATTGATCCTGTCCACCAATACTATGGCGTTATTGACCACTATCCCGGCCAGCATGATAAGGCCGATAAAGACGATGACAGACAACTGGGTGCCGGTTATCGCCAGGCCGTAGATACTGCCGCTCAGTGCCATAGGTACAGCCATCAGGATAAGCAAGGGGTGCAGCAATGACTCAAACTGACTGGCCATCACCAGATAAACCAGGAATACCGCCAAGATCAGCGCTATCTTCAGCGATTGGAACGAATGCTCCATCTCTTCATTCTGACCGCCGAATCGGCTCTGCACCGAGGCGGGTAGTGTCAGTTGGCTGAGAATGTGCTTGGCACTGGCCACTGCCTGATTGAGATCGCCATAGGCCAGATTGGCCGACACTATGGCTACCCGCTGCTGGCTGATGCGATTGATTGCCGAAGGTCCCAGAGTCAGCGAGACATCGGCCACGGCGCTCAAGGGGATGGGCTGCGGGCTGGATGGGTTGATCAGCATGGCATCGATATCGCTTATCTGATTGCGTTCATCCAACTCGCTGCGCACCAGAATATCTATCTTGCGCTCTCTCAGAGTGTATTTGCTGGCTACGGTACCGCCAACCCGCTGGGCTATGCTGGTGGCCACGGTTGGCGCATCCAAGCCAAGGGCCGCCATTCTGGCGTGATCAAAACGGATACTCAGCTCCGGCTGACCGTCACGCAGGCTGCTGCTAACATCGACAAAGCGGGGATCGCCCTCCAGCGCCTTAACCAATGAAGCGGCCGAGGTTTTCAACTGTTCCAATTCATAGCCGGACAACTCTATCTCCAGCGGAGTCTTGAAGCTGAACAGCTCGGGATATTGGATCTGCGCTTCCAGCTCGGGAATAGTGCGCAACGTGCTGCGCAGCTTGGCGGCAACTTGGTCAAACGCGCGGTGATCGGCCAGCACCACCTGCAGACGCCCCCAGTTTTCGCCGCCGCGCCGGGTATCCGAAGTCATGAGACCACCGCTGCCGGCCTGGCTGTAGGCGTGTTTCACTTCCTCTCTGTCCTTGATAGCCAGCGCCAGACGTTGCAATACGGCATCGGTTTGGCTCACCTCACTGCCGGGAGGCAGCAGGATTTCCACATAGAATTCGCCTTGATTCATTGGTGGGATCAGCTCCATTCCCAGGCGGCTCATCAAGACGCCCGAGATGGCGGTGACCGCAATGGCCAGCGCCAGAGTGATGCCACGGAACTTGAGTGCCAGGTTCAGCAGCGGCCGATAGCCATCGGCCAGCCAGCCGTAGCAAAGGTTAAACAGTCTGGACAGCGGCTTCATCACCAGGGATACCAGCCACACCAGCAGCCGGGTGACGATTAACACCAGTGTCAGCAGCAATCTTGGCAGATAGCTGAGCAGCAACAGGAAAGGGAAAGTAAACACAGTGGCGCTGTAATGCTTGAGTTTGCCAAGCTTACCCGCCGGAGGCTGCGGTTTGTCACGCTTGACCAGTTCCGGCAACATAGTGAAGCCTTCGCGGGAAGCCAACATAGGAATCGAGGTGAGGGCAACCAGCAAAGAGGCCAGCAGGGCGAAAGTAACGGTCAGGGCCTGATCGGCAAACAGGGCCCCGGCAATGCCGTCGACAAATACCAAGGGCACAAATACCGCCAGCGTGGTTAGGGTAGAGGCAAAAATCGCCCCGGCCACCTCTTTGGTTCCTGTGATGGCGGCCTGACGGCGATCCATCCCCTGAGCCTTGCACCTGTCGATGTTTTCCAGCACCACGATGGCGTTATCCACCAACAGCCCCACCGCCAGCGCGATACCGCCGAGCGACATGATGTTAAGACTGATATCGGCAAAATACATCATGTTAAAGGTGGCTATCACGGAGAAGGGGATAGAGATGGAGATGATCAGGGTAGGGATGATGTCTCGAAGGAACAGGTAGATCACCAGCATTGCCAGCAGACTGCCGATAAGGGCTGATGAGGTCACTTCGCTGACGGCGCTTTCGATAAACTCCGACTGATCGTAAATTATCTCGGGCACTGGCGTGGCGCTGTCTTTGGCCTCGGAGCGCATCTGTTGCAACTGGCTCTTAAGCTTACTGGCTACGGCTACCGTATTGGCATCGCCCTCCTTATAGATGGCGAGCTCAATGGACTCCTTGCCGCCGATGCGGGTGATATCGCTGCGCTCTTTAAAGGCATCTGTGACCTCTGCTATTTCGCCAAGACGTACCAGGGTATTGCCCTTTTGATAGACAATCACATTGGCCAGCTCATCGAGGGAGTGAAACTGGTTAACGGTGCGCACCAGATATTCGCGGTCGCCCTGGATCACCTTACCGGCAGAAAGGTTGACGTTTTCTTCACTGATGCGATTGCGAATGGCTTCGCTGCTGAGATCCAGCTGTGCCAGTTTCTGTTGATTGAGCAGAATATGCACTTCCTGCTCCAGCCCGCCGGAAAGGCGCACGGCAGCGACTCCGGAAAGTGACTCGAGATCCCGCTTAAGCTCCTCTTCGGCATAAGTCCGCAGGCGCTTGAGCTCGGCTTCTGTGGCCTTGGGGGCCGGCAGTGCCAGGCGCATGATGGGATCGAGATTGGGATTAAAGCGCAGCAACAAAGGCTTTTTCACATCCAGCGGCAGCTCTATGGTGTCGAGTTTTTCCCGCACATCGAGACTGGCCATATCCATCTCTGTGCCCCATTCAAATTCGAGCACCACATCGGACATACCGGAACGGGAAATCGAACTTATCTGTCTCAAGCCTTTAACAATGCCGACCGCTTCCTCGATAGGTTTGGAGATAAGCTGCTCTACCTCCACGGGTGCCGCGCCCTCGTAGAGGGTACGTATGGTGAGTGTGGGGTAGCTCAAGTCGGGCAACAGCTTTACCGCCAGACGGGAGAAACCCACCATGCCGAACAGGATAACGGCCAGCATAAACATCCAGACGGTCACCGGACGCTTGACCGAAGTGGTAATAATAGACATAAGAGGTGGTCCTTGTGACAGTTAGTTGGCCTTGGCCAGATCCAGCGGAGCTATCACTTCCACCAATGATTGATCCTTGAGATTGTGTTGACCGCGAACTACCACCTGTTCACCCGGACTTATGCCCTCGGTGATTTCCACTTTATCATCCTGGCGGTAACCCAGTTTGACCTCGCGGCGCTGCGCCTTGCCCTCTTCGATAACATAGAGCGCCTTGCGATCATCCTGATTGATGACGGCGTTATAGGGCACCACTATCACATTGTCGTGGGTGTCGTATCTGAGTTCGACCCGGGTAAACATCCCGGCCTTGAGACTGGCATCCTGATTGGGGATCGAAAGGGTTACCTTGAAAGTGCCGCTGGTGGCTTCCACCACAGGGCTTATTCTGAGTACCTTGGCCGCTACTTGCTGCTGGCGGGAACTGATGACTTCGGCTTCCTGGCCTATGCGCAAACTGCTCAGTTGCTGCTCCGGCAGATTGACTATGCCGTAGAGCTCATCCTGATTGACCAGATAGAACAGCTCTTCAAACTCCTTGGCCATATTGCCCTGTTTGACAAAACGTTTGGCGACCACGCCATCTATGGGAGAGCGGATTTGGCTTTCTTCCACCTGAAGTTTGGCCAAGTCCCGACGCGCCTTGGCGGCTTGCAGGTTGAATTCCAGTTTGGCCATGGCATCGGCACTGACAAACTCTCGGTTATTCATTTTCTTCAGCCGGTTGAGCTCCTGCTCGATGATTTGCACCTCGGCTTCGGCCTTATCCAGCTCATAACGTTGGCGACGGGAGTCTATCACCGCCAGCAACTGCCCCTTGTTGACTCTGTCACCTTCCTCGACTTGTAGAGTTTCTATCAGCCCGGCAATCCGGCTGACCACATGGGCTTCTTGTGGCGCTTCCAGTGTGGCTGTGGTGGCGTAGAAGGAGGAAACCTGGCCTTGAGTGACTATGCTGGTCTCGACCGGAATGGCAAAGGCTTGTTGTTGTTCTTCCTGCTGCTGTTCGCTGCAGCCGCTGGCCAGAGACCCAAGCAGTAAAACAGTGCTCAGGGTGTAGGTGAGGTTACGCTTCATGTGAAAGTCCTTATCTTGATCTTTGTTGCGATAAAGCAAAACCAATGCCAATTTTGAATTTCCTTTTAAAACAAAGAGTAATTATATTTTGGTGTCTACCTTATTGAGGTGTTTGATGCCGATGTAGCAAAAAAGTTTATTTTGTGATGTTTTTTACCAATGCTGCTCAGTATAGCGTCTGCGCAAGCGGCTGAGTTGAGGCCAGGGAAGTGACCGCACTGCGCTGACGGTGTAATACAGTTCACGGCAAGCGAGGGGGGCACTCATTCGCTAAAGGCGGCGCTATTGAGGCTTGCTAACATGAAGCGCCCACTAAGGGTTGGTGGCATTAAGATTAGTGGCATTAAGAGTTGTACAGGATGCGGCTTTACCGGGTGAACCGGCTTTTGAGAGGTGAGACAACAGCAAGTGAGCTTAAGAGATAGTGGGTTAGGCGAGGGCCATTTTTCAGAACAAAGTTAGCATCCTGTTATCGAAAGCGCAGCCGGGCGAGTTTACCCTTGATCACACTACATGCTTGAACACAAAAAAGGCGCCAAGGCGCCTTTTTCAATGAGTGAGACTTACACGTTGTCAAACTCAGCGTTTGTCCAGTTCCACGAAGTCGCGGGATGTGGCACCTGTGTAGAGCTGACGTGGACGGCTGATCTTGTGACCAGGCTGATCCAGCATCTCTTTCCAGTGAGCAATCCAGCCAACAGTGCGGGCCAGGGCAAAGATAACGGTAAACATGGAGGTTGGAATACCAATCGCCTTCATGATGATACCCGAGTAGAAGTCGACGTTTGGATAGAGCTTCTTGGAGATGAAGTATTCATCTTCCAGCGCGATCCGCTCAAGTTCCATGGCAACATCCATCAGAGGGTCGTTAACCTTGAGTTCAGCCAATACTTCGTGACAGGTTTCACGCATCACTTTGGCGCGCGGATCGAAGTTCTTGTAAACCCGGTGACCGAAGCCCATCAGTCGGAAAGGATCATCCTTGTCTTTGGCGCGTTCGATAAACTCAGGAATACGATCCACAGTGCCGATTTCTTCCAGCATACGCAGACAAGCTTCGTTGGCACCACCATGGGCAGGTCCCCACAGCGAGGCGATACCGGCGGCGATACAGGCAAATGGGTTGGCACCCGAAGAACCTGCCAGACGCACGGTAGAGGTTGAAGCGTTCTGTTCGTGATCGGCATGCAGGATAAAGATGCGATCAATGGCACGTTCAACGATTGGGTTCACCTTGTATTCTTCACAAGGTACCGCGAACATCATCGACAGGAAGTTACCGGCGTAGCTCAGGTCGTTGCGTGGGTATACGAACGGCTGACCGGTAGAGTATTTGTAGCACATGGCAGCAATGGTCGGCATCTTGGAAACCAGCCGGAAGGCGGCGATTTCACGATGACGGGCATCGTTGACATCCAGAGAGTCCTGATAGAAAGAGGACAGGGCTCCTGTTACGCCACAGAGCATGGCCATTGGATGAGCGTCACGACGGAAGCCTCTGAAGAAGAAGGCCAACTGCTCATGCACCATAGTGTGAGTTTTAACCGTGTAGGCGAATTTCTCATACTCTGCCTTGGTGGGCAGTTCGCCATACAACAGCAGGTAACAGAGATCCAAATAATTGGATTCTGTTGCCAGTTGATCTATCGGATAGCCACGGTGCAACAATACGCCCTGTGCGCCATCGATATAGGTAATTGCTGATTCACAGGAGGCTGTCGCGAGAAATCCTGGATCAAAGGTAAAGTAGCCTTTACTGCCGAGCTTACTGATGTCGATTACGTCGAAACCTGCAGTTCCTTGTTTCACTGGCAGTTCAATCGAGTCGTTCCCTGGTAATTCCAAAGTGGCTTTCAAATCAGCCATACCCCGTTCTCCTTACTTCATTCTTATGTGAGTGCGGAATGTCAAATCGCCATTACTTTACAGCCAATCTAGATCACATTTCAATTTAAATAAGCGTTTAAATTCGTTAGACCATGGTATAGGTAAGACCAATTTCCCTGATAACACTGGGACTTATCAGGGAAAATGCACCCAAAAACTAAATCTAGATAATGTGATGTTTGTATTTGACATTTTCGAAGAGTATACTTGCTGCGGCTCGCGAGAGCTGCTAAATAGCGGGCTTGGTTAGCATATCACTAATTAACTAATTCTGTGTGTTGTCAACAAGTTGGCTTTTTGTTTTAACTTTCTCTTGTGAAACCCTTCACCGTGATGCTTGTCACAAAACTGTGTAAGAGCAATATCGGTTCACATAACAAAAAAATGCTCAATGGAGCTGAGTGAGCAGAACGTGAAAAAGCAAAGACCTGTCCATTTAGATCTGCAGACCATTCGCTTCCCGGCGACTGCAATTGTGTCCATTCTGCACCGGGTGTCCGGTGTCATCATGCTGTTCGCTGTTGGGATACTCCTCTGGTTATTGAACGCCTCGCTGGCGTCGGCCGAGAGTTTCCAAGGCGTACAATCCTTGTTAGATAACTTAGTGATGAAGTTTATCCTTTGGGGTATTCTGACCGCACTGGTTTACCACCTGCTGGGCGGCTTGCGTCACCTGGTAATGGATACCGGTCGCTGGGAGGAGTTAACATCGGGTAATGCATCGGCCAAGGCGGTATTTGTCCTGACCGCAGTGTTTTCTGTATTAGCGGGGATCTGGGTATGGTAACCAATGCAGCGAGTTTTGGACGCAGTGGTGTTCATGATTTCATCCTATTACGCGCAAGCGCCGTCATTCTGGCCGTTTACACTATATTCCTGGTCGGATTTGCCGCTTGCAGTTCACCTCTCACCTACGACGTTTGGCATGGGTTGTTTGCTTCCCTGCCGATGAAAGTCTTTACCCTGCTGGCGCTGATTGCGTTGCTGATCCATGCCTGGATCGGTACTTGGCAGGTACTGACAGACTACGTCAAAAACGTAGCACTGCGTGGGGTTTTACAGTTTGTCTTTGTCGTGACTGCCTTTGTTTATCTGGCGGTAGGCATAGTAATAGTGTGGGGTGTTTAAGTGGCTATTCCAGTACGCGAGTTTGATGCTGTCGTGATTGGTGCCGGTGGTGCCGGCATGCGCGCAGCACTGCAGATTTCTCAAGAAGGCAAGAGCTGTGCGCTCTTGTCCAAGGTTTTTCCTACACGTTCTCACACGGTTTCGGCCCAGGGTGGGATCACAGTTGCTCTGGGTAATGCCCACGAGGACAACTGGGAACACCATATGTACGATACGGTAAAAGGTTCCGACTTCATCGGCGACCAGGATGCCATCGAGTACATGTGTCAGACCGGACCCGAAGCGGTTATCGAGTTGGAGCAGATGGGACTGCCATTCTCACGCTTCGAAAACGGTACTATTTATCAGCGCCCATTCGGCGGTCAATCCAAGAATTTCGGTGGTGAGCAGGCCGCTCGTACCGCTGCTGCGGCTGACCGTACCGGCCACGCGCTGCTGCACTGCTTGTACCAGCAGAACGTCAAGAATAAGACTCAGGTATTCTCCGAGTGGTATGCCCTGGATCTGGTTAAAAACGAAGACGGTGCCATCGTAGGTTGTACTGCAATCGAAATTGAAACCGGCGAAATTGTTTACTTCAAAGCCAAGGCCACGGTATTGGCTACCGGCGGTGCCGGTCGCATCTTTGCTTCTACCACCAATGCCCACATCAACACAGGTGATGGCGTTGGTATGGCTGCCCGTGCTGGGGTTCAGCTGCAAGACATGGAAATGTGGCAGTTCCACCCAACCGGTATCGCCGGTGCCGGTGTTCTGGTAACTGAAGGTTGTCGTGGTGAGGGCGGTTACCTGCTCAATAAAGATGGCGAGCGCTTTATGGAGCGCTATGCGCCCAACGCCAAAGACCTGGCTTCACGCGACGTGGTTGCCCGCTCCATGATGACAGAGATTCGTGAAGGCCGCGGTTGTGAAGGTCCTATGGGCCCACACCTGAAGCTGAAGCTGGACCATCTGGGCAAAGAAACCTTGGAAGCGCGTCTACCTGGTGTATGTGAGCTGTCCCGTACCTTTGCTCATATAGATCCCGCCGATGGCCCAATTCCGGTTATCCCAACCTGTCACTATATGATGGGTGGTTTGCCAACTAAGGTATCCGGTCAGGTGATCCACAAGAACGCCGATGGGACTGAAGAAGATATCAAGGGCCTGTTCGCCGTGGGCGAAATCGCCTGCGTATCTGTTCACGGTGCCAACCGTCTGGGTGGTAACTCACTGCTCGACTTGGTGGTGTTCGGTCGTGCAGCCGGTCAACACCTGGGTAAAGCGCTAGATGAAACCGCTGCACCCAAGGCAGCGACGGAAGCCGACATTCAGAAGTCTCTCGAGCGCCTGAATCGCTGGGAAAGCAACAAAGACGGCGAAGACCCGGCGGTTATCCGTAAAGATCTGCAGATGTGCATGCAGCTGAACTTCTCGGTATTCCGCAGTGGTGACGCCATGGCCGAAGGCCTGAAAGAACTGCAGAAAATCCGTGAGCGTCTGGCCAATGCCAAGCTGTCTGATAACTCCAGAGAGTTCAATACTCAGCGTATCGAGTGTCTGGAACTGGATAACCTGATGGCAACGGCAATCGCTTCAGCTTATGCCGCCAACTTCCGTACCGAGAGCCGTGGTGCTCACAGCCGTGAAGACTTCCCTGAGCGTGATGACGCCAACTGGCTATGCCACAGCCTGTTTGACCCTGTCAGCGAAACCATGTCCACCCGTGAAGTGAACATGGCGCCCAAGACACGTGAAGCCTTTCCGCCGAAGAAGCGTACCTACTAAGGAGTTGTGAAGATGAAATTGGATATTGCAGTTTATCGCTACAATCCTGATGTAGATACCAAGCCCTACATGCAGGATTACAGCCTGGAAGTGGCCGAAGGCACCGATATGATGGTGCTGGATGCCTTGCTCAAGCTTAAAGAGCAGGACCCAAGCCTGTCTTTCCGCCGCTCTTGTCGTGAAGGGGTTTGTGGCTCCGACGGCATGAACATGAATGGCAAAAACGGTCTGGCCTGTATCACGCCCGTGTCTACCTTTAAGGGCAAGAAGATTGAAATCCGTCCTCTGCCGGGTATGCCTGTAGTGCGTGACCTGGTGGTGGATCTGAGTCAGTTTTACAAGCAATACGAGAAGATCAAGCCGTACCTCATCAATGATGAGAAGAAACCGGCCCGTGAACATCTGCAGTCACCGGAAGAGCGTGCTCACCTGGATGGCTTGTATGAGTGTATCATGTGTGCTTGTTGTTCAACGGCTTGCCCATCATTCTGGTGGAACCCGGACAAATTTGTTGGCCCCAGTGGTCTGCTGCACGCCTATCGCTTCTTGATAGACAGCCGAGATACTGCGACCGAAGAACGTCTGAGCGAACTGGATGATGCATACAGCGTCTTCCGTTGTCACGGCATCATGAATTGTGTGGATGTCTGTCCCAAGGGCCTGAACCCAACCAAGGCCATTGGACACATCAAATCCATGCTGCTGAAGCGGGCTGTATAAATGCAAGACGACGAGCTTAATCCAATAACAACATAGGCTCGTGGGGAGTCACTTTCTCTGGGTAGAAAGTGGCTCTTTGTATGTAAAGGACTACAAAAGGCCGTAACATCCGGATGTCCCAGGGGCGGCTGAGACCCTGCCAAAGCAGGGAATATATGGCTAAGCACGTGTATCAAGTTTGAAAGGATAAGAAATGCACCAAGGCAGCATGAAAGCCTGGCTCGAATCATCTCACTTGAGTGGGGCGAACTCGACCTACGTTGAAGAGATGTATGAAGCCTACCAAGAAGACCCCACCTCGGTATCTGATGACTGGCGTGCGGTGTTTGAGCAACTCCCTCCGGTGAACGGTGCCTCTGCTGATGTACCCGAAGCTTCCCACTCCAAGATCCGTGACTATTTTCGCTCTCTCGCACAGGAAGGCCGCAGCAAAGGCACTGGCCGTGTGTCCGATCCTGATGTGGATGCCAAGCAGGTAAAAGTTCTGCAATTGATCAACGCCTACCGTTTCCGTGGCCACCAGAATGCTAATCTGGATCCATTGGGACTGTGGAAACGCGACACAGTTGCCGAATTGGATCCTGCTTTCCACGGCCTGAGCAGCGAGGATATGGAGCGGGAGTTCAACACAGGTTCTTTTGCTTATGGCGGTGAAACCCTGAAACTGGGTGAGCTGGTGAAGGCGCTCAAGGCGACCTATTGCGGCTCTATCGGCGCCGAATATATGCATATCACCGACACCGAAGAGAAACGTTGGATCCAGCAACGTCTCGAACCTTCACTGGGTAAGGGCAGCTATGATAAGGCGGTCAAGACCCGGATCCTTGAGGGATTGAATGCCGCCGAAGGCATGGAAAAGTATTTGGGTGCCAAGTTCCCCGGCGCCAAGCGTTTCTCCCTCGAAGGGGGCGACTCGCTGGTGCCTATGATGCGCGAAATTATCTATCGCGCCGGTGAAGCGGGTACCAAAGAGATAGTCGTGGGTATGGCTCACCGTGGCCGTCTTAACGTTCTGGTTAACATTCTGGGCAAGCGTCCTGCCGAACTCTTTGACGAGTTTGCCGGCAAGCATCATGAGACGCTGGGTTCAGGGGACGTTAAGTACCATCAGGGCTTCTCTTCTGATTTTGAAACGCCTGGTGGCAATGTTCACCTGGCATTGGCGTTCAACCCTTCACACCTGGAAATCGTTAACCCGGTCGTGATGGGCTCGGTGCGCGCCAGACTGGATCGCCGCGGCAGTGAAGATGGCCTGCAGGTGATGCCAATTACCATTCATGGTGACTCGGCCATTGCCGGACAGGGCATAGTGCAGGAGACATTCAACATGTCTCAGACCCGCGGCTTTAAAGTCGGCGGCTCTATCCGCATCGTGGTCAACAACCAGGTGGGCTTTACCACCTCCAACCACCAGGATGTGCGTTCTACCGAATACTGTACCGACATCGCCAAGATGGTACAGGCGCCGATTTTCCACGTTAATGCCGACGATCCTGAGGCCGTGGCTTTCGTATCTCAGTTAGCCGTGGATTACCGCAACACCTTTAAGCGTGATGTGGTTATCGAATTGGTATGTTATCGCCGTCACGGCCATAACGAGGCCGATGAACCAAGCGCGACTCAGCCACTGATGTACGCCAAGATCAAGAAGCACCCAACGCCACGTAAGATCTATGCCGACAAGTTGATAGCCGAAAACAGCATTGCGGCCGACGATGTCACCGCCATGATCAACAGCTATCGTGATGCACTGGATCAAGGGGATTGTGTGGTCAAAGAGTGGCGTCCAATGACGCTGCACACTGTGGACTGGACTCCTTATCTCAACCGCGAATGGGATGAGTCTTTTGAATCCGGTATGACGCTGGAGCGTCTGCAGAATCTGGCCGACAAGATAAGCTATGTGCCTGAGAGTCATAAGCTGCACTCTCGGGTTGCCAAGATATATAACGACCGCGTCGCCATGGCCAAAGGCGAGAAGCTGATGGACTGGGGCTTTGCCGAGACTCTGGCCTATGCCAGCATCCTCGAGGACAAGCAAAGAGTCAGGATCACCGGGCAGGACTCGGGTCGTGGCACCTTCTTCCATCGCCACGCCGTGCTGCACAACCAGAACGATGGCACGACTTACCTGCCGCTGCGCCATGTGGCGAAAGAGCAGGGCCCTATCGACATCACCGACTCAGTGTTGTCTGAAGCCTCAGTGCTGGCGTTCGAGTACGGTTATGCCACAGCTGAGCCGGGTGGCCTGACTATCTGGGAAGCCCAATTCGGTGACTTTGCCAACTGTGCCCAGGTGGTTATTGACCAGTTCCTGTCATCCGGTGAGCAGAAGTGGGGCCGTCTGTGCGGTTTGACCATGTTGCTGCCACACGGCTATGAAGGTCAGGGGCCTGAGCACTCAAGTGCTCGTCTGGAGCGTTTCTTGCAGCTGTGCGCCAACCACAATATGCAGGTTTGTGTGCCTTCGACTCCGGCTCAGGTCTACCACATGCTGCGTCGTCAGGTGGTGCGTCCAATGCGTCGTCCGCTGGTGGTTATGTCTCCCAAGTCGCTGCTGCGTCATCCGCTGGCCGTGTCTTCCCTGGACGAGCTGGCCAACGGTCAATTCCAGAACGTTATCGGTGAAATCGATACTCTGGATGCCGCCAAGGTTGATCGCGTAGTGTTCTGTAGCGGTAAGGTTTACTACGAGCTGCTGGAGCGTCGCCGCAAAGAGAATATCGATAATGTCGCTTTGGTGCGGGTAGAGCAGTTGTATCCCTTCCCACACGAAGAGATGGCAGTCGCCCTGAAAGATTATCAGCATGTGACCGACTTTGTTTGGTGTCAGGAAGAGCCTCAGAACCAAGGTGCCTGGTATTGCAGCCAGCATCATTTCTGGGCAGCCATTCCAAAAGGTGCCCAGCTCAGCTACGCTGGCCGAGATGCCTCTGCAGCGCCGGCTTGTGGCTATCCTGAGTTGCATACGCATCAGCAGGAATCACTGATCACTAGCGCATTAAAACTGAAGTAATAGAAATTTATATAAAAAGGAAAGCTTTCCATGAGTATCGAAATCAAGGTACCTGTACTGCCCGAATCTGTTGCCGACGCGACTATCGCCACTTGGCACGTTAAGCCTGGTGAGCCGGTTTCCCGTGATCAGAACCTGGTTGATATTGAAACAGATAAAGTGGTGTTGGAAGTTGTAGCACCCGAAGATGGTCAGATCAGCGAACTGCTGTTCCAGGAAGGGGATACCGTCCTGGCCGAACAGGTTATCGCCAACTTCGTCGCCGGCGCTGTTGCCGGTCAGGAAGTGAGCAAAGAGCAGGCTGAAGCCGCAGCCCCTAAGGCTGAAGAAGCCGCGGCAGAAAACAACGATGCCCTGAGCCCATCAGTACGTCGCCTGATAGCCGAACACAACCTGGATGCCGCTAAAATCAAGGGCACAGGTGTGGGTGGCCGTATCACCAAAGAAGACGTGGAAGCCTTTGTTAAGTCAGGCTCTGCCAAGCCGGCTGCAGCTGCTGCCACAGCACCTGTGACCCTGGCGGGCGATCGCAGCGAGAAACGCGTACCTATGACGCGTCTGCGCAAGACTATCGCCACTCGTCTGCTGGAAGCCAAGAACTCCACCGCCATGCTGACCACCTTCAACGAGGTCAACATGAAGCCTATCATGGACATCCGTAAGAAGTATCAGGAAGTCTTTGAGAAGAAGCACGGCATCCGTCTTGGCTTTATGTCTTTCTACGTGAAAGCAGTAACCGAAGCGCTGAAGCGTTATCCAGAAGTCAACGCTTCTATCGATGGCAGCGACATCCTGTACCACAACTACTTCGATGTCAGCATCGCCGTTTCCACGCCTCGTGGCCTGGTAACGCCTGTGCTGCGCGACACAGATACCATGACCCTGGCCGATATCGAGAAAGCGGTTCGCGAACTGGCTATTAAAGGTCGTGACGGCAAGCTGACAGTGGAAGATATGACAGGTGGTAACTTCACTGTGACCAACGGCGGTGTGTTTGGCTCTTTGATGTCGACGCCTATTCTGAACCTGCCACAGAGCGCAATCCTCGGCATGCATGCCATCAAGGACCGCCCAATGGCAGTCAATGGCCAGGTGGAAATCCTGCCCATGATGTACCTTGCTCTCTCATATGACCATCGCATCATTGATGGTCGTGAGTCAGTTGGCTTCCTGGTGACTATTAAGGATCTGCTGGAAGACCCAACTCGTCTGCTGCTGGACTTGTAAGCGCCGCCAGACAATAACCTCGTGACTGGCCCCTCGGGGCCGGTTGGATTTAAAACGTAGTATACGGATAGATCATCATGAATTTGCATGAGTATCAGGCAAAAGCCCTATTTGCCGAATATGGTTTACCAGTGTCAGAAGGCTATGCTTGTGACACAGCTCAGGAAGCTGTTGAAGCAGCCGGTCGCATTGGCGGAAACATGTGGGTAGTCAAGTGCCAGGTGCACGCTGGTGGCCGCGGTAAAGCAGGTGGCGTTAAAGTCACTGGCGACAAAGAAGAGATCAGAGCCTTTGCCGAACATTGGCTGGGCAAGAATCTGGTCACTTATCAGACTGATGAAAAAGGTCAGCCGGTTGCCAAGATCCTGGTTGAAAGCTGCACTGATATCGCCAACGAACTCTATCTGGGTGCCGTTGTCGACCGTGGCACTCGCCGCGTCGTGTTTATGGCTTCTACCGAAGGTGGTGTGGAAATCGAAAAGGTGGCCGAAGAGACCCCTGAGCTGATCCACAAAGCCATTATCGACCCTATCACAGGTCCTCAGCCTTTCCAGGCGCGTGACCTTGGCTTTAAGCTGGGTCTGAACCCAACTCAAATCAAGCAGTTCACCAAGATCTTTATGGGTCTGGCGACCATGTTCCTGGAGCATGACTTTGCCCTGCTGGAGATCAACCCTCTGGTGATCACCACCGAAGGCAACCTGCACTGCCTGGACGGCAAGATTGGCGTAGATGGTAACGCTCTGTTCCGTCAGCCAAAGATCAAAGACATGCATGATCCTTCACAAGACGACCCTCGTGAAGCCCACGCAGCCAAGTTTGAACTGAACTATGTGGCTCTGGACGGTAACGTAGGTTGCATGGTCAACGGTGCCGGCTTGGCCATGGGTACCATGGATATCGTGAACCTGCACGGCGGCAAGCCAGCCAACTTCCTCGACGTAGGTGGCGGCGCGACCAAAGAACGTGTTGCCGAAGCCTTCAAGATCATTCTGTCTGACAGCAATGTGAAGGCCGTTCTGGTGAACATTTTCGGTGGTATTGTGCGTTGTGACATGATCGCCGAAGGTATTATCGGTGCAGTGAAAGAAGTCGGTGTGAAAGTGCCTGTGGTTGTGCGTCTGGAAGGTACCAACGCCGAGCTGGGCTCTAAAGTACTGGCCGAATCAGGTTTGGATATCATTGCTGCGACAAGTCTGACCGACGCTGCTCAGCAAGTAGTTAAAGCTGCGGAGGGCAAATAATGTCTGTTTTAATCAACAAAGATACCAAGGTTATCTGCCAGGGTTTCACCGGTGGTCAGGGTACTTTCCATTCTGAGCAGGCGATTGCCTACGGTACTCAGATGGTCGGCGGTGTGTCTCCTGGTAAAGGCGGCACCACTCACTTAGGCTTGCCAGTATTCAACACAGTGAAAGACGCTGTTGCCGCCACCGGCGCCACTGCATCTGTTATCTATGTACCTGCGCCTTTCTGTAAAGATGCTATCCTGGAAGCCATTGATGGTGGTATTGAGCTTATTGTTTGTATCACCGAAGGTATCCCGACTCTGGATATGCTGCAGGTAAAAGTGAAGCTGGAAGAAACCGGTGTGCGCATGATTGGCCCTAACTGCCCCGGCGTTATCACCCCCGGCGAATGTAAAATAGGCATCATGCCAGGTCACATCCACAAGCCAGGTAAAGTGGGTATCGTTTCCCGCAGCGGTACTCTGACTTACGAAGCCGTTAAGCAGACTACTGATGAAGGTTTCGGCCAGTCTACCTGTGTGGGCATTGGTGGTGACCCGATCCCTGGCACCAACTTCATCGACGTACTGGAAATGTTCCAGAACGATCCTCAGACCGAGGCCATCGTGATGATCGGTGAAATCGGCGGTACTGCCGAAGAAGAAGCGGCGGCTTACATCAAGGCCAACGTCACCAAGCCTGTGGTCTCTTACATTGCCGGCGTGACTGCACCAGCAGGTAAGCGTATGGGCCATGCGGGCGCCATCATTGCCGGTGGTAAGGGGACTGCCGCCGACAAGTTCGCTGCCTTGGAAGCCGCGGGCGTGACTACCGTGCGCTCGCTGGCCGAAATCGGCAGCGCGCTGCGTGAGAAGACCGGCTGGTAAGCACAGTCGTTAAGCTCACAAAAGGCGCCGAGAGGCGCCTTTTTTATTGGTAGCTGTGATGAAGCTCAGGTGCCCCCGGCTGGATATTTGATTGGGAAAAGGTTAGATTGGGTCTAGTCGATCCCTTTGGGGTGATGCAGAGTATTCATGCACTAAAAATTTAAAAAATTCAAATTGTTATTAATCTTTTCCCTGGGGTTGTCGTTCTGTTGCTATCTGGAACTCCAGCCTGAAATGAGAGAAAGCCGTCAGCCAAGAGGCGGAGATCTCGGCAGAACCAGAGAATTGATGCCGTGTTAACAAAGACTTCAGCGCCGTATTGGTTCGTCCGATGCGGCGCTGAAGTGCAATTCGGGGGCGAAAGCGCTCGAAACTCGTAGATCAAGCTGAATGAGTCTGAAACGCCTATCGGGCGATTTCAGCTATTGGGTATTGGTGTCAACCCTCAATGGGGGAAGGGATGACCCGATGTGGGGCCGCTCAGGCGGCTTTTCTGAAAAGTAGAGGATTGCTGTGAGTACACAACCTAATATCGTAATTTCTGAAGTGGATCTGGAGCGCCTGGAGCGTTTGCTCGATTCATTGCCTGCCAACGCCTTTCCCGGCCATCAAGCGCTTGAGGCTGAACTTGAGCGGGCGGAAATCAGGCCATCCAAGGATATGCCGGACAATGTAGTGACCATGAACTCTGAAGTTCGTTTTCGTATGTCTTCCTCCAATGAAGAGTTCACCTTGCGTCTGGTTTATCCAAAAGATGCCGATGGCAGTGCCGGTAAAATTTCGATTCTGGCGCCGGTCGGCGGCGCCTTACTGGGCTTGGCCCAGGGGGATGAAATTGAGTGGCCGGGGCCGGGTGGCGGCACAGTGAAAGTGCGGATTGAAGAGATTATCTATCAACCGGAGCGCTCAGGTGATTTTCACCGCTGAGCACCGGAGCCGGTAAGGCTCTCGGACGGATACGGGAGTGACATACATCTAAGTCACTCAGAATGCACCAACGACAGGGAATGGAGATAAAGATGAAGCAGTACTTTGTCCACAATGGTTTTTCTGCCGGCAGCGGTAAATTACCGGCGGATCCACAGTTGATCAGTGAACAGGATGCCGACAAACTGATGCAGTTTGCCGGATTGGAGCCCGGACACGTAGGTAACCTGACGCCACCGGCGCAGTTTGCCGAAGAGGGAGATTGGTTGTTCAGGCTTTTTGCCAATAACCGTTTTCTTTGTTATGCGGATCCAACGCTTTTCAGCCATGCCTGCCCAAGGAAGAAGGGCGAGCCTCTGGCTTTGAATTGGTAACCTCGGATTACCGGCAATAAAAAAAACCAGCGCTTGGCGCTGGTTTTTTATTAACTGTTACTCTTCACCGTGGTCGCACTTGTCGTTGGTGCAGACGCCATAGAGGTAGAGGCTATGATTGGTGAGCTTGATATTGTGACGCATGGCGATTTCATGTTGGCGGCGCTCAATAAGCTCATCGGAAAACTCGATCACTTTACCACAGCTCAGGCAAACCAGATGGTCGTGATGATGCTGGGTGGAGAGCTCAAATACGGCTTTGCCACTTTCGAAGTGGTGACGGCTGACAATGCCAGCATCATCAAACTGGTTCAGTACCCGATAGACGGTAGCCAGACCTATCTCTTCACCGATATCCAGCAGTTTCTTATATAAGTCTTCGGCGCTGATATGTTGGTTTTCCGGTTCTTGCATCAGCTCCAGGATTTTGACTCGTGGCAGGGTGATTTTCAAACCCGCTTTTTTCAGCGCTTGATTTCCATCTGTCATGGCTAATCTCTTGATTGCAGAACCTTGATATTACACATAGGTTCGTCCGTGGATAATAGACCCCATTATATGTGTACTGTTCTAAAACTTAAACCTCTGATCTGGCTTTTGGTACTTCTCTGGGGCAACTTGGCTATAATCGACATAAATTTGAATAAAAACAAGCAATTTAAACATACTTTTTGTATGGTTATACCAAGGCATAATTGCAGCTTTTGTTCATCGTTGGCAGGATGGACTAAAAACAAAAAGGACACTAGATGCATCGACGAATCGTGGTTTTAACCGGCGCCGGGATCTCTGCCGAGTCCGGACTGCGTACCTTTAGGGATCAGGATGGCCTATGGGAAGAGCATCATATTGAAGATGTGGCGACCCCAGAAGGTTATGAACGTGACCCTGAGTTGGTCGAGCGCTTCTACAATGGCCGCTGGCAGCAACTGCACGCGGGCAATATCGAACCCAACGCTGCTCACACGGCGCTATCTCGCCTAGAGCAGGAGTTTGACGGTGAGCTGCTGATAGTCACCCAGAATATTGACGATCTGCACGAGAGAGCCGGTTCCAGGCGCTTACTGCATATGCACGGTGAACTTTCCAAGGGGCGTTGTCCGCGCTCCCGGCAAACCTTTACCCTGCATGAACCCTTCGGGCCTGAAAATACCTGTACCTGCTGTATTCCGGCGCAGCGTCTGCGGCCTCATGTGGTTTGGTTCGGTGAAATGCCTCTGGGAATGGATAGAATTCACGATGCGCTGGATCACTGCGATCTCTTTATTGCCATTGGCACTTCAGGCACTGTCTATCCTGCTGCCGGCTTTGTCGACAGCGCCAATCATCATGGTGCGCTGACCGTCGAGGTCAATCTGATGCCGGCAGACAGACACAGCCAGTTTCAAATTCATCTGCAAGGCAAGGCCAGTGAGATGGTCCCGGCACTGGTGGAGCGTATCCTTGCCGGTCAGTCTATCTGCAATCAAACCGGCCATAGTTGATGCCTGAGCCCAAAACAGATGCCAGCCTACTTGAGCCGCCTATCGGTATTTCAAGTGTGCGTAATATCCAGGGCTTCAAGGAGGTTATTGACCCCGGGACGATTGATGGTAACAGCCGCTTGGCGATCATCATGCGCGGTCTGCCGGGCAGCGGCAAATCTTACTGGGTTCGGCAGTTTATCCAGGAACTACCAGCGAGGCTTGCTCAGAATGTCACTGAGAGAGGCCTGTGCTCAACCGACAGCTTCTTTTACCAAAATAACCGCTACTGCTTCGACATTGCCCGTTTGCCGGAATTTCACCAGCTCAACCTGAGCCGCTTCATCGAGGCGTTGGCAACCGGTGTGCCAGTGGTTATTTGTGATAATACCAACATGGCACTGTGGGAGTTTGCGGCCTATCAGGTGGCTGCGAGGGCTTTAGGTTATCGAGTGCATATTCAACAGATTGGTGATGTGCGCAGTAACACACATCAACGTGAATGTGCCAAACGAAACAAACACGGCGTCAGTCTTAAATCCATTCAAAGAATGGCTGGTTTATTTCAACAATTAACATAACAGATTCTGAAAGCGGTTTTGTTTGTAGTGGCAACTAAGCTAAGACCCTGATAACACATTTCACCTGTTTATCATTTTGCTGTTTAAGCATATTCAGCCGTGGCTGACGAAGGCGCTGTCATCTTGATTTTGCTCGCTCGTCAGTGCGGCCACTTCCAGCATGGCCCGGCTCAGGCAGCTTAGCTCTTCTGCACTGATACCATAGGGAGGCATGATATAGATGAGTTTGCCAAAGGGACGGATCCACACGCCGCGGGCAACAAATTCGGCCTGCAGCGCGGCGGTATTGACCTGTTTGTGCATCTCCAGAACCCCAACGGCGCCAAGCACCCGCACTGCTTTGACTCCCGGTAGTACCGCTGCCGGTGCCAGTTCCTGTTTAAGCTGAGTTTCAATGGCCTTGACCTGAGCTTGCCACTCACCGTTTGCCAGCAGGGCTAGGCTGGCGCGGGCAGCACTACAGGCCAGAGGATTGGCCATAAAGGTCGGCCCATGCATAAATACGCCGGCAGGGGAGCTGTCTATGCCGGCCGCCACTTTATCGCTGCACAGCGTCGCCGCCAGACTGATATAGCCGCCGGTGAGCGCCTTACCGACACACATGATGTCCGGCGCTATGTCGGCGTGTTCGCAGGCAAACAGCTTACCGGTGCGGCCAAAACCTGTGGCGATTTCATCCAGGATCAACAGTACATCGTACTTGTCGCACAGGGCTCTTGCCGCCTTGAGATAGTCGGCGCTGTAAAACCACATGCCACCGGCACCTTGCATTATGGGTTCGAGGATCAGCGCGGCGGTTTGTTTGCCGTGTTCGGCCAGCATGGCCTCGAGTCCGGCGATGTCATCTGCTTTAGCGGCTTCACCGAAGGGTGTACTCGGCGCCGGGGCAAACAGTTGCCGGGCCACATTGTCACCAAACATGGTGTGCATGCCGCCCTCCGGGTCGCAGACGCTCATGGCGGCGAACGTGTCGCCATGGTAGCCCTGCTTGACCGTCATGATGCGGTTTTTCTCTGTCTTGTTTTGCCCTTGCCAGTACTGCAGCGCCATCTTCAGCGCCACCTCCACCGCAATGGAACCTGAGTCAGCCAGAAACACCTTGGTCAGCGGTTCCGGGGTGATAGTGATGAGCTGGCGACACAGTTCGATGGCGCTCTCATGGGTGATCCCTCCGAACATCACATGGCTCAGGCGTTTGAGTTGCTCTTCCATGGCACCGAGAATTGCCGGGTGGCTATAACCATGGACGCAGGCCCACCAGGAACTGGTGCCGTCGATGAGCTCGCGACCATCCTCCAGTGTCAGGCGTACGCCTTTGGCGGCTTTGACCCCATAAACGGGTAGGGTGTGGCTCATGGAAGTGTAGGGATGCCAGATATGCTGACGGTCAAAACGATAATCTATGCTCATATATTAACCAAAGGTAAACCTGTGCAACTGGTTGGCGTTGACAGTGAGGGTGTCGCGGGTATGCTAACGAAAATAATTCAGGCCTTCAAGCAGCCAACTGAACCCGGAGCCCGATGGATTAATCGGCAAAATCGGCTTCAGCAACAAATAGATCAGACTCAGGTAACACAGAATATGTCCAATACAGAGCTGCGCCATGACTGGCGCCGTGAAGAGGTTGAAGCCCTCTTTGCCCTGCCGATGAATGATTTGTTGTTTCGTGCCCACAGCGTGCACAGAACCCATTTCAATCCCAATGAAGTTCAGGTCAGTCGTCTGTTGTCAATCAAGACGGGGGCCTGTCCGGAAGACTGCAAATATTGCCCCCAGAGCGCCCGCTACGACACAGGATTGGAAAAAGAGCGTCTGCTGGAGATGGAAAAGGTACTGACAGAGGCCAGAAGTGCCAAGGCCGCCGGGGCGACCCGCTTCTGCATGGGAGCCGCCTGGCGTAACCCGCATGAACGCGATATGCCTTATCTCAAGCAGATGGTGCAGGAGGTTAAATCCCTGGGAATGGAAACCTGTATGACTCTGGGTATGCTCAGCGAAAACCAGGCCAACGAGCTGGCCGAAGCCGGGCTGGATTACTACAACCATAACCTGGATACCTCGCCGGAATACTATGGTGACATCATCACCACCCGCACCTATCAGCAGCGGTTGGACACCCTGGCCAATGTGCGCGCCGCCGGTATGAAGGTGTGCTCTGGCGGGATTGTCGGCATGGGCGAGCAGGCCACCGACAGGGCGGGTTTGCTGCAACAGTTGGCCAATCTTGAGCAACATCCCGACTCTGTGCCTATCAATATGTTGGTCAAGGTGGCCGGTACGCCGCTGGACAGCCTGGACGACCTGGATCCACTGGAGTTTGTGCGCACCATAGCCGTGGCCAGAATCATGATGCCTTTGTCGCGGGTACGCTTGTCGGCCGGGCGTGAAAATATGACAGATGAGCTGCAGGCCATGTGTTTCTTTGCCGGCGCCAACTCGATTTTCTATGGGTGCAAGTTGTTGACCACCGCCAACCCGGAAGAAAATGACGATATGAGCCTGTTCCGCCGTCTGGGATTGACCCCGGAGCAAGGCAAGGCCGCCACGGTCGAGGAAGAGGGCGCCGAAATAGCCCGCGTCGCGGCCAAGGCAGAGGCTATCAATAACAAGGCTCAGGGACAGTTTTACGACGCCGGAGCCCTGTAACTTGACCTCATTGCTGGACAAAATGGCCCGCCGCCGTGAAGAGCTTGCGCGCGGCGGCTTGCTCAGGCAAAGACGCTGCTTCGCCGCAGCGTCCGGCCGTGAGCGACTATTGCATCCTGTTGCCCAAGCCACAGGCAAACCATTGCTGGATTTTGCCGCCAATGATTATTTGGGCCTGGCCCGTCATCCCAAGGTCATCTCTGCGCTTGCCAATGGGGCAACTCTCTATGGCTGCGGCAGCGGCGCTTCACCTCTGGTTTCAGGTTACAGCGAGGCGCATCTCAAGCTGGAACAAGGTCTGTGCCGGGCACTCGGTGCAGAAGCGGCGTTACTGTTCAGTTGTGGTTTTGCCGCCAACACTGCGCTGATGAAAACCCTGTTTAGCGCCGAAGATACAGTGATTGCCGACAAATTGGTGCACGCCTCCATGATAGATGGCCTGCGTGACTCAAAGGCCAAAATACGGCGTTTTGCCCATAACGATATGGCGGCCGCCACAACGCTTTTGGCCCGGCATCCCGGCAGCGCTGTGCTCACCGAAACCGTGTTCAGCATGGATGGCGACAGGGCGCCGCTTGGTAAATTGAGCCACTTGTGCCAAGAGCACTGCAGCCCGCTTATTCTCGATGATGCCCACGGCTTCGGCCTATTTGAGTCTTCACCCTTGCCGGTATTTGCCCGCTTGGTGACCTTTGGCAAGGCGCTAGGTGGTCAGGGCGCGGCGATTGTGGGCTCGCAGGAGTTGATAGATTATCTGGTGGCCAATGCCCGTGAATACATCTATTCCACCGCGCTGTCACCGGCCTGCTGTATGGGCGTGCACGGGGCCCTGGAGCTGATCCAGCAAGAGCCCTTGCTCGAGCGCCTCAACGCCAATATCGCTTTGTTTCGCCGCAGCTGCCAAGCGGCGGGGATCTCCTTGATGCCATCTGAGTCGCCAATTCAACCTCTGTTGGTGGGTGAGAGTGACAAGTGTATGGCGCTGGCGGCAAGGCTTTTGGAACGCGGCTTCCTGGTGGGGGCGATTCGGCCACCCACAGTCCCCAAAGGCAGTGCCAGACTGCGTATTACCCTGAGCGCCGAGCACAGGGAGCTGGATATACTGGCCTTGGCCTCGGCACTGGCGGAGCTGATGGCATGAGCAACATCAGTCACGAACCTCTGGCCAGTCACACAGGCCTGGTGCAATCCGTGCCGCTTGGGGATGTCGCCGGGCGCTTTTCCAAGGCGGCAAGCGCTTATGAGCGCCACAATAAGGTGCAGCGTCTG
The DNA here is from genome assembly GCF_019670705.1 of Shewanella carassii. Classification (NCBI taxonomy): domain Bacteria; kingdom Pseudomonadati; phylum Pseudomonadota; class Gammaproteobacteria; order Alteromonadales; family Shewanellaceae; genus Shewanella; species Shewanella carassii. The sequence continues at coordinate 1,744,583 of NZ_AP024618.1, forward strand.
ACGGCCGAAGCCTTACTTGACTGGGACGATTGCCCACATTCAGGACAACTGCTGGATATAGGTGCAGGTCCGGGCACGGCTTTTGCCACGCTCAGGCCCCAAAGCGTGACCGCCCTGGATATCGCCAGCGGAATGCTCAAGCAGCTGAAGGGAAACTTCCCCGATTATCAGGCTGTTTGTGGCGATGCCGAGCAGCTTCCCTTTGGCGACAACAGCTTTGATGCGGTTTATTCCAATCTGGCGCTGCAGTGGTGCGGCGATATTCCGGCCGCCTTGGCAGAGATTTTTCGGGTCATGCGCCCGGACGGCTCGGTACGCCTTGCCATAGTGGCCCGCGGCAGTTTGCCCGAATTACAGACGCTGGGGCTGCGAGTCAAGGCGTTTGCAGCCGAGGATATGTTGGCGCAAGCGCTGGGCCAGCATCCCTGGCAGAGCTTGCACACGCAAAGCCGCACCTTCCAGTGCCATTTTGCCAATCTCAGGGAATTGCTTTACTCCATCAAGGGGGTCGGCGCTTCAGTCGGCGCCGACAAAAACTCAGGTGCCGGGCTCAAGGGAAAGGGTTTTTGGGATACACTTAACGGGCAGGCCGAGGTTCTAAGAACAGACAAGGGATTGCCGCTGACATACAGGATAGTAATGGTTCAGGCCCGAAAATAACCATTGATGTTTAGGCAGTAGGGGTAGTTCAGCGATGATTTTTTTTGTAACAGGTACAGATACCGACAGTGGCAAGACTCAGGTCGGAGCTGCGCTGCTGCATAAGGCTCGAGTCGAGCATGGCTTGAAAACCTTGGGGGTCAAACCCCTGGCCTCGGGTTGCCACAACACCCCTTACGGGCTGAGAAACCCGGACGCCCTGGCCCTGATGGATGAATCCTCTCTGAAACTGCAATACGACAAGATGAATCCTTTCAGTTTTGAGCCGGCGATTGCCCCTCATATTGCTGCCGCCGATCTCGGCCTGGATATCAGCCCAGAGGCGGTACTGGCGGCGCTGGATTTTACCCAGTATGCCATGGCCGATTTCTGCCTGATAGAAGGGGCCGGTGGTTGGCGTTTGCCTTTGGGGGAGGGGCGTTTCTTATCGGAAGCGGTGCAGGGACTGGCTCTGCCCGTGATTCTGGTGGTCGGAATGAAGCTTGGCTGTCTTAATCATGCCGTATTGACCCAGGAAGTGATCCGCGCTGATGGGCTTGAAATCGCCGGTTGGGTGGCCAACCGCGCCGAAGCCGATATGAGCCGCTTCGATGAAAACCTGGCCAGTCTTAAAGACTTGATGCAGGCACCGCTATTGGGAGTGGTGCCGCATCTGGCTCATCCCAGTGCCGAGGCCATGTCTCAGCACCTAGATTTGAGCCCTTTGCTGGCTAAAGCGCATGGTTGAGCCCTGGAGTTAACAAGCAGCAAGGCCCCGTAGGGCCAAGTGTTTTTTAGCTCAAAAGATTGGAAAGATCACTGCCTACAGGCACGGGGATCTCCTGCTCTACACCGCTGAACAGATAAGCTTCCTTATCTCCCAAAAGACTCAGTTTATTGTCCTGCAGCAACAGGGCGCTGCCTTCCTGGATAGCCAGCACCGGCGTCTTGGGATCAACACTGGTAAACTCAAGCAAACGCTGGGCCCGGGTTTCACCATTATGACCCGGCGCCTTGTAGTTGCTGTAATGCGGATTGATCTGCAGTGGCAGCAGGCCAAGGGCACTGAATGATGGCGGCTCTATAATAGGCATATCATTGGTGGTACGTATGCTGAGGCCGGCAATATTTGAACCGGCACTCCAGCCGATATAGGGTTTGCCGGCGGCGACTTCCTCTTTGATCAGATGCAGCAGATCGTAGCGGTACAACTCATGCAATAGGTGGAAGGTATTGCCACCACCAACCAGAATGCCGTCAGCATCGCGAATAGCCTGCTTGGGGTCGCCATGTTGATGGATAGAGGAGATATCCAGTCTCAATGGCGCCAGGCCATTAACCACGGCTTCCAGATAGTTGTCATAGCTCATGCTGACACCGGCGTAAGGGATAAATATCCACTTGCGGGCCTTTTCTGTCATGGGTTCAATATAGGGCAGGGCATGTTCCAGGTAGGGGGTGTCGCCAGCGCGGGAGCTGCTGAGCAGCAGGGCATTTATCGTCATAATCGTCGCTGTCCTTCAGATTTGTTTGCGTTGTTTGATGGTAACAAAAAGCCTTTGCACTCAACAATCGTGACCGACTTTTTTCACCGTCTTAAAAAGCCGCACTTGGGATGTTGATTAAGTTTAATTTAATCAACGCTGCCTAGACTGCTGCTTCCTCTGCGTCGGGAGAGGCTGAGTGGGGAAAACTAAACAATAATTTATTTTTTCCCCCTTGAATTCCTGCAAAGCAGACATATTATGTCTGCAATGACGCAATTCCGGTACAGAAGGTACCTTACAGGAGCTGATATGAAGCGTGTATTTCTACTGATTTTGACTAACCTTGCCATTTTGCTGGTGGCATCGATCGTCATGTCTATTTTGGGTGTCAATACTAAGACCATGGGTGGTCTGCTGGTGTTTGCGGCGATCTTCGGTTTCGGTGGCGCCTTTATCAGCTTGGCGATTTCCAAGTGGATGGCCAAGAAGACCATGGGCTGTGAAGTGATCACTGAGCCCCGTGACAATACAGAGCGTTGGTTGCTCGATACCGTCGCCCGTCAGGCACAGCAGGCCGGGATTAAGATGCCGGAAGTGGCTATCTACCAGTCGCCTGAGCTGAACGCCTTTGCTACTGGCCCAAGCAAAAACAACTCTCTGGTGGCAGTGAGTACCGGCCTGCTTTACGGCATGAGTGCCGATGAAGTCGAAGCCGTACTGGCGCACGAAGTTAGCCACGTGGCCAACGGTGACATGGTGACTCTGACCCTGATCCAAGGCGTGGTAAACACCTTTGTTATCTTCGCCGCCCGCGTGGTTGCCGGTATCGTCAACAACTTTGTCGCCAGCAACGATGAAGAAGGTGAAGGCCTGGGCACTATCGCCTATATGGCGGTGGTATTTGTGCTGGATATGCTGTTCGGTATTCTGGCCTCCATGGTGGTGGCATACTTCTCCCGCATTCGTGAGTTCCGCGCCGATGAAGGTGCTGCTCGCCTTGCCGGTAAGAATAAGATGATTGCGGCCCTTGAACGTCTGCGTACTGGCCCGGAAACCGGTGCCATGCCAGCCAATATGTCGGCCTTCGGTATCAACGGCAAGCGTTCAATGACCGAACTCTTTATGAGTCATCCACCGCTAGAAAAGCGTATTGAAGCGTTGAGAAACCGCGGATAATTCAACGATACTTTCTCTCAAGGAGGCCTATTGGCCTCCTTTTTTATGCTGTTGAAACGCTTATTAATACAGAAGTCACTAGGTAAATTAAATGTAAAATTCCGTAATTAACCGATGGTTACATGATTCAGCGCACATTTTGCTTTTGCGCAAGTTGCTAAAGTGGCGCCGACTTAAATTAGTTTGCCAATTGGCAAAAGCTTGACTAAGTTAATCCAAGTCGTGCTATTTGTTGATAGAGAGACGAAAGTCATACCTGACATAAGAACTTTCGCTCGACTGTCATTATCGGAGGATATTATTGTGAGCAAGAAACTATTGAGTGTGTTGTTCGGTGCTGGTCTGGCCGCACTGGCCCTGTCACCATCTGCTTTTGCAGAAGATCAAAAGCTGTCTGATTTCCACGCGGATATGGGCGGCTGTGAAAGCTGTCACGCCGATGGTTCTCCTTCTGCTGACGGCGCCTATGAATTTGAACAGTGTCAGAGCTGTCACGGTTCGTTGGCAGAAATGGACGCAGTGCACAAGCCTCACGATGGCGCACTGGTATGTGCCGATTGTCATGCCCCTCACGATATGAATGTCGGTCAGAAGCCTACCTGCGATAGCTGCCACGATGATGGCCGTACTTCGGAAAGTGCTCTGAAGTAAGCCCGTATCGCTCGAATGACAACGCCGGCTTAATGCCGGCGTTATTGTTTCTGGCTTGTGCTGGTCTCTGGTTCAGTATGGGCCGATATCTTAATCTAGTCTTTATCCAGCGGCGTTGTTGGCAGATATTTATTGCCGGAAAACATAGCCGAAATGATACCGGGCTGACGCTTACGCTCGGCGTGGATCACCGCTGCTATGTGCAGCAATACCAACAGAAGCAACAGATATACGCTGTAGACATGGACTTTTCCTGCCAAGCCCTTGGCACCTTTAATCGCTGCAGCCTTGTCTGGATTAACGCCTGTGTCATCATAGGGTTTGAGGTTGGTAGGTTCGACACCATCGGCGGCGATATATTCCTGAACCATGCCGCCCAGCGGTGGATAGTAGATGTCAGTACCGGCTCGCACCAAACCTGTCACCATGATCAGGGTCAGCAGACCAAACAAAGCGATGACCGCCAGTTTCCCCGCCGGATTATGACCGAGATATTGTGGGTTTTCGCCTTTCTTGAGAGCCGCGCGATAGCTTGCCAATTCCCCTTTTTTCGGGAGCAGTGTGCCAAGACGCGCCTTAATGGGACCGAATAATCCCCACAGTAATCTGAATGCCAGGTTGATGGCAAAGACATAACCTATCCAGACATGCAGTGTTTTCAAGCCGATTTTGGCGTCGAGGCCGCTGATCCCCAAATTGGATTTGAACATCATTACTCCGCCGATGATTGTCATCATTAGTACTAACACCAGGTTTACCCAGTGAAAAAGGCGAGTGGGAAGATCCCAGGCCTGATAACGAGACAGGCGCACTTCGCCCGCAGTATTGGTTTCCATATTTGATCCCCCAGATCTGTTTTACCCCTTTATGTTAATGCCTGTGGCGGCGCTTGTTCAGTTAACTCTTATTCATTTTGAGTGTGAAACTGGGGTCTGTGCTGCTATTTCAAGTAATCACTGATTTTGATACATAAGTTAATTTAATGTAAATTTCGTTTGTGTAATCAATCGAGGGCCGCCTATGTTCAATGTGATGCACTGGTTAGTGGTTTCCAGGTCCGCTCTGTTGACCGAGCTGATGGATAGCCGTTGGCCGCAGGAGTTTTTGGTGCGCTTATCCTGTTTCTCCCCCGAGCGATGGCACATTGATGCCTTGGGAGCCGATGTCGACATGCTGCTGCTGGATTTGGCTACAGTGGAGTCGGCTTTGGGCTATAAAATCCTTAAACAGGCCGCCAAGAGCCGCGGTTGCAAAGTGGTGTTACTGCATTATCCCAGAAGGGTGGAGTATGAATGCCTGTTGTTGCCGTCTGTGGTCAAGGCGGTTTTCTATCCCGAGGCGAGCTTGGCACAGCTAGGCCGTGGCCTGGATATTGTGCAAAAGGGCGGCTGCGATATTCCTTTTGAGTTGCAATCTCGGCTGGCCAAGGGAGAACTCAGTGGCGATGTGCTGACTTTCAGGGAGCGGGAGGTGTTGCAGGCGCTACTGGCCGGGCTCAGTAATCAACAGATTGCCACTTCCCTGTATGTCAGTGAGAGTACGGTTAAGACCCATCTCTATCGGGTGTTTCGCAAACTGAATTTAAGCAACCGGGCCCAGGCGATGGCCTGGGCTCAGCGCCACTTGATGGCCGATGTGGCCGAGAGTCAAGGCTCAGGCAGTTAGGGCAGGTGCGAATAAGTCCTCGCGGCCTTCTCTTTTGTAAAGAGTGGCTTACACAGCAATTGGCGTTCAAGGCATCTGACTGAAGGCATGCCGGGGTCTGTCGAAGTCGGATAACGCAGAGAGCCGGTTGCTGTGAAAGCCTCAAAGGGCGTGACTTACAGGCTTGCCTGCTGTGTTATGCTTCTTGCAAAGGACTAGGGCCATTTGCTGCGAACCACGCCTTGCATCCAGGCCTGTAAGCCTACGCAGAGCACGCATGGGACTTGTTCGCACCTTCCTTAACCCAGCCAGGCCTTGGCTTTGGCTGGATCGGTGAGCTTGAGTGACACAGTATCTATTGCCGCCGGGTTGATAGGCAGTTGGCCTGTCATCAGTTCATCACGGCGGAAGAAGTGCAGCTCCAGACTATCGCCGGGCTCATATTGCTGCAGTTCATTTTCAAACTGAGCGCCGACCTGCAGACCATTGGCGGCAATCAACAGGTCCTCGGCCGCGAGCCCGGCGCTGTGAGCCGCGCTGCCGTTGGTCACACTCACAATCCTTAACCCCAGGGCTTCAGCCTTGTAGCGGGCTCCGAAGCCGATTTTTTGCCCCTCAACATCCCCGCCGCCCTGATCCTGAGCGCTTTGGGCACTGCGAAGCTGCATCTCGATTCCGAATTGTACCAGCAGGGGCGCCAGCGGCAACTCTTGGGTAGTATCCAGAAAGGCAAATTCTGCGCTGGCATCCCGGCCAAGCAGCTCCTCATAGAGGCGGCGATGGGAGTCATCTTCAGTACCTATACCCTGGCTGCCAAAGGCCTGCCACAGCTTTTGCATCAGGTTATCCAGGGTGTATTTCCCCTGGGTTTCCAGTCTCAGAGTCAAGTCCAGATACAGGGCAAACAAAGCTCCCTTGGTGTAATAGCTGACGATGGCGTTGGCGGCGTTTTCATCCTGTTTGTAGAACTTGGTCCAGGCATTGAAGCTCGAATCTGTCAGGCTCTGCAACTGCCTGCCCGGCATGCGATACACCCGGGTCATGGTCTGGGATAGCATCTCCAGATATTGTTCATTGGAAACCCTGTTGGCTCTGAGTGTCATCAGGTCATCATAATAAGAAGTGATACCTTCATAAGCCCACAACTGACGGGTGTAGCTCTCAGCCTCCAACGCATAGGGAATGAAGCTGGCAGGCTTAATGCGTTTGACGTTCCAGCTGTGGAAGTATTCGTGACTACAGAGCGACAGATAAGTGCGGTAATCCTTGTTAACCGGCATCTCCATACTCAGCGGCAGATCCTTACGGGAGCAGTGCAGGGCGGTGGAGGCTCTGTGTTCCAGTCCTCCAAAGCCATTGCCCAATACCTGAGTCATAAACAGGTAGCGCTCAAACGGCGCTTCACCGAAGAAGCGGATCTGGCTCTCGCAAATAGCCTTGAGATCGTCAAGCAGCCTGGGCATATGGCAGCGGTGACGCCCAGTCAGTATCACATCATGGCGCACGCCACAGGCCTCAAAACTGCCATGGGTAAAGGTGCCCATCTCCACCGGATGGTCGATAAGCTCATCATAGTTGGCGGCGCTGAAACGGCCGAACTGCCACTCTTCACCTTCGATTTGACTCAGGGTTGTTGCCAGTTGCCAGTTGGCTTCCTCTTTGGGAGGCAGAATTTCCAGCTCCAGCGGCTCAAGCTCTTTGCCGGCCACCGCCAGAAAGACGCTGCTGCCGTTGAAAAAGCCGTGGGTTTGATCCAGATGGGCGCTGCGCACCGACATATCCCAGGCATAAACCGAGTAGCGCAGTTGCAGTGATTCGGCATTGGAATCTATCTGCCAGCGCTGCTTGTCGAGCTGAGTAATGCTGAGTGGACGCTCCAGCTCATCAAAGGCTTTAAGATCTATGATATTGCGACAAAAATCGCGAACCATGTAGCTGCCCGGGATCCAGGATGGCAACCAAAGTTCCTGTCTCGGGGCCGGTGCCTGAATGGTGATGTTGACCTCAAACAGGTGAGCGTGGGGATCTATGGGGCAAATCTGATAACTGATCATCTAATATCCGTATGAATCGTTGACGAGTGCCGGGAGCCAAATTGGGTGCTATCCGGCTGAGCATAGCGACAATGCTGCCAAAAAAGCCTGGCTGCGGCAATTACTTGCCGAGTTTTAAAAGGCTTGGGGGCAAATCGCAGTGGCCGATTACATCTCTGGGCCGAATGGTATTATACTGCCAAGAACACAGAGGTTTGGCTCTTGGGCCGAGCCTGAACCGACACACCGGAGAGTGGCAAAATGGCCGAAGAAACCATATTCAGCAAAATTATTCGCCGTGAAATACCCACGGACATACTGTATCAGGACGAGTTGGTGACTGCCTTTCGGGATATCAATCCCAAGGCGCCTACCCACGTGCTGATAGTACCCAATCATCTGATCCCCACGGTCAATGATGCCAAAGCCTCGGACGAGCAGGCCATCGGCCGTATGGTTACAGTGGCCGCCAAGCTGGCCGCCGAGGCCGGGATTGCCGAGGACGGCTATCGTTTGATCATTAACTGTAATGAGCATGGTGGCCAGGAAGTGTTCCACATCCACATGCATCTGCTTGGCGGTAAAGCCTTGGGGCCAATGGTGAGTCCAGAGTCATGAAAGTCAATCCGGAGTTTTTCCCGCTGACGACTCTGGCGAGCCGTTTTGTCAACCAGTTGGCTCAGTGCCGTCGCCTTATGCTCAAGGTACATGAGGCCAGTGAGCACCATGTACTGATAGAATTGCCCTACAGTGCCGAGTTGGTGGGGTATCCTGAGACAGGGGTTATCCATGGCGGGGTTATCACCACATTGATGGATACCGCCTGTGGCTGCGCCGTGGTTTGTGCTATCAAGGACAAATATGGTTCGCTGGAGATCTCACCAACTCTGGATCTGCGGGTCGATTATATGAAGCCCGCCGAACCCCACAAGCCGGTTTATGGTTTTGCCGAGTGTTATAAGTTGTCATCCAGCGTGGCGTTCACCCGGGCCATCGCCTATCAGGACAGCATAGACGACCCCATCGCTCATGCGGTTGGCTCCTTTATGCGAATAAGCCCAGAAATGATCGGGGACACTTTCCGCAAGGCGCTGATGGGAGAAGAGGCGAAATGACAGACGCCAAGGCATCCATGGATGTAAAAAGCATAGTCGCCAAGGTGACAGAAACCAATGATTTCAGTCATTTGCTTGAGCATGTTCCCTATGCTCGCTTTATCGGCATGTTGGTGGAAAGGTTTGGCGATGAGCTGGTGTTTCGCCTGCCGGCCAAAGATGACAACATAGGCAATCCGGTATTGCCGGCCATTCACGGCGGGGTGATCGCCGGATTTATGGAGATGTCGGCCATCATTCAGCTGATGGTGTTTATGCAAACCAGTAAGGTGCCCAAGGTGGTTGATTTTTCCATCGACTACTTACGCGCCGGTTATCATAAGGACAGTTTCGCCGAGTGCCGAATTACCCGTCAGGGGCGGCGAGTGGCTAACGTCAATATCGATTGTTGGCAAACCAACCGTAAGCAGTTGATAGCAACCGCCCGGGCACACTTTTTGATTGACTGAGAATAAAGGATTGGCAGATGAAAAAAGTCTTGGTAATAGCAGCAACCCTGCTGGCTCTGGCAGGCTGCGCCAACCATACGGCCGGGGTGTATGCTAGCTCGACCGGTGAAAGCCGTATCGACAACAGCAGTTTTGCCCGCTCAGTGAGTGTCGGAGACTTGATGGCCAGAGGCGAGGGCGGTTTGCTTAGAGGCACTGCCACCATCAGCAGCAAAGTCGCTACCGATATGCGTGTTCAATATAAGTTCACCTGGTATGACGCCAGCGGTTATACCTTGGACGATGAAGGTGTATCCTGGAAGTCGGTCAAGCTGCATGGTAAACAGCAGTTGCAGGTGAGCGCCGTGGCGCCGAATCCGACAGCTAGCCGCTTTGAAGTCTATGTCAGAGAAGCTTTTTCCAACTGAACTTTGGTGAGAGTGCCTAATTTAAAACCCCCGAGGGTCTGAAAATGATCGTCGGGGGTTTTGTCTTAAATAGGTGCGTGTTTGCTTAGTCGTGATATTGCTCTGCGGCAAACAGAGTGTTTTCCAGCAAGCTGGCGATGGTCATCGGACCGACGCCGCCGGGAACCGGGGTGATATGGCTGGCGCGCTCACAGGCAAGATCAAAGTCAACATCTCCCACCAAGCGGCCGTTGTCGAGTCGGTTTATGCCCACGTCTATGACTATGGCTCCCGGCTTGATCCAGCTGCCCGGAATAAAACCGGGTTTACCTACGGCCACCACCAGAAGATCGGCGCGGCTGACTTTGTCTTTGAGGTCTTTAGTGAATCTGTGGCAAGTGGTGGTGGTGCAGCCAGCCAGTAAGAGTTCCAGCGTCATGGGACGACCCACGATATTGGAGGCACCAACCACAACTGCATCCAGACCATAGGTATCGACTCCGGTAGACTTGATAAGAGTCATGATCCCCATAGGAGTGCAGGAGCGCAGTACCGGGATCCTTTGAGCCAAACGGCCGACATTATAAGGATGGAAACCGTCGACATCTTTGTCGGGACGGATCCGCTCAATGACCTTGGATTCTTTAATATGTTCAGGCAGCGGCAGCTGCACCAGAATGCCATCTATGGCGGTATCTTCATTGAGCGAGTCTATCAGGGTCAGCAGTTCTTCTTCACTGGTGGACTCAGGCAGATCATAGGAGCGGGAGATGAACCCCACTTCTTCGCAGGCTTTACGCTTACTGCCGACATAAACCTGAGAGGCAGGATCCGCTCCCACCAGAATAACAGCCAAGCCTGGGATACGCTGTCCCGCTGCTTGACGTGCAGTGACTTTCTGCTTTAGCTGTTGTCTTATGGATTGCGCAATCGCTTTGCCATCTATGAGTTGGGCTGTCATGGGTGTAGGATATCCTTTTATATGGCGCGATGTTAGAAACGGCGCCATTTTACCAGTGAGGCTTAGGGGTGTCATGGACAAACCGGCTCCAGAACACAGAATTTCGTCAAAGCAGCACGTAATTTCGCCAAGCAGATGGCATGGTTAAAAAAATCGTTGACGCTTGTCGGGTGAGGGGCTAAGATGCGCTCCGTTCTCGAGGCTGGCAGGTGTAACCGGGCTTGGAGAAAAATTCTCGGTGATTAGCGCAGCCTGGTAGCGCATCTGCTTTGGGAGCAGAGGGTCAGAGGTTCGAATCCTCTATCACCGACCAGATTTCAAGGGCAGTGTGGATAGCATTGTCAGTACCGCTTAGGATGCAAATTTAATTTGCAGGTCCTGCGCCCGTAGCTCAGTTGGATAGAGCATCCGCCTTCTAAGCGGATGGTCGCAGGTTCGAATCCTGCCGGGCGTACCATCTTCGGTGGTGATTGTAGCTCAGTTGGTAGAGCCCTGGATTGTGATTCCAGTTGTCGTGGGTTCGAGCCCCATCAGTCACCCCACTCTTTTATAAAAAAGCGACCTTAGGTCGCTTTTTTTATGCCTTTTTCTGTGGCATTGAGACTCGACTCCACTAAGATCGGTCGATATAATGCTGCGTCTTGATAACAATCAACATTGTGCGACCGGTGCCGGAATTCACTACTGATGGGCATTCCAGTCAAGTTTAAAGAGATCAAGAAACGAATACCTGAATAGTTGAAACAATCGGCTATTGCAAAGGACGTTAGACACATTTCGAGGTAAAACAATGCAAGTTTCTGTTGAAACAACCCAAGGCCTGGAGCGTCGCCTGACCATCTCTGTTCCTGCAGAGCAGATCGAAAAACTGGTTAAAGACAACCTGCTGCGCGAAGCCAAGCGTGCACGTATCCCCGGCTTCCGTCCAGGTAAAGTCCCAGCGAGTGTGATTGAAAAGCGTTATGGCAAAGCGATTCGCCAAGACATCACTGGTGAAGTGATGCAGCGCAACTTCATTGAGGCCATCATTGCCGAGAAGTTGAACCCTGCCGGTGCTCCTACCTTTACCCCAGGTGCCACTGACGCCGAAAAGTTTGAGTTCACCGCGACCTTTGAAGTTTATCCAGAAGTTGAAATCAAAGGCCTGGACGGTATCGAAGTTGAGCAACCTGTTGCCGAAGTACAACAAACCGACGTTGACAACATGATCGAAACCCTGCGCAAGCAACACGCGACTTACGAAGCGGTTGAGCGCGCTGCCGAAGACGGTGACAAAGTGGTTATCAACTTTGTGGGTAGTGTTGACGGTGAAGAGTTTGAAGGCGGCAAGGCCGAAGATTTCGAACTGCAACTGGGCAGCGGTCGTATGATCCCTGGTTTTGAAGAAGGCGTTAAAGGCCACAAAGCTGGTGAAGAGTTCGACATCGACGTGACTTTCCCTGAGGAATATCACGCCGAAAACCTGAAAGGCAAAGCCGCCAAGTTCGCTATCACAGTGAAAGAAGTCAAGGGTGCCAACCTGCCTGAAGTTAACGACGAGTTCGCCAAGCTGTTCGGTATCACCGAAGGTGGCATCGATGCTCTGAAAGCTGAGATCAGCAAGAACATGAGCCGCGAGCTGGAACAAGCTCTGAAAGCCAATGTGAAAGAGCAAGTGCTTGATGGCCTGCTGGCTGCCAACGAAATCGAGCTGCCAAAAGCGCTGATCGACGGTGAAGTTAGCGTTCTGCGTCGCCAGGCCATGCAGCGTTTCGGTGGTCAAGGTGCCAACATGCCTGAGCTGCCTGCCGAGCTGTTCACTGAACAAGCCGAGCGCCGTGTTAAAGTCGGCCTGCTGCTGGGCGAAGTGATCAAGTCCAACGAGCTGAAAGCCGATGAAGAGCGCGTACAGGCGCTGATCGCTTCCATGGCTTCTGCCTATGAAGATCCAAAAGAAGTGATCGAATATTACAACGGTAACGAAGAGTTGATGCAGAACATGCGCAACCTGGCTCTGGAAGAGCAAGCCGTTGAAGCGGTTCTGAAATCAGCCAAAGTGACTAAGAAAGATGTCGCTTTTGAAGAATTTATGAACAAGGCTACCGGCCGCGCATAACCTAAGCTTGACTTGCTTGGTTGTTCGCCATTTATAATGGCTCGTATGAGGTCCCTCATGCGGGCCGTTTTTTTATTTAGGGAAAGTTAATGATGCATAACGCGCCAGAATCAGTACTTAATGCACTCGTTCCTATGGTGGTTGAGCAAACTGCCAAGGGAGAACGCTCTTACGATATCTATTCACGCCTGTTGAAAGAGCGGGTGATCTTCCTGGTTGGTCAGGTTGAAGAGCACATGGCCAATCTGATCGTGGCACAGTTGCTGTTTTTGGAATCAGAAAACCCGGATAAAGAGATCTCTCTCTATATCAACTCACCAGGTGGCTCTGTCACTGCTGGTATGGCTATTTATGACACCATGCAGTTTATCAAGCCAGATGTCAGCACTGTATGTATCGGACAAGCAGCTAGCATGGGCGCCTTCCTGTTGGCCGGTGGCGCTAAGGGTAAGCGTCACTGTTTGCCGAACTCACGGGTGATGATCCATCAGCCTTTGGGTGGCTTCCAGGGACAGGCATCGGATATTGCTATCCACGCCCAAGAGATACTGGGGATCAAACAGAAGCTGAACCAGATGTTGGCCGAACACACAGGTCAACCGCTGGAAGTTATCGAGCGGGATACCGACCGAGACAACTTTATGAGCGCTTCTCAGGCCATGGAATACGGTTTGGTCGATTCGGTTCTGACCAAACGTTAAGGCTGATTTTTGCTTATGGCTGGGCTATGCTCAGATTGAAGACGCTTAAGTGTATGGCAGTAGAGCAGACTGCAAAAGAGGTAGAGTAATGGGTGACAACAAAGGCAACGGTGATAGCGGCAAATTGCTGTATTGCTCTTTCTGCGGAAAAAGCCAGCATGAAGTTCGCAAGCTGATCGCCGGGCCATCTGTGTATGTATGTGATGAATGTGTCGAGTTGTGTAACGACATCATTCGCGAAGAGATAAAAGAGATTTCGCCCAACCGGGATCAGGACAAGCTGCCGACTCCCCACGAACTGCGTGCACACCTGGATGATTATGTTATCGGCCAAGAGCAGGCCAAGAAGGTGTTGTCTGTGGCGGTTTATAACCACTACAAGCGCCTGAAGAACAGTGCTCCCAAAGATGGTGTGGAGCTTGGCAAGAGTAATATTCTGCTTATCGGTCCAACCGGTAGTGGTAAGACCTTGTTGGCAGAGACCTTGGCGCGGTTCCTGAATGTGCCTTTCACTATGGCGGATGCCACCACATTGACCGAAGCCGGTTATGTGGGGGAAGACGTTGAAAACATTATTCAGAAGCTGCTGCAGAAGTGCGACTATGATGTTGACAAGGCGCAGCGTGGTATTGTCTATATCGATGAGATTGACAAAATCAGCCGTAAGTCAGATAACCCTTCCATCACCCGAGACGTGTCCGGTGAAGGGGTGCAGCAGGCACTGCTGAAACTGATTGAAGGCACTGTTGCCGCCGTGCCTCCTCAGGGCGGCCGTAAACACCCACAACAGGAGTTCCTGCAGGTCGATACCTCTAAGATACTCTTCATCTGTGGTGGTGCCTTTGCAGGCCTTGAGAAGGTGATTGAGCAGCGCTCTCACGTGGGTAGCGGTATCGGCTTCGGTGCTCAGGTTAAAGGTCAGGCCGAGAAGGCCACCATCACAGATACTCTGTTGCAGGTCGAGCCGGAAGATTTGGTCAAATATGGCCTTATTCCTGAGTTTATCGGGCGTCTGCCTGTGGTTGCAACTCTTGGCGAACTGGATGAATCCGCTTTGGTGCAGATCCTGTCCGAACCCAAGAACGCTATCACCAAGCAGTTTGCCACTTTGTTCGAAATGGAGAATGTCGAACTTGAGTTTCGCGACGATGCCCTCAAGGCGATAGCGCAAAAGGCGATGTCCCGCAAGACAGGGGCCCGTGGCTTACGTTCCATCGTTGAAGCGATACTGCTGGATACCATGTATGACCTGCCTTCCATGGATAACGTGGTCAAGGTGGTTATTGATGAATCCGTGGTGAAAGGTGAGTCAGCGCCTATTCTTATTTACGAGAATAATGACTCCCAGGCTGCTGCCGGTGACCAATAACTGAGCAATAAGCTATCAAGTTGAAAATTAAGGAGTCCATCAGGGCTCCTTTTTTTGTCTTTACCATTGAAAGCCGGGAAAGCGTCCCAATATACTCACTGTAATCTTTAACTGAAACGGAATCGAACTATGACCCTAGAGCGTGAAGCGCGAATCGAATTGCCCGTGCTGCCACTGAGAGACGTGGTGGTCTATCCCCATATGGTAATTCCGTTATTCGTAGGACGTGAAAAGTCCATCCGTTGTTTGGAAACTGCCATGGCGCAGGATAAACAGATCATTCTTGTGGCGCAGCGGGATGCGGATCTGGACGAGCCTGGCATAGACGATATTTTCGACGTAGGTACAGTCGCTTCCATTTTGCAGCTGCTGAAGCTGCCAGATGGCACAGTCAAGGTGTTGGTTGAAGGCGGCAAGCGCGCCCGTATCGAACGCTATACCCAGGAAGAAGAGTTCTTTGTTGCTACCGCGCACTACCTGGAGTCCGAAGCGCTGGACGACAGGGAAGAAGAGGTGCTGGTTCGCAGCGCTATCAGTCAGTTTGAAGGCTATATCAAGCTGAACAAGAAAATTCCGCCCGAGGTACTCACCTCTCTCTCTGGTATCGAAGAGGCCGACAGATTGGCCGATACCATGGCGGCGCATATGCCGCTTAAGCTGGCAGACAAACAGTCTGTACTGGAGATGGTCAAGGTCGGTGAAAGACTCGAGTATCTGATGGCCATGATGGAAGCGGAAATCGACCTGCTGCAGGTAGAAAAACGCATCCGCTCCCGGGTCAAGAAGCAGATGGAAAAGAGTCAGCGTGAGTACTATCTCAACGAGCAGATGAAGGCTATCCAGAAGGAGCTTGGCGATCTTGATGAAGGCCATGACGAGTTCGAAAGCCTTGGCCGCAAAATTGAAGAAGCCGGCATGCCGGAAGAGGCCAAAGAGAAGGCGTCTGCCGAGCTCAATAAGCTGAGAATGATGTCACCCATGTCGGCCGAAGCCACTGTGGTGCGCAGCTATGTTGACTGGATGACCTCAGTGCCCTGGAAACAGCGCTCCAAGATTAAGCGTGACCTCTCCAAGGCCGAACAGGTACTGGATACAGATCACTATGGCCTGGAGAAGGTTAAAGAGCGGATCCTCGAGTATTTGGCGGTACAGAGCCGGGTGAAACAGCTCAAGGGCCCAATCCTGTGTCTGGTTGGCCCGCCAGGGGTTGGTAAGACATCCCTGGGGCAATCTATTGCTAAAGCGACTGGTCGTAAGTATGTGCGGGTCGCATTGGGCGGCGTGCGTGATGAGGCGGAAATCCGTGGTCACCGCCGTACCTATATAGGTTCTATGCCGGGCAAAATCATCCAGAAGATGGCCAAAGTCGGGGTGAAAAACCCGCTGTTTTTGCTCGATGAAATCGACAAGATGAGCTCGGACATGCGCGGCGATCCGGCCTCGGCATTGCTGGAGGTGTTGGATCCCGAGCAGAACGCCACCTTTAACGATCACTACTTGGAAGTGGATTACGATCTGTCCGATGTGATGTTTGTGGCCACCTCCAACTCGATGAACATCCCGGGCCCCTTGCTGGATCGGATGGAAGTGATCCGTCTTAGCGGTTACACCGAAGATGAGAAACTCAATATTGCCAAACAGCACTTGTTGCCGAAACAGATTGAACGTAACGGCCTGAAGAAGAATGAAATCACTATCGATGATAGCGCCATTCTCGGGGTGATCCGCTACTACACCCGTGAAGCCGGGGTGCGGGCGCTGGAACGTGAGCTGTCGAAGATTTGCCGTAAAGTGGTCAAACAGATCATGCTGGAGAAAGATACCAAGCATGTGGATGTCAATCAGGACAACCTCAAGTCTTTCCTCGGGGTACAGCGCTTTGACTATGGTAAGGCCGAGTCCAAGAATCAGATTGGTCAGGTAACAGGTTTGGCCTGGACTGAAGTGGGCGGCGATTTACTGACCATCGAAGCCACCTCTGTTGCCGGTAAGGGTAAGCTGACCTATACGGGCTCACTGGGTGATGTGATGCAGGAGTCTATTCAGGCCGCAATGACAGTGGTTCGTTCGCGCGCCGAGCAGTTGGGGATCAACCCTGACTTCTACGAGAAGCGTGATATCCATGTGCACGTACCCGAAGGGGCAACTCCGAAAGATGGTCCATCAGCCGGTGCCGCCATGTGTACCGCGTTGGTTTCCAGCCTGACGGGTAACCCGGTCAAGGGTGAAGTTGCCATGACAGGCGAAATTACCCTGAGAGGCGAGGTGCTGCCAATCGGTGGTCTGAAAGAGAAACTGCTGGCGGCCCACCGCGGTGGCATTAAGCTGGTATTGATACCCAAGGAGAACGAACGGGATCTGGAAGAAATTCCGGCTAACGTAGTGGCAGACTTGGAGATTCGCCCGGTTCGTTGGATAGACGAAGTGCTGCAACTGGCGCTTGAGCGACCAGTCGAGGGCTTTGAAGTGGTTAAAAATTTGGGCTAACGCAAGAAAATGTCCTATGCCACTAAAAAAAGTGAAAAAAGGGGCTTAACAAAACCCAGACCTGTGGTAGCCTAGGTCTGTGGAGAGCCAGTTGTGCCAAGCCCTTGGGGCGACTGGCTTTGAGCTGTATCCAATTTAAATTCTTTGGTTTTCCAACTGTGCTTGAACTTTGATATCAAGCTTGTTATAAAAGCCTCCGCAGACCGCTCTAGAGAAGGATTTGGTTGCGGCGCGAAAATTACATTCAAGGGGATGACATGAACAAATCTGAACTAATCGAGAAAATTGCTTCTGGTGCTGATATTTCTAAAGCCGCTGCCGGCCGTGCATTGGATTCTTTCATCGCAGCTGTGACTGAAGGTCTGAAAGAAGGTGACAAAATTTCTCTTGTTGGTTTCGGTACTTTTGAAGTGCGTGAGCGCGCTGAGCGTACTGGTCGTAACCCACAGACCGGTAAAGAGATCAAAATCGCTGCAGCTAAGATCCCTGCATTCAAAGCAGGTAAAGCTCTGAAAGACGCTGTTAACTAATTAACATCGCAGCCTTTGTAGGGCTTTCGTAAAGATTAAGCACTGCCAGGCAGTGCTTTTTACGGATTGGAAGCGCCGGATTAGCCGACGTTTCGGAGTGTGAGGATAAGCTGAAGTAGCGTCTGCAGACTCCATTCATGTTACAGATAGGCGCATCCCACAAGAGATGCGCCTTTTTTTTACTATTAATCGCATAAGCGAGACGTCTGATGTTAGAGAAGATTCGCGAAGGGTCACAGGGCGTAATAGCCAAAGCTATTTTGGTACTGGTGATACTTTCCTTTGCATTTGCTGGTGTAAGCAGTTACCTGGGTTCCTCCTCAGTGGCTCCGGCCGCCACAGTCAATGGTGAAGAGATTTCCACGACCGAACTGGACCAGGCCTATCAAAGCGAGCGTGCCCGTCTGGAACAACAACTGGGCGAGATGTTTGACGCTCTGGCGGCCAATGATGCCTATCTGGCCAGTATCAAGAAAGGGGTGCTTGAACGTCTGGTAGCACAAAAGCTGCTGGATCAAGCCGCCGCAGAGATGGGTCTGAGAGTATCCAATGCTCAAATCGTAGAAGCGATTAGACAAGAGCCCGCTTTCCAAACTGAAGGTAAGTTCGACAACGATCGCTTTGAAGCGATTCTACGTCAACTGGGCTATCAACAAGCGACTTTCCGTGAAAGCATGCGGGTGGACATGACTCGTCGTCAGCTGATCAGCGCTTTGATTGGCAGTGAGTTTGTTCTCAATGGTGAGGCAGAATCGCTGGCCAAGTTGCAGGGACAAACCCGGGATATCCGCTATCTGATGGTAGATGCAGAGCCTTTCCTGGCCGAGGCTACTGTGACCGAGGAAGAAGTTAAGTCATTCTATGACACCAACCCGGCCCAATTTGAACGTCCGGAAATGGTCAGTCTTGAGTATGTTGAGCTCGATGCCAAAGATTTGGCCAATGGCATTCAGATCAGCGATGAACAAGCCAAGACTTACTATGATGAGCATCAGAATCAATACCAGACTGCTGAAAAGCGTCTGGCGGCCCATATTCTGATCGACGCATCTACCGACAACGCCGAAGCCAAGGCCGAGGACCTTCATAAGCAACTGGAAAATGGCGCTGATTTTGCTGCGCTGGCCCAGTCAGACTCTCAGGATATCCTGAGCGGTGAGAAGGGCGGTGAATTGGGCTGGTTTGAACCCGGTGTGATGGACCCTGCGTTCGACGAAGCCTTGTTTGCGTTGAACAAGGGTGATATCTCCAAAGTAGTCAAGACACCTTTTGGTTTCCATATCATCAAGTTGCTGGATATCCAAAGCGGCCAGACGGCTCCTTTCGCCGAAGTGAAAGACAAGATTGTCGCCCAGCTCAAGCAGGATGAAGCAGTTAACCAATTCTATGGTTTGCAGCAGAAGCTGGCCGATACCAGCTATGAAATTCCTGATAATCTGCAGGAAGCGGCCAAGGCCGTAGGGGCAGAGATCAAGACGACTCGACTGTTTGGCCGTGACAACGCACCAGCTCCTTTTGATAAGCCAGAGCTGTCCAAGGCCGCGTTCTCCAGCGATGTGCTGGGGGGCATGAACAGTGAGCTGCTTGAAATTGATCGCAATCATGTTGTCGTTATTCGCATCAAAGAGCATCAGCAAGCCGGTACACTGGAATTCGCCGAAGTGAAGCCTGCCATTGAAGCGCGTCTCAAGCAGCAAAAGGCCAATGAGATTGCTCGTGACAAGGCGCAGGAATACATGGTCAAGCTCAAAGAGGGTAATGCCGATATCGCCCTGCAGAGCCGTGCTAACCTGGGACGTTTCACCCAGGACGTAGATTCGGCGTTGGTGAGCAAGGCATTCCAGATGGCCAAGGCCAAAGAGGGCTTGAGCGTTGATACTGTATCGCTGGCGACTGGTTATGCGGTGGTGGTATTGGATGCTATTCATGACGCAGAAAGCGCACCGGCCGATCAGGTTGCGGCTATCAAGCAAGGTCTCAACAGCCAGTACGGTGAGAATGACTATCGCGCCGTTATCGATATGCTGAAGGCCAAGGCTGAAATCGTTTATCCGGAGGATAATGAGTAAGTCAACTCATTGATTTAGTGTAAAAAACCGGTCAAATTGACCGGTTTTTTTATGTTTAGTATTTATGTCCAGCGGTTAACTCGGCAGCTGGAACTTGTGGGTACAATAAGTTAATCCGGCAAGCGCCAGTCTATGGGAGGCTTGCCTTTGGCTATGAGATAATCGTTAGCTCGATTGAAATGATTGCAGCCGAAGAACCCTCTATGAGCCGAGAGCGGCGAGGGGTGAGGGGCCTTTAAGATAAGGTGTTTGTTGCCATCAACCCGCTGAGCCTTGAGCCCGGCATGCTTACCCCAAAGCAGAAACACCACGCCTTCTGTATATTGATCAACGGCCTCTATCACTATGTCGGTGAATTGCTCCCAGCCGAGATGAGCGTGGGAATGTGCCTGACCACGCTCGACACTGAGCACAGTATTGAGTAGCAATACGCCTTGACTGGCCCAGCGGCAAAGATTGCCATGGCTTGGATAGCGAAACCCCGGGACTGTATTGACCAGCTCCTGAAACATGTTCTGTAATGATGGCGGTGGCATCACCCCTTTGGGCACAGAGAAGCACAGTCCTTGGGCCTGGCCTGGTCCATGGTAGGGATCTTGCCCCAGCAGCACTACTTTGACTTCTGATAATGGCGTATAACGCAGAGCGTTGAAGGTGTCACTCTTGGGAGGGTAGATGACTTTTCCCCGAGCACGCTCGGCGTCGATATAAGCCAGCGTCTCTTGAAAATAGGCTTGTTGTTTTTCCGGGCCCAGCACTTTGGCCCAACTGATATCCGTATGCATAACAAAAAAACAGCGCCTTGCGGCGCTGCTCAATGATTACTCGTCTACACCCAACATTACGCTGCTGGCTTTGATCAGTGCATAAGCACTGTCGCCGACTTTAAGCCCCAAACGTTCACAGGAGGCCTTGGTGACCACGGAAGTCAGCTCGACACCTGGAGCCAGCTCAATGGTGACTTCGTTGTTTACAGAGCCTTCTTCGATGGCTTTGATGGTACCGCCAAGACAATTACGTGCACTGATTTTCATTATTTTCTCCCGAAGAACATTAGAATCGATGCTGATTATAATATTAACCAATAAAAAAATGTCACTGCTTGATGAGAAATTGCTGTATGGCCCATAACCTTTAAAGAATGTTACATACGGATCACTTTTATTTTTAACTGGTGTATACTGGCGCTCGCCAAGGGGTGTTTACCGCATTGCGGTTGACTGAGATGTCGTATGACGAACCCTTAGAACCTGATCCGGCTAGTACCGGCGTAGGAATGGGCCACAATTCGTGCACTTTCAACTCGCTTTCTTATTGCCGGATCTCAAACTGTGAATATTTGAGGTCCTATGTCCAAGTTTACCGTACCTACTCTGCTCGCCAGTACCATTCAGATGCTGCTGTGGGCACCCGTTCATGCTGCCGATAATCCCGGCGTTGAAAAGCAAGATGAGCAACAAGCCATGGAAGTGATAGTCGTCAGCGGCGACTTTCGTGGCCTGACGCTGGAGAAGATGCCCTCCAGCGTGACTGTTATCGATGAGCAGCGCATTGAAGATCAAGGCGCCGAGCATTTCGAAGATATGCTGGGTAATGTGGCCAATTTCAACTGGTCAGGTGCCAGCTCCCGGCCAAGATACTTCCAGATCCGCGGGGTCGGTGAGCAGGAGCAATACCAGGGAGCGCCCAACTCCTCTGTGGGCTTTATTATCGATGATATCGATCTCTCCGGGCTGGGCAGCGTTTCCAGCCTGTACGATTTGCAGCAGTTTGAAGTGCTGCGTGGCCCTCAGGGCACCCGCTATGGCGCCAATGCCCTGGCCGGTCTTATCTATCTCAAGAGCAATGATCCCACAGACGTATTCGAGCACGGCGCCGAAGTCTCGCTCGGTAATGATAATCTGCAAACCTTCAGCGGCTTCAGCTCCGGCCCAGTGACAGATTCCGGCAAGCTGCTCTATCGTGTGGCGCTGCAGCAACACAAGCAGAACGGTTATCGCGACAACCTGTATCTGGGCCGTGACGATACCAATGAGCGCGATGAATTCAGCGGCCGTATCAAGCTGCGCTGGTACGCCACCGACAAGTTGCAGGCGGACTTCACTCTACTGCACGCCGATTTTGACAATGGTTATGATGCCTGGACCCTGGACAATAACGGCTTCGATACCATTACCGATGCGCCGGGCGTCGACAAGCAGCGCACCACGGGCTCCAGTCTCAAGCTGAGCTATACCGGCTTTGAGGCTTTTGAGCTGGTGTCCCTGTCAAGCTATGCCGCCACAGATCATCACCACGGTTACGACGGTGACTGGGCCAACCCGGATTACTGGGCCGGGAAAGAGTGCGGCGGCGCACCCTGTGAGTACGATTACACCTGGGATAAACGCGGCGAGCGGCGCACTCTGTCACAGGAGTTCAGATTCAGCTCCAACGAGGCCGGGCGGATTTTCGGCGGCAGTACAGACTGGCTGGCCGGGCTCTATTTTATGGATCTCGATGAGGACAATGATCTCTACTCTGAATACAACAGCTGGCCGGATGAAGTGCTGACTTCCCGCTACAGCGCCAGTAACTATGCAGTGTTTGCCCAGTTGGACTCAGATCTGGGGGCGGGCTACAGCCTGTCTATCGGTGCTCGTATCGAGCGACGTGAGAGTGACTACAGCGACAGCAATGGTGATGCCTTTAGCCCATCGGAAAACATGTGGGGCGGCCATATCGCCCTATCCAAGGCACTGGCTGAACACCATGAAGCCTATGTTCGGATAGCCAGGGGCTACAAGGCCGGTGGTTTCAATATGACGTTGCCCCAGGAGCTGGCCGACAAGAAAGAGTTCGATACCGAAATCCTCTACAACTATGAACTGGGGCTGAAATCCAGCTGGGCCGATGGCTTGCTGGATACCCGTCTGGCACTGTTCTTTATGGACAGAGAAGATCAGCAGGTAGCGGC
Organism: Shewanella carassii; assembly: GCF_019670705.1. Classification (NCBI taxonomy): domain Bacteria; kingdom Pseudomonadati; phylum Pseudomonadota; class Gammaproteobacteria; order Alteromonadales; family Shewanellaceae; genus Shewanella; species Shewanella carassii. The sequence continues at coordinate 1,767,331 of NZ_AP024618.1, forward strand.
CTCGCTGCAGGATCCTGTCGATCCCCAGCGCTTTATTCTGTTCACCGAAAACGCCGGCAGCTCCAATAACTATGGTGCCGAGCTGGAAGCCAACTGGTATCCCACAGATTCACTGCAGTTCTACACCAGCCTTGGGTATCTGCAGACAGAATACGGTGATTACCTGTATCAGGATAAATATGGCAACCCTGTGGATCTCAGCGGCCGGGAACTGGCCCACTCGCCGAGATGGACCTATAGTCTCGGCATGACCTGGCGCAATGACATGGGCTGGTTTGCCAACCTCAACAGCAGTGGCAAGAGTGCGTTCTACTATTCAGACAGCAATGACTCCCGCTCTGAAGACTATCAAGTGGTCAACGCCAAGCTGGGCTATGAGGCCGACAAGTGGTCGGTTTACCTCTGGGGCCGCAACCTGTTCGATGAAAAATACGGCGTGCGCGGTTTCTACTTCGGCAATGAGCCGGATCAGGACTGGGCCGAGAAGCAATATATCCGTTACGGGGACCCACGCCAGATTGGTGTGACCTTCAACGTCAAATTTATCTGATGGCATAAGCCGTTGTCGGCCGGGGCGTGTTGCAGCGCCCCGGTTCATTACAGGAGATGTAAAATGAAGTTAACTGCCGAAATCAGCATGTATCCGCTCCACGATGAGTATCTGGAGCCTATTCAATGGTTTATCAAGCGCCTGGACAGTTATGCCAACATAGAGAGAACCACCAATGCCATGGCGACTCAGGTGTGCGGTGATTATGCCGAGGTGATGGCCATGCTGGCCACTGAGATGCAGGCAGCGCACGAGAAATTTGGCAAGGCGGTGTTTGTCTGTAAATTTATCGGCGGTGAGCTGAACTTGGGCCACAGGGAATAACCCATGAGTGAATTTTGGCACTGGCTCGCCGAGGCCGGCTCTCAGGCCCAGGGCATGGGCGCCTGGGAAGCGGTAGCCGTGGTATTGGCCTTGGCCTATCTGCTGCTGGCCATGAAAGCCAATATCTGGTGTTGGGCGGCAGCCTTTGCCAGCACCGCCATCTACACTGTGCTGTTCTGGAAAGTCGCGCTGCTGATGGAGTCAGTGCTCAACGTCTATTACATGGCGATGGCGCTGTACGGATACTGGCTCTGGCGCCGGGGTGGGGAAAACCATCAAGGAGTGGCCGTGACCTCCTGGCCCTGGCAGCGGCACCTGGTACTGATTTTGTTGACTGGGTTGGTGTCTCTGTTTGTCGGTCATATGATGGCAACTTTCACTCAGGCAGCCTTTCCCTACCTGGATGCGGCAACCAGCTGTTTTGCTGTGATGACGACTTTTCTGGTGGCGCGTAAAGTGCTGGAAAACTGGCTCTATTGGGTGGTTATCGATCTGGTGTCCATCTATCTCTATTTAAGCAAGGGCTTGATGTTGACCTCACTCTTGTTTGTGCTCTACGTGGGGATGGCGGTAGCCGGATACTTTATCTGGCGCGCCAGAGCCCAGGAGTCCCGCGGTCGCGACTCCTCACAGCTTGAAAGCGGCGCCGCATGAAAGGCAAACCACTGACAGAACTTGAAGCCAGTCTGGGTGAAGGTTTAAGCTGTGAGCTCAATGCCGCCCTCAAGCGGCTACAGTTGTGGCCGCTTGAGGGGGCCAAGCCGCTCACCCTTGGGCTAAGCAACCAAAACTGGCTCTTGCAGGCCGGTAGCGAGTCAATGGTGCTGAGAGTCAATTCCCCGGGCTCAGACCGTATCTGCGACAGAAACAACGAACTGGCATGTTGGCGGGTTGCCGAGAAGGCGAACCTGGCACCACGGCTGATTTGGGTCAGCGCTGACAAGGGTTTATATCTGAGCCGCTTTATCGAACAAGCGCCGCAAGCCAACTGGCAGCAGTTACTCGCATCCAAAGGTGCGGCCGAGATCGCAAGCGCGGCTCAAAAAGCTTATGTGAACTCAAAGAACCTCTCTGGCCTGCCTGAGCGCAAACATGAATCTAAACATGAATTGGGCTCAGGCGCTGTATTGGGAGCCAGGCAAGGCAAATCACCTCAGGCCTTGCTGCTGGAGTTGCTGCTGGGGCTGAGAGCAATGCCGGCTCCCAAGCTCGAAATCAGTGTTGCTGAGCAGTGGCTTATCTATCTGGAGCGGCTCGATGGCATGGCACTGAGCCGGGTGCAGCCTTCAAGCTGGCAACAGCGGCTCATGCAACTTCACTCGGCCCAAGGGTTATTCGAGCAGTGCAACACTCGGCTGGAGGCCTGTCTGCTGAGGCCTCAGTATTGTCACAGGGATCTCAATCCTCATAACCTGTTGCTGGCCGAGGATGGACTCAAGTGCGTCGATTTTGAATATGCCTGCGCTTCCCACCCGCTGTTTGAGTTGGCCGGGGTGCTGTCATCCCATCAACTGGGCGCCGAGGGGCAACAGTGGCTCATTTATCACTATCTTGAGCAGCATCCGCATTTAACCGGCGATGCCCACCTGGCGGTGGCTGCAGCCGTCGATGTCTACTGGCTGTTTGCCTGCTGCTGGGCCTTGCAGATGGCCTGGGACAATCAGCAGCAGTCTTATCTCGACTGGTTTGATGACTTCTGGCATCTTGTAAAGCATCAATGAGTCAGGCAGGGAAGCTGTCGCCTGGCCTTAGCCAACTTAAAGTATTTAATGGATGAAACGCATTGTTATTGCCCTGGCGCTGCTAATTGCGCTCAGTGCCTGCTCCACCAAGGTCAGCTATTATTTCCTCGATTGGGCCATAGAGTGGCAGCTGGAAGATTATGTCACTCTTGACCGGCAACAGGAGCAGGCGTTTGACGCCATTCTCGACCCTTTTCTCGCCTGGCATCGCAGCCAGGAGTTACCCAGATACAGCGCCCAGTTAAAAACGCTGCAAACCGAGCTTGCCGATGGCACTTTAACGCCACAGAGTTGGCGCCATCATGTGGATATGGCAAGAGATCACTGGTTTCGGCTGTTTGCCCAGGTGTTTGACGATCTTTTGCCCCTTATCGCTTCTTTGAGTGACAAGCAGGTCGCCCAGGTGATAGCCAAACTGGAGGCCGATGAGCAGGAGCTGGTGGATGAATACAAGGACAAGAACCAGGAACAACTGATTGAAGATGCGGATGAACGGCTGGAGGAGCTATTTGCCGATTGGCTGGGGCGTTTGAGTGAGCAGCAAAAGGCCCTGATCCATGAGCACAACAGCCGCCGACTGGCGACCCTGGATATGTGGCTCGAGTATCGTCACGAGTGGCTCCGGCAGTTCAAACAAGCCTTGCTGCAACGCAGTGATTCTGACTTGTTGGCACAGCGCTTGCGGCTGCTGATGACAACGCCCGATGAGCTCAAGTCAGATGTGCACAAGCAGAAATTGGCGCAGAACACGGAAAACTTCGGCATGCTGTTATTGCAACTGCACCAGAGCCTGAGTGAGCGCCAGCAAAAGCACTTCAAGCGTAAGCTGGGCAACTTGATTGACGATCTGGATGAACTGAGTCAGGCACAGCCCTGAGCTTATGAGGCAGACATAGCCCTGAGCTTATGGGGTCGTAAAGCGGGTCTTTGGTCTGTAGAACGGGCATTGGACCATTTGCCTGCGAACCACGCCATGCATCCAGGCCCGTAAGCCGATGCAGAGCAGGCATGGGACTTGTTTGCAGCTTCCTAAAGTAAAGACTGAAATAAAATCGTTTATTGTCGGGTCAACTGCAACATGACAGGAATACTCCCCGAATAAGGAGGTTTTCATGCAAGCCATCATTCAAACCTATACGGCATTTTTGAAATCACTGCGCCACTTCGATGGCCTGGCACCTTTGGCATTGCGGCTCTATCTGGCGCCGGTGCTGGTGCAGGCCGGTTACAACAAACTCAGCCACTTCAGCGACACAGCGGCCTGGTTCGGTAATCCGGACTGGGGGCTGGGCTTGCCCATGCCTGAAGTGATGGTGGCGCTGGCGGCCGGGACCGAATTTTTTGGTGGCTTGTTGCTTCTGCTTGGGTTGGCCACTCGGCTGGTGGCTATCCCCATGAGTATTACCATGTTGGTGGCGGCCTTCAGTGTGCACTGGTCCAACGGCTGGCTGGCGATTGCCGACCCCTCATCCTGGCTCGCAAACGACAGGGTGATGGCTTCGGTGGAGAAGCTTGAGCGGGCCAAGGGGATACTGCAGCAACACGGTAATTACGACTGGCTTACCAGTTCGGGGAACCTGGTGATCCTCAACAACGGCATTGAGTTTGCGGCCACCTATTTCATTATGCTGTTGGTATTGCTGTTTATGGGCGGCGGCCGTTACACCAGTGTGGACTATTTTATTGGCCGTAAATGGCTGCCCAAAACCGTTAATCTCGGCTGATTGTTGCTTAAAACAAGTCGTCCGGCTTTTTTGCCTCTGGCGATCCGGGGCGGATTTGGTATCCTGTGAAGTCATTGATATCTCAGCTGAGGATCGCGCATTGGACGCACTTACTCTTCTTCTTACCCGTCAATCATGTCCACGACTGCAGGCTCCGGCGCCGAATGAGGCGCAACTGAAAATTATCCTGGATGCTGCGGCCAGAGTACCGGATCACGGTGGCCTGGCGCCCTGGGAGTTTATTATTGCTACCGGCGAAGGGCTCAATCGCCTGGCGGATATTTTTGTGGCGGCCGCAACAGCAGATGGTGCCGACGAGGGCTTTATCAACAAGGCTGCCGGTATGCCGCTCAGGGCGCCTATGGTGATAACCGTGGTTGCCAAGACCAAAGATCATCCCAAGGTCCCTGAGCTGGAGCAGCAATTGGCAGCCGGCTGCGCCGTGATGGCGATGCAGCAGGCCGCATTTGCCCAGGGGCTTGGCGGAATATGGCGCACTGGTGCCTTTGCCTTTGACTCTACGGTCAATACGGCGTTGGGGCTTGATGGCAGCGATCAGATAGTGGGCTTTCTCTATCTGGGCACTCCTGTGGTTGAAGCGCCGCTCAAAGCCACCAAAGAGGGCAGCGCCTTTGCCCGCTATCTCTGATAGCTGCCGGACACTCAATGGCGGAGAATTTGCCATGAGCTAAGCTCATGGCATCAAGCTATTGCATTCAGTTGCCTGTGACCGCAACTCCCACTTCCAGGCGCTCGAACCAGTCGAGAAACTCAGGTATCTGCTCGCCCCTGAATATCCGCCCGTGCTGCGGACATAAATAGTCCAGCTCCAGCTCTCTCACTCTGGCTATCCAGTCCTGCTTGGCGCGGTTGGAGGGCATCCATCTTTGATGGAAAAAGCGCATCTTCTCGGTGTGACGGCCAAAGTCATCGACAAACAGCCCTGCATCCGTGTCTTCCAGTGCCGCGCCTATATCGCCTGACATCAGCACTTTGCCGACAGGGTCGTAGACATGAAAATTGCCGGAAGCGTGCAGATAATGCGCCGGAATAAACTGTACCTCTACGCCATCGAGCGTCAGCTTGTCGCCTTGATCTTTAATGGCCTGGTATTGGATATGCTCCATCCCGAAATGGCGGATGAAACCTTCCCAAATCCAGGGCGCGTGCAGCTGGGCCTGCTCCAGCGTCTGATCCCACAGCCCCAGGGAGGAGATGATATCGGGATCCTGGTGGGAGGCGAATAGATGGGTGAGCTGCTCTATGGGGATGTGACAAACCACATTGGCCAGCATGGGGGCAAATAGCTCTATGCCCCCCGGGTCCATCAGCAAAGCCTGCTCGGCAGTGACCAACATATATTGATTGGTGTCTATGATGCCATCGGGTTTGTCCGGATCCCGGCCAAAATAGATCCATTTGTGGCTATGGGTTTCCAACAAGAGTTGGCTCTTCATCCCTGTACTCCCTTATTGTTCAAGTAATTGAATCGCCTTATCTACCTGAGTGCGGATCGCGCCAGCAGCGGCGTCGACCCGGTTGGCAACATGGTTGAAAGTGGCCTGATCGGCGGGCTTTATCCGGCAGGCTTCGATGCGGCACAGCGAGGCCAGCACTTTAGCGGTTTTCAGCTGCTGGCAGAGCTCTTCCAATTGCAATTCAATATCCAGGCTCAGGCGTTTGCACTGCTGCTCAAGGGCCATAAAGTGTTGGCTGTTCTTCTCCAGCGCCGGCATGATGCTGTCGCCATAACGGGCTTTGCGGGCTTTCTCCCTGGCGCGGGCAAATTGCAGCATCGCCTTGCGGACTCTGGTTTGCTCGCTGGTCAGGCGGCTGATGGTCTGTGCCAGATGATTGATTCTCGCGGCTGAGTGGGTGGTGAAATGCGCCAGTTCGTCGATGGAGTGGGTCAGCGCCTTAAAGCCCAGCGCCATGCTGCCGGCACGAATCGATGCCGCCTGGGCATTGCTGGCGATGATATTAATCTCTTTGCAGTGGCCCTGAGTCTTTTCCAGTTCGGCGGCTATGATGGCGGCACGAACATAGAACTGACGCGTTGGTTGACGTTCTGATCCCATAATTCACTGTTTTACAGTCATAATCCTGTTTGAGAGTATAGAAGATAATTAACTTGCCCACAGGCGCGAGCTGATTTTTCCCACCAATGGATTCAAGCTACAACTCAAGCGCTTGAATTTGCACCCTGTTTAGCTTGAAGAGCCTCTTTGAGAATAGATGCTTAGTGTTGTAACCATATGAATTGAAAGTTTTATTTTGATTGTCAGCCCAAATCGAATGCTCTAGTATCCGCAGCTATCAGAATCGGCCTCCGCTTTATTCAAGTGGGGGCTTTTTAGGTTGTGGCTTTGTCAATAAGCAGGCAGTAACAGCCGCAGCATTTCAGAGAGGATACCCATTTGGTTTCGCTGTTAAATGATGAACTATTGGACAGGATTGCCGATGCACTTACGGACAAGGGATACATAGTGCTTGAGGGCGTGCTGCCGGAGACATTGAGTAGCGCATTGCTGGATAAGGTTAACCACTCGCCGGTAGAGAGTTTTCGCTGGGCTGAAATCGGCCGTGGCAATGAGCGTGTTCGCGAACAGGAGATACGTTCAGACAGGATCCGCTGGTTGCATGAAGAACAACAACCGGATGCCGACTATTTGGAATACATGGCCTGCTTGCGTCATGGGCTTAACCGGCGCCTGTTTATGGGGCTATTCGATTATGAAAGCCATTACGCCTTTTATCGCCCTGGGACTTTTTACCGTAAACACCTGGATGCGCTGCGGGGCAGTCGCAACCGGATTCTGACCACGGTATTTTTTTTGAACCCCGACTGGCAACAGGGGGATGGTGGCGAGCTGATGCTCTATGAAGAGGATGACGCTTTGCTTGAGCAGATCCCGCCGAAAATGGGCACTCTGGTGATTTTTCTGAGCGAGCGTTTCCCCCATGAAGTGCTGCCAACCCATAAAGATCGCGCCAGCATAGCCGGTTGGTTTCGGGTTGCCGGTAGCTATGAACTGCTCTAAGGAAGATGCGAATAAGTCCTCGTGGCGTTCTCTTTTGTCGAGAGTGGCTTGCACAGCAATTGGCGTTCAAAGCAGCTGACAGAAGGCATGCCGAGGCCTGTCAAAGCCAGGCTTCCTTAACAGCAACTGATATTTGGCTGGGTTAACCCGGCCAACGCCGATTTATTCCATTCACTCTCATTGCCTGTGCTCCTGGCTGGTAAGCCCCCTCGTGATTGACTTTATTCCTTCCTAATTGGAGCCAATGACCGGGATAAACAGGGACACCATTTGTTAACATTTTCGCTGGTTTAATGATTTATTCATGTTAGTCTGGTAATCAAATAGGTGTTAAATCATCACCTTGCATTATTAGGGAGGCAAATCATGGGACTGGAAGCATGCTTGACCGGAGAACATGTGATCCTCGAACCTTTGAGTCAGGATCATCTGCCGGCGTTGTCGCTGGCGGTCGCCGATGGTGAGTTGTGGCGCTTGTGGTACACCAACGTGCCGCATCCGGATGAGATGAAGGAGTATATCCATCAGGCTTTGGACAGTGAGCAGCGCGGTGAAGCCTTGGCCTTTGCAGTACGTAGCCGAGACAGCGGTGCAATTGTTGGTTGTACCCGCATTTGCAACTGGGATCAGGCTAACCGACGGCTGGAGATTGGGTATACCTGGTATGCCAAGAGTGTGCAGCGCAGCGCCATCAATACCGAAACCAAGCTGTTGTTGCTGGAGTACGCTTTCGAGACTCTGGATGTGATGGCGGTGGAGTTCAGAACCCATTTTCACAACCAGGCTTCGCGGGAGGCCATCACCCGCCTGGGGGCCAAGCAAGATGGCATCTTACGCAATCACAAACTGCTCAAGGACGGCAGCGTCAGGGATACAGTGGTTTATTCCATCATTGACAGCGAATGGCCAGAGGTGAAGCAAGGCCTCAAGGATAGGCTGGCATTTTACAGTGATCAGTACCGTGTCGAACTCGCACAGTGAGTAAGCGCTACTTAGGACAATATTGAATCGAAGGGAAATCATTCATGCTAAAGCAAGTTATTCGGGCACAGTCACAGGACGCCGAGATTATCTCACCGCTGTTTGATGAGTATCGTCAGTTTTATGGTTATCCCGGCGAGCCTGAACTGGCGTTAAGCTTTATCAGCCAAAGGCTTAAGCGGGATGAATCCGTGATCTTTTATCTGCCGGATGAGCAAAACCAGGCCTTGGGGTTTGTGCAGCTCTATCCCGGCTTTTCTTCGCTGCGGGCGGCGCCGCTGCTGATCCTCAATGATATTTATGTCACTCAACATGCCAGGTGTGTCGGCATAGGTCGTGCGTTGCTGGATGCCGCGCTGAATTACGCCAAAGCACAGGGCATTGATGAATTGATCCTCGAAACCCAGCGTAATAATGTCAGGGCGCAGGCGCTCTATGAGTCCATTGGTTTTGTCCGGGACAATGAATTTTTCCACTACAGTCTGACTCTAAAACCTTGAAATTCATCAGACACTAAAGTAGCTTGCCTTCATCGATATCAAGAGGATCACCAAGATGTCCCATAAAACTGCTTTGTCTGTCTTTGCCGCCATCGGCTTGTTTTCCAGTGCTAATGCGTTCGCCGGCCCCGCCGAGGAGGCCTTTAGCGCCGAGTTGCAACAATGCGCCGCCTATTATCAGATAAGTTCTGAAGCCATAGGGGCAATGAATGCACCGCAGATGGCCGCCGTTGGAGATAGACTCAAGCAATCTGCCAAGGATGCCGAAGCTTTAGCCTCCCAGTACAGTTCGGCGCAGGATGCTGAGAAAGGCGTGGCTGCGGCCCGTGCCGAAATGCTGGAAACCATGGGTAACAGCAAGAGTTTGGGTGGTTTGATGAGTCAATACAAAGATAGCTGTAAAACCATCTTGGCCGAGCCGCAAAAGCGCCTCGACTACTGGATAATGGCCAACATGTGATGCAATAAAATGTGGCCGCAGCCTGTCTCTTTGTCCAAGGAAGGGAGGCAATATGCTTTTAAGTCTGTTACTGGCCGCTTTTATCATCTTGCTTGCGCTGGTGATTGAGTCCTGGCCCAGGATACGTTCCTATGCCCGCGAACGCCGGCAAGGGGCAGCTTGGGCGCAGGAAAACCATGGCTGCGCCAACAGGCGTGAACGGCAAGACTGCTTTGTGGATCTCAGCTTTGCGCCCTTCTTGCTTACTGCCGCTCTGGCCTTGATAGCCTGCGCATTTGAGCTGATGCCGGCAACTTATGTGTTTGGTTTAATACTCTTTATTGTTCTCAACCTACTTCTCTTGATGGTCTGGCATCTCTATGCCAGACTGCTTGGCGGGCAAAAAAGTGGCCAGAGCCTGTTGCCGCCACTGCTTTATGGCCTCGCGGCCCTGTTTGCCTGGATAGGGGCTATGCCGTAAGTCAGGCCCTAACTAAGCCCGCTCTTAAGTCAAGAAGTCATCAGTTACGCTCTGACGAAAGCATGAGATGTGTCAGCGACTTCCCGCTGGTTGAGGGCATCACTGCATTGGTTCTCGGGCGCTGAAATGTCAGCTTACAATTAGCTCGCGGCCCGGCGCTGGAATTTGGCATTAAATAGGGAACTTGCACCTTTATCCAAGGTTCAAAGCTGCAGACAATAACAAGGAGTGGTTGAGCGCCGGTCGCAATACCCAGCAAGAGCAATGATAAAGCTTCAACAACTTTGTAAAACCTATCAGATGGGCGACGCCTGTGTGCGTGCGCTCGATGAAGTCAGTTTCGACATTCAAGCTAACGAATTTGTGGCCATCATGGGGCCATCGGGTTCAGGCAAGTCGACGCTGATGAATATCATCGGCTGCCTGGATAAACCCAGCAGCGGCAGTTACCTGCTTAATGGCGAAGAGGTGGGACAACTGGATGATGATGCCTTGTCTGCGGTGCGTAACCGCCAGATAGGCTTCGTATTCCAAAGTTTTCACCTCTTGCCGAGACTCACGGCGCTGCAAAATGTGATGCTGCCGCTAAGATACAGTCCAGAGGGGCAGGGCGATGAAACCCACGCCATAGAGTTACTGAGACGTGTCGGGCTCGGAGAGCGACTGGATCACAGGCCCAACCAACTCTCTGGCGGTCAGCGTCAGCGGGTGGCGATAGCCCGCTCCCTGGTCAATCGCCCGGCCATTTTGCTGGCCGATGAGCCCACCGGGGCGCTGGATAGCAAGACTTCGCTTGAGATCATGGCGCTGTTTACCGAGCTCCATGCCGCAGGGCAAACCATCATTTTGGTGACTCACGAAGAGGAAGTCGCCGCTTACGCCCAGCGGGTTATCCGCATGCGTGATGGTTGCCTGCAGAGTGACAGGAGGGCTAATGCGGCCTGATTCTCTTTTACTGTTGAGCCTGGCGGTCTCTGGCCTGACTTTTTCAAGCTTGGCTGTTTCAGAAATCGCGATACCGGTAGCAGCCGGATCACCATCTTCGATAGCTTCTCCATTAGAGCCTTTAACGGACAAGAGAGCGGATGCCAAGTCGCCGCCCGCCGCGCAGCTGCTACTGACAGGTAAAGTCAGTTCCTCTAAGTCGCAGACTTTCAGCGTCCCCAAGGCCGGTGATGCCTGGCGCTATCAAATTCAGTGGATGTTACCCGAGGGCTCTTTGGTGTCCCCCGGGCAAGTGGTGGTGGTGTTTGACAAGAGTCAGGTGGCCAACCAGATAGAACAGTTGGAAGCCAGCATGCTCAGGGTGTCGGCGCAGGAGCAGAGCCAGTCCATAGAGCTCAAATCCAAGGTATTGCAAGCCAGGTTCGAGCTGAAAAAGCAGTTACTGGAGCAGGAAAAGGCGCAACTGGTAGCGGCCGTACCAGCAGATTTTATCGCTGCCAAGGAGTACGCCGACAATCAGTTCAAGCTGCTGCAGCTAAATGCCGAGGTAACCAAGGCCAAGCAGGCTCTGGCCGAAGCCTTGGATACCGAGAAGGCGACCCTGGCACAGCTAAAGATTGACAAGGAAAAGGCGGCGCTCGAACTGGCGCAGGCCTTCAAGGACTTGGACAGCCTGGAGCTGAAAGCCGAAATGGCCGGCCCCTTGCTGCTTGGGCGTGAGCCTTGGAGCAATAAAAAATTCGAGGTGGGGGATACGGTGCAAGTGGGGCGACAAATCGCCACAGTACCTGCCATGGAGGATCTGGAGGTGATCGCCTGGGTCAATGAGGTGGACGTGGATCGCCTGAAACCCGGGCAAGCCGTGACCATGCGTCTGGATGCGGAAATTGAGCGCGCCTTTCCCGGACAAATTGCCAGTATCGGTCGCCAGGCCATCAATCTACCTGCCTGGGGCCGCAGTAACTGGTTCGAAGTGGGGATCCGTTTCAAGGCACCTGAGGATATCGCCATGATCCCCGGCATGAGTGTACTGGTGGAAACCGGAGGCAAACATGAAGCGCTTTAGTTTGGCCTGGCTGGCACTGCTTGCGCTGAGCGCCTGCAGTGATGGGGTGAGCACTCAGGTAGTGCAGGGGCCCTTGAGTCAAAAAATAGAAGTCACCGGCGAGCTGGTGGCGGCCGATACCGTGTCTTTAATGCCGCCTGTGATGCGCCGCATCTGGCAATACCAGGTCAAGCAGCTGGCGCCGGAAGGCAGCGAGGTGGAAAGTGGCGAGATGGTGGCTCAGCTGGATACCTCTGAACTGACCCAAAGGCTGTCGGTCAAATCGGCTGAGCTTGAGGCTACAGTGCAGGACTTGCAGACTTCCAAGCTGCGTAATGCCAAGAAGATGGAAGAGCTCAAGTTGCAACTGGCTGAAGCCAAAATGGAGTTGGACAAGGCCGAACGTAAGTTTGCCCTCTCTGATGACACAGTGGCGGCACTGGATAAAGAAAAGTACCAGCGTGACGCGGTGATCGCCCGTGACAAGGTGACTCTGGTGCAGCAGCAACTGGTGCTGGAGGCCCAGAGCGCCCGGCAACGGGAAGCCATGCTCGACGGAGACAGGCAGAAGTTCGCCGCCGAAGTGGCGGCGCTGAAAAAGGGTATCGCCTCGATGACCTTGGTGGCGCCCCGTGCCGGTATGGTGGTCTATGGCAACGATCCTCAGGGCAACAAGCTCAAGGAGGGCCAATCTGTGTTTGCCGGTGATGTGGTGTTGTCTATCCCGGATCTCGACAGCATGCAGGTCAATATGGCGATCCCTGAGGTAGAAGCCCGTAGAGTCAAACTGGGCCAGCAACTCAAGATCCGTCTGGATGCCAATCCTGATAAAGTATTTACTGGAAAAATCAAAGAGTTGGGTGCAGTTTTTCGTAATAAAAGCCAGGAGGTACCTCTGGTGGTGTTCGATGCGGTTGCCAGCATAGACGAGCCGGATACCGAGCTGATGCGCCCGGGAATGACCGCCAAGATCAGCATAGAAATTGCCGATGACAGCCAGCGGACTCTGGTGGCTCAGGATGCGGTGCATTATGAGGCCGGTCATCCTTATGTGCTGCTGGACGGGCTCTTGGGGGCTCGCAAACAGTCGGTGCGGGTCGGTGCCATGGGGGGCGATCAGGTTGAAATACTCACCGGCTTGCAAGTGGGCGATGAGGTATTGCTGCCATGAAGAATCATTCGCTAATCACCTTTGCCTTGATAATGCAGGCCTTGATAGCCTTGGCCTTGAGTGGCTGCCAACCGAGCAGTAATGATGGTGTGCTCACCATGACAGTCAGTCGCGGCGAGTTTCAGGTCAATATCCCCGCCAGTGGTGAGTTGGAAGCGGCGCAGTCCACTCCCGTTGTGGTGCCCACGGGGTTACGTGGGCCTCAGTCCCTGGCCTGGATCCAGAACAACTTTACCCAGGTCAAGGCCGGTGATGTGGTGGCCAGGCTCGATGATACTAGGGAGTCGTTTCGCTTGCAGATGGAAGCCTACGACTTTGAGCGCTTGGCGCAGGATGCCAAGATCCAGACAGAGAAAGATCTCACCTTGAGCCAGAGCTTGACCCTAGGCGGCAAGGTCACAGGTAGTGAGCGGCAGTTGGCCGAGCGTTTTTTCAGTGAAGATGAGCGGGTCTACACCAAAATCGACATCATAGATCAGATGCGCAACAAGGAATATTTGGATGCCAAGCTGGACTATTTCCAGTGGGGCAGCACTCAGCACCAGGCGCAGGCCGATGCCGAGCAGGCGCTTATCAAGCTGAAACAGAAAGGCCATCAGGCCAAGATGGACAGGTATCAGGGCAATCTGTCACAGATGGAGATTATCGCGCCGCACGACGGGTTGTTTGTCTATCAGGCAGGCTGGGATGGCGCCTTTCCCGTGGTGGGGGACATGATCTGGTCCGGATTCCCCATAGGTATATTGCCGGATACTTCCGTGATGCAGGCAAGAGTCTATGTGCTTGAATCGGAAGCTGTGGGGCTCGCCATCGGCAAGCAGGCCACAGTGACTCTGGATGCCTATCCTGAGAGGCCTTTTAGCGGCACAGTGACCCAGGTCGATGCGCTGGCCAAGCCCAAAGACAGAGATAGCCCGGTGAACTACTTCCAGTTCACCATCAGCCTGGATCAAACTCTGCCGGCCATTATGCAGCCGGGAAGGCAAGTGAACGCCAAGGTACAAGTGCTGGATCTCAATGATGTATTGACTGTGCCCAATCAGGCCCTGTTTCAAAAAGACGGCCGCTACTGGGTGTATCTTAAGCAGGGCGGCGGCTTTGTACGCCGGGATGTGACTCCGGGGCATAGATCCCTTAACCGCACCGAAATTACCGCCGGGCTCAATCCCGGTGATGTGATAGCCCTGACAACTCCACCCAAGAGGAGTCAGCTATGAGTTCGTTAATGGGGCTATGGCAAGGATTTGTCCAGGCGTTCGATGAGATGCGCCACCATAAGCTGCGTACCGCCTTGACGTTGCTGGGGATGATATTCGGTGTCGGCGCCGTTATAGCCATGCTCAGCGTCGGTGAAGGTGCCGAGCGTGAAGCCTTGAAGATGATTGAATCCATGGGGGTTCGCAATCTGGTGGTCAACAGTCGCAGCAATGACGGCGAGGCGCTGAAATCGATTCGTGAACACAGTGTCGGTCTGAGCCTGCGTGATATCGACAGTGCCAGGGATACCTTGCCTTTTATTCAGGATTGGGGCGCCGCCAAGGAAGTAAAAGTCTTCAGTCTGTTTTCCGCCGAAGGGCGTAGCGATGCCAGTGTGATGGGGGTGACTCCCAGCTATTTTGGGTTGACGTCGCTCAAGCTCAATGAAGGGCAGATTTTTACCGAGCAGGATGAGGTCTACTACCGCCAGGTCGCCGTGTTGGGGCCAGAGGCGGCTCGCAGCCTGTTTCCCAAGGGCAACGCCCTTGGCAAGCACATCAAGATTAATCATCAATGGTTTACCGTGGTGGGTATCTTGGCCGATGCCAATCGCGGTAAGTCTAAAATCCAGGGCGTCAAGCTTGGGGGCGAGCGCAATCAGGTGTTCATTCCACTGTCGAGCGCCCTGAAAAAGATGCAGTTCAAGGCGCTTGAAGATGAGCTGGATATGATCAAGCTGTCGCTCAGGGAAGAGGTTGAGCCTTCGCTGGCGGCCAAGAGCCTGAATCATCTGTTGCAGCGCCGTCATGGCGGTGAGAAGGACTATGACATAGTGGTGCCGGCCGACCTTTTGGCTCAACATCAGAAGACCCAACAGATCTTCAATATCGTCATGGCCTGTGTCGCCGGGATCTCGCTTCTGGTGGGCGGAATTGGCATTATGAACATTATGCTGGCCACCATTTTGGAGCGTACCGCCGAGATAGGTTTGCTGCGGGCGCTGGGGGCCCGGCGCAAGGATATCGCCCGGCAGTTTTTGATTGAAAGTATCGCTATTTCCGCTACCGGCGGTCTGTTTGGCATAGTCGTGGGGCTGGGACTGGCGCTGCTTATATCAACTGCGGCCGGTTGGCCTGTGGCTTGGTCTCCCTTTGCGATACTGCTGGCGCTCGGGGTTTGTATGAGTATCGGGGTCGGCTTCGGCCTCTATCCTGCGCAGAAGGCGGCCAAACTGGATCCCATTATTGCCTTGCAACGGGACTGACAGAGGTTGCTTTCTTCGCTGTCAGAGGTTTTGGCGCCATGGACGGCGCTCGCAAGGGCAGGCTGAACTGACGTGACAACTTTTGCAGCACGCCTTCGGCTCGTAACGCTTCCAGAGTGGCTATCAGTTCGGTCTCTTTGATGGCGGCATCGCCCGCGAGCAGAATATGGTGGTCATAATGCTGCCCTCGGAGGTTGGATATCATCAATTGCCGGCGTTTATTGGGATACTTGGCCAGGTAGCGCTCCAGCATGGAACGGGTTAAGGGGGCGATATCTGCCCGCCCTTTGAGGATCCCCTGCAATACCTCATGATTACTGCTGACATAACGCACTCTTTTAGGTGGGCCTCCGAGCTCCTGCCAGAGCCCGGGGTAATGATAACCTTCCACCAGTAACATCTGCTTATTGTTCAATTGGTTAAAAAACTGCTCGTCGCGATTTTTCTCTGCCTTGGCGATATAGATCTCACTGTCTTCAAATGGCAGTGGGATGAAGTGTGGCTGTGGGTTGAGTTTGCTCCAGCCCCACTGTGGGTTTTCAAACAACATCATCTGGAAACGGCCACGACTGAAGGCGGCGTATCTGTTGTGTATGCTGGTGGGAACAAACAGAAATCGATATTCGGGGTGTCTGGCGGCAATCGCATCGAGCAGCATGATACTCAAGCCGGAAGGTGGATGCTGATTGTGCAGCCGGATATAGGGCGGAAAATCATAACCGCCCACCAGGATAAGGGGCCTTGAGTCCCGAAACTCGGGCGTCTCAGTGGCTGCCTGCACTTGCGTGGGCAGCAACAGACAAGCCTGAAATAGGCAAGCCAACAGCCACTGCCAAACAGGGGCTCTTCTTGATATCTTCCCGGCATGGAAACGTCCGACACACAAACCCTACCTCCAACTCTGCTGATCTGTTTGATCTTGTGATTAAATATAGGAACCTAATTCTTTCAAGGAAAGTGGGCAGGTCATTTCATGGATGCTTTGCAACAACACAGAGCCCAGGCCAAGCAGCAACTTTATCTATGGCATTCGCAACATCTTGTCTCGGGGGCTGCGTGGCGCAACGCCTTGGGATTGCTGCCATCAGCCGGGGCCAAGCAGAGCCTGAGCTTTTTTAACCCTCTGCTGCTGGGTAGCGCTGCACTCTGTTTTGCTTCGGCGCTTATCTGCTTTTTTGCCTACAACTGGGCCGCTTTGCCGCGCATGGGCAAGTTGGCGTTATTGGAAACCGGCTTGCTGGGCTGTTTGTTGCTGGCCTTTGCATTGAGCCGATGGTTAAAGCCCCCCTTCGCCGACAAGGCACAAGGCGCTTTGCCCTGGCTCCTGTTTGTGGCCTGTGTGTTTGTCGGCGTCTTGCTGGCCTTTATCGGCCAGAGCTATCAGCAAGGGGCCGACAACTGGCAGTTGTTTGCCGTGTGGGCACTGCTTATTCTGCCCTGGGTGGTATTTCTGAAACTGGAAGCCGGTTATCTGCTGCTTATCTTGCTGTTGAACCTGGCCCTGTGCTTGTTGCTGCAGATAACCTCATTGCCGTTTGCAGACCTGTTTAGCTTGCTGGGGGATGACAGGCTCGCCATCCCTTGGTCACTGTTTGCGCTTAATTGGCTGCTGCATCAATGCCTGCTTCGTTTTGCGCTTACAGACAAGCACGGCATCCCCCTCAGCGAGGTAACAAGCGGGCTGCTCGGTTGGGGCTTTTTGTTGTTGGCGAGTTGTTGGACGCTGTTCGACTCCTTGAGCGCACAGCAGTTTATTGCTGTGGTGCTCTACGGGGTGGTTGCCGCAGCGCTGATACGAGGCTATCACACAAGGCGTAAACTCTACGGCATGGCGCTCGGGCTTTTCAGCACGGCAGCGCTGTTTGATCTCTGGTTGCTGCGCTTGCTGTCTGAAGTGTTTGACGGTGATGCCGTGGTACTGTTGTTTGCCCTGATGACGCTTTGTGTGCTGCTCAGTGCCTCTGTCGCCGCCTTGCTGCTAAAGCGTTTGCAGGCTGACTATCTGGCCGCGGCACCGGAGCAACAGACCCAAAAACATAAAGATGCGACAGCCAACACAGAGCCCGGGGAGGATGAGCACATCGTCCCTAATGCGGGCAGCCTTTTCTGGCAACGGCTGCAGCAGGCAGGTATTGTCTCGGGGGATGTGGCACAAGAGACACCAGAGTTGCAAAATCCCTGGTATCTCAAGGCGATGCTTATCCTGTTTGGCTGGTTAGCCGGGATCTGTTTGCTGGGTTTCATCGGCACCAGCCTGGCGTTATTGTTGGACGATATTCAGCCTGGGTTGCTGCTGAGCCTGGCGCTGGCGGCATCTGCAGTGGCCTTTGGTTTGAGCCGAGGTCAAAGTGGACTGTTTATCTCTCAGTTTGCCTTGAGCTTTGCCGTGGCCGCCTTGGTGCTCTATGGCATCGCCTTTGATGAGCTGCTGTTTGAAGTGGCTTCCTGGCGCTGGTGGTTGATGCTGGCTCTGGCGGCCTCGCTTCACTGGTATCTGCTGCCACCTTATTTGACCCGGTCCAGTTGCGCGCTGCTGGCATTATTGGCCTTGATTGCGCTGTTGCAGACTCTGGCATTATTACCCTTGGTGACGCCGGCACTGCTACTGGGCTTTGTGCTGCTTTGGCGCCATGAGGCCGACTGGGGTAAGGCGCCGCTTCGCTGGCGCTCCCTTGCCATGGCCATGACCTTGGCGCTGCTCTTTTGTCAGACGCCGCAATTGGTTTGGCTGGAAGGTGTCTGGGAGTTAAAGGATCCCGGCGTGAGCCCCGCTATGTTGCAGGGCGCGCAATGGTTACTTGAAGCTTTGCTGCTGTGGCAACTCTGGCGTCTTTTCGGCAGTCGAATGAACGCAATTCGGCGTCAATTGGATGGGCGTTCACAGATGCTGTTGCTACTGGGACTGCTGTCGGCCTTGGTTTGGTTTTGGTGGATCCCCGGGCTTATCGCCGGCGCATTGGTGGCGGTTTTCGGCTTTGTGCTGGCCGAGCGCTTGCTGCTCTGGCTCGGGGTACTGGCTATGCCGGTTTACTGCGGTTATTACTATTACTCGTTGCAGCAAACCTTGTTGGAAAAATCCTTGTTGCTGATGCTGCTTGGCGTGAGCCTGCTACTGCTCTGGTTTGCGCTGAAACCTTTGAGCGACAGGCCTGAGTGGCTGGCGGCGCAGAATGGGGGGGAGCAGTCATGAAACCCAAATTGACGCCCAAAATCATGGGGTTGTGCCTCGTGTGGGGGCTGCTTTGTTTGCTAATCATCAACATTTCCGTGTGGCAGAAAGAGCAGCTCTGGCAGCACGGTGAACCCATCTTACTTGAGCTGGCACCTGTTGATCCCCGCTCGCTGATGCAGGGGGATTATATGCAACTCGACTATGAGTTGGCCCGGCAATTGGCCAATGAGCTGCGTGCAAAAGGGCAGTTTCAGGACAATATGCAGGGCTGGCTCAGAGTGAGTCTCGATGAGCAGCAGCGCGCCGCTTTTGTGGCGTTGGAGAGTGACCCAGAGGCTCCTTTGTTGCAGCAGCAAAGACGCTTGCCGTTTAAAGTCCGTCAAGGAGAAGTGCAATTGGCGAGCCAGGCTTTTTTCTTTGAAGAGGGCCAGGCGGAGCATTTCAGTCAGGGACGTTATGGCGAGCTGAGATTGGGCACTGACGGGGAGCTGATGTTAGTGGGCCTGCGTGACGGCCAACTTAAACCGCTTTGAACCTAAGAGTGGTAAGGCCGTGTTCATTAGACCACTAGAGTGACTTAGGTTTTTTTACGTTTCCCTCCAAGCTAACTCATTGATAAGACTAATTAACTAGCACTAAAGTTTGATAAATATTTTACATATTGCAACCTTGTTGTAACTTATAGCCTTTATAGTGGCTGCTTCTCCGGATGCGGAGATGTGGAAATAACATTACTTATTGATAAATAAGAAAATCACTATAATCAGGATATATTTCAGGGGTCAATATGTTAACCAAGGCAAGTCTGCTTGCCCTGGCCGTGGGCAGTATTGCTGTCCAGGCTCAGGCGAGTGAGCAAGTGATCATTTCCGAATACGTTGAAGGTTCAGGCAATAATAAGGCCATCGAACTCTTTAACGCTGGCAGCCAAGCTGTCGATCTCAGCCAGTATCAGCTGGATATCTTCTTCAATGGCAGTAGCAGCGCAGGCAGCAGCATTGCCCTGAGCGGCATGCTGGCCGCCAGTGGCACTCATGTATTGACCGACAATGATGCCGACGCTGCAATCCTGGCATTGGCGCAGCAAACCAGCAGCGCCAGTTTCTTCAACGGTGATGATGCCCTGGTGCTGAGCCGTAATGGTGAGGTGGTCGACAGCCTGGGCCAGGTTGGGGTGGATCCCGGCTCCGAGTGGGGCAGCGGTGATGTTTCCACTCAAAACAATACCATAAGGCGTAAGCTGGACAACTTGAGTGCGGATCTCGACCCCTTCGATACGGTCGACCTCAGTGGTTGGGATGGTTTCGCCATTGATAATATCGACGACCTGGGGGCTTTTGGCGGTAATGCCGGTGAGCCGGGTGAACCGACAGATCCCGGTAATGGCGCCTTGGTTTGCGGCGATGCGGCTACACCCATTCATGTATTGCAGGGTAGCGGCGAGGCCAGTCCATTGGCCGGTGAAACCCTGGAAGTGGAAGCAATAGTCACCAGTAACCAGGAAGCGGGTCTCAAGGGATTGTTCCTGCAGATGGCCGATGCCGAAGCGGATGCCGATCCTTTGACCTCGGAAGGTGTGTTCCTGTACACAGGCAATAGCGCTAGTGGTTATCAGGCGGGCGACCGAATTCGGGTGCGGGCTCAGGTCACTGAATATCAAGGCTTGACCGAACTGACCAATGTCAGTGCCAAGGCCTTGTGTACCACATCACAACCTCTGCCGAGTGCAGCCAGAGTGAGCCTGCCGGTCAATGACAGCAGTGCACTTGAAGCCTTCGAAGGCATGTTGGTCAGCTTTGAGCAGCATCTTACAGTAAACGAAGTCTACAACCTTGGCCGTTATGGTGAGGTGTTGTTGGGTTCAAGCCGTCACTTTATCGGAACTCAGGTAGCCAATCCCGGCGCCGATGCCTTGGCGGTCACGGCAGCCAATGCCCTGGATTCCATAGTGCTTGACGATGGCCTGACGGCACAAAACCCGGATCCTGTTATTTATCCGGCCCCAGGGCTGAGCGCCGCTAACCCGCTCAGAGTCGGTGATACTGTTACAAACCTCACCGCGGTGATGCATTACGGCTTTGGCATTTATCGTTTGATGCCAGTCGATACCGTCAACTTTGTTGCCGCCAATCCCAGAGCATCCGAGCCTGAGTTGAATCGTCTCGATGCCTTGACAGTTGCCAGTTTCAACGTGCTCAACTATTTCAACGGCGATGGCCAGGGCGGTGGTTTCCCCACGTCCCGTGGCGCCGATACTCAAGATGAGTTTGAGCGCCAACGAGCCAAGATAATCGCCGCGATGAAAACCATTAACGCCGATGTCTTCGGTTTGATGGAAATCGAGAACGATGGTTTCGGCAGTAACTCGGCAATTGCCGATCTGGCCCGCGGTCTCAACGACGCCATTGGCACTGACAGCTATCGCTATCTGGCGCCACAGGTTAATCGCATTGGCAACGATGAGATAAGCGTCGGTATTTTGTATCGTCAGGACAGAGTCACCCCGGAAGGGGTGGCGGCGATTCTGGACAGCAGTAATTCGGCGCTGGATGACAATGGTCAGGTGCTGTTCAACGATGGCAAGAACCGTCCCATGCTGACCCAGAAGTTTAGCGTCAACGACAGTGAGGATAGCTTTGTGGTGGCGGTCAACCACCTCAAGTCCAAGGGCAGTGATTGTAATGCGCTGGGCGATCCCGACATGAACGACGGCCAGGGTAACTGTAATCTGACCCGAACCCGTGCAGCCATGGCGATAGGCCAGTTCCTGCAGGCAGAATATCAGCATGACAAGGTGCTGGTGATAGGGGATCTCAACGCCTACGCCAAGGAAGACCCACTGACAACCCTGGCCAATGCCGGTTACGCCGAACTGTTTGGCGAGCTTGGTAAGCCTTCAGCATACTCCTATGTGTTCTCCGGTGAGTCGGGACAGCTAGATCATGCTCTGGCCAATGAAGCCATGCTGGCCAATGTTCGTGATGTGACCGAGTGGCATATCAATACCGATGAACCCAGGGTGCTGGACTATAACACTGAGTTCAAGACGCAGGAGCAACTGCAAAGTTTCTACAGCAACGATGCCTTCCGTTCATCGGATCACGACCCTGTTATCATCGCCCTGGACTTTGCCGCGGCCAATCAGGCACCGGTTGCCGAGTTCTCAGTGCAGCAAAATGGTGCCGCGGTGGCGCTCTCTAGCACTTCGAGTGATAGCGACGGTGAGTTGGTGAGCCAGGAGTGGGATCTGGGTGACGGTACTCAAGCCTTTGGCGAGCAGGTGAGCCATGAATACCAGCAAAGCGGTGTCTACCTCATCACTCTGACCGTGACTGACGACAAAGGTGCCCAGCACAGTGTCAGCCGTGAGGTGACCGTTGAGATAGCCCCTGAGCCGACCGAGCCTGTGGCGGTTATCCGCCATCTGGATCTCTGGCTGCTGCAGGTGTTTATCTCAGAGAGCTATGATCCTGACGGTTATATCAAAAAGCAGCAGTGGCGCTTCAACGATGGGCGTAGATTCAACGGCCCGGTTGCCATGCGTATTGGCGGCCGTGCCAATGAAGTAACACTGACAGTGACCGACAATGATAAACAAAAGGCCAGCACCAGCCTGAGTTTTTAACCGCTTAAGATGAAAAACGCCCGCAGCAGCGGGCGTTTTTGTTGGTGAATTCAAAGGTTGAGGATACGTTGACCTTAGTCCTTGTCAGTGCTAATCGAATAAGTTCTTCATCGCGTGGTTGATTTCCGGGTAGTTGAATTCGAAACCATCGGCCTGGGCATGAACCGGTAATACAAACTGGCCTTCGGTCAGTAGGGTCGACATCTCACCCATTGCCAGTTGCAGTGCCAATGCGGGGGCTGGCAGACAAGCGGGGCGGTGCAGCGCTTTGCCGAGAGCCTTGCTGAAGTCGCGATTGCTGACCGGCTGCGGCGCGGTGGCATTGTATATGCCGCGGCAGGCTTCATTTTCCAGCAGAAATTCAATAAGGCGCAGCAAGTCTTCGCGCATGATCCAACTCATTCCCTGACGACCATGGCCAATCGGGCCACCAAGGCCCAGTTTGAAGGCCGGCAGCATCTTGGCCAAGGCGCCGCCATCTTTGCCAAGTACTATGCCGATGCGAAAGATACAGACCCGAGTGAGATCGGCAACCGCCAGGGCTTTTTGCTCCCATTGGGCACAGACCCTGTGGCTGAACTCATCATGGGGCGTGGCGTTTTCGTCTATGGGCTCCGGCCCCTGACGGCCGTAAAAACCCACCGCCGAGGCGCTGAGAAAAACTTGGGGTTTCTTTTGGCTGTTGCGGACAAGCCTAGCCAACTGCTCTGTGATGTCCCAGCGGCTGTGGCAGATCCGCTGTTTCTGCTCATCACTCCAGCGTTTGGCAACTATGGGTTCACCGGCGAGGTTGATGATGGCATCTATCTCCTCAAGCAGTCCGGGTGTTTGCAGTGAGTCTATGTAACGAGTCTGTGCCAGCGCCAGCTTTTGCTCGGCCGCCGCGGGGTTGCGGCTCAAAATAGTCAGCCTATGGCGTTTTGCCAGCCGCTGCGCCAGTTCTGAACCGACAAACCCGGTTGCACCTGTGAGCAGAATATTCATGCCTTCTCCCTGAATTATTGAATGTTTCTCCAGAGTATAGACTGGCTTACGCCGGTTTACGGTAGCTCAGCTGCAGTGAAACCGAGTCGGCATACCTCAGGGCGTGAGGCTTGTCGATTTCAACGCTGGCGTACTCTACCCATTCATGTTCGCTGGCAATTTCCAGTACTTTACCTGTGAGGTGCTCCAGCAGGGAGAAACGGTTGTCTTCCACCAGGTTAATGATCGCCTTGGTAATGGTGCGATAATTGAGCGCGTGCTCCATATCATCACTCCTGCGCGCCTTGTCGGCACAGTAATGAATGCAAACATTGATGATCACATCCTGACGATTGTTGATCTCCTCTTCCTTGATACCGATAAAAGTGCGCAGGCGCAGGTTTTTAATGCGTATAATAGCTAGTTCGGGTTTCATCATGTCACTACTTATCGTTGTTGATGTAACGGCTGATTGTGACAGAGATCAACAAGGAATTTCAATTATGTCATCAGCCTATCGCCCGTCCATGGCGCTAAAAGGATTTGCTGTCATGGCCTGCTTGGTCATAGTGCTGGCGGGAATTAAGGCCGCCAGCGCCATAGTGGTGCCTTTTGTGTTGTCAGCCTTTATTGCGGTTATTTGCAGCCCGGCCATCAATGCCTTGAGCCGTTATCGCGTGCCCCGCGCCCTGGCTGTATTTGTGTTGGTGGCGATTATTTTGTTGCTTGGGCTCTGGCTGGCCTCTGTGGTGGGCAGTTCCATCAACGAGTTTTCCCAGCAACTGCCGCAATATCGCGCGCAGCTGGTGGAACAATTTGCCTGGATATTGGACAAGCTCAAGGAGCTGAATATCCACATCTCCAAAGACAAGGTGCTGGCCTATCTGGATCCCGGCATGGCCTTGTCTTTGACCACTAATACGCTCTCCGGTGTCGGAAATGTGATGGCCAACCTATTTCTGATAGTGTTGACCATAGTCTTTATGTTGTTTGAGGCACAATCTTGGCCGCGTAAGGTACATCTGGCGCTGGATGACCCTGAGATGCGCTTATCCCAGATTGAGCGTTTCTTGCAATCGGTGAACCAATATATGGTGATCAAGACCCTGGTGAGCCTGGCAACCGGTATTATTGTCGGTGTCGGTCTGGCACTGATGGGGGTGGATTATGCGTTGCTCTGGGGCGTAGTGGCCTTTTTGTTTAACTATATTCCCAATATCGGCTCTATCATCGCCGCCATTCCGGCCGTACTGCTGGCCTTTGTGCAGTTGGGCACCGCGGGTGCCGGTGGGGTTGCCGTCCTGTATCTGGCGACCAACATGGTGATGGGCAATCTGGTAGAGCCCAGATTTATGGGACGTGGTCTCGGATTATCTACTCTGGTGGTTTTCCTGTCGTTGATCTTCTGGGGCTGGCTCTTGGGCTCGGTCGGCATGTTGCTGTCCGTGCCGCTCACCATGATAGTCAAGATCGCCCTGGAATCGAGCCAGAGCGGCAACTGGTTGGCAATTTTGCTCTCGGACGAGGCCAGTATTGCCGTGCGGGAAAGTGCCGATAAAGAAGCGGCAGCCGATGCCGAATAAAGGCAGAAATAAGAAGTTGAGGATTTCATGCAGTTATTTTTGGAAGCCATCACCGACCTGACTCCAGGCGATGAGTGTGGCCGTTTGTTTCATGGCCGCGGTGGCCGTTATCCAGGCAGCGAGCACTTATGCCTGGATTGGTTTGAACCTGTGGTGTTGCTGACCGCCTTTAAACCCCTGACGCCGGAAGAGCTGGCGCGGGTTACCGAGCGTCTGCAATTGCGCTGGCAAGCCTTGGGGTTGGCACTGAATCTGGTCTATCAATACCGCGCCGCCGGGCAAACCCGCACCGAGCTCATTGCCGGCGAGATCCCCGAGCCACATCTGGCCAGCGAGCTTGGCTGCCGTTATCAGTTGCATCTGCTGCGCGGTCAGAATCATGGTTTGTTCCTGGACATGCGAAACGGCCGCGAGTGGGTGATGGCCAATAGTGCTCAGCGGAAAGTACTGAATTTGTTTGCCTATACCTGTGCGTTCTCGGTGGCAGCCCTTAAGGGCGGCGCCGATGAAGTGGTCAATATGGATATGAGTAAAGGGGCGCTGGCCATCGGCAAGCAAAACCATTTGCTCAATGGCCTTACTGCCGGCGCCCGCTTTCTGGGGCATGATATCTTCAAGTCTTGGGGCAAACTCAAAAAACTCGGGCCCTATGACTTGCTGATTGTCGATCCGCCCAGCAACCAAAAGGGCAGCTTTGTGGCAACCAAAGACTATCTGCGATTGCTGCGACATCTGCCACAACTTTTGAACCCGGGGGCCGAGTTGTTGCTCTGTCTCAATGCGCCTGAGCTGGACAGGGCTTTTTTACAGAGCCAGGTCAGTGAAGCGGCGCCAGAGCTTGAGTTTGTTAAGCAGCTAGATAACCCGCCGGCCTTTGCAGACCGGGATCCTGACAGGGCATTGAAGGTGTTGCTGTATCGCTATGAGGGAGAACCGGACTCTAACACTCAATAACCGAGGCGTTCAGAGATCAGGGATTGGCCGCCTTCTTCCAATAGGGCGGCTATGCCTTCGGCATCAAAACTGCTCAAGCCGGATGCCTGATGCAGTAGCCTGTCCTGGACATCCAAGGGCATCTGCATCCTTTCCATAAACATGCGCATTCCCAATATATCGCCACTGGCCAGCAGGGTGGCGAGAGTTCGTGCTTCAAAGTCGACAATATGATTCATGGCGTCGTCCTCTTACTGATTTACGGGCCGGGAGGCCTTCTCTAAGCAATAGCAGTTACCGTACGGGTTGTTAGAATCATTCTGTTTAAAAAATGTCGCTTCAGAACTCCGGGGTATATCAAGTTGAAAGTCTTTCACTCCGTATTACTGTTTTGGCTCAAATTTGAGCAATATAAAGCGATTTAACCCATTATTGGTGACGAAAGTGAAAGTTTTCTGTAACTCGTGGTGACTCCCTGTTATACTGGCGCCGCCTTGGGGGAACACCTAAGGCTCCGAAAAAGCCGGAATCGGGCATAAAGTGTCAGCGGGATCTCAACTTCCAAAGAGTGGGAACCCAAAAATAGATGCGCCCTGTACCCTACAGAATAGACTGGAGTTGTTATGGAAATTCATGAGTACCAAGATGCTTACTATCAGCTGCAGGATGAAGTGATTGAGTCACTTCCGGTAGAGAAAGACGAAGAAGCATTTTTGGATTAAGCCTGAGCCAGGCAACTCAAATCTTGAAAAAGCGGCAACCTTGGGGTTGCCGCTTTTTTTGCTCTCCTGATCCGTCTTGAAGGCGGGATATTCTATTTTGCAACAGATTATCCAAGGGTTGGCCCCGTCAAAGGACTAGCCGCAGGCCTTTTGCCCTTTGCCTTTGCGACCATCTTTATCCAGCGGGCAATCGGCGCACATTTGGGTGCAGGGAAGCTTGTGTCGCAGGCAACAGGCGATACGCGGGCTTTGCTGCTGCTTGAGCCTTAGCTTACGCCAAAATGGATGGACAATAGGTGCAACATAGGTACGTGGCTGCAGCTCAGCTTGCTCGAACATCTCTCTTATCAATTGCTTCCGCCAACTGACGGGCAGTGACAACTCACCCAGATACCAATGCACAATATAGGCTTGATGGCCGAAGTGCAGCTTTGATGGCACTGGCCCCAGCTCTGCCAGGCGCTCGACAATCGGAATGAGCAACCGCTCTAGTAAGCTTTCCCAACTGGCAAGTTGCCCGGCGGGAGCCGGATGGCTGACATCCGCATCAAGCAGCAGATAAAAAGTTTCTGCCCGGCCGTTATCAAAAGGTTCAAGGTACCAGTTGTCACTGCAAGCTGCTGATGTTATGGCGCGGTTAAGTGCGCTGCCGGGCTGACTGGCAAATAACCACAGCAGCAGGGGGGGCAGTTGCAGGCCGAAAAACCACTGACTCCACATGGAGTGCAGTGCCCGGGCGTCGATCTCGGGCTTTCTGGCACAAGTCGTGGACACCTTGGTTTGATAACTCAGGGCAAATTGCTGCAGCAGCGCCGGGTAATGTGTCTGGCTCAAGACTGAGTTCAAGCTGATGGCTTCTTGGGGTAACTGCTCCAGACTCTCTATGGCTTTGAAGTGTTCGCCATAGAAGGCGGCTTTTTGTGCCAATAGTTGGTTGAGCTCGCTGGCAATACTCATTCCCATGACGGCAGTCCCCCGGTGGCAGTGTTGGTCGAATCCTCTCCGCCATGGCGCCCGGCAGCTCTGGGGTTTACTCTGGGTCTGGGGATAATCATCGGGCAGTTGGCCTCGGGATCTGTGATTATGTTGGCATTGATATCGAACACCTGTTCCAGCAGGGCCTCGGTCAACAGTGACTCAGGCGCGCCGCCGGCAATCAACTTGCCATCACGCATCAACAGCAAGTGATCGCCGTAGCGCAGAGCCTGGTTGATGTCGTGTAGCACCAATACCAAGGTGCGGCCCTGATCCACCAACGCCCGGCAAAAGTCGAGTACTGCCAGCTGGGCGCGGATATCGAGAAACGAGGTGGGTTCATCGAGCAGCAGCAAGTCGGTTTGCTGCGCCAGCACCATCGCCAGCCAGACACGCTGTTGCTGGCCGCCCGAGAGCTCGGCCACAGGCCTTTGTGCCAGTGTGGTTAACCCTGTGGCAGCCAGGGCTTGGGCAACCGCCAGCTCATCTTGCTCTGACCATTGGTGCCACAGGCTCTGATGAGGGTAGCGGCCGCGACTGACCAGCTCCTGCACATCTATTCCTTCCGGCAATTCAGGCTTTTGCACCAGTAGTGCCAACTCCCTGGCTCTGGCCTTGTTGCTCAACTGCGCCAAGGGGGTGTGACCCAAGATGACCTGGCCGCGTGTGGGCGGCAGTACCTGGCTCAAACACTTGAGCAGGGTCGACTTGCCACAACCATTGGGGCCAAGGATCACCGTCAGCTTACTCTTGGGGATGGCCAGGTTCATGGCGCTTATGATGGGCCGCTGGCCGTACTCGAGATAAAGCTCATGCCCACAGAGGGCAATGTCATAGTCAGGGTATTGGGTCATGATCTTTCTCCTTTCAGTCCCTTGGCCAGTTGCGGTTGTCCCCGGATTTCGCGGCTCAACAACAGCGCCAGATAGACGCCGCCGATGAGGGCGGTCAATACGCCCACCGGCAGCCTTTGGTTGCCCGGCAGCAATAAGGTGAGGGTGTCGGCCCCTAGCAGCAACAGCGCGCCTATCAGCGCCGAGCGCAGCAGTGCCAGTTGACGATTGCCAAAGCGGGCCAGATGTGGCGCCACCAAGGCGACGAAGGCTACAGGGCCGGCGCAGAGTACGGCGCCCAGCGCCAGCAAGGTGGCAAACAGCAGCGCCAGTGTTTGGCTTTGGCGCACCGGGTTACCAAGCGCCTGAGCCAGTTCCTGGCCCAAGCTCAGCAGTGACAGACGGCGGGAGAGCAGCAACAGAGCGGGCAACGCCAGCAGTAGTACTGAGGTTATCAGCAGCACATCACCCCAGGTGCGGTGTGCCAGACTGCCGGACAGATACCCCAGCATCTGCTGCGCTTGCTCTCTTTGCACCAGTGTCAGCACAAATTGCACCAGGGCGATGGCAAAGGCGTTGATGGCAATGCCCATCAGCACCAGATTGCGGGAAAACTGCCATTGGCGTCCGAGTCCTGCGAAAAACAGCATGAGCACAACCCCAGTGCCCAAGAGGGCGCCTGGCAGCAATGGCAGTTCCGGCAGCCATAATAACCAGAGGACGGCGCCGGCACTGGCGCCGGCATTGACCCCGAGAATATCCGGGCTCCCCAGCGGGTTACGGCTCAGGCTTTGAAACACGGCGCCGGAGAGCCCCAGCGCCATGCCTGCGCCGAGGGCGCACAGTGCCCTTGGCAGGCGTGATTGCCACAAAAGCCAGTTTTCATAGTCGGAAGCTTCGGCAAACAGGGCCTTGGCAAGGCTCACCGGCGCCAGGCCCTGATGTCCCAGCATCAGGCTAAGTAGCAGTGCAGCGATAAGCAGGAGCATGGCCAGCAAGGCGGCCCTTATGGCGCCGGATGAGGGGGCTCTTAAGGTTATCTGGCCCCATTGCCAGATGGGAAAACGGGTTGGTTTCATGACGCCTCCTTCAGGTTTTGCCCACGGGCCATCAGGTACAGAAACGGCGCGCCCAGCAAGGCGACCATGATGCCGGTCAGCAGTTCGGCCGGCGGCATCAATACCCGCGCCAACAGATCTGCCAGTAATACCATGGCACCGCCTATCAAAGCGGCTCCCGGTAATAGCAGGCGGAAATTGAGCGTCAGATAACGCCTGGCCAGATGGGTACTGGCCAAGCCGACAAAGGCCAGCGGGCCGACAATGGCGGTGGCTGCGGCGCACAACAAGGTGGCACCCAGCCAGGCGAGCAGTCCCTGCCAGCCCTGGGAGGCACCGAGCGCCTTGGCGGTATGATTGTCCAGCAGCATCAGATTCAGCGCCGGCGCCAGCAGCCACAAGAGTGCTGCGGCGGGCAGCAGATAAGGCCAGAGCGCATGAAACTCCGGCCAGCCCAGCCCGGACAGGGAGCCCGCCATCCAATACCTGAAACCATCAAACAGCTGCGGGTTCAGCAGCACTCTGGCCTGGACATAGGCCCCGAGCACGGCGCTGATGGCGGCGCCGGCCAGGATCAGCCTGACCGCAGCGGATTGCCCCTGGGATTGCTGCGCCCTGGACATCATATACACCAAGGCGCTGGCCAGCAGCGCCCCGGGCAAGGCCTGCCAGAAGAGACTCAAACCCGCTGTTGCGCTCCATAGCCCCAGAGTGACCAGAGAGGCGCTGGCGCCGGCATTGACGCCGAGCAGACCGGGATCCGCCAAGGGGTTGCGGCACAGCGCCTGGATCACGCAACCGGCCATTGCCAATGCCATGCCGGCCAACATGCCGCACAGCAATCTTGGCAGCCTTGCCTGTAACACCAGCGACAGATGATCGTCTGCGGCCGGTTGCCAGAGCTTGCCCAGCATAGTCAGCGGTAGCGTGCGGGCGCCAAAGAGCAGGTTGGCCAATACCAGCAGCGCCAGTATCGTCAGCAGCCCAAGCAGGGTTACCGCGTTACGTCCAAGACGACTCGGGCACTGGGTAGCTCCATGTTGCAGAAAGATTTTTGGGTGTGTCATCCCGGCCTCCCATTTTTATTCGATGGCGCGCCTGTATCTGCGTCTGGCTGTGTGTCTTGATGCCGGTATTGGCGAGTTTTTTCTTGTTGCCCTGCCAGGGTTTGTTGCAGTTGCGGCACCAGCTTGGGGATAGCCCATTTAACGCTTAGCAGCGAGCCGTAGGAGCTGGCCATCACCAGCGCCGGGTCGGTTATTGCCAGATACCGACCGCGGCGCATGGCGGGCAGACGACGGATAACCGCCATGGCTTCCACCTCGGCTCTGGCCTTGTCCGAGCTGTACCAGCTGAGCAGCAGCTCGGCATCGTCCAGCATGTCGGTGCGCTCCAGTCCTATGTGGGCGGCGAAGTGGCCTCGGCTGGCATTGAGCCCGGAAAGTTGTGGCGGCAATACAAACCCCAGCGCCAACAGCAGATCCACTCTGGGATCGCCTGTGACATAAACCGAGAGATTGCCAACTCGACTGGCGGCATTGATATAGGCCAGGCGCACACCATTGAACTCAGGGTTTTCGGCGGCGACTCGGGCGATATAGGCCCGTTGCTGTTTCAAAAGGGCTTTGGCCTGCGCTTCTTTGCCGAGCGCCTTGGCTATCAGTTCCACCTGCTGCTTAACCGGTGTCAGCCAGGGTTTGTCCGGATAGGCGATGACGGGAGCCAGAGCGCTCAGCTGTAAAAAGCTTTCGCGGGTGATACCGGACTGGGGCGCCAGAATAAGATCCGGTTTCAGGGCCAATAATCGCTCCACATCCAGTTCGGGGTAACTGCTGATGACGGCGGGCAGCGGCAGCTCTTGCGCTTCCAATGCCTGGCGAAACCAGGGCAGATAACCCTCCGCATCGCCGCCCCAGTAATGGGGTTCAATGGCGATGGGGACAACCCCTAAGGATAGCGTCCAGTCTTCGGCCCCCGCTCCCAGGGTCACCACGCGCTTGGGCGGCGACTCGATGCAGCTGGTCCCGTGGGCCGTGGTAATGCAAACCGGATAACCGTCTTGCGGCGGTGTTTGGGCTTTGGTTTGCGGAGGGGCATAACAGCCCGCCAGCCCCAGGCTCAGAAACACGATAAGCGCCAACAGGCGCCTTGCTTCACACAACATATTTGTTATTCGCCCCGCAGTGCGGGGCGCTCCTTATGATGGATAATTTCACGGCATAACGCGGCTCAGAAACGGTAGTCCAGGGTGACGCTGAAGTTACGCGGCGCGCCATACTGGAATTGGTCATAGAAGCCGAGCTGACTGTAATAGTTCTTGTCGAGGGCGTTATCCAGATTGGCTCTCAGGCTCAACTGTTCATTGAACTTGTATCTCGCCATTAACTTCACCAGCGCGTAGCTGCCTTGTTCCACTTCAACCTTTTTTCCGTCCGGTTTTGAGACTTGGCTATAGATGCGGCTCTGCCAGTTGACCCCGGCGCCCAGCTGCAATCCGTGAAGCCAGCCATCGAACTCATAAGTGGTAAAGAACTTGAGTTGCCGCTCCGGGTTGGTGGTGTTGATCTTTTGGCCTTCGGGATTTTCGGTATCAAACTGGGTGTAGCCTAGGTAAAGATCCCAGTTGTCATTGATGGAGCCGTTGACCTCAAACTCGAAACCCCGGGTCTTGGTGCCGTCGACACTGAGATAAATAGGATTAGTGCTGTTGGGCAGGTTTTCGCCGGTTCGCTCACCAACATTGTCCTGACGGATCTCAAAGGCGGCCAGTGACAAGTCCAGCGCCTCATCGAACAGGCTGGCCTTGATCCCGGCCTCATAGTTGCTGCCCTTGATGGGGTCCAGGTAACGGCCATCGGCCTGAACCTTATTTTGCGGAGTAAAAATGTCCGTGTAGTTGGCATACAGGGCATATTCGTCGCTCAGGGCATAGGTCAGTCCCAGGTAGCCGGTGAACTCACCATCGACCTTATAGTCGTGTTTGGCACCAAAGTTATCCTGATCAGTCTCCCAGTTATCCAGGCGGCCACCGAGTACCATGGACAGGGCATCGGTCAGCTCAAGTTGGGAAGCGACATAGACAGATTGTTGCTTGGTTTCACCCCAGGAGCCGTAGAGCACCTTATCGCTCCATTGCGGCTTTGGGTAATCAAAGCCGGGTTGGCGGAAGTCTCCCAAAGGTGGCCTGGCGCCGAGTGCGCCATAGTAGGGGTTGGCAAAATCCTGTTTTTGTTGATTGGCACCGGCTACCAGTTGATGGTTGCGGCCAAAGGCGTTGAAGTTGCCGGACAGCTTGAGATCAAAGGTGTGCTGAGTGCGGCTGCCGTCGATAAAGGCCAAAGAGCCGGGGACCATGCCCTCATTGGTGACGGGATCCGGATTTTTCATGGGCCAGAGCACATCAAACTCCAGGCTGTTGTCGCCATAGATATAGCTGCCTTTAAGGGTCCAGTCTGAACTGAAATGATGCTCCAGAGTCACAAAGCTGTTGAGCGCATCTGTCTTGGCGGAGGCCCAACTGGGGGCGGTGGATACATGGCGGTCGTAATTGGTGCGGTTGCCGTCACTGTCAAACAGCGGCAAGCCGCCGGACATGGTGCCTTCCGGCCTGGTATGCTGGAAGTCACTGCCCAGGGTCAGCAGGGTATTGGCTCCCAGATCCGCCTCCAGGATGCCATACAGGGTTTGCCGCTGCTGTTCATATCTGTGTTGCCAGTTTTCCCTGTCCTGATAGGCCAGCACCACTCGGCCACGGATGCTGGCATCCTGATTGAGGCCACCGGAGAGATCGACCACGCCGCGCAGCATGTCCCAGGAGCCGCTGCTCAGGCTGACGCTGCCTTGAAACTCGGCAGTGGGCCGTTTTCGCACCAAATTGATGGCGGCGGAAGGGCTACCGGCACCCAGCATCAAGCCGGTGGCGCCGCGCACTACTTCGATGCGCTCGTAAAGGGCGCTGTCCATCAGGTTGTCGCCATAGTTGAAGCGGGTGTCATAGGTGGTTGCCACACCATCATAGAGAATGCTGCTGACCGAGATCCCGCGGGCGCTGATGGAGTATCTGTCGTTGTCCGAGGGGCGGGCGTTGATCCCGGCGACACTGGTCATAACATCGACGACAGAGTTGAGCTGCTGATCTTCAATGGCCTTGGCGGTGACGGCTGTAACAGACTGCGGCGTTTCGAGAAACGAGAGTTTCATGCCGGTGGCCGTGCTCATGTCGCTCGCCTTGTAGCTCATGGGGCGACTCTTGGCGCCGACCACTGTCAGTACTTCCATCTCTTTCTTCTGGGCCTCACTCTTGTCGGCGGCGAACGCCGGGGCGCTTAATAGCACAGAACAGAGAAGGGCGATGGGGGTCGGCCTGAAGCCATTAAGGGTTTGCATATTAATATCCATTTTCCTATTACTTCCTGGAAGGGTTATAAGGCCGGGTCTGCAAGACGCTCGGCCTGGGTGGGTGCCACGCCAAAGCTGTGGCTGGCGGCAAAGGGGTGCAGTGGATTGTCAATATCGCCGGCAAAGCGCAGGTTCTTTTCCCTGTCTTCGAGATCTATCATCTGCTGGTTGTTATTGAGTTGGATCCGGTTCAGGCAGGTGCGGACAAAGGTCGGCTGGAACAGATCGTAGCGGCGATACTTATCGGCAAACAGGGGGTGGGAAGCCTGATAATCACGTACCTTTCCGGCCACCAGGCTCCAGAATCCCTGTTCACTCAGGCTGGTGTGGCTATCGAGCAGCGGCGCCATAAAGCGGAAGATGCAGTCGAAAATATCCAGCAGTATGTAGTTGAGCTTCATCTCCTCTTCGAGCGAGACCGCCAGTTGCGCCACCCGTCCCGGCAGCGGCGCACTGCCGTTGAGAATTGCGACTTCTTCGCCTATGTCCTTCATCAATATGGTGACAGGCACCTTGTCATCCAGCACCAGAATAAGGTTCTCGCCATGGGGCATAAACACCAGATCGTAGGCAAAGAAGGCGTGCAGCAAGGGGGTAAGGTAGAGATCCAGCAGCCGGCTCATCCAGTCGTGGGCGCTCAGGGGGGAAGCCTCGATAAGCGCCGCCAGCAGGCTCTGCTGCTGATTGTCCTGGTGCAGCAGCGCCGCCAGGGTCATCAGTTGCTGGCCGGGTTTTACTAAAGGCTCGCCCTGGAAGCTGAGAGCATAAGGGCTTTCACGCCACAGTGCCGAGAGCATCTTCTTGTAGGGGGTGTCTTTCTCCAGCGCCTGCTCATAGTATTTGTGGTGATAGCCGATGGCGGCGATCTCCCTAAGCAGCACAAATCTTTGCTTGGCAAAGAAAGGGTCGCTGTCGATAAGCTCGGCGACAAAGGCGTTGATCTCCGGGGTGCGGCTCATGTAGTAGGGCGATAAACCCCGCATAAAGCCCATGTTGAGAATCGACAGCGCCGTCTTCACGTAACAACGCTTGGGTTGGCTCAGGTTGAAGAAGGTGCGGATGGATTGCTGCACCTGATATTCATCACGGCCTTGTCCCAGGTGAATGAGGCGATCGCGGGCCAGATCGGCGGCGAATATGCGGCTGATCTTTTCGCGCCACTGCCATGGATGAACGGGCATCAGAAAGTAATCGTCCGGGTTTTTGCCCTGTTGCCGGATCTTCTGCTCAAATCTGAGCAGCAAGGCATCGCCCAACTCATCTTGCAGCAGTTGGCGATAGTCGAGCCCTGCTATCAGCGCCAGGCTGGTATGTTCACTGCTGACCGCCAGCCACTCGAGTTGCAACGGTTGGCCGCTCTCCGGCGTAAAGGCCCGCCAGTCATCGACATCAAAACCTATGCGACCGTTGTTGGCGACAAATACTGGATGGCCTTCGGTCATGGCCGCTTCTATCTGCTGATAGTCGCAATCCACCAGCTCCTGCACCGGCTTTGCCTGCCACAGGAGTTTGAAGGCCTTGCTGTAGAGGGTGCTGGTGATCTCTTCAAGATAAGTGGGCAGCAGTGCATCGCTTATGCCGAGTCTCTCCTTGAGGGCGATGATAAGCAGCATGGCGTCCGGCTGTTGCTGCTCGCCATCTTTGAAACACTCGATGGAATCCGGCGCTATCTGCAGGTGATCCAGCTGATAACGACGGCCGCTGAAGCGGTAGCAGAGCTGACCATCCCGGGTATCCAGCTTGAGCTGCCAACAGGCCTCTTGCTCAGCTTCTGCTGGCAACAACAGCTCTGGCGCTATTAGCTTTTCATGACTGAATTCACTGAGAATTTTCGCCAGCAGATGGCGGCTTGCCTGGTTCCAAATGGCGGGCGTCAGATGGCTGAGGCGGGTCTGTTCGATAATGGATGTTGTCATTGTGTGGCTCCTGTTGCCAGTGCGGCACTGAACCCAGGCAGGGTGCAAAAACCCAGCATGGCTTGTTTGTTTTCGAGTTGAATGGCGTGGCTGTAGCAGATGCCTACCGCACGGTTCAGCGGGTGAATCTTTTGGTTGTTGATATCCGGCTCTACCACCAGGCGGGCAAAGCCCAGATGCTGCAGTATCAGAGACATCACAGCCGTGATGGCCTGGCGGCTGAAACCGCGCTGCGGCTTAGTGGGAGGAGCCAGCAGCAAATGCATGCCGCAATCGCCGTGCTGGCAGTCAAAGTGTTGGCCCACTTCATCAAAGCGGGGATCGTACAGCTCGGTATAGAGCACAGGCTCTGCGTCGCGATAGGCCATCAGGCCAAACTTATCTGCAGTGGGGGCGAGCTCAACGCGGCGCTCGGTGGGCGTTAAGGATTGCATGCCCCAGAAGGCGGCATAGTCGCGGCCGAGCCAGTCGCTCAGGGTGTCAAAGTGTTCGCTTTCCCGATAGGCACAAAAATCAAAGTCGTTGACCTTGAGGCGCTTGCCCTGCGCAAAGCCGTATCTGGCGCTAAAGCCGGCCGTGAAGGCAGCCGGATTAACTACTGTTTGAGAGGCCATCAGCTGGCCTCCCGCTGCAACGCTTGATTGCTGCTGTGCCGGCGTTTGGGCGCACTGGCGTCTTGCTTGGGAATACCAAAGCTTTGGAAGGCAATTTGCTGCTCTATCTCGTAAGGTGCTGTGCCCAGGATCTGCCGCAATATGGTGGCGTTGCGATAGCAGCCCATTCCCAGATCCGGCGAACACAGCCCGTGGGTGTGCAGCCCCAGGTTCTGAACGAAAATTCGTCCGGCCTTGTCTATGTGATAATGACGCTGGACATCGGGTTCGCCCTTTTGATCGAACAGCAGCTGCGAGTGGAGCGGCTCGAGAAAGTCCGGCAATCGGTAGCAGTAGCCGGTGGCCATCACCAGTGCCGAACTGGTCAGCTCAAACTCCTGCTCAAGTTCTGTATGTCTGCAACCCAGCAGCAGTTGCTGTCCGTCGCTGTGAACGCTTTGCAGTGCCGTGTTGGTCAGCAGCTGTACATCAAAGTCACAGTGCAGGCGTTTTTGGTAAAGCAGATCATAGATGCTGTTGATCAGATCGGCGTTGATCCCCTTATAGAGGCTCTTCTGTGAGCCGATAAGTTCGCGGCGCTGTGCCTCGGGCAGGGCGTGGAAATAGTCGATATATTCCGGCGAGGTCATCTCCAGAGTCAGCTTGGTGTACT
This sequence comes from Shewanella carassii, assembly GCF_019670705.1. Taxonomy (NCBI): domain Bacteria; kingdom Pseudomonadati; phylum Pseudomonadota; class Gammaproteobacteria; order Alteromonadales; family Shewanellaceae; genus Shewanella; species Shewanella carassii. The sequence continues at coordinate 1,804,179 of NZ_AP024618.1, forward strand.
CAAGCGGGAAGAATCTTGGCGAGCGGGTGAGCCAGCGCAGGCGATAACCGTATTTGTCGATATCCAGCAGCAGATCTTCGAAGATCTCTGCCGCGCTTTGGCCACTGCCGACTATGGTGATGTCATTTTGGCTCTGCAGCGCCTGTTTACGGTGCAGATAGTTGGCCGAGTGCAGTACTCGCTTGTCGGCGCCGGGGCAGAAGTGGGGCATCCAGGGCTGGGTACCGGTTCCCAGCACCAGGTGACGGGCACGCAGGCTCTGCTCTTGGCCACTGACTCTGTCCTGCCCCTTGACCAGATAGGTGTCGGTTTCGGCATCGAAACTGACCCGGGTGACCTTGAAATTGAATTTAAGGTTACTCAGCTCGGCGCAGACCCATTGGCAGTAGCGATTATATTCCTGCCGCGGCAGGAAGAAGCTTTCGCGGATATAGAAGCTGTAGAGTCGGCCGGTTTGTTTGGCGAAGTTCAAATAGCTGTAGCGGCTGGTGGGATCGGCCATGGTCACCAGATCCGACATGACAGGGGTCTGCAATCTGGACGATTCCAGCAACATGCCGGGATGCCAGTCGAAACCGGCACCGGCATCGACAAACAGACACTCAAGACCGTAAAGCGGCTCGGCCAGGGCCGCCAGGCTCAGGTTAAAGGGGCCGATGCCTATACCCAGGATATCGTAAATTTTGGTTTGCATCAGTTCCTCCTCAGGCGCTGCAAAGCGCGCTGGTCTTGTAGTGACGGGCCTGCTCGCGACCGATTTTGCAGATGTCGGTCAATACGGCTTCGATATCCTCGAGTCGGGTGTGAGGGTTGAGCAGGGTAAACTTGAGATATTGGCTGCCGGCCACCTTGGTCGCTGCAATCATGGCGCGGCCTTCGCGGGCCAGACGGGTGCGGATATGGCGATTGCATTCATCCAGTTCGGCGCTGCCGAGTGCCGGGTCGTTGAAGCGAAACACCAGGGTGGTCAGCGACGGGCGCTGCGCCGTCTGCAACTCGGGGAAACGGCTAAAGCTTTTATAAAGCTCGGCTGTGGTGGCAATCAGGGTGTCGAACATTTCGCCTATGGCATCCGGCCCGGCGGCTCTCAGGCTCAGCCACAGCTTGAGGGCATCAAACCTGCGGGTGGTTTGCAGGCTCTTGTTGACCAGATCCGGCACTCCGGCCTGGGCCTGGGACTCAGGGTTGAGGTAATCGGCATGGTAGGTGAGGTAACCGAGCACGCCTTTGTCCTTGACCAACAGCGCCGAGCAGCACACGGGCTGGAAGAAGGACTTATGGAAATCCAGGCTGACAGAGTCGGCCAACTCTATGCCTTCGAGGCGTTGGCGCTGAGTGCGTGACAGCAACAAGGCGCCGCCGTAGGCCGCATCCACATGCAGATAACAGCCGAACTCGCGGCAAAGGGCAGCTATGGGCGCTATGGGATCTATGGCGCCAAAGTCAGTGGTCCCAGCGGTAGCGACCACGGCGATGGGGAGCAGTCCTGCCGCTTTGAGCTGCCTGAGTTTACCCGCCAGCGCCTTGGGATCCATGCGCCGATTGGTATCACAGCCGACACTCACCACCGCCTCGTGTCCCAACCCTAAAAGTGCGGCCGCTTTTTGGATGCTGAAATGGCTGAATTCAGAGCAGAGAATGCGGTAGCGGCGGGCATTGGCAGCCAGGCCGGCCAGAACATTGCCTCTATGACCCGGCTCAAGGCTGCCGACCAACTCTCTGGCAAGCAGCAGCGCCATCAGGTTGGACTGGGTGCCGCCGGTAGTGAAGACACCGTCGGCAAATCCTTGATATCCCACGCGCTCGCAGGCCCAGTCGATAACCTTCTGTTCAATCAGAGTCCCGCCGGCGCTCTGATCCCAGGTTTCCACCGCAGTATTGATGGCAGAACTCAACTGCTCGGCCAACAAGGATGTGAGCATTACAGGGCAGTTGAGGTGGGCCAGATAATCAGGGTGTTGGAAGTAGATGGCGTGGCTGAGATAGAGCTTGTCCAGTTCGGCCAGAACTTGCTTCATGTCCCCGAGGGGGCGGTCAAGATTGATATCGGAAAATGCGCTTTGCAGCTCTTCGGGGCGAATGCCACTGCTGGGGCCATCCAGCCGTTCAAGGCGGTGTTTCAAGGTATCCATGCCCAGTTGCATCAAGCGGGAGTAGTGGTATTCGGGTGCGATACCAAAGAGTTCAGTGTGGGGAGCGAACGGCAGGTGGCCGGCGGCATCATAGCTCGGGTCATTGCTCGCCTGTTCAGGCTCCATGCTGGGGTGTGTCACTTTTGCCTCCTTTGCGACTGACATGAGGTCAGTCATCAATGACAAGTCACCCAGGGATAAGGAACTACTTCGGCCTTTCCCTGGGCCATTCCTTTTTTGCTGTCATCCGTTTCTCAACGACAGCGGCGACAAATTAGCATGTACTCAAATACAGATGCAAATGATTCTCAATTGATTTGTGTAAAGATGTAACTGGTCTGATTAGAAGCCTGTACCCATAACCACAAATTGGTCGGACAAAGACGGCATTTACAACATTGGGGGGCTGAGTTGAGAGCGACTGAGTTGAGAGCGATTTGCTCAAGAGTGATGGAATTCCCATTGGCTCCGTCGGCGGAGAGGTAAAGGACGGGAGTCGAATACGGTGGAGCAAGCTTGCTCAATTGCCTCTGAATGGGGCCGACTAAATTCCCCAACATAGGCACGAATGGAGAATTAACTCACTGCCATATAAGCACTAAACTGAGTATATTCATCACAAGAGGAATTTGGGGGGAGCAGGGGATGAAAGCCACAGCCGGTCGTCCTAAAGGCCATTCAGGGGCCAGGGATGCTTTGATAGAAGCCGCGCGCAGTTGCTTTACCCTGAAGGGGTATGAGCGGGTTTCCACCCGAGAGCTGGCGCGCAAGGCGGGAGTGGATGCGGCGATGATCCGTTATTACTTCGGCTCCAAGGCAGGCCTGTTTGAGGCCATGGTCAGAGACACCATCGCTCCTGTGCTGGAAGCCTTCAAACATTACAATGCCGCGCAAAGTCATCAATCTGCCAGTGAGGGCTCTGCAAACAGCCCTGAGCCCGGCAATAACAGCCCTGAGCTTGGTAACAATAGCCCTGAGCCGAGCAACAAAGGTTCTGAGCGGAGCAAGATGAGTCTTGATCCGAGCAAGAAAAGGCCTGAGCCAGGTTTTGGCGGGCCATTTGAGTTGATGCAGGTCTATTACCGCGCCATGGCTGCCAACCCGGCCTTGCCCGGGCTTATCATCCAGGTATTGAATCACAGAGAAGGCAGTGAAGCCTTCGATGCCCTTGCCAGCGTGTTCAGTGATATGCTCAGCCGCTCGAGGCTGTGGATCCGCCAGCTTGGGCAAGATCAAGGCCTCAATCCCAACCTGGACCCTACCTTGGCGCGGCTGAGTTTTGTCAGCCTGATGGTGTTTCCGCTGATCGCCCCGGCCCATCTGATGCGGGACTTCGGCGTCGAATTGAACGAAACCTGGCTCAAACAGCTGGCAGAGCACAATGCCAAAGTCCTGCATCAAGGCTTATTGCGCCAGGATATTGCCGCCAACCCAGGCAGTGAGGAACCCCAATGAACAAGATATCCCTGATACTGACAGCGACACTATTGCTGTTGCAAGCTTGCGGCGACAGCGGCGAAAGCCGCGCCATGGGCACTCTGGAGCGGGATCGTATCCAGCTTTCAGCCCCCGTTGCCGAGCAGATAGCCGATATCCATGTAGCCGAGGGTGACAAGGTCGAGGCGGGGCAGTTGTTGCTGCAATTGGACAGCCGCAGCGCGGCAGCCAGAGTGGCACAGCGCCGCGCCGAATTGGCTGAGGCCGGCGCCAGGTTCGATGAGCTGCAACAAGGCGCCAGGGTAGAAGAGCGGCGGGCGGCCAGAGCCGCCATAGAGGCGGCAACGGCAGCCGCGACCGAAGCCAGACTCAGATATCAGCGCACCAGCGAGCTGTTTGCCGCCAAAGTGGTGGGGCAGGCGGAGCTGGATGCGGCCATCGCCGAGCGGGATCACACCAAGGCCTTGGTCGAGCAGGCCAATGAACAATGGCTGCAACTGGAAAACGGTACCCGCAGCGAACAACTGGCCCAGGCCGAAGCCAGAGTGGCAGCCGCAGCGGCGGCGCTCAAGGCCGAGGAGAAAGCCTTGGACGACCTCAGTCTCAGGGCGCCGCAGGCATCAGAGGTGGACATATTGCCCTGGAAGAGGGGCGATCGAGTGGCTCAGGGCACTCAACTTGTCGCGCTTTTGGCACTGGATAAACCCTATGCCAGAGTCTATTTGCCGCAAACGGCCATCAGTAAGCTTTCCCGCGGCGACAAGCTGGAGGTCTGGGTCGATGGGGTGGAACAGCCGCTCAAAGGCACCGTCAGAAATATCCGTTCCCAACCGGCATTTACCCCGTTTTATGCCCTTAATGAGCGCGATCGTGCCAGATTGATGTATCTGACGGATATCGATGTCGAGGGCGCCGAGTCTCTGCCCTCAGGGCTGGCGCTGGAGGTACGACTGCCATGACTCAGTCAGCTGATGCCGGTGCTTCTTCGGCCATTCAAGCCACCTTGTCCATTGATTCTTCCCTGGCCATTGAAGCTCCCCTAGCTATTGAAGCTCATGGGCTGACCCGGCGCTTTGGTGAGTTGACCGCGGTGGATAATCTCAGTCTTGCCATTCCCCGTGGCAGTATTTACGGCTTTCTCGGCCCCAACGGTTGCGGCAAGTCCACTGCGATTCGGCTGCTTACCGGCCTGTTGTTGCCGGATGCCGGTGAGGTGACCGTATTGGGAGAGGCGCTTGCCGGTAACGAAGAGAGGCTCAAGCAACGTATAGGTTATATGACCCAGAAGTTCTCTCTCTACGATAATCTGTCTGTGCTGGAGAACCTCAGATTTGTTGCCAGTATTTATGGCCTGTTCGGCCGCCGCGGCAAGGCGCGCATTGAAGAGCTACTGCATCTATATAGCTTGGAGGGCAGGGAGTCTCAGTTGGCCGGCTCCATGAGTGGTGGTCAGAAGCAGCGTCTGGCACTGGCCTGCGCCACACTGCACTCCCCCGAGCTGTTGTTTCTCGATGAACCCACCTCGGCGGTCGATCCGGAAAACCGCCGCGAGTTTTGGGAGCGGCTGTTCGATCTCTGCGCCGCCGGGACCACTATTTTGGTGTCAACCCACTACATGGACGAAGCAGAGCGCTGCCATGCATTGGCCATCCTTGAGCGTGGCGCCAAGCGGGCCGATGGCTCCCCGGCCGAATTGATGCAGCAGATGGGCGCCAGCGTGGTGGAAGTGAGCGGTGAGCAGCTAAGGGCGCTCAAACAGCAGCTGGTGGCCTTACCTGAGGTTGTTTCTGCCGCTCAGGTAGGCACCCGGCTCAGGGTGTTGGTGCGGCGTGATGCCACAGATCCCATCGCCTTTCTCAGCCCCTATTGTGATGGGCGCAAGCTCGCCATGGCGCGCCCCAGTCTCGAAGATGTGTTTGTATCCTGCACCGGAGGTCGACATGTGGGCTAGGATATTGGCAATCATGCTCAAGGAGCTCAGGCAGTTGTCGCGGGATAGGATGACCTTCGGCATGATAGTGATGATCCCTCTGGTGCAGCTGCTGCTGTTTGGCTACGCCATCAATACCGATGCCAGGCATCTGCCCGCCGGCTTGGTGGATATGTCCGCCAGCAGCTACAGTCGGGCCTTGGTGCAGGCGGTAAAGGCCACCCAAGTGGTGGACTTCAAGGCAAAATACGCCTCTATCGAACAGGCCGAGGCGGCCATCACCTCGGGAGAAGTGCGCGCCGTGCTCTATTTGCCGGCGGATCTCAATGCCCGTCTGGTGAATCATCCAGCCTTCGACCGTCGTCAAAGCGACAGCCAGCTTACCCGGCCCGTGGCCCAGTGGCTGGTGGATGGCTCGGATACGGTTATCGCCGCCGCGATTCGTAGCCTGAGAAGCATGCCGCTGGATGAAGTGGCCGGTTTCAGCAGCCAAAGCCGGGTGCCAAGCTTTGAGGTGGTGCAGTATTTCAACCCGGAGCAGCGCACTGTGGTTAACATAGTGCCCGGCTTGCTGGCGGTGATTTTGACCATGACAATGATCATGTTCACCTCTGCCGCCATTGTCAGGGAAAGAGAGCAGGGCAATATGGAGTTTTTGATCACCACTCCGGTCAAACCCATGGAGCTGATGGTGGGGAAAATCATCCCCTATGTGCTGGTGGGGCTTATTCAGGTGAGTATTATCCTCAGCGTGGGCCACTTCCTGTTCGGTGTGCCTGTGCGCGGCGGTCTGGACAGCTTGTTGCTGGCCTCTTTGCTGTTTATCTTTGCCAGCCTCAGCCTGGGCCTGGTGATCAGCACCATTGCCAAGACCCAATTGCAGGCGATGCAGCTGACGGTATTTATCCTGCTGCCCTCTATTCTGTTGTCAGGGTTTATGTTTCCTTACGAAGCTATGCCAATTGCGGCGCAGTGGATTGCCGAAGCGCTGCCGGCGACGCACTTTATACGTATGGTGCGCGCCATAGTCCTGCGTGAGGCCGATATTCTGATGTTGGCTAAAGATGCCTTTTGGCTGGGGGCGTTCACCCTGGGAGGCGTGTTGCTCGCTTCATTGAGGTTCCGCAAGCGTTTGGGATGAGCGCTGTGGTTCAGCGCTCTTCATCTCTGAGGGTCAGCACTTCATAGCCGGTATCTGTCACCAGTATGGTGTGCTCCCACTGGGCCGAGAGTTTTTTATCCCGGGTCACTACTGTCCAGCCATCTTTCTTGGTCTTTATTTTGGCGCCGCCCTGGTTGATCATCGGCTCTATGGTAAAACACATACCGGCTCGCAGTTCCAGGCGTTTGGCCAAAGGCGATGCCTGTGGCATCAGGTACATCTTGCTGGAGTCGGCAATAAAACCATCTTTTTCGAGGGTAATATCCAGATTGACAATATCGCTGGCCTTCAGCAACTGCTGCTCCGACGGAACCCCGTGACACACGACTTCATTGACCGAGCTGTTGAGCACATAGGCATAGCCGTATTGGCCCTTGCTGGCCGGGCGCGCCTTAAGGAAAGGGCTTAAGGCTTTTCTTTAGACAAGCATAAGCAGCCTTGGCTCTCTTTGGGAGGGGGAAGCTGATGGGCGGGACAATGTTAACAAGCCTGCTTGGGGAAGCAGGCTTGAGATTGAGGGGGAAGGTGAAGCTAGAGAACCGTTTGCTGCTCGCCTTCAGTTGGGCTGAAAGCGAGAGTTGGTTTTTAACAGCCCTGATTTTTAACCGCCCTGATATTTAACCGCTTTGGTTTATAACGGCTTTGGTCTTAACTTGTTGCCAGCGGCAGATGGGCCTTGCTGCCCCAGTCGGCCCAGGAGCCATCGTAGAGTATCAGGGCATCGAGGCGTACCTGATAGGCCGCCAGGATTAAAATACAGGCGGTGATCCCTGAGCCGCAACTGAAGATCAAAGGCTTGCCGCTGCGTCTGGCGTCCATGGCCCCCAGATGCAGAAAAATCTGCTCCAGTGCCGGCTGAGGTTTCAGGCTGTCGCCCTCCAGCACTTCGGCAAACGGCAGATTCACGGCGCCGGGAATATGGCCGCTGCGCACGCCTTCTCTGGGTTCGGGACTCTGGCCGAGAAAGCGTGAACTGGCCCTGGCATCCAGTATCATGGCCTGCTTGCCTGCCAGGGTATCCAATACCTGGGGGGCGTTACAGACCTTTTCCGCTTGATATTGCCCACAGGCGTTACCGAGCGGAAACTCGGTCGCTGGCTTGTCGGTACAGGGGCGTTGCTCTTTGAGCCATTTGGGCAGACCGCCATCGAGAACAAACACCTGCTCAAAGCCCATGACTTTGAAACACCACCAGCCCCGGGGCGATGAGTAGATACCCTGGTTGTCATAGATGACGACAGTACTGTCATCTTCGATGCCGAGCCGCTGCACCAGCTCGGTAAATTGGGCCTGACTCGGCAGGGCGTGTAACTCGCTGGACTGCAGATCTGTGCACTCCCGCTCCAGATCCAGCCGCCGGGCACCGGCAATAAAGCAGGGCTCATCGTAGACTATCGGCTCGCGGCCTATCACCTTGTCCATGCTGGCATCCAAAATGACCAACTTGGGATCAGAAAGATGAGCGGCCAACCACTCGCTGCTTACCAGTGCAGATTGCATCTCGACTCCTTAAAGCTCGGTAACGGCACCAAGCAATGAAACTTGGCCCAACTTACTGGAGCGCTACGGATTTCTCAAGCGGTTACTTTATCAATGGCTTGGTATCTGATGGTTTTATCGCCGTTATGCCGGCATAGACGGTTATGGATTCAGTCTTTGAACTCTTCGTCATAGGCCAGGCCGCTGACATCGGCCAGTTCTTTACCCAGCTCCTGCATGGCGGCCTTGCCCTTACGTCTCAGCAACGTCACTCTCTGACCATCCTTGAGCATCAAGATCAAGTCCCAGTATCTGGGCTCGCCGAAGTGGGGGCAGAGGCAAAATCCGCTGATTTCGGCCAGTGGCACCTTGAGTTGCCCTATGGGGTAGATACTGCGAATGCTGTGCTCCAGCACACAGGTATTTTTGTCTATCAAGATTTTATGGCGACAGAACAACGCGTGCCAGCCGAGTGTTGCCCCCATGGCCCAACCGAGCAGCAATTCAGGGTTAAGCCCGAAATACACCTGTGCCAGAGTCAGCGCCGCCAGCGGCAGGCCGATTAACCAGGTCCAGCGGCCAAACACCAACTCGGCCCTTTGTGAGGAATACTTGTTCCAGTGCGCCATGGCTCAGCTCCCTAAGCGTGTCATCAACAGTCCGAGCAGGGCAAAAAGCGGCAGCGGCAGTGCCAGTTTCCACATCAGGTGTTGCTCCCAAATGGGCCGGTACTGACTGCTGGATTGACCAGTTTGCGTCGCGGCTTTCAGAGGCTTGGTTTCGGTATGGGGGGATGTTGCGGCCTGGCTCTCGGCCTCCGGCGCCGAATCGCTTGGAGCTGTGTCAAAGGGCACGGCTTTCAACTCGGGCCAGGCAGTGACTTTTTCATAAACTTCAAGTTCATTGACTGCAAGCGGGCCGGCGCAGCCGCGCAAAAAGCCTATCAGTGCCAGCGCTTCTGCCAGATCTGTCAGGGTGTGGCGCTGTCCGAGCAGCACCAGCTGTACCCCATTGGGCGTTTGCGCCAGTGGGGTAATATGAATAGAGAGTTGACTGTAGCGCAGGGTTTTGCGGGGCTTGGCTTTTATACGCCACCAGCCGGTGTATTCTTGAATCTCAGCGCTTTTGGGGTTAAACAGCCAACGCCTTCTTACCCCCAAACAGCCAATTGCCAGGGTTAACAACAGCAAGGCCGAGATGGCATGAAATACCTGTGATTTACCTGTCAGCACCACAGCCATTAAACTTGAGGCCGACAGGGGAACCAGCATGATAAAGCCCCAGATGGTAGCCAGGGTTTGCTGTCTGCCAATAAAGTAGGCTCGTCCATCGGCATCCAGCTTTAAGTGCCAACGAGCGCCGCGGGGCAGAGCGCGATATTTTTTGTTTAACTCATCTTCCTTGGACATCAATCAGTTATCCTTTTGAGGTATCAAGCGACAGATGCAAAATAGGGAAGGGCTTACCCATGGCATCGAGTGCCGAACGGGAGATCTGTTTAAAGCTTCTATGCCGGTAGGATCCTGTCACCTAGGTTATTGCCCGGCTTGCACCATTTGCAGAATTTTGCGGGCCTTCTCAAAGTGATCCAGTTTGTGGGTCTGGATCCACCAGCTAGCGGCCTCCATGAGCAACTCGGGATCATCATTCTTGTTGGCAAAGAAGGCATAGAAGGAGACGCCAACGTTCTCGCCCTTCTGGGCGATTTTTTGCTGGCAGACATGGATAACTTTTTGTCGCAGGCTGGCACGCATCTCGATTGTTCCCTCAATCTGAAAAGTCATTTTTAGGTGTTTTGCTGTTGCAACTGGGCTTGTTGCGCCTTGGTCAGTTTACTGACAACCAGGGCGTAGGATGCCTCAATCAGGTCACGGAGCATATCCTCGCTGACCTCACCATTCAAGGTTAGCGTGAACCAATGCTGCTTATTCATGTAATAGCCGGGCACTATCGCCTCAAAGCTATCGATCAGTGCCTGCACGTCGGCAGGTTTGGCCTTGAGTGTCACCCTAGGGGGCGTTTCCTGCTCGGCCAGCAGGGCAAACATCTTACCCATGACCTTATAGACTCTGGCCTCAGGACCAAAAGGATAGTCGGCAGTGGCGTTGGGGCATTGCTGCAACAGTTTCTTGAGTTGTGTCAGTGTCATGGCGTCCTCTGTCATTTGGGTGGAGGAGCATGATATTACCGGCTTCAGTCGACGTTTTGTTGAAGGGGAGGGGCATGTCGTAGCCAGGCCTTCAGTCATTGAAGCGTTTACACATAAAATACCTGTCCGGACTGCCGGGAATTCCGCTGACCGAGCCGACAACTTCAAACCCTTGTTTGGCATAAAATGCCGGCGCCTGAAACGACAAAGTGTCGAGCTGCGCAGCCAGGCACCCTCGTTTGATTGCCTCTTGCTCGCACAGAGCCATTAAGCGGCTGCCAAGACCTGAACCTCTATGCTCCTTCGCGACCCAAACCACCTCAATCAGCAACTGGCGATAGATGCTGCGGCCACTCACGCCACCAATGAGTTGCCCCTTGGAGTCGCGGGCGATGGCGGCCAGAGGTTGACTGGTCTCCTTGCCCATATACTCGTGATTATAGGTTCTGAGCTTGTCGATAAGCTCATTTTGCAGGTCATCATCAACTTGCTGTAAAAGGTCAATCTGCATACCGATTTCCTTGGTGTGAAAGAGGCGGCCAGAGTGCTGATTTTCAAACGACTGGCAAAGCGTTTGGAGTCGCGATTCTCTTCGAAGGTACTACTGGTAAATATTGTTTTAAAACAGTATTTTAAAAAGTTTATAAGACAATGGTTACCACATGGCCGAAAGTCCCTGAAGCCGAGATGATTAGCTTGATACAAGGATCTCGGTTTTACATGCTTCTCTTTGCAACCGCATAGAGAATGATTCAAGGGTATCTTGTTACCCTGTGCCAACACAAGTAACAAGCGCAAAGTCATTGTAAGGCAAACATAAAAAAGCCAGGGAATACCCTGGCTGGAGGATTAAAGAGGGCTGAGATTAGCTGGCGTCCTTCATGGCACGGGTAAAGTCGGCCAGAGTGCTCAGTAGCATATCGGGTGCATTTGGGTGTTGCTCAATGATCCTGACCACGGCAGAGCCCGAGATGGCACCGGCGGCGCCGGCGGCAATTGCGGCGCTGACCTGAGCCGGCTCGGCAATACCGAACCCCAACAGTGGAGGCGGCGCATCGAAGGCTTTGAGCTTGGCCAGTACCTCATCCACCGGCATTCCGGCCTTATTGTCGGCGCCTGTTACCCCGGCGCGGGACAGCAGATAGGTGTAGCCTTCACCGGCTTCACTCACCGCCTTGAGGGTATCATCATCGGCATTGGGTGGCGCAATAAAGATAGGCGCTATGGCATGGGCCTTGGCGGCTTCTATAAAAGGTGCGGCTTCCTCAACCGGCACATCGGCTATCAGCACTGAATCCACCCCGGCCTCGGCGGCGCGGCGATAGAAGTTATCGATGCCGTTGGCGTACACCAGATTGGCGTACAACAGCAGGCCGATGGGCAACTCGGGATAACGGCTGCGTACCTCGGCGATAAGCTCGAAGCACTTGGCTGGAGTAGTGCCGGCAGCCAGCGCCCGTAAGTTGGCGCCCTGGATCACCGGGCCATCGGCCAGCGGGTCGGAAAAGGGGAAGCCCAGCTCAAGGGCGTCGGCGCCATGGGCAATCAGGGTGTCGATAATCTGCAGCGACAGCTCAGGGCCGGGATCGCCCAGTGTCACAAAGGGAACAAAGGCGCCGCGGCCTTCGGCCTGCAGCCGGGCAAAAGTGGTTTGATAACGTGTACTCATGCCTGTGACTCCTGTGATTTATCTGACTGCGCAGATGCAGCCTGGCGCTCTGCCAGGATATCGGAAACGGTAAATATGTCTTTATCGCCGCGGCCGGAGAGGTTAACCACCAGTATGGTTTCTTCGCGGCACTCTTTGGCCAGCCTGATAGCATAGGCCAGCGCGTGGGCCGACTCCAGTGCCGGAATAATCCCTTCGCAGCGGGCCAGTAACTGGAAGGCCTCCAGCGCCTCTTCATCGGTGGCCGACTCATAGGTGGCGCGTCCGGTGGCGTTGAGGTGGGCGTGTTGCGGGCCGACAGAGGGGAAATCCAACCCGGCAGAGATGGAGTAAGACTCTTCTATCTGGCCGTTGCTGTCCTGCATCAAGGGCGCCTTCATGCCAAAAAAGATGCCTGTCTTGCCGTGCCGCAGCGGCGCGCCGTGCATCGGCGTATCTATGCCTTTTCCGGCCGGCTCAACGCCTATGAGGCGCACCGAGGCTTCATCTATGAAGTCGGCAAACATACCTATGGCGTTGGAGCCGCCGCCAACACAGGCAATGACGGCGTCCGGCAGTCGGCCTTCACGCTCAAGGATCTGCGCCTTGGTTTCGGCGCCTATCATGCGCTGGAACTCCCTGACTATGGTGGGGAAGGGGTGAGGCCCGGCGGCGGTACCCAGCAGGTAGTGCGCCTTTTCATAGCTGCCGGACCAGTCGCGCATCGCCTCGTTGCAGGCATCTTTGAGAGTGGCCGAGCCTGAGGTGACAGCAATGACCTCGGCGCCCATCAAACGCATGCGGAACACATTGGGGCTTTGGCGCTCCACATCTTTGGCGCCCATGTAGATTTTACACTTAAGACCCAGCAGGGCGCAGGCCAGGGCGGTGGCCACCCCGTGTTGACCGGCGCCGGTTTCGGCGATGATCTCTTTTTTACCCATACGTTTTGCCAGTAGCGCCTGTCCCAGCACCTGGTTGGTCTTGTGGGCGCCGCCGTGCAGCAGATCTTCACGCTTGAGGTAGATTTTCACCTTGTCATTGGGCGACAGGTTACGGGTCAGGGTCAAGGCGGTGGGACGCCCGGCATAGTTTTTCAAAAGCTCGGTGAACTCGGCCTGAAAGGCGGGATCATTCTGGGCCTCGACAAAGGCACTTTCCAACTGCTTCAGTGCCGGTATCAAAATCTGCGGCACATACATGCCGCCGTATTCCCCGAAATAAGGGTTGAGTTTTAACTCGCTCATACTGCTTTCCTTAGGATACTTGTTGCGCCTGTCTGACAGGCGAATACTGTTGTTCTTGTCAGGCTTTGAGCTGCTTAAACACCGCCTGCAGTGCTGCTCTGTCTTTGATGCCGGGGGCGCTTTCCACCCCTGAGTTAAAGTCCAGCCCGAAAAAGCCCTGGATGGCAGCCAAGGCGGCGTTGTCCGGACTCAGGCCACCGGCAAGCATGGCGCGCTCGCGCTGGGCAAGCCCTTGCTGCCAATCGAAATGTTTGCCGGTACCACCAAAGCTGTCGCCGCTTTTACTGTCATAGAGATAGCGGTCGGCGCCTTCCGGCAAGGTCGGCAGCTCGCCGCCGTCGACATTGACCGGAACAGCCTTCCAGATCTCGGCCTGGTGCCCATTTTGCTCAAGCAGCTGCTTGAGCTTGGCAATATCTTCGCTTGATTCACTGCCATGAAGCTGCAGCGCGCTCAGTTTCAGTTCATTGGCCAGCTCGGCCATCTTAGCCGGTGATTCATTGACAAAAACCCCCACCATCGCCAGTTTACGCGGCTGCTCGGCGTTGTAACGGCACAGCTCGGCGGCGTGGGCGCGGCTGACGCAACGGGGGGACTTGGCGGCGAAGATAAGGCCGCCATAGACGGCGCCGGATTTTGCCGCATCCAGCAGATCCTGCTCCCGGGTCAGGCCACACACCTTGTTGTTGCCATAGATAAGGCGGCGACAGGCCAGATCCAAATCGGCCTCGGCCATCAGCGAGCTGCCCACCAAAAAGCCGTCGACCAGCGGGCTGAGGCGGCGTACATCCTCACGGCTGTAGATCCCGGATTCGCTGATGATCAGTGTCCCCTCGGGGATCTTGGGAGCTAAGTATTCTGTCATCGCCAGATCTGTACTCAGATCCCTGAGGTTGCGGTTGTTGATGCCAATAATCGGCGCGCCCAGAGCCAGCGCCCGCTTGAGTTCTTGCTCGTTGGAGACTTCGGTGAGGGTGTCGAGGGCATATTGTTCGGCTTCGCTCGCCAGCAATCGATATTGTTCATCGCTCAGTACCGACAGCATCAGCAAGATGGCATCGGCGCCCTGATGGGCCGCCAACTTAACCTGATAAGGCGAAACAAAAAAGTCTTTGCACAATACCGGCTGTTTGATTCTGGCGCGCACCTTGGGCAAATAACGAAAGTCACCCTGAAAGAAGGCTTCGTCTGTCAGTACCGACACCGCGGAGGCGTAGCGGCTGTAAACATCGGCAATGGCAACCGGATCGAAGTCTTTGCGGATAAGCCCTTTGGAGGGGCTGGCCTTCTTGCATTCAAGAATAAAGCCGGCGCCTTTTGCACTGAGTGCCTGATACAGGCTGCGATCCGACGTCTTGGGCGTCAGGCTCTCTTCGGGAAAACGCAGCTTGAGGGCTTCAATATGCTGCTGCTTGGTGGCGACGATCCGCTCAAGCACGTTACTCATGATATGGCTCCTGCCTTGCTGGGTTGTGGTGAGTTGGCGTCATTGTTTTCAGTCTGGGTTTGGTGGGCCTTGTCCGCCAGGGCGTTGAGTTTGGCGCAGGCGCGGCCATCATCCAGGGTGGCCAGTGCCAGTTGGGTGGCCTGCCTGAGATTGTCAGCCTTGCCGGCGAGATAGAGCACGCAGGCGGCATTGATAGCCACTGCGTGACGCTGGGCGGCGCTGCCTTTACCGGCGAACAGTGCTTGGGTAATCAGGGCGTTTTCTGCCGGGGTGCCGCCTTCCAGCTCGGCCAGCGTCGCCTGCGGCACGCCAAAGTCTGCCGGGGTGAGGCGATATTCCACTATCTCTGCACCCTTGAGTTCGGCCACCTGGGTTGCGCCGTGCAGCGCCACTTCATCCAAGCCGCTGCCGTGAACGACCATGGCGCCTTTGACGCCAAGGGCCCGCAACACTTCGGCGATGGGGCGAACCAGGCTCGGGCTGTAGACCCCGAGCAGCATATAGTCGGGACGGGCCGGATTAATCAGCGGGCCGAGTACATTGAATAGGGTGCGGGTCTTGAGCGCCTGGCGTACAGGCACAGCATGCCGCACTCCACCGTGATAATGGGGCGCAAACAGAAAACACAGGCCGTTGACTGCAAGGTGTTTGGCGGCGCACTCGGGCGACATGGTCAAGTCTATGCCGAACTGTGCCAGCAGATCGGAAGAGCCCGACTTGCTGGACACCCCGCGGTTGCCGTGTTTGGCAACATTGACTCCGGCCGCGGCGGCAACAAAGGCGGCCGTGGTAGAGATATTGATGGTGTTGTGGCCGTCACCGCCGGTGCCGACAATATCCACTACCCTTTGACATTGGTGCGGAAACGGCTTGGCGGCGGCCAGCAGGGCATCGGCGGCGCCGCTGATCTCGTCTATGGTTTCGCCCTTGAGCTTGAGCGCGATCAGCATGGCCGACATCTGGCTTTCACTGAGCTTGCCGTCGATAAGTTCGGCAAACAGGCTGGCGGCCTGGCTACGGCTCAAAGACTCGCCCCGGTACAGGCGGTCGAACAGAGGTTGCAGTTCAGTCATGGCAGGTTTCCTCGCGGCTCATGGTCAGATATTGCAGTGTTTGCACCAGCAAGGTGCTGCCAAGGGTGGTGAGAATCGATTCGGGGTGGAACTGGAAGCCGACGGCGGCATCACAGCGATGGCTGATGGCCATAGGCATGCCTTCTGTGGTGGCAATCACCTCCAGGCAGTCGGGCACCTTGGTTGCCACCAGCGAATGATAGCGGGCCACGGGCAAGGGGGATGGCAGGTTGGCAAACAGGCCGCCGCAGTTGTGCTCGACCGGGCTGGCCTTACCGTGTACCACTTGGGGTGCGCGTTCAACCTTGCCGCCGTAATGTTCAACCAGGGCCTGGTGACCAAGGCAGATACCGAGAATAGGCAGTTTGCCGGCCAGCAGCGCAATAAGCTCCATCATGCAACCGGCTTCTCCGGGGGCACCCGGGCCGGGAGACAGAATAAGCGCCGCCTGACCCGGCTCCGCCAACATCCGCTCGGCGAGCAACTTGGCACTGACATTATTGCGGTACACCAGTACTTCAAAGCCCAGGCTGCGGAACTGATCCACCAGGTTGTAGGTGAAGGAGTCGAAGTTATCCAATAGATAGAGTTTCACAGGCCACCTCCCATCTTGATTGCACTGATCACTGCCTGCGCCTTTTGCGCGGTTTCGTCGGCCTCGGCCTGGGGATCTGAATCATAGACCACTCCGGCCCCGGCCTGGATGTGCGCCATGCCTTCGCTGACGAAGGCGGAGCGGATCACTATGCAGGTGTCCATATCACCGAGGGCGTTGAGATAACCTACGGCGCCGCCATAGCTGCCGCGGCGCTGCTGCTCGGTTTCACGAATGAGTTGGGCGGCGCGCACCTTGGGGGCGCCCACCAGGGTGCCCATGTTCATGCAGGCCTGATAGGCGTGCAGGGCGTCGAGATCTTCCCTAAGCTGTCCGGTTACCCGGCTGACCAGATGCATCACATGGGAGTATCTGTCTACCTTCAGCAGCTCGGCCACTTTACGACTGCCACTCTGGCTGATGCGGGCGATATCGTTGCGGGCCAAGTCCACCAACATGATGTGCTCCGACAACTCTTTCTTGTCCAGTCTCAGCTCCAGTTCTATGCGGCTGTCGAGATCGAAATCTATCTCGCCATCTGGGGTCTTGCCGCGTTTGCGGGTACCGGCGATGGGGTAAACCTCAACCTGATTGCCCTCGGCTTCATACTTGAGGGCGCTTTCCGGAGAGGCGCCAAACAGGGTGAAGTCGGCGCTGCGCAGGTAAAACATATAGGGGCTGGGGTTGGTCAGTCTCAGTGCCCGATAGGCGCCCAGAGTATTGGGGCAGGGCAGGCTGAAACTGCGTGATGGCACAACCTGAAAGATATCACCGGCGCAGATATGCTCCTTGAGGCGGCTCACCTGGCGGCAAAAATCGGCGTCGCTGATATTGACGCTGGCCTCGGCATGTACGCCGCTCAAAGGGGCAACATCTTCCAGCAACTGGCAGTTGGTTTCTATGGCATCCAGTCTGGCACCAAGCTCGGCCTGCACCTCGTTGTTGCCATTAAACTCCATCACCACGGCTTCGGCGCAGCCCTTTTGGTGATCTACTGTTATCAGGGTTTCAGCCAGATAAAACAGATAGTCGGGGCAGTGGTTGGCGCCCTGGCTTACGCTTGGCAGCGGCTCTGTGCTGGCGATAAGGTCGTATCCCAAAACGCCGCCCAGAAATCCGGTTTCAAACTGGCTCTCGTTTTCATCAACCAGACCCTGCTGCAGTAATCTCAGGCCATCGAGCGGCGAGCCTGCCTTGAGTCTGGCATCTTCATCCAGCTCGGCAGTGATGGGGCGAAGTATGACCTTGAGGCTCTGCTGCTCCAGGCTGACCTCACCGCGCGAGTTAAAGAAGTCGTGAATGGCGGGCAGCAGTCCGGCGCCGTTGTCTGTCAAAGCTTCGAAGCTCAAGGTCGACCCGTCACAGCGAATGGCCAGCGCCGCGTGGCTGAGGATAATGCTTTTCAGGTGATCCTTGCTGTCGATTTCGGCCGACTCCAGCAACATACTGTGAGGCTTGTCCCGAGTCAGTTGCTGATACAGTTTCAGGGGATCGTCGTAATAGGGCAGTGACCGCGTCTGGCGGTGTACTCTGGCGATTGGCTCGATTCTGTTCATCTGTCCTTCCTGTTGTTCCGCTGTTTAGCCTGGCTGCGGGGTTTTCCTGACCGTTAAGCACAAAAAAGCCCGCAATCTCTTGCGGGCTCTTTGTTGAATTTGGCTGCGTTATTTTCAATCGTGCACAGCGCTTCACACTACCCGCGTTAAGGGAAGTGCCACCACCAGATGATGTTGAGTGAAGCGTTGAAGTGTGTCATTGAAAATTTGTCCTCTCGACGTTTGACCTATAGAAAAACCCAGCTGCCCGCCAATGTCAATTGAATATTTTTAATTTAGATAAATTTCTGCCAATTTGCCGTCGCCCAGCGGAGATAAATCGCATTTTGCCAACAAAACCAAGTACAATAGCGCTATGATAACTGAAAATACTTTGGCCGATCTTCACAGCCATACCACAGCCTCAGATGGCCAACTGACACCGTCTCAGTTGCTCGAACGCGCCCTGGAAAAGGGGGTTGAGCTGCTGGCGATTACCGATCATGACACAGTCGCCGGGCTGGATGAGGCCCATGCCTTCAATGCCGCGCAGAGCGCACCTTTGATCCTGGTGGACGGGGTTGAGATCTCTACTCGTTGGCACGCCTATGATATTCATATTGTGGCGCTGGATATCGACCGCCACGACGAAAACCTGCTTGCCTTTCTCGAGCGGCAACGTGAGCTCAGGGAAGAGCGGGCTCGCGAGATAGGCGCAAGGCTTGAAAAGGCCGGTATTCCCGGGGCCTACGAAGGCGCCAGGGCGCTCGCCGGTGATGCGGCGCTGAGCCGTGGCCATTATGCCCGTTTCCTGGCCGAGCAGGGGCACGCGCCGGATAGCGCCAGCGTGTTCAAGAAGTTTCTCGGCCGCGGCAAGACGGGCTATGTGCCCAACAACTGGGGCGAGATGGCGACGGCCATAGAGGTAATTCACAACGCAGGTGGAGTGGCCGTGTTGGCCCACCCCAGTGGCTATCAACTGTCGGCCAAGTGGCTCAAACGCCTGGTGCGCGAGTTCAAGGCCGCCGGTGGTGATGCCATGGAGGTGGTGCTCGGGCAGCAAACCACAGACGACAGAAATAATTTAGGCGCGCTGGCCACTCTCAACGGCCTCTACGCCTCGGTGGGATCCGATTTCCACTTTCCCGGCCGCTGGCTGGAACTGGGCAAGAATCTGTATCGGCCCCAGGGATTGAACTGGGTCTGGCAATGCAAGCAATGGACAATAACTAAATGAGTCAATTTTTCTACGTACATGAGGTGAATCCTCAAACCCGTCTGATAAGCCAGGCGGTGAGCATTCTGAAAAGCGGCGGGGTCATAGTTTACCCCACAGATTCCGGCTATGCGCTGGGTTGTATGATTGGCGATAAAGACGCCATGAGCCGTATCGCCAGAATTCGCCAGATAGACAATGATCATAACTTTTCGCTGATGTGCCGCGACTTATCTGAGCTGTCGACCTATGCCAGAGTCGATAACCAGGCGTTTCGCATTTTGAAGAACAACACGCCGGGTTGTTACACCTTCATCTTTAAGGCCACCAAAGAGGTGCCAAGAAGACTGCAGAACGAAAAGAAACGCACCATAGGTATTCGGGTACCGAACAATGTTATCGCCCTGGCGCTGCTGGAAGCTCTGGGTGAACCCTTGATGTCCACCAGTCTTATTCTGCCCGGCAACGACTTTACCGAGTCGGATCCCGAGCATATCCGCGATATTCTCGAACATCAGGTAGATGCCATTCTTCACGGCGGTTACCTGGGCGAAAAGCCCACCACAGTGATAGACATGTCTGAAGGCGAAATGGTCATAGTCCGTGAAGGCAGTGGCGATATCAGCCCATTTCTTTAACCGCTCAATAAAGGTATAATCGCGCGTTTGGTCGGCCTATGCCGCCTTAAGGATGCTGCCAGAGGGGAGAAAACGGCTTGAGTGAAGGCGTTCAACAGAGTTTGCCGCTTGCCGTAGTGCGGGGTGAGGCGCTCAGAGAGCTGCCTGCCGATCTCTTTATTCCTCCCGAGGCGCTTGAGGTGTTTCTTGAGGCGTTTGAAGGGCCGCTCGACTTGCTGCTGTACCTGATCCGCAAGCAAAAAATGGATGTGGTAGACCTGCCCATCCACAGGATCACCGCCCAGTATCTTGAGTATATCGAGCTGCTGCAGGGCGCCAGGGTAGAGCTGGCGGCCGACTATCTGGTGATGGCGGCAACATTGGCGGAAATCAAGTCGCGCTTGTTGTTGCCAAGGCCGGAGCTGGAAGCCGAGGAAGAGGAAGACCCCAGAGCCGTGCTGATCCGCCAACTCAAGGCTTATGAAGCCATCAAAGAGGCAGCGGTGAGGTTGGATGAACTGCCGAGACTCGAGCGGGACGTATTCCAGGCCAAGGCGGGCAAGGCGCCGGATATCAAGCCCTTGCTGGTGCCGCCGGATGTGTCTTTGGCTGAACTGGCCCGGGCCTTTGGCGAAGTACTCAAGCGGGTGGAAGCCGGTACTTCTCACCAGGTGCAGCGCGAGCAGCTTTCTACCCGGGAGCGGATGAGCCAAATTCTGGCCATGCTCTCCAGTGAGCATTACACCCCTTTTGAAGCCCTGTTCAAGGTGGAAGAGGGGCGCGCCGGAGTGGTGGTCAGCTTTCTGGCGTTGATGGAATTGGTAAAGGAACTGCTGGTGGAACTGATCCAGGCCGAACCTTTATCGCGAATTTATCTCAAGGCGTACTGACGGGAGCCGACTTGGCGAAGATTAACGACCTTCAGCTGAAACAACTGATCGAGGCCAGCCTGTTTGTGCTGGCCAAGCCCATGACCTTGAAGGCGCTGAGAGAAACCGCGCTGGCCGATTTCAGTGTCTCCCGCGAGCGTATTCGCGCTGCGGTGGATGAATTGACCCTGGATTATCAGGAGCGCGGAGTTCAACTGGTCAAGGTTGCCGGCGGTTATCGGTTTCAGACCCGCGACAGCCTTAGCCCCTTGCTGCAACCTCTGTGGCAGGAGCAGGCGCCCAAGTATTCCAGGGCAACATTGGAAACCCTGGCGGTTATCGCCTACCGTCAGCCTGTGACCCGCGGCGAAATTGAGCTGGTCAGAGGGGTGGCTGTCGGCAGCCAGATTATCAAGAATTTAACAGACAGACGCTGGATCCGCGTTGTGGGGCACAAAGAGGTGCCGGGAAGGCCTTCGTTATACGCCACCACTACAGAGTTTCTGGCTTACTTCGGTCTGGACAGCATAGCGGATCTGCCGCCTCTGTCTGACGCCGAATCATTAGAGGCGGTATTTTCGGGGATGAAAACACCGCCGGAACCCTTAGAAGAGTCAACTTGAATGAGCGAAAAATTGCAGAAAGTCTTGGCCCGTGCAGGCCATGGCTCCCGTCGTGAGATGGAGGCATGGATTGCTGCAGGTCGCGTGAGTATTGACGGAGAAATCGCCAAACTGGGTGATCGCATCGAAGCCGACGCCAAGGTACGTATCGATGGCCGTGCGGTATCGCTGAAATCTGCCGATGATGTGATCTGCCGGGTACTGGCCTACCACAAGCCGGAAGGGGAGATCTGCTCGCGCAAAGATCCCGAAGGCCGGCCCACAGTATTCGATCGTCTGCCCCGCACCCGCGACAGCCGCTGGGTTGCAGTGGGACGTTTGGATATCAACACCTCGGGTTTGTTGCTGTTCACCTCAGACGGTGAACTGGCTAACCGCCTGATGCACCCCTCCAATGAAGTGGAGCGTGAGTACGCTGTGCGTACCTTCGGTGAAGTGCCGGAAGCGGCGCTGCAGCGTTTGCGCAGTGGCGTTATGCTGGAAGATGGCCCGGCCCAGTTTGATCACATCAAGGCCGCCGGTGGCGAAGGCATCAACCAATGGTGGCACGTTACTCTGCGCGAAGGGCGTAACCGTGAAGTGCGTCGTCTGTGGGAATCCCAGGAAGTGCAGGTGAGCCGCCTTATTCGGGTGCGTTACGGCATGATAGAACTGCCCAAGAGCCTGCCCCGTGGTGGCTGGGTCGAACTGCCGCTGGAGCAGGTCAACTACCTGCGCCAACTGGCGGGCATGGATCCGGAAACCCGCTCCATGCTGGGCGCCGACAAACACAGCGTGGCCCGTAACAAGGTGCGCAGTGCCAAGGTGCGCCGCGCCGTGCGTAAACACAAGACGGCGGCGGGCAAGCCCAAGCCAACCCGGCAGCGCAGCTGATACTGCCAAGGCTTTCGGCAGTGTGTTACAGCTTGTCGATAGCCTGTCTAATCCCATCTAAAGATGTGATTCCAATGCAATGAAAGGTCGCCGCGGCGGCCTTTTTTGTTGCTGTTTTTCTAAGCTTTTTGGCACTGTTTCTCGCTGCTTTTGCGTAGTTTTTGCGTAGTTTTTGCATAGTTTTTGTCGTTGTTTTTGCCATAGCTTTTTACCAAAGTTTTTTGCCATCACTTTTTACGGTAAAAAGTCCACTTACCTTGGCGCAGTTAAGTAATGGTATAAGATAAAGGAACAGCAACTCAGGGAGCCAAGGCATGCAGCTGATCTCACACACAAAAATTTGGGACCAAGGCGAACACAACGCCTTTTGCGATCTATGCCGCTGGCAGGGGGCGCTCTACTGTGTCTTTCGGGAGGGCCAGGCCCATGTGTCTGATGACGGTGCGCTGAGAGTGCTTAAATCCAGCGACGATGGCCAAAGCTGGCAGGCCGAGGCGCTTATTCAAAGCGAGCTTGGCGATCTGCGAGACGGCAAACTGCTCGCCCATGCCGGCCGTTTATGGCTTTTTGGCGCAGCCTCCAAACATGGCAAGGCGCCGCTGCAGTCCTTGATGTGGCACTCGCTGGATGGCATCAACTGGTCGGCCCCCGAAAAAGTCGCCGATAGCGGATACTGGCTCTGGCGGGTGACCGAGGCTGAAGATGGCCTCTACGGCGTGGGTTATCGCCCCGGCGCCGATGGTGATGTCAGGCTCTATCGCAGTGAGCGATTGCAAGCATCACAATCCGTCACGCTGCAATTTACGCCTTGGGTAGCCCCCTTGCAAAATGACGGTTATGTCAACGAATCATCATTGTTGTTCCGGGGCGGCGAGCAGACTCGCTCTGCTCAATCCTCTTCAAACACAGAAGCGCTTTGCCTGCTAAGGCGCGATCCTGTGTGGGACGCACAAGAAACCGGGCTGCTCGGCAAGGCCAAGGCACCTTTCAAAACCTGGCAATGGCAGCAGCTCAGTTGCCGTATCGGTGGCCCGGTGGCCTTTTTCTATAACGACCGCCTGTTGGCCGTGGTGCGCCTCTATGACAATAAGGTGCGCACCTCGCTGGTGGAAATCGATAGTGCCACAGCCAAGGTCACCGAGCTCTTAACCCTGCCATCCGGCGGAGATACCAGCTACGCCGGTATCGAGCTGGACGGCGATGAACTCAAACTGGTGTACTACTCAAGCCATGAGGGCAAAACCGCCATCTATTTCGCCCGTATCGGGCTTAAAGGCTAAAGTACCAGGCCACATACCAGTCTGCTCGACACCAGCCAGCGCGACTGAATCAGGCCCATTAACACAGAAAGTGATTCAAGCCTTAAAAGTCAGTCAATTCTGTTGCAAAAATCAGCCAAATCAGGGTTTTGTGGCCTTTGTCAAAAACTTGACCTTTAGCTAATTGTTTTAACATTCAGTACTGGGTATTGTATAACCAATTCAACCGCTTAGCTTTAGCGCTTCCTTAAGCTCAGCGGCTCAAAGTCGGCGGCAGTGGTAGTTTTCCATTTTCAGCGGAATGCAGGGATGAACAGAGTTTGGAGTTGTGTGGTAGCTGTGGGGTTGCCGGAGGCATATAACCGCAAGATGTTGGTTAGGAAATTTTAAGGTAAGTTTGCGCGTTATTCCTGTAACATTTTAGAAAATAGCATTAAATTCATAACATTAAAAAATACAGCTGGTAAATAATAGGTTTGGAAACCGCGCATGCGCGTTTAGCTGCAAGGGATATTAGGACTAAACTATATTATATCGAGCTAATACAAAAAGATAGCGATGCTCGTTTACACTCCTCTGAGGACTGAAACGCGCATGCGCACTATACAGCTGTTATGTGTATCAGCAGTCTAGTGCTCTAAATTAGGTCTAATTTTATAGAGAAATTATGAAGTCTTATTGCAATATATTACTACCAATAACATTGGTAGTTTCAACATTCACATATGCCCAACATGTTGTACTAAATGAAGACAACGATGAAAAAGTTTGTGCAAGTGTATATAAAAACCTTCTTAGTGATAAAGAGGCTAACTTTCACTCTGCGATTAAAGCTTCTGGGGGGGATTATGACTTCACGAAGTGGAACAAAGTAAAAGGTCCTTATAACCTTACAAATAATTTTTTAAAATATTCAAAATTTGACATTGATAATAACGGTACTCCTGAAGTTGTCCTCGAGGGACTTATAGGCTGTAGCGGAGATAAATCATACTATAGGGTTATAGAAGATAACGAAATAAATAGTGACGGCTCCTTGAATATTACCAAGCAGGATATTTGGTCAAAAGAAGGAATTGGTTGGTGCCATAATTCCACTTACAGACATTACGGTATTCAAGCAGCCTTTCATTTAAATTCGTTTAAATTAAATAGCACAACATATTTAACCCTCGAATCTTGGGTTTTTGGACAAAAAGAGCATTTGAGCGAGAGCTTCATCATTGCAAAGTATACTGGTGAAATGATAGTAACTCCAGAGGCGAAACAGTTTGAGTCACCTAACGATAAACTTCAATTGGTTTGTAAGTTTTCATACGCTGAGAATCCTTAATAAATCTACACATAACAAGTCGTTAAAGTAGGACAAATAACAGTTGGCTTTTGCTCCTGCGTCGCTTATTTTAGCCAACATATTATTTGCCTCTTAACGAGGCGCTGGAGGATCCCCTCATAATTCGAGTGTCAGAATACAGGACAGCCATATCTTTTTGATGTTTCGCCAAGCCTTGACTAAATAGCTTATATGGACACCTCTCCGATACAAGCACCGGCAGGTCTCTTTCTGACAAAGTAGCCACACACATATATCCGGCTTCGTGAGCCCTGATGAACATCCGTACTCTCTGCCCTCATTAGTGCCATGGCTTTTAGCAGCCCAGCTATTTGTCAGGTTCACAGAGAGTCGGTTCTACCTGTCAGCACATCAACTCTTTGGACTTATTAAAATCAGTTAGTTACTTAACGATATACTCTGTTTTTTGGTTTATTAGCGCCCACGCTATTCGGGCATTTTTGTTAGCCAGCGCCACTACAGCTTTGTTTACGCCACTTCGGGCAATAATACCTTTCAGCCACCGCTGGAGACCTCCACATCGTTCTTCCGGAAGGTTGATGACCCGGTAAACCACTGAGCGGGCGCCATGAATCGAAAAGATAGGACAGCCATACCTTTTTGATGTTTCGCCCAGCCTTGACTAGGCTTTGAAATACCCATCAAAGCTCAGTCGAGGTTGGTTATGACCATAGCCCGTCGCCAGTTGATAGATGCTGAAAGTACGCCTTTTTACCACGTGATTAACCGCTGTGTCCGAAGGGCATTTTTGTGTGGTGAAGACGAACTGTCGGGGCGCAGTTACGAGCATAGACGTGGCTGGATAGTGGATAAAATCAGGCAGTTGTCGTCAATATTCTGCATCGACGTTTGCGCTTATGCGGTCATGAGTAATCACTACCATTTGGTGCTCAAA
This sequence comes from Shewanella carassii, assembly GCF_019670705.1. NCBI lineage: Bacteria > Pseudomonadati > Pseudomonadota > Gammaproteobacteria > Alteromonadales > Shewanellaceae > Shewanella > Shewanella carassii. The sequence goes on from NZ_AP024618.1 coordinate 1,829,719, forward strand.
ATCGACCTTGCTGCGCAACAATCGTTGTCACCATTTGAAGTCATCGAGCGTTGGACATTGCTCTTTAGCGGCAATCCTGTGGCGGCAAAGTTCCTCAAGGGCGATAGTCTCTCAGAAGGTGAGCGAATACTGTTGGATACGCTGATTAGCGATTGGCAGGAACGCCTTGGCAGTATCAGTTGGTTTATGCGCTGTTTAAACGAAGATATCGCCCGCAAGGCCAATCGAGAAGATGGCTGCAAGGGCGTATTCTGGGAAGGGCGCTTTAAGTCGCAGGCGCTGCTCGATGAACAGGCGCTGCTGGCCTGCATGATGTATGTGGATTTAAATCCCATTCGCGCAGGTATTGCAGATTCGCTGCAAACTTCTGATTACACATCCATTCAGGAGCGAATAGAAGAAGTTGCTGAGCCTGCAACTGCCAATGCTTCACTTAAGCCGCTGCTGCAATTTGATGGTGCAGCCACTGCCGCCGAACTAAGCGGCATCCCATTTCACTTTGCCGATTATCTGGAGCTGATTGATTGGACCGGTCGGGCGGTGCGGGAAGACAAGCGTGGCTATATTGCCTGTTCCAGGCCAAAACTACTGCTTGAGCTAGGTATCAGTGACGATGCCTGGATAACTTCCGCCAAGGAGTTTCGCCGTCAGTACAGTGGCATGAGTGGCCGATGGGATGCGATGTGTGCCATGAAGGCCAAATATGGCGGTAAATGGTGCCGGGGTAAGCAACAAAGCCAAGCAATACATCCCCATTAACCTTAAACCCTTGGTGATATTGCAGCAACAGGCTTAAGCCTGCTGGAGGCATGCCTGGCAACGACAATTCTGCATTAACCTCCGAAAGTGAGCGTCTCAGAGAGCCTCATTTCCAAAAATCCGTCATTATTTATCAGAGACTGACACCCGGCAGCGGTATGTTTCTAACAGAAAATGCTGAGGGTGTCCTGTATATTTTGTATATTCTCTGAGGGTGTCCTATATGTTCTTTTCTGAATATCCTGCTCAGTTAAGACTTTTCTGAATCTACCTCGATATCTTGAGCCAGCATATATATCCCTGCAACAACCATACATAATAATCTGGTGGTTAGTATCAATAAGTTAAGGTCACCCAGCCAGGGCTTGAAAAATTCAAGCAGAAAACCAATAAACAAACAGAGAAAGATCCAGATGCCATATGCTTTAAGTGTTAAATATAACACTCTGCCGGGGGACATTTTTATTACTAATAAATATGCACCGATAATCAGAGGGATCAATAGGGTGGGGATAAATGCGGCGATTAATAGTTCTCTTATTGCTTCCATTTTTAGATTCATTCCTTTTGCTAAAGATAGAGGTTCTGATCTGAGTCTTAGGTGTAGTCGTTCAGACTTTAATTTGACAGTTCCCCATTTTCCTTGATAGGGGCGTTCATTGTTATAATATTCCGGTCATTCGTCCAGGCCTTTTTGCAGTTCTTCCAAACTTGAGTACAACGGTTTGCGGAAGAAAGCAATATAACCAGGAACAATGGAGACGCCCAGCATAAGCCGGGTGAAGGCGCTAGTTGCCAGTGTTACTGAAGGACAGAGGTTTCCACTGGATGAAGATCCTCTTTCAACTCCAGTGAAGGTTTCTCGGCTATTGAAGTGGGTACAAAGTCGAGTTCCCAAGCACAATGAAGATCGAATAGGGTTCGATGGGTGAGGGAGAGCATGGAGCCTCGGGGATTCAGTTAAATAGCTGCTGGCAATGGGTAGCCCCTTGCCTTCGTTGTTGTTGGAGGTGGTCGCAACTCTGATTTTATAGAGCACTGTCACAACCTCAAGTGGACCCAGAAGCCCTTTGGATATCGCTGAAGTCGGTATTTAGCTTCAACCCATTGTCGGTGGGAATATTAAACGGTTCAAAAGGACAGGTCGTCCTGCTGGCTGCCGTGTGGCTGCCTTGTCATTGTGGATAATGCGCCCGCTATCATTGACCAGTTGCAAATAGTCCTTAATATCTAACAAGCCATTGAAATCTAGGCAAAGAGTCAACAATCTGTCGAGATTTATGGGCTCTGGATTTTGGTTATTGTCTTGGCTTTGTTTTTGGGTTTTGTTACTGTCCCGGGCTCATTGTTGAGCCACTAGAATCCGTGGGCTACTGAAATTGCATTCGCCAGGTATTTAAGGGAATAGAAATGAGCGTTTCGATGTATCGCAATATGATTTGGTTGGTCGTAGAAAGCCGCGACCTAGATGGAATAGTTGAACATCTGAAGGGGGAGGCGGATATCAAGTCCATCAATGATTTTGGGGCTGCCGACGATCTTAAGTTTATCTGGAAAACTTCACACCTGGTTGTCGCGGATCTTGATGGGCTTATCTACCTTGGCGGTTGGGGCTTGCCGTTCCGGCAGTATGGCCTCAGGGACAGTATGGAGATGCTGGATGAATGCCTACGCAACCTTTCAGAATTCGCCGCTAGGTTAAGCCAGAAATTTGGGAAAACCTATGGCTTTGGCGACCATCAGGGCGGTATATACAATTTTTGGTTTATGGCGGAAGACGGTCAGGTAACAAGAAAATACGCCGTGTATCATGATGGGCTGCATGAATATGACCAAAGCCACATTTCGGCGGGTGAACCTACAGAGGCAGAGGTTCAAGCGGCCAAGCATTGCCATATTAACGGTTTGTCTACAGGGGGAGGTTATCCTGATGACGCGAACGTTCGGGAAATCGCCACCAACTGGGCCCTTGATCCCCAGCAGTTTTCGCAACGCTTGATCAGAGCTAAGCTGATTGAGTGGAACCTGAGAAAACCCGGAGCATAAGAACGGGAGATACGGCCGAAAGGGGGCAGACCGATTTACTTTGGCTGGTCAATCAACCACAAAGCATTTTGGGTATTTCCTTTTAGGTTTTGAATATTATTAATCATACAAGTTGGTTATTAGGTTGATGGTGATCGAGAAGTATCAGTGACTTCTTGAGGTTAATTGTGGGATGGATTTGAACCCGCAGACTTTTGCGTAAATGCAAGAATAGTTGCTCAATAAAAAAGACCTGGCACTGGATCTTTAGACATTGTGCCGGGTCTTTTTATTGTCACTTTAATACTGAAAACTTAATTCCGGGTTAGCTTTAGATAATCCAGCGCGCCACAAACCGCGGCTACCTGGGCGGCATTGCACTGTTCATCGCTTGCCTGCGGGCTGTCCGGGTAGACTTCTGTGGTGCAGGTGTATGGGGCATTGGTAACCGAGGCACATAGACCAAGCTGCTTGAGCGGATAACGGATAACGCCGTGGTCGACCACAGGAGAGCCGATGATATTGCCGTCTTTGTCGGCCGGAGCGATATGGGTCACTTTGGCGACCGCTTCGATAATGGCTCGTTGGAATTCAGGTTGCGGCATGGCTTCATCATCTACCACATAAAAACCGTCCGGGATCTCGCCGGGAGCTATGATTTTGCCATCGCGGGCCGCGAGCGCCGGGCGAAACTCGGTTTCATCCGTGTCTGTGGTTTCATGCAGATCGATATGAGCCAGGAAAGGGGCGCCGTGGCTAGCAACCAGAGCCATCAATGCGGCAGACTCTTCTGCCGGGCTGGGTTCAAAGAAGGAGCGGTTGGGATCGATAGCCAAAGGATTCCAACGGTTGATGACTTCGTATCCCCAAGGGCTGACACAGGGGACGACCAGGAGATTGAAATCCGCTTGATAACGTTCGGCTTCCTGCTCAAGAAACTGCAGCGCACCTTGAACGCCACTGGTTTCATAACCGTGGATCCCGCCTGTGACCAATACCCAGGGCTTATCTGCCTGTGGCGATTTACTCTGCAGGGCGAGCAGGGGATAACGTTCCGGGTCATAACTTAAGGCGCCGTACCGGCGGCATTCAAAAGCTGTCTTGAGGGCATAGATCTTGTCGAGCACCTGTTCACGGTAGCTGCGTTTGATGTTTTGGGTGGCGCGCCAGGCGGATTTTTCGGCCTCTCCCCAGGGAGTACCTGGAGTGCCTATAGGGTATTCTTGACTCATGGATTGCCTCCTTATTTCTTTTATAAAACGTGTATGAATGGCGTATGAATAGCAAAACGCAGCCCATTGGACTGCGTTTATTCTTGAGGAAAATGTTACTGGGCGTTAAAGGCCTGACCGTTTTCCTGCAGGCTGTCGTCGCCCATCAGATATAGATAAACGGGCATTATCTGCTCTGGCGTCTTGAGATCCAGAGGGTTCTCTGCCGGATAAGCCTTGGCGCGCATGCCGGTGCGGGTTGCTCCCGGATTGATACTGTTGGCGCGCACCTGGGTGCCTTCACATTCATGAGCCAGCACCTGCATCATGCCTTCGGTAGCAAACTTGGAGAAGGCATATGGGCCCCAGTAAGCGCGGCCCTTACGGCCAACACTGCTGGAGGTAAAAATAATTGAGGCGTGCTCGGCCTTGCGCATCACAGGCAACAGTGCCTTGGTCATCATGACTTCGGCCACCACATTGACCTTGAGCAGATCTTCCAGTGACTGAATATCAATATGTTCAAATGGCCCCAAAGCGCCCAACAGGCTGGCATTATGCAGCAGGCCATCGAGCTTGCCGAATTGCTGCTCTATGGTTTCGGCCATGTCGCGGTAGTTTTGTTCGCTGGCGCCCTTGAGATCCAGAGGCACAATCGCTGGAGTCGGGCCACCGGCGGCTTCAATTTCATCGTAAACGACTTCCAGCTTCTTGACCGTTTTGCCCAGCAGGATCACTGTGGCGCCATGGGCGGCATAGGTCTTGGCTGCGGTTTTGCCAATGCCGTCGCCGGCACCGGTTACCAGAATCGTTTTGCCCTTGAGAAGATCTTTTGCTGCTTGATATTCCAACATGGGGAGTTGTTTCCTCTTCGCGCTAAAGCCCGCCAATACTCGACTCACTACAGCGGTATACATCTGTTTAAAACAAATGACTGTTCATTGTTACTTTTCGTTGTGTGCAACTGTGACAAAAATGTAGCTAACTCAATATTTTTACGTTAACTTGAGACGAGCTGAGGACTGATTTCAGCTCCTCTGGTCACAGTGTCTGGGGTATTGTGACCAATTTCTTGGGGAAAACAAAATTATTACAACAAGATTTGGGGAAAAAAGATGAAAAGACTCATTTTGGGTGTTGCAATCGCATCTGCACTTGGACTGACAGCATGTGGTGAAGACAGCTATAACGAACTTAAGGATAAGACAGAGCCGCTCATCCCTGAGTCCCACTTGGTGTTTGATCCTGCCAAAGCTGAAGTTCCCTTGCCAAACGACCTACTGCTCAATGGCACCACAGACGGTACCTTGAATATTCCCGGGGAGGCGTCCGGAGACTATACCAATCCGCAGCTGGCGCTGGGCGCGCTGGATGGCTGGTCAACCACGCAACCGATAACCATAGATATTGAACCTTCCAAAGACAACAGCGGCAATACTCTGAGCCTGCTGGCATCTTCCGTGGCCCAGCCGGGAGCGGTGAGAATGTTTGAAGCCGTCAGCGGCGGCCCGCTTTCATCCAAAGCCGAGTGCCAGACCAAGCCTTCGGTTTCTGCCTGTGAAGTGGGTGAAGAACTGGTTTGGGGGGAAGACTTCATCACTCAAGCGTCCGGCAACAAGATAGTTATTGTTCCACTGAAGCCGCTTAAGCCAGCTCAGTCCTATATTTACGCCACCACTAAACTCATCATGGATTCGGCTGGGCGCCCGATAGCGCCTTCCTATACCTATGGTTTGTTGAAACTGGATATCGACACAGCGCCGCTGGAAACCGCCGATCAATTGATGCTGCAAACTCTGGTAAACAGTTATGAGAAGGGCATGGCATCGGCTCACGGCGTTGACAAGGAAAGCATTACCTATTCAGGCCTGTTTACCACCCAGTCGGTGGCCGATGTTTATGAAACGACCAAGCTGCTGATGTTGCAACCCGGCTCACCCTATGCTCCCAAGTGGCTGCAAACTCCGACTCCCGCGGGTTATACAGTGGCGATGGCAGCTGGGCTCAGCCCTGCTGATGGCATAGCCTATGCGTTGGCGGATTTGGCCGATGTCTACACTGCGGCTATTGAAGTGCCGGTTTACGGTACTTGTTCATCGGCGAGCTGTGACGGCATTAACGGCTACTGGCAGGCCCAGGGCGACAGCCCGGTATCTGTGTTGCTGGCGTTGCAGGCAGGTACCCTGAGCCAGGAGAACTTTGCCGCCCAGGCGATGGCTTACAACATAGATCCCGCCGCTGCACTGGCCAATCCTTCCTTGTTGGCCGGCAAAGTGTGGAAACTGGATGATGACAGTGCGGCCGATGCCACCAAGCACCTGACCCGCTTTAATCCCATTCCGGCTATTCGCAACTACGAAACTGTGCCTGTGCTGATCTCCATGCCCAACGCCACTAAGCTGGCGGCATTTTATGCCAGCCAGGGCTTGCCTTTCACGCCACCCACCAGTGGTTGGCCTACCACGATAGCGCTGCATGGTCTGGGTGGCGGCAAAGAGATGTCGCTGGCCTATGCCGGTAGTTATGCCGCAGCCGGTGTGGCTACAGTGGCCATAGATATGCCGCTGCACGGTGCCCGTTCATTCGATGCCAATGGTGACGGCATCTATGAAGTCTCGGCCTCAGGTGCGGCCTATGGCAAGGTTGTCGGTAAGCCGGATGCCTTCCAAAATGGCAATCCGTTGGTATTTGTCAACATAGAAAGCACGCTGTCGGTAAGGGATAACTTCCGCCAAGCGACCATGGATCATCTGGCGCTTAGAGCCGCGATAACAGGTATGTCGGCGCAACTTATCGAAATGGGCGCGCCTCAGGTTTTTGACAATAACCAGATAACCGCTCAGGGGCTTAGCCTTGGCGCCATTGTCGGCACCAACTTCGCGACCTATGCCAGCACAGGTTTGAAAGACCCTGCATCAGGCACAGCCTTGCCCAACTACTATGGCATCAAGGGCGCATCTTTGGTGGCGCCGAGCGGCGGCCTGGCGGGTTCTTTCGCCGGTTCAGCCACCTTCGCACCTCTATTGTTTGCCAATGTGACGGCTTCCGATACCTTCAAGGCCATGGTGGATGCGGCCAATAAACAAGGATATCAGCCGGGTTCGGCCGAATATGAGGTACTGGTTCAGGCGGTATACGCCGAATTTATCCCTACCTTCGCCTTTGCGGTGCAAACCGGGATAGAGTCAGCCGATCCTATCAACCAGACTGCTATGCTCAAGGCCACTGGGTTGCCGGTTCATCTGGTGGAAATTGTCGGTGATGGCGCTGGTAACAAGGGCGATCAGGTTCTGCCTGGTACTGTCGCGGGCTTCCCGCTGTCCGGCACTGAGCCTTTGATTGCGACTCTGGGGCTTAACTGCGTCGATCAGACCAGCGCTGGTGGCGGCGCTGTGCGTTTTGCCAAGGGGCATCACAGCTCAATCATCGACCCATCCGAAGTACCGGGTGTGACCGATGGTATGGCGGCTCAGGCGACAGCAGAAATGCAGTCTCAGGTGTCTATTTTTGCCTCTTCTGCCGGTAAAGATGGTGCCAGCATTTTGGTGACCGACTCGTCCGTTCTGCAAAGCTGTGGTGGCTAAGCGGTTACTCATATGTTTTTTGTAACAAACCCGGCGAAATGCCGGGTTTTTTTATCTATGCAAGGGCTGCTAGAATAGCGCGATTTTGTGTGCTTTCTCGCGGTGAAAGGAACCCTGTAGTGGAATTTTTATACGAGTACGGATTATTTCTGGCCAAGGCGATCACTTTGGTGGTGGCAGTGGGTGCCATAGTGGTAATTGTGGTGGCATCGGCGGTAAAACAAAAGAGTGACAGGGGCGAGCTGAAACTGACGCATCTCAGCGATGAGCTTAAATCGCTCAAGCATCACCTCAAGGCAGAGCTTTTGGGCAAAAAGGCGTTCAAGGCCTATGAGAAACAGCTCAAGGCCGAGCAAAAGGCCCACGACAAGGCGCTTGATGCCGGGGAAGTCAAAGATCCCAAGGTGTATGTCGTTGAGTTCAAAGGTGGCATAGAAGCGGCCGAAGTGGCGTCACTGCGGGAAGAGATCAGCGCCATTTTGGCAATTGCCGAGGAAGGTGATGAGGTCGTCGCCAGCGTTGAGAGTGGCGGCGGCATGGTTCATGGTTATGGCCTTGCGGCCAGCCAACTGGACAGGATCCGCAATGCCGGGCTGCCGCTGACCATATGTGTCGATAAGGTGGCTGCCAGTGGCGGTTATATGATGGCCTGCGTCGCCGACCGCATTATTGCCGCGCCGTTCGCTATCATAGGCTCCATAGGTGTTGTTGCCCAATTGCCGAACTTTAACAAGTTGCTGAAGAAGCATGACATTGATTATGAGCAGCATACCGCCGGTGATTTCAAGCGCACCCTGACGCTGTTCGGTGAGAACACAGATGAGGGTAGAGCCAAGTTCCAACAGGAACTGGAAGAAACCCATCAGCTGTTCAAAGACTTTGTCGGGCGTTATCGGCCGCAACTGGAGCTGGACAAGGTGGCAACAGGTGAACATTGGTATGGTCAGCAGGCCATAGAGCTGGGGCTCATAGATGAAGTCGGCACCAGTGATGATCTCTTGCTGAAGTTGGCCGCGGATCGCACTGTGATCAAGGTAAAATATCAGCTACGCAAGAAACTGGCCGACAAGTTGGCCCACAGCGCTTCTTTGATGCTCAACGCCTGCTACAACAAGTTGGCCGAGAAGAATCGGCCAATGTAACTCCTGGTGTTTAATCCATTCGCTAATCTAACCCCGGCACGCCGGGGTTTTTTATGCCGCTATTCTTCCGGCAAAGCCGTGCTGGCGGTGGCGTCACGACCGGCGGTTCAGTGGTTTGAGACGTATTGTCGTCATCCGAGCAGGCAATGAGTCCCACGGTTAACCCGGCTGCCAGCAACGCCAAAGTCAGGGGGTTTTTCTTGTTGAACATAATCTCTCCTGATTATTGTTATTATTCCGTTAACAAGATCCCGATTCATTTCCCGACTGACAATGTGAAATCCGGCCAAATTAGCGCCAAATAATGCAAGTAGCGGCAAATAACAGATTGAGATGTTATCGCCATATGTAAACACTATTTTAACAACAGTTTGTTTTTCATCATTTATTCTGGATTTAGTTCGCCGGCAGTGATAAAACCTCATGCGTCAGAATCAAAAGGAGTTGGCATGAGTAAGGATGAACAAGAATACAGTCTTTCCGGTGATCCCATTTTCAGATACACGGATGGTGAAAAGGAATGGCAGTCGCCTATGGGTGAAGAGTGTATCGTCCAGATAAGCGAACATATTGAGCGCCATATTGGTGAAGTCACCTGGGTCTTTCATGAAGTTATCTCGGATACTGTGCATATTGATGTGCATTATGTGGCACCGACAGACGAGCGACCTTTCCATACTCTGGTGACTTCCGGCATGAGTGACTTGCCTATGAGTACCCCCGAAGAGGCGGATATCCCCAGGTTTATGGAGCTGATGATCACCTTGCCGGCGCATTGGCAGATAAGTCAGGAAGCCTTCAGCGATGAACAGTGGTACTGGCCTGTAAGGCAGCTTAAGTTTTTGGCGCGCTTTCCGCATAAATACGACAGCTGGCTGGGCTGGGGACACACAATACCCAATGGTGATCCTGCCGAAGCCTTTGCCGAAAATACCCGTCAAAACGGCATGATAGTTCTGCCGTCACTGCTGGTTGATGAGGGTTTCCACACCCTGGAGATTGACCAGGACAAGTGCATCAATTTTTATAGCCTGGTGCCGCTTTATGAAGAAGAGATGATGTTGAAACTGGAGCAGGGCAGCGATGCCTTGTTGGATCTGTTCGACAAGTATCAGGTGAGCGATCTGGTGGACGTTGCCAGAATCAATGTGGTCACAGGGCGGAAATAACCGAGCCCAGGGGACTCACTCATAGCACACTCATAATAACAAGGTAAAAAGCCGGACTGAGCTGCATTGTGCAGGCTAGCCCGGCTTTTTTGAGTCTTAACGCTTGTAACTGATGTGCTGATGGAATCTCAACACCAGTTCACGGCGCTCCGGATCCAAGCCTATGGCTTCGGCAAAGTCTTTCAAAGCCGCTTCCACCTGGTTCATATAGCGGCCATAACCTGGCTCTGTGTAGTCCTCTTTACCGGCAACCAGCAAAAAGTGCACCGATTCTACCAGGTTGCGCCCATCCCAATGGCTGACAAACTGAGTGTCGGTTGCCGCAGGATCAAAGCCTATCATCTGGGCTTCGGCAGTACTTTCCACCTTCTCGAACTTACTGTTGCGAACCAAAGGCATCAGGCCGTTGGCCACCATGGCGATGCGGTGCAATTGCTTGCCGGCCGCCGCGCTGCGGAACTTGTCCTCAAGGAACTGGTACAGCGGGCTGAAGTCTTCGGTATGCTCTTCTTCCAGCACGCTCTGCTTCAGGCGGCGGCTCAGCGGCAGGCTGACGGTGACATAGGCCAATGAACTGTGATCTTCCGGCAGTTTGCACTTGCGCGACTTGTAGCGCTGATAAATATCCCTGAGCTTGTAGCCATAGGTCTTTTTCTCCCCCTTGGCACGGGCGAAGAGATCGTAGGCCATGTGCTGGTGATCGCGGACTTTGACCCTTAATTCCTGCTCCGGCAGGTTGCCCAACACCCCATTCAATACGGCATTGACCCGGCTGTGGAAATTGGCGGCGTTGGCGCGAATTTCCTTACCTGTGGCCAAAAACAGCAGTCTTAACTTGCGGGCCTTGTAGTCCGGCTGGAAGAAAAGGTTCTGGGCTTCATGGTAGGCCGGGTTGTAAAAGAACAGGATCTGTTCGGCGGTTTGGAAGCAGTAGGCCTCGGTGTGAAAACGCACCACAGGCAGTTTGTCATTGGCGATCACATGAATGTTGTGCAGATCTTCCTTTTCTGCCAACTGGAATACCAACTTGCTGATCTCGCGGTAGCAGTTTTCGTAACTGGCATAGTGGCTGAGCAGCGCATCTGTCATCAGTATTTCAGCCATGATGTACTGGCTGGTACGGGTGGCCAGGGGAATATAGACTTTTTGCTGGGACATACGCTTTCCTTGTTTTATGTTATCAGGCCGGTATGGGCATACTAGCCGGGTTGCACTGCAATCTTATTGCGACAAAACAACTTTCAATCCGATCGGGTATGGACTTATCGCGCCCGCCCTAGTGTAATCTATGGTTATGATTTATTAAACATTAATAAACTTTAGCCAACCTTAAGGCAACAAACTGAATAACAAGGAGTCGTTAATCTTGATTACCGAAAGCCCCAGATTAATTTTGAGACAGTTCCGTGATGGTGATCAGCAGGCCTTGTTTGCCATGAACAGTATTCCCGAAGTGCTGAGGTATATCCCCGGCGAGCCGTTGAAGGATGTTGAAGAGGCCGGTCAGGTGCTTGAAAAGGTCATTTTGGCCGACTACCGCAAGTATGGCTATGGTCGCTGGGCTGTTGAGCATAAGGCCGATGGCAAGGTGATAGGTTTTTGCGGCCCCAAGTTCCTGCCGGAGTTCGGCAAGGTTGAGTTGGGATACCGATATCTGCCTGAATACTGGGGCCAGGGACTGGGTTATGAAGCCGCCAGCCATGCATTGCCCAAAATAAAAGCGATTTGCGCCGTGAATGAGTTGATAGCCCTGATCATGGATGGCAACCTGGGCTCGGAAGCGATAGCCCTTAAGTTGGGTATGCTGCCGCAGGAAGAAAGTGAACTGATGGGGCACAAGGTGAGGGTATTCAGCCGCAGCCTTTAGTCGTTTTTAGCTATGTCGTCCTGCGGCTATTATGTCCGGCGATAGTCTTATCCGCCTGTTGCCGGCGCAGATGCGTCTGTGGCAGGGGCTTTGATGGCTTCGATTGCCGATTCAACCCAGGGCAGCACAAAGGCGGTGATCTTGGGCTGGGCCTTTTCGTTCGGGTGCAGCCCATCGGCCTGCATCAACTCGGGGAAAGGCGCTATCTCTGTCATAAAGAAGGGCATCAGGGTGACGTTGGGCTGTTTGGCCAGGTCACTGTAAACGGCGCTGAAGGCGTTGGCATATCTGGGGCCGTAGTTTGGCGGCACCATGACTTCGGAAAGCAGCACCTTGGCGCCGGATTGACGGGCCAGCGCAATGATTTTTGTAAGATTGTTTTTCAGCTCCGTTGGCGGAAAGCCTCTCAGACCATCATTGCCACCTAGCTCCACCAACAGCAGCGAGGGTTTTACCGACTCCAGCAACTGAGGCAATCTTCTGAGGCCACCGGCCGTGGTTTCGCCGCTGACAGAGGCATTAACAATGTTATGCTCGGGCAGGGCTTGTCTCAGCCCTTCGACCCAACCCTGTTTCTCGGCCATGCCGTAACTGGCTCCCAGGCTGTCCCCCAGGATCAGTACATCAGCGGCCTTGACGGGCAGCGCAGAGAACAAGAATATGACTGGTATCAATGCCAGCGGACGCAAGCATAAGGAAGCAATTTTGAAGAACAGTGCCATTAAGGTTTCCCATCTCGTAAAAACTGTCACTACCCAGGAAGGTGACCTGACTATCCTGAGTGGCATCAATTTGGATGTCAAGCCGGGCCAGAGTGTGGCCATTCTTGGGCCATCAGGCTCAGGTAAATCAACTCTGCTGGGCCTGCTGGCGGCATTGGATACCCCCTCGTCCGGTGAGATTTGGCTCGATGGCAGTGTCTTGGCCGGGCTGAATGAAGAGCAGAAAGCGGCGCTGCGTAAGCAGAAAGTCAGCTTTATTTTTCAGTCTTTTATGTTGGTTGATACCCTCAACGCCCTGGAAAATGTCATGCTGCCGGCTGAACTTGCGGGTATCAAGGATGCCAGAGAGCGAGCCAAAGCCATGCTGGAGCGAGTTGGCCTCGGGCACAGGCTCAATCATTACCCGAAACAGCTTTCCGGCGGTGAGCAGCAGCGGGTTGCTATCGCCAGAGCCTTTATCAGCGAACCCAAGGTGCTGTTTGCCGATGAACCCACGGGCAACCTGGACAAACACAACGCCGACAGGGTTGCCGACATGCTGTTTGAGCTCAATCGCGAGAGTTCGACCACCTTGATTCTGGTGACCCATGATATGCAATTGGCCAGTCGCTGTGAGCGCCAGTTAGAGATGCACGAAGGGCGATTGTATGAACAGGGGCAGCAAACCCCGCCGGAAGAGGTCGGTTTGCATGAGGCCAAGACAGAGAGCCAGGTGCCGGCGGCATCGGTAACGGCAGAGGAGGGGCGCTGATGGAATGGACGCTGGCATGGCGCCTGTTTCGCCGCGAACTCAAGCAAGGGCAGTTGGTATTGATTGTGCTGGCCTTGACCCTGGCGGTGTTGTCTGTCACCGGTCTGGCCCGGGTCAGTGAGAGATTGCAGCTCGCCATCAATGGCCAGGCGGCCAAGTTTATTGCCGCCGACCGAATCATTAATTCACCCGTCCCCATAGATGCAGGCATACTGCAGCAGGCCAATGCGTTAGGGCTGAAGCAATCGCAGAGTTTGCAGTTCAACTCTATGGTTTACAGCGGCGATGCCTTTCAGTTGGTCACTGTCAGGGCAGTTGATAATGCCTATCCGCTCAAGGGCAAAATTGTCTTGCGTCAAGGGGAAACCAGTACCTTGCCGCAGCCAGGTGAACTGTGGTTTGAAATGCGTCTTGGGGGCTTGCTGGGGTATCCCAAGAGTGTTGAGCTGGGTAACGCCCAGATGGCGCTGGCCAAGGAGATAGACAGGCTGCCCGATGCTGGTTTCAATCCATTTGCTTCTTCTCCCTTGGTGTTGATGCGCCTTGATGATGTAGCGGCAACCGGGGTCATTCAACCCGGCAGCCGGGTGACATATCTTTATCAGTTTGTCGGGGACAGCCAGGCGCTGAGCCGTTTTGAGGAATACGCCAAGCCACAGCTGACCAGTAGCCAACGTTGGGTTGATGTACAATCCGGCGATTCGCCGATTGCCGGGGCGGTGCAGCGGGCGGAGCGATTCTTGCTGCTGGCGAGCTTGCTGGGGATAGCCCTTGCCTGCGCCGCCATCGGCATTGCCGCCCAGCGTTATTGTCAGCGTCACTATGATGTGGTTGCCATGCTGAAAACCTTTGGCGCCAGTGCAAGACAAATCCGTTTATTGTTTGGTCTGCACCTGCTGCTGGTGACCTTTCTTGGAGTGATCTTGGGGATCTTCGGTGGCCTGGTGCTGGATTATCTCATCAGCCGAGCCTTGCCCGCAGAAATTGCCGCCTATTCTCCGCCTATGCTCAGACCGCTTCTCTTGGGGCTGGCTACAGGGTTTATCAGCGCCTTTATGTTCAGTGCCTATCCGCTGATGCGGCTGCTGGCTATTCCGCCGCTCAGGGTGTTGCAACGCCAGCTCGAAGGAATACGTCTGGGCATGTGGTTGCATCTGCTGCTGAGTTTGGCGGCCATGGGATTACTCGGCTGGCTCTACTCGCGCTCTTTGCCTTTGACCCTGACCGTGGTGGCCAGCGTGGTGTTGCTTGGGGTGCTGCTCAGCCTGATGGGTTTTTTGTTAATCCGCCTGGGGCAGAGTGTTGGCATGCGCACGACCAACCCCTTGTCGCTCGCACTGGCGGGCCTTAGGCGCCGCGCCAGACAAAACGCTGTACAACTGGTGGGCTTTTCCAGCGCTTTGGTGTTATTGCTGACCATAATGGCGTTGCGTCAGGACTTGCTCAGCGAATGGCAGAAGCAGTTGCCTGAGGATGCGCCGAACTATTTCCTGGTTAACATAGCTCCGGACGAAGTAGAGCCGCTGGCGGACTTTATGGCTCAGCGCCAGATTGCTGCCACAGATATCTATCCTGTCATCCGCGGTCGGCTCAGCGCTATCAATGGTGAGGAGGTGATCACTGCCGAAGAGCAGGAACAGGGGCAGAGAGGGCGCCTTGGGATTTCAAGGGAACTGAATCTCACCTGGCGAAATACCTTGCCGCCCAACAATGAGATCCTTGAGGGCCATTTTAATCGGCAAACCGATGACGTATCAGTGGAGTCCGGGGTGGCCGAGCGTTTGGGAATTACTGTCGGAGACAGCCTGAGTTTTGTTATCGATAACCAAACGCTGACTGTCAAAGTGGCCAGTATTCGCTCTGTGCAGTGGGAAACTCTGCAACCCAACTTCTTTATGATTTTCAGTCAGGAAGCCTTGGCCCCCTTTGCTTATACCTCCATGGCCAGTTTTCATCTGGATGATGGTCAAAAGGCCGTGGTGCTTGAGCTTATCCGTAATTTCCCCACTGTTTCCATCATAGATGTGGGGGCCATGGTGGCTCAGCTCAAAGAGATAGTCGCCCAGGTATCTTTGGCGCTGACGCTGGTGTTGGTGCTGGTGGTATTGGCCAGTGCCCTGGTGATGATAGCGCAGACCGAAGCCGGCATGGCCAGTCGCCAACGAGAGCTGGCGGTTCTACGCACCTTTGGTGCGCCGGGAAGCTTGCTTAAGCTTGCCACGGCGTTGGAGTTTGCACTGCTAGGTGCCGTGGCGGGCATTCTGGCGGTCACAGTGGCGGAGTTTGCGCTCTGGCTTTTGAAAACTCAGGTGTTTGAACTCAGAGTCAGTCCTCACTGGCAATGGTGGCTGTTGGCTCCCCTCAGTGGCGCCTTGTTGGTGGCACTGCTTGGCCTGTGGCGTTGTCGCAGTCTGCTGCAAAAGTCCTGTGGTGAGCTGTTAAGGCTTGAGTAATGCCAGGGGATTGGTTGTCAGGCTATTTTGTCGAACCATTTTTTGCCAGGCTCGGGTGGCGAATGACTGACCTTTTGCTGTTATTTTGAGCGCTGCTGGGGTAGTATTCCGGCTTTCTTTTGGACAGTGAAGGGATGCGCTGCAACAAGTGAGGTGAGGCAAGTTGACACTGATACTGGCAGGCGCTTTGGCTTTGGCGGGGACCCTGGGCGTCTCCGCTTACACTCTGGGGCATTCAGCCTTCAAGGCGGGAATGGGGGTTAAACGTTGGGTGGCTGCCGGGTTGTTGCTGGGACCCGCTGCCATGTTGTTATTTAATGCACATAGGCAATTGGCGTACCGTAAAACCACTCGACCCGGCGATAGCAAGCATTCCTTCTAGAATCCTCTATTGATTCCAAATCACAGCAAAAGGGAGCATAAATGCTCCCTTGTTTTTCGCTGTTTCATCAGTTCCACCAGCCTCTGGCAGGAACCACTTTCAGGTGACACAGACCCTCCGGTAGTTTCACCCGTTTACGCTCTGGTTTGGTCAGACCCAATAACTTTTTGATTGATATGATCATAATTAGTCCTCCAAGGCTCGGGCTCAGGCGTATATAAATTTGACGTTAGGCGCGGCAGCCAGCTCGACAGGCTTGAACTTCACGTTAGGGGCAGCGGCCAGCTCGACAGGCTTAAACTTCACATTAGGGGCAGTGGCTAACTCGACAGGTTTGAACTTAACATTAGGTGCTGCAGCCAGCTCGACAGGCGTAAATTTCACATTAGGCGCGGCGGCCAGTTCGACAGGCTTGAACTTCACGTTAGGGGCAGCGGCCAGCTCGACAGGCTTAAACTTCACATTGGGGGCAGCAGCAAAAGCCAGTGAACTGGTAACAACGGCGGCGGTAACAAGTATTGATTTAATCATTATTTTATCTCTCTCAGGGTAGTGGTAACAGTAGCGGTTAACTTCTTGACGCTGAGAGAGACAAAGCAGGAGCTATGCCAAAATGTTACTTTGTCTTTAAATTGGTTTAAATTTGGTTTTTAAATCGTGTTTTTCTTTCCTGTAGATGCGGGGGTATTTTGTTTTAGATACTCGGAAAATTCAGCCTCAGAAACCGCCTTGCTATAAATAAATCCTTGTATTTCTTCACAATTTAATGCTTTTAAAATACTCAGTTGTGAGGGTTCTTCTACGCCTTCGCCCACAACGGAAAGCCCCATATTGTGGGCTATGGTGATGATGGAGTCGACCATCTTTAAATCTCTGTCCGATTTATCGATATCGTCAACAAAGGCTTTATCTATTTTCAAGCTGTGAATGGGGAATCGCTTCAGATACGACAGAGACGAATAGCCGGTACCAAAGTCATCGAGCGCCAGACAGACTCCCATTTTTGCCAGTTGTTGCATGACTTTAATGGCTTTTTCAGGATGCTTGATAACAGTCCCTTCAGTGATTTCCAGTTCCAGATTAGCAGCAGGTAGGCGGGTCAGACGTAAAATTGACGCGATTCTTTGCTGCAGATCGGGTAGGGCGAATTGTCGCGACGACAAATTGACAGCCACACGGCCATCAAACAATCCCTGTTCACGCCACTGCTGGGCGGCAAAGCAGGCCTTGCGCATAACAAGGTCGCCTATTTCAATAATTAGACCATTTTCCTCTGCCAGCGGAATAAAATCATTGGGTGGGATTAATCCATGCTGAGGATGATTCAAGCGGACCAAGGCCTCCATACCCGACACTAAACCGCTACGCAGATTTATTTTGGGCTGGTAATAGACTTCAAACAGATCGTCTTTCAGGCCTTCGCGGATGAGATTCTCTACCTCCAACTGCCTAATTGCATTGCGGTTCAAGGATTCAGAGTAGAACTGATAGCGGTTACCACCGGCAGACTTGGCATGGTACATGGCAATATCGGCCTTTCTCAATAGCGCCTGTTCATTTTGTTCATCTTCAGGGTAAAGCACTATGCCTATACTGACGCCAACAACCAGTTGTTCA
This sequence comes from Shewanella carassii, assembly GCF_019670705.1. Lineage (NCBI taxonomy): Bacteria > Pseudomonadati > Pseudomonadota > Gammaproteobacteria > Alteromonadales > Shewanellaceae > Shewanella > Shewanella carassii. Next base: position 1,847,401 of record NZ_AP024618.1, read on the forward strand.
CCGGCCAGCTCAAAGGCTTGACCGAAGGCATCGATGATGCGATTGGCTATCATAGCACTGGAACCAATGTCGGGATTCTTATCCACCAGAATGGCAAATTCATCCCCACCGAGGCGATAGAGGTTGGTGTGTCCGGGTATAGATAATTGCAGCCTTTCTGCAACTAGGATTAAAAGCTCGTCACCTATCTGGTGGCCCAGTGAGTCGTTGATTTTTTTGAAGTTATCCAGGTCAAGTACCATCAGGGTATGGTGATGATCTTTTTTCACCAGGTTGCCTAGGGTGACTTGCAGGTTGGAGCGGTTGGGGAGACCGGTCAGGAGATCATTGTTGGTGAGCTTACGCAGCTCTTCTTCTTGTTGTTTACGACGGGAGATATCGGAAAACACCCCAACATAGTGGGTCAGGACCCCTTGTTCATCGTAAATTGCATCTATGGTGAGCTCCATCAGGAACTCTGAATCGTCGCCCTTAATGGCTTCTATATCGTTGCTCCAGCGACCGTATTGCTGCAATAACTGTTTTATCTGTTGATTGTAATTGTCAGGATAACGGCTGAACTGCAGCGTTGTGCCGAGCAACTGGTTGCGGCTGTGTTGGGTTAGTTCACAGCAGGCTTCGTTAACCTCAACATAATGGAAGTCGGCATCCAGAATAAACATGCCTTCTGAGATATTCTCTATCGCCCGCTCGAATAGGCGCAGTTGTTCTTCTGCTGTCTTGAAGCTATTGATATTTTTGATGGTTCCCGTCATACGCAGGGCATTGTCATGCTCATCCCGCTCAACGATTTTGGCCCTGTCGAGGATCCACAGCCATTCACCATTCTTGCTCTTGACCCTATAGGTCGCTTCAAAATGATCTGTTTCACCGTAAAAGTGTTTGTTGAGTGCTTCTCTTACCCGCTCTCTATCCTGAGGGTGAATATTGCTCTCTTCGCCATGGTGGCCGGAACGCTGGCCGTCGCGGGGAAACTCGAGAGAGCCCCAGATATTAGATCGGTATATCTGACCCGTTTCTATATCCCAGTCCCACATCTCATCGCCGCTGCCCCAGAGGGAGAGCTTTAGCCGCTCCTCACTCAGGGCTATTTGGCGTTGGATCTCTCTCTTGCGCAGCACGGCTTTGGTGATAGCTGTCAGTATCAGCAATATCGACAATACATAGAGAGTTTTGGCAATAGGGGAAAGCCACCAGGGAGGGGTTATATCTACCTGAAGTTCAGTATTTTGACCTTTTTCACCTGTGATGGGATCTATGGCTCTGACCTGAAAGGTATAGCTTCCGGGAGAAAGATTGGTATAAGTTGCAGAGTTTATACCCTTGGAACTGATCCAATCGTCAGAAAGTCCCTGAAGTCTGTACTCATATTCGAGTTTAATATGAGAATATTTAGGACTATTGAATCTGATAGTAAAGGGATAATCAGAATATTTTAGTTTGATCTTGCTCGAGAGAGAAAGCGCAGCAGAAAGTTTACTGTTGTCGACGATTTGAGGAATATTAAATACTAATAACTCATTGAGGTTGGCTTTTGGCTTATGACTATTCTTGAAGTTGACAATATCATTGGGTGAAATAATGGTTAACCCTGAAATTCCTCCCAATAAAAAACCATTTCTCCAAGTTGCAGCGCTTTGTGTATTGTATTCATATTGACTGCCGAAGTCTTCATTTAAAACGTAGGTTTTTCCGGCAATCCCTATGAGTAATTTTCTGATAGATGTCGCAACATAATTCCCATTAGAATCAGTTGCTATCGAGTAAATGGGACTGTTAATAACGAACTTGGTCACAATATTTTTGGTGACTTTGTCGTAAAATTTTAATCCAGTTCCAGTCCCCAAGTATGTGCCTAACTCAGTTGGTGCAATACTATAGGTTATTTCTTCATCAAAAATGTTACTGACGCCTGCATTATCAGTGATAGTAAACACACCTGCCTGAGTAGCGACATACAGTTCATCACCATCATAAGCCATATTGAATATTGCTGGTTGACTGTTCAAGTCATACTGATTGATCACTGTTAGATTTTTAACTTCAACTTCAATTATTTGAGAGTTTTCTGTGCTTACCGCAACTTTGGTTTCTTCTCTATTGATGGCTAAAGCGACTATAGGGCTATCTAAGACTTGATAGCGTGTACCTGTATTGATGTTTATGGCATATAAACCATTAAGTGAACCATAAAATATAGAATCAGCAACAAGACCTGCTGTTTTTGGGCCTTTGAGTCCGGTATCAAAAGATAATATAACATCAAGATCTTCATTTAGTAATGTTAGTATTTGTGTGTCATCGGAAATAAGGATGTCGTTTTGTTGGTTCTTTTGTGTATTCCATACATTTTTAGTATTACTTAAGAGAGTTGAGGCGAGTTGGTGTTCAATATCTATTACAGAAAAACCTTTGTTTAAAAATGGTATGTAAATTCGGCCTTTTTCTGCGTATACAAAACTCATAGAAGTAGAAAGGTCTATACCATCGATTAAGCCTAATAGATTCTCTTTTCCATCAATGCGAATGTGAAATATTTTATTGTTTTTGAGCGCGTACAATTCATTGTTTAAACTGAAGATGCTAGTATAGTTCCCAATCGATATTTTTTTTGTTTCATTATTCTTCAGTCGATATATGCCATCATTTTTTAATATATAGATATATTTTCCATCATGGGTGATGGATATTGATTCTTTTGAAATTAGTTCACTTTGATTTGTATTTTCATCTGTGTGGTAGATGGAACCATCGTGATTGCGAGTTATGTAGCCATTATTATCAGTAATAACTTGTTTTACATTGAGGAAAATCTCAGACTGTAGGTGATTGATTTTTGGGGTTACGGTTGTGATCTGTTCTATTTTGGCTATCTTGTCACTGAGACCGACCAAGATTGAATCCTCTATCATTTGGAGAGACCAAACCGCACTGTCCACGCCACTGATGGATACAAAGATATTTTTTTCTTTATTGTAGGTGTAGAGACCGTTGTTGGTGCCAACCAAAAGAAGATCTTTGTGCGTGTATAGACTTTGAATAAACGAACTTTTGAGTCCACTTCCATCGTTGGCGAAATACTGCTTGAACTCCTTTCCATCAAAGCGGTTTAGGCCGTTGAGTGTACCTATCCATATATAACCGTCTGCATCTTCGGTTATCGAGGTCACCGTACTTTGTGAAAGTCCTTCTGGGACGCCGTATGTTTCTGCTTTTAGAAGGATTGGGGCTGGAGTATCAATCAGAGGAAATGCTGAAGCTTTAACCTGGGAGAAGGTAATAATCAGAGGCCAGAGTAATATGAGACCGAGCAATGATTTAGGCATAAATTTAATAAGTTTTATAATGCGTGATGCCAGTATTGTGTAATGATAACTCTTTCAGAAAGTAGCTTATTTGTCAAAAACAACACCTCATATAACAAGTCTTTGCCTTGTTGTTGCCACTTGGTTGGTTGTTGGTAATCGGGCGACCTTTAAGCGTTCTGTGCTGCTTGATGCCATAAAGTGTCTTTTTCTGTCTGCTATTGGTGAGTATAGTGGCTGAATGTTCGTTATGCATTTAATGCTGCGACAATGCTTGTATTCTCTCAATTGGTTAAAGGTTGAACTGCTCAGCCTGCTGTTTAAAAGCCCGTAAGTCTGTGATCAGGGAGCCCGCTTGCAGGCGATCCAGATGTCGGTGTTGTTCTCCTGTACTGAACAGCACCAGACGATCGCTGTGTTTGGTGCGCATTTTATCCATCATAAACTTAATCAGCCCGGCCCGGGTTTGGCGCTTGATTTGTGCCACCACCAGCTCGCGCTGATTAAAGTGGTAATCCTTATTGCCTATGCTGACCCAATAACGTTGGCCGCGGGTCTTGAGGTTGGCATCATGTTCCATGACCTGGTTGATCAGTCCCTGCTTGGTGCTTTCCCACTGCTCATTGGTTATCTGCATCACGGCGTAATTGAAGTCGGCGATAAACTCATCTATGGCTTCCAGTAACTGCAGTGGCCCGGCGGTAGGAGATTGGACATAGAAGATCATCCCCGGGTGGCGGTTCAGCGGCAGATAGCCTGTGCCCACCATATAACCGAGCTGTCTTTGGGTTCGCAGCTCGTGGAAGAAGGTCGATGACATGGTGTGATTCAGCAGGCTGAACAGCGCCATTTTCTCCGGAGTGGCAAACACGGATTGGTAATAGACTATGATGGCGCTGTCCGGGTGAGCTATGTTCAGCTCCCTGAGTACGGTTCCTTTACCCTGAAGGTTGACCAACTCCCTTGCCGATTCACGGCTGGGCTTGGAAACCAGCGACAGAATATGGCTGAGTCGTTTTCCCAGAGACTGGGCTTCTTGCTCCAGCCAGTCACCATAGACCAGACCTTCCAGATAGATTTTTTCATAGAAGGCGCTCACATGGTCATGCAGATCGTTCAGGGTGATATCTTCCAACAACTCAGCCATCCGCAGTGGTTCATAACTGCGTTTTTGCAGGGTTACCGTCAAGCTGGTGAACAGCTGGGAGATGGGTTTCGCCTGGGCATGGTTATACCAACTGCGTAGTAACTGGCGTTTGATAAGGTTGAATCTCTCTTGGGTAAAACTGCGCTCCCGGGCTTTGTCTATCAGCAGCGCCAACAGGGTTTCCTGGTTGCCGGTAAAACCGGTTAAATGCAGGGTCAGCCCGCCTTGATGGGGGTAGATGTTGTAACTGAGGCCGGCCACTTCCGCCTGATAGGTGTGTTCGGTCAGATGATCGAGCAGCATTTCCACATACAGCCGGGTCAAGGCGGCATGTCTCGGCGTGGGGCTGGCCTGATCCGAATCGAGCGAGAGATACAGATGTCCCTTGGGGACATTGAATTCATCATCTTTCTTGTGCCAGATACGGTAACCGGCGCCTTCGGCGACAATCACCGGCTCAGGATGCCGACTGGGTTCACTTCGGGCTATTGCGTCTTCTACGATGAAAGGATTGGGCCTTGGCAGTTCCATCCCAGTTTCAGCCTCGGCGCAGCGCCACAGTGCCAGCCTGGCGTCTTCTATGGGCTTAATTTGATACGGGGTGTGGTACCAGGCCGCCTGTTGCTCGGTATCCAGATCCTGGGCCACCAGTTGCAGGCGCATATTATCCGGGGTCATCAGGCTCATCAGTGCTCTGGCTTCAGCGACATCCAGGCCATCCATGCGATAGTCGCCATAGACGGTATCTTCAACCTGATAATGCTGCATATTGATGCTGAGATGACTGGCCAGATCCAAGGCTTTTATCTGCTCCTGGTAGCGAAATGCCAGTTTGAGCAGATTGGCCCTTTCCTGATAGCGCCAGTCTTCCAGTCCAGTATCGGCAATGAGTTTGATATAACCGAAGCAGGCCGCAACCACCTTGTCGGTTTGGTTCAAACCTTTGTCGGTCAGTTGAATACTGATGTTGTATTCCTTGAAGTTATAGCCGTTGATGCCACCACCGGCGGAAAGCCCGTTGATCAGACCGGCTTCCTTGAGTTTGGAAAACAGGCTGCCGTGGCTCTCACTCCCAAGTAGGTGACTGATGAAGGTTAGTGGTTTACTGCGATAGAAGCGATCGATAGCGGGCAGGGCAAAGCTCAGGGTCAGGCGTTTTTGCTCTTTAAGTGGCACTATATGGATCTGCTTTTGCAGTTGCTCACTAGAGAACAGTGGCAGTTCGGGATAGGCTTTTTGCAGATTATGATTTTTTATTGACGAGAAATAGCGTCTGGCATACTGCTCCAGCTCATCGATGGCCATCGGAGCCACCAGACACAGGGTCATCAGATTGGCGCTGTAATGGCTGTTGTAGAAGGCAAGCAGTTCTTCCCTGAGCTGTTGCTCATCTCCGCCCAGGGTTTGCAGGTTGCCGACGGAAAACTTGCAAAAAGGGTGCCCTGGGTTGACCGTCTCTTTCAATACCTGATAGATACGGCGGATATCATCTTTCTGCTTGAGACTGAACTCAGATTCTATGGCGTGTCTTTCTCTGTCCACCAACTCCTGATTGAACAAGGGCGCAATAAAGAACTGGCTGAATCTATCCAGCGCTTCGGCAAATACCAGGGGATCTATGGCAAAGAAGAAGTTGGTGTGCTCTGTGCCCGTCCAGGCATTATTGCTGCCACCATGTTGGTTGATAAAACTGTGATAACCTCCGGCCTCGGGAAACTTGGCAGTCCCCAGGAATAACATATGCTCGAGAAAATGTGCCATCCCGGGGCGGGATTGAGGATCATCGAAGTGGCCGACATTAACCGCCATGGATGCGGCGGCCTGGGCAGAATGCCTATCTTGCACCAGCAACACCCGCAGGCCGTTGGTCAGAGTCAGATGACGATAGCTGCGGTGATCATTGGGGCTGGAAATGACAGACTGGCAAGTGCTCAAGGGATAACTCCCGTATAGACAGATTGTTATATATTGATAGCCTTATGCTTTTTTGGCAAATATCTCTTGGATTTTTCGACTAAAGATTGAGAGCCCTGCGGTTTGTTGCCGCGCTATAAAGGGCTACAATTGACTTAGAACCATAAGAACTTTTTTCTGTAGTGAGTGATGTATGCAGCTTTTTCTAATGCGCCATGGTGAGGCCAGCTTTGATGCCCCTTCAGATAGGGAGCGAATACTGACTGACGCCGGACGCCTCCATACGACACAGATGAGTAACTGGCTGAATGCTTCTGTTTCTTCCTTTGATCTGGTGTTGGTGAGTCCCTACCTCAGAGCGCAGCAGACCTGGCAGGAGCTGGGAAAACACTTTCCAGAACCGCGTAAATGGATGGTATTGGATGAATTGGTACCATCGGCCGACCCGGAAATGGCTGCCAGCCTGGTGAAGGCTTACGCCGAACAATTCAAGGCAGACAGGGTGTTGGTGATAGCTCACATGCCATTATTGGGTTATATGGTCAGTGAATTGGTGGCCGGTATTGAGCCGCCGTTATTTGCGACTTCATCAGTGGCGCTTGTCGATGTGCATGGACAGCAAGCTAGTGTGATGTGGCAACAAGGGCCGCACAATATCGCCTAGTGGTTCCAGATTAAAGCAGCCTTCAGGGCGGTGATTAACCTAAACTCAAGCGCCTTAACTGATTAAAAAGGTGACTCTTGGGCAAAATACCAGCAAAACAAGCAACCCGGTCATGACCGGGTTCTTTGCATTTTATAGTGCTAAGTCTGTAAAGGGAGCAGCTTAACTGCGGTTAGCGTCTGTGGGGATGTTCGCCAATATCTATTAGTACCAGCAGCGCCGCATCGCCGCCCCATTCTTTGGGGGCCTGATGAAAGGCTTTGACTTTGGGGTGCTGCGCCAGCCACATGGGCAACTGTTGTTTGAGAATGCCGGTGCCGTAGCCGTGCATGACACTACAGCAAGGGCTGTGTTCACGGATACAGGCCTGGATCAAGGCCGCCAGTTCCAGCTTGGCTTCGGTTTGGCGGTAACCATGCAGATCCAAAAGAAAGTCAGGTACATAATCGCCTCTACGCAGACGTTTGACTTCCATGGCGTCCACATCGTCCCGACACCAACGCATAGGGCCGTTTACTGGCAATAATGGCTGGTAAACGTCTGAAAAATAACTGTCCGCCTGGATCTGAACTTCTTTTTCAGCCAGTTGCTTCTTGGTTTTGCTCGGCGGGCGGAAATGGCGTTTATCCTGGTCGAGCGGGGTGATCCCGGATACCAGTGCCTGAAATTCCGCCAGGCCTTCTTTGTCGTTTTCTTCGTTCATCAGGCTATTTTATTGAATCCTGTTTCTTCTGAACAGACTTCAGTTACAATGGAGGCGGAATAAGAACAAAGCCGGAGTCAGATTTTGGATAAGATCTTTGTGGATGAAGCCGTCACCGAATTGCGGACGGTAGGCGACATGTTACGCTGGGCCGTCAGCCGTTTCAATGACGCCAATATTTATTATGGTCATGGTACAGATAACGCGTGGGATGAAGCGGTTTCCTTGGTATTTCACGCCCTGCATCTGCCCGATGACATTGGTCAGCAGGTGATCCACGCCAATCTCACCAGCAGCGAAAAACACAAGATAGTTGAGCTTATCATCCGCCGGGTACGCGAGCGTTTACCCGTGCCTTATCTGACCAACACCGCCCGTTTTGCCGGGCTGGACTTCTATGTGGACGAAAGGGTGCTTGTGCCTCGCTCACCGATTGCCGAGATGATCCAAAACGGATTCGGTCCTTGGCTCTACAACAAGCCGGTAAGACGGATCCTCGATCTCTGCACTGGCAGTGGCTGTATCGCCATCGCCTGTGCCTATCAATTTGAAGAGGCCGAGGTCGATGCGCTGGATATCAGCGAGGATGCACTGGAAGTGGCGCAGATAAACGTTGAGTCGCTCGGTGTGATGGACAGGGTGTTTCCCATGCAGTCCAACCTCTTCAGCGCAGTGCCACGAGCGCCGCAGTACGATCTGATTGTGTCCAACCCACCTTATGTCGATGCCGAAGATATTGCCGAGATGCCGGATGAGTATCGCCATGAGCCGGAAATTGGTTTGGCGTCCGGTCGAGACGGCCTGGATATCACCAAGCGCATTCTGGCCAACGCCGCCGATTACCTCACAGATGACGGTATCCTGGTGGTGGAAGTGGGTAACTCCATGGTGCACCTGATTGAGCAGTTCCCCGATGTGCCTTTCACCTGGGTTAGCTTTGAACATGGCGGCGATGGGGTGTTTGTGCTGACAAAAGATCAGCTAGTTGAAAATCAATCACTGTTCGCCATCTTTAAAGACAGTGAATAATAAAGCGGCCCATTAGCCAATGGGCCAGTAAAGCCGAGGTTCGGATGGCCGAACCTCAGTGGCCGGTCACTTTATCTCTAGGGGGAAATTAAGCGGATGTCGGGAAACAGCATAGGTCAGAACTTTGTCGTCACCACTTTTGGTGAAAGCCATGGGCTTGCACTCGGCTGCATTATCGATGGCTGCCCGCCAGGGCTTGAGCTGACTGAAGCCGATATGCAGCAGGATCTCGACCGTCGTCGTCCGGGGACTTCCCGCTATACCACAGCCAGACGCGAGCCGGATCAGGTGCGTATTCTCTCCGGCGTATTTGAGGGCAAGACCACAGGCACCTCCATCGGGCTGTTGATTGAAAATACCGATCAGCGCAGCCAGGACTACTCCAATATCAAAGATCTGTTCCGTCCCGGACATGCCGACTATACCTATCAGCAAAAATATGGACTGCGCGATTATCGCGGCGGTGGCCGCTCCTCGGCGCGGGAAACTGCCATGCGGGTGGCGGCAGGGGCCGTGGCGAAGAAATACCTCAAGGCGGTACACGGCATTGAGATCCAGGGTTATCTCTCCCAGCTTGGGCCTATTTGCGCCGACACTCTGGATATGGCGCAGGTGGAACAGAACCCCTTTTTCTTCCCCGATGCCTCCAAGTTGGAAGCGTTGGATGACTATATGCGCGAGCTGAAAAAAACCGGTGATTCCATCGGTGCCAAGGTCAGTGTGGTGGCCACCAATGTGCCGGTCGGCCTTGGCGAGCCGGTATTTGACCGTCTCGATGCCGATATTGCCCATGCACTGATGGGAATCAATGCGGTCAAGGGCGTTGAAATCGGTGATGGCTTTGCCGTCGTTAACCAAAAGGGCTCAGAGCACAGAGATCTGATGTCGCCTGCCGGGTTTGACAGCAACCATGCCGGCGGTGTGCTCGGGGGTATCTCTTCCGGGCAACCCATAGTGGCCCATATGGCGCTGAAACCCACGTCCAGTATCAGCGTGCCAGGCAAGAGCATGACAGTGCAGGGCACAGAGGCCGAAGTGGTGACCAAGGGGCGGCACGACCCCTGTGTCGGGATCCGCGCCGTGCCCATTGCCGAAGCCATGTTGGCGATAGTCTTGATGGATCACTTGCTGCGTCATCGGGCCCAAAACCAGGATGTCAGCAGCCTTACACCTGTACTTGGAATGCGATAAATGCGCGGACTGTTTCCCGCAGGGGGACAGCTCGCCTGGCTTTCTGCCTGCTATTTTTTCTTCTTTGGCATACTCGGTGTCATGGTGCCCTATCTGGGGGTATTTTTTGACAACCGCGGTTTCGATGCCGCCGAAATAGGCTTCCTGCTGGCCATACTCATGGCAACCCGCATAGTCGCGCCCAATGTCTGGGCGCTGGTGGCGGATCGCACCGGCATGCGCTCAGAGCTTATCAAGCTCGGCGCCTTTGCCGCCGCATTGACCTATCTGAGTTTCTTTTATCATGGCGGCTTTCTCTATCTGGCGCTGAGTCTGGCCCTTTATACCTTCTTCTGGAATGCGATTCTGGCGCAGCTTGAGGTGATCACCCTAGAGACCCTGGGTACTGAAGCCAATAAGTATGGCCTCATTCGCAGTTTCGGCAGTGTCGGCTATATCGTGCTGGTGGTGGGTACTGGCTGGGCCATCAAGGAGTTTGGCCCCGATGTGCTGCTCTATGTCGGGCTGAGCCTGTTTCTCGGGTTACTGGGCAGCGCTTTACCTTTGCCTTCGAATCGCGCCTCGGCGGGGGCCGGGCAGGATAAGCCGGCACTCAAACTCGGGCGGCCGCTGCTGTGGTTTTTACTGTCTGCCATGTTGCTTCAAGCCAGCGCCGGGCCTTTCTACGGCTTTTTCGTGCTTTATCTCAAACAGGTGGGTTACACAGAGGCCAGCGCCGGTATTTTTGTGGCGCTAGGAGCCGTGGCGGAAATCTTCATGTTTATGATAGCGCCCAGGTTACTCGGTCGCTATGGGGTCAAGACGCTGCTGCTGGTGAGCATAGGCATGACGGCGCTGCGTTGGCTGCTGGTGGCTTTTGGCGCCGAAAGCATGTTGCTTTTGGGGCTCAGCCAACTGCTGCATGCCTTTACCTTTGGTTTGACCCATGCGGCATCCATCCAGTTTGTGCACCGTAATTTTGATATCAGCCACCGCAGCAAGGGCCAGGCACTTTACGCCAGTTTGAGCTTTGGCGTCGGCGGCGCTTTGGGTACCTGGATCTGTGGCCTGATTTGGGGCGATGGCAGCGGCGCCTTCTGGTGTTGGGTGTTTGCCGCCGCGTGCGCCTTGCTGTCCATGTTGGCCGTGCTGGCTATTCCGGGTAGCGACTCCAGGCGTCAATCACAAGGGGAACCCATTGACGCCTGATGATTTCTTACAAGAGCAGAGCATCATTTGCCGGAGAGAGTTATGAGTAAAATGTTTCGACTGGGCCTTATCATTAATCCGCTGGCCGGGCTTGGAGGCAGTGTGGCCCTCAAGGGCAGCGACGGTGTGGCAAAAGAGGCGCTGAGTCTTGGCGCCACCCCCAAGGCCGGTCTGCGAATGGAACAGGCCTTGGCTGTGATAACGCCTTTTGCCGAGCGCCTGCAAATCTATACCGCCTCGGGGAATATGGGTGCCGACCTGGCGCAAAAGTTGGGTTTTCGCACCGAGGTGTGTTACCAAGCGGCAACGGATACCAGTCGCAGTGATACCCAAGCTGCCGCCAAGGCCTTGATGGCGCAGGAGCTGGACTTGCTACTGTTTGCCGGCGGCGATGGCACGGCAAGGGATATTTACGGCGTTGTCGGTGAGCACTTCCCCGTACTCGGTGTACCGGCCGGGGTCAAAATTCATTCGGGTGTTTACGGCATTACTCCCCACGCATCCGGGCTGGTATTGAAGCAGCTGCTGGAAGGTGCCCTGGTGAGTCTGATGAGCGCCGATGTGATGGACATAGATGAAGAGGCCTTCCGCCAAGGCATTGTCAGGGCGCGGCGTTATGGTGAAATGACAGTACCTGCCGAGCCGCGATATATCCAGGCGGTGAAGATGGGTGGCCGCGAGGTGGATGAACTGGTGCTGGCGGATATTGCCGCCGAGGTGGTCGGCGATATGGAAAATGAGCTCTATATCATGGGCTCCGGCAGTACAGTGGCGGCCGTGATGGAGGAGCTGGGGCTCGATAACACCCTGCTCGGGGTGGATCTGGTGCGGAACAAGACCCTGCTGGCCTCGGATCTTAATGCGGCGCAGTTATTGAGTGCCACTGAAAATCAAAAGGTTAAGTTGGTCATTACCCTGATAGGTGGCCAAGGGCACATTCTTGGCCGTGGCAACCAGCAGTTGTCGCCCGAGCTTATCAGGCGCATTGGCAAGGAAAATATCATCATTCTTGCCACCAAAAGCAAACTAAAAGCACTTGAAGGCAGGCCGCTTATCGTGGATAGTGGCGACCAGAAATTGGATAGCGAACTTAGTGGCTATTATCGAATTGTGACAGGTTATCGGGATTACGTGATGTATCAGGTGGCCAACCCAGACTTAGCGGAGTAGAGCATGTTAGAGAAGTACGAACAGGCATTGGAGCAGTGGATTGGCGAGATAGTGGCCGGCGGTGACGATGATGCCCTGTTTGCCAGCGGTTACCTTCAAGGCCATTTTGCCGTGGTGCTGGCCGAGCTGGAAAACGAGTCAGAGCAAGGGCTGGATGCCTTGAATGAGCGCATGCAGCAATGCCTGAAACTGGCAGCCAAAGAGCTTGAAGATGCCGACTACCGTCTGGTGGATAACGCTTGGTCAGAACTGAAACAGCGGATCGCCGCCTGATCGGGTTTGAGCAAGAACACAAAAAGCCCCGTTCGGGGCTTTTTTGTGTCTGACTTTTTGTGTTTGAAATGATAGCGAATGCAGAGAGTTTACAGTGCCTTGCCTTTGATGAGCTTTCGCATCCACATCCGGTTGGGGTTGAGGCGCTGCAGCAGTGTACTTCCCACCGGCAAGGGTTGATGGCAAAGTTCTGATGCCAGAATTTCCGCCGCCAATGGACCTGTGCTGAGGCCGCGGGAGCCCAAACCACCAAGAACATACAGACCGGGATGAACAGGCGCCTGCGTCTGTTGCCAGTAGCGGGCACTCTCGGGAGTGTGCTGATGTTGCTGATAGCCCCGCATGAGCGCATCGATATCCGGCGCTTGTCCCAGCATGGGAAAGTGATCCCGGGTGACCATACGCACACCCACTCTGGCACCTTGCCCCATCACCAGCCCCTGGTGCCAGTCGGCATCCGGATAACTCATGGCGATTTTTTGCAGGTTTTCTCTCTGCTCGACTGCGCTGTAGGCCAATTGCTCGGGCTCTTTAACATAACTGGCTCCCAGGCAATGAATGCCCTCCCAGGCCGGGGTGAGATAGCCCTTGGCGCACAGCACTGCCTTAAGCGCTCCCAAACCGCCTTGGGTTGCCACTTCACTGACCTGGCCGCGAAAGGGGGAGGCGGGCAGGGCCGAAGTTTGTGGCAGCGCCGTCAGCGAAGCGCCGCTTGCCAGCACCAATTTCTTGAATGGTCCAAAGCGGCGACCATCGGCGGCACTCAGCCACCAGTGGCTACCTTCTCTTGAAATCTCGCTGATATGGGTTCGGGGTTGAAAGTCACAATAGGTCGAGTCGACAGCGTATTGGATGGCGGCCTGACACAGGGCTCTGGGGCAGACCCAGCCACCCAGAGGGTAAAAAAGACCATCTTCTTTTATATCCAATCCCGCAAGCTCTGTCGCCTCAGTGCTGTCGACCCGGCGCAGAATATCCGGGTGCCAGTTTTGGCCCATGGCAATCTTATTCAGACGGGCGCGGCTTCGCTCATCAAAACCTGTATGCAACACACCGCAAAAGTCATAGGCGATATCGAAACCGGCGGCAGCCAGCGCGGTTATCCGCCGCCGACTAAAGAGAAAACCTTGTTGGAACAGGGTGTTGAGTTCGGATGTTTCCGGAGTCAACAGCGGGTAGAGCGCGCCCTGACGGTTGCCGCTGGCGCTCTCTCCCGCATTGTCCTCACTGCAAAATACCTGACAGTGTTGCTTACGCTCCGCCAGTGACAACGCCAGCTGACTACCGGCCACACCGGCACCGATAATGGCAATAGATTCATCGGCTGCAAGCGCGGGTTCCCGATAGAGTGGCCAGGGGGCCCGTTCGGCGCAGCTTTGGTGTCGCAAGGCAAGGCGCTCAGCCTTGGCGATAGGCGCGAGCTTGCTCTTATCTCCGCCGAGCAATGAGGTGAAATGATGAAAATCTGTAGCCTTGAGTCCGCTATCGGTTAATAAAGGGGCAAGTGCATCGCGTTTACTTGGCAGACACAGTAAGTCGGCGTAGTCTTTAGCCAAGCGCGCCATTTCCCAGACTATCGCCTGCGAGGGCGAAGGTTCTGCGAGCCATAGCCAGTTGTCTATCCAGCCCTCATTACTTAAACCTGGCAGTGCTTTGAGCTGCGTGGCGTCAAACTCGAGATAGAGATCCAATCTCAGGCGACCACCATCGAGCACAAAACGTTGACAGCCGGGGATAGCTAGAAGCGTGGCTGCCTGTAGTTCGCCGAGCAAACTCTTTAACCCGATAGTTATACTCTCTTCGGATGCCGCGTATTGCATTGTCTGCCATAATGGCAGTTTGCTTTGCAGAACCTCAAGCGATTCTGTCCGGGAGTCTCTATCGGCGGCAAACAGCAAGAGCTGTAACACAAGCTTGGGATAATCCTGCCTTAGTTGGCTCCAGAGTTGCAATAGAGGCAATAGGGCTTCGCTGCCTACCGCCGCCAGACAGATTTGCCGCCCAAAGGGCTTGTCATTGGACTGGGATTGTTGATAGGGCGCAAGAGTTGTCGCCGGGGCTTGTGTTGTATCCGCAGATGTGGGATTTTGGCTGCAAGTTTGCGTATTTTCACTGCCGGATGGCCGAAGTTGTTCCTGTTTCACGGGCAATCTTTTACTCTGGAGGCCTTATTCGGCATTATTTTACCCAAGTTTACGGAAAGCTGACCACTTAAATGCTGTAAAACGGCTAACATGGCGTCAGCGTAAAGTAGGTACTGAATTGTACGGAATGGATAGTTAAACATGAAAAGAGTCGTGATCACCGGAATTGGCGTTGTTTCAAGTATCGGTAATAACAAACAAGAAGTGACTGAATCTCTCAAGGCTGGCCGCAGTGGTATCACCCATTCAGCTCAATTTGAGGAGATGCAACTGCGCAGTCAGGTCTGGGGCGACATTAAACTCAATCCCGCTGAGCTTATCGATCGCAAGGCGCTGCGTTTTATGGGTGATGCCGCCGCCTACGCCTATTTGGCCATGCAGCAAGCCATCGAAGACAGCAACCTGACCGAAGAGCAGTATTCAGATCCTCGTGTGGGTCTTATTGTCGGTACCGGCGGCGCTTCGTCTTCCAACCAGGTTCAGGCAGCAGACACACTGCGTGCCAAGGGTGTTAAGCGCGTAGGCCCTTATATTGTACCGCGGATTATGTCTTCTACAGCCAGTGCCTGTCTGGCCACGCCTTTTAAAATCAAAGGGATGAGCTACTCTATTAGCTCGGCCTGTGCCACCAGTGCGCATTGTATTGGCCACGCGGTGGAACTGATCCAGATGGGTAAACAGGATATGGTCTTTGCCGGTGGCGCCGAAGAGATCGATTGGACCCTGACCATGGGATTTGACGCCATGGGCGCCTTATCCACCAAGTATAACGACACACCTGAAAAAGCCTCCCGCACCTATGATGCCGACCGTGATGGCTTTGTGATCTCTGGTGGCGGCGGCATAGTGATTGTCGAAGAGCTGGAGCATGCGCTAGCCCGTGGCGCCAAGATTTATGCCGAAGTCATCGGCTACGGCGCTTCATCCGATGGTTATGATATGGTTGCTCCAAGCGGCGAAGGTGCGGTGCGCTGCATGAAGATGGCGCTGGAGTCCGTAGATACACCTATCGATTACATCAACACTCACGGTACTTCTACCCCTGTCGGTGATGTGCGTGAGCTGGAAGCTTTGCGTGAAGTCTTCGATGGCCAGCTGCCGGCGATTGCCTCAACCAAGTCGCTGACAGGCCATGCGCTGGGTGCAGCCGGTGTTCATGAAACGATATACAGCCTGTTGATGCTTGAACAAGGTTTTATCGCGCCTTCCATCAATATCGACAAGCTGGACGCGGCCGCAGAAGGTATGCCGATTGTGCGTGAATACCGCGATGCCGAGCTCAACACTGTTATGAGCAACAGCTTTGGTTTCGGTGGCACCAACGCTACCCTGGTGATGCGCAAGTACAAGTAAACACCTTGAGTCAGTGAAACAAGAAGGAAGCCAAATGGCTTCCTTCTTTGCTTATTAGCCCACGCAAAACATGCATGGGCTTGTGAGTACCTTCCTCAAATGTGCGCCGGACTCAGACAAGCTTGTAGCTCGCTGATAGAATAACGGCTTAATCCACAACAGAGCAGGAAAGTCGATGAAGTTGGTGGTTGATGAAAATATGCCCTATGTGCAGCCCTTGTTTGCCGAGCTGGGGGAGATAGTGACCGTCGATGGCCGTCATCTGGATGCGGCCACAGTGGCCGATGCCGATGTTTTGCTGGTGCGCTCGGTCACCAAGGTCAATGAGGCGCTGCTGGCAGGCGCACATAAACTTAAGTTTGTCGGCAGTGCTACCATAGGGATAGATCATGTGGACAAGGCTTATCTGGCGTCTCGCAATATCCCCTTTTCCAATGCTCCCGGTTGCAATGCCACTGCGGTTGGCGAATATGCTTTTATTGCTATGTTGGAGCTGGCCAACAGGTTTGATACTCGGCTCAAGGGCAAAACCGTTGGCATAGTCGGTGCGGGTAACACAGGCTCTGCGCTGGCGCGCTGCCTTGAGGCCTACGGAATTAATACCTTGCTTTGCGATCCCTTGCTGGCCAAGGCTGGTGACAGCCGCCGCTTTGTCAGCCTGGATGAACTGGTTGCCGGCGCCGATATCGTTAGTCTGCACGTACCTCTGACCCGAGGTGGCGAACATCCCACTTGGTATCTGTTTGATGAGCAGCGACTGGAGACACTGAAACCCGGCTGCTGGTTGCTTAACTGCTGCCGCGGTGAAGTGATAGACAATCGCGCGCTGATCCGGGTTAAGGCCAAGCGGCCGGATCTCAAGTTAGTGCTGGATGTCTGGCAAGGGGAGCCTAACCCCATGATGGAGCTGGTGCCTCTGGTGGAGTTTGCGACTCCGCATATTGCCGGCTACAGCTTGGAGGGCAAGGCCCGGGGCACTTTCATGTTATATCAGGCCTTGATGGCGATACTCAATCGTCCGGCGGACAAGTCGCTTGTGGCGTTATTGCCTGAGCGTTGGAGCTCCCGGCTCGATATCAGCAGTGCACCCGATGAAAAGGCATTATTGTCTTTGTGCCGATTTATTTATGATCTACGTGATGACGATGAAAAATTCCGGAAAATGCTGAAAAACCCCGCAGGTTTTGATGACATGAGAAAAAATCACCGCCATAGACGAGAATTCAGTGCTTTGACCCTTTCAAACGCCGGGGGTTCTGGGGTAGATTGGTTGTCTCATTTAGGTTTTTCAGGAGTCGGTCTGTAAATGTCGCAGGAATTTAACGTTGTCGTATTGGGTGCCTCAGGGGCTGTGGGTCAAACCATGATTGAAATCCTCGAGGAGCGTAACTTCCCGGTGGCGAATCTGTATCCACTGGCCAGTAGCCGCAGCGCCGGTGAAACCGTGAGTTTTCACGGCAAACAGGTGGAGATCCTCGATGTAGAAAGCTTCGACTGGACTCAGGCGCAGATAGGCTTCTTCTCTGCTGGCGGTGATGTCTCGGCCAAATGGGCGCCGATTGCGGCCGATGCAGGTTGTGTGGTGATAGATAACACTTCTCACTATCGCTATGATCTGGATATTCCACTGGTGATCCCTGAGGTGAATCCAGAAGCGATTGCCGACTTCCGTAACCGTAATATTATTGCCAACCCCAACTGTTCAACCATTCAGATGTTGGTGGCGCTCAAGCCTATCTATGATGCCTTTGGGATCAGCCGTATCAATGTGGCCACTTATCAGTCGGTTTCCGGTACCGGTAAAAAGGCGATTGAAGAGCTGGCGGGGCAATCCGCCAAGCTGTTGCAGGGCCTACCATCAGAACCCAAGGTCTATGACAAGCAGATAGCCTTCAACGTGTTGCCGCACATAGATAAGTTTATGGAAAACGGCTACACCAAAGAAGAGATGAAGATGGTCTGGGAAACTCAGAAGATCCTCGGCGACAGCGATGTTCTGGTTAACCCTACTGCGGTGCGAGTCCCTGTATTCTACGGCCACTCGGAAGCGATTCACATCGAGACACTGCAGCCGGTTGATGCCGCCGAAGTCAAGGCGGTATTGCGGGATGCTGAAGGCGTGGTGTTGTTTGAAGATGATGACGATTATCCAACGGCCGTCACCGAAGGTGCCGGTAGCGACCCTGTGTATGTCGGCCGGGTACGCAAGGATATCTCCCACGATCTGGGTATAGATCTTTGGGTGGTCTCTGACAATATCCGTAAGGGCGCGGCGCTTAACAGTGTACAGATAGGCGAAATCTTAATCCGCGACTATCTCTAGAACTCCTTGTTTCTGTTGAAAAAGCCTGCAAGCAGCAGGCTTTTTTTGTTTTGCAAATGTGAACAGTAGCAGGGCGGGGATTTCTGGTTTATAGTAATCTCAATAAATACAAATGCCTAAAGCCAGTCGTCAGTCGGCGAAACCAGCGCTTGAAAGGGAAGAATGGATGAACTTTCGCACTTCATATCTTGTTGGCCTGATGGCCGCTTTTTTTGCCCTGAATCCAGGCACAACGATTACCCCCGTTAATGCAGAAGGCCTGAAAATTACCGGTCCTGACGGTCAGGTGCGCCAACAGGTGCGTCAGTATGGTCCGACAACGCCATCGGACACCTTCTGGAGCATTGCCCAGAAAGTCAGACCGGATCCCAGCGTCAGTATCTATCAGGTCATGGCCGCAATTTTTGAAGCCAACCCGCACGCTTTTTCATCCAATAATTACAACAGCCTGGAACGAGGCATGATACTGCTGATCCCTTCTAAAGAGGTGATGCAGGCCATCCCCTTGAGTATGGCTCGAGCCCGCGCAGAGCAGGATGACAAGCGCTGGTCTTCCGGCAAGTCGGTAAAGGACGATGATGGTAGAGTCGAAACCGCTAAAGCCCCCGAGCCTGTAAGCCAAGCAGCAGATAAATCATCTCCGGCCACCCAAACTCAAACGGTAGCGCAGCCATCTAAAGTCGATACAGGTGTCAAGGAAGACAGCGCGCCGCCGAAAGAGAGCGAGCCAGTGACAGAGCCTGCTCAAGTCGCTGCAGACAAATCGCCAGCCACCACAACCGAAAAAACAGTCCAGGAAACTACTGCAGAAGCGGCCGATGACAACAGCATTGAAGCGTTGCAGAGCCGCAACTTGAGCCTGACCGATGAACTGGGGCGCGCTCAGGATCAGCTCTTGGTGGCTAACACTGATAATAAGGGGTTGCAGGCTCAAATCGATGAACTGAATCAGCGTCTGTCGGTATTGGAAGAATCGCTGCAGGCCAGCAAAAAGCAAGAGCAGCAACTCAAGGCCGAAAACGCTGACCTCAAACAACAACTTCAAGCAGCCAAGACCAAAGCGGAAGCGCCGGACGATCTCTGGCGTAGCCTGATGGATAATCCATTATTGTTGATGTTGGCTGCCGCCGTCCCTGCGGTACTGCTGTTATTGTTGCTGTGGAGCATGCTGCGTCGCAGGCGTAAACAGGCCGATGCCCAAGCACCACAGACGGAGGCCGCTCCAGTGGTCGCGGCAGCCGTTGCCGGCGCGGCTGCGACCGAGATGGCTAACGCCAACGATGAATTAGCCGTACATCTGGATGATGATCAGGACGATTCGATTGAATCTTTGTTGGATGTGAGTGGTACTGCATTGCAACCCGAGCCTGAGGTTGAAGGCGACGATAGTGAGCAGATGGACATGGCTCAAGGTATGTTTATCGACTCGGGCGAGAGAGATGATAGTCAGGATGCCGAAGATGAAGGTCAGTCTCTGGATGATCTCTGGGCTGAGGCAATGGGTGAACAGGATTTGGACGAGAAACCCGAAGAGCCCGCTGAAGACGATCTGGACTCGCTACTTGTCGGCTTGGATGATAGCGATA
Organism: Shewanella carassii; assembly: GCF_019670705.1. Classification (NCBI taxonomy): domain Bacteria; kingdom Pseudomonadati; phylum Pseudomonadota; class Gammaproteobacteria; order Alteromonadales; family Shewanellaceae; genus Shewanella; species Shewanella carassii. Next base: position 1,867,391 of record NZ_AP024618.1, read on the forward strand.
AAGAGGATGCTATTCCGGAAGAGTTGCAAACAGAAGAGCAAGTATCCTCAGAACCCGATTTGAGCGAAACCTTGCCTGAAGATGTGACTGCGGCCTTCGAGCAAGAGTTTGAAACAGAGCTTGAGCAAGAGCCTGTGTTTGAACAAGAATTCAATCTTGAGCCAACACAAGAGCTGGAGGTGTCTCATGAGGACACCAACACAGCGACTGATGAACTCGATGAAGATCTCAGTGCCGCCATTGCCGCTGAATTAGCTGATGAAACCCAAGATGAAGATCTTCAGGAGGTTGATCTGGATTCGCTATTGGCCGGGTTTGACACCCCAGTCGAAGAGAAGCCTCAACTTGATGAAGATGCGCAGAGTGCAGTGCCAGAGGCTGATGAAGATCTCAGTGCTGCCATTGCCGCCGAATTGGATGAAGACGACTCAACCTATGCCGAACAGGGTGAAGAGGCTGACATCGATGCCTTGCTGGCCGGTTTTGATGCCCCGACAGAAGTCGATGATCAAGACGAACTCAGCGAAGCTATCGCAGCCGAGTTGGAAGGCAGCAATATAGATATAGAGGCCGAGGATGCTGAAGCCGATATCGATGCTTTACTGGCGGGTCTGGACGAGTCGGTTGTTGATGCCGACAAGCAAGCCACTGGTGCAGCCAATGCTGTTGCTGACGACAGCGAAGCGCTTGATGCCTTGCTGACTGGACTGGCTGATGAAACGGCAGTTAGTGAAGATGCCGAAGAAATCGCCGCTGAGAAGCAAGATGTAATAGATCGCAGCGATGATGAATTGGATGCCATGTTGGCGGAGTTGTCGCAATCTCAGGAAGCTGACACATCGCAGCTTTCCGATGTAGCCGAGGCCAGTGAGGCACAAAAGACTGACAGCGAGCCAGGCGGTCAAGGCAGCGACAAGGATTCCGGCTTTTTCGACGATCTCAAAGCTGGCAGCAAGAGCCATGATCCGCATGTTCTTGAATGGGATCCTGCCGCGCCAGAAGAGCCTTCCGTTGAGGATAAGGAAGAGCCTTCAGCGAAAGAGCAGCCTGATGCTGTTGATAGCGCCATAGCGACCGAGTCTGAATTGGCTCTGGATATTGACAGCAGCGATGACAAGAACCTGAGTGACGATGAGTTGTTGGCAGCTTTTTCTGAAACTGTGGCCAAGGACGCAGAGGCGGATGAAGAATTCAGTCTCGATCTGGATAATGCTGACTCGCTGGATCTCGAAGAGCATAAACTGACAGTGGATGAAGCGCTGGCGGCCCTTGATGCCAAAGAAAAGGGCAAGGCGGGCACTAGCGCCGTGACTGAACATGACCTCAGCGCCTTCCAGAAGGAAAACGGATTTATCGATATCGAGCGCCTGCTGAATGAAGCCGATGAAGGTAACAGCGATACCGACCCTTACAAGGAGCTGGATGTGGATATGGGGGAGCTCGACTCTCTCGTAGGCGCCGCCACTATGATAGATGTCGATGATGAGGAAAACTCGGTCAATGCCAAGTTGGACTTAGCACGGGCTTATATCGAAATCGATGATAAGGATGCCGCCAAGGCATTGCTTAAAGAGGTGGAGCTGGACGGCAATGCCAAGCAACAAGAAGAGGCCGCGGCCCTGATAAAAACCTTGGGCTAGACTCAATCGATACGCAAACGGCGCCAGGGGCGCCGTTTTTTATGCAGTCTGTTGCTTGTTCGGGCTTTTTCTTGGAGGCGAATGCCCGCTCTGTGGTAGAATTCGCCGCCTTGAGATCAGGGGAGAAACAGATGCGTATTGCGTTGGGTATCGAATATGATGGTAGCGGCTATTACGGTTGGCAGCGCCAGGCCGAAGTGGATTCAGTTCAGGGGCAGTTGGAGCGGGCCTTGTCCCAAGTGGCCAATGAGCCGATAGCACTGCAATGCGCCGGTCGCACCGATGCCGGGGTACACGCCACCGGGCAAGTGGTGCATTTTGATACTTCTGCGATTCGTAACGAAGGCGCCTGGACCCTGGGCGTCAATGCCAATCTGCCGGACAATATCGCGGTGCGCTGGGCCAAAGAGGTGGATGACAGTTTTCATGCCCGCTTTTCGGCAACTGCTCGCCGCTACCGGTATATCATCTACAACCATAATTTCCGTCCCGGCATTTTGCGTGGTGGCGTCAGCCATTATCACGGCGACCTCGACGAGCAGAAGATGCATCAGGCGGCCCAGTATCTGCTGGGTGAGCGCGACTTCACCAGTTTCAGGGCGATCCAATGCCAGTCGCGCACCCCGTTTCGCAATGTGCACAGGGTCAGTGTGACCCGCCAGGGCATGTATGTGATAGTGGATATCGAAGCCAATGCCTTTTTGCATCACATGGTGCGCAACATAGTCGGCTCGCTGCTGGAAGTAGGACTTGGCAATCAGCCGCTGGATTGGCTGGGTCAGTTGCTGGAGCTCAAAGACAGAACCCAGGCTGCCCCCACGGCTAAACCTAATGGCCTCTATCTGGTGCATGTCAGCTATCCTGAGCAATATCAACTGCCCAAGTTGGCCATGGGCCCACTGTTTATGCCGGACTGAAACCGTTAGCATGCTGTTGCCGCCACGCTTTTGCTTGCGGCAACATCAAGATTTAAGGGAAGAATCAAATGTCGCAATCATCCGCTCATCAGCATCCGCTACCGGGAGCCGACGCTCCTTTGTCAGTTTGGCTGGACTACCTGCTGGCTATTCATCCGACCGAAATCGATATGGGGCTCGAGCGGGTCACCCAAGTTGCCACCAGGCTCGGGGTGCTGTCACTGGGCAGCACCAAGGTGATCACAGTTGCCGGTACCAATGGCAAGGGCAGCACCTGCCGTATGCTGGAGCAGATCATGCGCGCGGCGGGTTATCGGGTCGGGGTTTACAGCTCGCCCCATATCCTCAATTACAATGAGCGGGTGCGGATAGACGGTGTCGATGCGCCGGATAGCGACTTTATCTCGGCCTTTGAAACCATAGAGGCGGCAAGAGGCGACACCTCGCTGACCTTCTTTGAATATGCCACCCTGGCCGGATTACTGCTGTTCAAGCAGGCCAAGTTGGAGCTGGTTATTCTGGAAGTGGGCCTGGGAGGCCGACTGGATGCCACTAATATAATAGATGCCGATGTTAGTGTGGTAACCGCCATAGATCTTGATCATCAGGCGTATCTTGGTGACACCCGGGAACTGGTTGGCCGTGAGAAGGCCGGCATTTTCCGTCACAAACGCCCGGCGATAGTGGGCGATGCCGAGATCCCTGCCAGCGTAGTTGAGGTTGCCAATGAAAAGGGCGCCTTACTCAAGGCGGTAGGGCAGGCATTTTCCTACAAGCAAACCAGCACAGGCTGGGATTTTTGCGGTGAGCACTGGCAGTTTGAGGGCTTACCCAAGCCGCAACTACCTCTGCCCAATGCCGCTACTAGCTTGGCTGCGCTGGAACAACTCTGGCCTGAGCTCTCCGAAGCGGCGATTCGCTCAGGGCTCTCCAGTGCCAGGCTCAGCGGCAGAATGGAGCATATCTGCGAGGCGCCGCTGATTATTTTGGATGTGGCGCACAATCCCCACGCGGCCCGCTATCTGGCGCAAAGGCTGGATGAACTGCAGGCCAAGGGACGAGTCTATGGTGTTTGCGGTATGCTCAAGGACAAGGATATCGAAGGCGTGATGCAGGCGCTGGCACCTAGCATAGACAGCTGGTTGTTGGTGACCTTGCATAATGAGCGTGGTGCCGATGCTGGCCGTTTGCGAAAAGCCCTGCCGGATGGCTGTGACGCCCGGGAATTTGAACAGATGGCGGATTGCTGGCAATACCTCAAACCCAAACTCGGCGCCGAAGATGTGGTAATTGTCTTTGGCTCCTTTTACACTGTTTCGGGCTTTAAAGCGCTTATCTAAGACTGGAAGGAAGATATTTTGTCGACTCAGTTTCATAACCGTCTGGTAGGTACCGTAGTGTTGGTCGCCTTGGGGGTGATCTTTTTACCGGACATTCTCGATGGCAAGAAAGAGCGCCAGCAGGAGCAGTTCACCGAAATTCCGCTGCGGCCGGATACCGAATCGCAATTGGCGGAGCCGGGAGAGTTTGAAACCCTAGATCTGGCCGAGACCCTGGACTTGGCACAGGAGACAGACGAGCCTCAGGTTGAAGTCGAACCCGCTCCCGAGGTGAAGGCTATCGAAAACAGTGTTTCCAACACCGCCCAATCCAAGCCACAGGAGGTCAAAAAGACTCCAGAACCCAAGGCTAAACCCAGTGATGCAGCCTGGACTTTACAGCTCGGCGCCTTCAGTAACGCGGCCAATGTTAAAGCCCTGGTAGCCAAATTGCGCAAGGCCGGATTCAGCGCCTATACCTTGCCGGACAAGCCTGTGGACGGCAAATTGACCCGGGTGTTTGTCGGTCCGGATGTCTCCAGTGATCGCATCAAACAGCAACAGAAGAAGGTTGAAGAGTTGACCAAACTCAAGGGTAAAGTGGTTCGCTATAACCCACAGGAAAGATGACAGTTTGCCCCGAGTCGGCAAGCAATTATTTACGCCCCGGGGGTGAGAATGCTTGCCTTCTCTGGTAGAATCCCGCCGACTTAAATCTTCACCGGATACTTCTACCCATGGTTTGGATAGATTACGCCATCATCATAGTTATCGGATTATCGACTCTTATCAGTCTGATCCGTGGTTTTGCCAAAGAAGCCATGTCGCTGGTGGTTTGGTTCGCCGCCTTTTTCATCGCCAGCCAGTTTTATCAGGACCTTGCCGTTCATATCACCCAAATTAATGATGAGGTGCTGCGAAACGGGGTCGCCATCGCCATCCTGTTTATTGTCACCCTGATAGTGGGGGCCTTGGTGAACTATTTGATAGGCCAGTTGGTCTCCAAGACAGGACTCTCAGGAACGGACAGAATTCTTGGCCTGTGTTTCGGTGCGCTGCGCGGCGCATTGATAGTCAGTGCCATACTCTTTTTTATGGATGCCTTTACCGGCGCGCCCAAAACCGATTGGTGGCAGGGTTCGCAACTGGTGCCCGAATTCGGGGTGGTTATCCAGTGGTTTTTTGACTACTTGGAAAATACCTCAAGCTTTGTACCCAAAATATAAAAAATACAATTATCAGAACATCTTACAATGAGGAAGCTTACCCATGTGTGGTATCGTCGGAATCGTTGGCCGCTCGGCGGTCAATCAGACCATCTATGATGCACTGACAGTGCTTCAACACCGTGGCCAGGATGCTGCAGGCATAGTGACTATCGATCAGAATGCCTTTCGCCTGCGTAAGGCCAATGGTCTGGTCAAGGACGTATTTGAACCCAAGCATATGCAGCGGCTGCAGGGCAACGCCGGCTTAGGCCATGTGCGTTATCCCACAGCCGGCAGCTCCAGTGCCTCTGAAGCCCAACCGTTTTATGTGAACTCTCCTTTCGGGATCTCTCTGGCGCACAACGGCAACCTGACTAACACACTGCAACTGGCCGAAGGACTGCGTAACAAGCGCCGCCATGTGAACACCACGTCCGACTCTGAAGTGCTGCTAAACCTGTTGGCCGATGAGCTGGACAAGACCGACAGCCTGACCTTGAGCCCGGATGAAGTGTTCGATGCCGTCTCCCGGGTGCACGCCGACACCCGCGGTGCCTACGCCGTGGTGGCCATGATTATTGGTCAGGGCCTGGTGGCATTTCGCGATCCTTTCGGTATTCGCCCTCTGGTGCTCGGCAAGCATGAGACAGCCTCTGGTACCGAGTATATGGTGGCTTCAGAAAGCGTGGCACTGGATGCCGTTGGTTTCGAAGTGATGCGCGATGTGGCTCCCGGCGAAGCCGTGTATATCACCACGGAAGGTGAGTTGTTTACCCGTCAGTGCGCCGAAGCGCCAAGTTATGCCCCCTGTATCTTCGAATTCGTTTACTTTGCCCGTCCGGACTCCACCATAGACAAGGTGTCAGTCTATGCCAGCCGGGTCAACATGGGCGCCAAGCTGGGTGAGAAGATCCGTAAGGAATGGTATGACCATGATATCGATGTGGTGATCCCTATTCCGGAAACCTCCTGTGATATCGCTCTGGAAATTGCCCGTGGCATGGATCTGCCTTACCGTCAGGGATTCGTGAAGAACCGCTATATCGGCCGTACCTTTATCATGCCTGGGCAGCAGGAGCGCAAGAAGTCGGTCAGACGCAAGCTCAATGCCATCAACGCCGAGTTCAAGGACAAGAATGTGCTGCTGGTGGACGACTCCATAGTGCGTGGTACCACTTCAGAGCAGATCATCGAGATGGCCCGTGAAGCCGGTGCCAAGAAGGTGTATTTCGCCTCGGCCGCGCCCGAAATCCGCTTTCCCAACGTTTACGGCATAGACATGCCAACCTCCAATGAGCTGATTGCCCATGGCCGTGATGCCGATGAAATCGCCCGTATCATTGGCGCAGATGGCATCATCTTCCAGGATCTGAGCGATCTGGTGGAAGCGGTGCGAATGGAAAACCCGGATATCAAGCGCTTCGAAACCTCAGTGTTTGATGGTCACTACATCACCAAGGATGTGGATCAGGCCTATCTGGATCATCTGACCCAGCTGCGTAACGACGATGCCAAGGCTAACCGCAACAAGGATATAGGTACCAACCTGGAGCTGCATAACGTCTGCCATCCTTGATAAGGGAAGGTGCGAATAAGTCCTCTCTGATAAAGCCAACCCTTGAGGTTGGCTTTTTTCTGTGCCAGTCAGTATGCTGAGCCTCGACTCTTGATGGTGCAGGGAGAGAAGCACAATGGATAAGTACCGGGAAACCGTGGCCACCTTTGACAAAATGGCGCTTCCCTATCGGGATAAGTTTGCCGGCAACGATTGTTATGACTCGGCCCATAACCGATTCGCCTCCTTGCTGAAGCAGTATCAGGCCTGTGCCGGGCGGCGCCTGCGGTTACTGGATATCGGTTGTGGCCCTGGGCATGTCAGCGGCATGTTGGCAAAAAGGGTGCCTGAGCTCGAGATAGTGGGTATAGATGCGGCGCCCGCCATGGTGGCACTTGCCGGTGAATTGTTACCCGAGGGACGTTTTTATCGGCTGGATAGCCGCAAGCTTGGTTGTCTGACGTCGCTGCTTGAAACTGATGCCGTGCAGGCTATCGCCCCCCTTGATGTGTCTGAAAACACTGCTGCGCCCGTAAGTATTGGGGTTTCTGATGGCTCTAATACCCTTGATGACCTAGAAGACTTAGACACGCCAGAGGGTTTTGATGCAATACTTCTGCTCTTCGTCACGCCTTATCTTGAACGTCAGGACGTGATGGCCTTACTGCAAGACTGCCGTGCGCTACTGAATGACGGCGGGCTCCTGTATCTGGCCTCGATGGAGGATGACTATCAAGAGTCCGGCTATCAAAGCTCCAGTTCCGGAGACAGGGTCTTTATCCACTATTATCCCGAAGTGTTTTTCGTCAGTGAGTTGGCCGCGGCCGGGTTTGAGCTTATTGATAGTCTGCGTAAACCCTATCTGGAGCAGGGCGAAGTCAAGGCCACAGATCTGTTTCTCTACGCCAAAGCCGTGTAAAAACCAAAGGCGTTTCAGAGGCAGATAGCGCCTGGACTTTTCAGGCAAAACATTTGTTTTGCCCATCACTTTGCCTCCGTTAGCGAACCGTTTTACGAATAAACTCCAGCAGGCGGTTGTTGGCGGGCATGGCATGATCTTGACAAAGCTCAAGCCCCTGGGCTGCGGCCAGCATCAGGATCCACTCCTGATCGCGAATGCCGCTTTGCGGATCGCGCTGCCTTAACATGGCATCGAACACCCGGTTGGAGTCGCTGCTGTAATCGCCTCGGTAGTTGAAGGGGCCATAGAGGCAGAAACGGCCGCCGCTTTGCAATACTCTGCCTATGCCGGTAAACATTGCTTCCACCATGGGTTGACTCATGATATGCGCAGTATTGGCGCTATAGATGGCATCCGGTGCCGGCTCAGTTGCCGCCTGCGGCCAGGGGGAACACACCTCCAGAGTGATCACCTCGGCCAGATTACTCGCCGGGAGTTTGCTATGCCAGGCGCGGATCCCATCAAGATACTGGGGTTGATCGCTGCATTGCCACACCAGGTGCGGTAACTCTGGGGCAAAGTAGACCGAGTGCTGACCGGTACCACTGCCTATCTCCAATACCCTGCGGCAGCCTGAGAATGCCTGTTTGAGAATCCTGAGTATCGGTTCGCGGTTGTTTTCACAGGCTTGGGAGAAGGGCGCGGGTATCGAAGACATAAAAGATTTCCTGCAATCTTGCCGTCGTGACGGCTGAGTGAGTCTGGTGTTTTACTGTACTTACTTTATAACATTGTCAAAGGCTTAAATCATGGCAAGTTTAATCTGTGAAGAAACATAAAAAGCGCCCCTGAGGGCGCTTGGTTCGTTTTATGTCTCAGCTGACAGCCTTATTGGGCAGGCTTGAGATCTATGCGGTAGACGGCAAAGCCCAGTTCATCGGTACTCAGCTTGGTCATGGTCCTTTGCTGGTTGGCCTGGATGAAGTTGGCGGCCTTGTCACTGTCCTGGGTGACAAAGCGGATGTCCAGAGCAACATTCGTATCTATATTCCTGAAGTCCCAGTTATAGTCGGCCGTGGGGTTAACCATGGCGTCATACTTGTCGGTTTCAGGATTGTACTTGGATTGCTCTGTAATATAAGCCGCCAGAGCTTCACGGTTGGTGTCCGGCAGTTCCAGTACCACGTGCTCGCTGCCGGTGCCGGCAAACTTTCCGCCAAAGGCGCGGTAGTTGTTGGAGGCGACGATAAACTCCTTGGCCGCCAGGGTTTCACCTGTATAGACAGTGCCTTCGCTGTCGGTGAAGGCCAGATCCACAATTCGCGAGGCATCGGCATTGACCAGAGCACAATCCCGATCGAATTTGCTCGGTTGAGTCACGTCTATCTTGTAGGTCACGCCATCGATAACATCAAAGTTATAGGTGGGGTGGTTATAGTTCACCAGCTCTTGCGGCTCAGTGCTGGCTGGATCTATTTGGTTGAACTGGTTGGCCGAACACTCGAGCCAGTCTTTCAGCTCAGCGCCGTTTAGCTTAACCGCCACCATAGTGTTGGGGTAGAGGTAGAGATCGGCGGCGTTCTTGAAGGTCAGCGGCCCTTTGTCCACCATCACATACTGATCGGCATCACTGGTGGTACTGTGACGGCCACCGGCCTTGAACGGCGCGGCTGCAGAGAGCACCGGCAATGACTTGAGTGCTTCCGGCAGTTTGGCCTTGACGTTGGTTATCTGGGCGTCGGAGACAATCTGCACCGTCGGGTCGTCCTGCACCAGCGTCAGGAAACTGAACATGTCGGCGGCGGCTACCCCAATTGGCTGCTCGACAAAGGCGATGGTTCCCTGGTGTTCGAGCTCAACCGCATCGTGGATGTCCTTATCGGCTTCCACCAGTGGTGTCTTGTTGGCACCGTCATAGATAGGGCGGGCCTCAGTGCGGGCCGAGAGCACAGTCCACTTGCCGTCTTTACGTTGCAGTTTGAAGTCGACCAGGCCCATGTTGTCGCCCCAGCGACCCGGCATCACGGCGGGGACACCGTTAAGCAGGCCTTTTTCCACATCTGTGTTGGGCAAGTCGCCATAGCGGGCATCGGGGAAGATGGAGTGGCTGTGGCCGAACATGATGGCATCAATACCGTCGACATAGGTGAGGGCATAGGTGGCGTTTTCGGCAGCAGGATCGCCTGGGTTTTCGGTGGAGCCAATGCCTGAGTGCGGAATGGCGATAATGATATCGGCGCCTTCAGCCTTCATTTGCGGCACAAATTTCTTGGCGCTCTCCACTATGCTCTCGGCACGTACCTTGCCGGTGAGGTTCTGCTTGTCCCACAGCATAATTTGCGGAGGCACAAAACCTATATAACCAATCTTGAGCTTGTGGCTGTTGCCGTCAGTGTCCTTAACCTCGGTTTCCTTGATGAGGTAAGGGGTAAACAGGTTGTCACCTTTTTTGACCCCGTTCCAGCAATCATCGGCATCACAATAGACGTTGGCGTTGACATAGGGGAACTGGGCGCCGGCGAGGGATTTTTCCAGAAAATCCAGGCCGTAGTTGAATTCGTGGTTGCCTATGTTACCCACGGCATAATCAAGCAGGTTCATCGCCTTGTAGGCGGGGTGCACTTCGCCATCGGCGATGCCCACTTTGGCCATATAGTCGCCCATGGGGCTGCCCTGCAGCAGATCGCCGTTATCGACCAATACAGTGTTGGTGACTTCTTTGCGGGCGGCGTGGATCAGGCTGGCGGTACGGGCCAGACCTATAGTGGGGTCTTCCTTGCCGCTGTAATAGTTGTAATCCATGATGTTGGTATGCAGATCTGTGGTTTCCAATACCCGCAGATCTACGCTCACCGTTGGTTCATCCTTGTCGTCGCTGTTACAGGCACTGAGTCCCAGTGCGGCGGTAATCGCCAGTGTGATTAATGTCTTGGTTTGCATTGTTTACTACTCTTGGTTTTTATTATTGACCCCGGGAGATTATCCCGCCCATCATCTGGTTAAATCACTGTTAACCATGTGATTAATCTGGTTAACGCGGCGCAGTATAGCCAAAGCTGAAGACACTTGTGTGACATCTGGCGTCATGACTCGGTGACAATTTGTGACGCGTAGCAAGTTAATGCCTTGTCGGATAGTGGCATTAGTGTCTATTCCGGTGTGTTTGCACAGCCTTGAAGTAGGATCTTTGTTCAATCAGGCCCAGGGCAGAATTTCTTACAGTTAAGTCATTGTCCAAACAGCGGAAGAGTTGTTATGGTAATGGCGGGAATCAACAGGGCTGTTGCCCCGCCGAGACAGGTGTCCCGGGTAGCAAATTATAACAATGGAAGGTGCGAACAAGTCCTATGCAGAATGCCATGAGGACTGATTCGTACCCTCCCTAAGCAATAGCCTGCCGTTAATGGAGTCAAGATGCGTAAGACATTAATCGCCACCGCCATAGGCGCTGCACTGGTGCTGAGTGCCTGTGCCGAACAGCAAACCAATGAAACCGTCAGCAATACCCAGGTAAAACAAGTGAGTCAAAGTATGCCAGAGGCAAAAAGTGCCGAGCAAACCGCAAGCAATGTGCTGCTCAGCCCAAGTCCGCTGCAGTATCATGCCCCGCAGTTCGACAAGATAAAGACAGCAGACTATCTGCCGGCCTTTGAAGCCGGGCTCAAGGAACACAAGCAGCAGATCGCCGAGTTAATCAACAACAGCGAAGCCGCTTCGTTTGATAACACTATAGTGGCGATGGAAAAGAGCGGCGCTCTTCTCAACCGCACAACAAGAGTGTTTTTCAGTATGGTGAGCTTGCTTTCCAATGATGAGCTTCAAGCCATTCAAGGGGAAATCGTTCCCAAGCTTACCGAGCACAGCGACAATATTTTCCTCAATCCCAAGTTGTTTGCCCGGGTTGAAGCCGTCTACCACCATAAAGATAGCCTGAGCACGCAAGATCAACGCCTGGTGGACTTCTATTACAATCAATTCGTTCGTGCCGGCGCCAAATTGAGCGAAGCCGACAAGACCCAAATGCGTGAGCTCAACGGTGAGCTGGCTACATTGTCGACCGAGTTTTCGCAAAACATTCTCAAGTCGTTCAAGGATGATGTGATCCTGGTGACCGATAAGGCGCAGCTCAAAGGCTTGAGCGAGGATGAGATAGGCGCCCTGGCCAACGCCGCCAAGGAAGCGGGTAAAGAGGGCTACCTGATAAGCCTGGTGAATACTACCCGCCAGCCACTGCTGTCGAGCCTGGAGGACAGAGGCCTGAGAGAGAAAATTTGGCAGACTTCGGCCAATCGTGCCATGGCCAGCAATGGTCCTATCGTACTCAAGCAGGCACAGTTGCGCGCCGAAAAGGCCAAACTGCTGGGTTATGAAACCTGGGCTGACTATGTACTGGCCGATCAGATGGCCGCTAATCCGGATGCGGTATTTGCCATTTTGGATGACCTGGCACCCAAGGCCGTTGCCAAGGCTAAGGCTGAAGGCAAGGATATCCAGGCGCAAATCAAGGCTAGTGGTGCCGACTTTGAGCTGCAGCCATGGGACTGGGCCTTCTATGCCGAGCAGGTTCGCAAGGCCAAATACGATTTGGATGAGAGCCAGATCAAGCCCTACTTCGAATTCAATACAGTGCTGAATGACGGCATGTTCTACGCCATGCAGAAGTTCTACGGCATCACGATGAAAGAGCGTAAGGATCTGCCGGTATGGCAGGAGGATGTCCGCGCCTGGGAAGTATTCAACGAAGACGGCAGCTCCATCGGGCTTTTCTATCTGGACCCTTACGCCAGAGTGGGCAAGAGCGGTGGCGCCTGGATGGATGAGTTGGTGACCCAGAGTTTCCTTTTGGATAACAAACCTGTGGTCTATAACGCGCTCAATATTCCCAAACCAGCCGAAGGTCAGCCTACGCTGATGACCTTTGATGAAGTGACCACCATGTTCCATGAGTTTGGTCACGGCATTCACGGTTTGTTCTCGCAGGTGAAATACCCAAGCCTGGCTGGTACCGCTACCCCGAGGGACTTTGTTGAGTTCCCCTCCCAGGCCAACGAGGATTGGGCCACAGATCCGGATGTTTTGGCTCACTATGCCAAACATTACAAAACCGGCGAGCCGATTCCGCAAGCCTTGCTGGAAAAGGTGCGTGCAGCGGCCAGCTTCAACCAGGGTTATGACACGGTAGAGTACCTGGCCGCGGCGCTGCTTGATATGGAGTGGCATTCCTTAAAGGCCGGTGAACCAGTGGCGGACGTTAAATCCTTCGAAGCCAAGGCCCGCGCCAAGCACGGCCTGGATTATGCGCCTGTGTTGCCGCGTTACCAGTCGACTTATTTCAGTCATGTATTCGGCGGCGGTTACTCGGCCGGATATTACGCTTACCTGTGGACCGAAGTGTTCGCAGCCGACGCCTTTGCCCATACCATGGCAGAAGGCGGCCTCAAACGAGCCAATGGTGACAAGTATCGTCAGGCAATTCTCTCCAAGGGGAACAGTGAGGATCTGATGCAAGACTACATCCAGTTCCGCGGCCAGAAACCCACAGTGGATGCGCTGCTCAAGCGCCGAGGTCTGGTAGACTGAACCCTTTGATAACACCCGCCAAATGGCGGGTGTTTTTCTAAGAGAAGGTGATAAAAGCTATGGAAGCTATTCGTTATCCCATCAAGGGCAGTTGCCAGTGCGGCGCAGTCAGTTATCGCTTGTTGGCGCCGCCGCAGATGGTGCTGGCCTGCCACTGCAAGGAATGCCAGAAGCTGTCCACCAGTGCCTTCAGCATTACGGCGATTGTCAGAGCCGAAGATATAGAATTCAGTGGCGAACTGAGCCATTGGCAGCGTGGTTCGGCCAGCGGCAATATCAGCGCCGCCAAGTTTTGTGGTCGTTGCGGCAATCGTATCTATCACTACAACCCGGCTGAGCCGCAGAGTATCAAGCTCAAGCCCAGCAACCTGGAAGATACTCGTATCATTCAGCCGAGCGCCCATGCCTGGGTCAGTGAAAAGCAGGACTGGTTTGTTATCCCGCCCGGAGTCAAGCAATACACCGGCCAGCCTTGAGAAAGTCCAGCCCAGAGAAAGAAATAAAAAGCCGTTCACTCAGCGAACGGCTTTTTTGTTTGCGTGGCTGGACATTGCTAATCCGGCGAGCGTTTATTCCGCCAGCAGGCCGCGACTGCGCAGTAGTGGCTCAATGGCGGCTTCCTGACCACGGAACGCCCTGTAAAGCGCCATAGGATCTTCACTGCCACCGCGCTCAAGGATGTTACTGCGAAAAGCCTTGGCGGTAGCCGGGTCAAAAATACCGTTTTCCTTGAAGGCCTCAAAGGCATCGGCGCCGAGAATGTCAGACCAGATATAGGAGTAATAACCGGCCGAATATCCTCCGGAGAAGATGTGGCTGAAGTAGGTGGAGCGATAGCGCGGCGCTATCTCAGGGATCAGCCCCATCTTGCTCAGCGATTGCTGCTCGAAGGCGGCCGCATCCTGAGGTTCGGTAACGCTGCTGCTGTGCCAGTCCAGATCCAGCTTGGTGGCTGCCATATATTCCACTGTGGCGAAACCCTGGTTGAACTTGCTGGCGGCGCGGATCTTGTCTACCAAACTCTGGGGGATCACCTCGCCGGTTTGATAGTGCTTGGCAAAATGCGCCAGCACATCCGGTTGAGTCATCCAGTTTTCCATCACCTGTGACGGGAACTCCACATAGTCGCGGGGCACGGAAGTGCCGGACTGGGAACGATACTCCACCTTGGACAGCAAGGCGTGCAGCGCATGGCCGAATTCATGGAACAGGGTACCGGCTTCATCGAAGGTCAGCAGCGTCGGCTCATTGCCACTGGGACGAGGGTAATTGAGTACGTTGACTATGATGGGCTGCTCGTTGACGCCATCGACCACCGCCTGACGGCGATAGGCATTGGACCAGGCGCCGCCGCGTTTGCTGTCACGGACATAGTAATCGCCAAAGAAGATACCGATAACGCTGCCGTCTTTGTCTTTCACCTCGAAGGTACGTACATCCGGGTGATACTTGGGCAGATCGTCACGCTCGGTGACACTGATGCCATAGAGGCGGTTGGCGGTGTAGAACACGCCCTTGAGGGTGTTTTCCAGCGAGAAGTATGGCTTGGTCTGCTGTTCGTTGAAGCTGTACTTGGCGACACGTATTTTGTCGGCATAGTACCACCAGTCCCAGGCGGCCAGTTTGAAGTCCTTGCCTTCACTGTCGATAAGCTTTTGCATCTCGGCCTTTTCGGCTTCGGCCTGGGCCAGGGCGGCGGGCCAAATTTTATCCAGCAGGGCATAGACATTTTCCGGAGTCTTGGCGGTACGCTCTTCCAGCACATAGTGGGCGTGGCTCGGATAGCCCAGAAGCTGGGCTCGTTTGGCTCTAAGAGCCGCCAGTTCTGCCAGCACCTTCTTGTTGTCGTGGGCGTTGTCGTTGTTACCGCGCTCGATATAACCCTTGTAGAGTTTTTCTCTCAGCTCTCGGTTATCGGCATAGGTCAAAAATGGGGTGACGGAGGGGCGTTGGGTGGTAAATACCCACTTGCCGGGATGGCCGCGCTTGATGGCCGCCTGGGCGGCAACGTCAATCACATCCTGTGGTAGACCGGCCAGATCGGCCTGTTTGTCTATCACAAGTTCAAAGTCGTTGGTTTCTGCCAGTACATTGTCGCCGAACTCCAGGCTCAGCTTGCCAATCGCTTCATTGAGCTTTCTAAGCTCCGCCTTACCGGCGTCATCCAGGTTGGCACCGCCGCGGCTGAAGCGTTTGTAGGTGTCTTCGAGCAGTTTCTGCTGCGCCGGGTTCAGTACCAGCTGATCTTTTTGCTGATAGACAGTCTTAACCCGCTGAAACAGGGCGTTGTTCAGGTAAATATCATCGCGGCTGGAAGATAACAGCGGGGATACTTCCTTGGAGATCTTCTGCAGCTCGGCAGAGGTGTCGGCGCTGGTGAGGTTATAAAACACCCCTGACACCTTGGTCAACAAGGCGCCACTGCGCTCCATGGCTTCTATGGTGTTGGCAAAGTCAGCGGCGGCCGGATTATCTATGATGGCCTGAATCTCTGCCTTGCGCTCGGCAATCCCTTGTTTGAAGGCCGGCAGGTAATGCTCGGACTTGATGCGATCAAAGGCGGGGATTTCAAGGTAAGTATTCCAGGGCTGGAAGAAAGGGTTGTCCCGGGTTCGTTCGGCCTTGGCAGCGGCTGGGTTTGTGCCTGTGCCATTCTGGAGAGCAGGCGCTTGGGTTTGGGCAGATGTGTCGCTCTGGGATACAGGCTGGTTGTCGCAGGCGCTCAGTGTCAGCGCCAGTCCCAGGGCCAGAGCCACTGGAGAGAGGGTCATTCCCTTCATTGTTATTCCTCTATGCTGGTGTTTATCTCCCGTATGGCGCGGCGGGCCGCGCCGAAGCCGTCCTTAGTAACATGGCGTATTGAAAAAGGCCAATTTTGTCCTGTTTAGTTTGTAACAAAATTTAGCGAATGCAGTATCGAAACTGTATCTGTGGCACACTCTCAGGCCATTGAAAATAAAAGATAACAAAAGCCACCCTGCCATGATGATAAGAACACTTTCCCGTTTATCCCTGTCGCTGTCCCTGTGCTTATTTGCTCCTTTTGTAAGTGCAGAGAGCGGCTTTACGGCTCAGCCCTCGAGCCAGGTTTCAAGCCAGACTTCAAGCGTAAGTGCTGCCCAAGGTACAGAGTCTGCATTGAGTCAAGTCTCGCCACTGTCGAAAACCTTGGCCCAGTACAGCCTTGACCGCTACGGCAGCGAGATGGAACAGAGCCTCGCCGAGTTAGTGTACTTCAATACCGAGGCTATCCCAGGGTTGACGCCTGACACCAATCCGGAATTCATCGGCTTCAAGCAGGCGCTCAAGGCCCAATCGGAGCAGTTGGGGCTGGATTATGCCGATCACGGTTATGTGCTCTTGATAGGCCTTGGCGAAGACAGGGGCGGCGGCGCTAACAAGCTTGGCATTATTACCCACGGGGATGTGCAACCGGCCAATTCAACGCTTTGGCACCAGAGTCCCTATCAATTGGATACTCAATCGCAACCGGGCAAGCTGATAGGTCGCGGCACCGAAGATGATAAGGGGCCGATAGTCACCGCCATGTACGCCATGAAGGCGCTCAAGGACAAGTCGGTAAAACTGAATCGCCGCATTGAGCTCATGGTATATCTGGCCGAGGAGTCGGACTGGGAGCCGCTGAAAGTGTTTCTCAAGGACTATCAAGCGGCCGATATGAATATCACCATAGACGCCGAATATCCTGTAGTCACCGCCGAGAAGGGCTGGAGTCAGATAAAACTCACGATACCTGAACCCAAAGTAAAGGCGCCTAATTTCGATAAACCGCAGCTGCAGCATTTCAGCGGTGGCTCATTTGCCAGTCAGATCCCTCAGCAGGCCTTGGCCCTGATCCGCGGAGCCGACAGCGCCATGGTCAGCCGTTTGCAACGCGCCGCAGAAGCCCAGCAGGGGATGCGCTATGATTTTACCCTGGATTTCGACAGCCTGGAGATCGCCGCCAACGGTAAATCGGCCCATTCCTCAACCCCTGAAGATGGTGTCAATGCAGTAACGCATCTGGCTGCGCTGTTGGAGTCTGAGGCATTCGCACCGAGCCAGTCGGCATTAACCCTGGCATTTATCAATGAAATGATAGGCTTGGACCTCTATGCCGAGCGCTTTGGCGAGCTGGGCTATAGCGATGACTTTATGGGGCCTATGTCGCTGGCGCCGACTGTGGTGGAATGGGGGCAGGGGGGTACCAGCATTACGCTTAACCTAAGGCGCCCCATAGGCAAGAGCCCGGAAACTTTGGATAAACAGCTGTCTGCGGCGCTGGGCGGTTGGCAGCAATCCCACGGTGTGACTCTGGTCGATGTCAGCAGTTATTGGGGCGAGCCCAAGGTGATGGATAAGGCGCCGCATCTGCAAACTCTGCTCAATGTGTTTGCCGAGTTTACCGGTATTGCCGACCCTAAACCTGTCGCTATTGGCGGTTCCACCAACAGTAAACTGTTTCCCAATGCCCTCAGTTTTGGTCCGGCCATGCCGGGTGTCGAGTATACAGGCCACAGCGAACATGAGTTCATCACCCGCGAGCAGTTGCAGCTGAACCTTAAGATGTACACCGCCGCCATGGTGGAGTTGGCGGTAAATCCGGGATCATAAGTCTCAGCTTCCGAGGTAATCGCTGCTGAGATAACCGCTTCCGAGTCAGGCACCGCTACGCGGACTGACAGTAGGCGCCATCATCACAGGCGGAGCCCTATACTCTTAAACCGGGCCCTGCTCCAGGCAGGGCACTTGCTCCAAAGCCTGATCCCAAGCGGCGCGCGTTTGACAAAAAATGTGCGCCTGGGGAGTCAGCCCCGGCTCATCGTCCAGGCTGCCTGCGGGTATTTGCAGCAGGTGGCCACCTTCGACCGCTTTGGGCAGCGCCGAGCCGCAAACGGCGCAAAAGTGGCGGCTGTGGCGGGTACCTGGCAGGGTAAACGCAGTAATGGCGTCCTGGCCACTGAGCCAGGTTAACTCGGCGCTGTCTGAAAACAGATTGGCACTGTGGGCCGAACCTGAATCCTTGCGGCAGCGACTGCAGTGACACAAAAAGAATTGCTGCAGCTCAGCGCTGATTTCAAAACGAACCTTGCCGCAAAGGCAACTGCCTCGATAGTGCTTCATACCTTCTCCTTGGGAGCAACTGATAAGATTGTTCTCCGAGAACCTTAAGCTTGGTAACCCACAAACTGAGGCCATAAGCCGCTGATGATCTCTAAGCCCAGGAGTTGAGCATAGCCGTTTGTTGCCGCGATAACTCGTTTGGGTTCTGTCATTGGTCGTTAGCGCCTTGCCCATTTTGTTGAAGGTGCAGCCAAGACGGCAATGTTTAATGAAGAAAGAAGGCTAGTGTTTGGAGTTGGCATACCGCCAACATCTGGCTATCGCGGTTTAGACCTTGTCATTTTTCCGAGTCTAAGTTGTCTTGGTATCGGGCTGGCGTGAAACCACGCAAGCAGAGAAGGGGCTTGACGCTAAACGCCTCATCCTTACTTGCTGGCTTATATAAGGGAGTAATGAAAGGATTTATTCTTCATCACTGAGGTAGAAGTATCCTTTTTCAAGCAGGTTGCACAGCAGCGCAGCTATCGCCTCATAGTGCAGCAATGATTTGAGATCTTCGCCGCTGATGCTGGTGCGATGGGCAATAAATTGCGCCTGCTCTTCACTGCCTTGCGGCAATTCAAAGGCTTCCCCATTGATAAACAGTCGGCAGTTGGGGTCCTCTTCCAGCATGAGAATTTTAAGCCCACCTATGCGCTTGAATACAGCGCCTTCGGCCGCGGCTTCTCTGAGCTCCTCGGTACTCATAGGCTCACCCTGGCAAATATCCAGCTCAAAGCGGTTCTGACTCAGCAACTTGCCCAGCATGCCCTGGTAATAGTCAGGGTTTTCAGTCAGCTCTTTCAGCAGCGCCATCATCCCCTGTTGCTGGCTCTTGGCGATCAGCGCAGGTTGCCCGGCTTCTTCACCCGAAGTGAAGCGTTTGTGGCCGAGATCCTGATCAAGCATAAAGTCGGCCATTTCGCTGATAAGTTCTTGCTGACTCGGTGCCCGGAAGCCTACCGAGTAAGACAGTGCCAGGGTCAAGGTCTCGCCCCTGTGAGGAAAACCGGGCGGAATATACAGCATGTCGCCGGGTTCCAGCACTGTATCTATAATAGGCTCAAAGTCTTCAATCAAAGGGGTATTGGGGTTATTGCCGCGCTTGGCGTATTGGCCCTTGGCACCGACGGTCCAGCGTCTGCGTCCCTCACCTTGAATGATAAAGACATCATAGTTATCGATATGGGGGCCGACACCGCCACCGGGCGTGGCAAAGGACACCATCAGGTCATCGAAGCGCCAGTCCGGCAGGAAGCGGAAGGCTTCCACCAGGGCCTGTGAGTCCGGATACCAGTGGTTGACGGCCTGCACCAGCAGTTGCCAGTTTTCTTCACCGAACTTGTCATAGTCTTCAAATGGGCCTGAGATCACTTCCCAGTCCTGCCCCTTGGTGAGTACCACCCGTGAGGAGATCTCCTCTTCACAGGCGAGGCCCGCCAGCTCATCGGCGGCGATAGGATCGACAAAGCCCTTGATGGCTTGCCTGATCACTTTGGGTTGTTGCTGCCACACCTCTTTAACAAAGGCATCGCTGTCTAGAGTCAGCTGGTAAGTGTTCGTCATCTGTTATCCAATCCTTAAACCGTTTCAATGGCCAGTCAGTTATCCCGCTTGCAATGGCATAAACCCCGGGAGAAAAAAGGCGGTACTGGAAACCAGTACCGCCCGTGACAGCCAAGAGGCTATTAGTTCAAATCATCGACAAAGGCTTCGGCGCGGCCTATGTAGTTGGCCGGTGTCATTTGCTTGAGTTCGTGTTTCACTTGCTCTGGCAGTTCCAAACCGTCGATAAAGGCCGCCAGCTGCTGACCATCGATACGCTTGCCACGGGTCAGCTCCTTGAGCTTCTCGTAAGGCTTTTCGATGCCATAGCGGCGCATGACTGTCTGTACCGGCTCGGCCAGTACTTCCCAGTTGTGATCCAGTTCATCGCGCAGATGCGCCTCGTTGACTTCCAGCTTACTGACACCCTTGAGTGTGGCCTGGTAGGCGATCAGCGAGTGGGCGATACCCACACCCAGGTTACGCAGTACTGTGGAGTCGGTCAGATCGCGCTGCCAGCGGGAAACCGGCAGTTTGCTGGCCAGATGCTGCATCAGGGCGTTGGCTATGCCCAGGTTACCTTCCGAGTTTTCAAAGTCGATAGGGTTAACCTTGTGCGGCATGGTGGATGAGCCGATTTCACCGGCCACTGTCTTCTGCTTGAAGTGACCCAGGGCGATATAACCCCAGATATCACGGTCAAAATCAATCAGCACGGTATTGAAACGGGCCACGGCATCGAACAGCTCGGCAATATAGTCGTGCGGTTCAATCTGAGTGGTGTAGGGGTTCCAGTTCAGCCCCAGGCTGGTGACAAAGCGCTGTGACAGTTCGTGCCAGTTAACTTCTGGGTAGGCCGACAGGTGGGCGTTGTAGTTACCCACGGCGCCGTTGATCTTACCCATGATCTCAACCGCTTCAATTTGCTTGAGTTGGCGCTCGAGACGTACGGCCACGTTGGCCATCTCTTTACCCAGAGTCGAAGGCGAGGCGGGTTGGCCGTGAGTACGGGACATCAGAGGCACAGTCTTGTAACGTCTGGCCAGCTCTTTAACAGCCTCTACCAGCTTCTGGCAGTATGGCAGCAGTACCTGTTCACGGGCTTCGGTCAGCATCAGGCCGTGGGACAGGTTGTTGATGTCTTCACTGGTGCAGGCAAAGTGCACGAACTCGCCTATGGCGGCCAGCTCGGCATTGTCGGCGATTTTTTCCTTGATGAAGTATTCCACCGCCTTGACGTCATGGTTGGTGGTGGCTTCGATGGTTTTGACTCTCAGGGCATCGGCTTCGCTGAAGTTGTCGCGAATATTGTCCAGTAATGCCAGAGCCTCTTCACTGAAGGGCGGGACTTCTTCGATTTCAGGGCAGCTGGAAAGCAGCTTCAGCCAGTTGATTTCGACCTGAACACGATACTTGGTAAGACCGTACTCGCTGAATATCCCCCGAAGCTCGGCGGTTTTACTACCATAACGCCCGTCTACCGGTGAGATAGCAGTCAGTGCGGAAAGATCCATTATAAGCTCCTTGATGAACTTGGCTTTATTATAGGGTGAGGCTTTTCTTAGCTGTATCGACGATCGCCTTGCGAGCAAACACCAGATGTCTGCGTTTACCGCCCAGTTGACGCCAGAGTACGGCACTGCGCATTGCTGCCAGCAACAAGGCGCGTATTTTATGTTGAACCAGTGGCCGCTGCAGTATGTTGGGGTTGCCCGATATTTGGATCTTAGGTCCCAAACTACTGATGATATCGCTATAGATACTGGCCAGGTTGGCGATAACCTGCTCGTCGGTTATGGCAAAGTGGCTCAGTTGGCGATGCACCTGATTGATGCGCTCAGACAGCATTCCGAGCGCTGCCCGGTTGCGACTCAGTTTACGCTCAAGCGCCAGAATGCCGACCAGATAACGGGTGATTTCCACATCTTTCTGGGCACTGTCACCCAGTTGATTGATAATCCACTTATAGCCGTTGGCCAGCACTAACTTATCGGGATAGATCTCATCGATATTCTCGGGATCTGTCACCATGATGCCATCGAGTGCCGCCGCCAACTGCTGCGGATCGCTTTCCCCGTGGCGGGCGATATATTGCACCTGGGCGATAGCCTGCAAAATGCCGGCAAATGCCATGGTGCGGTCATGCAATTGCTCGCTCAATGATTACTCCCTAATCAGGGTTTCTATGATACCGCCACCCAGGCAGACTTCACCGTCGTAGAATACTGCCGACTGCCCGGGCGTGACTGCCGCTACCGGCTCATCGAAGATCACTCTCAGCTCATCATCACCCTGGATATAAACAGTGCAGGGGATATCCTGCTGGCGATAACGGGTCTTGACCGTGATCTTGGCGCCATCGGCCGGGCCCTGTCTGTCGACCCAGTGCAGCTGTCTAGCGGTGAGGCCAACCGACATGAGTCTCGGATGCTGGCCGCCTTGGGCGACAACCAATACATTACGTTTCAGATCTTTGTCGACCACATACCAGGGATTGTCATTGCTGTTTTTCATGCCGCCAATCCCAAGCCCCTTACGTTGGCCCAGAGTGTGGTACATCAGCCCTTGGTGCTCGCCTATGACTTCACCGTCGACATTTTCGATTTTGCCCGGTTGGGCGGGCAGGTAAGTGCCAAGGAATTCAGTGAACTTGCGCTCACCGATAAAACAGATACCTGTGCTGTCTTTCTTGTTGAAGGTGACCAGTCCTTGCTCTTCAGCGATGCGGCGAACTTCGGGTTTTTCCAGTTCTCCGACCGGGAACAGGCTACGCGCCACCTGTTGATGACTCAAGGTATAGAGGAAGTAGCTCTGATCCTTGTTGCCATCTATGCCGCGAAGTAACTGGGTCTTACCGTCGGTATCACGGCGGCGCACATAGTGCCCCATGGCGATATAGTCGGCATCGAGAATGTCATCGGCAAATTCAAGGAAGGCTTTGAACTTAATCTCCTTGTTGCACATGATGTCCGGGTTAGGCGTGCGTCCCGCCTTGTATTCGGCCAGAAAGTACTCGAATACATTGTCCCAGTATTCGGCGGCAAAGTTGACCGTGTGCAACTTGATCCCCAGCTTGTCACAGACAGCCTGGGCATCTTTTAAATCTTCGGCGGCAGAGCAATATTCGTCGGTGTCATCTTCTTCCCAGTTCTTCATGAACAGGCCTTCTACCTGATAGCCCTGCTGGAGCAGCAGATAGGCTGAAACAGATGAGTCGACACCGCCGGACATGCCGACAATGACTTTTTTTCCTGATGCATTGGGAGTGTTAGCTGTCATAGATCCTAAAACCGTTGAATTCATTCATGGACGCTCGAAAAGAAAACTGCTGTTTGAGCCCGGTTCTTGCCGCCTGTTATCGGCGTGAAGCGAGGGCAGGTAAACAGCCATAAGGCGCCCAGTTTCTGCGGGGGCGTATTCTATCACGCCTTGGTGCCTAGAGCTAATCACAACAGCTCGCTATTGAGCAAAGATAACGGCAGCCGTTGTCCCTGCAAATAACTCTCCAGTGTGGCGCTGACCAAGGGGCTACGAAGCTTGGATCCCAGAGCGGTGATTTCATCCATACTCAACCAATGGGTTGCCTTGATGGCAACGTCCAAAGGCTTGGCATTCTGACACTGGGTCAGGCGGGCACAGAAGGTGAAACGTAAAAAGGCCAGCTCCTTGGAAACGCTGAACTGATCTATCCGCACCAGAGCTTCAGGGGTGACTGTCAGGCCGGTTTCTTCGAGCACCTCGCGGCGACAGGCGTCGATAAGGCTTTCGCTTGCTTCTAAGTGACCGGCCGGTTGGTTGAATTTTTGCTGGCCGTCTATCAACTCTTCGACCAGCAGAAAACGATTCTCGGCCTCAATAATGCAGGCCACTGTCACATTGGGGCGATAACGGTTAGTCATGGAGAAGCTCCTTAATCGCCGCGTCGGAAAGAGTACGATATTCACCGGGCTGCAGGCATTGCCCTTGCTCGCTACCCAGGCTGAGAGCGCCTATGGCATAACGTATCAATCTTAAAGTGGGAAACCCGACGTGAGCTGTCATCCGTCGCACCTGACGATTGCGCCCCTCACGGATACAGATCTCCAGCCAAGTGGTGGGGATATTGCGCCGCTCACGTATAGGGGGATTGCGTGGCCACAAAGATTCGGGTGACTGCAAACGGCGCACCTTGGCAGGCAGGGTGGGGCCATCTTTAAGATCAACGCCCTGACGCAAGGCTTGAATCGCGGTGTCATCAACATCGCCTTCCACCTGTACCCAGTAGGTCTTGTAAGTGTGCTTGTTGGGTTGGGTCAGCTTGGCCTGCAGTTGACCGTTATTGGTGAGCAGTAGCAGGCCCTCGCTGTCTCTGTCCAGACGGCCTGCGGCATAAACACCGGCAATGGGCAGCAGATCTTTGAGCGTGCGCCGTCCGCCTTCGTCGGTAAACTGGCATAACACATCGAAGGGTTTATTCAGCAGTACCACCTGGGTTTCTGCAATCGAGAGAGATTGTGTCTTTGGCCGCGGGTGTTTGGAACCTTGGCTCTGGTTATTTGGACTCTGTCTTTTACGGTTACGACTAAGGCCCGCTCCCTTGGTTGTCTTATCCATTCGTGGGCCCCTGGAAGATGACGCTGGTTTGTTTTTATTCCCGCTGCTTGAATGCGCTTCCTTTTCGCTGCCAGCTTTTTTACAACCATGGGGTTTATCTGTGCTTGGCTGGCGTTTGGATTTTGAGTGAGAGACTGGCGAATTCATTGAGATATCCTGGCTGCTTGAGCTATGTGCTCTGACCATTTAAAAGCGATATGCCAGAGTGTAACACCTATGCCCCGCCTGACGGCAGCGCAGGTTTGGAACTTTTAACAGAGTGTACCCGGCACTCGCCTATAGTGGAATTTGAATCTTGGCCGGAATGCTCTATGATGTTCGCCAAATTGTGATCTACAACCAATTTTCGCGCCCCTCGACCGGATCTATATCAACGGTGAGCAAAGGTGCTACCTTGGGCCAGAAAAGGTTAGGAAAACCCAAAAAATAACAACACTTATAACAACTTATTTTTATAAAAAGCGTAGGACTGAAAATGACTGATAAAAACCCCACTATCATCTATACGCAGACAGATGAAGCGCCGGCTTTGGCGACCTTATCTCTACTGCCTATCATCAAAACCTTTACCCAGGCAGCCGGCATCAATGTCGAAACCCGCGATATTTCTCTTTCCGGCCGTGTGATTGCCGCTTTTCCCGAGCGTCTGACCGAAGCGCAGCGCATCGGTGATCATCTGGCGGAGCTTGGTGAACTGGCGACTCAGCCCGAAGCCAATATTATCAAACTGCCCAATATCAGCGCCTCCATTCCTCAGCTGCAGGCTTGTATCAAAGAGTTGCAGGCCAAAGGTTATGATCTGCCCGACTATCCGGCCGAAGCCAAAAGCGATGAAGAGCGGGAAATCAAGGCCCGTTATGACAAGATCAAGGGCAGTGCGGTAAACCCTGTGCTGCGTGAAGGGAACTCAGACCGCCGCGCCCCGACTTCGGTCAAGAACTATGCCCGTAAGCACCCGCATTCAATGGGTGCCTGGAGCAAGGACTCCAAGTCTCATGTGGCTCATATGCAACAAGGGGATTTCTACGGCAGCGAGCAATCCGTTACCCTCAAAGAGGCCGATACTGTCAACATAGTGCTCGAACAAAACGATGGTGGCCAACTGGTGCTTAAGCAGGGGCTTGAGTTGCTGGCCGGTGAAATCATAGATGCGGCCGTTATGAGCAAGCGCGAACTGACCGCCTTCTTCGAGCGCGAAATTGAAGCCGCCCGCCAAGAAGATGTACTGCTGTCGCTGCATCTGAAAGCCACCATGATGAAAGTGTCCGATCCGATTATGTTCGGCCATGCGGTGAAGGTGTTCTACAAAGATGTATTCGCCAAACACGGTGAAACTTTGCGTGAGCTGGGTGTGGACGTCAACAATGGTCTGGGTGATGTCTATGCCAAGATAGCTAAGTTGCCGGCCGAGCAGAAAGCGGCCATTGAAGCCGATATCGCCGCCGTCTACCAGAGCCGCCCTGAGCTGGCGATGGTGAACTCAGACAAGGGCATCACCAACCTTCACGTGCCAAGCGATGTGATTATCGATGCTTCCATGCCTGCTGCTATCCGCTCCAGTGGTCAGATGTGGGGCCCGGATGGTCAGTTGAAAGATACCAAGGCACTGATCCCGGATCGTTGCTATGCCGGTGTTTACCAGGAAACCATCAGTTTCTGTAAAGAACATGGCGCCTTCGATCCTGCGACCATGGGTAGTGTGCCAAACGTGGGACTGATGGCCCAGAAGGCCGAAGAGTACGGTAGCCATGACAAGACCTTTGAAATCCCTGCAGCCGGTACGGTCAAAGTACTGGACAAGGCTGGCAATGTGCTTATGTCCCACGCCGTTGAAGCCGGTGATATCTGGCGCATGTGCCAAGTAAAAGATGCACCAATTCGCGACTGGGTCAAGCTGGCCGTACGCCGCGCCAGACTGAGCAACACCCCGGCGGTATTCTGGCTGGATGAAAATCGTGCCCACGATGCCCAGGTGATCGCCAAGGTGAATGCCTACCTGCCTGAGCATGATACCGATGGGCTTGAGTTGCACATCATGTCACCTGAAAAGGCGGCCCGTTTCTCCCTTGAACGTATTAAAGCCGGTAAGGACACGATTTCGGTAACAGGTAACGTGCTGCGTGACTACCTCACCGACTTGTTCCCTATCCTTGAGCTGGGTACCAGTGCCAAGATGCTGTCAATCGTCCCGCTGATGAATGGTGGCGGTCTGTTCGAGACAGGTGCCGGCGGCAGTGCACCCAAGCATGTACAGCAGTTTGAAGAGGAAAACCACCTGCGTTGGGATTCTCTGGGCGAGTTTCTGGCGTTGGGAGCCTCACTCGAGCACCTAAGCCAGACGACGGCCAATGCCAAGGCTCAGGTGATGGCTGATTGCCTGGATCAGGCAATAGGGCAGTTCCTGGATAACAACAAGTCACCATCTCGTAAAGTGGGGCAGTTGGATAACCGCGGCAGTCATTACTTCCTGGCGCAATACTGGGCCAGCGCGTTGGCCAAGCAGGACAAGGATGCCGAGCTGAAAGCTTATTTTGCGCCTCTGGCCGAAGGCCTGGTGGCTGCAGAAGAGCAGATAGTGGCTGAACTCAATGGTGCTCAGGGGGGCGCGGTTGAACTGGGTGGTTACTATAAGCTGGATCCTGTTAAAGCCGAGCAGGCTATGCGCCCAAGTGCCAGCCTGAATCGCCTTCTGAGCGCTTGATGCTGAAAGTTGAATGAGGGAGTTATCCCTCATTCAATTGCCAAGTAAGCATTAAAAAGGCGGGGATGACCCCGCCTTTTTTCATCTCTGTTCACCCGGTCATTTAACTGGAGAGATAGCCGAGGCATGCATACCCTTTGGGCCCTTCTCAACTTGAAATTCAACAGGTTGGCCTGCTTTTAGAGTTCTATAGCCTTCCATTTCAATAGTTGAATAGTGCGCAAAAACATCCTCACCACCTTCATCAGGGCAGATAAACCCGAATCCTTTGGCGTTGTTGAACCATTTAACAGTTCCGCTTGCCATACTTCCACTTCCTTCTATTGTCTGCTTCCCAGTAAGATAGTAAAACTTTTGAGCGCTTTAGCAGTCGCTCAGATAACAGAATGTAAGTAGTGTTGCTGGATGTCAAGCCGAAATTAACAAAAAAACAACATTGCATATGGTTTCGCTGGAATCTTAGTTTGCCACTGGGAGCTTTTCTTCAATGGAAGTGTCTGGATATTTACTCACTTTATTATATTGAATCAATTTTAACCGATTGAAAAATAAGCATGAGTTAGAAACGCCTTAGACAAGCGCCGCCGCGCCAGAGTATAGTGTGACAAAGGGCAATACCGCCCAGGACCTGCCAAACGGTACTTTGAAATATGGCCGGGCATAGTGTTGGTAGAAGCCAAGTTGAGAGGCTAATATTGAATCATGGGTAAGACTGGACAGATAGAGCGCGTGGAGGAAGGGGTTGAGCAGGAACTGCAACCGCCTCCTATGTATAAAGTGATTCTGAACAACGATGACTATACCCCAATGGACTTTGTTGTGGAGGTACTTCAGCTGTTCTTTCGTAAGAATGAACAGGAAGCCACGGACATTATGTTGACCATACATCATCAGGGAAAAGCGGTTTGCGGTGTTTACCCATTTGGGATAGCCGAAACCAAAGTGGTTCAGGTGAATCAGTTTGCAAGACAAAACCAACATCCGTTACTGTGTTCGTTAGAGGAAGCTTAACCAGCCTGTCTCTGTAGTTTTTTAGGGGGTGCGTATGCTGAACAAAGATCTTGAAGTGACCTTGAACCTGGCATTTCAGCAAGCCAGAGATGCCCGTCACGAATATATGACGGTTGAGCACCTGCTGCTGGCGCTGACCGATAACCCTGCCGCAAGGGATGCTTTACTCGCCTGTGGTGCCAATATCGACCGACTCAAAGAGGAAGTTGCCAACTTTATTAATCAAACCACGCCTATTATCAGTGACCCTGATGACGAGCGTGAGACCCAGCCGACACTGGGTTTCCAGCGGGTGTTGCAACGGGCGGTGTTTCATGTGCAGTCGTCAGGTCGCAATGAGGTAACCGGCGCCAACGTGCTGGTGGCCATTTTCAGCGAACAGGAGTCCCAGGCGGTTTATCTGCTGCGCCGTTACGATATTACCCGCCTGGATGTAGTGAATTATATTTCTCACGGCTTTGCCAAGAACGATGAGGCCGATGCTCCGGGTTCGCAGGAGAGTCTGGAAGATCAATCCGAAGCCACAGAAGAGCGCAGCATGCTGGCTCAGTTTGCCAGCAATCTCAATGAGATGGCCAAACAGGGCAAGATAGATCCGCTTATCGGCCGCGACAACGAAATTGAACGCTCGATTCAAATTCTTTGCCGTCGTCGCAAGAATAACCCGCTGCTGGTGGGCGAGGCCGGCGTCGGAAAGACTGCCATCGCCGAAGGTTTGGCCTATCGGATAGTCAATGAGTCTGTGCCTGAGGTGATCAGCGAAGCGACCGTCTACTCTCTGGATCTCGGCGCGCTGTTGGCCGGCACCAAGTATCGCGGCGACTTCGAGAAACGCTTCAAGAGTCTGCTTAAAGAGCTGACCGCGGATCAGAATGCGATTCTGTTCATCGATGAAATCCATACCATTATCGGTGCCGGTGCGGCATCCGGTGGGGTGATGGATGCATCCAACCTGCTCAAGCCCTTGCTCTCCAGCGGTAATCTGCGCTGTATGGGCTCTACTACTTTTCAGGAATATCAAAGCATCTTTGAGAAGGACAGAGCATTGGCGCGGCGTTTTCAGAAGGTGGACATTCACGAACCTTCGGTGGCCGAAACCACCAAGATACTTCAGGGGCTCAAGAGTCGTTACGAAGAGCATCATGGAGTGCGTTATACCCAAGCCGCCTTGGCTTGTGCCGCCAGCCTGTCGGATAAGCATATCAACGACAGACATCTACCGGATAAGGCCATCGATGTGATCGACGAAGCGGGGGCGCGGATGGCGATGATGCCACAGAGCAAACGCAAGAAAACCGTGGGTCAGAGCGAGATTGAAACCATCATCGCCAAGATGGCTAGGATCCCGGAAAAAACAGTGACGTCTTCCGAGAAAGACTTGCTGAAAAACCTGGAACGCAACCTGAAGATGGTGGTGTTCGGTCAGGACAAGGCGATAGAGAGTCTCAGCGCGGCGATTCGGCTGGCACGCAGTGGTCTTGGCAATGAAAACAAACCTGTGGGGAGCTTCCTGTTTGCCGGCCCAACCGGGGTGGGTAAGACTGAGGTGACCAACCAGTTGGCGGCATGCCTCGGCCTCAAGCTTATCCGCTTCGATATGTCCGAATATATGGAAAGCCATACTGTGTCGCGTTTGATTGGCGCGCCTCCGGGTTATGTCGGCTACGATCAGGGTGGTTTGCTGACCGATGCCGTAATCAAGACGCCTCACTGTGTGGTGCTGCTCGATGAAATCGAAAAGGCGCATCCGGATATCTATAACCTGCTGCTGCAGGTAATGGATCACGGCACTTTGACCGATAACAACGGCCGCAAGGCGGATTTTCGCAACGTGACCCTGGTGATGACCACCAACGCCGGGGTGCAAGAAACGGTGCGTAAGTCCATTGGCTTCAAACAGCAGGATCACAGCCAGGATGCGATGT
Source organism: Shewanella carassii (assembly GCF_019670705.1). Lineage (NCBI taxonomy): Bacteria > Pseudomonadati > Pseudomonadota > Gammaproteobacteria > Alteromonadales > Shewanellaceae > Shewanella > Shewanella carassii. The sequence continues at coordinate 1,897,389 of NZ_AP024618.1, forward strand.
CGGAGATCAATAAGGTGTTCTCGCCCGAGTTTCGCAACCGACTCGACTCCATTATCTGGTTCAACCATCTGGATATGACCATTATCGCCAAGGTGGTGGACAAGTTCCTGGTCGAGCTGCAGGCACAGTTGGATCAGAAAGGGGTGACGCTGGAAGTCAGTGATGAAGCCAGAACCTTGCTGGCCGAGAAGGGGTACGACAAGACCATGGGGGCCAGACCTATGGCCAGAGTGGTCAAGGATCTGCTGAAACGGCCGCTGGCCGATGAAATCCTGTTTGGCAAACTTGAGTCCGGTGGCATCGCCCATGTGGATGTCAAAGATGGCGAACTGGAGATCAATACGGAAGCGCCGGAGAAGATCTCCTGAGAAGCTTAGTCAAAACAAAAAAATGGCTGCCACTGGCAGCCATTTTTATTCTGAATCCTGACCCTTATCCGACACATTGATGCCTGGATAGACAACGGCAGGCCAGGTGCGCCTGCTGCGCAGTGGGTCGCCCCCATGGGCTCACCAGCAAAAAAACCGGCACAGCCGGCTTTTGAGAAATAACTGGGATCTTAGCGTGAGCGGAAGACGATACGCCCTTTGCTCAAGTCGTATGGAGTCAGCTGCACAGTGACCTTGTCACCGGTCAGGATTCGGATGTAGTTTTTACGCATTTTACCGGAAATGTGAGCAGTCACAACGTGACCGTTTTCCAGTTCAACCCGAAACATTGTATTTGGCAAGGTTTCAAGGATAGTCCCTTGCATCTCAATGTTGTCTTCTTTCGCCATTAATCAGTTATCCCGTTAGCCTCGAATGTAAAAAACCGCCGTATCATGCCGCAAATTACAGCGGCTGTAAAGGGGAGGCCTCAGTGATTGTCGCTTTTCTGCCAGCCTTGAACGCCGAGGATCTCATAGGGGCGGTAGAGTCGCTTGTAACCCATTTTGTCGTGGTTATCTATTTGATATCCCAAATAGAGGAACGATTTCGACATCAATTTGCCCAGGCGGCATTGCAGCAGTACCAGCAAGATCCCGAGGGAGCGGTCGCTGTAGTCCGGGTCGAAGTAGCTGTAGATGGCTGACAGGCTCTGGGGCAGGAGATCTGTCACCGCCACGGCAACCAGTCGCTGACCATGCCAAAGTTCGATAAACACCGGGCTGAGCCACTCACAGGCGAGAAAATGCCGGTACTGCTCTTCGCTCGGAGGATACATGGGGCCGTCACTGTGGCGGGCACAGATATAACGCTCATAGAGGGGATAGTGAGCCGGGGTTTCCTCGGTCACAATCCGAAAGTGCAGGTCACGATTTTTAGCCAGGGTGCGTTTTTGTCTTTTGGACAGGCGAAATTCATCCAGCGGGACTCTGATGGGCTGACAAGCGTTGCAGTGAGGGCAACGGGGCTTGTAGATGGCGCCGCCACTGCGGCGAAACCCCAGTGCCAATAGGCGCTCAAACAGTGACAAGTCCAGCTCATCTTCCTGGATCACCAATAACTGCTCCTGTTGTCCGCTCAGGTAGCTGCAGGCAAAGGGTTGGCTGAGGCCTATGGCAATGGCATGGGTATCAGAGTTCAAGTTTGACCTCATCGGTTTGCCAGCAATCCCTGGCAAGACTACCGTCCCTGAACTGTTTCAAGAGTGCGAGAAAATCTTTACGCTTTAAACTCTTGGCTCCGAGGCTCTCAAGGTGCGGATTCATCACCTGAGCATCGATAAGTCTGAAACCCTGCTTGAGTGCATATTGGTGCAGGGCGATAAAGGCCGCCTTGGAGGCGTTAGTTTTACGGTGGAACATGGACTCGCCACAGAACACCTGACCCACGGCCAGGCCATACAGGCCACCTATCAGGCGATCATTGTCCCAGACCTCGAAGGAGTGGGCATGGCCCAAGTGGTGCAGCTCCTGGTAGGCCAGACGGATCTCTCCGGTTATCCAGGTGCCGGGCTGATCTTTTCGCGGCATGGCGCAGCCGGCCATCACATCGGCAAAGGCTCGGTCGATGCTGAAAGTCCAATCCTGCTTTTTCAAATATTTGCGTAGACTGCGAGAGATATTGATGCTGCCAGGAACAAAGACGGCGCGGGGATCCGGAGACCACCAGAGAATGGGGTCATGGGTATTGAACCAGGGGAAAATGCCCTCGTAATAGGCGTTGAGTAACCGCCTGGGATGCAGGTCGCCGCCAATGGCCAATAGGCCGTTGGGATCCGTCAGCGCCAGCTCAGGCGATGGGAAAGGATCCAACTCATGATTTAAGAAAGACAGTAGGTTCACAATTGCGTATGATTCTGCTCAGGGCCTTCTTATAAGTTAGCGGAAAAACAGCTATGTGGAAACTGATACTGAATGCAATGCTGCTGCTCTCATTGTCCCTCGCTGCAGGAACCCAGTCCCTCTATGCCGGTTATGATAGAAATCAGGCTCAGCCGGTTGAGAAAGTACTCTACGGCCAGGTGGAATCGGTACGGAAAATCACCGAAAAACAGCTGATGGAAGACAGAAATCGCGGCTGGAAAACCTTCGGTGGTGCCTTGCTCGGTGGCGTGATTGGTCATCAGTTCGGTGGTGGTAGTGGTCAGGATGTGGCAACCGTGCTGGGTGCTCTGCTCGGCGCCGGTATTGGTCATCAATATGGTGACAGCAGTTACTATCGTGAACTCAAGTTGGTGGAGTTGATGATACGCCAAGAAGATGAAACCCAGGTGATGATTATACAAGACGAAGATCCCGGCATGACCTTCAAGGTAGGCGATGAAGTGCGGGTGGTTTATCTGCAGGGCAGCGTCCGGGTCGACCTGGCTATGTGATTTGACTGTGTAAGCTTTGAGCCTATAACAGATAAAACAAAGGCGCCTCTCGGCGCCTTTGTTTTGGATGGAACAATTAAAAACCACGAGGCAGTTTGTGATTACCGGCCGCCAGTTTTTCACGCCACAGTTCTTTGGGAGTCTTGCCCCCTTGGTTGCCGGCTTTGGCAGGCGTAGCCTGTTTGGGTTGGGTCTTAGCGGCGGGCTTTGCAGCAGGCTTGGCCGCCTTGGTTTTTTCCTGCTTTGTTTCAGCCTTGGCTGGTTTGGCGCTATCTGCCAGCATCTGTTCCAGTTCAGCGAAACGCAGTGATTTACCGCCATCGATTTTGTACCAGCTGCCATTTTGTTCAATGGTCACTGCTTTGCCCTGTTGCTCACTGAGAGCTTGCTGCAGTGCGCTGATAACTTCTTCTTTGGTCAGTTTTGCCATATTCATAACCTGTTTGTTTTTAGAGTTACTTGAAGGTTTGCGATAATTTTATAAGTCAAAGGCCGGAAATGTCCAATTTGCAGGCCAAAAAGCAGCAAACTTGTGTCCAAGGGCGCAGCTTTTGCCCGCTTTGGGGTCTGAAACCGACCTCCTGACGCGGAATTGTGAACTCAACCCCAAGGACTTGCTGTGCTAGAATGTCGGCATATATCGGCATCTGAATCGACAGGAAACCCCCATGAAAAGAGAGGAACTCAGACAATATCTGCACGAACTGTTACAACTGGATAAATTTCGTGATTATGCTCCCAATGGCTTGCAGGTTGAAGGCAAGGGCGAAATTCGCAAAGTAGTCACAGGTGTGACCGCCTGCCAGGCATTGATTGACCGGGCAGTGGAAGCCGGAGCCGATGCCCTATTGGTGCACCATGGTTTTTTCTGGAAGAATGAGCCCGAAGTACTGACCGGAATGAAACAGCGACGGATCAAGACCTTATTGCTCAACGACATTAACCTGTTCGGTTATCATTTGCCGCTCGATGCCCATCCTGTGCTGGGTAATAACGCCGAATTGGGCCGGTCGCTTGGAATTATAGAGCCAGAGGCGGTGGAGACTGTCGCTCAAGGTTTGCTTTGGCAAGGTGTATTTGATTCACCAATGACAGCCAAAGATTTGAGTGCCTTGCTTGAGCAACGTTTGGGGCAGGCGCCTCTACACTTGGATGGCGGTGATAAATCTATACAAAAGCTGGCTTGGTGCACTGGCGGCGCTCAAGATTATATCGATACCGCCGCGACCTTGGGGGTAGATGCCTTTATCAGCGGAGAGGTGTCAGAGCGCACTTTCCATAGCGCGGTGGAGCAGGGGATCCATTACTTCGGTGCTGGTCACCATGCTACAGAGCGGTTTGGTATCAAGGCCCTGGGAGAACATTTGGCTCGAGAATTTGATCTCGAACATGAGTTTATCGATATTCCAAACCCAGTGTAATTTTATGCCGGGATGATTAGGCCAAGGCCCCGAGTATTCCTGTTATATGCATACCGCCGCCAAACCATTGGTGGCGGTATGCAACGTCAGCTAGGTTATTGTTGCAGCCTTAATCTTCATGGATACGACGTTTAATCGGGCGCTATGGCCGGATTGCGATAGGCCTCGCGATACTTGTCGACCCACATGGAAGTGGCACCGCAAATGGCAACCGGCATCACGATAAAGTTGACTATAGGGATCATGGAAAACAGAGTGACGGCGGCGCCGAAGCTCATACTGCTACCCTTGGTATTTTTCAGGGCAAACTTCATCTCTTTGAATGCCACCTTGTGGTTATCGAAAGGATAGTCACAGTATTGGATGCTCATCATCCAGGCACTGAAGATAAACCAGACCACAGGGAAAACGGTTTGGCCAATCACAGGGATAAAAAACAGCAGTAAGATCAGTATGGCTCGTGGCAGGTAATATGCCAGCTTTTGCCATTCACGACCGAGGATCCGCGGCAGATCCTTGATTAAATCCAAGGTGCCGCCGGTATTGAGCGGCTTGCCGGTGAGCAGTTGCTCTACCTTTTCGGCCAACAGACCGTTAAATGGCGCTGCCAGCCAGTTCATCACGGAGCTGAAGATAAACGATAGCAGCACCAGCAGGGTGATAATCGCCAGTGGCCAGAGGATCACATTAAGCCAGCTGAGGTAGTCCGGCAGTTGGCCTTCGAGCCAGGCAAACACATTTCCTAGTTGGCCTATGGCAAAATAGATGACGCCGGCAAACAACAGCAGGTTGATCATCAGCGGAATAAACACAAAGCTGCGCAAGCCCGGTTGCTTGATCAGGCTAAAGCCTTGGAGAAAATAGTTGACGCCGCTCTTGGCGGGTCTTGAAGATGCGGACATGTACCACTTACTCTCAATAAAAGAATACTTAGGCCGATTTTGAGCAACCAAGGCCACGAAAACAAGGGAAAAACGCAGCCAAGGGAATAAAAAGCGTTACAAAATGCGGCCCGCTTTGCTAAAGTGACAGCGCTTATACAGCTTCTTGGGCCAGGACGGCGGCGTTTCAATCAGGCTATTGAATTTCCTTCAGGATTGGCCCGCAAAACAAAAACAATCGGCACTGACATCCAACGGCAAATATGAGACTCAAACAGATAAAACTCGCTGGCTTCAAGTCATTTGTCGATGCTACCAAAATCCCTTTTCTCAATCCGCTGACGGCCATTATCGGCCCTAATGGCTGCGGTAAATCCAATGTGATTGATGCCGTGCGCTGGGTGCTGGGTGAAAGCTCGGCCAAACACCTGCGCGGTGACTCCATGGCCGATGTTATCTTTAACGGCTCCAGTGCCCGTAAGCCTGTTTCTGTCGCCAGCGTTGAGCTGGTATTCGACAACGCCCTTGGACGTATCGGCGGCCAGTATGCCAACTACGGTGAAATTTCCGTCAAGCGCCAGGTCTCCCGCGATGGCGAAGCTCTTTATTTTCTCAACGGTCAAAAATGCCGCCGCAAGGATATTACGGATATCTTTATGGGCACCGGCCTTGGGCCGCGCAGCTACGCCATCATAGGCCAGGGCACCATCTCCCGCTTGATAGAATGTAAACCACAGGAACTCAGGGTCTTTATCGAAGAGGCCGCGGGCATCTCCCGTTATAAAGAGCGGCGCAAGGACACGGAAAACCGTATTCGCCATACCCGTGAAAACCTTGAGCGCCTGGGGGATATTCGCTCCGAGCTGGGTAAGCAACTGGATAAGTTGACGATTCAGGCTCAGGCCGCCAAACGCTATCGGGAATACAAGCAAAGCGAGCGGCGTTTGCATGCTGAACTCTTGGTGATGCGTTTCTTGGAGCTCAATGAGCAGGCCGAGGCGCAAAACAGCGAGATAGAAAGACTGGAGACCGAGCTGGCCCAGCAGCAGGCGCTAAAACAAGAGTTGGAGTTGAGTTTGACTCAGCAAAAGCTGGCTCAGGATGATTTCAGTGAAAAAGAGCAGCGCCAAGTTACCGATTTTTATCACAACAACACTGAAATCGCCCGTATCGAGCAGCAACTCAAGTATCTCAAAGAGCGGGATATACAGCAGGCATCTGAATTGGGTGCGCTGCAACAGCAAATCGTCACATTGAATGAACAGCTGGCTCAGGCCAAGCAGCAGGAGCAAACTCTGGATGACAGTTTGCAGCAACATTTGCCGCGCCAGGAGGTGCTGGAAGAGCAGCAGTTTGAACTGAGCCAACAGTATGAAGCGGCGCTCTCGCAAAGTGAAAGCCTTGCCGGTGAGTTGCAACAGGCGGTGACTGCAGTCAGAGATATCAAGCATCAGCAGGAGCTCGCCGCCACCCGGGAGCAGCATCTTAAGCAGCAACATGCCCAGCGCACCGAGCAGCTCGATAAGCTTAGTGCAAGATTGCAGCAACCTGAGGCCGATAACGGGGCAAACCCGGCTGAGCTTCAGCAGCAGGTCAGCTTGTGTGAGTCACAATTGGCGGCAGCTAAGGCCGATGTCGAACGCCATGGTGCAGAGTTGATTGAGGCCCAGGAAACGTGGGAGCGGGCAAGACAAGCGGAGCAACAGCTGGTGCAGCGCCGCTCGGGGCTAACTGGTCGCTTGGAACTGATAAGTCAGTGGCTCGAAGGCGCCGCTCAAGCAACGCAAGCAACACAAACTGCCTTGATTCAGCTTTGGCAGGACATTCAGGTCGAGGCCGGTTGGGAGCAAGTGGTTGAGGCTTGGCTTGGCCCCTTGATGCGCGCCGCTGTCTATCCTGACAGCAAACCATTTGATGGCCAAGGTTTTGCTCAGACTCGTCGCCAAAGTTGGGGGCCGGTCAGCGCTAGCGTCAACTTAAGCCCCTGGCTTGCCAGGGTGCGCTGGGCCGAGTCGGCGCAGCAGGCATCCAACTTGCTCGAGCAGGGGCTGGCAGAGGGGGAGTTGATCCTCTGCCGCGATGGCAACCTTTTTGCGCATGATGTAAAGCTGACGCTCGCCGAGGATGGCCAGTCACTGGTGAAGCTGACCGCCGAGCAGGGCGCCATTCAGGCCGAGCTCGATAAGCTTGCAAGCGAGAGTCGGCAGGCGCAGCAACAAACTACTGCGGCTCAGGATAGGTTCAACGAATTAAGGCAGGCTCAGCAGCTCAAGTCCGAGGCGCTACAGCAACAGCAACTGGCGTTGACCCGCGCAGTGATGGCTTGTGAGGCGGCCACCGAGCAGGCGGCACGCGAACTCAGACAAAGGCAACAGATAGAAGCGGAAATCGCCGAGCTAAAAGAGCGCCTCGAGCAGGAGCAGTTTGAGCTGGAGACGCTGATTGAGAGTCAGTTTGCTGCCGATGATACTCTTTATGAGCGCCAGCGGCAGGAGCGATTGCTGAGTGAGCGCCACAACGAGGCCAATCAGCAAAAAAACAGCCTTAAAGTCAGCCTGAGCGAACTCGAGCGCCAGTTAAAAACCTTGAACGGGACTCTGGCGGAGCAGAAAACCGCCTTGGCGTTGGCAGCGCAGCGGCGTAAACAGTTGACCGAGCAGTTGCAGCAGGCCGAGCACAAGCGCAGTGAATTGCTAGATAGACCGCAGCAGGGGGCTGATAGCGCCGAGCTGCAACCGCTGGAGCAACGCCTGGAGGGATTGCTGGCGCAGCAACACAGGATGCAGACGGAGCTTGAGCGCACCCGGGCCAAACTTGCCGAGCAGCAACAGCAGTTGGATAGTACAGCTTTAAAGCAAAAACAACAGCTTGGACAACTGGAGCACTTGACTCAGACAATCAGCACGTTAAAGTTACGTCGCGAGGGCTTAAAAGGTCAGGCCGACAGCCAATTGGCGCAGCTCAGCGAGCAACAGATCAAGTTGCATGAAGTGGCGGCAAACCTGCCGGATGAAGCAAAAATCGCGCCCTGGCAGGATGAACTGGAATCGGTTCGGCGCAAGATAAGTCGCCTCGGCGCCATTAACTTGGCGGCCATTGAAGAGTATGAGCAGCAAAAAGAGCGTAAAGCTTATCTCGATGCCCAGGATGAAGACCTCAACAAGGCGCTGGCTAGTCTCGAAGAGGCGATCCGCAAGATAGACAGAGAGACCCGCAGTCGCTTCAAGGCGACTTTTGAGCAGGTCAATGCCGGACTGGGAGAGTTGTTTCCCAAGGTATTTGGTGGCGGCAGTGCCTATCTGGCGCTGACAGATGATGATTTACTCGATACCGGAGTGACCATCATGGCCCGGCCACCGGGCAAAAAGAACAGCACGATTCATCTACTTTCGGGTGGAGAAAAGGCGCTGACGGCTTTATCATTGGTGTTTGCGATTTTCAGGCTCAATCCGGCGCCTTTTTGTATGCTGGATGAGGTCGATGCACCCTTGGATGACGCCAACGTCGACAGATTCTGCCGTCTTTTGCAGGAGATGTCGGACAGCGTACAGTTTATCTATATCAGCCACAATAAGCTCACTATGGAGATGGCTGATCAGTTGATAGGTGTCACTATGCATGAGCCGGGTGTCTCTCGCATAGTCGCAGTCGATATTGAAGAAGCGGTGGCTATGGCCGACGCCGGATAACCATAGGAAAACAGGTAACCAATGGAAGATTTGCAACTGGTATTGTCTGTATTGGGCGCGATTGCCATCATTGCCGTGCTGGTTCACGGTTTCTGGTCTATCCGCAAACAACAGCCCAAGTCGCTGAAAGAAAACCCGCTGACAGGTTTCTATAAGGATCAGGCTCGGCGTGATAGCGAAGGTTTCGATGCCGATGGAATTGGTGAGGTGAGGGTGCGTAAAGTCTCACCGGATGAAAAGCCACCCAAGCTCAAGAGCAGCAAGTTGCGTAAACCTGGCTTCCAGTCGCCTCAGGCTGATGAGACTGAAACTGAACAGGCATTTTCCCTCTCAGGGGCCAAACCCGAGCCGAGAGTGAATAGCAAGCTACAACGGCAAGAGCCAGTGTTGCATCTCGATGATGACCAAGATACGGCCGAAATGCAGATGGAGCTTGGGCTGGGCGCGGATAATCACAACGACACTCAAATAGCGGCCCAAGCCGGTCATCAGGCAAATCGTCAGCCAGAGCCACAACTGGCTACTGAACAACAGACCCGCGAGCAGGCCAAGGAAGAATCGCGCCACGATGAGTTGCCCGATCCCAAGGATGTTTTGGTACTGCATGTGGTTGCCAAAGAAGGCGAGAGCCTCAGCGGCGCCGAGTTGCTGCCTTGCTTGTTGGCACTGAACTTCAAGTTCGGTGATATGAATATTTTCCATCGCCATGAAGATAACGCTGGTACGGGGCGGGTGTTGTTTTCCCTAGCCAACATGGTTAAGCCCGGGGTGTTTGATCCGGACAACATGGAACAGTTCAGCACTCAAGGGATAGTCCTGTTTATGACCTTACCTTGTCATGGCGATCCGCTGATGAACTTTTCCATCATGCTCAACTCCGCCCATCAATTGGCGGATGATCTTGGTGCCGATCTGCTAGACGGCCAACGTCAGCCATGGCATCAGGATACTAAACAAGCCTACCTGGGCCGTATTCGGGCCCAGGGCTGATATTCATCAGGGAGCCAGTGTGAGTCTCTCTATCCAAGGCCGCCTCTGCGGCCTTTGTTTTGTGCGGAATTTTTATGCAAGCCATTGAAAACGAAATTGATCAGCTGATAAGCACCATTAACGAGCACAACATTCGCTACTATGTGGATGACAACCCCAGCATTCCCGATGCCGAATATGACCGCCTGATGCAGCGGCTCAAAACGCTGGAGGCCGAGCACCCTGAGCTGCAACGCAGCGACTCGCCAAGCCTCAGAGTCGGTGGGCTGGCGCTGGCCAAATTTGAACAGGTGACTCACCTCAAACCTATGCTCAGTCTGGACAACGCCTTCAGTGAAGAAGACTTTGCCGCCTTCCATAAACGGGTGACTGACAGAGTCGGCGAGTTCAGCTATTGCTGCGAGCCCAAGCTCGATGGGCTGGCTGTCAGTATCCTCTATCGCGATGGCGTGCTGGAGCGTGCCGCCACCCGTGGCGATGGTGCGGTCGGTGAAGATATTACCGAAAACGTTCGCACCATTCGGGCGGTGCCGCTGAAACTCAGGGGGGATGACTATCCGCCGCTGTTGGAAGTGCGCGGTGAAGTATTCATGCCCAAGGCGGCCTTCGAGGCGCTCAACGAGCGTAACCGAGTCAAGGGAGACAAGCTGTTTGTCAATCCGCGTAATGCCGCCGCCGGCAGTTTGCGGCAGCTGGACTCCAAGATCACTGCCTCTCGGGCACTGGCGTTTTACGCTTATGCATTGGGTGTGGTTGAGCCGGAATCCTTCCCGCTGGCGGACACCCATCTTGGGCAGTTGCAGCAGCTTAAAACCTGGGGATTGCCGGTCAGCAGTGAGATCCGCCTTGCCAAGGACCTCAGCGAAGTGGATGACTACTACCGGGATATTATGGCGCGCCGCAGTGCTTTGGCCTATGAAATCGATGGTGTGGTATTTAAGGTCAACAGCATAGAAGCGCAGCAGACACTGGGATTTGTCTCCCGTGCACCGCGCTGGGCCATCGCCTATAAGTTTCCGGCCCAGGAAGAGATGACTCTGCTCGAAGGGGTCGACTTTCAGGTAGGCCGCACCGGCGCCGTGACACCGGTTGCCAGGCTTAAGCCTGTGTTTGTCGGTGGGGTGACAGTTTCCAACGCCACTTTGCACAACGCCGACGAAATCGCCCGCCTTGGGGTGAAAGTTGGCGATACTGTGATCATTCGCCGCGCCGGTGATGTTATCCCACAAGTGGTTGCCGTGGTGCCGGAAAAAAGACCTGAGGATGCCAAAGAGATCCGTTTCCCGGAGCAATGCCCGGTTTGTGGCTCTCAGGTGGAACGTCTTGAGGGGGAAGCCGTGGCCCGTTGCACAGGTGGCTTGTTCTGCGAAGCGCAGCGCAAGGAAGCCATCAAACACTTTGCTTCCCGCAAGGCGCTGGATATAGATGGCATGGGCGACAAGATAGTCGAGCAGCTGATCGATAAGGAGCTGGTAGAGAGCCCGGCGGATCTGTTCTCACTCACGGCTTCTGCCCTGACTATGCTGGAGCGGATGGGGCTCAAGTCGGCCACTAATCTGGTGCAGGCCATAGAAGCGGCCAAGCAAACAACCCTGGCCAAGTTTCTCTACGCTTTGGGGATCCGTGAGGTAGGCGAGTCTACCGCTGCCAACCTGGCACGGCACTTCAAAGAGCTGGATGCCCTGAAGCAGGCGAGTGTCGAGCAGCTTATCGAAGTGGAAGATGTCGGTGCCATAGTGGCTCAGCATGTGGCGCACTTCTTTGCTCAGCCCCACAACCTTGAGGTGATAGATAAACTGCTGGCCGCCGGGGTGACCTGGCCGGCCATCGAAGCGCCGTCTGAAGACGAGCAACCGCTCAAGGGGCAGACTTGGGTCTTGACCGGCACTCTGAGCCAGATGAGCCGCACTGACGCCAAGGCGCAGCTGGAGGCGCTCGGCGCCAAAGTGTCCGGCAGTGTCTCCAAGAAGACAGACTGCGTAGTGGCCGGCGAGGCCGCTGGCTCCAAATTGACCAAGGCCAATGAGCTTGGGGTCAAGGTGTTGGATGAAGCCGGCCTGCTGGCGCTGCTGCAGTCCTGAGCTTAATCTTTCTGCTTCAGCCTCGCCAAGCCGCGGGGCTTTTTTACCTTCACTCAATGGCAACCAATCCGAGGTGGTATGAGCCCCTTAAGATTGTAGAGTCAAAATAGCCAAACGGTGTGTTTCTGGCTTCTATTTAGGTTATTTGCGCCACATAACTTGAATTGTGTTGCCACAGGACCCACCTCATTATTCCGTAGGATGGTTGGTCGAGACTCGCTCTCAGATCGCCTCATTGAGGCCGCTTATGGAAGAGGTGTATCTCGGGGCATCTGCTTAAAAACAGAGTCAGTCACAAGCGTGGACGCTTTAGGTTATTTTTATCATGGCTGCGCCAGGCCTTGTCTGGGTGAGTCACAATCATGGGATCATGCCCTTGCTTAAATTTGAACATGTGCGCTGGCTCGACAATGATGGCCATATCAAGCCACCGTTACTGCTTTACATCATAGTGCTGTTTTTGGCTCGCGGCTGGTGTGTGTTTGCAGCGTCCCTGACCCAGGCCAGCGACAGGGCCGCTCTGGTGCGGCTATTTTATCCGGAAAAGAGTGACTTTCTATTGTCTCTGGCCGCCGGCGCCGGTGCTTTGTTGATCTATGGTTTGATCCTGGCTGAGCGTAAACGGATATTTGAGGCATTGATCCCACTGTTTAGGCAAATTCGCTGGTGGTTGGCGCTGCTGCTGGGGATAGATGGCATGCTGCTTATTCAGCGTCTTGGTCACAGTGACTGGCTATTTAGTTGGAATCTGGCGTTGGATGCCTTATTGCTGTTCTGGTCCTTGCTGTACCTCGCCAAGTCGGCGCATTTACGCCATTATCTCAACGACTGGCAAAAACAAGACATATCGGAGTGACTTAAAAGGCAGATTCGGCAGTTATTTGCTATATAAAACAGGGATCAGTTTGTTTCTGTCGGCTCAAATAACTATTTCTAACGGCCGTTTTGGGTGAAATTTAAACAGATCCGGGCGCCCAATGCAGTTTAAAGACTAAAATACTGTCAAATATGCTGTTTTTGTCATAAATTTGGCGCTTAAGTCTTACGCTTGGTTTTCAATAGACTATAGTTAGGACTCTTGGGTAATGGTTTTTTAAACCTTGTTTATCAAGTCGTTCTCTGGAGAAACTTTGAGTGGCCAAAGCTGAAAGGATCCATCTCCCGCTGTCACGCCTGCAAACCGGCATTACAGTCAAATTGCCTCTGTCTTGGACAGATCACCCCTTTTTGTTTAATCGCATAGAAATCAAAGATGCCAGTCAAATAGAGATGATCCGTAATCTCGGAGTGCCCTATGTCATTTTGCTCTCCGATGAGGAACTGCTCAATGATGTGATTGAAGAGGAAGACGAGGCGCAACAAGTCACAGAGCAGACAAAGGACAGTAAGCCAGATCCCAAAGCGACAGCTCGTAAGGCGATACGCAAGAGTCAGGGACGTTTTTTGAATGCCATTAATGACAGTCGTACCGTGGTCAGTAAGTTGGTGTCCGATCCCGAAGGCGCCGCTCGTGAAGCCTCAACTTTAGTTGAGCAAATGCTGGAGCATCTGTTGGAGTCCGATAGCCCCAAACTGGCATTGGTGTCCAGTGGTGAAGGCGCTCCCAGCGTTACTCAACACGGGATATCGGTCGCTGTATTAGCTTTGATGATTGCCCACTCATTGGAACTCTCCAAAGATAAGCTTAGGGATATCGCCCTGGGCGCACTGCTGCATGATGTTGGAAAGCTCAAGGTGCCGGAGTCTATCAGACGTAAGCGCGGGCCTTTGAGTCAACATGAAAGCAACTTCCTCTCTATGCATCCCAATTTTGGCTATGACATGCTCAAACGCAGTGGCCTGTTTGGCAATGAGGTGCTGAATATCGTGATGCACCACCATGAGTTTATCGATGGCTCCGGCTATCCAGATGGGCTCAAGCTGGCCAAGTTGCCCCTGATCACTCAGATAGTCGCGCTGGCCAACGACTATGACAGCCAATTGGCGCGTCAGGAGATCGTCTCGCCGCAAATCGCTTTGGGATACCTATTTAAATATCGGGTTGGCAAACATCAGGAGCAACTGATTTCGGCGTTGGTCAAGGTGTTGGGTATATATCCGCCTGGCACCCTGGTGAGTCTGTCTGACAACAGCGTCGGCAAGGTGATGATGACCACATCAGAGGTGCGACAGCCTCAGGTTTGGGCCTGTAAACGCGATGGCAGCGAGCCTAAGTTGCGCTTTCTGATGGATGAAGATGTCAGCGTGGAGGCGGTGCTCAAGTCTGATGAACTGACCGAAGGCGCCTCAAAAACCCTGCAAACCGGTGCCAGCATCAGTTTCTATTTCAGCGCCCTGGAATAGTTTGCAACCCGCTTGCTCTTGCTTTGAGCGGCTAAAGTTTAGTCACTCATAGGTTCACCTCTGGTTTTTATTGTTATTTGTCTTATGCTTGAGCTCGGTTTACAGCGGAGTAGGGCGATGAAACATATTGCGGTTTGGGGCTGCGGCTGGTTTGGTTTGCCACTGGCAAGGACACTGCTTGCCAGTGGCATTAAGGTTTGCGGCAGTAAGCGTACCGAGGAGGGCGCGGAGCTGTTGAGAAAAGAGGGAATAGATGCCGTGACCCTCAATCTTGCTGAACCGGCATCTTTACCTTCGTTGCCGGATGACTGTGATGCCCTAGTGCTCAATATCCCCCCCGGTCTAAGGCGCGGCGATAATGATTATCTACCTTCTCTCGAGCGCTTATTGCCTGTGATTGCTGCAAGCTCCATCAAACGCCTGTTGTTTATCAGTAGTTCAGGGGTTTACCCTCAGTCTCAGGGCGTAGTCACAGAGACGACATCTGTTGATGCTCCATCTGACAGCTATTGCGGCACCTTGGCGATGGCTGAACATAAGATACTGGCGCTTGCCAATGAAGGTCTTCAAGTCACTGTTATCCGTTTTGCCGGCTTGGTCGGTCCAGGGCGTCACCCTGGGCGCTTCCTCGCTGGAAAGACAGGGCTGCCCGGTGCGAACGCCGTGGTGAATCTGGTGCACCTCGATGACTGTATAAATGCCTGCTTGAAGTTATTGACCGCCGCTAACCCCGGGGCCATCTATAATCTTTGTTCTCCGTGTCATCCAACTAGGCAAGAGTTTTATCCGGCTGCCGCCAAGGCACTCGGCTTGGCATCGCCCGAGTTTGCAAAAGAGAGTGAAACCGGTAAGTGGGTGGATGGTTCTCTCATCTGCCGCGAACTTGACTTTGAATACAGTTACCCCGACGCTGATAGCCTTATTGCCGCTTGCCGTTAAAGGGCATGATTAAAAACAGAACAAGAGGAAAGCCTATGTCTTTGTTATCTAGAATGGTGAGAGCCTTGCCGTTGATACTCTTGGCCATTGGCAGTTTCAGTGCCAGTGCGGCCGATTTTCAGGAAGGGCGCGATTATGTCAAGGTGGCGGGGATCCCCGAAGCCAAGGGCGGTATTGTCAGAGAGTTTTTCTCCTATAACTGCCCCCATTGCTACTACAAGGATCCCTTGATGCAGCAAACAGCTGCCCTGCTGAAGGGGAAACTGGATTTTGAAAGAACCCCGGTCGGTGCCGGACGTCCTTCCTGGATCCTCAGTCAGGAAGCCTATTATCTGGCGCAAAAATTCAGGATTACCGATCAGGTGCACGGCAATATTTTTAACCGGATCCATGAACAACATCAGGCCTTTGAGCGGCCGCAACAGTTGAAGGATTTCTTTTTGGCACAAGGGGTGAATGAGCAAGAGCTTAACCAAACCTTAGGCTCGGCCGACAGCAAGCTGGCATTGGCCAATTATGATACCCAGACTCAACTCTCCGGGATCCGTGGTGTGCCCTCTCTCTTGGTCAATGGCAGGTATTTAATTACCTCGAAAAGTTCAGATCCCAAGGAGTTGGCGGCACTCATTCTCTATCTGAACCGGGAAGCACCATAATTTCCATAATATTATCAATATCATCAAGAGGCCGTAAGGCCTCTTTTTTTTTCTCTGTCCTAATACCTAGAGTTAATTCTGTACGGGTTAATGGCTGGGTTTGGTTGTTTACTCCATTTTGACCACTTTTCATCAAGAGAGTTGGACTCTTGCTCTATTCACTATATGGCGGAAAAGAGCCGCTTTTTTATCAAATTATGCTGAAAATCACTTCGACATTGGTCTAATAATAAGCGTCAATTAAACGAGCGTTTTATCGAGGGATATGTTTATAAGTTTTTGATAA
Organism: Shewanella carassii; assembly: GCF_019670705.1. Taxonomy (NCBI): domain Bacteria; kingdom Pseudomonadati; phylum Pseudomonadota; class Gammaproteobacteria; order Alteromonadales; family Shewanellaceae; genus Shewanella; species Shewanella carassii. Next base: position 1,913,477 of record NZ_AP024618.1, read on the forward strand.
TAAATTACTTTGTTGAATTGTTAATGGTGTGTGAATTTTGGCTTAGACTAAGGTCTTGATTGTGACGTTCCCGGCGGTTGCTAGATTAACTGTGACTTAATAATTATTACCACAGGGGAGTCGCTATGGGTTTTGAAAACAATGACAAGGCAAAGGGGTACTGGCGCGAAAACTTGCGCTTGGTACTGGGACTACTGGCCATCTGGTTTGCTGTTTCCTACGGTTGTGGAATTTTACTGGTGGATGTTCTCAATGAAATTCATTTTATGGGATTCAAGCTTGGCTTCTGGTTTGCCCAGCAAGGTTCCATGTATGTGTTCGTAGCGCTGATTTTCGTTTATGCGGCCAAAGCGAATGCCTTAGATAAAAAATATAACGTACACGAAGACTAAGGAGTGGGCCGATGGATGTTCAAACATTAACGTTTTTGATTGTGGGGCTCTCGTTTGCCCTTTATATCGGGATTGCCATCTGGTCGCGAGCCGGCTCTACCAAGGATTTCTATGTTGCAGGTGGTGGGGTGCCCCCGGTTATGAACGGGATGGCCACGGCTGCAGACTGGATGTCGGCTGCCTCTTTTATCTCATTGGCGGGTATCGTTTCCTTTGTGGGGTACGATGGCAGCGTGTATCTGATGGGGTGGACCGGTGGCTATGTGCTGCTGGCTTTGTGCATGGCACCTTACCTTCGCAAGTTTGGTAAGTTCACTGTACCTGACTTTATTGGTGAGCGTTATTACTCCCAGGCGGCCCGAGTTGTGGCCGTGATTTGCGCCATCTTCATCTGCTTTACTTATATTGCCGGGCAGATGCGTGGCGTTGGGGTGGTGTTCTCCCGTTTCCTGGAAGTGGATGTCGACACTGGGGTGTATATCGGTATGGCGGTAGTATTCTTCTACGCCGTGCTCGGTGGCATGAAGGGGATCACCTACACTCAGGTGGCGCAATACTGCGTGCTGATCTTCGCCTTTATGGTTCCGGCCATCTTTATCTCTGTGATGATGACGGGCCATGTTATCCCACAAATCGGTTTTGGTGCTGAGCTGATAGATGCCGCCGGGAATGATACCGGGGTGTATCTACTGCAAAAGCTCGATGGTCTGCAAACCCAGCTGGGTTTCACTGAATACACAGAAGGCGCCAAGAGTACCATAGATGTATTCGCTATCACGGCCGCGCTTATGGTGGGTACTGCCGGTCTGCCGCACGTGATCGTGCGCTTTTTTACCGTACCTAAGGTAAAAGATGCCCGTATCAGTGCCGGTTGGGCGCTGGTGTTTATCGCCATCATGTACAGCACAGTGCCTGCTCTGGCGGCATTCTCTCGGGTAAACATGATTGAAACCATCAATGGCCCTGAATCGACCGGTGTTGCCTATGAGTCGGCGCCGCAGTGGATCAAAAACTGGGAAACGACCGGGCTTATCAAGTGGAACGATAAAAACGGCGACGGCAAGATGTACTACGCCAAGGGTAACCTCACCGACGACAGCAGCAACGAGATGAATATCGATCGCGATATCATGGTGCTGGCGACCCCTGAAATCGCCGATCTGCCGGCTTGGGTGATTGCTCTGGTGGCAGCCGGTGGTCTGGCGGCGGCGCTTTCGACTTCTGCGGGCTTGCTGCTGGTTATCTCAACCTCGGTATCCCATGACTTGTTGAAGAAAAACTTTATGCCGGACATTTCAGACAAGAAGGAGTTGTTCTACGCCCGAACCGCGGCGGCTGTTGGTATAGTGATTGCCGGTTACTTCGGGATTAATCCGCCCGGGTTTGTGGCGGCAGTGGTGGCCTTTGCCTTTGGCTTGGCGGCATCGTCACTGTTCCCGGCAATCGTGATGGGGATTTTCTCTAAGTCAATGAACAAGGAAGGGGCCATAGCCGGTATGGTAGTGGGGCTTGGCTTTACCGCGGCTTATATCATCTACTTCAAGTTCATTAATCCTGCGGGTAATAGCGCCGAGAACTGGCTGTTTGGTATTTCACCTGAAGGTATCGGCATGGTAGGCATGATAATCAACTTTGCGGTGGCGATTATCGTTGCCAAGATGACTGCTGCTGTTCCTGAGCATGTGCAGGAAATGGTGGAGTCTATTCGCTTCCCCAAAGGGGCTGGCACGGCGCAGGATCACTGATAGTCTGATGCTGCTCAAGTAGAGGATCCCCCGCATAGCCGGGGGATTTTTTTATCAATTTCGCTTGGGTTGGATATTCAACCTTCTATTTTTTTAGTTTGGACTTTCAGTTTCGGGTTTTCTGTTTCAGGGATGGTGGTATTCGACTAAAGCCAGATAGTCAGCATTCTCCAGAGTGGGCAATACTGTGGTGAGTCAGTCCAACTTTAAAGGCCGCCCATGGATGAGAGTGAACTGCTGCCTATTCGCAGCTTTCTGCAACAGACGGTTCCTTTCGATGAACTGCCGCAACCCTTGCTGGAGCAATGTTGCCGCGCCATCAGCATAGGTTATTACAGCAAGTCGATGAAAGCCGTGCCGCTGGATTCGGCCAACCCCATGCTTTATATCGTTCGCAGCGGGGCCTTTGAAGTGCGCGATGCCGAGGGCGAGTTGCTGGATCGCTTGGGGGAGGGCGATTGTTTCGGCTTTCCTTCTTTGCTGTCGGGCGAGGAGATCAGTAATAAGGTGCTGATCCTCGAAGATGGTTTGGTCTATCATGTGCCGCCAGCACTGTTTGACACTCTGCGCCTGGAGTGCCGCAGCTTCGATCGCTTCTTCAACCGCGCCTATGCCAAGCGGTTGCGTCATCAAGGGCGTTTTCGGGCTAAAGATTTGACCACCACCAGCCGGATCAGCACCCTGATGACCCATGAGCCTGTCAGTGTCGATCACCGTCTTTCCATTACCGATGCGGCCAAGCTGATGCGCAAGCACAGGGTGTCGTCTGTGTTGGTTCTGGATAATCACAAACTGGTGGGGATCCTCACCGACAGGGATCTGCGTAATCGGGTGCTGGCCGAGGGGCTTACCGGCAATGAAGCCGTGTTTCAAGCCATGACCCGCCAGCCCGTATACATAGATGCCCAGGCCCTGGTATTTGAAGCCATGCTGCTGATGAGCGAGCACAACATTCACCATCTGCCGGTCATGGAGCGAGAGTTGCCGGTGGGGATGATCACCAGCACAGACATATTGCGCAGTCAGGCATCCCAACCTTTGCTGCTGATTGGCGAGATAGAGCGGCAAAAAGATTTACAAAGCCTCATCAGTGTCAGTCGGCAAATTCCACTTCTGTTGCAAAACCTTATCAGCGCCGATGCCCGCGCCGAGGAGATTGGTCGGGTACTGACCTCAGTTACCGATGCGCTTACCCGCAGGCTTATCCAGCTCCATCAGGCGCTGCTTGGGGAGGCGCCGATGGCGTTTTGCTGGTTGGCATTTGGCTCACAGGGGCGCCAGGATCAGGCCGCCTGCTCGGATCAGGACAATGGTTTATTGCTGGCCGAAGAGCCGGATGAGCATGCCAGAGGTTACTTTCAGGCCTTGGCCAAGGGGGTGTGCGCCGGGCTCAACGAATGCGGTTATGTATACTGCCCTGGGGATATCATGGCGCAAAACCCCAACTGGTGTTTGTCGCTGGCAAGTTGGCAACAGAAGTTTGCCTCTTGGGTCAATATCCCTGAGCCCAAGGCCTTGATGCATGCCAGCATCTTTTTCGATATGCGCTCCGTATATGGGCCGGACAGCCTGTTCGATGCGTTGCAAGACAAGGTGCTGGTGCAGACCAAAGATAACGATATCTTTCTGGCGGCCCTGACCGGCAATGCCTTAAGTGAGTCGCCGCCATTGGGATTCTTCCGCCAATTCGTGCTCGACAGGGATGGCAGTGAGGTCAAGGGGATGGATCTTAAACACAGGGGCAGCGCCCTTATCAATGACATCGCCCGGGTATATGCCTTGGCCACCGGTATCAAAGAGGTCAATACCGCCAAACGGATCCGCGCCCTGATGGAGAGCAAGCTGTTGAGCCGCAAAGATGCCCTCAATCTTGCCGATGCCCATGAATTTATTGCCCATATGCGGCTGGCCAATCAGGGGCGTCAGTTTGAGCAGGGCCAGAAGATAAGCAATTTTCTGATGCCGCAGGTACTCTCTTCACTGATGCGTCATCAACTCAGGGATGCCTTCAAGGTGGTGCATGATGCCCAGGCGGCGCTGAAACTCAAATTTACCCGGAGTTTCTAAGATGCCTTTGCTGCATAGAACCCGCCTGGCCTGGCATTGTTGGCAGGCAAGAGAGCCACTCAAATCTTTTTACCAGGCCTTGAGTCCTGTGTTATCCAAACCTGTGGCAGAGGCGCCTTTGATGGCGCTGGACTTGGAAATGACCGGCCTAGAGCCGGGTTGCGATCAGATCCTCTCCATCGGTGTGGTGCCCATCAACAAAGGCAGACTGGAGCTCAGCGGCGCGCGCCACAAATTGGTGAGTATTGATGGCAGTGTCGGTCAGAGCGCCACGATTCACGGCATTATGGATCGCCATCTTGAACAGGGGGCGCTGGCGCCCGAACAGCTCTTGCCTTGGCTGTTACGGCAAAGTCAGGGGCGCATTTTACTGATGCATCATGCTCCTTTGGACTGCGCTTTTCTCAGCCGACTTTGTCTGCAGGCATATGGTACTAAGTTGCACCTTCCCGTGATAGATACCCTGCTGCTGGAAAAGACCCGCCTACAGCGGCAACAGGAGGTGCTGCCAAGCGGTAGTCTGCGCCTCGGCGCTAGCCGCAGCCGCTATCATCTGCCGCCGTATTCGGCCCACAATGCCCTGACTGATGCGCTGGCCTGTGGTGAGCTGTTTCTGGCGCAAAGCTGTGATGCCGCCAAAGAGCCTGTGGCCGATTTCCTCTCCTGGGTATAGTAGCCTTTGAACACTTCCTGGGTGTATTCCCTTGGTTTGACGCTGATCAGAGCTTTGGCTGAACTGAGCTTGGTCGAATTGAACTTTGCCAAGCGGCCTGAATTCGATTAATTTCAAGATGTCACTCAAAGCGTTAAGGAGCAAAGCTATGGCACTTCCGTTACTCTGGCTCGGCTCTGCCGCACTCGGCGCCGTGTGGCTTGCCGATGAAGGACAGAAGCGTAAGAAAGTCGCCCGCAATCGAGTACTCAAGGATATGCCGACAAAGGGGACTAAGGGGCAGGCGCGGCTGACACCCAGTGAATGGTTTCACAGTCAGAGTGTCAAACAAGTACAGCCCGGGATGCTGGTGTGCTGCCACGTATTCGGGGTCATTGAACACACAGGTATCTGGCTCGGTGACGGTATGTTGGCCGAACTCCACGGCAGCGGCCTGGTGCGGCCAGTATCGGTGAAGCGTTTCCTGGCAGGTCGCAGCGGTAGCAAGGTGTTTGTTGCCTGCGATCATCAAAGAATGCCCTTGGTCAGCGAACAGGCGTTGGCCCGCGCCTGCGAGAGCCTGTTTCAGTATCGGGATTATGACCTGTTTGACAATAACTGCCACAGGTACGTGTGGCACTGTATCAGTGGCAAGCCGCAAAGGGTGAGCAGTTTTTCACGGCTCAATCAACTGTTGGAAGACTTCTTCGGGCAGGGCATCTATTGGGATCAACTGCCGCTGGAACCCTTTGGGGACGAGTGAAGATGATTGTCGCCGTAAGAGCGCTTAAATGTTAACCATGAATTATCTTGGGTGGATCGCCATTCATGCAACTCAATCGCTTTGAAAAATCGATAGTCAGGCATCCGCTGCGTTTGTGGCTGCAAAGGCGGCTGGAGCGGCGGATGTTGTTGAAGTTGTTTGCCAAGCCTTTACCGGCTTTTAGTCGCACCTTGGAGATAGGCTGCGGCTTTGGTGAGGGAATAGCGCTTGTGCGTCAGGAGCTGGGGGCGGAAGAAGTGTGGGCGCTCGATTTTGATCTCGACATGGTCAGCCACTGCGCCGGGCGGTATTCGGATCAAAACTGGTTGCATCTGTGCCAGGGTGATGGCAGCGCCTTGCCTTTTGCCGATAGCCAGTTTGACCTTGTGGTCGATTTTGCCGCCTTTCATCATATTCCGGATTGGCAACAGGCGGTGGCCGAAGTACACAGGGTATTGCGCCCTGGTGGCTATTTTGTACTGGAAGAGCTTTATCGCGCCGCTATCTGTAATCCCTTGAGTCGGCGTCTGTTTGAACATCCCCAGGAAAACCGTTTCAATCACGCTGAACTCTTGGCTGTTCTTGAAGATAGCGGCAACTTTGAGATTATCCGCCAACACCAGTTGCCGGCGCTGGCGGGTATCATCTTGGCCCGTAAAACCGCCGGCAAAGCTTGAGCAGCATAATCACGGGGCGAGCTGGGCCTTGTTGTACTTGGCGGTTGGGTTTTGCCCAGCTTCACTCTATAAGCACTGATGCGTTTAACTCTACCGATATAACTGTAGCCAAGTGCGTATCATTTAAGACAATTTAGCTTAAATTTGCCCTAGGACATGGTTTGTTGAACGGCTTTACCACTATAATTTGTCCATTAGATAGCGGTAAATCGGGAAAGCAGTCGTTATGGCTAACGTATTGGAATCAGTAGATCAGCGCACACAACTTGTGGGTGAGAACCGGCTGGAGTTACTGTTATTCAGAATTAATTCAACTCAACTCTTTGCCATCAATGTGTTTAAGGTTAAAGAGGTGGTGAAATTGCCGGAGCTCTCGGCCATGCCCGGCAGCCATCCTGCTATCAGCGGCGTTGCTAATATTCGCGGTACTTCCATCCCTGTCATTAATCTGCGCAGCGCCATAGGCTTTTCGCCGATGCCTGCCGGTGACGATGCCAACCTGATCATCACAGAATACAACCGCAGCGTGCAGGGGTTTCTGGTGGGTAAGGTTGAGCATATTGTTAATATGACCTGGGGCGATATCATGCCGCCACCGAAAACTGCCGGCCGCAATCATTACCTCACCGCCATTACCCGTATTGAGACTCAGGGTAAAACTGAGTTGGTGTCGATTATCGATGTGGAAAAGGTGTTGGCGGAGATCATCCACTATGATGTGCGTCTCTCCGAAGGTGTACTGGATGAGTCCTTGGTGGCCAAGATGCCGGGGCACAAGATTTTAATTGTCGATGATTCGCCTACGGCCAGACGTCAGGTACGTGATACTTTGGGGCAGTTGGGGCTCGAGGTGATTGAATGCAGCGATGGTCGCGAGGCGCTGACGCTGCTCAAGTCATGGTGCGATCAGGGGCTCAAGGTGACAGATCAGATTTTGATGATGATCACCGATGCTGAGATGCCTGAAATGGACGGTTACCGTCTAACCTATGAGGTGCGCAACGACAAGCGGATGGCCGAACTCTATATCACCCTCAATACCTCTCTCAGCGGCAGCTTTAACAAGGCGATGGTGGAAAAAGTGGGCTGCGATCGTTTTATATCCAAGTTCCAGCCGGATCTGCTGGTGGAAGCCGTACAGGACAGAATGCGACTGTTGGATTGATACCTAACCTCAGTATTCCTGCTCCAGCTCGCGGATAAGTTGCTTTTTGGTGCGTTTGTCCGCGGCGATATTGAGCCTGGCCAAGCGCACGGCAAAGGCAAATCTGTTGCGGCCGCAGATGGCCGTCAAGGCCTGCAGAAAGTCTTTATCCAACGAAAAATTTTTGGCGTAGTGCTCTATGGCGGCAAACACTGAGCTGTAGTGCAAGCCGTCGAAGTCAAACCCGGTATTTGGGGTCTCGTCGCTCAGCGGAACGCCTTCAATACAGAGGGGCCAACCTTTGGCATTGATCCTGTCTCTGGCCACTTCATACATAAACCAGGCGCTGCGTTTAAAACCGCCAAGAATTTTGCAGGAAAACTCCGATTCTTCCAGCTCTTCACTGGTCCAATTCAACCCTATGGCCAGATGTTTGGCGTAGCGCTTCATCAGCGCATCTTTAACAGCAATACGGCACTCGTATATCGAGGTGAGAGGATTTTTGCGGGCTAGCGTCAGGCACTCCTTACAGGCGGGCACGCTCAGTGAGGCATGTTCTGCATTGGGGGAGGCTTCAAAGGCAAAAACGTGTTCGCAGGGCTCGGCACAAAACCAGCAACTGTGACGGCAATTAAAGGGGATGTCGACCAAGGGACAGGGCATAGGGTTGTGCAGATGCTGCTCTGAGTCTTAAAAGAAGTCGGGAGTCTTGGCGACTCCCGACCGGGTAAAGCTTATTCGGCTTCCACATCCACCAGGAACTTGGCCAACTCTACCGGCTCAACTTCGGGACATTCCTGCTCGGCACGCCAATCTATACCAATCAATACGCCATCTTCGTTGAGATCTTCAATCCAGAACTCCAGCAGCTCTTCCAGTGAAATCGCTACTGGTGCGAAGTTGACCCACTCCTCGGTACAATGGCTCTGGGCCACCGCCTGATCAGACCATAAAGGCATGACATCTGTGTCTTCATATTCGCTGGAGTCACACACCACCCAGCCTTCGCCGGAGTCGTCCTGTAAGCCCCACACCTGCTGGTGCTCTTTGACGTTATCGATAAATTGGCTCAGTGCCGGCGCTAAATCAGTCATGATCTCTCTCTTGAGCAAGGGTTAGTGGCGCCATTATACGGCATAAGCACTGGAGTCCAAGTTAATCTTAACCTCAGATGAACAAACAGGAATAAATGCTTAAAAATCGACTCAACGACAGGGAATTATGCCTGCGGGGCTTAAAAAACGTTGAGCGACTGGTTAGGATGGAACTCGATGGGGTGTTTAATCTTTTAAGGAGTCGGAAGGTGTTCAGAGTATTATCCTGGTTTCCCCTGCTGCTGGCCACGCAAACGCTGGCAGCCCCCCAGAATGAGGATCCTGTAGAAGCCCTGATAAAAGCCGGGGAAGCGGCTTTTCCTCAGTGTATTGTGGAGTTGCAGGACAAGGCCCTTAACGAGGGCATCAGTCAACAGACCATCGACTCACATCTTAAGCCACTCAAGTTTGTCCCCAGAGTGATAGAGCTGGATCGCAGTCAGCCCGAGTTTACCCAGACATTTGCCAACTATTTCGATAAGCGGGTAACAGATTGGCGGGTTTCCAAGGGCCGGGAATTGCTGGTTGAGCACAAGGCGCTGCTGGATAAGCTCAAGCGCGAGTATGGCGTGCCGCCGCAATATCTCTTGTCTTTCTGGGGCATGGAGACCAATTTCGGAGGCTACAAGGGTAAGATGCCGGTCCTGGACTCGCTGGCAACCCTGGCCTGTGACTCCCGCCGCTCGGGTTTCTTTACCCAGGAGTTGATGACAGCGCTGAAGCTGAGCCAGAAATATGGTTTTGCTGCGGCCGATATGCAAGGCTCCTGGGCCGGTGCCATGGGACACACCCAGTTTATGCCCAGTGCCTACGCCAGTTATGCCGTCGATGGTGACGGTGACGGCAAGGCGGATCTCTGGAACAGCATAGACGATGCCCTGACCTCGGCGGCAAACTTTCTTGCTCACCTGGGGTGGCAGCGCAACGAACGCTGGGGCAGGGAGGTTCGCTTACCTGAATCATTTGATTATCAGTATCTGGGGCAGAAAAAGTCTCTCGCCGACTGGCAGGCGCTGGGATTGACCCAGAGCAATGGCCAGGTGCTGCCACAGGCCCAGATGGAAGCCACACTCTATCTGCCCGCCGGGCACGAGGGCCCTGCGTTTCTCGGCTACGATAACTTCCAGGTGATCCAGCGTTGGAACCGTTCTGAGTTTTATGCCATCTCAGTAGGCCATTTGGCCGACAGAATAAGTGGCGCCGGACGGCTTGCCAAAGCACCGCCGCAGCAAACCCGCTTGAGCCGCGCCCAGATAAAGGCGCTGCAGCAAAAGCTCAATGAGCAGGGGTTTGATGCCGGAAAGCCGGACGGTATTCTCGGGCGTAACTCCCGCGCCAGTTTACAGGCGTTTCAGCTCAGCAAAGGCTTGGTAGCCGACGGCTTCCCCTCTGCCGAAACCTTTAAAGCCCTGGGACTCTAGTTCTGCTAATCAAAATGATTGCCAGCAGCCAAGGGATTGGCTAATGTTAGCTCATAAAGGCGCCAAGCAACTGCCCGGCGGATAATGTCGGCAGCAGAAATTGGCGTTCTCCCTCACCTATTGAACTCAGGGAATGATATGAGCAGCGAGATGAGCAACATAGATAAGTTGAGTCACGGCCAGCGTCAGCGTCTTGCCTTTATCGATTTCAGTCTGCAATATTTTGGCCAGGTCAGTCGTCAGGATCTGATTGCCAAGTTTGCCACCGGATTGGCGGCCGCCACCCGCGACTTCAGCCTCTATCGCGAATTGGCGCCGCAGAACCTCAAGCTGATGCACCCCAGTCGTCATTATCAGCGCCAGCATGAATTCAAGCCCTTGTTTCATCACGATCCTGAAGCCATTCTCTCGGGGCTGGCCCGTGGCTTTGGTGATGGTTTGTCACAGCCCCTGGTGCCCAGCCAGGTCTGTTTCGATGCGGTGCGGCTTATTCATCCGGATACCGAGATTATCGCGGCGCTGATGCGCTCGATTCAGCAAGGGCAGGCGCTGGCGCTGCAATATGTTTCCACCTCAAGCGGTGAAACCCTCCGTGAAATTGTGCCCCATGCCCTGGTCAACAACGGCCAGCGCTGGCATGTACGGGCATTTGACAGACAGCATGGCAAGTTCAACGACTTTGTGGTGACCCGTATCAAGCAGGCCAGAGAACTTGAAGGCTCTCCCTTGCCCAAGGAGCAACCGGCGGCCGACGGCAACTGGTTGACGCCGGTGGAACTGGTGTTGGTACCCCATCCGAGCCTGAAGCATCCGGAGGCGATTATGCTCGACTATCGTATGGAAGATGGTGAACTCAAGGTGGCCAGCAACGCGGCCTTGGCCGGATATCTGCTGCGCAGCTGGAGTGTGGATTGCTCCACCAGGCATCAAATCGATGGTGGTGTTTGTCAGTTGGCATTGAAAAACCACCAGGTGCTGGAGCGACTCGAGCATCTGGCGATAGTGCCGGGCGCAGGGCGTTAATTCAAAGCAGTGGAGTGCAGGCGACAGTTTTGTTAAGCTGCGCCGGAATCATGAATACTGAGGACTCAGAATGAGTGTTAAAGAAGATATGGTGGTGCAGTTCAATTACACACTGCGCGATGAAAAGGGTGAAGTGCTGGAAACCAACGAGGGGCACGATCCCATCGCCTATCTGCATGGCCATGACAACATGATGCCTGGAGTCGAGAAAGCCATCGAAGGCAAAGAGATAGGTGCCAAGTTCAGTGTGACCTTGCCTGCCTCTGAAACTTACGGTGAGCGGGTTGAAGGCGCCGAGCAGCGCGTATCGGTAAAACACCTGATGGGCGCCAAAGTATGGAAGCCAGGCATGCGCGCGATAGTCAATACAGATCAAGGCCAGCGTCAAGTGACTGTGCTCAAGGTGGGCAAGTTTATGGCCACTGTGGACATCAATCACCCATTGGCCGGTCGCGAGCTGACCTTTGATATTGAAGTGGTCTCTGCCCGTGAAGCCACCCATGAAGAGATAGCCCATGGTCATGCCCATGGCGTCGGTGGTCATCACCACTGAGTTTGGCTTTAACTGAAAACGCCCGCTTTAGCGGGCGTTTTTGATTGAGAAACCATTGAGAGGAGTGGGGATGAAAATTGACTGCGAGCAGGGGCGATTGCTGCTGAGTCCCAATGAGCTGCAGGTACGCTTGCCGACCATGCAGACAGTGTTGATGGCGCTGAGCGACGATATCCGTTTGCTCAAAGGCCCTTGCATTCTGCTGGCCGATGCCGGCGCCGTGCGTTGGCAGCTGCGGCTCGACTCAGATGAACAGCTCCAGCAACTGGCAGACTTTTACGGCCTGACGCCCGAGTGATTTACTATTCCAGTCTGTGGCGTTGATGGCTGCGCTGATAGTCTAACTCGGGGCCCTGGGGCACGATACGACTGGGGTTTATCTGTCCATGGCTGTAGTAGTAGTGCTGTTTGATATGTTCAAAGTTGACCGTGGCGGCAATACCGGGGTACTGATACAGATCGCGCAGGTATTGGCTCAGCGCCGGGTAGTCTTCAATGCGGCGTTTATTGGTCTTGAAGTGGCCCACATAGACGGCATCGAAACGGATTAAGGTGGTAAACAAGCGCCAGTCGGCCTCAGTGACTTGTGAACCGGTGAGAAAGCGGCGTTCACTCAATTGCAACTCCAATCTGTCAAGGGCACTGAACAGCTGCTCAAAGGCCTCTTCATAGGCTTGTTGTGAGGTGGCAAAACCGGCCCGGTAAACCCCGTTATTGATATTGGGATAGATGAACTCGTTGAGCGTATCTATCTCCTCTCTCAGATGGGGCGGATAAAAGTCCAGGTTATTGCCGGTCAGATGATCGAAGGCTGAGTTGAACATACGGATGATCTCCGATGATTCATTGCTGACTATGGTCTGATGATGTTTGTCCCACAGCACAGGTACTGTCACCCGACCGCTGTAATCGGCCGCGGCGAGCTGATAAATTTGGTAGAGGAATGCTTTGCCAAACAAAGGGTCTTGCTCGGCCCCCTGGATAGGGTGGCCACCCTTTGGACCCGCCTCTGTGGCAAATTCCCAGCCGTTTTGTAACATATGGGGCTCGACCACAGTCACAGAGATAAGCGCTTCCAATCCCTTCAAGGCGCGAAATATCAAGGTTCTGTGGGCCCAGGGGCAAGCGAGTGAAACATAGAGATGATAGCGGCCCGGCTCGGCCTTGAATCCGCCTTGGCCACTGGGGCCAGGACTGCCATCCGGGGTGATCCAGTTTCGCAGCTTTGCATCTTCACGGACGAACTTGCCGCCGCTTTTGTCTGTCTGATACCACTGGTCAACCCATTTGCCCTGCTGCAATAATCCCATCTGTCGCTCCTTTAACCGCTTTGCTCTATGGCTCGCATTTCAGTCTAGGTGGAGGTTATTTATGGGTAAAGTGCGAAATACATGTGTTTTTATTCGAATTTTTAGAATGGTGCTGGCAAGGAAGTCTTAGCCTGATATGATATCGGTCACATTTTTGCCTATCAAGAAGGAAGTTGTTATGTCGTCAACGACCCTGGATGCCGTTGTTGTTGAACCCCGCGAGCCGGCCACGGCCTGTGTTATCTGGTTGCATGGTTTGGGTGACTCGGGTGACGGCTTTGCCCCTGTGGTGCCAGCCTTGGGATTGCCAGCCGATCACTCGATACGCTTTGTGTTTCCACATGCGCCGGAGCAGGCTGTTACTGTCAATGGTGGCTATGTGATGCGCGCCTGGTATGACATCAAGAGCCTCAACCTCCATGACAGAGCCGATATGGCTGGGGTACTGCAATCCGAGCGTTTGGTTCGACAACTCATAGATCAGCAAGTCGCCCAGGGCATTGCCGCCAACCGCATTGTGCTTGCCGGCTTCAGCCAAGGTGGGGTGATGAGCCTCTTTACTGCACTGCGCTATCCCGAAGCCTTGGCCGGTATTATGGCGCTGTCCTGTTATTTGCCGAGTGGTGAGCAGTTGCCGGAAGACTTGAGCCGCGCCAACCGTGATACACCTATTTTGCAATGCCACGGCGAGCAGGATGATGTGGTTGCCCTCAGTGCCGGACGTATGGCCAAAGAAGCGCTTGAGCTGGGGGGATATCGGCTTGAATGGCACACTTTCCCAATGGCGCACGGCGTAGTGCCGCAGGAGCTGAATCTTATCAGCCAATGGCTGCAGGCGCGTTTTAGCTAATTGGCACTAAGTCGTCCAGGAGTTAGGTGTTTGAAAATTAAACAGTCCAGCAAGACGATGATCTTTAGGACTGTTTGTTTTGCCAAACAATAGTTTCTTGGGTAGTGATAATTAATTATTTAGTTAAATAACAGTAGGTTAGGTTTGGTTGTGTCTGGCCAGTAAACCCGGTCTTTAAATCTATTCCATTTAAGCCCCCTTTCGTTGAAAGCTGACGTTCGCCCATGTAAACAAAAGTTATTGTTTTTCGTCTTAAAAATCACACCTATAGAACACTGTCATTAATATTAATGACACATGTTCGACTTAATCTTGTTAGTATGTCGTGCGCGGGAAGTTTACTTCATCGCTTGCTAATGAAGTTGGCAAAAATAAATAAAAACATGGGGTTAATTTGATAATGGCTAATAAACTGATGAAAGGACTGTTGGCGACCGCCGTTGTGGCCGCGCTTGCCGGTTGTAACAGTGATGACAAGGATCCGGTAGCGGAAGTCTGCGGCGCCGATAACTGCACCAAGTTCACCATTTTGCACACCAATGACAACCATGGCCGTTTCTGGGAAAACAGCGACGGTGAGTATGGTATGGCGGCTCGTAAGACCTTGATTGAACGGTTGCGCAGCGAAGTGGAAAGCAACGGCGGCCAGACTCTGTTGCTCTCCGGTGGTGATATCAACACAGGTGTGCCTGAGTCGGATCTGCAAGATGCCGAGCCTGACTTTATCGGCATGAATTTGATTGGTTATGATGCCATGGCCGTGGGTAACCATGAGTTTGATAACCCTCTGAGCGTGTTGGATATGCAGCGCGAGCTCGCCGAGTTCCCCATGTTGGCCGCCAACATCTATAAAAAAGATGGCACCCGCTATTTCGAGCCTTACAAGGTATTCGATGTCAAAGGCCTTAAAGTGGCTGTCATAGGTTTGACCACAGAAGACACCCACAAGATAGGTAACCCTGAGGTTGTTGGCGAACTTAAGTTTACCGATCCCAAAGAAGAGATCAAAAAGGTCATCAAAGAGCTCAATGATAACAAAGTCGCCGATATCATAGTGGCGACCACTCACATGGGGCACTATGCCGATGCCCAAAACGGTAGTAACGCCCCGGGTGATGTGGCCATGGCTCGCGCCCTGGAAGAGGGAAAGCTGCAGGTCATCATAGGTGGCCACTCACAAGATCCGGTTTGTATGGAGCCTGGCAGCCAGAGCTATGCCGATTTCAACCCCGGTGATGAGTGCCTGCCCGATCAGCAGAACGGCACCTGGATCATGCAGGCCCATGAATGGGGTAAGTATGTTGGCCGCGCCGATTTTGAATATTATGGCGGCAAACTGCACCTGGCCAGCTATAAGCTGATCCCGGTCAACCTGAGAAAACTGGATGCCGAAGGCAAGAAGACAGAGGAATTGGCCGGCGAGCCTATCCCTGCCGATACTACAGTGAAGGCTGTGCTGCAGCAGTATCAGGACAAGGGCAGTGAAAAACTGGGCGAAATTATCGCGACTACCGATGGCAAACTAGAAGGCGATAGCGATGTGGTACGTGGTCAGCAGACTAACCTGGGCCGTTTGCTCGCCATGGCACAGGCCTCCAAGGTCAATGCCGACATCGGCGTGATGAACTCGGGTGGTGTACGTGACTCTATCGCCGCCGGTGATATCAGCTACCGTCAGGTACTGACAGTGCAACCTTTCGGTAACATGATCACCTTGAGCACCATGACAGGTGCCGAGCTCAGCGATTATCTGGGTGTAGTGGCCACCATGCAGCGCGGTTCAGGGGCTTATGCCCAGATCACAGGTGTGAAAATGACAGTTGATTGTCAGGCCAAGTCGGTCGCTATCAGCGAAGTTAACGGCAAGGACTACAGCGCAACAGACAGCTACACCTTCACTGTGCCTGGGTTTAATGCCGCGGGCGGTGACGGCTATCCCAAGCTGGATCCGGTACAAACTGGTTATGTGGATGCCGAAGTCTTCTACAGCTTCCTGAAAGAGAAGAAGAGTATCACAGCCGCTGACTACGCGCCGGTAGGCGATATTGTCTATGAAAACTCCAACAGCCCACTGGGTTGTGAAGTGCCTCAGTAAATAGCACTTTAAGTCACTTTAGAGGCAGCCCTTCGGGGCTGCTTTTTTTATGGCAAAAGAGCAGGGTGGTCATGTGGTTTTGCGTAAATTTTAATCAATTAATTCTACCTGGACTTGAAATACCATTGCCCGACCCTATCTATTGAGTGTCGGCAGGGAAAGCGCCTTGACCGATAAATTAAAGGCCGTGCCATTGGGCGGCCAGTGAAACCTAGGGTGCGATGATTCGGCCCGACACTCCATATTGCTTAATCTATGAGGATATGACTATGCGTAACTATGATTTGACTCCCCTTTACCGCAGCGCTATCGGTTTTGATCGTTTGGCCCGTTTGGCCGAACATGCCGCCGCCAACAATGGCAATGCCGGTTACCCTCCATACAATATCGAACTCCTGGGTGAGAACCGTTACCGGATAACCATGGCGGTTGCAGGCTTTGCCATGGATGAGCTGGAGATCACCAGCGAGGGCGAAAAGCTGTTGGTGAAAGGCACCAAGGGCGAGCAGGCTCCGGAGCGTAAATACCTGTATCAAGGCATTGCCGAGCGCGGCTTTGAGCGTACCTTCCAGTTGGCCGATTATGTGACCGTTGAAGGTGCTCATCTGGAACATGGCCTGCTTAATATAGATTTGGTGCGCGAGATCCCTGAAGCCATGAAACCGCGCAAAATTGAGATAGGCTCAGGTAACCGCTTGATAGAAGAAACTCAGGCCTGAAACAGCGTCGATAAGCTAAGTCCCGGCTTGTAAAGCAGGCCGCTAAAGCAAAAAAGCCAGTCTGATACAGACTGGCTTTTTGTATTCAGGGCTATCATTCCCCAAGGCAGTGCTTAGAGTACCATGGCGGCAATCCAGCCGAAGATCAGCAGCGGAATGTTGTAGTGAATAAAGGTTGGGATCACGCTATCGCGGATATGGTCATGCTGACCATCGGCATTGAGGCCGGCAGTAGGGCCGAGCGTTGAGTCCGATGCCGGTGAACCGGCATCCCCAAGCGCCGCGGCGGTGCCGACCAGGGCGATAACCGCAGGTACAGAGAAACCAAAGTTCAGCGCCAGCGGCACATAGATGGTGGCAATAATAGGGATAGTCGAGAAAGATGAGCCTATGCCCATGGTGATCAACAGACCTACCACCAACATCAACAGCGCGCCCAGGCCTTTGTTATCACCGATCAATTCCCCTATGGCACTCACCAGAGTTAACACTTCACCGGTTTGTTTGACCACGGCGGCGAAACCGGCGGCGGCTATCATGATAAAGCCTATGTTGGCCATCATGCGCACGCCTTGGTTAAAGATATCTTCATCGGCCACATGTTTGAGCGCGCCGCTGAATGAGAAGATCATAAAGCCGACCAGGGCGCCGAAGATCATTGAATCTGTCTGCAGCTGCACCAGCAGAGTCGCCAAAATGGCCAGCACGGCAATGATGATGTTGCGCTTGCTGAGGCCGGTTTCCGGCTCGGCGGCGAGGATCTGCTCTTCCCGGTATTCTCTTGGTTTGCGATAGCTGATAAACACGGCCGTCAACAGTCCGGCCAGCATGCCGGCGGCCGGAATGAGCATGGCCTTGGGGATATCTCCTGACTGGGCCTGTAAGCCGTTGGACTGCAGGTTTGCCAGCAGTATGTCGTTTAGAAATATGCCGCCAAAGCCCACAGGCAACACCATATAAGTGGTGACCAGGCCGAAGGTGATAACACAGGCAACTAAACGCCTGTCCAGCTTGAGTTTGGACATCAGATGCAAGAGGGGCGGCACCAAAATGGGGATAAAGGCGATATGGATCGGCAGAATGTTTTGTGAGCTGATAGCCATGGCTAGCAGTGACAGCAGCAACAGGCTGCGAACCCACTTGAGGTTTTGACTATTGGGATCCTTACCAAGGGCCTTGATCACCGTCGTGGAGATCAAAGTGGTCAACCCTGAGTGGGACAGGGCCACGGCAAAGGCGCCGAGCAGGGCATAACTCAGGGCTATTTGGGCACCACCGCCCAGGCCGGTATTGAATGCCTCTATGGTCTGGTGGATATCCAGTCCTCCCATCAAGCCGGCGACCAGGGCGCTGATCGTTAAGGCGATCACCACATTGACCCGGGCCAGACTGAGAGCGAGCATCAGACAGACGGCAATCACAACTGCGTTCATAGTAAAGTCTTATTCGCTAAACAAAGGGGGTATTTTTGACTGGGGGGGCTTGGATGTCCAGCTGCAATCAGTGTTTGCGGGAAAAAATCTGCCTTTGTGAATTGGATCAGTGTTCTGCTTCGCAGCATGTGAGCCAGATTGACAAAATGGATAACAATTTGTTGGTTTATTGCTCAAACACGCCTTGGCGTGTCGCAAAAGCGTGATATTGATCCTAAATAGGTTGTCAGGTGGATGGCACCTCTTATAATGACTTGTACTTAAAACGGATTCTGTTTTATTCACAGCTCAATCCATAGATGGAGGTATAAAATGAGCGTATTAGTAGGCCGTCCGGCTCCGGACTTTACTGCAGCAGCTGTTCTGGGTTCTGGCGAAATTGTTGACAGCTTTAACCTGACTGCAGCAATCAAAGGCAAGCCTGCGGTAGTGTTCTTCTACCCACTGGATTTCACCTTCGTGTGCCCATCTGAGCTGATCGCTTTCGATCACCGCATGGAAGAGTTCAAGAAGCGTGGCGTTGAAGTGATCGGTGTTTCTATCGACTCTCAGTTTACTCACAATGCATGGCGCAACACCCCAGTGGAAAAAGGCGGTATTGGCCAGGTTCAATACACTCTGGTTGCCGACGTTCGTCATGACATCTGTAAGGCTTACGACGTTGAGCATCCAGAAGCCGGTGTGGCTTTCCGCGGTTCTTTCCTGATCGACAAAGAAGGTATGGTGCGTCACCAGGTCGTTAACGATCTGCCTCTTGGCCGTAACGTCGATGAAATGCTGCGTATGATTGACGCGCTGCAATTCCACGAAGAGCACGGTGAAGTTTGCCCTGCCGGTTGGGAAAAAGGCAAGAAAGGCATGAAAGACAGCCCAGACGGTGTAGCTGCCTATCTGTCAGAGAACGCTGAAGAGCTGTAATTTTCTGAATTGATTTCAAAGAGCTGCCCTCGGGCAGCTTTTTTTATATCGATTAAACCTTTATTGTTCAGTGCGTGACGTAAGGTTTGAGATAGCCGCTAATTGAGCCGGAAAATAGTAAGGAAGACAGGATGAATTCAGTGGAGTTTGCCATCCCTGAGCAGGACAAGCAGGCCTTCAGCCAATATTATGCGCAAAAGATCGCCCCCAAGTGCCGGCGTTATGAGTCGGTGCGAGAGGCCGCCGCTGCTAGGTATAAAGAGCGTAGAAAGATAGTTGCGCCTCTAACCTTTATCGGCATTCCGGCATTTTTACTGTTTTTTGCCATGAGTTTCTACGGCGCCTTCATGCTGGATTTTAAAGAAGGGGTGTTTTTTATCGGCTTTGGCGGCGCCGTGGTATCTCTGGCGGTGGTGGTATTGGCCAACATCTGGGCAGGCAGTGAGATAAGTGAACTGCGTACCCAGATAGTCGAGGAGATCTACCCTCTATTGCTGGGGTATTTCGGTAAAAGCTTTGCGTTTAACCCCTCAGGATTGCCTGAACTGGAAAGCTATAAAGACTATGGTCTCTTTCCCGACTATGACAAAGGTTATTTTCAAAACTCGGTCAGAGGCAAATATCTTAATGTGCCTTTTCTGCTTAGGGAACTGACGTTACTCGAACGCACAGGCAAGAACGATAATGGTCCCCAATATAAGACGCTGTTCGATGGCATAGTGATAGAGTTCGAGCTGCCAAAGACATTTTCCGCAACCATCCAAGTGCGCCGCGATAAAGGTTTTATGGCCAATGGCTTGGCGCAGTTCAGAAGCAAACTCTCGAGGGTAAAGCTGGAAGACCCGGACTTTGAGCGTAGATTTGAGGTCTACAGTGACGATCAGCTTGAAGCCAGATATGTGCTCAACACAGCGACTATGGAGCGTTTGTTGTCACTATCAGGATTTTATCAGGGTGAGCTGGAAGCCTGTTTCAAACAGGGGCGATTGTTTGTCAAAATAGCCTGTCAGCACAGCTATTTTGAGCCGCAACTGGATCTACTCAAGCCGCTGGATCTCAGCGCTGATATCGAGCAAGTGTTTAAAGAGATCCATGAAGTATTCGACTTGATTAAAGCCTTGAAACTCGACAGTCGCACCGGGCTTTAAACATGAGGCTCAAGATCTGGGTTTGGAGCCTAGCTGTCTTTGGTTTTTAGTCACTGGCTTCTGAACGGGTTTCTGAAAGCTGGTCTTTGGTCACTGGGTTTTGATGCGCCCTCACGCCAGATGCTCAAAGGATTTGGCTTGAGGGCGGGCAACACTGTAGTTTGAGTCAGACTTATATGTCTGAGCCGACTTACTATGTTTGAACGTATGTTTGAGCGGGTTTAGACCGCATCCTCTGGGGCTTCGGTTTCTGCTTCGGCAGGCAAAGGCCAGCCGCCGAGGGCTTTCCAGCGGTTCACTATGTAGCAGAATAGCTCGGCGGTGCGCTCTGTATCATAAAGTGCCGAATGAGCTTCTTTGTTATCGAAGGGGATCCCGGCCAAGCTGCAGGCCTTGGCCAGCACTGTGTGGCCTATGGCCAATCCGGCCAGAGTGGCGGTATCGAAAGTAGCAAAGGGATGAAACGGCGAGCGCTTGATATCATTGCGCTCGATTGCCTTACTGACAAAGCCGTGATCGAAGGCGGCGTTGTGAGCCACTATGATAGAACGGTGGCAATCGGCCGCCTTCTGCGCTTTCTTCACCGCCTTGAATATCTCCAGAAAAGCTTCTTTCTCGCTGACGGCGCCCCTGAGAGGGTTGTTGGGATCTATGCCGTTGAATGCCAGCGCCTCCGGCTCGAGGTTGGCGCCTTCAAAAGGTTCGATATGGTAGTGCAGGGTTCTGTCTATGCCCAGATTACCATCGGCATCCATCTTCAGCAGGGTGACGGCAATCTCCAGCAGCGCGTCGGTCTGCGCATTGAAGCCAGCGGTCTCCACGTCGATCACCACAGGGAAATAGCCCCTGAATCTGTGTTTGAGTTGGTTGGCTAGGCTTGGCTGAGTCATGCATTTCCCCTGGAAAATAACGAAGCGGCTATTATGCTAAAACATCAACAGGGTGTCATGTTCGATTGTTGTTTTTATAGGCTAAAGGAATGAATTTCTTTGCCGATAGAGACAACATGATATGTAAAAGAGAGATTTCTATGTGGCGTAAACTGTTCCTGCTGTCGACTCTTTGTCTGCCGCTGTCGGCGGTGGCGGATCTTAGACACTATGTAGCGTCACTCGATGACTCTCATTGGCGCGTGGCGCAAAATACCCCCATAGGCTGTAGTCTGGAGCACGACATTCCTGCCTACGGCAAGGCGGTGTTTAGCAGTCATGCGGGTAAAGAGCTGAATCTGCAGTTTACTCTGGATATGTGGCAAAAGCCTGATGCCGTGACCCATGCCCGCTTGATGAGCAAGGCACCGGCCTGGCGTCCCGGAGTGACCTCCAAGGCGATTACTGAGCTGAGCTACCAGAAATATTTCAATGGCGAAGTGCCGAAAAAGGCCGCCTGGTCGATGCTGGCAGAGCTGGATCGCGGCATGGAACCCACTTTCTACTACAGCGATTGGTATAACCAAAGCAATAAGGTGGCGGTCGGGCTTTCTGCAGCCAACTTTGCTCAGAAATACCGCGAGTTCAAGCAGTGTTTGGCCAATCTACTGCCTTACAGTTTCGATGATATCGCCTTTACCGTGCTTACCTATGAGATGGGCGGTACTGAATTGACCCGTTATTCCAAGGCGCAGCTGGCACGGGTGCAGGAGTATCTGGCCTATGATCCCGAGGTAGAGCTGGTACTGATAGACGCCTATACCGACAGCTATGGTGGGCGTAGTATCAACCAGAAGGTATCTCAGCAGCGCGCCGGTTCAGTCAAAGAGTTTTTCGTGGCGCGGGGGATCCCGGGTGACAGGATCCACACCGAAGGGCATGGCGAGCGTCGTCATGTGGCTTCTAATGACTCCAGTGACGAGCGGGCTCGCAACCGCCGAGTGGTTATCCGGATAAGCAAACCTCTGCAGTAACGCCAGAGCATGTTTTCACAGATAGTAAAAAACCAGGTTCAAGCCTGGTTTTTTCATGCGTAGACTTTGAGGTGGGCTCAGGCGCGCATCGCCTTTTCGCCTCTGGCAAGCCCCACCACGCCGGAGCGGGATACTTCCACTACCTTGGTGACTTCGGTCAGCGCGGCAATAAAGGCGTCCAGTTTATCGCTGGTACCCGCCATCTGTACTGTGTAGAGATTGGCGGTTACATCGACAATTTGGCCGCGGAAGATATCGGCGGTGCGTTTTACCTCTGCCCGCAATGCGCCGCTTGCCTTGACCTTGACCAAGGCAAGCTCCCGTTCCACATGGGTGGACTCTGTGATGTTGGATACCTTGAGCACATCGATAAGCTTGTGCAGTTGCTTTTCTATCTGCTCCAGAATGCTCTCATCGGCCTCGACTGCGACTGTGAGCCGGGAAAGTGTCGGATCGTCGGTGGGCGCAACCGTCAGAGTTTCAATGTTGTAGCCGCGTTGGGAGAAGAGACCGACAACTCTTGACAGGGCGCCGGGCTGGTTTTCCATCAATACAGATATGATTCGACGTCTCATCAGCTTTTCTCCGTCTTGCTCAGCCACATTTCATTCATAGCGCCACCACGAATTTGCATCGGGTAGACGTGTTCGGTTTCATCGACACTGATATCCACAAACACCAGCCTGTCTTTCATGGCCAGGGCTTGTGCCAGTTTGCTCTCCAGCTCATCCACATGGTCGATATTGATCCCCACATGGCCGTAGGCTTCGGCTATTTTGGCAAAATCAGGCACTGAGTCCATATAGGAATGGGAGTGGCGGCCGGAGTAGATCATGTCCTGCCACTGTTTCACCATCCCGAGGAAACGGTTGTTGAGATTGATGATTTTCACCGGCACATCATATTGCAGTGCGGTGGAAAGCTCTTGAATATTCATCTGAATCGAGCCGTCGCCGGTGACGCACACGACGGTTTCATCCGGCATCGCCATCTTGACCCCCATGGCGGCCGGCAAGCCGAATCCCATGGTGCCCAGGCCGCCTGAGTTGATCCAGCGCCGTGGCTTGTCGAAAGGATAATAGAGAGCGGCAAACATCTGGTGCTGGCCAACATCCGAGGCCACATAGGCATCACCGTTTGTCAGGCGATAGAGGGTTTCTATCACTTGCTGGGGCTTGATCCGTTCGGCATTGCGCTGATAGTCGAGGCAGTTACGGCTGCGCCAAGAAGCAATTTGCTGCCACCAGTGTTGCAGCGCCTCGTCATCCAGAGGCGTTACCTTGTCTTCATCCAGCAATTGCAGCATCTCGTTCAGCACCTTATCGGCCGAGCCCACAATCGGAATATCCACCTTGATGGTCTTGGAGATGGATGAAGGGTCGATATCTATGTGCAGTATGGTGGCATCCGGGCAATATTTGGCGACATTATTGGTGGTTCTGTCATCGAACCTCACCCCAATACCGAAGATTAAATCTGAATGGTGCATGGCCATATTGGCTTCGTACAGACCGTGCATCCCCAGCATGCCCAGGTTGTTGTGATGAGAACCGGGAAAGGCGCCCAGCCCCATAAGCGTATTGACCACGGGCAGTTTCAGTCGTTCGGCCAGAGTCAACAGCTGCTGGTGGCAGCCGGAGATAATGGCGCCGCCGCCCACATACAACACAGGTTTTTTGGCGGCCATCAAGGCCTGCAAACCCCGGCGGATCTGGCCCTTGTGACCCGAAAGCGTCGGGTTGTAGGAGCGCATCTTAATCTCTTCCGGGTATTGATACTCGTGCAGTATCGCCGGGTTGAGGCTGTCTTTTGGCAGATCCACTACCACAGGGCCAGGGCGGCCGCTGGCCGCGATATAGAAGGCTTTCTTGATAATGGTGGGAATTTCAGTGGGATCTGTCACCAAAAAGCTGTGTTTCACCACAGGGCGGGAGATCCCTATCATGTCGCACTCCTGAAAGGCGTCATTGCCGATCAGGTTACTGGGCACCTGGCCCGAAAGCACCACCAGAGGGACTGAATCCATATAGGCGGTGGCGATGCCGGTAATGGCATTGGTCGCTCCCGGGCCGGATGTCACCAACACCACGCCGACCTTGCCCGTGGCTCTGGCGTAACCATCGGCCATGTGCACGGCCGCCTGTTCATGGCGGACAAGAATATGTTCTATATCGGATTTTTGATGCAGGGCATCATAGATGTCGAGAACTGAGCCACCCGGGTAGCCGAATATATGTTTTACGCCTTCGTCAATTAACGAACGCACTATCATGCTGGCGCCTGAAAGCATCTCCATTTGGTACTCCTTGATAAGATACCGTTACGGTAAACAGTAACTTTTACAGCGACGGTTATCGCTCTAATCCAAGCCGGAAGGGTAGTTCCGGCCAGCTGTCGACCCGGCCGTGGGGCACACTTCCTTGTAGGGAAGGGATCTCTGTCACCAATGGACAGAATTTCATCATATTGGAAAGAGGTAAGTTTTCAAGCCCCTGAACCTGGCTTTTTTATGAGCATGAATAAATTTCATTTTTGCCGCCGAAAAGCGGCCCTGGTTGCGGTAGGCTTTTTCTAAAGTGATTTTTGTTATATATTGAATTTATTGTATTTTATTCTTAATTGAGGATCTTTTTAGACTTTAGTCTAAAACGGCGCTAATTCCTTGTGTATGAAACCAATCTTTGAAAACTGGGGTTCTAGTGGTTGCGGGAAATCGACAAACGGCACTTTTCGCTCAAGCGGTTTCAAACGCTTGAGCGTGCTTTACCGCTAGCTTTATTTTAGGAGCCGGTACTGCGGCATTCGGGCGCAGGGCGGCGACTGACAGCGAACTGGCACAGCCCCACCAGTAGTACAGAGGCCAGCATCAGCGCGGCAAAGGGCACGGCAGTCCCCGTGTAAAACAGTGCCAGCAGCGGTCCGGCCAGAGCACCAAAGCCGAATCTCAGGGTGCCGATAACCGCGGTGGCGGTGCCGGTTTCCTGCTGGAATCTCATCAGTACTATGGCATCGGCATTGACCGACATTATCCCCAGACAGCCCATCAATGGCAGCAACATGATTACGGTAAAGTGGTAACTCAAGTCGAGCAGGTTCACCAGTAACAGCCCGGTAGCGGCGATACTACCGAGCATAGTGGCGGCAACCAACATGCGTCTTGAACCATAGCGACCGACAATGCGTGAGTTGATAATATTGGCCAGCATCAAGGCGCCTACGTTGGTACTGAATAGTATGGCAAACAGTGACTTATCCAAGTTAAATACCGACATATAGACAAACGGCGAGGCTGTCAGATAGCAAAAAAAAGCGAATGAAGTCAGTACGCCGCTGCCAATATGCAGCTTAACGCCGGGCCGGGTAAAGACGGTGGCATAGGCGCCAAAGAATGACTTGCGGCTGCGCTCGGCGCCTTGCATATCCGATGGCAAACGCAGTTTCAGCAATACCAGCATGAGTAGCAGCAAGGAATAGCAGGCGAGGATAAAGAAAATCAGATGCCATTCACCCAGCTCCAAAATTAGGCTGCCGATGGACGGTGCCAGCAGTGGCGCCAGCATCATTATTAGGCTGACATAGGACATGCCCTTGGCTGTATTGTCACCATAGACCTCCTTGATATAGCCGGGGATAACCACGGTAGCGGCGGCGCCGATAAACGCCTGGACAAATCTGAGGCTTAAAAACATTTCTATCGTTTGCGACAGCGCCAATCCCAGGCTGACCAACATAAATCCCGATAGGCCAATGATCACCAAAGGACGACGACCGAAGCGATCGGCCAAAGGCCCAAAGGTAAGCATGCCCAGAGAATACCCGGCCAGATACAGGCTCAGAGACTGCTGCACTGTCGTGATATCGGAATGGAAGCTTTCGGCTAGGGTAGCCATGGCCGGCAGATACATGTCGATGGCCAAAGGCGTTATCGCCACTATGGCCGACAGCATGGGAATAAGCAAGGCCAGATGCAGCCCTTGGGGCGCGCGCCTGGTTATCTGGGGTTGGGTATCCAATTTAACCTCATATATTGGCCAAAAAGCATTGGATGCTTGGTCAGGAATGTGACTCATGCCACGAAATGTGGCTTGGGGTTCATGTTAAGCCGTGGCGACCAATTAGCCAATCCCCCAGAGTGGTTTCTTTACATTACTGACAAAGGAAGATGAAAAAGTGGGTAGTGAGAATATTTTATTTCACCCTGGATGACTTCCTGGCATAAGCTCACTACATTGTCCACTCAAGATTGTGTGCGCTTAAATTAATGGAGTTGAGTGCTGAATATGCGAGTTCATTTTCCACGATGGAATACCCGGGAGTTGCTGACTCAATCACTTCCAGGGTTGGCAGGATTGCTGAATTATCAGAAAGAATGGTTGCGGGACGATCTTCGCGCCGCCTTGTCGGTAACCGCTGTGGCCTTGCCGGTAGCTATCGCCTATGCCCAGCTTACCGGAGTCAGTGCTGTGGCCGGGCTATACTCCTGTATTTTACCTATGTTGATTTATGCCCTGCTGGGTACATCGAGGCAACTGATAGTGGGTCCGGATGCCGCGACCTGCGCCGTCATTGCCGCTGTGGTGACGCCACTGGCCGCGGGCGATGCCAAGGTGCACTGGCAGTTGGTGATGACCATGACCCTGATGACGGGGATTTGGTGTTTGCTGGCCAGCCGTTTTCGGCTAGGGGTGCTTGCTGAGTTTCTCTCGCGGCCGATTTTGATGGGGCTGCTCAACGGGGTGGCGATAACCATTATCGTCGGCCAGTTCTCGAAGATTTTTGGCTTTAGCTTCGAATCCCGCTATTTGCTGGAGCGCCTGGCAGGCGGCGCCGAGTATCTGTCGCGCACTCACTGGCCAACATTGGGCATGAGTCTGGTCACTCTGTTGGTGTTCCTGCTGGTCAAGCGTCTGCGGCCGCAACTGCCTGCTTCTATGGTAGCGATAGCTGTGGCCGGATTATTGGTATGGCTGCTAGATTTGCAGCAGTATCAACTGGCGGTGGTCGGCACTATTGAAGGCGGTTTGCCGGAGTTTCAGGCACCGGTATTTGACTTGGGGCTGAGTCGTGAATTGGTGATGCCGGCGCTGAACCTTGCCATGGTGAGCTTTGTCTCCATGATGCTGACGGCGCGCAGCTTTGCCGCCAAAAACGGCTACGACATAGATCCCGATAAAGAGTTTCGCGCGCTTGGATTTGCCAATATCGCCTCGGGTTTGTCCCAGGGGTTTGCCATCAGCGGCGCCGATTCGCGCACCGCGGTTAATGATGCCAATGGCGGCAAGTCGCAGTTGGTTTCTGTGATAGCGGCGCTGCTGATAGCCCTGGTGGCCCTGTTCCTGACTGCGCCGCTGCAATATATCCCTTCGGCGGCGCTCGGGGTGGTGCTGGTTATCGCATCGCTCTCTTTGATTGATATCAAGGGGATCTGGAAGCTGAGAAAGCGTGACAACGGCGCCTTTACCCTGGCGCTGATCACCCTGTTGGCCGTGCTCTTTATCGGGGTGATCCCGGGGATCACCCTGGCGGTGCTGCTGGGCTTATTCCAATTTATCCGGGTAGTGATGAAACCCTCGGAGCAGCTGCTCGGTGTCGATCGTAAAGGGGTGCTGCGCAGTATCGACCGCAGTGACAAGGCCACGGCGATCCCGGGGATCATGATCTACCGTTTCAACTCACCCTTGACCTATTTCAACGCCGGTTATTTCAAACGCCAGTTGCTGGCCAGATTAAAAGAGCAGCCCGAGCCGGTGGACTGTGTGATAGTCGATGCGGTGGCCTGTTTTAGTCATCTGGATATCAGTGTGATGGCCATGATTGCCGATGTGGCGCACCTGTTGAAGCGCCGCGGTGTCAGCCTGGTGCTGGCGGGCCGTAAACGTCAACTGCTCAGCTGGTGCGAAGCCAGTGGCATAGATGTGGCGGAGGATGGTTTGATCATCAGGCCTGATTTGGCCTTGGCGGTGCGAATGCATCAAAACTACAAACAAGCGGTCGCTGAGGGCCAGGCCCCCGAAGTGCGGCGTTTGGCCGGCGATGATACCAGCGCCCCCAGACCGTCACACCTGTAAGACCTGGCGGGATCCCGACAGCTCGCAAACGCCTGCCCGGATTACTCGGCAGGCGCTAAAGAGGCTGTTGCTCGCCGCTTTCCAACCACAGAGGCTTGGGTTTCATGGCGCGGATAAACCAGGGGTGCTCGAGCCAGGCCTGCAGCCATTGAGTCAGACAGGGCAAGGGCGCTGCATTGAACCTGGCTCTATCCACATGGGCAAATTGGCGCACAAAAGGGAAAATGGCGAGATCCGCCGCGCTCATTCGCCCGAGCAACATGACCTGCTGTTGTTGCTCTTTTTGCCCCCGTAGCTTTTGCTGCCCGAGTTGTTCTTGAGCCTCAGCCAGCCTCTGCTCCAGTGGCAGCAAGTACAGGAGCGCTTGTTCGAAATAGCTTTGCTGGCTGAACTCAGGGTAACGGTCAAAGTATTTGTATCTGTCCAGTAAAGGCTTGAATGCCCTGTCATTGGTCGCTATCAGGGTTGAGATAAGGTTTTCTTCCTCAGGATTTTGCGGCAGCAATGAGTGGGGATCGGCTTGTGCCAGTGCCCAGAAAAGGATATCCAGGCTCTCGTCCAGTACCCTTCCATCGGCGAGTTGCATCACAGGCACTGTGCCTTTGGGCGATAGTTCCAGCATCTGCTGCGGCTTACTTTTCAGCAGAATTTCCCGCACTACAACAGAGTAGTCGGCGGCAATCAAGCCCAGTCTGGCGCGCATGGCATAGGGGCAGCGGCGAAAGCTGTACAGAATAGTTTGACTGCTTACTTGAGTCACAAGAGTCCCTTGGAATTCAATGAAAACAGCCATTGTAGGAATCACTCGGGTGGCAGGCAAGGTTGCTGTTCATAACCGCATGTAAAGGGTTAAACCGCTACTATATGGCGGCCTGCTGCAGGAATCGCCGAATAACCCTACTTTTACTGTCTATTTGCGCTACTGTGATTGGGATAGAATGGCACCCCCATTTTGGGAGGTGGATCACTTAAGGAAGGTTCCGGAAGGTGACGCCGTTATGCACTGGAAATTAGGTTCCAGCCAGCAGAAGTTGAGGTAATGATGTCCAAAATAGTGGTATGTGCTTTATATAAGTTTGTTTCCCTGCCGGATTATGAGGCTTTGCGTCAGCCGTTGCTGGAAACCATGGAAGACAATGGTATTCGCGGCACCTTGCTGCTGGCTGCCGAAGGCATTAATGGCACTGTGGCCGGCTCGGAAAACGGTATCAATACCCTGATGGCCTGGTTGGATGCCCAGAATGGCCTGGATAATATCGTCTCCAAGCGCTCATTTGATGATGAGATGCCGTTTTACCGCACCAAGGTCAAACTCAAGAAAGAGATAGTCACCATGGGGGTGGAAGGCATAGATCCCAGAGAAGTGGTCGGCACCTATGTCAAACCCAAAGACTGGAATGCGCTGATCTCCGATCCCGATGTGCTGCTGGTTGATACCCGCAACGACTATGAAGTGCAAATTGGTACCTTCAAGAATGCCATCAATCCCGAGACCGAGACTTTCCGCGAGTTCCCAGAATATGTGAAGCAGCAGCTGGATCCGGCCAAGCACAAGAAGGTAGCCATGTTTTGCACCGGCGGGATCCGCTGTGAAAAGTCCACAGCTTATCTTAAGCAACAAGGCTTTGATGAGGTATATCACCTCGAAGGCGGGATCCTCAAATATCTGGAAGAAGTGCCCGAAGAGCAGAGTTTGTGGCAAGGAGAGTGCTTTGTCTTTGATAACCGGGTTTCTGTGGATCACCAGCTGCAAAAAGGTCAGTACGATCAGTGTAATGCCTGCCGGATGCCGATAACCGAGGCCGATAAGCAGAGCCCGGCCTATGAGCAGGGGGGCAGCTGTCCCCATTGCATAGATAAGCTGGATGAAAAGCAGCGTCGGCGCTTTATCGAGCGTGAGAGACAGATGCAACTGGCCAAGCGCCGCGGTGAGGCCCATATAGGCGCCGATGTCAAAGAAGTGATCCATAAGCGCCGTGAGCAAAAACAGCGTCAGAAAGAGCAGGCCAAGCAAACCTCTTGATAGCGGTAAGAAATCTAATCATCGAAGGAGCCCACAGGCTCCTTTTTTCTTATATACATCTTCCTTAGTTCAGAGCCTTGAATCGCCCCAGTCACTATGGTTTTTCGATACCGGAACAAACCGCAGCCTTCCCCCCACTCAATCCCCATTCAGGTTTCTTGGTCAAAAAGCCAGCTTTTCCTTTGATTTGTGTCGTTTAAACGCAGAGCTTCACATAACTGCAATCTTGATTAATCAAATCTGTCATCTGGATCCCTGACAATCAGGCCGCTTTATTTTTAATAGCGAACAATTTACTTCAACCCAATACGGATGATGAAAGTGATGAAAAATAGATTAGCTGCGTTGATCTCATGCAGCCTGGTAACCATGGCGGCCAACAGTGCCGTGTTACCCAGTGTTCAAACTGACAGCCATTGGTATAAGGAAAGCGCCCAGCGGGTGTCAGACAAGGCTACATTAGAATCAAAAGCAAAAGCCAAAAACGTCATTTTGTTTGTCGGTGACGGTATGGGGATCTCCACCTTGACTGCTGCGCGTATCTACCAAGGGCAGCAGCTGGCCGGTAACCAGGGTGGTGAAGAGAATTTCCTGAGTTTTGAGAAGTTTGACCATACCGCATTGATCAAGACCTATAACACCAACCAGCAAACACCGGACAGTGCCGGCACCATGACGGCCATTGCGACTGGGGTAAAGTCCAAAGCGGGGGTGATTTCGGTATCCGAACAGAGCCTTCGTGGCAACTGCCTGTCATCCAAAGGTAATGAGCTGGTGACTTTGGTGGATCTGGCCAATGCCAAAGGCTTATCTACCGGTGTGGTGAGCACTGCACGTATCACCCACGCCACTCCGGCAGCAACCTATGCCCATAGCCCGGAGCGTGACTGGGAATCTGACGCCAACCTGCCTGCCGAGGCGGTAGCCAACGAGTGTAAAGATATCGCCTACCAGATGGTGATGCGCGATAAAGACAATGCCCTGTCAGTCGCGCTGGGCGGTGGTCGCCGCGCCTTTATCCCTGAAACAGTGACAGATGGCGAGAACAAGAAAGGCCAGCGTAAAGACGGCCTGGACTTGACCAAGGCTTGGGTCGACAACCTGGACAACGCCGCCTATGTATGGAACAGCGCAGAGTTTGATGCCATAGATGCCGGCACCACAGATCACCTGCTGGGCTTGTTCAACTCCTCCCACATGGAATATGAAGCGGACCGCGCCGATGATGTGGGCGGCGAACCTTCATTGACTGAGATGACTGCAAAATCTCTCGAGATTTTGCAGAAGAATGACAAGGGCTATCTGCTGATTGTCGAGTCGGGTCGTATCGACCATGGTCACCACGCCGGTAACGCCAAGCGCGCCCTGGCCGATGCGGTGGAACTCTCCAACGCCGTTAAGGCGGCGGTCGAAAACACCAACCCGGAAGAGACGCTAATTCTGGTCACCGCCGACCACAGCCACGTGTTCACCATCGCAGGTTATCCGAAGCGGGGTAACCCCATTCTGGGTCTGGTGCACGGCGTGGATGGAAACCTTTCTACTGCCCTCGATGGTAAGCCATACACCACCTTGGGTTACACCAATGGCCCGGGCGCCGTTGTGGGGAACCGTGACGACCTGACCTCAGTGGACACTCAAGACAAAGACTTTATCCAACAAGCTCTTATTCCTATGGGAAGTGAAACCCACGCCGGTGAAGACATCAGTCTGCACGCCACAGGCCCCGGCGCCCACCTGGTGCAGGGTGTAATGGAGCAGAACGTGATTTTCCACATTATCAATCAAGCCCAAGAGCTTGGCGGTACTAAGTATTAATTGGGAGCAAGGAAATGAATAAGAAATTACTGGTACTGTCTTTGGCCGCGATTCTCGGTTTGGCGGCCTGTGGAAGTGACGGTGACAACGGCAACGCAGGCACTCCGGGCACAGATGGAAGCAACGGCAGTGACGGAAAAGACTGGACCGCCGTTAATCAATGGTATGTCGATGGTCAAAACCGCGTCACCAAGGCGTCCAATATGAGCAATAACACCCAGGCGGGGGCGGCAAAAAACATCATCTTGTTTGTCGGCGATGGCATGGGCGTTTCAACTGTGACGGCGGCGCGGATCCTCGATGGTCAGCTCAAGGGGCAAACTGGAGAGGAAAACTCACTCTCCTTTGAAACCCTGCCTTATCTTGGCCTGGCCAAGACTTATAATGTCGATGGTCAAACCCCGGATTCGGCCGGCACCATGACGGCCATGGTCACCGGGGTGAAGACGGACGTTGGCGTGATCTCACAGGCTGAAGGTGTTGAGCGCGGCGTCTGTTCTTCCACCAGCGGTCAAAACCTGGTGACTTCGCTGGAGCTGGCCGCCATGGCGGGTATGGCTACCGGTGTGGTTTCGACCGCACGTATCACTCACGCGACCCCGGCTGCCACTTATGCTCATGTGCCGGATCGCGACTGGGAAGCGGACAGCAACTTGCCGGCCGAAGCCGTCAGCAACGGCTGTAAAGACATTGCCGCCCAGATGCTGGACTTCAATAACGGCAAAGGGATCAATGTGGTTATGGGCGGTGGTCGCCGCGCGTTTATTCCCAACACCACTATCGATCCTGAAGGCAAAGCAGGTAAGCGTAACGATGGTCGCGATCTGACCGCCGAGTGGCTGTCCCAGTACCCCAACGCCAGTTACGTTACCGACCGTGACAGCTTCCTGGCGATGGATAGCGGCACCACAGAGCATGCGCTGGGGCTGTTTAACTCCTCTCACATGGAATATGACTACGACAGAGTGGAGGCCGGTGTTACCGGTGAACCTTCCTTGGCAGAGATGACGGCCAAGAGTATCGATATTCTGAAAAAGAACGACAAAGGCTTTGTCCTGATAGTTGAAGCCGGTCGTATCGACCATGCTCACCATGCCGGTAATGCGGCCCGTGCCCTGCACGACACCATAGCCTTGTCTGAGGCGGTACGTGTTGCCATGGAGAAGACTTCGGCCAATGACACCTTGCTGATGGTTACCGCCGACCACAGCCATGTGTTCACCATCGCCGGCTATCCGACCCGAGGTAATCCTATCCTGGGCCTGGTGAAGAGTAACGATGCCAACGGTCAGCCGTCGGTCACCAACTCTACCGATGCCAACGGCATGCCTTATACCACGGTTGGTTATGCCAATGGCCTGGGCTTTGGCTCGCTGGCGACTGGTGGCGATGAGCGTTACAACTATGCCGCCGAGCCTGGTCGGGTGGATCTGAATTACATAGACACCCAGAGTGTGGGGTTCCATCAGGAAGCATTGGTGCCGCTGGCAAGTGAAACCCATGCCGGTGAAGATGTGGCCATCTTCGCTCGCGGCCCGGGTGCCAGCCTGGTCCAGGGTACGGTTGAGCAGAACCACATCTTCCATGTGATGAACTTTGCCGGTGATTTGGTTAAAAAGGCCGAGGCCGCCGCGGCGCAATAAAGTTTAGCGTTTCGCAGCCTGATGCCCCTGCTTATCCCTAGGTTCAAGCAGGGTGCCAGGCTGCTTCTTTGGTTTTGGTCTTTGGTTTTAGTCTTTTGTTTTAGAGTCATATCAGTAGGTTTATTATGTCCCGAGTAACATTCAAGCCAGCGTTCCCCTTTTTTTCCTGCGTAGCGCTTCATATCGCTCCTCGCATAGCTCTTTGCACAGCCCCTCGCGTTCTTTGTCGCCCACTTACGTTTTCACTCGCTTTGGGGCTCACAGCTTCGCTGGGGCAGTTTGCCATGGCCAATACCCAGTCTGCCAGCAACCAGCCAGGCAGCCAGGAGCACGCCCATGTCAAAGCGGGCGGCTCAATTGGCAATGATGCTAATGTTTGTGCCGCCAAACCCGGCCGTTTTCAAGCCAGCTATCAGATCACTGTTGGCAGTGGTGAGCAGGCCAGGCAGCAGCAACTGATCCTGACGCGCTTTGACGATACCATCATCTATCAACGCAGCCCTGTCAGCTATGAGGCTTGGCATAAAAATGGCGAGTATGTGCGTTATTTCCCCCAGGAGAAACGCTCTATCAGCTATCGTCGCGGCGATCTCTTGGCGCTGAATATTCACACCGATCTCGATAGGCAGTTTCACCTGATATCGCCTGCTGCCTTGAGTCAATTTGAAAAGGGCCAAAGCCTGCAGGATAGCTGCTTCACCCGTCAGAGCTATTCTTTTAAGAGCAAGAGTCATGAAGAAAGTCATGAGGAAAATCATAGTCATGACGAAGGTCATGAAGAAAACCATAGTCACGCGAACAAAAGCGCCACCGAGCAGCAGTCTTTGCAACTGAGCTGGATAAGCGAGTTGGAACTGCCGGCCGAGATGACCATCACTCAAGGTGAGCAGCGTATTGTTTATCGGCTCAGCAAACTGACGCCTGTGAGCCAGGAGGGTTTCAAGCGGCTTACCTCAGGTTTCCAGGACCTCGACTTTGCCGATGTGGGCGACAGTGAGTCTGACCCTTTTATTGCCAAGATGATCACCCAGGGCTTTATTCAACATGGCAGCTCAGGCTTCTACTCGGCAGATGGTCAGCAGCTTGAAGGCGGGCATCACAGCCACTGACATCATAGTCATTGATTAACCCCAGCCACTGATTAACCCCAGTTACCGATATAACAAGGGCCTAGTCACAGGACGTCAGTTATCGGCATAACTTATCTGCAGCTCAAAACCCAACTGGGCGAGCTGCTTTTGCTCCCGCTGCAGGTCTTTGGCAAACAGGCTGATGCGTTGACGCGGCTCGGGCAGGCTTATCTGCATGCCTGTTGCCGTGGGTTTTACCCGGGTGATTTTCAAGCTGCGGGCGATACGGCCGAGATTCAGCAACACGGCGAGCCGCAGCAGCGCCATTAGGCGGATGAGGCGTAATTTCTGAGCGGGCTCCAGTTGTGCCAGCGCCTCCAGGTTGGGTTTCTTGCGCTGGTTGCCAATCAGCAGTGCCAGCAGCTGTTGCTGCTCTTGGCTGAAACCGGGCAGATCGCTATGGGCTATGATGTAGGCGCCGTGTTTGTGGTGAGCGCGGGAGTTGATATGGATCCCTATCTCATGCAGTTTCACTGCATGTTCCAGCAGGGAGCGCCAGGGCTCGAGTTGCCAACAGTCGGCAACGGCATCGAATAGCTGTTTGGCGGAAGTGGCCACCTTGGCGGCATGGTTCAAGTCCACATGATAGAGTTTGGCCATGCTCTCGACAGTGCGGCCGCTGACATCACCGAATTGGCTGATCCCGGCAAGTTCGTATAGTACGCCTTCGCGCAGTGCCCCTTGCGCAAACTGCAACTCGGTGACCGGCAGCCTCTTGAAGAAGCTGATCAGGATAGCCAGCCCCGCCGGTAGCAAAGGCGCACGTTTGCTGTCCACCTGCGGCAGTTCAATCTGATCCACATGCCCCCAGTCGAGCAATTGCTGTTTCAACTGCTTGAGCCTGGGCAGAGTGATGGTTTCATCGTTGAAGAAGTGCTGCATCGCCTCGCAGATGGCCTTGACACTGCCAGAGCTGCCGAGAGTGAGATCCCACTGGCCACTGAAATATTCCTTGGCCAGCGAGGCAAACTGTTTATCGGCCGCTGCCTGGGCGGCGCGAAAGTTCTCCAGCGTCAGCTTGCCGTCGACAAAGTACTTCTGGTTGTAACTGACGCAGCCACAGCGCAGGCTGGAGAGTATCTGTGCCTGAGTCTTGTGGCCAAGCACCACTTCGGTTGACCCTCCGCCGATATCTATGATGAGGTTGCGCTCCGCCAGCTCCTGGCTGTGGGCTATGCCCTTGTAGATAAGGCGCGCCTCTTCATGGCCGGAGACCACTTCGACCGGGTAGGGCATAATGGCCCTGGCGGCCTCGATAAAGGCCTCACGGTTGCGGGCGACTCTCAGAGTGTGGGTGGCCACCAGTCTGACTCTGGCCTGATCCAGAGTGGAAAACCTGAGGTTGAAATCCTTGAGGCAGGCGAGACCGCGCGCTATGGCGTCATTATCCAGCCTGTTGTCCTGATCCAGCCCCTCGGCCAACTGTACCAGACGTTTCTCTTTATGCAGGATCTGAATGCTGCCATCCTGCTCGCGGGCTATCACCAGATGAAAGCTGTTGGAACCCATATCCACAGCGACAAAATGCTTGGGTGTTGCAGTCAAGGTGGTCCTCATTTTGCTATTGCGTCGGTTCCTGGGGCTTGGCCAGATCCAGTTGCCGCTGTTTTTCGTAGTTGCCCAGATACTGATGTATGGCTATCTGGGATCTTACCTTACGCTTGTTGCCCCGCTTACGGTAGGGGTTGGATTGATCTTTGTTGATCACTCGCGCCTTGATGTTGTCGGCAAATTGCAGCGCCAGGGTGTCGAGGATCATCTGCTTCAAACCGGGATCATATACCGGGGTGCTGACTTCGATACGGTTATCGATATTACGCCCCATCCAATCGGCGGAGCAGAGAAAGAGTTTGTTTTCGCCGCCTGAGTGGAACAGCATCACCCGCGAGTGCTCGAGGAATCTGTCCACTATGCTGAAGACCTCAATATTGTTGCTGATCCCGGGAATATCGGGAATAAGCGCGCACATACCGCGAATAAGCAAACGGATTTTGACGCCGGCGCTGGAAGCTTCATACAGCTTTTGGATCATCGCCTCATCCACCAGATTATTGAGCTTGAGGGTGATGGCGGCCTTGATGCCGCTCTGGGCATTGATGATCTCTTGCTCGATAAGGCCGGTCAGCTTCTGGCGCGCATCATAGGGGGAGACTATCAGATGCTGGAAGTTATCCCGTCTGTAAGGGTGCTCAATCAACTCAAATACCTGTTCTATCTCGGCGGTAATTTCCTGATTAGCGGTAAACAGTGAAAGGTCGGTGTACACCCTGGCCGTGCCCTCGTTGAAGTTGCCCGAGCCAATGTGGCCATAGAGGCGCATTGCACCGGCTTCCTCGCGGCCGATAAGGCACATCTTGGCATGGACCTTCAAGCTTGGGATCCCATGGTGCACCTTGACACCGGCCTCGGCCAGCACCCGGCTCCACTCGATATTGGCCTGCTCATCGAAACGGGCCCTGAGTTCAATCACTGTGGTGACCTGTTTGCCGTTTTTCACTGCATCTATCAGCGACTGGATGATATGGGACTTTCTCGCCACCCGATAGAGGCTGATTTTGATGAACTTGACGGCAGGATCATAGGCCGCCTGGCGCACCAGCTCGGTAAAGTGGGAAAACTTGTGATAGGGGTAATAAAGTATGATATCGCCGCGGCGAATGGCGTCAAACTTGTTGGCGCAGACACTGAATCCGGCCGAGTCCAGTGCCGGAAGCTTGTCGTTTTCCAGGTATTTGCGTCCCGGATTGGGAAAGCCGATAAAGTCCTTGAAACTGTGGTAACGGCCGCCGGGGATCAGACACTCGGTATTGGAGATATTCAGCTGCGCCGTGAGCATACTCAGCATATGCTCCGGCATCTCTTTGTCATACACCAGACGCACCGGCTCGGCGGTGAGGCGCTTTTTCAGGCCCTTGGTGAGCTTTTCCAGTTGGCTTTGTTCCAGCTCATCGGTGAGATCGAAGTCGGCATCGCGGGTTAGCTTCATGGAGAAGACTTCAATCTCTTCATATTCGAAGAAGGGGGCGAATAGCTCATCGACACAGTGCCTGATTATGTTATCAAGTAAGATCAAATGTTTGCGGCGCTTCGAGGTTTCTGCCGGCAGTTGGATGAAACGTGGCACATTCTTGGTGGGCACTTCCACCAGGGCGTACTGACGCTTTTCCCGGCTGTAGAGGCACACCGCCAGATAAGTGGTGTCATCGTTGATCTGTTTAAACAGCTCGGAGCGATTGCTGAGGATCAGCGGTGCGATATGGCGTTTGAGATGATCCTTGAAATGCTTTTTCAGCCACTGGCTGTGAAAATCACTCAACTGTTTCTCATTGATAAGAAAGATGCTGTGTCTGGCCAGCTCTCGCATCAACTCGCCGTAGATAGTGTCGAAACGCTCTTGCAGTATCAATACCTTGGTTTGGATCTTGGCCATCAAATGGCGGCTGGAATTACGGCCTTCCTGCAGGGTGGATAACAGAATCGAGCGGCGCACCGCAGCAACCCTGACCCGGAAGAACTCATCCATGTTGTTGGAGAATATGCCCAAAAAGCGAACCCGTTCCACCAGAGGCACCAGAGGATCGGCCGCTTCCTGCAAGACTCTTTCATTGAAAGACAGCCAGGAAAGCTCCTTATCCAGAGAAAATTTTTCGACGGACGGTAACACGCTAAGACTCCTCATTAGCAGAATCCGGGCATAGAGAAAGCCCGGCAGATATACAATAACACTCCGATATCCGCTTGTAATCAGTGAATAAAGGCCTGGGGTTATGAGTCCTTGGCCCACATTGGGATCCGGTGGCCCGGCTGGTTCAAACTAGAGTGAATTTATGTCCAGAGCATGACAAGTCTCCATTAAGTCCCCTCTAAATCATCACTAAGGGTTCGAAGCGGTCGATAAATCGCCGTTGTTCAATGGGCTTTGCATGCGGCTTATGTTATGTTGCGCTCTTTTTTCTCGGTCGGTGGACGCAGCTTTCGGGGGCTTTGTCTTGAAAGCAGCATCGAGATCACATAGAGCCCGCGAAAGCAGGAGGACGGAATGTTTGCAGGTTTTGACTATGGCAGTGCCAACTGCGCCATTGGCGTGATGGAGGAGGGCCAGACTCGGCTCTTGCCTCTGGCCGAGGATGGCAACTATATGCCGTCGACCATTTATGCCATGGAGCGGGAACTCATTTCCGAATCTGTGCTGCAGCGCTTGCCTTTGGCGGCCCAGGCTGATTTCAAACCCAAACGCGCCGCCGAGCTGAGTCGCGCCCGAACGGCGCGCCTGGAGCTGGATTTGCTTGCCAATGAGCAAGCGGTATTCATCGGCAATCAGGCGATTGAAACCTATATGGAAATGCCGGAAGAGGGCTTCTATGTTCGCTCGCCCAAGTCCTTCCTCGGCGCTTCGGGCCTGCTCAGCAATCAGATGGCACTGTTTGAAGATATCGTCACCCTGATGATGCAGGAAATTCATACCCGGGCGCAGCAGAGCCTGAAACAGGCGATTTCCCAGGTGGTGATCGGGCGGCCGGTTAACTTTCAGGGCATTGG
The DNA here is from genome assembly GCF_019670705.1 of Shewanella carassii. Classification (NCBI taxonomy): domain Bacteria; kingdom Pseudomonadati; phylum Pseudomonadota; class Gammaproteobacteria; order Alteromonadales; family Shewanellaceae; genus Shewanella; species Shewanella carassii. Next base: position 1,952,605 of record NZ_AP024618.1, read on the forward strand.
TGGCGAGCAAAGCAACAAGCAAGCCGAGGCCATTTTGACTCTGGGGGCCCAGCGCGCCGGGTTCACCGATGTGGCTTTTCTGTATGAGCCTATGGCGGCTGCCCTTGAGTTTGAGTCGACACTCACCCGGGAGCAGCGGGTGCTGGTGGTGGATATTGGCGGCGGTACCAGCGACTGCTCCTTTGTGCGCATGGGGCCTGAGCTTAAAGACAAGAAAGATCGCAGTGACGACTGCCTGGGCCACAGTGGTCAAAGGGTAGGGGGTAACGATCTGGATATCGCTCTGGCGATGGCCGGTTTTATGCCGCACTTGGGGCTCGGCAGTGCGCTCATCACAGGCAAGCCTATGCCAAGGCAACCCTTCTGGAACGCGGTCGCCGTCAACGATGTCAGTGCCCAGCGGGAATTCTCTGCCTTGAGTAGTCGCAAGTTGATTGAGGAGCTGCAACGGGATGCCAAAGAGCAGGCGAAACTTGCGCGCTTATTAAAGGTGCAAAAAGATCAGCTGGGTTATCGTTTGGTGCGCAGTGCCGAGCAGCTTAAAATCGCCCTGAGCGACAGTAAGCAAGCCGCTATGGATATAGGTTTTGTCGAAGCGCCCAAACCGCAGCCCTTGACTGTGAATGTCGATGCCGCCACCTTTGTCGCCGCCATCGATGAATCGCTTGAAACGGTGCACAAGCTCATCACCCAAGCTTTGGCGGAAGGGGGATGTCAGCCGGATGTCATTTATCTCACCGGTGGCAGTGCCAAGAGCCCCTATATTACCGAGCAGATCCGCGCGCGCTTCCCGGATGTGGCTTTGGTTAGTGGCGATCACTTTGGCTCTGTGGTGGCCGGCTTGACCCGCTGGGCCGAGCGCCTGTACCGTTAGTCGCAATTATTGCACTTTGATTGAAAGAGGATTCTTCATGGCACTGAAAAAAACGCCACTCTTGGCCGCCTTAGTCGTGACTGCGGCGACAAGCTTGCTCGCTGGGTGCGGCGATGATGTGGGCAAGGTCAGCCTGGGCGTATTTACCACCAAAGATGTGATCATAGATGCCAAGACAGATCCCAAACTGCCCGGTGTTACCTGTCATATCAGCCGCATAGAGGCTAATCTGGATTTTGCCGACCCATCGGATATGAGTATCAGCTGTCGCCAGACAGGGCCGATAACCAAGGCGCAACTGGCCGGTATCGAACTGGGTAAGAAGGGCGAGATAGTGTTTACCGAGTCCTTGAGCATCTTGTTCAAGAGCCTCAAGGTGAGACGTATCTATGATAGTGAACACCAGACACTCCTGTATCTGTCCTATTCCACCAAAGAAACCAACGGTAGCCACAAGCACGCCTTGTCCACTGTGCCGCTGTGGGGAACCGACGCCTACGAGCCAAGGCCCCAAGCGGTAAACTGATAGGTCGAGATATAGACAAAAAAGCCTCGAAATCGAGGCTTTTTTTGTCTATAGAACCCCCTAGCTAGACTGGGGGTTCCGTTCAATTGATCGCAATTAACTGCGATTAAATGTGAGGCGTTGGCCCAGGGTATTGTCGATAAAGCGACTGCCGTCAAACAGTTGCTTACCATTGACCCAGGTACCACTGATAGAGGCGGCAAACTTGTGGCCGGTAAAGGGCGACCAACCGCAGTGATAGCGGGTGTTTTCCAGCGTGGCCTCGAAGGGCTTGTTGAGATCCACCAGTACCAGATCCGCCAGATAACCTTCGCGCAGATAGCCCCTGTCTTTGAGTTCAAAGCGCTCGGCCACCGCATGGCTGGTCTTTTGGACGATTTTTTCCAGGCTGAAGTGCCCCTTGGCATGCAGATCCAGCAGGCTGAGCAGTGCATGTTGCACCAGCGGCAAACCGGACGGCGCCTGGAAATAGCTGTCGGCTTGCTTCTCTTCCCAGGTGTGCGGCGCGTGATCTGTGGCGATAATGTCAATGATGTCGCGATTGACTGCATCTATCAGTGCCTGTTGATCGGCAAGGGTCTTGATCGCCGGGTTACACTTTATCTGACTGCCGAGGCGGGCGTAGTCACTGTCGTTGAACGAAAGATGGTGTACACAGACTTCGGCGGTAATGTTGGCACCCTTGAGTTGTGCCAGTTGTTTGGCCGGCTCAAACAGATAAAGCTCGTCGGCGGTGGTCAAATGCAGTACATGCAGGCGCGCCTTGTGACGGATGGCCAGTTCGGTCGCCAGTTGAGATGACTTGAGGCAGGCTTCGCGGGAGCGGATTTCGCCGTGCAGCTCCATAGGTACGGCGTCGCCGTATTTTTCACGCATGGCGGCTTCATTGGCGGCTATGGTGGGGCTGTCTTCACAGTGAGTGGCAATGACCACAGGAGAGTTGGCGAAGATGCCGTCTAGAGTAGCACTGTTATCCACCAACATATTGCCGGTAGAGGCGCCCATAAAGATTTTCACCCCGCAGGCCTGGTTGGGATCGAGACGTTTAATCTCTTCCAGGTTATCGTTGGTGGCGCCGAGATAGAAAGCAAAGTTGGCCAATGAACTTTGAGACGCGCGGGTATACTTGTCTTCCAGCGCCTGCAGATTGGTGGTTTGCGGGTTTACATTGGGCATTTCCATAAAGCTTGTGATACCCCCGGCCACGGCGGCGCGGGATTCACTGGCGATGGTGCCCTTATTGGGGAAACCCGGCTCACGGAAATGCACCTGATCGTCGATCATCCCCGGCAGCAGGTGTTTACCCTGAGCATCTATGACCTGAGCCCCTGCCGGAGCCGTGATCTGGGAGGCAATCTGGCTGATGCGGCCGTTGTCGATCAGCAGATCCTGAGTACGGATTGTTCCTTCATTAACCAATTGGGCGTTGCAGATGAGGGTTTTCATAGGATACCTGATTAGCGTTATTAATATTGGCAGTGACTTGCGTATAATACCGGAAACTCAAGCAAAAAGCTGTGGAGCTTTTGGACAAGATCACAGACTTTTTGCGAAAGATACGTCAAGTGCCGATACCCTGGCCGGTATCGGTTCAATCGGTGCCAATATCGGCCGGCCGATAACACATGGGTGGACTGTTTATCTGCCTGGGAGCGAGAATGCAATTATTTGTCAAAGATTTAACTGTGGTTGATTTTTCTTACCTGTGCCCGTTTCGCGGCATGGTAGGCGAAAGTTGGATAGTCGATGTGCTGCTCGACGGTGGCCTGGATGAGCAAAACATGTTGCTCGACTTTTCCAAGGTCAAGCGCACCATAAAGCAAACCATAGATGAGGTGGCCGATCACCGTTTATTGGTGCCCACCGCCTGTAGCCAGGTACGCTGGCAACAGCAGGGCGACAAGGTGTGGATGGACTTCCATAGTTTGCGCGGCAGCATTCACCTGGCTTGTCCGGCGCAGGCTTTCGCCCTTATCCCCAGCGAGATTATCGACTTTGACAGCGTGAATCAGTTTTTGCACAAGGCGCTGACAGATGCCTTGCCGGACAATGTTCAGGGTATCAGCCTAACACTTCGCAACGAGGTGCTGGAAACGCCCTATTACCATTACAGTCACGGCTTGCGTAAGCACGACGGTAACTGCCAGCGTATCGCTCACGGTCACCGCAGTCCTGTCAATGTGTTTGCCGATGGTATCGCCGCGCCCAAATGGGATGAATACTGGGCCAAACGTTGGAAAGATATCTACCTTGGCAGTGAAGAAGATGTGGTTGGTGTCAGCGAGCTTGAGCTGTCACCCCAAACCAAGATAGATGACCAGAGCCATATTGGCTTCAGATACCAGGCGCCGCAGGGGGATTTCCAGTTGGCGATGCCAAGAGACTGCTGTGATTTGATCCCCCACGACACCACGGTCGAACTGCTGGCTCATTTTATGGCCGACAGCATGGCGGGCTTTGAGCCGGGCAAACATTTTAAAGTGGTAGCCTTCGAGGGTATAGGTAAGGGCGCCATCGCATCGGCGCAGCATCAGGGCGACTGATATCACCTAGCCTGAGCCGGACCAAGAATAAGGTCAAACTAAAAGCAATCTAAAGGTATCCGCAAGTAGGCTGCACCTTGGGGTCTATGGGGCGCAAAGATAAAGAGGAGCAAGAGTGAAGTTCAATAACAGCAAGATGCCAATCCCATCTTTTAAGGCGCTGCCGTTGATGCTGCTGGGCACTTTGGTTGTGAGTCCTATGCTGCAGGCCGAATCCAAGTCTGAGCCCAACATCAAACCCGAGTCATCACGGGTGCAGTTTCAGGGCAAGTTTGAACAGGGGGCTCTGATTAGAGCCAGAACAGAGCCGGGCACCGAGGTGCGTCTCAATGGCGGGAGCATCACCCTGACGCCGGATGGTCGGTTTGCCTTTGGTTTTGAGCGTGAGGCCGCGCTCGAGCAGACGTTGACACTCAACTACCCGGATGGCAGCCGTGAGAGCCGTAGCCTCAAACTCGACAAGCGGGATTATCGTATTCAATACGTTGAGGGGATCAGCAAGAAAATCATGAAGCCGGATCCCAAGGCCCAGGAGCGCGCGGCCAAGGACAGCGCTCAGGTCAAGGCGGCCCGCAGCCATTTCAGTACCCAGCAGGCGTTTGTCGACGACTTTATCTGGCCGCTGACCGGGCGAATTTCAGGGGTTTATGGTAGCCAAAGGGTTTACAACGGTAAGCCTGGCACACCGCATTATGGTGTGGATGTGGCTGCAAAAACCGGCACTGTGGTGGTGGCACCGGCCGATGGCGTTATCAGCTTGTCGGTAGCGGACATGTTCTATTCCGGTGGCACCATGATTATCGACCACGGCTATGGCGTCAGTTCCAGCTTTTTGCACTTAAGCAAGCTGTATGTCAAAGAGGGCGATGAGGTGAAACAGGGCCAGGCGGTAGCCGAAGTGGGGGCAACCGGACGAGCCACAGGGCCACATCTGGATTGGCGGGTGAACTGGTATCAGATGCGTCTGGATCCTACCTCTTTGGTGCCGCCAATGAGTCAGGTATTACAGCAAGCCAAGAGTGACGCGAAAAAGTAGTGCTTTTTCGGTGTTGGCGATAGGGAAAAATGAGAAAAACCGCCAATGGCAACAAAGCTCTGCCATTGGCGGTTTGGCTATCTGGCTTGTTTAAACCTCTGAGAAACAGCTCCAGATAGGGGCGTGATCCGAGGGCTTGTCGATGCCGCGAAGCGCGTAATCCACATCGGCCTCCGTCAAGCGGCTTGCCAGCGACTCGGTCGCCAGGATCACATCGATACGCAGGCCACGGTTATCATCAAAGCCACGGCTGCGATAATCAAACCAGGAGTAGCGTTCGCTACGTTGCGGGTGTAACTGGCGGAAGGTATCTACCAAGCCCCAATCCAGCAGGGTTTGCAACCATTCTCGCTCTTCCGGTTGGAAGCTGCATTTACCCGTCTTCAGCCAACGCTTGGCGTTGGCATCGCCGATGCCGATATCCAGATCCAGCGGCGAAATATTGATATCCCCTATGATGGCAATATCCTGATCCGGGCTGAATGAATTTTGCAGATACTGCATCAGATCGGCGTAAAACTTACGCTTGGCCGGGTACTTGGTCTCGTGATTGATGTTCTCCCCCTGAGGGAAATAACCGTTGATCACTGTCAACACGCGGCCGTTGTCCTGGATGAACTTCCCGGCGATAAGTCGGCGCTGGGCATCTCCATCGTCAGTCGGAAAGCCTTTTTGAACCTCGATGGGGGCCTGTTTGGACAACAGGGCCACGCCATAGTGGGCCTTGCCACCGTGGAAATGTACCTGATAACCCATGGCTTCCACTTCGGCCAGAGGGAAGGCTTCGTCGTGCACCTTGGTTTCCTGCAGCCCTATGATGTCTGGCTGGTGGCTGTCTATCAACTGCTGCAGTTGATGCAGACGGGCTCTCAAGCCATTGATGTTGAAGGAAACGATTTTCATCAGGGCAGCACTCGTTTGAAGGGTTTTACGATAACACTCTGATAAACGCCGGCGGCAACATAAGGATCGGCATTGGCCCAGGTCTGGGCGGCTTCAAGCGATTCGAACTCGGCCACCACCAAAGAGCCGCTGAATCCGGCGTCCCCCGGGTTTTCACTGTCCACGGCGGGATGTGGACCGGCCAGCATCAATCGTCCCTCATCGGCTAGCAGTTGCAGGCGCTGCAGATGGGCCGGACGAGCGGCAAGACGTTTTTCCAGACTGTTTTCAACATCTTGGGATGAGATCATATACCACATTATTTGAGTTCCTTGCGTTGCTCTTCGGGGATGTGTTTAAAGAGATAAACCACGGTTGCTATGGTGTTCAGCAGCGTCACTGCGGTCAGGCCAAAGACCTTGAAGTTGACCCAGGTTTCCTGACTCAGACTGAAGGCGACATAGATATTGATAAGGCCGCAGATAATAAAGAAACTGACCCAGTACCAGGTGACTCTGGCCCATATCTTGTCGGCGACCTTGAGTTCTTGCCCAAGCATGCCCTTGAGTACAGGCTTATTCAGCAGTTGGCTGACACCCAGGCCCAAGGCGAACAGGGCATAGACTATGGTGACTTTCCATTTGATAAAGGCATCGTCGTGAAACACCAGAGTCAGGGTGCCGAATACGGCCACCATGGCGAAGGTGATGAGATGCATTTTTTCAAGCTTGCGGTACAACAGGTAGGTCACCACGAGTTGCAGTGCCGTTGCGGCTATCAAGGCGCCACTGGCGACATAAATATCGTAAAACTTATAAACGGCGAAGAAGATGACCAGCGGCAGGAAATCCAGCAGTTGTTTCATAGTAATCAGACTGAGTGAAAATTGGCTGTGAGTGTAGCACGGCGGGCTTTGAGGGATAAACCTCTTCGGCCCTTGCGTGGGTCAGTGCACAATTATTACAAGGAACCTGAGTTGATCTTGCCGTTTTCTGGGAATATTTCGACTATGACCCAGCCTTTGCCACGTTTATGCAAGCGAATGGTTCTATCATCAATCCAGCGGCGGCCATCTTTTTGGCCGGTAAACTTGACGACAACCGTGACGTCATCAGTGAACTTACGAAAGAAATCGATATCTATCTCTTCAATCTCCAGGGTGACATCTGTCATCTGCAAATTGAGCATATAGCGTTGTACCGAAGGGGCAATATGGTAACTGCGTAGTACCTCTTTCATCGGTTCATCGACATAATGGGTGGCCTTCTCGACATCTTTATCTATGTAGATGGCCTGAAAAAATCCCAGGGCGACTTGTTCTGGAGTATCTATCGTCACTTTGGGGTCATCACTGCAGCCAAACAGGCCGATTAGAAAAATAAAAAGTAGATATCTCATAGTGTTGACTCCGATTATTGGTGCCAAACAGTATCAGTTTTTTTAACTCTGATCGCAAGCCGGTGCCTTGGGCTTGACGGGATCGGCGATCCTATGGCATATAGAAAGGCTGGTACCTGCATTCTTATCCACAGAATCTGTGGACAAGTGTGTTGAAGACTCAGTTGATGCTTTCTAACTAGTTGAATTACATGTCAGATATTGGCTGGTTATTTTTTGACGCCTGCAGTGTTCCCGCGGTAATTTATCCCTCTCCGAGTTTGAATTCACTCAAATATCGCCAGTTGTAAAAGATCGTTTGCGGTTATTTTGTTCAGTCGCTGTTGATAAAAGCCGCAGTCGGTTAATTGGGGCATAAAAAAACGCCTGTTTTGACAGGCGTTTTTCTCTAATCCCAATTTGATGGGCTATTAATCGTTCTGAGTCGCTTGAATGGCAGTCAGGGCGATGGTGTAAACAATATCATCCACCAGGGCACCGCGGGACAGATCGTTCACCGGCTTACGCATACCTTGCAGCATAGGGCCTATGCTGATCAGATCGGCGCTTCGTTGAACGGCCTTATAAGTGGTGTTACCCGTGTTGAGATCCGGGAATACAAACACAGTCGCCTTACCGGCAACCGGGCTGTCCGGCGCCTTGGAGCGAGCCACGTTAGGCATTACCGCAGCGTCGTACTGCAGTGGGCCGTCAATCACCAGATCCGGACGCTTCTCTTTGGCAATCCGGGTGGCTTCGCGCACCTTATCCACATCTGAGCCTGTCCCTGAGTCACCGGTAGAGTAGCTGATCATCGCGACTCTGGGCTCAATACCGAAGGCTTTGGCAGACTCGGCCGACTGGATAGCGATATCGGCCAACTGCTCGGCATTGGGATCCGGGTTGATGGCGCAGTCACCATATACCAGCACCTGATCCGGCATCAGCATGAAGAAGATGGAAGAGACCAGGCTGGAGCCGGGCGCAGTCTTGATCAGCTGCAGTGGCGGACGAATGGTGTTGGCCGTGGTGTTAACCGCACCGGAAACGATACCGTCCACTTCATTCTGGGCCAACATCATGGTGCCCAGCACCATGTTGTCTTCCAGCTGTTCACGGGCAACCACTTCGGTCAGGCCCTTGTGACGGCGAAGATCCAGCATAGGCTCGACATAGCGCTCACGCACTTCATCGGGATCGATAATCTCGACACCCTCTCCCAGAATAACGTCCTGCTGGGCTGCGATACGCAGAATTTCATCGCGTTTGCCAAGTAGTACGCAGCGGGCAATGCCACGCTCGGCGCAGATGGCGGCAGCCTTGATGGTGCGTGGCTCATCGCCTTCAGGCAGTACTACAGTCTTGTGAGCGGCGCGGGCCAGCTCGGTAAGCTTATAGCGGAAAGCCGGTGGCGACAGGCGGTGCTCGCGAGGCGAGTTTTCGGTGACGCTTTCAATCCAGCTCTGATCAATATGACCGGCAACGTATTCCTGTACCAGTTCAATACGCACTGCATCGTCCACAGGTACTTCGTGGTCAAAGCGTTGAATATTGAGTGAGGTCTGCCAGGTATTGGTGTCGATAAGGAACACAGGCAGGCCGGTTTCAAAGGCCTGTTCACACAGAGCCATGATCTCGGGCTCTGGTTCATAACCGCCGCTTAGCAGCAAGGCACCAATCTTGACGCCGTTCATCGCCGCCAGACAGGCCGAAACGATAACGTCGGAACGGTCACCCGAAGTCACCAGTAGCGAGTCTGCCTTGATGTGCTGCACCATGTTGGGAATAGAGCGGGCACAGAAGGTTACCTTGCGCAAACGGCGAGTGTTCATCTCACCGGCATTGATGATCCGGGCACGCAGGTGCTTGGCCAGGTCGGATGCCCGAGGGGACACCAGATCCAGGTTATAAGGCACACTGCCGAGGATCCTCAATGGGCTCTTACCCGGCAACTGGAACATGCCTGCGGTATCAGTGCGTTGTACATATTGGTGATCGAATACTTCAGACAGATCCGGACGGGCACGACCTTCATCGTCCACCGGCGCACCAATCTTGTTGATGATAGTGCCAATGAGACGCTTGTTCTTGTTGCCGCCCCAGGAGTTGAAGGCGATTTCGAGACGGTTCATCAGCCCGGTTGGGCTATCGTTGCCGGGGGTCGCGACAAAAATCACATCGGCGTCCAGCGCTTTGGCGATGGCATAGTTAACATCATCGGCAAAGGGATGGCTGCGGGTGTGCACCAAACCCTCGATGATCAGGGTTTCGGTGTTATCGGCAATTTCACTGGCGCGGGCGATGATTTGCTCCATCAGTACATCTGTCTGATCGGCGCGGATCAAGGCTTCTGCGTGGGCCATTTCAAACGGTTCCAGCGGGTTGACCGTGGGGGACTTGCTGAGAATGGTGGTTGAGCGCTCAGGGCCGTGGTCCTGCGGGCGCAATTGGGAAATGGGTTTAAAGAACTGCACTTTAACGCCGTGGCGTTCCAATGCGCGAACCATCCCCAGGCTGATAGACGTCAGGCCGACGCCTGTGCCTATGGGGATCAACATAATGTTACGGGACATAAAAACCTCTTCGGAGTCGATGGTTTTCCGGTAAATCTTATAAAGTCAAAAACATGAAAGCCGCCAGGTTAAGCTGGCGGCTGTTTGGTCATATTATTCTTCTATCAAACTAATAGCGTCTTCGGCGATGACCCACTCTTCATTGGTGGGAATGACCATGGCCAGAGTGCCTTCATCTTTAGTGATGATACCGCCATTGCCGAAACGGGCGGCCAGGTTGCGTTCATCATCGATCTGGAAGTTGAAGATGGACAATAGTTCCAGCACTTTCTTACGGATAATGTCGGAGTTTTCACCTATGCCGCCGGTAAAGACTACGGCATCCAGACGGCCCAATGGCACAGTGTAGGAGGCGATGTATTTTGCCAGACGATAGCAGAAGATTTCCAGTGCCAGTGTCGCACCTTTGTGACCTTCGGCATATCCTTCCTCGATACCACGGCAATCATTGGTCAGTTCACTGATCCCCAACAGGCCACTTTGCTTGTTCAGCAGGTTGTTGACCTCTTCCAGGGTGTAGCCCAACTGGTGTACCAGATGATAGATGATGGAGGGGTCGATATCGCCACAGCGAGTACCCATCACCAAACCTTCCAGTGGTGTCAGGCCCATGGAGGTGTCTACGCTCTTGCCACCTTTTACAGCGGTGACGGATGCACCGTTGCCCAGATGAGCACAGATCACATTAGTGTCGGCCAATTCTTTGCCCAATACCTTGGCTGCTTCGCGGCTGACAAACAGGTGGCTGGTGCCATGCATGCCGTAACGACGAATGCCATGCTCACGGTAAAGCTTATAGGGCAGGGCGTAGACAAAGGCGCGCTCAGGCATGCTCTGGTGGAAGGCGGTGTCAAACACGGCAACCTGAGGCAAGCTTGGGAACGAGGCCATGGCGGCGCGAATACCTATCAGGTGCGCAGGGTTGTGCAATGGTGCCAGCGAGGCACAATCTTCGATACCTTTGATCACCTGATCGTCAATGATTACCGAGTGGGTGAACTTTTCACCACCGTGCACGATTCGGTGACCCACCGCCAAGATTTGTGATGCCAGTTCGGGCAGGGGAGCCAAAATCTGGTTTACAATAAACTCCACGGCTTCACGGTGCGCGGTGAATGCGCCCAGTGTGGCTTCATGCTTTTCGCCATTGTGTTTCCATTTGATGCGGGAGTTTTCCAAGCCAAAGCACTCGGCCAGACCAGAGATCTGATCATCGCCTGTGAGTGCATCCATGACTGCAAATTTCAAAGAAGAACTGCCGCAATTTAGAACCAATACCAGTTTTTTAGACATGTTAAAAACCTTTCGCCGTTTTTAATTAATAAGTTACGGGTGAACTGGACTCGCCTGTAACCTGTTTCACTGCGTTCCTGCCGTCAAGCCGTTGTTGGGGCCGAATAGGGAACTGTGCTAAGGTAAAAGCAATATTATGCTTGTTGTTCAGGTGCCTTGATTGAGCCTTAACTTTCTCAAAACCGTGAGGGAAGGTCGTCGTTATATGAAGACCTGGCCCATGGTCAGACAACTGGGTTACTTTTTTCCTGAGTTTCGCGTTATTCGCGCTACTCGGTTAGCGCTGCAACTGATGCCGGCATTGGCCATGGTCTCTGCTGCTGCGCAAATCTATGTCTATGGTTGGGACTTTTTGCCCCAGGCCATAGCCATTTTTCTATTCTTTCTCAGCCTGCCATTGCAGGGCTATCTGTGGCTCGGTTGGCGTGCTCGCCATCCCTTGCCGCTGTCCTTGCTCGATTGGGGCAATCAGCTCAATGCCAAACTTTCCGGACTTGGAGTCAGTAGCCGTCCACTAGGCGCCAAGGCCAGTTATATGGATATGGCACAGATCCTGAAGTTGGCCTTTGAGCGTCTCGATGCCGGTTTTTGGGAAGAACTCTAACGTTCAGTAACCGGCATTGATCCCTCTTTGAATAAATATAGTCTTTATTCGCTCCATGGTTTCGCGATTCGGCGGCGACACGCCGTCGAGTTCGTAGCGCTCGCCCATGGCTTCCCACTTGTGTTTACCCAGTTCGTGGTAGGGCAGTAACTCCACTTTTTCCACATTGGTCATTGGTTTGATGAACTCTGCCAGCTTTTCGGCCGAAGCTTCGTCATCTGTATAACCGCCGACGACCACATAACGGATCCAAGTTTTTTGGCCTCGTTTGGCCAGATACTCGGCAAACTGCAATGTTCGCTGATTGCTGACCTTGGTGAGATCTATGTGCTTGGCATCATCCATCTGTTTGATGTCCAGCAGTACCAGATCTGTGTTGTCCAGCAACTGGTCGATCACTTCGGTGTATTTACGAACAAAGCCATTGGTATCCAGACAGGTGTGTATGCCTTCGGCCTTACAGGCCTTGAATAGCTCGGCAACGAATTCTGCCTGTAACACGGCTTCACCACCGCTGGCGGTCACACCACCACCGCTGGCTTCCAAAAAAGGTCGGTAGCTGACTATCTGTTCCATCAGCTCCGCGACCGTTACTTCTTTGCCGCCATCCAGATCCCAGGTGTCGCGATTGTGACAGTATTTACAACGCATCAGGCAACCTTGCATAAAGGCGATAAAGCGAATGCCGGGGCCATCTACTGTGCCAAAGGATTCCACCGAGTGGATCCGTCCTTTTACTGTCATGTGCTCTCCTTGGAATGGCTGCAGCGGCGGCCGCTGCAGCCTGGTTTCAAACGTGAATTACAGTGCTTTGGTGAAAGTACGGGTAATCACGTCTTGCTGCTGCTCAGGGGTCAGTGAGTTGAAGCGCACTGCGTAGCCTGATACACGTATGGTCAGCTGTGGATACTTGTCAGGGTTGACGACAGCATCTTCCAGCATTTCACGGTTCATCACGTTGACGTTCAGGTGCTGACCACCTTCATGGCCCGGCTTGTGGGAGAAGTATCCGTCCATCAGCGCGGCCAGGTTGGTGCGGCGGGCATCTTCATCTTTACCCAGTGCGTTAGGCACAATGGAGAAGGTGTAAGAGATACCGTCCTGAGCGTGAGCGAAGGGCAGCTTGGCCACTGAGGTCAGTGAAGCGATAGCGCCTTTTTCGTCACGGCCGTGCATTGGGTTGGCACCCGGGGCAAATGGTGCACCGGCGCGGCGACCATCCGGAGTGTTACCTGTCTTCTTACCATACACCACGTTGGAAGTAATGGTCAGGATTGACTGGGTTGGGATGGCGTTGCGGTACATCTTCTTGTCACGGATCTTGGCCATAAAGCCTTCGACCAGCATACAGGCGATGTCATCAACACGGGCGTCGTTGTTACCGAACTTGGGATAATCACCCTCGATTTCGAAGTCTACGGCAATACCATTTTCATCGCGAACCGGTTTCACCTTGGCATACTTGATGGCAGACAGGGAGTCGGCAGCAATAGACAGACCGGCGATACCACAGGCCATGGTACGACGTACGTCTCTGTCGTGCAGCGCCATCAGCGCGGCTTCGTAAGAGTACTTGTCGTGCATGTAGTGGATGGTGTTCAGCGCAGTGACATACTGAGTTGCCAACCAATCCATCAGACCGTCGAGGCGGCTCATGACGTCATCATAGTTGAGCACTTCGTCTGTGATAGGATCTGCCTTGGGAGCAACCTGAATTTTCAGCTTTTCATCCACACCGCCGTTGATGGCGTACAGCATGGTCTTGGCCAGGTTGGCACGGGCACCGAAGAACTGCATGTGCTTGCCTACAACCATGGGGCTCACGCAGCAGGCGATGGCGTAGTCATCAGACTCGAAGTCAGGGCGCATCAGGTCATCGTTTTCATACTGGATAGAGCTGGTGTCGATAGACACTTTGGCGCAGTATTTTTTGAATGGCTGAGGCAGCTGCTCAGACCAAAGCACAGTGATGTTTGGCTCTGGGCTTGGGCCCATGTTGTACAGGGTGTGCAGGAAGCGGAAGCTAGTCTTGCTCACCAGTGGACGACCGTCCAGACCCATACCACCGATAGATTCGGTAGCCCAAATTGGGTCGCCGGAGAACAGCTCATCGTATTCAGGAGTACGCAGGAAGCGCACCATACGCAGTTTCATCACGAAATGGTCGATCATTTCCTGAGCCTGCTCTTCGGTGAGCACGCCGTTTTTCAGATCGCGTTCGATATAAACGTCGATGAAGGTTGAAGTACGGCCCAGAGACATGGCGGCGCCGTTTTGGCTCTTCACGGCGGCCAGATAGCCGAAGTAGGTCCACTGGATGGCTTCTTTGGCGTTTTTGGCTGGGCCGGAGATGTCATAACCGTATTTGGCTGCCATCTTCTTCATCTTGCCCAGCGCTCTGTGCTGCTCGGCAATCTCTTCACGCAACTGGATAACGTTGCTCAGATCTTCACCGGCTTCCATTTGAGCTTGCAGTGAAGTGAACTGGGCAACCTTGTCTTTCATCAGGTAGTCGATACCGTAGAGGGCTACGCGACGGTAGTCACCAATGATACGGCCACGACCGTAGGCATCGGGCAAACCTGTCAGTACACCTGACTTACGGCAAGCGAGGATTTCAGGAGTGTACACATCGAACACGCCCTGGTTGTGGGTCTTACGCAGTTCGGAGTAGACATATTTGATTTCAGGATCCAGTTCGCGATTATAGGCGGCGCAGGAGCCTTCAACCATGCGGATACCACCGTTGGGTAGCATGGCGCGTTTGAGTGGCGCATCGGTCTGCAAACCAACAATGGTTTCCAGTTCCTGATTGATGTAGCCGGCATCATGGGAATCTATGGTAGAGACTTTGTCTGTATCAAAGTCGACCGGAGCATGGGTGCGGTTTTCCTGCTTGATGCCTTCCATGACTTTGTCCCACAGGGCTGTGGTCGCAGTGGTGGGGCCAGCCAGGAAAGACTCATCACCTTCATAGGGGGTGTAGTTCTTCTGGATAAAGTCACGTACATTGACTTCGGTCTTCCAATCGCCGGGAACAAAGCCTTCCCACGCGTTTGCAAACAGCTCAGTTTTCTCGGTCATAGTACTCATACCTTCTAGTTGAGATAAAGTTACTTGCTGGTTTCGCTGCCTTGCTTGGCCAGCAAGGGACGGCGATATACAAACCAGTAAGTCAACCCTACAAATAAAGCTCCCCCCACGATATTACCCAGAGTGACGGGAACCAGATTATGGAACACGAATTGGCTCCATGTGAGATCGGCAAACTGCTCGGGGCTTACTCCGGCGTTTGTCCAAAATTCAGTGCTTGCCAGGTTTTTACTAATAATAGCCATAGGAATAAGAAACATGTTGGCGATACAGTGTTCAAAACCCGCGGCGACAAACATGGCAACCGGTAATACCACGGCCAGCAATTTGTCTGTGACTGAGCGACCGGCATAGGCCATCCATACTGCGAGGCATACCATGATGTTACACATGATCCCGAGGGCGATAGCCTGGATAAAGTCATGGTGCAGTTTGGCCTGGGCGGTTTTCATATAGCCAAGGCCTATCAAACCGTGGCCTGCATCATAGTGTTTGGCGGCAATCATCAGGCCAACCAAGATCATGGCACCGATAAAGTTACCTAAATAGACCAACCCCCAGTTACGCAGTAAGGCCTTGGTGGTAACCCGTTTACTGGCTCTGGCGGTAATGGTTAAAACAGTGGAAGTGAAGAGTTCGCCGCCCAGTACTACCACCAACATTAAGCCGAGGCTGAAGCACAGACCACCGATGAGTTTGTTGAGACCGTAGGGAAGGGCACTGCCACCGGCAGTGGCGACGACATAGAAGATGAAGGCGAGGCCGATAAATACCCCCGCAGTCATGGCCAACAGCAGAGTCGATTGAGTGTCGCGACCAATTTTGACGACGGCCGCATCCTCGACCTTCTGCGCAGTTTGGGCAGGGGTTGATGCATCAAATGGGCTAGGAGTGTTATTCATCATTGCCTTCTCTCGCTCATTTGGTGGCAGGCCACCGGTTTAGGTATGAATTACATTGATAGTTTCTGCAGGGCTATTCAATGACCACTGCATTCGTTAACTATAAATGCGATGTAATTAAATTACGTGATTTAGATCAATTTAGCGGTTGTTTCTCATCTAATCGCGTAATTAAACTACATTTCTCAGCTTGTCTATCGTTATTCCTCTCGCTTTCTTATAAAACAATATGCTGACATTCTCAGTCTATTTAGTTGTACCAGCCGTTATACGGGAAAAATACTCTTCTTTTAACCACAGCATAGCTTTTAACACGTTATAAAAAACCAGTCTGTGCTGTTGCTCGCGGCCTCTTGGGTAAGTTGTTTATTGGGCTCTGTCTTATACCCTCAATTATCGGAAGAACAGCCGAACTTGCCCGCTTTTTACCGTACAACATCAAAATTGGTCTTACCAATTTACCATGAAAATATTAACACAGAGCTGTCTTCTCGGCATCTGTTATCGCTGCTAACTGAACAGCGAAAGCTAAATTTTGCGAGCAGGTTAACAATTGTAAGCCATTGGCGTCAGGGACTAGGGTTGAGTGAGGGGATATTTTATTCAATTGCTCAGTGATGTGGGTCGCATTATATCTGCTTATGTGCGATTCATCATGTTGTTGCTGGCGGTGTGAGCTATTTATGAACAGTCTTTAGCTTGTGAAGTCGGTCATCATTTACGATGCATGAAGCCAAAAGGTTAAACGAACACTATCCGGTAACCTGGGAATAACTCAATTTGCAGCTTGGCACCGAGACAAAGAGTTGATTAGAATCAACGCTTTCTTTTTGTTGTCACGCTCCAATTCAAGGGGCTATCCAAGGAGGCCGTTATGCCATCCATGGCACGTCTGGCCATCATACTTACCCTCATTTATGCCCTGTTTTGGGCTCTGGGGCCCCTCTTGACCGATATGGGGATCTGGGGAGCACACGCTGATTATTACGGCCTGCCTTTATGGTTTTGGCTGTCCTGTATTCTGACTCCATTATGTTTCATTCTGGGGCTCTTCTACCTGTTTGGCCGGGGAGGGCATAAAGAGTGACCACCCTTATCCCCGTATTGGTTTATCTGTTGCTCAGCCTGGTGTTGACCCGCTTTATTGCCGCCAGACAAGACAAGGCCAGCCTCTATCAGGATAAGGCGGCGCGCTTTTTTATCGGTGGCCGTTTTCTCAATGGCCCCATGTTGGCCTTGACGCTGGTGGCCACCTATACCAGCGCCAGCTCTTTTATCGGTGGTCCGGGCGCCGCTTACAAGATAGGTTTGGGCTGGGTGTGGCTAGCCTTGATCCAGGTGCCGGTTGCCATGCTGACCCTGGGAGTGTTGGGGCCGAAAATTCTCGCGGCCAAGGCGCCTTACGCCACTTTGATTGAGTGGTTGGATGCTCGCTTTGAGCATAAAGGGGTCAGCATGTTGGCGCTGGGCTCCTTGGTGCTTGGATTTGTCGCCATGATTACGGTGCAGTTTATCGGTGGCGCCAGGTTGTTTGCCGGGGTCAGCGGTATCGACTACAGCCTGGGGCTGGCTCTGTTTGTGGTGACTGTGTTGGCTTACACCCTGAGCGGTGGTTTTCGGGCGGTGACCATCACTGATGCCTTTCAGGGGATAGTGATGCTGCTGGGGCTCTTGCTGCTGTTTTTCACCCTGCTTGACCATGGGGGGATGACAGAGTTGATGTCCAAGGTGGCCAGTGAAGATCCGGCCTTGTTGCAGCCCCATGGCAATGAAGGGCAACTGGGCTGGCCCATGATGCTGTCGTTTTGGGTGCTTATCTGTTTTGGCACGCTTGGGCTGCCACATACTGTGGTGCGTTTGCTGGCGGTTAAAAATACCCAGGCGCTCAAGAAAGGTATTGTTTGGGGCACCCTTATCAGTGTCTTGATGACACTGTTACCGCATCTCATTGGATTGATGGGGCGGGCGCTTTATCCCGATTTGCAGGTACCGGATGAGATCATGCCAACTTTGATCTCCGGACTGTTTTCGCCACTTTTGGCCGGGGTGCTGCTGGCGGCGCCCATTGCCGCCGTGATGTCGTCGGTGGACTCTATGTTGCTGCAGGCGGCGGTCAGTCTGGTACGGGATGCTTGGGTTAAAGTCAGGCCACAAACCTCGGCGCAAAGCCAGCTGCGTTTGAGTCGCATCGCCATGTTGATGATTGCTGCGCTCGCCTGCTACTGGGCGCTGGAGCCTCCGGCCATGATAGTCTGGCTCAATCTGGCGGCTTTCGGCGCGCTGCAGGCGGTGTTTCTCTGGCCGATATTGGCGGCGGTATTCTGGCCTTCATTGACTGGCAACGCCGTATTTGCCGCGATGATTTCCGGATTGCTGAGTTATGGAATGCTGCAATGGCAGGCCTTGCCTTTACCATTTCATATTCACCCTGTGGTCCCGGCCTTGCTGGTTTCACTCTTGGCCATGTTGGGCTGCCAGGCATGGTTGATGGCGCGGGAAGTTTTGGCGGTAGCGCCGGATAAGGCAGAGTAAAGAGCTATGCTTGATTGTTGAGTAGCGGATGAAACAAAAAAAGCGCAGTCATTGACTGCGCTTTTGGCTATTAAGGAGCTTATCAGAAACGGATCTGATAACCCGCGTAGACTACGCGGCCGATAATGTTGTGGGTATCGGCGTCATAACCTGGGTAGGACAGCTCATAGTTAACCGTAGGCATGGCATCGAACAGGTTACGGGCACCGACCGTGACTTTACCGAACTGGTCAAAGTCATAGTTCATGGCCAGATCCCAAGTGGTGAAGGAACCAAAGTCCTGCTTGTCGATGTTGGCAGCTTGCTGCTGTGGTGTTTCACCGGCATAGGAGTCGATGTACTTGGCGATCAGCGAGGCGCTGAAGGCATCGTACTCATAGCTAAAGGTGGAGTTGAAACGCAGCTCAGGATATCCCTTGGTACCCAGCACGTCGTAACGTGGGTCGACCGGACTGGCTTGCTCTGTATACTCCAGTGCATAGGTGCCGTCCAGGGCAAACTTCAGACTGCCGTAGTTACCCAGCTCGAAGCGCGAGCTGAAAGAGACGTCCAGACCCGAGGTTTGCACCCCGTCCATGTTGATGTAACCGGCGCCAATCTCTTCAATCTTGCCGTCGGTATCTCGCTTCACATAGACATATTTAGGATCGTAGGCACCGAGACCTGTAGTGGCTTCCAGATCCAGGATAGTCTGGGCACCGACATAGCTGACCTGGTTGCTGATCTCAATGTTGTAGTAGTCCACAACCAGAGAGATATCATCTGTGATGTTCCACACAGCACCGAAGGCATACTGATCAGACTCTTCAGGTTTCAGCTCCGGATTACCTGAGCTCTTGCGCAGATACTGAGTTGACTCACACACATCGGCGCCTTCGCGTTGGTCAGCCGGCAGCATTTGACAGCCTTTGGTGTCGATCACTCGGTCATAACTGGTAGCAGCTTCGCCCAGCAGATCATCCAGTGATGGAGCGCGGAAGCCCTGGCCGTAAGACGCGCGCAGGACCAGGTTATCCAACAACTGATAACGCAGGTTGATAGAGCTGGACAGCTGGCCTTCATCCGGCAGGCTGTATTGGTCATAACGGCTGGCCAGTTTAACGTTCAGATCGTCGGTGACCGGCAGTTCCAACTCAACGAAGGCTGCCTTGTAGTTACGCTCACCGGCGGAGTCGCCACCGTAAGTACCCAGTACTTTGCCGGCAGCTTGCTGCGCATCGCGGCGATCGCTGAATTCCATCTTCTGGTACTCGGCGCCTACGGCATAACCTATGTCACCGCCTGGCAGGGCAATAGGTGCCAGGGCTGCCCAGGAAATGGCAGTCGCTGTGGTCTTGGAATCTGCCTGACGGGTGGCTGTGTGCAGGAAGCTGTCCAGGGTTGCCTGAGTGGCATTACCGCCCAGAACAAATGGGTTATAAAGCCCGGCATCGACGGCTTGCTGCAGGTTGTCTTCAAACACATAAGAGTCTGTGCTTATATCCACCTGCTGATCTGAATATTGTACGTACCAGTTCAGTGAACCGGCATCCAGCTCCAGGTTCAGCCCTGTCACCACGTCAACAACATCGGACTTGAACGTCGTGCTGCGATCGGCCACGCCTGTCAGACGGTGGTAAGCCTGTACTTCAGTTGCACCGGCTGTGCCATAAGTTGGGTTCAGTGGGTTGTCGGCTGCTATAAACAGGTTGGGGGTCCACAGTGCGGTAGAGGAAGTGGTGGACTTGTCACGCATCACAATCGCCTGACCGAACCACTCCAGATTATCGGTGATCTTGTAAGTCAGGTTGCTGAACAAGGAGTCTTTGGTCTGATCCGGCAGGTAATCGGTACCATCAAACATGCTGTAGCCACAACGTGGACCATCTTTACTCTGAACGATTTGATCGGCGGGGCAGTCTTTACCTGGGACATAGTCACCAGTGTAGCTCGGGGTTTCAAAGGTTCCATCGTCCTTTTTGCCTGGGCGAGCGGCTACTGGGCGCCAGGTGCCTTCCGGTGCATACAGAGAGCTGCGACCATAAGCTTCATCCCAGTTAGCGGTGAGGTGTTCACGCTGGCCGCCTTTGAGAGGATCAAACTTCTTGTGCTCTATGATAACCAGACTGCTGCTCTTGTCGCTGGTGTTACCAAAGGTCATCGATGCCGACATTTCATCGCGGCCACCCTGAGTCGGGTTGGCGAATTTTAGATCGAAACCGAGGCCGTCATAGTTCTTCTTCAAAATGATGTTGATTACACCGCCAATGGCATCGGAACCATAAATGGCTGAAGCGCCGTCACGAAGAATTTCAATACGCTCGATGGCGTCCATGGGGATCAGGTTAAGGTTGGTTGCATCGGCACCGAAGGTGGCTGATGGTGCAATCCGGCGACCATTGATCAGGGTCAGGGTACGGTTTGAACCCAGGCCTCGCATGCCTGAGCTGGCATGGTTACTGGCAGAACTACCTGCGTCACTGATAAAGCTACCCGCCGTGTTGTATGGCATTTGTGCCAGTACCGCAGAAACATCTGTCAGGCCGGTTTTGGCTATGTCTTCAGAACTCATTACCGTCACCGGCAGTGCCGATTCCATGTCGGTACGCTTGATGCGCGAGCCGGTAACTTCGATGCGCTCCAGTTGTTGTTCATTTTCGTTGGCTTGGACTGCAGGTAGGCTAAGAGTGGCGGCTGCCGCACCGCCGAATAGGGCGAAGCGCACAGCTTTGCTGACACTAAGATTCATCATTTATATCCTTTTATGATATTCATTTTGTCTTTTTGTATTTATTTGTGCCGAATGTGAGTCATTGGCGACAAAATGTAACCATCAGGAAACAAATAATACAAGTAGTTAAATGCTGTTTGGTTGTTTTTTATTGTAATAAAGGTGTAAACAAACATTTTTAAGCTAAATAATAACTTTTGTTGCGTTAAATTGTTTCAAATTAAAAACAAATTGCTAACAAGTTGTTGCTATTTATGATGTTCGGAATCGTTATTTTTAGGGTGTGCTATTCGGTTTGTGGTTGAGGTAACGTCATCAAAGTGGTTATTGCAATGTAGGTTTTAGTATGGTCAACGAATTATTTTTTAATGGCAGAATTCATTGCCTGAAGGGATTGTCTGTTGTGTTGCAGTTTAAGAGAGATAACAAGAGACTTTCGAAACCTTGGTTACATAAAAAAACGGCACTCAAGGTGCCGTTTTCAAGAAAGCTGAAGGGTTAGAATTTGACTTCAGCTTCGACAAACCATTCACGTCCACGGGCATTATATATGGAACGTGGGTAGTGAGGCCATGTAGTATAAGTTGGGTCAAAGTTAGGACCCGCATCAAACAGGTTGACCACACCTGCGGTGAGTTTAATGCTGTCGCTGATGTTGTAGGCGGCAGTTAAATTCCAACGTGTTTGAGAGGCGACTTCATGAGCATTTTCATCAAATAGCTCGCCGTTTTTGATGGCTGACCGTTTGAATGATTTGTACTGCAGGCCATGCATACGGGCGGTATGGTAGGCTCCCAGCGTTGCTTCGAAGTCTTCTATATACCAACCCAGTACTAGGTTGGCACGGTAACGTGGCATACCGCCATCATCCAGATCGTCATCAACTTCAGCAGTCGGATCGGTTTGACCTTCTGACAACAGGATATAGGTTCCGTTGAAATTCAGCTTAAGTTCACCAAATTCGTTCAGATCCCAACCATAACCGGCGGTAAGATCTATGCCTCGAACTTTTTGGAACGCCAGGTTTTGCGCTACTGCGTTGATATGAGTGATAGTGCCCACGTCGTTACGGGTGATCATATCGGCGTATGTATCATATTCACGAGCGGCTTTGTCTGGACCGATATCACTTACCATGTCGTCCAGTTTCCATTCCCAGATATCCAAAGAGGCGTTCAGGGCATCACCGCCATATACTGCGCCTATGTTAGCCGTGTAGCCTTCTTCGGCTTTCAGGTTTTTATTGGCTCCGGTGGTGCTGTCGATACTGAGTTCTTTACAGACTTCATTCAGGGTTGGATCGTTTTCGTAGGCTTCACCCGGTATTCCGCCCAATGCCTGACATTGTTTGAAGTCTATGACAGTGGCGTAGCCCTTGGTGGCATCACCATATACTCTGTGCATGTCTGGGGCTCGGAATACTTTACCTATGGCGCCGCGCAGCAGCAACTCATCGATAGGACGATACTCTATGGTCAACTGGGGAGACACGTTTCCGCCAAAGTCATCGTATCTGTCATAACGTACGGCGGCATCAACGACCAGTTGTTCTGTTACAGGTATCCGAAGTTCGGCATAAGTTGCCCAAAATGAGCGTTCACCTGCACCTGACGAACCGCCTCGGCTGAGGATATTACCTTTAGCGGATTCTGAATCCGATTCTGTTTCGTAATCCTGTTTGGTCCATTCGGCACCAAAGGCAAACTCGGCATCGCCGGCTGGCAGTTCAAATGCTGGGCCGGAAATATTGGCTTGAACGTTTTTCTGGGTCGATTGAGCGCGCTCGAAAGGTGAATAGCTAATGTTTTTAACATCCGCCGCCGCTATAGGCGCCAACAAAGAAACACCATCTTTGCCCTGAGCTATGTAATTGTACATATTGGCAACACTGGCAAGGCCACTGCTATAGACATCCACATTGGTACGACCATAGTTGACAGAGGCATCCCAAGTGTAAGTGTCGGCCAACATGCCTTCGAGGCCTGCGGTGAAGAAATAGTTACGAGTGTTGGTCTCTCCTGCACGGTGGCCAAATTCATGCAAACGACGTATATAGGTATAGTCGCCGTCTGTTGCGTTAGCGAAGTCGCCCCCAAGACCGCTCGCCTTATTGAACGTTTTGCTCAGGTTGGCGTCCATATCTGTAGTGAGAGTCAAAGTATCACCGGCAACTTTGACGTTAAAGTTGTCTGTGGCCATGGGCTCTACGCGGGTTGTAGATTTGGCTTGCGCAAAGTCGAGGCGTCCAACAAAGGTCAAATTGTCAGACAATTCATAATTGAAGTTGGTGGAGCTGATAAAACGATTGCTCTCTGGTGCCAGATCACGCCATTGTGAACGATCGAAGCCACAAGTGCCGTTATTCCATAAAAAACCTTCTGCGACACAACGCTCCATAGGCAGACTACCGACAGCAGGACTGCCATCAGGACCTTTAATCCTTGCTCCGTAAGAACTGTATGCTGAAAATTCACTGTAAGGCACTTTGTCTGTATGTAGGCCAAAGTTATCTCTGTCAGTTGCCTTTAATTGTTCAGTATCTGTGAATTCAATAAAGGTAGAAATATTACCGCGGTCGCTGGATGCCCCTAATGACAGTGCGATACGGTCACTGGCACCGCCTCCATTGGTTGTATCGCCATGACGATATTTCAGGGCGATACCTTCGAAGTCCCTTTTGAGAATAATGTTAACCACACCACCAACAGCATCGGCACCATAAATTGCTGAACCACCAGACTGTAATACTTCAATGCGTGCAACCGCTTCCATTGGTAGGTTAGCAGTATCAACGAAGTTATCTGTGCCCCCGGCAGGCTTAGGATATTGATTAAGGCGTTTGCCATTGATCAGTGTCAGAGTGCGGCTTGCACCTGCACCTCTAAGGCTGATGGACGAGGCTGCTGGGGTAAACCCATGTACGGCTTGAGTCGTCATGGCACTGGTTGTTGAGGTCAGGCTTTCCAACGCGTCTTGAACGCTGGTGAAACCTTGTTTGGCCATATCATCGGCACTCATTACCGTTACCGGCGTTGCCGTTTCCATGTCGGTGCGTTTAATACGTGAACCTGTAACTTCAATGCGTTCTACTTTTGCGCCATCATCTTCGGCCTGAACAGTGGGGATGGACAGAACACTTATTGCTGTACCGCCAATTAGCGCAAAATTAATTGCTTTGGCTAATTTAGAATTAGCTTGCATTTCTTTCTCCCTGATACTTATGTGTGCTTTTTGTTTTTCTTATCCGAATTAATTAAATAATGTTTCCGGATGTATCGGGAATATAACCTCGGCGAAATAAAAAGTGCAACATGAATAATACAGATGTAATTAAATTTATAATAAACTTATTTATTTCATTTTATTATCAAAAAAAATAACGTATGCCGTATATTTCTTGTTTTTATTGAGCGAGGCGATTAATTAATCATATTAATCGGTGAAATATTCTTTAATTGTGTATTGGATGAAAAGCTTTTTGTGACTTTTATGTTTGATTGATGGGTTGGCGGAAGTATTTTTTAATTTTTTGAGGAGATGAAACAGGTTTTAATATTTTTTATTCCACAGCCGATAAATTGCAAAAGCGTGATGCGTATCACGCTTTTGCAGCCAAGGGATGAGCTTAGTTTTCACTAGACCAGGGGCGGTAATGTCTTAAGTAGCTGACCGCAACGTAGCCGACAATGGCACTGGCTATCACCAGCTCAATATTACCCAGTAACATCAATGGCTTGTTCAGCGATTGCAGCATGGGTTGGCTGTTGCACCAAGCGGCTGTTTTCAGTAGCGCTGTGGCTCCTATCACCATCGGGAAGGTGTAGGCAGCAAACCCTGGGCTGAATGGCAGTCGCAGCAAGTGCAGGAAGGCCAGATAGATGACCAGGGTCATCAGCAGGGCCAGGCTCAGCAATAGAGCAACCAACCAAAGCTCTGGCTCGGGAGTCAGGGTCAAATAGCCGGCCAGAGACAGGCTGGCCGGTGCTGCCAGAATCGCTATGGTAGGCTTGGCGGCATCCGCGACCGGATTACAGAAGATTAAGCGATACAGCATCACAGGCAGCATCACCAAGTAACTCACCAGGCCGAACATCAGAATTATGTGAGCGATTTGAGCGCCTACCTCGCCGGCTTCGGCGCCGGGAAAGGTCACGGCTGCCACCACCATGCCGATAGGGGGCACGAACCAACTGGGCACCATATGCTCCAGGTTGAAGTCCATTGCTCTATGCAGCACAAAGGCCGCCAGCAAACAGCAATGAATGGCGATAGCCGTCAACCAGATCAGAAAGCCACACAAAGGAAGATGGACCCCAACGGCTTTGGAGATCACCATCAGTGCCATGGCAAAGGTGGGCAGCACACTGCCGACCACAGGGTGGCGCAGTTCTTCATTCAGTAATTCAGGATGCAGAATGAACTTGACCGTCAACAGTAACAGTAATACACCGGCAACCGCCGCGCCCAATGCCAGGCCGGGAAATTCCGCTGACACGCTTTCCCATGCCCAGCCCAGGCTGGCGATGGCCAGCGCTAATCCTGCCAGCGGGCTTGGCAGTCGCCTGAAGGCGGCTTTACTGAACTTGGACTCGCGAGTGCTGAGTTCTTCAGTGGTAGTGGCTACAAGTTTCATGCTGTGACCTCTAGATTCCTATTTGATGCTCCTAGTCTAAAATCGGCCTTTGATTAATAAAATTGGAATTAAGTTATCCAAAGATTCAAATTTATTTAAGTTTGCAGCGTAGCAGTGTATGCCCAAGCCCTATGTCATCGATATCTTCATCGACGTAGAAACCGGCCTGTTGCAGTAGTTTCAGTAGTACCTTGGAGTGATACATACGACTGTTGCCGTTGGCCATGGCGGTGAAGTAGAGCGAGGTGGCATTGACACAATAGGCGGAGGCGGCATTGGGCTGCCTGTCCCAGAAGGTTTCCAGAATGCAGAGTTCGGCTGTCGTTGGCATGGCTTTGGCACAAGCCTGCAGTATGGCCAGGATTTGTGCTTCGTTGAAACAGTCGAGGAATTGGCTCATCCAATAGAGGTCGCCATCGGTTACGAAGGGGCCGTCTGGGGTTAGCAGATCGCACGCCAGGCCGGATATCCGCTCGCTCAAACCTGCGGCTTTTGCGGCTTCGGCGGCCAGCTCAAGCTGGGGAGCAAGATCCATTATGGTTACCCGGCACTGTGTGTTGTAGCTGGCACATTTCAAGGCCCATTTGCCGGTATTGCCGCCGATATCCACCAAATGAGTCGGTCCATTGGCAAATATGCGCGGCATCAGGCTGTCAAAGGCATGGTCTGAATAATAATGGTCGAAGGCGAACCAGCTGTGTTTGGCCTCTGTTGGTAACTGGCTCAGTGCGGGGTAGATGGTCGGCCAGTCACCGAAGACCTTTAAGCCTTCAGGCGTACCTTGTTCCAGCGCTTGCTGCAGATGAAACAGACCTTGGTAGCAGATATCGTGGATAAAATTGAGGTTGGTGGCGGCCATATCATCATGCAGCAGAAACCAGCCTGTTTTGTCGAGGATGTAATTGTCTCCCTTATGCCAAAGCAGCCCCATGGAAAGGGCCATATCCAGCAGCACGCCCAAGGCATATGCTGTCAGCCCGGTTTTATCTTTGAGTGTCTCAAGGTCGGTGCCCTCATCGCCGGCGGCATCTATATGTTTGAGGATGTCGAACTGCAGCAGGCAGCGGGTAACTTGAAAGCTGACGGGAGCGAAGGCGATTTTTTGTGCTTCAAATTTGGCCTGAAAGGCACTGAGCTTGGCGGGTTCACTGAAAAAGGGCATTGTCTTGAGAGCCGAGGGAAAGGTCCAAAAAGAGCTTTATCGCCCAAAGCCAAAAACAAGTACAGACCGGCTGTATAAAATTATGATCAAGAAGGCAAATATGGGATTAATGCCAATTCGAATCGGATATCGCCATTGAGCTAGATACCGCTGTGCCTGTTTTGACAATAACAGATAGTGGTCAGCTGCATTCTCTTGGCTTTGGTTACTCTAAAGCAGCGGTTGCTCCAAAGCTGTGGTGGATTTAAATGAAGCTATCCAAAGAAGCATAGCCTTGGCAACAAAAAGCCCCGTCATGGGACGGGGCTGGCAACTACAGCTTACTCTTATTGTACGTTTTCCTGATCGCCGAATTGGCCGACAAACAGAGCCGATGACAGATAACGCTCGGCAGCCGATGGCAGGATAACAACGATATTCTTATCGGCGAATTCCGGCAGGGCGGCGATGCGGTTAGCGGCAACGACGGCGGCACCGGAAGAGATACCCACCAGAATGCCTTCCTCTTTCATCAAACGATGGGCCATTTCTATGGCTTCATCGTTTCCAACCCGCTCTACCTTGTCTATCTGTTCCAGATCCAGATTGCCAGGAATGAAACCGGCACCAATGCCCTGGATCTTATGAGGACCCGGCTGCAAAGGTTGGCCTGCCAGAGTTTGGCTGATCACCGGCGAGTCGCTTGGCTCAACGGCAACTGTGGTGATGGCTTTGCCTTGAGTGTTCTTGATATAACGGCTCACACCTGTGATGGTGCCACCGGTACCGACACCGGCCACAAATACATCGATTTGACCATCGGTATCGTTCCAGATCTCAGGACCTGTGGTTTTTTCGTGGATCTCAGGATTGGCGGGGTTGTCAAACTGCTGCAGTAGCAGATATTTATCCGGTGCAGATTGACGGATCTCCTCCGCCTTATCAATGGCTCCCTTCATGCCTTTGGCACCATCGGTCAGTACCAGGTTCGCTCCCAGAGCCTTGAGTAACTTGCGACGCTCAAGACTCATGGTATTTGGCATGGTCAGTGTTAACTTATAACCTCTGGCCGCGGCAACGTAGGCCAGCGCAATGCCCGTATTTCCTGAGGTGGGTTCAATCAGCTCTTTTTCTTTGGTCAGCAAGCCCTTCTTTTCTGCATCCCAAATCATGTTGGCACCGATACGGCATTTTACGCTGAAACTGGGGTTGCGAGACTCAACTTTGGCCAGTACTTTGCCGTTGCTGACTCGGTTGAGTCGAACCAACGGGGTATTGCCTATGGTATAGGAGTTATCTTCGAAAATTTTGCTCATGGCTTGCAGGCCTCCTTTGATTGCATCCCTAAAGCATAATCCCTATGAGATCAAAGAGAAGTGAATCTTTGTTCTTCTTTATTCCGTTTGGTTATTAAAGGATTTGCTGTTATTTGTAATGCTAGAGGTCTGGCCGGGGGAACCCGAGACCCGCAAGTGGCCATTTTGCTCAATATGCGCTGGTCGGCGGGTAGCTGCTGACTGGATTTTAACCAAAAAGTAAGCTGGGCTGCGGTGTTAGTGACAATAGATGTTAAGCTTTGGCTGATGGAATGCCTTTATCGTGCAGGGAGTGCGGTAATGGCTTGGTTCCTTGTCGGCTGAAAGCTTGTTTGCGGCGCGATTGCTGGCGATAACGAACATCATATTTCAGCTCAACTGCAATGGATCTGAGTTAACCCACAGGAAACCCTTATCGGGTAAGCGGGGCGACTCAAAAAACAATAAGAAGGTAGGCTATGAAGGATGCGATTGTCATTTCCGGCACCGGGCTGTTTACCCCTGCACAAGGAATTACCAATCAAGAATTGGTGGACAGCTTCAATCAATATGTTGACCTGTTCAATAACGAAAATCGGGCGCAGATAGATCTTGGCCATGTGGCGGCGCTGAATTACTCATCGAGTGAGTTTATCGAGAAGGCTTCAGGGATCAAACACAGGTTTGTGATGGTCAAAGAGGGGATTTTAGATCCTGAAGTCATGATGCCGTTGATCCCTGAACGTGCCAGCGACAGCTTGTCCCTGCAGGCCGAAATGGGCTTGCATGCGGCCAAACAGGCGCTGGAGAGCGCCAATTGCAAGCCGGGTGACATTGATTTGATTATCGTTGCCTGCGCTTATACGCAGCGGGCCTATCCGGCGATGGCAATAGAGATCCAACAGGCCCTTGGCACCCAAGGTTACGGCTTTGATATGCAGGTGGCCTGTTCATCGGCGACCTTTGCTTTAGTCACTGCGGTCAATGCTATCAAGAGTGGTAGCGCCCGGCGGGTGTTGGTGATTAACCCAGAGATCTGCTCGGCTCAGGTCAACTATCGGGATCGCGACAGCCACTTTATTTTCGGGGATGTGGCAACTGCGCTGGTGTTGGAGTCTGCTGTTGATTGCCGTTCCGGATCTGCCTTTGAGATCCTCTCCAGCCGCTGCTTTACCCACTACTCGAATAATATCCGCAGTAACTTTGGTTTCCTCAACCGCTGTGATCCCTCGACTTCCGGTGCGGCCGATAAGCTGTTTCATCAACAGGGGCGCAAGGTATTCAAAGAGTTGCTGCCCATGATATATCAACATCTGGATGTGCAGCTCGAGGAATCCGGCATAACGCCTGAGCAGTTCAAGCGTCTGTGGTTACATCAGGCCAACATCAATATGAATCAGTTTGTGGTGAAAAAGCTCTTGGGTGAAATCCCGGAGCCTTTGAAGGCACCTGTGGTACTGGATCAATACGCCAACACGGCGTCGGCCGGTTCGGTGATCGCCTTCCATAAATATCACCATGACTTCAAGCCTGGCGAGTTGGGCCTGTTGAGCTCTTTTGGTGCGGGTTACTCCATCGGCAGCCTGATCCTCAGAGCCTGTTAGAGACACCATTCCACTCTGGGAAATGAAAAGGCCTGCACCGAAGTACTCGGGCAGGCCTTTATCAATACCGGGTCAACGGTAGTTGGCGATTGCTCTTGGGTTACTTGACTCGCATCCCAGGCTGAGCACCTTCATGGGGCTCAAGGATCCACAGATCCTTGCCACCCGGGCCTGCGGCCAGCACCATGCCTTCAGATAGACCAAAGCGCATCTTGCGAGGAGCCAGGTTGGCCACCATTACTGTCAGTTTGCCTTCGAGATCTTCCGGCGCATAAGCCGACTTGATACCGGCAAAGACCTGACGGGTTTCGCCGCCGAGATCCAGCTGTAATTTGAGCAGCTTGTTGGCTTCAGGGACATGCTCGGCCTTCTTGATAAGCGCAATCCGCAGATCCAGCTTGGCAAAGTCGTCAAACTCTATGGTTGGGCTGATAGGGTCATCTGCCAATGGACCGCTGGCCTTGGGCGTATCCTCGGTTGCTTGGAGGCTTTCCTTGGAGGCTTCCACCATGGCGCTCACCTTATCGAGCTCGATACGTTGCATCATAGGCTTGAATGGGTTGATTTGGTGACCGGCCATATCCATTGCCAAGCCGCTCCAGCTGAGTTCCAGCTTGAGGAAGGCTTCAACATCGGCGGCCAAGCGCGGCAGTACCGGCTTAAGATAAGTCACCAGAATACGGAACAAATTCAGCGCCACTGAGCATACCTGATGGGCGCGGGCCAAGGTTTCTTCGTTTTTCACCAATTGCCAAGGAGCTTCATCGGCAACGTAAGCGTTGGCGACATCGGCCAGCGCCATGATTTCACGCATCGCCTTACCGTATTCGCGACCTTCATAAAGCTCGGCGATCAGCTCCTGTTTGGCCAGGAAGGATTCGGCCAGGCTGTTGTCTTCTACTTTGGCCAGTTTGGCGTCAAAACGCTTGACGATAAAGCCGGCGGTGCGGCTCGCCAGGTTTACCAGCTTACCGACAAGATCTGAGTTGACTCTGGCGGCAAAGTCTTCCAGGTTCAAGTCCAGATCGTCAATACGGCTGGAGAGTTTGGCGGCATAGTAGTAGCGCAGATATTCAGGATCCAGATGATCCAGGTAAGTACGCGCCTTGATAAAGGTGCCCTTGGACTTGGACATTTTGGCGCCGTTGACCGTGACATAGCCGTGGGCATAGACACTGCTTGGCTGACGGTAGCCGGCGCCTTTGAGCATGGCCGGCCAGAATAGGCTGTGGAAATAGACTATGTCTTTGCCGATGAAGTGATACACCTCGGCCTTTGAGTCTGCATTCCAGAACTCGTCAAAGTTCAGCTCCGGGCGCTTGTCGCAGAGGTTCTTGAATGAACCCATGTAGCCCACAGGCGCATCGAGCCAAACATAGAAGTATTTGCCCGGCGCATCAGGGATCTCAAAGCCAAAGTAGGGCGCATCACGGGTGATATCCCACTGCTGCAGGCCTTGCTCGAACCATTCATCCAGCTTGTTGGCCATTTCACTCTGTAGTGAACCTGAATGGGTCCACTCTTTGAGCATGGTTTCAAAGGCGGGCAGATCGAAGAAGAAGTGCTCTGTCTCTTTCATGACAGGGGTGGCACCGGATACCGCCGAGCGCGGATTGATCAGCTCGGTTGGGCTGTAGGTGGCGCCACAGGCGTCACAGTTGTCGCCGTATTGATCTTCAGACTTACACTTGGGGCAGGTGCCCTTGACGAATCTGTCCGGCAGGAACATGGACTTTTCCGGATCGAACAGCTGGGAAATAGTCTTGCTCTTGATATAGCCGTTATCGCGCAGTTTGAGGTAGATCTCGCTGGCCAGCTGGCGGTTCTCTTCGCTGTGGGTGCTGTGATAATTGTCAAAGGCAATATTGAACTCGGCAAAATCCTGCTGATGCTCTTGATTGACCTTGGCGATCATCTCTTCGGGTTGGATCCCCATCTGCTGAGCCTTGAGCATGATAGGTGTACCGTGGGCATCATCGGCACAGATATAATGACACTCATGGCCACGGAGTTTTTGGAAGCGGGACCAGATATCTGTCTGTATGTACTCGAGCATGTGGCCCAAGTGAATGGGACCGTTGGCATATGGAAGCGCGCTGGTAACAAGGATTTTACGTTGTGTAGTTGCCATCTTTTCTCTGTTAAATCTAGGCCCTGAAAGAATGGCATAGATACTAACCGATTAATCCAGCTTTTTCATCAAAACCTGACATGAGTGGGTTAATTCTACTCTAATATTCGCATCATTATCTGGTACACTTGGCCAAATTTATCAAAAGGGGATTGCGTTTTGTCTTCTGCTTCTCAGGACTATCGTCTCAGTGACGATCTGCTCGGTCCGGTTCTTGCCATTCTCAATGCGTTTCAGGATCCATACCTGGCCCAGGGTTTAGTCGATGCCGGTTGTATTCGTAAGTTGGATTTGGATGGTAAAAGGCTGTTGCTGACCATCTTGTATCCATATCCTTGTCAGACCCAATATCGCGACACTGTGATTGCGCTGACCAATGAATTGTCCAAGCTCGATGCCATCGATGAGGTGGAGTGTGAGATTGGCTTTGAGCCTTTCAGTTACTCGGCCCTAGGCAATATTGACCCTATTCCCAACGTGAAGCAGGTGATTGCCGTTGCTTCCGGTAAGGGCGGTGTGGGTAAGTCAACCACTGCGGTTAACCTAGCTTTGGCCCTAGCGGCCGAAGGTGCCCGGGTGGGTATTTTGGATGCCGATATCTATGGCCCCTCCATTCCATTGATGCTGGGGATCCCCACATTCAGACCGGTTTCCCCCGATGGCGTGCATATGACAGCCGCTGCGGCCCATGGTATCAGCGCCCAGAGTATAGGTTTCATGCTGACCGACGATCAGGCCGCGGTATGGCGTGGCCCTATGGCCGCTGGCGCCCTGGTGCAACTGCTCAATGAAACCCAGTGGCCTGAGCTCGATTACCTGATGATTGATATGCCTCCGGGCACAGGGGATATCCAACTGACGCTGTCGCAGAAAGTGCCGGTCAGCGGCGCCGTGATAGTCACTACGCCTCAGGATATCGCCTTGGCCGATGCCAAGAAGGGCATCACCATGTTCCAGAAGGTGAATATCCCTGTGTTGGGGATCGTGGAGAACATGAGCTTCCATCTCTGCCCTGCTTGTGGCCATAAAGAGCATCCTTTCGGTACTCATGGTGGCAGCAAGATAGCCGAACGCTATCAAGTGCCTTTACTGGGCGCCTTACCTCTGCATATCAATATCCGTGAGGATATGGATAACGGTGCACCGACTGTGGTGGCCGCGCCTGAGGGTGAAGTGGCCGGTATTTACCGGGATATCGCCCGCCGTGTGGGTGCCCAACTGGCAAAGCAAAAGAATCACAGCGGTATTTCAATCGCAATAGCAGATGATGAGTAAGGTTTTAGCAGCATGAATTCGCCACAGTGTGTCGTTATCGGGATAGCAGGGGCTTCGGCGTCAGGTAAAAGTTTGATCGCCAAGACCATATTTGAAGAGTTATGCCGAGACTTAGGGACAGATCAGATTGGGGTTATCAATGAAGATGCCTACTATCGGGATCAGAGCCATATGTCCATGGAGGAGAGGGTCAAGACCAACTATGACCATCCCAAGGCGTTGGATCATGAACTGCTCAGCACTCACCTGGTAGCGCTCAAACAGGGGCAGGCGGTGGATATTCCCTGCTATAGCTATGCCGAGCATACCCGCACCAGCGATACCTTGAAGATGACCCCTAAAAAGGTCATCATCCTCGAAGGTATTCTGCTGCTGACCGACCCTAAGTTACGTGAACTGATGGATGCCAGCGTGTTTATGGACACACCGTTGGATATCTGTCTACTGCGGCGTCTGACCCGTGATGTGGCCGAGCGTGGCCGCACCATGGAGTCTGTGATCAGCCAGTACCAAAAAACAGTAAGGCCCATGTTTCTGCAGTTTATCGAACCCTCAAAGCAGTATGCCGACATCATAGTGCCAAGGGGCGGTAAGAACCGGATTGCCACCGATATTCTCAAGGCCAGAATCCAGCATTTGCTGGCGAAATAACCACAAGTATCCAAGGAGCTAGAAGGCGAGATGCGATTAACTGATATCGAAATTGAACAATGTCTGGACGAGGGCAGCATAGTCATAGATCCCCGTCCTGGCATAGAGGCCATCAGTGGCGTGAGTGTTGATGTGCGTCTGGGTCACCAGTTTCGGGTGTTCAAGGATCACACTGCGCCTTATATAGATCTCAGTGGCCCTAAGGCCGAAGTGCAGGCCGCGCTGGATAGAGTGATGAGCGAGCAGATAGATATTGCCGACGGCGATGCTTTCTTTTTACATCCGGGCGAGCTGGCATTGGCGGTGACCTATGAGAGTGTTCACCTGCCTTCCGACATAGTCGGCTGGCTCGATGGTCGCTCATCACTGGCGCGTCTGGGCTTGATGGTGCACGTGACCGCGCATCGTATCGATCCGGGCTGGCAGGGGCGAATTGTGCTTGAGTTTTACAACAGCGGTAAATTACCGCTGGCATTGCGTCCCATGATGACCATAGGCGCATTGAACTTTGAGCGTTTGGCCCGTCCTGTGGCCAGACCCTACAACACCCGCAAGAACGCCAAGTATCGCGATCAGCAGGACGCGGTCGCCAGTCGGATCAGCCAGGACTGAACCTTGGATTGCGCATGAGTGGTGTCTGGGTTCAGGGAAAAGAGCAGGATAGCGTCTGCGTTCGCGATCGGGGATTTACCTATGGTGATGGCCTGTTTGCAACCATGGCGGTGGATGGTAAGGGACAGATAGCCTTTCTGAGTGAGCATCTTGCCCGCTTGACTCAGGGGGCGCTGCGCTTGGGTTTTGTCTGGCAGGCATCGGATGCCTTGTACTCAAGCCTCAAGCGCATCGCCATCGCCAATCCCCACAGCTGTCTTAAGTTGCAGCTCACCCGGGGAGAGGGCGGCCGTGGTTATACGCCGCCTGCAGACGCTTTGGTCACCGAAGTCATCAGCCTGGCGCCATTGCCGGTGCATTACCCAGATTGGCAGCAAAAAGGGATTGCCCTCAAGACCTCATCCATCAGGCTTGGCAAACAGCCTAGGCTTGCCGGCATCAAACACCTCAATCGCCTGGAACAGGTGCTTATCAAGGCGCAGCCATTGCCTGAAGGCTTTGATGATTGGCTGGTACTGGATTGCGACGATTTACTGCTCGAATCCTCGATGGCCAATCTGTTCCTGCTACTACCTAATGAACAAGGTAAACTGACGGCGTATTCACCGGCCATGAATTACTCTGGTGTCTCTGGAGTGATGCGACAACAGTTGATCATGGCCTTGCTCGACCAGGGCATAGACGTGCAGCTGTGCCCTATTAACACAGAGATGCTGCAACGGGCGCGGCACCTCTTTATCAGTAACAGCCTGTTGGGTTTGGTCGATGTTATTGCTGTGGATCAGCAAAACTTTGAACTCTGGCCCGGCAGCACACCTCTTCGCAAGGCGCTTGCTATCCAATTATGAAAAAATGCTTAGTTGCGGCCCTGGCCTTTGTGTTTACCCTGATGACTCTGGCGCTGGGCGTCGGTTTTTGGGGTTACAACGAACTCAACCGCTTTGCGGCCACCGAGCTGAAGCTGGATGAACCCAGAGAGCTGCTGCTGAAACGAGGCACCTCCTTTTACCAGTTGGGGCAAGAGTTGCAAAAGCAGCAGTTGTTGGAGTTTGACTGGCACTGGAAGCTCTGGGGTAAGCTATACCCGCAGATGACCGCCATTCGCAGCGGTCTCTACCAGATTGAACCTGGCGACACCCCTGTGTCTTTGCTGGAGCGGCTGGTGGCCGGTGACGAGAAGACATTCACCCTGACGCTGGTAGAGGGTAAGACTATTCGTGAGTGGCAAGCATATCTGCAGACCCTGGCGCATCTCAAGGTCAGCGACAAGCCGTTTATCGATGTGCTCGAAGCCCAAGGGGATAGCAGCGGCTTGCCGGAAGGCAAGTTTTTCCCGGATACCTATCAGTATCGTGCCGGCACAGAGCTCAATACTCTGTTGACCCAAAGCTTTATCAAGATGCAGCAACAACTGGAGAGTATCTGGCAGCAGCGGGATCAGAGTATTCCGCTCAAGAGTCCCTATGAACTCTTGATCCTGGCCTCCATCATAGAAAAGGAAACCGGCCTGGCAGAGGAGCGCGGCAAGATAGCGGCAGTATTTGTCAATCGCTTGAAAAAACGTATGCGTTTGCAGACAGATCCCACAGTCATTTACGGCATGGGTGAGCGCTTTGATGGCAATATCACCCGTAAAGATCTGCGCGAAGAAACGCCATTTAACACCTACCGTATTTTTGGACTGCCGCCGACACCTATTGCCGCGCCCGGGCGGGAAGCCTTGCTGGCGGCCGCACACCCGGAAGCCGTGGAGTACCTCTACTTCGTTTCCCGCAATGACGGCAGCCATGTATTTTCCCGTACACTGGCCGAACATAACCGCGCCGTAAACCAGTATCAGAGAAAGAGATAATGCCACAAAAAGCCACTGCAAAATTTATCGTTATCGAGGGCCTGGAAGGTGCCGGTAAGTCCAGCGCCATCGCATTGGTGCGAGACTTTATCGAAAAACATACCGGTAAGGCACCTGTCTGTACCCGTGAGCCGGGTGGTACCCCGTTGGCGGAGAAGATCCGTGACTTGGTGAAGGTGGCCGATGCAAGCGACCCTCTGTGTGACGAATCTGAATGTCTGCTGCTGTATGCCGCCAGGGCGCAACTGGTGGCCCGAGTGATCAAGCCGGCGCTGGCCGAGGACCGTTGGGTGCTCGGCGACAGACACAATCTGTCGTCCCTGGCTTATCAGGGCGGTGGTCGGGGGTTGATGCCATTGGTCAGCGCAGTCAGCGCCGCCACCCTTGGGGATTTTAAACCAGACTTGACCCTGTATCTTGACATAGAGCCAAGCCTTGGGCTAACCCGCGCCGCCAACCGTGGTGAGCTGGATCGAATCGAGCAACAGGAGCTGGCCTTCTTTGAACGAACCCGTGCCACCTATCTGAGCCTGGCCCAACAGGACGACAGCATAGCGGTTATCGACGCCAGTCAGAGCATGGCCGAAGTGCATAAAGATATTCTGGCTGTGTTGCAAACCAAAGATTGGTAAGCACGCGGTATAAGGAGTGATGAAAGTGGACATGCCCTGGTTAAGTGACGCCAAAGCCCGTTTTATGCAGCAACTGCACTCGGCTCAGATGCCTCATGCGTTGCTACTGGGGCTTTCTCAAGGCTATGGCGGCATGAAGCTTGCCGAAGAGATAGCCGCGGCGGCCCTGTGCAGCGAACCCACAGCTCGGGGAGAGTGCGGTCATTGCAAGAGCTGCCAGCTGCTGCTCGCCGGTAACCATCCCGATTTTCATCTTCTCGAAGCCGATGGTAAACAGATAAAAGTGGATCAGGTGCGGGCGCTTTGTCAGGATCTCACCTCCACGGCCCAGCAAGGTGGGCGGCGCGTAGCGCTTATCGCCCAAAGTGAGCGCCTCAATCAAGCGGCGGCTAATGCCCTACTGAAAACCCTGGAAGAGCCGGGGCAGGGGACACTGATTATTCTACAGACCGACAGCACCGCCGGGCTGCTGCCTACCATATCCAGTCGTTGTCAGAGAGTGCAGGTAAAACTTCCGGACAATAGTGCCATTCAGTCCTGGCTGGCGCAGCAATTGCCGCTGCCGGCCGATGTTACCTGGTGTTTGCCCGTCGTCGGCGGACCGCTAAAGTTGGCAGAGGTTTTGCAATCTGACAGATATCAGACCTTATTGGATTATCGCCGCGATTGGCGCACCAGTTTGTTAACGGGCCATCTGTGTGCTAGCTTGTTAACGGTAGGTGAAGAACAAATCTCTGATGTACTTAGAGTTTTATACTTGGTGTTACATAGAGAGCTGTTAACCACCGAAGGGGAGGACCCCTTGCTGCGGGCGCGAATAGCGACCCTGGCTGCCAAGGTGATGGATACCTGTAATCGTCTGAGCCAGATGCCGAGTGTCAACTACTTGGCGCTTTGCCAGAATTATGTCTTAGAATATAAGAG
Organism: Shewanella carassii; assembly: GCF_019670705.1. Classification (NCBI taxonomy): domain Bacteria; kingdom Pseudomonadati; phylum Pseudomonadota; class Gammaproteobacteria; order Alteromonadales; family Shewanellaceae; genus Shewanella; species Shewanella carassii. The sequence goes on from NZ_AP024618.1 coordinate 1,990,300, forward strand.
ACTGAAAACTTAAAAAGTATCCTATGGTCGATCTGACAGTGAATTTTGACACCCTGCACCAGTTGTATCGTGCTTACATGCCTTTTATTCAGCCAGCGGGCCTGTTTGTGGCAACGACCGAGGGGCATTTCCTCGGTCAGGAGATCCAGATAGGTTATCGTTTGCCGGGCTCGACTCATGTCAATGAGTTTCAGGGGGTCGTGGTGTGGATCAACCCGCTCGGTGCTTCCGGAGGACGCCCGGCCGGTATCGGGGTTAAAATTCTCTCGGATCCCGAATCCCACAAGCATCATATCGAAAAACTCCTCTCCAGAGAGCTGGCCTCGGGTGATTTGACCTGCACTATGTAGGGCGCTATCCTTGCCGTCCTTTTCAATTGTGGGTGGATTTCCAAGTGTTAGTTGATTCCCATTGCCATCTCGATCGCCTCAAAGCCGCGCCGGATCCCGAAAGCCTCAGTCAGTTGCTCGATGCCGCCAAGGCTCGGGGGGTAGACTATTTTCTTTGTGTCAATGTCCGGCAAAAAGGTTTTGCCGAGATGAAGGCCAAAGTCGCCGGGTTTGAGCAGGTGTTCCTGTCTTCCGGGGTGCATCCTTTGGATGTGAAAGAGGGATTGGATCTCAATGAACTCAAGAGTTATGCCGCCGATCCGAAAGTTGTGGCCATTGGCGAGACTGGGCTGGATTATTTCTATGCCGATGATACCAAGGCCTTGCAGCAACAATGCTTTGAGCAACAAGTGGCACTGGCCAGAGAAGTGGCCAAGCCTTTGATTGTTCACACCCGGGATGCCAGAGAAGACACCATAGCCATACTGAAGAACGGTGGCGCCGAACAGTGCGGCGGGGTACTGCACTGCTTTACCGAGAACTGGGAAATGGCCAAGGCGGCGATGGATCTGGGCTTTTATATTTCGGTTTCCGGTATCGTCAGCTTTAAAAATGCCGGTGAGCTACGAAGTGTTATCCGTAAAATTCCCAAAGACAGGCTGTTGGTCGAAACCGATTCGCCTTATCTGGCACCCGTGCCTCATCGGGGAAAAGAGAATCAGCCGGCCTTTGTTCGTGATGTCGCCGAGTTTGTTGCCGAGCTCAGAGGAGAGTCCTTTGAAGAGTTGGCCCTGTACACCACAGACAACTTTTTTACCCTGTTCAAGGATGCGGCCAAACTTGCGGCAAGATAGGGTGCAGGCTTAGGGATATCCAACCACTGGTCATCTGCCATAAAAGCTGCAGATAAAAAAAGGCCCAAAACTATTCCAATTGTTTTGGGCCTAGGGGAATGGCTCATGGTTGAGCCGTGCGCTAATGTTGAGATCCGACAGGATTGGCTATCTCTGACTAAATATTAGCCGAACGCCGATAAAAGAGGTATTTGACCGGCAGATTTGTTAGCACCAATTGATATAAGATATAACAAAAATAGAGATCGATTTAAGGAAGGGCACTTAAAAGAATGACTTAATAAGCCACTCTTTTAAGCATTCAGGCGAGTTTAATTGAAAGCGTAGCGGCAGCGGCGTTTACCTAATGCTTTCAGGACGGCCAAGGCTTTCAGGATAGGCAGATCTTGTCTTTGACCAGCTCCCGAGGCAGGTTGTTCTTCAGCCGGTTGCCCAGATGTTTACCCAACCCAAGCACTTGCCCGCCCCAGGTCAATACCAGCTCACCACGGGCCTTTTCACTGCCATCCAGCGCGATATCCCGGCCCATCAGATAAGCCTGAGCCTCAGGCTCTGTAACTTCATAACCCTTGTCGGCGGTTACTCCCAAGGCCATTAAGGCCTCATGGCGCAGTTTTAACCCATGCTTACTGTCATCGGCGAGCTTAAGGCCGATACGCTGATAACGCATCTTGCCGATAAAGGGCTCAAAGCCGCTGGGAAACAGCCAGTACTCCTGATCCCGGATCCAGAGGCTGCCTTCGGGAAGCGTTTTGCCGAGCAACCGCTGCAGTTCGGTGGCGATGGCCTGTTGCTGTTTGGTACTGGCGGGACTGAAAGGAAACTGCTTTTGCTGTTTGGGTTCATCACTTTCGCGCGCCACTGAACTCAGCTTACGCACCTTGGCAACAAAGAAACCTTCGCTGTCATAGATTTGCGGCCAAATATGCAGGAAGCCCTCGGTCGTGCAGGCTTTTTCCGCTCCGGCAAACAGTGATTCAAGTGACTCAAAGGCCACGGCAGCGCCATATTTTTGCTTAAGGTGTTGCAGTACGGCCTGGTTTTCCTGGCTGTTGAGGGTACAGGTGGAGTACACCATTACCCCGCCAGGCTTAAGCGCCAGAAAGGCGGAATCTATCAGATCCCTCTGGGTGGCGGCAATGTCGGCTATCTCCTGTGGATCCCAGTGTTTGAGGGCATCCGGATCCTTACGTACCGTGCCTTCACCGCTACAGGGGGCGTCGAGCAACACGGCATCCATGGATTCATACTGGTATTGGCCGAATACCCTGGCATCGAAGTGGGTCAGGGCGGTATTGCTGACCCCCATTCTCTGTAGATTGGCATGCAGCACTTTGACGCGGCTGGAGGAGTATTCGTTGGCGATCAGCACGCCTCCATTGGCCATCATGGCCGCCATTTGTGTGGTCTTGGATCCCGGCGCCGAGGCCATATCCAGCACCCGCTCCATTCCGGGTTCAAGCAGCGCCACGGGTGGCAGCATGGAGCTCGCCTCCTGAATGTAAAACAGCCCTTGCTGATGTTCGATACAGTTTCCGGGTTGGCTATCACCCGCCTGGTACCAAAAGCCTTCTGGGCACCAGGGAATGGTTTCGAACTGCCAGCCTTTGGCCCGCATTCTCGAGAGGAATTCATCGACGCTGATTTTGAGGGTGTTGACCCGCAAGGCGGCTCTCAATGGTAAGCTGCAAAAGTGAATAAAATCCTCGAGCTTGAGATGTTCTGGCAGATCCTTGGCGATACTGTTGATAAAATTCTGATTTAATTGAACCATAAACAAAAAGGGTGACCCCGGGATGGCGGCAGTATAGCACACTCGGGCGCGGCGACTGTGGGGTGTTTTAGGTGTTGAACCGGGTTTGGAGTCTGTTCTTTATTATCGCGCTGGGAGCGATTTTGCTGCGTTTGATGAGCGGCGATGCGACCGTGCTCAATGAGTCAGTCACGGCGATGTTTGACAGCGCCAAATTGGCCGCCGAAATAGCCCTGGGATTGATTGGGGTGTTGACCCTGTGGATGGGGCTGATGCGTCTCGGGGAAAAAGCCGGAGTGGTTGCCGCCATCGCCTGGGTATTTGAGCCGCTGCTCAGCAAGTTGATGCCAGAAGTGCCAAGAGGCCATCCCGCCTATGGCAGCGTCACCATGAACCTGACCGCCAATATGCTGGGGTTGGACAATGCCGCCACACCATTGGGACTTAAGGCGATGGCGGATCTGCAAAGCCTGAACCCCGACAAGAAGACCGCCACCAATGCCCAGATCCTGTTTTTGGTGCTCAACACCTCTTCCGTGACTTTGGTACCCGTGACGGTTTTTCTGTATCGGGCGCAGCAAGGAGCGGCTGATCCTGCCGACATTTTCCTGCCGATTTTACTCTCTACCCTGGGCTCGACCCTGGCGGGTTTGAGTTTGGTGGCGCTGGTGCAAAGGATACGCTTGCTGGATTGGGTGGTGCTGAGTTATGGCGCAATACTGCTCGGCGGTCTCAGCGCCGGAGTGATGTACCTGTTGACCCTGGGAGCCGAGCGGATCGGCGAAGTCTCCGCCATGCTGGGGAACGGTTTGCTGCTGGGGATCATCTTTGCCTTTGTATTGGTGGCGCTGCTTAGGCGGGTGGCGGTTTACGATGAGTTTATTGAAGGCGCCAAGTCGGGGTTTGAGCAGTCGGTGCGGCTTATTCCTTATCTGCTGGCCATGCTGTTGGCGATAGCCTTACTGCGCGCCTCCGGCGCACTGGATTATCTACTCGGGGTGATTGCCGCTTTGGTGAGCCATATGGGGATGGATGGCCGCTTTATCGATGCCTTGCCAACCGCCCTGATGAAGCCTTTGAGCGGCTCAGGCGCCAGAGCCATGATGCTGGAAACCATGGCCCATTACGGCGTCGATTCTTTTGCCGGCAGGCTGGCGGCCATTTTCCAGGGCAGTACTGAAACCACATTTTATGTGCTGGCGGTGTATTTTGGTGCTGTCGGTATCCGCAATGGCCGTCATGCACTGGCTTGTGGTTTGTTTGCCGATCTGGCGGGTATCTGCACTGCTATTGCGGTGTGTTATTGGTTTTATGGCTGAGGTGAAACATAGGTAGGATTACAGACTTAAAAAAACGGGACTCAGATGAGCCCCGTTTGGGTTTTATGGCTGGCTGAGTCTTGGACGCCAATCGAGCCAGTCGCGCTCGGGTTTGTCATGAAGTGGCATCAGGCTCTGGTTTTCAAGCGGTTTGCTGCTTTGGTTGTCGAGTTCAGTGACCACTCCTATGCCGCCGGCGAGTATGGTTTCCAATGAGCCGGTTTCGATTTGGGCTCCGGAAAACAGCCCCAAATCGACCCGAATACCGGACAAGTCGTAGAACCTGCTGCTCTGGTTGATAAGATGCCGATAGGGCGCGGCAATCTGGGTCTGGATCCAGACTTCATCGCCCTTGGGCGCCAGCCGGTAACTGGTTACATCGCCAATTTGAATGCCGCGAAAGAAGATCCCTGTGCCTACGTTGACCGAGCCCAGGCTGGGCTTGCTCAGCACCAGTTGCAGCGCATCGGCCTCTGGGGCAACCGCCGTGTGTACTTGGCCGCTGAACTGCCGGCTCACTTCGGCGGCTTGGCCCGGCAGGGCACTGATATAGGCGCCGGTCAGCAGGGTTTCCGGTGCCTTTATGCCCTTAAGGGATATTTCGGCGTTGACCAGGCTGTAGCGACTGTCGCTTTTGAGAAACGGCTCGGCATAGCGGCCATAGAGAAAGGCACTGAGTTGCTGGCTGTGGAGATCGTCACTCAAGGTTACCCGGGTGACTTCACCTATCTGATGCCCCTGATAGCGGATAGCGGCACCTGGTTTGATAGTGGCACTGGCCGGGAAGCTCAGCCCAATGGCAACGGCCTGATTGCGCGCCAGTGACTCGGAGGCATAAAGCAGCTTATTGTTGGGCTCGCCTTGCTCCAAAAAGCCCAAACTGATACTGCCCTTGATGGCACCGGCCAGCGGCGCGACATCCAGCTTGACTCCCGAAAGTCCGGCATCGATTGACACCGCCTGATTGCGCCAAAACACGGCATTGGGTTTGAGTAGGGGCGCAAAGGTATGGTCTATGGCGAGCGCAATGGCAAATCTGTCATCCTGGCTCTGCCAGCTAACCTGTTTCACCTGTCCTATCTGCATCTTCTTGTAGTAGACAGGTGCGCCCGGGCTCAAGTCGGCGCCATCATCGCTGTAGAGTTGCCATTTGAGCTGCTCCATGCCTTGGTAATAGTGGCCAGCCTCGGCACTTGAGGCAAACAGCGGCAGCGGCTTGGAAAGATCGGCGCCCTTGCGGCTTTGGCCGCGTCTTAAGCTGACACTGCCCTTGGTGAGGGTCGTAAAATCGCCGCTCTTGAGGCTGACGCCGTCCAGTGAGGCGTTGAAGTCCAGCGCGGCTTCGGCGATGAAGTCACTGCCTTGAGTCAGCAACGGGGCAAACTCGGGCAACACCTCGGCCTGGTACTCGACCGAATTGAAGTCCCGGCTCAGGGCAACTGAAGTGACCTTGCCTATGGCGATCTTCTTGTACCTCAGCTCGGCATCTGGGCTGATGCCGGGGTTTTCATCGGCTCTAAGCGTTATCTTTAGCGCCTTGGCCTTGCTGAGATCCGGCGCCTGCTCGGCCAAGGCGTAACGGGTTTGGGCCTCGCCCGTACCCGGGAGAAAGGCGATGGCATCGCCGCTCAGCAATCGGCCCGGGTGTTTTATGCCGGACAGTGACAGCTCGGCGCCTTCACGCCAAAACTGCGCCGTGCCGGTCAAAAGACTCGAGTAGGGGGCGTCCAGGCGGGCATGCAGCGCCACGCCGTCATCGGCCAGCACTATCTCTTCGATTTCCCCAATGGGCAAACCGCGGTAGAGAATGGGGCTGCCCTTGTTGAGGCCATCGGCGTTTTTTGCCGACAGAATAAAGCTGGCGCCGCCACTGGCTTCTGTTTCATTGCCATATAGGGTGAAACTATCGCCGTTTACTGCGTTCTTTGAGCTTTCGGGGGAATCAAAGTTGATGCCGCCGGCGAGTATCGCCGCCAGGCTCTCTGCGCTGACCTTAACGCCGGAAAGTGAGGCGTTGATCTCTATGCCGGAGACATTCCAAAAGCGGGAGTCTTTCTTGACCAGATAGGCATATTGCTCCTGAATAAAGGCGCTCAGTAGCAGCTTGTCACTGTTGTCGAGTCGATAGCTGACCACACTGCCAACCGGTACCTGGCGATAGAATACCGGAGAGCCCACATCCAGTGAGCCGAGGCGATCGGCGCTCAGTTCAACTACTAAGCCATCGTTACTGGGCAGCACGGCCGGGGCAGAGCGCTCGGCCTCGTAGCTGTAACGTGAATCGCCGTCTCCGGGTTGAATGCCTATATAGTTCCCCGAGAACAAGGCATCCAAACCTTCGACACCTGTGATGGATGCCTTGGGGGTCACCAGCCAGAACTTGGTTTCATCCCTGAGGAAAGGCTCGGCGCGGTAGTCCATCAATACATCGACGTTCACGCCCTGCAGCTCTTCATCGATGGAGATATCCACCACCTTGCCGACGGTCAGGCCCTGATAGCGCACCAGTGTCTTGCCCACATCCATACCACTGGCACTGGGGAAGTGGATCCGCACCTCAATGCCGGATTCCTTGATGCTCTTTAGCCCCAGCCAAGCGCCCAAGGCCAACGCCACTATAGGTAACAGCCAGATGGGGGAAAAAAGCTTCTTTTTGACTATTTTAGGCTTTTCGATTTGCGTCATCTTCTGTGTCCAGTTGATCCCAAAGTAAACGTGTGTCCAACACCTTGGCCGCAAGTTGGGTAAAGAGGATGACCAAGGCAAACGCAGTTGCCGCCGGCGCCGGCTTGGCGTCCAGCAATTGCCCCATATTAACTAGGGCAACGGTAATGGATATGACAAACAGATCCAGCATAGACCAGCGTCCAATCCATTCTATGATATGAAACCCGGCCATCAGTGGCCGTTTGGGGATAGGCAGGTTGAAACTGATCGCCGTCAGATAGAAAGCCAGGCCGATAATCTTCAGCCAGGGCACCAGAATACTGGCGGTAAAGACTATGATGGCGATGGGTAACATATCCGACTGTACCAGATGGGTGATGCCGGAAAAAATGGTGTCGTAGGTAACCTTGCCCTGTTTGGTGAGCATGGTAATGGGATAGATGTTGGCCGGGATCAACAAGATGGCTGCGGTGATCAACAAGGCCCAGCTTTTTTGCAGACTGGTTTCGTCCCTTAGCCTGAGTGGGTTTTGGCAGCGACTGCAATACTCATTCTCTATCTGATTGAGTTTTTTACAGGCGGGGCAGGTGCACAGGCCCATGTCTTTGCCCTGGAGCTGCTTTTTAGCTTTCATCGAGAAAACTCCACATATGCTCCAGGTTATATTCGCGTTGCAGGAAGAGAGTCACTAAAAACAGCATGGTAAAACAAAAGGTTCCCATGCCAAAGTAAACATCAGAGAAGTCGGACAACTGAAAGGCGGAAACCAGGAAACTGATCACATAAATTTCCAGCATGGTCATTTGCGACAGCAGGCCTTGCTTCTTGAGCTGCCAAGTAAGAACACGGCGCCAGAAGTGATGCTGTACTAGACCTGTCTTGATGATCAGCACTTGAATAAAAATCGACAGGTTGAGCACCCCGGGGGCTATTACTGCCGCCACCAATACGGCAATCCCCACTATCCAATAACCTTGGTTCATCACCGCCAAGGCGCCCTGGTATGCGGTCGTGGTTCTGACACTGCCGAGAAAGTGCATTTCCAGTACGGGTAGCAGCATGGCGGGCAGATAAAACAGCAGGGCACTGATACATAACGCCAGCATGCCATTGATGGAGCAGTAAGGCGCATCATAAAGCGCCGTATGGCATCTTGGACAAAGCGCTCTGACGCCGGAGGGCAAGGCGCGTTTACTCACCGCCAAATCACAGGCGCGGCAGAGCACTATGCTGCAGTCTGGCTTGCTGTCGCTTGGAGTATAAGCTTTCAAGTGCTGGATATGTCCTGTTTTGGCCATGGTGACCCAAGCTTAATCGCCAACACGCTAACTGCGTTGCTTGTGGGTCCATTGGAGTTAATCGACAAAACAAACTCGCAAATACTATCAGAAAGAACGCGTCTCTTGCATCTATAGCGCATTTTATGTCAATCTATTTACTGTATATTTAAACAGTGTGAGGAAGGTCATGGCCGTTATAACTCAGTACGTTGTGGTCAGAGAAGGGGTTGAGAAGATGACATTTACATCTAAGAAGGAGGCTGATGCCTACGATAAGATGCTCGACATCGCGGATAACTTAATCCCCTTTATTCAGAGTAGTGAATTGGAGCTGGATGATAATACAGCGGAAAAACTTGCTTTTTATTTAGCTTCTCATAAAGATACATTGGCGAATCTGCTCAAGGGCGCCCCGGTAAAAGCGCCGGCCCCTGCCAAGAGCAACAAGAAGAAGACAGAATCAGAAAAAGTATAACCCGGAACCCCAGATGAAAGCTCAGTTTTACGATACGCTCAACCGTCAGGTACAGGCACTATTCGCCGGTGAAGACGATGTGATTTGTGCCATGGCCAACTTTTCTGCTTTGTTGAATGAACAGCTTGAGGATATCAATTGGGTGGGCTTTTATCTGCTCAAGGGCGAGCAACTGGTGCTTGGCCCCTTTCAAGGCAAGCTGGCATGTACTCGGATCCCAATGGGTAAAGGTGTCTGTGGCACTGCGGCTGCAAAGGCTGAGACTCAGTTGGTTGAGGATGTGCATCAGTTTGCCGGACATATTGCCTGCGATGCCGCCAGTAATTCGGAAATTGTGATCCCACTCTATCGTCAGGGCGAACTGATTGCCGTGCTGGATATCGACAGTCCCAGCCTGTCGCGCTTCGATAAAGAGGATCAAACCGGACTGGAGACCCTAGTGCAGAGTCTGGAAAAGTGCTTATTTGGTTAATCCCTGTACAATTTGCCACAATTGGTGGTCGCATTAAGGCGCGTGCAGCTTATAATAGGCGGCCGCTTTGTGGGCCAACTGACCGTTTGTGGTGCTTGGCCCTATCGGGCTGAAATGTTAAGTTTTGTGTCATGTCTTTGGCAATGGCCGAATGCATGCTAATTTGTACGTTATCCCCCAAGGGATTAACGAAGATGAACGACGCCGTGAGTACAGCAGACCTAACTGACCACTGACGTCCCCTGTTAACTGTGGAAGTAATGATGGAATCAACAGAAAAGTTGACCGACACCAACGCTATTCTGGCGTATTTGTATGAAACATTTCCTTTGTGCTTTATCGCCGAAGGAGAAACCAAACCGCTGAAGATAGGACTGTTTCAGGATTTGGCTGAAAGGTTGGCTGATGATTCCAAAGTCAGTAAGACCCAACTGAGGGTCGCCCTGAGACGCTATACCAACAGTTGGCGCTATCTTAAGTGCATCAAGGAAGGCGCTCAGCGGGTAGACCTCGATGGTAACCCTTGCGGCGAACTGGATCCCGAACATATTGAACATGCCAAGGCGACGCTGAAAGAGAGTCAGGAAAAGGCCAAGGCCCGCCGTGCGGCTGAGCCTGCCAAAGAAGGTGAAGCCAAGAAGGCTAAGCCTGCGCGTAAGCCACGTCCTCAGGGTGACAAGCCTCGCAGTGAGCGCCCACGCAGCGACAAAAAAGTGGCCCGTAAGCCGAAGCCTGCTGCTCCAGCCGTGGAATTGGTTCCAGCTGTGTTGGAAGAGCTGAAACCTTCACAGCGAGTGAATGTCAAATTGGGTATGACGCCGGTAGCCGGTGTGATCCTCGACATCAATAAAGAAGATGTTCACGTTCAACTGGATTCCGGCCTGTCAGTCAAGGTTCGTGTGGAACATATTCTGCTGTAAAATCATCAAATAGAAAGGAGTAACTTGCTGATGCGAAAATTTATTCTTGCTGCATCGATCGCCAGTGTCTTTATGGGTTCCCAGGCGCTGGCTATCTCACCGGCAGTCCCGGTCAGCGAGTTACCCCATCTACAACAGGAGCCACAACACAAGGTTGCCAGCAAACGGATTACCGGCCTGTTCAGTCGCTCCCATTATCACAGATTCGATCTGGATGATGCCTTCTCGCAGCAGATCTTCAAGCGTTATCTCGAACAGCTCGACTATCGCCGCAATGTATTGCTGCAGAGCGATATCGACAGCTTTAAAGTCTATGCCAACCAGTTTGACGATATGGTGCGCAGCGGCGATCTGGAACCTGCGTACAAGATGTACGATTTGGTGCAGCAGCGTCGTTACGAGCGTTTTGCCTATGCCTTGAGTCTGCTCGACAAAGAGATGGACTTTAATCAGGCCGGCGATGCTTATGTCTTTGATCGTAAAGATGCCACCTGGCCCAAAGACGAGGCCGAGCTCAATGAGTTGTGGCGTCAACGGGTCAAGTACGATGCCCTTAACCTTAAGCTTACCGGTAAAGAGTGGCCAGAGATTGTTGATGTGCTGGGTAAGCGCTACAACAATGCCATCAAACGCCTGAAGCAAACTAACAGCGAAGATGTGTTCCAGGGGCTGATGAATGCCTTTGCCCGCAGTGTTGAACCGCACACTAGTTATCTGTCTCCCCGTAATGCCGAACGTTTCCAGATGGAGATGAACCTGAGCTTGGAAGGGATAGGTGCTGTGCTGCAGATGGAAGATGACTACACGGTTATCAAGAGTCTGGTGGCCGGTGGTCCGGCGGCGCTGAGTGAGAAATTGGCGCCAGAAGACAAAATTGTCGGCGTGGGTCAGGAAGGCAAGGAGATGGTCGATGTTATCGGCTGGCGCCTGGACGATGTGGTTGAGCTGATCAAGGGGCCTAAAGGCAGTACCGTGACTTTGCAGGTGCTGCCCAAGAAAGGCGGCTCCAATGCTAAACCCATCAATGTGACTGTGGTGCGGGACAAAATTCGTCTCGAAGACAGGGCGGCGACTTCCAAGATAGTCGAGCCGGAAACCGGTCCTTACGCCCAGCGTAAAATCGGTGTTATCCAGATCCCCGGCTTCTATATGGACTTATCCCGCGACGTGGCCAAAGAGTTGCAAACCCTCAATGAAGCCAAGGTTGAAGGCGTGATTGTCGACCTGCGTGGTAACGGTGGTGGCGCCTTGACCGAAGCGACCTTGCTAACAGGGCTGTTTATCGACCAGGGACCTGTGGTGCAAATTCGTGATGCCAATGGTCGCATCAGCGAAAACCGCGACAACGATGGTAAGAGCTATTACGACGGCCCTCTCACAGTGATGGTTGACCGTTACTCGGCCTCGGCCTCGGAAATTTTTGCCGCTGCATTGCAGGATTATGGCCGCGCCTTGATTATCGGTGAGTCTACCTTCGGTAAGGGCACAGTGCAGCAGCACAAGAGCCTTGGCCGTATCTATGACCTGTATGAAAAGCCGGTTGGCCATGTGCAGTACACCATTGCCAAGTTCTACCGTATCAATGGTGGCAGTACCCAGCTGAAAGGGGTGACTCCGGATATCCCGTTCCCCAGTGCGTTGGAGCCGGGTGAATACGGTGAAGCGGAAGAAGACAATGCGCTGCCATGGGATAAGGTGCCTGTAGCCAAGTACCAGCCTTTGGGTGAAATCGGCGCAGAAATGGTCAGCAATCTTGCGAAACGCCACCAGAGCCGGATCCAGCAGGACGTCGAGTTCGGTTATATACTGCAGGACATAGGCGAGTTCAAGAAACACCATAAAGAGAAGAGTGTTTCTCTGGTGGAAAGCGAGCGCCTGGCCGAGCGGGATAAGGACGATCAAAAACAGTTGGCCCGCCTCAACGAACGTCGGGTTGACCATGGTCTCGAACCCTTGAAGTCTCTGGATGACGATGAAAATGTCTCCGAAGATGAGAAAAAAATCGAGACTCCGGATGCCTTCCTCGATGAAGCCGTCTATATCACTCTGGATATGGTGGACTATCAGAGATTGGCAAAAAACAGCGCAAATTGATGCTGGCTCCAGGAAACATAAAAACGCGCTGATTGCGCGTTTTTTGTTTGCTCCCAGCGCTCACAGAGGCAAGATCAGTCAACGAACTCAGCGACTGCCAGTGCCCAACGAATTAAGGATGACCTATGTCTGAAGCACAAACCCTTTCCCCGGACCAACTGCAGGCCAAGCGCCTGGCCGATTATCGTCCACCGGCGTTTTTGATCCCAGAACTGTCCCTCTCATTTCAGCTCGAACCCAAGCAAACCCGAGTGACGGCCGTCAGCCAGGTTAGGCGCAACGGCAATCACAATGAACCTTTGCAGCTTGACGGTGATGAGCTGGAATTGGAACAGCTATTGGTTAACGGTGAACCTGCCGACTATCGCCTCGAACCGGGTAAACTGCTGCTTGAAACTGAACTCAACGAATTTGAATTGACTCTGGTGACCCGTATCAGCCCGGCCGATAACTCGGCACTGGAAGGTCTGTACATGTCCGATGGCGCCTATTGCACTCAGTGTGAGGCGGAAGGTTTCAGACGCATCACCTATTTTCTCGACCGTCCCGATGTGCTGGCCAAATACCAGGTACGTATCGAAGCCGACAAGGCGTTTCCTTTCCTGCTTTCCAACGGCAATCTGCTGGAAAAAGGGGAGATGGACGATGGTCGTCATTTCGCCGTCTGGCAAGACCCTTTCCCTAAACCCGCGTACTTGTTTGCGCTGGTTGCCGGTGACTTTGACCTGTTGGAAGACAGTTTTACCACCCGCTCAGGCAGAGAGGTCAAACTGCAGGTGTTTGTCGACAAGGGCAACCTGCACAAGGCCGGACACGCCATGGCTTCATTGAAAAAGGCGATGGCCTGGGACGAGTCACGCTTTGACCTCGAGTACGATCTCGATATCTACATGGTGGTGGCTGTGGACTTCTTTAACATGGGCGCCATGGAAAACAAGGGCCTGAATGTTTTCAACACCAAGTATGTGTTGGCGGATAATGACACGGCGACCGATGATGACTTCCACGGCATAGAGTCTGTCATTGGCCACGAATATTTTCACAACTGGACCGGCAACCGGGTAACTTGCCGTGACTGGTTCCAGCTTAGCCTGAAAGAGGGGCTGACCGTATTTCGCGATCAGGAATTCAGCTCAGATCTCGGCTCCCGGGCCGTCAACCGTATTCATGCCATCAAGGTCATCAAGAATCAGCAGTTCGCCGAGGACTCGGGGCCGATGTCGCATCCTATTCGCCCCGAAAGCGTGATAGAGATGAATAACTTCTATACAGTCACTGTTTACAACAAGGGTGCCGAAGTGATCCGCATGATGCACACCCTGCTGGGTGAGCAGGCCTTTCAGGCGGGGATGAAGCTTTATTTCGAGCGTCACGATGGCCAGGCGGTTACCTGTGATGACTTTGTCGCCGCTATGGAAGATGCCTCGGGTAAAGATCTGACTCAGTTTCGCCTCTGGTATAGCCAGGCGGGCACCCCTCAGGTAACAGTGACTGATGAGTATGATGCAAGCACAGCGACCTACCGCCTGCACCTCAAACAGTTCACCCCAGTGCGCGCCGGAGAAGCGGCCAAGGCACCATTACATATTCCGTTCAGCCTGGAACTGCTGGGTAATGACGGCAACGCATTGGTCAACCAAGTGTTTGATTTTACCCAGGCTGAGCAGACATTAGAGTTCAAGGGTATCAGTGCCCGTCCAATTCCTTCGCTGTTGCAGGACTTTTCGGCGCCGGTGAAGCTCAAGTATGACTACAGCACAGTGCAGCTGCTTTGCTTACTGCGCCATGCCAGCAGTGAAGTGGCCCGTTGGGAAGCGGCGATGAGCCTCTTCAGCCGCGCCGTGTGGGCCAACGTTGCTTTGCTCGAACAGGGGCAGGGGATGCATCTGGATCCTCGGGTTGTCGACGGCTTCAGAGGTGTGATGCTGGATGACGCTTTGGATAAGGGCCTTGCGGCCGAAATTCTCAAGCTGCTTTCAGTGTCGTCCTTGATTGAACAGGCCGATAAGGTGGAATTGGATGCCCTGTTGCTGGCCCGCGACTTTGTGATTGAAGCCATCGCCAGTGGCTGTGAAGATGAGCTGTTGGCCCGTTATCGTCAATTACTGTCGCAGGATGATGCCGCCGCCCGCAGTTTAAAAAATACTCTGCTTTGGCTGCTGGCCAAAGTCTCTGATGAACATGAGTCTTTGATTGAACAGCAGTTTGCATTGGCCTCTGGCATGACAGATGCGCTGGGCGCGCTGCTTGCCGCTAACGATGCCGATTGTCAGTGCCGTGATGCCCTGATGCAGACATTCGAGCAGCGCTGGAACCAGACCCCTCTGGTTATGGACAAGTGGTTCAGCCTGCAGGCGATGGCGACAGATGATGGGGTGATCGCCAGACTCGAGACCCTGTTGCAACATCCGGCCTTCAGTCTGAATAATCCCAACCGGGTTCGTTCTCTGGTGGGCAGTTTTGCCGCGGCCAATGTGCGTCAATTCCACCGCTTGGACGGCAAGGGATATGCTTTCCTTACCGCCATGCTCAAACAGCTCAATAGCCTCAACCCGCAAGTGGCAGCGCGGATCATCACTCCGCTGATCCAGTTTGCCAAGTTTGATGACGAGCGCCAGGCCAAAATGAAGGCTTGTCTGCAGGAGCTGTTGGCTATGCCTGAGCTGTCGCGGGATCTCTATGAGAAGGTCAGCCGCGCACTGGAAGACTGAGTACAAAGATGGAATTTTACTTTCGCCTCAATCTGAGTTATCAAGATTTTTTACCTTACTATCAAGGTATTGCCGAGAATGTTGAGGTCAGGGAGAAGGGTGGCAAGATCCTCTGGATCAACGGCCGCCGTCTACGCCCTTTTCTGACCGCCGATGGTATTCACGGTGAATTCCATCTCAGATTGGACCGGGATGGAAAATTCATTTCTTTAAAACAACTTTAGAGTAATTACTTAAAACGGTCGACTAAATCAGTCGGCCGTTTTTTTATGCCTGTAACAAAGGTTAATTCATTGAAATTAAGCGGCTTATAGCTGTCACCGCCATTTGTCGCCCGCATACGCAACAAAAATTTAAATTTTGTCCCCTTCAGTGCACGAACTAACGACCTTAAGTCCTCAAATCTGCAAGATAAATTTCTCAGTATCTGCCTTGCTCATCAGCATTAATTGCTGTAACAATGGTGTTACCTGTGAGCTAACAAGATGTTGGTTGAGACTCCTATAACAATTAATCCAGCAGGTTACGGAGAAGCGATAAATGAAAACAGTGATAAACCGTTTTAACAAGTCGGCGCTCGCTTTGGGGGTGGCGTCGGCACTGAGTTTAGGGATGATCCCCAGTGTCGAAGCGGTATCGTTCAAATGGGGCGATGTGGATGGTTCCTTTGACTCGACATGGACCTTGGGCGCCAGTTGGCGCGTGGAAGGACGTGACTGGGATGGTCAGATAGGTAAGGTTAACCATCCCAGATTCGACTGGAGCGGTTACTCCGCCTTTACCGATACCAAGTACACCGCCGCCGAGATCTGGGCGCAACCCGGTTCCTATTCCAGCAACAATGACTTGAGTAATCTCCTCTATTCTAAAGGCGATACTACCTCGGAAATCTTCAAGGGGCTGCACGAACTGTCGCTCAAGTATGAGAATTTCGGTATTTTCGCCCGCGGCATGTATTTCTACGATCGTAAGCTGAATGACAGAATTTACGATTTCAATGATCCTCTGACCGGCAACCGTTACGATCCTTGCGCCGACAAGCGCGCCGAGGAAGTGCAGTGTAAGGATATCCGTCTGCTGGATGCCTTCGTCTATGCCAACTTCGATTTCAACGATGGTGCCAATCCACTGACTATCCGTGTGGGTAATCAGGTGGTGTCATGGGGGGAAAGCACGCTGATTTCCCATGGTATTGCGGTGATCAACCCGGTGGATTTGAACATACTTAACGCACCGGGCGCGGAATTGAAGGAAGCCTTCAGGCCGCAGGGTATGGTTTGGGCCTCTTTGGGGGTGACCGAAAACCTGTCGGTGGAAGCGTTTTATCAATATGACTGGGAGCCTATCTGGGTTCCGACTCCCGGGTCGATTTTCGGTACCAACGACTTTGTCGGTTACGGTGGCTACAACCAAAACGCTCAGCTTGGTTTTAACGCCAACCCGGATATCAACCTCGATTTCCTGACCCAGGAATATAACCGCCTGTCCAACATGATAGCCTCCGGACAGAGCATTCCGACCGAGCAGTTGGTACAGATGGCGCTGGCTTATCCCACCAAGGTGACATTGGTGGAAGATGAAGCCGCTCCCAGCGATTCCGGTCAGTACGGTATCAAACTGGGGTACTACGCCCCGGAGCTGGGCGAAACCGAGTTTGGCTTTTATTACATGAATTACCACAGTCGCCGTCCGCTCATCAGCGGTACCACGGCGGACTTCAGCACTGGCGCGTTGCTGTCTGATATGGCGGTGCTTGGGCAAAACGCCGGCAATATTAACCGTGAAGTGCTGCTTAGCCTAGACAGCTTCTCCAAGGCCCAGGTGGTTTATCCGGAAGATATCAAGCTTTACGGCTTTAGTTTCAACACCTTGATAGGTGATACCTCTGTAGCCGGTGAAATCGCGCACCGCCAGGATGAGCCTCTGCAGATTGATGATGTGGAACTGTTATTTGCCGCTATGCCACAACAGCTGGCTAACGCGGGGCTGAGGCCGGATCTCGATGGTTTGTCCCAGTACACTTCCCATGTCAAGGATGTTGGTCCAGGTGAATACGCCGAAGGTTTTATCCGCCTCGATACTACTCAGGCGCAGATGACCTTTACCCACCTGTTTGGCCCGACGCTGGGTACCGATAACCTGGTGATGCTCGCCGAAGTGGGTGGGGTGTGGATCCACGATATGCCGGGTTTTGATGAACTCAGACTCAATGGTCCAGGCACAGGGCGCAGCGGCGGCAACCCGGATATGCCAGGCATCATTGAAGCGTTGCACAACGGACCTGAAACCAATCCGTTCCCGACTGATTTCGCTTGGGGTTACCGGATTGTTGCCAAGGCCGATTTTAACAACGTGTTCTCCGGCATCAATATGTCACCTAGAGTGATTTTCTCCCATGACGTTGATGGTATTACCCCAGATCCTATGTTCCTGTTTACCGAAGGTCGCAAGTCTGTGGCACTGGGACTCAGCTTTGATTACCAGAGCCGCTGGGGCGCGGATCTTTCCTATAACAGTTTCTTTGGTGGGGTAGGCACAACCAATGCGATGGCCGATCGCGATTATGTGTCTTTCAACGTTAAGTTTTCGATCTGATAAGGACAATAAAATGAGAACGATAGCTATATTGTCTGCTGCTGTAATTCTGGCTTTGGGGGCCACTACAGCCGTAGAAGCCAAGGTTTCCGAGGCCGATGTGGCCAAACTGGGTAGCAGCCTGACACCACTCGGGGCTGAAAAGGGCCCCAACGCCGATGGTAGTATTCCGGCTTGGGACGGCGGCATTACCACACCTCCTGCCAGTTATAAAAAAGGCATGCATCACCCCGATCCCTTTCCGGATGACAAGCCGCTGGTGACGGTTACCGCAGCCAATAAGGAGCAATACAAGGAGTTCCTGACGCCGGGGCAACTGAAGATGTTTGAAACCTATCCAGATAGTTTCAAAATGAACATCTATCAGACTCGGCGTACCGCTTCTGTGCCGCAGTTTATTTATGATGCCACCAAGGCCAATGCGCCGAGAGCGACTCTGGTCTCTGAGGGCAATGGTGTCGATGGCGCGTCTATAGGCATTCCTTTCCCCATTCCTGCCAATGGATTGGAAGCCATTTGGAACCATATCCTCAGATTCCGCGGTGTCGATATCGAAACCGAACGTAATCAGGCGGCGCCTACCGCCAGTGGTGATTACACACTGGTGGAAATGGCCGAGGAGATACGTTTCGAATACTCTCGTCCCGAAGCCAATTTGGATGAACTGAAAAAGAACAATATTCTGTTTGAATTCAAACAGGTGGTGACGCAACCCGCGCGTTTGGCCGGTACTGCGCTGTTGGTGAAAGAAACCATGGATCAGGAGAAGGAACCCCGCCAGGCCTGGACCTACAACACAGGGCAGCGCCGGGTGAGAAAGGCGCCCAACGTGGCCTTTGACACGCCTGGCACGGTTTCTGATGGTCTGCGTACCACGGATGATTTCGATATGTTCAACGGCTCGCCTTCCCGTTACAACTGGGAGTTGCTGGGCAAGAAAGAGATATTCATTCCTTACAACGACTACCGTCTGCATTCGGATAAGGTCAAGTACAGTGAGCTACTCAAGCCCGGTCACCTGAACCCCGATTATATTCGCTATGAAAAGCACAGAGTCTGGGTGGTCAAGGCCAGCTTGAAAGAGGGCATGCGTCATATCTACAAGACCCGAGTCTTCTATTTGGATGAGGATTCCTGGCAGGTATCAATCGCCGATCTGTACGACAACCGTGACGAACTGTATCGGGTTGCCATGGCGCATGGTCTGAACTACTACGAGGTGCCGACTCACTGGAGTACTCTCGAGGTGTATTACGATCTGCAGTCTCGTCGTTATATCGCCATAGGTTTGGATAACGAAGGCCGTATGTATGACTTCGATGCCAAGTTGTCTGAGGCCAACTTCACCCCGGCCGCGCTGCGCCGCGAAGGGATACGTTAAGCCTGTGTCGTTGGGTGACATAAGTCACCCAGTTGGAAATTCCAGGGGCGCGTGCGCCCCTTTAAACCCTAAGGAAGTCTGTAATGTCGTATCGCATGCTTCAAGCAGCGGCTCTGGGTCTTGGCATACTCACGTTCCAGGGCACAATGTCGCCCCTTCACGCCGAAACGCAATCTGTAACCGGTGCTCTGACTGGCCAGTTGCAGCCTCTGGCGGTGCATTCTTTGATGCTGGATATTGCTCAGGCCGGCAGCACTATGGTCGCTGTCGGTGAGCGTGGTCATATCTTAAGGCTCAGCGCCGATGCCAATCAGTGGCAACAGGTGGTGACACCGAGTCAGGCGCAGTTGACCAAGGTATTTTTTCTCGATGCCAATCATGGCTGGGCCGTGGGTCATGATGCCACCATTCTTGCTACTCAAGATGGCGGGCTATCCTGGCAGTCACAGTTTGGTTCGCCAGAGCTTGCCCGGCCCTTGCTGGATGTTTGGTTTGCCGATGTTAAAAACGGCATAGCCGTTGGCGCCTATGGTCTATTTCTGCGCACCACAGATGGCGGTCAAAGTTGGCAGAAAGAGTTTCACCCTGAGCTCTTGAGCCAAGATGATGCCGACTATCTGGCGGATCTCAAACAGCAGGATGAAGAGGCCTATCGGGCCGAGTCTGATTCTATTCTGCCCCATTTCAACCGGGTCATCGCCCTTGAAGATCAGCGTTTACTCATGGTCGGGGAGCTGGGAATGGTAGCCATTTCCGAAGATGGCGGCCGTTTGTGGCAGCGACTGGAGTTTATTTATGACGGCTCTTTGTTTAATGCCATAGAAAAGGATAAACAGCTCTATGTGTTTGGTCTGCGAGGGCATGCCTTCAGCGCACCGGAAGATATGAGTCAGTGGCAGGAGATAAAGATGCCGCTTGAATCGACCCTCAATGCGGCTGCGCCGGTCAAAGGGGGCCTGCTGCTGGTCGGCAATGGCGGTGCCGTTATTCGTTTGGATAACAATTTACACGCTGAGCTGGTGACCCAGCGCAGAGGGGAAAATTTATCGGCAGTTGCTGTAGACCCTAAGGGCCGGTTATGGATAGCCGGGACCAAAGGGCTTTTCGAATTAAAACAACAATAAAGGGCCATTATTATGTTAGACAGACTGGTCAATGGGATTGAGAGTTTTCTCTTTCGCAATCGTATCGGAGTGATACTGCTGTTTGCGCTGACCACGGTATTTCTGGGCTTTCAGGCCAGTCAGCTGAAAATGGATGCGGCATTTGTCAAAAACATTCCGCTGCATCATCCCTATATGCAGACCTACCTCAAACACCAGAAGCAGTTTGGAGGCGCCAACTCCATCATGGTGGCGGTAGAAGACAGCAGCGGTAATATTTTCAATCCCGCGTTTTTCGACACCCTGAAGAATGTACATGATCAACTGTTCTTCATTCCCGGGGTAGAACGCTCCCAGGTGAAATCCCTGTTTTCGCCGTCGACACGTTTTACTGAAGTGGTGGAAGACGGCTTTGCCGGGGGGCCGGTGATCCCGGCGGATTTCAGTACCACAGAAGCCGGGCTTGAACGGGTTAGAGGCAATATCGAAAAAGCCGGCATAGTCGGCCGTTTGGTGGCTGAGGATTACAGCGCCGCCATGGTGACGGCGCAGCTGATGGACTTTGATCCGCAAACCGGCGAGCCACTGGACACTTTGGCGTTTGCCGCGCAACTGGAAGAGCAGCTCAGAGGTCAGTTTGAAAAAGATGGTATCAAAATTCACATCATAGGCTTTGCCAAGATGGCCGGTGATGTGGCTGACGGGGCCAAAGGAGTGTTGTTGTTTTTCCTGATAGCCATTTTGGTCACGGCCCTGATGGTATATCTCTTCTCCCGCTCCATGGTGTTGACCCTGCTGCCTTTGGTGTGCAGCTTGATTGCCGTGGTCTGGCAGCTTGGGCTCTTGACCGTGGTGGGCTTTGGCTTGGATCCCATGTCGATTCTGGTGCCGTTTTTGGTATTTGCCATAGGGGTCAGCCACGGGGTACAGATGATCAATGCCATCCGCAAGCGGGTTGCCGATGGCCTGAGTACCAAGGTGGCGGCGGCTTCGGCATTTCGTAGCCTCTTGGTGCCGGGCGGGGTCGCCTTGTTGTCGGATACCATAGGGTTTATGACCTTGCTGGCAATCGATATCGGCATTATTCGCGAGTTGGCGATTTCGGCATCGCTTGGGGTAGCAGTGATTATCCTGACCAACCTGATACTCTTGCCTCTGGTGATCTCCTTCTTCCAGATAAAGGCCGCGAAAGCGGATGCTGGCACCGAGGCCAAGACAGCGGCCTTTTGGCAAAAGCTCACCTGTTTTGCCACCCCAAAATATGCTGTGGTGGTAGTGGCTGTGACGGCGCTGCTTTATCTGGGCGGGCTGCAGCAAGCCGGCAAGATGCAAATCGGCGATCTTCAGGGCGGAGCACCGGCGCTGCATCAGGACTCTCGCTATAACCAGGACACTTTCTTTATTACTGATCATTTCTCTATCACCACTGACGTGATGAGCGTGATAGTGGAAGCTTATCCCGAGGCCTGCACCTATCACTCGGCGCTGGAGAAGATTGACAGGTTCGAATGGTTGGCACGCAACACCCCAGGGGTTGAGTTTACTGCCAGTATTGCCTCGGTGGCACGCCAGGTGAATGCCGGTTTCAACGAGGGTAGCCCCAAGTGGCAGGTATTGCCCAGGAGCCCGGCGAGCCTAGCCCAGCTGGTGTCACAAATTCCTACCAGTACCGGCCTGCTGAACGGCGATTGCTCTGTGATGCCTGTTTATCTGTTTCTTAAGGATCACAAGGCGGAAACCATAGAGCAGGTGGTGAGTAAGGTAAAGCTGCTGGCCGCCGAAATGGACGACGACAAGCTGAGCTTTAAACTCGCTTCCGGCCCTGTGGGGGTGATGGCGGCAACCAACGAGGCGGTGGCCGAGGCGCAACTGCCTATGATGCTGTATGTCTATGGCGCCGTGTTTATCCTCTGTCTGATAAGCTTCCGCTCGCTGAAAGCCACGATTGCAGTCATTCTGCCTCTGTATGTGGTATCGACACTGGCGCAGGCACTGATGACCTGGCTGGATATCGGCCTGACGGTGAGCACCTTGCCGGTTATAGCCCTCGGGGTGGGTATCGGGGTGGACTATGGCATCTATATCCTGTCGACCATGGCGGTGAAATTGCGTGATGGTATGGCGGTGCAGCAAGCCTATTTCGAAGCCTTGATGGAGCGAGGCAGTGCGGTCATCTTCACCGGTCTGACCTTGGCCATTGGGGTGAGTACTTGGTTCTTCTCTGCACTTAAGTTCCAGATGGATATGGGAATTTTGCTTACCTTCATGTTTGTGGTCAACATGCTAGGTGCCATAATTATCCTGCCTGCGCTGGCGGCACTTTTCTGGCGCAAACACAGCTAGTGATAGGGGCAGGAGAAGAAGTTTCTCCTGCCCCTGCTGCATAGTTAGTCTGTTATTCCGATTGTTTCTTCATCACTCCCTTCAATATCCCGTCATTGCTGGATTTGTACAGGATGTACCACTAAAATTTTGCTCGAATTATGGTGTGTTTAGTAATACACTGCGCGGCATGACCTCGGTCACAAAAATTCAGGTCCGGGTCATTCGTCGAAGCATCCATATAATGAAAAAAGCGCTGCCATAGACGCTTAAGGAAACAGCAAAATGGCCTTGAAAGATGCAATGCCTTCAGTACTACTTGAAAAGGTAGTCAGTTTAATTCGCTCCAAAGTCCCTAAAGCACAAGCAAATCAGGTGGAACAGTTCGCCACCTGCCTCTACGCTCACATGTCCAAAGACGATCTCCAAGCCCGTAACGACAGCGATCTCTACGGTGCCGTTTTGAGTCTTTGGAATGCCCTGAACAGCACGCCTTGTGGGGAAACTCATTTAAGGGTATTCAACCCAAGCCAGGCCAAGCACGGCTGGCAATCAACCCACTCCATCATCGAAGTTGTGCAGCCCGACATGCCTTTCTTGGTGGATTCTTTGGGTATGGCTCTCAACCGTTTGGGGATCACCGCTCATATGATGTTGCACACGCCATTGGCCATCGAGCGCCAAGGCAAAGACATCAATCGCGTCAGCTTTGTTAACGACAGCAAGGAAGACAGCGATAAGGTGGCGGTCTTCCTGATTGAAATCGACCGCCAAAGCAGCGACAAGGACATAAAACAACTCGAAAAAGAGATAGAGTCCGTGCTCGGCGATGTGGCCGCCGCCGTCAATGATTGGAGTGCCATGTCCGACAAGTTGGCCGAAGTAGCAGAAGAGTTGCCCAAGCGCCCATTCCCCGGTGATAAGGCCGAGCTTGAAGAAGCGACTCGCTTCCTTAACTATTTGAACAACCATCACTTTACTCTGATGGGTTATCGTCGCTACGACCTGCGTAAAGTCGAGGGTGACGTTGAGCTGGTACCCGATATGGCCAGCAGCCTTGGCCTGATGAATAAACCCGGCAAGGCGCAGCCCGAGCACGGCTTGATGCTGTCTTCTTTCTCAGAGTCGGCTCGCCGTGAAGCATTGGACAACAGCCTGTTGATCCTGACCAAGAGCAGTGCCAAGAGCCGGGTTCATAGGCCTGCTTATGTCGATTATATCGGCGTCAAACGTTTCGATGAGGCCGGTAATGTTGTCGGTGAAGATAGATTCATCGGCTTGTACGCCTCTAATCTATACAACCGTAGCCCGAAAGAGATCCCCCTGCTGGCCGAGAAGATCCAGCGGGTAATGGACAAGTCAGGACTGGCACCGCGCTCCCACGATTACAAGGCTCTGATGAATATTCTCGAAAACCTGCCAAGGGATGAGATTATTCAGGCCAGTGTCGATGAGCTGTCGCACATGGCACATGGTGTGTTGGATATGCAGGACAGAGACAAACTCAAACTGTTTGTCCGTAAAGATGGTTTCGGCCGTTTCTTGTCTTGTTTGGTGTATGTCTCCAAAGACAGATACAACACCCGTCTGCGTGAAGAGACTCAAAGGATCTTTGCCCAAACCTTTAACAGCACTGAAGAGGTGGAGTTTACCACTTACTTCTCCGAGTCGAGCTTGGCCCGTACCCACTACATAGTTAAAGTCGACAACAACAATAATTTGGAACTCGATGTGGCTGCCATAGAAAACAACCTGATTGAAGCGGCACGCTTATGGGAAGATAAACTTCAAAGCGCGCTCAACAATTCACTGGGTGAAGAGCAGGGCACCCGCCTGTTCAAGCGTTATCTGACCGCTTTCCCACAGAGTTACAAAGATGATGTCTTGGCCACCTCGGCCGTGGTAGATCTGCAACAACTGGAAGCGCTGGACGACGATCATAAGCTGGGCATGTTGTTCTATCAGCCGCAGGAAGCGGCACCCGGCAGTAACAAGGTGCGTTTGAAGCTGTTCCACAAGGATGAGCCTATCCATCTGTCGGATGTGCTGCCTATGCTGGAAAACTTCGGTCTCAGGGTGATCAATGAGCGCCCTTATGAAGTGAAGACCACAGATGGGGCGACCTTCTGGATCCTCGACTTCCTGATGACGGTACAAGGCAGCGCCACTGAGAATCTGGCTGACAGTCAGGACAGATTCCAGACTGCGCTGGCACAGGTTTGGCAGAAGAAGCTGGAAGATGATGGCTTCAACCGTATGGTGCTGGCTACCGGACTTTCCGGCCGCGAAGTGTCAGTGCTGCGCGCCTATGCCAAGTATATGCGCCAAATCGATGCAACCTTCAGCCAGGCTTACATCGAAGAAACCTTCAGCCGTTATCCGCAGATCGCCGATTCGCTAGTGAAGATGTTTATTCGTAAGTTCAACCCCAAGCTGAAGACCCGCACGCTGGACAAGTTTATCGAGCAGATCAATCTGCGTCTCGATGATGTCTCCAGCCTGGATGATGACCGTATCATCCGTCGCTATCTGGAACTTATCAACGCCACGTTGAGAACCAACTTCTATCAACAAGATGCTGCGGGTTTGCCGAAGGATTATATCTCCTTCAAGTTTGCCCCGGATCAGATCCCAGAAATGCCCAAGCCACTGCCGAAGTTTGAAATCTTCGTCTACAGCCCAAGGGTTGAGGGTGTGCATCTGCGCGGTGGTAAGGTGGCCCGAGGTGGTCTGCGCTGGTCTGATCGCCGCGAAGACTTCCGTACCGAAGTGCTGGGGCTGGTGAAGGCACAGCAGGTTAAGAACACTGTGATTGTGCCTGTGGGTGCCAAGGGAGGCTTTGTTTGTAAACAGTTGCCGACCGAGGGCGGACGTGAAGCCTTCTTCACCGAAGGTCAGGAATGCTACCGGATCTTTATCCGGGGTCTGCTGGATATCACAGACAATATCGTCAACGGTGACCTAGTGCCCCCTATGGATGTGGTGCGTCACGATGAAGACGATCCTTACCTGGTGGTCGCTGCCGATAAAGGAACAGCCACCTTCTCTGACACTGCCAACGCCATTGCTATTGAATATGGCTTCTGGCTGGGTGATGCCTTTGCTTCCGGTGGTTCTAACGGTTATGACCACAAGAAGATGGGGATCACCGCCCGTGGCGCTTGGGAGTCGGTGAAACGTCACTTCCGCGAAGTGGGTATCGATTGCCAGACTACAGATTTCACCTGTGTCGGTATCGGTGATATGGCCGGCGATGTATTCGGTAACGGCATGCTCTTGTCTGAGCATACCCAGCTGGTGGCCGCTTTTAACCACATGCATATCTTTATCGACCCAACGCCGGACTCAGCGACCAGCTTTGTTGAGCGCAAGCGTCTGTTTAATCTGCCCCGCTCCAGCTGGGAAGATTACAACAAGGAGCTGATCTCCAAAGGGGGGGGCGTGTTTGCCCGTAGCGCCAAGTCCATCAGTTTGACGCCGGAAATCAAGAAGATGCTGGCGACTGACAAGGATGCGATGACACCGACCGAACTGATCAAGTGCCTGCTGAAAATGCCGGTAGATCTGATCTGGAATGGCGGTATCGGCACTTATGTCAAGGCTAGCAAAGAGACTCACGCCGAAGTTGGCGACCGCGCCAACGACGGTTTGAGAGTCAATGGCAATGAGCTTAAGGCTAAGATCATAGGCGAAGGTGGTAACCTAGGCTGTACTCAGCTCGGCCGGATTGAATACGCAGCCAATGGCGGTCGTATCAACACCGACTTTGTCGATAACGTAGGCGGTGTAGACTGCTCGGATAACGAAGTTAACATCAAAATTCTGCTTAACGCCCTGGTGGCCGAAGGCGAGATGACCCTCAAGCAGCGTAACCGCCTGCTGGAAGAGATGACTGACGAAGTGGCGCAGATAGTGCTGCAGGACTGTAAAGATCAGACCCGTACCATCTCTGTGACCCAGGTGCGCGGCGCCGAACAGCTCAAAGAGCAGATCCGCTTTATCAACTACCTGGAAAAAGAGGGCAAGTTGGACCGGGCACTGGAGTTCCTGCCCACAGAAGAGGAGCTTTCAGAGCGTCTGGCCAGCGGTCGTGGTTTGACCCGTCCTGAACTGTCGGTATTGGTGGCTTACGCCAAGATGGTGCTCAAGGAGCAATTGTTGACGCCCGATATCACAGAGGATGCCTGGTTGAGCCAACTGCTGGTCAACTACTTCCCCGGTAAATTGCAACAACAATATGCCGACAAGATGACTCAGCATCCGCTGCGCGGCGAGATCATCGCCACTTCGCTGGCTAATGAACTGGTTAACGATATGGGGCTCAATTTTGTCCAGCGTATGCAGGATGAGACAGGCGCCTCAGTTGCCGATGCCGCCATTTGTTACACTATGGCCCGTGAAGTGTTTGGTTTGGCAGATTTAACCAAAGCCATTACTGATTTGAACGGCATAGTACCCGCGGTTGTTCAGGGTGAAATGCTGCACCAGCTGCGCCGTAATATGCGCCGCGCCTGTCGCTGGTTCCTGCGTAATCGCAGCCGGAATATGGGCATTGAGCAGGTAGTGGCTTTCTATAAGCCGGTGTTTGACGAGCTGAAAACCAATATCCGTTCCTACTTGGTGGCCGATGAACTGGCGGGTATCGAAGAGGATATTGCCGCGCTGGAAAAAGAAGCCGTGCCTCACGAAGTGGCCAGTCTGGTTGCCAAGATGAGCACGCTGTTCTCGGCACTGGATATCGCTCAGATAGCTCAGCTGGAATCCAAGCCGATTTCCTTGGTGGCCGAGACTTACTTTAAGTTGGGTGCCAGAATCGATCTGCACTGGTTCTTGGAACAGATAGGTGGTCAGCCGGTGGCCAACCACTGGCAGGCACTGGCCAGGGCGGCGTTCCGCGAGGAGTTGGATTGGCAGCAAAGAGCACTGACTTCGGCGGTACTGCGCAGTTGTAGCGATAGTTGTGAGTCCGATGCCATTATTGAGCAGTGGGTCGAACTCAATCAGGGCTTGCTGGAGCGCTGGTTCCACATGCTGGCTGACTTCAAAACCTCGCAAACTCATGAATTTGCGAAGTTTTCTGTAGCGTTACGAGAACTGAATCTGCTGATCCTGCACTGCGAAGGGCAGAAGTAAGCTATTATAACAATAAGAGCCCTGGCAAACGCCGGGGCTTTTTTTAGGTCTAGGAGAAACCATGTTTTACAAACTCGCACAAAAAGTCATGTTTCAGATGGATCCTGAGCGCGCCCATAACTTGGCCATAGGCAGCCTCAGAGCAACAGGTAACTCACCGCTGAACTGCTTTTATGCGCAGCATTTTGCCCCGGCCCCGGTCGAATTCATGGGGCTGACATTTCCCAATCCCGTCGGTTTGGCTGCCGGTATGGATAAAGACGGTGAATGTATCGATGCCTTTCATGCCATGGGATTTGGTCATATTGAAGTCGGAACTGTGACTCCAAGACCGCAACCCGGTAACGATAAACCACGGCTTTTCCGGATTAAGCCGGCCAAGGCGATTATCAATCGCATGGGTTTTAATAATCTCGGCGTAGATAATCTGGTGGCCAATCTCAAGGCTAAAAAATCCAACGCCATGGTCGGTGTCAATATAGGTAAAAATAAAGATACACCGGTAGAGCAGGGGAAAGATGATTATCTGATCTGTATGGATAAGGTATACGCCTATGCCGATTACATCGCAGTCAATATCTCATCACCCAATACTCCTGGCCTGCGTACCATGCAATATGGCGAATTATTGGATGACTTGCTGTCTAGCCTAAAAAACAAACAAATTGAGCTGGCAGAAAAGCATGGTAAATATGTCCCCATTGCATTGAAAATTGCGCCGGATCTGACTGAAGAAGAGATCGAAAAGATTGCCGAGTCGTTATTGAAACATAGGTTCGATGGCGCCATCGCAACCAATACCACTTTGACCCGTGATGGGGTCAGCGGCTTAGCCAACTCCAACGAGACCGGTGGCCTTAGCGGTAAGCCGCTGAACCAGCTGTCAACCAAGGTGATAAAATATCTCGCGCAGTGTTTGAAAGGTGAGATCCCGATCTTGGGGGTAGGTGGGATTAATAGTGCCGATGATGCTTTGGAAAAATTGGATGCCGGAGCGAGCATGGTGCAGATTTATTCAGGCTTTATTTACCAGGGTCCAAAATTAATTAAAGATATTGTTGACGCCTATAGATCCAAATAAGTTAAAAAACAGCCAAAGGGATCGCGTATGCGATCCTTTTTTGATTATATCGATCGTTTTTTGATCTAAAGGATCGTTCTAAGATATTGTTATCTCAATCTAATATCTAAAACTTTTTTTGATATTGGGTAAAATATCATCTATTATTCCATCTGTAATAAATCACAGGTCTTATTGGATTGCGTTATGTTATTAATGCCAAATAGAGATTGGCAATGGAGATATAACGATTCGTATGGTGTCCTTAGCGTATCGTTAGGTTCGGAAATGGAATTTCTGACTCCTTATAAAGCCAAAACTTTGATACCGGATGCAATGAAAGAAGCAGAATTTAGCGTCGAGCACGCCAAGTTCTATATTGACCTGCTTGATCGGCTGACCAAGTCACTGTCGTTGACGGATGCTCAAATTGTTCAACTGGCATTAAATGCCACTGCTGCCCACTTTATGCAAAAGCCACAGATGCCCAAATCATGGTTTTTTGAGCCTAGTGGGGTCTGTGTCTACAGTGAGCCGGGCAAGATGTTTGATCTCAAATGTCGTGGGGATCGCGTGCTGGTGATGGTGGTAGAGACCGGGTTGCAGGCTTCTTTGGTGATGATGTTGGCTAACGAATGCCGACTCAGCGATGTCAAAACCCTGACCCGCTTCGAAACGATCAAGGTGATGCACGATCGCTTGCATCCGCTAAGAGCCCAGCAGCAAATTGTTGCAGCCTAAATAATAACATTTCGCCCTCGCTTAATTGTCAACAAGAAGGGGGAGCCTTCTTGTTGATATATTATTGAAGCTTCATCCTCGTTCCAACCAGAGCATTCCCAGCGGTTAGTTATCCATTCACTGCAAAGGCTTGGTACATGCCCCTCAAGGGGCATGGGGGACAATACTCGGCTAAGACTTTCCTTTATTTGCCTGTGCGTGGCGTTTGGCCAGGTTGGCATGGATATCATCGAGGGACAGCTGCTGATCTTCCAGCAGTACCAAGAGGTGATAGAGGAGATCCGAGGCTTCATTCACCAACTCTTCGCGATCATGAGTGGCCGCCGCCAGCGCGGTTTCCAATCCCTCTTCGCCCACCTTCTGGGCAATGCGCTTGGTACCACGCTGAAACAACGAAGCGGTGTAGCTCTCGTTGGGGTCTTCCTCCTTTCTGGAGGCGATAAGGCTTTGCAGGCGATTGATAAAGGGGTGCACTTCGCCGCAGGCCGGATTATCCCAGCAGCTGTCAGTCCCCTTGTGGCAGGTGGGGCCTAAGGGGTTGGCCTGCAGCAGCAGGCTGTCGTTGTCACAGTCCACTCCTATGCTGACCAATTGCAGCAGATTGCCCGAGCTTTCGCCCTTGGTCCAGAGCCGCTGTTTGCTGCGGCTGTAAAAGGTCACCAGGCCTTTGCTTAGGGTGACATCCAGGGCCTCGCGGTTCATATAGCCCAGCATCAACACCTTGCCGCTGTGAAAGTCCTGCACTACGGCCGGCAGTAATCCCTGTTGTTTATCCCAGTCCAACTGATTGAGCCAGTCGGCATTGTTTGTCTCGGTTGTCATATCAAATACCTGTATTGGGTTGTGGGGCATTAGGGAAGGTGCGAACAAGTCCCATGTGTGCTCTGCGTCGGCTCACAGGCCTGGATGCAAGGCGTGGTTCGCAGCCAATGGCCCTAGTCCTTTGCAAGAAGCCTTCCTTAGCTGCGAATGGCGACGCCGCTTTGCTTGAGAAAGGCTTTCAGCGCCTGGATCTCTATGATCCCCTTGTGAAATACGCTGGCGGCCAAAGCGGCATCGACCTTGGCCTTGTCGAAGACCTCGAGAAAGTGCGCCATGGTACCGGCGCCGCCGGAGGCAATAAGCGGCACATCACAGACGGCTCTCACTTTGGCGAGCTGCTCGATATCATAACCCTGGCGCACCCCATCCTGGTTCATCACATTGAGGACGATTTCGCCGCAGCCCTGGCGCTGCACCTCTTCGACCCAATCCAAGGTGTGCCATTGGGTGTCGCGGGTCGCTGCTTCATCGCCGGTAAACTGTTTCACCTTATAGCTGTTGTCATTGGCATCGAAGAAAGAGTCGATACCCACCACTATGCACTGGCGGCCGAATTCATCCTGCAGCCTGCGAATAAGGCTGGGATCCGACAGTGCCGGTGAATTGATGGAGATCTTGTCGGCACCGAATGCCAGCAGCTCGCGTGCCTGGGCCAGGGTCTTGATGCCGCCGGCCACGCAGAAGGGGATGTCTATCTGCTGCGCCACCCGGCTGACCCAGGACTTATCCACCACCCGCGAGTGGGCGCTGGCGGTGATATCATAGAACACCAGTTCATCGGCGCCTTCGGCAGCATATCTGGCCGCCAGCGGCACGATATCGCCTATGGTTTCGTGGTTACGAAACTGCACGCCTTTGACCACCTTACCGTCCCGTACATCGAGACAAGGGACTATACGTTTTGCCAGCATGCGATCGCCTCCTCTACGCTGAATTCGCCGGTTAGCAAAGCCTTGCCGATAATCAGGCCGCTGGCGCCGGAATCCCTGACTGCGGCGACATCATCCAGGCTGGCGATACCGCCGGAAGCCTGCCAGGCGATATCGGGAAAGGTCTGCGCCAACTCGCGGTACAGGGCCGTATTGGCCCCCGTCATAGTGCCATCACGGCTGATGTCGGTGACCAGGGCATGTTTAAGGCCCAAAGGGGCAAACTGGGCCACCAGAGATTCCAGGGTTTTGCCACCGCCACTCTGCCAGCCGTGAACCGCCACTATTTTCTCGCCCGTGGCATTGATATTGACATCCAGCGCCAGACAGATGGCCTCCGGGCCGTATTGCTCGAGCCAGGCGCCAACCAGTTTGGGCTCACGCACCGCCAATGAACCTATCACTACCCGGGAAACCCCGGCCTTGAATAGTTCATCGAGCTGACGCTGACTGCGTACGCCGCCGCCCACTTGCAGTGGTGTATCCAGGGCGGCTGCGAGCGAAGCTATCAGGCTGCTTTGGCAGCGCTCAGGGTCTTTGGCGCCGGTCAAGTCCACCAGATGCAAGAGCGAAGCGCCCTGGGCCTGATAAGCGAGCAGTTGGGCTTCAGGTTGCAGATTGAAGCGGGTTTCCTGTTGGTAATCGCCCTGAAACAAGCGCACTACCTGACCTTCTATAAGATCGATTGCCGGTATAATCATGCTGCGGCTCCGTTAAAATCATCCTGGGTCAGAGTGAGAAAGTTAGCCAGGATAAGGCTGCCGATAGCGGCGCTCTTTTCCGGGTGAAACTGCACTCCCATAAAGTTGTCTTTGGCAATGGCGGCACTGAAACGCTCGCCGTAACAGCATTCGGCTATGGTGGCCGCCGAAGGCGCGGCGCAAAAGGAATGGACGAAATAGCAGTAGCTGCCTTCATCGATACCGGTAAACAGCGGGTGCGCCTGGCCGTTTGCATCAAGTACGGGGCTCAGTTGATCCCAGCCCATATGCGGACTGGGCAACCCCTTACAGTCGAGTGAACGTATAGTGCCCGGGATCAGCCCAAGACACTGACATTCATCGGCATCCTCGCCACTTTCCTGCGAGCTGTCACACATGAGCTGCATACCGAGACACACTCCCAGCACCGGCTGTTTCAGCGCCTTGATAACAGGAATTAGCTGTTTTTCAGTGAGCGCCGCCATGGCGGCTCTGGCTGTGCCCACTCCGGGAAGCACCACTCTTTCGGCGCTGCGGATAACCTCGGCATCATCACTGATACAGACGTCGGCGCCGAGGCGCTCAAAGGCGTATTTCACCGAGCTCAAGTTGGCGCAGCCGGTATCTATTATCACTGTCTTGGCAACGGCTTGGGTCATTACAACACTCCCTTACTGGAAGGCAAGGCATCACCTTCAACCTTGATGGCCTGGCGCAGAGTGCGCCCCAGCACCTTGAACAGCGCTTCTACCTTGTGGTGGTCATTGTCGCCCTCGCAGCCAAGGTGCAGGGTGCAGCGCAGGCCGTCGGCAAAGGAGCGAAAGAAGTGCGCTACCATCTCTGTGGCCAGCTCCCCGACCTTTTCCCGCTCAAATTCGGCGTTGAACTTGAGGAAGGGACGGCCGGAGAGATCCAGCAGGCAGTCGCCACGGGCTTCATCCATGGGCAAGGAAAAGCCGAAACGGGCAATACCGCGTTTATCGCCCAGCGCCTGACGTAAAGCATCGCCCAGCGCCAGCGCGGTATCTTCCACACTGTGGTGATCATCTATCTCCAGATCGCCGTCAACCTTGACTGCCAGTTTGAAATTGCCGTGGGTGGCAATCTGATCCAGCATGTGATCGAAAAAGCCTATGCCGGTATTGATGTCGCTGTTGCCGGCGCGGTCGAGATCCACCTCAACCCGAATATCGGTCTCTTTGGTGGTGCGCACCACAGTTGCCTGGCGACCCCGGCTCAAGAGGGCATCACAGATAACGCCCCAGTTGAGCTTTTCCCTGTCATAGCGATAGCCGGTCAAGCCCATGGCCTCGGCCAGGGCAATATCGGTTTGCCGATCACCAATAACTGCCGAGCGGGTGAAATCCACCAGGCCCTGGGTCAGAAACGCTTTTACCAACCCGAGTTTGGGTTTGCGGCAACTGCAGTTTTCATCGTTGAAGTGAGGGCAAATCAACACCTCGCTGAAGTTGACCCCCTGGCTTGAAAAAATCTGCATCATCAGATTGTGGGGCGCATCGAAGTCTTCTTTCGGGAAGGAGGGGGTGCCCAGGCCATCCTGATTGGAGACCATCACCAAGCGGTAACCGGCGCTTTGCAGTTTGAGCAGCGCCGGAATAACGCCGGGTTCAAACACCAGCTTATCCAATCTGTCCACCTGTTTGTCGGTTTGCGGCTCTTCAATAAGGGTGCCGTCGCGATCGATAAAGAGTATTTTCTGGCTCATTGATGTTTCCTTGTGCCGGCCGCTGCCGGGCTGATTATTATCGTTATTGCACCTGGCTCAGGGCGGCGAGCAACCGCTCGGTATCTGAGTCATCGCTGAAACTGAAACGTATGGCGTCAACAAGACGCGGATCCCGGTAGCTGCGGGCGACTATGCCAAAGTGCTGCAACTGTTCACGCACCTTGGGGGCATCGGCGAAATACGCCAGCAGATAGTTGCCGCCACTTGGCAGTACCCTGGCACCGAGTCTTTCCAGCGCCTCAGCCACTCTTTGTCCCTGGGTCTTGAGCTGCGCCACATCGGCCTGCATTCTGGCTATGCCCTCAGGGCTTAACGCCAAAGCCGCCAAGCGTGCCACAGGGACAGGTACCGGGTAGGGGGCCAGCACCTGTTTTACCATCTCGATAATGCCTTCATTGGCCAGCATAAAGCCGCAGCGGGCTCCAGCCAGGGCAAACGCCTTGGAGAGGGTGCGCAGTACGACCAGGTTGGGATACTCCTTGAGCAAAGCGGCGGCGCTCAGCTCGGGGCTGAATTCAATATAGGCTTCATCCACTACCACTAGAG
Source organism: Shewanella carassii (assembly GCF_019670705.1). Lineage (NCBI taxonomy): Bacteria > Pseudomonadati > Pseudomonadota > Gammaproteobacteria > Alteromonadales > Shewanellaceae > Shewanella > Shewanella carassii. Next base: position 2,024,254 of record NZ_AP024618.1, read on the forward strand.
TGTCTGGCATGGCCTCGAGCACCCGCAGGATTTCATCCCGGCTTACCCAGGTGCCTGTGGGGTTGTTGGGGTTGCAGATAAACAGCAGTTTGGCGCCTTGGGCCTGGGTTAACGCTTTGGGCAACTGAAAGTTGTCATCCAACGACAGTGCCTTGACCTCGACATTGAAGGTCGCGGCGCTGATGGCGTACATGCCGTAGGTGGGTCCAAAGAGGGCGATGCTGTCTGCTCCAGGGGTGCAAAAGGTACGGATCAGCAACTCTATCGCTTCATCGGCGCCGCGGGCGCAGATGAGCTGCAAATCCGAGACTCCGGCATAGGCGGCATAGGCGGCTATCACCTCTGGTGGCTGGCACTCGGGGTAGCGGTTGACCCGGTCGATATCCGTGTGGTTGAAGGGGGACTCGTTGGCGTTGATCCAAACTTCCCCTTGGCCGCCAAGGCGCCTGGCGCTTTGATAGGGTTCGAGTGCCAAAAGCTCGGGGCGAGCCAGAGCGGCGGCCAGCTCGCGGCTTTGGCGGGTAACGGCTGCAGTACCGTTCTTTGGATCCTCTGAGGGGGTATTGATGGCTGCAGGCATGGTTGTTATTCCTCTACACTCGCGGGCGGCACGCTCGGTGATGAAGCTCTCTCGGAGAAAGCACTTGGGGATGAAACACTCTCGGTTGAACCTTCGGGGCCGGATACCCCAAGAGAGGCCAGACGCAGGGCAACGGCATTGCTGTGAGCATCAAGCTGCTCTGCCTGGGCCAGGGTCATTACCGAGGGCCCCAAGGCGCACAGACCTTCGGCGCTTAGTTCCTGGACGGTAAAGCGGCGGCAGAAATCCGCCAGTGACAGGCTGGATACCGAGCGGCTGTAGCCGTAAGTGGGCAGCACATGGTTGGTGCCGCTGGCGTAATCACCCACAGATTCCGGGGTGTAGGGGCCGAGAAACACAGAGCCGGCGGCGCGAATTTGCGCCAGCAGCGCTCTTGGGCTACGGGTCTGGATGATAAGGTGTTCGGGGCCATAACGATTGGAAACGGCTGCAGCCTTATCCAGTGAATCGAGCAGTAAAATACGGCTTTCGGCCAATGCCAGGCGGGCAATGTCGGCGCGGGGCAGGGCCGCAAGCTGCTTGTCCAGCTCTTGGATGACGGCTTTTGCCAGCGATTCACAGCTAGAGAGCAGTATCACCTGAGAGTCGGGACCGTGCTCGGCCTGTGACAGGAGATCGGCCGCCACAAAGGCTGGACTCGCAGTCTCATCGGCGATGACCAGCACTTCGGATGGCCCCGCCGGCATGTCGATACTGACTCGCGCCCTGGGATCCTGGGACAACTGGCGCTTGGCTTCGGTGACATAACGGTTGCCGGGGCCAAATATCTTGTCCACCGGTGCTATGGTTTCCGTGCCCAATGCCAGCGCGGCAATGGCCTGGGCGCCACCGGATTGGTAAATCTCTTCGATGCCGCATTCGCTGGCGGCGTAGATGATGGCGCTGTCTATCGGAGCCGGGCTTATCAAGACCCGGCGGCGACAACCGGCGATTCGGGCCGGCAGCGCCAGCATCAACACAGTAGAAATCAGCGGCGCGCTGCCGCCCGGTATGTAGAGGCCAACGCTGTCTATGGCCTCACTTCTGAGCTCACAGCGCACTCCGGCCTGGGTATTGATATCCAAAGCCTGAGGCTGCTGCGCGCTGTGGAACACATCTATGTTGGCCATGGCGGTCTTGATGGCGTCTTTGAGCTCAGGGCTCACGTCCTGGGCAGCGGCTTTTATCTGCGCCTGACTGAGGGCGATATTTTCAAGGGGGATATCATCAAAGCGCTCGCTGTACTCCCTGAGGGCTTGGTCACCCTTGGCGGCGACGGCCTCAATGATCTCGCTGACGCTCTGCTCGAGCGCTTTGCTGCTCACCAGGGAGGAGCGCTGGAGCGCGGCGGCCTGCTCGCTTTCGCTCAGTGTGTCCCATACCAGATACTGCATGCTTCACCCCATCATCTTTTCAATTGGCATTACCAGAATCGAGCTGGCACCGAGCTTGGTCAGCTCTTCCATTGTGTCCCAGAACAGATCTTCGGTGCTGACCGCGTGGATGGCGACCCGGTTGCTGTCATCGTTGAGCGGCAACACTGTGGGGTTCTCCGCGCCGGGCAGCAGGGCAACAATCTTCTCCAGGGTTTCTGTGGGAGCGTGCAGCAGGATATATTTGCTTTCACGGGCACGGATGACGCCGTTGACCCGGCTCATCAGCTTGTCTATCAAGGCTTGTTTGGCCGGGGTTTGGGTTTGCTGTGATTGGATGACACAGGCCATAGAGCGAAAGATCACTTCGGTCTCGTACAGGCCGTTGGCTTCCAGAGTTGCGCCGGTGGAAACCAGATCGCAGATCCCGTCGGCAAGTCCGGCGCGGGGAGCGACCTCTACCGAGCCCTTGAGCATACAGTCGCGATAACTTATGCCTTTATTTTGCATAAAACGGCGCAGCAGGTTGGGGTAGGAAGTGGCAATTCGCAAGCCTTCCAGTGAGGCGGCGTCCTGATAAGGGAACTCACTGGGTACCGCCAGCGACAGACGGCAGGCGCCGAAGTCCAGTTGTCTGAGTTTGTTGCAGGCCGAAGGTTTGCCCAGTGTCTGCCGTTCTATCTGCTCCTCTTCCAGCACATTCTCGCCAATGATCCCCAAATCGACCACACCATCCATGACCAGGCCGGGAATGTCGTCATCACGCACCCGCAGCAGATCCAGTGGCATATTGTCGGCGTGGGCTATCAGACGCTGTTCGTTGACGGTGAATTTTACGCCGCAGTTTTTCAGCAGTTGTTGTGATTCTTTCGAAAGCCGGCCCGATTTCTGGATGGCGATGCGCAGTCGATTTGAAGTCATAGTGGTCATTCCTGTTGGTCAATTCAATCTTGGTTAAAAAACTCAAATCCGGAAACGAAAAACCCCCGGAATTCCTTCCAGGGGTTTTCAGATCTTATGAATCAACCGCCAGAAGGAATGAACCTTCGGCAGTCAGCTCCGAAGGCTACCGCTCGTGGTGGTGATGATGGATAGCGTTGCGAAGCTGTGTCATGTAATAAGTCCTGTGATTTCACGCTGTAATTTGGCAGCGCATAAACATTCAATTCTGAGCCGATTCGGCTGGTGTGTTTTTAAGCTAATCCCTTTGGCAGGAATTTGCAACACCCAAAATCAAAAAACATCTGCTGCTTGAAAAGGATTCATCAAGGGAAGGGGCGAACAAGTCCCATGTGTGCTCTGCATCGGCTTACGGTCCCGCTTGAGCATAAGTTTGCGAATCCTTAGCCTGAAGAGTTTGGTTTAAGTGGTTATGTTAACTATATCAATGCCAACTCTGTTGGCTAGAGCGGCTTGGCGATAAGGTTTGTCCCTTGTATCCGTCACTCAAATAGCGATAATGCACGCCATACCCCAGGGCAAAAAGGAGCACAATGCGTAATCGACTCGTCAGCGAAACGGCACTGGCCTTCGCCCCGGGCGGCCCTTTGGCCTCCAATATCAGGGGCTTCAAGCCCAGAGAACCGCAACTGGAGATGGCCCGAGAAGTGGCCCAGTTACTCCATGGCCCAAGCGGCGCTGCAGTGCCTTTGGTGCTCGAAGCCGGCACCGGGGTTGGCAAAACCTTCGGTTATCTGATCCCGGCGCTGCTCTCCGGTAAGCAAGTGATTGTCTCCACCGGCTCAAAGAACCTGCAAGAACAGCTGTTTTATAAAGATCTGCCGGCCTTGCTGCAGATGCTGGATCTGCAAGTTCGGGTGGCGCTGCTCAAAGGGCGCAACAATTATCTGTGTCAGTTATTGCTGGAGCAGCAGTTGGATGGTGCCCAGAGCCGCAGCCCGGAAGTGCTTGATGATCTGCTCAGGATAAATCAATGGGCCGCGGCCAGCACAGATGGCGATCTTGGCACGCTGGCCACGGTTTCCGAGCAGTCGCCGGCACTGGCGCTGGTGGCTTCTTCGAAAGAGCGCTGCACCGGCAAGCGCTGCGCCTTCTATGACAGCTGCTTTACCCGCAAGGCCAGACAGAAAAGCCTGGAAGCCAGGATTATCGTGGTTAACCATCATCTGTTTTTTGCCGACAGGATCCTCAAGGATACCGGCTTTGCCGAGTTATTGCCCGATGTCGATGCGGTGATTTTCGATGAGGCTCATCTGCTTGCCGATATCGCCGTAACCTACTTTGGTCGCCAGCTGTCGCTCGCGGCCATGCAGCGAGTGCTGGAGCGGGTGGAAGCGGTATATCAACAGGAACTCAGGGATACTTCACAACTGAGCGATCTCGCCAGGCGCTGCGGCTCCCGCCTGGCGGATTGGGCGCAGATGACCCAGGCTTCCGGGCAAAGCGACTGGCGTCCCTTGTTGGCCGATAAAGAACTTGCAAGGCAATGCTGGCAGCTGCTCGAAGAGTTTCGGGCGCTGGAGCGGGTGATGCTGGCCAATATCGGCCGCAGTGATGAACTGGATGATTGCCTGGAAAAATGGCTCGATTACTGCGGGCAGCTGCAGCAGTTTTTCAACTGTGAAGATCAAAGTGCGGCTTACAGCATAGAGCAGGGCAGTCGTCTGCCGACGCTGAGAATGGCGCCTATTGATGTTGCCAAGGCGTGTCAGGCGCTGTTTGAGGTGCAAACCCGTTGGCTATTTACCTCGGCAACGCTACAGGTGAATCGCAGCCTGAGCCATTTTTGCCGGACATTGGGACTTAAGGGGGCCAGGGAGCTTATTCTGGACAGCCCCTTTGACTATCGGCGCCAGGCAATTTTGTGTGTCCCCAGGGAGTTTGGGGATGTGCGCTCTGAAGGGGATTATCAGTTTCGGCGCCTGCTTGAGGTGTGTGAGCAGGCGATTAATGCGGCCAAGGGCCGAACCTTTATTTTGTTTACCAGTCACAGGATGCTCCAGCGGGTGGCGCAGGCGCTTCATGGTCGCAGTCGTTATCCACTCCTGGTGCAAGGCAGCGCCGGTAAGCAGACCTTGCTGAAAAAGTTTCGTCAGCTGGGTAATGCCGTGCTGCTGGGCACCGGCAGTTTTTGGGAAGGTGTGGATGTGCGCGGCAAGTTACTCTCTTGCGTGATAATCGACAAACTGCCCTTTGTGTCTCCGGACGATAATCTCTATCGCGCCAGAGCTGCAGAGATCAACAAGCGACAGGGTGACCCCTTTGTGGAGTTGGCCTTGCCCCAGGCGGTGATAGCACTCAAGCAGGGTGTTGGACGGCTCATTCGTGACGAGAGCGACCGCGGTGTGCTAATTCTCTGTGATAATCGCATCGTCAATCGCAGCTATGGTCAGGCATTTCTCAACTCCTTGCCGCCCATGTACAGAACCCGCAATTTGCAGTCTGCTTTGTCTTTTCTTGAAGGTATAAATTGATTAAAAACAGCTTGATACTGTTATTGATAGTGTTTATCCAATTTTTGGGGCAAATAAATTGATAGCAAAAAGGCGCCTACTTTCAGGCGCCTGTTTGCTCTCTGTACTAGCGATTAGCCGCGATCTGCGGCCAGCCAGGAAGCAAATTGCTTGGTGTAGTAGCTGACAATCAAGCTGGCACCGGCGCGTTTGAAGCCGACAAAGCTTTCGGTAACCACGGCCCTTTCGTCCAGAGCGCCGGCCAGAGCAGCGAACTTGATCCCGGCATATTCACCGCCCACATGATAAGCCGCCAAAGGTAACTCGGTACGCTCTCTCAATTGTGACAACACATCCAGATAAGGCGTACCTGGCTTAACCATCAGAATATCGGCGCCTTCCTCTTCATCGAGCAGGGCCTCCAACAGCGCTTGCCGGCCATTGGCGCTATCCAGTTGATAACCTTTACGATTGCCGCTGAGTTCACAATCTACCGCCGCCCGGAATGGGCCATAGAAAGAGGAAGCAAACTTGGCCGAGTGGGCCAAAATGGCGACATTTTCAAAACCGGCCGCATCCAGGCCCTCACGTATGGCCCGAATTTGGCCGTCCATCATGGCCGAAGGAGCCAGCATGTCGGCACCGGCGCGGGCAGCGCAGACAGACTGCTTGACCAGGTTTTCCACAGTCGCGTCATTACAGACTTCATTGTGCTCGACCACACCGCAGTGGCCGTGATCTGTGTACTCGCAGAAACAGATATCCGGGATCACCAGCATCTCGGGTGCTTCCTGCTTGATGGTGCGGATCATCCGTGCCAACAGGCCATCATCGTTCCAGGTATCGCTGCCGATGGCATCTTTATGGTGTGAAATACCAAAGGGCATCACATAGCGGATCCCGAGGGCCTTAAGCTCACGGATCTCAGCTGCCAGCATGCTCTCGGGCAATCTGCTGATCCCGGGAAGGGTGCTGATGGCCACAGGCTCGGTAATGTCTTCTTCGATGAACAGTGGGTGCACCAGATCGGTCAGGGAAACTTGCTGCTCGCGAACCAGATCCCGCATGGCTTCTGAGCTGCGAAGACGGCGAAGGCGACGAAGAGGTTTGGTGAAGCTGCCGTGACGGCAATGACTATCTGACATGAGAGTTCCTTTACTGCTATGGCGGATAGCTGTTTGCCGGCACTTTTCTCAAGATCTGGCAACCAGCACTAAGCTATTGAGGTTAAAGGGGCACAAGCGCCCAATAGCGCTTAGGATACCCTTTGCCCGAAACGGGACTCTATGATGAAGATCACAGTTCTTCCTGGCAGATGTTGGCAGGTGCAATACTGGTTTCGCAGGGATGTGTGCCCTGTTGCCAATGTTGTTTATCGAGTTTGGCGGTGCAGCCACTGTCTTCCATCAGTGCCGTTTTACCGTCTGCGCTGCACAGCAACAAGAGGGCATGATCCTCGATACGAAACAGATGCAGTTGATATTGGCGGAATGGCTCGAGCAGAGAGGCATCATGGGCGGTAGCCAACGCCAACAAGCTTTGACCATCTATGCTGTCAGGATGGTCGTCATAACGTATGGTGGCCTCGGCGGCGCTGGTTACTTTGGTCAGTGCCGGTGCCAGTGGTTGGTAGTCTTGTTCATGCCTGTCACCGAGACCGCAACCACCAAGTATTGGTAGCAGCGCTAGCAGCAGGCAGACGATTGGGCCTTGATGGAAAATTGATTTCATCCTTGAATCCTTATCTACAAATAGTAGGTCGGCGCTAGTTCCTGTTAGGTCTGTTCCTGCCAAAACGCCAGCTCGCCGGCGGCATTTCGGCCCGTGTCCAAATTCCAATCTTTGATACTTTCCAGATAGGTGCTGTCTTGCGCCAGTACGCCGCTGGCGATGAGTTGCCAAAAGTGTTTGACGTTTTCTCTGGCGCGCAGAAAAATCTCGTCATAATGCATCTCGCCCTCAGGGGTAGCTAGGGTTAAATACGCTGTTTCAATCTGCTCTTGGCTCGGGTAGAGGACGGCGAACTTGACGCCCAAGTGGCGGGCAAACGGTAGCAGTCTGTTGCCTTCCTCGGCAATCTTGTCCACCACAGTGATAAAGCCTTTATGCCAGTCATTGATGGCTGGTGGATTATTGGCCCATTCCTCTCTATATACGTCTTTGAAGCAGTTGTCCCACAATCTCTCTATGACAGGATCCAGTTTCTGGCCTGTGGCATCGCAGCAGGCGGCGATGCCGGAATCCAAGTGTTCGGACAGACCGATTGCCCCGAGATTGAGCTTTGGATAGATGTAGGCATCCTGATGCATTTCACAATGCCTGTGGGCATCGGCGTTGTCTTTGTAGGGGCCGACTTTCATCTCAATAACCGGATGCACAGTGACATCTGTGATTACATGGGCACAATAGCCCAGCAACCAGGCCAGGCCCTTGTCGCGTTCTTCCCCTTCACTGCAGGCCAGGTGACGAACGCCGGCCTTGAGCATTTCGCCGCTATGCAGGTAGTGCATCTTGTCGGCCCAGCTTTTGGCCTGTTGGCGGTCATTGAGAGCAAGATAGGGATAATCCGGGCTGACCGCTCCAAGTTCGCAGTACTTGAAGTGTTTCAGTAAGGCGCGAATAGCGGCCTTGGGCATATTGGGAACAGCCTCCAGCTCAAGTGGCTGTCTGAGGCTGTTGACCATGGTGAGGTGTGCATAGGCGCCTGGCATTCCCTGGCCTCCAATCCTTTGCTATTGCGTACTATTCCTTGGGGTTAACCTTAGCCGCTGAAGGTGAAAACGGCCATAGCCCGAAGCTACTATCAAGCGCAATTGACTCAAGAGTAAATCAGACTGGCCGCTTTCCTTGGTTGGTGCCCGTAAGCCAACGCAAAGCACAGATGGGACTTATTCGCACCTTCCTTAGGAAACGGCCGGTGAAGCCTGGGCTTTACTGTGGCGGATATGGCGCTCCACCAGAGCGCCTATCAGGTACATCATCAAGTAACCGCAGCCGAGGGCGAGGATCACCGCCACCACATTGGCCGTCAGTTGCCTGAGCAGGAAGAAGGCGCCCACCAGAGTTGCTATGCCGGCGAGGCGGATCAGCAAACTGGCATTGAAGTAGCCTTTGGCCTTGATATAGGCCAGTTGGTAGCCGTTAAGCATTAGAAAGATGAAGAAAATGGCATAGTGCAGCAGTACCGGGACGGCGCCGTGATACTGGGGCGGAAACAACATTCTGAACAGACTCTCGCCGCCCAGCAGCATGACAACAAAGAAACTGATGCTGACAACCAGCGCCAGCTTGTAGAGCCAGTGTTTGATGGCGCGGATCTGTTCATTGTCCTGGGCGCGAACACAGACCGCCAATTCAGGCAATACGAAGCGGTAGATGGGGAATACAAACAGCAAGGTCATGTAGGTAAATACCGGCCTGACCACCACTTGGAAATCCCCCAACTCTTCGACACTGAAATAACGTATGGTCAGCAGTACGGTAATATAGATCATCAGAATGCTGGAGCCGGCTTCGAGCGAGGCGGTGACACTGCGCTTCATAAAGCTTTTTAGTGCCGGCTCCAGATTGACCTTGGCGAGCGGCGCGGTGGCGATTTGACGCCGTCTTCTCAGATACATAAAGGCCGCGATAATCAGAGATGACAGCGTTGTAGCGTAAAAGAGTGCCCCCAGCGGCGCCATACTCAGCCCGTAGTAACACAGGGCAAAGGCCAGCACCAAAGACAGCGGCTCCAGCCAGGTTACCTTGTTGCTGATTTCATAGAGGCGATACATGGCAACCAGGTTGGTAAAGTACACCTTGAGTCCCATGCTGACTATGATGCCCACCAGTTGCAGGTATTCCACATCTATGGCGAGTTTGTGCTTGATATAGGGCAGTATGATGCCCCAGGTCAACAGCACCACAAGGATCAGCGCATAGCGAAAAATATTGATGATATCCCTGTCGTTGCGGATCTGGCTGTAAGACACCACCATGGATGAGCGAAAGCCTGTCATCAGGATCAGTGACAGCGAGATGATATCGATAACCGTGTGATAGATGGCCAGGTCCGCCTTGGGAACCCAGCTGGCGAGCCAGACTTTGAAGGAAAACCCGATGGCTATGCTGATGAGCGTGGCCCAAATACCGGCGACAAAGGCATGTTTCAACCGCGAAACCGCGGTTTCATTGGAAGATTGAGAAGGGCTGGACATAACAGACGCTAACCGAAAAGGGGACTCCATATTAGTTGAGAACTGTTCTCATTGTCCATGATAAGGATCACAAGGGCAGATCCGGGCTTGGTTTCAGCGTATTTGATGGTATGATCCCGCCGCTATTAACTCGCCGAAGGCCATGCCTTCGCCCATCAAGGTTGAACCCATGACATCGACTAAGCTTGCCAACTCTCCTGTTATTCTGGCTCTGGATACCTGTACCGAACTTTGCTCAGCGGCGCTGGCATGGCAAGGTGGCAGTATTGCGGAATCTGTCGATGCGCCCCGTGAACACAGCCAAAGATTGCTGCCCATGATAGAGAACTTGCTGAGTCAGTCCGGGCTCAAGATGCAAGATATCGGCCTTATCGCCTATGGCCGTGGGCCAGGCAGTTTCACCGGTATCCGTATCTGCACCTCTATGACTCAAGGGTTGGCGCTAGGGCTGGATGTCCCTGTAATCGGCATCTCTACCTTGGCAGTAATGGCGCAACAGGCCATAACCGAACATGGTGCACAGCAGGTGATTTGTGCCATAGATGCCCGCATGGGCGAAATCTATTGGGCGGCGTTTGAACAGGAGTCCGGTATGGCCAAACTGGTTGGCATAGAGCAAGTGAGCGCCCCAGAGACAATGACCTCGCCCTTTGCCAATGCGGACAAGGTGTATTGCTGCGGCACCGGGTTTGATGCCTACCCGGCACTTTTACAACATGCCGAAAACTTGACCTTGCTGGATGCGGTGAAATATCCTCAAGCCAGTGCTATGCTTGCTTTGGCAAACCTTGGTTGGCAACAAGGGCTGGCCACCTCGGTCGATGAGCTGGCGCCAGTGTATTTGCGAGATACTGTTGCCTGGAAAAAGTTGCCAGGAAGAGAATAGGGCGCTGGTGGCTTAATTAACCCAAGGGCCAGGGGTAAACGGGGATCAAACCAGTATCATGATGATCAAGCAGACGGGACATCCGGGTGCAGTTCAAAGTCTGTCGCAGGCGGTAGCCGGCAACAGGCCTCCTGAGCGTGCCCAGCAAACCGTTGAGACTTATGATGAAATTCTTGTCAGCCCATCCAGGCAACTGGTCGAGTTTGACAGCCAAGCCCTTAACGACAAATACCAACAAAGAGAGCAACTGAAGCGGGAAACCGCAGGTCATTCTGATGCAATCGCCCTCTATCTCCATACCCAACACGCCGCGCAGCGGGACGCTATCTCAGCCATGGTGGGCATAGATGTCTACGCCTGATAGTTCCGCAGCCGATAACGCGTTTGTAAAATCGTCCCATTCAGTGCAATTACCCGGAAGAGGCCAGTTTCTGCTGGAACTCCTGCTGGCCTTGATGTTGACTCATCTGCCCTATGTCTCTGTACCCTTCAAATGGTTGGAAAGCTATTTCCATGAGTTGTCCCATGCGCTGGCAACGTTGTTAAGCGGCGGGATTGTCAGCCATATCCAACTCTTTCCGAGTGGCGCCGGTTTCTGCTTCAGTCAGGGTGGTTGGCCGCTCCTTATCGGCTTCAGTGGTTATTTGGGGGCGGCCTTTTGGGGCTGCCTGCTTTACCACCTGGCTACTTGGCCGCGGGGGATCCGTATAAGTTTCGCCTTTATCGGCGCCTTGGTGCTGCTCACCATACTGTTGTGGGGGCGGGACGTACTGACCCTGAGTATCCTCATTAGCCTGAGTGTTCTGTTTTTGCTGCCGCTGAAATTTGGCGGCAATCGATTGCTCAGCGGCAGTCTGCGCCTGGTGGCCTTGATGGTGATGCTCAACGCGCTTGCCAGTCCTGCAGTGTTGCTGGGGCTGGACGACAGGGGGGATGCGGTATTGCTGGCTGAGTACAGCTGGGTGCCTGCGTTCGTCTGGGTATTGCTGTGGTTCACTTCCGGCTTATTGGCGCTACTGCTTTGCTGGCGCCGCATAGATGGAAAATCAAACTGATCCTTGGCAAGTCTGCCGCTCACTGTTAGCTTGAACTGCAATTTTATTTGGCACGCTCAGCGGCAGTCTGCGCCTGGTGGCCTTGATGGTGATGCTCAACGCGCTTGCCAGTCCTGCAGTGTTGCTGGGGCTGGACGACAGGGGGGATGCGGTATTGCTGGCTGAGTACAGCTGGGTGCCTGCGTTCGTCTGGGTATTGCTGTGGTTCACTTCCGGCTTATTGGCGCTACTGCTTTGCTGGCGCCGCATAGATGGAAAATCAAACTGATCCTTGGCAAGTCTGCCGCTCACTGTTAGCTTGAACTGCAATTTTATTTGGCACTAGTGTGTGCCAAAAAGTCGTGTCGGCGGGTCTGTTGCCGTAGCATAAGTCCAGATTCAAAGGAGAAGGGAAATGGAATACAAGCAATTCAATCGCAAGCTGGCAACGCCGCTTGGCAAGGTGTGGCTATTGGCAGGCTTGCTGCTTGGCAGCGGTGCGGTGCAGGCCGGCGAACAGGCGTTGCTGGAGGCGGTTAACAGTGACTTTCGCCGGGAAGCCAATGTTGAACGCGACCAATATCGTCATCCAGAGCAGACACTGGATTTTTTTGGGATCACCGCAGAGCAAACCGTGATTGAACTCTGGCCCGGCGGTGGCTGGTACACAGAAATCCTGGCGCCCATGTTGGCGGACAAGGGGCAGTATATTGCCGCCGGTTTTAACACAGAGCCGCAGGAAGACACCCCTGGCAGCCGTTATCGGGCCAAGGCGGGCAAGCGTTATCTTGAATGGCTTCAAGCCCACCCCAAAGAGCTTGGGAAAATCAAACTGGTGGTTTTGGATCCTCCCGCGCAGGTCAAACTGGGGGAAGATGCCAGCGCCGATGCTGTACTCACTTTCAGAAACCTGCATAACTGGGCCAGTCAGGGGCAACTGCAAACCGTGTTTCAGGCTGCCTTTAATGTGCTTAAAGATGGCGGCGTCTTTGGTGTGGTTGAGCACAGGGGCAAAGCCGGCAACGGCCCTGACAGCGGTTACATGATGCAAAGTGAGATGATAGCACTGGCAGAAAAGGTCGGTTTCACCTTGGAAGCCAGTAGTGAGATCAACGCTAATGCCAGGGACAGTAAAGATTACCCCAAAGGCGTCTGGACCTTGCCGCCGACATTACGATTGGGTGAGCAGGACAGGGACACTTACCTCAAGATAGGAGAAAGTGACCGGATGACACTCAAATTTATCAAAAAAGCGAACTGATACGCTGACAACAGAGGAATTATGTGGCAACCTTCCGCCCCCGTAAAAGCACAGAACATCCCGCTGCCGCATCTCAACCTGGCCGCCCAATGCTGGGGCGCGGAAGATAAACCCCTGATATTGGCATTGCATGGATGGCTGGATAACAGCAACAGCTTTGCCCCTTTGGCTGAGAAGCTGATGGATGATTATCGTGTTCTGGCCATCGACTGGCCGGGACATGGTTTATCGGAGCACAGACCTGGGCATTACCCACTACATTGGGTTGATTATCTATATGATCTTGAGTTGCTGCTCGACAGTTTAACTGTCGATGAACCTGTCATTCTTTTAGGGCATTCGCTGGGGGGAATCGTCGCCAGCGCCTATGCTGCCGCGTTTCCCGAGCGAGTTGCCAAGCTGCTGTTGATTGAAGCTTTCGCTCCTCTCTATGAAGCGGTCGAGCAGGTCAAGCCGAGACTGAGAAAGAGCTTTACAGCCCATAAACGCATGCTTTGCAGCAAACGCCGCCAAGTGGTTTATGACAGTGTTGAACCGGCCATCAGAGCCCGGGTACAACTGACCGGATTGGCCGAGCCTTGGTCCAGATTGTTGGTGACGCGCAATATGCAAATTGATGCCCAAGGCGCCAGATGGCGCAGCGACCCAAGACTGCGACTCGATTCGCCGATGCGACTTTGTTTTGAGCAGGTAGCATCGCTGATGCAGGGGATCGCCATCCCCAGCTTACTTATCACGGGTGAGCAGGGATTTCCTGGATTGGTGCAGAGTTTACCCCAGGCCCGCGCCTGGTACAGTGACTTGCAAATAGTGCAACTACAAGGGGATCACCATTTACACATGGGCAATGCCAGCGAAGTAGCGCAGACCTTGGCCGGATTTCTCCATGGGAGAAAATCCAATCCGGGGGACTAGGCAAATAAAAGCTTTTATGTGATGATGATCAAAATTTTAAACGCCCGTATGATTTTTGCGGCGCGAAAGTTAAACACCAAGAGTCGAGGCCAAAGGCCTTAATAAGAACTTCATAAAAATACTCAGTGCTTTGCCCGCAAACGCCGCGGGCTTTAACGACAGAGAGTCGTTTCCGCTGAAGACGGAATTTTAGGAGAAATTTGTGGACCAGCCCTGGATTAACAGTCTGCCTGCCGATGTGCCAGCTGAAATTGATGTACACCGTTATACTTCTTTGCTGGAGATGTTTGAGAAGGCGGTGAATACTTATGCCGATCAACCCGCGTTCGTCAATATGGGGGCAACCCTGACCTACCGAAAGTTGGAAGAGCGCAGCCGGGCTTTTGCTGCCTATTTGCAAAATGATCTCAAGTTGCAAAAGGGCGATCGAGTGGCGATCATGATGCCAAACCTGTTGCAATATCCTATCGCGCTGTTTGGTGTGTTGCGAGCCGGCATGGTCGTGGTCAATGTCAACCCGCTCTATACCCCAAGAGAGCTCAAGCATCAGCTGGTCGATTCCGGTGCCAAGGCTATCGTGGTTGTGTCCAACTTTGCCAGTACGCTGGAAGCGGTTGTCGATCAAACGCCGGTCAAGAATGTGATTATCACAGGGCTTGGTGATCTCTTGAGTGCTCCCAAGCGTACCTTGGTTAATTTTGTGGTGAAGTACATCAAGCGCTTGGTACCCAAATACTCTCTGCCCCACGCCATCTCCATGCGCCGAGCCTTGAGAGCCGGCAAGAAAGCACAATATGTCAAGCCTGAGGTCAAGAGTGATGATGTGGCCTTTTTGCAATATACCGGCGGTACCACAGGCGTTTCCAAGGGCGCCATGCTCAGCCATGGCAACATAGTTGCCAACGTATTGCAGGCCAACGGTGCTTATGCCCCCCTGCTCAACGATGGCAAGGAGTTTGTGGTAACCGCCTTGCCGCTTTACCATATTTTCGCTTTGACGGTGAATTGTTTGTTGTTCCTGCATAAAGGTGCCAACAATTTGCTGATCACCAATCCAAGGGACATTCCTGGGTTTGTTGCCGAACTCAAGAAAACGCCTTTTACCGCGCTGACTGGAGTTAATACTCTGTTCAACGCCCTGGTCAACAGTGAAGAGTTTAAGGCATTGGATTTCTCTCGCCTCAAGCTCTCAATTGGTGGGGGGATGGCAGTGCAGCGCGCCGTAGCCGACAAGTGGCAGAACATCACCAAGACCCGCTTGCTCGAAGGTTATGGCCTGACCGAAGCTTCACCTCTAGTGGCTTGCTGCCCTTATGATTTGGCCGGTTATAACGGTTCTATCGGCTTGCCAGCACCTTCGACACAAATTCAGGTACGGGGTGACGATGGTCAAGTATTGCCTCAGGGGGAGACAGGCGAGCTTTACGCCAAGGGACCCCAGGTGATGTTGGGTTATTGGCAGCGTCCTGAAGAAACTGCCAAAGTGATCGACAAAGACGGTTGGTTGGCCACAGGCGATATCGGCTATATGGATGAAAAGGGCTTTTTCTATATCGTTGACCGCAAGAAAGATATGATCCTGGTTTCTGGCTTCAACGTTTTCCCCAATGAAGTGGAAGAGGTAGTGGCCTTGCATCCCAAGGTGGTTGAAGTGGCCGCCGTGGGGGTACCCCATGAGGTCAGTGGTGAACTGGTGAAGATTTTTGTGGTGGCAAAAGACAAATCTTTGACCGACAAGGAGCTTATCAAGCATTGTCGTCATCATTTAACAGGATATAAAGTGCCGAAACTGGTAGAATTCAGGGACGAATTGCCGAAAACCAACGTAGGA
Source organism: Shewanella carassii (assembly GCF_019670705.1). NCBI lineage: Bacteria > Pseudomonadati > Pseudomonadota > Gammaproteobacteria > Alteromonadales > Shewanellaceae > Shewanella > Shewanella carassii. Next base: position 2,039,746 of record NZ_AP024618.1, read on the forward strand.
AAGATCCTGCGCAGAGAACTCAGAGATGAGGCCAAATCTGCATAATATAGAGAGCCGGCGCCAGCCGGCTCTCGTGTTTCCGGGGCCTGGAAACTCGCGCAGGATGGGAGTTGAATTTGCAAGATTACCTGTATGTAGAAGATGATGCCGCCTTGGCTCAGCTGGTGGCCCAGTACCGTGAGGCCAAATTATTGGTACTGGATACTGAGTTTGTACGCACTCGCACTTACTATGCCTGTCTAGGGCTTATTCAAGCCTATGATGGTAAGACTCTGGCGCTGATAGATCCTGTGGCTATCTCGGATCTTTCTAGTTTCTGGGCCTTACTGACCGATGAAAAGATCACCAAGTTGCTGCATTCCTGCAGTGAAGACTTGGAAGTGTTTGCCCGTCAGGGCCATTGTCAACCTAAGCCTTTGTTTGACAGTCAATTGGCGGCTGCCATTGCCGGTATGGGTCACGGCTTGGGTTATGCCAAGCTGGTGCAAGAATGCTTAGGGGTTGAGCTCGACAAGGGAGAGTCTCGTACTGACTGGTTGAAACGACCACTTTCTAAAGCGCAGCTCAGTTATGCGGCCAATGACGTTTATTATTTACACCAGCTCTATCCTCAGCTACTGCAGAAATTGCAACAGCAGGGCAGGCTTGAGTGGGCATTGGAAGAGAGTCAGCGCATGACCGAAGGGCGTCTGGATGCGCCTGATGAAGACACGGCATATCTAAGAGTCAAGAACGCCTTTCAACTGAGTACGCAACAGTTAGCCGTGCTTAAGGTGTTGGCAGCCTGGCGTTTGCGTAAGGCGCTGGCAAAGGACATGGCGCTGGGTTTTGTCATGAAAGACCACGCTCTTATCGGTTTGGCTAAGCGTCAGCCAAGAGGGATCAACGACGTGCTTGCCATGAAAGAGCTAACGGATCATGAAAAGCGTCTCTACGCCAAAGATGTGCTTAAGGTCATGGCCAAGGCGGATATGAGCAATCTGCCGGAGCCCTTGGATGTGTTGGCTCTCAAGCCTGGATATAAGAGCGCCTTCAAGAGTATCAAGCAGTGTTTGGGAGAGGTTGCTGAGTCTGACAATGTGCCCATGGAGTTACTCGGCTCCAAGCGCCATATTCACGAATACCTTGAATGGGTATGGGCCGGTAAACAGGGGCCAATCCCCTTGGTATTGTTGGGCTGGCGTGGTCAGTTGGTGGCCGATAAGTTAGCTAAGCTGACTTTCTGAGTTTGCTTATATTAATAAAGAAGGCACCCTAGGGTGCCTTCTTTATTGCAGCTGCATATGTACTTTTTATTTGTGCTTTGCTCGTCTTTAAATTTGAGGATGCACAGGCACAGGCTTTTACCGTTGGAGCGCGTATCAGGGACGCTCCGGCAGAGTTACATTGAGCTCGAGTACCGACAGGTTGTCATCGTTCTGATCCAGCTGTACAGACACCTGTTCTTCAGAGATATGTACATACTTGCGGATCACTGCAATTATCTCCTGCTTCATCTGCGGAAAGTAATCCGGTACCCCGCGCTCGCCACGTTGGTGGGCTACGATGATTTGCAAACGCTCTTTGGCGGTTGCTGCGGTACTGCTTTTCTTACTGCTTTTGAAATAGTCGAGTAATGACATAATTTAGCTACCAAATATTCGTTTAAGGAATCCCTTCTTCTCTTCCGCAACGAAGCGTAGCGGAAGCTCTTCACCCAGCAAACGAGCGACAGTGTCCTCGTAAGCCTGTCCTGCATCACTGTCGTGATCTATGATTACCGGTACCCCTGAGTTGGAGGCCTTGAGTACCGCCTGAGACTCAGGGATCACCCCGAGTAACGGAATCGCCAATATCTCCTGCACATCTTCCACGCTGAGCATTTCGCCGGTTTTTACTCGGGCTGGAGAGTAACGGGTCAACAACAGATACTCCTTGATGGGCTCAAGCCCTTGTTCGGCGCGGCGGCTGCGGCTTTGCAGCATACCGAGTATCCTGTCAGAATCTCTGACTGAGCTGACTTCAGGGTTGGTTGTCACTATGGCAGTATCGGCAAAGTAGAGTGCCATCATGGCGCCGGTCTCAATACCCGCCGGAGAATCACAGATGATGTACTCAAAGTCTTTGCTCAAATCATCAAGTACCTTGCCGACACCCTCTTTGGTCAGGGCATCCTTATCCCTGGTTTGGGACGCCGGTAAAACGAACAGTTTATCACAGCGCTTATCTTTAATTAGTGTCTGGTTCAGATTGGCTTCGCCGTTGATGACATTGACAAAGTCGTAAACAACCCGGCGCTCACAGCCCATGACCAAATCCAGATTACGCAGGCCGATATCAAAATCGATAACGACAGTCTTGTGTCCTTTTAGTGCCAAGCCAGTAGCGATAGCCGCGCTCGATGTGGTCTTGCCCACACCGCCTTTACCTGAGGTGACAACAATAATTTGTGCCATGATCTATTTTATCCTTTGCGTCTGCCTTATCCGGGCAGAGATTCAACGATTAATGACTCACCGCTGAGTCTGATACAACTACTCTTGGCGGTACAGTGTTGTTGCAGGTTTTCTGTTAACCAGTACTGTCCCGCAATCGAAACCAGTTCAGCTTCCATGGACTGGGCCAGGATCACGGCATGTTTGTCGCCGCTGGCTCCCGCCATTGCTTTCCCACGCAGTGCCCCGTACACATGAATGCTACCATCTGCAATGACTTCTGCGCCATTCCCAACTGCACCAAATACAATTAAATCGCCGTCTTTGGCATAAATTTGCTGCCCGGAACGTACGTTTTGTTTAACTATCTTGGTGATCCTCGGCGGTGGTGGTGGGAATTCTGATTGTTTGCCTGCCTTAATGCTGGCTAAGCCTTGTGCTTTGGCGGCCTCGTTGAGTGTCTTATTGGCCGCGGTCACCCCGACTATTATCAGCTGCCTTTCTATCATCCCCTGGCGTAGGCCTTTGAGATCTATGTCAGTGCCGTTGACCTGACTTAAGTTGAGTACCAGCGGAGCGTTAAGGAAAAATTGGGGCGCCTGGGCGAGCTTGGCATCAAGTTCTTTGAAAAGGGCGTCCAGATCTGGGGTATTGATATGGAGTACGGAGAGCGTAAAAGAGGAACCTTTTAGCTCGAGACTTGGTTGTGGCATCCCGGTGTCATTCTCCAGAAAATGAGCAGTCAGATTGCGTGACAGCGTTATATTCCAAGGCGTCCATGTTATAGTGTGCCCCGATGAGTGGCAAGTTTGAACCCATGGAAATTGATACAATTATGATCTGTGCTGTCTATAAGAGCCTGAAAAAAGCCGATACCTATTTATTCGTCAACAAGAAAGATCAGTTTGACGATGTACCTGCTCCCTTGATGCAGGTATTTGGTCCTCCTCAATTGGTAATGTTGTTGCCGCTGCAAAAACGACAACAGTTGGGCATTGCTGACATCAATAAGGTCAAAGCAGAACTGGCAGAAAAGGGCTATTATTTGCAATTACCACCGCCTCCTGTGGATATGCTTAAGGATTTGAGACGCAGCAAAGGCTTGGATGATCATTCTGCTTAAGGAATAACGCGTTTTATGGATAGACTTTCCCTGGTGTTTATTTCACTGCTGAGTGCATCGCTGACGAATATTAGCGTGGCGTCTGAAGGTAATTTTGAGCAGTACCTTGATAACTTGAAGCAGGATGCGGCAGCACAAGGGATAAAAGAACTGACATTGGATAAGGCCTTTAGCCAGATAAAACTGTTTAAAAGGGCCTCCAATGAGGACAAGTCTGTCCCAGCGCCGCCACAGGATCTAGAGAACTATATTCCTAAAGTTATCAATGAACAGATGGTGGTCAAAGGTCGGGTGCTGGCCGAAGAGTATCGGCCACTGCTGCTCAAACTTGGTAAGCAATATCGAGTGCAACCCAGGTTTATTTTGGCTCTTTGGGGACTCGAGTCGGATTTTGGTAATCAACAGGGCAGTTACCCCGTGCTTTCCGTTACGGCTTCATTGGCCTATGAAGGGCAAGAGGCTTACCGGAGGGAATTTATCTCGGCACTGAAAATCCTGGAGTCGCAGGCGCTCGACTTTAATGAACTCAAGGGTTCGAGTACCGGTGCCATGGGGCCCTTGGGTTTGATGCCAAGTGCCTATCTGCGATACGGCAGTGACGGTGATGGTGATGGTAAGGTCGATATCTGGAACAGCTTTGCCGATGGCTTGGCATCCGTGGCCAATTATCTGCAACAGGCCGGCTGGGATGATACCCAAACCTGGGGACGTCAGGTCAAAGCGCCCACATCCATAGAGGACAGCCAATTGGGATTGGGTCATCAGGCTAGCTTCAGCTATTGGCAAGAGTTGGGGGTACGTCGCTATGATGGCGCTAATCTGCCGGACCGGACTGATATGCAGGTATCATTACTCATGCCTGATGGCACAAGTGGTCGCCATTATCTGGTGTACAAGAATTTCCGCGCCTTGCGAAGTTGGCAGGACTCGGACTATTTTGCGCTGGCGGCGGCTTATCTTTCTGAAAGGATCAAGTATCCCCCCCGGAAATAGTGTAAAATAGCTTTTTACGCAAGTTTTCAAGAACGAATCAACAAGTTTATGTCCTTCTGGTTAACCAAGACCCTGGCCGAAATGACTCCGGATGAGTGGGAGTTGCTCTGTGACGGCTGCGGCAAATGTTGTCTCAATAAGCTCATCGATGATGAAACTGAAGAGCTCTATTATACTAACGCAGCTTGTAAGTTATTGTCTGATAAAGACTGTAGCTGTATTCATTATGAAAAACGCTTTGAATTTGTACCTCTGTGCACTGCGGTGACGGCGACGAATATCGCTGATCTGAATTGGCTACCGGATAGTTGCGCTTACCGGCGTTTGTACCTGGGGCGGCCATTGCCTTCATGGCATCCTCTCTTGACCGGCTCCAAGGATGCCATGCATGCAGCGGGGATGTCGGTTAAAGGCAAGACACAATGCGAAACCAAAGTCCGGGATCTTGAAGATCATATTGTACTCTGGCCACTGAAGGACTTGGATTGATGCCATCCAGGCATCAAGAGTAAAAGCCAAACACGATTGTTTGGCTTTTTTATGCTCATAGAAAACTCGTTTGCTTGAATTGAATACCTAGTTACGGCTCTTGCTCAGAATAGGCAAAACATAGAGCAACAGCGCGACCAGATATGTAGCAAAAGCGACAATCATCCACTGTGACATAGTGATACCGATAAAACTCCAGGGAATATCAGAGCACATGCCCGTTGGCATAAATATCGAAGGTAGCCATTCATGCAGCGGCATCCACGAAGGGAACTCAGGAAGGAATGAACAGGTCGAAAAAGGGGATGGGTTCTGCTGCATGTCGTTGAGCTCAATGGCCAATCTCAGCCCCCAACTGGCACTAATCCCCCAAAGTACCGCAGCCAAGATTCGTACAGGACGTACTCTCGGCGCAAGAAAGCCTATTATCCCGGCCAGTAGTAATCCCAATACTGCCAGGCGCTGGTAGATACACATGACGCAAGGTTCGAGCTGCATCACATACTGAAAGTACAAGGCAGCCAGTTCTAAAGATAAGGCAGTCAACGCCAGAATTCCCCAAGCCATTCGGGAGTGCGCAAAACGTATCATTGTGGTCAAAATGATCCTCCGTTGAGTATCCATCAGTTCAAGAATTAGCAGAATGGCTCCGCAGCTGGATACAATTCCCATAAAAAAACGCCCACGAAGGGGCGTTTTTTGGACTCTACTGAAACCGAAAGGTTCAGTCAATAGTTAGCAGACTAGTGGCCTACTGCAGCACCTTTACCCAGTACCTCTTGGGCGCTGTGGTGCAGGATCATGCCAGAGTCATAGAAGTATTGGGTCATCTGCTCGAGGAAACCAAGCTCAATTGTCAGTACCCCCACGATGGACAGCACAATAGTATAAGGCAGCGCCATCCATACCATACGACCATAAGATAGGCGGATGAGTGGAGCCAGAGCCGACGTCAGCAGGAACAGGAATGCAGCCTGACCGTTAGGCGTTGCCACTGATGGCAGGTTAGTGCCTGTGTTGATAGCAACGGCCAGCAGGTCAAATTGATCGCGGGTGATCTGGCCATCAATCAGCGCGGCTTTCACCTCATTGATATAGACGGTACCCACAAACACGTTGTCACTGACCATGGACAACAAACCGTTAGCCACATAGAAGATAACCAGCTGCATATTGCCTTCAAAGCCGAGTGCCCACTGGATAACCGGGGCAAACAGGCCTTGATCGATAATCACACCCACTACAGCGAAGAATACTGCCAGCAGTGCAGTAAAGGGCAGGGCCTCTTCGAAGGCTTTACCCAGAGCGTGCTCATCGGTAATACCGTTAAAGGCAGTCGTCAGAATAATCACAGATAGACCGATAAGGCCAACCGATGCCAGATGGAAGGCCAGACCGACAATCAGCCAAACACCAACCAGAGCCTGGATTACCAGCTTCATCTTATCTTTGCTGGTTCTGTGGGCATCTTCATGAGCGGCGAATTCCACCAAAATTTTGTGTACAGCGTCAGGCAGTTGCGCGCCGTATCCAAAGATATGGAACTTCTCCACCAGCATACAAGTGAGGATACCGGCAAAGAATACGGGTACAGTCACGGGAGACATCCGCAAGGCGAATTCAGAGAACTGCCAGTTAGCCTGAGCGGCAATGATCAGGTTTTGCGGTTCACCCACCATGGTACATACGCCGCCTAGAGCAGTACCGACACCGGCATGCATCAAGAGGTTACGCAGGAAGCCCCGGAAGTCTTCCAATTCTTGGGCATTGAGTTGCTCGCTTCCATCACTGGTGTGGTCATGATCGGCGCTGAAGTCTTTACCGGACGCCACCTTGTGGTAGATGGAGTAGAAACCAACGGCAACGGCAATGATTACCGCGATAACCGTCAAGGCATCGAGGAACGCTGACAGGAAGGCGGAGGCGACACAGAACATCAAGGATACGATCATTTTGGAGCGTACCTTGGTGATCATCTTGGTAAATACATAAAGCAGCAGCTGCTTCATAAAGTAGATACCGGCCACCATGAACACCAACAACAATAATACTTCGAGGTTGGCCTCAATCTCGTGCAATACCTGGCTGGGACTGGTCATGCCAATAAACACGGCCTCAATCGCCAATAAACCGCCGGGTTGCAGAGGATAGCACTTAAGTGCCATGGCCAGAGTGAAGATAAACTGCACGACCAAAAACCAGCCCGCAACAAAAGGATTGATGCTGAAAAGTATCGGGTTGATGATAAGAAAACTCAGTATTGCAAGCTTGTACCACTTGGGCGAGTTGCCCAAGAAGTTACTCATAAAAGCCTGAATCGGTGTAGCAGGCATGTCTTCCTCTCTAATTCTGTTATAAATGGTTGTAACGTCTTTGTTCGACGAACGGTAAAATTTGCGTAGTTCAGTCTAGCCTAAAGATAAACTCAATGTAACGATTAGCGTATACAGGGATTTCAAAAAGCGGATCTCGAACGCAAAATTAAGAGACTGCTGATTTGAACTTGGTCACTTTTTTGGCGATTATCTTGACTTGGATGGGTCAAGATTTTACTTCGCTGAACAGAAGGTTTTCATTTTTTGTCGCTCTGGTATGATCTGTGGCCAGAATAAAGCCAACAATTGGAAAACCGGGCTGATGATAATCAATGCCAAAGGACCTGCAAGCTTTGCAGAGAAATATATCGTGCGTTCAATTTGGGAAAATAAGTTTCCCCCCGGCTCCATACTTCCGGCAGAGCGGGAACTATCAGAGCTGATAGGTGTGACCCGTACAACACTGAGAGAAGTGTTGCAGCGTTTGGCCCGTGACGGTTGGTTGACGATTCAACACGGTAAACCCACCCGGGTGAATAATTTCTGGGAAACCTCTGGTCTCAATATTTTGGAGACCATTGCCGATCTCAATCCTGAAGGTTTCCCGGTACTGGTTGACCAACTCTTGTCGGCTAGAACCAATGTCAGTGCGATCTATTTTCGTGGGGCGTTGCGTCATAATCCCGATACGGCAGTGGAAGTGTTGTCAAAAATTCACGAATTGGAAGATGATGCCGAGGCCTATGCCGAGTTTGATTACCAATTACATCATACTCTGGCGTTTTCATCCGGCAACCCGCTGTACGTGCTGATCCTCAATGGTTTCAAGGGACTGTATGCCAGAGTCGGGCGCTACTATTTCAGTAGCCCGGAGGCGAGAGCCTTGGCGCTGTCTTTCTATCAGAAGCTTGAAATGCTGGCCAAAGACAAAAACTACACTCAAGTGCCGGCCTTAATGCGCACTTATGGTATCGACAGCGGTATTATGTGGCAGAAGTTGCGCGATGCCATGCCGCTAGAGATGGCTCAGGATAATCAATAGTCAGTTTTAAGCTCATTGGTATACAGTAAAAAGACCGCCGAAGGCGGTCTTTTTCTTGCGGGTGACATTATCTAACTAAATTCACTTTTTTCAGGGCAGGAGGCCAACACCTTTATTTCGCCATTGTCCTCTTTTTGCTCCAGAGTCACGTCAAAACCCCACAGCCGATGCAGGTGTTTCAGCACTTCCTGACAACTGCCCGCCAGAGGAATACCATTACTGGGTATATACCTCAGTGTCAGCGAGCGATCGCCATTGACCATGACATTGTGCACTTGGATATTGGGTTCATTATTGGACAGGTTGTATTGCGAAGACAAAATTTGTCTGATATCGCGGTATCCCTGTTCATCATGAATGGCCGATACCGACAGATAGTTTTTGCTTTCATCATCGAGTACGCCAAACAGCTTGAACTTGCGGATCATGGTGGGGGAAAGATACTGGCTGATGAAGCTCTCATCCTTGAAGTTTTCCATGGCAAAATGCAGCGTTTTCAGCCAATCGCTGCCGGCGATATCCGGGAACCAATATCTATCTTCTTCAGTTGGCTGTTCGCAGATGCGGCGAATGTCGCAAAACATATTGAACCCCAGGGCATAGGGGTTTATGCCGTTGTAATAAGGGCTGTTGTAGGCGGGTTGAGCCACCACATTGGTGTGACTCTGTAAAAACTCTAACATAAATCTGTCGGTGACCAAGCCTTCGTCATAGAGATGATTGAGCAGGGTGTAATGCCAGAAGGTGGCCCAGCCCTCGTTCATTACCTGGGTTTGGCGTTGCGGGTAAAAATACTGCCCCATCTTGCGTACGATACGCACCAGCTCCCGTTGCCAGGGCTCCAGCAGCGGAGCGTGCTTCTCGATAAAGTAGAGAATGTTTTCCTGTGGCTCTGACGGAAAACGTTTTTGCTGTTTGGCTTCCTCTTTGGTTTGGTGCGAGGGGATGGTGCGCCAGAGATCGTTGACTTGGGTTTGCAGATAGGCCTCGCGCTCTTTCTGGCGCGCCTGCTCTTCACGAAACGAGATTTCTGTTGGGCGCTTGTAGCGGTCGACGCCATAATTCATCAAGGCGTGGCAGGAGTCCAACAGGTTTTCCACCTCATCTATGCCATATTTACGCTCGCATTCACTGATGTATTGCTTGGCAAAGACAAGATAATCAATGATGGAGCCGGCATCTGTCCAGGTGCGGAACAGGTAGTTGTTTTTGAAGAAACTGTTGTGGCCAAAGCAGGCGTGAGCTATCACCAAGGCCTGCATGGTGAGGGTGTTTTCTTCCATCAGATAGGCGATACAGGGGTTAGAGTTGATGACTATTTCATAGGCCAGCCCCATCTGGCCGCGCTTATAACCCTGCTCGGTCTCGATAAAACGCTTACCGAAGGACCAGTGAGTGTACCCTATGGGCATCCCAATGCTGGCGTAGGCGTCCATCATCTGCTCGGCGGTGATCACCTCTATCTGATTGGGATAGGTCCCCAGACGATAATGCTCCGCGACCCGGGCGATTTCCTTTTCATAGGTTTCCAGCAGCTCAAAAGTCCATTCTGGCCCGTCGCTCAGTGGCTGGCGTGTTTTCTTTTTGTTCATAATCGCTTCCCCTTAAACCGCCTGCTTCTTGAACAACTCGCGGAAGACGGGATAGATATCCTCTGCCTGACGAATATGTTGTACCGCCATATTGTCGAATTGTTTTTGCAGGGTTTCATATTCACGCCAGAGCGTCTGGTGCGCCCTGTTGGTGATTTCTATGTAACTGAAATAGCGTACTACGGGTAGCAGTTGTGTTTCGAGGATCTGATAACAGGTGGGCGAGTCATCGGCCCAGTTGTCGCCATCGGATGCCTGGGCGGCATAGATATTCCATTCATTGGCCGGATAGCGTTCTTGTTGAATTTCGTGCATCAGTTTCAGTGCACTGGAGACTATGGTGCCGCCCGTCTCCTGGGAGTAGAAGAACTCGTGTTCATCCACTTCTTTGGCCTGGGTATGATGACGGATATAGACGACCTCAAGATTCTTGTAAGTGCGGGTCAGAAACAGGTACAGCAATATATAGAAGCGTTTAGCCATATCCTTGGTGGCCTGATCCATGGAGCCGGAAACATCCATAAGACAGAACATCACCGCCTGACTGGTGGGCACTTCCCGTTTGGCAAAGTTGTTGTAGCGCAGATCGAAAGTGTCAATAAAGGGCACTTTGGCGATGCGCTGTTTAAGCTCTTCAATCTCCTCTTTGAGCTGCAATATCCGCTCGGCACTGGCTCCCGGGGTGTTTTCCAGCTCTGCCAGTTCGTTTTCCAGTTCATGCAGTCGCCGTTTCTTGTCTGCGGACATAGCGGTGCGCCGCGCCAGAGACGATCTCAAAGAGCGGACGATATTGATATTTGAGGGCACACCATCATTGGTATAACCGGCTCGGTAAGTTTGATATTCCACCAGTTTGTTCAGGCGGTTTTTCTGCAGGTTGGGCAACTCAAGATCTTCAAACAAGAGCTCGAGGTACTCATCTTTGGATATTTGAAATACAAAGTCATCCTGACCTTCGCCTGAGTCCGAGGCATCGCCCTTGCCGCTGCCACCACCACCGCCGCCCTGAGGCCTGTCTATCTTGTCGCCTCGGGTAAATTGGTCATTGCCCGGATGCACTCGCTCACGGACGCCACCGCGACCTTGATGGAATACGGGTTCGCTGATGTCCTTGGTGGGGATACTGATTTTTTCTCCCTTGTCGACATCTGTGACGCTACGGTGAGTGACGGCATCACTGACCGCTTTTTTAATTTGTTGTTTATAGCGGTTAATAAACCGCTGACGGTTAACCGTGCTCTTTCCTTTGGCATTCAACCGCCTGTCGATAAAGTTCGCCATACGCACCTCCCAAAGCAAATACCGGGGCCCGAGAGCCCCGAAAGGGCACAGCTATGAGGACTTACGTACCCGTAAGTACCACTCGGACAACAGGCGCACCTGTTTTTTGGTGTAGCCTTTCTCCATCATACGATTGACAAAATCATCATGTTTGCGCTGATCGTCTGTGGAGGTCTTGGCGTTGAAAGAAATGACCGGCAGGAGATCTTCCGTATTTGAGAACATCTTCTTCTCGATCACGGTTCTGAGTTTCTCATAGCTGGTCCATTGCGGGTTGTTGCCATCGTTATTGGCCCTAGCCCTGAGCACAAAGTTGACTATCTCATTGCGGAAGTCTTTGGGATTACTTATCCCGGCCGGCTTTTCAATTTTCTCCAATTCGGCGTTGAGTGCGGCCCGGTCAAACAGTTGGCCGGTTTCCGGATCTCTGTACTCCTGATCCTGGATCCAGAAGTCGGCATAGGTGACATAGCGGTCGAAGATGTTTTGACCATATTCCGAGTAAGATTCCAGATAAGCGGTCTGGATCTCCTTACCGATAAACTCAACATATTTAGGGATCAGATAGCCCTTCAAAAACTCCATATACCTTTCTGCGGTATCGGAAGGGAACTGCTCTTGCTCTATCTGCCGCTCCAGCACATAGAAGAGGTGCACTGGATTGGCGGCAATTTCAGAGTGGTCGAAGTTAAAAACCTTGGAGAGGATTTTGAACGCGAAGCGGGTCGACAGTCCATGCATCCCCTCATCGACCCCGGCATAGTCACGATATTCCTGGTAAGACTTGGCCTTGGGATCGGTATCCTTGAGGCTTTCACCGTCATAGACCCGCATCTTGGAGTAGACAGAGGAGTTCTCCGGGGTCTTGATCCTTGAGAGCACGCTGAATTGAGCCAAGGTCTCCAGTGTGCCTGGGGCACAGGGCGCCTTGGTCAGTTCTGAATTGGCGATAAGCTTGCGGTAAATCTGCATCTCTTCCGACACCCGCAGGCAGTAAGGCACCTTAACGATATAAACACGGTCGAGGAAGGCTTCATTGTTTTTATTATTTTTAAAGCTGCTCCATTCAGACTCGTTGGAGTGAGCCAGAATAATGCCGTTAAAGGGCAGGGCCGATAAGCCTTCGGTACCGTTATAGTTGCCTTCCTGGGTGGCTGTCAGCAGAGGGTGCAGCACCTTGATCGGCGCCTTGAACATCTCCACAAACTCCATCAAACCCTGGTTGGCACGGCACAGGGCTCCGGAATAGGAGTAAGCATCGGCATCATTCTGGGCAAAGTGCTCCAATTGACGAATGTCGACTTTGCCCACCAGAGAAGAGATATCCTGGTTGTTGTCATCACCGGGTTCAGTCTTGGCGATGGCAATTTGATCCAGCACCGAAGGGAATACCTTAACGACCCGGAAGCGGGAGATATCGCCGCCAAAATCATGCAAGCGCTTGACCGCCCAGGGCGACATTATGCTGCGCAGGTAACGGGTCGGGATCTGGTATTCTTCCTGCAGCAACTTGCCATCTTCCTCGGCGTCAAACAGGCAGAAGGGGTGATCGTTGACCGGACTTCTGACTCCATCGGCGCTGAGAATATAGATAGGGACTTGCTGCATCAAAGCTTTGAGCTTCTCTGCCAGCGAAGATTTACCGCCACCGACAGGTCCCAGCAGATAGAGGATTTGCTTGGATTCTTCCAGCCCCTGGGCCGAGTGTTTAAGGTAGGAAACTATCTGCTCTATGGCATCTTCCATGCCGTAGAAGTCTTTAAACGCGGGATAGCGAGAGATTAAGCGGTTGGAAAATATCCGGCTCAGAACCTGATTCTTGGAAGTGTCGATCACTTCCGGCTCGCCGATGGCGATTAGCAACCTTTCTGCTGCCGAAGCGTAGGCGCTGCGATCTTGCTTACAGATCTCGAGAAACTCCTGTAATGTGTATTCTTCATCGAGTTTCTTCTCATAGCGCTGTTGGTAGTGCTCAAATATGCCCATATTAAACCCCCTGAAACGCCAAATATGTCTGGGAAGGGAACTGTCTTTGGCAGTCACCTACCACTAATCTTAGTCACAAATTTTTGCTTCATGTCAAAAAATGCAAATAAAAACAAAGGCAAATCATTGCAAAAGCAACAATTGCATTTGTGAGGGATGGAAGAAAAGAATGATTGCCGAACGGGAGTACACGGGCTGAGCAAGCGTTGATAAGGCATAAAAAAGGAGCCATATGGCTCCTTTGGGGTCATCGTCTTTAAGAACGATTAACCGGCGAAGTTCTGGTTTACAAAATCCCAGTTAAGCAACTGCCAGAAGTGCGCCATGTAGTCAGGGCGTACGTTACGGTAGTCGATGTAGTAAGCGTGCTCCCAAACATCAACGGTCAGCAGAGGGGTCACTGAAGCATCTGTCAGTGGCGTGGCTGCATTGCTGGTGTTAACGATAGCCACAGTGCCATCAGCCTTTTTGACCAGCCAGGTCCAGCCACTACCGAAGTTGTTGACTGCAGACTCAGTGAACTTAGTCTTGAAGGCTTCAAAAGAACCGAAAGCGGCATCGATAGCTTTGGCTACAGCGCCTGTGGCTTCGCCACCACCGTTGGGGGTAAGACAGTTCCAGTAAAAAGTGTGGTTCCAAACTTGAGCCGCGTTGTTGAAAATACCACCGGTGGAGGATTTTACAATCTCTTCCAAAGATTTGTCTGCGAATTCAGTGCCTTCGATCAGACCGTTCAGCTTAACCACATAAGTATTGTGGTGCTTACCGTAGTGGTATTCGATGGTTTCCTGAGAAATGTGGGGTTCCAGTGCGTTCTTGGCGTATGGTAATGCTGGTAATTCGAAAGCCATTAGTATCTCTCCATGGACTTGGTTTATCATTTTCAGACTTGCTCACTGCCATCTATTGTACCGATAAAATTTGTGAAGTGAATCATTGTTTGAATGATTGAGCAGATTGACATCATTGAAAAATCAAATGACTAATACCCTTACAAATAGTGGGATTTTGTTCTGTGCTGCTCTCGCGTACAATGGCGTATCAATAATAGTGTCGTACTCAGGAACGTAAATGGAAACTGTTGAAAAAATTAAGCAGCAAATTGCTGAAAACCCCATCATCCTTTACATGAAAGGTTCGCCCAAATTGCCCAGCTGTGGTTTTTCCTCTCAGGTGGCTCAGATCATGATCAATATAGGTGAGCAGTTCGCATTTGTTGATATTCTGCAGCACCCGGATATCCGCGCAGAATTGCCTAAGTATGCCAATTGGCCGACTTTCCCTCAGTTGTGGGTCGAAGGTGAGCTGATCGGCGGTTGTGATATCCTGACCGAAATGTACCAAAAAGGTGAGTTACAAACCTTGATCAAGGACACTGCTGCCAAGTACAAGCAGGATGAAGCCTGAGATTAGTCTCAGTATTTTAAGTGTTGTAAATGAAAAGGCCGGATATATTCCGGCCTTTTTTGGTTTGTCTGCAATGCCAATTTGGTTGGCGTCATTATCTTCACATTCTCTCTGTTTTAACTGTAACAAGTCGAGATGATTGGCTGTGTATGGCCAGTGACTTTTTATTGTCTATAGTATCGCGCTCTTTGTGTTACTCCTCCCTCAAATAAAACAAAGTCGAAACAAATGTATTGAATGTATCGTTTTATTACTTAATCAATATGACTAATCAGGCTTATTGGTGATGTAATTAACGTTACAAAAAGCGATTAAAGGCAGAAAAATGAGTGGAGAAACCCCACAAATTTATTGTGAAGCATTGTGGTTTAAGTGCGGCAACTGTGAGGTGTGTCACATTTATTGGGTTGTGTATTGTTAAATTTAGGATGCAAAATTAACAGTAAATTAAATTAATTTTTTAACAACTCCCCCTGGTTTGGCTGCATATTTATTCCTGCTGAATGCAAATGGTTTTATTTGCCATAAATGAAAACAAAAAATACACATAAAATAAACACCATGTTGTTTGTCAGATTAAAATCCTGTTATTGACGATATTGAAACGAGGCGACAGTATCTTGGTAACGCTGCGTTAATAAGCGTGGTCAAAATAAAAACAAACCATGAAGTAAGGGAGTTTAAAATGACAAGAACTAATAAGCTGACTGGGGCAGTCAGACTGGCTCTGTTTGCCGCAGTCTCTACGGGAGCGGCATCTGTGTCCCAGATGGCTTACGCCGCAGAAGAGGGTGCCAAGGTAGAACGTATCGAAGTTACAGGCTCACGTATCCAACGTCAGGATATGGAAACCGCCTCTCCAGTGACAGTGATCAGCGCCGATGCCATTCGTGCGGAAGGTTTCACTTCTGTCGATCAGTTGCTGCAGGCTCAAACCTCTATGGCCGGGGCGGCAGTAGGTTCAACCACCAATAACGGTGCGGATGGTGTGGCTCAGGTCGATCTGCGTGGTATGGGCGCAGAGCGTACTCTGGTATTGCTCAATGGCCGCCGTATGGTTAACTCAGGCTCGGGCGCAGACAGTGCAGTGGACTTGAACTCAATCCCTGTGGCTATGATTGCCCGGGTAGAGATCCTTAAGGATGGTGCCTCGGCGGTATACGGTTCTGATGCCATTGCCGGTGTGGTCAATATCATCACCAAGAAAGATTTTGAAGGTTTTCAACTGGATTTCAATGGCAGCGGAACCGATAAGGGTGACGGCGAAACAGGTGAATTGAGCCTGTTGTACGGTTTCAACACAGATAATGGCGGCAATTACACCTTCGGCGCCGCTTACTCCGACCGTCGTGGTGTTATTCAAGGGGAGCGCGATTGGACCGAGCCAGGCTCAAGCTCCTTTATCCCTAACGGTTCACTGGACGGTATGGTCAAAGACGCCAGTGGTAACTGGGTTAAGCGTACTACTGGTTATGACTACACTCAGGATAGCTGGTTCCAGACGCCAAGCGAGCGCTATAGCCTATTTGCCAACATGATCCAGGAGTTGGGTAATGAGCTGGTACTGACAGGTGACATACTGTATACCAAGCGTAAGTCCGATCAGCAGATGGCGGCTCAACCAGCTAATATCATGCTGGGTGTTTGTGGTCAAACAGATATCAATCCCGCCAAGTGCATCACATTGGATCAATCTATGCTGGATGCCGGTATCAAGGCCGATAAGACCGGCCGTGTTAACTACCGTCGCCGTACCAATGACGTAGGGCCTCGTATCTATAATCAAGACGTCGATACGCTGCGCGCCTCGATTGCCCTGCAGGGCACGCTGGATGTTCATACCGGCATGACTTGGGATCTGTCTTACACCTATGGCAAGAACAAGGCCGATACCTGGGTTGAGAATTCCATCAATGCCAAAAAGATGGAAGATTCCCTCTACAACAATCAAGGCGTCTGGTTTAATGGTGCCCCCCTGACTCAGGAGATCATCAACGACATCGGTTTTACCGAGCGTAACGATGGTGGTAATGAACAGCATCTGGTTGCCGGCGTGTTGAGCGGTGAGCTGTTTGATCTCGATGCGGGGCCGGTCAGCTTTGCTATCGGTGCCGAATACCGTTACGACAGCGGTTACTTTAATCCGGATCCTGTGATTGTCGCCGGTGAGGGTACAGCGGCCCAGCAAGACCCAACTGATGGTAACTACGACGTTATCTCTATCTATCAAGAGGTTAGCGTACCTTTTAGCGAAAAGCTGACAGGTGAATTTGCGCTACGTTTCGATGATTACTCCACTTTCGGTAAGGCATCGACCTGGAAGATAGGCCTGACCTATGAAGCGACCGATGACTTAATGCTGCGTGCCGTTGCGGCTACCGGTTTCCGGGCACCAAACGTCAGCGAGCTCTACGGTGGTAACACAGGGTCTTATGACTACCTGGATGATCCATGGGGTAATGAGCAAGATCCTCAAATTCTGGTTAACTACATCTCGGATGAAAACCTGAAGGCAGAAGAGTCCGAGTCATATACCGCCGGTCTGGTTTACTCACCAAACTTTATCGACGGTATGTCTCTGACCCTGGACTACTGGCGTTTCCGGGTAACCAATGCTATTACCCGTCTGGATGCCCAGAAAGGCTTGAATGACTGTCATGCCAGAAACCAAGTTGCCTGTGACACTTTCAAGATCACTCAGGATGGCGATCTGTCCAAATTTATTAACCCTCTAACCAACGTGGGGAGCCAAAATACCAGTGGTATCGATTTCAACCTGGCTTACAGCTTTGAAGGTCTGGGGCTGGATTGGAAAATCAACAACGACCTGACCTATCTGCTGGAGTTTGAACAGGATGGCGTTGCTTATGACGGTACCATAGACGGTAACTTTGGCGGTTATGCAGAAGTTCGTAATAACTTTAGTATTCAAGCCAGTCGTGGAGATTGGAGCCTGATGTACTACAACCGTTATATAGGCGAGATGGATGATATCTACACTGATTACGATCAGAATGATAAACCGTTTACGGCGGTTGCCAAGGCTGATGCGGTCATGTATCACAACATTGTCGGTACTTATCACTTCACTGATGGTTTGACAGCCTCGCTGGGTGTTAAGAACTTAACTGATGAAGAACCTTCATTTGTATCCAACGGTAGTGATGCCGGGACGGTACCTGAAGTCTATGACACTATCGGTCGTCAAATCTATGGTGGTGTGACTTATAAGTTCTAAGTCATCTTTGAATAAAAAAAGCGCCTTCGGCGCTTTTTTTATGTTTGATTGTTTAACCTAGGCCTTTTTCAGCCGAGCTCATCTGAATGAGCTCAATCTTGTAACCGTCAGGATCTTCCACAAAGGCGATTTCGGTGCTGCCGCCGGCAACCGGGCCAGGGGCACGGATAACCTTGCCACCGGCGGCGCTGATGGCTTCACAGCGGGCATAGATATCTTCTTCACCTATGGCGATATGACCAAAGGCGTTACCCATATCATATTGCTCTGTGCCCCAGTTGTAGGTCAATTCGATAACGGCCTGACCACTTGACTCTTCGCCATAACCAACGAAGGCGAGGGTATATTTGTATTCAGGGTTTTCAGACTGACGTAGCAGTTTCATCCCCATGATTTCTGTATAGAAGTGGATGCTGCGCTCAAGGTTACCGACCCTGAGCATAGTGTGCAGAACTTGTGACATTGCAACCTCTTTTGGTTCTAAAACTGAGACCGACTTTAGTGGCGGTCGCAAGGATAATCAAGTGAAATCAAGGTAGCTGAGAATGACTCCCAAATGGAGTCGCTTTACTTCGGCTCAACTTGATAGCCAGTTCACAAATCCATGAAATAAGTATGGTATTTGTGCCTGCTTCATCAATAATGGAGCTAACCCTATCTTAGCTGGACGCAGGAGACAAGCATGACTACAGAACTAAAAATGGCAATCGGCTCTACTTTGGTAATCGCGATCGTTTTCGCCGCTATGATTGTACAGATGTTTTGATTGATAGCGCTAAAGAACTCACAACAATGCCGCCCCTGGGCGGCATTGTTGTTTCTGTAAGCTAACATTTCGTGCGCCGTGTAGATTTGCAGAGTGTCAGAAGTTGTCGTTAATCTTCTGGGTAGACCTTGTCTTTAAATTCACACAGATCTTCAATCAGGCAACTGCCACAACGGGGCTTTCTGGCGATGCAGGTATAGCGCCCGTGAAGAATAAGCCAGTGGTGGACGTCAACTTTGAACTCGGTCGGCACCACTTTGAGCAGTTTATCTTCTACTTCCTGAACATTTTTCCCCGGCGCAAAGCGGGTGCGGTTGCTGACCCGGAAAATATGAGTGTCGACGGCTATGGTTGGCCAACCAAAAGCGGTGTTGAGCACCACATTGGCGGTCTTACGGCCGACCCCGGGCAGTGACTCCAGCGCCTCGCGGTTTTCAGGGACTTCGCCGTTGTACTGCTCGACAAGGATCTTGGACAGTGCCACCACATTGATGGCCTTATTGTTATAGAGCCCTATGGTCTTGATATACTCCTTCAGCCCTTCAACCCCGAGGTCTGCGATAGCCTGCGGGGTATTGGCCACCGGAAACAGCTTGTCAGTGGCCTTGTTGACACTGACATCGGTTGCCTGCGCCGAAAGCGTTACCGCGACCAGTAATTCAAAAGGGCTGGAATAATTCAGCTCTGTCTGGGGATGAGGATTGTTGTCCCGCAGGCGTTCGAGTATCGCCCGTCTCTTGTCTTTGTTCACTCAATGACCTCAGTTGACTTTGGTGATCCTGGCGCGCTCCACTAGCGCAGTTTGCTCTCTGGGTTGGCGCTCAGCGAGTTTCTTGTCGATGGCGTTTTTCAGGGCAATCAGCAGTCCCATACCCAAAAAGGCACCGGGCGGCAACAGTGCCAGCAGAAAGGGGGTATCGACTTGCCAAACTTCAATACGCAGACTCTCAGCCCATGGTCCAAGAAGCAGATCGGCGCCGTCAAATAGGGTGCCTTGCCCTAGTATTTCTCTGCCGCCACCGAGCACCATCAATACCAAGGTAAAGCCAATACCCATCATCAAGCCGTCAAAGGCGGCATCCATAGGTGAATTACGCGAGGCAAAGGCTTCGGCGCGGCCTATGATGACGCAGTTTGTTACGATCAGCGGCAGGAAAATACCGAGAGACAGGTAGAGGCCGTAGGCGTAAGCGTTAACCAGCAACTGCACTGCGGTTACCAGTGCGGCAATGATCATTACAAACACGGGGATGCGGATCTCTTTGGGTACAAAGTTGCGCACCAGGGATACTGTGGTGTTAGAACCAATTAACACTACTGCGGTAGCGAGTCCAAGCCCCAGGGCGTTAGTAAAGGTAGAGGTTACCGCCAACAGGGGACATAGCCCCAACATCTGCACCAGTCCGGGGTTGTTTTTCCACAAGCCTTGCCAGGCGATATCACGATATAAACTCATTGGCTTGCCTCACATGTCTGTGATTGCGAAAAGAGGGTCTGCTTATTGGCTTCAAAGAAGGCCAGGGTGTTTCTTATCGACTTGACGTAGGCTCTGGGGGTAATGGTCGCCCCGGTAAACTGATCGATTTCACCACCGTCTTTTTTCACATACCAGGCTTTGTCATCACTGCCTTGAAGCTTTCTGCCGATAAAGCTGTCCACCCAATCAGATTTCTTGCGCTCAATCTTGTCACCCAGCCCAGGGGTTTCCTGATGCGACAGAGTGCGAACCCCAAGCACAGTGCCGTCAGTCTTGATACCTATGATCAAGCGTATTTCACCATTGTAGCCATCTGGGGCTATGGTTTCGATGGCAATGGCGACTGGCTGGGCATCTTGGGTAGCGATATAGGCCGGCATGGGCTGAGTCGTGCCCAGGGCGTCTCTGTCCTGCAATAGAATGCAGCTTTCCTCGAGCGGATTGTCGTGCAGTTCATTGGGGATGATCTGCTCCAGGGTGCGTTTGAGCTCCAACTTTTGCTGAGCCATAATCGCATCCCGGGTGCTGTCATTGACAACCGCCACCACTGCGGTGCATATCAGGGCAAACAGGCCCAAAAGCAGGCCATTTTTCAACATGGATTTTTGCACTGTCTATCTCTCTTGCTATCAATGTCCGGCGCGATGGCCATAGGCTCGGGGTTTGACATAGTAGTCGATCAAAGGGGCGCATAGGTTGGCCAGCAACACCGCAAAAGCAAAGGCGTCAGGGTACCCGCCAAAGCTTCGGATAAGGTAAACCACCAGGCCGATAAGGGCGCCGAAGATCAATCTGCCTCGGTTACTGGCGGGCGCGGTTACAGGATCTGTGGCAATAAAGAAAGCCGCCAGCATGGTAGCGCCACTGAACAGATGAATAAGAGGGCTGACATGGGTATCTGGCCCAAGCGCATAGGCAAAGCCGCTGCAGATAAACAGTGACGCCAGCACGCCAACACTG
Organism: Shewanella carassii; assembly: GCF_019670705.1. Taxonomy (NCBI): domain Bacteria; kingdom Pseudomonadati; phylum Pseudomonadota; class Gammaproteobacteria; order Alteromonadales; family Shewanellaceae; genus Shewanella; species Shewanella carassii. Next base: position 2,060,829 of record NZ_AP024618.1, read on the forward strand.
ATATGCCAGCGGATAAGCTTCATCTTCAATAGCGCCAGGCCGCCGCACAGGTAGGCCAGGTTGACCCAAAACCAGCCACTGTTGATAGTGCCGGCAAAAATTGGTTTTTGCAGGCTCTCGGTGGTGGTCATTCCCATAGAGAGATCCGTCTTCAGCGTATCGAGCGGTGTCGCCATGGTGACGCCATCGATACCGAGCTGGAAGTACTCGGCAACGCTGCCTTGGCTGGCGCCGAAAATTACCTGCAAGCTGGTGAGAAAATCCGGAGAATGTTGGGCAACCGTCGCCGGTGCAACCCAACTGGTCATCTGTACCGGGAAGGCCACCAACAGCAACACATAGGCTGCCATGGCCGGGTTGAACAGGTTATTTCCCAAACCGCCATACAACTGTTTGACCATGATGATGGCAAAACTTGTGCCTATCACCACCATCCACCAAGGGGCGAGCGGCGGTATGGCGATACCGATAAGAACCGCTGTCAGAGCCGCGCTGTTATCCGACAGCGTCGAAAGTACCTTGCGCTTACGCAACTTGAGGATGGCGGCCTCTGAAATCAAAGCGACCATCACGGCCAGCAGTACCTGAATAAGGCTGCCCCAACCAAAAAATACACACTGGACTACCAGGCCGGGCAGGGCGCAGAGCAGCACCCTTTGCATCACAGTGCTGGTTTGCAGCGGTCGGCTGACATGGGGGGAGGAGGCTATTTTAAACGCCATATCAATCTTTCTCCTGTGCGCTGAGCGCCTTCTCTTTGGCCTTTTGTTTGGCTTTGGCTACTGCCCTGGCAATACGCGCCTGTTTACTGTCATCAGACGGGGTACTATCAGCGGACGTGGGCTCGGTAGCGGTTGTCGACTCGCTTGGTGGCCGACTTTCAGCCGAAACAGGCGTATTTGCTGCGCCGTTGTCCTGTGATTGTTCACTTGCCGCCGCGGCCTTCTTGGCCTTGGCTTTGGCAACCGCTGCCGCGATACGAGCCTGTTTACTGTCATCGCCTTCGGCTTGTTTTGTCGCTTGGCTTGCGACTTGGTTTACTTCGGCGCCTTGCGCTGAACCCACGCCATTATTATCGGTCGCAGTTGCCCCAACTGGTTCAGCTGCGGCGGCCTTCTTGGCCTTGGCTCTAGCAACCGCTGCCGCGATACGGGCCTGTTTACTGTCGTCGCTTGCGACTTGTTTTGCTGCTTGGCTTGAGCTTGGGTTTACTTCGGCACCTTGCGCTTGTTCCCCGTCATTATCATCGGCCGCAATTGATTTAGCTGACTCAGACGCCGCCGCGGCCTTCTTGGCCTTGGCTCTGGCAACTGCTGCCGCGATACGGGCCTGTTTGCTGTCATCGCTTACGCTTTGGCTTGCTTCGTCGGCTGTCGCTTGAGTGCTGCTGGCCTGTGCATCATGAGTTTCGCCAGTGTCAGTTTCAGTCTTCCCTGAGGCTGCAGCGGCCCTTTTTGCCTTGGCACGGGCGATAGCCGCTGCTACTTGAGCTTTCTTGTCCGAGCCAGGTGTTGTGCCTTCAGCTGCATTATCTGTCGTCGCATCAGCAACTTCATTGGCAGCAGTGCCTTGTGCTGCGGCCTTTTTGGCCTTGGCTCTGGCAATCGCTGCGGCGACATCGCTCTTTCTCTTATCCGCCTTTGGCTGGATAACTGCCGGGTCGGCGGTTTCGGCCGTTTTTTCTGCCGGTTTAGCAGCGGTCGCCACAGAAGCTTCGGCGGCTTTTTTCGCCTTGATCCTGGCCATGGCTTCGGCAACGGCATCTTTCTCACCACTGCCCATGGCGGCGCGGCGCTTATCGGCTGCTGCCTTGGCTTTGGCTTCCCGCGCCTGTTTCTCGGCCTCCAGCCGCTTGAGCCTAGCATCGAATCTCTGCTTGGCCTGCTCGGCCAGCTGTTTTTCCTCGTGACTGCGTTTGATGGCCGCCTTGGCAATGCGGTAATACTCCACCAGCGGAATATCCGACGGGCAAACATAGCTGCAGCAGCCACACTCGATGCAGTCTCTGAGGTTGTAGGAGCTGGCCTTGTCGTATTCTTCGGCTTTACTGTGCCAATAGAGTTGCTGGGGCAATAGCGACGCCGGGCACACCTGAGCGCATTCACCGCAGCGAATGCAGGCCTTTTCCTCGGCCGGAGGGCTGATCTCGCTGGCCAACGGCACCAAGACACAGTTACTGCCCTTGAGCAGCGGCACCTTGATAAGGGGCAGGGTGTAACCCATCATGGGGCCGCCTATGATGACGGTATCCTGACCGCTGGCGGTGAAGCCACTTTGCTCGAGTATATGGGCTATGGGCGTGCCAAGTGGTACCCAGTAATTGCCGGGTCTTGGGATATTGCCGCCGGTTACTGTGACAACCCGCTCTATGAGAGGCTTACCCAGGCAAACGGCTTCACGAATGGCGAAGGCGGTGCCTACGTTGTGCACTACTATCCCAAGTTGCGCCGGAATGGCGCCGGAAGGCACTTCCTGCCCGGTAATGATCTGGATCAGTTGCTTTTCGCCGCCGGAAGGGTATTTGGTCGGGATCACTGTGATCCTGATACTTCCCTTGGGCAGGTGGCAGCTATCGAGTGCCTGCTGCATCGCCTGTATGGCTTCGGGCTTGTTATCCTCGATGGCGATAATTACCCGTTTGGGATTTAGCAGCCCGTGAACAATTTCAATGCCGCTCAGAATTTCGCTGGCGTGTTCGCGCATCAATCTGTCATCGGCGCTGATATAAGGCTCACATTCCACGCCGTTGATCAACAGCAGTTCAATCTCACTGGCGGGGTTGAGTTTAATGTGAGCCGGAAACATGGCGCCGCCCAATCCGGCTATCCCGGCCTGGCGAATGCGGCTGAGGATCTGCTCGCGGCTCAGTGCTGAGACCTCTTGCTGATCAAAATCTATGGCTTGATCCTGGCCGTCGGCTTCCAGCACACAGGTCAAAACCGGCAGGGCCGAAGGGTGGTTACTCGGTCTTTGCTCTATGGCGCGAATGATGCCTGAGGTGGGGGCATGCACCGCCAGATACATGGCGCTCAGCCCGCGGGTCAGCGCTTGGCCCTTGAGCACTCTGTCGCCGACTTTGACTTCGAGCACGGCGCTGTCACCAACCTGGGGCACAGGCAATAAGAATTCGCTGGCAAGCGGTAGACGCCCAATAGGACTGCCATTTGACAGGTCTTTCATCTGCGGCGGATGAATTCCACCGGTCAGGCGCCACTGAGTTCCTTTATCCAACTGTTCGAGTAATGTCAGCACGGCTTGTCCTCTTCCACCAACTTCACTGGAATTGCGTTAAGCTGCCAGTCCCAGGTTTTCAGATCCTGTTTCACCGGGATCATATCGATACAATCCACAGGGCAGGGTTCAACACAGAGATCGCAGCCGGTGCAGTTGCTGGTCAGGACTGTGTGCATCAGCTTGCCCGTTCCTATAATGGCGTCTACCGGACAGGCCTGAATACACTTGGTACAGCCGATACACTCCTCCTCGCGAATGTAGGCGACCTTTTTGACCTGGGTTTCAACACTGGCATCAAGAGGCTCGGGATCGACCCCCATAAGATCGGCCAGTTTCTCCATAGTGGCGGTACCGCCCGGTGGGCAGCGATTGATCTTCTCGCCGTTGGCTATGGCCTCGGCATAGGGGCGGCAACCAGGGTAGCCGCATTGACCACACTGGGTTTGTGGCAACAGGGCTTCGACCTGATCCACTATTGGATTGCCCTGAACTTTAAACTTCTCGGCGGCGAAGCCGAGTAAAACGCCGAATACCAGCGCCAGCAGAGACAATAAAATGACTGCAATTAGCATGGAAGACATAACTCTATTTGACTAAACCGGTAAAGCCCATGAAGGCCAGCGACATCAGGCCTGCGGTGATCATGGCGATGGCACTGCCTTTGAAAGGCGCGGGAACATCGGCCGCCGCCAGACGTTCACGCATCGCCGAAAACAGGATAAGCACCAATGAAAAGCCGGCGGCAGCGCCAAAACCGTAGATGGCACTCTGCATAAAATCATGGTTTTCATTGATATTCAGCAGGGCAACCCCCAACACGGCACAGTTGGTGGTGATAAGCGGCAGGTAGATACCCAGCGCCCTATGCAGAGTCGCACTGGTTTTCTGCACCACCATTTCGGTGAACTGTACCACCACTGCGATAACCAGAATAAAGCTCATGGTGCGCAGGTAGCCGAGATCGAAGGGCAGCAGTAGATACCGGTTAACCAGGTAGCTGAGGATGGCTGCCAGGGTCATAACAAAGGTGGTCGCCATGGACATGCCTATGGCAGATTCCAGCTTGCTGGATACTCCCATAAAAGGGCACAGACCAAGGAATTTCACTAATACAAAATTGTTGACCAGCACAGTGCCAATCAACAACAGGAGATACTCACTCATCTCATTACAGGTGTTGTGATTTCTTAGCGGTTATTATCAGTGTTTCAGTGGTCATAAACAACATATAGAAAGCAGGGTTTACCTTCTTTGCACCTAGATTGAGACCTAAAATTCATTAATTTCTGTTCATTTCGGCCGGATCCAGCTGTTGTGGCCTGGCGATGTAGAAGCCTTGCATGCCGTCGATCAGCAGTTTCTCAACGGCCATTTTCTCCTCCTGGCGCTCAATGCCGCAGGCAATGACCCTGACACCACTGCGACGAGCGACATCGACCAGCATGCGGACAAAGAACTGATTATTGGTATCTTCATCGATGGCCTGGGTATAGCTGGGATCCAGTTTGATATAGTCGGGGCGTACCTCACGGAAAAACTTAAACGAGGTAAAGCCCATGCCGAAGCGTTCCACCGATACCCGGCAGCCGACGCTGTGCATGGCGCGAACAAACTTGTGACTGGCGGCCAGGTTACTCTGCATACCTGCCTCGTTGATCTCAAATACCAGTCTTGAGGCTAATCTCGGATGTTTGGAGAGCAGATCTTTGGCCCAGGCAATAAAGCTTTCTTTGGAGGCTGAACCTGAGCTCAAATTGACGCCGATATTACCGCTGAGGTTTGGCAGGTTTTGCAAGAGCTTCAAGGCACTGAGTAGCACTAGCTTATCCAGCTCTTGGCTCATGCCGTGACGTTCGGCCATGGCGATCACCGTGGCTGTCGGTAGAAACTTGCCTTCACTGTTGTAAAAGCGTGCCAACAGCTCCCGGTAGCCATCTACCTCGCTGCGACAGGGCTGAATGGTTTGCTGGTAAAACTTGAGTGCCCGGCGCTTCAGCAAGTCTTCAATGGCCAGTTTCCAGCGGTTATCCCCGAGTTTTTCATCCAGCATATTCTTATCCTGAAACTGCACTGCATTAGGGCCCAAGGTTTGGGCCACATTGGCGGCGGTATCGGCCATGGCGAGAATACCCATGGGATCTTTGTCGCTGGTGTAGGTGACTATGCCTGTATGGGCGATGGAGTCGGTTTGCAGCTCTGCTTGATATTCTTCCAACTCACGCTTGAGCTGGGTGGCAAAGGTTTGCGCGTCTTTCAGCACTATTGAAGGGACAAAGATGGCGAAATCAGTGCTGGCAATACGAAAGCTTTCGCTGTTTTTGTAACCCTGGAGTGCCCGGCGAATACAAACCGCCACACGGGCAAGATAGTCATCGCCGCCCTGACGGCCGTGCAGTTGATTGATATGACCAAGCTCAGTGGCTTTTACCAGAGCCAGCACTCCAATTTGCGATTTGCCGGAGAGCGATAACTGTTGCAGTTTTTCGGTGAAGTGCTGGCGGGTGCCAAAGCCGGTTATCGGATCCTCGTAGGCGAGCTTCTTCAGAGCCAGGTTTTCTGACTCAAGTTTCTCAAGCCGCTGTTTGAACAGCTGTCGACTCTGCTCCAATGCTTGCCCCAAGGGCTTGAGCTCACCCCGAAAGCGGCTCTGTGCCAGCGCATTGAACTCACCTTGGGACATCTTTGTCAGATAGTCGGCCGCATATTGGAGGACGCGCTTGTGACGGCCCATCATCAAGGCAAAGATTAACGCCAGCGCCAGATAAAGAGGCAGCAAGCGTAATCCGGCGAGCCAGAGAGTATGGATCCCTTGATATCTAAGCGGGCTGAGGTCGGGCTGAAGTAACACCCGTCCGGAAGCGAAGCGGTATTGGGACTCGAGTTGTAACGGCAACAGATAATATTGCCAGTTCATCTCCGGCAGGAAATGTCCTCGAGTGAGATTATTCTGGCCGTCGGCGTCATCGGTATATTGGAAAAACTGCAGTGGCACTCTGTCTTGCAGCTGTTGATAGAGTAGGGCGGCTTCTTCTGTAGCTTGAGCCTGCATTACTGCTTGTTGCAATTGCTGCAATAGCAGATCGCCTTCTTGCTGCAGTATTTGTCGCTCCTGCTGTAGCAGGACTATGCCGGTAGCCAGAAAGCCCAATAGTAGTAACAGCTGAAAAAAGCGCGAAATGCCCATATTTTTCTGAGTTCAGACCAATCCCGAAACGAGTGTCGAAATTGTATACGTATTTGTTATAAATACAAAACACAGAAATAGAAGTGAAGTGGCTCCCCTGACTGGACTCGAACCAGTGACATACGGATTAACAGTCCGCCGTTCTACCAACTGAACTACAGGGGAATAGAATATTTTGTTGAGCTGAAATCGAAGTGGCTCCCCTGACTGGACTCGAACCAGTGACATACGGATTAACAGTCCGCCGTTCTACCGACTGAACTACAGGGGAACAGATTTCGCTTAGGTTTAATTTGAAGTGGCTCCCCTGACTGGACTTGAACCAGTGACATACGGATTAACAGTCCGCCGTTCTACCGACTGAACTACAGGGGAACAGATTTCAAGCTAACTAAATTGGCTCCCCTGACTGGACTCGAACCAGTGACATACGGATTAACAGTCCGCCGTTCTACCGACTGAACTACAGGGGAATAACTTAGCTAGGATTAACCTATTGTTTTCATAAGACTTGCTTGAATTGGCTCCCCTGACTGGACTTGAACCAGTGACATACGGATTAACAGTCCGCCGTTCTACCGACTGAACTACAGGGGAATCGCAATTTCTCGCTTGTCTCGCTGAGAACGGAGCGCATAGTAAATCGCTCTGTGGGAGGAGTCAACTCGCATCCCCAAAAAAAGTGTCATTAAGCTGTTAACTGCTTATCTAATGTTCATACTGATGGATAAAACTGCTTTATGAATATTTTTTGCTTAAAAAATAACGGTTAAACACGAATGTGTCGGAGGTTTTATGGAAAACTCGCGTTAATTGACAGCAAGACTATGGGTTCATCTATTGAATGAGCCGAAAATGGTGTAACGAGCCATCTAGAATGAGTATGCAAGGGTATCCTGAGTCAGTATCACATTAGCTAACCTGCCGAGTCATGATCAAAAACGGAGCAACAGAAGCTCAGAGTGTTCATTTGGGTGCAGCTTGAGCTTCTCAATAAGTGCCGCACTTTCATATGTTCTTTTATTACAAAACACCTGTGCTCTAAGCGACATGAAGCCAGATGCCTCAAGCCCCCATGGCTACAGGGTTACACTGACTTATCCACTAAATCTGTGGATAAACCTGTGAGCTTCCCGACTTTTTGGGCTGCAAACCCTTGTGGCATCAGCATTGAACTTAAAATGGTCAGTTTGAATGGTTAAAAAATAAGTCAAGTAAAAACAATTAGATGTGAAAGTCAAGCCGCTTCGGTTTGCTTGTTGATTTTTGTAACAAAGCTGTAAGGAAGTATCTGCCAATCCTTGTGCATTAAATCCACCTCAGTGACTCATTTTGATTGAATTGGCACCTTTGGCCGCCACATCTGCCGTTTCGTTGCTGAGTTTCAGCACAAGCTGCTGCTGACACCAGGCTGGCAGGAGTCTCGCGGCTTTTGGCTTGGCGTTATTCGGCTCAATGAGTAGAATGAAAGGCTTAATCGAAGGAGCATTAAAGTGTCAGCTACGCCGTTTCGTTTGGAGTCTCAGTATTCCCCTGCCGGAGATCAGCCCACCGCCATTGCCAAACTGATTGATGGCCTGGAGTCCGGGCTCGCTAATCAGACCTTGTTGGGGGTTACCGGCTCAGGAAAAACGTTCACTATTGCCAATGTGATTGCCAATCAGGGGCGGCCAACCATCATTATGGCGCCCAATAAGACGTTGGCGGCGCAACTCTACGGCGAGATGAAAGAGTTTTTCCCCCATAATGCGGTGGAATACTTTGTTTCCTACTATGACTACTACCAACCGGAAGCCTATGTGCCTTCGACCAACACCTTTATTGAGAAGGACGCTTCGGTCAACGCTCATATTGAGCAGATGCGACTCTCTGCCACCAAAGCTTTGCTGGAGCGGCGTGATGTGGTGTTGGTGGCCTCGGTCTCAGCTATCTATGGTCTTGGCGATCCCGACTCTTACATGAAGATGCTGTTGCATCTGCGCCAGGGCGACATCATTGGCCAGCGGGATATACTGCAGCGGCTCAGCGAGTTGCAATACAGCCGCAACGATATTGAACTGCAGCGCGGTACCTTCAGGGTGCGCGGCGAGGTGATAGATATCTTCCCGGCCGAATCGGACCGGGACGCCATTCGGGTCGAGTTGTTTGATGATGAGATAGAGCAGCTGTCGCTGTTCGACCCTTTGACCGGCCAGGTACGTAAACGCATTGCTCGCGCCACGGTTTACCCCAAGACTCACTACGTGACCCCGAGAGAAAAAATATTGGCGGCCACAGAGCAGATAAAGGCTGAGCTCAGAGAACGGCGCCAGCAGTTGCTGGATGCCAATAAGCTGATTGAGGCACAAAGGATCAGCGAGCGGGTGCAGTACGATGTGGAGATGATGACAGAGCTGGGTTATTGCTCCGGTATCGAAAACTACTCCCGTTATCTCTCCGGGCGCGCACCGGGAGAAGGGCCGCCGACTTTGCTGGATTATCTGCCGCCGGATGGTCTGCTGATCATCGACGAGTCCCATGTGACTGTGCCGCAGATAGGTGCCATGTACAAGGGTGACCGTTCGAGGAAAACCACCCTGGTGGAGTACGGTTTCCGCCTGCCATCGGCACTGGATAACAGACCGCTCAAGTTTGAAGAGTTCGAGTCCTTGATGCCGCAGACGATTTATGTGTCGGCCACACCGGGCAGTTATGAACTCGAACGCAGCGGCGGCGATGTGGCCGAACAAGTGGTCAGGCCTACAGGTTTGTTGGATCCCGAGCTGGAAGTGCGGCCGGTGGCGATTCAGGTGGATGATCTGCTCTCCGAGGCCAATAAGCGCATTGCCGTCAATGAACGTGTGCTGGTGACCACGCTGACCAAGCGGATGGCGGAAGATCTTACCGAATATCTGGATGAACACGGCGTGAAGGTGCGTTACTTGCACTCGGATGTGGATACCGTGGAGCGGGTGGAGATCATTCGCGATTTACGTAAGGGGGTCTTCGACGTGTTGGTCGGCATCAACTTGCTCAGGGAAGGGCTGGATATGCCGGAAGTGTCTCTGGTGTGTATTCTCGATGCCGATAAAGAGGGTTTCCTGCGCTCCGAGCGCTCACTTATCCAGACCATAGGCCGCGCCGCCCGTAACATTAATGGCAAGGTGATCCTCTACGCCGATAAGGTGACCCCTTCGATGGCCAAGGCCATGGATGAAACCAATCGTCGCCGCGAGAAACAGCACGCCTTCAACCTGGCCAATGGCATAGTGCCCAAAGGCTTGGTGAAGAAGATCACAGATGTTATGGATGTGGGAGATTCCCCTTCATCGGCAGCACCGCAGCCGGGTGCCCGCAAGGTGGCAGAGCGCAAGTCGGCTTATCAGGTGGACGCTGCCAATCTGGCCCATGAAATCGACAGGCTGGAAAAACAGATGCACAAGCATGCCAGGGATCTGGAGTTTGAGCAGGCCGCTGCGCTGCGTGATGAAGTGGCAAGGCTCAGAGAGGATCTTATCAAGGCCTAAAGCACACATGGGGCTTGTTCGCACCTTCCCTAAAATTGACCCATTGATAAAGAACCCGGCAAAAGCCGGGTTCTTTATGCTGTTCATCTGTCAACGACTTTAAAGAGCTTGATTTAACAGCCTAATTTCAAAAACCTATTTAAATGCTTAGGCTTGGTATCAAAGTTTCGGCGCTTTATAGGCACTCAGTCGCCACAAGCCAAACAGTGCGATACCGCCAATCAGGCCAACAAGATGCGCTTCAACCGCGACTCTGGCACCAATCAAGGCGCTGACTTCAGCGGCCGCCCCTTGCCATTGCTCCCAGCCGACCTTGGCGATAACGCCAGCAAGCAGCAGGTAACCCGAGTTTCGACCGCTGCGAATATCGGCCAGGGCGCCGAAGGCGAACAGGCCGTGCAGTATGCCACTTAGTCCCACATAACCCATAAGCTCAGGGTAGCAAAGATAAAGCCCTACGCCTTCAAACAGACACAGTGCCAGGGTCAATAGCAATACGCTCAGGGCGTTATAGTGTTCCTTATGCAGATAAAGGATCACCCAAAACCCGGCGAGGTTCATCAGCAGATGCCAGAAGTTGGTGTGCAGCAGATTGCCGCTGACAAGCCGCCACAGCTCACCTTGTTCTATGGCACTGCGGCGAAAGGCCAACAGCTCAGTGAGCGGCAGAGAATACAGCAGCAGCGCCAGGGCTGTTAACACAACACCTGAAAAATAAGCGGAACTCGGCTTCACGCTGTCTTGGCCGCCAGTATCGCCTGGATGCTGTCCGGTGTCGCCAGATACTCATCCAGCCCTTTTTGACGCAGTAAACAGGCGGGGCAGGTGCCACAGCCTTTGCCCAGAATGCCGTTATAGCAGGTAAGGGTTTCATCTCTTACCAGCTGCAGTTGCTGGTATTTATCTGCCAGAGCCCAGGTTTCGGCCTTGTTGAGCCACATGAGTGGCGTAACCAAACGCAGCTGTCTGTCCATGCCTTGTACCAGCGCAGATTCCATTGCCTTGATAAAGTCATTACGGCAGTCCGGGTAGCCGGAGAAGTCGGTCTCGCAGACGCCTGTGATCACGGCCTCCGCGCCTATTTGATAGGCATAGATCCCAGCCAGGGTCAGAAACAGAATATTGCGTCCGGGAACAAAAGTATTGGGCAGACCATTGTCCATCAAGTCGTTTGATACCGGAATATTGTCGCGAGTCAGGGCCGAGATGGCCAACTCATTGAGCAGAGTGACATCCAGCACCTTGTGACTGGCGGCGCCGAGCTTTTGTGCCAGTTGCTTGGCAACTTCAATCTCCTGGCTGTGGCGCTGGCCATAGTCGAAGGTGATGGCATGTACTTCATTATACTGGGCCAAGGCCTGAATAAGGCAGGTGGTGGAGTCCTGACCGCCGCTGAAAACGACTATCGCCTTGGAAATAGCTGGCTTAGTGCTCCGGGGCGGCTCTGCGGTTTGGGTTTGCGGTGCGTTTGATTCTGATGACATAAGCGATTGATTGGATGAAGACATAAGTGTCTATTCAAAGGGATGACTCAATCGTCACAGTTTACCCTAATTTGGCCGACTGTCAGCGCCGGCTTGGTAAAAAACGGAAAATTCGCTCATCCTTGCGCTTGGGGCTAAATTCCTCTATAAATGCCGCCCCGGCAAATATGAGGAACCCCGATGTACTACCCCGTCAACGAAGTCTTTGAAACCCTGCAGGGAGAAGGTGTGTTTACCGGCGTTCCGGCCATTTTTGTGCGTTTGCAGGGTTGCCCTGTGGGGTGTCCCTGGTGTGATACCCGCCAGACCTGGGACAAGCTTGAGCATAATCAGGTGAAACCTGCCGATGTGATCCGCACCGATGGCAGTATCGGTCGCTGGGCCGAGCATGATGCCAAGTCTTTACTGGAGGCGTTCAAACAGCAGGGGTTCAATGCCAGGCATATAGTGATCACAGGGGGTGAGCCTTGTCTCTATTCACTCACTGAGCTGACTGAAGCATTTAATGCTGCAGGCTTTCGCACTCAAATTGAAACCAGTGGCACCTTTGAGGTGAATTGCAGCGCAGATACCTGGGTCACAGTCTCGCCCAAGGTCGGTATGAAGGGCGGGATGCCGGTATTGCGTCAGGCGCTGGAGCGGGCAAATGAGATTAAGCATCCGGTGGCGACCGAGGCTCATATTGAGGAACTGGATCAACTGCTGCGGGGATTGGATCTCAAAGACAAGACTATCTGCCTGCAGCCCATCAGTCAGAAGAGCCGGGCGACGGCGCTGGCGATGAAAGTCTGTATCGAACGCAACTGGCGTTTGTCTATCCAGACTCACAAGTATCTGGATATCGATTAATCTGTAGTGGTAATCGACAAAAAGCCGCATTGATGCGGCTTTTTGTTATCTGAAGCGCGCTCTTAGCAGCAGAGCTCCCCCGAGGTTTCAAACAGTTGCAGTTTGTTTTGATACTGGCTGATATCCCCTATGTTGGCGGCTATCCACTCGGGATTGTAATAAGTGTCCAGATAGCGCTCACCGGGATCGCAGATCAGGGTCACTATTGAGCCCTGGCGATTGTCGCGTTTCATTTCGGCCGCCAGCATCAGGGCACCATAGAGGTTGGTGCCGGTCGAGGCCCCGGTCTTGCGGCCGATGATCTGTTCCAGCCAGTGGATTGTCGCCACAGAGGCGGCATCGGGGATCTTCAACATGGAGTCGACCACCCCCGGGATAAAGGAGGGTTCGACTCTGGGTCGGCCTATACCTTCAATCTTGCTGCCTTGCTCGCAGGTGATGGCCGCATCTCTTTGTTGAAAATAGTCATAGAACACTGAGTTATCCGGGTCGACCACACACAGCTTGGTGCAAAGCCGTTGATAGCGGATATAACGGCCAATGGTGGCCGAAGTGCCGCCGGTACCCGGGCTCATCACAATCCACTCGGGAATAGGGAAGGGCTCGCGCTGCATCTGATCGAAAATGGCATTGGCTATATTATTGTTGCCGCGCCAGTCGGTGGCCCGCTCGGCATAGGTGAACTGATCCATATAATGGCCATTCAGCTCCCGCGCCAGCCGCTCAGACTCGGCGTAGATTTCGCTGGAGTGATTGACAAAGTGACAACGGCCGCCATAAAACTCTATCTGCTGTATCTTCTTGCGGGCGGTGGACGCCGGCATAACGGCAATAAAAGGGAGTCCCAGCAGGCGGGCAAAGTAGGCCTCGGAGACAGCGGTACTGCCGGATGAGGATTCAATGACAGGAGTATCCTGTTTGATCCAGCCGTTACACAGGGCGTAGAGAAACAGTGATCTTGCCAAACGGTGTTTGAGGCTTCCGGTTGGATGGGTGCTTTCGTCTTTAAGATAGATATCCACTCCGGCTACCGCCGGCAGTTCCAGTTTAATCAAATGCGTGTCGGCACTGCGCTGAAAATCGGCTTCGATTTTGGCAATTGCTTCGTTTACCCAGAGATCGGCCATTGTTGTTGTTCTTTCTTATAACAGGATGGTCTTAATCATAACCAAAGGTAATGACAATGGATAGCGAAAACTCAGGCGTATTCGGATACAGCCACAGGCTAGATGATTGATTATTATGGAATTAAACGCATTGGGCGTAGATAAAACGCTTTGAAGATTGAATAAAGATAAAAAAGAAATGGTGGAGGGAGAAGGATTCGAACCTTCGAAGGCGGAGCCGTCAGATTTACAGTCTGATCCCTTTGGCCACTCGGGAACCCCTCCACATATTTGGAGCCAGACATTAGAGTGAAAGATGGTGGAGGGAGAAGGATTCGAACCTTCGAAGGCGGAGCCGTCAGATTTACAGTCTGATCCCTTTGGCCACTCGGGAACCCCTCCACGATTTCACTTTCGTGTCTTTTTAAATTGTAGGCAAATGGTGGAGGGAGAAGGATTCGAACCTTCGAAGGCGGAGCCGTCAGATTTACAGTCTGATCCCTTTGGCCACTCGGGAACCCCTCCTCAATTGCGGCCGCCATAGTAGTCAGAAACCTTTTTCATGTAAAGCCTGTTTTTAAAAAAAAGCCTAAAGTTCCTGGTTATTTGGTCGATTAACTAACAACGAGTTGTTTTGCTGATGTTTTTTTATGCGCACCGATGTTTCCTTAATCAATGAACTGCAATTGGGTGGACGGTTAAATCAAGCCGTAGAGTCCCATCGCCGGGGTGAGTTTGCCCTGCTTTTGGCATTGATGTCTCAAGATGTGCGCGATTGGCCTCAGTTTCACCTGCACGACGATGTTGAAAAGGACGCAGTCCTGCGGCAGCAATTTGATCTGCCTGCGCCTCAGCCTTTAGTTGGAGACTTGAGTCAGGAGCCCCTTCCGGTCGATAACAGTTATTATTTTATCAGTGAGGGGGAGCGCAGTTTTCAGTTGGCTCAGGCCTTGGTGCCCGAACCTTTGGTTATCAGAGGAAAGAGAGATAGCGGGATGCAGGATGCGCTGGATAATTGCGATTGGCACACAAGGCTGCGCACGGAAGGCGCCCTAAACCAACCCAAGGTGGCGCTAATGGAGTTTGTGGACCAACTGTCTGAGCAACGTAGGCTTGCCGGGATTTATCAAACCGCATGAGTCCAGACTCTGCTATGGTGCCGGGCATGCGTTATAATGTCAGGAGTTTATTAGCTTTGGAGACAACAAATGAAAAGTATTCAACAGGCTCAGGCGGCCAATGTACATGACACTTGTGCTGAATGTGGCAGCTACGTGGATATAGGGACTGTAGTTGAAGAAGGGGACACCTTGCTTTCGTTGACTTTTCAAGGTGAGTCGGCAACGGCTGATGCTGAGACATTGAAAAAACTGGCTGAAGGTCGTTTCGCCGATGTTAAGGCAGAGCTCCGCCGCGTTGAGCAGACTGTTACCCTGGCGCTGACTTTTTCCTGTAGCGCCGAGAAGATGATCTTCCAGTTGGAAAACGCTTTGGCATAAGTCCTGTTTTTGGGGAAAATCGCTGAAGATAGTAACTTCTTAGGAACAAAAGACAACATAGCAGGGTAAATGTAAGAAAGTATGAGTTATCTTGCTGTATATTATGTAAAAGTGTAATCTTGCCCAGAGCCATAATAACAGGCCCACGCGTTCGGTGTGGGCTTCTTTAAGCCCGAAAGGGAGCCTGAGGACTTGAGTGAAACAACATAGGTATCAGCGATTGCTGGAGTTGTTGACCAACTCGGTTGCCAAGCAGCAAGGTGATCTTATTAAAACTGCCGAATTGGCTACTGAACTTTTGTGTCAGTATCTCAATGTGCAGCATGCCAGCGTTTGGTCCTGGTCCAAGGATCAACATGTGCAGTTCGAGGTTGCCCGCTTCGGTTCGGGGCGACCTATTCATAGTCCAAAGCCGCAACACTTGGGACAACTTCCCACTTATACTCAACAGCTTAAGCAAAAACGCTATATAGATGCCAATGATGCGGGGGCTGATTGGCGTATGAGCGAGCTTGCCGAGATCTATTATAGTGCCAACGGTATTGTCGGGGCTCTGGATATCGCTATCAGGATCAATGGTCATATTGAAGGGGTCTTGAGCCTGGAGCGAACAGTGTCCGGCGTTCTCTGGAGCGAACTGGAGATCCATCTGGCATCACAAGTTGCCGATCAGCTGGCGCTGACACTGGCAACCCATGATGCTTACCGTAAAGACGAACTACTGACTTTGTTTCAGTCTGCGATAGAACAGTCGGCTCAGGTCACTATGTTGATCAATCTGCACACAGAAGCGATTGAATACATCAACAGCGCCCATGAACAGATCACTGGCATCCCGAAAGAAAAGATGCTCGGCGCCAGCCTGAAACAGCTGGTTTTTTTCCATCAGCAGCCCAAGTTGGCCGAGATGACCCTGGCCAAAGTGCTACGCGGTGAAGTGGCGACGGGTGAAGTCATGCTCAATCGCGAGCAAGGTCAGGAATACTGGCTCAGTTACCATGCCAGTCAATTTATTACCCAGCGCGGTAATCACTATGTGTTGGTATCTTGCGAAGATTGTACCGAGCAGCACCATCATCAGGCTGAGTTGGAACGCTTGGCTTGGCGTTGCAGTCTGACCGGGCTTTATAACCGCACCCATTTCAATCGTTTACTCGACAGAACCTATAACGGACGGCTTTTACTGATCGATTTGATAGGTTTTAAGCGCTTCAATGATACCTATGGGCATGAGCAGGGGGATGCCTTGCTGATTGAAGTGGCACGGCGGCTGAAGCATTTCGCCTCACTTTATCCAGGTTGCAATATTGCCAGAGTGGGCAGCGATGAGTTTGCCCTGTTGCTGGATGATAGAGGCGATCTCGATATCGATGCCTGCTGTCATCGCCTCTATCAACAACTGCGAAACCCCATCAATATTGGCCGTGAACAGGTGGAGCCCAAACCGGCTCTGGCCGCGGTTAATATTGCCGAAGTCGCCGAATTGGTCGCGCCGCTGACCTGCGCCGATATTGCACTGCAATACGCCAAGAAGAAGCAGGGCACGGCAATTCAGTTCTTCAACAGTGCGCTACTAAAAGCGTTCAAGGATGATGCTCAGATAGAAAGAGATCTGCATGCTGCTATTCGGGGTAGGCAGTTTGAACTTTATTATCAGCCACTCAAAGACTTACAAAACTGCAGTTATATTGGGGCGGAAGCGCTGATCCGCTGGCATCATCCCAAGCGCGGGGTTCTGTATCCCGGGGCCTTTATCGATATTGCCGAGCAGTCGGGGCTGATTAATGCCATAGGCACCTGGGTACTGGAAGCGGCCTGTCGGCAACTGAATTTGTGGCAACATCACAATATCAATATCGCTATGCATGTGAACGTGTCTGCAAGGCAGTTTTTTGGTAGCAATCTCTATGAACAGGTGTGGCAACTGCTCAATCGTTACTATTTGAAGCCTGGCACGCTGATTTTGGAGATCACTGAAACCGAGCTGATGGAAGATATACGCTATGCCACCAATCTATGTCAGGAATTGGCGGATCTGGGAGTAGGGCTTGCCATCGATGATTTCGGTACGGGCTACAGTTCGATGCGCTACTTGAAACAGTTTCCCATCAGTAAGCTCAAGATAGACAGGTCGTTTATCTCTGATCTCAGTATCAGCCGTGAGAGTCGCGAAATTGTCAGCGCCATTATTGCGATGGCCAAGGCGCTGAATATTTCGCTGACAGCCGAAGGTGTGGAAACCGCCGAGCAGGAGCGCTTCCTCACGTCCTGTATGTGTCATCAGGCTCAGGGATTCTTATATAGCCCGGCGCTCAGAGAAGCCGAGTTCAGTGCTTTCTTGCAGCAGAGTCAATCTCTGTGTTGCACAGATTAGCCAAACCGGCCTCAAAATGTTTCCCTTAAGCCAAGGTTAAATCCGTTTCAGGCAGCAGTGCTTGAACTTGTTACCGCTGTTGCAAATACAGGGTTCATTGCGCTTGGGATAGCTAACAGCAAACTGCTTGCCCTCGGTGTAAAACCAGCATTCATCCTCAAGTAGAAATTCCGACTGTTCAAAAATGGCATCCAACTGGCCATCGGCCAGATACCATGCCTTGAAAGTAACTCTGGCCTGGGTTTGCCCGGGAGTCAAAGGTTCCCGCTCGACAATCTGCAATCCCAGCCAATGCGTCTTTGGCATCTGGGCCAGGGTTTGTGCACTCAGCCCCCGACGATAATCCGGGTGATGGGTATCGATAAGATAGTCAAACTCCTGTTTGACAAAGGCGGCATAGCGGGAGCGCATCAACTGCTCTGGAGTAGCGGCTGTGTGCTGCTTAGTGTGCAGTGGCTGACAGCATTCACTGTAGGGACGGTTAGAGCTGCAAGGGCAAAGAGTATCGGTTGGCATCGGGATTTTCTGTTTCAATCTCTGTTTCAATCGTGAATGGTAAATAAGGTGCCGGTATCCCGGCTTGAATAGCGCCCATAATAACGCTTTGACGGCAGCCTTGCATTGAAAAGCGGCTATATTGTCAGGTCTTAGAAGGTTTGGTTATTGGATGATGAAAATCATTACCAGATTGAGCATCAAAACACTGAACGCAAGCCCTATGGCAAATTGGATAAGGCGTTCTTTGGCCGGTAAAGCTTCTATCAGCTCCCGCGGGTAGTCAAAGAAAGTGGCCAGATAAAGCAGACTTCTTAGCGGATAGGCAGAACCTGAGAGCCGATACTCCCGGCCATTTTTCAGCTTAACTGTTAAGGCGTGAGCTCGTTTGCGCTCAAGCTGGTGGCTGTCATGATAGCCCACCCAGTGGAACACCATGCTCACGATATCCTCTTTGCCGACAGCGGTCGCTGTTCCCGTGAGATATTGAGGCAGGAAAATATGGGTTTGATTTATCCTTATCTGCCGCTCTTCTTTGGCACTTCGTTTCACGCCTAGTTGGGCCAGTATCTGGCTTTTGCGCACTTGAATGTATATCAAAAACCAGATGACACTGCAGGCCGGGAGCAGTAACAACTGAGTGGTTCCCAGCACTGGTGCCAGCAGTGTGGTTAGCACAATAACCGGGATAACGCTTAAAAGCAGCGGCAGCTCTTTTCTCCAGGGCAGAGTGAAAAAGTTCCAAGTGATAGGCAAAGTGATTTCGCTCCCCAAATCCAGATTAGCGTATTTGCCGCTAAAGGCGAGATCGAACCATTTTCTATCGTTTAATAAGCTTTTGAATGGCGTCACTTGACTCATAATTCCTTTTATTTGTGTTGGCAGCAATCATCATTGTGCTGCAGCTAAGGCGCCCGCTAGCGTCCTTTTATTCAAGGAAGCTAGCTTTCAATACGGCTACTACTCGGCGTGGCGGGTTTCGATTTCAACACTGATTGGGGCTTCTGGCGCAAATTGCTCTCCATAATAAAGGTTGGTTTGAGGTTTGGCGTTGAAGTAATGTTCAGGCTCGGCGCGGTTACTGGTGTCTAAATCCACCAACCAATTTCCCTTTTGGTCTTTATGGCTGACAATCACAATTTTACCGGCAAATTCACTCATGGGTTCTTCCGTGTCTTTCGGGGGATAAAAGCGCACCAAATAATAGCCTATGTCGGTAGCACTCTTGCCGTGGACTTGTCGCTTTTGCAGGCGAAAATCCACTTCAATTCTGGCTTGCTTATGGCGAATACGGTCAAAGAACTTTTGATATAGTTTGAGTACGTTTTCACGTCCCTGAACTATGGCAAGGCTTTGCTGTTCGGGAATATAAGTGGCATCCTCGGCGTATATATTTTCAAGGGGGCTAGTGTCGAGTTCATTAAATGCCCGGTTGAACATGACATAGACTCGATTAAGGGCTGCTTGGTCTTTATCCGGCAATTCGGCACCATTGAGTGGCTGGAGCACAGAAATCAGGCAAACGAGCAATAGGGTCGGGAATTTCATTAAAATCATCTAAGCAGGCTCATCTGACCTCACTATAATAGATGCCCCTTGGTAACAGAAGATTGATTTCTTTACAAAGTGTGTAAACCTCGTCATAAGTTGGAGGAGTCGCATCATGAAAGCAGATGATCTGACACTTTTTATGCAAGAAATGGCCGATGTGGTGCCACTCAAGCAGCAAACACAGGCCCAGACCAGAGCGAAACCTCTTTCCAGCGAGTCAAAACAGGCACGCAAAGCCGCCGCCGAGGCCCATGAGTATCTGCAGCGCCTGACCTTGGATTTAGCGTTGATCCCTAAAGTAAAACCCGATGATATGCTCAGCTACAAGCAGCAGGGGATCCAGGAGGCGGTATTCAAGAATTTACGTCTCGGCAAATACAAGATAGCCGCCGAGCTGGATATTCATGCCATGTCGGTGCGCCAAGCCAGAGATTATCTGCTCGGTTTCATTCAATCTCAGGTGGCTTTGGGCCATCGCTGCGTGCTGGTGATCCATGGCAAGGGACAGAATCGCAAGCCGTTTCCTGGGCTTATTAAATCTTGTGTCAACTTCTGGTTGTCGCAGATGGATGAAGTGCAGGCCTTTCACAGCGCACAGCGCGAACATGGCGGCTATGGCGCCCTCTATGTGATGTTGCCTAAATCAGATGCCAAGCGGATTGAATCCCGCGAGACCAACCATAAAGGAGCGGGCTTTCGCTGAGCTGTTTGGGACGGCAGATTATCTGCCTTGACCGTAGCCGAGATTTCGTTTGACATAAGTGTAACCAGTGTTTAATTTAAACGAGTGTTTTAAATTAACTAAGGTCACGGAATGGCAAGTCGATCTGATACCAAGACAAGAATTCTCGATGCCGCGGAGAAGCTGTTTGCCGAGCGGGGGTTTTCGGAAACCTCCCTCAGGCTTATCACCAGCAAAGCAGAAGTGAATCTTGCATCTGTAAACTACCATTTTGGTTCCAAAAAAGAGCTCATTCGGGCGGTTTTGGCACGTTATCTGGACGTGTTTATGCCATCGGCGTCAAACGCCATCAATGAGCTTATCAGCCGGGATAAACAGGCGTCGTTGGATGCCATTTTTTCCTCCCTGGTGGGGCCGCTGCTTGAGCTCAATAAACTCCGTAACGAAGGAACCAGTATCTTCCTGCAGCTGCTCGGTCGCGGTTATATCGAAAGCCAGGGGCACTTGCGCTGGTTTATTACCACCCACTATGGCGAGCATCTGGATCAGTTTGTTCAGGCTGTGTCCGGCAGTGCGCCTCACATTCCGCCGGCAGAGATGTTCTGGCGCTTGCACTTTACCCTGGGAACCATAGTCTTCACCATGGCCTCGGCCGATGCGCTCAATGAGATAGCCGAAGCCGACTTTGGTGAACATAATGATATTGAAGCAGTCATCCGCAAGGTGATCCCCTACATGGCCGCCGGTGTGGCTGTGCCGCTGGTTTCTCAAGCAGAATAAAGGTCTGGTTATGAGCATTATCCTCTTAATAATAGTTGCCCTGATAGCGCTGTTCTTTGTGCGTAACATACGTCTGCAGTTTGTGACTCGGCCGGTATTGGCCTTCTTTCGTAAAGTGTTGCCGCCGCTTTCGGATACAGAGCGCGAAGCGATGGAGGCCGGTGATGTCTGGTGGGAAGCCGAGCTGTTTCGCGGGAAACCCAACTGGGAAAGCTTGCATGCTTATGGTAAACCGGCGCTGAGTGCCGATGAGAAAGACTTTATCGACCATCAGGTGATGACGGCGCTAAAAATGATTGATGACTATGACATAGTCAACAATCGCAAGGACTTACCGCCGGAGCTGTGGGAGTACTTCAAGAAAGAAGGCTTCTTCGCGCTGATCATTCCCAAAAAATACGGTGGTCGTGAGTTTTCTGCCTATGCCAACTCCACCATAGTCAGTAAGTTGGCGAGCCGCAGTGTCAGCGCCGCCGTGACTGTGATGGTACCCAACTCACTCGGCCCGGGTGAGTTGCTGACTCATTATGGTACCAAGGAGCAGAAAGAGCATTGGTTGCCGGCCTTGGCCAAAGGTGAAGAGATCCCTTGTTTTGCCCTGACCGGCCCCGAAGCCGGCTCAGATGCCGGTGCTATTCCCGATGAAGGGATAGTTTGCCGCGGTGAGTTCCAGGGCGAGGAAACTCTGGGGCTTAAGCTTAGCTGGAACAAGCGTTACATCACTCTGGCTCCAGTGGCCACAGTACTGGGACTGGCATTTCAGATGCGCGACCCAGACGGACTGTTGGGGGACAAGGTTAACCTGGGGATCACCTGCGCCCTGATCCCAACCGATCATCCCGGCGTGAAAATTGGTCGCCGTCACAACCCGCTCAATATGGCCTTTATGAATGGTACCACTCAAGGGGAAGAGGTGTTTATTCCGCTGGATTGGATCATAGGTGGCCCGCAATACGCCGGTCGCGGCTGGCGTATGCTGGTGGAATGTCTTTCTGCCGGACGTGGTATTTCACTGCCGGCGTTGGCGACGGCGTCCGGGCATATGGCGACCAAGACGACAACCGCTTACAGCTACGTGCGTCAACAGTTTGGCATGGCCATAGGTCAGTTTGAAGGGGTTCAGGAAGCGCTGGCAAGGATCATCGCCAACACCTATCAGCTGGAAGCGGCCCGCCGTCTGACAACCACAGGCATAGATCTCAAGGTTAAGCCATCTGTGGTTACCGCGATTGCCAAATATCACATGACAGAGCTTGGCCGTCAGGTAATGAACGATGCCATGGATATTCAGTCCGGCAAGGGTATTCAGATGGGGCCCAAAAACTATCTGGCTCATGGCTATATGGCCAACCCTATATCCATCACAGTGGAAGGGGCCAACATCCTGACCCGTAGTTTGATGATCTTCGGTCAGGGCGCGACCCGCTGTCATCCTTATGTGCTGGCCGAGATGGAAGCTGCCGGCATGGAAGACAACAGTGAAGCGCTTGAGCGTTTTGACTCCTTGCTGATGGGCCACATAGGTTATGCGCTGCGTAACGCCTTCGGCTCATTGGGCAATGCTCTCAGCCGTAGCTATTTTGAGCGCTCACCGGTGAGTGGCGATACTCGCGATTATTACAAGCAGATGGCCCGTCTGTCCAAGGCGCTAGCGCTGGTGACCGACTTGTCGATGCTTATCTTGGGCGGCGATCTCAAGCGCAAGGAGATGATTTCGGCCAGACTCGGTGATGTGCTCAGTCAGCTGTATCTGGGCTCGGCCACATTGAAATTGTTTGAAGACAATGGCCGCCAGTTTGACGATCTGCCGATAGTCAAACATGTGATGGATACCCGATTGCAACTGGCGGCCAAGGCGCTTGAGCAGGCGATAGCTAACTTCCCCAATCGTCCGGTTGCTTGGGTCATGCGTGTGCTGGTATTCCCGCTGGGGAACCACTTCAACGGCCCGAAAGACAGCCAGTCCATTGAACTGGTCAAGAGTATGCTTAAACCGGGGCCGGCCCGCGACAGGCTGACCTTCCTCTGTCCTGAATTTGACGGCGACACCAGTGGTATTGCCGAGGTGGAAGCGGCATTCAAGGCTCAATATCAGTGCCGTGAATTGCATAGCAAACTGAGAAAGGCACAAAAAGATGGTCGTTTGCTTGCCAAACTGGCGCCGCTATCTCTGTATCAGGCGGCATTGGATGCTGAGGTTATCAGTAAAGCCGAGTATGAGCAGTTGCTTGAGGCCGATAAGCTGCGCTTGGCGGCAATCAATGTCGATGACTTTGAAACTCTGTAATTGAGGTTGATTGGTATCTGAATTTCAGTTTGGTAAGCCTGTCCCGGGCAGGCTTAGCTCTGATGTAAACAAAATCACCAAGCCTGAAACAGCAACGAAAGCAGCAGAAATTAAAAAGGTACGCCTCGGCGTACCTTTTCTGTTTTGTTACCAGCTTAGCGTTATTGGCAAGCCATTAGGCAACGATCAGCACCTTGCAGGTGTTTGTGCCGCCTACGGTTTCCATGGCATCACCCTTGGTCATGAGTACCATGTCACCACTCTCCAGGTATCCCTTGGCCTTGAGGCTTTCAAGGGCTTTTTTCGCCAGTTCATCGGCGGCATAAACGGTGGAGTCAAACTCTACCGGATAGACACCCCGATACAGTGCCATCTTGGCCAAAGTGGGTTGATGACGGGCAAGGGCGAAGATAGGCAGCGCTGAGCTTATCCGTGACATCAACTTGGGCGTTGCGCCGGATTCGGTCAGGGCGATAATCGCCTTAACACCCTGCAAATGGTTGGCGGCATACATGGTAGACAGTGCTATGGTTTCTTCTATGGAGCTGAAGCTTTCATCGAGACGGTGCTTGGATACCCGTACACTGGGATGCGCTTCGGCGCCAAGACAAACTCTGGCCATGGCCTGAACCGTTTCTTCCGGATAATCCCCGGCAGCGGTCTCGGCCGAGAGCATCACTGCGTCTGTACCGTCGAGTACGGCGTTAGCCACGTCCATGACTTCGGCGCGGGTCGGCATAGGGCTGCTGATCATAGACTCCATCATCTGGGTCGCGGTGATCACCACCTTATTGAGTTGACGCGAGCGGCTGATCAGCTTTTTCTGTACGGCAACCAGAGCCGGATCGCCGATTTCTACTCCCAGGTCACCGCGGGCTACCATGACGGCATCGGAGGCGAGGATTACATCGTCCATCGCTTCATCGGAAGCTACGGCTTCGGCGCGCTCTACCTTGGATACTATCAGGGCATTGCTGCCGGCCTTTTGCGCCAGTTCGCGGGCATAGTTAAGATCGGCGCCGCAGCGGGGGAAGGATACCGCAAGGTAGTCCACCTGGATTTGCGCCGCAGTGACAATATCTTGCTTGTCTTTATCTGTCAGCGCTGCGGCAGACAGACCACCACCTTTCTTGTTAATCCCCTTGTTGTTGGACAGTGGACCGGCAACTGTTACGCTGGTATGTACCTTACGGCCTTCAACCTTTTCGACTTTCAGTTGTACCCGGCCATCGTCCAGCATCAGTATATCACCGACAACTACATCGTCCGGCAGTTCCTTGTAATCGATACCTACTTGAGTTTCGTCGCCTTCGCCTTTACCCAGCTCGGCATCCAGAATGAATGGTTGGCCGAGCTTAAGTTGGACTTTCTTATTGTCCTTGAAGGTGGAAACACGGATTTTCGGCCCCTGGAGATCGCCGAGGATGGCAACGTGTACACCAAGCTCTTTCGCAATGCTGCGGGCTTGGCTGGCGCGTTTGAGGTGATCTTCGGGGGAACCGTGGGAGAAGTTGAGGCGAACAACGTTGGCACCTGCTGCTATGATACGACGCAGGTTATCATCACGATCTGTGGCAGGGCCCAGCGTGGTAACGATCTTGGTTCTGCGGAACATAATATACTCCGTTTAAGTTTTAAAAAATCTTACGCTATATTAACAGACATCGGCTCGATATGTAGGAAACTTACAGACAAAATGATCTAACTCAAAGTTTTATTTTTGTGAGTTACGGCTAATTTTAGGCGGGGCATTGGCAGTTGCCAAGGTGACAACTGCCCGAGAGTCTCTAGGAAAATAATTAAAGTGGTTCGTTCTTTTCGATGCGGGATTCTTTCAAAACTTCCTTGACCCGCTTGAGACTTTCTCTGAAGCGAGGGCCACGGCGTAGGGTAAACCCGGTCGCCAGTACATCAATAATCACCAACTGAGCTAAACGAGAGGCCATTGGCAGGTACATATCAGTGTCCTCTGGCACTTCCATGGTCACCGGTAGGGTACATTCCTGCGACAGCGGTGAGTGACGCGCAGTAATACCAATTACGGCTGCGCCGTTTTCTCTGGCCAATCTTGCTATATCGATCAACGATTTGGTTCTGCCTGTGTGGGAAATTAGTACTACTACATCGCCTTCATCGCTGTTGATACAGCTCATGCGTTGCATCAATACATCATCGAAACACAGCACCGGAACATTGAAACGGAAGAACTTATTTTGGGCATCGTGTGCCACAGAGGCCGAGGCGCCCAGACCAAAGAAAGAGATTTTCTTCGCTTGGGTCAGTATGTCTACCGCCTTGTTGATGGCCGCGGTATCTATGCTCTGGCGCGCGGTGTCCAAAGATGCCATGGAAGATTCGAAGATCTTGGTAGTGTATGACTCGGGAGTATCATCTTCCTCAACGTGACGACTGACGTAAGGGGTACCATTAGCAAGACTTTGGGCCAGATGTAATTTAAAATCCGGGAACCCTTTGGTATCCAAACGACGACAGAAACGGTTGACTGTAGGCTCGCTGACATCCGCCATTTTGGCCAGAGTTGCTATGCTTGAATGGATAGCGGTTTGGGGGGATGCCAGGATAACTTCGGCTACTTTGCGTTCCGACTTGCTGAAGTGGGGTAGGTTTTTTTGAACCTTTTCGAGGGTGTTCATACACGTACGTCCGCTGGGTTGAAATTATGTAATTTTATTATTTCTTTGAGGCCTGAGCACTACAAAGTAGGGTGAAAACCAATCTTGACATAAGTCCTGTATATACCGGAATGAAAACAGGTTAACTTCCGAGATAAGAAGGTTTTAAGCATGAGAAGCATATCAGATTATTGCCAAACCTGCCTAGCGTTGGCTTGTGGCTTTATTTGCAAATTATAGATGCATTTAACAAACACTGTTGTTATATTACAACAAAAGTGTGGGATTCTTCATCGCATAATGGAACCACCACCGACAAAAGGAGAACATTAAGCAATGGGCAAAACAACATCAGAGGCCAAAGCTTGTGATTTTGTACTCTTTGGTACCAAGGGCGACCTGGCAAGGCGTAAATTGTTACCTTCGCTCTACCAGCTGGATAAAGCCGGCCTACTCAACCAGGACACCAAGGTCATAGGTGTTGCCAAAGACGAATTTTCTGCCGAAGATTTTCGCGAACTGGTTAAAACGGCCCTGAGCACCTTTGTTAAAGAACCCCTGTGCGACACCACGCTTTCCCGCTTCCTCGAACGTTGCCATTATGTCGGCACCAATTTTACCGAATCTGAAGGCTACAAAGCCTTCCACCGACTGCTCGAGCCTGCCAAGCGGGTGATGGTCAACTATTTTGCTACGCCTCCGGCCATCTTCGGTGATATCTGTCGTTGCCTGCATGAACAGCAACTGATCCATCCCGATACCCGAGTGGTGCTGGAAAAGCCCATAGGCTCAGATCTGCAGTCTTCCAGAGTCATCAACGACCAGGTTTCTGCTTATTTTGATGAAAGTCAGGTCTATCGTATCGACCATTATCTGGGTAAAGAAACAGTACAGAACCTGATTGCGTTGCGTTTTGCCAATTCACTGTTTGCCTCCAAGTGGGATAACCGCACCATAGATCATGTACAGATCACTGTGGCCGAAGAGGTGGGCATTGAAGGGCGTTGGGGCTATTTCGATAAAGCCGGCCAGATGCGCGACATGATCCAGAACCACTTGCTACAGGTACTGACTCTGATTGCCATGGATCCGCCGGTGAATCTGGATGCTGATAGTATTCGTGATGAAAAGGTGAAGGTGCTCAAGTCGCTGCGGCCGATAAACCAAGATAATGTGTTTGAAAATACAGTGCGTGGCCAGTATTCGGCCGGGTTCCTCAAGGGATCACCGGTTCCCGGTTATCTGGAGGAAGAGGGCGCCAACGTGGACTCCAACACAGAGACCTTTGTAGCCTTGCGGGTCGATATCGACAACTGGCGCTGGGCCGGGGTGCCTTTCTATCTGCGCAGCGGTAAACGTATGCCGTTCAAGAGTTCCGAAATTGTCATCTATTTCAAGAATCCACCCCATAACCTGTATCGCTCCAGCCATCGCAATCTGCCGCCCAATAAGCTGACCATTCGTCTGCAACCTCATGAAGGGGTGGAGATCCAGATGATGAATAAGGTGCCCGGGCTTGAGCAGAAACAGCGCTTGCAAACCACCAAGCTGGATTTGAGCTTCTCCGACACCTTCAAGAACGAACGTATCGCCGACGCTTATGAACGTTTGTTGCTCGAAGCCATGCTGGGTAATCAGGCATTATTTGTGCGCCGCGACGAAGTGGAGCAGGCTTGGACTTGGGTCGATGGCATTATTCAATCCTGGGAGATGAGCAACGAAAAACCCAAACCTTATCCTGCCGGTACCTGGGGGCCAGTGGCCTCAGTGGCCTTGATCACTAAAGACGGCCGCTCCTGGGATGAATAAGGAGACAGCATGATTAGAGAAACTGTATTCAAATCGTTCGACAACCCAACTGCGCTAGAGAGCCAGTTGGCCGAGCGTATTGCCAGCGCGCTGCAAAACGCGATAGATAGCCGCGGCAAGGCCAGCCTGGTGGTTTCCGGTGGTTCGACGCCGCTGAAACTGTTTGCTGAGCTCAGTCATAAAATGATCGACTGGAGCGATGTTTATATCACGCTCGCCGATGAGCGCTGGGTGGATGCCGAAGACCAGGACTCCAACGAGCGCCTAGTGCGCGGGCATTTACTGCAAAATCGCGCCGCCAGCGCCAAGTTCCGTGGCCTGAAGAATATGTTTGCCACTCCGGAAGCGGGCTTGAGTATGGCCACAGAACAGTTGGCCAACTTCCCGCGGCCTTTCGATGTGGTCGTGTTGGGCATGGGTAATGATGGCCACACCTGTTCCTGGTTCCCCTGCGCCCCCGAAGAACAACTGACCGAGGCGCTGGAAACCGATGCGCTGCTGTGCGCCGTGCATCCGGGCAATGCGCCTCACGCTAGGATCAGCCTGAGCCGCCAAGCCGTGCTCGGCAGCCGCCAGATCTATCTGCATCTGGTTGGCGAAACCAAACTTTCCGTATATCACCAAGCTCTCGAGAGTGACGATCCCAGGGAAATGCCGATCCGCGCCGTATTGGCGCAGCATAAGACCCCGGTCGATGTGTTCTGGAGCGCTTAAGGAGGCAAGATGCACCCAAGAGTTCAAGCCGTAACAGACAGGATTATTGCCCGTAGCCAAGATCACAGGGGCAAGTACCTGGCGGCATTGGCCGAAGCCAGGGCCAAGGGCGTGCACCGCAGCAGTTTGAGCTGCGGCAATCTGGCCCATGGGTTTGCCGCTTGTCAGCCGGCCGATAAAGACAGCCTGCGCCAGCTGACCAAGGCCAACATAGGCATAGTGACTGCATTCAATGACATGCTGTCGGCGCACCAACCTTACGAACACTATCCTGAATTATTGAAGCAGGCCTGCAATGAGGTGGGCAGCGTTGCCCAAGTGGCAGCTGGCGTGCCGGCCATGTGTGACGGCGTCACCCAGGGCCAACCCGGGATGGAGCTCAGCCTGCTGAGTCGTGAAGTGATTGCCATGGCTACCGCCGTTGGCCTGTCCCACAATATGTTTGATGGTGCCTTGTTGCTGGGGATTTGTGACAAGATAGTCCCCGGGTTACTGATCGGCGCCCTGAGCTTTGGTCATCTGCCTATGCTGTTTGTGCCGGCGGGACCGATGAAGTCCGGGATCCCCAACAAGGAAAAGGCTCATATTCGCCAGCAGTTTGCCGAAGGTAAGGTCGATAGAGCCGCCTTGCTCGAAGCCGAATCCAAGTCTTACCACAGCGCGGGTACCTGTACCTTTTACGGTACGGCCAACAGCAACCAGCTGATGCTGGAAGTCATGGGGCTGCAGCTACCCGGCTCCTCATTTGTTAATCCAGACGATCCTTTGCGTGAGGCGCTCAATAAGGCGGCAGCCAAACAGGTGTGCCGTCTGACCGAACTTGGCAACCAATATAGCCCCATAGGCGAGCTGGTTTGTGAAAAGTCGATAGTCAACGGCATAGTGGCTCTGCTGGCCACCGGTGGCTCGACCAATCTCACCATGCACATAGTGGCGGCCGCTCGTGCGGCCGGCATCATAGTCAACTGGGACGATTTCTCCGAGCTGTCAGATGTGGTTCCGCTGCTAGCCAGGGTTTATCCCAACGGTCATGCCGACATTAACCATTTCCATGCCGCCGGTGGGATGGCTTATCTGGTGCGGCAGTTGCTGGATGCCGGTTTACTGCATCAAGACGTCAACACAGTAGCCGGCTTTGGTCTTGAGCGTTACACCAAAGAGCCCAAGCTGCTCAATGGTGAGCTCAACTGGGTGGATGGCCCGACAGAAAGTCTGGACAGCGAAGTGCTGACTTCAGTGGCCAAACCTTTCCAGAGTAATGGCGGCCTTAAACTGCTCAAGGGCAACCTGGGCCGGGCGGTTATTAAGGTTTCTGCGGTGCAGGAGCAACACCGAGTGGTGGAAGCACCTGCTGTGGTTATTGATGATCAGAATCAGCTCAATGAGCTCTTTACCAGTGGTCAACTGGATAAGGACTGCGTGGTGGTGGTCAAGGGGCAGGGGCCCAAAGCCAACGGCATGCCCGAATTGCATAAGCTGACCCCTATTCTCGGAACCTTGCAGGATAGAGGTTTTAAAGTTGCTCTAGTGACCGATGGCCGTATGTCAGGAGCCTCAGGTAAGGTGCCTGCAGCTATCCATCTGACGCCGGAAGCGCTCGATGGTGGTCTGATCGCCAAGGTGCGTAATGGCGATATAGTGCGGGTCGATGCCGAAAAAGGTGAACTCAGCCTGCTAGTAGATGAACCGCAACTGGCCGCAAGAAGTGCCGATAAAGTGGAATTGAGAAGTGTGCGTTACGGCATGGGCCGTGAGCTGTTCAGTGCGCTGCGGGCCAATCTCAGCAGTCCTGAAACCGGTGCTCGTAGTACCAGTGCCATAGATGACTATTACTAATCATTAAGGAATAAAGTACATGCTTGAGAGTAACTGGTCCTTGCAACCCCAGGACGTATTTAAACTGAGCCCGATCATTCCGGTAATGGTTATCAACAAGATTGAACATGCGGTGCCCCTGGCCAAGGCCTTGGTTGCCGGTGGCATTCGGGTACTGGAAGTGACACTGCGTACCGATTGTGCCCTTGAGGCCATAGGGCGGATTGCGGCCGAAGTGCCGGAAGCCCTGGTCGGTGCCGGTACCATACTGAATGAAGCGCAATTGGCGCAGGCGGCAGAGGCCGGTGCTCAATTTGCCATCACTCCGGGGGCGACGGTGGAACTGCTCAAGGCGGGTAAAGCCGGTAAGATCCCACTTATTCCGGGGGTGGCCAGTATCTCCGAAGTCATGGTGGGACTGGGACTGGGCTATACCCACTTCAAGTTCTTCCCGGCTGAGGCTTCTGGTGGGGTCAATGCGCTCAAAGCCTTCAGCGGCCCGCTGGCCGATGTCCGTTTCTGCCCAACTGGCGGGATCACTCCGAGCAGCTATAAAGACTACCTGGCGCTGGGGAATGTCGATTGTATCGGTGGTAGTTGGATAGCTCCGGTAGAAGCGATGGAGCAGGGTGACTGGGACAGGATCACCCGCTTGTGTCAAGAAGCCATTGCGGCGTTGTGAGCATTTAACCAGAATGAATAAGGCTACTTAAGGTAGCCTTTTTTTTAGCTTAATGGTATTTATAAGCAGTAAAACCAATGATTTTTTAGTCCTTTAGGCTGGCTTGCACGCCTCTGTACTTTAGGGTAGCTTGAATTTGAGGTGAACGTGATTGATTGGCCTTGGCCTGTCATATAACTGCCACTAGCAAGTTTGAACAAACGGTATGACTCAGGGAGGAGCCTTTGTGAGATTCGAGCGTATCATCAGGCATTACAACGCCTGTCAATGTCCGGCATGTTCGTATCAGAGCGCAAATGGTCATATCGCTGAGGCCAGGATCGATTTTGGTTTTATTGCCAACTGGCTAACAATACCACTCGGGCTTGGTACCATGGTTTTGTTTGGATTGCAGCCCCTGCCTATAAAAATGTCTTGTCCTGCCTGTGGAAATACATTTTTCGCCAGCGGTTTTCGTCACTAATTTTTCAGGAACCGATAAAAGGAGTTTTGTCATGTGTGGCTCAGCAGTAATTCCTTCCTCTGCTCTTCCAATAAAAAACAGCAAGTTAAGAGAGTTATCTTCCAAGTTCAAATATCTGCTGGTTTTAGTTTGTGCCTGGCTCCTTGGCGGTTGTGGCCAGCCCTTGCCGCTAGATAAGGCCGAGTATGCCGGTGAGTGGCAGAGTGCTGACATGTATCTGCTTATTCAACATGATGGCACAGTGGAATATCAGCGCTATGATGGCAACAGCCGCACCTCTATCAGTGGTGGGATCCAGAAGTTTGACGGTAACGACTTCGAAGTGGGAATAGGTTTTATCTCCAGTCGTTTCGAGGTCTCTGTTCCCCCTCATCAAGTCGGAAATGAATGGCAGATGGTGGTCGATGGAGTTAGATTGACTCGTATATCCGATATGCAGTTTTATTGAGGCCATCTCTTATAGAGATGAAAAAGGCGCCCTAGGCGCCTTTTTCATGTCAGTCTTTGTCTTGATGTTTTTCATCAGCTGGGGAGTTTGGGGTTTTATCCCTGTCACCCTGTTGCTTTATCTGTTTGTCTTTACTGTGCTGGCCAAATTGCGGCATTTTGAACTTGGCACTGTACTTGAGTATCGCCAGGTTACTGGCAATAACACCTATCACCAAAATGATGATCAACCAGACTTCCAAAGATGACATTTCCATCTATTGCTACCTGCTTCAGTCTACGGCTAAGCGCTGTTCACAGCGGCGGATATCTTCAGGTGTATCTACCTCTGGCGAGTCAAATGCGCTGATGGCGACCTTGATCTTGTGACCATATTCCAGGGCCCGCAGTTGCTCTAGTTTTTCCAGATCTTCCAGTCTGCCCAAAGGCAGCTTGGCAAAGGTCTCGACGAAACGGCGGGTGTAAGCATAAACTCCTAAATGTTTATAGACAGGGTAGTCGTTGACATCACGGCCGAATGGGATCCGGGCGCGAGAGAAGTAGAGGGCGTAGAAGTCGTTGTCAAACACCATCTTCACATGCTTGGGATCGTCCAGCTCTTCCTCTTCGGTGATTTGGTAGCCGAGAGTGGCCATTTCAAACTCACCGGGATGACGCTGGAACAGACTAATGATCTGCTCTAAGGAGATGGGATCGATCAGGGGTTGATCCCCTTGCAGATTGATCACCAGATCGTCATCCGCCAATCCCAATTGGGTGATGGCATCGTTAATCCTGTCAGTGCCGGAGGCCGCTTCGGCACCGGTCATCACAACATTGCCGCCAAAGGCTTCTACGGCATCCTTGATGCGAACATCATCGGTTGCCACATAGATGTTATCTAACCCCTTGGCCAGTCCGGCGCGCTCATAAACGTGCTGGATCATGGGTTTACCGTTAATCGGTGCCAGAGGTTTGCCGGGAAAACGGCTGGAACCATAGCGTGCAGGGATCAACAGGGTGACTTTCATTCAATTTTCCTAGTATTCAAGAAGAAAGGGCTCATAAAGAGCCCTAATCATAGCAGTCCTGTGCCGGCTTAGATACGGCGGAACAGCTTGGTCAGCATTTCATCGGTGACTTTTTCCTGCCAGCAGTCACCATAGACGTTGGCCCACAGAGGTCCCATGCTCTTGGTGACTTTAACCATGGCGGCAATGGTTTCGTCCGGCAAGTCTTTACAGATGTTCTTCGGCAACTGGATGTTGTGTTTCTTCATCATGGCACGGAACTCTTCAACCCCTTCAGGGTAGTACTCTTCCAACACGTCGAAGGCGATACAGTTACCAATACCGTGGTGATAACCCAGGATATAAGACAGACCGTAAGAAACCGCGTGACAGGCACCTACCTGGCTATAGGCGATGCTCATACCGCCCATGAAGGAGGCCATCATCAGCTTGTCGTCTTTCTCTGGGTGATCGCCCAGGAAGACTTCACGGCACATATCCAAAGATTTCTCGGCATAGGCTCGGGAGAACTCATTCAGGAAGGTACCTTGCAGAGACTCAACACAGTGGATATAGCAGTCCATACCTGTGTAGAACCACTGATCTGTAGGTACGCCGGCAATCAGCTCGGAGTCCATGATGATCTGATCGAATACTGTATAGTCAGAGTTCAGACCCAGTTTACGCTCAGGGCCACACAGCACCGCAGTGCGTGACGCTTCGGCACCTGTACCGGAAATGGTAGGGATACCGATATGGTGAATGGCAGGATTCTGGATCAGATCCCAGCCCTGATACTTGGCAGAACCGCCTGGGTTGGTCAGCATCAGAGAAACGGCCTTGGCCAGATCCATGGTGGCGCCGCCACCGAGACCGACTACGCTCACAGGCAGCTTACTGTTGAATGCCTGAACCTGCTCGGTAAGGCTGTCAACCTGCTCTGTGGTTGGCTCTTCATCGACATTGACCCATAGCACCAGATCTTGTTCTTTCAACGGCAGACGGCCTTCAAGTGGCTTACCCTTGTGAACGTCATCCACGACGAAAACCACGAAGTCGTTGGCTTCTTTGCGCTCGGCGGCCAGTACTTCGTCCAGTTGGACGAAAGAACCGCGACCAAAGATCATTTTGGGGACGACTTTAAAATTCTTGAAACTCATAGCAACCAGCTCCCTTTAGGTTATTGGGCAAATGCTTTCTTGATGTTGGCAATGCGCTCGGCAATCTGTTCTTCAGTCCAGGACAGCTTGATCAGCATGGAAATGGTCCGGCTCATGATAGCGTCAGATTTGGGCACAGAAACCGCAGTATAGTCCGGGCGATCTTCGATTAATGTGATCGGCAGGGCAGCAGGGCTCTTGAGCTGCTGAATGTGATGCCAGTTCTTCAGGTAGTGCCAGTTGTTGACATACCAGTAGAAGCAACCATCGACACCGTTGGCGGTCAGCGCCTTGCTGACTTCCTGAGTACGTTGCTCGGTTGGCAGCATAAAGCTGAGGAAACCGGCGCTGTCGCCTTCAGGATCGGGAATTTCGCGGAAAGTAACTTCTTCAATATCCGCCATGGCGTCTTTGATAAGCTTCTTGTTGCGACGCTGGATCTCCACTATGGTGTCCAGTTTGCGCAGCTGAGCCAGACCCAGGGCGGCGTTCATTTCGCTGATACGGAAGTTGAGACCCATGATAGGGTGAGACTCGGCGCCGCGGTCATTACCTATATGATCATGGCCGTGGTCAGAGAACATGTGGGCGTGGTTGTAGATGGTTTCATTATTGGTGATTACAGCGCCACCTTCACCACAAGTGATGGTTTTAACCGAGTCGAAAGAGAAACAACCTACATCGCCTATGGTACCCAGTACCTGACCTTTGTAGCTGCCGCCAATAGCCTGACAGGCATCTTCCAGCAGTACCAGATTGTGTTTTTCACAGATGGCTTTGATTTCATCCATCTTGGCCATGGAACCGCACATGTGTACCAGGTTTACCGCTTTGGTACGTGGGGTAATGGCGGCCTCAATTCCTTCTGGGGACAGGCACAGCGTCTCATCGATTTCGGCAAATACCGGAATGGCACCGGCCATGAATACTGCCTCAACAGAAGCGACAAAGGTGAAAGGAGGAACAATCACTTCATCCCCGGCACCGATACCGGCGGCGGCCAGTGCGGTTTGCAGGGCGGCAGTGCCGCTGGAGAGCAGGTGAGCATGCTTGACATTCATCTTGTCACATAAGAGCTGCTCCATATCGCGGGTTTTCCAGCGATCATTACGCATGGCATCAAAGTTGTAACGGAAGGTGAATCCGTTCTCCATGACGTCTGCTACTTCCTGTTTTTCTTCAGGACCAAACAATTCAAAACCGGGCATGGAAGGTGTCTCCTTAGATAGTATTGTGCTCTGGGAGGGTCACGCCAGAAAAGGCCTTATGCCATAAGGCTGTTACGCGAAGTGCGCCGGGTGACCGGATGACTGAGCACCCGTGTTAACTGCAGAATTATAACGGGGTGGCCAACATACTGCGATGCTTTCTTTCGGAAAAAATCCAACTGGGTAAAATTTCATCGATAAAGCAAGGGGCGCAGCTGCGCCCCTTATCCGCTTGGATCACTCCATCCTTTGATGGCCGCCATCCACTGTGACATCAAGATCGGTCAAAAGCCCATTGTCGATTCCGTAGATCCAGCCGTGTATCGACAGGTTTTGCCCCTTGGCCCAGGCTTCCTGGACTATGTTGCTGCTGGTGACATTGGCGACCTGTTCAATTACATTGAGCTCACAAAGGCGATCAAACCGTTGTTTTTCATCGAGGGCTTCCAGTTCTTGGTGGTGCAGGCGGTAGATATCCCTGAGATGCCCCAGCCAGTTGTCGATAAGCCCGAGTCTGTCGGTACCCATGGCGGCCTTGACGCCGCCGCAGCCGTAATGGCCCACTACCATGATGTGTTTCACCTTGAGGACATCGACCGCGTATTGCAAGACTGACAAACAGTTGAGATCTGTGTGGATCACCATGTTGGCGATATTGCGATGTACAAATACTTCTCCTGGCATCAGATCTATGATCTGGTTGGAGGGAACCCGGCTGTCGGAACAACCTATCCAGAGATATTCGGGGTTTTGCTGTTTGGCCAACTGCTCAAAAAACTCTGGGTTTTCAGTGCTTATTCTGGCTGCCCAGCGGCGGTTGTTTTCAAAAAGCGGTTTCAGTATTTTCATTCAGGCTCACAAAATAGCTTATGGGAACACAGTGGTCCGATTTATTTTCGGCAGTGTATCAGAAAATAAAGCCGCGCTGGTCTATCCATCGCGGCCGGATTTTAGTGATGTTTTTCAAGAAAAGTCAGCAGGGCTTGGTTGATAAAATCGCCCTGTTCCAACACAGAAATATGGCCGGCCGCCGGTATCTGCACCATCTCGGCGCCATCTATGGCATCGACCATCAAAAAGGATTCCAGCACAGTGCGTGCCGTATCTTCTACACCTGACATGATTAAACAGGGCAGAGTCAAGTTATCGGCATCTTCCATGGCGTCGCGGCGATTAAAAATCAGTTTGCCCATGGCGACGGTATCAGGGATCCGCTCTGGTGAAATACTTTGCAGGGCGCTGGCGAAATCACTCAGCAGTTGCGGCCGTAAACTTGCTGTGGTCACGGCAAAAAACATCGGCGCTATCTGCTCGGCCATGGGCGCAGGAATTTGCCCCAATTGGCTGATGCCATCCAACATGGCCATATATTTGTTGCGGGTAACTTCGGGTTCAAAGCCGAGGAAGCTGCCCATCATCACCAACGCCTTGACTCTAGAAGGCGCCTTCAGAACCAGCTCGGCCCCCCACATGGCACCGACCGACAAGCCGATAACAGTGAATTCATCGATACTGAGTTTATCCATCAAGGTCAACATATCGGCGGCGATATCCGCCAGGCTCTCGGTATGCGCGGGAATCGCGCCTGACTGCCCATGGCCCCAGAGATCCGGCACTATGCAGCGGTAGTATTTCGCCAGTACAGGCAGTTGCTGTTGCCACATGGTGGCGTCCCAAAGGTAGCTGTGGCCGAGCAGCAGCACAGGGCCCTGGCCCATATCCAGATAGCTGAGGGGTTCGCCTCTGAGTTCGATTTGCTGTCGATATTGATTGAAGTCAGTCATTGTTGAAAGGTATCCCGGATTTATTGTTTGGGACACAGGATACCTCAAGTTTGCCGACTTAGGATCTGAGCGCGAAATCGCATGATGTTTATTTAAACTTGCTTTTTCAAACGTACTTCAAAGGTACTTATTTGAATCCAACCGGATAGGGGGCAATGCGCCTGACATAAGTCTCGACCAGGTCCGGTAAACGCCTAAGCAAACTTTGCTTGAGTGTTATATCACTGTGGTCGAGTATTTGCCGCAGACGCTCGCTATCAAACTGCTCGAGAAACCCTTTGGCCTTTGGCAGGAAACTCAAGTGCCAGCGCTCCGGGCTGACGCCACTGAGGCCAGCTTGAAAAGGGCGGTAGAAGCCAAAATCCAGGGCGCGCTCGTTCAGCCACAGGTTTAACTTATGACAAGGGCCCTGGGGTTGATACTCGGCGTTAACCAACTTGAGTTCATGCTTGCTGATTTGGGCGCTGTCGAAGAGATCCACGTCCGTCCCCCAGTGGTGGCGAGAGGCGCCAGGCAGTGCCGACCAAAGCAAAATAAGCGCCACTAACTCATCATCACTGAGCGCGCCGATGTCACCCACAGGGAGTGAGTCTTTATCCAGTAGAGGGCGCTTCCCTGAGGCTTTGGCATTCCAAATCGTGAGTTGACGCTCAAAGCTGCGATAACCGGAGCAGATGGCCAGGGCGATGCCATCTTGCTTGGCGGCGGCCTGCATCTCAAGAAAGGCCGCCGCCGTCTCGGCTTCCAGCCAAACTTCAGCGCCTGACCCGCTTTCACTGCCGCTTAGACTAACCAGTGTCCTTCCCGGCGCTGCTTCAGTCTCCAGGCCATAGAGAAAATCGCCCCTTGCCATCACTTACTCCAACAACAGTTTTTCCAGGATACGCTGATAACACTGGGCCAACAGCTCGAGATCTGCGACTTTCACGCACTCATTAACCTTGTGAATGGTGGCATTCACCGGGCCCAGCTCTATTACCTGAGCACCTGTAGGGGCAATAAAGCGCCCATCTGAAGTGCCACCCGAGGTTTGCGGGTCGGTCTCTGAGCCTGTTACTTCTTTAATCGCTTGGCGGGTCGCTTCAAGCAGTGGGCCATCGCCGGTCAAAAATGGCAGGCCATTAAAGATCCAACCAAGCTCATAATTCAGTCCATGGGCATCGAGGATATTCTCGACCCGCGTAATCAGCTCTTCGGCGGTGACTTCGGTGGAGTAACGGAAGTTGAACATTACCTTGAGCTCACCCGGGATCACGTTGGACGCCCCTGTGCCGCCGTTGATATTGGCTATCTGAAAACTGGTCGGCGGGAAAAACGCATTGCCTTTGTCCCACTGCATGGCGGCAAGTTCGGCCAACGCCGGCGCAGCCTTGTGCACTGGGTTATCCGCCAGGTGAGGGTAGGCCACATGTCCTTGAATACCCTTAACGACGAGATTGCCGGTGAGGCTGCCGCGGCGGCCATTTTTGACCACGTCGCCCAGTTTGAGGGTACTGGATGGCTCACCGACCAAGGCCCAGGTGATCTTTTCATTGCGCGCTTCCAGGGTGTCTATCACCCGGGTGGTGCCATTGATAAAGGGGCCTTCTTCATCGCTGGTGATCAGAAAAGCGATAGAGCCTTGATGGTGCGGATGAGCGGTCACAAAACGCTCGGTGGCCACCACCATGGCCGCCAGCGAGCCTTTCATATCTGCGGCGCCGCGGCCGTGAAGATAGTCATCGATAACCACTGGCTCGAAGGGCGGAGTATGCCAATTGGCCAAGTCCCCCGGCGGTACCACATCTGTATGGCCGGCAAAACAAAATACCGGTCCTTCAGTACCACGGCGAGACCAGAGATTGGTGGTATCTTCAAATACCATGGACTCGTTGGCAAAACCCAGCTTGGCGAGTCGCTCGGCCATCAATGCCTGACAGCCTTCATCCAGAGGGGTAACAGATGCCCTGGAGATTAACTCCTTGGCCAGTTCAAGCACTTGCTGACTCATAGTCCGAACCACGCTTGGTAGTCGGCTTCTTTAAAACCGGTCATCACATCTTGGCCCCGGGTCAATACAGGGCGTTTGATCAGGGTTGGATTGGCCAGCATCAGGGATATCGCCTTGGCACTATCAATATCCTGCTTATCGGCGTCATCCAGCGCACGGAAACTGGTGGAGCGTTTGTTCAGCACCGCCTCCCAGCCGATGCGCTCGACCCAGGCCTTGAGTGTGTCTTGTGAAAGTTCCTGCTCACGAAAATCCACAAATGTCACTTGCAGGCCCTTGGCCTCCAACCATTTTCGTGCTTTTTTTACCGTGTCGCAGTTTTTAATCCCATAGAGTCTATCTGTCATGACGAGTCCGTTTCTCTGTATTGCTTATAGTTCGTGATTGTCAGCGAGTATAACAAAGGCAAAACTGATTAAAAGGGCTATCTTTTCGAGGGTTGAGCGCTGTTAGTCTACCTAAAAAATAGGTCGAGTTTTGGGATAAGAACTGATGGGGAAGCGGTTAATTTTGTGAAACACGGATATTGAGGGCGCTGGAAAAAGCTTATTAAGAAGCAGTGGCGACCTATATCTTGTTACTCTCTGGCGTGCTGGCATAAGACCATCGGCGCGTATTGCGCGGTATTGAAACTAGGTAGCTTGATTTCGGAGGCATAGAAGTGAAATTGATGAGCCATTTGCTGTTTGAACGGCTAACATCTCTTTGGAGAAGCCCGGATATTTTTAGATGGTTTCATTCCTATCTCAAACAGACACAAGCATTGACGCCGGCACGAGTCATGTTTTAATGCTGTTTTCGGGCGCAGGAACGCGATAAAAGGATTCTACTTATGGTTGAAAAAATCACCGCCATGCTGGCGTTGATAGGCGTCTTGTCTCTGGCGTGTCAGTGGATTGGCTGGCGGATGCGTCTACCGGCGATATTGCCGCTGTTGCTGTGTGGTTTGTTGTTGGGTCCCGGGCTGGGTTTACTGGATCCCGACGCGATTTTCGGCGACTTGCTGTTTCCCATCATCTCCTTAGGGGTTGCTGTCATTCTGTTTGAAGGGGCGTTGACGCTCAACTTCAAGGAGATCAAGGACCATGGCCGGATGGTAACGCATTTGGTGTCTGTTGGCGCGCTGATCACCTGGGGCTGCATCGCCTCGGCGGCGCATTTCCTGTTGAGTTTTGATTGGCCGCTGGCGCTGTTGTTTGGTGCCTTGGTAGTGGT
The DNA here is from genome assembly GCF_019670705.1 of Shewanella carassii. Taxonomy (NCBI): domain Bacteria; kingdom Pseudomonadati; phylum Pseudomonadota; class Gammaproteobacteria; order Alteromonadales; family Shewanellaceae; genus Shewanella; species Shewanella carassii. The sequence continues at coordinate 2,100,769 of NZ_AP024618.1, forward strand.
TACCGGGCCGACAGTGATAGTGCCCATGCTCAGAACCGTTAAGCCCAAGTCTCAACTGGCGAGCATTCTGCGCTGGGAGGGGATAGTGATAGATCCCATAGGCGCCATGCTGGCGGTGTTGGTGTTTGAGTACATCACTGTTAGCGCCGGGCAGACGGCGCATGTACTGCTGGCACTCGGCTCTATGCTGGGTATTGGCTTGGGGCTTGGCGCGCTGGCCGGTTACCTTGTCGGGCGAGTGCTGAGAAGTAATCTCTTACCACACTATCTGACCAACACGGCGGTACTGACCATAATGCTTGGGGTCTTTGTCGGCTCAAACCTGTTGCAGGAAGAGTCCGGCCTGTTGACTGTGACCGTAATGGGGATTTGGCTCGCCAATATGCGCGGCGTGGATATTGCCGATATTCTCGAGTTTAAAGAGACGCTGACGGTACTGCTTATCTCGGCGCTGTTTATTTTGTTGGCGGCCAGGCTGGATTCGTCGGCCATGCTGGATCTTGGTCTGGGCGGCCTTGGGGTGCTGGCGGTGGTGCTTTTGGTGGCCAGGCCGCTGAGCATTTGGCTCTCGGGTATAGGCACTTCGCTTAGCAGCGCTGAAAAGTGGTTTTTGAGCTGGGTGGCGCCGCGGGGGATAGTGGCGGCGGCCGTGTCATCACTGTTTGCCATCAAGCTGGAAAAGATGGAAGTGCCCGGCGCCGAGACCATAGTGCCGCTGGTGTTTTTGATCATCATAGGTACAGTCGTAATCCAGTCGCTTACCGCCAGACGCTGGGCCAATATTCTTGGGGTGCAGGCAGGCTCTGCTCGCGGCCTGCTGATCTTTGGCGCTTCCAAGTTCTCCCGAGAGCTGGCCAAGGTGCTCAAGAGCAAGGATATCAAGGTGATCCTCGCCGACAGTAACTGGGATAACATTCGTTTGGCGCGGATGGATAATATTCCGGTTTACTTTGGTAACCCGGCCTCCGAGCATGCCGACACCTATCTGGACTTGACCGGTATCGGCAAGGTGCTGATCCTCTCTCCCTATCGCCAGCTTAATCCCGTGGTCTACTTCCATTTCCAGGATATTCTCGGTCAGAATAAGGTCTATGGCCTCAGTAGTACGGAAAGCAGCAGTGCCAGTGCCCGTCATCAGTTGTCTGAATCTTACTTGAAGCGTATGTGCCTGTTTGGAGAGACGGTCTCCTACGCCAAACTGGCCAGCTTGATCTCCAAGGGCGGAGTACTGAAGAGCACTAACCTGACGGAGAGCTTTGGCTACAAAGACTTTTGCCGCCGCTATGGTGAAACTGTGGTGCCCTTGATGTACTTGAAAAGCGGTAAAGTTACTATGTTGACCGGCAACACAACCGATTTGCCAAGCGGGATTGAGCTTATCAGCCTGATCCCCAAAGAGGCACTGGCGGAGGCATCGGCGCTCAAGGAAGCGGAGGAAACTCTTAGGCAGATGAGGGCTGAAGCCGAGCAAAAGGCCAAGGAGCAAGAGGCAATGGCTCAAGAAGCAGTGGCTCAAGAAACAATGGATCAGCAAGCTGAGTCCGAAGCGCAAGACAGATTGAACGCTGATGAAAAGGCTGAGGCCCGCGGCGGACAAAGCGATGGTAAAGACGTAGAGAAAGACGGCGGAAAAGCTACTGCCTGAGTAAATGGTGTGCTTTCAGGCTGAAATTCGCGGCAGAAAATACCGGGTCAATCAAACGGCCCGGTATTTTTATTTCTCAAGGTGTGGTTTTCGAGATGGCCCGCTACAGCGGGGATTGGCACTGTCACTGACATGCCTGCTATAGTCCGGGTACAGCAGGCATTAACGATCAGCCATCAAAGAATCGTCATAAAAGATTAGTCATCAAAAGAGGTGAACCATGTCCGAATTCGCTGTTTCCTCCGAAGCCGAAGCGTTTTCTTTACAGGAGAGAGAAGCCCTGTATAAGGCGATATTTGCCCGCCGCGATGTACGCAGTCAATTTTTGTCAAAGCCGGTGCCAGAAGAGAGCCTGCAAAGGATCCTCAATGCGGCGCACCATGCGCCCAGCGTCGGCTTTATGCAGCCTTGGGACTTTATTGTGGTGCGTAGCGAAGCCAAACGCCGTGCCATTAAACAAGGATTTGATGCCGCCAATGCCCGCTCGGCCGAACAGTTCAGCGGTGAGCGCCGTCGTCAATATCAAAGGTTGAAACTCGAAGGTATCCTGGAGGCGCCTTTGGGGATCTGTGTGACCTGCGATCCCCGCCGCAGCGGGCCTGTGGTACTTGGCCGCACCATCAAGCCGGAAATGGACAACTATAGCGCGGTTTGTGCGGTGCAAAATCTGTGGCTTGCCGCCAGGGCCGAAGGTTTGGGCGTTGGCTGGGTCAGTATTCTCGATGATAAGGTGTTGCGAGAGACTCTGGGGATCCCAGAGGAGATAAGAATTATCGCTTATTTGTGTCTGGGGCGGGTGAGTGCTTTCAACGATACCCCTGAGCTTGAGCGCAAAGGCTGGTTGCCGAGGCGACCACTTGCGTTAGCGGTCCATGAAGATGGCTGGCAAGCGGTGCAGCAGCAACAAACCGATGAAATGCTGGCGGAGTTTATTCATCAAAGGATGCAACAGACCGACAAGTAAAATGCCGTAAGTGCTTAGCCCCAAGAGATCCGTTAGCGTGTTGGATACTCGCTCTTAAGGAAAAGGCCTCCGAAGGAGGCCTTGATTTGGACTGACACTAACTGAGCTGATGCTTAATCGCGATAGGCATCGCCGTAGAAGCTTGCCAGCAATAAAGCTTTCAGTTCACTGATCAGGGGATACCTGGGGTTGGCGCCTGTACATTGATCATCAAAAGCATCTTCAGCCAGTTCATCGAGCTTATCCAAGAAGTCGGCTTCTTTGACACCGGCTTCCTGAATCGAGGCCGGGATCCCCAAAGCCAGCTTCAGCTGTTCGATTTTGGCTATCAAACGCTCGACTTTTTCAGCGTCACTCAGCGAAGCGTCTGTCAGTTTGAGGTGATCGGCAATGGCGGCATAACGGCAGAGCGCCTTGGGCCTGTCATACTGACTGAAGGCGGCTTGCTTGGTCGGCAGGTCGGTGGCGTTGAAACGGATGACATTGCTTATGAGTAGTGCATTGGCCAAACCGTGGGGCAGATGGAATTCGGCGCCCAGTTTGTGGGCCATAGAGTGACATATGCCCAGGAAAGCGTTAGCAAAGGCGATACCGGCAATAGTGGCGCCGTTGTGCACTTTTTCCCGGGCAATCGGCGCCGCGGCGCCCTCTTCATAGGCTTTGGGCAGGTGCTCAACCAGAAGACTCAAGGCTTGCAATGCCTGGCCGTCACTGTACTCGTTGGCCATCACGCTGACATAGGCTTCCAAGGCATGGGTAATGGCATCTATCCCGCCAAAGGCGGTTAAGGACTTGGGCATGTTCATCACCAGGTTGGGATCCACAATCGCCATATTGGGGGTCAGCTCATAATCGGCGATGGGATATTTGGCACCTGTCTTCTCATCAGTCACCACGGCAAATGGTGTGACTTCAGAGCCTGTGCCCGACGTGGTGGGGATAGCGACCATCTTGGCCTTGCGCCCAAGTTTGGGAAACTTGTAAATACGTTTACGAATATCCATGAAACGCAGCGCCAGATCGGCAAAGTCCACCTGAGGATGTTCATACATTACCCAGATGATCTTGGCAGCGTCCATAGGGGAGCCGCCGCCAAGGGCGATGATCACATCCGGTTGGAAACTCTCGGCCACCTTGGTGCCGGCGCGAACCACAGCCAGGGTAGGATCGGCCTCCACTTCATAAAACACTTCGGTATCCAGCCCCAAGCCTTTGAGGATCTTGACGGTTTCATCGCAGTAGCCGTTATTGAACAGAAACTTGTCTGTCACTATCAAGGCGCGGCGTTTGTCGGCCAACTCTTCCAGTGCTATGGGTAGGCTGCCGCGGCGGAAATAGATGGAAGATGGAAGCTTGTGCCACAACATATTCTCGGCCCTCTTGGCGACGGTTTTCTTGTTGATAAGGTGACTCGGACCCACATTCTCCGAAATGGAGTTGCCGCCCCAGGAGCCACAGCCCAGGGTGAGGGAGGGCGCCAGCTTGAAGTTATAGAGATCGCCAATCCCGCCTTGAGATGCCGGGGTATTGATCAGAATTCGAGCGGTTTTCATCCGCTCACCGAAACGCTTGACCCTTTGCTCCTGGGTATCTTGATCGGTATAGAGTCCAGAGGTATGACCGATACCACCGAGTTTCACCAAGGCATCGGCCTTATCCAGCGCCTCGTCAAAGTCTTTGGCGCGGTACATACCAAGCAGCGGCGAAAGCTTTTCATGGGCAAAGGCTTCGGCTTCGGTGATTTCATCCACCTCACCGATCAGTACCTTGGTCCAGCTCGGCACGCTGAAGCCAGCCATTTCGGCAATGCGCGCCGCACTCTGGCCAACAATGGCAGCATTGAGAGCGCCATCTTTGAGGATAACCTGTTTCACCGCAAGGCATTCTTCGTCATTGAGCAGGTAACCGCCATGATGAGCAAAACGCTCCCGCACGGCTTGATAGACGCTGTCGAGCACCACCACAGCTTGTTCAGAGGCGCATACCACACCGTTATCAAAGGTTTTTGACATCAATATGGAAGCCACCGCCCGTTTGATATCCGCGGTTTCATCGATAACCACAGGAGTGTTACCTGCGCCGACACCGATAGCCGGTTTCCCGGAAGAGTAGGCGGCTTTCACCATACCCGGGCCGCCGGTGGCCAGTATGAGATTTATCTTTTCGTGGGTCATCAGATGATTGGAGAGTGCGACGCTGGGTTCATCTATCCAGCCTATGATGTCCTCGGGGGCCCCAGCCTTGATGGCGGCATCCAGTACTATTCGGGCGGCCGCGACTGTGGATGCCTTGGCTCTGGGATGCGGGGAGAAGACGATGGCATTACGGGTTTTCAGGCTGATAAGCGCCTTGAAGATAGCGGTGGAGGTTGGGTTGGTTGTCGGTACTATGCCGCAGATAATCCCCACGGGTTCGGCAATGGTGATGGTGCCGAAGGTGTCGTCTTCTTCCAGAATGCCGCAGGTCTTTTCATCCTTGTATTTGTTGTAGATATACTCAGAAGCAAAGTGGTTTTTAATCACTTTGTCCTCCAGCACTCCCATGGAGGTTTCGGCGGCGGCCTGTTTCGCCAGCACTATTCTGGCATCGGCGGCTGCCAGCGCGGCGGCGCGAAATATCTTATCGACTTGCTGCTGACTGAAACCTGCGAATTTCGCCTGAGCCTGGCTGACTCTTTCCAGTAGCAGATCCAGTTCCTGAGTATTGGTGACTTTCATAATCAGTTTCCCGTAAAAAAATTTAACAAAGGCTCATCTTGGTTAAATTCTCTTACATGAAATAAAATTACAACCAAATAGGGCCGTCAACTGTGATCTTGGCCACGAACAGCGGGATTTTCTGTAATCAAAGTACGCTTGAACTGCATGATATGGCGTTTTGGGGCGCGGCTAGAGTGAATTATGGCGGCGAATTGGCTTTATTGGTATTACGAAAATTTATTCGAAGATGTGACCAGTAATAGAAAATCTCATTTCTGGGGTTTGTTAACTTAGAGTAGAGTATGCACCGTCTCAAGCTACTGTTTCCCAGTGAATTCCCAACACTGGAAGGATACTAAATTGGATTTGACCCTATACGTTAAATTTTTCCTCGGATTGGTGGCTATCATCAACCCGGTGGGCCTGTTACCGGTATTTGTCAGCCTAACCAGTCACCAGACTGAGGTTGAACGCAATCATACTGCCAAGGTGTCCAACTTTGCTGTAGTGATTATTCTGTTAGTCACCACAGTGGCGGGACAGTACATATTGAATATGTTCAGTATTTCGCTGTCGGCGTTCAGAATTGCCGGTGGTACGCTAATTGCGATTATTGCCATGTCCATGTTGCAAGGTAAGTTGGGTGAGGTAAAGCGAAACCAAGAGGAAGACAGGGAAGCCTCGGCGATGGAATCTGTTGCCGTTGTTCCTTTGGCCTTGCCTTTGATGGCTGGTCCAGGTGCCATCAGTTCAGTTATTGTGTTTGCTGCCGAGCATAAAGGCTTGGCCAATTTACTAGGAATGTCGATAACCGTTGTCATTTTTGGGCTTGTGAGTTTCGCCTTGTTCAGAATGGCATCGGTGATCAATAAGCTCCTGGGTAAGACAGGGATCAACGTGATCACTCGTTTGATGGGGCTATTAATGCTCTCTATTGGTATTGAAGTGATTGCCGATGGTTTTAAAGGTTTATTTCCGAGCTTAATCGAATAGGCTCTTGAACTTCATCCAGACTTGAAAGTAAGCCCTGCCTTGAAAGCGGGGCTTTTTGTTAAGGTCACTTTTGGTCTTGATGGTTTGAACTCAGCTTCTCTATAGTTCAATGGTTATTGGTCAGAAAGGTTTGCGGTATTGGGAATGGGTTAGCCGTGTCTTAAGACGATGCACTGTTTCTGGTTTAAATTCACAATGACCGGATCAAAAAAAGGCCCAACGATAAGTTGGGCCTCATTGGGGCTACTCCATTACGAATCACGCGCTATTAAGCGGCTTGCTCTTCGCGATTTTCCGGCTCCAGGCTCTGGGCCTTGAGTTCGGCGGGGTCAAAGTCATCCACGTTGATGGATTTCATTCGGCCGATTTCAGCGCGCTCCAACAGGGCCACTTCATCATCGCTCAGAACACCCAGCGCCTTGCCTTCTGCGGCCACTTTATCCAGCCACATGAAGGGCAGACGTTTGCCGGTAGCCTTACAGACTTTGTCATACAAGGGCTCTGCCGCCAGTATGTCTTTGAAGGTCTGTTCCTGAATACCTACGGCATTATTGTCGCAGGCTTCCCAGAATTGTCCCTTACCCAGACGGTCACGGCTGGCACAAGGGGTCTGCATTATCTTGGCTACCTTGTGGTCCAACACATCACTTGGGCGCTTCAGTGGTCGACCGAAGGGGAACAACACCAGGCGCAGCACGCCGCCGAGGCCAGCAGGGAAGTTATCCAGCAGCTCATCGAGAGAAGACTGCAGCTTGTAGAGCGCGTCTTCAACCGCCCATTGTACCAGTGGCAGATCTTCACTCTGACGGCCTTCATCCTGATAACGCTTGAGGGTTGCTGATGCCAGATACAACTGGCTGAGCAAGTCACCCAGGCGGGCAGAGATCCGCTCTTTACGTTTGAGGTTACCCCCTAAGGTCGCCATCGCCAGATCCGACAGCAAGGCCAGGTTGGCACTGAAGCGGTTCATATGCTGATAGTAACGCTTGGTCTTGTCGGCAAAAGGCGCATTGGAGAAGCGACTGCCGGTGAGCCCCATCCACAGGCTGCGGATAAAGTTACTTGTGGTAAAGCCGATATGGCCAAACAGCGCCGCATCAAAGTTATTCAGGCCGCGGTTTACGTCGGTATCAAAGGCCGACTCCATCTCTGCCAGCACATATGGATGGCAGCGAATGGCACCTTGACCATAGATGATCATGGAGCGGGTCAGAATGTTGGCCCCTTCAACCGTAATGGCGATAGGTGCCGCTTGATATCCGCGTCCCAGATAGTTGTTGGGGCCAAGACATACGCCTTTACCACCGTGAATATCCATGGCGTCGATAACGCATTTCTGCATTCTGTCGGTCAGGTGATATTTGACTATCGCCGAGATGACGGAAGGCTTTTCACCCAGATCAATACCTGTGGTGGTCAAGGAGGTTACAGCGTCCATCAGATAGGCGTTACCGCCGATACGCGCCATAGGCTCTTCAATGCCTTCCAGCTTACCTATTGGCAGCTTGAACTGACGACGAATGCGTGCATAGGCACCGGTTGCCAAAGCCGCGGTTTTAACGCCACCGGCTGAGTTGGAGGGCAGGGTGATGCCGCGGCCAACCGACAGGCATTCCACCAGCATGCGCCAGCCTTGTCCCGCCATTTTCGGGCCACCTATGATAAAGCTCAGAGGAACAAACACCTCATTGCCTCGGGTTGGACCATTTTGGAACATACAGTTGAGCGGGAAGTGACGACGGCCGGTTTCCACACCTTCAACATCGGTTGGGATCAGGGCGCAGGTAATGCCCAGCTCTTCCTTATCGCCAAGCAGATGCTCGGGATCTTTAAGCTTGAATGCCAACCCCAAAACTGTGGCAACAGGTGCCAGGGTGATATAGCGCTTGTTCCAGGTCAGTTTCATCCCCAGCACTTCTTCACCTTGCCATTGGCCTTTGCAGACTACACCGAAATCCGGAATGGCGCCGGCATCTGAACCGGCCTCAGGACTGGTCAGGGCAAAGCAGGGAACTTCCAAACCTTTGGCCAGGCGGGGCAGGTAGTGATCCTGCTGCTCCGGGGTACCATAGTGCTGCAGCAGCTCGCCCGGGCCCAGTGAGTTGGGCACACCTACGGTCGAGGCCAGTTCACTGCTGACACCGGCCAGCTTTTGCAGTACCCGGGATTGGGCGTAGGCAGAGAACTCCAGACCACCGTACTTCTTCTTGATGATCATCGCAAAGAAGCCTTTGTCTTTGAGGAACTGCCATACTTCGGCAGGCAAGTCCGCCAATTGATGGGAAACCATATGCTGGTTAACCATGCGGCAGACCTCCTCCACAGGTCCTTCCAGGAAGGCATGCTCTTCGGCGCTCAGACGGGCAACCGGATAGTTGTGCAGCTTCTTCCAGTTGGGATTACCGGCGAAGAGATCGGCTTCCCACCAGGTAGTACCGGCTTCAATCGCCTCTTTTTCGGTGGAAGACATCTCCGGCATGATGCCGCGATAGAGTTTAAGTAATGGCCGGGTTATCACACTCTGCCTGAAGGCACTCAGGTTCAGCGGCAGGGCAATAACCAGGAAAATTATCCAGCTAATCAGTCCAGTTACATCCAGCAGGCTGCCTGCTGCCATGACCACTGCGGCGGCTATGGTTGCAGTCAGCAGGGATACTCTGAGGTACGCTGCTGCTCCTAAAACCAAGAGCAATGCCAGGATCCATAGTAGGGTAGTCACTGTTTGTTCTCCTTAATAAAACGACCACTTTATTCAGTGTAGAACGCCTCGCTTGAGAGCGATCAAGATCACAATTATAGTATGTGGTCAGACCTGTGTCGCAATAAAATTAAACCTAAGCGAAATCGAATACAAGCATTTTTCAAACAATTGTTTAAATTTTTTATTGCAAGCAATAATTCCCCTGCCGACAAGGCTTGGCTACAATGCCGCAGATAATGAAATAACAGATTCAGTGACAGGAAAAACCAAGATGTGTGAGCTGCTGGCGATGAGTGCCAATGTGCCAACGGATATTGTCTTCAGCTTTACCGGGCTGGCGGAGCGAGGCGGGGTGACCGGGCCCCATGTGGATGGTTGGGGGATCACCTTTTATGAAGGCAAGGGCAGTCGCACCTTCAAGGATGCCAGCCCCAGCAGCCAGTCCCATGTGGCAAGCCTTATCAAGTCATACCCGATCAAGAGTGAAGTGGTGGTCAGCCATATTCGGCAGGCCAACCGCGGTGAAGTCTCGTTGGAAAATACCCACCCCTTTACCCGCGAGCTTTGGGGGCGCTACTGGACCTATGCCCACAACGGCCAGTTGTCTGACTATGAACAGAAGTTTCAAAGCGGCCGCTTTCAGGCCGTAGGTGATACAGACAGTGAGCAGGCCTTTTGCTGGATAATGAGCCGCCTGGCCGAGCGTTTCGGTGAATCCGAGCCGGATGATATTTTGCCCGTGTTTGAATATGTTGCCCAGCTTGCCGAGGAGATCCGCACTCTAGGGGTGTTTAATATGATCCTCAGCGATGGCCGTTATTTGATGAGTTATTGCAGCAATAACCTTTGCTACATCACCCGCCGGGCGCCCTTTGGCCGGGCGCAGCTGATAGACACGGATGTGGTGATTGATTTTGACACCCAGACCACCCCCAAGGATGTGGTCACTGTCATAGCCACCCGGCCGCTGACCGGCAATGAAAACTGGCAGCTATTGGCACCGGGGGATTGGAAATTATTCCGTCTTGGCGAGCTGGTTATTGACTTCCGAGCCCAGGCTCAGCTTGGCTAACTTGATATCGAGCTGCTTGCTGCCTGACTCGAAATGGGTCAGGCGCACCGGCAGCCAGCCGAGATCCGGTGCCATCCAAATAAAGGTCTGCCGTTTGCTGCTGTCGCGGACCACTTCCAGTTTCACCGTGTTATAAACGCCACTGTCCAGTGTCATCCGCTCCTTGCCGACTATCTTGAAACTATAGTCATCTATCTCGTTGTCCTTGACCAGCTCATAGGCCAGTGGCTCCTTGCCGGCGGCGAGATCCAGCCGAAACTGCAGTTGTACCATCAGGGCATCGTAAAGGGCGCCAGAGTAGTCCAGCTTGCTCTTTTCGTCCTTGTAGCGACTGAAGATTTTGCCCTGCTCCTTGGCAAAGGCTATCTGCTCATTGAAGTTGGGGCCTGTGCCGGTTCGCTGATGGCTGAAGCGCAGCGGCGTCAGCTGACCATCCTGATAGGTAAATTCACTGCGGATATGGCGTTTATCGCTCAGCACCAGCAGGCTGAGATCGCTGTCCAATTTGTATTGATAGAAGTCGCCCTCTGGCGGCAACAGCATAAAACGGGCGCCACCGAGATTGATTTCGCCATAATTGACCTGATATTCGGCGGTATGGGGTGCCAGGGGGCTGGTCTGCGCCCATAGCGACAAGGGCAGTAACAGTACAAAGAGTTGAAGTGAACGGATCAAAGGCAGTCTCCTGTGGTTAAAACGGCATGGACAAGACCAGAGTGGCCATATCCGGCCGCCACTCATATTCAGACAGGGCAATTCTGCCTTGGTTCACTGGTACGCCTTCGCTGCGCAGCAGGCTCATCTGCAGTTGAAACGCCTGGGTATCCTTGGCAAAGGATATTTTCCCCTGACTGTTGATAACCCTGTGCCAGGGCAGTGCCAGGCTGTCCGGCGCCTGTTTCAGTGCCCGGGAAACATAGCGTGCCCGTCCGGGCAAGCCGGCATAGTCGGCAATCTTGCCATAGCTTGCCACCCGACCTTCGGGGATCAGTGCAACTATGTGCCAAATCTTCTGCATTGGACTTAGTGGCGGGGCGCTCGTTTCCGGGGTCATCTTGGCTCCTGATGCTATTGGCGCAAATTATAATACCATTCCATAGCGGAGGTTACTCACTTGGCAAAAGTGTCATGGCGGCTCTGCGCTGCACATGCAAGATTTGCCTTTTGATGCTTTTTCGCCATAATGGCGTCCATTGAACGCCAAGTCGAGTAAATTGAGAATATAACCCTATGGCAATTATGGATATTTTGACGGTTCCCGATCCCAGGCTCAAGCGTAAAGCCAAGCCTGTCACCGAAATAGAAGCCGTGCAGCCTTTCATCGATGATCTGTTGCAAACCATGTATCACACAGACGATGGTATCGGCTTGGCCGCGACCCAGGTGGGCAGTGAACACGCAATAGTCGTCATTGATATCTCAGAAGAGCGCAATCAACCTCTGGTGCTGATCAATCCGCAGATCACTGAGTCCAGCGGCGAATTTATCGGTGAAGAGGGCTGCTTGTCCATTCCCGGTTATCGCTCCAAGGTAAAACGCTTCGAGTCGGTCACTGTCAGCTATCTGGATCGCCAGGGCCAAGCCCAGACGCTCCACAGTGATGATTTCCTGGCCATAGTGCTGCAACATGAAATCGATCATCTGCACGGCAAGGTATTTATCGAGCATCTCTCTCGCCTTAAACAGGAGATGGCACTGAAGAAGGTGCGTAAGTTTACCGCCTAAGCGATAGACTTAAGTTGGGCTTCGCTGCAGCTTGGCAGTTGCAGCGGCAGCTCAAGCAATATGCTCAAACCGCCCTGAGGCCGGTTGACCGCTTGGGCCGAGCCGCCCAGGAGCTGCATACACTGGCGCACAATCGCCAATCCCAGCCCATAACCTCCCTGAGAGCTGTGACGCGCTTCATCCAAACGGGTGAAAGGGTTGAACAAGGCTTCCAGTTGCTCCTTGGGGATCCCGGGTCCATCGTCGCTGACACTCAGCTGCAGTCTGCTATCACCTAATTTGTCGTCACCCAACTGAGATACCTGGATTTCCACCCGGCAGGTTTCACCGGCATATTTGAGGGCATTGCGACAGACATTTTCCAGCGCCCGCTTCAAGTAGGCCATATCGGTATGCAAAGTTTGCTCATCAATGGGGGCTTGTGCCCAGACTATGCTTTGCTTGGGGCCAGACTCAAACTCCAGATCCTGCAGCAGTGAGCGGCGTAATTCTGTCAGGGTAAAAGACGCTGCCGTCAGCTTGATGAAGCCGTTGCTCAGGCGGCTGAAGTCTAAAATGGTGTTGATCAATTGCGCCATCTCTTCGCCCTGGCGTCTTAGCCTGGCAAGCGGTTGTTGATGTTCCTCCCCCAAGCGATTTTCCAACAGGTGTAAGGCCAGCTCCTGCCGGGCAAGGGGAGTGCGCAGTTCGTGGGAGACATCCCTCAGTAACCGCTGCTGGGTTTGAATGCTTTTTTGCAGCTGCTCGGCCATATGGTCAAAGTCGGTCGCCAACTGGAAAAACTCCGGCTGCTTTAGTGAAAAATGGCCGGCAATCCGGGTATCGAGTTGACCCTGTGCCAGCTGACGGGTGGCACTGCGCAATAAACTCAGTGGCTGGATCAGATAGCGGCTCAACAGACGACTGAACAACAAGAGCACCAGTAGCCCTACCAGGATACGGATAAGCCAGAGGCTTTTATCCAGTTGCTGCGCCGGATGTAAAGAGGCGTTGAGTTGCACCACCAAGAGCAGGGGATTATCCGGCTCCAGGCTATTGCGTAGTGGTAGGCCTATCAAAGGTTTTTGCACCCTGTCCCCCATAGGCTGCTGCAACTGCTTGAGGAAATTGAGTTTGTAAACAAAGTGCGGGTGCATTTCCCGCTGACTCACCGCCTGCTGCTCGCTATCCAGCACATAGAGTACAAATGCCTGCCGTCCCTCCCAATCCGCAAGTCCCGTAATATCGCCCCTGACGATATAGTCGTTGGCCTCATCGGCCAGTTGCTGTAACTGGCTTTGGGTCTGCTGGGGCAGCAGTAACAGGCGGTTTAGCAGCATGGCTTCAATACCACTGGCGAGCAGCAGGATAAGCAGTAATGACACACCAAAATAGCCAAACAGTCGCCATTGGAGTTGGGAAAACAGGCCGGAAAAGGGCAGCAAGGCACGCTCCTGAATTATTCGCTGAAGTCGAGAATATGTTTCGATAATCATTCTCATTTATTCTATCTCGGGTTAAGGCTTTGGCGCCAGCACGACTTGTCAGTTGGCTAAAGTTAGTTATACTGTATAAAAATACAGTATCGGTGTTTTTCATGCCTGTTTCAGCCAAAACTCACTCTGTAAAATCTAATTCAGCAAAATCTCAGGCCTTGAACAGCCTGCTGGAGCGCCGGGATCTCTGGTTGGGGCCGGGCAGTCAGAACAAAACATTGGGGTATCCCAGTGGTTTTGAAGCATTGGATGCGCAGCTCAGTGATGCAGGGTGGCCAAGGCAGGGTATTTGTGAACTCTTCAGCCAATCTCCTGGGCACGGGGAACTCAGCCTGTTGCTGCCTTTGATGCGTTATTTACTGCCGGCTCAGTGTGGCTCTTATTCCGAAAGAAATCATTCCGAAATAAATCATTCGACAACAAGTCAGTCCGCAAAAAATCAGTCCAAAAGAAATCAATTTAGAGGGGATGAGTCCAGAGATGCCATGATAATGCTGATAGCGCCGCCACTGCAGCCGCTGGCACAGAGCTTTGCCCAGCACGGTATTGCCGCCGAGCGTATTTTGTGGCTGGAGTTAACCCAGCGTAAAGAGGTGCTCTGGGCCATGGAGCAAGGGTTGAGCAGCGGCGCCTGTTCTTTGGTGCTGGCTTGGCTGGACAAGCTGACACTGAGTGAGGCCAGAAGGTTGCAACTTGCCGCAGAGCAGGGCAAGGCGCTGGGAATTTGCCAGTTGCCTATGGCTCAGGTAGACAGTAATCATCCTGTTACCCTAAAGCTGGCTATCAGCACGGCTGGCGTTAATACCGCCAGGCTGCAAATTTTAAAGCGTCGCGGTGGTTGGCCCGTCCCTGAATTGCATCTGCGTGGCTTGCCGGCACTGGCGCTTGAACTGCCCCATGTCGAGCCGGGTGTGGTAACCCTGAGAAGCGGCAAGGCGGGTCTCAATCATAGTTTAAGTAACTCAACAGATTTAATTGAGCCAAACCATTCCGGCCGCAAGGCCAATGGCCCTGTGCTTCACGACTCTGGTTTACATGGCACTGGTTTTCATAGCACTGGTCTTCACAACTCTGGTTTTCATAGCACTGTGCTTCATGGTCCTTGGGGGATGGCGCAGTCAAGGATTGCTGCATCCAATGAATGCGCGGCTAATCCCTGGACGGCACGGCAAGAGTCAAATAAACCCGCGGGGCTTTTCCCAAGCGCTAATCCGCAACCGGCCAATTCTCAAACGGCCCAGAGCCAAGCCGCTCAAAGCCATACTGCTCAGAGTCAAGAGGCTATCTGAGATGCCCCAGGTATGGATGGGAGTCTGGTTTCCACAGCTATTGCTGCAATATCAGCGTTATCGCCTGGCTATGCTGGGCAATATGGCGGGCGCTATTACCGGTACTATGACCGGTACTATGACCGACACTGTGACAGGTACTATGACCGACACTAGGACTGGAAGTATGACAGGCAGTGGTGCGGCTCAGGTTCAAATACGCGCTCAAACTCAGTTCCAAACCCAAAATCAGCCCAAAGCAGTGCCAACCGCTGCGGCGTCAGAGCCTTTTGATCCCCAAGTCCCCATGGCCTTGTATGACAGCCGGAAGCTGGTTATACATTCGGCCTGTCCCGCCGCTCAAGCAAAAGGCGTTACAGCTGGGATGAGTATCGGCAGCGCTCAGTCGCTGCTCGGAGAGTTGCAACTCTGGCCGCTGCAGGAGGTGGACAGCGAGGCGTTGCGGGATTGGTTATGTCAGTGGAGCTATGATTTCAGCGCCAGAGTCTGGCCGCCGTTGTTATCCGGACTTACTGAACAAGCGGCTCAAAGTGCGGCCGATGCGCGCTGGCCTACAGATACCCTGCTGCTGGAAGTGGGATCCATGGTTAAACTGTTTGGCAGTTTGAGCGCCATTGTCGAGGCTTATCTCAACGAAGTCGCCGACTATGGTCTGGAATGCTCATTGGTGCTGGCACACAGCCCGCTGGATGCGGCGATATTGGCGCGGCATACTCACGTCGGCATCAGCGCGGTATCAGCTGCCTTCATGAGCACGCCCACAGCTGAAAAAGCCGGGCGCCTCAAGGTGCATCAAGGCTTACCGCCGGATTTACCACTGGATTTGCTGCCATTGACCCAAGAGGAACGGCAGCGGCTCGGCGCGCTTGGGCTGACGACTCTAGCCATGTTTGATGCTTTACCCCTTGCCGAGTTGGGGCGGCGCTTTGGTCAAGGTTTGCTGCAGCTGCTGGCACAAATCCAGGGGCGTTTGCCCTGTTGCCGCAAGGGATATGAGTTACCCGAACAGTTTCAGGCCAGGTTGACCTTGCTGCATGATGTTGAGTGGGTTCAGGGATTGCTGTTTCCATTGCAAAAACTGCTGGGGGAATTGGCAACCTATTTGCGGATCAGGCAGTTGGCGGTGCAACAGTTGGAGCTGTGGCTGAAGTTTCGCGAGCCAGAGACCCCGGCGCTGCAACTGACACTCAACTATCCCTTCGGGGAATATCAACTGCAGGGACTATCTCAGCTCTGCCGCTTACAGCTGGAAGGATTGCAACTGCCGAGCCCGGTCGTCGATATTGAGCTGCGAGCCAAGCAGTTTGTGTCGCAGCAGCAGGGCAGTCGAGAGTTGACTGAGTCCAGAGAAGGGCAGCAGCAGGATGCCAATCAATTACTCGCCAGATTACAGGCCAGGTTAGGTAACCATAAGGTGCGCTCTTTGGTGTTGGCGGCCGATCCCATGCCTGAACTGGCCAGTACTGCGGCTCCCCTGACTCGCTGGCCGCCACCGGCAAGGCCGCCCGTTCAGCCGTCGCTGGCGCTGCGACCTCTTTGGCTGCTGCAAGAGCCGCAAGCCATTGCTCCTGAAGCCGTGGAGCTGCTTAGGGGGCCGGAAAGGTTACAGAGCCCCTGGCATTCAGGGCCTTTTCCCTGCCGGGATTATTTTCTTGCCCATCATAAGGAGAGCGGCGGTCTGTGTTGGCTGTTCCGCACCGCTAATGGGCTCTTTCTTCATGCTTGGTTCAGCTGATGTACGCCGAATTGCATGCTATTTCCAATTACAGCTTTTTGCGCGGGGCTTCCCACCCGGATGAGTTGGTGCAGCAGGCCGCCAAACTGGGTTATGAGGCCATCGCCATTACCGATGAGTGCTCTCTGGCGGGTGTGGTCAAGGCGCATGAGGCCGCCAAACAAAGCGGTATCAAGCTGATTGTCGGCGCCGAATTCCACCTGCCGGAAGGCTGCCTGGTGCTGCTGGCAAGAAATCGCCGGGGTTATGGTCTTATCAGCACTCTGATAACTAAAGGGCGGCGCCGGGCCGAAAAGGGCAAGTATCGGTTAAGTCTGGATGATTTTGCGGCCATTGACCGCGGCTGCTTTTGCCTGTGGCGGCCGCCATCAGTGAGCGAGTTGCTGACGCAAGCCGACTTGCAAAGCACTGAGCACCAGAGTCTTGGTCAGCAGAATGTCGATAATCAGAACTCTAAAAACCAGGGAATAGGCAACCAAAGCCCAAGTCAGCAAACCCCTTGGCTGACGCAGCTGCAGCAGCGCAGTCTGGCACAGTTGAATACCCTGACGGCACGGGTTAAAGCCGCGTTTTCACTGCCGCTTTATCTCTTGATGGAGCGGCAACTGCAACCCGGAGAGGCCTGGTATCTCGAGGCCTGTGAGGCGCTGTCGAATCGTTTTTCCCTCCCCTGTGTCGCCGCCGGTAATGTGCAGATGCATCTTGCCGAGCGGCAAAGGTTGCACGATGTACTCAGCTGTATCCTCCATGGCTGCGCCGTGCCCATGGCCGGCGAGCTGTTATCGGGTAATGCCGAGATGGCGCTTAAGCCGATAACAGCTATGGCCAGGCGTCACCCTCAAGCCTGGTTGGCAAGGAGCTGTGAGCTGGCGTCCCGGTGTCATTTCAGTCTGGATGAACTCAAGTATGAGTACCCGGCCGAGTTGGTGCCAAGCGGCCTAAGTGCCAGTGAATATCTGGCGCAAGAGGTGGAAAAGGGCGCCCGCAGGCGTTTTGGCGAGGCGGTTCCACCTGAAGTGCAGACTCAGTATCGGCGCGAGCTCAAGCTGATTGCCGAGCTTAATTACGAATACTTTTTCCTGACTATTTATGATCTGGTCTGTTTTGCCGCCAGGCAAGGGATACTGCATCAGGGACGAGGTTCGGCCGCCAATTCTGTGGTTTGTTATTGCCTCGGGATCACCGAGGTGGATCCCACCAAGGTCAATATGCTGTTTGAGCGTTTTATTTCCAAGGAGCGCCATGAGCCGCCAGATATCGATGTCGATTTTGAACATGAACGCCGCGAAGAGGTGATCCAGTATATCTACCAAAAATATGGCCGTGAGCGTGCAGCCCTGGCCGCCAGTGTGATCACTTATCGTTTCAAGAGTGCCATGAAAGATGTTGGTAAGGCCCTGGGGCTCAGCGAGCAACGGCTGGATGAGCTGATAGGCGCTGTCGATCGCCGCGATCCGCAAGTGCCTTGGCAGCAGCAGTTGCAACAAGGCAAGCTGTTGCCACAACAAGGTTTGGGGCAGTGGTTGTTGCCGCTGGTGGAGACTCTGATGGGTTTTCCAAGGCACTTGTCGCAACATGTCGGCGGCTTTGTGATTTCGGCCGGGCCATTGGCCGAGCTGGTGCCGGTAGAGAATGCCGCCATGGCCAAGCGCACTGTGATCCAATGGGACAAGGATGATCTCGAGAGCCTGGGGCTGTTAAAGGTCGATGTGTTGGCGTTGGGAATGCTGACGGCGATCCGCAAATGTTTCGAGTTGATCTCCCGCCACATTCATCCCTTTGCCATGTCGGATATTCGCTGGGAAGATCCGGCCGTCTATCGTATGTTGCAGCAGGGCGACAGTATGGGGGTGTTTCAGGTGGAGTCACGAGCCCAGACCAGCATGCTGCCCAGGCTTAAACCCGCCAGTTATTACGATCTGGTGATACAGATAGCCATAGTGCGCCCGGGGCCAATTCAAGGAGACATGGTGCATCCCTTTCTGCGCCGCCGCGATAAAATCGAGTCGGTCACTTTTCCTTCGGCCGAGGTGGAAAATGTATTGTCACGCACTCTGGGGGTGCCCATTTTTCAGGAGCAGGTGATCCAATTGGCCATGGTCGCCGCCGGTTTCAGTGGCGGGGAAGCCGATCAGCTGCGCCGTGCCATGGCCAGCTGGAAACGCAGTGGCGAGCTGGAGCAATTTGAACACAAGCTGCTTCAGGGGATGACGGCCCGAGGCTACAGTGACACCTTTGCCAGGCAGATATTCAGCCAGATCCGCGGCTTCGGCGAATATGGTTTTCCCGAGTCTCATTCGGCCAGCTTTGCGCTCCTGGCCTATGTTTCGGCCTTTCTCAAACACTATTACCCGGTGGCGTTTTGCTGCGCCTTGCTCAACAGTCAACCCATGGGCTTTTACAGCCCGTCACAGCTTATTCAGGATCTTCGTCATCATGGCGGCCTGGTGTTGCCGGTTTGCATCAACCTCAGCCAGTGGCACAGCACACTGGAGCGACAAACCGATGGTTCCTTGGCACTGCGCCTTGGGTTCAGGTTGGTCAAGGGGTTATCCGAGCACAACGCCGCCAAGATAGTCGCGGGTCGGGGCGAGGGCTTTACTCACTTGTCGCAGTTGGCGGCTCTGGCACTGCCAAGGCGTGAGCAGGAGGCGCTGGCCAGCGCCAATGCCTTTGCTACCCTGGGGGGCGATCGCCATCAGATCAGGTGGCAGTTGGCCGCCCGTCAGCAGAGTTTGCCCTTGTTTGAGCTGCCGGACGAGGCCGATTTTCGCCTTGAAACCGCCTTGCCTGAGGTCACCGAAGTCGATGCCTTGCTGGCCGACTACGCCTGTACCGGGCTAACTCTGGGGCGCCATCCTCTGGCACTGCTCAGAGAGCAGGGGTTACTCGGCAAGTGTCACAGCGCCGCCTCTTTGTGGCAGTGTCGTCATGGCCAGAATGTGACTGTGGCTGGGTTGGTGGTCGGCAGGCAAAGGCCTGGCACCGCCAGTGGAGTCACCTTCATCACCCTCGAAGATGAAACCGGCAATGTTAATCTGGTGGTGTGGAGTGATACGGCCAGAGCCCAGAGACAGGCTTATTTGAGCGCCAGGATCCTCAAGGTGAGTGGGGTCGTGGAATTTTCGTCCGGCGTATTACATCTGCTGGCCGGTCGGCTGGAGGATATCTCGGGCAGTATGCACGCGCTGGTGGTACACTCGCGGGATTTCCATTAGCCGATAACTCATTTTAAGCTGCTGTTGCCTGTGAAAATAATCCTGCTGACCCATGAAAGAGAGCTGAATCGAGCCAGTAATACAGCCACCCTGGCGCTTAATGCTTATCCGACTCTGTGTAAGCGGGTACTGTGGGCGCGTAAAGCCCCGGATGCTTGGTTAATGGAGCACTTGTCTTTGGGGCGAACCGCCTTACTCTATCCGCAAACCGAAGAAAGTATTTCGCGAACTCAAGCTACAAATGAAAGCCCAAACTTAAGCCAAAACTTAAGCCAAAACCAAGACCCAAATCCAACTCCAGACCCAAGTTCAAAGCTAAACCCAAGCCCGGCTCAGGGCGCAACATTGCCTCAAGACGCTACTCAGGAAGCCGTTCAGAAAACTGCTCTGAAATTAGGGAAGCCGCTAAATTCGCTGGTCATACTCGATGCAACCTGGCAGGAGGCCGGCAAGATGTATCGCCAAAGCCCCTATCTGCAGTCGCTGGCCAGAGTTGAACTGCAAGCAGAGCAGGGCTCAGCGTTTCGGTTACGGCGCAATCAGCGCCAGGGCGGGTTATGTACCTTGGAATGTATTGCGGCTGTTTGGCAAGACTTGGGGGGAGACTATAGTATCGCCGCCAGGCGGTTACTCAGTGAGTTTAATCAATGGCAGGCTGAGATAAGAGCTCCGGCCTAGCTGCACTAGAGTTGGCACAGCAAGCCGGAAGCCGTCTCTCTAGGGCGGCGCTGAGTTAAGCCTATTCGCCTGCGTTAGATCACCGTCAGATAAACACACAGGAAATGGCAAACGGCGCCGCCCAATACAAACAGATGCCAGATGGCATGATTAAAAGGGATCGCCTTGGTGGCGTAGAAGATCACCCCCAAGCTGTAGCTCAGCCCCCCGGCCAACAGCAAGTTGAACCCAGCAGTTGACAAGTTATCGATAAGCTCAGGCAACACGGCGACGCAGAGCCAGCCCATGGCCAGATATAGCACCAAGCTCAGCGCCTTGAATCTGTGAATAAAGCAGCTCTTGAACACTATTCCCCCCAGTGCCAATAACCAGATGGCTATCAGCACCCATTCTTCCTGGGCATCGGCCAAAGTAATTAACATCAGTGGGGTATAGGTTCCGGCGATTAACAGATAGATGGCGCAGTGATCCAGCATCTTGAGGCGCCGTTTCCACATTGGCTGAGGAATGCTGTGATACAGGGTCGAGCAGAGAAACAGCAGGATAATACTGCTGCCATAGATGGTTACACCTGTTAACTGAATGGCATTCAGCGAATGCCAGCCCTTGAGCAACATCAGCACCAATCCCAGAATGCCGGCAATCACCCCCAAACCATGGCTGACGGCATTGGCTATCTCTTCATTCAGACTGTATCCAGCGGAAAACTGGCCATTGAAATGGGTTTCGGCTGCTGGGGTTTTGCTGTTGGGCATGATTGACTCTCTGGTTCGACCTCATTGAAAGTGAGTCTAACAGCGCCGTAGCGCCATGGCTAGATAAAAGTGTACAGCTGTTCGCTGAGATTGATTTGTTCTTTAAACTGTATCGTCTGCATTTTTGCAAACGTCTAATGCTGCACCTTAACAACTCGTTGCCCGGCTTCCAAGTCGCTTTTTACAGTTAATTTGTTCAGTGGATTCTGTCAGCCTTATTCGACAAGGGTTTTACCTGTTTTGCTTGAAGCCGTCGATTTGAGTTTGTAGCGTAAATTGCTTTTCAAACAAGGGAATGAACTTTTTACCGAGGGTTTTCTCTAACACTGAGTTTACATTTGGTGAAAGATAAATCAGCGGCTTATGCCTCCACATTCAGATAAATTGATTGCCAGCCGAGACGAAAGCCCGGCGACAATGGCAAGCTTGAGCTTCAGCATTCCGGGTAGGGATGTTGCCTTTGAGCTTGATCTGGATGAAATCCTTAACACTTGCTCCTGCCAACCAAGCCATTTTCACACACATTCGATTGACCCTCTCTTTGCCCAATCGCCTTTTAGTCAACAGCTTGGGGTTCAACCCCAATGCCTGGCGCAAGTTGGCATGACTAAAAAAACAGAGCAGGGGGATGCTGAGGCAAAGGGCAACGCCTTCAGTAGTTGGACTGCGGCGGGAGCCGCGCACTTAGTACTATTGCTGGGGGTATCCTGGTTTTGGCAGCAGGCCGAATGGCGAAGAGTGGTGACAGAGCCTGTCAAACCCAAGGCGTTGCAATCCTATCTGTATTTCAGTCAGCCCAGCCCCAAACCGTTAACGCCAGTGCCGGAAGCCTTGGCCGAAGAAGCAATAATCCAGTCCAAGGAAACGATAGAGGTTAACAAAGCTGACTCGAGCAAGCGTTCTGAGCCACAAAAAACCGAGCAACAAAAACAAGCTGCCGAAGAGACTGAACAAGTGGCTGTTCAAGACCAGAAAGAGCAAAGCATCCCCAAGACTCGGGCTCAAAGCGTTAAGTCTATTGGTAGCGTCATTGAAGAAACGAAAAATGCAGCCGTACCTGCGCCAGAGCGAGCAAATGACTTTAAATCGCAGCCGGCAGAGCAAGCTCAGCTTGACTTCAGTTCAAGCGCATTAAAGTCTGCCCGAAAAGTATTGCAACACTCGCAACAGCAGGCGCTGCAGCAGTTATCACAACAATATGCGGATAAGGCCTCGGGACGCAAGAGCCTCAGTGAAATGGATGGGGAGATGGAGGTGCTTTGGGTCAATGACGCCGATGATTTCAGTAAAGTGGCCAGTCTGGATCTGCCGCTCGACCCCAACCGTATCGTCAAGGATGGTGATACCTGCTATCGGGTCGTCAAGGTGCCGACTCCGCTCAATCCCTATGCCGAAAACTTGGGGTTTCCATTTAAGTGCGGTCAGACAGAGATGGAAAAAGCACTCAAGGAGGCGGTAGCCAGCCGTCTAAAGCGGCTTGGTAAGTGAGTTTTGCAATCAATTTATTTGATTGGAAATAGGTTGATTCCCAAATTTCTGTAAATATTTTTATTAACTTCAAACAATTAACTTGTGATTTTAATGGATTTAATCCTGCGGCAAGTTTTGCCATTGGGCTTGTTTCCCGCTTCGGCTTGTGCTTATACTCGGCAGCAATCTTGTCGGAGTGCCCTCTGGGCTGAGACCGTTTATTCGGGATCCGTTGAACCTGATCAGGCTAGCACCTGCGAAGGAAACAAGCATTCAGCTGCAGCATTACCGCAGCCACTGCGAGCAAAAATCTATGCCAAAGGCTTTAAAGAGCCGAGGCGATATCTGGCTTCTCAAGCGGACATTGAACTGACCTGAAACCACGAGGTCAGTCTGCCAACACCGCCGGATGAGGACTCCAAATCAAGGAGTTTAACCAGTCAGCTCGCGCCGCTTATTATTCAACTCTCCTGACAAGCAATTTCATTTTCCAAAAGAGTGAGCTTGCTTATGTCAAATCGTCAATCCAATCGTCGTCAAACCCGTGAGGCCGCCCAGGCCTTTATCGATAACCTTAAACCCTTGTTGCATCCCAATTCACAGAAGCTGTTTGTTCAGGGTTCCCGGGCCGATATTCAGGTTGCCATGCGCCAAATCAGGCAGACAGACACCCGAATACCAACCCAAGATGGCAGCGCGCAATTTGAACCCAATCCCGCTGTACGTGTTTATGATTGTGCCGGCCCTTACTCAGATCCCAACGCGGCTATCAATGTGCGCCAGGGCCTGGATAAACTGCGCCAGGGCTGGATCTTAGAGCGTGATGATACGCAAGAGCTGACTTCGGTCAGCTCCAGTTTTACCCAGCAGCGGCTGGCGGATGAAGGGCTGGATCATTTGAGATTCGACGCTTTGCCCAAACCGCGCCGGGCCAAGCCGGGTAAGCGGGTGACCCAATTGCATTACGCCCGCGCCGGCATTATCACTCCTGAAATGGAATATATCGCCATTCGTGAAAATATGGCCCGGGCCAACGAAGCGCTTGCCAAAGATCCGCAGCTGGCCCGCAAGGCCAAAGGAGAAGCCTTTGGCGCTATAGTTGCCACGCCGATAACCCCTGAGTTCGTTCGCAGCGAAGTGGCCCGTGGCCGCGCTATCATTCCCGCCAACATTAATCACCCGGAAGCTGAGCCTATGATCATCGGCCGCAACTTTTTGGTGAAGGTTAACGCCAATATCGGTAATTCGGCGGTGACCTCTTCCATCGAGGAAGAGGTGGAAAAACTGGTGTGGGCCACCCGTTGGGGCGCCGATACGGTAATGGATCTGTCCACCGGCCGTTATATCCACGAAACCCGCGAATGGATAGTGCGCAACTCGCCGGTGCCCATAGGTACCGTGCCCATCTATCAGGCGCTGGAAAAGGTCAACGGCATTGCCGAAGACCTCAGTTGGGAAGTGTTTCGCGACACCCTGATAGAGCAGGCCGAACAAGGGGTGGATTACTTCACCATTCATGCCGGGGTCTTGCTACGCTATGTGCCCATGACGGCCAATCGGGTGACCGGCATGGTATCCCGTGGCGGCTCCATTATGGCCAAGTGGTGCCTGAGCCATCATAAGGAAAACTTCCTCTACAGCCATTTCCGCGATATCTGTGAGCTTTGCGCCGCCTATGATGTTTCTCTGTCGCTCGGTGACGGCATGCGCCCCGGCTCGATTGCCGATGCCAACGACGAGGCTCAGTTTGCCGAGCTGGAAACCTTGGGTGAGCTGGTGAAAATCGCATGGGAATACGATGTGCAGACCATTATCGAAGGGCCGGGCCATATTCCGATGCAGCTGATCAAGGAAAATATGGATAAACAGCTTGAGTACTGTGATGAGGCGCCTTTCTACACCTTGGGGCCCCAGACCACGGATATTGCGCCCGGCTATGATCATTTCACCTCTGGCATAGGCGCGGCGATGATTGCCTGGTACGGCTGTGCCATGCTCTGTTATGTGACCCCCAAGGAGCATCTGGGGTTGCCTAACAAGGAAGACGTTAAACAAGGGCTTATTGCATACAAAATTGCGGCGCATGCCGCCGATGTCGCCAAAGGACATCCAGGTGCCCAGCTGCGCGACAATGCGTTGTCAAAGGCCAGATTCGAGTTTCGCTGGGAAGATCAATACAACCTGGGGTTGGATCCCGATACCGCCCGGGCGTTCCACGATGAATCCCTGCCTCAGGAGTCTGCCAAGGTGGCGCATTTTTGCTCCATGTGCGGCCCCAAGTTCTGTTCGATGAAAATCACCCAGGATGTACGCGACTATGCAGCGTCTTTGGCTGCGTCTCAGGTGGCTTCGGGGGATTCGTCAGGGCCAGACGCGGCAGAGCGCCAAACCGAGCCTGTGCAGGCAGAAGAATTGACGGCACAGCCGCTGGAAGTACTGGATGCCGAGGCAGGGATGGCGCGGATGTCGGCGCAGTTCAAGGCCGCTGGCAGCGCCCTGTATCAACCGGCAACAGTAGGCGAAAAGTCCGAGTCCAATCCCAACCCAAAGCCTAAGTCCAAGTCCAAGCCAGAGGCTACACGCTATGAAGAGGAAGCCTGAAATGGCGGCTGATAAAAGGCCGATAGTCTGGAGCATAGCCGGCTCAGACAGTGGCGGCGGCGCCGGTATCCAGGCCGATCTTGCCACCTTGAGTAATCTTGGCTGCCATGGCTGCTCTGTTATCACCACTTTGACCGCCCAGAGCAGTGTGGCAGTGACGCTAACCGAGGCGGTGAGCGAGGAGATGTTGGTGGCGCAGCTCAATGCTCTGCTCGGTGACTTGCCGCCCAAGGCGATAAAAATCGGCTTGCTCGCCAATCAAGCGCAGTTGCAGCTGCTTTGTGACTGGTTGGCTCGGCACCTACCTGATGTTCCTTTGGTAGTCGACCCTGTCATGGTGGCCAGTTGCGGCGATGCACTCTCAAAGAGTACTGCAACGGGCGCAGCGCGGCTGGATTACCGGCCGCTGGCGGCGCTCGCCACTGTGCTGACCCCCAATATTCACGAGCTGGCGTTGCTGAGTCGCAGCGATATTCATGACTTTCCGTCCTGGCAAGATGCGGCAACTTGCCTGGCAAACGAACTGCCTTGCCATCTCTTGGCCAAGGGCGGGGATTTCGAGGCGGGGATAGCGCGCGGCCTGGCAGAAGACTTACTGCTTTTTAAAGACTTGCCTCACAGCTCCGGGTTGCATCAACGGCAGGGGTTTGTGTTGGCGAGCCCAAGACAAGCATCCAGCAACAACCATGGCAGCGGCTGCACGTTATCCAGCGCCATAGCGGCATTTTGGGCCCACGACTGGATCTTGCCCGATGCCCTGATCCTGGCCAAGGCCTATATCAATGGCGCCTTGGCGCAGAGTTATCGGGTAGGCACTGGTCCCGGGCCCTTAGGTCGCCCCGGGGCTTGTCTGGCCGCCGGGCTTATGCCTGTCATCTGGCCGCTGGAGGATTATCCCTGGGCCAACCCAGCCCAGGTGCTCGGCGCCCCTTGGCTTGCAGCGCCAACCGCTGCTGATGCTGTTGGCACTATAGGCGTTAGTGCTAAAAGTGTTAGTGCTGAAGGCTTCAAAACGCTACCCCATAATCTGGGTATCTACCCGGTCGTGGCCGATGTCGAATTGCTGGAAGCCTTACTCAAAGCAGGTTGCCGCACTATTCAATTGCGTCTCAAGGAGGAAGTGCTGCCCGGCTCGAGCGCCGAGCAGGCGATTATTCGCGCCATCGCGCTCGGGCGCCAATACCAGGCGCGGGTCTTTATCAATGATCATTGGCAACAGGCCATTGCCCACGGCGCCTTTGGTGTGCACTTGGGCCAGGAGGATCTCAGCCAGGCATCCCTTGAGGCCATCCAAGGGGCCGGTCTGGCGCTGGGGTTATCCAGTCATGGTTATTTCGAGGCGCTGCTTGCATTGCGCCACAGGCCCAGTTATCTGGCCCTCGGGCATATCTTTGCCACCAAGACCAAAGTGATGCCGTCTATGCCCCAGGGACTGGCGCGCCTTGGCGCCTACAGCGAAACTTTCGGCTCCTTGCTGCCGACGGTCGCCATTGGCGGCATTGACGAGCATAACCTTGATGCCGTCAAGCATGCCGGAGTGGCCAATGTCGCCGTGGTGCGGGCCATTACCGAGGCCGCCGAACCGGTAACGGCCTTCAGGCGCCTGACACAAAGCTGGTTAGGGCGAGCAGCCACGATTGCAAGCGGGATTAGCCATGCTCAACAAAATGGCGGGGTTCAACAAAATGCTGGACTGAGCGACCGCGACTTTATCCGTTACGGTAGCCAGTTGCTGCTGCCCAGAGTCTCAGAAGCGGGGCAGCTCGCCTTACGGGCCAAGACGGTCGCCATAGTGGGGCTCGGAGGCCTTGGCCACCATCTGGCGCGCTCTTTGGCCGCCGCCGGAGTAGGGCGTCTCATTCTTATCGATCCCGATATTGTCGAGTTGGGTAATCTGCCGAGGCAACTGCTCTACAACGAGCAGGATATCGGCCGTTTGAAGGTCGACGTGGCCAAGGAAAAGCTGGGGCGCGATTATCCAAACTGCCTGATTGAGATTGAGCCCAAGCTATTTGGCCCCAAGAGCGCGGAGCTTATTCGTGAGGCGTCACTGGTATTGGATGCCAGCGATAATTTCCTTTGCCGTCATAACCTTAATCAAGCCTGTGTGAAGCTGGGCAAAGAGCTGATTGCGGCGGCGATCAGCGCCGATTCCGGCCTATTGTGTCATACCGCCCCTTGGCTTAACCCCGAGGCGGGCTGTTACGAATGCCTGTTCCCGCGAGACAGCACAGGCTCGGGGCGCTGCCGCGACATGGGGGTTCTGGGTCCTGCGGTGCAAACCCTGGCGGCGATGCAGTCGCTGGCAGCCATCAATACTCTGCTTGGAGAGCGCAGCATCCTGGGACGGCTCATCAGCTTGGATTGCCGAACGTTAAGTGTGCGTGAGGCTGCGCTTTGCGCCGACCCAGCTTGTCTTTGCTGTCAAACCCACACTCAGGCTGAACTTCAAACCGAAGCCCAATTTATGAAAGGGCACTCTGAGCTTAGCCGTGAGGAGAATTGCGATGCAAATTAAGATAAACAATCAAGTCAAAGAGTTGCCTGAGGCTATGACGCTGTTACAGCTGCTCAAGTGGTGTGATATAGCGCCTGGCAGCGTGGCGCTGGTGCGTAATGGCGCCGTAGTGCCCAGATCTCAGTGGCCAGAGCTTGAATGTCAAAGCGGAGACAGCCTCGAGCTGTTTTCCGCCGTAGCTGGAGGTTGATATGTTGCAAATTGGCGAGTTTGAATTTCAATCCAGGCTGTTTGGCGGCACCGGCAAGTTTGCTTCGGCAGAGCTGATGCAACGCTCGCTCGTAGCCAGCGGCGCCGAGTTGGTTACTGTGGCGATGAAGCGGCTCGATTTTAACCAGGGCAGTGATGAATTGCTGGCACCGCTCAAAGAACGCGGCGTGCAGCTGCTGCCCAATACCGCCGGGGCCCGCAATGCCAGGGAGGCAATTTTTGCTGCCGAGCTGGCGCGGGAGATGCTGGGCACTCAACTATTGAAGCTGGAGATCCACCCGGATCCCCGTTATCTATTGCCGGATCCGGTAGAAACACTGGAAGCGGCCCGAGTCTTGTGCAGCGATGGCTTTACCGTACTGCCTTATGTGCATGCCGATCCCGTGTTATGTTTGCGCCTCGAAGAGGTAGGCTGCGCTGCCGTGATGCCGCTTGGCAGTCCCATAGGTTCCAATCAGGGGCTGGCCACAGAACCCTTTTTGAAGATCATCATAGAGCAGGCCAATGTACCTGTGGTGGTGGATGCCGGGATCGGGGCGCCGTCACAGGCGATGCGGGCGATGGAGTTGGGCGCCGATGCTGTGCTGGTTAATACTGCCATCGCCTCCAGCTTGGATCCCGTGACCATGGCGAGTAGCTTCAAGGATGCGGTGCGCGCCGGGCGAGCGGCCTATCTTGCCGGACTCGGGGCCATCAGCAATCGAGCCCAAAACACCAGTCCACTGACCGGGTTTCTCAATCTGGGAGACAACCATGGCTGATTTTCTTGAGCGTTTTACCGCTATCGACAGAGATCTACTGCGCCTTGCTATTGCCAGTGTCAGCGCCGCCGAGGTTGAGCGCTGTTTGGCGCGGCCCGAGACGATAGCGCACAATCCCTCGGCCTTGCTTATTCTCTTGTCACCGGCGGCCCGGGAGTTTCTCGAGCCTATGGCGCAGCTCTCTGCTGCGCTCACCCGCAAGAAGTTTGGCGCCAACATAGGTCTCTATGCGCCGCTCTATGTTTCCAATCTGTGCGCCAATGATTGCGACTACTGCGGTTTCAGCATGAGCAACAAAATTCGCCGCAAGACCCTAAGCCAGACCGAACTGGATGCTGAAATTGCCATTCTCAAGCAGCGCGGCTTTGATTCTGTGTTGCTAGTTTCCGGCGAACATGAAACCAAGGTCGGGCTGGATTATTTTGCCCAGGCGCTTTTGAGACTCAAGCAGGACTTCAGCTACCTGGCGATTGAAGTGCAGCCCCTCACCGAAGCGGGCTATCGGCGCCTGGTTGATGGGGGACTGGATGCCGTGATGGTATATCAGGAAACTTATCAGCCCGCCACCTATGACCGCCATCATCTCAGAGGCAATAAAAAGGACTTTGGTTTCAGGCTTAATACACCGGACAGGGCCGCCAGGGCCGGGGTCGACAAGATAGGCCTGGGGGTTTTGCTCGGGCTGGATGATTGGCGCCTGGACTCGGCACTGATGGGATTACATCTGGACCATTTGCAGCAAAAGTACTGGCGTAGCCGCTTCAGCGTGTCGCTGCCAAGGCTCAGGCCGTGCGTTGGTGGGGTAACGCCGGCTGTGATTCTGGATGATGCCGGATTGGTGCAGTTAATCTGCGCCATGCGCTTGTTCAGCCCGGCGCTGGAGTTGAGTCTCTCTACCCGGGAGAGCGCCTCACTCAGGGACAATCTATTGCCCCTTGGGATCACTCATGTGAGTGCCGCCAGCTCAACAGAGCCAGGTGGTTACAGCAATCCCAAGTTGCAGCTGGATCAGTTCCAGATAAGTGATGAGCGCACAGTCCCTGAGGTGGTCAGCGCCATTCGAGCACAAGGCATGCAACCTGTGTGGAAAGATTGGGACGCGAGTTGGCTCGCAGGCGCCTCTTTTGCGGTAACCCATCAAGGCGCATGAACCTTTCGGGCTGTACATTTGCACTGAATTGGCCAATAATTGTTCAAAGCTGTGGCTGAAATGGTAGCAACTGATTTTAGCCACAGAACGACAATCCACAGTCCAATACAGACAAGGGGCAATCATGCAAATTCCATCGGCTTTTTCGGCGGGAGTTCAAGGGCTGCAAAGCGCCCAGTCCGGCCTGACTCAGGCAACAGTGGATATCGCCCGTCCGGCACCTGCGCAGCAGGCCGATTCGGCCCGCCCGGTTGAGGAGGCAGACAAAACCTCGGCACTGGTATCGGCATTGGAATCCAAGGCCCAGGGTCAAGCTTCAGTAGAGGTGATTGAACGCGCATCTGACACCTTGGGCAGTATCATAGATATCGAGGTGTAATATATGGTTGGCGCGCTGGCCGGCGCGGGGCTAACGGCAACAGCCGTGTCCCGGCGGCCAAGCTCGTCAATTATCAACTTAAGCAGTGGCAGCTCTATAAACCAATCGCCTATCAGCGCCAACCCTGCCGGTAAAATCTCCGCCAGTCAAAATCCCTCTCAGGTCAATGGTGTAAAGCCAAGCCCATTAAACCCGAGCTCGGGAAATCAAAGCACAGCCAATACAAGCGCACTCAATACAAGTTCAGTTAATCCAAGCCAGGTCAATTCAAGTTTGCACCAAGGTTCAGCTGCGCAACATTCAGAGCCACAAACTGTAAAGCCGCCGCGGGAAGCACTGGTCAGTTTGACTAAAGGAGCCCTTGGGGCAGCAGCCTTGTCCAGCTCAGGCCATTGGCATGGAGAGGTTCAAGCATCGATGCCGCTCGCGGGGATATCGGCTCAAGCATCTGCCTTTTCCGGCCAAGGGGCTGACATTGCCGGCGGCCCTGCGATACCTGTGACTTTAGCGGGAGAAGCGCCTGAGGTTCCCGCTTTTAATGGCACAAATACTTCCGCCAACTCTATGGGTGGGGCAGAGCAGGCTTTTGGCAACACTTCCGGCAGCTCTTCGAGTCGCTCATCGAGCCAGGCTGGCAGCGAAGTAAAAGAAGGGGACGATGGGGCGGCTCGCCAGTCAGCCGGGGAGCCGAATAAGACAAGCGCCGCCGAACCCAAGCCGGATGAGGCGCAACAGAAACAGCAGCAGAACCGTGAGAGTCGTGAGCAACAGGCGCTTGAGCGGGAAATTGACTCCCTGATGAAGCGCGATACCCAGGTGCGCTCCCATGAACAGGCTCATGCCGCGGTAGGCGGGATCCATGCCGGACAACCGGCATTTGAATTCGAGAAAGGACCCGATGGCAAACGTTACGCGGTGGAAGGTGAAGTTCAGATTGATGTCTCTGTAGTGAACGGCGATCCGCTGGCGACCATGGCGAAAATGAAACAGGTCTATGCGGCGGCGATGGCACCTGTCGATCCCTCCATGGCCGATATCCGGGTTGCCGCCGAGGCGATGCGTAAATATAACCAGGCAAGAGAAGAGGCCGGAACCCAGAGACTTGCCGCCGCACCAAAGCCTGAGCTGAGTCAAAACCTGTTGGGAGCCGCAGATTCGGCTGCTGAAAAGTCCGCGCCTTCCTTTGAACCCAAGGCTGGCGACTCTGCAAACTTCCCCATAGGCCTGTCTCGTCTGATGGGCGCCATAGCGCAGCAGTCAACTGCCTTGAATACAAAACCGTGGCTAGTTTAACTTGACCACTACAAGCAATTGTCGATCCCATATCCTGGCAGCCCGTTTACGGGCCGTAAGTAATCGTCATATGCAAATGTCAAACGCGATGCGCCTGTTAGGGCGCTGCTAGTAAGAAAGCCTTATAGGCGCATATGAAAAACCTCCGGCTGTGCCGGAGGACATTTCTTATGGCTTTATTGCCGTTTTATGGAGGTAAGAGTTTTGAAGGTGCTTTACTAACGGGCGCTGACATTAACTTCTGTCTGCGTTTTTTCCTGCTGTGTTGGTTTGGGCTTATCTTGCTCTTTTGCCGCCAGTTGGCCTTCTGTGTGGCTGTTTGCACGGTAATCTGTCAGCCCCTGCAGCAAAAGCGTGGCAAAGGGTGCGGCTTCAAGTTCCTTACTCTGGGGGCTCAAACCATTTTCCAGTATTACAAACAGGTATCTGGGCACTTGCTTGTCACTGTCATCGGTAACATAACCGGCCAGATTCACCACACCCTGCATGCTGCCTGTTTTGGCCCAGACTCTGCCCTTGAGCGGTTTGTTGGCATAATGCTTACGGTACTTCAAGGTGCCGCTGTGGCCGGATATCGGCAGTTTGTGCATCAACCATTGGTAATCTGGGGTATCGGCAATCAGACGCAGCAACTGCGCCAACTGCCGGGCATTGAGTAGGTTGTAACGTGATAGGCCTGAACCGTCTATCAGTTGAGCTCTTTCCAACACTATGCCTTTTTCCGCCAGCACTTCCCTGATGGCCTTGGCGCCGGCACTGAAACTGGCGCCATCACCATAATAGTGTTTCCCCAGCTGTTTAAGCAGGCTGTCGGCAATCAGGTTGTCAGATTCCAGCAGCATGGTTTCCAAAAGCTCGGGCAGGGTATCCGAGGCATGACTGGCCACCACCCTTGAGCTGGCCGGTAGCTGATTGGAGGTGAGTATCTTGCCTTTTATACTGAGCTTGCCCTTGATGATGCCAGCGACAGTGTCGATGGCATATTGGCCGGGATCGTTGACCGCCAGCGCCAGCGGTAATACCTGAGCGCCTGGGAAACAGCCACTGAAATGAAAGTGGTTCCCGGGTAATCTAGCGAGTTGCAGTTCGCAAAAGCCCTGCTTGTGGCCCTTATCGAAGATGGCGTTGGTGGTTAGCTTGACCGGCAGATAAACCGGCGCGGAAATTTTGGCCTTGTCCGAGGCGAGTGTAGGCTCGAGTTTGCCATGAACACAGTTTTGGTTAATCACATAGCTGGAGACGGGGGCTGCGTAACAGATCCCCAAGTCATCCCATACCCAACCGGGTGCTCTAAGCTGCTCATGGGTTTCACCTATCAAGATAAGGTTGCCCTGTACCTGGTTGATACCCGCTTCGGTGACACGCTTGAACAGCTCTATTAAATCCTGGCGCTTTAAGGTGGGATCGCCACTAAACAGCAGATAGAGATCGCCTTGAAGTACGCCATTTTTGGGCGAACCTGTGCTGAGAATGCTGGTGTGATAACGAAACTCTTCTCCCAGCATTTCGGTGGCTGTTACCGCGGTTAGCAGCTTTTGGGTACTGGCCGGGATCATCAGGGTTTCGCTGTTGTGGCTCAGCAGTAGCTCGCCGCTTTGCAGATCTTCTATCCAGACGGCGGTTTGTGATGAGGCCGGAGTGATCAGAGCCAAAAGATCATCAAGAGAGGTATTATCGGCCTTCAAAGGGGAAGACAGCGCCATGGCGCTCAATAATAACAGTGGACGTGCCAAGTACTGCAGGGACAGCTGTGGCATAAAAAAGCCTCCGGTTCCGTGAATGCTTTTGAGAGTATAACCTGCAGAGTCTTAGCTGTCGTCCTTGTCCATCAGTGCATAGAGTTTCAGTGTGACTATCAATACCAAACCGATAAACAGCGGCAGTACTAAAGGGCCGAGATAGGTTTTGAAGTGAAACAGAGCCCAGGCCGCGAGCAGGGTGCCGATAAGCGTTAACCAGAATTGTTTGTTCATTGTCGTCCAGTTTGAATTCATTGAGCACTAGGCTCAGGGGCATAATAGTGTATAAGGCGAAACCTGTAATAACAGGAGTCCCATTGCAAAAGCGTGATCTGGGTTGGTTTTACTCTTGTCGCGCTGTCGTCAGTATCTATTTTGATACAAATTGCGTCGAAATCGTGAACCAATAGCGGCTGTTGGCGAGAAAAGGCTTGCCCGGGCCGGGACAAGTGGGTAATTTCTATTGCCTTATTCGCCCCGCAGCGGATCTTTGTCGATTGCGCCATCACAGGGGAAGGACATTTTGCCGGGAAACACAAGGAGCGAGTGGATTGCCGGAACATACAGTGACAGGAGGATACCTTGCTGGATAAGCTGGGTGGAATTGCCATAGCGCCGGATGCATTGCACTGGCTGCTGACCCCAAGTAACTTCAAACAGACCTTGATTGAGCGGATCCGTAACGCCAAAGAGGCTATCTATATTGCGGCACTCTATCTGGAAGACGATGAAGCCGGGCGTGAGATACTTGCCGAACTGTTGGCGGCCAAGGCTGCCAGACCCGAACTCGAAATCAAGGTGCTGGTCGATTTTCACCGCGCCCGCCGCGGCCTTATTGGCCATAAGGGCGATGGCGGCAACAACCTGATGTACCGTCAGGTGATGGCGCAAGCGCAGCAGCGCTTCAACATCTATGGTGTGCCGGTGAAATCCCGCGAGTTTATGGGAGTACTGCACCTCAAGGGCTTTATTGTCGATGATGCCGTGATATACAGCGGCGCCAGCCTCAATAATATCTATCTGCAGCAGAAAGATAGATATCGTTTCGATCGCTACCATGTGCTGGAGTCGGCCGAGCTGGCTACCAGCATGCGAGAGATGATTGACAGTGCTATTTTGAGTGACAAAGCGGTTAGTTGTCTGAGCTGTCCGGAAGAAGAGGAAGTGCTGCCGGAAAAAATCGATGTCAGAAGCTTTAAGCAGCGATTGTCGGCGGCAAGCTATCAATTCAAGGGTGTTGAAGAGGGATTGCGGGTCACGCCGCTTTTGGGACTCGGACGCAAGCGCAATCCGCTCAACAAGGCGGTACTCGCCATGGTGGAGGAGTCCAAGGAATCGCTTTTTATTTGCACTCCCTATTTTAACCCGCCCTATGCTTTGGTGCGGGCGCTGGTTAAACACCTGCGCAACGGCAAGCGCCTGGATATTCTGGTGGGTGACAAGACGGCCAATGACTTCTATATTCCGCCGGAGCAGGATTTTTCCACCATAGGTGCCTTGCCGTATCTCTATGAGCAGTCGCTGCGCAAGTTTGTCAAACGCCAGCAGTGGGCGGTGGATCAGGGGCTACTCAATATCCATCTGTGGAAGCATGACAACAACAGTTATCACCTCAAAGGGGTGAGCATGGATGGTCGCAAACACCTGCTCACCGGCAGCAATCTCAATCCGCGGGCCTGGGCCCTGGATCTGGAAAATGGTTTGCTGCTGCATGATGACAAACAAGAGCTGGCCGAGTCTTTTGCCAAAGAGCAGCAACATCTGCTGCTGCACAGCCAGCGTTTGTATCATTACAGCCAGATAGATACCTTGCAGAGTTACCCCAAGCCGGTAAAGAAAATCATGAACCGCATTCGCAGGCTCAAGGCCGACTTTCTGCTGCGGCGTATTCTCTGATAGCGCTTTCCCCAAGCGCTTGGCCGAATGAAAGTATGATTGCAGAACTTCATTCCGTTATGGTTTAACCTTGGCTTATTCCGTCAAGGTTAAACCCCGCCAAGGTGAAATACAGCCAGAATGAGTGATATCGTCCGCTTATCCCGCATCAATTTCCGTCATCTTCTGGTGCTCAGACAACTGCTGGAACAGCAAAGCGTCACCCAGGCGGCCACGCGTCTGTGTTTGAGCCCTTCGGCGGTCAGCAAAATACTCTCCCAGCTCAGGGATTGCCTCGACGATGAGCTCTTCTACCGTCAGGGGAATCAGCTGTTGCCGACTGCCAAGGCCAAACGACTCGGGCCGGTTATCAGCGCCATGCTCAGAGAGATGGATAACCTGTTTACCGAAGAGGGCTTTCGCCCGGAAAGATTTCAAGGGCGGATGAATTTGGCGCTGAGGGAAAGCAGCTTCGAACTGCTTGCGAGCGCTATCGCCAGCGTGCAGCAGCGGGCGCCGGGAATGACACTGGCGGTGCATGCCAAAGAGAGCACGGGGTTTCAATCCCTGTGTGAAGGACGGGTGGACTTGCTGGTTCTGCCTCACGACTTGGGACAGCCGCCAACTGGCCGCAACGAACTGATTTGGGAACGTTTGGCAGAGGACGAGATGTGTTGCCTGATGCGGGCCGATCACCCGCTGGCGGCAAAAGAGCTGACGCTGGATGCCTATCTGAGCTTCGCCCATGTGGGCATCTTGGATGCCGATCTGCAGCAACCCTTTTTCGAGCAGTCATTAGCACAATTGAGCCGCAGGCGGGAGCTGGCGATGGAAGTCGCCGACTTCGGCGCCGCCGCCAGTATCTGCCGCCACTCGGACTTGCTGTTTACCTGCTCGGCGCTGTGGGCTTCAATGGCGGCGCAGGCAAGCAGCATGGTGGTTAAGCCATTGCCCTTTGCCTATGGCAAGGTGGGCTATAGCATGGTGCATCATCAAAGTGGTAGCCGGGATCCGGCGCTACAATGGCTAAAAGCAACCCTGCTGAGTGGCTTTAAGCAGTCCATCAGCCAAGGTTAACCGGTGGCAGACTGATATTGGCTATGCCGGCACGGCTAAGCGCCTTGGCCAGATCATTAATCTGCTGTTGGCTCGCCTTGGGCCAGCGCAAGGCCTCGCCTTTGACACCATGATGATTGTAACCGTTTAGGCGTAGCCGCATCGGCTCCCCCTTCAGCGCTTGCCAGCGTTGCAAGTCGAGCAAAAACAACGCCAGAGCGTCAAAGTGCTGCCAATAATCACTTTTTCCGGGAACTTCCAGTAGCCTGATTTCCGCCAGTTTTCCCGCTTCGGCCAGCAGTTGCAGGCTCTGCTTGACCTTGATATTGCCACGGCCTGTCAGTCGTCGGTGAGCCGGCTCATCCCAGGCTTTCAGGTCAACCATGGCGCCATCAAGCCAAGGGAGCAGACGCTGCCAACCACCTTCTCCCAGGCTGCCATTGGTATCCAAAAGACAAGTCAGGTGTTTGAGCTCTGGGCTTTGTTTAATGGCCTTAAACAGGTTAGTGACGAAGTTCAGTTGCAAGCTGGCCTCTCCACCACTCAAGGTGATACCGCGGATAAAAGCTTTCTGCCTTTTAACCAGCGCCAACGCTGTTTCGACTGACAGGCGTTGGGTCTTGGGCTGGCTGCTCGAAGGGCAAACATCGAGACAGGTGTTGCAGCCGATGCAGCTTGTACTATCCCAGGCAAGCCTGAGAGATGCCTTGCTATTTGAAATTGCTTGAATGTCAGCCGCAGCTGATTTTAGGCTCAAGGCACCTGCCGGGCAGTGCGTAATACACTCCTGGCAGGCGTCACACAGAGTGATGGTTTCCGGATTATGGCAACCGGGGCAGCGAAAGTTGCAACCCTGAAGGAAAAACACCATGCGATTGCCCGGGCCATCAACGGTCGAGAAGGGCAACACTCTGGCGACGTCGGCACTGGCAACCTCGGAACTTATAGTCAATGCCGAAGTGCCAGTGTCGCCGCTATTTAACTCACGGCGATTCGACTGACGCCCATTCAGCTCATCGCGATTAAGCTCAGAATGATTAGACGGGCTATCAAATATTCCTATTCCCGGGGCTGCACTCTTCATAGCTTGCGTCCTTACACCTGGGACTTGTCGGCGGCATGGAACTCGGCGCTCACTACCCGCGGTGCCCTTTGGGTCACGGCCGTGGTTTCACTGGCTTCTGTGCCCAGAAAGGTGGTGTTGGTACGTGAGCCTTGTTGGCGGTAACTGGCGATCTGCGACTTTTTCACCATATAACCTGTGATGCGCACCAGATCGGTATCGGCGGTATTGGCGGTAAATTCACGAAAGCCGGCATCCAGGGCGCCAATACACAGCTCAAGCAGGGCTTCAGGATTGGCCTTGATGGTTTCATCCAGGGTCAGGATCTCGCTGATCCCGGAAGGATAGAAAGCGTGTTGCGGCGCCAGCGCCAACACATGAGTGACAGGATCCGGCTCGTGGCCGTAGGCTATTCTGACTCCCGGAGTGGTGCCTTTGTCGATGGAAAGGCCCCCCTGGGCATGAAGTAAGGCGCGGCCATTAAAGCCAAAACTGACTTGGGTAGTGGTCACTCTGTCACTGAGCGCGCGGCTAATGGCTAAACCGAGCGCATTGGCCTGCTCACTGTGACCATATTCGCCACTCATACCTGCCAACTGCTGCAGATGATTGACGGCTTCGGCCATGGCATAAACGCCGAACATGGGCGCAAAGCGGGATTCGTCAATGAGGCCTTCTTTTACCAGGAAAGAGTCGAAGAAATGGGACCGGCGGTGTAAAAACTCACAGCGTAGCTCAATCAGTTCATACATAAGGTTGCAGTAATGGGGCAGGGTGCGCTCGAGCATTTCCTCCAGGGTACCGGCTTCTTCGGCGACGGCTTTGAGGTTAAGTCTGACCAGAGTATTGGCGCCGCCTCGGGTGGGGAGCGCGTTATAACAGCTGACAATGCCGAACGTTTGATTTGGCGCCTCACCGGGAGCACAGGCAAAGGTCTGGGCATGTATCGGCCAGTTGCCAATGTGAGGTTTACTGCAGGCAATGATATTGTCTGTTGCCAGTCGCAGCAGCGCTTTGGGGGTGCGCTTGGGGTCATACATAAAGGTTAGATTGGGAGCCACCTGCTTGAGCTCGGCATCAATGCGCAAAATAGTGCGGCAGACACGGTTGTCCTCTGGGCCTATGTTGGCATGCATAAAGGCGTCCGGCAGGGTGCGATCCAACTGGATCCAGAAGCGTTTCAGTTTCTGATACAAGGCGTCATCACTGATATCCTGGCAGTAAGGCAACAATAAACTATCGAGATAGCCAAGAAACACAGGGATATTGGTGACTGACGGCACATGGTGATACAGCACCATCAGCTTCATCAGGGCATCATCCAGATCTTCGGCCGGTGTCAACTCCAGGTACTCGGAGCCTTGCTCTAGAAAACGTTGGTAATCGGGCAAAACATATCTGGGTTTGAACGGGGCATGACCCTCAAACATATCGCAGATAATGCCTTTATCCATGGCTTGGGTCAGTGCTTCACTGCGAGGCAGATAGGGAATACTGGCATCGGCGGCACCGGCCAACGCCAGGGTCTTTTGCTTGGGGTCAAGCAAGGGATCGGTAATAAGACTGAGAAATTGATTGTCCATAGTGAGACTCCGCTAAAAGCAAGGCGCTAACCGGCGCAATGGCCGAATTGGCTTTCAAACACAATAATTGAAACGGCTTTTAACCTGAGTCTAAGTAGGGACTTTATTTTCCGGAAGTGAAATGTGCTTGATGGTGCTTGTCGAAAATGGAAATCCGCTGCTTTGCATCAAGTATTGCATGGGCAATGAAGAAGCAAGGAGATATGGAGTGAAAGCACTGTTGAGAGACGGATAAAAACGGGCTATGGTCGCTTGAGAAAGACCTCGGCCTTGGCAAGACAGAGTAACTGGCATAAAAAACGCCTGCACTTGGCAGGCGTTTGGCTTTGAACTCGGATTACTTGGCTGTCATCAAGGCAACGGCGTTGTCCAGCATACGGTTGCTGAAACCCCACTCGTTGTCGTACCAGGCCATGACTTTCACCAGACGTCCCTTGACGCGAGTCTGGGTGGCGTCGAAGTTGGACGAGAAGGCGTTGTGGTTGAAGTCGATGGAAACCAGAGGCTCCTTGTTTACCGCCAGCACTTCATTCATGGGGGAAGTCTTGGCAGCCGCTTCTATGATGGCGTTAACTTCTTCCACTGTGGTGTCGCGGGAAGCGATAAAGGACAGGTCAACCAGAGACACGTTGACAGTCGGAACCCGAACCGCTAGGCCGTCGAATTTGCCCTGAAGCTCAGGTACAACCAAACCAACAGCCGCCGCGGCACCTGTTTTGGTTGGGATCATCGACAGAGCCGCCGCACGGGCACGACGCATATCGCTGTGATACACATCAGACAGACGCTGGTCATTGGTGTAGGCGTGAATAGTGGTCATCAGGCCGGACTCAATGCCGATGGCATCGTTCAATGGCTTGGCCACAGGCGCCAGACAGTTAGTGGTACAGGAAGCATTGGAGATAACAGTCATCTCTTTGGTGATTTCCTGGTTATTAACCCCGTATACCACAGTGGCATCAACATTCTTGCCGGGAGCTGAGATGATAACCTTCTTGGCGCCGGCATCCAGGTGTGGTTGTACCGCTTCTTTGGAAGTGAAGATACCGGTACATTCGAAGACTACGTCTACCTGCAGCTCGGCCCAAGGCAACTTGGCAGGATCGCGCTCCTGGAAGGTCGGGATCTTGTCGCCGTTGACATAAATAGCATCGTCGTCATGTTCGACTTTGGCGTTGAAGCGGCCGTGAACAGAGTCATACTTGGTCAGGTGAGCGTTGATGGAAGCATCTCCGAGATCGTTGATGGCAACGATTTGAATTGGATAGTCTTTCTCACTCTCGTATAGAGCACGCAGAACATTGCGTCCGATACGGCCATAACCGTTAATTGCTACGCGGATAGTCATCTCATATCCCTCTGGTGAATGTAAAAACAGTAATTGGTAGTAAAATTACAAAAATGACGCAGTACGTCAAGTTAATTCATGCTGTAACCGGCTATTCCGTTAACAAATTAGGTGGTTTTATTACAGCGGTCGCGAAACAATACTTTAATTGTGTGACTGAACGGCGTAAATTACAAACTGGCGGGTATTTGCCGTCTAAATAACGGTATAGGCACATCACCGGGGCCCGGCTGTTGCGTCAGTTTGTTCGAGTGTGGTGTTGCTATCAGGGGCTTGTGTTTCTGTCGGCTCAGTCTCTGGTTGTTTTTCCTCGTCGCCTTGCAGCCGTTTAGGCCAGTCACTGTCAAGATAATCCCCGCTTTTCAGAACCTCGGCGAGGTTGCTTGCTTGTTGATCCAAATGTGTACTCAACTGGTTATCGTTACCTATCATGGCCTTCAGTTGAACTTCATCGACCGGATTGTCGGTCAAAAGCAAATTGGCTCTCGAAAGCAGATAGGCCTGCTCCATATCCTGCAACTGCCGGAAAGCGCTTGCCAGCCCCAACAACCAATCGGGGTCGAAGTTCTCTTCGGTGCTTCTTGCCAACACTTTAAGATAGAGTTGTTTCGCTTTGGTCGCATCAAACTTGAGGTAATAGCCCGCAAGCCCGGCCAAGATCTCGGGCGAATCTAGCTGTTGTTGTTTTTCTGCCTCCAGCAATACCTTGAGTGCCGCGTCATCACCCAAATGTGCCCAGTGATAGAAGGCGATATGGATGTCATTGCTGCCCTTGGTGGAGGCTTGCAGCTCAGACAGGCTTTGCGCGCTTAAACCGAATGCTCTGGCTCTGTCATTGGTACGCTCAGGATTGAGAATATGCTGTACTCCGGCGGCAAGCCCCACACAGCGGTTGTAGTTTTCCAGATTAACGAGCAAGCGATAGATCTGCTCTCCTGAGGGCTCCGGCGTGGTTTTGACCTGATAGCGCTGAATGATCAGGCTAGCCTTTTCCCGTCTGCACCAGCTGTCCTTATGTAAATCGTCACAAAGTTCGGGATTATTCTTACAAATAGTGGCGGGATTAGGGCGGTTATCACAGCCGGTAACCCCGGAAAAAAGGATAAATGATGTAATTATTACTAGATTACGCGTCAAAATGCGCTCCATTAAATAAAATCTGTAATTTAATTAGAGATTTAGCGAAAATCTCCTACTAGCCTGACGCAGCAGTTTTCATTACAATAGCGCCGACCAAAAAGGGGCAGGTTAGCTGTCGTTATTAAGATTATTGGTCTTTTCTTTTTGTTACTCAAACCTTTCCCGGCAATAAAGTGGAAAAGTGAGATAAAGGATCTGTAAATGAGCGCTGATAAACACCTACAAAGTTGGCAAGAACGCTTCGAACTGGCAGAGGCCATGCAGCCCCTGTTGGGCAAGTTGTATCGCAATCAGGGCGTAGAAGTGGTGGTTTATGGTAAACCCCTGCTGATCGCCTCCACCATCGATATTATCAAGGCCCATCGTCTGGTTCGTCGCCATGTGGGCGATAAGCTGCGCCTGCGTGAGAGCTTCCCCTTCGTAGAAGCCCTGAGCAAACTGGATGTCAAACAGTGCAAAGTGGATATAGGTAAACTGGCCGTTAAGTACTGGCGTAACCACACCGACGGCAGCGAAATCGAAGCTTATATGAGCCGCGAGCTGGCTAGTGCCATCGAAAGCAAAGATGAAGTTGAGCCACGCAACGTTGTACTCTATGGCTTTGGCCGCATCGGTCGTCTGCTGGCCCGTCTGCTGATTGAAAAAACCGGCCGCAGCAACAAGCTACGT
This sequence comes from Shewanella carassii, assembly GCF_019670705.1. Taxonomy (NCBI): domain Bacteria; kingdom Pseudomonadati; phylum Pseudomonadota; class Gammaproteobacteria; order Alteromonadales; family Shewanellaceae; genus Shewanella; species Shewanella carassii. The sequence goes on from NZ_AP024618.1 coordinate 2,142,573, forward strand.
CTGCGCGCGATTGTTCTGCGCGGTGGCCGCAAGGGGGATTTGGAAAAACGTGCCAGCCTGCTGCGCCGTGATTCAGTACACGGACCTTTCAACGGTTCTGTCGAGGTGGATGAAGAGAACAACGCCATCATCGCCAACGGTACTTATATTCAGGTGATTTACGCCAACTCACCCGATGAAGTGGATTACACCAAGTACGGTATTACCGATGCCCTGGTGGTCGATAACACAGGTATCTGGAAAGATGAAGACGGTTTGGGTCTGCACCTCAAGAGTCCAGGTGCTTCCAAGGTTCTGCTGACTGCCCCTGCCAAGGGCAGCATCAAGAACATAGTTTATGGTGTTAACGATAACGATATTCTGCCGGAAGATGTTATTGTGTCTGCCGCCAGCTGTACTACCAACGCCATTACGCCTGTACTGAAGGCCGTTAATGACAAGTACGGTATTGAAAATGGTCACGTGGAAACTATCCACTCTTATACCAATGATCAAAACCTGATCGACAACTATCACAAAGCCGACCGCCGTGGTCGCAGTGCACCGCTGAACATGGTGATCACTGAAACCGGTGCCGCTAAAGCGGTTGCCAAGGCGCTGCCGGTACTCTCCGGTAAGCTGACAGGTAACGCGATTCGGGTACCGACTCCGAACGTGTCCATGGCCATCATTAGCCTGAACCTGAACGCCGAAACCAGCAAAGAAGATATGAACGCTTATCTGCGTGATATCGCGCTGCACTCTGAGCTGCAAAATCAGGTGGACTTCACCGAGTCTACAGAAATCGTGTCTTGTGACCTAGTGGGTTCACGCTACGCCGGTGTGGTTGATTCTCAAGCCACTATCGCCGACGGTAAGCGCGCTATCCTCTATGTATGGTACGACAACGAGTTCGGTTACAGCTGCCAGGTAGTCGGTGTGATGCAAAAGATGTTGGGTCTTAACTACCTGACTCTGCCGCTATCTGAAGAGTAATTTCGACTCTTACTGCCAAGGCCCGGTCTGAGTACCGGGCCTTGTTGTATCCAAGTCTTAATGTTTTTGCTTAACCTGGGCGGCTATCAAGCCTTTTCACAAGGGGTTTCACTGTGACTTTTATGATGGTATTCGGTAGGAGTAGCCGCTGACAAGCTACTGAATCGGATTGTATTTTAATCATGATAATGAAAATTTGACCCACTTTGAACAAATTGGCAGCATCCGAGTGGTTTTGGCATAAAAATGCTGATTTGCCGATTGACTCCCGGCCTTAAATCGGTAGAATGCCATTCCGCAGTCAGGGGATAACACTCTGGCTTCCGCTTGAATGGCGGAACAGGCATGCGACATTAGCTCAGTTGATAAAACAGAAGGTTGGTACCTTTGTTGATTGTCAACTCGGAAGATGAAGCAAACAAGTGATGCGACATTAGCTCAGTTGGTAGAGCGGTACCTTGCCAAGGTACAGGTCATCGGTTCGAACCCGATATGTCGCTCCAATCCCAGCCTCATGGCTTGGGGCGCGATGGCAGAATGGCTATGCTGCGGATTGCAAATCCGTCGATCTCGGTTCGACTCCGGGTCGCGCCTCCACTCTTTCAGTGACAATGGGTAATATCTCCTTGTTACACAGTTTGCCCGAGTGGTGGAATCGGTAGACACAAGGGATTTAAAATCCCTCGCTGGTAACAGCGTGACGGTTCAAGTCCGTCCTCGGGTACCATTATAAATGGTGCAAAAAAGGCTCCCTCGAGGAGCCTTTTTTGTTTTTGAATTTTCTTACAGCGCCCCTAAGCCTTTGTGGGACTTTCAAGGCGTTCGGTTATACACTTGCTTCTGTTGAGAATTGACCGGGAGCCAAGCATTTTGCTGACAAGCCGCCACTATTTGCGCGAAGGACCGGATTATCGTTTCGACGAGCAGGTCAGTTTTCTCGATATCAAGCAACAGTTCGGCTTTGCCAATGTGCGGGTAGGCAAGTGGGTCAGCGCTGAAGAATCACGGCTGGCTGCCAATCTGATATTTGATTCGCTGGCGGACCTGGCTTTTATACTCAAGTTACCGCCGGACGCCATTGGACTTAGACAAACCCTGAATCTGGACTTTGGTCTCGGCGGCCAGAAAGGTGTCCAGGCGCACTACGCCCCTCATGAAAGGATATTGGCGCTGGCGAAAAATGCCGGTGCCGGCGCCTTGGCCCATGAGTTTTGGCACGCCTTTGATCATTATATTGCCAAAGTAGCCTTTAGCATTCATTCAAGTGTCGACAAGCTAGTCTGCTCCCAGGACTCAGGCTTAGCATTTAGTGTTGGTAGTGCTATTGGTTTTGGCAGTGACCTCTATCTTAAAGATGTCGAGCTTAGACCCCATCCACTCAACCGGCATTTGGCATTCCTATATCAAACTGTGCTGATAAGCCCGGATGGCCTTGAGCCGAGTGACTATGTGCGCCGGGCCATCGCCTTGGATAAACATTATGGCAGGCGCTATTTTTCGCTCCCTACCGAGTTGATGGCCAGGGCCTTTGAAGCCGCTATCGAGTCTTTTACCGACATACGGAACCAATACCTGGTGTCGGGTACGACTTTCTCACAGCTCAATGATGTCGGGGCCTATCCTGATGAGGCTCATAGACAAGCGATTCTCAACGCGCTGGCAAATTACTTTGGCATGCTTGGTGAAGCGCTTATCCGCCAGAGTCATCGCGAAAGTAACTCAGGATTTGACTCATCAACAGAAGCCAAACGGAAGTTAACAGGCTTATGATAAGCTCGATCGTTAGCTTCATGAGTGACGACAACCTAAGCCCGAAATTCTTAAGTAAAAGGAGATTCACCCTATGCCACAACTATTGATAACCGGTGCCAACCGCGGCATAGGATTGGCGTTGACCCAAGTCTATCTTGCCGCTGGTTGGGACGTATTGGCCTGTTGTCGCGATCCGGAAACAGCCGATGAACTACTGGAACTGGTCAACGAATTTCAGGGGCTGGAGGTGTTTGCTCTGGATGTGACCGACTATGAAGCGGTGGCAGACTTGGCTGAAGAGCTTGAGGGACGGGGCTTGGATCTCCTGCTCAACAATGCGGGCTATTATGGCCCCAAAGGCTTGCTGTTGGGACAATTGCCTGTGGATGAATGGCGCACAGTGTTTGAAGTAAACAGCATAGCGCCTTGTAAGCTTGCCGAAGCTTTCCTGCCTCATCTTATCCAAGCAAAAGGCATCATAGCCAATATCTCATCCAAGGTCGGTAGTATGGCCGACAACCAGAGTGGTGGTGGTTATCTGTATCGTTCATCCAAGGCCGCGCTTAACTCGATCACCAAGAGTCTTGCCATAGATTTGGCCGATGCCGGTGTCAAAGCGGTAGCCTTGCATCCAGGTTGGGTGCAGACCAGCATGGGCGGCCCCAATGCGCTTATTGATGTGCGTACCTCGGCGGTTGGCATCAAACAACTGCTGGATCACCTCAGCCAGGCGCAAAGTGGCGGCTTTTACGACTACTTGGGGAACACCATAGCTTGGTGAGCAAACTGTTTATCTATCAACAGGGCTCCTTTGACGCTGATAAACATCACTCAAGGGCAAGAAGAGTAGGGGCTTTCGCTGAAAGCTTGAACTTAAAATCATACTTTAGATTGATGGTATTCAATGCCAGTTAGTACGATGTGGTGGTATTGACTGAGTTATCTGTTTTGCTTGTATGGTTAACATAATGATTTATTGAATTAATTTGCTGATCCGTTGCAACCGCCCCCCATTTTGTATCTATCATACTCCTGGAGGATCTCTCTACTACTTTTGCAGGGCGTATGTAATTTAAATGTTACATTTTGAGGGCGGAGTGTTTATCCGACTCAGTATGATGTTATATGTACTGGCTGAAAATTGTCCTAGGTTAAAACGGCCCTCGAGGCAAAATCATAATAACCAAGGAAATCATTATGCAAAGGAAACATTTCATTGCGATTGCAGTTGCTGCAGCCCTGAGCAGCCCGTTCGTTCTGGCACAGGACTATCAAGCCCAGTTACATGCGGTCAATCCTGCCAAAGCCATCAAAGATCAATACATTGTAGTGTTCAATACCCCGGCTGTTATCAACCTTAATGACCCGAATGGTGTCAGCGCCTACGCCAGCAGTATGGGGGCAAGGCTTGCCAACGAACACGGCATTGAAGTCAGACAAAACTTTGGCAACAGCCTCAACGGGGTATTGGTCAAGGCCAATGCGGCTCAGATCCAGAGTCTGCTTAAAGATCCCAACATCAAATATGTTGAACAGGATCAAAGGGTGTCCATTGAACCCATGGTGGAAGCCGCTGGCGATCAAGGCGGAGCTACCTGGGGGCTTGACCGGATAGATCAGCGGGATCTGCCGCTCAACAGTAACTACCATTACGACTATGATGGCTCCGGCGTCACCGCTTTTGTCATCGATACAGGTGTACGTAACACCCATAATGAGTTTGGCGGCCGTGCCAGCAGTGGCTATGACTTTATCGATAACGATAACGACAGCAGTGACTGTAACGGTCATGGTACCCATGTTGCCGGTACCATAGGCGGCAGCAGTTATGGGGTTGCCAAGAATGTCAATATTGTCGGGGTCAGGGTGCTTAACTGCTCGGGCTCAGGTAGCAACTCCGGCGTGATTTCCGGGATCAACTGGGTGAAAAACAACGCCCAAGGGCCTTCTGTTGCCAACATGAGTTTGGGCGGCGGCGCCTCCCAGGCGCTGGATGATGCAGTAAATGCGGCCGTAGCGGCCGGGATAAGCTTTGTTGTGGCAGCGGGTAATGACAACAGTAATGCCTGTAACTATTCACCGGCGCGGGCCGCCAATGCGGTGACTGTGGGCTCTACCACCAGCACCGACAGTCGCTCAAGCTTCTCCAACTACGGCACCTGTCTGGACATCTATGCTCCGGGTTCGTCAATCACCTCTGCCTGGTACAACTCCAACAGCGCAACCAACACCATTAGTGGTACTTCCATGGCATCCCCCCATGTGGCCGGGGTGGCGGCACTTTATCTGGCGGAAAACCCAGCCTTGAGCCCGACTCAGCTGACTAACTTGCTGGTAAGCCGCGCCTCATCCGGCAAAGTGGGCGATGCCAAGACAGGTTCACCCAACAAGCTGCTCTATTCTCTGGCAGGCGATGACGGCGGTTGTGGCAATGATTGTCCATCGGATGATACTCCATTGGATAACGGCGTGGGGATCAGTGTCAGCGGTGTCCAGGGTTCATCCAACTATTTCTATATCGATGTCCCTGCGGGCGCTGCCGACTTGAACATAGATCTGGCTGGCGGCAGTGGTGATGCCGATCTCTATGTCAGCCAAGGCAGCAAACCCACGTTAAACAGCTACCAATGCCGCCCCTATAAGAGTGGCAATAATGAGAGCTGCAGCTTCAGCTCGCCGGCAGAAGGGCGCTGGTACGTGATGCTACAGGGTTACAGTGCATACAGCGGCGCCACATTAACGGCAACACACAACGCCGGTGGTGGTTGTGGCAGCGATTGTTTGGAAAATGGCGTGCCGAAGAGCAACTTGAGTGGCAGTGCGGGTTCAGAGCAGCATTTCACTGTCCAGGTTCCGGCGGGTGCTAGCCTGAATATTGTTACCAGCGGTGGCAGTGGTGACGCCGATCTCTATGTTCGCGCCGGGGCTGCACCCTTTACGTCTGTGTATGATTGCCGTCCATACAAGAGTGGTAATAGTGAAAGCTGCAGCTTTCAAGTCACCCAGGCGGCGACCTATCATGTGATGATCCGCGGATACTCTGCCTTCTCGGGCATGCAACTCTTGGCAAGCTTCTGACAATAAAAGGATAAAAAGCCGCCGGGAGGCGGCTTTTTTACGGACTCGATAGTACTCATTCACAAAAGAGAACATCCACTTAAGAGATAATCCGCTTTAGAGACTGGATTTGCATACCAGGATTAATCGCTCGGCAGTGAAGAAGGGCTCACCTGAGTTCGCGGAAATGCAGCCGAGACACAGGGAATAACCTCAAAACGATAGCCATAAAGCTCGCCGGTGTCGGGCAAGATCTGCAACAGCTCGTAATCATTGAGTTCAACGCCGCTCGCATTGGCAGACATCTGGCAGCGACTGCGGCCATCGGCTTCCATGCCAAAAGCGAAGTCGGCCACAAGTTGCCTCACTTTGTGCCTATAGGCGGCGGTGAAACGGGCGTATACCAATGCATCATCTTCTGTTTTTGCTTCGTTATTTTCCGTTTCTTGCGCTTGTGATTTCTGTCCTGCTGGATCCTGACCTTCAGTATTCAGCTTGTTTGCTTCTTGCTGAGCGCTTAAAGCCTCGTTTCCTTGGGCGGTGTCCGGTACATGCAAAGGGGAGAGGTTTGCATTTGCTTTATCCTCGTTTGGCTTAAACTGACCATTAAAGGAGAAGCTGACACCCTTGTCATCTACCCTGAAGCGGCTCTCCATGAAACGCTCCATATCGACCAGCAACATCAGATGATGCAAGATTAAAAACGATAACATGAGCCTGAGAAAGGCTGTGCTCACAGGATAGGCGTACTTGGGCTGCCACTTGAAGCCGATAAGCCCCACCAGTTTGAGCAGCAGCAGTCCTACCAGGTAGATGGGCAGTAACATCTGCAGCAGCAACAGGGCGATACTGCTGGTGATCACCATCCAAACCGGAAGCTCCAGTAACAGGGCGAAGTTATGGGTATAGTTGAAATGCGCTGCCGACACGCCGGTGACTTCATTGACTATGGCACCGCTACTGGCCAGCGAAAAGTTGGCTATGGTGGCATAAAACAGCAAAATGACCGCCTTGCCCGCCAAAGAGTGCCACAGTTTGTTGAATAGTGGCCAAAACTCAATAACCAGCGCGCTGACTGTGAGCAGGGTTGTCAACGAAGGGTGTTGTTCATAAAACGGCAGACTGAATAGCGCCAACAGGTAAAGCTTTTGGGCCGTGCTCAGCTTGGCGAGCCATTGACTGATACCTGTGCGGAACCTTTCTGCAAAGGTCGAGATCTTATGATACAGCTGCAGGATTGTCTGGCGGATGAGTTCCGTTGTTCTCATGCAAATGTTACCCAACTAAAGGCTCGGTTCGATGCCGCATTGTTACCAAAATACAACGAGAGGACAACACTTTATAAAGGGAAATAGTCAAACCTTGGATCAAGCTTTAGCTTGAATGGCTGCACCGCGCAATTGAATCAACAAGAACACTCAAGAGTGGTGTATGGATTTTGCTCAAGATCTTTCTGTATGAATTTGCTACAATGTCTTTTCGCTCTGAATTAACTCTTGTCCGGGACATTGTATCCGGGCTGCTCTGTTTACCCAGACTCAACCGAACCGTTACCGCCAATTTGTTGCGGCAGGGAAGCTTTTTGTCGCGACTGGCATGTCATCCTAACGGTCTTCTTTAAACAGACCTCAAGCGCTTATCAGAGGGTTGAACAAAAAGCGAAGCCGCTGCCCGGGCCTACATGGGCAAGGTCGGGCCCGTCAGGACCTTGGATTCACAGTCAGAAGCGACTTACCGGAGGTAAATGCACTATGACAATCGCTGACGTATTGACAGAAAAACACTCACCACTTTATCACACAGAAGACAAGACGGTTGTTTCCCACACCCAAAGAGACGAGGGCGACTGGGTTCAACACACTCTGATGTTGGAAAATTGCGACGCACCGTTTCGCTTCAAGCGCCCCAAGAAATACCGTTCGCTTAAAGGTTCCCGCGTTTCGGTTGATTATTACCCGCAAACAACCATAGTAGCCGGTTTTGAGATGGAAACCATGAAAGTAGTCAGGATCCGTCGCTGCTGAAAAAAACTGCTGGAAATGCCTAACGAATGTTAATATTTGGTGTGTTTCCGGTGAGTGTTCTTTGAACCCGGGCCAATAACCCGGGTCGAACCCGCCAGTCTCATGCTTTTTAAGGATATTCCGGCCACATGAAGCCTTTCTTTTTAGCTTTGGACCCCGCTCTGAGCAGGTTGTTTTCGTGGTCGCGCTCAGTCGCTGCGGCATGGATGACGCTAACGACTCTGATACTGGTTTTGATATTGTCCCCAGGTTCTCTGCAAGCGGCAGATGAAAATGGACAAACTCCGCAGCATCAAAAACGACAATTATTAATTACTAATTCCAGTTCTTGGAAACCCTTTTCCTATTTGAATGATGCCGGTGAGCCCAGCGGTATTTTGGTGGATATTTGGCGCGAGTATGCCAAGGCCAATCGGGTCGACATACGTTTTATATTGACAGATTGGCAAGGTTCACTGGATTTGGTCCGTAATGGGCAGGCCGATATTCACGCCGGGCTACTCTGGTCTCGGGAGCGAGAGCATTATCTCGATTATGCTCGCGAGTTACTGGGAATAGAAAGCCAGTTATTCTTCAATCAAAAGTTGCTCGGTGTTGAGCCCGATGGGTATCTCATGAATGGCGGTGAGGTTGGAGTCGTGCGGGGCGGTTATGAAGAATCCTTTGTGCGTCAAAAATATCCGCGAGCCAGTGTATTGACCTATGCCAGTAACGAATTGATGCTCAAGGCCGCCTTTGATGACAAGTTAAAAGTCTTTGTTGCCGATCTGCAAGTGGCTAATTTTTATCTTTATACTTCACGCGAACCCGCGCGTTTTATTCCTGTTCGTCATCTTTACAGCGCTCAAATTCGACCCGCAGTGAAAGAGGGCAATCGTGCGCTATTGGAGGAAATCCGTCAGGGACTGGCTCGCATTCCCGATTCAGAATATCAGAGGATCCTGAATCGTTGGATGTACGTGGAAACTGTCTATCCACGCTATCTGCTGCAAAGCGGACTTGCGCTACTCCTGCTCGGGATCCTGATTTATATTGTTGCTCTGCGGCGCACTGTTGCTGCTCGAACCGCTGAACTGAAAGCCGCAAATGCTGAACTGGCTTATTGGGCGACGACAGATGGTTTAACCGGTATAACTAATCGACGGGCCTTTATGGATGCGCTGGAGCGAACGTGTGACAGTCGAAGCTATGACAGTCTGACCTTACTTTTGTTTGATATCGATAATTTTAAGCGGATTAATGATAATTATGGTCATCATATCGGAGATGAAGTCATCAATCTGTTGGCGCAGACTGTGGAGAAGGTGATGCCCGATGGGGCCGTATTTGGACGCATCGGGGGAGAGGAGTTTTGCATCATGTTGCAGGGGATGACTGAGCCCGATGCCCAAACACTGACTTCCATGATATTGAAATCGGTCAATCAGCAGCCTTTTGCCACTAAGGCCGGCAAACTAGCCGTCAGTATCAGCATAGGTGCCGTGTATGTCGGGCCCGGAAAACATGATGCCAAACTGATTCTGGCCGATGCTGATCGCTTGATGTATCAGGTCAAGAATTCCGGGCGTAACGATTTCCTGTTTCGGCATCTTTGACTGAGTCATTCAGAAGGAGCCGCACACCTTGGTAGGTTTTATTCAAGCGCCATCAACAACCTGTATTCATCTAGGGCATATTGGTCTGTCATACCGCTGATGTAGTCTTGCAACAAACGACATCTATGGTAAAACTCAGGATATTGCTTGGCTTGCGTGGCGCGTTTGTAGGTCGCCAGGTGTTTGCCTGGAAGTTTATGGAATAGCCGAGTTTCAATGAGTGCAGTCTTGGGGAGGCCTTGCACCAGTTTGCTAAACTCATCTTCGCCCAATGCCAGCAGGGAGCGATAGTTATCCAGTAAGCCTGTGATGATCCTGTATCCCTGCAGTTCAAGCTTTTCGACTTCTCGGTGACAAAATACTTGCTTAATGGCGACTTGCTTGAGGGTTTCTGTAATAGCGTGTTGATAACCGCCGTCTTCAAGCAGCGACTCGTTCAAGCTGCCATGGTACACGGCGTCAATATTGTCGATAAAGCGTTTGGCGGCATGATTGACCAAGGGATGGATCAGTTTAACCCTGAGAAAGGTAAAAAACTGGCTCTGCTGGTTGATTGCAAGATGTTGCGCGCTGTTGTCTGCGGCTTCAATCGCCTTACTCATAAAATCATTATAAACGTGGGCGTATTCTTTACCGGCTATTTGCCGTAGGTACTCCTCCTGCAGACTCTGTTTTAGGGTATCTAACTCTATAATGCCTTTTTCTACCGCATCTTCAATGTCGGCCAGGCAATATGAAATATCATCGGCGGCCTCCATGATGTAACTCACCGGGTGGCGGCAACCGGGCATTATCTGCAGCGCATCCGTAAGCTCGGCAATCAACCTGGATTCACTGGCGTAATAACCCACTTTTTTCATCAGATAGCTTTGATGTGGTGGAATGTCATCTTTGAGCAATGTGCCTGGACGGGTGTACTTCATTATACCGGCAAGCTGGCTGTAGGTTAGGTTCAGTCCAAGCAAGGCGTGGATCAAGCGAATGCCTTGAGCGTTTCCTTCAAAATGGGACAGATCCTGCATTAGTTCCGGATGCGCTTGGGCGAAACCTTGAGGGGCAAGCTTGGGAAGATGGCGCCCGAACCAATCGCTGATAGCCGCTTCACCGAAGTGGCCAAAGGGGGGATTGCCCACATCGTGCATCAAACAGCTCATTTCCACCAGAGTTTCCAGTTGTCGTTCCAGATATTGCAGGCCCCAGCGTTCTGCATTCTGACCCAGTTGCTTATATATCTTCTGAGCGATAAAGCGGCCCACTTGCTGAACTTCCATCGAGTGTGTCAAGCGACTGCGTACCGCGGCATTGCGCTCCAGCGGAAACACCTGGGTCTTTTGCTGAAGGCGGCGGATCGCCGCCGAGTTAATGATGCGCCCACGATCGCTTTCCAGCGCCAGTTGCAGTTTTTCCGGATTATCTACCCGGGTGTCTTCAGGCTTACCAAAGGGGCGCTGCGCCGTAATTTTACGGCGAAAATCTATCTCTGAATGCTTGTCCGACACTGAAAAACCTCCAATAAGTGTTTGCTTAAGCAAGAAAATGACGTGGTCTTGTATGTTACTCCAATGTGCCACAGTTTACCCTCCGGAACCAATTTGTCGCACTCAATGTAAATTTGCGATGAGTTCGATAGCGAAGTGGGTCATCGCGGAGTAATATCCTGATAAATTCTTTGTCAGAGATGTGTTAATGATCAAATCGTTAAGTGTGATGTTGCTGCTTATTCTGGCTGCAACGCTCGGTTTCCTGATGTTCCATGGCGATGATGCCATGCCGGATGCGCTCAAAGGGGAATGGACTACAGGTTGCCTCAGTGACGGTAAACTGGGAAAAGAGTTTGTCATGCGCTTTGATGAAAACCGCTACCACAGTATTGCCAATCTTTATGACAACAGCCAATGTACGGGAGCGCCCCTGAGCCAAATCAAGGGTAGCGCCTATATCGAGTCCGTAGGTGGAAAAATCACAACGTGTGAAGGTTTGGAAGCTGATAAGGCTATGCTCTACTGGGATGAACTGGGTGATGCCAAGGCGTTTGTCTATTTCATCAATGAACATGGTGAACTTCTTACCGGCCGACCCAATGAGGATAAGAGCGCAACGGCGCAGTGGTGTCTCGATCAAGATGCGAAGTTCCATCGTCGTTGATATCTGAACTCGTTGAAAGGGATGAGTGTTCCGGCGCGTCCAATGATTTTATCTTCTGGAAGCTTATTCTTTGGTCTTTAAGCCGAGCCTTTTTGAGTTTCGCTGATCTAGCCTATGCTGGTGGCCGAGGCATATCTGTTTTCTCAATTGCTAATCTGCACAGGATGAGCCTTGGGGTTCGCGCGTGGGTGAATATTTAAACAAGTTGTTTGTTGACGCCGATTCACATCCGGGCAAATCATTCCTTGGTTTCTTTTGAAGGAGGTACTTCTCATGACAGCGCTTTATAAGGGGCGTCTTATTGATCATATTCAATTGGTTGTAAGTAACCTTGAGGCCAGTTATGACTTTTATAACGCCGTGTTGGCCACTCTTGATATTCCCATTGGTGGCTCGGGAGAGGGATACTTCTGGGCTGATGAATTGCTGGTTACAGCAGTAGATGGCGCTGCCGCCTTGGGCGAGCTTACCGGGCGCCATCATATCGCCTTCCAGGCAAAAGACCCGGGTATGGTGGATAAGTTTTATCTTGCTGCCTTGGCTCATGGCGGTAAGGATAACGGTGCCCCTGGGATGCGTCACTATCATCCCGGTTATTATGCAGCCTTTGTACTTGATCCGGATGGTAATAATATCGAAGCCGTTTACCATGGTGAGGCAATCCGTAGTGCCGATGCGGTAACAGTTACTTTTTAGCGGCGTCCCCCGAAGCAGATAGATGATAGGGTTAATGTTAATGACGCCGATTTTTTGCGTTACTGTTTCGAGGATGCTTTATTCACCCTTCGCAGAAAGGAAGTTGCGCCAACTCAGCGATTAACCAAGGGGTTAAGCGAGGCCGCATTCTGTAACAAAGAATGTCTTTTTAACAACAATTGCTGAAAAGTCGCCGCGTCCATGATTTACTTGCCTACTATGCACCCAAAAACCGATAACAATTCAATTTTTAACACGCGGGTGCCGGGAAGGAAATCATATGAAAAAACTCACCCTGTGCCTGGCGGTGTCACTGGCGCTGACAGGTCTGTCTGCATGTCAAACCCAAGGCTCGCCCGAGGCGATGGCATCTAACCTCTCTGCTGTTGTTAAACAAGATCAGAACCAAGCGTTTAGTGCATTCAGTCAAAGCTTTATCGATTCGCTATGGCAAGTTGCACCGACTTGGGCGCTCTATAACGGCTTTCATCAGTATGATGCCAAACTCCTGGTACCGGATGCGACCAGCCGCACTGCGACGCTGAACTTTATTCAGCAGCAGCGAGCCAAGATGACGAGCTTTGATTTTGCGGCGCTGACAGCGGCCAACCTGATTGACTATCGCTTGATTGAAAATGTTCTCGGCAGCATGGAGTGGGAGATCAAGCGCTTTAAGTCCTGGCAGTGGGATCCTTCCAGTTACAACGTGGCTGGAGGCTTTGCGCAAATCATCAATGAGGACTTTGCACCTCTGGATCAAAGGTTGCGCTCTGTATTGGGACGATTGGAAAATGTGCCGGCCTATTACCGGGCGGCGCAGCAAAACATAAATAATCCCACTCTGGAGCACACAGAGTTGGCCATCATGCAAAATCAGGGTGCCTTTACGGTATTGTCCGATGAACTGCTCGCCAAGGTGGACGCTTCCGGCTTGAACGCTGATGAAAAGGCGTTGTTCAAGCAAAGACTGGCTAATGCCGTGGCAGCCATCGAAGGGCATATCCAGTTTCTAAAACAGCTGCAACAGCAACTTAAGCGCGAAGGCAGCCGTAGTTTTCGGATAGGAGAAGCACTTTATGAGGAGAAGTTTGCCTTCGATATTCAGGCCGGTATGAGCGCCAAGGCCCTCTATGAAAAAGCGCTGGCCGATAAGGCCAGGGTTCAGGGCGAAATGGCGAAAATTACCGATAAGCTCTGGAGCAAGTATTTCCAAGAGCCTAAGCCGCAAGACGAGAAGAAGGCTATCAGGCAGTTGATCGATAAGCTTTCGGCCCGGCATGTTAAGCGGGAAGATTTTGTGGCCGAGGTGAGAGCGCAGATCCCCGAGTTGGTGAAGTTTGTCAATCAACATGACTTGGTGACTCTGGATCCGAAAAAGCCTTTGGTGGTCAGGGAAACACCAGAATATATGCGAGGTTTTGCCGGAGCCTCCATCAGTGCTCCCGGACCTTATGAGAAGGGGGGCAACACCTATTACAACGTGACTCCCCTCGATGGCATGACTGACGAGCAGGCCGAAAGTTACTTGCGCGAGTATAACCACTGGATATTGCAGGTACTGAACATACATGAGGCGATCCCCGGCCATTACACTCAGCTGGTGTACTCCAATGAGTCACCGAGCCTGGTCAAGAGCCTGTTTGGCAATGGCGCCATGGTCGAAGGTTGGGCCGTTTACGCCGAGCGTATGATGCTGGAACAGGGCTATGGCAACTTTGAGCCGGAAATGTGGCTGATGTACTACAAGTGGAACCTCAGGGTGATATGCAACACCATTCTGGACTACAGCATTCAGGTCAAGGGGATGACTGAAGAGCAGGCAATCAAGCTGATGACCGAAGAAGCCTTCCAACAGCAAGCCGAGGCGGAAGGTAAGTGGCGCCGGGCAACGCTGAGCCAGGTACAGTTGACCAGCTATTACGCCGGATATCGTGAAATTTACGATCTCAGGGAGGAGCTCAAACAGCAGCAAGGCAAGGCATTTGATCTCAAGGCGTTCCACGAAAGCTTTCTCAGCTATGGCAGTGCCCCGGTCAAGTACATCAGTCAATTGATACAAGATAATTAGAGCGTTATCCAACAATAAACTGAGTTCACCCTGTGGTATGGCTCTCGGGGTTGGAGTCATTAAACAAGTCGTTCTTACCCTTAGGGACAGTTTGACCCACTGTCCCTTTTTCGTTGTTCCTTGGGCGTGATCCTGCGCACCTCAATCATGACTGGCGGTGGATTTTACTGGCTCATCCGGGGCAATCATGTTAACGTAAATGGTAATGGTTCTTATTCGAGAATTATTTAACGGAAATGACGAAAATATTATTAGTGGATGATGACCTGGAGTTCAGGGACTTACTTAAAGAAACTCTGGAGAGCGAGGGACATTATGTAGTAGCCGCTACTGATGGTTTGGATGCGTTGATGAGACTGGACACCTTTACTCCGGATGTTATTTTGCTCGACTTAATGATGCCCAAACTCAATGGTTTTGAGATGTTGCTTGCCCGTAAGGACAAAACGCCTGTCATAGTAATTTCAGCCATAGACAATGAAGAGGAAAGGATTAAAGGCTATGAACTGGGGGCAGACGATTTCCTGAGTAAACCATTCAGTGTTAAAGAGCTCTTGGTCCGTATTCAAGCACTCATACGACGGATTAATATCTGCAAGGAACAGGAAACTGCCGAACTGACGTTTAACAAGCATATCCAGTTTGACGAGACTGATAACACAGTGGCCATCGCCGATCAGCAGCTGTGCTTGACTCAAACAGAATTTCGTTTGTTCAAATATCTGTTTGATCGTAAGGGACAAGTGGTTACCAAACAGGAGTTACAGCGGCGGGTATTGAAAAAAGAACTGGGTCAGTTTGATCGTAACCTCGATATGCACATCTCCAACACTCGGCGCAAACTGGAGCAGACTCAATTACCTCGAAGCCTTATCAATACTGTGCGCGGCCAAGGATACAGCTTTAACCTCTGGTGAGATGCAACATCTCACCACTCTTTTATTCCAGTATGCAATATCGCTTTGGGTCGCGTTTTCAAGCGCGGCCAATTTGGTTTATCCTATAGTCCACTTGCGCGAGCCATCCGGCTCCACACCCTATAAAAGCAATGAAGGAAAACATCATGCGGATCAGCGCGAATTTTGATGGTGGTAATATTCAAGTCATCAGTTTGGATGACAAGGACGACATCAGACTGGCGATCCGCCCGGATCAGGGCGGAGAGTTCTACCAGTGGTTCAATTTCCGTTTTGAAGGCCAGGTAGGAAACGGTTACACCCTCAATATCATCAACGCCGGCAGCGCCTCTTATCCCAAAGGCTGGGAAAACTACCAAGCAGTTGCCAGCTATGATCGCCAGCACTGGTTCCGTCTGCCCACCAAATATGAAGACGGTAAACTGAGTATCAATGTTGAATTGGACGCCGATGCGATTCAGATAGCCTATTTTGCTCCTTATAGTTATGAGCGCCACTTGGATCTGCTCAGCGCAGTGCAGGTGCATCCTGAAGTGAGTCTGGAACACCTGGGGCTGACCCTGGATGGTCGCGATCTGACCCTGGTCAAGGTCGGTGACGGTGATAGCAGCAAGCGCAACATCTGGATCACTGCCCGTCAGCACCCGGGGGAAACCATGGCCGAATGGCTGGTGGAAGGTTTGTTGTATCGTTTGTTGGACTCGGACGATCCTGTCTCCAAACAGTTGCTGGATAAGGCCAACTTCTATGTTGTACCCAACATGAACCCAGATGGCAGCGCCCGCGGCCATTTGCGCACCAATGCTGCCGGCGTTAACCTAAACCGGGAGTGGCAAACGCCAAGCTTGGAGAAGAGTCCAGAGGTGTACCATGTGGTACAGAAGATGAAAGAAACCGGTGTCGATCTCTTCTATGATGTTCATGGTGATGAAGGTCTGCCTTATGTGTTCTTGGCCGGTTGTGAAGGCATTCCTTGTTGGGATGAGCGTTTGACTCAGTTGCAACAGGAATTTGCCTCGGCACTACTGCTGGTTAGCCCGGATTTCCAAACCGAACATGGCTATGAAAAGGACGAGCCCGGCAAGGCCAACCTGACCATAGGTTCCAACTGGGTCGGTGAAACCTTCAACTGCCTGTCAAACACCTTGGAAATGCCATTTAAAGATAATGATAATCTGGCCGATCCGCTGGTGGGCTGGTCCCCGGAGCGCTGCTTGTACCTGGGTGAAGCTTCTTTGACCGCCATGCTGGCCGTAGTGGATAAACTCAGGTAAGGAGCCGCTATGGCACTGGTTGAATGCCCTTTATGCCGCAAGCGGATCTCCAGTAAGGCACCCAGTTGCCCACACTGCAGTTCCAAGCTGGGCCCCAACACCGAGTCGCTGTCGAGGATCAGCCATATTCAGCAGTCGACCAAACTGATGAATCAGAGCTTTCTGGCTTTGACCCTGTTTATCGCCGGGGTGGTTATCTGGTTCTGGGGTGGGGAAGTCGCCGAAGGTTATCGCGCCATTGCCGGTGCCGTCTGCTTTACGCTCGGTTTCGTGGGCTATCTGATAACCCGGGTACGTATTATTTTGCACAAGCGGAAAAGTGTATGACAGATATCAATAAAGTGATTGAAGAGATGCCGGTTGAGGTCTATGAAAGACTGCGCAGCGCCGCCGAGATAGGTAAGTGGGAAGATGGCACTGTGCTGACCGAGGAGCAGCGGGAAAACACCCTGCAACTGGTGATGCTGTATCAAGCCAGGCGTATGGAACAAACCGAGCACTTCACTATAGGCGCCGGTGGCCAGATCAACGAGCTGTCCAAAGCGCAGCTGAAAAAACAGTTTCGCGGTGAGAGCATTGCTGAATTCAAAGAATCTGATCTTTAATTAATTCTCTGGATTCTAAACATAAAAAGCCCTGTATAAACAGGGCTTTTTGCTATCAATTAAATTCAATCTGCAGTGAGTTCACCACAGAGGTTTTGTTGCATCTGCCGTCTTATCTCTTCGACATCTAACCCTTGAGACAAGAGGTAATGTAACTTGGTCAAGGCGGCTTCGGTGGTCATATCGGCGCCACTGATGACGCCGGCCTTCGCCAAGGCGTTGCCGGTGGCATAACCGCCCATATTGACCTTTCCCTGTAAACACTGGGTCAAATTGATAAGTACAGTGCCCTTGTCGTTGGCTCGCTTGAGAGTTTCCAACAAGGCAGGATCCTGCGGTGCATTACCGACACCATAGGTCAGTAATATCAATGCTTTTACCGGTTGCTGCAATATGTTGTTGAACACCTCGGTGGAGATCCCTGGATACAGGGTGACCACACCTATGGGATGGGGGGTGATGGATGCAACCTTTAATGGTTTATCGCAAGCCGGGGCAATTTTACCGGCGCGCAGACGAATTTTGATCCCGGCTTCCAGCAATAGGGGGAAATTCGGCGAAGCAAAGGCATCGAAGCCATCGGCATGAGCCTTGGTGGTACGGTTACCCCGGAACAACTTATTGTTGAAAAATAGGCAAACCTCGGCAACCGGATAGTTGGCGGCGATATACAAGGCATTGAGTAGATTAGTCTGGCCATCTGAGCGCAACTGCGCCAGTGGTATTTGCGAGCCAGTGACGATAACCGGCTTACCGAGATCTTGCAGCATAAAAGACAGTGCCGAGGCGGTAAATGCCATGGTGTCCGTGCCGTGAAGAATGACAAAGCCATCATATTTGTCGTAGTTGGCTTGAATGTCGTCAGCTATCATCTGCCAGTGGCTGGGAGCCATGTTGGAAGAGTCTATCAGCGGACTGTATTCCTGGATAACGAATGTCGGCATCTCTTCATGGAAAAATTCCGGCATGGAGTTGACGCATTCGGTCAGGAAACCGGCAACAGGGGCAAAGCCGTTGCTGGTTTTTTGCATCCCTATGGTGCCGCCCGTGTATGCGACATAGATGGACTTTCTTTTGCTCATAATCTGGCTTTATTTATCTCTGGGGCAAAACAGAGGCGGGAGTATAGCAAATCAAGCTCCTCAGCATAAGGCGTAAAAAAGCCCGGCTCGCCGGGCTTACAGAGATAGGCTATCAATAACTACAGTTATCACAGTAGAGATAGACACCGTTAGGGTCATCAAAGGCGGCAAATTCTTCCAGCACTTTGCTCCACTGAGTCAGCAATTTTTCCAGTACGCTGGACTGCTTGACACTTTGAGGCAGATAAGCGGAAACACTAGCAAACATCTCCTGAATGAAGAGTTGCTCAGGTGTCAGCTCTTGCTCTATCACTCGGCTGTCGAACTTATCCAGCCCTGCCAGTTCGGCGGCCTTGGCAATGGCGTTATCAAGATCGCCTAGTTCATCCACCAAGCCTAGCTCCAGAGCTTTCTTGCCGGACCAGACGCGGCCTTGGGCAATCTTATCCACCTGCTCGAGTGTCATATTGCGCTCGTTGGCGACCAGTGAGATAAAGTCTTTGTAGCCACGCTCGATATGGCGCTGGATCACCGCCTTGACACCATCGGAAAGTGGCCGGGTAACCGAGAGACCAGCCCAGTCGGAGGTGGCCACTCCATCGGTATTGACACCGATTGAAGACAGGGAATCCTCGAAGGTGGTTATCATGCCGAAGATACCGATGGAGCCGGTCAGGGTAGTGGGAGTGGCATAGATATAGTCAGCGCTGGCCGAAATCCAGTAACCACCGGAGGCTGCCATGCTGCTCATGCTGACCACCACAGGCTTACCGGCTTTCTTCAATGCCAGCACTTCCTGACGAATTTGCTCGGAAGCAAAGGCGCTGCCGCCGGGGCTATCGACCCTCAGCACTACGGCCTTGATCGTGTCATCGAAGCGCGCCTTACGCAGCAGGGCGGAGGTACTTTCGCCGCCAATGTCGCCGGCCGGCTGGCTGCCGTTGAGAATATTGCCCTTGGCCACTATTACGCCAATCTCTTCTGAGGGGACCAGCTCGGGCAGCGGTGCCATCAACGTGGCGTAATCATAGTAGCTGATTTGCTTGAAGCTATCGCCTTCACTGCTTTTGCCTACCAGTTCCAACATCGCCAAGCGGAAGTCTTCGGCGCTGGCCAGTTTATCGACCCACTTGAGGTTAACCGCCATGGTGCCTGAATCGCCGTCGGCTTGTTCCAGCTCTGCCAAATAAGCCGTGGCATTAAGGCCCAGGCTGGATTTGTCTATGCCGCGATTGGCGGCGACAGTCTCTGTGTAACTGCCCCAGATGTCGTTGAGCAGGGCAGAGTTGGCCTCCTTGGCGGCTTCTGACATATCGTCACGGATAAAAGGCTCGACCGCTGACTTGAAAGTGCCGACACGGAAAATGTGCGCCTTGATTTTTAACTTATCCAGCGCTGACTTATAGTATTGACGATAACGACTCAGGCCATCTACCGCCACCATGCCCTCAGGGTTGAGGTAGACAGTATTGGCAAAACTCGCCAGGAAATACTGGTTCTGATCATAGTAGTTACCTATGGCGACCACAGGCTTACCACTGTCTTTGAATTCGTTGAGCGCCTGGCCTATGGCGCTCAGCTTACTCAGGCCGCCATATTGCAGTTCGGATAGATCCAACACCAGGGCCTTGATCCGCTTGTCATTGGTAGCGCTGTTAATGGTATAAAGCACTTCGCTCAATAAGATTTCACCGTTTGCATCAGGCCCTTTGCCTTGGCTTAACATCGCCTCGAACGGGTCAATCTGGCGCTTTTGATCCACTATGCCGCCGGCCAGGTTCAATACCAGCGCCGAGCCATCTTCAACTTGGATTTCATCACTGCTGACCATGGCGATGACCACGGCTATCAAAGCGATAAAGAACAGCGGGAAGAACACTAGGTTCAACACCAGCTTGCGAATGAAGTTGATCACATTCCAGATCAACATCAGGGTATTCTTGGTTGTCAGGGGTTTTGCGGACATAGCCACTCCATTTTTCCATGCATTCTGCTAATGCTAACTGAAAATAACAGCAACGGGAAAACACATTTGTAAGTGATTTTATACGCGTGCTTTTACCGGCTTAGCCGAAGGGAGATCGCAATGCATGCTTTATGTTGAGCTTGATGGCGGCTCAGGTTATGCTGATTTAAATCACTTGTTTAAAAAGGATGTTTTAATGTCGGGCTTTCCTCATTTATTAGAACCCTTGGATCTGGGGTTTACCCAGCTGAGAAACCGGGTACTCATGGGTTCCATGCATACCGGGTTGGAAGAAGAAAAGGGCGGTTTTGAGAAACTGGCACACTTCTACAAGGAGCGGGCGCTGGGTGGTGTGGGTTTGATTGTCACCGGCGGCATAGCGCCAAACTTTCGCGGCCGTTTGGCCCCCAACGCCTGTCAGTTGAGCTTTCCCTGGCAAGTGGGCAAACACCAAATCGTTACCCGCGCCGTGCATGAGGGCGGCGCCAAGATCTGTATGCAGATCCTTCATGCCGGCCGTTATGGCTATCATCCTTTTTCGCTGGCACCGAGCAAGGTCAAATCGCCCATTACCCCATTTACGCCGAGAGCCATGTCTTTGCGGCAAATCCGCGGCACCATAAAGGATTATGCCACCTCTGCCGAATTGGCCAAACGGGCCGGTTATGATGGCGTGGAAGTGATGGGCTCTGAGGGCTATCTCATCAATCAGTTCATCTGTGAGCGGGTCAATCAGCGCAGCGATGAGTACGGCGGCAGTTTTGCAAACCGTATTCGCTTGCCACTGGAAATTGTTCGCGCCATCCGCGCCAAGGTTGGGCCCGAGTTCATCATTATCTTTCGTCTGTCTATGTTGGATCTGGTCGACAAGGGCTCAAGCCTTGAGGAGGTCATTGAGCTCGGCAAAGCGCTGGAACAAGCCGGTGTCACTATCATCAATACCGGCATAGGTTGGCATGAGGCCAGGATCCCGACCATAGCTACCAGCGTACCCAGAGGCGCCTTTGCATGGGTCACTGAACGTTTGAAAAAAGAACTCAGTGTTCCTTTGGTGGCCACCAACAGGATCAATACGCCTGAGATAGCCGAGCAGATCCTCGCCTCGGGGCAGGCGGATATGGTGTCTATGGCCAGGCCTTTCCTGGCTGATCCTGAGTTTGTCAACAAAGCCGCGGCCAATCAAAGCGAAGCCATCAATACCTGCATCGGCTGTAATCAGGCTTGTCTCGATCATACCTTTTCGCTCAAGCGTGCTACTTGCCTGGTTAATCCAAGAGCCTGCTATGAGACAGAGATTAATTTCCCCAAGACTGAGTCACCCAAACGCCTGGCTGTGATGGGCGCGGGCCCGGCTGGGATGGCGTTTGCCGTCTACGCCGCTGAGCGGGGGCACAAGGTGACCTTGTTTGAAGCCCGAGACGAAGTCGGTGGTCAGTTTAACCTGGCGCGCAAGATCCCCGGCAAAGAGGAATTCAACGAAACCATACGTTATTTTAAGAATCGCCTCGCACATTTTAAGGTGGACCTGCGTTTGAATACGCCGCTCAACGCCTCTGTGCTCAGGGATGAGGCTTTTGATGAGTTGGTGGTCGCCAGTGGTGTTGTACCAAGAGCGCTCAACTTGCCCGGGTTTGATTCTCCCAAGGTGGTCAGTTATCAACAGGTGCTGCGGGGCGAGGTGGAAGTCGGCCAGCGGGTGGCACTTATCGGCGCCGGTGGCATAGGTTTTGACTTGGCGCATTTCCTCGGCGAGCAGGAGTCCAGCACGCTGGAGCCGGAGCGCTGGTATCGTCAGTGGGGGATAGACACAAGTTACGCCGAGCGTGGCGGACTGGCCAAACAAGCCCAGGCGCATGCCCCGGCCAGAGAGCTGTATTTGTTGCAACGCAAGAAGAGCAAGCTGGGTAAAGGCTTAGGTAAGACCACGGGCTGGATCCATCGCATGGTGCTTAAGCAGCACAAGGTGACAGAGCTCAGTGGGGTCAGCTATGAGCGCTTTGATGACCAGGGATTGCATATACTGATTGATGACAAGCCGCAGCTGCTGCCTGTGGATACTGTGGTGATCTGCGCAGGTCAGGAATCCAACCGAGTGCTGTTGCCGGAACTGGAAGAGTGCGGCTTGCCAATGCACCTCATTGGCGGCGTTGATGTCGCTGCCGAGTTGGATGCCAAACGCGCCATTCGTCAGGGTGCAGAATTGGCGATGCGGATCTAGTCTCTATCCGGGTTTAGGGAAGGTGCGAATAAGTCCTCTTGGCCTTCTCTTTTGTAGAGACTGGCTTGCACGTTCAAGGCATCAGACTGAAGGCATGCCGAGGCCTGTCAAAGTCGGATTACTTAGCTTAACTCCCCGCCACGGTGGGGATTTTTTTGCTTTATTTATAACCTTATTGTCGAAAAGCGGACATACAAGGGCATCGGGTTGGGGAGATAGCAATGATGAAAACTACCATGGCGAGTTGCTGCGCGCTGGCGCTGTTGACCGGCTTGAGTTTAGTGGCAACGGCTGCTGGTTCAGATAATCCGGTATCCGTTGAAACGCCTGCTTATGATAAGGCGCTGGCCCATGCACTCGGTGCCGATAAATATGGTATGAAACCTTATGTGATGGCGTTTTTAAAGGCGGGTCCCAATCGAAGTGGCAGCAAAGAACAGCGCGCCGAGCTTCAAAGAGCGCACATGAGCCATATTCAGCGTTTGGCGCATGAGGGCAAACTCGTGTTAGCCGGGCCCTTTATCAATGGCGGCGAGTGGCGGGGGATTTATATCTTTGATGTCGCCAGTCTGGCTGAGGCTGAAGCCTTGACGGCCAGCGATCCTGCGGTTCAGGCCGGTAGCCTTATTATGGAACTTAAAGCCTGGTACGGCAGTGCGGCTTTGCTGGAGGTCAACCGTATTCACGCCCGGATAGCCGAGTCACAGCCTTGAGTGACAAGCTTTCAACACTAAATGAGCGTTTCAAAGCCGCTTGAGGATATCTTTCGGTATTGAGCTCAACCCGGGCGGCGGTAAAAAACCGCCCAAGCCGCGGTCGATACGCAAATGCTGCAGATCCAGCGCCCGGGTCAGGGGCACGAAGAGGGCGCCTGGATGCAGGATATATTCGCTCACCAGGTTGAAGCCGCCGCCACAGATAACCCTTTGATACTGCCAGCCAATATCTGAGGCCGGGTACAGCTGCAGCCGGGTTAATCCAGGTTTGTGCTCTTTGTTGTTGCAGTTGTTGAAGTCGCTCAGAGCACGCTTATCAAGGGGTTTGCCATCAAGGGGGTTAAAGCCTGCATCGGCGCTTGGGCGCGGCGGCGCAATAATATCTATCGCTTCTCCCGCCTTTGCGGCGTGTTCAAGCAGCATAGCCTGCTCGGCAAGGCTTCCCGAGTGGATCACCAGAGTCTGTTTAGGCTTCTCAAGACCCTTTGGGGTTGCATCTTGGGACTTGTCTTCGCCGAGTAACGGCAGCCAGAAGCGTTGGCCCGTTTGATTGGAGAGCGCCAGCTCTTGCTCCGGGGTCGGCCATTCACAAAACCAGATTTGCTGAAAATGGGGAATATGGGCAATACGCTGGCGATAGACATTCCAGTTGAGCAATCTGGCGATATAGACAAGTTTGCCAGGCAAGGGGAGATCACCAAGCTCGCCCCAAATGCCCCCGGGAAAGGCATCTATCAGCATGAGCCGACACGCTTGTTGCTTGTTGAGCGATGCCAGTAACTGCTTGAGCCAAGCGCTGAGTTCGGCTCGGCTTTGAAGCCTGGTAGGCAGACTTATGTGTTGAATGCCCTTTGGTAACAGCGTGTCGACCGCTAACGGCAGTGGACTTGTGATCACCAACGCTTGCTGCGCCTTGATAAAGCCGAGCACTTTAAGTGCCCGGCTCAAGTGCCCGAGTCCGCCGCCGGGGGCGTAATAGATAAGCATCAGTGACTCGCCGTTTGAGCGACCAGAGACTTGATGACAGAAAAATAGCGCTCGGCTTCAGCCTCGGCGCTGCACTGACTCAGTACCGTTTGGTACAAGGCCTGGCTCTTGGCGGCGCGAATCGAAGCCGTATCGGTTTGCCAACGCACCAACGCATCCAAAAGCGATTCCGCCGAAGTTGGATGAAACAGATAACCTGAGTCCGTTTGGCCGCGGAGATTATTTGCTGCATTACTGTCAGTCAAACGGCCATCAAAGACATGCTTTTCGCGCTCATGCAGGCTGTCGAAGATAAGATCGGCCATACCGCCACAGCAGGCGCCGAGCACAGGGATGTTAAGCGCCGCCGCCTCCAGCAGCACATTGGGGGTTCCCTCATAGAAAGAGGGAATGGCGATAAGGTCGCATACCAGATAACGGCTTATCAGTTGATACCTGTCAAGAAACGGCTCCAGGGTGTAACTGCCCTCGGGCAGGGTTTGCAATAGCTCGGCTGCGCTTTCATCCAGCTCGCCAATCAACAACAGATGGCAGCTGTGTACCAAGGGGCTGCGTTTGAAGGTCTCGATAAAAAAGGCCAAACCTTTTTTCTCTTTCAAATGACCGAAAAGTCCAATCACAGGCTGACTGGGATTTTCCAGGTTATTGGAACGCCAGGCTTTGGCTTGCTCTTTATCCAGCGGCAATGGTTGCCAACGTTCGCTATCCAGGCCATTACTCATGTTGTGCACTCTGACTTGCGGCCACAGGGCTTTGACACGTTTTGCCTTGTCGGCGCTGACGGTCAATACCAGCGCGCTGGCTTGCAGCGTATCCTGCAGCACTTGATAGCGACGATGATCGAGAATACTCAAGTCGAAGTCGTTGCCGCGCAGCAATGTGATGAGCGGTAGCCCAAGCCAGGCGGCAAAGACCCGCCCGGCATGCATGGAGAAGGGATAGCCATAGACAACGACAGCATCATATTCACCTTCCAGCTTGTGCCACAGAAGATTGAGCGAGTGCGCCGGGTTTGTACCCATGGGGAAGCTGTGATCACAACCCTGCTCGGCAAAATAGCCGGTCTCCTTTTCCAAGCCGCCGGAGCGCAAATGATAAAGGGTGATATGTACCCCGAGCCGCCGCAAATGGCGCACCAGTCTATCGCAGGATAGTGCCATGCCGCCTTTGGCAGGTGGGTAGTGTTGAGTCAGCCACAGTAGCCTGGGGTTAGCTGTCATAGATATCCCGATACTCGTAATCCGGCAACTGCTGATCATCTTCGTCGACAGGGAGCTCAAAAGCGGCAAAGTCTTCGGCATCAAACTCTTTATTGTAACTGCCGTGTTTGGTGTGCAGTTGGTACCAGGCACTACCGAGATACAATTGCTTGAGGGCGAAACCGGCAAGCGGATCCTCTGGTTTAACGCCTTGTAGGCTCAATTGCTCATACTTGGTGCCTGAGTGTGGATCTTCATAGACTTCCTTGCCGACCTTCAATGGCTTGGCGGCGCACTGAAAACACAGACAGGTTTTGGGATCCAGATGATGCTCGCAGACACTGGCTTGGCACTCACTGCAACTGCCAACGGCAGGTTGGCCGCAAGGGCTTAGGGTGAAAAAACCGACTTTTAGCTGACACTGACTCATATTATCCCCTGGCTCGAATACTGGTCTGTTGATAGGACTTGGCGATGGTTCTGAGAATATTCTCGGCATCCATCAAACGTGACTCACCGATAAATTTAAAGGTGGAGTTGGATTTCACCTTGGTGATGCCGTTTTGAGTCTGTGCCTTGCTCGTTGGTGCCAGTTTACCCTGGCGTAGATGATAATATTCAGCATTCAGCGTCAGGCTGCTGCGAATGCTGCGCCGTCCCTTGTACTTGATCTTGGTTTTGACTTTGCCTCGGGCGTTGCGACGGGTGCGTTTACGACGACAGATAACATCATCCACCCGCAGTTGCAGCTCATTGCCGTCTTTGAGTTTGGCCCTGAATTGCAACAGTGGCACTTCAAAGTAGGCCAGTTGGGTATTTTTCTCAGGCTTTTCGGTTCGGGCCGGCTTACGCTTGTGTATGGAGTCGAGATCCAGTTTCAGCTGCACGCTGTTGGTCTCCATCGCCAATACTTGCATTAACTTGATAAGGCCGGTGCGCACATTGTCGTTGACGTCCATATTGTTGCAGCTGTGAAGCAGTAATATCGAGGCCAGGGTCAACCCTACCAGGGTATACACCACCAGGTGAGGCACGGGCAGGAATATGCTGACAACAGTGAAACCTATCAACCAATTGCGGCTGCGGCGAAACTGGCGTCTCAATGGGCTGCCCATACGATCCAATCGGGTCAGACGCTTGAGAAACAGTAACCAGTGCTGGGTCGAATGGGTCGCATCCAACTTCTTGGTGCGGATAAATTCCTGCTCCGCCGGGGTTAACTGCTTGAACACTTTGCGCATTCGCCAGTAGTGAAGCGGGGCGTTAAAAGGGTTTATGGCTGTTTCCATATCGTTTCCTTGACATTAAACAGGTGCTATTAAACGGCTAGCGATTAAGCGCTAGCTTGCATGGGGCCTTGGCTCAGCTGGTGATACAAGTCGCTGAGCTGAGCGCAGATCTGTTGCCATTGGAATTGCTCTGTCACCCTTTGTTGGCCCTTGAGTCCCAAATCTTTGGCCTTGGCCGGTTGACTGAGCAGTTCAATACAGGCTCTGGCGAGCTCGGAGGGCCTGGAGGGGGGAACCAAGAGCCCATGCTCTTCATGGGTTACTAGTTCACGAATGACCGGTAGATCCGAGGCGATAACTGCGGTGCCACAAGCCATGGATTCGAGCACTTTCAAAGGGCAGCATCCCTGAAGCATGTTGCGCCTGCAGGGCGTGAGCGGCGCCAAAGACGCGCTCGCGGCTTGGATTTTTTGCCTGAGACTGGCTTGGTCCAGCCCGAAATGCAGTGAAACATAATCTTCCAGTTCCATGGACTTGAGCCAGGCCTTTACCTGCCGTGCCTGGCGATTTTCGAGAGAAAGGCAGAGATCCAATTCGACCTCCAACTGCTGGCGCACCAAGGCAAAGGCTTTGAGTAGATCCTTAAGCCCCTGCCAGCGCTGGGCGGCACCAAAATAGATGAGCCTGGGTAGCCTCGCATCCTGTGCTTGCCTCAATGGCTCGGCAGGCGGCAACTCGGCGCCGTTTGGCAGATAGACTACTGGAGTGGTAGTGCGTTTTTCAAGGCCGGCAGCCGTGATTCTTGATGGGGTCACAATCAGATCGGCACCATCCAGGCAACGCTGCTCCCAGGCGCTGATTTTGGCCAGGGTTTTTCGCGGCAGCGACAGGTGAATAGGCAGCTCTATGCTGGGCAGGGCATTGACCTCATAAACTAGCTTGAGCGCTGGATTGTCCTTGCGATGATCCAGCAAAGGCACCCCCGCCCAGGGATCACGAAACTGCGCCAATGTCAGGGTATCGCGATTTTGCCTGAGCAGCGCCCCAAGCTGATTGGCATAGTCCAGCGCCTTGGCAAGTACGTTATTGCCCGAGCCTGGGTTTAGCTGGTGCCTGACGATACTGACCTCACTGCTTACCTCGCTGGGATTGCTGCCGAGTGACAGGGTTTCTTTCTGCCAGGAAGGCATCTGGGGATCACCTTGCAGATAGAGCATACCGGGGGACTGGAAGGCAAACAGGGTTGACGCCATATAACGTATATGGGTCGAAGCGCCTTTGGGCAGAGGGTAGCGGTCAAAAGCGCAATAAAGACTTTTGAATGAATAACTTGAGTCTGATTTCATAAGTCCGGCAGAGTACCGGAGTCAGGCAGGATTTACAACGAAAAAACGCTTGTTTGACTGTAGGAGATCTGCCATTGACGGTGTTTTTTGCGCTTGTGTCAGGCCAAGTGTTTAACCCGCAGCAGCGGCATGTCGGCGCCTTCGCTGGAGAGGTCCAAGTCCAGATCTTCCGTAGGCACACAGCAGCAGGGCAGGCATTCATCCGCCTTTAACTCGGCCAATGGCGTGGTCAGGTAAGTGACCGAACCACTGCGCATCCGGGTCTTGCAGGCGCCGCAAAACCCGCTGCGGCACTCGGAAAAAATGCTCACCTTACGGGCTTCGAGCGCTGCCAGTAGAGTCCTGTGCTCTGTGGTATACAGCAGCAAGGGCTCTCCGCGCAGCAGCACGATAGGGGCTTTGTTAAAGGTCAAAGTCGGAGAACTCATCGTCATCGACAGCCGAATCTATCTGGCCGACCAAATAGGATGATACTTCCACTTCCTGAGGCGCGACTTGTACGGCATCGCTCTCCAGCCAGTTTTTCATCCAGGGCAGGGGATCGCTCTGCTCACTGTATGGTGCGCCCAGGTTAACCGCCTTCATTCTCTGATTGGTAATGAACTCCACATATTGGCAGAGAATGGTTTCGTTCAGGCCTATCATGGAGCCATCCTTGAACAGGTACTTGGCCCAGGCTTTTTCCTGCTCGGCTGCGCGCAGGAACAGATCGTAAGCTTCCTGCTGGCACTCTTTGGCGATTTCACCCATCTCAGGGTCATCCTTGCCGCCCTGCATCAGGTTGATAATGTGCTGGGTTGAGTTCAGGTGTAAAGCTTCATCGCGGGCGATCAGGCGAATGATTTTGGCGTTGCCTTCCATCAGTTTGCGCTCGGCAAAGGCAAAGGAGCAGGCGAAGCTGACGTAAAAACGTATCGCTTCGAGCGCATTGACCGACATCATGCACAGATAGAGGGCTTTTTTGATGGTGCGGGTAGTGACTTCAAGGGTGCGACCGTTGACGTCGAACTTGCCTTCACCATGCAGGTGATACAGCTGGGTCAGCTCGATAAGGCGGTCATAATACTCGGCAATATCGCCGGCGCGCTTGAGGATCTCCTCATTGACCACTATGTCATCGAACACCACGGATGGGTCGTTGACAATATTGCGGATGATATGAGTGTAGGAACGGCTGTGAATGGTCTCGGAGAAGGACCAGGTTTCAATCCAGGTTTCCAGCTCGGGCAGGGACACCAGCGGCAGGAAAGCCACATTGGGGCTGCGGCCCTGAATCGAGTCCAACAGGGTTTGGTACTTGAGGTTGGAGAGGAAGATATGCTTTTCATGATCCGGCAGGGCGCCAAAATCGATTTTGTCGCGGCTGACATCCACTTCTTCCGGGCGCCAGAAGAAAGACAACTGCTTTTCGATCAGTTTCTCGAATACTTCGTACTTCTGTTGATCGTAACGGGCCACGTTAACCGCTTGACCGAGAAACATAGGTTCGCGGGTGGCATCGTTGGGGGTTTGACAAAAAATTGAATAAGCCATGATCTACTCTTTCCAAACAACGGGGCCACCTGGGCCCCGAACTTGTTACTTAATCCTGCTTAAATCTTGCAGGCGCCGCCGGCACAACCGTCGTCTTCCTTCTCGATGCTGGTAATGTCATCGAATTTGTCGGAAGCACCGTCCCGGGTGTTGTGGTAGTAAAGGGTTTTGACCCCGAGTTTGTAGGCGGTCAACAGATCCTTGAGCAGCAGCTTCATCGGAACCTTGTTACTTTCAAACTTGGATGGGTCATAGTTGGTATTGGCCGAAATCGCCTGATCGACAAACTTCTGCATAATACCCACCAACTGCAGGTAACCGTCGTTGCTGGGCATCTGCCACAGCAGCTCGTACTTCTCCTTGAGCTCATCAAAATCGGGCACCACTTGTTTGAGCTGGCCATCTTTACTGGCCTTGACGCTGATAAGGCCGCGTGGAGGCTCAATACCATTGGTGGCGTTGGAGATCTGCGAAGAGGTCTCGGATGGCATCAGTGCCGACAGAGTCGAGTTACGCAG
This sequence comes from Shewanella carassii, assembly GCF_019670705.1. Taxonomy (NCBI): domain Bacteria; kingdom Pseudomonadati; phylum Pseudomonadota; class Gammaproteobacteria; order Alteromonadales; family Shewanellaceae; genus Shewanella; species Shewanella carassii. Next base: position 2,172,475 of record NZ_AP024618.1, read on the forward strand.
GCCATGCTGCTTGATATCGTGACGCAGGGCATCCCAATCCAGGTGCAGCGGCTCATCACAAATCTTGTCCAGATCCCGCTTGTAGGTATCTACCGGCATGATCCCCTGAGAATAAGTGGTCTCATGGAACAGCGGGCAAGCACCCAGCTCTTTGGCCAGATTCATCGAGGCCTTGAGCAGGTAGTACTGTATGGCTTCAAATGTTCTGTGAGTCAGGCCGTTGGCGCTGCCATCAGAGTATTTCACGCCGTTCTTGGCCAGATAGTTGGCGAAGTTGATGACCCCGATACCCAGAGTGCGGCGGTTCATCGATGCCGTCTTGGCTGCGGGAATTGGGTAGTCCTGGTAGTCCAGCAGGTTATCCAGGGCGCGCACGGCCAAATCGGCAAGGCCTTCCAGTTCGCCCAAGTCGTTTATCGCACCCAGGTTGAGCGCCGACAGAGTACAAAGGGCGATTTCGCCATTGGGATCGTCAATATTGTTCAGTGGCTTGGTTGGCAGGGCAATCTCAAGGCACAGGTTGGATTGACGCACTGGGGCCACTTCGGCGTTGAAGGGGCTGTGGGTGTTACAGTGATCCACGTTCTGTACATAGATACGGCCGGTGGAAGCACGCTCCTGCATCATCAGCGAGAAGAGCTCGACCGCTTTTAGGGTCTTCTTGCGAATGCTCGGGTCCTGTTCATATTGTTCATACAGACGCTCGAATTCGTCCTGATCGGCAAAGAAGGCGTCATACAGGCCGGGAACGTCCGATGGGCTGAACAGAGTGATATTTTGCCCCTTGATCATCCGCTGATACATCAGCTTGTTGATCTGAACGCCATAGTCCAGGTGACGGATACGGTTGTCTTCAACACCACGGTTGTTTTTCAGTACCAGCAGCGATTCAACTTCCAGGTGCCAGATAGGGTAGAACAGGGTTGCAGCACCGCCGCGAACGCCGCCTTGGGAGCAGGATTTCACCGCAGTCTGGAAATACTTGTAAAAAGGCAAACAACCTGTGTGGAAGGCTTCGCCGCCACGAATCGGGCTGCCAAGGGCGCGAATACGGCCGGCATTCACACCGATACCTGCTCTCTGGCTGACATATTTGACGATGGATGAGGCCGTGGCATTGATAGAATCCAGGCTGTCGTCACACTCGATCAGCACGCAAGAGCTGAACTGACGGGTCGGCGTACGCACACCGGACATGATAGGCGTCGGCAAAGAGATCTTGAAGGTAGAAACCGCATCATAGAAGTCTTTGACATACTGTAGCCGGGTTTCCTTCGGATAACGGGCAAACAGGCAAGCGGCTACCAGAATGTAGAGGAACTGGGCACTTTCGTAGACTTCATGAGTCACACGGTTTTGTACCAGATACTTGCCTTCCAGCTGTTTGACGGCAGCATAGGAGAAGTTCATGTCGCGCCAGTGGTCGATATAGCTGTCGAGTACATCCAGTTCTTCACGGCTGTAGTCTTCCAACAGATGCTTGTCGTACTTGCCCATGGCAACCAACTTGCTGACATGATCAGCCAGTTTTGGCGGCTCAAACTGACCAAAGGCCTTCTTACGCAAATGAAAAATAGCAAGGCGAGCTGCCAGGAACTGATAGTCCGGAGATTCGGGAGAGATCAGGTCGGCGGCGGCCTTGATAATGGTTTCATGGATGGCTTCTGTGGGAATACCATCATAAAACTGCAGATGAGAACGTAACTCTACCTCGGAGACCGAGACGTTGTTTAATCCTTTGGCTGCCCAGGTGATAACACGGTGGATCTTGTCGAGATCGATAATTTCTCGTGCGCCACTGCGTTTGGTAACTGTCATAGTGCTATTCATTGAAGATAGGCCTTGGTTGTAATATCAGTGACAATGGTACGCCCGCACCATTGAACCTTTCCATGTAAAGTAAAACAATCAACCGAACAGTTAACGAAGACAGCCCGAGAGGGTTCTGTTAACTGGAAGATTTCAGTGCATGACTAGTATGTTCGATTGCGACCAATACACTAGATATGGTGTTGTTCTAGATCTTGAGTAACAAGATAGTGAGGTGAGTGAACTTTTGCAAGTCTGTGTTTTGGGCATATCTTGTGGATATCTTGAGGATATCAAAAGTCAAAGTGGCACCCCTTCTGGCGCAAACCGATGGCGAGCTCAAAAAAGCGGCAAACGTGAGCAAAGTGAGCGACTGCCAAAATAAACGTCAATCTGTGATCTTTGTCGGCTTGCTATCATGGTGTCGCTTGTGGTGCAAGGGCTTTTTTGAGGCCGATTATTCCAAAGGATTATGGGGAAAGTGAACGAGTGACTTACCACAATGGCAGCGACATCACTGCCTGTGGATGATTTAACTGCCAATCGGCACCCCATTCCGCCGGTTTATCCTCGGCCGCCAGATATCCCCATAGGGCGATGGCTGAGGGCATATTGACCGCCTGCGCCGCGACTATGTCGCGCTCGGCATCGCCAAGATAGAGAATACGTTCGGGAGCGCAGTTAAGTTGCTGAGCTCCCAGTAACATAGGAGCAGGGTGGGGCTTACGATAGAGGGTGGTATCGGCACTGACCACAGCATCAAAGCGTTTAAGCAGTCCCATGCGCTCTAATAAGGGGCGGGTAAAACGCGCCGGTTTATTGGTGACAATACCCAACGGCAAGGCTCTTGATAGGGCACTGTCCAGCAAGGCTTCTATGCCTTCAAACAAACAGGCTTTTTGGCCGTTGACCTCATCATATTCCCTGAGCATCGCTTGCCGGATATGCTCCTGCTCCTTTGCTGAGGCTTGGGGCACGGCGGCTTGCACCATGGCAAGCGAGCCGTGAGAGGCCAGAGTACGCAGAAGTTTACGCTTATCCTCTATCGAGACGCCATGGGATGCCAGCGCCAAGGCCAGCGCTTCGGTTAGATCCTCGGCGGTATCCACCAGAGTCCCATCCAAGTCGAACAGAATCCCTTGAAACGGCAGCTTAGGCGTCATGGCATCAGTCCTGGCGTTGGCAGGCAATCATGTAGTTAACTTCAACGCTCTTGGTGTAACTGAATACGCCACTCAAGGGGTTGTATTTTATGCCCAGCGCGTCACGGCACAACAGTTCGGTGTGTTCCGCCATGGCGATCAACTCGGACGGACGGATAAATTTGCTGTGATCGTGGGTACCGGCAGGTAGCATTTTCAGCACATACTCGGCACCGAGTATGGTTTGTACCCAAGACATGATGTTGCGGTTAATGGTGGAGAAGAATACCCAACCTCCGGGCTTGACCATATCGCAACAAGCCTGGATCACAGATTGCGGATCCGGTACATGCTCGAGCATCTCCATACAGGTAACTGTATCGTAATGTCCCTGATGATTCTGGGCATGCACTTCGGCGGTTTCCTGCAGGTAGTCTATGCTGACGCCTGCTTCGAGTGCATGCAGCCTGGCGACTTCCAACGGCTCAAAGCCCATATCCAGCCCGGTGACCTTAGCGCCGATGCGGGCCATGCTCTCTGACAAAATGCCACCGCCGCAGCCGACATCCAGTACCAGCTTGTCAAAGATACCGCCGGATTGGGCGTCTATATAATTAAGGCGCAGAGGGTTGAGTTCATGCAGCGGTTTGAATTCACCGGCAGGATCCCACCAACTGGCGGCCATACTTTCAAACTTGGCGATTTCCTGAGGGTCGACATTGGGTAGAGATGACATATTCGGACCTGAAACAGCAATAATAAAGTGAACCTATTATAACCATATAACTTACGCGCAAGGGCAGCATAAAATGGTGCCTCAATGTGATCGCTCTCGGCAAAGATTAGAGATCGCGCAAAATATAGGCAAGATTCGGTTTTTGATGATAAAAACAGCAGCAGAATTCACACCCAGGACAGTGATCTTTGGCCCTGCTCGCGACTTGTATCATGCCCTTGGCCTTTTTGGCTGCAAAGGCGGCTTTAAGGACTTCCGACATTAAATAACTGTGTTAGAATGCCAAATCACGTTTGTTGGGCTCGACAATGACACGGATTACAAGTTGTCAGCTAATTTAAGGGGATCGAGCAGTTTATGACTGATCTGGCTTTATCAATTTCGCCAATAAATATTGAAGACGAACTAAAGAACTCCTATCTGGATTACGCCATGAGCGTTATCGTCGGGCGGGCATTGCCAGACGTACGCGATGGCCTCAAGCCGGTACATCGCCGCGTACTCTTTGCGATGAACGAGCTGAAAAACGATTGGAACAAACCCTATAAGAAGTCGGCACGTGTTGTCGGTGACGTGATAGGTAAGTATCACCCTCATGGTGACAGCGCCGTGTACGACACTATAGTGCGTATGGCACAGCCTTTCTCGCTGCGTTACACCCTGGTGGATGGCCAAGGTAACTTCGGCTCTATCGATGGCGATGCCGCGGCGGCCATGCGTTATACCGAAATTCGTATGGAAAAGCTGGCGCATCAACTGCTGGCTGACCTTGAGAAAGAAACCGTCGATTATGTCCCCAACTACGACGGCACCGAAATGATCCCGGCCGTGTTGCCGACCCGGATCCCCAACCTGCTGGTCAACGGTTCTTCCGGTATTGCGGTGGGTATGGCCACCAATATTCCGCCGCACAACCTGACCGAAGTGGTTAAAGGCTGTTTGGCACTTATCGAAGAGCCTGAGCTGTCTATCGAACAGCTGATGGATTATATCCCGGGCCCGGATTTCCCGACTGCCGCCATTATCAATGGCAAGAAAGGCATAGAGGAAGCGTACCGTACCGGTCGCGGCAAGGCGATTATGCGCGCCCGTGCCGAGGTGGAAACCGAAGACAATGGCCGCGAGCGGATCATTGTTACAGAGATCCCATACCAGGTGAACAAGGCTCGTCTGATTGAAAAGATTGCCGAGCTGGTAAAAGACAAGAAAATTGAAGGCATCAGCGGCCTGCGCGATGAGTCTGATAAAGACGGTATGCGCATTGTGGTTGAGGTTAAGCGCGGCGAAGTGGCCGAGGTGGTGCTCAACAACCTCTATGCCCAGACCCAGATGCAAACCTCTTTTGGTATCAACATGGTGGCCCTGACCAATGGTCAGCCTAAGTTGTTTAACCTTAAAGAGATGCTGGAAGCCTTTATTCTGCACCGCCGTGAAGTGGTGACCCGCAGAACCGTGTTTGAACTGCGTAAAGCCCGCGAACGCGCGCATATTCTGGAAGCCCTGGCTATCGCCCTGGCCAACATCGACCCTGTGATTGCGCTGATCAAGGCCTCTCCAACACCCGCAGAAGCCAAGGTTAAACTGGTGGAAACCGGTTGGCAGCTCGGCAACGTGCAGGGCATGTTGGAAAAAGCCGGTGATGACGCCGCCCGCCCTGAATGGTTGGAGCCGGAGTTTGGTATTCGCGATGGTCTCTACTATCTGACTGAGCAGCAAGCCCAGGCTATCCTCGAGCTGCGTCTGCACCGTCTGACCGGTCTTGAGCACGAGAAGATCCTCCAGGAATATGAAGAACTGCTGGAGCTGATTGCTGGATTGCTGCATATCCTCAGAAGCCCAGAGCGTCTGATGGAAGTGATCAAAGAAGAGTTGGCAGAAGTACTCGAGCAATATGGTGACGAGCGTCGCACCGAGATCAATGCTTCAGCCGTGGATATCAGCCTCGAAGACCTTATTTGCGAAGAAGATGTGGTAGTAACCCTGTCGCACTTGGGTTATGCCAAGTATCAGCCTCTGAGCGATTACCAAGCGCAGCGCCGCGGCGGTAAGGGCAAAGCGGCTACCAAGGTCAAAGACGAAGATTTCGTTGAGAAACTGTTGGTTGCCAATACCCACGACACCATTTTGTGCTTCTCCGACTTCGGCAAGCTCTACTGGCTCAAGGTTTATCAGTTGCCGCTGGCCAGCCGTCAGTCGCGCGGTAAACCTATTGTGAACCTGCTGCCATTGTCTGAGGGCGAGCACATTACGGCGATTCTGCCGGTTCGTGAATACGAAGCCGACAAGTATGTCATCATGGCGACTTCCCACGGTACAGTGAAGAAGACATCGCTTATCGAGTACAGCCGCCCAAGAGCCAACGGTATTATCGCCGTTAACCTGAAAGACGGTGACCAGTTGATCGGCGTTGACCTGACCGACGGCAGCAATGAAATCATGCTGTTCTCCAACGAAGGTAAGGTGGTACGCTTTAGCGAAGATCAGGTGCGCGCCATGGGCCGTACCGCTACCGGTGTTCGTGGTATCAAACTCGAAGACGGTCAGGAAGTGGTTTCACTGATAGTGCCAAAAGAAGATGGCGCCATTCTGACAGTCACAGAAAACGGTTTTGGTAAGCGTACCGAACTGAGTGAATACCCAACCAAGAGCCGTGCTACCAAGGGCGTGGTTTCCATCAAGGTCAGCGAGCGTAACGGCGCCGTAGTCGGTGCGGTTCAGGTTGGCGACAATGATGAGATCATGCTGATCAGCGACAAGGGCACACTGGTGAGAACTCCAGCGGCCGGCGTTTCCATCATAGGCCGTAATACCCAGGGCGTGACCATTATCCGCACCGCCGGTGACGAGGCCGTGGTGGGTTTACAGCGTATCGATGAAATCCAGTCTGATGAAGACGAAGTGGAATTCGATGAAAACGGCGAACCCATAGTGGCCGAAGCTGCAGCTGAGGATACTGAAGGCCAAGCGCCCGAAGCACCTGAAGCCGAGCAGGAATAACAGCATCAAGCATATCTGAGCGTCCATCTGGACGCTCTTTTTTTCAAGGAGAATAATGAAGTGAGCACGATTTATAATTTCTGTGCCGGACCAGCCATGTTGCCGGCCGCGGTAATGCAAAAAGCCCAGCAGGAATTACTGGACTGGCAGGGGCACGGTGTCTCCGTCATGGAGATCAGTCACCGCAGTCAGGCCTTTATCGATCTCACCAAGGCAGCCGAATCCAGATTACGCTCGTTGATGAATATTCCCGAAGATTATCATGTACTGTTTATGCATGGCGGTGGTCGCGGTCAGTTCTCGGCTGTCGTGAATAATTTTTTGGGCAATAACGGCAGAGCCCTGTATTTGGAGAGCGGTCAGTGGTCAAGATCGGCCACGGCAGAGGCCAGAAAGCTGGCCGGAGATGACAGAATTGATAGCCAAAGCATTGTTGAAAAGAGCAATGGACTCAATAAAGTAACCTTACCTAAGCTGGAAGGTGATAGTGGTAAATATCGTTATGTGCACTATTGCCCCAACGAGACGGTAGATGGCATCGAAATTTTTGAAGAGTTGGAGTCCCCCTGGCCAATAGTCGCGGATATGTCATCCACTATCATGTCCCGTGAAATCGATGTCAGTCGTTACGGGCTCATTTATGCCGGGGCGCAAAAAAATATCGGCCCTTCCGGTTTGGCCATAGTGATAGTGCGTAAAGAGATGCTGGCTTTGCCGGCCATGCCACAGTCGTCCATCATGGATTATCGCTTGGCGGCCGAAAACGATTCCATGTTTAACACTCCCCCTACTTTTGCCTGGTATCTGGCCGCCGAAGTGTTTGAGTGGCTGCACCGGGTGGGCGGTATCGAGGCGATGGCAGAGCTTAACAAGGCCAAGGCAGAACTGCTTTACGCCTGTATCGATGAATTGGACTTTTACCGCAATGGTGTGGCGGTGCAAAACCGCTCGCGGATGAATGTGACTTTCCAATTGGCCGATGAGTCGCTCAATGGTGAGTTCCTGAAAGAGGCGGAGGCCGCAGGTTTGGTAGCTCTTAAGGGGCACAGAATTGTCGGCGGGATGCGCGCCAGTATCTATAACGCCATGCCTTTGGCCGGCGTTGAGGCCCTGGTTGCCTTTATGAAAGCGTTTGCGGCCAAGCACAGCAGCTGAACCCCGGCGAAAATCGCTTTATTGCAACAAATCCCATAAAAAAGCGAATGCCTCGGCATTCGCTTTTTTCATCTGACTCTCCAATTTTAACCTTGCAACACCTTGGCGATAGACTTGGCAAGGTAATCGACATTGCTATCGCTTATCCCGGCGATACTGATCCGGCTTGAATCCACCATATAGATACCGAACTCCTGCTTAAGTTGTTTAACCTGCGCGGGCGACACCCCAAGGAAGGAGAACATCCCTTTTTGGCGGGCGATAAAGCTGAAGTCCTGCTCGACGCCTATCGCCTTTAAACGCTCAACCAGGATGGCACGGTTACCGTTTATCCTGTCACGCATCACCTTGAGTTCATCTAGCCACTGCTGCTTGAGCTGATTGTCGCCGAGAATGGTTTCCACCAACGCGGCTCCATGTGCTGGCGGCATGGAGTAGAGGCAACGCACTACGTAAAGCAGTACCGACAAGGCGACATCGGCGGCAGCACTGCTGTTGGCTATGATGCTGCAGGCGCCGATACGTTCGCGATAAAGGCCAAAATTCTTTGAGCAGGAGGAGCAGAGCAACATGTCTTCCACGGCGGCCGCCATCTTGCGAACGCCGTAGGCATCTTCCTCGACACCGGCACCAAAGCCCTGGTAAGCCATATCGATTAGCGGGGTAAAACCGCGTTTGACGGCGACTTGTACCACTTGGTCCCATTGCTCTTTGCTGAGGTCCTGGCCCGATGGGTTGTGACAACAGGCATGCAGCAGCACCACATCGTTTTCACCAAGGGTGTTGAGTTTGGCGAGCATTTCATCAAACTTCAGCGCCTTGGTGGCGTAGTCATAGTAAGGGTAACGCTCAACCTTGAGACCGGCCGCCTCAAAAAGTCCGGTGTGATTGGCCCAGGTCGGATCGCTGACCCAAACGGTTGCGCCTGGGCGACAACGTTTAATAAAGTCGGCTGCGACCCGCAGCGCGCCGGTGCCGCCGGGAGTGGATACGCTGCGAATGCGTCCGGCGCTCAGGGTAGGGTGCTGCTCACCGAATGCCAGCTCGGCAATGAGCCGATTGAAATCACTGCTACCGGCGGGGCCGATATACACCTTGGTGGTTTCTGTAGCGGTGCGGCGCTGCTCGGCGGTTTTAACGCAGTCGAGGATGGGAGTATTTCCCAAGATGTCTTTATAGACACCAACGCCCAAATCAATTTTTTCACCGCGAGGGTCGTCGCGATATTGGCTGAGCAGCCCAAGAATGGGATCGGCAGGCATCGCCTTGAGTGTGCTGAACATAGGGTTCCCTGGATTGAATACTTGTTGAAGAGGATTAGCATAACGGCATTTTGGCTATTTGTTAACGGCTGGCGAGGCTGCAGCAAGCGATAGTCAGAGTGGTGCAACTGGCAAGCTGGGCTTCCAGGGTGTAAAGCTCAGTTGCAGGAAAGGAGAGTCGTTTCTCTGTATCACTTGTTGGAACGTCTATCGGAGAGTTAAAGAGCTTATTTAGCGCTAGTTGAATAATTTTCCGCTGAAATCGGCTTTTTTCAGCAAAAAACGGTTGAATCCCTGTGGCGCTCAGGTAACTTTAATGCCACGAACACTTAATTCAGGCCTATCAGCACTCGCTGTATCTAATCTTTTGTCTTGATTTACCGGTTTTATCTCATAATCGGTGACAAGGTCTTTTAACCCGCTTTGGCGGTACGTGGCGTGACGCTGCAACTCCGTCAAACACAGATGCAAGAATCCAAAAAAGATGAAGCAATTGCGACTGGATCCCATAAGTAAAATGCATGGGGAGGTCAACATCCCCGGCTCCAAGAGTATCTCCAACCGGGCGCTGCTATTGGCAACCCTGGCCGAGGGCACCACAGAACTGACCAATCTGCTCGACTCAGATGATATTCGCCACATGTTGGCAGCGCTCAAACAGCTCGGCGTGCAATTTGAGCTTTCCGAAGACAAGCGCCGCTGCAGCTTGCAGGGTCTTGGCGGCGCTATCAACAGCAACAAGCTGCAAGAGCTGTTTCTCGGTAATGCCGGCACCGCGATGCGGCCATTGTGCGCCGCGCTGACTCTGGGGAACGGTGAGTTTGTTCTCACGGGTGAACCCAGAATGGAGGAGCGGCCGATAGGAGATCTGGTCGACAGCCTCAAGGCGTTGGGCGCGGATATTCAATATCTGAAGCATCCCGGCTTCCCGCCATTAAAAATCAAGGCAACGGGACTCAGTGGCGGGGATGTGGAAATTGCCGGTAATCTCTCCAGCCAGTTTCTTACCGCGCTCCTGATGGTTGCGCCGCTGGCCGGTGCCGCTGTCAATATCAAGGTCAAGGGTGAACTGGTTTCCAAGCCCTATATCGATATTACTTTGGCCTTGATGGCGCAATTTGGTGTCAAGGTTATCAACCACGACTATCAGCGTTTTGAGATCCCGGCCGGTCAAAGCTATCTGTCACCGGGCAAGGTATTGGTGGAAGGCGATGCCTCATCGGCGTCTTATTTCTTGGCCGCCGGTGCCATCGCCGGCGGCGAGGTGAAAGTCACTGGGGTTGGCCGTCTCAGCATTCAGGGCGATGTCAAGTTTGCCGATGCGCTGGCCGCCATGGGCGCCGAGATTGAATGGGGAGATGACTTTATTATTGCCAGAGGCAGCCAGCTCAAGGGGATAGATATGGACATGAACCATATTCCCGACGCAGCAATGACCATAGCCACCGCCGCGGTTTTTGCCAAAGGGCCGACCCGCCTCAGTAATATCTACAACTGGCGTATCAAGGAGACAGATCGTCTCAGCGCCATGGCGACAGAGCTGCGGAAAATTGGTGCCGAGGTGGAAGAGGGCGAGGATTATATTTCGGTAAATCCACCAGTTACGCCCACGCATGCCGCTATCGACACCTATAACGACCACCGCATGGCCATGTGTTTTTCGCTGCTGGCGTTTGCCGATTGCGGCGTCACCATCAATGACCCGGATTGCACCTCAAAAACCTTCCCGGATTACTTCCAACGCTTTGCGGCCTTGGCCTGTTAAGCGGCTGAATTTCGGGCTGTTGACAGCAGCGGCTCGAAATTGGCCTTGAATTCAGCATACGGAAAGCATGCAGTTGATATATACTATTGGCCGCTCATTTTCGGTGAACTCATACTGTGTCCTCATGGAAGATGACAATTACTGCGGAGGAATTTATGTCTGAACGGGCGCCTGTTGTCACAATTGACGGCCCAAGCGGTGCGGGAAAAGGCACTATAAGTCAGTTGCTTGCCAACAAACTTGGATGGAAGTTACTCGATAGCGGTGCCATATATCGAGTGTTGGCACTCGCCGCTATCCACCACGATGTTGAATTGGATAACGAAGAAGCCATCACCCTGTTGGCCGCACATCTGGATGTACAGTTTCTGGCGGGAGCCGGAAGTGAAGCCATAAAAGTGGTGCTGGAAGGCGAAGATGTCAGTCAGGCCATTCGCTCGCAGGAATGTTCCGACGCGGCCTCAAGAGTGGCGGCGTTTCCCCGGGTGAGAGAAGCCTTACTCAGAAGGCAGCGTGCTTTCAGAGTTGCTCCCGGGCTTATAGCCGATGGCCGGGATATGGGAACCGTTGTTTTCCCACATGCACCGGCAAAATTGTTTTTGACTGCCTCGGCTGAAGAAAGGGCCCAGCGGCGCTATAATCAGTTGCAGGACAAAGGCTTCGATGTTAACATCGAGCGTCTTTTAACCGAGATCCAGGAAAGAGATCACCGGGATATGAATCGCGCCGTTGCGCCTTTGGTGCCCGCTGAAGATGCCTTGGTGATAGATACTACTGGTCTTGGAATTGATGCTGTGCTGGAGCTGGCGCTCAGGCACATAGTCGACAAGTTATCTGACATCAGTCTCTGAGACTGGTGGGATAGGCATTCGCCACAAGGAAGAGGCGAGTTATTTTACTGACTCCACGTTCAGGATAGATACGTGGTTTATTACTTAAAGTTAATTAACATGACTGAATCTTTTGCTGATCTGTTTGAACAATCCCTTCAACAACTGGAATTCCGCCCAGGTTCTATCGTTCGTGGTACTGTAGTTGCCATCGAAAACGGTATGGTACTGGTTGACGCCGGTCTGAAATCTGAGAGCCCAATCCCAGCTGAGCAATTCAAAAACGCTCAAGGTGAACTGGAAATCGCCGTTGGCGACCAAGTTGACGTTGCGCTGGATAGCGTTGAAGACGGTTTCGGTGAGACTCAACTGTCTCGCGAGAAGGCCAAGCGCCACGAAGCCTGGATCGTTCTGGAAAAAGCTTACGAAGATGCTGAAACTGTAATCGGTGTCATCAATGGCAAGGTTAAAGGCGGTTTCACCGTTGAGCTGAACGGTATCCGTGCGTTCCTGCCTGGTTCTCTGGTTGACGTTCGCCCAGTACGCGATACTGCTCACCTGGAAAACAAAGAACTGGAATTCAAAGTTATCAAGCTGGACCAGAAGCGCAACAACGTTGTTGTTTCTCGTCGTGCTGTTATCGAATCTGAAAGCAGCGCTGAGCGTGATGCTCTGCTGGAAAACCTGCAAGAAGGTCAAGCAGTTAAAGGTATCGTTAAGAACCTGACCGACTACGGTGCATTCGTAGATCTGGGCGGTGTTGACGGCCTGCTGCACATCACCGATATGGCTTGGAAGCGTGTTAAGCACCCATCTGAGATCGTAAATGTTGGTGACGAAATCAACGTCAAAGTACTGAAGTACGATCGCGAGCGCACTCGTGTATCTCTGGGTCTGAAGCAACTGGGTGAAGACCCATGGCTGGAAATCAGCAAGCGCTACCCAGAAAACACTCGTCTGACTGGTCGCGTAACCAACCTGACTGACTACGGCTGCTTCGTTGAAATCGAAGAAGGCGTTGAAGGTCTGGTACACGTTTCTGAAATGGATTGGACCAACAAGAACATCCACCCATCCAAGGTTGTTAACCTGGGTGACGAAGTTGAAGTTCTGGTTCTGGACATCGATGAAGAGCGTCGTCGTATTTCTCTGGGTCTCAAGCAGTGCAAGACCAACCCATGGGAAGACTTCGCTAACCGTTACGCCAAGGGCGACAAAGTTACCGGTAAGATCAAGTCTATCACTGACTTCGGTATCTTCATCGGTCTGGACGGCGGTATCGACGGTCTGGTTCACCTGTCTGACATCTCTTGGAACGGTAGCGGCGAAGATGCTGTTGGCGAGTACAAGAAAGGCGACGAAATCACTGCAGTGGTTCTGTCTGTTGATCCAGAGCGTGAGCGTATCAGCCTGGGTGTTAAGCAGACTGAAGACGATCCATTCAACGCCTACCTGGCCGACAAGAAGAAAGGTACAATCGTAGTTGGTACTGTTACTGCTGTTGACGCCAAAGGTGTGACTGTTGAGCTGGCTGACACTGTTGAAGGTTACATCCGTGTATCTGACATCAGCCGTGACCGTGTTGAAGATGCATCAAGCGTCTACAATGTAGGTGACAGCGTTGAAGCCAAGTTCATGGGCGTAGATCGCAAGAACCGTGCAATCAGCCTGTCTGTACGTGCTAAAGACGAAGCTGAAGAAAAAGAAGTGATGGCTAACCTGAACAAGCAGGACGACGCTATCATGACTAATGCAATGGCTGAAGCGTTTAAGGCAGCTCGTAAGTAAGTGCCTGTAGTACAGGGGGCTTGCCCCCTGTTAGGTGACTGTGTTTGGCTTGATAATAGGGGTAGCTAGGATGACTAAATCCGAACTGATCGAAAAACTCGCCAGTGGGCAGTCGCAACTGTCGGCGAAGGAAGTCGAAAGTGCAATCAAAGAGATGTTGGAGCAAATGGCAAAGACATTGGAAAGCGGTGATCGTATAGAGATCCGTGGCTTTGGCAGCTTTTCACTTCATTATCGTGCACCTCGCACTGGTCGTAATCCCAAGACGGGAACATCAGTGGAGTTGGATGGCAAGTACGTCCCGCACTTTAAGCCAGGCAAAGAACTGCGCGAACGCGTTGACGCATATAGCCGTTAATCGCTGTTGTATTAAAAGCCTCCGAAAGGGGGCTTTTTTATGCCTGGAGCTTGGCTAAAGCTGGTCAGCCCAGTCAAATTACTGGATAATCAGAACATTGAAACGCGTTTATGGAGTGCAACGTGAAGTCATTTGTCGCAACCGTACTGGTGGCAATGCTGTTTGTAGTGGCACTGGTATTTGGCTCCCGCAATGAACAGTTAGTCACCATCAGTTATTTTGTGGCACAGGGAGAGTTCCGCTTACCTGTGGTGCTGGCCGTGGTATTTCTGGCAGGCTTTATTCTCAGCTGGATCATCGCCTTCTACTACATCATGAAGCTGAAACTTTCATTGCGTAATGCCCGCAAGAAAATCCAGACCTTAACTCAGCAGCAGGGGCAAGACGCCTAGTATGCTCGAACTTCTCTTTCTGTTGTTGCCAATTGCTGCGGCTTACGGTTGGTACATGGGCCGTCGCAGTTTGAGGCAGAAACAGAATTCAGCACAAAAGAAACTGAGCCGAGATTACTTTACCGGGCTTAACTTTCTGCTCTCCAATGAGTCGGACAAGGCGGTTGATCTCTTTATCAGCATGCTGGATGTCGATGATGAAACCATAGACACACATCTGTCGTTGGGTTCCTTGTTTCGCAAACGGGGTGAGGTAGACAGATCCATTCGTATTCACCAAAACCTGATAGCCCGCCCCAATCTCGCTACCGAGCAAAGAGACATGGCGATGATGGAGTTGGGCAAGGACTATATGGCCGCCGGGTTCTACGATAGAGCCGAGGAGATTTTCCTTAACCTGGTCATTCAAGACGATCACAGCGAAGAAGCGGAAACCCAACTGATCTCCATTTACCAAATTACCAAAGAGTGGCAAAAGGCGATTGATATCACCAAGCGCTTGCCACGTAAACGCCAGCAGGGTCTTAAACCCGTCATCGCCCATTTCTACTGTCAATTGGCCGAAGAGTCTGGCGACGAAGCAGGAAAACTCAAGGGTTTTCAAGCCGCGCTCAAGCAAGACTCTCAATGTGGCCGCGCCTTGTTGTCACTGGCCAACGCTTACCTGGATGCTGGGCAATTGCCTCAGGCCAAACAGATGCTCAATCAACTGATTGACGCCGATGCCGAGCTTTTCGCCGATGCGCTTGTCTGCGCGCGTCAACTCTATCGGGAACTCAATGATATTGAAGGTTATCGAGAACTGTTAACACATGCGATAGACAAGGGCGCGGGTGCGTCGGTTGTGGTGGCATTGGCGCAACGCATGATAGAAGACGGCGATATCAAAGGTGCCGAAGACATGGTGATGGAAGCTCTCTATCGTCACCCAACTATGCGCGGTTTCCAACATTTGATGCAGATGCATATAAAACAAGCTGAACAGGGCCAAGCCCGCGATAGCCTGGCGATGTTGGAAAAACTGGTAGAGCAACAAATTAGATTCCGTCCAAGCTACCGTTGCCGGGAATGTGGATTCCCGGCACATACTTTGTATTGGCACTGCCCATCTTGCAAAAACTGGGGCAGTATCAAACGGGTACGCGGCTTGGACGGAGAATAACCCTCAGATAACGGAGTAAAAATGACAGAGACACCTATTGTGGTCGCCTTGGACTTTGATAATAAATTCAAAGCATTGCAGCTTATTGATAAGTTGGATCCGTCTATGTGCCGCCTTAAGGTAGGCAAAGAGATGTTTACCCTGTTCGGGCCTCAACTGGTGAAAGAGATCCATGACCGTGGGTTTGATCTGTTTCTGGACCTGAAGTTTCACGACATTCCCAACACAGTGGCCAAGGCGGTTGCTGCCGCCGCCGAAATGGGGGTGTGGATGGTGAACGTTCACGCCAGTGGCGGTCTCGCCATGATGGAGGCTGCCCGCCGGGCACTGTTGCCTTACGGAGATAACGCCCCCTTGTTGATAGCCGTTACTGTGCTGACCTCAATGAGCGACGATGAACTCAAGCTTATTGGTGTTGAAGGCAGTGCTGAAGATCAGGTTCTCAGGCTGGCGCGCCTGACGCAAACAGCCGGTCTCGATGGTGTGGTCTGCTCGGCCCGTGAGTCCAGTATGCTCAAGGCCGAACTTGGCGCCGATTTCAAACTGGTGACTCCAGGTATTCGTCCGGCGGGCAGTGATGCCGGCGATCAAAAACGCATCATGACCCCGGCCGAAGCGATGGCGGCGGGCTCAGATTATCTGGTGATAGGTCGCCCCATTACTCAAGCGGCCGATCCTTTGGCGACACTGCAGGCGATACATCAATCGCTAGCATAAACTTGTGACATACCGGCGACTCGCAGTATGGACCGGAATAACGAATGAACAGTGGATAGGAGAGAAGCTCAATGTTCGATTATCAGGGTAAGTATGTAGTGGTCGTCGGGGGTACCAGCGGCATTAACCTCTGTATCGCCAAGGCGTTTGCAGTTGCCGGTGCCCATGTGGCGGTTGCCAGCCGTAACCCGGAAAAAGTGGCAGCCGCGGTGGCGTTATTGAATGAAGCCAATCCGCAAGGTCAACATCTGGGCCTGAGCTTCGATGTCAGGGATTTGCCGGCACTAGAGCAAGGCTTTGCCGTCTTGGCCCAGAGTTTCCCGTATATCGATGTGCTTGTCAGTGGCGCCGCCGGCAATTTCCCCGCCAGCGCCGCCAAGCTCAGTGCCAACGGTTTTAAATCTGTCATGGATATCGATTTGCTGGGCAGTTTTCAGGTGTTGAAGCAAGCCTATCCTATGCTTAAGCGCCCTGGCGCCAGCATTATTCAAATTTCGGCGCCGCAGGCGTATATTGCCATGCCGATGCAGATCCACGTTTGCGCCGCCAAGGCGGGCGTCGATATGTTGACCCGCACTCTGGCTTTGGAATGGGGGCCTGAAGGCATACGGATAAACTCCTTGGTACCCGGGCCGATTGCCGGTACCGAAGGGTTTAATCGCTTGGCGCCGTCGGCGCAGTTGCAGCAACAGGTGGCCGAGAGTGTGCCGTTAAAACGCAACGGTGAGGGCGAAGACTTGGCCAATGCTGCACTCTTTATGGCATCGCCAATGGCTTCCTATATTACCGGAACCATATTACCGGTTGACGGAGGTTGGTCGCTTGGCGGTGCCAGTGCGGCCATGAGTCAACTCGGGGCACTGGCGGCAAAGCAAGAATCAAGTAAGTAGCAAGAGAGAGATTATAAAATGGCAAACGCATTACAGGAACAGTTGCTCAAGGCGGGGCTCGCCAGCAAGCAAAAAGTTCGCGATGTCAAAACCCAAAAGAAACGTAACCGCAAGTCCAATATTGATGACGGCTCTGCTGAGCTGAAGGCGCAGATCGCTCAGCAGAAAAAGCAGCAGGCAGAAAAGGACAAGGCGCTCAATGAACAACGCTTTGCCGAGGCCACAGAGAAAGGTCTGGTCCGCGGCCTTGTCACCGAAGTTAAGCAAAATGCGGTGGCGCTGCCGAAAGATGGCGAGATCAAGTTCAACTATACCCTGGAGAACAAGATATACCCCTTGTATATCAATGAAAAACTTCAGAGTCAGTTACTCGGTGGCCGTTTGGGGATAGTGCGAATTGAGCAAAGCAGCTATCTGGTGCCCCATAAGCTCGCCGAGCGGGTCAATTTGCTGGTACCCGAATGGTGTGGTTATTTGTGGCAAGCCGAGAACAATGCAGAGCAAGTGTCGAAAGAGGATGACCCTTACGCAGATTATGTTATCCCCGATGATCTCATGTGGTAATTGCTGTTTTCGTTAACAGTATAAGGCCCGCCCAGTTTGGCGGGCTTTATTATTTTAAGTTTGCAGGGCAGATATGGAGTAATAAAACCGCAATCAATAATTCTGGCTCAAGTCTATGATGGCACCCCCCTTGGGGCTAAACAGTTGTTGATGCAGCCTGGCGGCAAACTCATCTGTCATTCCCGAAATATAGTCTGCTATCACTCTGTGGCTGTTTTCCCCTTTGCTGTTAGCCTGTTGCCAGCGTGATTGAGTATTATGGGGCAGGAGCCTCAGAGGATCCGAGGCAAAGGCTTCAAACAGCTCCATTACTATCTGCTGCCCCTTGTACTCCAGCATCTGGATCTCGGGCTTACGTACCACATGTTTAAGTACAAACTGCTTCAATAGTTCCAATAACTCGGCAAAGGCCGACTCCAACTTGGCATTGAATCTCAGCAAGGGTTCGGCAAAGTCCGGAGTTTGGTCGATTCTGATGGCGGTGACCAGCGCATTTACCAAGGTTCCTATGGCATCCTTTCGCAAGTGATGTTTGCGAGAAAACAGCTTGAGCTCAATATTCCCGAGCTGGCTTTGGATCCATTCATCTTCAATGGCTTGCAGCGGGGCACGCATATCCTCTTGCCAATTCGCGCCAGTGACAATTCCCATCACTATGGCATCTTCGAGATCGTGCACCGCATAGGCGATATCATCGGCCAGCTCCATAATGGTGCAGTCGAATGACTTGTAGCGGGTGCGATGGTGCAGCCCTTCGCCCGGGCTATAGTGGCTGAGAAAGCCTTGCTTGTCTTTACTATCCAGCGGCTCAAGCACCCAATCGAGGATAGCTTCATCATCATCGAAAATCCCTTTGACCGGCGGCCATTGGCTCGGCCTTAACTGACGATAGTGACTCAGTTCCGGCTGGGGTCTATCGATTCTCAGCGTACGTACCGGCGCTGGGTATTTGAGTACACCGAGCAGGGTACGCCGGGTTAGGTTCATGCCAAAGTGTTCGGTATAGGGTTCGAGCCGGGTAAGAATTCTGAAGGTCTGGCCATTGCCTTCAAAGCCGCCGTGCTCACGCATCATGTAGTTGAGCGCCACCTCGCCGCCATGGCCATAGGGTGGGTGGCCGATATCGTGGGCGAGACACAGGGCTTCGAGCAGACTCATGGAATCGAGCAAAAAGGCCATTTCGGGATAGCGCTGCTTCAACTGGGCGGCTATGCCCGTGCCTATTTGCGAGACTTCCAGTGAGTGAGTCAGGCGGGTGCGGTAAAAGTCGTTCATGCCCACCCCAAGTACCTGAGTCTTGGCCTGCAAGCGCCGAAAAGCGGCAGAGTGCAGAATTCTGGCTCTATCTCTCTGATAGGGACTGCGATTATCGTCGCGGCGCTGACTGTTATTGGGCTCGCGTCTGGCTTGCCAGTGGGCTTGGCTCATAATCTCTCCTGCTAGAGCAGTTGATTGATCTCATCCAGATCAAGGGTGAAACTGGGAATGAAATGCTCGCGAAAATACGCTACTGCCGGGTCTGGGTTGGCATCCAGCATGGTTTCGAGGCGCTTGCGAGCACTGTTGAACTCGTTATTGCCTGCGCGCTTTTCTTCGAGACACTTGAGATAAGCGCACAGAGTATCGGCGGACTTGACCAACTTGCGATGGCTGAGCTCGTCGCTATCACTGATAAACAGCGAGCGGTAATCGTCACGAAACTCTTCGGGCACCATCTCCAGCAGCCTGGCCTCGGCTATGGCTTCAATCTTCTTGTATTCGGCTTCTATCTCGGCATTGAAGTATTTGACCGGGGTGGGCAGATCGCCGGTAAGAATTTCGCCGGCATCGTGAAAGATGGCCAGGGTCACGGCGCGATCCGGCGAATATTGGCCATTGAATTTACGGTTACTGATGATGGCCAGCGCATGGGCCACCATGGCGACCTGCAATGAGTGTTCCTGCACATTCTCGGTGCGGACGTTATACATCAAGGGCCAACGCTGAATTAACTTCATCCTGGCCAGGTGGGCAAAAAGGTGACTCATACAACTTCCCTAAGTTTTTTGCGCGTTTCCCTTACTTTACCTCAGTGGTTAAAGGCTGTCAGTGCCGGACGGGGATAAAAAAGCCGCCTCGATGGGCGGCTGGCATTGTGTTATTGGCGGTAGTACTCGAGGAAGTCACCGAAGGCGAGCAGGGCCCGCTGTAAGTCTTCCTTATGAGGCAGGAACACCACTCGCAGGTGATCCGGCTCCGGCCAGTTAAAGGCGGTACCCTGTACCAAGAGAATTTTCTTCTCTTTTAGTAGATCCAGCACCAGGCGCTCATCGTCCCTGAGACCGAAACGCTTGCTGTCGAGGCGGGGAAATGCATACATGGCGCCCTTGGGTTTCACCACGCTGACGCCGGGAATTTGATTGAGCAGCTCATAACAGATATCCCGCTGCTGAGTCAGGCGGCCATCGATGGCGGTAAGCTCATTGATACTCTGATACCCCCCCAATGCGGTTTGAATCGCATGCTGATTGGGCACGTTGGCGCAAAGACGCATAGAGGAGAGCATCTCCAGCCCTTCAATATAGCTGCGCGCCGCCTTGAGATTGCCGGACAACATCATCCAACCGACCCGGAAACCGGCGGCTCTATAGGCTTTGGAAAGGCCATTAAACGTCACGGTAAGAATATCATCCGACAGACTACAGGCTGGGATATGCACAGCGCCATCGTAAAGAATTTTGTCATAGATCTCATCGGCAAACAGTATGATGGAGTGCTGCCGGCACAGCTCAACAATCTCCAGCAACAGTTCGCGACTGTATACGGCACCGGTTGGATTGTTGGGGTTGATGATCACAATTCCGCGGGTTCTTGGGCCAATCTTGCTCTTGATATCCTCAAGATCGGGAAACCAGTCGGCCGCTTCATCGCAGCGATAGTGGCGCGCCTTGCCGCCGGCCAGGTTAACCGCTGCGGTCCACAGTGGATAGTCAGGGGAGGGAACCAACACCTCATCGTCGGTATTGAGTAGCCCCTGCATGGCCATCACAATCAATTCGGAAACACCATTACCTATATAGATATCTTCGATATCGACACCGAAGATCCCCTGGGACTGGTAATGCTGCACTATCGCCTTGCGGGCAGAGAACAAACCTTTGGACTCACAATACCCTTGGGCCGATGGCAGGTTGAGGATAACGTCACGAACTATCTCTTCCGGAGCTTCAAAGCCAAAGGGGGCCGGGTTACCTATATTGAGCTTAAGAATACGATGGCCTTCATCCTCCAACCGACGCGCTTCTTTATGTACCGGCCCTCGAATATCGTAACAAACACTGTCGAGCTTATTGGATTTGATGATTGGCCGCATTACTACCTCGAAACTGGCTGATATGAAAGAGTTTAACCTTCGGCACAATACCTAATTTCAAGCGGCTTATAAAGGGGAATAAGTCCCTATTTCTATTTTTTATCAGAACTTTCATCTTTTAAATGCAAAAAAATACCTCACAAAAAAGATGATGAAGCTGAATTGCGCTTCAATATTGGAGTTAAAAACTGTTTAAAGGTGTAAACGCTAGCAGTTGTCACAATACAGTTTCGGCAATATTTGAAATAAAAAGGCAGTTTAACTGAATGCTTATATGTCAGCCATGACAAACGGGCGTAAAATGTGCATATAAAAGCTATTGAATCATATGGAATTTTTTCAATAATTGCCTGCAAGGTCAAAATTTGCACTGACTGACTCAATTTATGGTTGACTCATATCCAGTTGCGCATTATTTTCTGCGCGATGTTTTTAGCAAGGCTCCAACAAAAGCGACCAGTTGTTACTGTCCGTCTGGCGGAAAGCCGTAAATAAAGCAGTTGTTTTGGCGGTGTCTCAACACCCCACATGACTTTATAAGGCCGCAAGGCCACCTTTTTGAGGACCTAAGTGCATGTCTGAGCCGACAGCGTTAAGTCTTGTTCCCCCGATTGTCGTATTGGTGCTGGCCATTTGGTTGCGTCGTCCCATCCTGGCCTTAATCATAGGTGCCGTCAGTGGTCTGTTGCTTCTGGACCCCAGTCAGGTACTGAATAACTTCGCCGATATCTCACTCAAAGTGATGGCCGATGAGACCATAGGATGGTTAATCCTGGTATGTGGCAGTTTCGGTGCCCTGATAGCCTTGTTGGTGCGCACAGGTGGCGCCTTGGCCTTTGGCCGTAAAGCGCTCAAACTTGCCAAAGGGCCACGCTCATCTCTGCTGATGACCTTTGTGCTCGGCCTGGTGATCTTTATTGATGATTACCTGAATGCACTCACGGTCGGCGAAACCATGAAGCGGGTCACCGACAGGTTCAAGATCTCCCGTGAGATGCTTGCCTATGTGGTCGACTCCACCGCAGCACCTGTGTGCGTCTTGGTACCGTTATCTACCTGGGCGGTGTTCTTTGGCGGGCTATTGGTTAACAACGGTGTGGCCGCAGAAGGCGAGGGGATCCAAATCTATATGCAAGCGATCCCTTATATGTTTTACGCCTGGTTGGCGGTTGCCATGGTGCTGCTGGTCATCCTTGGCATAGTACCGGCCATAGGGCCGATGAAAAAGGCGCAGCTCGCGGCGGCGGCCGGCAGTCCGGCCAAAGAGCAGACAGATTTTGACGAGGTTCAGACCTCGGATGAATATGCCGTACGTGCCATGGAGGAGGAGTTCGAGCAGGCGGATAAGCAAGGACAATTGCACAATTTCCTGGTACCCATTTTGCTGTTGGTTGGTTTTACCGTCTACTTCGATATCGATGTCTGGAAAGGCTTGTTGGCAACCTTGGTGATTACTTTGCCATATTACGCGGTGCAACGTTTGATGCCCTTATCCGAGATGATGGATCAGATGATAGATGGCTTCAAAAGCATGTTGCCGGCCATAGGCACAGTTATCGCCGCCTTTGTTTTCAAAGATGTTTGCGACCAACTGTTGCTGCCTCAGTATGTGATTGAGTCCCTGAGTCCCTTTATGACGCCTAAACTCTTGCCTGCAGTGGTGTTTGTGGCCATGGCAATTCTGGCCTTCGCTACCGGGTCCAGTTGGGGAATTTTTGCGGTGACCATTCCTATTGTGATGCCGCTGGCTCAATCTGTGGGGGCCGACATTCCTCTGGTGATAGGTGCCTTGTTGTCGGCTTCATCCTTTGGTAGCCAGGCTTGCTTCTACTCAGACTCCACCGTTCTGGCGGCGCAAGGATCGGGCTGTAATCTGGTAAGCCATGCGGTGACACAGTTACCCTATGCCTTGATAGCGGCAGTACTTACCTTTATTGGCTTCATCATAGTTGCATGATTAGTCGCGTGATTAGTTGAATGACGGCTGTTTCATAAGCCTGAGCCTACCAATAAAAATCCCCAAGGTTATGCCGCGGGGATTTTTTATCAAAGGTTTGCCGCAAGAAATCATCAATAAAAGCGGACACAAAAGGTTCAATAGCTCGACATATCAAACGCTTCCCGGCAGTATTGTGAATAACGATACAGGGAATTTGCCTTCTATGGTGTTTGTAAGTGAGTACCATAAGGCTCAAGGACGGAGCTGTATGCATATATTCTTTGCCATTACTGCGCTGCTGTTATTACTCATAACACCTCTAAGCAGTAACAAGAGCCGTTGGTTTACTCCATCTCCTCGCCAGGCTATGGCTTTTATCAGCGTTCTTTGGCTAATTGTCTGGGGCTGCTCTGCAATTTTCAAAACTATACTTCCCGATGCTTCAGGCTCAGGTGTGATAAGTGCTATTGCAGGCTTGGTACTGGTTATTTTGCTTATTTTTGCCGGTATCTTAATGATTATCCGGATGGATGGAAAACACAGTGCCAAACGAAGTGCGGCACTTAAGGTTTTTCTCGCCAAACAGCGGCAAGATTATGCTCAAACCCCTTTGATTGAACATTTTAATGTTACTCAAAACCAGGATACTGCAGGTCAGCTCATCTCCTTGAAAGCGGAGATCGTTTTTAAACGCGATCCCTTAATTGAAGGCCGCAACATTAAGATAATTGCCTTCGTGGATACCAATAGCCAGACTCAAGGGGCTTCCCTTTATGAAAATGTACTCTTCTCATCCCGCATGGCACTCCAGTGCCAGTCGGAAAGTACACTCGTCTACCAAGTGGAGATAGCGGCTGCAGAGATAAGGAACGAGCTGAACCGAATAAGAGGCAGGTTGAAAGACAGTTCAAATGAAGAGTTAATGGGGAAGGATGAGAGTGATATCAAACTCGACTACTCTGTGTATGTAATCGGTCCTGATTATATTACGGAGCTCGCTGAGAAACCCGGTATCTGCTTTACCTCTTTGTCTGATGAGGCGCTCGCTTTGCGGGACTATTATCCGGGAGGCTCACCTTATGAAGCAGCTTACCCTGCCTTATCGAATGAAAAGTTAATGCTCAATACCCGTTTGCGACTGGCATGCTAATAACAAGCCATTAAATCAAAGCGGAAATTTAATTCGGTGTTCTTATGAATTTTTCAGCGGCACAAAAAAGCCAGCAACGATGCTGGCTTTTTACAAAGGAGGGCGATTTAATTAAACGCGCTTCTTGAATTCACCGGTGCGGGTATCGATTTCAATCTTGTCGCCTTCTTTAACGAAGTCGGCAACCATCACCTTCAGATCTGTACCTACGATAGAAGCAGGCTTCATTACCTTACCTGAGGTATCACCACGGGCGGCAGGTTCAGTGTAACCTACTTCGCGAATGATAGTGGTAGGCAGTTCTACAGAGATGGCTTTACCTTCGTAGAAGGTAACCTGACAGATCTCTTCCATTCCATCAACTATGTAGTTGATGGCATCACCCATGTTTTCGGCTTCAACGTCATACTGGTTGAAGTCTGCGTCCATAAAGACATACATAGGATCAGCAAAGTAAGAGTAGGTGCACTCCAGGCGCTCAAGCTGGATATCTTCCAGTTTGTCATCAGCCTTGAATACAGTTTCAGTGCCGGAACCTTGCAGCAGGTTCTTCAGCTTCATCTTTACCACAGCAGCGTTACGGCCGGATTTGTTGAACTCGGTCTTAAGTACAACCATAGGGTTGCCGTCAACCATGATAACGTTACCTGCGCGGACTTCCTGAGCAGTCTTCATTACGTATGTTCCTATATAAGCGGTTTTTCAATTCAGCGCAGAATCTTAGCCGTTTTTGGCCATTTGCACTAGCCTGTTTGCCAGATCTGCTTCATTTATTGCTTCAGCCGGCCACTTTTTGGCATGTTGTAGCAGGGTCGGCATGGCAGAATTCAGAGCTTGCCAGCTTTGGCAAGCTTGTTCACCCTGACCGCAGTTGAATGCCGTATTCAGCGTTCGCCAAGTTTGGGCGACAGGGGGAGGCAGATTATCGCAGTATCGTGCCATAAAAGCATCCAATTTTACCAGATGTGCTTGTTCTTCCTGTTGATAGATATGCCAAATAAAGGGTTTTGCGGCCCACTGAGCGCGTAAAAAGGAATCTTCGCCGCGAACTATGTTGAAATCGCAACTCCACAACAGGCGATCATAACCATCTTGATCTGTCATCGGCAGGATTTGCACCTTGAGTGCGCCGCGGCTGAAACTCTGACCGGCTTGCCAACTGGCGGGATCTTGCCAGTCGACTTTGGGTCCGGAGTCCTGGTTAAATTGCTCAAGCAAAGGCGCGAGGCAATCCAGGCTACGCCCCTTGGGAACTAACAGTTGTACTCGCCGCTCACTCTGTTGCCAAAGCTTAAGCAGCGCTGGCAAGGCTGGGGTCTCGTAGCTGAACAGGCTGATGAGGTAATCATCAATGGCAATATCACTAAGCCCCAGCTCGGCAAAGTGGGCCATGGCGTGCTCAGGCGTTGCTTGCCAGGCATCACGTTCGCTAAACAGAGACTGCTCGCAGATGAGCCCGCCTGACTTTGGGGTAAAGCCTGGGAAGAAAAAGGTCTTCTTGACCCCTTTGAGTGCCGGCGAACTGAGGCCATGACAGTCCTCTATCCAGCTCTCGGCGCTGAGATAATCTAGGTTTATCCACTTGGGCGCCTTGGCAAGCTCAGGCAGGCTTGTGAGCACTTCCGAGGGCAAGTCGCAGGCAAAGGCTTCTATCAAGACTTCGCCCGGTAGCCAGGCCAAGGGCAGGGGGGCGCACCAGTGGATGACTTCAACTCCACCAAAGTGTTGACTGACTAGAGTCGAGTTAAGTTCGGGCAAAATATGCGCGAAGCTGTTGAGATCATCGACCCACAAACGTACCTCAATGCCGTATTCGCTGACCAGTTGCCGCGCCAGGCGCCAGGTAACACCTATGTCACCATAGTTGTCTACCACAGTGCAGAAGATATCCCAATGACGCTGATTGTCGACTTGCATTGTGTTTCCATGTTCCAGAGTGATAGCCAATAAAAAGGCGGCCATAAAGGCCGCCGGAGAAGTATCTGGGAGCGGATATTAGTCTTCCAGCTCAGCCAGGCACATCTCTTCGTATATCTGTTTAACCCAGGCGTCGACGCGTTCTTCGGTCAATTCGGGTTGACGGTCTTCATCTATACCAAGACCGACAAAGTGCTTATCATCAACCAGTCCCTTAGAGGCTTCGAAGTTGTAGCCTTCTGTTGGCCAGTGGCCAATGACTATTGCGCCGCGCTCTTCAACGATATCGCGGATCATGCCCATGGCATCGAGGAAATACTCGGCATAGTCTTCCTGATCGCCGCAACCGAAAATGGCTACCAACTTATCGGTAAAATCTATCTGCTCCAGCTCAGGGAAGAAATCGTCCCAGTCACATTGAGCTTCACCATAGTACCAGGTGGGGATCCCGAAGATTAGCAGGTCGTATTCGGCGATCTGCTCTTTGGTGCTCTTGGCGATATCTTTCACCTCAACCATCTTCTTACCCAGTTTCTTCTGGATCATCTTGGCTACAGCTTCGGTGTTACCTGTATCGCTACCGAAAAAAAGACCTACAGTTGCCATTGTCTTTCCTTTAATGTCTAGTTCGCTATCTACTTCGATCTTTCCTGACAGGGGCTAACCTAACTGCTCCTGAAGGATCAATTCTATTAACTGGCTGCGGCTGATGTTACTGGCCAAAGCCTTCTCATTCAAGGCGTCATATAAATCTTGTGACACTTTTAACTCTATTCGTTTCAGACCCTTTGCCCGATCCCGCATGATCTGGTTACGTTTATTCACCTTGAGCTGCTGCTCGCGGGGCAAAGGATTGCTTCTAGGCCGTCCGCGGCGCTTTTCAGTGGCAAAAAGGTCTATGGTGGTTCTGTCTGTTGCTTCTTTTGCCATTTGAAATCTGATGTTTAACCTATACCTGAGCCTTCCCAGGTCATTTGAATTATTCCCTTGGCGACAAAGCCTGCACAGCCAAGGAAGAGTACTAACCAAACAATAAAGCGACCAAACTTGGGCACATTACCCTGCTTGAGCACATCCCTGATGGCCATACCGATAAAAAAGAAAATTGCCGCGAAAAACAGATCCAGCCCTATGGCTTCTATCTGCTGCATATACTGATTTAACACGCTGCAACTCCTGGTGTTCCCTTACCCAAAAGAGGCGGGAATATAGCATATTGGTTCGGGGGCTGCTACCGCATTTACCCTCAGTTAGGTCCTTGTTCTTGCTCGGTACTGGTAATGAAATCGGACACAATACGGTTAAATATCGCCGGTTTCTGGGCGTGTAACCAGTGTCCGCAACCTTCCAGAGTTTTAGCTTTCACTTGCGGGAATTGAGCGATGATCTGCTCTTTGTAATCGCCTGTGACATAATTTGACTCGCCGCCCCGGAGCATCAAGGTGGGTCCCTGATAGCTCAATTGGCCACCGCGGCGCTCTGGGCCATTATGCCAACCTATGATCGCCGGATAACTGTCAATCAACCCCGGCAGATTCATCTTCCACTCAAACCCTGACTCGGTGCGGCGCAGGCTCTTGAGTAGAAATTGCGCCGTCGCTTCATCGATCTCATGATTTAAAAGATGTGCCAGCGCTTGACGTCTGTCTTTAATATCCAGCGGCATACTGCTCAGGCCGGCAAACACTTTTTCATGTCTCGGCGAGTAGGCCACAGGCGCGATATCGGCGGCGGTCAGCGATTGTACTCGCTGCGGATAAGCCAGCGCGGTTGCCATGGCAATCTTGCCGCCCATGGAATGGCCCACCAGATGTACCTTGTCTATAGCCAGCTCATCGAGCAGAGCCACAAACGCTTTTGCAAGGGCTGGATAGTCCATCTGTGGCCAATGTTCACTTTGACCGTGATTGGGACAATCGACTCTTATCACTCGATGATTTTGCTCAAGCTGGGCCCCGAGCGATTTGAGATTATCCAAATCACCGAATAAGCCATGGATCAGCAACACCGGACTCCCGCTTCCGGTCGAGACAAAGTGCATACGCCCCCCTTTACTGTGAGAGTTTGTTGCCAGCATTCGGCAGGGGGCAAATTCTGCGACAAAGGTCAGTATTTGACAAGGATGGATGCGGATTTAACACTGGATTTGACCGCTTTTTCAACAAATTGGCTGCGCAAGTCTTAGGTTTACAACTCAATTCTCGTATTTTGGTATGATTCAGCCTTCCACCGCTGGCGAGTTATGGCATACTTTGAGCCAAATCGCAGCTGCGCCCCAGAGGGGCTTTGACGGCACAGTCATAAAGGCTGCATAGAACAAGCAGAAATTAAAGGAATCGGGCCATGAAATATATTGAGGTGGATGAGGAACTGTATCGCTTTATTGCCGGGAAGACCGAAAGGATTGGCGAAAGCGCATCGGATATTCTTCGTCGACTGTTAGGCTTGGATGCTACCGCAGTTGAGCCCAAGGCTCCGGCTGATATCAGCCAGCCAGGAATGGAGCAGGGCTATCGTCCCAATGCATTACCCGAAGTAGAGTCCACTCTGGACTTTGACAACCTGTTTAGCAGTGCGGCTATCGAAGCCCAAAAGGGGGCCGTTGGCCGGTTTCTGTTCGCCCTCGAATGCCTGTACAACCAAGACCCCCGCGGTTTTGAACAAGTGCTGCAAGTTCAGGGGCGTGACCGCCTCTATTTTGCCACTTCGAAGGAAGCCTTGCTCAAGGCCAGTAAGTCTGCCAACCCCAAAGAAGTCGGCAGCAGTGGTTTTTGGGTGACCACTAATAACAACACTGCCAAGAAACACACTATATTGTCTGAAGTCCTTGAAAAGATGGGGTGCAACGGCAGCAAGGCTAAAGCCATTGCCGATAAGGCGTTGCCGCTTAAGGCGTAAATCTGTATTTCAACATCGCCATCAAGGAGTACTGTTTTGGCTATTCATGAGCGGGCCGGTAACAAGGCCACGCAGAACGATCTGGTTAATATTCCGCGGCTGATGAGCCACTATTACCGAATTGTCCCCAACTGTGATGACCCGGCCCAAAGAGTGAGCTTTGGCACCTCTGGGCACAGGGGCAGTTCCTTCAGCGGCAGCTTCAATCAAAACCATATCTGGGCCATAACCCAAGCTGTGGTAGATTACCGCCAATCCCATGGAATTGAGGGTTCACTCTATCTGGGCATGGACACCCATGCCTTGTCTGAGGCGGCTTATATTTCTGCCATCGAAGTCTTGCTGGCCAACAATGTGAAAGTGGTGGTGCAAGAAAACCAAGGCTTTACGCCTACGCCTGTCATCTCCCATGCCATAGTTAGCGCAAACCGAAATGCCCACGAGCTTAGCGATGGCATTATTATTACCCCGTCTCACAACCCCCCTCAGGATGGCGGAATTAAGTACAACCCGCCCCATGGTGGGCCGGCAGAAGGTGAGATTACCGCCTGGATTGAACAGCGAGCCAACGATTATCTCAAGGCGCAGCTGGAAGGGGTCAGGAAACTCAACTACGGCGTAGCCGCCAGTATCGGACTCATCAAAGAAACCGATCTTATTGAGCCCTATGTTGCCGATCTCGCCTCTGTAGTAAATATGCAAGCCATCAAAGATGCCGGCATTCGCATAGGTGTCGACCCTTTGGGCGGCTCAGGTATCCATTACTGGCCACATATTGCCCGCCGTTATGGGGTGAATATCACAGTGGTCAACGACCGGGTGGATCCCAGCTTCGGCTTTATGCCACTGGATAAAGACGGCAAAATCCGCATGGACTGCTCATCGCCTTTTGCCATGGCAGGCCTGCTTAAGCACATGGATGAGTTCGATATCTGCCTTGGCAACGATCCCGACTACGACAGACATGGGATAGTCTGCCCAGAGACAGGGTTGATGGACCCCAACCACTTTTTGGCAGTGGTGATAGATTACCTGCTGGAGCACAGACCCGATTGGCCGCAGACGCTGCAGATCGGCAAGACCTTGGTTTCCAGTGGCATGATAGACAAGATAGTTGCCTCACACGGGCGCCAGCTTTGTGAAGTGCCGGTTGGTTTCAAGTGGTTTGTCGGTGGGTTGAGTGAAGCCAGCCTGGCCTTTGGCGGCGAAGAAAGCGCCGGCGCCGCCTTCCTTCGACGTGACGGCACAACCTGGTGCACGGATAAAGACGGTTTTATTCTCGGACTGCTGGCCGCTGAGATCCTCGCCGTGACCGGCAAAAATCCAGCCGAGCGTTATGCAGAACTGGCTGCTATACACGGTCATTGCTTCTACAAACGGATAGACAGTCCCATCAATGCCAAGCAAAAGGCGCGTTTTGCCACCCTCAATGCAGATACTCTGGGGGCAGAGACTTTGGCCGGAGACAAGATTAAGGCGGTACTGACCAAGGCCCCTGGCAATGATGGTGCCATTGGCGGTATTAAGGTGCTAACCGACAACGGCTGGTTTGCCGCCAGACCTTCAGGCACTGAGGCACTCTATAAAATTTACGCCGAAAGCTTTGTCAGCGAGCAGCATCTGCAGCAGATACTGGAACAGGCGAGAACGCTGATAACCAGCGCCCTAAAAGGCAAGCCGAACTGAGCTTAAGAGATTGCCAATTCAGTAAAAAAGCGCAGCCGTGAACACAGTTGCGCTTTTTTATTCCCGGGGATCAATATTCAAGATGGCAACTGGGCAGGTTATTCTTCTGGATATAATCCTGATGATATTCTTCCGCACGATGAAACTGTTTCACTGGAACAATTTCTGTCACTATGTGCCGCTGCCCCCACTTACCACTACGAGCCAACGCCAGTTTCGAGGCCTCAGCCTGCTCCTTCTGCTCTTTGCTGTGAAAAAAAATCACGCTCCGATACTGGGTGCCGATATCACCGCCTTGGCGATTGAGACTGGTGGGGTTGTGATTGCTCCAGAAAACTTGCAGCAGCTCGTTAAATGAAACCTGGGCTTCATCGAACTCCACCTGAACCACTTCGGCATGGCCGCTGTTTCCCTGTTTGACCTCTTCATAGCGGTTGATTCTATCATCACCGCCCATATAACCACTGCTGGCGTTTAATACCCCGGGCACCTGGCGAAAGAAATACTCCACCCCCCAAAAACAACCGCCACCGAATGTTGCTACCGCCATTGAACTTATCTCTAGATGTCTGGATGGCCAAATTGTGCATGATAAGCTTTCCCGGCACAAGTGGTGTATTTGTTGGAGTAGCTTTTTTCTTCCTTAGTTAGATAAGGATTATCTGAAACCCGTTCGCGAGCCTAGCATTGGATAGCTTTAGTCACATCACCAATTTAATAAGCTGTGATACTATGAAACCTTGCTCTCCGGCGCTGGTCTCAACTAGCAAACGCACTGCGACAAATGCCCAGGAGGCAGCGTTAATGGAAACAACAGCCAAAGCGGCAATAAGAAGGAGTATTTCGTGTTACAAGCCTTGAAGGATAATCCTGACTTCCTGTCATTGACTCTAAATAACCCCAATTCACTGGAAAGCGTTAGCGGCACGCTTGGCGACCACACTCGGATAGCGATTTGGGACACAGGAGTCTTGCTGTTTGAACCTCTGGACAACCAGAGTGATAAAGATATCGTGCTGTCATCCGGGGTACACGGCAATGAAACTGCACCTATTGAACTGTGTAATGGCATTATCAAGTCGCTGTTGAAGCAAGAGATACGGGTAGGGCAGCGAGTACTTTTCATGTTCGGTAACCCGGCGGCAATTAACCGTGGCACCCGTATTGTCGATGAAAACCTCAACCGGCTGTTCAGTGGTGAACATTCCAATTCCCCCGGGCTGGTGAACCCGGAGCGGATCCGCGCCAAGAAGCTGGAAAATTATGTCACACGTTTCTTCGAAGACGCACCGCAAGGGGCAAGACAGAGGATCCATTACGATCTGCACACCGCCATTCGCGGCTCCAAGCATGAAAAGTTTGCCATCTATCCCTATCGACCGGGTAAGGCTTACAGCCGTGAACAATTGATGTTCCTGGAGGCGGCCGGAGTCGATACCGTGTTGCTGCATCATGAACCCACAACCACTTTCAGCTATTTCTCGTCAAATCAGTTTGGCGCTGACGCCTTTACCATTGAGCTTGGCAAGGTTTACCCCATGGGACAAAACGATATGACACGTTTTATCGCCACCCGGGAGATGCTGAGCCGTTTGATCTGCAAGCAATCGCTCGAACTCGAGGAACAGGCGCTTGAACGGGTCAATATCTATCAGGTCTGTAGGGTCATCAATAAGCAGGCCGACGACTTTGAATTTACCTTCGCCAGCGATGTGGAAAACTTCACCGCTTTCCCCAAGGGTTATGTGCTGGCGCGGGAAGCGGGCCGGGATATTCGAGTAGAGCAGGACTCGGAAGCTGTGGTGTTTCCCAACGCCAAGGTGCCCATTGGCCAACGAACGGTGATCTGCCTGGTTCAGGCCACAGAGGTGCCATTGGCCTGAATTGTAAACCAATATATACGCACCGATCCCATGCTAGTTGGCAAAGCGACCAAGGCGGGAGTTGCTTGCTAGTTTACGTTAACGTAATGTTCGGGGCGCGTACTGAAAAAATCGGTAGGGCCGGTTTCGAGCCGGACAAACCCAGAGATAACAAGAGCACACTATGAGCAACGCAACAAAGATGAATGAGACGGTGCATCGGGTGAGTTTTTTGAACAAGGACTCGCTGCATATCCCTGTACTCAAAATACTTCAGGCCGACGGCACCACCTATGAAGAGGCGGTATTGCCCGTCATAGATGAAGCCCTGTCACGCAAGATATTCGATACCTGTGTCTTTACCCGTGTCCTGGACGAACGTATGTTGGGCGCCCAGCGTCAGGGAAGGATCAGTTTTTACATGACCTGTATCGGTGAAGAAGCCGCCGTTATCGGCAGTGCCGCCGCGCTGGATGACAAGGATGTGATCCTTGCCCAGTACCGCGAACATGCCGCACTGCGTTATCGAGGCTTTACCACAGAGCAGTTTATGAACCAGATGTTCAGCAATGAGAAAGATCTGGGCAAAGGCCGGCAGATGCCTATTCACTATGGCAGCCGTGAACTCAACTACCAAACCATCTCTTCACCGCTGGCGACCCAGATCCCGCAGGCATCCGGTATAGGTTACTCGCTGAAGATGCAGGGCAAGCGTAATGTCGCTATCTGTTACTTTGGTGAAGGCGCCGCCTCTGAAGGCGATTTCCATGCCGGTCTCAATATGGCCGCAGTTCATAAAGCGCCGGTCATCTTCTTCTGCCGCAACAACGGCTACGCCATCTCAACCCCTACGGAAGAGCAGTACGCCGGTAACGGCATAGCCAGCCGCGGCGTTGGTTATGGCATGCACACCATCAGAGTCGACGGCAACGATATGTTGGCGGTTCTGGCCGCAACGCAGCAAGCCAGAGCCTACGCGCTTGAAAACAACGCGCCAGTGCTGATTGAAGCCATGACCTACCGCCTGGGCGCCCACTCATCTTCCGACGATCCATCCGGTTATCGCTCTAAAGAGGAAGAAGCCAAGTGGCAACAGCATGACCCTGTGAAACGCTTCAAGTTGTGGCTGATCAACAAAGGCTGGCTCAAGGAAAGCGACGAGACCGAGCTGTATGAGAAGTATCGCGAGGAAGTGCTGGCCGCGGTAAAAGTGGCCGAAAAGGTTCCGGCACCAGCCATAGACGCCATCATAGAAGACGTTTTTGATCAGCCGACAGTGGCGCTCAAGCAGCAATTAACCGAGCTTAAGGCCCACGTTGCCAAGTATCCGAAAGCCTATCCTAAAACAGCAGGGAGATCATAAGCGTGGCACAGATGAATATGTTACAGGCCATCAATAATGCCCTGACCATAGCGATGGAAGCCGACGACAAGATGCTGGTTTTCGGTGAAGACGTAGGCCATTTCGGCGGTGTGTTCCGGGCAACTTCCGGTTTGCAGGAAAAGTTTGGCCGTGAGCGCTGCTTCAATACTCCACTTACCGAACAGGGGATAGCAGGCTTTGCCAACGGCCTGGCTTCCAACGGCATGACGCCGGTAGCGGAAATCCAGTTTGCCGACTACATCTTCCCGGCGTTCGATCAAATCGTCAACGAAGCGGCTAAGTTCAGATACCGCAGCGGCAACGAGTTTGATGTCGGCGGCCTGACCTTCAGAACCCCCTATGGCGGCGGCATTGCCGGCGGTCATTACCACTCCCAGTCACCGGAAGCCTACTTTACCCAAACGCCCGGTCTTAAGGTGGTGGTTCCCCGTAACCCATACCAAGCCAAGGGTTTGCTGCTGGCCGCCATTCGCGATAACAACCCTGTGGTCTTCTTTGAGCCCAAGCGCCTGTACCGCGCCTCTGTCGGCGATGTGCCGGAAGGCGACTATCAACTGGAGCTGGGTAAAGCCGAAGTGGTTCGTGAGGGTAAAGATATTACTCTGCTGGCCTGGGGCGCGCAGATGGAAATCATCGAGAAAGCAGCCGATATGGCCAAAGAGGAAGGCATTGACTGCGAAGTCATCGACCTTCGTACTCTCGCCCCTTGGGATGTGGAAACCGTGGCCGAGTCGGTGAAAAAGACCGGCAGATTGCTTATCAACCACGAAGCGCCGCTGACCGGTGGTTTTGCCGGTGAAATTGCCGCTACCATCCAACAGGAATGCTTCCTGTACCTGGAGTCGCCCATCAGCCGGGTTTGTGGTCTGGATACGCCATATCCCTTGATCCACGAAAAAGAATATATGCCGGATGCGCTTAAAACCTTTGAAGCCATCAAGGCCTCGGTGAATTTCTAGGAGAGCCAGGATGATTAAAGATTTTATTTTGCCCGACATAGGCGAAGGTGTTGTCGAGTGTGAACTGGTGGAATGGTTGGTGGCTGAGGGGGATACCGTCGCCGAAGATCAACCCGTTTGTGATGTGATGACAGACAAGGCTCTGGTGCAAATTCCAGCGCCTTTCCCCGGTGTTATCAGTAAGCTTTATTACGCTAAGGGGGAAATTGCCAAGGTGCATGAGCCTTTGTATGCCGTGGAAGTGGACGCTGCAGACAGCGAAGTGCCTGTACCTGTAGCCAGCGCCGATACTGCTGCACAGCCGAGTACTAGTGCTGCAGGTGGTAGCAGCCAGGTGGAAGACTTTATGCTGCCGGATATCGGCGAGGGCATAGTCGAGTGCGAACTGGTGGAGTGGCTGGTCGCAGAAGGCGACACTGTGGTTGAAGATCAACCTATCTGTGATGTAATGACAGACAAGGCACTGGTGCAAATCCCGGCGATGAAGGCCGGTAAAATAGTCAAGCTGCACTACCGCAAGGGGCAGTTGGCCCAGGTGCATCAGCCTCTGTTTGCCATTGAAGTTGCCGCTGAATCCACCAGTGCAGCCGTGGCTCAACCCGCTGCAGCAAGTGCTCCATCAAGCTCAGCCTCTGCCGTCTCTCAAGCCCAGAGCAGCTCGCAAACTGCCGCCTGCAGTATGGTGCCCCAGGGCAAGGCACTTGCAAGCCCAGCGGTAAGACGTATGGCTCGCAGTCTGGATGTTGATATCGCCAAAGTGCCTGGCAGCGGTAAAAACGGTCGGGTCTACAAAGAGGATATCGAACGTTTCCTTAAGGGGGCGGCTCCTCAGGTTCAAGCCCAAACCCAAACTTTGGCAGAGGGCCAAGTGCAAGCCAGCAAAACGGCAACGGCAAGCGATAGGGTAGAGCCTATCAAGGGCGTTCGCGCCGTGATGGCGCGGATGATGATGGAGTCTGTCTCCAGCATTCCGCACTTTACTTATTGCGAAGAGTTGGACTTGACCGAGCTTATCGCCCTTCGTGAAGCGATGAAGGCCAAGTACTCAAATGACGAGCTCAAGTTGACCATGATGCCTTTCTTTATGAAGGCCATGTCGTTGGCGCTGACCGAGTTTCCGGTGATCAACAGCCGAGTGAACGCCGATTGCACCGAGCTCACCTATCTTGGTCGTCATAACATAGGGATGGCCGTCGACTCCAAGGTCGGTTTGTTGGTGCCCAACGTCAAGGATGTGCAGGATAAGTCGATTCTGGATATCGCCGCCGAAGTGACCCGTCTGACCCGGGCCGCGCGCTCGGGTAGAGTCGCACCTGCCGATCTGAAAGATGGTAGCATCTCCATCTCCAACATAGGCGCGCTGGGCGGCACTGTGGCAACACCTATCATCAATAAACCCGAAGTGGCGATTGTGGCCTTGGGTAAGGTGCAAACCCTGCCGCGTTTCAATGCCAAGGGTAAGGTGGAAGCCCGTAAACTGATGCAGGTCAGTTGGTCTGGTGACCACAGAGTGATAGATGGCGGCACCATTGCCCGCTTCTGTAATCTGTGGAAGCAGTATCTCGAGCAGCCGCAGGAAATGCTGCTGGCGATGAGATAAGATAGAAGGCCCCGCTATGCGGGGCTTCGTTTTAGGTGTGCTTGAGCCGGGCGCCGTTCAATTGGCTTACAGAATGGCTTTATTTGATCTTGAGCACAAAGTGGTTACGATTTGGTGGCAGATTTCGTATAATCGCCAGCAATATTAGTCGCATTGGGTCTGTTATGAGTCAGGTAGCACCAAGCATAGAAAATATTCAATATCCTTTCCCGCCCAAACCGGTTCCCTTGTCTGAACAGGAAAAAAGCGAATACAAAGCCAGGATCAAGCAACTGCTTAAAGAGCAGAATGCGGTGCTGGTTGCCCACTACTATACGGACCCTGAAATTCAGGCTCTGGCCGAGGAAACCGGTGGTTGTGTCTCCGACTCGCTGGAAATGGCGCGTTTTGGTCGTGATCATCCCGCCAAGACGCTCATCGTTGCTGGGGTTAAGTTCATGGGGGAAACCGCTAAGATCCTGAGTCCGGAAAAAACCATTCTGATGCCGACTCTGGAAGCCACCTGTTCTCTGGATGTTGGTTGTCCTATTGAGCAGTTCAGTGCCTTCTGCGATGCCCATCCGGATCATACGGTAGTGGTCTATGCCAACACATCGGCTGCGGTCAAAGCCCGAGCCGATTGGGTGGTGACTTCCAGCATAGCACTGGAAATCGTGGAGCACCTGGACAGTGAAGGCAAGAAAATCATCTGGGGGCCAGATCGTCACTTGGGCAGTTATATTGCCAAGCAAACCGGTGCCGAGATGTTGATGTGGCAGGGCGAGTGTATTGTTCATGATGAATTCAAGGCCAGAGCCTTGCGTCAATTAAAGGCGCAGCACCCGAACGCCGCCATTTTGGTTCACCCTGAATCTCCGGCGAGTGTGGTGGAAATGGCCGATGCCGTAGGTTCAACCAGTCAGTTGATCAAAGCTGCCCAGACCATGGACAATGATACCTTTATCGTGGCCACCGACAGAGGCATCTTCTACAAGATGCAACAGGCAGCACCGGGTAAGACCCTGATTGAAGCCCCAACCGGCGGTGAAGGCGCCACTTGCCGCAGCTGTGCTCACTGCCCCTGGATGGCAATGAATGGCCTCAAGGCGATAGCCAGTGCGCTGGAAAATCAGGACAACAGCCAACATGAGATCTTTGTCGATGAAGCGCTGCGTCAAGGCGCTCTGGTGCCTCTGACTCGAATGCTGGATTTTGCCAAAACCCTCAATATGCAGGTCAAAGGCAACGCCTGATCAACTCGAATTAATTTTTAATCAATGAGTCAATAAAGAGCCTACTTTTGTAGGCTCTTTACCCACTTACACGCCAATTCATCGACTATACTTGCCAACAAATACTAAAAATTGTATCTCGTAACGATAAATTAGTAAGTTAGCGCATTAAGGGTATATCGATGAAATGGCAATGGATTGAAAATCTTCCTCTGAAACACAAATTTCTCTTGGTCATCCTGCCGCCTTTCATAGCGGCAACTTTGTTTGGTATTTTACTGTTCAGCGATCGACTATCACTTGCCAATGGTCTGGAGGAAGTGCTGGATCTCAGTGAACTTGCGGTGGTCAATTCGGCGCTAGTACATGAACTGCAAAAAGAGCGCGGCATGAGCGCCGGTTATCTTGGCTCCAAGGGCAAGAGTTTTGCCGACAAATTGCCAAGCCAGCGGCAACTGACCGACAAACAGTTACAACAATTTAATGAATTTCTGAATAGTCATCAGCTTCCAGCCGATTTTGCTACGGATTTAGCACAGGCCAGAAGCAGCATTGCCCGCTTGAGAGAAATTCGTAGCCAAGTGGACAGGTTAACCATCACGGTTGCCGAAGAGGTCGCTTTCTATACCGAATTGAATAAATTGTTGCTGTCGATTGTCGACCTCAGTGTTCAGAAAGGGGGCGATCAGCAAATCGCCATTAAGGCTGCCGCTTTTTCAGCATTTTTACAGATGAAGGAACGCGCTGGTATCGAACGAGCGGTACTCAGCTCCACCTTTGGCCACAGTGAATTCAAACCCGGAGTATATCGCAAATTTATCACTCTGGTTTCAGAGCAAAACGCTTACCAGGAAAGGTTTGTGGCCTTGGCGGATGAAGCCGCTCTCAAAGATTTACAGATCTTGCAGGCGCAAGCCGCAGTGGCCGAGGTTACTCGGTTGAGAGAGTTGGCTTTTGGGCAAAAAGCCGAGGACCTCAGGTCCCAATCGCCGGAAACTTGGTTTAATCAGTCTACCGCCCGAATTAACCTGTTACATGAATTTGAGCAGAAGCTGTCGGATAAACTGCTGGCCGAGACCTTGCACAAACAACAAAATGCGGCCAATCAAACCTGGATAGTTCTGGGGATTATGGTGATAGGACTGATCATTGTCAGTCTTGTTTCCAGCATCATTCTTAAATACCTACACGGGAGTTTGCGGGAGTTGCATCGTGGTGTGACCCGTGCCCGGGCAGATTATGACTTGAGTGTGCGTTTACCCCATACAGGGAAAGATGAATTTGGCGAGCTGGCCGAGTCTTTCAACAGTATGATGACCGACTTTGAACAGGTAATACTGCGCGTCCGCTCCAGCAGCAAGACTCTGCTGGGAGTGGTGCAACAGATGGAACAACACTCAACCCAGATGCAGGCCGATGTAGCTGTTGGCTACAGTGAGACAGAACAGGTGGCATCGGCGATGACAGAAATGAGTTCAACCGTACAGGAAATTGCCTCGAATGCGGTAAGGGCTTCGGAAGCGTCTAATCAAGCCAGTACAGAGGCCAGGGAAGGGAGCCTGGAAGTGGGACGCACTGCATCGGCCATCAGTGAGCTGGCTGATGAGATCAGTTTTGCTGCCGATGCTA
This sequence comes from Shewanella carassii, assembly GCF_019670705.1. Lineage (NCBI taxonomy): Bacteria > Pseudomonadati > Pseudomonadota > Gammaproteobacteria > Alteromonadales > Shewanellaceae > Shewanella > Shewanella carassii. The sequence goes on from NZ_AP024618.1 coordinate 2,211,629, forward strand.
TCTCAGAGCTAGATAAGGATATTCACGGTATCGTCAGTGTGCTTGAGGTTATCAGCGGGATTGCCGAGCAGACCAATCTTTTGGCCCTGAATGCAGCCATTGAAGCTGCACGCGCCGGTGAGATGGGCCGCGGCTTTGCCGTGGTGGCCGATGAGGTGCGTAATCTGGCACAGCGGGCGCAATCCTCTACCGAGGATATCCGTAACATGACAGAAAGACTCAAACAGGGCGCCGAAGTGGCGGTAGCCGCCATTACCAAAGGCAAGACTCAAGCGGATACCAGCGTCAATGAAGCCAATCGCGCCGGAGAAGAGCTCAGACGCATAGTTGAGCACGTGGAAGTAATCGACAGTATGAATGAGCAGATAGCTGCCGCGACCCACGAGCAATCGGCCGTATCTGAAGAGGTGAACCGCAATGCGATGAAGATCAGCGATATTTATCGCAATACTCAGGATATTGCCAATGAACTGGGCAAACTCAACGAACTGCTGGTCAAAGATGCCAATAGAATGAGTGATGAAGTGAGTAAATTCAGGCTCAATGAACATTGATTGAACCATTTATGAACCGTACTGCTCAGCAAATGCGCAAACGGAGATTAAGGCGGATTTTTGCTTGACCGGAATCCTCCTTTTGCGTAAAGTACCGCTCCATCAAGGGGATAGAGATTTGTCTCTTGGTGAATGTGCTGATACGCACAGTAAATAGTATCGATGCGGTGAGGTGTCCGAGTGGCTGAAGGAGCACGCCTGGAAAGTGTGTATACGGCAACGTATCGAGGGTTCGAATCCCTCCTTCACCGCCAAATTTAGACGACGGGGTTCAGTTTAGGCTGAACCCCGTTTTCGTTTGTTTAGAAATAAACTCATGGGTTTATTTCTTGTAGAACATTGACATGTTCGGGGTAGTGGCTCCGGTTGATTTAATCGTGTAAGGCTAAAAACCCGGCGAACGGATGATAATGCACGATAAAGCATTGACCCGGCCTTTGGAGTTCTCTATAGTACCGCCCCGTTGAGACGCAATGTCCAACGTACGGTGAGGTGTCCGAGTGGCTGAAGGAGCACGCCTGGAAAGTGTGTATACGGCAACGTATCGAGGGTTCGAATCCCTCCTTCACCGCCAGATTTTGATAACGGGATCCAGTCTTAACTGGGTCCCGTTTTTCGTTTCCGAACCTAGCTGACATCACAGCTAGGCGGAAGCCATCGGTAGCGCATTTCGTTGTCATATCCATGATAAATTTCCTTTCTGAGTGAATATCTTTCAATTAATAAATTAAATGACTCAGAATCTGCCAAGGAGACTATAACCAGACTGAGGACAGTGGTATAAATGGAACCAATTTGTCCCTACATGTCCAATTACAGGAAAGTTGTCATGATTTTTTCTCAGATTACCGCCGCGCCGGCCGACCCCATTCTTGGTTTAACCGAGGCTTTCAAAGCCGATCCCCGCACAGATAAGGTCAACCTGGGGGTTGGCATCTATAAGGATGAGGCAGGCCAGACTCCGGTACTCAAGTCGGTTAAATTGGCGGAGGCCAAGTTGCTCGAAGAGGAAAAGACCAAGAGCTATCTCGGTATCGAAGGGGTTGCCCTGTATAATCAAGCGGTTCAGCAATTGCTGTTCGGTAAAGACAGCGCCATTATCGCCGATGGCCGGGCGGTAACAGCCCAAGCTCCGGGTGGTACCGGCTCGCTGCGGGTTGCTGCAGAGTTTGTCCTGAGCAACACTGACAGCAAAACCATCTGGATCAGCAACCCAACCTGGGCCAACCACAAGAATATTTTCGAAACCGCCGGGCTTGAGATCAAAGAGTACAGCTATTATCAGGCAGAAACCCATGATCTCGACTTCGATGCCATGATGACAGATCTGCAACAGGCGAGTGAAGGGGATCTTGTGCTGCTGCATGGCTGTTGCCATAACCCGACCGGCATCGATCTGAATATGAGTCAATGGCAACAAGTTGCCAAACTGTGCGCCGATAAAGGCTTGGTGCCCCTGTTTGACTTTGCTTATCAAGGCTTTGGCACTGGAATTGAAGAAGATGCCCAGGGACTTAGAGCCGTAGCCGCCATGGTGCCTGAGCTGCTGGTTGCCAACTCCTTCTCGAAAAACTTCGGTCTCTATAACGAGCGCATCGGCGCCGTGACTCTGGTGGCTAAAGACAGCGAGTGCGCTGCCCGGGCTTTCAGTCAGGTTAAGCGTACCATTCGCGCCAACTACTCCAACCCGCCGGCTCATGGTGCCATGATTGTCAGCACTATTCTCAACGACGGTGAACTCAATGCCCTGTGGCAGCAAGAGTTGACCGAAATGCGCCAGCGCATAGCCAGCATGAGAACCCTGTTCGTTGAGAGCCTCAAGGCCGAAGGCGTCGATCGCGACTTCAGTTTCATTTCTCGTCAAAACGGTATGTTCAGCTTCTCAGGCCTCAACAAAGAACAAGTTGCCAGGCTCAAAGATGAGTTCGGCGTCTACATCGTCGGCTCCGGCCGTATCAGTGTTGCCGGCATGACCAAGACCAATATGCCGGTTATCTGCAAGGCGATAGCCAAGGTGCTCTAAGCCTGCTGGGTTTTGCCAAACTTAAAAAAGGACAGCTGCGGCTGTCCTTTTTACGTATCCGGGCACAAAAGCCGGTCTTAAAAAAATGTTGCTCAGGCAATGAGTTTCTTCGGCTGCAGAGCCTGCACCAGTGCGCTGATCAGGGCGTCTCTGTCGTGGCAACCACTCTGGATTGGGTCGGCAAGCGGCGAGCGATAAATCAATCCTTCCTGCGCAGGCTGACCATGACACAGCACAGCATCGATACGCCCCGGGCCTATCAGCTGCTGACACCAGTCCAGTTTGGCATTGAGGCTGAGTTCACCGGCTACGGACGATTCGGGTTTCAGATTGTCGATAAACACCACCTTGGCGGCGCTGTTTTTAATAGCGGTAGCCAATTCGGGCAACAGTAAAGGCGGCATCAAGCTGGTGAGAAAGCTTCCTGGGCTTAAGATGATCAGTTCTGCAGCGTTCAATGCAGCCACGGCTTCTTCGGTGGCCTTTACCATAGGCTCAAGATTCATTGCGACGGGCCGCTCTGCCATGTTGTCGACCTCCAGTTCACCAAACACCTTACAGCCGGAGACATCGAGTGCAAAAAGGTGAGTCGGTTGCTCTGACATGGGGTAAAGACGGGTCTCAATTTTGAGTAAACCGCGGATGAGATTGATAGCCTCAAGCGGCCGGACGCAGAGTTGATCCAACGCAGTCAGGATAAGATTGCCCAGATTATGGCCATTGAGCTCATCCTGACTGTTGAATCTGTATTCAAACAACAGTGAGCCAACAGAGGGCTTATGGGCCAACTGGCTGAGACAGTTACGCAGATCGCCCCAGGCAATACAGTCATTGCTATTCCTTAATCTACCTGTACTGCCACCATTATCGGTTGTCGCCACTATGCCGGTGAGGTGGTTTCCCAGAAACGCTAAAGCCGACAGCACTCGTCCTAATCCATGGCCACCGCCTATGGCAACAACTTGCCGATATTGACTGAATAACTGCGCTTGCATAGCGGATCCTTGCTGCGATTTGAAACCTTTACATTCTACATTAGTGGGGGAAAGCTGCCAGCGACTGATTTTGTGAAAAGTGATATCTGACATATAATGCGCGGACATTTTTCCCTCGACCTTTGGGCAATAAGCAAAAGGAAAGACTGATTGAAAACCGGAAAACTTGGCTCATTTACCCTGGCACTGGCTTTGGTGATCCTGTCGGTATTGGCTCTGAGAGTGTATTTGATACCCAGTTTGAAAACCACCGAGCAGACTTCAGCGCCACTGATGAAGAACCAATTGGGTGTCAGTTTGATCCCCGATTTCAGCAGTATCAGTGTTGTCAGCGACAAGAAACAGGCGTTTTTTGACTTCCTGCGTCCGGCCGTGCAAAAGCAAAACAACATCATCGCCGAGGAGCGTAAATTCCTCGAGCAGGTGCAAAAACACCTGCAAAACCAGCATCAGCTTAATGAAGCCGAGCAGTATCGTATTCAGCGTCTGGCGGAAAAGTATCAATATGCCATGCGTGCCATCGACAGTGACAGCATCAATAAGTTATTACGCCGAGTCGATGTGATCCCTGAATCCATGGTACTTATTCAGGCAGCCAATGAAACTGGCTGGGGCAGCTCACGCTTTGCCCGCGAAGGACTGAACTTCTTCGGTCAGTGGTGTTTCAAGAAAGGCTGCGGCTTGGTACCGCAATCGCGTACCGAAGGTATGTCCCATGAGGTTGCGGTATTCAAATCGGTCGATGATTCGGTGGCTTCCTATATGCGCAATCTTAATTCCAATGCTGCCTATTCATTATTTCGCTCCATTCGCGCCGATCTGCGTAGTCAGCATGAGCCGCTGACCGCTGAAAAGCTGGTTTATGGTCTGGTGAATTATTCCGAGCGCCAGGAAGCCTATATTGACGAATTGCTCGATATGCTGCGTCACAACGAAGAATATTTGGTGGAAAACCATGTCGAAAAAACTGCTGTTTAGTGCACTCTTATTGTTGTCTCCCTCGTTGATGGCGAGCCAGGTATCCTTGAATTACGCCGACTTTTACACGCGGATGAAAGTGATGAATAAGGGGAATTATCAACTCATCGATCTGGCGTTTAGCGTACCGGAAACCCAGAACTGTCAGCTGAAAGCCGGCAATATCAGTACGGAGACTGAACACTTTCCGCTGACTTTCGATGCCAGCCAGCGGCTATATATTCCCTTCGATGAAAAACTCAAGCATGCCAGAGCCTTGATTAATCTTGAGATTGAAGGTGAAGGGCAAGGTTGTGGCATAGGGATGCAGCTCAGGGTGCGTAATCCTAAGCAAGAGTACAGCGGCGACGAGCTGAGAAACATCAGCAGTCAAATGAATGAAGCGCTGAAGCAGATGCAGGGCTTTCCCATGAAGTATTTCGCCAAGCCTATCTCGGGTCTGAGCATAGAGTTTAGCGGCAGTGAAAATGGTGCTTGGTTCGATGGCCGCCACCAGGCGCTGGATAAGCGCTATGAACTCAGTAATGAGGAGATCGCGTTACTCAAAACTCTGAAGTTTGACGCTACCCCCAAAGTGATCAGCCCCTGGGTCGCGCCAGGCAAATGACATACGAGTAACCGCTAAACCCGCTGTCAAACCGTTCTGGTCAGTTAGTTCTGGTCAAACAAATCAGAGCCTCGCATTGCGGGGCTTCTTTATGTCGTATGAAGCCGATATATCGCCTTAATGAGTTAAACGTTTCGCGTATTTGGCTCGATGTATTTGATATTAATCAGGTTGGCCGCCATATCTATCAAAAGCTGGGCTATTGTGAATTCGATGCTACTGAGGTCAATGGCAAGCGTTTGCTGTTTATGCAAAAGTGGCTTTAGTTTTGATAGTGACTTTAGTTTTGATGAAGTAAGCGGCAGTAAACAGAGCATTTCCGAACAAGCACCTGGTGCTTGTTCGGAAGAGTTGTATCAAGGCTGATAGATGCCAACCACTTCGATACGCTGGCTTTGATCTGCATGTTTGGCGGCACTGTCGAGATCGATATGACCGCTGTTGCTGACATCCATAAAGTCAAAGGCGGGTAAATCGGCTTCGGCAACTTCACCGCTGGCGGGAGCATCCGGATTGCGCTCCAGTGCCATAAAGTCAAACACAGTGCGGTCAACGCCTTGGGACGGTGCGGTATTTTGCATCGCAGTAAAGATGGTTTCGATACGGCCGGGGAACTGTTTGTCCCACAGTTTGAGCATATTCTTGACCTCGGCGCGCTTGAGGTTTTCCTGGGAGCCGCAAAGGTTACAAGGAATGATAGGGAAGGCTTTCAGTTTAGCGTATTCGGCAATGTCTTTTTCTCGGCAATAGGCGAGGGGACGGATCACCATATTGGCACCGTCATCCGATAGCAACTTGGGTGGCATGGCCTTCATCTTGCCACCGTAGAACATGTTGAGGAACAGGGTTTCTATGATGTCGTCTCTGTGGTGGCCGAGCGCTATCTTGGTGGCACCTATTCGCTGGGCAAACCCATAAAGGGTACCGCGGCGCAGCCTAGAACAAAGTGAGCAAGTGGTCTTGCCTTCGGGGATCTTATCTTTAACTATCGAATAGGTGTCTTTTTCAAGAATATGGTAGGCCACGCCTAAACTATCCAGATAGGCTGGCAGTACTTCTTCCGGGAATCCGGGCTGCTTCTGATCCAGGTTGACGGCGACAATTTCAAACTGCACAGGCGCCCGCTGTTGTAGGTTCAACAAAATGTCCAGCATGGCATAGCTGTCTTTGCCACCGGAGAGGCAGCACATCACGCGATCGCCTTCTTCAATCATGTTGTAATCGGCAATGGCGCTGCCGACTTCGCGGCGTAAACGCTTTTGCAGTTTGTTGAGACGAGTGATTTGTTTCTTATCCAGCTCTTGCATAACTTCAGACATAAAAAAATAAGCGCCCAGTAACACTATGGTTCAGGGCGCGTATTATTCCAGCTAAAGCCGGTCGGGTAAAGGGGCGACTCAGGCCAGAGGCGACTTATAACCGTCGGGTTTGACCGCCAGCAGATCGCAGTTGACCGAATCTATCACATGTTCGGCTGTATTACCGATAAGCGCGGCAGAGAATCCTGTGCGACCCACAGTGCCGAGAACGACCAGTTCGGCGTCCAGTTGCTCCGCCAGCTCAGGGATAACATCCTCAGGCAGACCTTCTTTCACGTGGCAGTGGGCGGTATCAACGCCGTAACTGTTGGCCAGATAATTGACCCGCTGCTCATGCTGCATGCGAATGGTTTCGTTATAAGTGTGGGCATCAAAGTCCGGCAGTTCAATCGCCAGATTGACCGGGGTTCCTGGATAACCGTTGACCAGGTGCACCTCGGCATCGAACTTGGTGGCAAGTTCCTGGGCATGCTCAATGATCTTGCCGTTCAGGGATTGATGTTCTTCATCTTCAGAGGCAACGTTGACGGCGCAGAGAATTTTACCTTTCACCGGCCAGTCATGCTCTTTAACCAGCAACACTGGGACTGGTGCCTTACGCAATAAGTGCCAGTCGGTTGGGGTGAAAATAACCGCCTTGAGTTTGTCGTGCTCATGGGTACCTTTGACTATCAGGTCGTATTCACCTTGAATGGCAAAGTTGATGATGCTCTCAAAGGGGCGGTTGTGCCACAGCACTTCGCTGTCCATCTCGAGCCCGGCTTGCTGATGCGGCTTGAGCAGATCGGCAATCCAGGCTTTCCGTTGATTGATAACCCCCTGACGCATGGCCTCACGTTCCTGATTGGAAAGAATAGAGGTCATTTCATAGGAGAAATCAAAGATAGACAGAAACACAGTAATCTTGGCCTTGCTGCGAGTGGCGAGCTCCACTGCGCGGGCAAGGGCTGGTTGTTGTTCTGATGTAGGGTCGACTACGACCAATAGCTTTTGATAATCCCTCATGGCGTTTTCCTTATTCCGCATGATGTATTTATATCATGCGATATTGGCTATGATTTGTATTGCTTGAGATCAATATATTGATTCGCTTAGTTATCTTGCTATTCGGGCGGCTCCCGCCAGCCTGTCCAGCTCTTCCAGATCCAGTATAGTGATATATTTACCTTTTACTTCGATCAGCCCCGCCTTTTGGAAACGCCCCAGCAGGCGGCTGATGGTTTCCACGGTTAGGCCAAGATAGTTGCCGATATCACCGCGGGTCATAGTGAGGCGAAACTCTCTGGGGGAGAAGCCACGGCTACCAAAACGAGCCGCGAGGTTACTGATGAAGGCCGCCAGGCGTTCTTCGGCATTCTTTTTACTGAGCAGCAGGATCATCCCTTGGTCACTCATAATTTCATTACTCATCAGGCGCATTATCTGTTGCCTGAGTTTGGGCATGGTGCCGGAGAGTTCATCCAGAGTATTGAAGGGAATTTCACACACCATAGAGGTTTCCAGGGCCTGAGCAAAACTCTGGTGTGACTGGGAATGGATACCGTCGAAGCCTATGACATCGCCGGCCAGATGGAAGCCAGTGATCTGCTCATCGCCCTGTTCTGTGATGGTATAGCTCTTAATGGTTCCGGAGCGAATCGCATATAGAGACTTCAGCGGATCTCCGGACTTGAACAGCTGTTCCCCCTTCTGAATGGGTTTCTTGCGCTCGATAATATTGTCAAGCTGATCCAATTCATTGGAATTGAGCGTAAAGGGGATACACAGAGTCCCCATGCTGCAATCATGACAATGAATGGTACAACCCCCGGCAGCAGGGCGACGATGCTTGTTATTGTCTATTGTCATAGTCTTTCTCAAGTAAAGCGACTCTTCCCATGTTAAACCAATTCACCGACCCCGGCTAGTCAAGCTGAGCCAGAGCAATATAGAGTGTTTGGACTCCGAAACCAACCAGTAATAACCCGGCAAGCAAGCGTACGGCGCGCTTTTGCGCCCAGTCGGCCAACGCCTTGGCGGCCACACCGGCACTGAGCAGAGCAGGCAATGTTCCCAAACCGAAACAAAGCATGATCAGCGCACCCTGTTTGGCACTGCCACTGGCGACAGCCCAAGTAAGGGTACTGTATACCAGGCCGCAGGGCAGCCAACCCCAAACCATGCCTGCAAGCAATGCTTGGCCGGGATGAGTAACAGGTAATAATTTTTGGGACAAGGGCTTAAGTAAACGCCACAATCCCTGACCCAGGCGTTCAATCTGAACCAATCCTACCCAGATACGGGCGATATACAACCCCATAGCGATCATCATCACACCGGCAATGAGTCTGAGCACCAAGAGGTAGATATCAATATCAAACAGCATGCCAAGCCCAGCTGCCGAACCGCCTACCAAAGCGCCGGCCAGGCTGTAACTGAGAATGCGGCCAAGATTATAGGGAAGCAGAAACGAGAGCTGTTGTGCCAATGGATTCTGGCCCCGGCGGGCAGCGGGAAGCTGGCTGGAAAAGGCGCCCACCAAACCGCCACACATGCCAAAGCAGTGTCCGGCTCCCATCAGGCCCACCAGAAAGGCGCCGGTGAGGTTATATTCCATGAGTTTTGTCCTGAGAATGCGATTTATCCTGAACACTCTCCTGAAACTCAGCCTCTTGCGTATTAGTGGCCACTGGCTCGTCGTCAAATAGAATCGATACACTGTGGCGCTCGAGATCGTCAAATTGATCCGATTTTACCGCCCAAAAGAACACCCCCACGGCGATCAGAACAAACAACATGGCGATGGGGATTAGCACGTAGATAATACTCATAAGCGGACCTTGAGAAGTCTGAGGCTGTTGCTGACGACGATCAGCGAACTGGCCGACATGCCGATAGCGGCAATATAGGGTGCAACATGGCCGGTTACGGCCAGAGGCAGTATAAGAAGGTTATACCCCAAAGCCCAGGCAAGATTTTGGCGAATGATGCGATTGGCTTTGCGGGCAACCGCTATGGCCTGGGTAAAACGCCATAGATGATCGCCAAGCAAAATCAGATCGGCACTATTTTTTGCCAGTGCCGTGCCACTGCCCATGGCGATAGACAGATCGGCTCCGGCAAGCACTGGGGCATCATTGATACCATCACCGAACATGGCCACCTTATGTTGCTGTTGTAAACGGCGTACATAATCGAGCTTATCAGCCGGACTCATGTCTGCGTACACTTCAGTTATGCCCACTTGCCGAGCCAGAGATTCCACATGGGGGCGGGTATCACCACTGGCGATCGCCAGACGGATACTGTTGGCCTTGAGTGCCTCGACCGTATCCTTGGCATCGTCCCTCAGCCTATCCTGCAGGATAAAACTGGCCACCAAGCCTTGTTCATCGGCGAGGAACACCCGTTGCTGTTGACTTGGGGGAAGCTCAATACCGACAAACTCGGCATTGCCTATCTTAAAATCGCGACCATTGATCTTACCGCTGATACCACGAGCCACCTGATGATGGACATTCTCAGCTTCTAGTCCTCCGGCATAAGGGCTGAATGCCAGGGCAATCGGGTGCAATGAACCGGCTTCAAGCGCTGCTGCCAATTGTTGTACCTGCAATTCACTGTACTCTGCCTCTCGGCCTTTGGTAATGTGAGTTTCCAGTAAGGTCAGGTTGCCACAGGTGAGGGTGCCTGTCTTATCAAAGACAACGGCATCAATTTGCGGCAACTTTTCAAACACCCCCGCTTTACGGGTAATTACCCCCAGGCGGGTAAACAGCGCCGTAGCGCAGGTCACAGCCGTTGGGGTTGCCAAGGCCAACGCGCATGGGCAGGTAGCTACCAATACAGATAGCGTGACCCAGAAGGCATCTTCGGGTGAGAACTGGTGCCACACCAGATAAGTGATAGCTGCGATGCTGAGTATAGTGCCGGTGAAATAACGCGACAGCTTGTCGGCCGTCATGGCGACGGCTGGCTTATTATTGGAGGCCAGTTCCTGCAAACGGATGATTTCTGCCACCAGTTGATCTTGGCCTATGGCGTTCACCCGTACTTTCAGTGGTTGATCTTGGTTGATGGTACCGGCATAAACCTGGTCTCCAGGCTGTTTGCTCTGCGGCATCTGCTCCCCGGTAAGCATGGCCTCGTTGACCGCAGAATGGCCTTGCTCTACCAAACCATCGGCGGGGATCACTTCCCCTGGGCGCACCAGCACCAGATCGCCTATTTGTAAGCGCTTGGCGGGGATCTCTTTGCTGCTGCCATCATCCCCGATACATTGGGCGGTTAGGGGCACCAACTTATGCAGGTTACTCGAACTGACCGAAGCTTTCTGCCGCGCCGCTTGCTCAAAATAGCGCCCAAGCAGCAGGAAGAAGGTGAACATGGACACAGACTCGAAATAGACTTCGCCAGTGCCTTGCACAGTCGCGATACAGCTGGCGATATAGGCACCGCAGATGGCGATGGAGACAGACACATCCATATTGAGCCTGCCTGCGAGCAGGGCCCGCAGGGCACTGAAATAGAAAGGCTGCGCCGAGTAGAACACCACTGGTGCGGCAAACATCATGCTCACCCAGCGGAAATAGTCGCGATATTCCACCTCAAGCCCGGAAAAGTAACCGGCATATAGCGCCAGGGCGAACATCATCACCTGCATGGTGGCAAAGCCCGCCAAGCCAAGCCTCAGCAGAAACTTTCGGCTGTTCTTTTTACTCTGAACTTCCTGTTCGTCCAGCTGATAAGGCGCCGCTTGATAACCGATACGGCCGATTTGATTAAGTATTTCAGACAGTTTAATGTCGGCCGGACGCCAACTGATGAGGGCTCTTTGGGTGGTGGAATTGACCTGCACCGAGTCAATCCCAGGCAACTGTTTAACTTTATGCTCGATGAGCCAGGCGCAGGCGGCACAGGTAATACCGTCAATCGATAACGAGACTGAGGTTTGATTGCCCTGATCGTGCACAAAGTCCTGCTGCACTTCGGGAAGGTCGTAGGCACTGAAGGTCTTGAGCTCATCCGGCACCAGGGCGTTTTGCCTGCTGCCAGGTTCTGAGCGGAATTTGTAGTAGTTGGTCAGTCCGGCATCCATGATGGCCTGAGCCACAGCCTGACACCCCAGGCAACACATGGGCTGAGCCTGACCATCAATCACTGTACTGAACTGCATGCCCGTGGTGACGGGCTCCCCACAATGAAAACAGACTGTATGTGTCATGACAGCACTCAATTGAGCCAGTAGGTCTTATCCGCTTCTATCTGCAATCTTTGCTGCAAACGCCATTTACGGTCAAATCCTTCGACTCGTACAACCCAGGCACCATCGAGCGTCTCATTGGGAATATAGCGGTACACATTGGAGGCGTCTGCGGTCAGCATTTGGGTAAAATCCTTGTCTGCCAGCGTCGGATGGTAAAACTCCAGGTTCAGTGCCGCCAGATACTCTGGGCCGCCATGTTGGGTGATCAAAAGTTCACCATCACGCCATTCCAGGGAAAATTGCATTCCCAATTGACGAGCATATTGAATTTTGTGGATATCCTGGTTAATCGCCTTGCCGTTTTTGTAATAGTCATCGGCAACCAGAGAGTCGGAGTTGGTGAGGGCAATACGCAGAGTGGCAAAACTGGCTATAACGGCACACATGGGCAAAACGATAAGAAACCAAGGCCAGAACTGCTTATACCAGGCTTGTGGAGTGCTCATACTGTTTACCTATTATTCTATTTGGAGGGCTATTCTATCGCGAAAGCGGTATTTTAAAAACAAAGGCCCCGAAAAGTTCGAGGCCCTTGAAAAGTCAATCAAACTTACTTCTCTGCCTGATGTGACAAGCTATATACGTAAGCGGCTATGACGTGGACTTTCTCTTCACCGAGAACGTCTTTCCAAGGTGGCATGACGCCACTGCGACCATTCTTGATGGACTCCATCACCATGCCGCGGCTACCGCCATAAAGCCAGATATTGTCGGTCAGGTTAGGGGCGCCCATTAGCTTGTTACCTTTGGCATCCATACCGTGACAGGCAAAACAACCCTTCATGAATGAACCTTGGCCCTTGGCAGCCAAAGCGGCATCATGTTCGCGACCGGACAGGCTCACCACATATTCGGCCAGACCTGCAATTTCGCTATCATCGATAGGCAGACCACCTTTAGGTGGCATCATACCGTGACGACCATTCATGATGCTGGTCTTGATGGTTTCCAGCTCACCGCCGTACAACCAGTCACTATCGGTCAGGTTAGGGAAGCCTTTGCCACCACGACCGGCTGAGCCGTGACACTGGGCGCAGTTTTGCAGAAACAAACGACCACCGACTTTGAGGGCCTCTTCGTTCTTCACCAGCTCGGCCAGTGGCGTTGCTTTATAAGCTTCGAAGATAGGGCCGTACTTCTCATCGGCAAGTTTCACTTCCTGATCGTACTGAACCCAGCGACCTTCCTCCGTTGCGTCGGCAATCGCCTTGGCAGAGTCGGCCTTGATGCCTTGCTCTGTACCTATGCTCTGGTTGGAGCTGCTCCAGCCGAGCAGGCCTTTGTAGTTCCCCAGGCCAGGGTAGAGCACCAAATAGAGCAGACCAAAGACGATGGTGATATAAAAGAGATAGCTCCACCACTTAGGCAGTGGGTTATTGATCTCCTGAATACCATCATAGCTATGGTCCATCAGGTCGCCTTCTTTAATCTCCGGCGTGGTGTTTTTGGAGCAGAGCCGTAGCAGAATAAAACATCCTGCGATCACCAGTAAGCTGAGCACGGTGATCCAGATACTCCAGAAGTTACTCATTAACATTATTTGTGTTCTCCTGAGTCCTTCGCATTCTGGTGTTGTTCATCTGAAAACACCAGATTAGCTGCTTCGTCGAATTGCTTTTGACGACGCGAGCTATATGCCCAAGCAAATATCCCGACAAAAACCAAGATCAAAACCAGCGTTATAATCCCTTGTATAGTGCCGTAGTCCATATTTGCCTCCTTATTTCAGTGCGTGTCCCAGCGACTGCAGATAGGCGATCAGCGCCTGCAGTTCTGTCTTGCCTTCAACGGCTTTTTGGGCGCCTTCGATATCTTTATCTTCGTATGGCACACCAAAACCACGCATCACTTCCATCTTCTTGGCTGTGTATTCACCTGTAAGGGTGTTTTCAGCAAGCCAAGGGAAGGCAGGCATGTTGGACTGAGGAACTACGGCACGGGGATCGATCAGGTGAACTTCATGCCATTTATCACTGTAACGACCACCCACACGGGCCAAGTCGGGACCGGTACGCTTGGAACCCCAAAGGAAGGGGTGATCCCAAACAGATTCACCGGCAACTGAATAGTGACCGTAACGTTCAGTTTCGGCACGCAGCGGACGGATCATCTGGCTGTGGCAGTTATTACATCCTTCACGGATATAGATATCACGGCCTTCAAGCTGCAGAGCAGTGTAAGGCTTGAGACCGGCAACCGGCTCAGTGGTATCTTTTTGGAAGATGAGCGGCGTGATCTGCACCAGGCCACCAATACTGATGGCAATCACAGTGAAGATACCCAGCAGGCCGACGTTCTTCTCAACTATTTCATGATTGAATTTCATCGTTACTGCTCCTTATGCGGCTTTGGCTTCTGCGATGGCAGGCAGAGAGTCTTTAGGGGCATAAACAGTGCGCAGCACGTTGTAAGCCATGATCAGCATACCCGTTACGAAGAAACAACCACCCAGGAAGCGGACGAAGTAGAACGGATAAGAGGCTTCCAGGCTTTCAACAAAGCTGTAAGTCAGGGTGCCGTCTGCGTTTACAGCGCGCCACATCAGACCTTGCATTACACCGGAGATCCACATGGAAACGATATAAAGTACAGTACCAATTGTCGCCAACCAGAAGTGCAGGTTCACCAGCTTAGTGGAATACATGCGGCCGTGGCCGAACAGTACTGGGATAAGATGGTACAGAGAACCGATAGACACCATGGCAACCCAGCCAAGTGCACCAGAGTGAACGTGACCAATAGTCCAGTCGGTGTAATGAGACAGGGCATTTACTGTCTTAATGGCCATCATAGGGCCTTCGAAGGTAGACATACCGTAGAAGGACAGTGACACCACCAGGAAGCGCAGAACCGGATCGGTACGCAGTTTATGCCAGGCACCGGACAGGGTCATGATACCGTTGATCATACCGCCCCATGAAGGTGCGAACAGGATCAGCGACATCACCATACCCAGAGACTGGGTCCAGTCGGGCAGGGCTGTATAGTGCAGATGGTGAGGACCGGCCCAGATATACAGGGCAATCAAGGCCCAGAAGTGGACGATCGACAGGCGATATGAGTAAACAGGACGTCCGGCTTGCTTGGGAACGAAGTAATACATCATTCCGAGGAAACCGGCAGTCAACAGGAAGCCTACCGCATTATGACCGTACCACCATTGCACCATGGCATCGACGGCGCCACTGTACAGTGAATAAGACTTCCACAGACTGACAGGAACAGCCATGGAGTTCACTATGTGCAATACGGCGACTGTGATAATGAAGGCGCCAAAGAACCAGTTAGCCACATAGATGTGGGAAGTGGTTCGTTTAATAATGGTGCCGAAGAACACGGCCGCATAGGCGATCCAGACTACGGCGATGGCGATATCAATAGGCCATTCCAGTTCGGCGTATTCTTTACTGCTGGTGATACCCAGCGGCAGTGTGATTACGGCCGAGAGAATGATGGCTTGCCAGCCCCAGAAGGTGAATGCAGCCAGTTTAGGTGCAAACAGACGGGTCTGACAGGTGCGTTGAACGACATAATAGGATGTGGCGAAAAGGGCTGATGTGCCGAACGCAAAGATCACCGCATTGGTATGTAACGGTCTTAAACGACTGAAAGTTAACCAAGGAGTCTCAAAGTTCAGCTGTGGCCAGATTAACTGAGCCGCGATAAGTACACCTAATGACATACCAACTATGCCCCACAAAACTGTGGTTAGCGCAAATTGGCGGACAACGGTGTAATTGTAATCAGCGCCTGTTGGCTGGGAATGGTTCATCATATTGCTTCCACTGCTTATTACTTTTACTTGTTGTTCAGTAAAGTACTAGTCTTTACCTGTTATAAGTGACACTAACAAGCCCCTATTGCAGCGAGCCCGCTTTGTCAATGCCGTGATCTACATATTTGAAATAAAGTGTCAGGCGCAGCAATGATACTTGAGCTACATCAAAAAAGATACCAATCTGCCGGACACATTATTGATCCAGATCAAACTCGACAATAGAATGTTAACACCTTGCAGCATAAGGTGAAATTTTATGCGTTACGTAACTCTCTCCAAGCTCGTTGGTGGTATTTTTAGTCTGTTTTTGCTCTTTGGGTGTGATCAGGCTCAAAATCAGATAACGACCCAAGCTGACCCAGACCTCAGTTTGTGTGATTTTTCTGTCTCAGATTGTGTTAAAAAAGTGGCGGAGCAACAGCTATCCCTAAGGCTTGAGCCAGGCTTTGCCCCGAGTGAAAAGCCAATTCATTGGCAACTTAACTTCAGCAGCTCGGTTTCCAATCTCAAGCTTCGTCTTGAGGGGAGGGATATGTTTATGGGCGTAATTCCAGTGGCAACATCAGTTACTGACGGAAAAGCATTTGAGGGCCAGATGATGTTTGGCTCCTGCAGCAGTGGCTATATGGTATGGCGCATGTTTGTCAGTTGGCAACAGGGAACAGAGCAATACTCCACTTGGTTCGACTTTCTCGCCGACAACCACAAGCAGAAGTAAAGGCATTCGGGTATAAACCTTCATGACTGCTTAACAAGTTGCGCCTAAGGTTCTCGCATAAGCGGGTTAAGGTTCGGCATCATCGCGCCAACTGTTTTTGATTTTGATGAAAACATCTATGTTATCAACAAACAACCTTAAAAAGTCTGGGTCAAAATGGCGACCACTGCAGGACTGCATCTCACTCAGCACCTCATCGAGCGGCCAGGCGGGTTTATAACAGCGGGCATGGGATAGGGCATCAAACACGTCGGCAATGGCCACGATTCTGGCGAATGGATGGATTTCATGACCCGAGAGGCCATTGGGATAGCCACTGCCATCGTACTTTTCATGGTGTTGCAAGGCAATGGTGCCGGCGGCTTTCAAAATAGGCCTTTCAGAATTGGCCAGGATCTGATGGCCGATTATCGGGTGTTGCCGCATCACATCCCACTCCATATCGTCCAGTTTTCCCGGTTTTAGCAATACATTGTCGGGAATGGCTATTTTCCCTATGTCATGCATGGGCGCAGCGCGCTTGAGCAGATCAGCTTCGGTTTCTGGTAAGCCTGCTAACAATGCCAACTGATGGCAATACTCTGCCATACGCTTCACATGATTGGCCGCTTCCTTGGAGCGGCTCTCTACCACATCACCGAGACGCAGGATCAGCTCCGACTGAGTATCTTCTACCTCTTGGTTCAACAACAGGTTTTCAAACGCCACCCCGACATTGATCGCAAAAATGTCGATGAGTTGTTTATCCAGATCGGTCAACTGGCTGACCGAATCCATATAAAGCAGGTTGACCCAGTTATTTTTGGCCGGGAAGTAACCCACAAAACAATCATCCCGGTAAAGACAACGTCGAGCATTCAAAGCTTCTTCCATCAGTGATTGAATATGGGAAGGCAAAGGTTTTTCATGATGGTTGGTAAACTCGCCTGTAGCAGCAAGGATATGAATTTTTTTGTTATGACCTGGCTTTGCTACTGCATCCATCGCATTGCAGCCGAGTATGGTGGTGGTGTCTTTGAGCTCAAGCAAGTTGGCCACCTGAGTCAGTAAACCATCGGCAAACTTGTGCAGGGTGCGGAGTTCAAACAGGCCAGAAGTCGCTCCGAGTACTCGTTCCAGTCCGCGACGATGATTGAGCTGCATCTGCCGCGCCTGCTCAATTTCGGTAATGTCCCTGAAAGAGCGCAGGGCAGAGTAGACACTGGTTGTCAGCTTACGGGAGTCCAGCTCGGCCTTGGCTTTATAGTCATTGATGTCATAGTTGACTATCACGTCCTCTTCCGGTGCTTGCCCGGGTTGGCCGGTGCGGAGAATCAGCCTGATAGCTTTATTTTGCAGCTTTTCGCGGATCCAACGCACTAACTCAAGCCCGGCATGATCCGTCTCCATCACCACGTCAATAAAGGCGACAGCCACATCCTCTTCGTCTTGCAGTAACTCTTTGGCCTGTTCACCACTGTAGGCGTTAATGAAATGCAAGCCACGGCCATCGAGCTTGAAACGGGAGAGGGCAAGTTTGGTGACCGTATGTACGTCAGGTTCATCATCCACCACCAGTACCTTCCATGGGGGCAGGGTATCTGTGGTTGTTGAAGTTTTCTTTGAGGCAAATAGCGGGCCTTTCTTGGCCGTGTCGATCAGCATCGGTCGGACTCCAATCAATTGAATAGTTTTGATTTACCTTTCAAAAGTGTAGTCCAAGCATCGGGAAGGGCTAGCAATAGCTCACAAATTTACTGTTGTCTGGGAAAGGGGGATTTTCACCATCGTGCGGATCTACTATATTGATAATCATTCTCATTAAAAGGGCGGCAGAATGGAAACCAAAAGCAAAACAATATCGTATAAAACCGAGCAGGAAGTCTGCATGGCGATACCTATAGGTAAACTGGCTGAATTGATCCACAAGGGCGAATTATGTGCGGCGGATTTTCGTTGTCTCGATAGCCAGTCCAAAAAACAAGTTTGGCAGTTGTGCCTTTGGTGTTGTAAACAAAAGGTGCATTGCGATCGTCAATGCAGCCAATGTGAGACTGGGATTGGTGCCGATAAATAACATTATCGGCACCAGTCAAAAAAGGGTAAAATCTATAATAATCATTGCTATAGAATAGGTTTCATCTTGGAAAAAAATCAGCCGTTAAGAGCTATGCCGCTGTTTGACAGTGCAGACTTGCTTTTGCAGGGCAATCCTGTGGTCAACAGCTATATTACCCAATTAAGCCTGGGTAAAGTGGCCGATGCGGGTCTCTTGCTTGAACATGCCACCGATTGGCTTTACGAACAAAGAGACAGTGAAAACAACTACAAGGCTTATCGGAGTGAACTGACGACCTTTTTTCACTGGTGTTTCGATGTTGCAGGCATATCTGCAGCCAAGGTAGGCAGGCGGGAAATGGGACGTTACGTGGCTTATTGCCAGGCGCCGCCGACTGATTTGGTCGGTTATTTCAACGTCCCACAATTCAAGACGGATAAGCTCAGTCAGAGCCGGGAACCCAATCCCAGCTGGCGACCGTTTATTGGGCGCAAGGCGCTTGGAAAACCTTTGCCATACAGCCTGAGCGATAATGCCTTGAAGACGAAAATTGCAATACTTTCATCATTTTATACTTATCTTATGAGCGAAGAATATTGTGAGCGCAACCCGGCGCAGCTTTGGCTCAATCACAGCCGCTTTGCTAATAAGAGTAAGTTCAGGTTAGATCCTGCCGAAGAGCAACTCAAGGTGTTCAGTGAGTTGCAATGGTCTTATCTTGTGGCTTGCGTACAGCGCCTGGCTAAAGCCGAGCCAGCACAACACCAACGCAGTCTGTTCTTGATTAACCTGATGTACGGCTGTTATCTGCGGATCTCGGAAATTGCCGCTCGTGCCGGTTATGCGCCAACCATGAGTCAATTCAGGCGCCATAATCACAGCGGTATCTGGTATTTTCATATTCCCAGGAGTAAAGGCGGCAAGGCCAGAAACGTGGCGGTATCCAAGGCGTTGCTGCAATCACTGCAAAGTTACCGGCGCCATTTGGGGCTGAGCGATTATCCCGAAGCCAATGAAACCACGCCGCTGTTTATACGGCATCGAGCCGCCGGCCGTGGTCGGGAAAGTGGCGAGCTCAATGCCAACCTCGGCATACGTCAATTGCGGGATGAAATTCAGTTTTTGATCAACTGCGCCGCCGATGATGCCGAGAAGGATGGTTTTATCCGTGAAGCCAATGAAATGCGACAGCTCACTGCGCACAGCATCCGCCACACCGGGATCACCCATGACATCAATCTCAATGGCCGACCTTTATCCCATGTACAAGCTGACGCCGGTCATGAAAGCATAGACACCACGTCGCAGTATCTGCACACCAGCCAGGAAGAAAGGCACCAGAGTGCATCGGCCAAGCCATTGGATAGACTGCAAGGAATTGAGAGTTAATGCTTGGAGGTTTAAGGTGGCTTAGGGAGGAAATCGCCTTAAACCTAGAGGAGTACCGATGATTACTCTGCAGATTTCAAATAGCCGCACATAAAAATGCGTACAATGTATATTATGTTAAATAAAAAGTGAGTGTTATTTAGTACATGTGTGCCTTCTTGCCTACACTACATCAATACCTTACATGTGATCCGTCGTCATTTGACTCAGCGAAATCTTCGTACACTAGGCACAAATCTACGAGTTGTAAGAAGAAACGCTCCATCGGGCTATTGTCCCAGCAGTTCCCTCGTCTGCTCATGCTTTGCTTTATCTGATAACGCCAGAGCTGCATCCGCCTTTTTGTAGCGGTGTTGAGGTATCTGGCAGCTCACTAATCCGAGTTTTCTCATCAACCCTGTCGCGCGATAACGCGTCAATGGTATACCCGCGGTTGTCACCATATTGGCGATGGTTCTTGCACCTGCAGAGCCGTTGCTGGCTTTATGGGCCCCTCGCACCAAGCTATGCAGTTTCACCTGCTCTGAGCTAATAATGCTGGGTCTACCTCGCCAATACTTATAGCTGCTGCGATGAATACCAAATACTGAACAAATAAGTTTTACACTATGGCTCTGCCTGAGTTTCTCGACTAGCGAGAACTGTTCAGTGAGTCTGACATCAAGAGAGCCGTAGCCTTTTTCAAAATAATGTTCTCTTCTTCGATGCGGCGAAGTTTCTTTTCTAACTCACGGATCCGCTGTTGCTCAGGCGTAAGTGGTGAGCCTTTGGGGGAATCGCTTTGTAGTTCCTGTTGGAGCTGTTTTACCCACTTTCGCATGGCTGATTGCTTACTCCCATTGCGGTTGCAGCCTCTGCCACGCTGTAGCCTTGCTTTGTTACTAGCTGAGCAGCCTCTAGCTTAAACTCAGCGCTGAATGTCGGTCTTGTGTTCTTCATATCTGCCACCCATTTGCGAGAAGTGAGTCTATCACTTCGTCTATTTAGATGGCCAAATTCACTATGCCACTACAATACAAGGAATTTAGTTTTTTTCGTGGGGATGTTCCTACCGCCAATTACTATGTCCTCAGTATCACTCAGATACTTGCCGATATCAATCCTAGCTAGTTTTTTGTTGTTATCAACCGTTAGCTACCTTGGTTGTGATGCCAGGATCACAACCAAGGTCGATAGAAATCCACCGGATATCGAGAATGCGACTAGGCTTTTCGAAGTCTATCGAGAGTGTTCATCAATCTTCTGTTTGCCTCAAAAGTATCGATACAATATACCTTATCAAACTGCCTTCTTAGCTCGACAAGAGACTCATTTATCACTTCAGAGGGCGAATTTAATACATCCCAAAATGGGTGGACGACCATATAAGCTTCTTTTTCATCTGTAACCACTGGCAAGTTAAGCACTCCCATCTGAATCACTTTCCTTGTGCTGGGATTCAACTTTTGAATCGATAGGGCTGCTTCCATTGCTAATTTGGGCCAATCACTTAATTCTCGATAAGTTTCAAAATCACCGTCTAACCCTACGCGATGTTCAGGCTCTAACAGGCAACGTATAAAGCTTAGTCCGAGACGCCAATCAAGAAGACCATGATAGTTTTTGTTGCCAAAACGTTGAATACAGCGATAACACGAAAGCGCACATTGATCACGATGTTGCTGCTCAAAAAAAACTCTCGACATTTGGTCTTTTGGATCATTCAACATTGATCGTATTAACTCTACAGCTAACGGCTCTTTGAGATAGTTAGCAGCGAGTCGCTTACTAAAACCTGCGCCGTTAACCAAAGTATCAGCAATTTGCAGGTATGGGTGACCTTCCCGTAATCTAGGCTCAAGCACTTCAAACTCTTCTGGCGCAATATCCATCGCCAATGCAGCTCGCTGAACAAGCATGTGTGTTGCACTGAGAGCTGCGGAACGTATTTTTGTATGCTCTCGTTCTCGCGTACCTACTTTATGAAGATCTAATCCAGGAGCTATGCTTATCATTCCCAAACTGATTGCATCTGTTTTCTTTTTTGAATAGAAGCGCACTTGCTCTGGTTCAGAGCCTTCTGGAGGGGATTGCCAATTATTACCATAGACTAGTTCTGTATCTATAGTTTGATTAGATAATTGACTTAGTTTGACATCAGCAGAATAAACATTAGTTTGTGTTTTTCGAACTAATGTAAAAGGCTGATGCTCGAATGTAGTATCAATCGGTCCTCTATTTCTTCTGATAACGAGGGCATCACTACCACTTGCAATCATAACATTAGTTCGTTCAACCTGATGATTGACCATCGGAGATATGATTGAGCTGGTTTCTCTTCTTAATGCAGGCTTTTGTGGCTCTGTTCCATCGGAAACTTGTGGATAAAAATCTGTTCTAAATGCCGCTGGTGAGTGGTACTGCTCGAACATAGATACAGGTATAGATTCGCCACAGTCAGAACAAACTTGGTCAGCAGCCACGTTGTCTATAAATTTACTTTGTAAAGCTCCACAATGAGGGCAGTCAGCCAACATCTCTGTATCAGTCCACCACTGGGATACTGGCTCAGGTATAAGCTTGTTACCCTCTCTTGAAGGCTGGATAAAACCTAAAGAACTGGTTACTCCAATACTCTTATGCAAACGCTTATCTCGAACTAATATCTGCCCTGGTGAAAACTCATAGATTGCTATGTCTAAATCACGATCAACTGCATCCCATTCAGGGTCTTTGCCATTTTTAGATTTCATCCCTAGATATAGTGGGCGAACACGTGTCGGCATACCAAACATGGGTAGCAAGGCGCATTCCGCTAAGAATTGCCCAAGACCCAAATCCCTGTTTTTCCCCTCTGATTTGAAATGTTTTATTTCCTCAAGAAGTTTTGTGGTCGATTCAGTATACCCAATCAAACTATCCAATATTTCAGGCTTCCCTTGACCCAAACTTTTCGCAACGTCTTTAGCAAAGTTAATAGTTTGGTTTGCCGCTCGCAAAAGTCGAGCAGACCAGCTAGTCGAATCATCGTAAAAAAGTGCAGCAGGTATAAATTCACCGTGAATATCCGGCGCAACCACATCCCCAGGATACCTAGCTCCATCTTCATCACGTAAAATCTGAAAGGCCCGCGTTAGCCAAGCTTTTCGCAGCAATCGAAGACTAATGTCGATATGATCTTGTGTTAGAAAAGGCGGTGGTGGAGCATCACCAGTTATCTCTTCAGGGTGATGAAAATAGTGCTGATCATGACTTCTTCCACGACACAAAGTCATCGCTAATGAGAAGGCTTGCCCTCGTCGACCGGCACGGCCGACACGCTGCTGGTAGTTAAATCGCTGTGGGGGCATGTTCGCCTGATAAACGGCTTGCAGAGAGCCGATATCAATCCCTACTTCCATAGTGGTTGTCACCGACAACAAATCAATTTCTTCCGACAGTTTCTTAAGTTCATTGGTGTTATCAATAAAGATACCATTAAAACGGCGTAAACGTTCTGCCGGATCATCTGTTTGGCCAGTCAACTCCTCACACCTCAATCGGAAGCTATTATCCTCATTGGATGCTCGTGTTAAGCGTCGTGAAATATAGTTTCGGTCACGAAGATTTTTTGTTACGCCATTACTTTTAACCGGAAGCGGAGCATGACAACGCGTGCAAATACCTGCGCCTAAATGTAAATGCACACGGCCACAAGTCGTGCATTCATATACAGGATCGCTTTCTTTGGCAAGGCAAATATGCAACTTCTCTATTCGAATCACACCATTAGTGTGACCATATTCTGAAAACAGTTTTAGTAGTTCATTTACCTTGTCTTCAGTAAGTCCAGCTTTATTAATAAATGCTTTTACTCTTTTGCTACTAATATCTGAGTAAACAGCCCATTCCTTGCTATCTTTTGTAAACCACTTATTCGCTTCAACTCGATAGTTATCTGACAGCACACGTAGGAATGCATCTGCAAGATCCGAGCTTTTATCTCGTTTATTAGTTAAGCATGGGTAGCCCAAACCAGTTTCTTCCAATGAGAAGTAGTTTCTTGCAAAAAGTACGTCATCTAGTAACGAGAACTGCTCGGTTGAGATATGTCCGCGAGCTGCAAGAGTATCATTCGCTGGTATATCTTCATTCCAATAGACGTTATCTTGTTCGATCTTGAATAAGTCGGTCCAATCATACTTAACTTTTCGATCAGCCCCATCAGCACCAAAAATCTTAGATACTCCAGAATCATCTGTAGGATGCATACCTAAACTGGCCATACTTCCCAGCAAAGATTTTGTTTTACGTGCTTGATTGTCAACCTCGAGCACATGAGTAAGTGCAACTCTGTTAACATCCCCAGAATTTTTAATCTCCTTGATTTTCTTCGACAACTCATCAAAAAGATCATCATCCCCCGCATCTTCAGCCTCTTCTCGCATTTTTCTTAATTCGGCTACCGACTCCTTCGGCATTTCTATTTGCTGAAGCGCTTCAATTAGGAGTTTTCTACGTGTATCAATGTGGTGATTACGCTCAATATTCAGAGCGGTTTTTGCTGCATCCTGCCGACTATCGGAAAAGGAAATGAGTTTTGTCGCTGTTCCTGAGCGTTTTAGTATTTCCATAACCTCAGTTGCTAATAATTGAGAAGTCTTGTCAAAACCGGTTTTAAAGCTACGAATAGGAGATCTTCGATACTCTTCACTTCGTCGTGAGTAATCAGTGCCGCATGCAGGACAAACATGCGGTGCTGCTGTTTTAGGGCTTTTAAGTGCAAGCTGAGACCCGTGCTTTAGAAAAAGGCGGCCAGACAATATAAAAGGGCTATCTGATACGTTTGAAGCTTCTTGCTTTACCTGACCATTGCGAGTGTCTAGGAACGCCAGTTTCCAAATTTCCTTCTCATCATCCCCCTTTTGAGCATCATTCTGTGCTGGCCAAAATAGTAAAAAGTCATCATGACTCAATTGCTCAATTGCTACTTCAGCACCGGCTTCCGGTAAGCGCTCTAGTTCAGGAGTATTAGGCAAAATCTCATAGTCTTCTTTAGGACCTCCTTGGCTTAATTTACCTCTACGGCCACCAATAAATTCTTCATGACAGCTTTCACAGTGGAAAAGTTCGAAAAGTCGTAGGGACTCTTCGCCAACCTTAATATGACTACTACCCTTCTCCACATTGAGGCCATGATATGTCAATTGACCATCAATTAACTGGGCACTTGCGTAAAGCCCTTCTAGACTGCGTAAGAAAAGATGTTGCCTAAAACTAGTCGCATCAATATTTTTTAGTTTATCACCCAACGCTCTCAGTAGCGTCAACCCTCGCAAGGCTTCTTGCTGATGGCTCGACCCGAAAATAGCTTGAGCAATTACAGATAGTGGTCGCGCTTTGATTCCATCCTCACCTTTACAAGCGAGCATTAACCGTGTTGCGGCCTCTTTTATCACTTCTTCAGATGATAATATTTCCGCCCCTAATGACTGCCCACATTCAGCAATTAGCTGTAAAAGTTTTGGATCGTCATCCAACTCTACATGAAGTTGCCCGATAAACTCATTATTTGACGATGAAAGGTAACTGAGCAGCTTTACAAAAGGCTCTGGACTCAAGATATCTTGATGCTTTGGCTGAGGTAATAAAGGATGTCCCGTTAGCACCGCCTCTTCCCAGTCATCAGGACTCTCAGCACCTGATTCAAGAGGGCCAGAATGCGTACCCGCATCACCAAAGAAATCGTAGAGATACTCGAGGCTTTGCTCCCGCATATCTCCCTCAAGCGGTAAAGAAGCACTCGAAGCCAAAATACGTAATTTGTGTCTAAATGCTGATCGATCCAACCCCAAGCGATTGATAAGCAGGCGCAGCAAGCCAGCCATTTCCGTTCCAGCAGAACCTCGAATTAAATGCAGCTCATCCAGCACCAAGAAGAAATACGCATCAGGATCTGTTTCCAGCCATGTCCTTGTCTGATCAAAGATGGGCGCCTCTACTTCCCTCGACAACATTGCATTCAGCATAGAAACGTTAGTGACTAACAGATCCGGTGGTGTTTCCTGCATATCCCAGCGAGAAATAAGCTCTGCACCATCTGGCGAAGGAAATAGAAATCTCGTCGAATCATTTTTTTTCTGATCTGGTTCTTTAACTGTTCTATTAAATTCTTCGGCACTTTGGTCAGCATTAAATGCCGCTTTGAAGTGTTTGGCTGCATCTTGCAAAGCCTTTTTCACTCGCGACTGTCGCTGCTTTTCTTTCTTGGAATCCTTTGATCTTGGATGCTCACGATAACCTGCAACAGGACTAGCGCCTGTATAACGGCCAAAAAATATCCTGTTGCCATTAGCTCTTGTATCCAACACTTCGCAAGCTTCACTAGAGTCCAGCATTTTCCTGAGACGAACCATCTGGTCTTCAACCAGAGCATTCATAGGATAGAGCAAAAGTGCCCTGACAGCTTTTGGTCTATCAGGACTTTCTCCCTCTCGATGCAAAGAGAACTGACTCCCCTCACTCCACCACTGATTTCTAAGATAATCAGATTTCGGCACTGGCCAACGAGTCGCTTCAGCAACCAGTTCTGAAAGCACGGGTAATAGAAAAGACTCAGTTTTACCCGAACCAGTACCAGAGGTAACGATACCAGGTCGTCCAGGCTTCAATCCACGCCAAAGCATGTCTACTTGATGCTTATACGGTTTAAAAGCATTGACTCGTTTTAACTCACCAGTCCCATCCTTACCTGGAAAAAGCCCTGAATAGATCATTTCTAAAATAGCTATTCGTTGTTCCCTGTTAAACCTTTTGAATGGGTTTGCTTCGGCTTCGTCATCCAAAAATGACTCTAGCGTACTTTGTGATGGCTGATAGCGTAAAATTGGCTCTAAAAATGGCTCAGGCATTAAAGTACCAGGTTCGCTCAACAATCTTCTGCGGTCATTCGATAGCTCTTCTCGCCGAATACGATAAGCAGTATCCAAGTAAGACAGATACAATTTGTGAATTTCTTGATATGCACCAATAGGATCTAGCATGACAGCTTCCTTGAAAGTTTATTCGATAATGCCCTTTAACCACTTCAGCCCTTGTTCTCGAAGGTTTACAGTTTTATCTAACTGTTCGCTGACTGGAGTATTAGAACTATTGACCATAGCTAGCGCGCGATATAAAGCGGTCTTAGTTCTGAGTGCGAAATAGTCATTTTGATCACAAAGTTCAATCACCTCGTCTAAATCATCTTTATCCACCATGATATCAGCTCCCGAATTCCAGCAAATTGAGGTGATTTGCTTCTGATCAGGATTTGAGAATTGCTTCAAACCACATGACTGGGTTTTAGGCACAATAGGGAAAGATGATTTTGGTAACTCCCTCCATACGCGATCGGCATCCCATTGGTTATGTTCGATACTGGCTACCACTAGAAGATTTGAAGGCCTTTTCTCGCTATGCAACACTCCAATCAAACTTGGCAACCATAAGTCCATTGGACTTCGGTGTAGGCCATCCAACCAGACCAACTGAACTTGATCAGGATTACTTTCTGCTTCTAGCCAAGCATATGCAAACCCAGTTGGTTGATCTTTAGCAGGGTGCGCCCAAAGATCATCTAGATGCAACACACTAGGGCCAAGGGCAACACGAACAAAATCTCCGCGACTAACCGCACGAGCATACGCAGGAACCATTACTTCTGCTTGTGTTTGAGGCACAATTACAAGGCCCCCCGAACGAGCACCCACATCAAACAGACTCATGGACTCAGATAAAATTCCAGCCTCACGGGCGACTTTATTGAGGCGATCAGGCAATTGAGAGAAGGTTATCTGCTCACTGGAACTGGCGAATTGCGCCAGTGACCAGGGAGGAATCTGTGCATAACGAGGCGACAGATGTTTGGCATGATCTCCCAATATTGAACGAAGGCTGTTCAATAGTTGCTCAAAGTCTTTATCAACCAAGCCATTTTCTAAACCAAGTACCGGATTTAGGCGCTGAATTTGACTTATTAGCTCGTCTCTCAAGCCAGCAAAAGTAGCTTCAATACCATTTTTTTCATTTTGTTTTACTGCCAGCTCTTCAGATAATGCTTGTAATTCATTACGAGCCGCTTCTATCTCTTGCTTAAGTTCTTGATAACAGTCTTCAAGCTGTGAGCGAACGTGTAGCTCAAGCTCTTCGCGTAAGCTGTTTTCGACTTTGCAACGAGCCTCTTCAAGCTTTTGTTTTACCGGCTCAATTTGTATTAGAGTGTCAGCAATTCGAGTGGGAGCATCGACATAGGTATCTAAGCGATTAGAAAATGAAGGAAGCCAAGCAGCTAGATGCGCCATATCTGTATGCTCATCGGCTAAGTTCTTAGCTCGGGTAAAAACACTTACTAACTCATCTCGTTTATTCTTACTAAGCCCGTTGCTATCGCTCTTACGAAGAGCATCTAGCAAATCGCTTAATAAATCTTGATCAAATTTCCAGGGCAAATCATAGAGTGGTTCGCCGACTGTCTTACCAGGCACCTCGAAGAGTCGATCTTTGATTCGGTCACCCTCGAAAATGGCGGGGTTAAGTGAACAAACCGTAACCGTTCCACTTGGTGAAACATAACGATTAGTTGTTAGATCTAAAGTGAAATAAACGACAATGCATTGCTCATTTGATATTGCAATAATGACTTCTTCCGACTCAATGGCATCAATTGAAAAACCAACCTCAAGACACTGATAGCGTGCATACTCCACTCCACCTTTACGAAAATCTAGGATACTCCGCACTGGCTTAGCACCTGGGTCTACGACGAACTGATCATAACCATCGCGTACATCCTGTGAAATTGGCTGTACTTTGAAAGCAACCAGTTGGTCTTTTTTAAGCCAACTTAGTCCAGAAGCAATTGCAAATGCTTTCCCCTTTGGAGGCAGGTTATCTTCGAAGTTATTTGCAAATACCCAATAGCCATTATTCTCTTTTGCTGCAGCTTTAATGCGTGTTCCATGCCCAGATGAATAGTCATAATCGCTAAAACCCAAATACACTTCGTCTAACACTTATTATAACTCCTTGTTGATTGGCCAATGACTGCGCTGACCTCTTTGTCGATCTTGTGCCATTATCTGAATAATATTTTGTTTTCTTGCCGAGCCGTTATCACCAATAGCTTGACCAAAAATTCTTTTTAACTCGGTCAACTGAGCACTTGTTACACCATAGCCATAGCAAAACCCTGAATCATCCTGTCGAGGGCCAGATTGCTGAGCCGTTACTCGTCGAAGCCATTTCGAGATGCACAGTGGTAAATAACCAGATTTAGCCTGACGAATAAGTGAGTCTTCTCGACTCGCAAACAATGAAGTACACGTTTGACGTGAATACTCTAAGAGAGCAGCTAAGCGCTCAGAATAGCCGAACACCAACTTCTCGTCATTCGTGATGCAGAAAAAATCCTGGCTGTCATCTCGAACATACCGATACAGCTGTAGTTGCTCTGTTTCAGAACGAAACTCTGACTTTTTAAAACTTTTGGTATCGGGGCACCAAACACTTTCTAACTTTCGACCTTGATGTGTTCGACTATCGGTAAACCAGCAACTAGGAGCAGGCTCTAATAAGGGTTCTCGTGCATGAATCAGAGGCCAATTTAAATCATCGGCTAAGCTTTGAAGGTTTTCTCCTTCAATACCTATTACAGGCACAGACCAAGGGTGTTCTGCATTAAAGAAATAATTGACACCGTGTACTTTGGCTTCCACTTCAAGAAGCTCTCGTTCAAGAAAGCTAGTTGCCCCCTCAATGATTGCTGTACCATGACCCGTTTTAACTATGCGAGGCGGTAAAACTCGCCAACGTCTTCCGCGCCATTTTTTGCTGACATCTTGCTTCAACCATCCCGCTTCTTCTAATGAGCGCAACAGTTCCCAAGGATTCAGTTTTCCAGGCAAAACGGGCTTTAAAAAGCTTAAAATGTCACGTTCAGAACGGGTGGCACCTGCTCTGGCATAGATGGCTTCTAAAACATCAAGCAACCGTGAAGAGCAAAACGCTGTATGTACAGGTACTATGCCATTAAAGATTAACTCACCTTCCTCGAACTGCACTTCTTGTGCGTCAACAAAACCATTTTCTGGACGGCTGGGCCATTTCTCATTTCGAGCAGCCTTACTCGTGAACGACAAATCCAGCGACCTGTAGAATTGTTCTCCATTTATCTGAATATTCCACTGACCATCCAGTGCGTTGTTAGCACCAATCAATGCGGCATGATTCTGTATTTGAAGATTCAACTCTGGTGATGATTCAATATCCGTAGATTCAGGCAAATTGATATACGGGAAATAACCTGGAATGCCCAACCACCGTCCCATGCGATCTTTGATTCCCCCCTCAATTGAAAGCTCCCGAGTTACTACCTTTGGATCACAGGCAATCCCCTCCCCAAACGTAATTTGCTTAGCTTGATCAATATCCATTTTCTCAGATACAAACCAGCCACGTTCTAACTCCAGTGGTTTTCTAAATGAGTAAATATAGGATTTTACATTAGTCAATATAATGGTGGATACATTATCAACAGCCCGATCATCCTGAGTCCATAAGCCATCATGCCCTTCAAATAGCAGAACCGTGCCCGTCGCCATTATCTGCTGAAGCTGAATAGGTATCTTAGGATCATTTAATGAGCTTAATAGCTGCCTGAAACTCCCTTCCCAACAAGGCTGACTTAGTTCTTCCCTCTTGTTTCCTCGTGCAACCAGAACATCTATACCATTTTCACCCGCCCCATAAAAATCTACCGAAATCCGCCAAAGTAACTGGGATTGGTTGAAAACTTCTTCGTTTGCAATGTCATCGAGCACTCGTTCAACTATCCGCCAGAACGCATGATTTTCTATCGGCCTTCCGATACGGAATCGATCTTCCAGTTCATTAATATGTTTGCCTATTCTCTGGCGCGCCAATGCAGGCAGTTCGTACTGACAGCTACGAATATGCTGCAAAAGAACATAACGACTCTGCATGTCTTTAACCTGCGCTTTCTTAAGTATTTTCTTAAGCACAGCTAAATCTTCCCAGGATGGATAGGCCAGCTTGAGGGCAATACCTATATTTTTATAACTACCAGGGTCTGGCAGGACAATAGATCTCCAAGAGGAGGACTTATTAACCCACTCGGCAAGCGCTTCCCATAAAGAATTGACACCAGAAACTCCCTGTTCCCTGCCGTCACCATCATCGAATAACTCACCTAGCCGATCTCGAAAGTCTTTATTATCACCGGCACCAATCGGAGTGGAAGTAACAAAGCAACTTAAAACTAAATAATGGAAGTTATTATAAGCAAATAGTCCCTGATGCTTAAAAACCTTATTCCCAAGCACACTACGAACCCCCTTTCTGCTGAAAAGTTTCATAAATGCCTCGAGTACTTGTTCTTGGGGAGTGTCAGGATAACCAACAGCTACAGCTAAATCTTCAGCAGTTGCGTTTAGCCATTCCAAAGGCTGTTGTCCATAGGGGCCATCAACGGAAAGATAGTGCTTTTGCAGCCGCTGTTTCCACTCAGCACGACTCAATGTCGCTAAAGAAGTACAGTTTTTTTGTTCAGAAAGACCGGGCACAGTTATCCTTTTATTGTGACCTATTTAACTCAGCGTTTTTCGCCCAAGTGTTCAACAAGTGTTTGAGCTTGCTGAAGAAACGCACATGCAAACGTATTACAAACCATCTATTCATCAACAACTTCAGTCTTCGCCTTGTTCCAGTCGTTGGTTTCACATACTTAAAAATTTCGTGTCAACAAATTAGTGCGATATAAAACAGCTGTTTTCATCATTGAAATATCAAATATAACAAATGTACCGGAAAAATCAGTCATAGTTAGCGTTAAAGATACTTTTTTCCGAAGAACACACAATTATTCTATTTAATTGATGATTTTGAACGGTTTAAAGTGTTTTTGACTAGTTTTTTAGATTTTTTGCTATGTTTACCGGAAAAAACAGTGCTAGTTAAAAGGTTTTTCGGAAAAAACAGTACTAGTTGGTATTTGGGGCGTTGTTGCCTAAATAAGCGGAACCTTTTTCGCTTTCCATGATCTGATCTTGCATAACAGGTCTTCGGTCAGTTGATCCGCCCCGGTAGTTTTGGACACCACGCTAAGCGAGTAAAATCGTTTAACGAGGTGAACAATGACATCAAAGACCAAACGACAAACCTATACATCTGAGTACAAAGCTGAAGCCCTTAAGCTAGCAAAAATCAAAGGGGTAAGCGCCGCCGCTAAAGAGCTGGGTCTGGAGGATCCCCTCATAATTCGGGCCTCCCAGAGGTGTTAACCAGTTTAAGAAATTCACCCCAAGCCCAGCGAAAATGCGATTCTTTGATTGAGTATTCCGGACGTCGTCTCGCCTCTTTGCCGAGCCTGAGCACAGATAGCACGTTTCTGTCACGTATCGTATTGGCTTGAAACCTCCGCTGCCATCCCAGATGCCTGGCAGCCAGACCGATGCACCAAAGCAGGATTTCTGCCAACAAAGCTATCAGCAACAACACATCATAACGGCGTGGACAACGACTGCGGCTTTGTCTGAGTCCCATGCCGTATTGGGGACTTTTGAGGTCGCGAAAGGTTTCTTCTATCTGCATCCGTCTGGCATAAAGTTTGACCACCTGCGTTGACGAGAACGCCTCAGTAGGCAAGTTGGTTGCCAGTAACCAAGGCTCTTTACTGCCAAGACGGTAACTTTGTTGTGCCGTATGATTGCGTCCTGCTTTGGATGACCGCTTGTCGGCTCGATGTTTCGGCGCAGCCTTGTACAGATGTAAATGACAGCGCATAGGCGATTTTCGTCCCAGTTTTACGTAACCAATATGCCGGGCTTTCGCCGTGGCGGAGGGATAAAGCGACTTATTCGACTGCCATTGGGCATGATTGGCCAGGAGAAAGCCGACATCCCCACACGGACACGGCCAAGCCAAAACCAACCATATCGTTCCACCTCCCGAAACCAGGTATTGCGGTAACCTGCATCGGTGACAATCAGTGGACAAACATGGGACGGCAGCACCTGTGCCAACTCAGCCAAGAAGGCGTTATGACTGCGTGGAGCATTGTAGTCGGCAAACTTGAAAGTACGCTCATACAGGGTAACCGCGCGCCCTTGCACACTGACAGAGGCTCGCAATGTCATCATCCGCAATTGTTCACGGACATCAGACCAATCAATGAGGATTACCGGCATGGGATTAGTTGCACAGAGTAACTTGGCATGCCATTGATAAATAGCGAATTTATCAGAGTGTAGATGCGGGTTGCCGAGTAGCCTGTCTATCCGTTTGATGTTGTGCTTTGGCGCCACCGCGCCAGAGATATTGCGACCAAGCTGAGTCAGTGACAACTGATTGCCATCAAGTAACGCTTCTGTAGCAACCATCAGAGAATTAAGCCGTTTTTGATGTATTTGTGGGCATTGCTTTTTGAGTAAATCGTGTAAGATGTGGACATCACGCATGGTGTTGGATCTGGTAGTTTTTTGGCGAAATCAATTAGATCAATCAACACCATGCGTGTCTACTAAATTGAATAAAAAGGGAATTATCTGGGGATTCCCTAGGAGCTGGGTATATACGACTCCCAACTCTACAACTGGCGTAATGCCGCAGAGAAGAATACGAACACCAGTCAGCGCGAAGCTGAGCTCACGGCCGAAGTGGCGCGACTCAAACGCCAGCTCGCAGAGCAAGCAGAGGACCTCGCCATTCTAAAAAAGGCGGCTACCTACTTCGCGAAGAATCAAAAGTGAACCGGTTTGCATTCATGCTTGAGCACCAGCATCGCTTCTCGGTAAAGCGTATGACTGTTGTGCTCAAGGTCTCGCGTAGTGGGTATTATGCATGGCGTAACGCCAGCTCCGAGCTTGGTAAACGACAACTGAAACGTGATGACAGGGATAGGAAAATCAAGGCCGCATTTGACGCCAGCAAACAGCGCGATGGTGCCCGACGCATTCAGGCCGAACTGGCAGATGACGGCGAGAGAGCCAATGTAAAAACCATTGCTGATAGCATGAGACGGCAACAGCTCGTGCCCAAAGCAGCCCGCAAATTCAAAGTGACGACTAACAGCGACCATCGCCTTCCTGTAGCGCCAAACCTGCTTGGGAGAGACTTTACCGCTGCGGCGCCCAATGAAAAATGGGTGGGCGACATCACCTACCTAATGACCAGCGAGGGCTGGCTGTACTTGGCCGTTATCATCGACCTTTACTCACGCGCTGTCGTAGGGTGGGCGATGAGCCCCCGAATGACAGCTGACTTAACCTGTAATGCGCTCCGTATGGCACTGTTTCGTCGCGGCATGCCCACAGGAGTCATCGTTCACAGCGATAGAGGCAGCCAGTACTGCTCACACGCTTATCGAAACCTAGCTTTGGCGCATGGTTTGAAGATAAGCATGAGCCGTAAAGGGAATTGTTGGGATAATGCTTGCGCCGAAAGCTTCTTCCACTCGTTGAAGGTTGAAGCGGTGCAATACGAGCCAATCATGAATCGAGAAACAATGCGTCGGGCTGTGTTTGAATACATCGAGGTTGATTACAATCGAACAAGAAGGCACAGTGCTCTGGGCTATAACAGTCCAGAAAACTACGAACTAAAGAGTGTTGCTTAGTAGCGTGTCCTGTATTGGCAGTGCGGATCAAATTGACTCTGAGTGAATTTACCTGTTTGGCCCCACAAATCCATGCACCCGCATCATGGAGCTGTTTCATGTAAAACATGCTCGGCAAGAATGTCCTGAATTGAGTTAAGTCCACTCTCGTTGTGTTGACTCGGGTTTTGCTTCAACTTTTGAGACTAATTTTTCGCATTGCTTTGATTGTAACTACACTCGGTTGTTACTGACAGTCATCAAGACTAGTTGATTGCCCAGCGGGTTGGCTAATGGTTTCCCGCCTAGCTTATGGGTTGTCCGATAATCTTGCTGCACCGCAATTGTCTCTACATCTTTTAGATGGCTGATCTGAAACAACCAGAAACTCGGACGCTTTACTCTATTTAACATAGTCATCCAGAGGTTAAGTTTCCATTTGCCGGTCAAATAGATCCGGTAATCGCAGTGACTTCAACAATGTCTTGAACAGTGAACGACATTCCTGAGATCTTGTGCTTTCCATACTAGGTTTTCCTTTGGCTATGTTCCCAGAAAAGGCTTACAGCATCTTTTAAAAAACAGCCGTCAATCAAAAATGAAGTGCCTTCTCCACATAGCTGTTTAACTTTCTTGCCGAGATCATAAGGGCTGCATCCCCGGTTTTATTTCCTCAGGGTTTATGTGGAGTAACACATAAACTCCTCATCGATTTGAATATGGTTAATCAATGATATCAGTGACTTGTATTTAATTTGGCATCTATTGTAAATGGGAATAAATATCATTTGATGAATTTGATTCTTGTGCTATGTTGCGATTCTTTATCAAACCAATTCTTCGGACATCGCAACTCATGTGGTACCTCCTGTTGATCCTAACGATGACCCTGGGTTCGCTGCTTATCTATTTAGGCAGTAAACATCAGGCATTGCTTGCAAAACCTTTGCCCTGGCAGACCAAACTGCTGGGCACTTTATTACTGCTGCTCACTCTGCTCGGCTGGGGTTTACTATTGACGGCCTCAGCCGCGTTGTTTTTTTGGCTAATGCTGCTTTCCATGCTGCTGGGCTCCCTGCCCTTTATTTCCCTGCTCAAGGGAGACAACGAATGACAACCATTAAAAAAGATAAAATCCGCCCTGACTGGCTGGGGAAAACCCTTGCCGGCGCCTTGTTGGGCTTTGCCCTGGCAGTCGCACTCAGTGGCATCTTTGCCTGGGTAGGGCCCGGTGGCATAGACGCCAAAGATAAGGTGCAATTCAATATGTGGCTGATAGCGCCACTCTGGCTTTCATTCTTCAGTTTCAGCTATTTGTTCTACAGTGCCCGCCGCGCCATTTTCTGGCTAATGGCGGCCAATGTGCTTGCATGGCTGCTGCTATGGTGGGTTAAGTAAATGCAGATCCGCAGCGATATTCTCAGAATTTATCAAACACTTCATACCTGGGTGGGCATACTCGCCGGGATTTTACTGTTTATCGGTTTTTATGCCGGCGCCCTGACCATGTTCAAGGAAGAGATTGCCGCCTGGTCATCACCGCCGCAAACCATTTTGCCACAGGTGAAACTGGAACAGATGGACCAACTACTCAGTGAAGCCAGAGCGCAACACCCTGAGTTAAATAAGGGCTTCAGCCTTCATCTTGCCAGTGACAAGCATTCGCCTTTGAGTTGGTACGCCTCCGGCAGTGAGCGGCAATGGGGGCTTGGCGATGAGCTTTGGCATGCCAGTTTAAACAATCAAGGTGAGCTCATCTCCCATAAGGAACCCAAGAGCCAACTAGCGCGCTTGATAGATGAGCTGCACCGCACCGGCGGTATTCCTGGAGATACGGGACACGAGCAGCTTGGTGCTTATCTTATGGGGGTTGCCGGTATTCTCTATTTTATGGCGTTGGTTTCCGGGGTGATTTTCCTGCTGCCAACTCTGGTGAAAACGCTGTTTGCCTTAAGGCGCAAGAAAGGCCCCAATCGTTTTTGGCTCGACAGCCACAACCTGCTAGGCATCACCGCCCTGCCATTTCATATCATTATCAGTGTGACTGTGGTGGTGTTTGTGTTTCACGATCAATTGTACGGCGCCTTGGGGCAGTTTGTTTACGGCGATAAGCCGATGTTCAACCGCGAAGCGCCCAAGGGCGAAGTGCGCTCACTGAACACCCTGCCCCCGGTAACTGAACTGGTTGCTCGGGCCGAAAGCTTTGCGCCCGGTTATCAGGCGCTCAGTTTGACCTATATGGGTATGGATACTCCGGCGCCCATGGTCCGGATGGCCATGTATAACGAAGAAGCCTTGATGCGCGGCCCCATAGGAGACTTCCTTTATATCAACCCCTACACCCTTGAGGTGGGCAACAGCACCTTTACTCCGGGGGAAGAAGGCGTTTGGGGCCGGATGGTTTCGGTGTTCTTTGGACTTCACTTTGGCTCCTACGGCGGCTATCCCGGTCGCTGGCTCTATTTTTTCCTCGGTATGAGTGGTGCCATGCTGTTTTACAGCGGTAATCTGCTCTGGCTGGAAAAGCGCCGCAGTAAACAGCGTAAGGGAGAGCCTATTCCTGAGCAACCCAGAAGAGTCAGGCTCCTTGGAGCCGCTACGGTAGGAATTTGCTTGGGTTCAATGTTAGGCGTGGCGCTGGCCATGTTGCTGGGCAAATGGGGATATGCTCATGTAGAGAATATCAATCATCTCTATCTATGGAGTTACTACGCCAGTTTCCTTTTCGCCCTGGCTTATGCTTTCTGGCGTGGAGCGGCTAGAGCTGCGATAACACTGCAAGCGCTATTGGCGCTGGTTTGTCTGGCAATGCCGCTGACATCCATCCTGGCGTTGTTGGCCCCCCCCAGTCTTGGAATTTGGGCACCGGAGACTCCAGGCACCTGGGCGGTGGATCTCACCGCATTCGGTTTTGCCACCCTCTTTGCCTTGGGTGCGCTCAAAACCTTTAAACGAGCGACCCGGGGGCCAGCTGACAGTATCTGGGCCATGCCGCAAAAACAGCCTATTGCGGCGCTGCAAACCAGCGTTCAGTCTTAAGCTGTTAGTTTGAATCATTCCACAAAGCCCCGTTCGCGGGGCTTAGCTTTGCAAGTCATGCCATCGAGTTCACAAGTTGTGCAACAAAGCCGTCATTCAACCGGGTGATTATTGCGTAATCAGTCAGCGACTTTTATAGTAGCCGCTGATTTTTAAGGAAGAAAGCCAAGGAGCTGGAATGTCCACCAATACCTTGCCTCTCAATCAGATCTGGTGGTTGACCC
The DNA here is from genome assembly GCF_019670705.1 of Shewanella carassii. NCBI lineage: Bacteria > Pseudomonadati > Pseudomonadota > Gammaproteobacteria > Alteromonadales > Shewanellaceae > Shewanella > Shewanella carassii. The sequence continues at coordinate 2,249,144 of NZ_AP024618.1, forward strand.
TCACCTCGCCACAGATCAGTTTCCAAACTCAGGCCAGAGGCTATCTAAACCCGATTTCCCTGCATGCCGGACTCGAAGAGCCCAATACACTGGAAGAAGACTGGGGCATTACCGACAGATTATCCCTGCATCAGCAGATTGCCAGTCTGGTTAACGATGGCACTCATGGTCATTATTTGGCCAGTGATTATACTCGATATGCCTGTGGTTCCAGCTTGAACTGGCGATATCTTATTGATTTTGAACAGTCCCCGCGTAGGCAGGCCGAGATGCGCTATGTCGCCGCGACTTATTCCATTCTCGGGGTCGGCGGTACCCGAGCCTATGATTTTGGACGCGCCTCTTATCTCACCCGGGAAGGATTGCGCTTGGGTTGGGTCAGCCAGGAAGAGTTCGATTTTCTCCACAGTTTTATCGCAGCCAAGAGCCGCTATTTTTACCACTCTTGGGAGCAATATACCCAAGCCTGGTTTGCCGGGCGTGCGATATGGATGTTTTTAATCAACGAGCCGGATACAGAAGAGGCCGCAGAGGCATTACTCAATGGCTGGATAGCCAGACGACAACGGCTAGACTATCGCCGCGCCATCAGTGACAAGGATAACCCCATTCATCAATGCGACTGGGACATGGAATTGCCGCAACTTAGCGCCCCGCAGAGCCTGCTCGATCTTCTCAATCAAACACAGGATTAATCGCCATGGATATCTGGCAAATACTCGGTATCACCGCCACCCAAGATGAAGCGGCGATCAAGCAGGCTTATCGCACCCAACTCCGCGACTGTCACCCGGAGGATAATCCGGAAGGCTTCAGAGCACTGCGCAGCGCTTACGAGCAAGCCTTGGCTGCGGCCCGCCCGTCAACCCAGGCCAAACCGCTGGAGCTGAATACGCCCTCGCCCGCAGCAGCCAACCCACAACCATTGCCACAACAAGAGTCGCAGCAAGATTACAACTACCGGGCCCAACCGCCGGAAACCCAGCAAACAGCTGTCAAAGCCCAGGTTGAAACCCCGGAGAGTCTGTTCCAGCAGCTGATGAGCATGTTGGGCAATGAGCGCCTGCGCTTTGACAATGAACACTGGTATCAGTGGGCCGAGCGTGTCGGCCAAAGCTCTCTTTCCTGCCAAGCCCAGTTGTCGCAGTGGGTTCAGGCGGAGATCCTCAATTGGCGTTGGCTGCCCGGACAAATCATCAAGCATTTATGGCATGCGCTGGAGTGGAGTGCTCTTGAACGCGGCGATAAGGCGCAGCAACAAAGAGCGGCTTTTTTCGATTGGTGGCTTTCGCGGCCGAGCCCTGTGCCGCTGAACTGGTTGGCGACTCAGGATCATGCGACTCAAATTGCCATTCAAAGCTACTACCAACCATTGCAAAATGCATTGCTTGACTGTGACTTCCCGCAGCTGCGTATGTTGTTCTTAAGCAATCATGTCTGCGGCGTGTTGCACCCATCACTTGCGATTGTTCAACTCAAGGCTATCAGGGCATTAAACCTGAATTGGCCCGTGGAACAGTTGCTTGAGCTGTGTGACTTTGTGTTGCAGCAAGGTGATCCCTGGGGGGAAGAGCTGGTGCTGCTGGCCGAGATCAGCCGCCTTTGCGGTAAAGAATCCTTAGTACTCAAACTCGCCGATGAGCTCAAGCGGGATGAGTTACCTCAGCAACTCGCCGAACATCTGGAAAACTGGTATCTGCCAAATACGCCGCGTTTGGCACTTTGGTTTAAGGCATTGGCCTGTCAGCAAGGTTGGAACTGGCGAATATCGGCAGCCTTCGAAGAGTGCTGGTTTGATGAGCCCCAAGAGACGGATTTTATCGAGCAACTGCTGTACAAGACTGTATTCAACGAAGGCGCTCTGCCCCACACCATATTGCCGCTGAAGTCCTTGCCCGGTTATGAAGGCGCGTTGGCGAGATTGTTCTGGGCATGCCAGCTGGGCAGTTGGCAACAGATTGAACAGTTCGCTCAATTGCCGGCTTGCGATCGCGTGGAAGTAGGTTGGCATTATCTCGGCGAGTTACTTTGCGGCATTGCGACAGAGATCCTCGCCAATAGACCCAAGCATGCCGTATTTGAAGCGCTGGCGGCAGGTTATGGCCAGCCCAACTGGTTTACTATGTCTGCGCCCGATGCCCAAGCTTTCAGCCACCCCTCGCCCGAGGAGTGGTTGCAAGTTGGCAAGCGCTATCCCCTACTGCCGGATAGCTGGCTGCAGGCCTTGTGTCAAAGAGCCGAGGCCGAAGAATGGCTGTCACTGCTGACAGAAGATCCCAGCCTGTTTGGCATGCTGATCTGGCAGCGTGAAGGGGTGCGACAGCCATTGCTGTCGGCGTTTGAGCATTCATCAGACGATGAAAACGGCGAGCAAGTCAAAGAACAAAGTTATCAACCGGATATCGCCCTGGAGTGGGCAGAGTTCTACTATTCATTGTCATGGAGCAAAATCAGCCAGCGCTTGGCGATGCGTCAGGCACTTTCACTGACGCAGTTGCCGCCGCTACTTAAGGACACTCCCTTTGCCTTGGCTTGGCAGATGTGTGCGGAACCGCAAAACATCTCGCCGCTGATTGCCGAAGCCGTCATGCGTTGGCCCAAGCAGTTTGTGTTTTGCATAGAGCTGCGCAACCAGGTTGAGCGCTTGGCGCAATCAAGCTTAAGCGATGAAGAGCTCTGGCAACAGATTGATGCCGAGCAACTGACGGCACTCGGTGCCTTGATCAATCGCAGGGTTGAAAACAATGATGATATACACAATACCCTGATCCTTTGGGCGGCACTGAGATATCATCCCAACGCCGGTAATAGCTGGCGCTATGTCACCACGCCACAACTGGAGAAGCTTCAAGAGCAACTGAAACAGCAAAATATCAAATTCGATGAGTATTACTACGATGACAATACCCTGGCCTACGGTCTGCTAAATGATGACTGGGACCAGGGCATCCATCCGGAAGCCATTGATGCCTGTGCGGCAAAAAAAGAGGCCAAAGACTATGTCTATCCGGCCTGTTACTGCATAGCCCTGCTAGCCAATGACATCTCACGAATAGGATTTAATGGCACCTTGGTAGGAAACTTTCACAAGTCGCAACCTAAGCTTGGCGGTGATAGACAAAACACCGCCAAGCTATTGTGCCAACTGCTGGAAGACAAGCTCAACCAGGTTATCAGTGACGACCGAGATAAAGCGCCGCAACGCTTTAATCTGTACAGCAGCACGCGCCTTTTTGTCTGGGCACTACTGGTGGCACTGCACGGCTTTCTCGTATTCCCCATCTATCCCGACAGCGCAGCCTCACTGCTCGACCCCATGTCCATAGTGCAGCAACTCGAGGCTCATAAAGGAAAACTCTTGGTGTTTCTGGCCTTTAACCTGTTTATGGTATTCAGGATCTGCAGTACCCGCCAAACATCGAAAGGCGCCCGCAACTATGGGGTGTGGTGCTCCTTTGCCATCGGGTTGGCCTTGGTGGGTAACAGCTTTTGGTGGGCGCTGCCACTGCTTCTCGGTCACCTTGTGGCGGCCGCAGGCACACAAGCCGCGTCTTCAATGCGTCACGGCTGGCCGAAGAGTTTTAAAGCACCCAGAAGAATTACCCTGGAGGAAATTGTTTATTGATCCCAGTGCGCCAGTGCATTTTGAATCGCCTGGCGCACATCACGAATATAGTGTTCATCCTGGGAGGCCAGAGCCTGTTCAAAACTCAGCAACCAGTGCTCTATTTGACGCCGCTCGCCTCCCAGGCATTCCTCATACATGCGATGTAACTTTGCCGTCAGGTTGAGGTTGGGTAATTGCTCGCGGGGATGCACTTTCAATCTGGCAAGCCTTTGCTTGCTGGCTTGTCTATCGTCTTCCGATACCCCGGTCGGGCTGCGATCAATCACTTTCTGATGTACCTCTCCAGTGCTGGTGATGGTGACATCCACTTCAAGCATACCGTTGATATCGTAGCTGAATCTGACATCCACCGACTGCAACCCTTGTCCGGTTGGAATATCGATATCGAGATCGTCAATGTGCAGATTATTGGCAACCCAAAGGCTCTCTCCCTGATAGATGGCGATACACACCTGGCTCTGCTCTTCATGACCGGCGTAATAGCGTTGCTCCAGCGATACCGGCACCACAGTGTTACGTTCTATGATGGGACTGAACACTCCGGACTGGCCATTGCTCTCTACCCGGATCCCCAGACTGAAGGGACAAACATCGGTGAGGATCAGCTCCTCTACCGCTTCATCGCGCAAACGACAGGCGGCCTGAATGGCAGCGCCCATGGCCACCACCCGGTCGGGATCCAGCTCCTGGCGGCCAAAGCGGCCCAGTAACCTGGTAGCGACCTGCTTTACATGATGCTGACGGCTGGCACCACCCACCAGAATGAGTTCATCTATCTCTTCGGGTTGTAATCTGGCGTCGGCAAGTGCCTGGCTCAGCGGTTTTCGCAGCCGGTTCAGTGTCTGTTGCCAAATCTTTTCCAGCTCATGGCCGTCGAACTCGAGGTTGATATCCTGCTCGCCACTCAAACAGACCCGGGTTCCCTGGCCATTACTGTGACGCTTGGCATTTTCACAGGCGTAATAGAGCTGACTGAGGTACTTGAGAGATTGGCTTTCACGCTCCAGCTGCAGCTTTTGCAACACGCCATCGAGCAGATCTTGAGTGAAGTCCTCACCACCGAGACGGTTATCACCAGCTGAAGCGCGAACTTCTATGATGCCATCTTGGAACTCGACAATGGTGACATCGAAGGTACCACCACCTATATCAAATACTAGGAAACGTCGGCTATGGGACTCGTGTAAGCTGTAAGCCATGGCGGCGGCTGTGGGTTCATTGATAAGGCGTACCGCTTCCAGCTCGGCCAGCTCGGCAGCCGTATGCACTTGTTTGCGCTGCTGATCATTGAAGTAAGCCGGCACTGAAATCACCACTTGCTTAATGGCGTGTCCAAGATAGGCTTCAGCATCGGCCTTGAGGGTACTGAGTATGATGGCGCAAAGCTCAGTGGGGCTGAACTCCTGACCACCGAGGCGATAGCGTTTCTCACTGCCCAAAAAACGTTTGAATATGGCGGCAGTATTACGTGGATGAGTTATTAAACGTTCGGCGGCCGGACGGCCAACCAATAAATGCATATCTTCATCAATACTGACGACTGATGGGGTTAAATCCTCTCCCAAGGCATTGGGGATCATCTGCACCTTACCATCGCGCCAAAGTGCAATGGCACTGTTGGTGGTGCCCAAATCTATGCCGATTGCGGGTACTTCAGGCTTATCCATCACCTAACTCCTTCCTTTTCTTGCTTGTCCATCTTCGCCGGGGTGAATTTCCAGCGCCCACACTATGCCTAAAGTTCGACAAAGCAACAAGTTAAATACCGAAAAACCAACAAAGACGAAGGATTATTGATCTACCTGTCACAGATGCAGACAATCAGGGGCGTCCCATAGAGTTCTTTGCGGGAAACCAAGAATAAGGCTGATAACTGCGATAAGCCTAACGATCTTTTGAATATGGCAAAGGAGCAGGGATTTGAACCCTGCATGACGGCGCTATAAACCCGCCATTCTCTAACCGCCTATACCTGGCTAATCGCTATCATCAAAACTGAGATACGAAAAAGCCCGCCTGTTTTCACAAGCGGGCCTCTCTGAATATGGCGGAGGAGCAGGGATTTGAACCCTGCATGACGGCGCTATAAACCCGCCATTCTCTAACCGCCTATACCTGGCTAATCGCTATCATCAAAACTGAGATACGAAAAAGCCCGCCTGTTTTTACAAGCGGGCTTCTCTGAATATGGCGGAGGAGCAGGGATTTGAACCCTGGATGGGCTATAAACCCATGCCGGTTTTCAAGACCGGTGCATTCAACCACTCTGCCACCCCTCCGAACGCTGCAAATACTATAGCGAGGACATGAGACTGTAAAGCAGAAAATGTCACAACCTTATCTATTTGCTCAATCTGCACTCAGTCTTTGGGCGTTTCTTCTGCATGCATTGCCAAGCGCGCTGGATCCGGCTTGGTAAAACCTGCCCTCACCTGCGACCAGTCGGCAAACTGTCGCAGTTTATAGCCAGCAAATACCAGCACACTGCAACCCAGGATCCCCCAGGCAATAGCAGTTTCCCCGGCCTGGGCCCACACAGCCACCAGGCTTGATGCGCCGAACGCCAAGGTTATCTGTAAAAAGTTTTGCAGCCCGGCCGCTTTGGAGGCGCACTGACTGAAATGTTGCAGCGCACTGTTAACCACTATCGGATAAATGGCACCATTGGCGGCGGCCAGCACAGAAAACGCTATCAGTAATGGATAGATGGTTTGCGCCTTGAATATCAAAGTCGCCACAGCAATCGCCAACACACACAAACCAAACAGCGCCAGCAACAGTTTAAGTGTCATCTCGCTGCCTACCCGGCGGATCAGCAACTTGCTGGCATAGCCACCGACGATAAACATGATGGTTTGCGGAATAAAACTTAAACCTATGGCGTCAGCCTGATAACCGTGCTGCTCCATCACTATCGGCCAGAGTGTCAGGTAGGCGAAGAAAGCCCCGGAACATGCACCATAGATTAGTACGTTGCCCAAATAACCTGTGTTGTTGAAAAAGGTCTTGTAAGCCACCTTGACTTCAGATTTGGTTGTACTCTTGTTTGCTGGCTTAACCAACACCATGGTCAATGCCATCAATGCCAGCGCCGTCGCCGCCAAAATGAAAAATATCGCTTCCCAACCCAGATGCCCAAGCACCTTGGCGCCGAGAATGGGCGCCAAGGCCGGTGACAAGGCCACCAAGGGCATGATGTTGGAGAAGATGCGCTGTGAGTCTTTGACATCATACTGCTCTACCACCAAAGCCTGCCAGATAACAGCAGCGCTGCAGACGCCAATCGCCTGGAAAAAACGGAAGCAGTTCAGCATGATAATATTGTCACTGAAACCGATACAGACTGTCGCCAAGGCAAACAGCGCCAAACCACCGAGCAGTGAGTTGCGTTTACCGAAACGCTGCACCAGAGGGCCGTAGAGCAGTTGACCCAAGGCCAATCCGGCTAGGAAAGAGGTCAAGGACATGGCTACTTGAGAAGCGCTGGCATCAAGAGAGCTTTCAATTGCTTTGAATGCTGGAAGATACATGTCGGTCGCGATGAAAGCCAACATGCTCAGGAGCGCGAGATAGCATAAAAACATGAAATATTTAAGAGTCATATACAACCTGATTACAACTTAAGATAAAAGTAATATGAATGCCGGTGCAGTCTAAAGCCTTGCTCTATCGAGGTGAAACGTTTATTTTTGACTTATGCCTTCAAATATTCTCACAGCAAGGAATCGCCATGCTTTCTGAACAGTCGTTACAACTTATCGATATTGTTTCTCACCTTGGCAGTTTCACCGCCGCAGCCAACAAGCTGCACAAGGTGCCCTCCGCCGTGAGTTATGCCATAAAGCAGATTGAGGAAGAGCTGGGGGTTGTGCTGTTTGAACGTCATCACCGCAGCGTCAGTTTGACGCCCGCCGGAGCTCATTTCGTCAAGGAAGCCAGGATTATGCTCAAGCAACTGGACGATCTGAAACGGGAAACCCAGCGGGTGGCCAATGGTTGGCAACCGACGCTGTCCATCGCTTTGGACAATATCGTCAGGGCAGACAGGATCAGTGTGTTAATTGCCGACTTCTATCGCCACTTCACCGATGTGGAGCTGATCATTCGCATTGAGGTGTTCAACGGTGTTTGGGAAGCCTTGTCTACCGGGCGCAGCGATGTTGCCATAGGCGCAACCACCGCCATTCCGGTCGGCGGCGCTTATCATCACAGAGACATGGGCGACATCGAGTGGGCATTTTTGGTGAGCAAGTCTCACCCATTAGCGGCCATAGACCGTCCTCTGGAGGACGAAGAGCTCAGGCCCTTCCCTTCCATTTGCCTGGATGACACGTCAAGAGAGATCCCCAAGCGCCACACCTGGTTGCTGGACAATCAGCGCCGCTTGGTGGTGCCGGATTGGATCCGGGCCATCAACTGCTTCCGCGAAGGCTTGGGGATAGGTTATATGCCAGTACACCTTGCCAGCCCCTTTATTCGCGCCGGAGCCCTGGTGGAAAAACAGTTGGCAACGCCGCTACCGGCCAGTTCCTGCTGTCTGGCTTGGAATGCCAACAAGATGTCACCGGCGCTTAAATGGGTACTGGATTATCTGGGCGATACCGAAAAACTGCACAGAGAGTGGCTCGCCTGACTTTAATTCACAAAAGATTCAGTGTTTAATGGCACAATCTATAACAGGAAAACGGCAGCGGAACCATATACGGTTTAAACTGCTCTAACATGGAAACTAGCCGGGTCGTCAACCCGGGCTATGTCAGTCAACCTTCGGAGAAGCAAATGACTCAGCAAACCCTTTATTCGAGCCAAACTTCCACTATGGAAGTGAACAAAATGCTCAGAAACACCTACATGCTGCTGGCAATGACCATAGGGTTTTCAGCCGTATGTGCCGCCATCGCCATGGCGATGGGTATCGGCCCCATGATGTCACTGGGACTTTCCATCGGTGGCTTGGTGTTGCTGTTCGTTACCCTGAGAAAGGCGGAATCCGCCGCCGGGATCTTTTGGGTATTTGCCTTTACCGGTATGGAAGGCGCGTCTCTGGGTTATATCCTCAACCATTACGCCGGCATGAGTAACGGCCCTGAGCTGATTATTCAGGCCTTTGGTCTGACATCAGCCATCTTTGTCGCCCTGTCAGCCTATGCCGTGACCACCAAGAAAGATTTTTCCTTTATGCGCGGCTTCTTGATTGCCGGTCTGGTGGTCGTCATAGCCGCTGCGGTGATCAATATCTTTGTCGGTAACGGCGCAGTATTTATGGCAGTCAATGCGGGTATCGCCCTGCTGATGACAGGCTTTATCCTGTTTGATACCAGCCGTATCGTTAATGGTGGTGAGACCAACTATATTCGCGCCACCATCGCCCTGTATCTGGATTTCCTCAACCTGTTTATCAGCCTGCTGCACCTGATGGGTGTTGGTGGCGATGACTGATCCCCATGGGATGGAAAATAGGTTAAAATGGCCCTAATTCAGGGTCATTTTTTTTGGTATGAGCAAACTTATTATTATGGTGAATGGCAGTGTCTACGGCCCGGCGGCCGGCTTCCATGCACTCAAATATACCCGGGCGGCGCTGCAAGCGGGCCATGAGGTTCACTGCGTATTCTTTTATCAGGACGGCGTAAGTCAGTCCAATGCCCTATGCGCGCCGGCATCGGACGAATTGGACTTAACTGCCGCATGGCAACAGTTGGCAGAGGAGTGGCAGCTTAATCTGGTGAACTGCGTCTCTGCCGCCCTGCGCCGCGGTGTGCTTTCAGCACAGGACGCCAAGGACAACGCCAAAGCGAGTGCCAATCTCGCCGCTGGCTTTACCATGGGAGGGCTTGGCGAGTTGGTCACCGGGCTTGAAAAGAGTGATCGTCTGGTGAGTTTTTAATGAAGAAAATAGCCATTATTTTTCGCCGGGCTCCGCATGGTTCGGCTTCCGGGCGCGAAGGCCTGGATCTGGCGCTGCTGAGCGCCAGTTTCGAGCAAGAGGTAAGCCTGATATTTACCGATGAAGGCGTGCTTACGCTGCTGAAGCAGCAGCAACCTGAGCTTATCGGCTGTAAGGATTATATCGCCACATTAGGTGCGCTGCCGCTCTATGACATAGACACTGTGCTGGTCTGCAAGCAATCGCTGCAGGAGCTGGGACTTAGCCGCACCGAACTGGTTATTCCTGCCACCATTTGTGATAACGAGCAGATCCGCCAGGCCCTGCTGGATGCCGATGAGGTCATGGTTTTCTGATGATATTACACCAAATACAAACATCGGCGGCGCGCGACACTGCGCTGTCCTGCGCACTGAGATATGCTGGTAAGACAGACGTGTTTTTGCTGGCCGGCGATGCAGTAAGCGCCCTGCTGAAACGTCAATGGGCCATGGCGCTATCACCCTTTAAAGTGGTGCTGGTGGCTGATGATGTTAAGGCCCGCGGGCTGGAAGACTTTCTTGGTAATTATGAACAGTTGGATTATCCGGCGCTGGTAGCGCTGACATTGGCTCATACAAAGGTTATTTCGTGGTAGATTTCATTCAATTCAATGACAAGCAGATAGCGACCGATCCTCAAGGGTACTTGAAGCAGGTTTCCGACTGGACGCCCGAGCTGGCGCCTGTCATCGCCGCAGCCGAAGAGATAGAGTTGACCGAGGCCCATTGGGAAGTGGTTAACTTTGTGCGTAACTTTTATCTTGAATACAAGACCAGCCCGGCTATTCGGGTTTTGGTCAAGGCAATCGGCCAGGCACTGGGGCCGGAAAAAGGCAACTCCAAGTACCTCTACACCCTGTTCCCGATGGGGCCGGCCAAGCAGGCAACCAAGATTGCCGGGCTGCCCAAACCTGCCAAGTGTATTTAATACGACTCGATTCCGCACACAAAAAAGCCCCGAACTTCGGGGCTTTTTACTATGCAGAATAACTATTTTAAATTCTCATATACCAGCATAGCTGCCTTGCCGAGCGTGGCTAAAAACAGGGCAGAAAAAACTGCAATGACGGCCACGTAGGCAAGCCAGCGCAGGTAGCGCTGACCTTTATCCATATGACCTCACCCATCAACCTATTTTTTCAATACCACCCATATAGCTGCGCAGTGCTTCAGGTACTGTGACACTGCCATCGGCATTTTGGTAGTTTTCCAAAATGGCCACCAGAGTACGACCAACTGCCAGCCCTGAGCCATTCAGAGTGTGGATAAGCTTTGGTTTGTTGTCGTCTTTGGAGCGATAACGGGCCTGCATGCGCCGCGCCTGGAAGTCACGCACGTTAGAGCAGGAAGATATCTCACGGTAGGTATTTTGAGCCGGAACCCAGACTTCAACGTCGTAGGTCTTGGCGGCACCAAAGCCCATATCACCGGTACACAGGACGATAGTTCTGTGTGGCAGACCCAGCTTCTTCAGTACGTTTTCAGCGTGACCAACCAACTGTTCCAATGCGGCTTCAGAATCTTCCGGTTTCACCAACTGCACCATTTCGACCTTGTCGAACTGGTGTTGGCGGATAAGACCGCGGGTATCTTTACCGTAAGAGCCGGCTTCACTACGGAAGCATGGCGTGTGAGCGGTCAACTTGATAGGCAACTCGGCCTCATCCAGTATGGTGTCGCGGGCCAGGTTAGTCAGCGGCACTTCGGCGGTTGGGATCAGGCTAAGCCCCTGGCCTTCCTCTGTGGCCGGCTTGGTGTGAAACAGATCTTCACCAAATTTAGGCAGTTGGCCTGTGCCCTTAAGGCTGGCTTCGTTGACCAGTAAAGGCACATAGCATTCGGTGTAGCCGTGCTCCTGAGTATGCAAATCCAGCATGAACTGCGCCAAAGCGCGGTGCATACGGGCAATTTGGCCCTGCATAAAGATAAAGCGCGAACCCGTTACCTTAACGGCACTCTTGAAATCCAGTCCTTTGAGCAGTTCACCGAGATCCACATGATCTCTTACTGGGAAGTCGAACTCCCTTGGTGTGCCCCAGCGGCGGATTTCCACGTTGTCGTTCTCGTCTGAACCCACAGGTACAGATTCATCCGGCAAATTGGGAATGCTCATGGCAATAGCATCCAGCTCTTCAAGCAGCGCACTCAGCTCCTGCTTTTTACTGTCCAGCTGGCTGCCGAGATCGCCTACCTGCGCCATGATTGGAGCAACGTCCTCACCGCGGGACTTGGCTTGACCTATGGACTTGGAGATGGCATTGCGACTGGCCTGCAGCTCTTCGGTTTCCACCTGCAGCGACTTACGCTTTTCTTCCAGCTTGGTCAGCCTGTCTACATCGAGGATAAAACCGCGGGTCGCCAGGCGCTCCGCAGTTGTTGCGAGTTCATTACGCAGATATTTTGGATCTAACATGTCTACTTGTCTTATCAGTTATACGCGTGAAAAAATCAGCAGTTGTCCCAGGTAAACCATGGCCAGGCACAGTCCCAGGTTCAACGCCACATTCAGAAATGCCTTTAGCAACTCACCTCCCTGTATCAGCAGTAAGGTTTCATTTGAGAAAGTCGAGAAGGTTGTCAGTGCACCAAGAAATCCGACACCGACCAGCGCCTTGATCTCAGGGCTGATATGACTGAGTTCTCCCAGTGCATAGATCATCCCCATCAGAAATGAGCCAAGTACATTAACAGCCAGTGTACCAAAAGGAAAACCACTGCCAAATAGCTGGAGCACAAATATCGATATCAGGTAGCGCAAAACTGCGCCGGTTGCACCGCCAAGGGCGACAACGGTCAGATTAATCATACCTTTTGTTCTCACTTTGGCGGTCGAGCTGGCAAAGCTGCGCCAACTTATCGCGGATCCGTTTCTCGAATCCCCGCTCAGTCGGATAATAAAAACGACTCTCGGCCAAGGCTTCGGGGAAATAACATTCGCCGGCGGCATAGGCATTGGCCTCATCATGAGCATAACGATAGCCTTCACCGGCGCCGATGGATTTCATCAGTTCGGTCGGCGCGTTTCTCAAATGCATGGGAACAGGCTGCTGGCCGGTTTCCCGGGCCAGTTGTCTGGCCGCCTTAAAGGCTGTGTACACCGCATTACTCTTGGGCGCCGAGGCCAGATAAACAATCGCCTGCGCGATAGCACGCTCGCCCTCTGCCGGGCCGACCCGGTGGAAACAATCCCAGGCGTTGAGAGCAACTGTCATTGCAGTAGGATCGGCATTCCCCACATCTTCAGAGGCTATCGCCAGCAGGCGTCTTGCAACATACAGAGGATCGCAGCCCCCTTCCAGCATACGACAAAACCAATAGAGCGCCGCATCCGGCGCCGAGCCGCGAATCGATTTGTGCACGGCTGAGATCAGGTCGTAATATTGATCGCCATTCTTATCAAACCCCGCCAACTGTTCACCGGCTACCTGTACCAGCATAGCCTCGGTAAAACTACCGCCGTCCGGCAGCATGTCACTCATCAGCTCCACCAGGTTAAGAACCTTGCGGGCATCACCATCGGCGAGTGTCGCCAACTTGGCCATCAGCTCCTGCGGCATCTGCAACCTGCGTTTGCCAAGACCACGCTCTTCATCAGCGAGCGCCTGGGTCACTATGGTAGCAATCTCGGCTTCATCGAGACGCTTAATCAGATAAACCCGCACTCTGGAGAGCAAGGCGTTATTGATTTCAAAAGAAGGGTTTTCTGTGGTGGCGCCGATAAAAATCACAGTGCCATCTTCAATAAAAGGCAGAAAAGCGTCCTGCTGGCTCTTGTTGAATCTGTGCACCTCATCGACAAACAGCAAGGTGCGCTGGCCGCGCGATTGCGCCACGTTTTTGGCGTGTTCTATCGCCGAGCGGATCTCTTTCACCCCGGATGTGACCGCAGATATTCGCTCCACATGGGCGTTGGCATAATGAGCAACCAGCTCTGCCAGCGTAGTCTTGCCGGTACCCGGCGGCCCCCAGAACATCATGGAATGAGCCTTGCCGGCCTCCAATGCCAGTCTCAGCGGTTGCCCAGGTCCCAACAGATGTTGCTGACCGACGTACTGCTCCAGCGTCGCCGGGCGCATTCTTGCAGCCAGGGGCCGAAAGTCGGGGGCAAAATCAAAGCTCAGGCTGGACAAGGTTAACCTTCCTGCCCCGGGCGCTGATCGTCAATGGAAACGCCTTCGGGAACCTCAAATTGGAACAATCTCTTGTCGCTATCTGTCAGCGGCTGTTGCTCGCTCAGGTTGAACTGACTGAGATTACCCTGAGTGTCTTTCAGTGCCAATTGGGTCAAAGAGTCATCGTTGAAACAGACGCTGACCTGTTGTACTCCGGCCTCTTCTGTTTTGGGCGCTATCTGGAAACACTCTTTGTCCAGAGTGATGTTATAGCGAGCCCAACTGGCCTCGTCGCGGCGCACCAAAAGCGTCATGGGCGAAGCGGCAATGGCATTTTCCAGCGCCAGTACGCTCACTTCCTCGGCGAACGGGTTATAAATCCAAACGTCTTTGCCATCTGCGACTATCACAGATTCATCCGGCTGCTGCAGATGCCAGTAAAACTGATTCGGCTGCGCCAAGGCGAGCTCGCCACTGCCTTGCTGAATAAGCTTGCCATTAATATCTGTGACTTGCTGTTGGAAGTCGGCTTTCAAGCCGGCGATGGCATCTAACTTCGCTTTGAGTTGTCCGGCATCATCGGCCACGGCCGGTAAGCTCATTGCCAGAGCAAGAAACATAACGCTTTTTTTCATTTGTACCTCAAATCTGTCTTATCTTGGCGGCGGTGGCGCCAATACTTCGCGGTTGCCATTATGGCCTTGGGCACTGACCACCCCTTGAAGTTCCATCTGCTCTATGATGCGAGCGGCGCGGTTATAACCTATCTTGAACTTACGCTGCACACTGGAGATAGAGCCGCGGCGGGTTTCGGTAACAAAAGCCACGGCTTCATCGTAGAGTGCATCCAGCTCCTCCTCACCGCCTTCCGGTGCTTCACCGGGCAGCAACACCTGTTCGCCGTCACTGGCTCCCTGAAGAATTTCTTCAATATATTGAGGCTTACCGCGGGCATGCCAATCGGCAACGACCGCATGCACCTCGTGATCGTCCACAAAGGCACCGTGAACCCGGTTGGGCACGCCGGTCCCCGGGGGCAGATAAAGCATATCGCCCATTCCGAGCAGGGTTTCGGCGCCTTGCTGATCCAAAATGGTGCGCGAGTCGATGCGGGAAGAAACCTGGAAAGCGATGCGGGTGGGAATGTTGGCCTTGATAAGGCCTGTTATCACATCCACAGACGGGCGCTGGGTCGCCAGAATCAGGTGTATACCGGCAGCGCGGGCTTTCTGGGCAATACGGGCAATCAGCTCTTCCACCTTCTTACCGACTATCATCATCATGTCGGCAAATTCGTCCACGACAACCACGATAGAGGGCAACTTGTCGAGTTCAGGCGCCGTATCTTCCATGCTTTCGTTGGACTTCCACAACGGATCGCATATTGGCGTACCCGCGGCCTTGGCCTCGGCGATTTTGGCGTTGAAGCCCTTGAGGTTACGTACCCCGAGCGCCGACATCAGTTTGTAGCGCCGCTCCATCTCACCCACACACCAGCGCAGTGCATTGGCGGCCTCTTTCATATCCGTAACCACTTCACACAAGAGATGCGGAATACCTTCATAGACAGAAAGCTCCAGCATCTTGGGATCTATCATGATAAAACGCACATCTTCCGGGCCGGATTTATACAGCAGACTGGTGATCATCACGTTGACCCCGACCGACTTACCCGAACCTGTGGTACCAGCCACCAAAAGGTGCGGCATCTTAGCCAAGTCCACCACGACCGGATCGCCGGCAATGTCTTGTCCCAGCACCATGGTGAGGTTGGATTTACTGTCCTTGAACGCCTGGCAATCGAGGACATCACGCATAAATACAGTTTCGCGGAACTTGTTGGGCAGTTCCAGCCCCACATAGGCCTTACCCGGAATAACCTCCACCACCCGCACACTTTCAGCCAGCAGAGAACGGGCTAAATCTTTGGATAAGTTGGAAATTTTTGAAGCCTTGACCCCGGGAGCCAAGTCCAGCTCAAAGCGGGTGATCACAGGTCCAGGATAGACTCCGACTACTTGCGCAGTAATATTGAAGTCAGCAAGTTTGCTTTCCACCAAGCGTGCCACCTGATCCAGTTCTTCTTCACTGATGGGGTTCTTCTTGCGATTAGGCACATCCAACAGCGAGATGCTCGGCAAGGGATCCATAGGTTGCTTACGCTCTTTGGAAGCCCCTTCTTCACCGGGTAAAATAATAATGCCATTTTCAACCCTGGCTTTCTGGGTTTGCAATTGCCGCTCTTTATGACTGATAGCCCCTGTAGATGCACGCTTGTCGAAGTCGATTGTATCGCTTCCCTCGGTGTTATTCTGCCAAGGCGGTGTGTCTTCAGCATTGCCCGAGGAAATGCCCGCAGCCTTGTCAGCCGCAGTCCCGGCAACGCCAACCGAAAGCACCGGCTCTACCCTGCCCTGATGCTTGGGCTCAGTATCAGAGTTCTCATCGGCCATCTCCGCGGCTTCCCGCTCAAGAGTTTGCTGCTCCTTTTTACGGAAACGACTCAGTAGCCCGGGTTTCTTAACGGGGGCTTCAATAACCTCATCATCGTCATCTTCTTCGAACGCTTCTTCTGGTTCAAGGTCACCACGCTCGCGGCGGAACTTGTCCACTACCGACATAAAGCCGCGGGTATCTTCGGTTTCTCTTGGGCCAGACAGGTGTGCCGGTAACTGTTTGAGCTTGCGAAAACACCAGATAGTTGCAAAACCGGTAAGCTCGACTATGGTAAGCCAGCTTATTCCAGTCAGCAGAGTGAAGCCCGCACCGACAAAGCAGAGCAGCAGCAGTGTGGTCCCCAGTTGATTAAAGTAAGGCAACATGGCCTGGGCTATTACATCTCCAGCTACACCACCGGCCGAAAATTCATAGATATCGCCGGCATTCATACTGGCCAAGGCAGCAAGGCTCAGCACCATCAACAGGAAGCCTATCAAGCGCAAGCCGACCGAGAAGTAGTCTACTTCCAGCAACTTGTGAGCACGCCTGAAGATCAACCAACCGGTTCCGGCAATGATGACGGGGATCAGATAGGCGGTATAACCAAAGAAATAAAACAGGACATCGGCCAGCCAAGCACCTACGGCACCGGTAACATTCTCAATCTTTCCTTGATAGTTAGACTGACTCCAGCCCGGATCGCCCGGATGAAAGCTGCCCAGCGCCAACAGTATATAGATGGCGATCATGCAGCACAGAATAAGCCCCCCTTCCAGCAGACGTTGCAGGCCGCTGAGGGTTCTGACGCTATTTCCCTGAGACAAATGCGATTTCCATAAGCAAACGAAAAACGGATGGATTTAAGATACCAGAATCAACCTGAATGTGCAGCGAATAAGCCCGCGAAAGAGGCGGACAAAAAGTTTTTTTATGCCGGAAAACTTATCTGGTCCAAAAAGTACACAGCAGTGATGAAAAAGGAGCCTCATAGACTCCTTATCCAAGAAACGAAACCGCTATCAAACTTCAGCAGAAATACCTATGGCCACTTTACTGGTTTGTTTCACCTCTTCCATCACCACATAGGTGCGGGTATCGGATACTGAAGGCAATTTTAAGAGGGTTTCACCGAGCAATTTGCGATAAGCAGACATATCGGACACCCGGGTCTTGAGCAGATAATCGAAGTCGCCCGATACCAGGTGACATTCTTGAATATCATCCAAAAGCTGTACGGCACGATTAAACTTATCGAAGACTTCCGGTGTATCTCTATTGAGGGTGATCTCGACAAACACTAACAAGGATGCACCTAAAAAGTGCGGATTGACCAATGCGGTATAACCGTTAATGTAACCTTGTTTTTCAAGACGCTTAACGCGTTCAAGACAGGGTGTTGGACTCAAACCAACACGTTTGGAAAGCTCAACGTTGGAAATGCGACCGTCAATTTGCAGTTCATTAAGAATGTTACGATCGATACGATCCAAGTCTTTTACAGGACTCTTTTTATTATTTACCATATTTTTAACCTTGTTTTATCACTAAAACAACATTTAATTTTGCGTATGTCACAAGTTTAGCAGCATAATCTGCCCGGGCAATACTATACTAGACTTTCCTGAATTGATCACGTTCAGGTCACTATAAAATAACAATTATGCCCATTAAAAGTGGGTTTTTTAGTATATTGAGGCTCGAAAATGATAATTGGTGTTCCAAAGGAAATCAAAAACCATGAATATCGTGTGGGTATGGTGCCGTCCAGCGTACGCGAATTGACTATGCATGGTCATCAGGTTTTTATCGAAACGAATGCTGGTAATGGAATTGGCTTTACTGATCAGGACTATATTGATGCCGGTGCGTCTATTTTGGACACGGCCGCAGAGGTTTTCGCCAAGGCTGAGATGATAGTCAAAGTCAAAGAGCCGCAGGCCGTAGAGCGTGCCATGTTGCGCCATGATCAGATCCTCTTTACCTATCTGCACCTTGCCCCCGATCTGCCCCAGACCGAAGAATTGGTCAATAGCGGCGCTGTTTGTATTGCTTATGAAACAGTTACCGATGACCGTGGTGGCTTACCTTTATTGGCTCCCATGTCGGAAGTGGCCGGACGCATGTCTATCCAGGCCGGGGCGATGGCGCTGGAAAAATCCATGGGTGGTTTAGGCATGCTACTCGGTGGTGTTCCCGGAGTTGAACCGGCGAAAGTTGTGATTATCGGTGGTGGCATGGTAGGAACCAATGCGGCGCAAATGGCGGTGGGCATGGGCGCCGATGTGGTAGTGCTGGATCGCTCCATCGATGCACTGCGTCGTTTGAACGTACAATTTGGCTCCAAGGTTAAGGCCATCTATTCAACGGCCGATGCCATTGAAAAACATGTATTGCAAGCCGATCTGGTCATAGGAGGCGTGCTGATCCCCGGCGCCGCAGCGCCCAAGCTGGTTACCCGTGAACATGTCAAGAAGATGAAGCCAGGTGCCGCCATAGTGGATGTCGCCATAGATCAAGGTGGTTGTGTGGAAACCTCTCATGCCACAACTCACCAGGATCCTACCTATATCGTTGATGATGTGGTGCACTACTGTGTCGCCAATATGCCGGGCGCTGTGGCGCGTACCTCCACCTTCGCGCTGAATAACGCTACCCTGCCCTACATTCTCAAGCTGGCCCGCTTGGGTTACCGCGACGCGCTCTTGTCTGACAAGCATCTGCTGAACGGTCTTAACGTAATGCACGGTAAGATCACTTGTAAAGAGGTCGCCGAAGCTCACAATATGGCTTATACCGCGGCCAGCGAACTGTTACAGTAAATAGATCCGCTGTCGTTTTAAAGGAGCCCGAGGGCTCCTTTTTCGATTAAGCCAATCTAAAAGATTCTATCCCGGGCGCTTTACCCCTAGGGGTAAATTACCTACAATCGCTGCAATTTGCCAAGGCAGGGAGAATAAAATGAGCCAAGCCAAACATTGTAACTTATTGATATTAGGGTCAGGCCCAGCAGGCTATACCGCAGCCGTTTATGCTGCCCGTGCCAACCTCAAGCCTGTGATGATCACTGGCATCCAACAGGGTGGCCAGTTGACCACGACAACAGAGGTCGAGAACTGGCCCGGCGATGCCGAAGGCCTCACGGGTCCGGCGCTGATGGAACGGATGCAAAAGCATGCAGAGAAGTTTGATACCGAAATCATCTTCGATCATATTAATGAAGTTGACCTGCAACAGCGTCCTTTCACCTTGAAAGGTGACAACGGTGAGTACACCTGCGATGCGCTGATCATAGCCACAGGCGCATCCGCCAAGTATCTCGGTCTGCCATCTGAAGAAGCCTTCAAGGGACGTGGTGTATCTGCTTGTGCCACCTGTGACGGTTTTTTCTATCGCAATCAGAAAGTGGCCGTCATCGGCGGTGGTAACACAGCGGTTGAAGAAGCGCTCTACCTTTCCAACATCGCAGCTGAAGTGCACCTGATCCATCGCCGTGACAGCTTCCGCTCTGAGAAAATCCTCATCGATCGTCTGATGGATAAGGTCGAAAATGGCAATATCATTTTGCACCTAGATCAGACTCTCGATGAAGTGACTGGCGATGCCATGGGCGTGACCGGACTCAAGATGAAAAGCACCAAAGACGGTAGTATTTCCGATTTGGAAGTGGCCGGAGTGTTTGTTGCCATTGGTCACAGCCCCAACACAGGTATTTTTGAAGGCCAGTTGGAAATGAATAACGGTTACATCAAGGTTGAAAGTGGCCTCAATGGCAATGCCACCCAAACCAGCATCAAGGGCGTATTTGCCGCCGGCGATGTGATGGATCAGCACTATCGTCAGGCCATCACCTCAGCCGGTACCGGGTGTATGGCGGCTCTGGACGCCGAGCGCTTCCTGGATGCTCAGAAATAAGCTCCGCCAACAAACTGAAAAGCCAGTCATTGATGACTGGCTTTTTTTGTCTGAGACATTGAAACATAAACAAATCACAAAAATGAAAAAAGGGACCCAAGGTCCCTTTTTAACAGCAACTACAACTCATCTCCTGAGAGATTAGTTTGCCAGTGCTTCCTTCGCTTTTTCTACCAGAGTAGCAAACACTACTTTGTCGAATACAGCGATGTCTGCCAAAATCTTACGATCGATTTCGATAGACGCCTTTTTCAGACCGTTGATGAAACGGCTGTATGAAAGACCATTCTGACGAGAAGCCGCATTGATACGTGCAATCCACAGTTGACGGAATTGACGCTTCTTCTGGCGACGGTCACGGTAAGCATATTGACCTGCTTTGGTTACAGCTTGTACCGCTACACGGAAAGTACGTGAACGGGCACCGTAGTAACCTTTGGCAAGTTTCAGAACTTTCTTGTGACGAGCACGTGCAGTTACACCACGCTTAACTCTTGGCATTTTTCAATTCCTCCTAATTAAGCGTATGGCAGTTGGCGTGCAATCATAGGCACGTCAGCTTTGGCAACTAAACACTTGGCGCGCAGATGACGCTTACGCTTGGTGCTCTTCTTGGTCAGGATGTGACGCAGATGGGCTTGCTTACGCTTGAAACCATTGGCGGTTTTCTTAAAACGCTTCGCTACACCCTTGTCGGTTTTCATTTTAGGCATTACTAAAACTCCGCATTGGGATATTAATAAAACGCAAGGCGAGCAAAGGCCCGTAGACCTTTGCTACTTTTCAGGGTTGCCCTGCTATTTCTTCTTGGGCGCCAGCACCATGATGGCTTGTCGACCTTCCATTTTCGGGAAGGATTCAACAACCGCATACTCTTCCAGATCGGCCTTGATACGGTTCAAAAGATCCATACCCAGGTTCTGGTGTGCCATTTCGCGTCCGCGGAAACGCAGCGTGACTTTCGCTTTGTCTCCATCTTCTAGAAAACGAATCAGGTTGCGTAGTTTTACCTGATAGTCGTTTTCATCAGTACCAGGGCGGAATTTAACTTCCTTCACCTGGATCTGTTTCTGCTTCTTCTTCTGTTCTTTTTGGGCTTTAGCCTTGTCGAACAGATATTTACCGTAGTCCATGATACGGCATACAGGCGGCTCAGCATTAGGACTGATCTCTACCAGATCCAGACCTGCTTCATCGGCTACTTCCTGAGCCTCTTTGATGCTGACGATACCAATGGCTTCACCATCTGCGCCATTCAAACGTACCTCAGGTACGCCGGTAATTTCTTCATTGATTCTATTCGGGGCCGCCTGACGGCCTGCTGATTTTTTGATCTTTATGACCTAATCCTCCAACAATTCAAGACTACGGAGCGAAATTTGTTGCTTGACCTTAGCGGCGAAATCATCGATTCGCATCTTACCTAAGTCTACTCCGTCTCGGGTACGCACAGCGACTTCCCGATTTTCCATCTCCTGATCACCTATGACCAGCAAATAAGGAACCCGCCTCAAAGTGTGCTCGCGTATTTTAAAGCCTATTTTTTCATTCCTCAAGTCTTTAGAGGCACGTATGCCCTGTTCCTTGAAGAATTCGACTACTTCTTCAACATAATCAGCTTGTTTATCTGTTATGTTCATAACAACAACCTGCATAGGAGCCAGCCAGGTTGGGAAGCGACCGGCGAACTCTTCAATGAGAATACCGAGGAATCGCTCCAAAGAGCCCAAAATCGCACGGTGGATCATCACTGGAGTCTGACGGCTGTTGTCTTCGGCAACATAAGTCGCGCCCAAGCGTCCAGGCAAGGCATAGTCGAGCTGCACTGTACCACACTGCCAAGCGCGGTCCAGACAGTCATGCAGAGTGAACTCGATTTTAGGACCGTAGAAGGCACCTTCACCTGGGAGTATTTCAAATTCGATATCGTTGCTGCGCAGCGCTTGTTTCAAAGCTTCTTCTGCCCTATCCCACATGGCATCGTCACCGATACGCTTCTCTGGACGGGTAGAAAGCTTAACTACGATATTGCTAAAGCCGAAAGTGGAATAGGTGTCGTACACCATCTTGATACACTTGCTGACTTCGGCTTGCACCTGCTCTTCAGTACAGAATACGTGCGCATCATCCTGGGTAAAACCACGAACTCGCATCAAGCCGTGCAAGGCACCCGAAGGCTCATTACGGTGACAACAGCCAAACTCGGCCATCCGCAGCGGCAGATCGCGATAAGACTTGAGGCCCTGGTTGAAGATTTGCACATGGCCAGGACAGTTCATCGGCTTGACGGCGTATTCGCGGTTCTCGCTGCTGGTTGTAAACATCGCCTCGGCGTATTTATCCCAGTGACCTGAACGTTCCCACAGCACGCGGTCCATCATCAGCGGGCCTTTCACCTCCTGATAGTCGTACTGACTCAGCTTCTGGCGAATAAAACGCTCAAGCTCGAGGAATACACTCCAGCCATCATTGTGCCAGAACACCATACCTGGCGCTTCTTCCTGCATGTGGTATAGATCCAGCTGCTTGCCAATTTTACGGTGATCACGCTTGGCGGCTTCTTCCAGACGAGTCAGATGAGTCTTGAGCGCTTTCTTATCGGCCCAGGCAGTACCATAGATACGCTGCAACATCTTGTTGTCTGAATTACCGCGCCAGTAGGCACCGGCAACATTCATCAGCTTAAAGAAATGGCAAAAACGCATGTTGGGCACATGGGGACCACGACACATATCTGTGTATTCTTCGTGGTGATACAGTGCCGGCGTGGCATCTCGGCTGATGTTCTCATCCAGGATCGCCATCTTGTAGGGCTCGCCGCGAGACTCGAAAGTGTCACGGGCTTCCTGCCAGCTGACCACACGCTTGACCACGTCATAGTTAGTCTTGGCCAGTTCCAGCATGCGCTTTTCAAGCTTTTCCAGATCTTCCTGGGTCAGTTTATGTTCCAGGTCGATGTCATAGTAGAAGCCGTTATCGATAACAGGACCAATCGCCATCTTGGTTTCAGGCCACAGCTGTTTGATCGCATGACCCAACAAGTGTGCGCAAGAGTGACGAAGGATTTCCAGCCCTTCTTCATCTTTGGCCGTGATGATCGACAGTTCTGCATCTGTTTCGATCAGATCACAGGCATCTTTTAACTCGCCGTTGACTCGTCCGGCAATACAGGCTTTCGCCAGACCAGGACCAATATCAGCAGCAACATCGAGTGTAGAGACTGGGTTGGCAAACTCGCGCTTGCTCCCATCGGGAAGTGTAATTACAGGCATGAAAATTCCTTGTCCAGTGGTGACCCACACGTAGGGCCACTTGGTTATCAATGAAAAAGAGGGTTTTAGCCCTTGAGTTAAGGCAGTACAGGAGCCTTAAGGTCTCCGCCGGGCAGGCTGGCAATTTTACGGGATAAGCCCTTGCCAGCGCAACCCAAAAACACTCAAGGGATAAGCTTTTGCTCACAGCCTGGGGCTATACTTGAACTGTGTTGTGATATGAAGTTCTATCGTCCAAAGGGCATAGCGCTACCGGACAAAGGAGGAAGCCATGCAACTCAAGAGTCAAACTATTTGCTGCCCCCATTGTGGCCACCATCAAAAAGTGGAGCTCGACGCCAGCGGCGGCGATCAGGAGTTTTATAATGATTGCAGGGTATGTTGCAACCCTATTCATATGCGGATGCACATCAATGACCAGAGGCACATGATAGAGCTGTACGTCGATGGCGATGACGAACAGCTCTACTGAAAAAAACCGTTTCAAGCTGCTTATATAGGACGAGTGCGGCCGCGAATGAAGTGTATCAGCGACAATTAAGCCTGGTGTCGTTGAGCTAATACGCGCTCGACCGTATCTACTATCGTTTGGGTCTGAGTATCGATTTCAATATTCAACCAATCCCCTTCCCGATAATCCTCTAGATTGGTCAGCCTGAGAGTCTCAGGAATAAGATGCAGCATAAAGCGATTGCCTTTGACTTCACCAATAGTAAGACTGCAACCATTGATACCGATGAAGCCCTTGTAGAAAATGTACTTCAACCACTCTTCGGCCACTTCCAGTTGCATATTGTAATGGTTGTCACTGACATCTAGCCGTACCAACTGCGCCTGGGTATGCACATGGCCGGAGAGAATGTGTCCCCCAAGCTCGGCACCAAACTTGAGTGACCTCTCTATGTTAACCTTGTCGCCTACCTTAAGTCCGACTAGGTTAGTCACCGCCAGAGTCTCTTCCATTACATCAAAAAACGCCCTATCATCAGCAAGCTGGGTTACCGTCAGGCAAACGCCGTTGTTGGCGACACTCGCTCCAATTTCCAACCCTTCGCGCAATGTGGGGGGCAGAGCGACTTCGAGGGTATTTAGCCCGGGCTTTTTCTCGATCGCCAGGATTTCACACTTGGCTTGAACAATACCTGTAAACATTTTCTCACTCGCTTAGTTGTTAGGGCTGCTTTCATGAATCACACCGGCTTTCAGGCCAAACGCTTAATTCAATTGGCTCTGCCTGTGCTTATTGCACAGCTTACCCAGACCATGATGGGGTTTATCGACACCCTGATGGCCGGCAGAGTCAGTGCTGTCGACATGGCAGCCGTTGCTGTCGGAACCAGTCTCTGGCTACCGGCCATACTGTTCGTTCAAGGCCTGTTGCTGGCATTTACGCCTATGTTTGCTCACCATCATGGCGCAAACAACCAAAAGGCAATTCAACCACTTGCCTTTCAAGCTGCCTATATTGCCATAATCGGGGCCCTGGGTGTGATGCTGTTTCTGGCATCTGCGCCACATATTTTGGATTGGATGGAACTGGAACCTGAGCTCAAGCGATTGAGCATAGGTTATCTTGACGGTATTCTCTGGGGTGCACCGGCCTTTGTACTCTATCAAGTACTCAGGGGCTGCAGTGAAGGAATATCCTATACCCTGCCGACCATGATTATCGGCTTTGTCGGTCTGGCGGTGAATATCCCGGCCAACTATATCTTTATCAATGGTCACTTCGGCATGCCCGCCATGGGCGGCGCCGGCTGTGGTGTGGCTACTGCCCTGGTATTCTGGGCTATGCTGCTGGCCATGGTCATCTATATGCAGTGGCATAAACGCTTTGCCGAACTGGCGCCTTTCAAGGCATTTCATAAGCCTCATTTACGCACCATTGTTGAGATGACAAAACTGGGTATGCCTATTGCCATGGCGCTATTCTTTGAAGTCAGCCTCTTTGCGGTGATAGCCCTCTTACTGGCGCCTCTCGGTGCCACTGTCGTGGCCGGTCACCAAATCGCGCTGAACTTCTCCTCGATAGTGTTTATGTTGCCACTCTCCATCGGCATAGCCGTTTCTATTCGGGTCGGTTATTACCTGGGGCGCGGCCAGAGTGATGTATCGGCCTTGGTGACTAAAGTGGGATTATCCATCGCCTTCTCTCTGGCCATGCTCACGGCCATATTAACCGTGCTATTCAGGTATGAGATTGCCCTGCTCTATAACGACAACCCCGAAGTGGTTACTCTGGCCGGCAGTCTGATGCTGATGGCTGCTCTATATCAGTTGTCCGATTCAGTGCAGGTGGTGGCAGCCGGAGCATTGCGTGGCTACAAGGATACCCGCAGCGCCTTTTTCATCACCCTGTTTGCCTATTGGGCCGTGGGGATGACCCTGGGTTATGTATTGGCGTATACCGACTTATTGGCACCCGCCATGGGGGCTCATGGATTCTGGATTGGGCTTATCGCCGGTTTGACTGTTGCTGCGATACTCTTTGCTATCCGCCTGAGATATATCCAGAAAAGCGGTAAACAGTTTGAAGTTATCTCAGATGAGGCTACACATTGAACCAAATGCGATCAAAGCTGCAGCAAGTTGTGCAGCAATTCGCCACTCAATGAAAATTTGTGTTTTTTTACTTGCAACTAGCGGCTGCTCGCCCTTAATATAGCGCTCGTTCGAGGGCGACAGCCTGAAAAACACAGTACACCCGTAGCTCAGTTGGTTAGAGCACTACCTTGACATGGTAGGGGTCGGTGGTTCGAGTCCACTCGGGTGTACCAATATTTTCAGATTTTCAAAAAATGAAAATCATGCGATACACCCGTAGCTCAGTTGGTTAGAGCACTACCTTGACATGGTAGGGGTCGGTGGTTCGAGTCCACTCGGGTGTACCAAGCAACCTGCTTCAAGCAGGTTTTTTTATGCCTAAAATTTCCCTCTTATTCTATTCGAGCTGCCATTTTCTGCTGTAACCATCTCTGTATACCCCAGTATGAGTAAGCCCCTCTACTGAATAATATTTTTGTAATTCAAGCCCGACTTTTTGTATATTGCTTACTTTCTCCGGCCGTGGAATCATGGGACATAAACCAAAGTCCTTTGCCGACAGGGAAATCCATGAGCCAACGTACTCTGCACACGCTGTTCAAACCCGGATCCATCGCCGTCATTGGCGCGTCCAATCAGGATAAACGCGCAGGCAATGTGGTAATGAAGAACTTGCTCTCCGGGGGCTTTGCCGGGCCAATTATGCCGGTCACCCCCAAGTATAACGCGGTTATGGGCGTGCTGGCTTATCCCAATATTGAGTCTTTGCCGATCAAACCAGACTTGGCCATCATCTGTACCCGTGCCGCCAGTGTATCGGCCATTGTTGAAACCCTGGCACAATTTGGCTGCAAAGTGGCGATTATCATGGCCTCCGGCATGGCCGATGAACTCAATGAACAAGGCGAAAACCTGCTTGAACTGACTCAAGCCAACGCCAGACGTTACGGCATGCGGATCCTCGGTCCCAACAGTTTGGGGATGATGTTGCCACCCCAAGGACTCAATGCCAGCCTGGCCCATGCCGGTGCCCTGCCCGGCAAAATCGCCTTTGTATCCCAATCGGCGGCCATCTGCACCACAGTACTCGACTGGGCCAACAACAAAGGGATCGGCTTCTCCTCATTTATTTCCCTCGGTGATGCCACTGACATAGACTTCGATGAATTGCTGGATTTTCTCGGCCGCGATTCCCGCACCAGCGCCATCATGCTTTATATAGATTCGGTCAATGAGAAGCGCCACTTCCTGTCGGCAGCCAGAGCCGCAGCCCGCCATAAACCTATTTTGGTGATCAAATCCGGCCGCAGCGCCGAGGGTGGCAATGCCGCCAAACTGCACACAGGTGGCATTGCCGGTAATGACGCCGTCTACGAGGCCGCCTTTCGCCGCGCCGGTATGCTCCGAGTCACCGACTTGGTTGAATTGTTTGCAGCACTCGAGAGTCTGGCTCACCTCAACCCACTGAATGGCGAGCGCCTGTGTATTCTTTCCAACGGTGGCGGCCCGGCCGTGCTGGCGGTGGATGAACTGGTACTCAAGGGTGGCAAGTTAGCACAATTGTCCGAAGCCACCCTGGAGAAACTCTCGCAGCTGTTGCCCTCTACCTGGTCCGGGCAAAACCCGGTGGACATCATAGGTGATGCCGATGCCGAGCGTTACAGCCAGGCGCTGTCTGTGTTGATGGATAGCGATGAGCTGGACGCCATCTTGGTATTGCACTCCCCCTCGGCCCTCGGTGAAAGCGTTGCCATCGCCGATGCCTTGATTGAAACCATCAAGCAACACCCGAAACGTAATCGGGTAAGCATACTTACCAACTGGAGCGGCGAAGATGCCGCTTACCGGGCTCGAAAACACTTTTCCAAGGCGAGTATCCCCACTTATCGTACTCCCGAGGGCGCCGTGCGCGCTTTTATGCATATGGTGGAATATCGCCGTAACCAAAAACTGCTGCAGGAGGTACCGCAATCTATACCTGACACTATCCCAACAGACAGTGCCACCGCCAGAAGCCTGTTGCAGCAAGCCATTGCCAAAGGGAAACGAGTGCTGGAAACCCATGATGCCAGCAATATTCTTAACGCCTATGGCTTGGATACCATAGATACCTGGTTCGCTAAAGACGCTGCCGAGGCCGTGGCCATTGCCGATAAGGCGGGTTATCCGGTCGCCTTGAAAGTGCAGTCGCCGGATATTTTGCATAAATCTGACGTTCACGGAGTGATGCTGAATCTCACATCGGCTTCTGAGGTCAATCAAGCCGCAGCGGCCATTGTCGAGCGGGTCCACACAGCTAACCCCGCCGCTTCGGTCGAGGGCATGATAGTGCAAAAAATGGCGCTTACCGCCGGCGCACAGGAGCTCAGAGTTGCGGTGATAAGCGATCCCGTATTTGGCCCAGCCATCATGCTGGGGGAAGGCGGATCAGAATGGGAACCGACCCGAGACGCCGCCGTCGCCTTGCCACCGCTGAATATGGCGCTGGCACGTTATATGGTGATCCAGGCGCTTAAGACCCAAAAGATCCGCGACCGTCACTTACCCCAAGGCTTGGATATGCGTGCCCTGTGTCTGATGTTGACCCAGATTTCGCAACTCATTATCGATTGTCCCGAAATTGAGAGCCTGGATCTCAATCCAGTATTGGCGGCGGGCGAGAAAATTACTCTCTTGGATGTCAATCTGCGTCTGAACCCGGAAGTCACGGATAACGCCGGACGACTGGCGATTCAACCCTACCCCAAAGAGCTAGAAGAGAAAGCCAAACTGCGTAACGGCCTTGAGGTGATGTTGCGGCCGATACTACCGGAAGATGAACCCAAGCATCTGGACTTTGACAACTCGCTGACTGATGAAGACAGATACAAGCGCTATTTCGGGGTGCGCTCGCGTATGACCCACGAAGAGATGGCGGTACTGACCCAGATAGATTACGCCCGTGAGATGGCGTTTATCGCCACCATAAGAGATGAAAATGGTGAAGAGGAAACCTTGGGCGCGGTGCGAGCCTCAATCGATCCGGACAACACAGAAGCGGAATTTGCCATGGCGGTTCGCAGTTCTCATCAGGGGATCGGCATAGGCAAATTGTTGTTGGAAAAGCTGATTAACTATTACCGCACTACGGGCACTCAGGTGTTAACCGGCTTCACCATGTTTGAAAACCGCAATATGGCGAGCCTTGCCAAGAGTCTTGGTTTTACAGTTACTTTTGATATGGAAGAACATCTGATCAAGATGCACATGGAACTTTCGGGCAAGGACACATAAGCACCTCCCTATTGAAGGTGAACAATCGCACCTCAAAACCAAGAACCCGGCTAACGCCGGGTTCTTTTGATAATTTGAGCAGACTCGCTCAACGTCGACATAGGGCAATCAAGTCCAACTCAGGCCGGTAAACCTTGCTGCTGACATCGAAGAGCCCCAACAGCGTATCGAACAGGTTGTCGTGGGAAACACGCTTGGCGGCGGCTTCCTTTACCAGGCAGTCATCATTCAGCCCAAGTTGCTGTTTGAACGGCTGAGAAAACCAGGCCATCCAAGGGATCTGAGTCTGCTCTCTGGGGGCTATGGCATAGGGAGAACCATGCAGGTACATACCCTTTTCGCCCAGAGACTCACCGTGATCGGACAGATACATCATCGCCGTATCATAATCACTACTGCTGCCCTTAAGCTGTTCGACCACCTGAGAGACGATATAGTCGGTATACAGAATCGTGTTGTCGTAAGTGTTGGTGAGCTGCTCGCGGCTGCAGTTCTGAATGTCACTACGCTGGCAATCCGGGGTAAAGCGACGAAATTGCTCGGGGTAGCGCAGATAATAGGTCGGTCCGTGACTGCCGATGATATGCAACACTATCAAGCGATCCTGACCATTGTTCGGCTGCAACAAGGCTTGTTTGAGTTCATCAAGCAGTACCTGATCCTGACAAAACTGACCATCGCATAGCTTGGGGTCGGCATTCAGTGCTATCAGCTTGTTTTCTACCCTGTCACACACACCTTTACAGCCGCTGTCGTTATCAAACCACTGCACTTTCACACCGGCATAGTTGAGTACATCCACAACAGTATCCTGAGCCTTGGCAATTCGGGAGTCATAATCTTCCCGGTTCATACGGGAAAACATACAGGGTAAAGACACTGCCGTGGCCGTGCCACAGGAGCTGACATCGCCGAAGATCAGCGGTGAAATCGCCTTGGTGTAGACATTGGTTGGCCTATCGTAGCCATAGTATTGGTAATTTTGTGCCCGGGCGGTTTCACCGACCACCAGCACCATCAGTCTGGGTTTAGTTTCACCGGTTGCTTTTACCTGCTTGGCATCTGTCCCCAACTTTTGATATTCGAGCGGCTGTTGCAGGTAATGTTGATTGATGTATTTAGCCGCCGAGCCAACAAAATAGGTGGGCACAATGTAACGTTTAATCTCATCATTATTGCGACCAAAAGCCAGATAATTCTGCATATAGAAAAAGGCGATCACCACTATGATGATGACATTCGCTATGATGTACAGCGCCTTATATGCCAGCTCCTTGCCTATGGGTTTATAGTCTATTTGGATGCGATATAAGAGCAACGCTGGCAGCACGCCGGTCAGACACAGGTTAAGCGCCGATGCCCAGTTAACATAAGTCAGCGCTTCGGCGCTGTTGGTCTGAAAGGTGTTTTCGATCATGCCGGTATCGAATACCACACCATACTTGAATGCGGCAAAAAATACCCCCGATGAACACAGCAACAACACCATAAAGAAAGGCTTGAGAATATATTTAAAACTGAACAGAGAAAACAAGATCCCCAAGGCCGAGATCAAGAAGATAGGGATGGTCGCCACAAACAGAGGGTCGACATGTGCTTGATTCTCAAGCCCCTGCTTGACTATGGTAAAAAAAGGCACATTGAATACGGCCACAAAAAACAGTGCCAGAACAAAGGTCAGGCGATTAACAGAGATGGGATTCAGCACACTCATTCCTAAATGACGGTTAAAACCACGCTGGTTACAAAATGTTAACCAAATAATCAAAATATTAATATAGCCACTCTATCTTAAGGTTCCCTTACCAATCAGAGGAGGTTCCTGGGCGAAATTTTTTTATACCTGGCGACATACCGAATAATCTCGGCGTTGCGCTAAACAGGCATAGCTAAAGAGAGAGCAAGATACTTAGTGGGTGCATTAGGAGAGGTTCTACAAAAAACTGACACAAATGTAAATTAGTCAAATGCAATCTTTATAATAATGTGATCTTCATAAAAAAGCTTACTCCTGCCAACTTGTCAAAACGCATCCTTAAGACGGTTAAAGAAAGCCAAGAGTTGGGCCTGTTCGGCTTCGGTAAATTTCGCCGTCATCTCACGGGTTAATTGCAGATGTAAGGCATCATGTTCTTGAAACATCTTCACCCCCTCTTCGGTTAAAGAAACCTGAATGGCGCGCCGGTCATTTTCCAGCGACTGACGCTCAGCCAGGCCCGCCTTGACTAGACGCTCGACCTGAACAGTCAAGGTACCTGTGGTAATGCCGAGTTTTTCCGCCAGTTCCTTCATCTTCATCGGCCCATGAGCGCCCAGGATCTCCACGGTATGGATCTGTGCCAGCGAAGCGCCTTGCCCCCTGACAACACTCTGTTCCCAGGAGGACAAGCGCTCATAAAACTCTATGATGGCGTGGTTGATTGACTGTTGCAGCGAATCCTGCCGCTGTTGCTGTTTCATCTATTTTGGCACCTCAATGATGATGGTGGTGATGTCCTGTCTCTTGATGGCTCGCTTGTTCACGCTTGTTGGCCCTCGGTGTTGTCGCCTTATCGCAGTCGGCACATTGATTGACTTCAATAGTCAGATGGTCTACGTGAGTGAAATCCGCCAGCAACTCATGATAATAGTCTGTGCTGTGAGGCGCGTGGCTCACCAAAGAAATCATGGCGGCATGATGATCAGCGCTGACCGGCCACACATGGATATCGGTGACCTTGTGATCTTTTTCGGCTTCAATCCGTTCCACCAGCTTGCGACTGAACTCGGCTTCAACACCGGCATCAAGCAAAATGGGACTGGTCTGACAGATAAGTCCCCAAGCCCAACGACTGATGATAACAGCTCCGACAATTCCCATCACGGGATCGAGCCAATTCAATCCAAAATATTTGCCGGCCAACAACGCACCAATTGCCAACACTGAGGTCAAGGCATCGGCCAGTACATGGAAATAGGCTGCGCGCAGATTATGATCTTTATGTCCGTGGGAATCTCCATGGTCGTGGACATGCTGGTGTCCGTGGTCGATGTCATGACTGTGGTCATGTTCGTGTTTATGGTTATGTTCGTGCTTATGACTATGTCCATGGGTATGGCCATGATCGTGACCGTGGTGATCCTTGAGTAGCAAAACACTCAGAACATTGACAGTTAAACCAATAATGGCCACCAGAATCGCCTGATCAAAATGAATATCTTCCGGGTACAGAAGTCTGGAGCCAGACTCGACCAGCATCAACAGCGCCACCAATCCCAGAGCTATAGCGCTGGTAAAACCACCGAGCACACTGACCTTGCCAGTACCGAAGGCAAAGCTGGGGTTGTTGGCATGTTTCCTGGCGTAAGAGTATGCAAACAGTGTCAGCATGAATGCAGCAGCATGCGTTCCCATATGCCAGCCATCGGCCAGCAACGCCATGGAGCCATATATAGTACCGGCAACAATCTCGGCCACCATGGTCACCACAGTCAACAAGAGTACCCACTTGGTACTCTTCTCTCCCTGCTCATTATGATGAGTAAAGTCATGCTTATGTTGCCAGCGCGTGGTGGCGTGAAATTGTGAACTCATGGTTAGCCTACTATTATATTTTGATAATCAAACTATTTGACAGGCAAAATATCTCTCTTTCCAGAGGCAATTTCAAGCATAAAACTGAAAAAAGTGACCAATCACATAAATTGTTGTTAACGAATATTTTATCCAAACCCGTGGAACGTCTTATTTGTGTCACCTTTCAGTTATCTGGCTGTCATATGGCGTCATTAGTCTTTGCGTCGCATTTGCAAATCCTATAACGAGATAGAAGATCACGGAGTGAAATCTTATGAGCAAGGCGACTTTCGATCCGACGTGTTATAACCAGAGTCAGAACGAACCTTTTGCCCAGGTACTGGATAAGCACCTTTCCCGGCGCAATTTTGTAAAAAGTGGCTTGGGCGTCAGTGCCCTGACTGCATTTGGCGGCTTCGGCCTCGCCGGTTGCGGTTCCGACAACAATAACACCTCTAGCACAGTGGAACCTGTGCCGCCGACTCAGGTTCCTCCCAGCCAATCCAACGTCACACTAGGATTTGAGTCAGTAGCCGGTTCTCGCCTTGATGCAGTGGTTATCCCTGAAGGTTACCGCGCTCAGGTCCTAGCTCCCTGGGGGACGCCGCTGAACAGTAAAGCTGCCGAATGGCAGGCTGATGGCAGCAATACCGCCCAGGATCAGGCCAACTCTGTGGGTCAAAACCACGACGGCATGCATTTCTTTCCGCTCAATGAAGCCGGAACCGATGGCCTCTTGTGTATCAACCATGAATACATTGAGCCAGATGCCCTGCACCCCAACGGCCCGACTATAGATGCCGATACCGGCCTGAGAACCCTGGTCGATGAAGTCCGCAAAGAGATCAATGCTCACGGCATGACTGTGGTGCGTATCAAACTTAACGGCGGCAACTGGGAAGTGGTCAAGGATGACAAGCACAATCGCCGTTTCACCGGTGCTTCCACCATGGATCTCAGCGGCCCGGTAGCCTATACCGACAAAGTCGTAACCGCCTTCTCGCCTGATGGCAGCCAGACCCGCGGCACCCTGAACAACTGTGGTAACGGTTATACCCCTTGGGGAACCTACCTCACCTGTGAAGAGAACTGGCCCGGCTACTTCGTCAATAAGGGCGAGATGACTCAAGCGCAACGCCGTATCGGTGTCAGCAGCAGTTCTACCCGCTATGGCTGGGCCGATCTGGCCGGTGATGCTGAAGAGCGCCTGGATGAATTTGCCCGTTTCGATGTCACCCCCAAGGCCAGCGATGCCATGTACGACTATCGCAATGAAGACAACGGCTATGGGTATATCGTCGAAGTCGACCCTTACAACCCCAACTCCCGCGCAGTCAAACGCACTGCTTTGGGGCGTTTCCGTCATGAAGGCTGCGCTTTTGGCAAGCTGACCGAAGGTAAACCACTGGTATTCTACTCAGGCCATGACTCGCGCTTTGAATATATATACAAATTTGTTTCGGCGGCGCTCTGGGACCCCAAGGATGCCGACAGCAGTAACCGTCTGGCAACCGGTGCCAAATACATGGATGAAGGAACCCTGTATGTGGCCAAGTTCAACGAAGATGGCGTAGGTGAATGGTTGCCGTTGACCCTGGATGCAATGACGCAAGATGGCAAGACCCTGGCCGATACATTTGCCAGCCAGGCCGATATCATCATCAACACTGCCGGTGCCGCCGATTTGGTTGGCGCGACGCCAATGGACAGACCCGAGTGGTGTGTAGTGGACCCTTTCACCGGCAGTGTCTATCTGACCCTGACCAACAACTCCAAGCGGACTGAAGCCAACGCCGCCAACCCTAGGCTTAAAAACAACTTTGGCCATATCATCCGCTGGGATGAAGGTAGCAGTGATACCGAGTTTAGCTGGGATATCTTCCTGTTCGGTTCTCCGGCGGACGGTGACGACGCCACCAACCTCTCCAGCCTGACTGAACTTAACCAGTTGGCCAGCCCGGACGGCCTGGCGTTCGATGCCCGCGGTATTCTGTGGATCCAGACAGATAATGGTGCCAAAGAGGTGACTGAGCACACCAACGACCAGATGCTGGCAATAGTGCCATCCAAGATGGTCGATGGCGACGGCAAGCCTCTGACAGTTACCGCCGACAATCAAACCGAGCTGAAGCGCTTCTTCGTCGGTCCCAATGGCTGTGAAGTTACAGGCTTTGCTATCTCGCCGGACTACACTTCGGTATTTGCCAATATCCAGCACCCGGGGAATTGGCCGGTATCGGCCAATGCCGCCGAGGAAACACCCATCGGCACCAGCATACGCCCGAGGGCAGCGACCGTGGTGCTGCGTAAAGTCGATGGTGGTGAAGTCGGCATTTAAATAAACAGCTGCGTTTAAACGAACAGCCTGTTCAAACGAACCGCCCTAAACTGACAACGCCCGCCAGGCTGAACCTGGTGGGCGTTTTGCCTCTCGATAACTTGAATTAAGAGCAAACACATAGCTGGTACTATTTTGATTTGTATGGCAAAAAAAGTTATTTATGATTTTTTGAAAATAAATAACCCTTTCTCAGCAGCTGGCCGTTTAACTCTACAGAAGCGCAATCATACACAGCGCCAATCCAATAGTTGATTTCAGCCCATAGCGGGCCCATAAGGAGAAAACCTATGCTTAAGTCCGGCAAACTGAAACTGGCACTTATCGCTTCCGCTTTGTTATCTGCCCAGGTTTTGGCAGTCAGCCAGCCGCATCCACAGGGATACAACCAGAACATGATTACTGCAAACCAATTTGATGCCAACAGCTATCAGCCGCAGGATAACAGCAAGATGTTCCCCGCCCCCAAAGAAGGCATGGTGCAACACATATTGACCCTACCCCAATTGGAAAACGAAGATGACTACATGGTTGAAATTCAGGTGGGCCAAACCCAGATGGTTGACTGCAACAAGCATGGCCTGATGGGCGAGCTAAAGCAGATGGATCTCAAAGGTTGGGGTTACACCTATTGGGAGCTAGATGAAATTGGTCCGGGGCGCTCAACCATGATGGCCTGCTTCGATAAGGCCAAGCATGAGGAGTTTGTTCGCATTCCGGGGGAATACAAGCTGAGATATAACAGCAAGTTGCCTATGGTTATCTATCTGCCTGAAAATGCCGAGCTGCGCTACCGGGTGTGGCGGGCAGACACTGTATTCAACTATTCTAAGTAACACAGCGACTTACCCCCTCTGACTGAACCAATAAAGCTGCAACAGACCTTTTCCCGGCCGGTTGCAGCTTTTTTGCTTTATTCTCGATTGCAGAACCTTATAATCGCTGCAGTTTTCCTTTAGAGCCTTTTTTCGGATGAAACTCAGCTTTGTACTCGTCTCCCCTGCTCGCGCCGCCAATGTTGGCGCCGCTGCCCGTGCCATCAAAACCCAAGGGTTCAGTGAACTCATTGTGGTGAGTTCACAAGCTCATCTGGAAAAGGAAGCGGCCTGGGTCGCCTGCGGCGCCGAGGACATACTGGCCAACATCCGTGAAGTGGCCAGCCTGGAGGAGCTCAGAGAAGAGTTTGAGCTTATGGTGGCCACCACGGCAAGAGAGCGCGGCAGCCCAAGACACTATTTAAGCCCGGCAGAACTCGGCGAGCAACTGAGTATCCAGCAGGAACAGGTGCAACACGTAGCCATCGTCTTTGGCTGTGAGGCCAGTGGCCTGAGTAACGCCGACTTGGCGATTTGTGACTTACTCAGCTACGTACCACTGGCCACCGAATACCCTTCCCTCAATCTGGCGCAAGCCGTGATGGTCTACTCCTACGCTCTGGGTCAGGCTTTGACCTGTGCCGATGGCCGCCTGGGGTTAAAAGATGCTCAATCGCCGTTGCCGCAACTCAGTGCCCTCAAACAAAAGGCCGCCACTTTGCTGGAGAGGGTCGATGCCGCCGATGATGCCAAGTTAAGCCTGTGGCTGAATGAGAGCCTCTCTCGCTTAAGTGACAGAGACGCCAAAATGGCCCACCAACTGCTGGGCGATATCCTCAAGAAACTCGACTGAGGTTACTGTGTTCCCTGGGTTAACTCTTCGCCGGCGCGCCGCCACGCAGGGCGCGGTAGAGGGCTATCATAGCCAGCAACTTATCGCGTTTTGACTCGCTCAATGACAGCTCGGCGCTGAAGTGTTGGCGCTGAGCATCCATCAAATCGAGTGAAGTGGCAACACCGTTCTTGTATCTGAGCCGCGCCAGGCGCACGTATTCAGAGGAAGCATCGAGCAAGCGTTGCTGCTCTATCAGAGCTTGTTGCGTTCTCTGATAATCATTCATCGCATTGCGCACTTCCATATAGGCGTTCAATACCGTGCTGCGATAAGCAAGCATGGCCTGCAGTTGCGCCTCGTTGGCTATCTCATATTCGGCGCTTATCTTGCCGGCATTGAAAATCGGCGCCGTGATCCCACCGAGCAGCGACCAGGTGAGTCCCTTGGAACTGAAAAGGTTATCCAGGCTATCGGATCCGCGGCCATATTCGGCGGTAATGGTAAACCCCGGGAAAAACGCACTCTTAGCTACCCCGACCTCCGCCGTGGCCGCTACCAAAGCCAACTCGCTGGCGCGAACATCCGGGCGGCGCGACAGTAACTGCGAAGGCACCCCAACCGCCAGAGATTCGGGAAATTCACGGCTCACCAATTTAGGAAGCTCTGGCAGGGGGTGATCGTAAGCTCCAAGTAAGATAAGCAACTGATTGCGCTTGGCCTTGCTGTCATATTCGAGCTGAGGCAAGGTCACCATGGCGGTTTGATATTCCACTTCCGCCTGGCGTACATCAAGACCCGAAATCATCCCGTTGGCTCGCCTGAGTTTAGCCAGTTGCAGTTCCTTGGCGCGGATCTCGGCCGTTTCCCGAGAGATCTTAAGTCTTTGCTCTATATCGGTCAGCTGATAAAAGGCAGTAGCGATATCACTGATAAGGCTGATTTTGGATGCCTCAAGCAGCTCTGCCTGCGACAGAGTATTGGCCAGTGCCGCCTCACTGGCCCGGCGGTTGGCGCCCCAAACATCCAGCTCCCATGACGCAACCCCCTTGAGATTAACATCTGTCTCGGCACTGGGATCTTTATTGGTAATGGCGCTGCTGAGTGACCGTTCGGCTGCAAACTCAAGTCCAAGCTCGGGCCACAGAGCCGCATCAACCACCCGCCCTTCGGCTCTGGCGGCTCGCAGCCTGCTTTGCATCATCGCCAGGTCGATATTGTTATTCAGCGCCTGACGAATAAGTACCTGCAGCTCGGGATTAAGGAAAAACGTCTGCCACTCATCTGCAACGGCTTCATCGGCCTCTACTTGCGGCAGCGCCTTATCAAACTGCGCCGGCATGTTGAGCTCGGGGCGCTGATAATCCGGCCCCAGAGTGCAGCCCCAAAGGCCCAAGGAAAGTGTCAGGGCGAGCAGTTCCGGTCTAGTGCATTTACTAAGGACCTGTACCTTAGTCGGTTTCACCCGGCTCATGGTTAATACCCCTGTCTTCATACGCCTTCCTCCGTGGCCGACTTTTGGCTTGCCGAGTCACCCTTAACCTTGGTGCGAACCCAAGCGGCTGTGGTCACAAAGAACAATGGCACCAGTACAATCCCTATGCTGGTGGCCAGCACCATGCCACCAAGGATGGGAATAGATACCGAGTGACGACTGACAGAGCCGGGTCCGGCGGACAAAACCAGCGGCAAGACACCGAGAATAAAGGCCATGGAGGTCATCAAAATCGGCCTGAAGCGCATCGCGGCAGCTTCCATTGCCGCCTCCAGTCGTGAACGGCCCTCTCGGTGCAGTTGGTTGGCGAACTCGACAATCAAAATCGAGTTTTTGGCCGCCATCCCGATAAGGGCGATAAAGGCGATTTGGAAGAACAAGTTACTCTGCATACCACTGAGCAGTGTTGCCAAAGAGGCTCCCAGCATGGCGATGGGCGCAATAAGCAGCACGGCCACAGGAATGGTCCAACTCTCATACAACGCCGCCAAAAACAGGAACACGAACACCAAGGCCAGCGTAATGGCGATACTGGTCTGGTTGGCCGAGCGCACTTCCTGGAAGGTGAGCCCGGTCCATTCATACTTGAACTCGGGCGGTAACATGGGCTTGGCCACCCTATTGATGGCTTTTATCACATCGCCGGTCGCATATCCGGGCGCCGGAGTGACATTGATGGACGCACTGGAGAACAGATTGTAATGGGTCACAGCCGCCGGCCCCACAGTATATTCATAGTCGGCCAGAACTCCGATGGGCACCATGGCACCATTGGATGACCGGACATAATAATCTTTAATCTGCTGGGGAAACTGACGATAACTGTCTTCGGCCTGTACCCTGACCCGATACACCCGGCCAAACAGATTAAAATCATTGACCGTGGCCGAATCGGTAAAGGTCTTAATAGTGCTGTAGAGATCGGCCACATCCACCCCGATAGCCATCGCCTTGGCTTCATTGACCGAGAGGTACAGCTGTGGAATAGAACCCTGCAACGACATGGCCGCTGCCGCAACCTCAGGTTGCTGCTTGAGCTGCTCCACCAACTCGTTGCTGGTTTCCATCAATCCTTTGAAGTTGGTTCCCGAAGTATCCTGCAACACCATCTCCACACCGGAGCCGTTACCCAGACCGGGCACAGCCGAAGGCAGGTAGAGGTTGAACTCTGCTTGCAACACCTGGCTGAGCTGATATTTAAGCTCTTTCATTACCTTCTGCACTGTGGCCTGATTTTGTTCCCGTTCGGCCCAGGGTTTGAGGATCACTTCAAACTGACCGTTGGCCTGATTCGACCCAGAGCGGCGGTTTTCCCCGGCCAGGGTAAAAGACCAGGCGACGGCCGGATGGGCCAGCACATGGCGCTCGGCAATCTTGAGCACCTCTTGGGTGCGGTTGACCGTTGCTCCGGCCGGCAGCGTCATATCGATAAAGAAACGGCCCTGATCCTCATCCGGCATAAAGCTCGATGGCAAATGGCTCATGATGTACCAAACCGCCACCACCATGGCGCCAAACACCAGGTAACTGCGCCGCGCATGCTTGTTGGCTAAGCCTACCAAGGACACATATTTATCGGTCAATTTGGAGAGACGGTTATTGAGCCAGAAGAAGAAACCGCTGTTGGCCACATCGCCCGGACGCAGCAACAAGGCGCAAAGTGCCGGGCTCAGAGTCAATGCCACCACAGTGGAGATCAGCACCGCCACGGCAATGGCGACAGCAAATTCGCGGTACATAATGCCGGTGATCCCGGCAAGAAAAGACACGGGTACAAACACGGCGCACAGCACTAAACTGGTTGCTATCAAGGCACCGGATAACTCTTTCATGGCGCTGCGGGTGGCCGCCATCGGGCTCATGCCCTTTTCATTAATAAGTCGTTCGACGTTTTCCACCACCACAATGGCATCGTCAACCACAATCCCAATGGCCAAAACCAGTGCCAGCAGGCTGACGGTATTGATGGTAAAACCGAAAGCCAGCATGGCGGCCAATGTCCCAATCAGGGAAACAGGCACCGCAATCGCCGGGATCAGGGTCGCGCGCCAATTCTGCAAGAACAGGTATACCACCAGTACCACCAACACCAGGGCTTCGATCAGGGTTTGCACCACCTCATCGATGGATTCTTCAATAAACACAGAAGCATCGTAAAACACCTGCCATTCCATACCGCTGGGAAACTTGGTCGCCAGCTCAGCCATGGTTTCCTTGACCTTACGGGTCACCTCAAGCGCGTTGGCACCGGGCAACAGATACACCTGTAAGATGGTGGCATTCTGGCCATTGAGTTGGGATTGCAAGGTATAAGCCGAGGAGCCGAGCTCCACCCTGGCAATATCACGCAGGCGAATGATGGATCCGTCCGGATTGGCGCGAACTATGATCTCTTCATATTCCCTGACACTGGACAGCCGCCCACTGGCGGTTATCGGTAAGGTCTGGCTCAAGGCATCACTATTGGGTTGGGTACCCACAGTACCGGCCGGGGTTTCCTTGTTTTGTGCCTTGATGGCGTCAGTAACATCTGTCGTGGTTAGGCTATGACCGGCCATGGCATCCGGGCGCAGCCACACCCGCATGGCATAACTGCGGGAGCCGGTATTCCGGGTACGACCAACGCCGGGGATCCGTCTCAGTGCCGATTCGATATTAATGGAGGCGTAATTGGAGAGGTAAATTTCATCGAAACGAGGATCTTTGGAGGTCAATGCCAGCTTGAGCAGCTCCACCGAAGAGTCCTTGGAGACAGAAACACCTTCGGTTTGCACATTGATTGGCAAATTACCCAGAGCTTGCTGAGTGGCGTTCTGCACATCCACTGCCGCCAGATCCGGACTTGTGCCTACATCAAAAGTGATGGTGACATTGGTGCCGCCGGAATTGGTGCTCTTGGAGCTCATATAGATCATATTGGGCACACCATTGACCTCCTGCTCCAGCGGTGTTGCCACGGACTCGGCGGCGGTTGTGGAGGCTGCTCCCGGATAGGAAGCCGAGATACTCACCTGCGGCGGCGTGATATAGGGATATTGATCCACCGGCAGCTGGAACATGGCTATCAAGCCCAAG
Source organism: Shewanella carassii (assembly GCF_019670705.1). Classification (NCBI taxonomy): domain Bacteria; kingdom Pseudomonadati; phylum Pseudomonadota; class Gammaproteobacteria; order Alteromonadales; family Shewanellaceae; genus Shewanella; species Shewanella carassii. The sequence goes on from NZ_AP024618.1 coordinate 2,290,363, forward strand.
AGCACAATAACAATACTGATAACGGCCGAGAACACGGGTCGGCCAATAAAGAACTGAGCCATCTAGTTACGCTCCTGTTCTTTTGATTGCTGTTCCAGCGCCTCCTGCTTTTCCTGCTCGTCGAGCCGCTTTTGATACTCTTTGGCATCAAGCGGCTCGGCCAGTTGGCCATGACGCACACGGTGCATGCCTTCGACTATCACACGTTCACCGGCGTTGAGACCGCTTTTGACCACCACGCCCTCCGGCCCCTGGTGCTCAATCACGATAAAGCGCCGCTCAACCTTATTGTCCGGCATCACCACCATCACATAAACGCCGCCCTGATCCACCTGGGTTGAACGCTGCGGGATCACTATGGCATTGTCTATCTCACTGAGTTTGATCCTGACATTGGTGTACTGACCCGGCAATAACTCCTTGTCAGGATTGGGCAAAACCGCCCTCACCTCGAAAGTACCTGTACTGGGGTTAACCTGGGGATCGGTGAAACTGACGTTACCCAGATAGCGATATTCACTGTTGTCCGGCAAGGTGATACGTACAAACCCCTCTACCGCCTTGCCTTCGGTCTCTGCTTCCTGTTGCTGGTTGTAACTGGTCATGCGACGTCTGGCATTAAGGTAATCCAGCGCCGACATATTGAAATTGACATAAATGGGGTTCACCTGCTTCACCCGTGTCAGCAAGGATTGCCCCTGGCTACCGACCAAGGCGCCGATATCTACCTCGGAGCGACTGACCAGACCTGCAATCGGCGCCTTTATCTCGGTGTAACTAAGCTCCAGCAGCGCTTCTTCCAGCTCGGCGTGGCCGGCGGCCAAGGCCGACTTGGCCTGAGCCAACGCCGACAGCGCATTGTCATAATCCAACTGACTGGCGGCATCCTGTTCATAGAGAGGTTTCAGACGCTTCACATCCCGCTGCGCCTTTTCCAATATCGCCTGCTGCGAGTCGACATTGGCCTTGAGTCGGTTAACCACAGCGTTATACGGCTTGTTATCTATCTTGTATAAGATATCGCCGGCATTGACCGCACTGCCCTCGGTAAAGAGTCGCTCCTCGACAAAGCCGTCGACTCGGGCCCTGACTTCAACATCCAATGAAGCTTTGGTGACACCAACATAGTTACCATATATGGGAACTGTGGCCTGTTTGACCTCTTCCACAACCACAAGTTTAGGAGTAATGGCCACAGGTTCAGGTTCACAACCGAGCAATAAAAAGCCACTGACAATAAGCAGTGGCAAGACAAAAAGTGGGGCTGTCGAGTGATTAAAATAACCCTTACGGGCAAACACAGGTTTTAGTGCAGTAACAACTAAGGACATAGCAGCTTCCAACATTCAATGGGCGGTCCTGATGGCTCAACAACCCGGCGTTTAGCACCAGGTTGTTTTATTTCCCAGTGTAAGTGCTTGAAGCTACTTGTCAATTATCATCCCTGGTTAGGGATGGTAAGTTATCTGTTCGGAATACAAATCGGCGACCTGGCGGGCAAACTGCTGTTTAAGTATTTGAATTTGTTCTGGCTTATTTTTTACCAAACGACTGCGGGTTGCCAGGCTGCTGCTGATAAAGAGCTTAAACCAGGTATCCAAGGCTTCGGCGCAGCCTTGTTCCCCTAAAGATTGCAGAGTTAATATCGCCACTTCGGCGGTGCCCATCTGAAAGTCGCGGCTGCCCTTTCTAAGCTGATAGCGAGCCAAGGTTTCAGCGCTGAATGACAGCATAGGTAATTGATGCAGATAACTACTCTTGCGAAACATCTTCACCGCCTCACGCCAACTGCCATCGAGCACAATAAACAGCGGCCGCTTGGCTTGCTCTGGCTCTCCCTGATTAGCGAGCACCTCACTCAAAGCCTCAGTCACCACCTCTTGCCCAGGTAAGGCATATTCCCCAGGAAACACCAGATAAGGCTGGTAATCCGGGTTTTCCAGCAAGGCCAAGAGTTGAGGGTCCGGCTGAGTTCGCGACCAGAGAAAGGCATGGGTATCCGGAATGAGGTCGGCTATCAAACGCCCACTGTTGCTGGGTTTCAATACCTCGGCATCATACATAACCAGCGCAAATGCCGCCTTGGAAGGCAACAGGCGCCTGTGCTCACAAGTACAAAAGCTCTGCTCCAACAGACAGCGACCGCAGCGAATAAGATTCTTACCCCTTGAGGCATAAGGTTTGGTCGACAGCGACTGACGGTATTCATACAAGCGGTGAACCGCGTGAGGTTGAATTGACATGAATATCCCGAATGACAATGACTTAATAGCTAGTTTGTGCCACTGGATTAGGAGTGGTGTTGAGGCAGTGACAGCCCAATCTAATGGCCGGCGCAGTTTACTGCCGCATCCTGGTTGCAGCAAGCGCTTTAAGCTCACTCTTTCTAGGATGGAACGCTGGCCGCTTGCCGATAACACGAGTAACAGGCTTGAGATCCAAAAATTAATTTATCAAAGCAGACTGTAAACATATTATTCCGCACCAATATTCAAATGCTGACTTCAAAACCAATAAAAGCGAAGGTGCGCGGGTTACAGAGATGACTTGCTGTTGGCTTTGCCCAAGAATCAACCCAACAACTGTAAAAAAATAATTACGCAATGTTATGCCGAATAAAAAGTTATCAATACCCCTAGTTTTTTCTTGTTTAACAGCGACTTCTGTCATTGAAATTGCAAAATAGCCGAGTATGATAGCGCCCGTCTCGGGGAGACCCCGAGCAGGAAGATGCGCTTCCTTATCCGGCACCCGTCTTTGCGTATCTTCCCAAACGATCTTTTAGTTCTGTATCAAGGTTGTGGAGTATTGACTGTGGTACCTGATGAGAATGTTTCCGGCGTATCCTTGAGCCCCCTGTTAATCATGCTGGTGATGATGGTCGCCTGCGGCCAGATAGCCCAAACCATTTTTGTGCCCGCTCTGCCTATGATGGGTGAGCAATTCAGTGTCAGCGCCGGTCAGTTGCAGGCGATTATGGGCACTTATCTGTTGGCCTATGGCCTGCTGCAATTTGTTTATGGCCCGGTATCGGACAGGTTCGGCCGCAAGCCGCTGCTGCTTATCGGTCTCAGTCTTTTCGTTGTAGGCGCTATCATTGCCGCCTGCGCCGAGAGCTTTAACACCCTGTTGCTCGCCAGTGCCATTCAAGGCTGCGGCACCGCCAGTGCCGGCGCCCTTTGCCGCTCTATTCCAAGAGATTTCTTCTTCGGTGAAAAACTGGTGCGCTTCAACAGTTATGTGTCCATGGCCGTGGTGTTCTCGCCGCTGCTGGCTCCCTTTATTGGCGGGGTGTTGAGTGTGCATTATGGCTGGCATGCCGTGTATTGGTTCCTGGCTTTCTTCGGGATCTTTGTGATAATCACCCTGGCGTTGAAATTCAAGGAATCCCTGCCCAAAGAAAAACGCCAGCCACAATCTGTGTTCAAGTCTTATGCCTTGGTACTCAAACACAGAGCCTTTCGCGGTTATCTGCTGTCATTGGTGGCTACCTTCGCCGGGATTGCCGCCTTTGAGGCCATTGCCGGTATTCTCTATGGCCAGGTGTTAGCCATGAGTCCCATGATGGTCAGTTGCTATTTCGTGGCCCCTATTCCGGGTTATCTTTTGGGCGCCTGGTATGCCGGCAGACAAGCCTCACTGCATAAACTGTTTCACTACGGTGTGGCTCTGCTGGGCGCCGGGGCGTTATTTTTACTGCTGCCCGGCCTGTCGACTCTGGTGATAGGCTGGTGCCTACTGATTGGCTCTGTGCTCTTCTTTACCGGGGCAGGCATATTGTTTCCGGCACTGACATCGGCAGCGCTTGAACCCTTCCCGCGCCAAGCCGGAGTTGCCGGCGCTCTGCTCGGTGGCCTGCAGAACTTTGCCGCCGGTCTTGCGGCCATGTTGATGTCGCTGGTGCCTATGATGGGGCAACTCAGCATAGGGCTTTTGACTTCGTCCATGGTGGTGCTGGTGGTGTTGGCACTCAACTATGCCAGAACCCATCCGGATATCGATGTCCATACCGCCGGGGACCCGCTCTGATTTCCCTGTCAAACCATTAAGCAAGACCGGCCACTGGCCGGTCTTGCTGTTTCTATCCCTCACACTTCATTCTCTTCTTTGCGATTCAGACTTTGTTGGCGTTTCAGTCGACTGACGCATTCGCTTTTGGACGTTATCCTTATGCGCCTTGCCAGACTGCGATCATGACAACAAAGCCAAAACAACCGAATAGCTCAGACATAAAAAGCGCCCCTAAAGGAGCGCTGGTTTCTAGATCTGAGGTTAAGCCGATAGCCTAACCAACAGCCAAACCAATTTAACCGGTTTGGCGACTGATTAGGCCGATTATTCGGCCAGCTCTTTCTCCAGTTGCTGCGCCACCGCTTCCGGTGAGCTGGAATGTCGGGCAAACAGTGAATAAGCCACAGGGATGACCAACAGGGTAAACACTGTAGCCAGCAAGATGCCGGAGAGCACCACTACACCGATAACAAAACGGGTCTCGGCGCCTGCCCCCTCGGCAAGCACCAGAGGCACGGCGCCGGCGGCCGTGGTTATACCTGTCATCAGTATCGGTCTGAGCCTTTGGTTGGCCGCCTGCAATATAGCGGCGTCGAACTCAAGTCCCTTATCCCTGAGCTGGTTGGCAAACTCGACGATAAGAATACCGTTCTTGGCCGCCAGCCCAACCAACATGATGATGCCTATCTGGCTGTAGATATTCAAACTTTGGCCGGTCAGCAGTAGGCCCACCAAGGCGCCCACGGTTGCCAGCGGCACAGTCAGCATGATCACCATGGGGTGGATATAACTTTCAAACTGCGCCGCCAATACCAGGAACACAATTCCCAGCGCCAACAGAAACACGAAGTACATGGAGCTACCGGACTCCTGATAGTCGAGCGACTGGCCTTTGTAACTTATCAAGGCTTCTGCCGGTAGATAGGTGTGGGCCAAATCATTGAGATAATCGAGCGCCTCACCCAGGCTGTAACCTTCCGCCAGACTGGCCTCAAGGGTTATCGCCCGCATCCGGTTGTAGCGATTGAGCTGACTGGCATCGGCAAACTCCTCTATGCTCACCAGATTCGAGAGTGGGATCAGCTGCTTGCTGCGATCTGAGCGCACATAGATATTCTGCATATCCGAGGCGGTGTTCTGGCTTTCGCGGTTGCCTTCGATGATCACATCATACTCTTCACCGTCGCGCATAAAGGTGGTTACCAGGCGTGAACCCAACATGGATTCCAGTGTACGCCCTATATGAGCAATGGAGACCCCGAGATCCGCCGCCCTGTCTTTATCGATGACCACTCTGAGCTGAGGCTTGGTTTCCTTGTAGTCATGATCCAAACCGACCAGATTGGGATTTTCCGCCGCTTTTTCCAGCATGATGTCGCGCCATCTGGCGAGCTCCTCATAACTGGGGCCGCCAATGACAAACTGTACAGGTTTACCGACACCGCGGCCAAAGGCCTGGCGCATCACGGGAAATGCCCTGACACCGGCGAGATCGGCAAGCCTTGCGCGGATATCATTGATGATCTCCTTGGCGGGACGGCGCTGGCCCCAATCATTGAGTACTATGATCGCCATACCGTTGGAGAAGTTGGCCGAGCCGCCCCAACCGCGAGGCGCACGGATCAACAAACGTTTGACTTCGCCGCTGTCGACCAAAGGCATCAAACGCTGTTCCACCTCGTTCATATAGGCTTCAATATATTCATAGCTGGCGCCCTCCGGGCCATTGACCATCAGGAACATTGAGCCTCTGTCTTCCTGAGGAGCAAACTCCTGCGGGATCTGTTTAACCATGTAGGCACTGGCCCCAAGAGCCGCCACCACCAACAGGGAAACCAGCAAGGGGTGCTTCATGGCGCCGGTGAGGCTGCGGCTGTAAAAGCCTGCCAGAGCGTTCATTCCCTTGTCGACCTGGCGCATCAGCCAGGTATCCTGGCTCGCGGGTTTAAGTAGTTTGGAGCACATCATGGGGCTGAGTGTCAGTGCCACTATCGAGGAGAACAACACGGCAGCACTCATGGTGACGGCAAACTCTTTAAACAACTTACCGAGATCGCCATCGAGGAAGGTGATCGGCATAAATACCGCCACCAATACCGCCGTAGTGGCGATAACCGCAAAGGCCACCTCTCGGGCGCCGAGGAAAGCGGCTTTCAGTGGACTATCGCCCTCTTCGATGCGGCGGTGAATGTTTTCCAGCATCACGATGGCATCATCCACCACCATGCCGATGGCCAGGATCATCGCCAGCAGGGTCAAGAGGTTAATTGTGTATCCCAAGGCGTAAAGCACAATAAAAGTGGCCAGTAGGGATACGGGCACAGTCAGCGCCGGGATCAACATGGCGCGCACGCTGCCAAGGAACAGGTAGATGACGATGATCACCAGAATAATGGCGATAAACAGCGTCTGATAAACCTCGTCTATAGAGGCTTCGATAAACACCGAGCTGTCGTAGGAGCGTTTGATCTCCATCCCCTGGGGCAGAGTCGGGTTGATCTCATCCACCAGTTTATTCACTGCCCGCGCCACTTCCAAAGTATTGGCGGTAGACTGTTTAGAGACCCCCAAGCCTATCATGGCCTCGCCGTTACCGCGGAACATGATCCGTTCTTCTTCCGAGCCGATTTCGACCTGAGCCACATCTCCAAGTTTAACTAGGTAACCATCGCCCCCTTGGGTCAGCACCAGGTTGGCAAAGTCTTCGGCGGTGCGAAAGCTACGCTCAAGCCGCACGGTAAAGTGGCGCTCTTTGGATTCGATGGAACCGGCCGGCAGTTCGACGTTTTCCGATCGCAGCGCCGCTTCGATATCGGCCACCGTCAGGTTGCGGGCCGCCAGCGCCTGGCGGTCAATCCAGACCCGCATGGCGTAGACCTTGCCACCGCCGACACGCATATTGGCTACCCCATCGATGACGGAGAATCTGTCGGTGAGGTAACGACGGGCATAATCGGTGAGCTGCAAAGTGGTCATCTGATCCGACACCAGATTGAGCCACATGATCACTTCATCGCCGCCATTGGCCTTTTGCACTTCCGGTGGGTCGGCCTCTTCCGGCAAGTTATCGAGTAAACCTGAAATACGGTCGCGAACATCGTTGGCCGCCGCTTCAATATCCCGGTCAATATCAAATTCCAGCACCACGGAAGAACGGCCGTCTGTACTGGATGAATTGATATGGCGTATGCCTTCAACGCCACTGATCCTGTCTTCAATCAGTTGAGTGATCCGGCTTTCCACCACGGAGGCACTGGCGCCGCGATAGCTGGTATCTATCGAAACTATCGGCGGGTCAATATCCGGGTATTCGCGCAGCGGCAACTTATCGAAGGACACCAGACCGAAAGCGATCAGCAGCAGGCTGATGACCGAGGCGAAAACCGGCCGTTTAACGGAAATGTCTGTCAGTATCATGCTGTGGTCTTCGCCTCTTCAGCCGTCAGGAAGCTGAAATGTTCCTTGAACTCCACCTTGACCTTGTCGCCGGGACGGACCTTGAGGATCCCGCGAATGATCACCTGCTCCCCCAGCTCGACGCCTTCGATAATTTCCACCCAGCCACGGCTGCGCAGCCCTATGGTAACCTGACGCTGTTCCACCACACCTTCGCTGTTGGCCAGATAGAGGTAGTGACGGTTTTGAATAGGAATAATCGCCGACTCAGGCAACAGCAACGCCTCACGGTTTTGCTTGATGAGCTTCACCTTCATCAACATGCCCGGTAGCAGTTGACCATCGGGGTTAGGGATTTCGGCGCGCACCACGACTGCCCGTGTGGTTGGGTTAACCCGGCTGTCGATGGAAACAACCTTGCCGCGAAACAGCTTATCCGGGTAAGCGACCGCGCTGGCTTCCACGATTTTGCCCGGCAACAAGTCCTGAATAAAACGTTCGGGAACCGAGAAGTCCAGCTTGATCACCGAGATATCATCCAAGGTGGTGATCACCACCCCCGGGGTCACCAGGCTACCGACCGAGACTTGGCGTAAACCCAGGCGACCATTGAAGGGGGCGGTGATCTGCCTGTCCCGCAGCGCCGCCTGTGCCTGCTCGACTTCGGCCTTGGCACTTTCTATCAGGGTTTGCAGTCGGTCGCGTTCGGTTTCAGCAACTGTCTTGCTGGTGACCAGCGAGCTGATGCGGTCGAACTCGCGGGTATTCTCCCGCACCTTGATCCTGGCCAGTTCCACCCTAGCCTGCTGTTCGGCGTCCTGCAGTTTGGCTAGCAACTGTCCTTGCTTGACTATCTGACCATCATCGAAACGAATCGAGGTCAGCACATCGCTGACCTTGGGGGTGATGGTCACTGATTCATAAGCCTTGGAGGTACCAAGCGCCTCCACTTCATCCCGCACGGCCTGAATGGCGGCCTTATACACCACAACATTGGGTACCGGGCGGGCCTTTTTCTCCGCCGGGGCTTGCTGCTGATGCCATTGCTGATAACCAATGGCTGCGGCCGCCAGTAGTACCACTAGGAGTATTATTTTTTTCATTGATTGTCCGAAGGTACAGAGTTTTATGGGTAAAACAGTTTACCCTGCGACTTATCGGCTTCAATACGTTTTACTTTTACTTACAAATTACATTTATTTGACACATGCACACACACAGTTAAAACAACTGCATCAACACCGTCAGAGCAAAGATACAGGCTATAGATTGACTCAAAAACCAATGACTATTCTGCAAATGGCTTTATCTACAGAGAGGCGTTGAGTTCATCGCGCGTGCGGTAACTATGAGGAGGCAGGGCAAATATCAAACAAAAACACTATAAATTAAATGGTTATAAATGGCTGATGCTGAGAAAGCCACAGAACTTCGGTACCGACTTTTGGCACCTAAGGGCAGCAATAGGCTTATGAGGAGATCAAAAAAGGCGCCGGAATCGGCGCCTTTTCAATCACATTATCTGGTGTAAACCCGCAGAGCTTAACGCACTTTACGATCTTCGCGCATCAACTCCGCCAGGTTCTGATAGACGGCTTCAATGGTCTCATTCGCGAGCGGTTGGTCGGCCACATCGTGTAGGCGGATCTCTGTCTGCCCTTTGTTGGCAGCATTTTCCTGCAGCAATAAACGATAGCTGCCCTCTTTAAGCGCCAACTTGTTATCGCCCCACAGGGAACTCCAGAAGCCAGAATTGTCATTCAAGTTAACGTAGAACAAACCTTTGCTTGAGTCCATGTCCACCACTTCCAAACCAAGCTCAGGCAGTACTATCCGCAGACGATCCCAGGTACGCTTGAATGGCGCATCAGCCACCCAGTAGCTCTCGCTGTCGCCGCCCTGATGCAATGACATATCAATGCCCAGACTCTGCTTGATACGGTTGGCCTTGATCATCTGCTCACGCTTGAGGCTCATATAGGCCACGGCGCTGTTGAGCATATCTATGGTGTAACGGCGCTTATCTTCACCGCTGAGCAATACCGGCAGCTCTGAGCCGTCATAATGCTCTTCGTGGTCGATAAGTGTGATCAGCAAATTACCGGTACGGCCATGAGGACGAACTTCGACATCGAAACGGAAACGCTGGCGCAGCTGGTAGACTTTATCGCTGCCAAACCAAGAAGAATCGAGCACCTGCTCAGTTTCAATCCAATCTGTTTCGATAGAGCCTTTATCATAATCTTCAGAGACTATGCCGTAGCCTTGCTTTTGCAGGTAACCCTTAACCGTGCTGAAGATCTCCTGCTTAAGATCAACGCTGTTGTCGATGGACTCAACCACAACCTTGATGTTGTCACTGCCCTCTTCCACATGGGTGCCTTCAGCCATGGGCAGCACTTGCAAAGGGGGACGAATATCGAGTTTTTCACCGACAAACTCAGGATTGCTCTTGGCGCCCGCTTGCGGGATCTCAAACTCTTTACTGAACCTTGGGGTGTCCAAACCTTCCGGGATCACCAAAGGAGCTGAAGTGCTGGCTTCAACATACTCGAAGTTGCCATTGGCCTGACGACGGTCAATCGGCGTGCTGCAGGCTGAAACTGCGACAACCAGCACTAAGGGGGAAACTTGCTTTAGCATTAAATTATTTAACCTCTATCCCGGCTTTTTGCATTGCGTTAAGCAACAGACCATGAAACTCCTCGGAAAGTTCAGTCAAAGGCAAACGAATTGTGCCTTCGCTGATGAGTCCCATGCGATGGGCTGCCCACTTAACCGGTATTGGGTTAGCCTCACAAAAGAGTGCGCTGTACAGGCCACTCAGGGGTTCATCCACGGCTTTTGCCTCTGCCGCTCTTCCTTGCAGCGCCGCCTTACACATGGCCTTAAACGCCTTAGGGACGATATTGTTGGCAACCGAGATCACCCCATTACCGCCAAGGGCCAGAAATTCACGCGCCGTGGCATCATCACCACTGAACAGCAGAAAATCATCGCCGCAAAGCTCACGCAGCTGTTTAACCCGAGAAAGATCGCCTGTGGCTTCCTTCACCCCTATGATGTTGGGCACATCACAAAGCTGAGCAACGGTTTCCGGCTTCATGTCGACCGAAGTACGGCCTGGAACGTTATATAGAATTTGGGGAACATCCGTGCTGGCGGCAACCGCCTTATAATGGGCAACCAACCCCTTGGGAGTGGGTTTGTTATAGTAGGGTGTCACTCCCAGCATGGCGGCCACATCGAGTTTCGACAATCCCCGGGTCAGCTCTATGGCTTCAGCGGTGGCATTGGCGCCATTACCACCAATGACGGGAATACGACCTGCGGCAAAAGAAAGGGTTTGTGACACCACTTCGAGGTGTTCGCGAATGGGTAGAGTGGCAGATTCGCCTGTGGTACCGACTGCGACTATGGCATCGGTTCCCTGCTCGATATGAAATTCCACCAAACGCTCGAGACTTGCAAAATCCACTGAGCCATCGCCTTTCATGGGCGTAATTAAGGCTACGATGCTTCCGTTTATCATCTTATGTCCCCAAGATTTCAGGATTCGCTATGGTACTGGTGCAGCCAGCCAATGACAAGCACTGTCAGGGCTAACAAATCGAATAAGTTGTGGTAGCATGGTCGACTGCACAAAAAACTCAGCTCAAAGGGGCTGAGTTTTCGCTCTATGATACCGGAAATATGAGGAAAATTCATGACCAACTACCTGGTCGTTACCGCTATGGGGGCCGACCGTCCCGGCCTAGTCAGCAAACTGGCAAGATTGGCCAGTGATTGCGACTGTGACATAGTCGACAGCCGCATGGCGCTATTCGGCAACGAGTTTACTCTAATTATGATGTTGTCCGGCTCCTGGGCATCCATTACCAAGATAGAAACCAGCCTTCCCAGTCTCAGTGTCGAGCTTGAGCTGATGACGGTGATGAAGCGCACCTCCAAGCACACGCCACAAAACTATATCTCGCGTATTGAAGTGACCTTCAACGGTCAGGATCAGCGCGGCACCATGAAGCGCATCTCCCAGTTTTTGGCAGACAGGTCTTTGGATCTCGGTGCGGTGCGCTCCTACTCGGAAGAACTGCCGGACGGCAGCCAGACTCAGCACGTTTTCCTGGCCATCAATATCCCGGAAAAGGTCGAACTGGATAAACTGGAAACCAGCATCCAGGCCTTGGCCGAAGAGATGTCCCTGACCTGCAATATCAAACGTATGCAGGGTATTGCGGTTCCCAAGGCCGATTGAATCCCACATCATCTAGATAGAGATCAAAAGGATTGAACGCATGAACACCTTAAAAGCGGGCGATAAAGCGCCACTCTTCACCCTTAAAAACCAAAACGATGAAAATGTTTCACTGCAAGATTGTCTACAAAAAGGTCGGGTACTGGTGTACTTCTACCCCAAGGCGATGACACCGGGCTGTACAGTGCAAGCCTGCGGCCTGAGAGACAGCAAGGCGGAACTGGACGAATTCAATGTGACCGTACTTGGAATAAGCATTGATCCCGTGGCGAGACTGGGCAAGTTTATCGATAAGCATCAGCTCAACTTCACCCTGCTCAGCGATGAAGACCACGCAGTAGCCGATGCCTTCGGTGTCTGGGGAGAGAAAAAATTTATGGGCAACGTTTATGATGGCCTGCACCGCCTGAGTTTTCTGATTGACCAGGACGGCACCATCAGCCACAGGTTCGACAAGTTCAAGACCAAAGATCATCATCAAGTAGTGCTGGACTATCTCAAGGGATAAATCCCACGGCTATTTGTCGGCTTCTTTACCGGCATTCACTGCATAAAGCCTAAGCCATGTAGCTTCAAGCCAAAGACACTAAAAAGCCCGCAATGCGGGCTTTTGTTGTTCTGCAGATACCTAATGCCTCAGAAACCCTTTCCCTGAAAATAGGGCCAGAGGATAGCCAGAGCGATTGACCACATGGTCAACCAGATAAATCTGTCCAGATAACGCCAGGCCGCTGGACGGCTGAATACGGGAGCCAACAGGCGCGCACCAAAGCTCAAACTAAAGAACCAGATAAAGGAAGCCAGTACGGCCCCGGCACCAAACCAGCCCCTGACCTCGGTATCAAACTTTGTGCTTATGCTACCGAGCAAAACTACGGTATCCAGATACAGATGTGGGTTCAAAAAGCTGATGGCCAAAGTAGTGATCATCGCCTTGCGAAACGAATCCGCGGCTTCGGCATCCCCGGTCTCCAATCCCTGACTCTTGAACGAGGAACGCAGCGCATTAAAACCGTACCACAATAAGAAGGCGGCACCACCAAAGCTCGCCAGATGTTTGATGGCCGGCACCGCCAAGATCAACTGCCCTAGCCCGGCAACTCCCGCGGTGATCATCAGGGCGTCTATCAAAGAGCAAGTCAAGGCGATAGGAAACGGATAGGCACGCTTGATGCCCTGCTTCAATACAAAGGCGTTCTGAGCTCCCACGGCAATGATCAGACTGGCACCTATCCCCATGCCCTGAATGAAAGCGGTTTGCATAATCTCTCCAACAGCAGGTCGTCGCAATAATCGGCGACCAATAAAGGTTTTCAATGGCGGCAGTTTACTCCCGGCAAGAAAATTAATATAACTAATGTTTTTTATCGGCCATTAGCAAAACTTATAATTGAGCAAAGATTAACCCAAGGAGTCGTTATGCTGGACTACAGTCATCTCAAGGCTTTGTCCGTGGTGGTCGCCGAAGGCGGCTTTGAGCGCGCAGCCAAACGGTTGCATGTAACCCAATCGGCGGTATCACAACGGATAAAGCAGCTTGAAGAAAGAATGGGTCAAGCGCTGCTCGTCAGGAGTAATCCCGTGGTGCCGACACCAACAGGCAAGCGGCTCTTGCGCCACTATGCTCAAGTCGAACTGCTGGAGACTGAGCTCAGAGTCGAAATGGACGCCGACGATCCGGCCATGCCCACTGTAGTGAGAATTGCGGTGAACGCCGACAGTCTGGCAACCTGGTTTCTGCCGGCTATTAGTGCCATGTTCGCCCGCCGCGGTTGGTTGTTGGAGCTGATCGTGGATGATGAGTCTTACACTCATCACCTACTGAAAAACGGTGAAGCGGTTGGCTGCGTGACCACCTTGGGGCAAGCGATGAACGGCTGCTCCAGCGAGTTTCTCGGGGTGATGGAGTATGCCTGTGTGGCCACGCCTGAGTTTGCCGAACGCTATTTCGACGGTCTGCCGAATACCGATTCACTGGCTTCGGCACCGGCAGTGGTGTTCTCCACCCGCGACAAGCTGCATGAAAAGTACTTGAAGCGCTACTTCGAGATGTTGCCGGGACAATGGTGGCAACACACAGTACCTTCATCGGAAGGCTTTCTGGAAGCGATTCTACAGGGATTGGGTTATGGCCTGGTGGGCCATCTGCAGGCCGAGCCGCTGTTGGCATCCGGGCGCTTGATTGAGTTGACACCCATGATGCGGATGCGGGTACCGCTTTACTGGCAACACTGGAACCTTAAGGCCAAGCAGACCACTCTGGTATTCAGGGCATTGGCGGCGAGCGCCAGAAACCACTTGTTGCCCGAATGAATAGCGGTTGAAAAAACACAGGCGACCATAGGCCGCCTGTGTCAGTGAACTTGAAATTTACCGCCTTATTCGGCTTGCGCCTCTAAAGCGGCTTTGGCCGCATCTGCTTCGGCGTTGGGCCAGGCGTTCAATACAGCCTTGACCAGAGAAGCCAGCGGGATCGCGAAAAACACGCCCCAAACACCCCAAAGGCCACCGAAGACCAACACTGCGGCTATGATGATCACCGGGTGCAAGTCCACCGCATCGGAGAACAACAAAGGCACCAGCAGGTTGCCATCCAGCGCCTGAATGATGCCGTAACCCAGCATCAGATAACCGAACTCGGGGCTGACGCCCCACTGGAAGAAGGCAACCAGCGCAATAGGTAAGGTCACCAGGGTGGCACCGACATAAGGAATAAGCACGGAAAGCCCGGTCAACACCCCAAGCAGCGCCGCATAGCGCAGATCCATCAGGGCGAAGAATACGTAACTCACTACCCCGACAATCACAATTTCAATCACTTTGCCGCGAATGTAATTGAAGATCTGCTGATTCATCTCGAACCAAACCTTACGGGCCAAGTCACGATTGCTGGGGAAGAAACGCTTGCTGCCGCGGATCAGTTCATCTTTATCCTTGAGGAAGAAGAATACCAGCAGCGGCACTAGGATGGCGTAAACCATCAAGACCAGCAAAGAGGCCGAATAGCCGAGGAGCTGAGTGGCAATATCCAAGAGATGCTGGGTATCGAGCAATTTTTTGAGTTCGGACACCATGGTATCGAGCTGATCTGTTGAGATAAACTGCGGATACTGCTGCGCCTGCTCCTGCAGCAGGATTATCCCCTTATCGAGCATGTTGGGCAGATCGCTAAGCAGCGCGGCACCCTGGCGCCAGATGCTGGGGATCAGGCCGAATGACAACAAGATCATTAAGCCGATAAAGAGGACCAGTACCAAAGAGGCGGCCGCAGTTCGACTTATCCCTATTCTCGCCATCTGTGCCACCGGCCACTCCAGCAAAAAGGCCAGTACCAGAGCGACCAATAGTGGCATCAGCAAGCCACCGGCAAAATAGATGGTCAAGGCAATGCCAAGCAGAATAAACAATAGTGTCAGAGCCTGAGGATCACTGAAGCGGGCCTGGTACCAACGACTCAAATAACTAAACATCCGGGATTCCTGTGCTGATGATGGCTGCGCCATCTTGATTATCGCTTCTTCAAGAAGCTGTCTAGTATAGATACTGCGCTGCTATTCAGTTATGGCAACTGAGACATGTAAGCGCAAAACGGCCGGCTCGTCGGACGCTATCCGACAATCATAACCTTGTTTTTTTGCAAAGCGGGGAACATCCTGCCGCGATCCTGGGTCTGAAAGCAAGAGACACAGAGTTTCACCGGGCCGCAAACGTTTCATCGCCATCTTGGCCTTGACCAGGGCTTCGGGACAACGACTCTGAGTTAAATCAATTAAAACCATGATGAGCTTGCTAAACATAAACCTCGGCTATTATCCTAAGTTGCAACTCAAACCACAAGCCAGGCAGTTATGCATTAGTGGCATACAGGAAATCTAATCAGCTTGAGTACTTTGACTTTTTCCAAGTTCCGACAATCCATTCTGGCCGGTGCCACCTCTCTCCTGCTCGCCACCGCCAGCCAGAGTTTCGCCAATAACGACCTGCCGGATCTCGGTACCGCCGCCGTCAATACCTTCAGTCTCGAAAAAGAGATGGTCTATGGTGACGCCTATATGCGGGTTATTCGTTCCCAGGCGCCTGTGTTATCCGATCCTGTGTTGAGCCAATATGCCACTGAGCTGGGTAACAAATTGGTGGCCCATGCCACCGGGGTTAAGACCCCCTTCTATTTCTTCCTGCTGCGAAACGATGAAATCAACGCCTTTGCCTTTTTCGGCGGCCATGTGGCAATCCATACAGGCCTGTTTCTCAACGCCGACAATGAAAGTGAATTAGCCTCGGTACTGGCGCACGAAATTACCCACGTAACCCAGAGGCACTTGGCGCGCTCACTCGAAGCCCAGGAGAAAGCCAGCCCGGCCACCATTGCCGGGCTGCTCGGTGCCATCTTGTTGACCATAGCGGCGCCTCAGGCCGGGATGGCGGCGCTGGCCACCACTCAGGCATTATCGACCCAGTCCAAAATAAACTATACCCGCTTGCATGAAAAAGAAGCCGACAGGATAGGCATGCAAATTCTGGTGGAATCCGGTTTCGATCCCAACGCCTCGGCAAACTTCTTCGGCAAACTGGCGGCCCGTTATCGTTTTACCTCCAAGCCGCCGCAAATGCTGCTGACTCACCCCCTGCCGGAGTCGCGGATCACCGATGCCCGTAACCGCGCGGCTCAGTATCCCCACAGATATGTGGCAGACAACCTTAACTTCCATCTGGCCAAGGCCAGGATCCAGGTGCGCTTTTCCAGCTATAGCGATGATGCAGCACTGTCGTTGTTTGAAACCCAATTAACCAAGCACAACTACGCCTTTAAAGATGCAGCCCTCTATGGCAAGGCATTGGCACTGTTTCGCCTCAAGGACTTCAAACAATCCGAGCAGCTGATAGATCAATTGCTGGAAAAAGATCAGGACAACCTCTTCTATCTTGATACCAAAACCGATCTGCTGGTGGAGCGTAAAGATTATCAGGGCGCGATAACGATGTTGGAAGCCCAGAGACGCCTCAAACCCACTTCCCAGGTGATCAATGCCAACCTGGCCAGTGTTTATCTCGAAAGTAAACAGCCACAGCGGGCAATCCCTATTCTCGAGGATATGGCGTTTCTGGATAAGCAAAACCCCTTGCCCTATCAATTACTGACCGAAGCCTACAAGCAAACCGGCAACAAGACGCTGGAACACTTTTCCAATGCCGAGTCCATGGCCCTCAGAGCCGACTACAAGGGGGCTATCGATCAGCTCAACTTTGCTTACAAAGCCGCCGATGGCCAGCCTCTGCAGATTGCCAGAATCGAGGCCAAAATACGCCAGTTCCGTGTCGCCGACCGAGCGCTGGACGAATTGAAGAAATAGTCGGCTTACACTTTGATTATGCTGGCTTTCACTGGCCCGTTAGTCGGGCCACTTTCCCCTGACGTCAGCGTAGATTTTTGTTATCATCGTCGCACTTTTCAGCCAAGGTAAAGAGAAAACCTATGACCCAGGTCACTATTTTCCATAATCCTCGCTGCTCCAAGAGCCGCGAAACACTGGCACTGCTGGAGTCCAAAGGCGTCGAGATCCAGATTGTCGAGTATCTGAAACAAGTGCCCGATGCAACCACTATCAGTGAACTGCTGACCAAATTGGGGATCAGTGCCCGCGAACTGATGCGCACCAAGGAAGAGGAATACAAGGCTCAGGGGCTGAATAATCCCGAACTGACCGAAGTCCAGTTGATTGCCGCCATGGTCGCCACTCCCAAGTTGATCGAACGTCCCATAGTGCTGGCCAACGGTAAGGCCGCCATCGGCCGCCCACCGGAAAACGTATTGGCGATACTATAAATGAGCAGTCAGGCGTTATTGCAAGTCTCACGACTAGGCTATCTGCTACTGGCAGCTTTGTTGGCCTATGCCTTTATCGATAAGGGGCTCAATGGCGAATACTCGCTGCTGTTCACCAGTCTTTGGCTGGTGCCCTTGCTGCTGCCGCTGCCGGGTATCCTCAAAGGCAATCCCTATACCTTTGCCTGGGCCAGCTTTATTCTCTGTCTCTATCTTTTGCACGGCTTAACCTTGCTCTATATAGCCCAGGGCTATGAATGGTGGTTTGCGCTGATTGAAAGTCTGTTGATCTCATGCTTACTGATCAGCATGCCCTTCTACGCCCGCAAGCGCGGCCGCGAGTTGGGTCTGGGAATCAAGAAACGCGCCAAAGACAAAGAGTAAACTGGAATAATAAATTAGGAGCCGATGATGGCTCCTTTTTTGTGTTTTGTTCAGCTCTTGCTCTACCGTCCTCGCATACTGGCATAATTTGCAACAATTTTTCCCATTTTAAGGACTATTGGTCACCCTGCTGGCCCGTGCTATAGTGCCCAAGTCTTGCAACTATTTTTATACAAAAACAACAAATAACAACAAACAACAACAAGCAGTCAACCAAGTGGAGCCGTGCCATGAAGATACTGCCTTACCTCCCCTTCACCTGTACTCTATTGCTCACCGCCTGTGGCGGTGGTGGCAACGATGATGGCAGCGACCTTATCCCACCTGTCGTTACCCCACCTCCGGCCTTGTCGCGCTGTGAACAGCCAAGTGAATTCGACAACCAAACCACAGCCTCTGGTCTGGTTTTTAAGCTACAAAGCCACTATTTAGCCGGTCAGCAAAGCAGTGTTCTGACCACACTGGGTACGCTCAATAGCCGTAATATACAGTTCCAGTGGCAGCAGTTGTCCGGGCCCAGTGTCGATATGGACATCAATGACAGCCCTGTGTTGGCCTTTGTGCCGATACAAAGCGGTGATTACCGCTTTCAGTTGAATGTCAGCGGCAGTGATCTCAGCCTGCAGGAAACGGTAACCCTGACAGTGATGGACGGAAATGGCCTGAATATCCGCCAGGATCACCAGGTGGTAGAGGGCAACAATGTCAGCGTGCGACTTGATAGAGTCAATGGCGCTGTGGCAAACAACATCAGCTGGTGTATTGCCGCCGGACCTGAGCTCAACCTGGATCTGACCAACCCTGAACGCCCCTTGTTTGTTGCACCCGAGGTCAATCAAGACACAGGAGTGATCTTAAGAGCCAGCGCCAGTGTCAATGGCGAGACCTTAAGCGATGAAGTCAGCATACTGATAACAGATGAAGCGCAAATCACCTCAGAGTACTTTGATACGCCCATCGCCCGCACCCATGCCTACAAACGCAACTCGCCTTATGCCGAAGTGTTAAAGCGCTGCACTTATTCCAATCAGTTGAGCGCTTGCCAGCTCAGTACCCTGCCCTTGATAGGCCAAGGCGCCGGCGGCATCAGTGATAAAGAAGCGATAATGAACCGGGTACTGGTATCCCACGACTGGATGGGACGTAATTTTGAAGCCTTCCTCGATCAAATGGACACTCATGGTGACTTTGCCACCTTGCTGCAGTCTGTCACCGCCGTGGTGATAAGTTACGATGTCCGCCCGTCCTTTTACTGGGTGGTTACAGGTGCTATCTATCTGGATCCGGAAGATCTTTGGTTGACGGCAACTGAGCGCGACAGTATCAATGAAGCGCCGGATTACCGTGCCGGTTTCGGTAATGAACTGCAGTTCCTGATCCCCTGGCGTTATGTCAAAGACAACGATTATGCTTCTGTCTATCGTGATCGCAGCCAGCGCAGCAACCGCCCTATCAGCGAGTTGACAACCGATCTCTCCTCGCTGCTTTATCACGAGTTGGCCCATGCCAATGACTTTTTCCCGCGCAGTGTTCACCAAAGCCTTGAGGGGCCGACTTTGCTGGATGACTATTACCGACGCACGGCGCAAAAAGCCTTGATATCGGATCAGCTCAGCAGCGCCTATCCGCTGGGCAGCACAGAGATGAGCGCCCTGGCCGGCGTGAGCTTTATGGGTGAAACGGCTACCGCCACCCAAAAGGCATATACGCCCGGGGATGTCAGTGGCTTCTTCTCCGCAGACAGAGCCAATGACTTTTACAACTACAGCACCCCCAGGGAAGATGCCGCCATGCTGTTTGAAGAAGCCATGATGAGCTACCGTCTTGGCGTGCAGCGTGATGTGGCGATTACAGACAAACCCGAAACTGTGACCGCAAACAGCATAAGTGTCGACTGGGGCCAGCGGGGACGGATCGGTGCCAGCGAACTCAGAAACCGTACAAGCTTGGTGCTGAGCGAAATGATGCCTGAGCTCAATGCTCAGCTGCTGCTGGATAGTTTGCCGGCGCCGCTGCAGATGCAACCAGGCCTGAGCTGGGCAGCCAACCTCGGCATATCACCCACACTTGTGGCGCCGAAGAGCAATGTCCAGCGTCAGCAAGGGCCTGAGCAGCCCCAAGTGCCGCTGCGTTTAAGTGGCGATCGCCACAAAACTCCCGTAGGAGTAAACAGACCCTGACGCGCTTTTCGGTTTATTCGAGCATCAAAAAAGCGCAGCTCCGGCTGCGCTTTTTGAATGCGTTTAAAGTAACAGGCTTAAATTCGGCAGTCAGAGGCGCAACATCTCTTTGATAAAGGGGATAGTCAACTTACGCTGATGCACCATGGAAGCCTTATCCAGCCTGTCCAACACATCGAACAAGGTGCGCAGATCACGGGCCAAACGATTGAGCAGAAAACGGCCCACATCTTCCGGTAACTGCAAGCCACGCATCGCAGCGCGGCGCTGCAATGCCACCAGTTTTTCCTCATCGGCCATGGGTTGCAACTGATAGTTGAGCCCCCATTGCATCCTTGAGATCAGATCCGGTAAGGCAAAACCGGCATCTATGGGGGCCGCACTGCCGCTGACCACCAGTGCACAATGCTTCTGCTCGGCCACCCGGTTATAGAGATCGAATATCGCTTCTTCCCATAAAGGGTGACCGGCAATGGCATCGACATCATCGATACAAACCAGATCGAGCTGCTCCAAGCCTTCGAGTAAAGCGGTAGAGATACTGGCGTGAATGCCCAGAGGAATGTAAAAGCTACTGCGTTCCAGTTCATTGGCATGAGCACAGGCGGCGTGCATCAAGTGAGTTCGTCCCGACTTCACCGGCCCCCATAAGTAGACGGCCCCCTGGCTACGGCCTTCGGCACAAGCCCTCAAGGTCTGGATGAGTTCATCGTTTCCTGCCGCGGGATAATAACTGTTAAAAGTCTCATCGTCCGGCAAGTGAACGGGCAGTGAAAGTTGCAATGGTGAGTTTTGTGTCACTCAGGATCGTTCCAAATCGCAGTAAATCAAGTAATGCGGGCGCCAAGTCTAGCATGACTGGCGCCGCTGTTAAAACCTCAACGGCTGTGCCATTGGTAAGGACCTAAGGGCTGGTTCACATTATCGCTGAATTCTGTGCTATTCGATGGCTGCGGCAATAGAATGGTACTTTCATTGCTTTGCACTGGGTTCAAGCCTTGAAACCCACCCTCGGCCAACGATAAACGAGGCTCTAGACGCAGCAGATTTTTTAAGTCCTCTACCGAGCCAAAGAGTTGCACGCTAAAGGTAGCACTGTCCCCCTGCAGAGTACTGAGACTGGCACCTCGCACCGCGCTGAGTTGATTGAGAAATGCCTCTATCTCAACCAATTGTTTCATTTGGTTGATACCGGTAAATCGCACCTTGCTCTGTAGAACATCGCCTGAGTCGGCAATCGCATACCGAGACACAAAATAATCAGACAGTGACAGTATCATCTCCGCCACGGCATCATCCTTACTGGCGGCCTGACCACGACGACTGAGCAGAGGTTGACCCAAAGACTGGCTGACATCTGTCTTTGGGTAGAGCTGCAACTGATAATTGAACTCACTGCCATTTTGTTCCAGTGAACCCATGGCAAAAAAGTCAGCCTGATAGCGGCCTGAAGCACCCGCGACGGTATCGGCAAACAAACCACGCACATCGTTGACATTAACGCGCATCAGATCGTCCAGATCCATCAAAGGAAACATCAAGGGCACACCACGTTCCATCGAGGCATTGGCAAACGCCTTACGCTCTGCAGCGCTCGAGTCATCACTGAGGATGACCTTCTCATTATTGATATCCGTGCTGAGCCAAACCAGGGTCAATGGACGTTGTTTGCCCCAGACAGGCAAACCGGCTTCACGCAACATGTTGATAATCTTGCCATGATCAAAACTGGCCTTTAGCTTCAGCCCCTCCTCAGTATCGAGATAACCAAATTGGCTGACCAGGGTGTCAACGTTTGCAAGCTTGGCCTGGATTTCCGGGTTTTCGAGCGCACTGCGGGAGCCGGAGTTTTTCAAAACAACATCTTCCAATGCTTTCTTGAGTCCCTTGCTCTTCTCGGCACTGGTTCTGGATTCCACGGCAACTGTGGCTTCATCCAAACGTTTGACTTCCACCGCCTGGGCCAAGGTTGTGGCACAGAACAGGGAGAGAAAAACAACTGGCTTTATAAATGAATTCAGCATCTTTGCGACGGTAAAAGTGGTCGGAATGGCAAAAGTGTATCATATATGCCTCACTTGGCGAGCCGCAGAAATGGAAAAACCTTGGAGTTTGTGAACCCGGGGGAACAACAACACAAACTGTAAAAGTTTGATCTGGACCGCTAAAAAAGGAGTCCACTCTTGGCGTCAAACTGGTAACATTAACCGGTTTAACCACAATACGGATAAAAAAATGAAATACCTTGCCCGTCCTCTGCAAGGCGCACAGATGCTATTTGTCGCTTTCGGAGCCCTGGTGCTGATGCCGCTGCTCACCGGCTTGGATACCAGCGTAGCCCTGTTCACCGCCGGATTCGGCACCCTGTTGTTCCAGTTAGTCACCAAACGCCAAGTTCCTGTTTTCCTCGCTTCCTCTTTTGCCTTTATTCCTCCCGTCATGTATGGCGTTCAAACTTGGGGGATTCCTGCCACTATGGGCGGTTTGATGGCTGCAGGCTGCGTCTACCTAGTGCTGGCTACTGTCGTGAAGCTGCGCGGCAGCGGCATCATCATGAAACTTCTGCCTCCCGTGGTGGTGGGTCCTGTGATCATTATCATAGGCCTAGGCCTGGCACCGGTTGCCGTGAATATGGCGCTTGGCAAAAGCGGTGACGGCAGCCAAGTGCTTGTGTCTCCGGATACCGCCCTTATTGTGTCTCTGGCGTCACTCTTGACTACTATAGCCGTGGCCATTTTTGCCAAGGGACTGCTGAAACTGATGCCAATCTTGGCTGGCATTATTGTCGGTTACGGCCTGAGCCTATTTTACGGCATAGTGGATTTCAATGTCGTGCATGAGGCCGCCTGGTTGGCGATGCCCAACTTCGTTGCCCCAGAGTTTAACTGGCATGCCATCCTCTTTATGATCCCAGTTGCCATTGCTCCGGCAGTAGAACACATAGGAGATATCCTGGCGATTTCCAATGTTACCGGTAAAGACTATTTGAAGAAGCCCGGTCTGCATCGCACTCTTGCCGGAGACGGGGTTGCCACCATAGCGGCCACCGCTTTTGGCGGTCCGCCAAACACCACTTACTCTGAAGTGACAGGTGCGGTGACCCTGACCCGCAACTTCGATCCTAAAATCATGACTTGGACAGCCATTACCGCTATCTTGCTGGCCTTTGTCGGCAAGCTTGGCGCCCTGATGCAAACCATCCCAGTGCCTGTAATGGGCGGTATTATGTGTTTACTGTTCGGTTCTATCGCCGCCGTGGGCCTCAACTCTTTGATCAAGCATCAGGTGGATCTCAGCGAGCCTCGCAACTTGTCTATTGTTGGGGTGACTCTAGTATTTGGTATCGGCGGTATGGCTTTTGGTATTGGCTCCTTCAGCCTCACCGGCATCAGCCTCTGCGGTATTGTGGCGATACTGATGAACCTGCTGCTGCCAGATAGTAAGCCTCATCAAAACCATACAAACAGTTCTGTCGCTGACGAAGCCTGATTTTTCTTGCGCGACCTGGGAGCGCCCTTCATGGGCGCTTTTTCATGTTCAATACCGCTTGAACCCTCAATGACCGGGCGGCATGTTCTGTCGTTGCCCGCTACCAGCGGCTGCAACAGTTGAATTTAAGGTAAATTTGCCTGCATTGCCCTTGTCCAGGCATCTCTTTCTGGCCACATATCAGCGTTGCCTGGCCAGCCCCTGACCTGCAGCATCTTCGCGAACAACCAGATGATACAGATGGCGATTTCCCTCATGCCAATCAACTCCCCAAAGCTCACCGCTACCATCGGCCGTCAAGTGATAACGGTAATCACCGCCAAGATAAATACTGACTCTGGCTGGCGAAATGGAGTCAAGCAGCAAGGTATGAACCTCGCTTCCACAGGATGACAATACGAATTTGCGGGTTTGGGGAATGATTAAGTCACTGATCAACTTGGCATCAGCAGGGGTGGCAATATGGACCTTGACAAGTAAAAGATAACATCTTGTTTTTATGCTGAAATAACTAAGGCGAAATAGCTAAAACGAACTATTTATAACAAGGGCCTGACGCTACCCGCCATGTGTCCAAACACAAAAATGTTGACCAATAAGCTTAGTTCAAACCCGTATCAGCTTGTCGCCAGCTCAGCTTCTTCTTTCGATGATTTGAGCTCAATTTGTTCCAACGGCAAAAGTAAGATCATTGAGGTCCCAATACCATTGATGCCAGACGAAATCCGCACACTTCCTCCCAACACTTCAGTGGTCAGGTGATGCACGATATGCAAACCTAACCCTGTGCCACCGCTACTACGTTTAGTGGTATAAAAGGGATCAAATACCCGTTGATGATCCTGTTCTTTAATCCCGATACCATTGTCCACGACACAGACTTCGACCTGGTTTTGCAGCTTACGGGCACAGATATGTACCTCTCCCCGATCTGCCTCTTCAAAGGCATGGATCAACGCATTGTGTACCAGATTCTGGATCACCTGTCCCAAGGGACCGGGATAACTGAGCATATGGATATCGGAAGGAATATCTGTGATTAGCTTATGATGATAATGTTTCCACTGGCCATGATTCAGTGCCAGAATATCTGCGATCAATTCGTGGAGCCAGAAGGCTTGTCTATCAGCATTAGCTCTATCGGCCGCGACCTGGCGGAATTGTTGGATAAGCAAGGCTGAACGTTTGAGATTGCGCTCGGCCAACGTCAATCCTTCCTCTTGGTATTCAATAAACTCCTCCAATTGCGAACGTTTGATATTACCGTTGTGATAGTCTCGCTTGAGCTCATCCACCCTGTCATTCAGGGCTGTGACACACAACATGGCGGCCCCAATCGGCGTGTTAAGCTCATGAGCAACTCCCGCCACCATCAAACCCAGGGATGATAATTTCTCAGTACGGATCAGTTCTTGCTGTGACGCCCTCAGCTGAGCCAATGTCATTGCCAATGCCGCATTGCTCTGTTGCAATTCATGAGCCTTGGCCGCCAGGCTTAAATTGGATCGCGCCAGAAAAGCCCCCAATAACGTCATACATAAGAGCACCGCGGCCCCCACTCCAGAGTAGAGTTGTTTCAACCTGGCCTGGATAAATAGCGGCTGCTCATCATGGGACAAGGTATACAGCACTGGTACCTGACTGTTGCCATTCAGCTTGGGGCCGACACGAGAAAAGGTCCACATTCCGGAGTCATCGATAAACTGCCCCTGTTGCTCCTGTTGCATTCGCCGCCAAACCTCTGGATGAACCACGGCAAGTCTCTGCTCCGGGTCGTCGAACATAAAGCCCCACTCCCTGTGGCCATCAGTTGACAGCAGCCAATAACCTTCAGCATCCAACAACATGGTCTTGCCAGACTGACGTAGTCGCTCGAGTAAACCACTGCCATCCAGATTCAGTAGCGCCAGTCCTAGTTCCCCGCCATCGGCATTCATCACCTTGGTCGCCACCCGTAAAGTGGGCCGATAGGGTTTCTCTATCTCACCGCCTTCGATATTGAGATCAAAAGGAGAATAATAAACTGCCCCAGGAGCCAGGCGGTTGGCTTCAATCACGTAATAGCGTGACGATTTATCCTGCAATGCCTCAGCGGCGACGACCCGCCTTAGGTTATCCGTATGATCCACCCTGACCCGCTCAACTCCTGAAGTGCCTATCCAGCGCACTTGCATATAGCTGGGATAGGCCGTGCTAAAATCAACAAACAGGCGTTGCAACAAGCTCAGCTGTTCATTCTCATCAAGCTGTGGGTCGGCCAATACCGATGCGGTCATCTGTGCCAGTAAATTCACATCCTGTTTTACCCGAGCCAAGCGCGCATCGAGCACCAGGGTGTCTCTGTCAACCAATTCTTGTTGGGCATAGCGCAACTGATCTATCTGCCATTGGGATGCATAGTGATACATCATCCAACTTCCCAGCGGTACCAGCAGCCACCAAGGTAAAAGATAACTCATCCATGTCAGCCACTTAATGCGCTTTTGCTTCCCGGTTGAGGCTTCCTCTGAACTCAACAGGGCCATCACGGGCTGTTGGGGCAATTCTATCGACATAAGTAAGCTCCCATTCAGCGTTTTTTGAGCCACAACAACAGCTCATCCAGTGGCATGGCCTTACCATACAGCCACCCTTGAGCGATATGACAGCCATTATCCCTGAGCCAGTTGGCCTGACTCTGGGTTTCTACACCCTCGGCAACTACAGAGATGTTCAACCGCCGCCCCAACTCAATGATCATCGATGCCAGAAAACGACTGCGCTCATCCTCATCCAATCTGGAAACAAAGGTCATATCTATCTTCAAGTGATCGGCCGGTAACTGCAGCAGGTATTCGAGCGATGAAAGCCCGGTACCGAAATCGTCTATCGCGACTGTACCTCCCGAAGTACGGTGTCGCTGGAGAATATTAGCCACCTGTTGGAACGATTGCATCATGGCAGTTTCAGTGACTTCCAAACATAAGCGGCTCGGCTCAATCCCGGCCAAACGACATTGTTGTTTGAGCCTATCGAGTACATCCGGCTTATCCAACTGGCGAGCCGAATAATTGAGGCTGATCAGAATATCAGCAAATCCTGCCTGATCCAGCGCATGCACCGCCTGACAGGACAAGGCAACGACTATGTCACCAATGCCATGAATATAAGACGATTGCTCTGCCAACGGAATAAAGGTGCCCGGTGGCACCATGCCGTCTTCCGTCTGCCAACGCAGCAAGGCCTCAACTCCCACAACATCACCGCTGTTCAGATCTATTTGGGGTTGATAATGCAGTACGAATTCCTGGCGTTGAATCGCGGTATGCAACCGTTGCATCAGCTTGAATCTGTGTGCCGCCTGATGTTCAAATTCGGGATCAAACGCTTGTATGCTGCCGGGGCCTCGAGACTTGGCATTTCTGAGCCCGGTACCTGCAGTACGCAGTAAATCGGTGGGATCCTGACCATCGATTGCCAGGGAAACTTCCGTCATACAGGCGGTGAGAATATGACGGCTGCTATCCATTTCAAAAGGCGCACTGAACACCCGCTGCGCCCTGTCGATATTCACCTGCTCCTTATGGCCAACAACGGCAAATAGGTCAGAATGCAGCCGCCCGATGACAGCTGGGCGCGGAAAAACCGCCTCCAACCTTTGAGCAACCGCTTGCAACACCTGATTACCGAACGCAGAACCAAACAGATTATTGAGACCGGAAAAATTATCGAGATCCAATAACAACAAGTTGTACGCATCGACGCCGGACATCGCCTGTAACCTGGAGAGCTCCCGCAGCAAGGCACTACGATTGGGAATGCCGAGTAACTCGTCCTGATAGGCTATCTTATCGAGTCGGCTTATCAGGGCAACATTGCCAAAACCTTTGGAAACATTGGCGGCAAACACCTTGAGCAGCTCCATTTCGGTGTCATCTAAGTTGCGGCCTGTGGCCACATAGATGGCAAACTCGGCCAATGCTGCCGATTTGGGGAAAAACAGCACTTGGCTTTCATCGGTACTGACAAAATGTTTTTCCCTGAGCGCCTGTTCCACCATGGATTGAATGTTAGGATCCGGCAACTCTCTGAGGGAGCGATTAATATACTGACGAAAACGACCACTGCAGGCTATGGTCATGGGCTCAAAGATCTCCTGCCCCGAGCCATCTGCGCTATGGCGCCCCCGATTAACACAAACCAGCCCTTCATCGGCAACATTGATAAGATTGGCAATTTCACTCAAAGTCACCGAGGCTATCTGCGCCAGTGTTCGCAGTCCAAGCAAACGGTTGCTGGACTCGACAATAAGCTGTAAACCGCGGCGTGCTGAGGAAATGGTCTTGAGCTGATGATAATTGCGCACCGCACCTGTGAGTATGTTGCGAATACCGCGGCTGGCGAGATCAGATTTGAGCACATAATCAGACAAGTCATAATCTTGCATCACGGACTCGGCCGGTGCCATTCCAGGCTGACCGGTCAAGAGTACGAAGCGGGTTTCAGATATTCCCAGCAGATCCCGCACCGCCTTGACGAGCCTGAGGCCGGCATCTTCGGTTTCCATTACCACATCGACCAGCACTACGGCAAAGTCGGCGTCTTTCCCCAATAAACTGGATGCCTCGGCCATGCTATAGGCTTGTATGAGTTCGAGGGGACGCCCCATCAGGGTCATTTTATTGATGGCAAAACTCAAGGAGTTCTGGAATTTGACATCATCATCCACCGCCAGAATACGCCACTTGTTGTCGCGCTGATGGGCTTCTTCCGGTAATGTTTCGGACGAAAACAGAAAGTCATCGATCATAGTTACTAATCCCTCAGTCACTTTGCCCGCATCATTGTCTGGACAAAACCTGCAGGAGACCGTTTCCCCTGCCCGGTACTCAGTACTGTTTATCCTGGGCTGTATCCACCCACAGCTAACAACGGACAGCCATTGGTTAGCTGTAACTACTGCGGCAACTTAACCCGGCATCAAGTACTTTCATTACAGTACGCTATGTCTGATTTAAAGTGTAATCCACTTTTGGCTTAGTGCCGGTTAACTGCCAGAATAACAGTGTAAATTTTTTACCAAGCCTTTATTGCCACGGTTAAATGCCCCAACGGCCGACAAAACACCGGCAATGCTGGCCGGATTGAAACGATAAAAAGTAACACTTTGAGCCATTTATCATTTTTTTAGCCGATCCGCTTTGTTATCCTGCCCTGGTATCGGTACTTGCCGAGCCCTTGAATCCATCAGGGTAGCAATCGCCTTAAGATCCATATTCGATGTAAATAATCCACAGGGAAGTCATATGATCCGTTCATTCGCCAAGGAAGACATGTATCCGCTATTGGAAATCTGGTTGACCGCCTCCATAGACGCACACGATTTTA
Source organism: Shewanella carassii (assembly GCF_019670705.1). Classification (NCBI taxonomy): domain Bacteria; kingdom Pseudomonadati; phylum Pseudomonadota; class Gammaproteobacteria; order Alteromonadales; family Shewanellaceae; genus Shewanella; species Shewanella carassii. The sequence goes on from NZ_AP024618.1 coordinate 2,319,269, forward strand.
TCGCCGCAGATTTTTGGCAGTCCCAACTGGATAATATGCGCCGAGTCTATATTCCAGCAGCTGAGAACTATGTCTACCAGCATGGCGCCGAAGTACTGGGGTTTTATTCTCTCTACGAGAACAGCCTGGCGGCTTTGTTTGTCAAACCTGCTATGCAGGGATTAGGAATTGGCAGTCGCTTACTCGAGCACGCCAGACAGCAAAGAGAACAACTGACCTTGAGTGTTTATTGCGACAACCAGGCCAGTGTCGATTTTTACCAACGCAAGGGGGCTGTGATTATTGGCGAACAAACCTGCGCCAACACAGGCCACAGAGAATATAGCATGCAGCTGACAGGCCTATGACACTGAAAGTGGCTCAGAAAACGCTGTTGCCGACAAAAGTTAGCGCCCTGAAGAGAAGGAACACCTGTTATGAGTGAGCAGCGAGGCAGAGTATTGATCTTGGTTGACGTGCAAAACGTCTACTACACCACCAGACAAGCGCTCGGGTGCAATCTTGACTATAACCGGCTCTGGTCCAGAGTCACCCAGAACCGGCAGTTGGTTAAAGCCTTCGCCTACGCCATAGACAGGGGCGATAAGAAGCAACGGGAATTTCAAAATATCCTGCGGGCCATCGGCTTTGAGGTGAAACTCAAACCCTTTATCCAACGCGCCGATGGCTCAGCCAAAGGCGACTGGGATGTGGGAATTACCATAGATGCGCTGGAATATGCCGATGCAGCGGACACCATAGTGCTGCTGTCCGGTGACGGCGATTTTGCCCTGTTGGCCGAAAAGCTAGGTCAAAAAGGCAAGCGGGTTGAGGTTTACGCCGTTCCCGAATTAACTTCGCTGGCTCTGATCAATGCTGCCAGCGAATTCTTCCCCATAGAGGGAGAGTTATTGCTTGGTCAGTGAGCAGACCTCAAGCCTAGTTGAGAGTGCCTGGCTAAGAGTGGTGAAAGACGCTACCCATATGTTGCCTTTGGAAGCGCCCGAGCACCTGGCCGAGCTTATCAAGAAAAGTTTGCTGTCCTAGCCTCGACGTTTTTCCAAAATCACAAAAAAAGCGGCCACCTTTCAGCTACCGCTTTTTTGTCTTATTCCCATTCTGCCTTACGACTTTGGCCGGTGCGTTATTCGGGTTTTATCATCTCAAAATGGCTGTAGGCCCTGGCTGTGGCTATCCTGCCCCTAGGAGTACGCTGGATAAAACCTTGCTGAATAAGAAATGGCTCCAGCACATCCTCTATGGTTTCCCGCTCTTCGCCTATGGCCGCCGCCAGGTTGTCGAGCCCCACAGGCCCCCCCATAAACTTGTCGATGATCGCCAGCAGCAACTTGCGGTCCATGTAATCGAAGCCTTCGCCGTCCACATCCAGCATATCCAGCGCTTGCTCGGCCACCGACTTGGTGATCCGGCCATCGTGTTTCACCTCGGCAAAATCACGCACCCGTCTGAGCAGGCGGTTGGCGATCCGCGGGGTTCCGCGGGCACGGCGGGCGATTTCCCTGGCGCCGTCAGAGTCCATCTGCAGTTCCAACATCTTGGCAGAGCGGGCAACTATCGTGCTGAGGTCATCGACATTGTAAAACTCAAGTCGCAGCGGGATCCCGAAACGAGCCCTTAACGGGGAAGTCAGCGCACCGGCGCGGGTGGTGGCGCCCACCAGGGTAAATGGCGGCAAGTCCAGTTTGATGGAACGGGCCGCCGGGCCCTCGCCTATCATGATATCCAGCTGATAGTCTTCCATCGCCGGATAGAGAATTTCTTCCACCACAGGGCTGAGACGGTGAATTTCATCGATAAACAGGACATCGCCCGGCTCGAGATTGGTCAGCAATGCCGCCAGATCGCCGGCTTTTTCCAGCACTGGCCCAGAGGTGGACTTGATATTCACCCCCATCTCATTGGCCACTATCATTGCCAAGGTAGTCTTGCCAAGCCCCGGCGGGCCGTAGATCAACATGTGATCCAAGGCTTCCTGGCGGTTTTTGGCGGCTTGAATAAACACCTTGAGCTGAGCGCGTGCCTCATTCTGACCTGTATACTCGTCCAGCAACTTGGGACGCATCGCCCGATCGATAAGCTCCTCCTGAGGAGAGCCTTGGGGTTGGATCAGTCTGTCGGCCTCTATCATGCCTTTACCTTCATTCCTCAGTTATCCGCTCCATGTTACAGCATGGATTTGAGTGCGGCCTTGATCAGGGTTTCTGAATCTATGCCTTCAACAAAGGCGCTGGAAACCGCTTTGCTGGCCTGGGCGGGTTTATAGCCCAAAGAGAGCAAGGCTGCAATGGCATCTTCTTCGGCGCTGTTGGGCGCTTCTACCGGGGTAAAGTTGGACTTGAGTACAAACTCACGCTCATTGCCGCTGGAGGCTTCCATCAGGCTCTTGAGCTTGTCGCGCATCTCAACCAATAAACGCTCGGCGGTCTTCTTGCCCACCCCAGGCAGCTTGACCAAGGTGGCGATATCGTCGCGCTCGACACAGCTGACAAATTCCTGCGCCGTCAGTCCCGACAGTATGGTCAGCGCCAACTTGGGGCCGACACCATTGGCCTTGATAAGTAATCTGAACAGGGCTCTTTCCTGCTTGGTAATGAAGCCATACAGCAGCTGAGCATCTTCACGCACCACAAAGTGGGTATAGAGAGTGGCGCTCTGTTGCAGTTCCGGCAGCTCATAAAAGCTGGTCAGCGGCATCTGCAGTTCATAGCCCACGCCATGCACATCCAACAACACTTCCGGAGCTTGCTTTTCCAGCAATATCCCCTGTAAACGCCCTATCATCTGTATCTTCCATAGCTGCGAGCCGTTGCCCGGCCGCCGAGGGCAACCAGACTCTGGCAAGTATGATAATGACACACGGCCACGGCGAGCGCATCTGCCGCATCCGCCTGCGGGGCGGCCGGCAGTTTGAGCAGCTGCTGGATCATGTGTTGTACCTGGGTTTTCTGGGCCCTGCCCGTCCCGACCACGGCGCTTTTGATCTGGGTTGCCGTGTATTCAGCCACCGGCAAATTCGCCGCAGTGGCGGCCACTATGGCCGCACCTCTGGCCTGGCCCAATTTCAGCGCCGAATCGGCATTTTTGGCCAGAAACACTTTCTCAATGGCAAACTGCTCCGGCTGATATTGGCGGATAATCTCCGACAGGCCGTCGAATATCTGTTTGAGACGGGAGGGAAGGTCCTCGCAGCTGGTGCGAATGCAACCGCTGCCGAGGTAAATCTGGTGTCTTCCCTGACACTGGATCACGCCGTAGCCAGTGATCCGCGAGCCAGGGTCAACACCCAAAATAATCGCCATAGTCCGCCTTATCAGCCGAGGCGTTCCATCACATCATCGGCAATTTCCGCGTTGTGATAAACTTCCTGAACGTCGTCGTGATCTTCCAGTGTGTCGATAAGACGCAGGAACTTGGCGGCGGTATCTTCATCCAGATCGGCCTTGGTCGATGGCACCATGGTCACTTCAGCATTCACCGCTTCAACCCCAATGGCATCCAGCGCATCTTTTACCGCACCGAAATCGGCAGGTGCAGTGTATACATCCACAGAGCCGTCATCATTGCTGACCACATCCTCGGCGCCGGCTTCCAGCGCGGCTTCCATGATGGCATCCTCATCAACGCCCTCTTCGTAGCTGATAACGCCCTGCTTGGTGAACAGATACGCCACTGAGCCGTCTGTCCCCAGGTTGCCACCGGACTTATTGAAGGCATTACGTACGCCGGTCACAGTGCGGTTGCGGTTGTCTGTCATGCACTCGACCATAACGGCGGTGCCGCCTGGGCCATAACCTTCATAAACTACGGTTTCCAGCGCCTGGCCGTCGAGCTCACCAGCACCGCGCTTAACCGCACGATCGACTGTGTCACGGGTCATGTTGTTGGACAGCGCTTTGTCGATAGCGGCACGTAAACGGGGGTTAGAGTCCGGATCTGAGCCACCTTCGCGGGCTGATACTGTCAGCTCGCGGATAAGTTTGGTGAACAGTTTACCGCGCTTGGCATCCTGAGCGGCCTTGCGGTGTTTGATGTTGGCCCATTTACTATGACCTGCCATAGGTATATCTCCTCTCAATACCGGTTTAAATTCAAACCGGTAAAAAAACAGACCGAGGCTTATGCCCCGGTTTGATTCACACTTTTATGACTTCAAGCTCAGTCCTTCAGACTTCAGCTTTGTCGGCCGCCTTTTCAGCAACCTTGATACCCAATTCCACCAGTTGTTGTGGATTGGCCTCACCCGGTGCATTCGTCAGCGGGCAGGCTGCGGTAGTGGTTTTCGGGAACGCCATCACGTCACGAATCGAGCTGGCGCCTGTCATCAGCATTACCAGACGGTCGAGACCGAAGGCCAAACCAGCGTGCGGTGGTGTGCCGTAGCGCAGCGCTTCCAGCAGGAAGCCGAATTTTTCTTTGGCTTCTTCATCTGTGATCCCGAGAATACGGAATACTGTGGCCTGCATCTCCTGATTATGGATACGTACAGAGCCGCCACCGAGTTCGGTACCGTTAAGTACCATATCATAAGCGTCGGATACCGTCTCGGCCGGGTTGGCTTCCAGCTCGGCCGGAGTCACGCCCCGCGGCGCGGTAAACGGATGGTGCACTGCGTACAGGCGACCATCGGCCTTCTCGAACATAGGGAAGTCCACCACCCACAGCGGTGCCCAATCGCCCTGGAGCAGGTTGAAATCTTCACCCAGCTTCAGACGCAGCGCGCCCATGGCTTCGGCAACCACGTTGGCCTTGTCAGCACCAAACAGAATGATATCGCCGCTTTGCGCGCCGGTGCGTTCCAGCAGCGCCTTGACGATATCTTCATTGAGGAACTTGAGCACAGGTGACTGAATGCCTTCCATGCCGGCAGCCAGATCGTTGACCTTCATCCAGGCCAGACCGCGGGCGCCATAGATACCGACATACTTGGTGTAGTCGTCTATCTGCTTACGGGACAGCTCGGCACCACCAGGCACCCGGATAACCGCCACACGGCCTTCAACATCGTTGGCCGGGCCGTTGAATACCGCAAACTCAACATCCTTGACCAGATCGGCCACGTCCACCAGTTCCAGCGGGTTACGCAGATCCGGCTTGTCGGAACCGAAACGGCGCATGGCTTCGGCATAGGTCATGGTCGGGAATTCACCCAGGTCCACGTTGAGCAGTTCGAGGAACAGACCGCGCACCATCTCCTCGGTCTTTTGCATCACCTGCTCAGAGCTCATGAAAGAGGTTTCGATATCAATCTGGGTAAATTCAGGCTGACGGTCGGCGCGCAAGTCTTCATCGCGGAAGCACTTGACGATTTGGTAGTAACGGTCGAAACCTGACATCATCAACAGCTGTTTGAACAGCTGAGGCGACTGAGGCAAGGCGAAAAACTGCCCCTTGTAAGTGCGGCTTGGCACCAGATAGTCACGGGCGCCTTCCGGCGTGGCCTTGGTCAGAATGGGGGTTTCGATATCCAAAAAACCATTGCTGTCCATAAAACGACGCACGGCACTGGTGACCTTGGCACGGAAAATCAGTCGCTGGGCCATTTCCGGACGACGCAGGTCCAGATAGCGATACTTGAGACGCTGCTCTTCGCTGTTGTTCTGGAAGTTATCCATACTCAGCGGCAGAGGGTCAGCGGCGTTGATTATGGTCAGTTCCTTACCCAGCACCTCGATTTCGCCGGTACGCATATGAGCGTTGACCTGGCTGTCGGGACGGGCTCTGACCACACCTTTCACCTGGACACAGAATTCGTTGCGCAGTGTGCTGGCGACATCGAAAACCTCAGGCAAGTCCGGGTCATATACTACCTGGATCAGTCCTTCACGATCCCGGAGATCCAAAAACACCACACCACCCAAGTCGCGGCTACGGTTCACCCAACCCACCAGGGTCACTTCTTGTCCAACGTGGGACTTGTTTACGTCCCCACAATAATGACTGCGCATCTGCTTTATATCCTTTATTCCGGCCTGCTGAGCTCTGGAACGATTCAACACGATAAGAGCGGCATTATAGAGAAAATCTGCCGCTTACCAAAGTACTTCACTTTCAGACGGTGAAGTATCAAACAGTTTGCTCCCTTTGACCAGTGGCTGAAACCAGGTCAAGGCACGAGCGTTCAAAATAACAACAATCAGGCACTACGATAACAACTGCCGCCACTCTCTTTGGCGCGATACATGAGTTGATCGGCCCGTTTGAGCAGTTCGATGGCGTTGTCGCCATCCACCGGATACACGCTGATCCCGACACTGAGCGACAGCTGTACACTGATGTTTTGCCACTTGAGTGGCCCAGCAAGCGATTGGATCAAATTATCCGCCACCTGACAGACGGCATCGAAATCCTGAATTCTATTGAGGATCACCACAAACTCGTCACCGCCAAAGCGCACCAGTGTATCAGATTTGCGGATCACGGCGGCCAGGCGCTGGGTGACCAGCACCAACATTCTGTCACCCACCTCATGACCATAGGTATCGTTAATGGCTTTGAAGCCATCGACATCCAAAAACAGCACCGCAAAACGCTCCTGCTCTCTGGCATGTTGCAAAAACGCCTGCTCCAGCCTGTCATCGAGCAATGCCCTGTTGGGTAAGCCGGTGAGCGGATCGTGATTGGCAAGGTGTGCCATCTTGAGCTCTGCCTCACGCCTTAGGGTAATTTCCCGACTGAGGCGCCGATTGAGTTGCAACACCAGCAGCACAATAAACAGTGCAATCAAGAGTGCCAGCAGAAAATAGCCCAGCCATGTCTTATATTGTTGACTCTTATCGGTGATCACAGTGCCAACCCATTTTTCATGGATCCTTTGCCGTTGGCTGTCATCTATACCGCTTATTACCCGATTAATCAAAGGCACCAAGGGTTTATAGCCGGGTGTGACACCAATATGGCTCTTTTGATCGGCCATGTCGGTTATCAGGTTCATCTTCAGCGCCGGATATTGCCCGGTAGAAAGTGCCGAGGCCAGCGATACCACTTTATCGATAAAGAGATCCGCCCTTCCCTGATTAACCGCCTCCAATCCTTCACGCATACCGGGCACCAACACTGGGCTTATGCCCTGGCTCTTGGCCATGAGTTCACCGGCGAGCTGATAGCCTTCGACAATCGCCACCCGCTGGCCATTGAGTTGCCCCAAGCTATAAAGATTCAAATGTTCGGCAGTAGACACCATGGCCCAGGGCGATGGCCAATAACCATCAGAAAAAGCCAGCGTGACATTTTGTTCATCTCTCGCCGCCAGACTGGCCGCCATCGCCACTTCGCCGCTGCCAAGCGCCTTGAGAAGATCGCGCCACTCATCGAAAGCCACGGGCAGCAGTTTTAGCCCCAACTGCTGCGCCACCCTGGTCATCACATCGGCGTTAATTCCAGCAAACTGCCCCTGCTCATCCTTGAATTCAAAGGGTGGCCAATCCTTGAGATAGCCCACTTTAAGCTCGGGCAAACTATCAAGATAGCCCAGCTCGGCCTGAGTCAATGGCAGCCGACTCTGCTCCCTGCTGTAAACATGATCGTCACTATTGAGCATCCATTTGTTTTCCAGCGCCGCCAACTCATTGCGGGTCAGCAGATTAAAGCCGGCGATGAGCCTTTGGGTCAGGCCCTCATCCTGGCGGCGTGTCAATACATAGATATCTGAGCTGAACTGCAAGGCTTGTGCTTGTTGGTAACCGGCCCAGAGTCCATGAGTCAACAGATAGTGCTGCGTCCAGGCCGAGGGCGAGACAAAGCCTGAGATATCGCCACGGTCGGCGGCGTTGATCATGGCATCGAGAGAGTCAAAATACTTGAGCTGTACCTTGGGCAAGGCCTGTTTCAGCTCTGTGATATAGGGCGATGATGGGAAAATGCCTAAGCGTTTGCCATCCAAAAGTGCCAACGAATCCACCACCTGGCCTTTGAGAAACAGACGGCTGCTTTGGGTGTGTAAGTGCCAGGCACGTTTGAGTCCTGAGCTGAGGTCATCACTTTCCGGGTAGCCTATATGGGCGTCGACAATACCCTGTTTGACCTGCTCCAGAGTACTGTTCATGCTACCGGCAACAAACTCCACCGGTACTCCGGTTTTGGCAGACCATTTGTGCCAGATATCCACATACAGGCCATGGGGTAAACCATCCGGGCCAAGATCGGAAAACGGCTCCATATTCAGTGGCATGGCAACCGTGATCCCATGCTGTTCGGCATGATAACCCAGCCAGCGCCTCTGGGTCTGGATGATAAACTCAGGAGTGATCTGGGCAAAGCCACTATCGATTTCGGCCACTAAGGCCTGCTTGCCCTTGGCAACAGCCGGTGCCACTTGTGAATGCTTGATCAGCATCCGATTGGCGGTGGGATATTGCTGGGCAATACTGCGCGCCAACTGCCGGTCACGAAGATAACCATCCATGCCGGCAAACGCTTTGATTTCTCCTGCGGATACGGCGTTGAGCAACGCATTACGTCCGGGATAGAAGGTAAATGCCAGTCCGGGTTCCAACGCCTTAAGATCCGATTCGTGGGACGAGCCTTTGACTATTCCTATCCGGTACGGCAGCAGTTTATCAAAGCTATCCTTGTGCCTCAGTTCAGAGTGCAGATAGAGGTAGGTATCAATACGACTGATGGGCTTGGCAAATTCAAACTCGGCTTCGCGCTCCGGGGTCAGCGCCAACGCCAGATGCACATCCGCCTTGCCTTCTTTAAGCTGCTTCAGGGAATCGTCCCAGTGCCGCGCCACCAGTGTGATGGGCCTTTGATTGACCCGGCTCCATTCCTGCCAAAGGTCAACCAATATCCCCTGAGGCTGGCCGGTATCATCAACAAATTGGTAGGGATAACTGTCCTCCCCCATCACGATAACGAGTGGCTTGGCGGGAGAAACCGTTTGATTGGCCGCGTCCAGCGGCAGACATACGAGCACACACAATAGACTCAAAAGAGAGGTCAGCGATTTCAAGTGCTTATTTCCTGGTAAGGCGATGTAATTATTTTGTTATTCCCGAGCTATTAGACAAAAAATTTGCGTCAATTACCAGAGCACACTTGCTGCTTTCAGGCGGGATTAGCTAAAATGCGCCACTGATTTTCCCGCACAAGATTTCAGATGAACACTTCTCAAGACACCATATATGCGACTGACTGCGGTCAGGTCTCAGACTTTGCTTTTGATGACAGGGTAGCCGGCGTATTCAGCGATATGATCCGCCGCTCTGTGCCGGGTTACGGCCAGATCATCAACACCATTGGCGACTTCGCCGAACGCTTTGTGACACAAGACAGTAAAGTCTATGATTTAGGGTGTTCTCTTGGCGCGGCAACTTTGAGTATTCGTCGGCGCATTGAAGGTAAGGGCTGCGAGATTATCGCCGTCGACAACTCACCGGCGATGACCGAGCGCTGCCAGGAGTATCTCAATGCTTATGTCAGCGATACCCAAGTGCAGCTTATTTGTGGTGATATTCGTGATATCGCCATCGAAGACGCCTCCTTGGTGGTACTCAATTTTACTTTGCAGTTTCTGCCGCCCGAGGATCGCGATACCCTGATCCAGAAAATATATGCCGGCTTAAGACCCGGTGGCGCCTTGGTGCTGTCGGAGAAAATCCGCTTCGGCGATGAAGTTATCCAGCAAGTACTGGATGAACATCATCTGGATTTCAAACGCGCCAATGGCTATAGCGAGTTGGAGATCAGCCAAAAGCGCAGCGCACTGGAAAACGTGATGAAACCCGATCAGCTCGACAATCACTACAACAGATTATCCCAGGCCGGTTTTGCCCATTACGGTGTCTGGTTTCAGTGCTTCAATTTCACATCCATGGTAGCTATCAAGTGATCAGTTTCAGTAACTTCTATCAACAGATTGCCGACTCCAATCTGCAGCATTGGCTGGAAACACTGCCAGCCAAACTCGGCGATTGGCAAAGAGAGCACAAGCACGGCGCCTTGCCCAAGTGGGAGAAAGTGCTCGCCAAGCTCAACTACCCCGCCCCCGACCGGCTGGATTTCAAAGACAGTGTCACCATTGGCTCAGGTGAGCAACTGGCTGCTGGTCAACGGGAAAAACTGGAAAACCTGCTGCAGTTGCTGCACCCCTGGCGCAAGGGACCGTTTCATATTCACGGCATTCATATCGATACCGAGTGGCGCTCCGATTGGAAGTGGGAGCGGGTCGCTCCTCATATCAGCCCTTTGGCAGGCAGGACTGTGCTGGACGTGGGTTGCGGCAGCGGTTATCACATGTGGCGCATGTATGGTGAAGGCGCCAAAATGGTGGTCGGTGTCGACCCCTCTTCACTATTTTTATGCCAGTTCGAAGCGGTCAAACGCCTCGCCGGCGGCACTCCGCCGGTGCACCTGCTGCCTTTGGGTATAGAAGAACTGCCACCACTGGATGCCTTCGATACTGTGTTCTCCATGGGGGTGCTGTACCACAGGCGCTCTCCCATTGACCACTTGTTACAATTGCGTGATCAATTGCGAACCGGAGGTGAACTCATTTTGGAGACTTTGGTCATAGATGGTGATGAAAATGCCGTACTAGTGCCCCAGGATAGATATGGCAAGATGAATAATGTATGGTTTATTCCGTCCGTTGCCGCGTTGCAACTTTGGCTTGAAAAGTGCGATTTTCGTGAGGTTCGCTGTGTCGATGTCGATGTCACTTCACTGGCCGAGCAACGCTCCACGCCCTGGATGCGCAACGAATCTCTGGTGGATTACCTCGATCCGACCGACATCAATTTAACAGTGGAAGGTTACCCCGCCCCCAAACGGGCCACCTTTATCGCAATTAAGTAAGTCGAGTTCACCGAACCCAATATAAGTGACGCAATCTGGAAAACAGAATACAGGAAGCAACATGTTGAAACAGATGATTTCAATCGCCGTCATGGCCTCCATGGCAACACTTGCCGGCGGCTGCGCCAGCACTCAGGAAGTGGCAAATGCCCCAGTGCCGGTCGACGCCCAGACCTTGCAGTCCAACCTCGCCTCTCAGGAAGCCAGCATAGTCAATGTGATTGCCCAGGCTCAGAATCAACAACAGCAGCATCTGGATGCCTTGAATACTCAACTTGAAGGCCTGCAACAGCAGGTGAAGAAACTGCAGCAGCCCCCCAAGGAAATTATCAAGGAAGTTGAAGTCCCTGCGCCCTGTGAAGCTTCGCCCATTGGCGACAAATATGTTCTCGGCGAAGTTGAGAGCGTCTTTATCGATGAGTTAAATGCCAGCTTCGATACCCGTATCGATACCGGCGCCGAATCCTCTTCACTCGATGCCCGCAACATTATTCTGTTTGAGCGCGATGGCGCCCAGTGGGTGAGATTCGATGTGATGATCAATGGCGCGGATGCACCGGGAAAAACCTTCGAATCCAAGGTGGTGCGTTTTGTCCGTATCAAGCAAGAGGCCGATGAAAAAGACGATCGCCGTCCGGTGATCCATGCCCACCTCAAAATAGGCAAATATGCTGCCGAAACCGACCTTAACCTTACCGACCGCAGTCACCTCGAATACCCTTTACTGCTCGGCCGCAAGTTTATGAAAGACATAGCCGTTGTCGATGTAGGCCAAGCTTACCTGCACGGTAAAGCCAAAGACTTAGTGATTTCGAGCCATAAATAGGAGCGGTAATGCATTCACGGAAACCTTTCTACCTGGTGGTAGCTCTGCTGTTTATTGTTGGGCTCAGCGCCAGTATTTATCGCGGTATTGAGCACAATGTCCCCTTCCTGCCCGGTGAGCAGGTACAGAGTTGGGCAATCGATGCCAAGGTAAGCTTTCAGGGTACAGGAGGCCCGGCAGAAGTCTCTTTTTCTCTGCCACAGGATCCGGCATTTGAAGTCTTGATGGAAAACGCCACCTCCCCGGGTTATGGCCTGACCATCAGCAACAATGAACAGGGCCGCCGCGCGCTCTGGTCTATTCGCCAAGCCAATGGCCAGCAGGATCTCTATTACAAGGTCACCCTGATCCCCACAGGCCGTGAGGAACTCAAGGCTCAGGAAGAACCCCTGCCCCCGGCACCTTATATCTGGTCTGCGACCGAGGAAGCCGCCGCCGAACAGGTCATGAACGAAGCCTGGTCCCGCAGTGCCGGTAACCTCTCTTTTGCCCGCGAGCTTATGCGCGCCATTGCTGGCCGTGATCGCAGTCAAAATATAGAACTGCTGCTCTCGGCTAACTCACCCACCAAGCTGTTTGTCCATATGCTCAACAGCCGCGGTATCCCGACTCAGGAAGTCAATGGGCTGTATCTGGAAGATCAGCGCCGTCGGCAACAGTTGTCTCCCTTTGTCGAAGTCTATCAGGACGGTAAATGGCACCTGTTCGATCTGGTCAAAGGCACAGAGGGCCGTCCGGAAAACATGGTGCTGTGGGAGCGTAGCGGTAAATCGGTATTGGACGTACTGGGTGGCAGCAACTCCCAGGTCAACTTCTCCATGCTGAAAGACACACGTTCAGCCCTGGCGACCTCCATTGATATGATGGCCAAAAACAGCGCCTTCGATTTTTCCCTCTATCAACTTCCGCTGGAAGAGCAGAGCCTGTTCAAGGGTATTTTGCTGATCCCCATCGGAGTGCTGATGGTGGTATTCCTTAGAGTTATCATAGGCATCAAGACTTCAGGTACCTTCATGCCTGTGCTTATCGCCCTGGCCTTTATCCAGACCACACTGCTGACCGGCCTGATAGGTTTCCTGCTGATTGTGGCCTTTGGCTTGATGATCCGCTCCTATCTATCGCATCTGAACCTGTTGCTGATTTCGCGAATATCGGCGGTTATCATAGTGGTGATAGGTATCATAGGCCTGTTTACCCTGCTGTCGTACAAGTTTGGCCTCAGTGAAGGCCTGACTATCACCTTCTTCCCGATGATCATTCTCGCCTGGACCATTGAACGTATGTCTATCCTCTGGGAAGAGGAAGGCGCCAAAGAGGTGATGGTGCAAGGTGGCGGTTCACTTCTGGTAGCCACTCTGGCTTATCTGGCCATGAGCGCCACTTGGGTACAGCACTGGGTGTTCAACTTCCTGGGTATTCATTTGGTGATCCTGGCGCTGGTGCTGCTGATGGGGCAGTACACGGGTTATCGACTGCTGGAGCTCAAGCGCTTCAAGCCACTGGCAGGAGAATAAAATGAATTTTGCCTGGCCATGGCAGCTACGCCGCGCTGGCGTGCTGAATATGAACAAGCGCAATATCGACTATATTGGCCGCTACAATCCGCGCAAGTTTTACAAACGGGTGGACGACAAGCTCACCACCAAGCAACTGGCGCTTGCCAATGATATTGCCGTGCCCGATCTGATAGGCGTGGTGCGCGAGCAACACGGTATCAATAGCATTCCCGAGCAGGTAAAAGATCGCAGTGGCTTTGTGATCAAACCCTCCAAAGGCTCGGGCGGCAAAGGGATCTTGGTGATCACCCATGTGGAGAATGGTCGCTTCTATAAGCCCAACGGTAATGAAGTCACCCCGAGCGAGGTCGACCGCCACGTTTCCAATATCCTCAGTGGCCTGTTCTCCCTCGGTGGCAAGCCGGATGTGGCCATTATTGAGGGCTTGATTGAGTTCGATCCCGTATTCGATGGCTTCAGCTATGAAGGGGTTCCGGATATCCGCCTGATAGTGTTCAAGGGTTTTCCTGTGATGGGAATGCTCAGGTTGTCCACCGCCGCTTCCGATGGCAAGGCCAACCTGCACCAGGGCGCGGTTGGTGTCGGCTTGGATATCGCCACCGGCCGTGGCCTGCATGCGGTGCAGTTTGACCGCCCGGTCGATTTGCATCCGGATACGGGGCGTAACCTGATTGAAATCGAGGTGCCCCATTGGGACACCTTGCTGCACACGGCCTCAAGTGCCTATGAGATGTGCGAACTGGGGTATCTGGGAACCGATATGGTACTGGATCAAAACAAGGGACCACTGCTGCTGGAGCTCAACGCCCGTCCCGGGCTTGCCATCCAGATAGCCAATGGCATGGGGATATTGCCAAGGTTGCAGCATGTGGAAAGAATGACGGGCAAACCCATGTCAGTGGAAGAACGGGTCGCTTATGCCAAGAAGCACTTTGCCAGCCGCTAACTCCGGCCTGAGTCCGTCTCGCCTCAAGTCCAGGCTGCCACTGTCGGTGTTGGCTTCGCTGCTGGCATCGACAATGGCCTCGGGCATTTCCCCCGCCCTGGCCGCGTCTAATGCTGTCCCCTTGCTGACGGCTCAATGTGTCGAATACAGCAGCAATTTTCAACCTGAATTTCAGGATCTGCAGCTGCTGGAGCGGCAAACCCTCGGGCTGCACAATATCAATGACCGCCTCAGTTATTATCGGAGTTTTCCTTTGTCAGCGGCGCAGCATGAGCTGTTATTGCAGTGTCAGTTGAAACTGGCCGACACCATGGATAGATTCCTGAGCGAACCGGCGCTGACAAGCCTGACATCCGAACTGAACCAGGATGATGAGCCACAGCTTCAGGCATTGGCCCAGAGGTTGGACTGGTTGATGCAACAACATCTGGGCATAGAGGAAAAGGCACGTCTTCATGGCGCCCAGGCCAGCATTCGTCAGGGAATGCGCAGTGACGATCTCAAGCTGGAGTTGGGACAATGTGCCCTGCCCGGCATGCAACAGGCTCTCAATCCCGAAGATAATTCAGCGGAGCAGGAAGCCGCTCAATCAGCCCAAAAGCCCGGCTTTTTTGCAGTCAATATCGCCTCTTACTTGATGCAACAGGCCAATAGTGATTGTCGCGCCAAGGTTTGGCGCACTTATCAGGGCCGCGCCAGACTACGCAATCAACTGCCGCTGTCATCTGTGTTTGCCCTAAGACAAGAGCAAGCCAAGGCGCACGGTTACCCGAGCTACAGTGATTTTATCCTCAGTTCTCAGTTGCTGAGCACGCCAAGCGATGTGGCCAGGTTTCTCGATGCCAGCACTCAAAAACTGGATTACGCCCCTTGGGATCTGGGTCGCAAGTTACAACAGGCCCACTCGACCCAAATGGTCGCGCTCAAAGGCTCTGAAGTACTAAAAGCCCTGTTTGACCATCTCAAACCGCTGGGATTGACCACAGAGCAGATTAACGACGACTGGCTCAGGGTGTATCACCATGGTCGGCTGCTGGGTGAACTGCTTATCAGCGAAGGCAAACACAACCGCCATAAAATGCTGCGCCGCGCCGTTGTCGGCCAACAAACCGGCCAGAGCGAGCTGGTGCTTAAGCCTCAGCAACTTAGGCTAAAAGATTATCAGACCGCAGTTTCTTCCCTGAGCGCCGCCATAGCCCAACTCAGTGGTGGCGGTCGTTATTATCTCAACAACAGTCTGGAGTTACCTCAGGATGGCGCCGGAGTGGGCAAAGCCTGGCTGGAACGCTATCTGAGCGGCGCCTTTACGTTCTCACTCAAGCCGGTTCCCGGCTCGCGCGAACAACTGGCCGAAGAATACCAGCAGCAGCTCAAGGTGTTTCGCGCCAAAGTGGCCCTCGCCAGCTTTGAATCCCTTGGCAACAGCCAATACCCACAGCTACACAAGGCGTTTGAAGCCAGTTTTAATGGCTCCTGGCCCGAAGTCAGTGACTATAGCTACAGCTTTGGCGCCATCAGCGATCAGGGGCCGCTCTATTATCTCGGACTCTGGCAACAGCAACTTGCCAAAGCGATAGATGTTCACACCCGGGGCTGCAACCCGGCGCAACTATTTGATCTCTTGCTGGTCAACGAATCAGCCCAACCTATGGCCGCCCGTTTGCAAAGCCTGTTTGGCGCTGCCGATGCGGCCACACTCATCCGGAGGATACGCGATGCCAATACTCAAGAGAACCGGTCAACTGACACTTGCCCTCTGCCTGGGAGTGATGAGCAGTACCCTGGCCGCCAAGAGCCAGCCCAGCGCTGACGAGGTTTATCAACGCATTCAGCAGAATCTGGAGCAGCATCTCTACCAGCTGCCCCCTAGGGTGCAGGGCCATTACGGGATCCGCCTCTATCGGATGACAGGTGACGAGCAGTACGCCAACGCCGCCTTGGTGGATCTGTTTGCGGTTACAGAAGCGCAAAGCTTCTATGCCTGCCAGCTGGACGACCCTGAATTTGTCAAAAGTGAATCGCTCAAGGCGATATCCCAACTAGGCAATGGCCCCCGGGCCAAGGCACGCAAAAAAGCGCTCAAACCCTTCCCCGAATTTCTGTTTTATACCGATGTGCTGCTGCGCTACGCCAGCCGAATAAATGAGTTTGGTTTTACCGGCCCCTGCCACGACAAGTTGCTCAAAGGGCTCAAGAGTACAGATCTACAGCACGGTCTGACCGACGAAGCCATGATTGAAGCCTGGGCGGCGCAGCTGGTCAACTACGTCTACTGGGCCAAGCAACTTGGCGTTGGCGATTACCTGGAAGACTACAAGGCCGCCTTCAAACGTGTCTACCCCGATGCCGAAGATGACAAGCTCAGTAAGGCACAATATCGCAATAAGCTCTATGGCATGACTCACTTTATCTTCGCCGCCAGCGAATACTATCAGCACCCGGTTGATGCCAAGGAGTTCGCCTGGATCCTCGATTACTTCGAAGCCAACCGCCAGCGGATCCTCAGAGATGCCACCGACGATATTATTGCCGAAGTAGGAATAAGCTATCTGCTCGCCGGCAAGGACAAAGATCATCCCATGGTGAAAGCCACCCAGGCGCACATCATCAAGTCCTTCGATCCTGAGGTGGACTTTATTCGCTCCCCCAAAGGCAACCCGGCGCTGGCCCTGGGTGAACACCGTAATGTGCTGGCGATGATGCTGCTCAAATGGCCGGAAAAACTGCATAAAGGCCCCTATTTGAGTGAGCTCAAGGCGACCCGGAAATACCTGCCGATGCAGGTGACGCCACTCGAGTCGGTCAAACAGGCGACCGAGTCGACGAAAAAGGCTAAATAGTTTGAAAAACTGGCAGTTTCCGCCCATGATAGGCCGAAATCTGACGAGTTTTTAGAAAATGAACAGACCCAAGTCCACATTGGAACAGTGGCGTATCCTACAGGCCGTCGTCGACTTCGGTGGTTACGCCCAGGCCGCCGAGCAGCTCAACAAGAGCCAATCATCCCTCAACCATGCTGTGGCCAAGCTGCAGCATCAGTTGGGGATCCAACTCCTCGAAGTGCGTGGCCGCAAGGCCTATCTGACCGAATGCGGCGAAGTACTGCTTCGTCGCTCTCGTCACGTCACTCAGGCTGTGGGGGAATTGGAGCAGCTCGCCAGCAATCTGGAACAGGGCTGGGAGC
Organism: Shewanella carassii; assembly: GCF_019670705.1. NCBI lineage: Bacteria > Pseudomonadati > Pseudomonadota > Gammaproteobacteria > Alteromonadales > Shewanellaceae > Shewanella > Shewanella carassii. The sequence goes on from NZ_AP024618.1 coordinate 2,336,536, forward strand.
CGAGTCTGAGCATCGCCAGGGAGCTGGTCTACCCCATGGAAACCCTGACCGAGGCGCTGGCCGCCTTTCTGCCCCAAAGCCGCGGAACCCGGGTCACAGTGCGGGACACAGTGATCAGCGGCACCCAGGAGATGATCAAAAACCATCAGGTGGATATTGCGATTTGCGGTACCCCGCCCATGGGTTATATCTCTGAGCCCCTTTGCGACTTGGACTTCTACCTGCTCTGCCACCCTTCCCATCCGCTGGCGGCTCAAGTGGAAATTGAAGACGACAGAGTGCTGGCCCAGCATCTGCAAATTGTGATCAAAGATACCGGCGTCAATAGTCAGCAGGAAATCGGCTGGCTCAAGGCCGAGCAGCGCTGGACCGTCAGCAACTTCCACGAAGCTAAGGTGATCCTAGCCAAAGGCATAGGTTTTTGCTGGATCCCGGCGCATCTGGTCAAGCAGGAGTTGGAAAATGGAGAGTTGGTACGCCTCAGCCTCAAAGGCTCCAGCAGCCGCAAGATACTGCTCAGTCTGGTGGTGCCACAGAGAGACAAACAAGGCCCGGCCTGTAAGCTGCTGGAATCACTGATCCTAGCTCAACATAAATCGGGCTCAGTATAAATCTGAGCTCATTATAAATAGTAAGAAACGGAGCAACTTCATATTTACCCTGTGTCCCTATGGTATGACGTCACGAATATCAGTTAGAAAAAGATTCAAACAGCTCCGGGAGAGCACCATAACGCGTTTTTTTACACCGCATTATTGAGGTTTTGACAAAAGCCCCGGAAATTTGAAGATAATCTTGCGCGTTATTTCTGTAACTGTAGTGGTCAAGTTAAATTGACCACGTTTTTGTATTCAAGCCAGTATCTTCGCTCTGACTCGTTCGGTGTCAGCCCACCGTTATATTGATGCGGTCTAAGCTGACTGTAATACCCCGTCACGTATCTGGTGAGCCTTTGGGGGAATCGCCTTGTAGTTCCTGTTGGAGCTGTTTTACCCACTTTCGCATGGCTGAATTGCTGACTCCCATTGCGGTTGCAGCCTCTGCCACGCTGTAACCTTGCTTTGTTACTAGCTGAGCTAGCCTCTAGCTTAAACTCAGCGTTGAATGTCGGTCTTGTGTTCTTCATATCTGCCACCCATTTGCGAGAAGTGAGTCTATCACTTCGTCTATTTAGATGGCCAAATTCACTATGCCACTACAAGCTGAAAGCTTTACGGAACCACCAGCCTAGCTGGTGGGGGGGCTCTATACAAGAAAAGAGCCGCTTGTAGCGACTCTTTCGATTCTGCTTGAATACTTCAATGTTATCAGAACAGCTCGGGCGCAAGGGCCATCACACTGTCATCACCACCGGCCAGCTGACTCAAGTGGAAATCGGCTTTGGCCAACAATTTGGCAAAGTAGAACTCCTTCAGTTGGTTCTTGACCTCGGCAAAGCCTGGCTCAAGGGTATCGGTTGCAGTGAAAGCCTTATCTGCCATCAACAGCCACAGGTAACCGTAGAGTATGTAACCAAAGGCATCCAAGGCTTCAACCGCCAAGGCGTTAATGAGCGCAGGCTTATCGCCTTTTTGCTCGTTAATAGCGGCAATCGCGCTGGCAAACTGGTCAAACAGGCTTTCAACGCGCTGTTTCTGCTCATTTGATACTTGTTCGAAGCTCGCCATATCAACCTTGATATCGGCGATAAACTCATTCAAGGTCGCCAGACGGTCACCTGTGAGCTTACGTCCCAAAAAGTCGATGGCTTGAATACCATTGGTGCCCTCATAAATCTGGGCGATACGGGTATCACGCACTAACTGCTCTATGCCGGTCTCACGAATATAACCGTGACCACCGAATACCTGCTGCGCCAATATGGTAGCGTCCAGACCGCGATCGGTCAGGAACGCCTTAGCGACCGGAGTCAAGAGACCCACGTAACGACTAGCCTTGGCTTTAACCGCTTCATCTTCGGCAAACTTGGCCAGATCCAGCTGTTTACCTGTGAGCATGGCCAAGGCCCTACCCGCTTCTGTCATGGCGCGAATATTCAGCAGCATGCGCCGCACATCGCCGTGTACCAAAATAGGATCTGAATCGCTGCCGGTGGGTGAGCCGCCGGCAGCGACGCCCTGGAGGCGCTCTTTGGCATAGTCGGCCGCCATTTGATATGCGCCCTGAGCACTGCCAAGCCCCTGAATACCTATGGACAGACGTTCATAGTTCATCATGGTGAACATGCACACCAGGCCACGGTTGGGCTCGCCGATAAGGTAACCCTCGGCACCATCAAAATTCATCACACAAGTCGCCGAGCCCTTGAGACCCATCTTGTGCTCTATGGCGCCGACGGTTACACCATTGGCTGCGCCCAAACTGCCGTCATCGGCCACTTTGAACTTAGGAACTAGGAACAGCGAGATGCCTTTGCTGCCGGTGATCTTGGCCAGCACCAGGTGAACCAGGTTCTCGGTCAAGTCCTGATCGCCACCTGTGATGAAAATTTTTGAACCACTGATAAGGAAACTGCCACTGTCGGTCGGTTCGGCGCGGGTGCGGATATTGCGCAAGTCCGAACCAGCCTGAGGCTCTGTCATATCCATGGCCCCGGCCCATTCACCGGAGTAGAGTTTAGGCAGATATTTGGCCTTGAGCTCCTCACTGCCGTGGGCGTGAATACACAACGCCGCCCCGGCTGTCAGTGCACTGTAAAGTGTAAAGGCGTTACAGGCGCTATAGCCCATTTCATCGACCATAACACCGAGCATTTTCGGCATCCCCATACCGCCCAACTCAGGATCGCCGCACAACCCTACCCAACCACCTGCAGCAAACTCGGCATAGGCCTCTTTATAACCATCGGGTGTGATCACCTTAGCAGCCTCGAAACTGACTCCTTGTTCATCACCATTGCGGTTTATAGGATGGATAAGATCGCGGCACAGTTTAGCGCCTTCTTCGAGAATGGCTGCGGCAGTATCCATATCGACCGCATCGGCCATTGCCGGTAATGAAGACCAGGTTTGTTCAGCATCAAAGACATGCTCAAGCAAGAAGCGCATGTCGGTTAACGGGGCTTGATAGGGATTCATCTACAGACTCTTTAAACGTTGGATTTAAACACTTGTTTCAATCTAACTCAGTTGCCGCCGCAATACAATCCGCCAAAGGTAGAATGGGCAAAACTACAGCCATCCAACACCAATTACCAAAATAGCCTTCAATCTTAGTCGTGATCATACCCATAAAAAACCAAACCGGCCAAATGGCCGGTTTGTTCCAATTAAAGAGACTCTTGTCCTTTACTTGGTCCAGCGGTCCATCCAACCCAGTACCTTGGCATACCACTGCTCAAGGTTATTGGGGTTGAGGATCCAGTGGTTTTCATCCGGATAGATCAGCAGCTCAGAAGGGATATTGTTGCGCTGCATATAGCTGAACGCCGCCAAGCCTTGACCGTAAGGTACCCGGAAGTCTTTCTCACCGTGGATCACCAGCATAGGAGTCTTCCAGTTTTCCACATAGTTGGCCGGATTGAACTTCTCATAAAGATCCTTGGCCTGCTCATAGCTGCCGCCAAACTCATGTTCTGGGAACCAGAGTTCCTCTGTCACATGGTACATAGAGCGCATATCGAACAAGCCCGCGTGGTTAACCAGGCACTTGAAACCGTCATTCCAGTTACCCTGGATCCAGTTCATCATGTAACCGCCGTAGGAGCCGCCGAGGGCACAGGCGTTATCGGCATCGATCCACTTCTGCTGTTTGGCAACCGCAGCCAGACCTTTTTGCAGATCTTCCAGAGGCTTACCGCCCCAATCCAGGCTGATGGAATCGGTAAAAGCCTGACCATAGCCGGTAGAGCCGTGGAAATCCACCATCACCACGGCATATCCGGCACCGGCCCACAACTGTGGATTCCAGCGGAAGCTGAAACTGTTGCCGAATGAACCTTGTGGGCCACCGTGTACCAGGAAGGCCACCGGATACTGCTTGCCTTTCTGGAAGTTCGCCGGCTTGAGCCAGTAACCATAAACCTCTTCGTTGTTCCAGCCCTTGAAGCTGAACTGCTCGAACTCACCGAACTGGACCTTGTCCAGCTTGGCCTTATTGACTTCAGTCAAACGGGTCAGATCTTGTCCATCCATATTGATGGAGTAGAGATCGCCCGGTTCTATCAGCGACTTACGGTTGATGATCAAACGATCGCCCGCCAGACCCACCAGGCTGTTGCTGCCATCGTTGTAAATAGTGCGCACATCACCAAACTGAGTGTTGATGGCGAAGACAGATACCTGGCCCAGATCCTGAGCGGTCACATACAGGGTGTTGTTGTCTTTACCAAAGCTCAGTGAGGCTGGGCTTCTGTCCCACATAGGCGCCACTTCCTTGCTCTGACCCGTGACTGTGTCTTTGAGCATGATGCGGTATCTGTCGGCCTCGAACCCAGGCTTTTTCATCGCCAGATAGGCCAGATAGCGGCCATCGGCGGAAAACACCGGCTGAGCATCCCAGGCCTGGTTATCTTCGGTAAGATTCTTGGCCTTGCCACCTGTTACCGGCACCTGCCAGAGATCGTAGTTGGTGGTCCAGGCCTGATCTTTGCTCGGTGCCTTGGCGCTATAGACTATGTATTTGCCATCCGGGCTAAATGTCACCTCTTCCATGCCGGAAAATGGCTTTGGCGGGGTTTCGGTATCCAGGCCTTGGGTCACATCCACCGGCTTACCCAGCTTGCCGTTTTCAAGCTGCGCTACAAACAGGTGATTGCGGGCATGATCAGACCAGGTATCCCAGTGACGCACCATCAGCTGATCGTATTCACGACCAGTACTCTTGCGCTCGGCTTCTTTATCAAACTTGGCTTTTGAACATTCCAGGGTGTCGCACTCGGGAAAAACACGAATGCTCATCACCACCTGTTTGCCATCGGCCGATAATTTGTAGCCGTCAATACCCAGAGGCAGATCAGATACAGCCTGGGCTTCACCACCATCCAGCGGCAAGCGATACAATTGGCTGCTGCCATCACGGGCAGCGATAAAATAGACTTGCTTGTCGTCGCTGCTAAAGGCCACATCGTGTTCGGTGCCCGGTGCCGATGTCAGCTGCTTGGGAGTCGCATGCTTGTCGCTGAGATCCAAAAGATAGAGATCTGAGCTGCTGCCATCATCGGTAACCTTTTTCAGGCCGTAGATAAGCTTGGTGCCGTCATTGGATACAGCGGCAGAATGAAGTTTATTAAGCTTGACCAGATCCTGGACAGTAAAAGGGGCTTTATCGGCAGCCAGCGCCGGCAGAGCCAGTCCTGCGGCGAGCAGCGCCATCAACAATGGGTTGGTTTTCATTATAAATCTTCTTATTGGTTGTAGATTGCAATGCAAAAGGGGCCAATTGGCCCCTCAAGGTTCAGCTTAAGCCTTGGCGTTCTGGATATTCACCTTCCAGATTGCCGGGCCGGTTTCATGGGCATTCACCCCGTTGGAGTCAACCGCTACAGTAACAGGCATATCCTTGACGTCAAACTCATAGATGGCTTCCATCCCGAGATCTTCAAACGCCACCACACGGGATTGCTTAATCGCCTTGGACACCAGATAAGCGGCGCCGCCGACGGCCATCAAGTATACCGCCTTGTGCTTGCGGATAGATTCAACTGTGGCCGGACCACGTTCGGCCTTGCCTATCATGCCCATCAACCCTGTCTTATCCAGCATAAGATCGGTGAACTTATCCATACGGGTAGCGGTTGTCGGACCGGCCGGGCCAACCACTTCATCACCAACTGGATCGACTGGACCTACGTAATAGATGAATTTACCAGTGAAATCAACCCCTTCAGGCAAGCCTTCACCACTTTCGATCAGGCTCTGGATCCGTTTGTGAGCCGCGTCACGACCTGTGAGCATCTTACCCGAGAGCAGCAGAGTATCGCCGCTGTTCCAGCTTTCAATCTCTTCCTGGGTAACAGTATCGAGATTGACCCGGCGCACGCTCTCACCCACTTCCCAGGTGATTTCCGGCCAGTCATCAAGGCTTGGCGGAGTCAGCTCGGCTGGGCCGCTGCCGTCAAGATGGAAATGCACATGGCGGGTGGCGGCGCAGTTAGGGATCATCACCACAGGCTTGGAGGCTGCGTGGGTTGGCGCTGTCTTGATTTTAACGTCCAGTACAGTAGTCAAACCGCCCAGGCCCTGGGCACCAATGCCTAAGTTATTGGCGCGCTCGAAGATATCCAAACGCAGCTTCTCTTCCGTAGTTTCGGCGCCGCGTTCCATCAGTTCATGAATATCCACGCTCTCCATCAAGGCTTCCTTGGCAAGCACGGCGGCTTTCTCGGCGGTGCCGCCAATACCTATTCCCAGCATACCCGGAGGACACCAGCCAGCGCCCATGGTTGGCAGTGTCTTCTCCACCCAAGCGGCGATATCGTCAGACGGATTGAGCATCACCATCTTGGCCTTGTTTTCACTGCCACCGCCTTTGGCGGCAATGGCCACTTCGATATGATCGCCGGGAACCATCTGAATATGCACCACAGAAGGTGTGTTATCGCGGGTGTTTTTACGGCTGCCGGCCGGGTCGGCCACAATTGAGGCCCGCAGCGGGTTATCAGGATTGGTGTAAGCGCGGCGCACACCTTCATCCACCATCTGCTGCACTGTCATATCTGTCTTGTCCCACTGCACACCCATCCCCAGATAGACATAACAGGTCACAATGCCGGTATCCTGACACAAGGGTCTGTGCCCTTCGGCAGACATACGCGAGTTAATCAAAATCTGGGCAATCGCATCCTTGGCAGCCTGGCTCTGCTCACGCTCATAGGCGGCAGCCATGGCATCGATAAAATCTTTCGGATGGTAATAGGAGATATATTGCAGGGCATCAGTGATGCTGTCGATAAAGTCAGCTTGCTTGATTACAGACATGTTTGGCGCTCCATTAGCCTAAGGGCCCGCCCCTTCAGCTCAGGCTCAACACGCAACAAGTTTCGGGCCAAAGCCTTGAACTTCAAGCTCCGTTTGCCAGTTTTGCGACACAAAAATGCTCAAAACGACAGCAAAGCCGTGATACAACGCGTTTTCACCAAGGGCCAGGGGTGGTTTTATTAGTTTTTTGTGGCCGATATGATACTCTTTCGTTCCTTTTTGGGCTACATCACATTTTCAGATAGGGTCGTTCGATGTACCAGCAGGCTATTTGCCCTCCCGCCATTCGCCTTCTTGACTGGCAATTATCAACCTTAGAGCTGTTTTCTTATTTTAGCGATGAGCCTTGGGCCATGCTGCTGGATTCGGCCGATGCCAAGCACACTGACGCCAGATACGACATCATAGTTGCCGAGCCAATAGCCACGCTAGTCACCACGGGTGAAACCACCCAAATCACTGAGGCGAGCGGCGGACGCCACTCAAATGACGATCCTTTTGCCTTGCTGCAACAACTGCTGCAACAGTATTTTCCCAACGCTATGCAGGTCAATCTGCCTTTCAGCGGCGGCGCTGTGGGCGCCTTCAGTTACGATCTTGGCCGCAGACTGGAAAAACTGCCCAAACTGGCCGCAGCCGATATCGCTCTGCCGGAGATGAATGTCGGCCTCTATAACTGGGCCCTTATTCGCGATAAGGAATTAAGGTGCTGGCAACTGGTGCACTACCGCGGTGAAAGGGCGCTGACTGAAACCCTGTCGCGGCTGACGGCCAAAGTCACAAACAGCCCCAATGAGCACCTTGACCAAAAAGCGTTCCGGCTCAGTGTTGAGTGGCGCTCGCAGCTCAGCCGCGAGCAATATGGCGACAAGTTTGCCCAAGTGCAGCAATATCTTCACAGCGGCGATTGCTATCAAATCAATCTGACCCAAAGATTCCAGGCCGACTATCAAGGTGATGAATGGCAAGCCTATCGTACACTCAGACAAGCCAACGGCGCGCCCTTCTCTGCCTTTATTCGCCTGGAGCACAACTGCATCCTGTCCATCTCACCCGAGCGTTTTATTGCCCTGGATCCCAACCGCCATATTGAAACCAAGCCCATCAAGGGCACCCTGCCCCGCAGTGCCGATGAACAGCAAGACAAGCAGCTTGCCAAACAGCTGGCAAGTTCAGAAAAGGACAGAGCCGAAAACCTGATGATAGTGGACTTGCTGCGCAACGATATTGGCAAGGTCGCCAGCCCCGGTAGTGTGGCCGTGCCGCATCTGTTTGCCATAGAAAGCTTTCCGGCGGTGCACCATCTGGTCAGCACAGTAACCGCCGAACTGGCACCGGGTTATCAGGCCACAGACTTGCTGCGGGCCGCCTTCCCCGGCGGCTCTATCACAGGCGCGCCCAAGATCCGCGCCATGGAAATTATCGAAGAGCTGGAACCCAGTCGCCGCTCACTCTATTGCGGTTCCATCGGGTATCTGAGCCAGGATGGCAAAATGGACAGCAGCATCACCATTCGAACCCTGGTTGCCGATTCCGGGCAGCTCTATTGCTGGGCCGGTGGCGGCATAGTGGCCGACTCAGACGTGGATGCCGAATACCAGGAAACCTATGATAAAGTGAGTCGAATACTGCCGCTATTAGCCCCTGAGCCAGACCAGCCTTAGCCTGATACTTGTTATTTAAGCTGGTTGAGAGTGCTTTGCGAAGACTGGACAGTAATGGCTTGGGTTATTGATTAGTTTAATCGACTTCAAGGACACTATGGATAAAGACGAACTGCTGACCCGTTTTCAACTCAGAGCCCTGAGTCGATACCATTCGAGCCCTTTGACACCGGCCAAACTCAGAGCCGCCGCGGTACTTATCGCGCTGGAGCCGGGTTTGCAGGGGCCGGAGCTTATCTTGACCCAGAGGCCGAAGCATCTCAAGGCTCATCCCGGTCAGGTGAGCTTTCCCGGCGGCAAACCGGAAGCCGAAGATCAGAACCTTATCATGACAGCCCTCAGAGAAGCGGAAGAAGAGATAGGCTTGGCGCCGGATAATGTCGAAATCATAGGTCAACTGCCCAATCATCCCACCTTTACCGGCTTTGAGATCACCCCAGTGCTTGGCTGGGTAAAGTCACCCTTTGAGGCCCAAATTGACCCGGCCGAAGTGCAGGAGCTATTTCGAGTGCCGCTGGCGTTTTTACTGGAAGAGGAAAATCGTCACACGGCGATGTTCGAGCGCCGCGGCCATTTCTACCCTGTCACCTTTATTCCCTATCGCAGGCACTTTATCTGGGGCGCCACTGCGGCGATTATCGATATGCTCTGTCGACAACTACGCTGACAGCACAGCATAAAGGCAGTTAGATAAAGAAACGCAGATACAAGCCGGCGGCGGTGGATGAGAGCAGCAACAGTGGAATATTGAACCAGTAACCCAACCGGCTGTGATGAGCCACATACCAGTTAAAGCCCAGACTGAGGAAGCTGATGGCGGCGCAAGCCCAGATGATATATTCCAGCAGCATGGTTTGCTGAGGGTCCCAGTACAAACGCACTGGCGCTCCCTTGCTGAAGAAGTAACCTACGGCCCTGTCCGGCCTCGCCTTATCGAATATCAACAGGGCATAAATCGCCAGTGACCAACCTATAATCGACAGGCTCGCCAACAGATATTGAAAGATTTTGACCTTCTTCATCCGAACTCCTTCCGTCTGAAGGGGGATATTGTCCCCAGAATACCTTTTTCAGCTTGAGAAAAGCCACCAGCAAGGTAATATTAACCTCCAAATTTTTTCCTGTGTCATCAATATAGTCAGGGATTTGCCTGATTTCTGCTCTCGAACTATTTTCGGAGCCGAATTGAAGCATAAAAACGTTTCATTGGAGAACTAAGCAATAATGAGCATTGCATCTGTCGCATCTGTATTTAAAGGTGAGCATGCGGTCGGTTCACAGGTCACTGTACGTGGCTGGGTAAGAACCCGTCGTGATTCCAAGGCCGGCATCTCGTTTCTTGCCGTCTATGATGGTTCCTGTTTCGATCCTATCCAGGGCGTGGTGCCAAATAGCTTACCCAATTACAATGACGAAGTGCTGAAGCTCACTGCCGGCTGCTCCGTGATTGTCACAGGTGAAGTGGTTGAAAGCCCAGGCGCAGGCCAGGACTTTGAACTGCAGGTCACCCAAGTGGAAGTCACAGGTTGGGTGGAAGATCCCGATACCTACCCTATGGCGGCCAAGCGCCACTCGGTTGAACACCTGAGGGAACTGGCGCACCTGCGTCCACGTACCAACATCATTGGCGCAGTGGCCCGAGTACGTAACTGCCTGTCACAGGCGATTCACCGTTTCTATCACGAAAACGGCTTTATCTGGGTCTCTACCCCACTTATCACCGCCTCAGACTGTGAAGGCGCCGGTGAAATGTTCCGCGTATCGACGTTGGACATGGAAAACCTGCCTCGTACGGCCGATGGCAAGGTGAATTACGAAGAAGACTTCTTCGGCAAAGAGGCATTTTTGACCGTATCGGGCCAGCTCAACGGTGAAACCTACGCCTGTGCCCTGTCAAAGATTTACACCTTTGGCCCTACTTTCCGCGCCGAAAACTCCAACACCAGTCGTCACCTGGCCGAGTTTTGGATGGTTGAGCCGGAAGTAGCCTTTGCCGATCTGAACGATATTGCCGGTCTGGCGGAAGCCATGCTCAAGTACGCCTTCAAGGCGGTGCTGGAAGAGCGGATGGACGACCTGCAGTTCTTTGCCCAGCGCGTCGATAAAGGCGTGATTGAGCGTCTGGAAAACTTTGTCAGCAGTGACTTTGCCCAGGTGGACTACACAGATGCCGTTGAGATCCTCAAAAACTGCGGCAAGCAGTTTGAGTATGATGTCGAATGGGGCATAGATCTGCAATCCGAGCACGAGCGTTATCTAGCCGAAGTGCACTTCAAGGCTCCTGTGGTCGTGAAGAACTATCCAAAAGATATCAAGGCCTTCTATATGCGTCTCAACGAAGATGGCAAGACAGTGGCGGCGATGGACGTATTGGCCCCCGGCATTGGTGAAATTATCGGTGGTTCACAGCGTGAAGAACGTCTGGACGTACTGGATATGCGCCTGGCCGAGATGAATCTCAACAAGGAAGATTACTGGTGGTATAGAGATCTGCGCCGTTACGGCACCGTGCCTCACTCAGGTTTCGGTCTGGGCTTCGAGCGTCTGGTGTCTTACGTTACCGGTGTTTCCAACATCCGCGATGTGATCCCCTTCCCTCGCGCCCCAAGAAGCGCCAACTTCTAACGAGTTCTTATCCAAAAAAACGCGCTTCCGGGCGCGTTTTTTATTGGCTGGAGATCAAGTTTAGCTACGTATTTTACACCGGCTTAAAGGGTTGCACTCTGTCGCAAACCGCGCCGAGCAGAGGTTTGTCGTGAGAGATCACCAGCAGGGTCAACTGCCTGTCACGGGCTATCTGCAATAGTTGCTGCCAAAGCCTTTGCTGACTCACCATATCGAGCTGTGCCGTGATTTCATCACAGATAAGCAGCCGGGTTTCCGGCGCCACAGCCCTTAAAATATTGAGCCTTTGCAGCTCACCGCCGGAAAGGCTGCCGGGGCGAGATGCCAACCAGCGCCTGAGTTCAGACTCGGCCACGCCGAGCATAGGCAAAAGATGAGCATAATCACGCCCCTGCCAACTCTCATTCAATGATTGGGCCAGGGTCAATCTGGGGTTGAACGCCTGCTCCGGCTGCTGGATAACCCATTGAATGGGTGAAGGACGGCCGCGAATCTGCCTGAGCTGCCGACAGCATTCGAGCTTTCCCGCCGCAAGCGGCATCAAGCCTGTGAGTATCGCGGCCATGGTGGACTTGCCGCAGCCACTGTCACCCCAGATCCCGAGAATTTCGGCGCGATTAATAACGATATCAGGCAGCTCAATCACCTTGCTGCCCCGATAAGCCAAGCCACCACTGAGTGAAAGCAGCGGCGATAAGGATTCAGAAGGCGAAGGCGCGCTTTCAAGCGCCAAGGCAGAGCCGGATTGAGCCGGTTTTATTTGCATAGAATTTAGACTCATGCACGCCTCCGACAAGGCGAGTTGCTGAAACTCTCCAGACTGTCACCATGGGACTTTTGTTGACTAACGGCTTGACTAGCAGATTGGCCAACGGATTGACTAGCAGCTTGGTTATCGAGTCGGCTATTGAGTTGACTCTTGGGCTCGCCAGTAGATTCAGCATCAGCCAGACGACAGCTGCCAGCAGGCCAGTTTTCCGGCAACGCCGCCAGCAAGGTGTGGCTATAGCAGCCGTCACTCTCATATTCATCTCCCGGCTTATGCCCGGCAATACTCCCCCGCAGACTGGCGCTATCCGTCACCTCGGCGAGCCGGCCGCGGCGCAGCAGATACAGCTCGGCATCCAAGGCCAGCACGGCCCTGAGGTTATGACTGATAACCAGTACCGCCTTTGGGCTGGCGTCTAAACCCAGCCGCAGCTGCAAGGCGCCGCTGGCGAAGTCGTTAAGTAAGGCGTAAAGCTCAGTGGCAGCAAGCTCATCTAGACCGCAACAAGGCTCATCGGCCAGCAATAGATCCGGCGCTTGCAATAGGGCCTGGGCCAATAATACCCGCCGGGCCATACCGCCGGAGAGCATGGGGGGATAAGCCGCCAAGATCTCCGCTGTAATACCCAGCTCGTCATACAGAGCCTGCCGGTAAGGGCGCATGGCGTCATCACAGTACCAGTCAAGCAATTCGCTTATCTTAATGTTGGCGTCCAGCACCTGGGTACTCTGAGCGCAGAGCGCCGTCTTCTGTGGCCGCATCAAACCAGCGCATTGCATGACTATGCCCTTTGGCAAACTGCCCATGATAGCCAGCGCCAGCAAGCTCTTACCGGCGCCGCTCTCCCCCAGCACTGCAGTAACCTGTCCTGGTGTCACCTCAATATTGAGCCCATCCAGCAAGGTTCTGCCACAGTTATCCTTCAGCGTTAAATCTGTCACTTGGGTATGAATGGCGGCGACGGGTTTAACATCGCTTGAGGGAAGCAGATTGCTTTTGGACTCCATGGCATTGGTGCCCGGTAACTTAGGCGCCGCCATACCATCTCTGGCAAACTGGATCAGGTTTTCGGCAAGCTTAGATAACAGCAGAACAAAGCTCAGCAGCAAGAGCCCCGGAAACAGCGCCAACCACCATTGGCCAAGCAACAGATAGCGATTGGCCTCAGCCAACAGTTCGCCAATGGAGGGCGCGTTGCTGTCGAGGCCAAAGCCAAGAAAGCTCAGCGCCGCGACATGGAGCAAGGCATGCGGAAACAAGTTGAGCCCGCCAATCAGCCACTGTGGCATGATATGAGGCCATAAGTGGCGCATGCGGGTGCTGAACCTGGAGCCGCCAAACCCCAGCGCCAGACTGACATAGGGCTGGGCCAGGATTTCATCCATTTCCAGCAAGAGTAAACGGGTCAGTCTCGGCCAGTGGCTCAAAGCCAGAGCCGCAATCACCCCATATTCCTGGCCGCCAAAGGCCAGCGCCAGCAAGATCAGCAGCAACAGATGTGGCAGCGACATACAGAGATCGCAACCTAGTAATACAGCCTGGCGCCATCTGGATCCGGTTTGTGCCAACAAGGCCAGCAACAGTGCCAGCGAACTGCTGAGCAGTACCGCCAGCGCGCCTATCCACAGACTTTTGAGCATCGCGGCGCCGCTACGCTCGGCCATATCACGCCCAAGCCAATCCGTCCCCATGGGATGAGCCCAGGATGGCCCCTGACTCTTGGCCAGCAGGTTAAGCTCACTGGCATGATTGCCAAATAGCAGGCATAGTGTCGTCAGCAAGAAAAGTCCGCAAACCGGCCAAAACCAGATGGCAACGCGACTGCCATCCTTGGCCTGAAGGCTTTTCAAGCAAAGCGTTAATCCGCCCATTATGCCTGAACTCCAGTGGCATGAGCCGAAAGTCCACTGAGCCTACCACGCTGCAATCTGGCGCTGATAAGCTCGGCGGCCAGGTTACCGCAAAACACAAACAGCGCCGAAAACAGGGTGATCCCCATCAGCAAGGGCGCATCGTTGCCGAGTCCGGCCTTGACCAAGGCGCTACCAAGTCCGGGGAAGTTAAACACGGTTTCGGCGAGAATAGAACCGCCGAACAGCTCGGCAAAAGAAGCAAAGTGCAGCACTATCGCGGGCTTTAGACTATTGGCAAAGATATGCTTCTTGAATACCGCCAGACGACCTTTGCCGTGACTTTGGGCATATCCCACATATTCGCTGTGGTAGAGATCCAGCACCTTTTCCCGGGTGTGCAGCACCAAGGGTGAGAGTTGGCTTAGCGTCAGGACAGTCAAGGGCAAAGCGAGGTGCAACAACATACTGCCAAGGCTCTGCTCGGTAAAACTCAGCCCCAGCGGCGCGGCGCAGCACACGGGTGTCCAGGCCAGAGTGACAGAGAACAGGCTTATCATTATCATTGCCAACCAAAATGACGGAATGCTCGAAAGCAGCCAGGCAAAGCGTCTCAGCCAGCGATCGCAGAAACTCCCTTCGGTGATGGCACACATCAGTCCTAGGCCATAACCGAGCAGCAGAGCCAGTCCCCAGGAGAGCGCCATCAACAGCAAGGATAGCGGCAAGCGCTCGGCAATCACCTCAGAAACGCTCTGGCGAAACACCAGGCTCTGGCCCATATCGCCACTCAGCAGCGCGGAAAAGTAACTGCTGATCTGCTGCCAGAGTCCGGTGTCCAACCCCAGCTCGCGGATCATCTGGGTGCGCTGGGCATCGGATACCGCCAGCAGGTTACCGCCAAGGTAGTGGATTAAGGGATCGAGCGGCGATAATGACAAGAGCACAAAGGCCAGCAAACAAGCAAACAGCAATAGCAGCGCAAGCCGCAGAGACCGCAACAAAGCTCCCCGCCAGCAGACTGACGACCACTTTTTAGGTGCTACCGGCTTTATAGAAGACAACATTGGTTTCATGGACATTGCCAGCGCCACTGGTTGATATTATTGGTGATCGGCCAGCCATGACCGTGAGGTTCCACCAAGGGTTGCCCCAAGTCGAGACAAGGGTTGGCGGCATACAGATGCTGCAGATTCACCAACCAACTCCAAGGCACATCCCGGCTTATCTGTTGCTGTGCCTGTTGCCAGAATGCAATCGCAGTTTCGACAGAGTCGGCCTCGCGAGCCTTTTCCAGCGCCTTATCGACCAACGGATTTTGATAGTAGCCGGAGTTGAAATAGCCTTTGCCGGCATTGCGGCTGTCGTAGACAAGCGCCATTTCATTGGCCGAAAGGCTGCCAAAGCCAAAGAGCACTGGCGCCTGATGCATCACCCGATAGATATTTTCCCAGCTGTCCGCCTTGGGCTCCACCTGGAATCCGGCCATTCTGGCCATCTGGGCACTGGCCAGCGCCAACTGCTCACGTATGCTGTCACCGGCCAGATAGTAGAGCGGGAATGTCAGCCGTTGCCCATCCTTTTCGCGAATGCCGTCTGCACCCGGTAACCAACCGGCGTTGGCCAAGAGTTCTGACGCTTTGAGTAAACGCTGCTTCATCTGCCAGTCGGCCCAATCGGGAACCGCACCGCCCCATGGCAAGTCATCGGCAATTGACCAGGCCGGTCTTGCGTAGCCCCCCAGCAGATTATCGACCAGTTGCTGGCGGCCGATCACCATATCGAAGGCTTGGCGCACCGCCAATTCACTGGTGACCGGATTATCTTCCGCCCGCATCGGCCAGGCAATGCCGCGATTGTCGACACTGGTTTGTGACCACAGGCGATAATTGCCCTGCGCCATCAGGGCATCGGCATATCTGGGTGCCAGCGCCGAGAGTTGCAACTGCCCGGTTCTGAGCATGGCAAAGCGGCTGTCTTCGTCGGCAAAGACGATGACCAATTTGTCGAAAAAGGGCTTTTTCAGCAGCGGGTTGTCGGGATCGGCACTCTGATATTTAGGATTAGCTTCCAGGATCAACTGCTGCCCCTTATCCCAGCGGCGCATTTTATAGGGCCCCGAACCTATGGGATGCTGACCATAATCCGGGCCGTAACTGTCGCTTGGCACTATCGCCAGCTCCGCCAAGGTATCGATAAAACCGATATCTGCCTGCTTGAGGGTGAATTCGACTTGCAGCTCAGACTCTTGTTCCACCTTGACCAAATTGGACAAGTCCTGCATACCGGCCGCTTTTCTGGCTTGCTCAAAGGTAAAGGCGACATCCTCTGCATTGAGCGGACTGCCGTCACTGAACACCAGATTAGGCCTCAGGGTTACTGTCCATTTGAGCCTGTCGGGGCTCAAGGTCCAATCGCTGGCAATATCACCGATAAACTCGCCGCCACCTGAGCGGCGCAGCAAGGCAGATTGAATAAGTGGATTATTGTAGCGCCCCCAGCCAAGGATGGGGTCAAAGCCACCATCGGGCTCGGCGCCCAGCACCATGACCAAGGGTTTAGGGCTATCAGCGGCATCCACAGAAGAGGGCAAGAGCGCAAACCATGAAGCGCACAACAAGACGCCCAGGCCGAGTAAACGGCGATGCTTGATTAAAGTGGTTGCCTGCTGCGGATTGGATTTGTTAGAAAAAGATAGAAACAACACCCGAGACTCCCCAAAAATGGTGAAACCTTATCAGTGACGCTTATGGTTATCTGAAGCCTTGGCCGGTAGTTGTTGCTCCAATGGCTCAAGGAGCTTATCTTTCTTCAAGCCCCGGAGGGCAACAAAGGATCAGATAGATTATCCGGACCAAAGACCAAGCCGAGTTTGCTAGACCGTAAGTTGAATGAGCCGAGAGTGACTTTACTCAACGGTTCCTTGATTAAAAGTTCCTTGATTAAAGCGGCGTTACTCAAATATCTTAACCAATGCTACTTTGTATTGGCTGCGCGCGGCTTTAACTCCAGTTACTGGGATCCTTGCCAACCAAGATGAGCCGACAAGATTAGGGAAAACGGTCAGGAAACGGCAAAATATTACTAATATTTTTTTTGTAACACTACCCTCATTACCCATGGCACAACAGCATAAAAAAACGCCAAAAGCCAAAAGTTTGCACCAGATCACATCGGCTAAAAGCAAAAGCGACATTTTGTGGCATAGCTTGTGTAAGCTCTATCATTCCAAGACTTTTTAAAGGGAAAATCATGACAGATGAAACCCAACGTTTTACCGTCTCTCTCCCACAATCCCTGTTTGAAGAGATTGAAAATGATAGCCATCAGCGTGGCTATCAATCCCGCTCCGAGTATATTCGCGATCTGTTCCGCGACAGGATAGTCGATAAACAGTGGAATAACAGTGTTGAAGATGTGGTCGGTGTGCTCACCTTGGTGTTTGACCATCACCAAAGAGGCCTGACTGAAAAACTGATTGAGATCCAGCATCACCACCTGGTGCATGTACTCTGTAGCACCCATGTCCATATCGATCATCACAGGTGTTTGGAAACCATTATCCTCAAAGGGCAAGCCTCTGAGGTAAATAAGCTGGTCAACCAAATCGCCGCCCTGAAAGGCGTTAACCTTGCCCGTTTGAGCCGCGCCGGTATCATCTAATTTTCAGCTCTTAGGCCTTCTTCAGACACTTTCCCAAGCGCCGGGCAAACCTTCATGCCCGGCAGAAACGTCAGCGACGATGAAAATCCCCCCCTTTCCACCCGCTAAACCATAAGCCTGACATGGCAGCTACTTGCAACTGGATCTTGCAACGTTAATGGCAAGACCTGAGTGTTACGAATATAAAATTTTTCATACCCATCACCAATAATTTGATCTACTTCAACAAATCCCTTGGCTGAGTTTTTATAATCGTCACCGTATTTATAAGTGATGTAACTCAGCGCACTCATACAAATCACACTTTTTGAATGCGCGGCAACAGTTAAGCCATTTAGCTGTTGCCAATTTTTCACACAGTCTTTTTTAAGGACGATTGAGATGTGTATAAGTTACTCTTTTAAACAGGTCCTGCCTTGGTTGCCCTTTGGTGTCATGGCCGCCAGTACACTGCTAATGCCGATTGGTCATGCCGACGAAGCCATGGAGATCATCGCCGTCAACGGCACTCGCTATCAGGATGATTCTGTGTTGGCCCTCAGTCATACTGGCCAGAGTCTGACGGTTATCAGTCGCGACATGATAGTGTCGGCCGGTGCGGTGGACATCAACGAAATCCTCAACCAATTTGTGCCCGGACTCTTTGCCAACGGTCGCAATGGCCGCCACACCGATACCGACTACTCGCTTCAGGGCAGTCGCCCTGTGGATATACTCTGGTTATTGGACGGCAATCGCCTCAATAACCGCCTCTATGGCTCCACCTATACCGACAGCATCAACCCCATGATGATAGAACGCATTGAGGTGATCAAAGGCGCTCAAGGTTTGATCTACGGCTCGGATGCCATTGCCGGAGTGGTCAACATCATCACCCGCGACAGTCATGGCGAGCAAGGCGGCGAAGTCAACTTAAGCGCCGATACTCTCACCAGTTATGATCTCGGCGCTTATGTCAGTGGCGGCAGCGATACCCTAAGCTACAGCCTCAGCGGCAGCTCCAGTCAATCGGACGGTTACGCATTCTGGGAAGATGACGAGTACTCACCGGTAGCCGCAGAAGATAAAGACCGGGGCTATCGCATGATGAACATAGGCGGCAAGCTCAATTGGCAACCTTCTGCCGAGCACAAAATCACCCTGTTCGGCCAATACAATAATGGCGTACTGGAAAGGCCTCTGGCCTACAGCGCCATCGTCTCAGAGAACGAGCGCAAACAGACTCTTGCCTGGCTCGGCTGGCAATATCAAGCAACGGATAAGCTGAGCCTGGAAACCCGGCTTCACTATCAAAACTGGGACTCCTATTACTCTGAAATCACCCTGGAGCCGGATGGCAGCATGACCATCCCTTACCGGGATGCCTACTGGGGTTTTACCGACAAGGGCGCCAAGGTCAGCGGTCGTTACCGGGCCGATTCGGGTGACGACTGGCTCGGCGGCGTAGAGTGGCAAAGCTATTATGGCGCCGATGAAGTGATGGAGCTGCAAGCGCCCACCGACGATACCAAGGCCGCCTTTTTGCAATACAAGCCGCATTTTTCTGCCCTGCCAGGCACAGTGCTGGCGTTGGGGATCAGGTATAACCGCCTGGCCAACAATGAAGACAAATGGGTGGCGTCACTGGGACTGGAACAAGAGCTTGGACAAAACTGGCAACTGAAAGCCGCCGTGGGCAATGGTTTTCGGCAACCCACTTCATCTGAGCTGTGGGCCAAGGTCGGTACCCTGGGCAACCCTGAGCTTGAGAGTGAAGAGAGTATCAACACCAATCTGACCTTGGTCTATCAAGGCGACTTTACTTTCAGTGTCGAGGCCTACTGGCGTGAAACCGACAACCTAGTGGACAAACGGGAAATTGCTACCAATGTCTGGCAGTACGCCAACCTGGATGGCAAGGTTCGGGCTCAGGGGCTGGATATTCAATACATAATGAACCCCGCCCAGGGCTGGCAACTTGAGTTATCCGGCAGTTATAACCGTGCCCGCGAGCGCGGCAAAGATCAGCAGATAGAGCGGATCCCGCAATACATGGGCTTTGCCCGCCTCAGTTGGGATGCCACTGATTCACTGAATCTTTATCTGCAGGGACGTTATGTGGGTGAATTTACCGATTATGGCCTCAAGGCCGGCGACTATCTGCTGACAGGCATAGGCGCCGACTGGTGGTTGACCGCCAGCCAAAACCAGCAGTTAACGCTGCGGATAGATAATCTGTTTGATGAGGACAACACCAGCGCCATCTTCAAACATGGGCACAAGGCCGAGTACCCGATTCCCACTCTGGGCGCACCGCGTACGGCGCAGCTAATCTACCGTTATCTGTTCTGAGAGTAAGTTGCCTTCTTTAAAAGTGAGCCGCCGCCCCGAGGAAGGCTGCGGCTTTTTATTTCTACTCGGCTTATGACTTGTTTTTGCTCGGCTAACTCAAACCGGCAAGATGATCCTTACATCCAAGCCACGTTCGATGCCCGGTTGAATACTCAACTTACCCTTATGCAACTCAACGATTTGAGCACTGATAGACAGACCCAGACCCGCGCCGGGAACTGACTCATCGGCGATCCGGAAAAAGCGCTCAGTCAACTGCCGACACTGCTCCAATGGCAGCCCTGGCCCTGAATCCAATACCTGAATTACCACTTGTTTACTCTCTTGGCGCCCCTCTTGCCAGCAACTGACTTTGATTGGCTGATCTTTGCCCGAATACTTACAGGCGTTTTCCAGCAGGTTTTTCAGCACCAGTTTCATATAGAAGGGATCGACCCTGACACACACCTCTTCCGGCAATTCCAACTGCCAACTGTAATCGGCAATCAGCGGCAGCAGTTGATCCAGCACTTCCTGAACCATTACCGCCACCGGCGTTTGCGCCACTTCCAGCTCGGACAGGGATTCCACCCGAGACAGCAACAACAACTGCTCTACCGTATGGGTCATCTGGCCAATGCCTGTGTCTATGGCATTGAGGTGCAGCTGCTGCTCGGCCTCTGTCTTGGCCTGTTGCCAGCCCTGACGGTGCAGTTTAATGACCGCCAGCGGGGTCTTTAGCTCATGCGCCGCATCGGCGCTGAAACGCCGCTCCCGCGCCAGATTATCGCTGATGCGGGTGATATAGGTATTGAGCGCGTCCTGCACAGGTACTAACTCTTTCGGCAACTGCAGGGACAGCGGGCGCATATCCGCAGGGCTGCGGAGTTTGAGCCGGGCCGCCAGGCTCTCCAGCGGTTGCAACAACCAATAGGAGAGAAACACCATCAGCAATGCCACTGCCGGCACCACCAACGCCGGGCCGATAAAGCTGTTGCCCATGATCTGCTCCACCAGCTCACCGCGCACATCATCTCTTTGGCCGGTAATGATCCATACACCCAGATCATCGGAGAAATAACTGAGCAGATGCCAAAGCTCACCCTGGTAATAACGCTTGTGGTAACCGCGTTCGAATGGCGCCATGGGTTGAGTATCGCTGTTATCCGACCTTGCCATCAGTTGTTTGGCCGGGGTCCACATCTGATAGGCGAGTTTCAGCTCATAACTCAGCTCAGTGGCATCGGCCTGCTCGGTAAAGGTGTTAACCTTGCCCGGGTTGACGCTCAAAATCAGTGGGTTTTCCAACATATCCAGGCGATGATCCCGCCCTTGGGCACCATAGAACATCTCCAGCATCTTGGCACTTTGCAGCATCTGGGCATCGAACAGCTCTTCTATCTGACGGCGAGAGTCCTGGGTGTTGAGGTAACTGCTGATGCCGACCGAGAGGCAGATGCCAAGCAGCATCAATACCATCATCACCAGACGCAGGGATACCCGGCTCATTCTACTGCCACCAAGGTATAGCCTATGCCGCGCACAGTCTTGATAAGCTCATTGGCGGTTTTTTTACGCAGGTGATGAATATGCACCTCGATGGAATTACTGCCAACCTCGTCCCAACCATAGGTCAGCTGCTCAAGCTGATTGCGGCTGAGCACCCTGCCACTGGACTGGGCCAGTTCAAGCAATAATTGATATTCGCGCCGCGACACCTGGATATGATGACCGCGAAACAGCACCTGATGCGCATCCATATCAATAACCAGAGCCCCTACTTCCAAACGGTTTTGATTCAGACCATGTTGCCGCCTGACGATCGCCTTGATTCTGGCCACCAGTTCCCGCACATCGAAGGGTTTGGCCAGGTAATCATCGGCGCCGAGATCCAAGCAGGCAAGCTTGGTATCAAAGTCTGTGTTGGCGGTCAACACTATGGTCGGGGTATCTATGCCGCGGCGGCGCCATTGGGTCAGCAGTTGGCGGCCATTGCCATCAGGCAAGCCCAAATCCAGTACTATGGCACTGAAGGTTTCATTAATCACGGCCGCCTCGGCTTGTTTGATACTGGTGACGTGATCCACCTGCATATCCAACTTGGCAAGGCTAAGCAATATCCCCTGAGCCAACAACTCATTGTCTTCTATCAGCAATATTCTCATGGGTATAACATCCGGTTTAGGTTGCCCCTATTTCGCAGCAGTGGCGTCTGACTGTCAAGCTGAACACAGTCTCTACCAGCCGCTTATTGCTACACCGAATGTAAAATAACATCGCACTTGTGAATTGCGCGGCCAATCGCCCGAAATCTGACAAAGGGCATCATAGCAATCAATTCGGAAGCTCAACCGGCATTCTCAAACAGCCATCTTGCGAATTTTTAAACGTTTTTGGGCGCAAAATAGGACAATTTGTCCACATTTTAAAAGCGTATTTTGATCCCGATCATGCTATGAAAAAGTAAACTCGTTAAAAATCACACCCCAGCTGAAATCTTGATGCACATCAACTTTAATCACTCTATTGCGGCCTAAACTCACAGTCGTGATTTGTGTGAGTTAAAAAGTTATTACATTCTTATAAACAAAAGGTTCACCCATGGACACACATGCAGCCCTTTACGAGCAAGGACGGCAACGGCTGGAAAAATTGCGTCAGCTGCCCGCCCGTCAGGACAAGTCTTTACAGGAACGTATGCTGGAATACGGCTTGACCCGCCGTGATTTCATGAAGTGGAGTGCATCGGTTACCGCCATGCTGGCGCTGCCCTTGCCCTTCTCCAACCTAGTGGCCGAGGCCGCTGAACTGGCCGATCGGGTTCCCTTAATCTGGTTACATCTGGCCGAGTGCACAGGTTGCTCCGAATCTTTGGTGCGTGCCGACACGCCTAATCTGGATTCGTTGATCTTCGATCATATCTCGCTGGAATATCACGAGACTCTAATGGCTGCCGCTGGCTGGCAAGCAGAAGAGAATCTGGAACACGCCTTGGAAGCTTATAAGGGCAACTACCTATTGGCGGTTGAAGGGGCCGTGCCAACGGCCAATAACGGCGCCTTCTTAACAGTCGGCTGTAAGGGCCATACCGGGCTCGAAATTGTCAAGCATGCCGCCGAAGGCGCTGCCGCGATAATTTCCGTGGGTACTTGCGCCGCCTTCGGTGGAGTTCAAGCCGCCGCGCCCAACCCAACGGGTGCCAAGGGTGTCCATGAAGTGGTCAACAAGACGGTCATCAACCTGGGTGGCTGCCCACCGAGTGAAAAGAATATTGTCGGCACCCTGATGTACTTCATCATGTTCGGCAAGCTCCCTGCCCTGGACATGTTCAATCGGCCCAAGTGGGCCTATGGTGCCAGGGTGCACGACAATTGCGAACGCCGCGGCCGTTTCGACGCCGGTGAATTTGTTGAGGAATTCGGCGATACCGGCGCCAAAGAAGGTTACTGCCTCTACAAGGTAGGTTGTAAGGGGCCTTACACCTACAACAACTGCCCGACCGAGCGCTTTAATCACCATACCAGTTGGCCTGTGCTGGCCGGTCATGGCTGCATGGGTTGCTCTGAGCCCAACTTCTGGGATGATATGGCTGACTTTGAAAAACCTCTTGGTAGACAACTACTGCATGGCCTGGATGCCACCGCCGATACCATAGGCGCTGTTATTCTCGGTGCCACTGTGGTGGGTATCGGCGCCCATGCGGTTGCCAGTCTGTTTGCCGGTTCGAAGGAGGATTAATCAATGAACCAACGTGTAGTCATAGATCCCATTACCCGTATCGAAGGCCACCTGCGTGTTGAGGTGGAAGTCGATGAAAACAATGTGGTGCAAAAAGCCTGGTCCTCCTCCACCCTCTGGCGCGGTATTGAGGTGATCCTCAAGGGCCGTACGCCTATGGATGTGGGCCTTATCGTGCAGCGGATCTGCGGGGTGTGTACCTATTCCCACTATCGCTGCGGCACCGAAGCGGTGGAAAACGCTCTGGGGATGAAAATTCCGCTCAACGCCCGCTATCTGCGCTCCTTGATGCACACTTCGCTGTTTATGCACGACCATATAGTGCATTTCTATCATCTGCATGGTCTGGACTGGGTGGATGTGGTTTCCGCTCTCAGTGCCGATCCCGCCAAGGCGGCCCAGGTGGCGCTCAAGTACACAGACAAGCCGATTGCCGCCGGTGAAGGTGAACTCAGGGCCGTTCAGGAAAGGGTCAAAGGCTTTGTCGAAACCGGCAAGCTTGGGCCTTTCGCCAACGCCTACTGGGGTAACGGTACCTATAAATTTACCCCAGAGCAGAACCTGATTGCCCTGTCGCACTATCTCAAGGCGCTGGAAGTACAGCGGGTTGCGGCAGAGATGATGGCGATTTTCGGCGGCAAGCAGCCTCACCCTCAATCTCTGGTGGTCGGCGGTGTGACCTCGGTGCGCGATATGTTGAGCCCGGCAAGATTGCAGGAGTGGAAACAAAAACATGCCATTGTGGCCGACTTTATTGAACGTGCATACAAGGCCGATATCATAATGGCGGCCGAAGCCTTCGGCGGCGAAGCCTCGGTACTGGGCGGCGTTAACATCAAGAGCTTTATGGCCACCAATGACTTTGTCACAGCCGATGGTGAATATCTGTTTGAACAAGGGGTTATCCTCAAGGGCGACCTGGCCGGTGTCAGTGACATCAACCCGGATCTGATTGCCGAAGATGTCACCCACGCTTGGTACAAGGCCGACAAGCCGCAACACCCTTACGATGGCACCACAATTCCGGATTACACCGGCTTTGTAGAGCGCGACACGGTTTACGGCAAACTGCCGACCCTGGATGGTGACAACAAATACAGCTGGGTGAAATCGCCCCGTTATCAAGGTGAACCCGTGGAAGTGGGCCCACTCGCCTGCCTGCTGGTGAACTATGCCAGAGGCAATCAAGTGGTGGTCGATGCTGTCAATGGTTTGCTGCAACGCACCGGCTTGCCGATTGAAGCCCTGTTCACCACCCTTGGCCGCACCGCGGCGCGCATGTTGCAAACCTCGATTGTGGCCAAAGAGGGATTGCGCACCTTCGATGCCCTGCTGACTAATATCCAGAGTGACGACAGCACTTATATCAAGCCTGAGCTCGATAGCAACAAAGAGTATGTCGGCCACGCCATGACTGAAGCGCCCCGCGGTATGCTCAGTCACTGGATCCGCATCAAAGGGGGACTGGTGGAAAACTATCAGGCCGTGGTGCCCACCACCTGGAACGCAGGACCTGTGGACGCCAAGGGACAGATGGGGCCTTATGAAGCATCACTGATAGGCTTGAAACTTGAAGATCCCGCCAAACCACTGGAAGTGATCCGCATTATTCACTCTTTCGATCCCTGTATGGCCTGCGCCGTACACGTGATGGATTATAAGGGGCAGTCTTTGGGCGAATTCCGTATCGATCCCAATGCCCGCTAAGGAGGAAGCGTCATGGCTACATCGAGTGTTTCCTATAAACAGGAGATAGTATTCAGCGCCGCGATCCGGATATTTCACTGGCTCAGAGCGCTGGCCATTTTGGTACTTGTAGTGACAGGCTTTTATATCGCCTGGCCGTTTCTGGTGGCGCCCGAGTCCAGTGATGTGTTGGTGCAAGGCTGGATCCGCTTTGCCCACCTGATCTTCGGCTTTATCCTCTGTGCCATTACCCTGGCCCGCGCTTATCTGTTCTTCTTCAGTAAGAGCGATATCGAGCGGCGCTCGTTTCGGGATGTGATGAGCTTGAAGAGTTGGATAGTTCAGCTCAAGTCCTATCTGTGGATGGGTAAGCTGAACAAGGCCGGTGTCTATGGCCCACTGCAGTTTATGACCTATCTGGCAGTGTCTGTAATGGCTGCGGTGATCTGTATTACCGGTCTGGTACTCTATGCTAACGTCTACCATCAAGGTATGGGCGGCTGGCTGTGGGATATCTCCGGCTGGATCACGGCGCAGATGGGTGGCCTGGCCATGGTCAGGATCTGGCACCACTATCTGACCTGGGCCTTTGTCATCTTCGTGGTTATCCACGTTTATATGGCAGTCTGGACAGGTATCCGCTTCAAACATAACTCAGTGGACTCTATTGTCTCGGGTTATGACTATCACCCGGACAAGCACTAGAGGTCAGATGAAGATATTGCTGCTGGGTATTGGCAATGTCCTGTACGCCGATGAAGGTATCGGCGTACATTTTGTCAATTACCTCAATGAAAACTACCAATTTACTCACCCAAGCGATCAGCTCGATCTCCTCGACGGCGGCACCCTGGCACAGGGGCTCACCCCTATCATCGCCAAGTACGACGCTTTGCTCTTGGTCGATACCGTCAATGCCGCAGGCGCCAAACCCGGCGAAGTCTATTTCTTCGACTTCGATAAGGCTCCGCCTGAAATCGACTGGCAAGGCAGCGCTCACGAAGTGGAAATGCTGCAAACCCTGATCATGATGGAGATGCTTGGCGACAGGCCCCACACCATGGTACTTGGGATCACCCCAACCGTGATTGAACCCATGACCCTTGGGCTCACACCGCAAATTGCCGCCGCCGTGCCCTTGATGGAAACCACGCTTATCAACTATCTGCAGCACCTTGGCTGGCAATGCCAAAAAACCGGTAACACAGACATAGAAGCCCTTATTCCCCACTCCTATCGCCCAAAGCTGTCTGTAACTGCAACGGTCGATGAAGAAGACAAACTGCCGGAAACATCCCATGAAACTCGTTAGATTCGAATTTGACTGCGCCTCGCAGCAGCCTTGGTATGGGCATTTATGTAACCAATATCTTAATTACGATAAGCTGAATATCACTGTCGCCCTGTTGCCGCTGAAATCTGCGGCCAAGCAAAGCACTGATGCCGCCCTGGAGCAGAATCATCAGGCGCCAAGGATCATCTGGCGATATATTCTCGAAGCCGAGGGGAGCCAGAGTGAGCTTGAGCAGCTCGCCGATGAGATTGCGGGTGATTTTCTCTTGAGCACCAGCTTACTGGACTCACGTATTTTACTGGCAGAGGAAAGACTCGGCGCCGCCACACCACTGGCTTTAACCGACGTACTTCCCAATGCAGCCACTCGGCCGAGCCTGGCGTTTTGTCAGCACTGCCAGCCACGTTTGGGCGATAACCAACACCCTGATTTTGCCAATATCCGTTTGCCCTGCCCCCATTGCCACGGTGAAGAGGCGGTATTGACCAAGCCGGCGCTTTGCGCCCTGCAGCCAAGCGATATCCGCGCCATGGCCGAGCAACTGCTTGAGGGCAAATCGCTCACGCTCACCGACAGCGGCAATCGGCGCCTAAAACTGAGTCTCAAACAAGATGATATGCCTCAGGGCATACCCAGCGGCCAAACACTTATCTGCTGCAATCCCAATAGCCTCAACGCCCACTTCCTGCTGACCGATGCCGAGGTGTTGGCGCTTTCTTCGATGGAAAAACCTGCGCTGCGGTTAAGGCCCTGCTCGCAGCATTCCAGGCTCACACAGCCCTTGTACTCAGTGGCGTTTGCCGATAGCAGACTGCTGCTGATCATCTGCGAGTATTTGCGTATCAAGGGCTGCGATTATCTGTTTGCCACCGAGTTATCCCAGCCATCCCGTGTGGAACTTAGCTGGATAGCCGGTCACTATCTGCCGCTTTATGCTCAGCAGGCGCGGCTGAGTAAGGCAAGCTCAGGCCATGCCTTGCCGGAAACCCTGCACGATGAGGCAAGGTTCGGCAAATCAGTGGCGACCGTTCAAAACCAGGGCAACAAAAAAGAGCCGCAAATTGTATTGAGAGCCGCCACGGAAAATGACGCGAATATCTGGCAAGTGTCCGCCGAGCACGGCGCCGAATGTGCCTTCAATGGGCTGCAGGCCGAATTTTCCGGTATAAAAAAGGCCGCGCTGCTCTATTTCAGCGGCTCGAATCCATCTCAGATACGCTATCTGGATAAGGACGGCGAACAAGAGTGCTTCTTTGAGCTAACTCAACTGCCCGCCAGCGGCTATGAGATAGTACACGCACTGGAGCAAAGCCCGCAGCGCACTGTGGTGCAAAAATTCAAAAGCCAATTCCCCGAGTGTTATAACCGCCTGCTGGATTTTGGCAGTCGCGAGCCATCCGCCTTCCCCGGGTTGGATGCGCTATGGGCCGTTATCGCCATCATCAGTGGCCTCGGGCAGCAGGGTCAGTCGGCCACTGAGCTTAAAGATGCCTTTATCGCCGCCGCCATGAGTTACAAGGGCGCCAACGCACCGCGAATCGATTACCCCTTGGCCAAAGGCGAAGCGGTGCGCGGCCTTAACTGGTGCAAAACGCTGGGCACTGTCATGAGTTTCCGCCTCGCCGGCGACACAGATGCCGCCAAGCTCTGCTTCGCCGCCCAGGATTCACTGGCCGACTATCTGGCCAACTGGGTCGAGCATCTGGATCTCAGCGTTGGCATAGATTGTGTGTTTCTGGCCGGCAGCGCCATGGTCAACCCGGTTCTGAGCAAGAGAATCGCCATCCGCATCGGCAAAAACTTCCCGCTGGCGGCCAGTCAGCTGCTCGATCTCGACGGCGCCCTGCTCGCCGCCGGCGCACTTTGGCTCAGGCAAAGGAGGCGCTGATGACAGCGCTTGTTGCCCAAAGCTTCAATATCAAAGGCATAGTCCAGGGGGTGGGTTTTCGCCCCTGGATTTTCCAGTTGGCAAAACGCTTTCAGCTCACGGGCCATGTGCTCAACGATGGCCAGGGCGTCAGCATATTGGTGCAAGGTCCGGAGATGGCGCTGGCAGGCTTTCGAGCCGCGCTCGATACCGAGCGCCCGCCGCTGTGCCGCATTGATGAACTCACCGTCAGCCATGCCCAAGTGCAGGACTTACAGGATTTCACCATAGCGCACAGCAGTGCGGGGCAAGCGGCGGCCATAGTCACTGTGGGCAGCGACAAGAGCAGCTGCGATGCCTGCCTGGCCGAGATACGCGATCCCGATAATCGCCACTTCGGTTACCCCTTCACCAACTGCACCCACTGTGGCCCCAGATACACCATTATCCGCAACCTGCCCTACGACAGACACAATACCGCCATGGCGGGCTTTGCGCTCTGTGATGCCTGTCGCCAAGCCTATGAAGACCCTATGGACAGGCGCTATCACGCCCAGCCGGTCAGTTGCCCAAAATGTGGCCCCGAGCTGACACTGCGTGGCGCAGGCGGCGAAACCCTCGCCAAGAGAGAGCAAGCGCTGGCGCAAACCATTGCCCTTATCGAACAGGGCAAAATCCTCGCTATCAAGGGCCTAGGGGGCTTTCATCTGATCTGTGATGCCGGTAATCATGACGCAGTCACTGAACTTAGGCGCCGCAAGTGCCGCCCGGCCAAGCCGCTGGCACTGATGATGCCCTCAGTCGAGTTCGCCAAACAGTATGCCGAAGGCTCAAGCGCCGAATGGCAACTGCTCAGTAGTCAAGAGCGGCCAATAGTGCTTATGGGCAAGAAGCAACACCAGGCTGACGCTCCGGCACTCAGCAGCGCCATAGCCCCTGATATCGACCGGCTGGGTTTGTTCCTGCCCTATACGCCGCTGCACACCCTGCTGCTCGATGGTCTGCAGCGGCCGCTGGTGGCCACCAGTGCCAACCGCTCCGGTGAGCCGATTATCACAGACGGCGACGAGGTGCTGCAGCAACTCGGCAAGCCGCCTCTGGCTGTGGTCGATGCAGTATTGGATCATAACCGCCCCATCATCAACGGTTGTGACGACTCTGTGGTGCAGATGCTGGATGATGAACTGCAAATACTGCGTCTCGCCCGCGGTTATGCACCGCTGAGCCTGCCAAGCAAGAGCTTGGCGAGCATGAACATAGTAAGCAAAAGCTTGGCGAGCATGAACAAAGCAAGCAAGAGCTTGGCGAGTAAGGACTCTAGAGACAACTGCTCCAACAAGCTGCCGTCACTGCTGGCCGTGGGCCCACAACAGAAAAACACCCTGGCGCTCAATATCGGTAATCAGCTCTATCTCAGCCCCCATATCGGCGATCTTTTCAGTGTTGAGGCTGAAGGCTATTTCGAGCGCACTTTGCAGAGTTTCCAGCGCCTGTACCGCTTTGAACCCGAGGCCATCATCCGCGATAAACACCCCGACTACGCCTCCAGCCGCTGGGCCGAGCGGCAAAGTGCTCGGCAGCTTGAGGTGCAACATCACTTCGCCCATCTGCTGGCGGTGATGGCTGCCAATGATTACAGCGGCAAGGTGCTGGGCTTCAGCTTTGATGGCACAGGGCTTGGAGATGACAACCAGCTCTGGGGCGGCGAACTGCTGCTGGCAGATTGTCAGGGCTTTCAGCGCCTGGCAACCCTGAGCCCGATGACACTGCTCGGTGGCGAGCAGGCCATTCGCGAGCCTTGGCGCCTACTCTATAGCCTGCTGTTGCAAAACCATGGTATTGAAGAGTTGCAGCAATTGGCGGTCTTTGCCGCCGAGCCTGCAGCCAAGCTGGCCAACCTTGGCAAGCTCGCCAGCGGTGGCATAGGTCCCAAGAGCCACTCCATCGGCCGTTTATTCGATGCCGCCGCCGCTATGCTGGCGAACTTGAGACTCAGCCAATATGAAGGCCAAGCCGGGATTATCCTGGAAACCCTTGCCCGCAGAGCCATTGCCGCCGGGAAACAGCAAGGCGCCGAGAAGCTAGGCTTAGAGCTGAAGCTTGAACTTAAGCTCGAACCGACAAACACTCGCGCCGAGCTGGTGCTTGGGCAGTGGCAAAGTGCACCGCTATTTTCGGCGCTACTGCAAGCCTGGCGCACCGAGCCGGACAGTGAACTGCTGGCGCTGGCCTTTATTCGAGCCATAGGCAAAGGGATTATTACCGCGGCGCTCAAGGCCCGTAACTGGCTCAAGGCCGAAGGAATAGAAGATCTGCCGCTGGTACTGAGCGGCGGCGTGTTTCAAAGCAGGCTTCTCAGTGAATACTGCCACCGGGAACTCGCCCGGCTTGAATTTCACCGCTTGAAACCCGGCCTGGTGCCGGTCAATGATGGCGGTATCGCCCTCGGGCAGCTCTGGTATGGATTACATCAACCCGGGCTCACACAGAGCCTGGTCGAACGTTGAAATTACTGATTGATATCAAGGCATCTGCCGCCAAAGCGGCGCATGCTCAGATTAAGGAACCAAAGGGAGTTCATTATGTGTAAAGATTGCGGATGTTCACTGCCCAGGGGCAACGGCGGGCATCATTCTCACGAGCATGGTCATTCTCACAGTCACGATCACAATCACGGTCACAGTCACTCTCATGGCCATTCCCATGAGCACTCTCACAGCCATTCTCATAGCCAGGGCACAGTACACACCAACCCACAGCTGAACGACAGCAAGACACTGTCGGTGATCCACAAGATCCTCGACAAAAACGATATCGAAGCCCAGCACAACCGTGAACACTTCGAATCCCACAAGGTGATGGCCTTCAATATCATGAGTAGCCCCGGCAGTGGCAAAACCAGCCTGCTGGAGCATCTTGGTGCCTATACAGACAAAAAGTACTGCGTCATTGAAGGCGATCTGGAAACCTCGCGGGATGCCGACCGCCTCAAGGCCAAGGGTATAGAAGCGATTCAGATCCAAACCGGCAGCGCCTGCCACCTGGATGCCTTTATGGTGCACGGTGCCCTGCACCAGCAAGCGCTCGACAACATGGATATCTGCTTTGTCGAGAACGTCGGCAACCTGGTGTGTCCGGCCAGCTATGATGTTGGCACCCACATGAATATTGTGCTGGTTTCCATCCCCGAGGGCGACGACAAGATAGAAAAATATCCTGTAATGTTCCACCGCGCCGATCTGGTACTGCTGACCAAGTGCGATCTGCTGCCCTACTTTGACTTTGATGTCGCCGAGGCCCGTGCCCAGGTGAGTAAGCTCAACCCCAAGGCCGAGGTATTGGAAGTCTCTACCAAAGATCCCGCCAGTTTGACCCGGGTCGCCCAGTGGCTGGATAAGCAGCTCGCCGCCTTTGCCGAGCGCACTAAGGAGGCCCGCTGATGTGTTTGTCTATCCCATCCCAGGTAGTGGAGCTGCACCCCGAAAGCCAGAGCGTTACCGTGGAGACCCTGGGGGTTAAACGCACAGTGAGCTGCCATCTGTTGGATGAACCGCTTGCCATTGGTGACTATGTGCTTATCCATATCGGCTTTGTGATGAACAAGATAGATGCCGAATCTGCCGCCGAGAGCCTGGCGCTGTACCGTGAGATAGCGGCCAAACTGGAGGCGGAAGATGGCAGAGCTTGAACTCAAGCAGCTGTACGACGGCTTTCGCTGCCCGGCCACTATCCGTAATCTGGCCGAGGAAATCGCCGCGCTGGCTCCCAAGCTGGCTGAGCCGCTCAATATCATGGAGGTCTGCGGCGGCCACACCCACACCATAATGAAATATGGCCTGCTGCAGCTGCTGCCGGAAAATATCCATTTCATTCATGGCCCGGGTTGCCCGGTATGTGTCATGCCCAAAGAGCGGATAGATCAGGCCGCCGCCCTCGCCCGCCTCGATGATGTGATACTGGTGACCCTGGGCGATATGATCCGGGTTCCCGGCTCCAAAGGTTCGCTCGCCTCGGTGCGCGCCGAAGGTCATGATATCCGCGCCGTCTATGCCCCGCTCGATGCGCTGAAAATCGCCGCCGATAACCCGGACAAGACCATAGTCTACTTTGCCATCGGTTTTGAAACCTCCACGCCGATGACGGCGGTACTGCTGGAGCAAGCCGAAGCCAAGGGCCTTAGTAACCTCTTGTTTCATATCAACCATGTGCTGGTACCACCGGCAATAGATGCGGTAATGAGCCACCCCGAGACCAAGGTCAACGCCTTTATCGGCCCGGCCCACGTCAGCGTTATCAGCGGCGCCCGCATCTATCGCCCGGCGGTGGAACGTTATCACACCCCTGTGGTGGTCTCGGGCTTCGAGCCTGTGGATGTCATGCAATCCATCCTCGCGCTGGTCAAACAGAAAGTCAGCGGTCGCTGTGAACTGGAAAACCAGTATCAACGCGCCGTCAGCGAACAGGGCAATCTCTTGGCGCAGCAAAAGGTAGCGCAATTTTTTAAGGTACGCCCCAGTTTTCGTTGGCGCGGCCTTGGCCCCATTGCCGACTCGGCACTGATGCTGAAACCCGAATACAGTCACAGGGATGCCGAACAACGCTTTGCCGAACGCTTGCCGGTGAAACAGATAGACGATCACAAGGCCTGCCAATGCGGCGATATTCTGCGTGGCATGGCCAATCCCAAGGATTGCAAAGTATTTGGCCGCGGCTGCACCCCACAAACACCGCTCGGCAGTTGCATGGTCAGCTCTGAAGGCGCCTGCAATGCCTATTACAGATATGCCGGAGTAAACTGATGTCCGATAAACGAGTACAACTGAGCCATGGCGGCGGTGGCCGGGAAATGGCTGAGCTTATCAACAAGCTGTTTTTCGATGCCTTCGACAACCCCATTCTCAGACGCGAAGAAGACGCCGCCTGTTTGCATCTTGGCGGCGATTGCGCCTTTACCACAGACTCATTTACCGTAGCGCCGCTGTTCTTCAAAGGTGGCGACATCGGCAAGCTGGCCATTGCCGGCACAGTCAACGACTTAGCTATGATGGGCGCCGAGCCGCAATATTTAAGCTGTGGTTTTATCATAGAGGAAGGCTTTGAAATCAGCCGTCTGAAACAGATAGTCGCCAGCATGGCCGATGCCCTGTCTCAATGCGGAGCCCGCATCGTCTGCGGCGATACCAAAGTAGTGCCCAAAGGCTGCGCCGACGGCATTTTCATCAACACCTCAGGGGTGGGCCGTATTCTCAAGCCGGGCATTTCGGCTCATGCGCTCAAAAGCGGCGATGCCATCTTGCTTTCGCGGGACATAGGCCGTCACGGCGCCGCCATCCTGAGTGCCCGAGAAGGGCTGGAGCTGGAGTCTGAACTCAGCTCAGACTGCGCCGTGCTCTGGAATGTGGTGGAGCAACTGATTGCCGCCAATCTGGAGATCCACGCCATGCGTGACGCCACCCGCGGCGGCTTGTCGGCTGTGCTCAACGAGTGGGCCAAGGCCTCTAACAAGGGCATTACCCTCAAAGAAACCGCTATTCCCGTCTGTGATGAGGTACGCGGCGTCTGTGAACTCTACGGTTTTGAGCCCTGGGATCTCGCCAACGAAGGCAGCTTTGTCATCGCCCTGCCCCGCGAACTCGCCGAAGGCGCGGTCGAAATCATGCGCCGCTTCGGTCATTGCGATCAGGCCTGCATCATAGGCGAAGTAGGCGAACAACATCCGGGTAAAGTGGTACTGGAATCGGCCTGGGGCAGTCGCCGTTATTTGGATCTGCCACAGGGCGAGCTGTTGCCGAGGATCTGTTGATGCACGAGTACTCTATCGTCAGTGCCCTGATGGAGCAGTGCCAGCAACTCGCCGCCGAGCACGGCGCCAAGGGCATTGCCCGGGTCGCCATCAAGATAGGCGCCATGAGCGGCGTTGAGCCTGAGTTGGTTCGCACCGCCTTCAACACCTTTCGTGAGCACAGTGTCTGCCACGACGCCGTGCTCGATATCGACATAGCGCCGCTGACGCTATCCTGCAACCAATGCCGGCAGCAAAGCACCCCAGAAGAGCGCACCGTCATCTGTCCCCACTGCCACAGCCAGGATACCCGGATCATAGACGGTGAAGATATGCTATTGATGCAACTCGAGTTAATCACAGATTAAACCTGCCCAAGCAAAGCGGCGCCGCTATCTGTGTTGAACTGCACTTGTAAAACTTAAGGCCAAGGGCTATCGCTTCAATAATGCCTTTGGCCCTTTCCTCTATCCTTTCTTACTACTGCTATCTCGCCAATAAAACCTGTGCCGGCTTACTGTTAAACTATCCAGGCAGATAAGACCTCTTGTTTTGTTAAGATGACTTGGTTACTTTAAAGGCGATTCAACCAGTTATAACATGCGGCTACCACAAGGACGGCTGGCATGCCAGTTCCCAAAAAATCAACACAAAAATAATTTAAAAGGAGAACACCATGACTGAAAACAAGCAGTCTAAAATGGATATAAATTTACATGAGATCAACTGCCCAGAATGCGGCGAAATAATGCCGAAAATTCGTATACCCCAAAATATAAGTCAACTGATGTGGGGTGGTTGGACTTGTCCTAAATGCAATTGCAAAATGGATAAGTTTGGTAAAAAAGTCATCTAATTAAAACAGACTATAACCGAAATACCCATGGTTTCATCAAGTCTACACATGAGCTAATACAGCTAAGGAAGGTGCGAATAAGTCCTCGGGCCCTAAAGAAACTGCAGGCACACGTTAAGCTGATCTGTAGAAATAAGTAACCAGCCCTGCGAATACCCTCGGACGGTTGGGCTGAAAAGTGGTGGCAAGTATCTGTTTGAAGTCCTAAGCCGCGCGTTAACACCCTCTTGCGACTAATACAACTTACGCTACCTTCTGCGCCTCACTATAAGACACTTGCCACCATTTGACTGACTATTGCTTCGTCATACTGGCTTGTTTCAAGCCGATACGCTTGCCCAACCAAACACCCAAGCCCAGTGGCGCAAAGAACACTACCAGCAAGAACAGCACAATATAGAGGATCAGGCTTTTAATCACGCCAGTGAGCTCTTCAAACACCTGAGTCACAGTACGTTGCACCAGCGCGTCGGCTTCTTTGGTCACGGCCTGGCGCTCTCTATCCACCATCTGTTCCAGCGCAATGCGCTCACGTTCCACCATTTTTTCCAATGCCAGACGTTCAACCGACAGTTGCGCCAGATTGCGCTCGGCACTGGCATCCAATTGTGCCAACAGCGGCGTCAGCTCGCGGCGCAGATCCACTGCCAGCTCAGACATTAACTGCGGGCTTTCATTCATCAGCTTCTGAAATTTAGCCGAGGTTTCGCTGATGTCTTTTAGGGTTTGCTGGACCTCTTTTGAGTTGATGTTAGAGTGAAGGGCAAACAGTTCTGCCTTCCAGCCAAGCAGTTTTGGCGTTTGGCTCGCCAGCATGGCCATACGGTCGGACATATCGCTCATCACCTCAGGCACACTGCCGAAGGTAGTCACAGCATCAAACTCGCCGATCTTACGGAAGCTCAACCAGTCGTTAAACGCGGAGACCCGCGGAAAACTAACATCAAACAGCGGGTGGGCCATGGCATATTCGCGGATAAACTGCTGATTGGCAGTAAAATCGGCTTTACTCATCAACCCTTGCATGCGGCGCTCATAATCAGCCAACAGTTGTTGACTGGTGTTGGCTGCCAGTTGCGTTTGCTCGCCAAACAATGCCTTACCATTACCGGACTCAAAAAACTGTGCCATCTGGGCAGTAAATGCCCAAGTGTCTATCATAGCGGCTACCGGCGACACCTGAAAAATGGTTTGTCCCAGTGTTTGTTCGGCATTAATTTTCCACATCAGGGCATTGGATTGGATCTGCAGATCATCAGAGCGCTGCAGTATCAGATCGGCGCTCTGTTCTACTCCAGCAAAAAAGCTGCTGGCATATTCCCGGGTAAATACCCGCATGCTCAACTGCTCCTGCGGCAGCGGCTCAATACCGCTTTCCAATTTCACCTCAAGCAATGAACAACCCGAAGCCAGTAACGACAGACAAAGAACCAAACTCCAAGAGCATAAACTACGCATGGCACTCCACCAATACAGACAATAATAAGGAAAAGAGGATCTTACCATTTTGCCGACTATTGCCGCCGAAGATAACCCAAAACGTGAGTAGACTCACAGCCCGCAAACAATTAAAAAACAATATGATTAAGGATATTTTAAGCGGGTGTTAACGGTCCACTCGATGACCAAGCTTACCCTTGCCGGATACAGAAAACTAATGCAATAACGCAAACAACAGCAACATTCCAATGGCAATAGACAAGTTGGTCTTCCAAAAGGCATTTTGGGTTACCGTTTGCCGAATCAATACCCCGCTCCCCCTCAACCAACCGGCCCAACATCCGGCGATCAATGCTTGTAGCATCAAAATAGCCCCCACCAACATATAGGTCAGATCCAACCAACCCTTGGATGGAAAC
This sequence comes from Shewanella carassii, assembly GCF_019670705.1. Taxonomy (NCBI): domain Bacteria; kingdom Pseudomonadati; phylum Pseudomonadota; class Gammaproteobacteria; order Alteromonadales; family Shewanellaceae; genus Shewanella; species Shewanella carassii. The sequence continues at coordinate 2,373,416 of NZ_AP024618.1, forward strand.
ATGGAAGGCAACAGCAGTAATCCAACAATGCCCGCCAAGGCCGCCCAACTGCAACCCACCAGCAATGCCAACAGAGAAGACAACAAAAATCCCTTTAATCCTTGCATCACACTCTCCTTGTTCTCGATGAAATGGCTTCCCTTCAGCCCATGCTATTTTTTATCTACCCCGATTAAGAGAGTCAAGGTGAGTCACGAGGTTAAACCTCAGCACAATTTGCTCGCCTATGAAAAGTCGGCCAGACCATTGCCTGGCCAATGTTTGACAAAGCATCGAATAAATTGCCTTATAAACAAAATTACTTCACTTCCGATGAATTTAATCTCGACTATTTTAATCCCAGTTGCTGACGCCCTGTTTGATTGATATAAGGCTTCAGGTCAGATAAAGGTAAAAAGAATTCATGCTCGCAGCCGTTACCGCGAGGAAACTCCCAGAACTTAAGACCACTTTGTCCATTTTGGGTTTCCAAGGTTAAGTGATAATAGCCCTTTGCACCATATTCTGTGCTATCGCAGTCAAATTCGGGATCGGCCTCCGTGCCCTTTGGGAACCACTTGGCCTGCAGTAAAGACGGTAGCTGATTTGTCTGCTGATCTGGATCAACATCATAAAACCACTGCCAAGGATGAAACCGCTCCCCCGTATTAAGATCAAAATTGGTAAAGTTAATTGATATTCCGCTGGCGCCATACCCTGCGGCCCAGCGATAGAATCTGACACTAAGCCAGTTATCGTTAGCAAAGCTGACCTCTACACCCGTTTCATCGCTAAATGCCGTGCCCATGCGCCCAAGAAAGTCTCTGCGGGTTTGATAATAATGCTCGAGTAACTCAGGGCTGGTGAGACGCTGCTTAAGCCAGTGATTGATTTTGTTCAACCCGAGCTGTTGACCGCGAAATTCAAGCCCCACTTCGCCACCATAGGTGAGTTCCCGAAACTCCAAGGCATGGTTAAAACTCTGCCAGGCACCACGCTTAAGCTTGGGTTGGGTTTCCAACGCCAGATTATAGGCTTCGCTGCTACAGTCTGTAGCGTTATCAAAGGCTGAGACTCTCCTGAGGTTGATAGGCAAGGTCTTATCTCCTTGCGCCAAATACCAAAGTCCTTCGAGCTGTCCATCTTGAAGTGTGATTTGCCAGCGACCGGTATCGTCACGCTCCTGGAAATGGTCATCCTTAAATTTCAGGCTGATAGGCTTTAGATACTTGATATAGTAATAATTGCCGGAATCACCATATTCGTTGAAGCAGGCGCGGACTTGCGTTTTTCCCAAGGTTCCTTGCCACACACCAGCCAACTGTTTGGCATCTTCCTCTGTCATACTGCCTTGAATAGCGCAGGCACTCGAGCTCATCAATAACAAGGTCGAAGCGTAAAAGATGGTTTTGACTGCCATCCCTGTATCCTTAATCTTGGAGGTCAAAATCTGGCAGCCTAGGGGAAGTATCCGTTAAAAGCAATGAGAGCAACTGAACTTCCAAGCGAAATGCGACCCCAAGAAAAACTGACTCGAAATAACACTGAGGTTTTGAAAGGTTTTGCCCATCAAACAGTGTCTCACCAGCACGTTAAGCAAAGATCCCCGGTGGCCAACCGCCCTGGAACCAGACGGCCTTGAAACACAGAACAACCCGAACCGAGTTCACAGCCCCACGGTTTAAGGTGACCAACTGACATGGCAAACCTGCGCTCCCACCAAGTCATTCAAGAAGTGGAGCCAGTATATTTGGTGATCGGACAGCTTATCGCCCGGGCCTTTGACTTCCAGCCAGCTGATACGACCTTGGGGGTCAAACAATACCAGATCCGGGTGACCACTGCGGTAATGTTTGAGATCGCCAAGCATACGCTGAAACACGCGAACGAGTTTCGGCCCGGAAAGTGCCGCCAGTGTCAGCTCTAGTACCTGTTGCGGCAGGTTTTCCCAGTAAACCCAATCGTTTGCCAGTCCCTGCTTTTGCTGAAAATGGCGCCAAATAACCGCAGCGGGCTCCCGAGCGATTTCATCGAGACGCGCCGTTATGGCCTCTTGCCGGCGACTGACAAACGCCTCGGTGAACATGTCCCGCGGACTGCGTTGAAACGGGTTATCGAATACCGCCTTGATGGGCGCAAAAATAATGTCCCAAAAGGCCAGGCCAAAGAGGCCACAGAGCAGAGTATTCTCGAGAAAAAATACTTGATAGCCGTGAGCTTCAAAATGCGCTGCCACCAATGATTCGACCCGCTCACCATTGGGAGAGAGTTGCAGAGCTATCGCTGGCGGCGCAGTTATTTTAGCCAGCATATTTTCGCGAATTGCTTGCAACCTTAACGCCAATGAGTCTAACACCTCGTCGTCGTCCGGCAGCGGTAAACCAGGAAGGCCTTTGCCAACAGGCCGCTTTTTAAAAAGACGTTTACCAATGCGCTCAATGATTTGCCAGTGGCTTTCATTAGCGGCCAGCTCACAAAGGTGCAGCAGCGCATGCGTCAACGGCTGCCATTGAGCCTGTTTTTCCAAGCAGCGGCATAGGCGCTCCCTCGCCAGCCAATCTTCACACTGCGAATAGACACTGATGGCCAGGGAAGTTTGCCCCTGTCTTTCGGCTTCGCGGCCTATCAGAGTCAGTAGTTTTTGTCGGCGCCGCTCAAGCAAGGGATTAACCTCGGGCATAGGGGAAACGGCATTGATTTGCTCAAGCAGTAACGGAATATCCAGCGGTTGTCTACCTAGCAGCGACTCATCTAACTGTTGACTCAAAAGACGTAATGCCAATGCTGTGCCCAGCTGCTCCGGGCTATCATAGGCACGGTGAGCCTTGTCCAACACAGTAACTTCAAAGCGCTGTAAACCCAGATCGCTAAGTACAAACTGGCTCAGATCCTGATAGCGATTGCCAAAGTAGAGTAGCAACAAGGCGTCGAGCAGTGGTTGGCATTTAAGCGCTAACCAATCGATGTCAAGGCTTGCATTCAATCGGCTTAACAGCGGCGGTAAGTAATGAGGTTCGAGAGCCAATATGGCCTGTTTCAGAGTCTCTTTGGAGCTGCGGGCGATATTCAACTGGCCAAGTGCAGCCATATCATCCTGGCGCTGCTGAAATGTAAGCAGCGCCGAGCGCAGCTCGGTGAGAGTGACTCCTTTGAGCCAGGTTTCAGGCTCCGGCACTGAAGCGGTATCGATAAGCCCGGCTAGCTTGAGGCCCCTTATCGCGGGGGTAAGCTCTCCTATTTCCGGGTAGTTAAGCTTATCGGCGCGAAACCACTCGCCCTTGCGGGACAAGAGCCGCACCAATAACATCCGTGAGACCTTGGAACAGCCAAGGTATGCCGAACGTAACTTGGTCAGTTCGTCTGGCAAAATATCCAGGTAGCGGGAGCAACCCTCCAACAAGAGCTCAAAATTGCCAAGGTAATAATCGCTGGCCAGTTCGGGGGCTGCGGGCTTCACAACGCTCCTTATTCGCTACACAACGACGGGACGATATAACTTCTGAACAAGTAAAACATCTTTATCTGCCATTGTTCAAATGACGTTTTTCAATTCTTCAACCGGCATAGGGCAAGCAAAGTAGTACCCCTGAACCAGATAGACCCCCCGACTCTTGAGGTAAGCCAACTGCTGCGCCGTCTCCACACCTTCCACTATGGTTTCAAGTCCCGACTCCAGGCCAAAAGCTATGATGGCATTGAGCACATCCAGTTTAAGATCGTTGGTGCCTATGGTGTCGGTAAACATCTTGTCTACCTTGATACTGCCAATCCCCAAGGTCTGAATATACTTGAATCCGCCATATCCGGTACCAAAGTCGTCAATCGTAAAGCCATAGCCACGTGCGCTCAGCTTCGCGATTTCCTGTTTGGCCGTTTCTATGTCGGCAATGGGTAAACGCTCGGTGACTTCAAATTTCAAGCGTCCGGGTTCGGGCCAGTTGTTTTGCTCCAATAAGCGACTGAGATGCCCTCGCTCCAGATGGGCCGCAACCAGATTGATACTGACCCAAGCATTGGACTCCAATTCGGGCAAATGCTGCAACACTTGCTGCAACAATGATTCGGTAATGGGAATGATCAAACCACAGTTTTCGGCATGTTCGATAAAGGCGGCCGGGGAAATAAACTCCTTGTCTTTTTTCCAGCGCACCAACACTTCATAACCGACCAACTTTCCCTGACGAACATCCATTATCGGCTGATAGAAAGGAACAAACTCCTGATTAACGACTCCTTTCCGGAGCATACTTTCCAGGGAACAATGCCGATTGAGATAAAATGAATAGCCTGCAACCAAAAGCAGCCCAAGCAACAGGCTTGAAGGCACCCCGTAAGCAAATATCTGTTTCCAGGCATATTGATGTAGCTTTTGCCCAAACCACAGTCTTAACTCAACCTGTTGTTTTAAATTTTTGACGTACAGATAGTGAACATGATGCTCTCTGGGAACCTCCCGATTTCCCCTTTCAAAACTGACTTGTTCAAGCCCGGGAGCGAGATGTTGCAACTCCAGATAATAACAATCGGAACAGGGCAGGCTGATAAGCTCCCGGATCCAACTGCTATCCAAGACCCAATAAGCGAGATTGTTGTCGCGTCTGAAATAAAGCAAAAGCTCTTGATCTGTCCCATACATAGCCTTGGTTTGACTCAAACCAAATTGCTGCCCAGTGAGAGGTTCTTTAGGTAAGTCTGGCAGTTCGAAATCGATACCCAGTGAACTGCAGCCTACCCCGGCAGAATTCTTGACCCCTATGATCCGAAAATAACGGTTGTAGTATTCCGGAGCTCTCAAGAGTTGTGCATCGGTTGGACCGCAATCAAAATGGAACTGGGACACTTGATGTTCAATGATGCTGTTTATCGCCTGTGCTCTCTTGGTCAAATACTTCATCATGATGGCTGACTGATTTTGAACTATGACATTGGTAACGGGCCGAAGCAACAGCTCCGAGGACAACAATAACAACAATAATGGGAACAAAAACAACAGCAAATACCGTTTAGCCTCGGAGATAGCTTTCATCGTTGCTTTCCTGAACAAGAGTATCCCCTTATAACCTCCTCTAGTGGCCAATACCTTGAGCTAAACAACAAAACCGTCCCCTTGACGTTAACCGGCTAAAAAATAAGCTCGACTTGTTTCCCGATCCAAGTTTGGCTAGCCTGTGGCGCCTTGTTGACTTAATCACGCCATGGCCCGCATTTTCGAGCCAGACCTGATATACAAAGAAAAAAAGTTGTTATTCGGAGCAAAAAATGAATGAAAATGTCATGCAGGCAATCCTGGTGTTTGCCGTATTTGTGGTGGTCAGCCTGGTTATCGACCGTTTCCTGAAACAAGTGGCGACCCGCTTTGACTCGGCGGCCAGCGAATCGTTTCGCTTGATCTCCAACTCCCAGCGCGTGGTACTGATATTTATCGGTGCCGTCTTGGCCTTATCCAAGTTGGGCTTTGATGTTGGCGCCCTGGTTGCCGGACTCGGGCTCACCGGGTTTGCGCTGGGTTTTGCCCTCAAAGACGCCATATCCAACTTGATTGCCGGCATTATGATAGTGCTCTATAAACCGATAAAGCTGGGCAATAAAATCGATATTACCGGCTCCAAGGGGACTGTGGTGGATCTCAACCTGCGTTATATTACGGTAAAGGATGAAGGCGTGACGCATCTGGTGCCCAACTCTTTGTTCCTCAACAATAAAGTTTCCATTATTGATGAAGATAAGCAATGACGGCGCCGCTTTGGTATAAGATTGCCAACCAGGTCAATTTCAATCTGGAAATCGATGTGCAGCGCTTCCGCCTGTTGGTGAAACCCGATGCCAGAATACTGGACTTTGGATGCGGTTATGGCCGGATAGCCAAGCAGCTGAAACAGTTAGGCTATCCTGATGTGCTGAGGGTCGCTCCCTCAGCCGCCATGATAAAGCGCGGCCTCAGTCTGTACCCGGACATCAATTTAATTCAGCTGCCGCCCACGCAGTTGCAGAAGCTGCTGGAAGACTTTGTCGACCTGAAAGATGAAGTCACGGCCTGTAAAACTTTGGCCGGCGATCCGGCTCAGTGCTATCGAGCCTTTGCCAGAAACCGCAGCAGGCTTTAGCTTAATTACGATAAATCGTCTGGATCAGATGAAAACCAAACTGGGTTTTGACCGGGCCATGTACTTCCAGCACAGGCTTTTTGAACACCACTTGATCGAACGCCTTGACCATCTGCCCTGGGCCAAACTCTCCGAGATCGCCGCCGCGTTTTTTGGAAGGACACTGAGAGTATTGTTTCGCCAGCTTGCCAAAATCTTCCCCTTTGGCGATACGAGCCTTGAGTTTTTCCGCCTCTTCACGGGTTTTAACCAAAATGTGTCTGGCGCAAGCTCTGGCCATGGGGTATTTCTCCTGGGTCTCTAGGGGTAAATTCGCGGCCGGTATTTTAGCAAACAATCTGTGTTTTATCTGCAATCACTCTCTCTAATCCCCCTCTTTCATCACTCTCATTAATGAGATGGTCATGGCGCGATACAGGCTTGGTTATCAAACTTGATAATTGAATCGCCCACTATCTCTTCAGCTAATGATGGGCTGTCCGCTGGGTAAATACCGCCTTGCATCTTGGGGCGCCCCCATAAAGACGATAGAATGTTTCGCCGGGCGCTGACCTAAAATCAGAGGCCCGCTTTTAAATTCGCAGTGATCTAATGGCAAGCTTTCAGATGGCGGCCAGTCTCACCCGCATTAAGGAATATCTATGTGGCATCAGCAACAACTGACCTTAAACGCCAAGCGGCGCGGTTTTCATTTAATAAGCGATGATATTGCCAAGGCTCTCGATGATATGCCTTACGTCAGTTGCGGCTTATTGCACCTGCAACTGCTGCATACCTCTGCCTCGCTGACGCTCAACGAAAACGCCGATCCCACAGTGCGGCAGGATTTTGAGGCTTGGTTCAATCACGCCGTGGCCGAAGATACTCCTTACTTTCGCCACACCTATGAGGGCGCCGATGATATGCCGGCCCATATTAAATCCAGCCTGCTGGGCACCAGTTTGCTGCTGCCTGTCAGCGCCGGACAACTGGCACTGGGTACTTGGCAAGGGATCTATCTTGGCGAGCACAGAGACAATGGCGGTCGGCGCCGCTTGCTGTTAACCCTGCAGGGGGAATAAAGCGGCAAGACTAGGCAAACCGGTAAGAGTGGTCGGCGCGTTTTTTGTTGAGATGCTTTTTGAGGCGGGTGTGAAACCGCCTGTTTAAGTCAATATGACTCAAACAGGCCTGATTGTTACTCGGCTATCCGCTCAATTCTTGCCAGATAGAAGCCATCGAAACCGGTTTTGGCCGGGCTGATAGTTTCCTCATCGAGTAAGCGGAAATGGCTTTGCTGCTTCAGAAAACGCGCTACCTGCTGCTCGTTTTCCTGCGGCATAATCGAGCAAGTAGCGTAAACCAGGATCCCGCCCACCTTCACCATGCGGCTGTAACTGCCGAGAATATGTTCCTGCAGTTCCATCAGCACCGGCAAGCGCTCAGGGGTATCACGCCATTTGGTGTCCGGGTTGCGTTTCAGCACCCCAAGCCCTGAGCAAGGCACATCCAAAAGTACTCTGTCGGCGCTGAGTTTCAAACGTTTGATGGTCTTGCTTGATGCAATCAGCCGGGTTTCCACATTGTGGGCGCCGGCGCGGCGGGCCCGCTGCTTAAGGTTATCCAGCTTCCACTGCTCGACATCCATCGCCAGTAATCGTCCCTTGCCCTGCATTTTGGCGGCCAGGTGCAACGTCTTGCCGCCGGCACCGGCGCAGGCATCAATGACCCGCATCCCGGGTTCAACCCCAAGGGCTTCGGCGACATGTTGCGAGCCGGCATCCTGCTGCTCGAACCAGCCCGACTTGAAGCATTCGGTGCGAAACAGCGCTGAATCGGAAATCACTTCAAGAGCGCTGGCAACCTCGGGGACTTCACAAGTCTCCACCCCTTCCTTGGCAAGACGAGCCTTGAGTTCTTCCCGGCTGCACTTAAGTAAATTGGTGCGCAGATAACGTTTTGGGGCCTGAGTCAAGGCGTGGCGCTCGGCCGGCCAGTTGTCCCCCAGTTGTTCACTCCCTAGCGCTTCGAGCCACTGCGGGCAACCATCGAGCAGCGCAGGCTGTGCTTGGGCCTCCGCCATCCGCTGCTCAAGCAGTTCACTGTCCATCTGCAGCGCGTAGCGCATTTTCGGCGGCTCAAGGCCATTGGCCATATGCCAGGCGTTGATGAGCCGGGTGCCTTCACGCTCAATTTGCTCAGGTGCAACATCGGCCAGAAAGCTGTAATAACTTAAACGGCGCAAAATATCCCCGGTGACCAGAGCAATTCTGGCTTGCTCCCAAGGCTTGAGGCGCTCAGGTGCAAACTGCTTTGAGTAGGCACGGTCCAGCGGCGCACCTTGAGTCAGTACCTGATTGAGAATCGCAATGACCAGCTCACTGGCATGTTCGCTAAGCGGGGAGTTAAGCATATTTGGGCCTCGGGATGGAAAACCGCTGGATCATAGGAGTTCGCCCCCGGCTCTGCAAGGGGCTTGAGTGGCTTTGGCGGGATTAATCCCTTTTTAAGACACTATTTGTCCGATTTGAGCTTTGGCATGCTTTGGCTCAGGGGCGATATGTCATCTCAAAAGAAACCCGGCAATCGCCGGGTTGGTTGAGTTAGCTCAAGTAACCTTGAATGCCGCCTTATTAGCGGGTCACATACTCGCGGGCAATCTCAGCCGCCAGCTTGGCATTGCTGTATACCAGCTCAATGTTGGCAGTCAGGCTGTGACCTTCGGTAATTTCGGCAACTTTGGCCAACAGGAACGGCGTTGAAGCCTTGCCGCCTATGCCTTTCTCATCCATTTCAGCCACTGCGCGGGCGATGGCGCCATCGATCAGTGCTTTATCCAACGCATGCTCATGGGGAATTGGGTTGGCAATCACCATCCCGCCCTTAAGACCCATGTCCCACTTGGCCTTCATGGCGGCCGCCACTTCTACCGGCTGATCCAAGCGATAGTCGACACCGAAGTCACTCTCGCGGGTGTAGAAAGCCGGCAGTTTATCAGTTTGAAAACCAACGACAGGCACGCCTTGCGTTTCCAGATATTCACGGGTCAGGCCCAGATCCAGAATAGACTTGGCACCGGCGCAAACCACAGCTACATCTGTGTTGGCCAGCTCCTGCAAATCAGCAGAGATATCGAAAGTTTGCTGAGCGCCGCGGTGTACACCGCCGATACCACCGGTTGCAAACACCTTAATACCGGCCATTGCCGCCAGGATCATGGTGGAAGCTACTGTGGTGGCACCGTCTGCCCCTTTGGCAACAATAAAGGGAATGTCACGGCGACTGGTTTTGATAACGGCTTCACCGGCCTTGCCCAGGTAATTGATCTCTTCCCGGCTCATGCCCACTTTGAGGCGGCCCTTGAGAATGGCGATGGTTGCGGGTACAGCGCCGTTATCACGGATGATCTGCTCCACCTTGAGCGCTGTCTCAACGTTCTGCGGATACGGCATACCATGGGAAATAATGGTCGATTCCAACGCGACCACCGGCTTGCCTTGTTCCAGGGCTGCTTGAACTTCAGGATGAATATCCAGATACTGCTTCAGCATAACGACTCCTTGATAATACGGTTTACAGAGATTTCAGACATATTGGGGTTGATAGTTGCGATATGAGACAGCGCCAACCGGGCCGCGGCCATCGCAAATTCTGTGGTTTCCAGCAATGGCCATTGCTTGAGCCAACCGTGAGCCAATCCGGCCAGGAAGGCATCTCCGGCGCCATTGGCGTTGACCATTTCCACTTGCTTGGCGCTCACCATCTGCGATTCACCGCCATCGCTGACAAATACCCCTTCACTGCCCATACTGAGGAAGATCCGCTTGACGCCCTGTTCATGGAACCAGTTAGCGATGGCGCTTAAGTCTTCTTTGCTGCGCATTTCGATGCCGGAGAGGTGTTCGGCTTCCTTGAGGTTGGGTTTGAGGGTGTGGATGGCGTTGAGATAAGGCTTGATTTTCATCGCCTTGACACAGGAAACCGTGTCAATAAATACCGGAACTTGAGGAAAGTTGCTCAAAAGATAGGATAAGGCGGCTTCAGAAAGGTTGGTATCCAACACCAGAAGTTCGGCGCGGCGCAGCATATCTTCCAGCCCTTTGAGCACTTCAGGGCCCAATCTTTCAAGAATGGCCATGTCATTGATGGCTACATGCATATCGGCGTCGCCATCCAGTACCGAAAGATAGGTGGAGGTCACCGCGTCTTCGAACTGCAAACTGTTGCCCATATCGACTCCGGCCTGACGACACTGGGCGGTGATCATTTCACCATAAGCGTCTTTGCCTATCGCCGTCACCAGCCGGGTATCTGAACCCAGGCGAGCCAGGTTTTCGGCAATGTTACGCCCAACACCACCGGGTGAGCAACTGACACTGCCAGGGTTGGAATCCCCCACCCGTAGCTTGGAAGCCGGCCGACCAAGAATATCCATATTGGCGCCGCCTATCACCACCGCATAGGGGTTCTCTGCCAAGATATAGCCCTTGCCGCGGATCACGCCTTTGTGAGTCAGGTTCATAATATGACCGGCAACGGCAGAGCGGGTTATGCCCAATTGATCAGCAATTTTTTGCTGTGGGATCAATGGGTCAGCTTTAATCAGGGCCAGAATTTCGAGTTCACGTTCTGTCATTGGCGCGCTCCTGCACAAACATTTGTTTACGTGACAAACTTTTGTTTGCACAATAAACATTGTACCGACGCCTAGCAAGCGGAATTTAACGCCAAATGATGACTTTGTGATCGGAAAAACATTTTTTAACAAACCAGACTTTTTTAAAAAACCATTAAAATCAGAAATATAAAATAAAAATAGCGAGACATTTGTCGTTAAAGAAACAATGGGAATATCTGAAATTAACTGCGGAAAATTCGAGCGCAACAGCTGTTGTATTAAAGTGAGCGAGGTTTAACTGTTAGCGGCGCTCACCTTGCCGACCAAGAACCAGAGGCAAGATGACCTTGGCCAGTCACGTAAGGACCTAGTTTAAACACGATGAACAATCTATTTGGTGTCTATAATCGACCGGAACATGCATTCGCCACTATCGCTTGGACACCAGTGAATAAACTGAAAATCGTTAGTTGAATGCTGTAGGGAAATCAAACAAAGAAAAGTCACAGAAGAGAAGACTCAGAGGGAAAGAAAAGGCTCGATAACAAACTCAAATCCCCTTCAAGTTCCACTGACTCATGGCACGGATGGAAAATATGATAGCTTGCGGTCGGTCCATTGCCGCCCGCAAGCGCTAAGACTTAGTGATTTGCGCCTGAACCTCAGATCCCAAGTTCTTTAAATAGATCGTCGGTATCATCATCGGTATTGGCGGCTTTCACCCAAGGTGATTCAGGCGTTTTACCCTGCGCCTGTTGATTACCGTGGCGAGCCAACAGAAGATCCGGGTCAAATTCCTCATCGGTTTCAAATTCGGCCAGGCGGATAAACTCTGTCTTGTCCATGGCGAATTCCAGATAGAAGATGTGGTTGTTTTCTGTTTTGAACGACACTCTGCGGGCAATGGGCTCATCTAGGTTGGCATCGATGGAAATAGTCAGCTCTTTGTTGATAGTCAACATTTTAGGCTGGCTCTGACTGATGGAGGTTTGCAGCTCCTTGGACACCTTGCCAATAAAATCCCCCAACATCTGGTTCATCAACTCGCCCATGACATTGCCCACCTCATCCGAAGTATGAGAGAAAGCCAACTCCTCCTCCGGCATGCCCATATGCAACATATAACGGCGATAGATTTCCAAGGCAGCCGCCGCCGAAAAGTTGATCACCACCAAGCCTGAGAAACCGCCATCAAAGATAGAAAAACAACCTAGGTCCGGCTTGAGTCGGGTGCGAGTTATTTTTTGCACTATACCGGCATGAGACAGCGTGCTGGCAGTGGTGGCCGACAAGACATGGGTCACAGAGTGACAGAGTTTAAGCAAAATATCGTCTGAACTAATGACTTGAGGTGTATTCATGGAATGAGACCAATAATAGAGATATGAGGTTAATTTTGAGCCGTTTTACCGCAAAAATCAAATGAAAACAAATAATTAGAAATACGCCACCAAATGTAACCCTATGTATCTTAAGCTTTTGATATTAAGGCGAATATAGACACAAGCTTAGCTTGAAACTATCGGCCGCTTCCACCTTGGTTTGAACAGAAAAAACCAGAACAATGAAGCAGATCAACAAAGCGAGACACTCAATGTAAAAAGGTTTCACTTGGTTTTTCCTGCGGGTTATAGTCGCTGCAACTACCTAAAAAGAAATAACAAAGGAGCACAACATGGCATTACTCAGGAAGCTCACCATCCTTCAGCGGCTCATTCTTATGCTGGTTCTGGCTGCGATAGGCACCCTGTGTTTCGCCAGTTTCTCCATTAAAGAACAATACGACAACCTGCTCACTCAAAAATGGCTGCAAAATGACGCCCAGTTGAATACCGCGCTCTCGGTAGTCGCTGCTCACCGCGAACAAGCCAAAGCAGGAACACTGACACTCGAACAGGCTCAGCAAGAATCGGCCACTCTGGTGAGCCAGATGCGTTATGGCCGTGAAGGCTACTTCATTTTGCTGTCGGATAATGGCCAAATCATTGCCCACGGTGCCGAGCCCGCAAAGATAGGTCAATCCATCGCATCATACAGCATCAAGGATGGCACCAATCCCCTCGCCATACTGCAACAGCAAGCCAAGGCCCAAGGTAGCGCCAAACTCAGTTATGCTATGTACAATCCCGCCAACGGTAATATCGAAGAGAAACTCACAGAGGCCAGATACGATAAAGACTGGGGCTGGACTCTGCTGACCGGTACCTATATCAGTGATATCAATGCCACCATGATGTCAGTTTCCATGGACTATGTAGTGATTATGGTACTGATTGCCACGCCTATTTTTCTGTTTTTCCTGGTACTCAATCAATCGATTACCGCACCACTCAAGACGGCGATCGCCGCCATGGAAGATATCGCCCAAGGCGAAGGGGATCTCAGCAAGCGCCTCGATGGTCAAAGCCGTGACGAAGTGGCAGCTCTAGCCCGCGCCTTCAATAATTTTGTCGAAAAGATAGGTAGAACCGTCAGCGAATTGCAGCCACTTGGTGCATCACTTGGCGAAGATGCCGAGCATTTAACGGTCGCGGTTCAAGAGTCGAACCACAGCGCAGATAACATTCACAGAGAAACCGCCAGCGTGGCTACCGCCGTGAATCAGATGCTGGCAACCACACAGGAGATGGCCAACAATACCCAGCAGGCTGCCGATGCCGCTTCCAGCGTCAAACAACAAGCCCTCAGCGGTAAAGAGACCATGGATGCAACACTGGCAAACTGCCAGGCGCTGGTGCGCGAACTGCAGGCGGCAGAAAATCTTACCGAAACCCTGGGTCAGGCTTCAGGCAGAATTGGCGGCATTCTCGACGTTATCCGCACCATTGCCGAACAAACCAACCTTTTGGCACTCAACGCCGCCATCGAAGCCGCCCGCGCAGGTACTCACGGCCGCGGCTTTGCGGTAGTGGCCGATGAAGTGCGCGCCCTTGCCAACCGCACTCAGGACTCCACCAACGAAATACACAAGCTGATCAGTGAAATTCAATCCGGTGTCAGCGCCGTTATGGAGAGTAACAGCCAAACACAGAGCCAATCCTCCGAGCTGCAAAAACAGGCCGAAGCGGCAGGCTCTGCCATGGATCAAATCCTTTCCCTGGTCGCGCAGATAAGCGATATGAATACCCAACTCGCCAGCGCTACCGAAGAGCAATCATTGGTAACCGAAGAGATCAACCGCAACGTCAGTACCATTTCCGAACTGACCCAAGTATCGGTTCAGGCCAATGCCAATAATCAAAATGCCGCCATGTCGCTGCAGCAGATCAGTGAAAACATGCGCCGTACCTTGGGACAGTTCAAAATCTGATTAACCAAGCCCCAAAAAGCCAACTATCATCCTCATAAGGGGGCGGAATTTGTTCCGCCCCCTTATGCTTGTGATATGCTGAACCGTGTGGTTTGCACATCAATCAAACGGCTAAACCACTCCGGGCCAAGCGTAAAAGATTGAGAGGTATTTGGGCTTTGCGTATGACACTGGCGGTCCATCCGCAGCTATTTACTATTCACAGTTTCAGCTCAGATACCCAGGTTCCCGCCGAAGTACTGAGCCAGCCGCTATTTTTTATTGCCAAAACCCGGGAAGAACTCTCAATTGTTGTCGATTGCCAACTGACACTCGACAGCCTCGAGCAAGAGGAAAACTGGCGCTGTCTCGAACTCATGGGGCCGCTGGGTTTTTCCATGACAGGGATCATGGCCAGGATCTCTGCCACCCTTGCCGATGTGCATGTGAGTATCTTTACCGTTTCAACCTTCGACACCGACTATATACTGCTTAAAAAAGATAAACTGGAAACCGCCATTCGCGCGCTTAAAAAGCAGCAATACCAGGTGATTGAATATGATGAGTGATGATACAACTGCCTGAAGTCTTGCAAAAAATTGGCCGTTACTGGATATTATTCAATTAATTACGTGAGTCAAAGAAGTCTATGTACGAAAAAATCGTCACTATTACCGCTAAACACGGGATCCATACTCGCCCTGCCGCCCTGCTGGTAAAAGAGGCAAAGCAGTATGATTGTGATGTGATGGTTGAATGTCAGGGCAAGCAAGCCAGTGCCAAGAGCCTGTTCAAATTGCAAACATTGGGACTCTATCACGGTGTGTCCGTCAGAGTTTTTGCCGAAGGTGAACAGGCTCACCAAGCCGTTGAACGGGTATCAGAGTTACTGATCACTTTAAGCTAAGAGGAATGCAGATGCGCCTGGATGGAATCGCAGTCTCATCGGGTATCGCCTTTGGAGAGGCGGTTGTCTATAACCCTTTTGACAACAGTATGGATTACCGTCTGTTGCCACTTGCCAGGGTTGCTGACGAACTGAATAAACTGGATCAGGCGCTGCAACGACTGTGTCACCAACTCCATACAACTCTCGATAAGCTGACCGAAGATTCAGACAACTTTCAATTAGTGGAGGCCGATCTGCTACTGTTGGAAGATGCTGAACTTGTTCAGCAAATTCGTGAATCCGTCAGTAAATTACAATTCTCGGCTACCGCGGCAGTGGAACGGGTCTTTGCCCATCATGCCAGTGAACTTGAATCTCTGGATGACCCCTATCTGGCCAACCGTGCCTTGGATGTTCGCTGTCTGGGCAGACGGCTTATCAGCAGCATCAACGGTGCCGATGCGGCCAGTTTGGGGGAACTCGAGCAGGATACTATCTTGCTGGCCCAAGATCTGACACCGGCAGAATTTGCCCTGCTGCCACTCGAGCATATCAAAGGCCTGGTGCTGAAAACCGGCGGACTCACCAGTCATACCGCAATTTTGGCAAGAGCGGCCGGATTGCCGGCACTGCTTTCTTGTGACTATCAAAAGGCCCAAATTCACCCGGGTGATCCGCTCATTTTGGACGCCAATCAGGGTGCGCTCTTTGTTCGACCATTGAATACTGAAATCACTGAACTCAATCAAAGGTTTGAAAAGGAACAGGTCAGGCGCAGTGCGCTGGAAAAATACCGGGAACGACCGGCCCAAACCTTGGATGGCCAACGGTTATCGATACTGGCCAACGTGGGCAACCTCAATGAAATTTCCCGCTTACCTCAGGTAGGCGCCGAGGGAATAGGACTATTTCGGACCGAATTCATGTTGATGAATGTCAGCAGCATTCCCGATGAAAAATCACAGTACAACCTCTATTGCGATGCCTTGCAACTGCTCGCGGGTCAACCCTTTACCATCAGAACCCTAGATATAGGCGCCGATAAAGAACTTCCTTGCCTTGAACAGGAAGTTGAAGATAATCCAGCGCTGGGAATGCGCGGCGTGCGCTACACTCTCAAGCATTCAGAGCTCCTTAAAACTCAGCTAAAAGCGGTATTAAGAGCCGCAAATCATGGCCATGTTCGTCTTATGCTTCCCATGGTCAATCAGGTCGAAGAGCTGGATGCTGTATTGGAACTACTGGCAATCTGTAAGCGACAGCTTAAAAACGCCAACAAAGACTATGGCCATATTCAACTGGGCATAGTGGTGGAAACGCCGGCCGCCGTGATGAATCTCCCCAGTTTGCTACCCAAGTTAGACTTTATCAGTATCGGTACCAACGACTTAACCCAATATGCCATGGCGGCCGACAGGACCAACCCAGAGTTGACCCGAAGTTTTCCCTCATTTTCGCCGCCAATACTCAAACTGATCGCCATCGCAGTGGCAGAAGCCAAAGCCGCTGGCATTCCTGTCTCCCTGTGTGGCGAACTGGCAGCGGATCCCAGAATTGCTCCAATATTAATGGGGATGGGGTTGGATGAACTGTCTGTCACTCCCGGGGCCTTGCTGGAGGTGAAGGCAGCACTGTCCGAAGGCGACTTCAGTCAATTCACACAACTGGCCCAAAAAGCCCTAGCGTGCACTCGAATTACAGAGTTGGAATCCCTGATCTCCCACTGTCATTAAAGCTGTTAATTCAGTATGCTAAGCAAAAATCCCCTTCCCCAACCTCAGGTTGTCGAGGGACAGTTCAACCGGAAACCCCTAAGTCAGCCGGAAACCAAGAATAAAAGGACCAAAAACCCATGGGATTTTTAAGCCGCATCCGCCGTATGGTATCGGGGCAGCCCAGTATAGAAGGCGGTATTCAAGTTTATGCCCCCATCAGTGGTGATATTGTTGCCATTGAAAAAGTCCCGGATGTTGTTTTCGCCGAAAAAATTGTCGGTGATGGCATAGCTATTGAACCCAAAGGCCAGTTTATGCTGGCTCCCATTGACGGCACCATAGGCAAAATCTTTGAGACCAACCACGCCTTTAGCATAGAGTCACCTCAAGGGCTGGAACTGTTTGTGCATTTTGGCGTTGGCACGATAGAACTCAGAGGCAAAGGTTTTAAACGCCTCGCCCAAGAAGGTCAGGATGTAAAAGCCGGTGAGCCGATATTGGAATTTGACCTCGAGTTTCTCAAGGATCAAGTCAACAGCCTTCTTACTCCCGTAGTACTGGCCAATATGGAAGATGTGAAATATCTGGAAAAACGCCAGGGCAGCGTTAGCGCCGGTAAAGATGTCATTTTCACCGTGCAAATTTAAAGATTTGCCGGCAAGCCGATTGCGACTCCAAGTTACATTTGGCTTGCCTGTTCAATAGTAAAACTTGCCAAACCGCCCTTTCCCCAAAGACGTTTATAGCGGAAAAACCTTTCTACCCCAGATCATTCAGTAGTTCCGAACAGGTTGAAAGTCAGTCATCAGATAACTGGGGCAGAGAACTCCGAAGATGAAAATTCAAAGACGATAAATTAAAAAGCCCGAGCTATTACTAGCTCGGGCTTTTTAATTTTGGCGGAGCGGACGGGACTCGAACCCGCGACCCCCGGCGTGACAGGCCGGTATTCTAACCAACTGAACTACCGCTCCAAAATCTTGCTTTATCGCCTGGGCAATAAAACTCAAATTTGTTAACTTGACTGGCGGAGCGGACGGGACTCGAACCCGCGACCCCCGGCGTGACAGGCCGGTATTCTAACCAACTGAACTACCGCTCCACTCAAGTTGCCGGGAATAATACGTAGCGCCCATGCCAGCGTCAACAGTTTTTTCCTTAAAAGTCTCTCAAGCAGCTAAAAAATCAGCAATCCACTAATAATCAAGATGTTCAGTTGGATTTGCGCTCATCTTCATCAGGCAAAGTCAGATCGATTTCCGGCATGTCATTCTCTTTTGGGGCCGCCTGTTGCTTTGCTAACAATTGTTCTTCGGCCGCCGCCAACGCCTGCTTCAAACTTTGACGCTTTCGCCAGAACAGAATGGCACCGACCCCAAGCAACAACAACAAGACATTGCCGCCAATGATCAGGTACAGGGCATTCTGTTTGGCTGCCGCCTCCTCTTTCGCCGCAATGGCGGCGGCCCTGGCGGCCAACTCTTCGGCGCTCGGTGGTGGCTTGGGAGGTTCGACAAAATTGAAAAAGCGCTCCGGCAGGCTCAGTACCAGCTCCCTTCCCTGCTTGTCCGTGCTGAATACACTGCCCTTGATACGGTAGCTGCCAAAATCGCTCACCTGGGGCAGCACGAGTTGCGTGGTCCCCTCTGTGGGCTGACGCAGCGTCACAGGCAGCTGCAATCCGGCGGGGCCCAAGAGTTCAATATCGAAATAGGTTTCGTCAAGGCGCAGAATCTCGGGGTCCGCAGTGAGCGCCAGCCCCCAGGGTTGAGTCAGAGGATCCTCCGGCTCTACCACCTTGATATCCACAGGCGAAGGCTCCAGCCGAAATGACTGCTTAAACTCACGTTCAAACACGTCGTTTTGTACACTCACTTGCAGGGTGTAATCGCCCCAGGGTTGATTGAGGTTAATGTTGGAGGTAAAGGTACCGTCATCGGGCCGCTCGTCTAATGCCTCGCCGTTGTCTTGATAACTACCGACAATAAGGGTACCGGCGGCAAAGTTTTCATCGCCCGGCTTGTGGGAGGAAACAAAACGCGCCGTCCATTGCAACAAGTATTCAAGCCCGGGGAGGCGCATTCTCAGCGAGTCACCGGTAAGATGAGCAGTCAGTTTTAGGCGCTCGCCCTGATAAAGAGGTTGAGGCAGTTCATCCACATCGACCCCCAAATCAGACACCCGAGTGATTTGCGAACCGGGCACCACTTTACCAATGAGCTGCCAAGGGCCGGGCACCGGGTTTTCCACCGAGATCATGTCGCCTGCCACGCCATCGGTCCACTTGACATTCTCTGGGTGGCGCGAAGCATACCATTTACTGCCATCGGGTAAGACTACAACGACAGGAGCCGAGCCATATTCCCGCTGTACCAGCAGCACAATTCTGTCGACCATATGGTCGACCCGAAAGCGGTTCTTAAGCTCCGAGGCTTGTTCTTTGGGTATCACCTCTGCTACCGCTGGGGCACCCAGGCCAAGCAGTAGACACATCATGAGGCTCAGCGCTGGTCTCAATCCCATTATCTGTTTCAATCCAAAAGTTGTGGTTCTTCACGCCAGAGGCACTTGCCTGATTTTGCAACTAAATCGAGCCTTTGCTCATGCTTATTCAATTCATCGGCCGAAGCGGTGATCACTTTAAGTTTTGCGCGATTGGCATCGAGACGAACGATGCCGCCGGCTTCCTGGCCGGCTTGATCGCTGGAGAGGTTGAACTTGGTTTGACCACCTGTCATCGCCAGATATACATCGGCGAGGATCTCGGCATCGAGCAAAGCGCCGTGATACTCACGACGGGAGTTGTCTATATGGTAGCGTTTACACAGGGCGTCCAGATTGTTCTTTTGCCCCGGGTGCAAAAACTTGGCGATGGCCAGGGAGTCGAGGATCTGACAAATATCCGCCGTCACCGGTCCCCGGGGATTGGTCATGGAAAACTCATGATCCATAAAGCTCACGTCAAACGAGGCGTTGTGAGCCACAATCTCCGCCCCTTGAATAAAGGCGATAAAATCGGCGGCAATCTCTTGGAACCTGGGCTCGTTGGCCACCCTCTCATTGGTAATACCGTGAACCGCGATCGCCTCTTCATCAATGGGCTGGCCCGGATTGATGTATTGGTGGAAAGTGCGGCCGGTCAGGCGGCGGTTAATGACTTCCACGCAACCGATCTCAATGATCCTGTGGCCTTGATAGACGGGGCCTGCGCCCTGGTTCATACCTGTGGTTTCGGTATCCAGAATGATCTGCCGACTGGCATTCGATATGATATTCATCTATTTTTTGCAGCTTCCTGAGTGAATTTACGGGTATACTCGCCCGCATTTGCCGGATATGGTAACAACTTGATGAGCGAACTGAAACAGATCCAGATATACACCGATGGCTCTTGCCTGGGCAATCCCGGACCCGGCGGCTATGGTGTCGTCATGCGCTATAAACAACATACCAAAGAACTCTCCGGTGGCTTTGCCCTGACAACCAACAACCGCATGGAGCTGCTGGCCCCCATTATCGCGCTGGAAAGCCTGAAAGAGCCTTGCAAAATCGTGCTAACCAGCGACAGCCAATATATGCGCCAGGGGATCACCCAATGGATCCACGGCTGGAAGAAAAAAGGCTGGGTCACTTCCAACAAGACGCCGGTGAAAAATGTCGATCTCTGGCAGCGGCTGGATAAGGCCACGCAACAACATCAAATAGACTGGCGCTGGGTCAAGGGCCACGCCGGACACCCGGAGAACGAGCGTTGCGACGCCCTGGCAAGAGAAGCCGCCGAAGCCAATCCTGCCACTGTCGATCAGGGTTATCAGGCCAGTCTCTAAACACCTTTGTCCGCGACAGTCTTGAGTTTCAAAAATTTGCCGCAAAAGTCGATAAAGGCCTGCGCCAATGGCGTCAGGCTGTGGCTCTTGTGGCGAATAAGGTAAAACGGCCGCTCAAGCGCCAGCCCCTCCACCTCCACCAACGCCAACTCTCTACGGGCCAGCTCTTTATCCAGTGTCAGTTCAGACAAAACTCCGAGCCCAGCGCCCTGTTTCACCGCCTGTTTGATGGCATCGGGAGTAGGGAAGCAAAAACGGGCCTCGGGTTGCAGATCCAAACGGTTGGCTGCATCGACAAAATACTCCCGGGTGCCAGAGCCCTCTTCTCTCAATACCCAGGAGAGTCCTTTGAGCTCGCTTGGCGAGACTTTGCTTCCCGCCAGCGGATGTGCCGGATGGCAGAACACCTTGAGACAGTCCTGATGCCAGGGCAACACGGCGATACGACTGTCGAGACAGTAACCTTCAATAAAGCCTAACTCGGCGCGAAATTCGGCCACATCGCGAATAACCTTGCGGGTATTGTCTATCGCCAAGTCGACCTGAGTCTGAGGGTGTTGTTGGCTGAATGCCACCGCAGCTTTGGCCAGCAGAAAATTACCTATGGTAGAGCTGGCACTGACATTCAACATACCGGCCAATTCGTGATTATTCGGGGTAAACGCCTGCTCTATACGCTCGATACGCTGCAGCACATCGCTGGCCAGAGGCAGCAGCAGGCTGCCTTGAGAGTTGAGCTGCAAGCGGTTGCCTATACGCTCAAACAAACGGGTATCGAGCTGTTTTTCAAGCTCCGACAACGCCATAGAAGTGGCCGGCGCGGAGAGATTAACCCTTTCGGCCGCTTTAGCCACCTGGCCACTGCGAGCCACGGCTTCAAAAATCATCAACTGTTTCAGGGTAATACGCATTAAAATTATTGCTCTTTTTTAGTGTAGCGCTCCAGTTGCCTGCCGGAGAATCCCGGTGTTGGCGTAGGCTGCCAGCCGGGGATCCGCTGACGACGTTTATCCCCCAAGGGGGTCAACGGCGAATCCAGCTTGCGAGCCACCAATAGATACAGAGAGCCGGTACCCGGCAGCCATTTTTGCTGCCAATGATGCCATATCTTCAAGGGCGCGGCTTCGCTGAGCAACGAATGGTATAAGAGCCGTTCGTCATGCACCACCTGATACCCCAAGAGCCCCAGCCAATCTTTAACCCTAGCCGGCATAAAGAAATGGCCGCTCCAGGGTAAGGCCTGCTGAAATCTGGGCAGCAACTTGCCGAAAAAGGCGCAGCTGAAGGGGTTAATCCCGACAATGAACAAATACCCACCGCTAACCAGTACCCGATCAGCCTCGCGTAAAATCCGGTAAGGGTCGGCCTCAAACTCCAGCACCAGATTCATCACCACCGCATCTATGCTGACCGGCGCCAGCGGCAGCTCGGCAAAATCCGCGACTATAGAAGCGCCTTTAGCAGGAAAGAGGGAAAACTGGTGCCCGACCGGGCAGCGCCTAATCTCGAGTTCATGGCTTAAAGCTCCCAGGCGCAACAGATGGTAGCCAAACACTCTTGGCCACCAATAGGTCAATTTGCTTTCCAGTTCACGTTTGATAGTCTCACCGGCAGGCAAACTGTCCCAAGAGCTGGGTCTGGACTCAGACGAGAGCGGCATAGATACTCCGGTAAAGCGGTTCTAGGCTCAGCTTAATAACGAAACACCTATACAAGCAAGTATGAGGCTCAGTAAAATTGAAACTGATCCCGCCGATTTAAAGGAGTCCCGAGCTTATGTCCAACGCCAACGCCCCCCTCTCCAAGCCCCAGATAACGCCGATAGCGGCTTTCGATGACAACTATATCTGGGCCATAGTGGCGCCTCAAGGTGATTGTTGTTGGGTGGTAGACCCGGGGGATGCCGCGCCGGTGTTGACATTTTTGGCGCAAAATAACCTGACTTTGGCCGGGGTATTGATAACTCACCACCACGGCGACCATACCGGTGGCATTCTGGCCTTAAAGGAAACTTTCGGCTCGCTCCCGGTTTACGGGCCGGCCAATCCGGCCATCAAAGGCATTACCCGGGCACTAACAGAGGCAGGCGAATATCGGCTTGAGCCTGGGCAAGGCCGGTTTGCTCTCGAGTGCCGACTGTTCAAGGTTCCTGGGCACACGCTGGATCATATCGCGTACTTGATTGGCGATGCCCTCTTTTGCGGCGATACCCTGTTCTGCGCCGGCTGCGGCCGCCTGTTTGAAGGCAGCGCCGAGCAGATGTACCATTCCTTGAGTCAGTTTGCTGCCCTCGCTGACAACACTAAGGTGTATTGCACCCATGAGTATACCCTGGCCAATCTGCGTTTTGCCCAAGCCGTAGAGCCGGACAATCAAGCGCTTACAGCCTACAGGCTTGAAGCCGAAGCACTACGCAAGCAGCAACACTCCACACTCCCCTCCACTATTGGTCGTGAAAAGGCCATCAACCCCTTTATGCGCTGTCAAAAAGACACACTGCAGAGCGTACTGGAGGCCCACAGCAGCAAGCCCTGCGATGATCCCGTGAGCCGCTTTGCAGTTCTCAGGCAATGGAAAGACAATTTCTGAAAACCGGGTTACAATAAGCCGCTTTTTTTGCGTCGCCATTATGGCCTGGTGTTGAAACAACCAAGTTATAATCGACTTATCTTATTGTTGCAGAAGATATTTTATCTGCGACAACAGTATCTATTTCCACCACGGAAACCCAACCTGAGAAAGAGTACCGCCCAAGGTGCTATCCCGGGCCAAGGGACCAGGCCTATCCCGGGTTTCCGTTTGATGTGCGTTTGCCTGTCTGTTCAGGCCATCATTCGAGGGTTGCTGTTTTTGAAGCAAATCAGATTTTTTATGTTGGCAGGGAGCCTTTCCCTGCTTGGCGGCTGTCAGCTGCTGTCTCAGGCGCCGGAGTCCACGACCGAAGCACAGGTGAAAGTCACCCCGCCACCGGCCGTCACCCGGGCGCCACAAGTACTCAGGGAGCCAGAAGTGGCTGTCACTGATGTGTGGCAGCGGATCCGCAACCAGCTCAATATGCCAATACCCGATGAGAAACTGGTGCGCCAATACCGCCAGTGGTACATCAATAATCCAAGGCACCTAGAGCAGATCTCCGAGCGGGCCGCCCCTTTCATGTATTTGATTGTCGAGCAGATAGAAGAGCGTAAACTGCCGATGGAACTGGCGCTGCTGCCGATAGTAGAAAGCGCCTTCGACCCTTTTGCCTACTCCCATGGCGCCGCCTCCGGGCTGTGGCAGTTTACCGCGCCCATGGCGCTGCATTTTGGCCTGAATATCAACTGGTGGTATGACGGACGTCGCGACGTGCCGGCGGCCACAACAGCCGCGCTGAGTATGATGGAATACCTCTACGACAAGACGGGCGAAAACTGGCTCTATGCCATTGCCGCATATAACACGGGCGAAGGTCGGGTGTTGAATGCGGTTAAGCGCAACCGCCAAAAGGGGCAGCCTACCGACTTCTGGTCGCTGTCCCTGCCTAAGGAAACTGAGCGTTATGTACCACAGTTGCTGGCACTGGCCGATGTGGTCAAGAACGCCGACAAATATGGTATTAAGCTCACGCCGATCGCCAACGAGCAGAAGCTGGAAGTAGTCGATGTCGGTAGTCAGATAGACTTGGCCCTGGCAGCCCGCCTTGCCGGTATGGAAGTCAATGAACTGCAGCAGTTCAATCCAGGGTTCAATCGCTGGGCCACCGCGCCAGATGGCCCACACAAGCTGGTATTACCTTTGGAAAAGGCCAAAGAATTTGAGATCGCCTTGGCCAGCACAGAGCCGAGCGAGCGCCTCAACTGGCTTAGATACCAGATCCGCAAGGGTGACTCCCTCGGGGTGATAGCCCAAAAGCATCATACCAGCATCGATGTGATCCGTTCTGTCAACGGCATCAGCGGTAACAATATTGTCGCCGGCAAGCACTTGTTGATCCCGGTCGCCCTCAAGGACGCCTCGGCTTACCCGCTCTCCAAAGAGCAGCGTCTGGGTCAGAATAGATCCGGCAAGAGCAAACGTAGCTATCAGGTCAAGGCCGGTGACTCCCTGTGGCAGATTGCCAAAGATCATGATGTCAGTGTCAATGAATTGGTGAAATGGAACGGGATCTCAGCCAAAACACCTTTGCGTCCAGGCAAACAGTTGACTATCTGGAGTCGCACCCAAGGCAAATCACAGAATGCCAATGCTGTCATGCGCACCGTGAAATACAAGGTGCGCTCGGGTGACTCTCTGGCCCGAATAGCCAGTAAATTCAGTGTCACAGTCAATGACCTGCTGGAATGGAACCAACTCAAGGCCAATAAATACTTACAACCCGGGCAAATGTTGACCCTGTTTGTAGATGTGACCAGAGTCAAAAGCTAATCCCAATCGAGCGGCATCCTAGATGCCGCTATTGATCCAGATCTAAATTTTGCAAGCTGCTTTATTACAATCCTGATCCCTCTGTGCGTTATCACAAATTTAATGTTCATCTTTGTCGATAATCATCCGCTGTATTAATTCAACCTAAACAAAACCAAGATGAGCAGAGATTTGTCCATTACCGGCATCGAAACCCCTGTTAAAAAAGATGCCCGAATTCTATCGACTACAGATCTCAAAGGACGAATCACCCATATCAACCAAGAATTCATTGATCTTTGTGGTTATTCCAGAGAAGAGTTGCTGGGCCACGGCCACAACATAGTGCGTCATCCTCAAATGCCCAAGGCGGCCTTTGCCGATCTCTGGCAACAGGTCAAGAATGGCAACAGTTGGATGGGACTGGTGAAGAATCGCCGCAAGGACGGTGGTCACTACTGGGTCAACGCCTATGTCACTCCGATCCGCCGCAAAGGTAAAATCGTTGAATATCAATCGGTGCGTACCCAGGCAAGCCCTGAGCTTATCGCCCGAGCCGAGGAATGTTATCAGGCCATCAACCAAGGGCGTTCGGTACTGCCACGCGTCCAACTCGGCCTGACGACCAAGTTGGCCCTGGGTTGGGGGGCATCGCTGCTATGCTTACTCCCCCTACCCTGGTTAACGGGTCTATGGCAAGTCGCCTCCATTGCCATGGCGACAGGCATCATGGGCTGGAACCTTTTCAGACTCAAGCACAGGTTAGGCAAACTCACTGAACTGAGCCAAGGGGTACAAAATAATCCTCTGATGCAGGCCATTTATTGCAACAGCACAGATGAACTCGCCGCACTGGAATTGAGCCTGAGAATGCAGCAGGCCGAGATCTTTGCCATCACAGGGCGGATAAGAGACAGTGGTGAGATCCTCGATAACAGTTTGAGTGCCCATCAAGCGGCCGTCGACGCCAACTATCGCGAACTGGCACAACAAACCGGTGCCCTGAAACAGCAAGGCGATGCCATTAACGAACTCAAAGGTGCTGTGGCCGAAATTGCCAACACCTCAGCTGAAACTGCCAACGAAGTAACTGAACTGGAACAAAGCAACCAGCAGACTCTGGAAGCCCTAGCCGCCAGCCGCGCCGCCAGCGGCGAAATCGCGGCATTGTTGAGCAAAGTAGAAAACCAGTTGCTGGAATTGGATAAATGCTGCACCAGCATCAACACTGTGCTGGAAGTGATTGAGCAGCTGTCGGATCAAACCAATCTGTTGGCACTGAACGCCGCCATCGAAGCAGCCAGAGCCGGTGAAGCCGGACGCGGATTTGCCGTGGTAGCCGATGAAGTACGCAATCTGGCCATGCGCTCCAGTGAATCTGCCGGAGAAATCCATCAAATCATTGCCGAACTCAGTCAGCAGAGCCAGCAGACGGTGGCTGAAATGGCCCACAGTCAACAACTGACTCAAGAGAGTCTGCAATTGGAACAAAGATTGGCACAGCGATTGGACGAGGCTACCCAGGCACTTGGGCGGATTGCCGCCCATAGCCAACAGATAGCCGTTGCCACCGAGCAGCAGGCCTGTGTGGTTGAACAGTTGCACCATCACTCCGAACAGCTGCAGCAAGGGGTTGGCAGCCTGACGAGTAATAGTGAAGCTGCGAGTCATCACGGCGAAGAACTCACCCGCCAAAGCGAACGGCAAAAGGAATTGATTGCTCAGTTCTGATGCGTTTCACCATTCACAAAACTGAATAACATTCTAATTTATAAAAAAAAAAAAGTCAGGCAGTGCCTGACTTTTTCCCTTGTTTACATCATGAATATAGAGTTAGCGTCTCGCCACCGGCACTTCCAGCATGGCCATAGCCGCCAGTTTGGATTCCAGGGGTTTACCCATAAAGCGGGCCTGGAAGCTGTATCCCTCAGGACCGATACGTTCCAGTGTCTTGGCCGGCACCTTGAACATCACTTTCAATGCCTGTCCAGGCTCAAGGCGAGTATCTCGGAGCGCCTGGGTAAACATCATGTCATCAGACCAGGCCCAGACTCGTTGTTCCTTATCATCCAGCAACCAGAGATCCGCCGTCATTCCCGAGTTGAAACGGATCCCAACCGCATATTCGTTTAAATTACGGATCTCCAGTATCGCCTGCAACGGCTGCTTGTCGACCAGTTCACTAAACGTCAGCCGCCCCTCAAGCAACGCCGGTGTCGGCGCTTTTTTGATGGTACCAAAGTGCAGTGTTGGCATCCGGCTTTCCTCCATCCCGATTGGATTATGCTGGGTAACAGATGCTGCGGCGACATTGGAGCCGCTACACCCTGTTAGTACCAGCACTGCCATCATAGGCAAAACAGTACGCATCATAGACCTCCGAGTTTCTTGAAGATGCTGTCTTTAAGCTTGTCTTTCACCTTCTCGGTTTCTTCCTTGAGCTTGGAATCAAACAGCGCCTGAGTGTCGAGCGCAAACTTGGGTTCTTGGAATGAACCGGAGATCACCAGCGGTATTTCAACACCGGCCAGCTCATTCTTGCCTTCGCCGCCTTGGCCCTTGAGGCTGCCGACCACTGAGGTTTTCAGCTTATAGTCCAGTTGCTCACTGATAAGGTTGGCACTACCGGCACCCGCCAAGCGAATGAGTGGTGATGCCATCGCCAGATCCGGATTATTGGCCACACCATTTTTCAGACTGAAACTGCCGGTCAGGCTGGAGAAGTCTGTCTTGCGTTCGCCCTCTTCCTGAGCCGACAAATCACCTTTTAGCTTGGCCTGGGCGCTGCGGATCATATGAGGGATATTCACGCCATAAAGGGCACCGTCGCTGATTTCAAACTTGCCGTTAGCATCCAAATTTTGCTTGATGTTATCTGGAATTAGGCTCTTGCCTTTACCTTTGACATTAAAAGCGGTAGCACCGGCGAGAATTTTCAGATCGGCCGCATCCTTGAGCAGAGGTTGAATTTTGACGCCACTTAACTGAGTATCAAAGCTGTAGCTGGCGACCTTATTGCGGCCGTCGAGCTGTGCCTTGCTCATCAGTTTGCCCTGATACAAGTCGGCACTGAGCTGCTTCATATCCAGCACGCCATTGTTCAATGCCAGATCCATCTGCCAGTTTTCAGTAGTCAAACCGGCAACCTTAATGGCCTTAACCGTTAGATCCATGGCGAAGTTGACCTGCTTCATCGCACTCAGGTCAGGTTCACTGCTGGCCTTAGCAGCCGTCGCCGATTCAGTGTTTTTGGCTGCGGCTTTATCTTCCTCACCGGCAGGCAGTAACTTGTCGAGATCAATTTCCCCCAGCGCCAGTTTGGCTTTCACATCCGGCACCTTGCCGCCGAAAGCCACTTTGAGGTTACCCTTACCTTCAATGTCGGCCACCTTGAGGCTGCTCAATACCAGCTCGGCGTTTTGACGGTTGAGATCCAGTTTTACATCGGCATTCAGATCGGCACTCAGCTTACCGCCGGGCATACTCTTGCCTTCGACACGATTTTCAATGGCAAAGCCGGTGATCTCCAACTGCTTCATGTCCGGTGAAATCTTAAGTTGCCCTTTGCCCTCGCTGGCAATTTTCATCTCCGGCATGCTGCCGCTGAACTTATAAGCCAAAGGCGCAAACTTGCCGAGCGAAAACTCGCCCAGGGT
This sequence comes from Shewanella carassii, assembly GCF_019670705.1. Lineage (NCBI taxonomy): Bacteria > Pseudomonadati > Pseudomonadota > Gammaproteobacteria > Alteromonadales > Shewanellaceae > Shewanella > Shewanella carassii. The sequence goes on from NZ_AP024618.1 coordinate 2,401,855, forward strand.
CAGCGACTCAAGTACAAAGGTTTGGTCACTGCTACTGCGCTTGTCGAGCAGATGGATTTGAGTATTGGTGATATTGATACCACCGATATTGAGACTGGCCAGTCCCTGAGCGTTGCCTGCGGTACTCTGGGGTTGCTCCTTGGCCGTACCGGCATCACCGCTGAGGCCATCGAGACTGTTGCGACCGTCCTTCTGGGTAATGAGCTCCAATTTCAAGCCATCGAGGTTTAACTGGGCAATTTCCACCTCTTTACGAAACAGCGGCATCAAGGCGACTTCTGCAACCACCTGGTTGACCGCCAACATCTGTTTCTCATCGAAACCATCCGGATTACTCAGGCTAATACCGCCCAATTCAATCCCCAGAGTCGGGAAAAAAGTCCAGTTGAGATCCTGACTGATGACCAACTCACGCCCCGTCTGTTTTTTTACCGCATCGACTATTTGGGGTTTAAAGTCGTTGGGATCAAAAAGTAGGGTCAAATATAGGATTAGACCGAGAAACAATACCGCGACAATACCCAGTATCCACTTAACAACTTTCATAATGGTTTCCTTGTTCAACAATAAGGACAAAGGCACTTGTTTAACTGATACAGGCCATATTCAAGGGAGTTTGACTGACGGCGATGCCATTATCATCGGCATAAAGCATCATGCCGGGCGTGATCTGCACATCACCGATAGTAAGAGTGCAATTTATGTCTCCCACACCCTTGCGCTCAGTTTTGATTGGAACCGCCGCCAGCGCCTTAACTCCCAGAGGCATAGTCGCCAACGTGGCAACATCGCGCACGGCGCCATAAATCACCACCCCTTGCCAACCATGGTCAACCGCACTCTGAGCAATAAGATCGCCCATCAGGGCCTTGGCTGTAGAGGCGCCACCATCCACCAACAGCACCTTGCCCGTACCATCGGTCGCCAACAGCTGTTTCACCATGGAATTATCCTCAAAACACCTGACGGTAACGATTTCGCCCCAAAATATAGACTTACCACCAAACTGACGAAAAACAGATGGCAGCAACATGAGATCATTCTCATAGTGATCAAAGAGATCCGGTAACAAATCCAGCATATAGGCCTCCGTGCAAATAGGACTTTCTAGGTTAACGCCCTTGCCCGAGCACCACAAGTTTCATAATAGCAGAAGGAGCATCATTGGCGTTATGTAGGGAAATGCTTGAGTAAGTTCAGAAATGTACTATAAACTATTGCAGGTGACAGCTTGGCGATCCCTTTATCCTGTCCACCCTTTCGGGCAAAACTTCGTTTTTAAGTGAACATACATGACAAAAGATCTCGATTTGCAGAGTGCTATAGCGGCGCTCGATGCATATGGATATGAAAAAAAACACTCAACGGATCTTGAGCAAGCCAGAAACAAACAACAGATGACCCGTTATTTGAAGTCTTTGGATTACAGCCTTAGGCGCCTCAAATTGCTGCAACAAGCGGTCAATGAACTAGTTGAAGAAACACAGAATAACTTGCATAAACAAGAACAAGTTCAAACCTTTAAGACCAAGGTCATTAACTTATCCCGTGAACTCAATATGTCCTATGACGAAGTGCTAAATTATATGGCCAGCCATACCGATAAATAATAGCACTCGTTCGCTAGGCTAAGATCGCACAGAGTATTACTGATAATAAGCCTCTGTGCGTTTTTATTTCCATCGACTGATGTCTTTCTCTTCATATAAAGTACATCCTCCTATTTGCCTCGAGCAAATCATTATTATCACCCGGCAGTTTCGACTCATTCGCCACTATGAATAGGTCCAATCGCTGCGGATCAAACCACACAAGAAACACGCTCCCCACGGCAGGAAAGCGTCTTGCTGACTGGTGAGTTTTATTCCCTTCCTTGTTGTTTGCACTACACTTTAAGGAGTTCTCCGGCTGGAGAAAGCAATAATTCTTATGTGATCGGAGGACAGCAGAACAATGGGGAAAATATTATTACCTTTGGCTCTGTTACTTATTTTATTTGTTTGGTTCTACGGGGAAAAACAAACGGATTATCCCGTCAGACTCAATCAAACTCCGGTCCGTATCGCGGTGTCCACCTCGCTACTTTCAGCCCCGGTTATCATTGCCGACAAGCTGGAGTTTTTTGCGCGAGAAGGCATCTATGTGGTGTTGCACCCCCTTCAAGGCGGAGATATCTGTTTCGAGGCACTGGTCAACCACAGAGCCGATCTAGCCACCAGCTCAGAATCTGTGGTGATGTTCAACAGTTTCAAACGAACAGACTTCACTGTGCTCGCCAGCTTTGCGGAATCGGACAATGACATCAAACTGTTAACCCTACATAAGAGCGGTATCACCACTCCGGCACAATTGGATGGCAAACGCGTAGGCATAGTCACCGGCAGTGCCAGCGAGTATTTTCTGGATACGATTTTGAACATCGCCGGCCCCCCTGCAATAACCCCTATTCGTGTCAATATTCGACCCTCTGATTTGGCACCGGCGCTACTGGCGGGCGACGTGGATGCCATCTCAGTTTGGGAACCCTACAGCTTTCAGCTGCTGAAGCAACATCCAGGGGAAGTCAATGAATTTTCCAGTAGAGGATTACATAGTCTCTCCTTCAATCTGATTAGCCGCAAAGCCGATAATCAGGTGTTTTACGAGCATCATGTGCGAATACTGAAAGCCTTGAAGCGCGCCAGTGAATTTATTGTTTTGCATCCAGAGGAGGCCAACCGGATAGTGGCTGACTTCCTGCAAGTTCCTACTGAGGAGATAGCCGCGCTTTGGCCCGACTATCTCTTTCGCCTATCGTTGGGTAACAGCCTGCTCAGCAACTTGCAATCCCAAGGGCGTTGGGCGATGTCGAGCGGCACCATAACGGCCAAGCAGTTACCGGATTTCAGAAGTGTTATCGACCCGGTCCCGCTGGATCAGGTACAGCACATGTCATTGGTGGAGCACAGATGAAACTTTCCAGCCGTCTCATGATTCTGGTAAGCCTTTGCATTGTCCTGACTCTGGTGTTGGCACTGTCACTATTGCAGCAACGCCATTTTTCCCAACAAACCTTCGACCAAATGCATAAACTGGTGCGCCTGCAATTACATCTGGATCAGTTGCGTTCCAACTTATGGCTGCTGCAGCAGTACGGAGATATCCAGGCCGTTGAAAATACCCAACGGGATCTGCAGCGCCTCAATGCGCTGTTAAATGTGACTCAAGTCGATGACAAACATCAGCAACAACTGTTGGCAAATCTCAAACGTCAGAGCGAACACATCAACACTCTACTTGACCACTCTTTGCCAAAACTGCCTCGGATAGCAGAAACCCCTTTGGTCAGCAGTATGTTACAGTCCAGATACAATATGAGCATTCAATCCATGAGCGAAGATCTGTTTCGCTTTCAACATTACACCATGGATAAGGCGCGGCAATTGCAACTTAGCCATCTTTATCTCAATGGTGCCCTGCTACTGGCTATCGCCCTGTTGGTGACAGGCTTTACGCTGCACACGCTTAGGCGCTTTCGTCTCCATTTGGCCAGTTTGAAACGTGGTATTCGCGATCTAGCCAGAGGCGATCTTCACAGCCGCATTCAGTTGGAACAACAGGATGAACTCTCAGAGCTGGCCAATGAATTCAACAACATGAAACAGGCATTGATGGAAACGACTGAACGAAAGGAGCAGTTACAGCTGGAAGTGGAAGCACAAACCCGGCAGTTACAACTGCAACAGGATAGATTGCGCTACCTAGCAGATCATGACGATCTCACCGGCGCACTCAATCGCGGCGCCGCCACCACCGAGCTGGAACACGCCATAGTGCGCTGCCAACGTCAGCAACTGAAAGCGGCGCTACTGTTTATCGATCTGGATAAATTCAAACCCATCAACGACAGTTTTGGTCACAGCGCCGGTGACGCAGTACTGGTGGAAATCGCCAAAAGGATGAGAAATACATTAAGACGCTCGGATTTGGTGGCCCGCATCGGCGGCGACGAGTTTATCATCTGGCTAGAGCCGATAAATAGCCGCGAAGAAGTCTGTGCCGTGTTGGAAAAAATTCACGCCTTGGGTACGGATATCTCTTGGCAGGGACAAAGGTTGGAGGTTGGCCTGAGTACCGGCATCAGCCTCTATCCCGAGCATGGCGATACCCTGGCCGAACTCATCAGCGCCGCCGACAATGCCATGTATCAGGCCAAAGAGTCTCAGGCCGCCACCGGCCCCCAGGCAAAACAGCGCTACAGCTTTGCCAAGCCCAGTTCTCAATCCTGATTATCCTGGCTACCTGCAAAAGCTTAATCATAACCAGCACTCAAACAACCGGCCATAAACGCCTAAACCAGCTGAACCTCGGCAGCCTTATCGCCAACAACACCAACATGGCTGCAAGATAAAGACTGGGCTCAATGATTTCAGACTTCACCGACCAGTAATAATGCACAGGCACCAACAGGGCTATGGCATAAATACTGTAATGCAGTTGCTGCCAACGTCGCCCCATCCGGCGCTGCAACGCCTTAAACGAGGTCAGCGCCAGCGCAGCAAGCAACAACCAAGCGCTGGCCCCCACCAGAATATAGGGGCGCTTGATAATTTCACTGAGCAGCAACTCCCAGGCAAACAGCAGATCCAGGCTGAAATAGCTGAGAATGTGCAAACAGGCCCAGGCAAATACCCAGAGTCCAAGCAAACGCCGGGTTTGCATCAACAACCCCAATTTGAATTTTCTGGCAACAGGCGATACCAGCAGGGTGGCCACCAAGACATTGAGCGCCCCTTTGCCGGTAAAATGGATAATATATTGCACAGGATCGCCACCGGCCCTGTCTGTCACCACTTGCAGGACCAAATAAAGCAGGGGCAAACCGGCGGCCAAATGCAGCAACGCCTTTAACCAAGGCAGTTGCTTGGGAGCTAGACGCATCAATAGTATTTCCTTAAATCCAGATCCCGGTACAGATGCGCGACCTGCTCACCATAGCCGTTGAACATCTGGGTCGGGATCCGTTTGGCAGAGAAGATCCCACCTTCGGCAATCCGCCGCTCTGTCGCCTGTGACCAACGAGGATGATCCACTCCTGGGTTCACGTTGGCATAAAAACCATATTCATGGGCTGCCAGCTGATTCCAACTGGTCGGCGGCTGTTTGTCCAAAAGCCTAATTTTCACGATAGATTTAATGCTCTTGAAACCATATTTCCAGGGCACCACCAAACGCACAGGGGCACCATTTTGCGGCGGCAGCGTCTTGCCATAGAGGCCGACTGACAGGAAGCTCAACTCATTCATCGCCTCATCGAGTCTTAATCCCTCCACATAGGGATAATGAATGCCGCCGCCCATCAAGCGATTGCGTTGCCCCGGCATCTGCTCGGGATCAAACAGGGTTTCAAAGGCCACATGAGTCGCAGAGGATTTAACACCGGCCCTGGCCAGCAAAGCCGCCAGCGGAAAGCCGACCCAGGGGATCACCATGGACCAGGCCTCGACACAACGCAAACGATAGTGGCGCTCCTCCAGGGGAAGCAATTTGAGCAGATCGTCATAGTCCAGCGTTAAGGGGCGCTCGACCTCGCCTTCGATTTTAAGCATCCAGGGATCGACCTTGAGACCCTGACTGTTTTCGAAGGGATCTTGTTTTCCGGTGCCGAACTCGTAAAAGTTGTTATGGCGGATCACCTTGTCAAGGGGTGTCAGGCTCCCCGGTAATTGAAACTCAGGGTTGCTGCGATAGTTGAGATTTGAGGTGACAAATGCCTCGCTCTCGCGCTTTTCACCAAAAAGGTCAAACAGGCCTGCCTGAACATGGCCGGGAATACTTGCGCCTATGGCACCGAGCCCCAACGCCTTGACTATGTTGCGCCGATCGCGAAACACTGCCTCCGGCGTCACTTCAGCTGCCGGCAACTCCCAGGGCATTTGCCTGCCAATACCCGGTTTAAATTTTTTATTGCTCACAGTGACCTCTCAATAGCTGCAGTCAATTCAGTTTATTAGACCCAGGTAGATAAAGAAAAATTTCCCGCCGGGAAAAATCCTTGCCCCGTTGACTGAACCTTGGCTGACAAGGGGGACAAAATGGGCAACTCTTGGCCATTTATCCAGGGCTTGGATACTCAAGCCCTTGAAGGAGAGTGCTCATTCTGCGACTCTATCCGAGTTTTTCGCTCCTCTTTTTTTTGCACTCAAGGGACATGATATGGACTTGGCCACCACAATTTCCACGCCTCAACTCATTGCCGCCGCAGCCGTATTATTTTTGGGGATCTTGCTTGGCGCCCTCTTTAACCAACGGATGACCCGCAGCCGCTGGCAACAGCTCAGAGAACAGTTAGTGCTGCAACACGAGCAAAGATGCGGCGAACTCAGTGAACAACTCAGCAGCAGCCAAGAAAAAGCCGAATGGCTGGTGTCTCAACTCGGCAAGGCAGAGGCCATCGCCGAACGAGTACCCGAGCTTGAACAGCAACTCAAGGATGCTCAGCGCAAGCAATTGGAAACCCAGCTTAACCTGTCAAAATCCAATGCGATGCAACAAACGCTCAGCGCTCGCTTCGATGCCGAGCAACGGGCGCTCAACGATAAGATAGAACTGCTTGAACGCAGTGAAACCCGTCTGAAAGAGCAGTTTGAAAATCTCGCCAACAAAATTTTTGAAGACAGAAGCGAAAGACTAAAATCCCAGAATCTATCGCAACTCGATGGCGTGCTCGGCCCACTGAAGCAACAGCTAGAAGGCTTCAGAAGACAAATTCATGAATCCTACTCACAAGAACAGAGTGAACGTTCCTCACTGAAACACCAGTTGGAAGATCTCAAGCAGCTCAACCTGCGCATGAGCCAGGATGCGGTCAATCTCACCAAAGCGCTCAAGGGCGACAACAAACAGCAAGGCAACTGGGGCGAAGTGATCCTGGAGCGGGTACTGCAGGAAAGTGGTCTCAGACAAGGACACGAGTATGATGTGCAACAGGATCTGAAAAATGATGCCGGCAAGCGCTTTAAACCCGATGTCATCGTCCACCTGCCAGCTAACAAGGATGTGGTGATAGATGCCAAGATGTCACTGCTCGCCTATGAGCGCTACTACAACGCCGACACCGATGAACAGCGCTCCCTGGCGTTGCGTGAACATATCAACTCTATCCGCGGTCATATCAAAGGCCTGAGTCAGAAGGACTACCAACAACTGCACGGTATCAAGAGCCTAGACTATGTGTTGATGTTTATTCCGGTGGAACCCGCCTTCCTACTAGCACTGGAACAAGAGCCGCAGCTGGTAAATTTCGCGCTCGAAAACAACATCATGCTCGTCAGCCCGACCAATCTTTTGGTGGCACTGCGCACCATCAATAACATCTGGCGCTACGAATACCAAAACCAACACGCACAAAGGATAGCCAGGCAAGCCGGAAAAATTTACGATAAACTCTGTGGTTATCTGGAAGATATGGACAAGCTCGGGCGCGCGCTGGACAATGCAGAGAAGTGTTTTAACGGCGCCATGAATAAGCTGGCTACCGGCAGGGGCAACCTTGTTCGCCAGGCGCACCAGATGCAACAGTTGGGCGTTGAAACCAGTAAACAACTGGACAAACAGCTACTTGAAAAGGCGATGACAGACGTATCCTTGCCGATAGACAAGGATGTCGAAGCCATGGAAGATACTGAGACGAACGGCGAGCTGGCATCCTAAGTTCAGCCCGTCTTTCGAGCAAACCCGGCCATCAAAAAGGAGTTATCGATGCGCAGAGCCTTGACCCGAATCGCCCTCGCCGGCAGTGTTGCCTTGAGTGCATTGACAGTCTCCACTCCCTGGATGCTGTTTCCCGGGATAGGCCATGCGGCCAAGGCGCCTGCCGCTTTGGAGCAACAACGCCAAAGCTACCTAAAGGCCAGAGAAGCACTGGATAAAGGCCAACTTGAGGAGTATCGCAAGCTCAGGGCCCAACTCAAGGATTACCCACTCAATATCTATCTGGATTTTCACGCCGAGCTGGATGACATAATGGCGCTTTCTGGCTCAAAGGCGCTAAAAGCACTGGACAAGTTTGAGCATTCACCCTTGCATGGCAGCGCCCGCCACAGGTACCTGGTGCAAGCCGGCGCCGACAAACGCTGGCAAGACTTTCTGGCCATTTCCCCGCAACTTCCCCGAGCCACAGAGCTGCAATGCTATTTTTACCGGGCCAAGCTTGGCCAGGGTGAGACTCAGGTCGCCTGGGATGGCGCTCGCCAACTCTGGCTCTATGGTCGCTCCCGTCCAAAGGAGTGCGATCCCCTATTCAATGCCTGGAGCAAGGCCGGGCACCGCACTCAAGAATTGATCTGGTCGCGGATGATGCTGGCCTTTGATGCAGGCCAAAGCGGTCTGCTGCAGTATCTGGGGCGTAAAGTGACTCAGCATCAGAGCCAGGCCAAGTTGCTGCAGGCGGTATACAAAGATCCCAACCGCCTCAGGCACATGAATCAGTTTGATGGCGATGCCCCCATCTACAGCGACATAGTGTCCGCCGGCCTCAAACGCCTAGCCCGCAAAGATCTGCGTCAGGCAGTTCGCCTGTACGTCAAGTATGAAAAGGCCGGCAGATTCAGCGACTTCCAAGGGCGACAACTCAACCGTTATCTGGTCAGGCGAGCGCTTATCGTCGAGGACGAGGGGCTTAGAGATCATATCGATACCATGCTGCCACTGCTCAAGGCCGATGATCTGACCGAGCGCCGCCTGCGCTGGGCGATTGCCGAGCAAAACGATGCCGATATCCGCCGTTTTCTGCCGCTGCTCAGCGATGAAGGCCGTAACGATGCGCGCTGGCGCTACTGGCACCTGAGGGTCAATGGCCGGGACGATGCCATGCTCGAAGCACTCAGCAAGGAGCGTAATTTCTATGGTTTCTGGGCCGCCGCCGAACTCGGTGTCGCCCCCAACCTGGCGCATGTGCCAACTCCTCCCCAGGCGCAAATGCAACCAAGACTCGCCGATGACAAGGCGCTGGCGCGGGTATCTGAACTGCTGGCGCTTGATAAGCTGGTCGATGCCCGCATCGAATGGAGCCAGATGCTCGGCCGTCACAACAAGCAGATGCGCGCCCAATATGGTGTCTACGCTCAGCAGCAAGGGTGGGATGCATTGGCGGTTGAAGCCAGTATTCAGGCTAGGCTCTGGAATGATATGGAGATGCGCTTTCCCTATGCTGCAGACCCTTTCTTTGCCCAGGCAGGCAAAGACTTCAAAGTCAATGTCAACGAAATTCGCGCAATCTCCCGCCGCGAAAGCGCCTTCTACCCCTATGCGACTTCGTCAGTGGGCGCCAGAGGCCTGATGCAGCTGATGCCGGCCACTGCCAAGCAAACGGCAAAAGAGTTTAAATTGGCATTCAACGGCAATCGCAGTCTGTACGATCCGGCCATCAATGTTCCGCTCGGCAGTGCCTACTACACCAAGCTGCTGGAACAGTTCGACAACAACCGGGTACTGGCCGTTGCCGCCTATAATGCCGGTCCCCATAGGGTCAAACAGTGGTTGAAACAGAGCGATGGCAAACTGGATGTGATGAGCTTTATCGAGACCATCCCCTTCAGTGAAACCCGCGCCTATGTGCAGGCCGTATTCACCTACCGACAGATTTATGAATTGCGTCAGCAACAGGTACTACCACAGTTCAGTGAAACAGAGCTTGGCCGCCGCTATTGATGCGGCGGTGAATTGGCACTGAGTCAATTTCCCAACGCTTTGATATTAAAGAGCTTGTTGTCAGTTGCATTTTTGGGCGGTCAGTACTTTCGAGGGGGAAAGAGCTTGTTATCCCTTGGGCATAATGTGAATAATTAGCATTCATTTCGCCAACTCTGTTAATGATTGCATGGATCTTTCCCCTCCGCGGCACATTGCCTGCGAATATCAACCATTTGTTTGTCCCCGAACCCTGACCATTCAGGGCTATGAAGCCTTGGCCCGCTTTTACAATCAACAGGGAAAGGCGCTGGCGCCCAATCTGGTATTCGACTGGCTGCACAGAGACAGCCGCGCCCTGGCAGCGGTAGAGCTGCAAGCCAAGCTGTTGCAACTCAATCAGGCGCCCCAAACGCCAAGGCTGCACCTGAACCTCGATCCTCACGCGCTGGACAGCGCCAACTGTCAATGCATGATGCAGGCACTGGACAAATATCAGCAGCAAACCGGGGGCTTGACGGTAGAGCTGATAGAAAACACCTGTGTCAACGACGCCGATAAGGCCCAGGCATTACTCAAGGAACTGCACCGCCGCGGAATGACAGCGGCGCTCGATGATGTCGGTGCTCCCCATGCCATGGTGTCGCTGCAACTGTTGACTGCCGTAGATTGCATCAAGCTCGACCGCCACTGGCTGAGTGCCATCCAAGCACCACTCATGGCTAAGCTTCTGGAAAACTTGCTTAATTTTGCCAAGTCCAGTCAAAAAATAACTATACTCGAAGGAGTTGAAACCGAGCAGCACCTGTCTCAGGCTCTGGCTTTAGGCGTGGATTTAGTGCAAGGTTTCTATTTCAGACCTCAGTTCATCCAGACAGAGCCGGAACTGATTTCAGTGGCCATCTAACAAGGAAGCCAATGTGTCCAAGAGCCAGATAACCCAGGTACTGCAGCAGCTCGAGCAAGTATTGATAGGCAAGCCCAGGGTAATACGGTTGGCACTGGCTTGCATTTTGGCTCGCGGTCACCTGCTGATAGAAGATCTGCCGGGCATGGGCAAAACCAGTTTATCCCACGCACTGGCACAAACCTTAGGCCTGAGTTATCAGCGGGTTCAGTTTACCAGCGACATGCTGCCTGCAGATATTCTCGGGGTTTCCATCTTCGATAAGCAGCAATCTGAGTTTGTATTCCACCCTGGCCCCATCTTCAAACAGATGGTGCTGGCCGATGAAATCAACCGCGCCAGCCCCAAGACCCAGAGTGCCTTACTCGAGGCGATGGCAGAGCGGCAGATCACTGTCGACGGTGTGACCCACAGGCTGCCGCATCCCTTTTTCGTGGTCGCCACCCAGAACCCCACCGACCAATCAGGCACCTTTCCACTGCCGGAATCCCAGCTGGACCGCTTTATGATGCGCCTCTCCATCGGTTATCCCAGCCAGGACGCCGAGTTGGCCATGCTCAAAGGACAGGAGCGCAACCAGCCCCTGCCCCAGTGTCTAAGTGCACTCGAGCTGGATCAACTGCAGCAGGAGTGCGAGCAGGTGGCCGCTTCCGATGCCCTGCTTAACTATATTCTGGCGCTGGTGGAAGCTTCCCGCAGCCAAAACGAAGGCTATGGCCTTTCCCCCAGAGCCACCAAGGCGCTGCTGGCGGCGGCCAAGGCCTGGGCCTATATCCAGGGGCGTCAATATCTGGTGCCCGAAGATGTGCAAGCTGTGTTTGGCGCGGTTGCCGAGCACCGCCTGCGACATTCGAGCCAACTTCAGGGCGAGCAGTTATCGGCCAAGTTACTCGGCACCATTAATCCCATTCGGTAACAATGAGATGGCCTCTGTGACCGCCCTGTTCTCTGCCCGGCTCAACCGCTGGTTGTCACGGCGTATTCCCGCCGCCAAAGAGCAACGTTTGAGCCACAGAAGCATCTTTATTCTTCCCAGCGGCTTCGGCGTTATCTGGCTGGCGCTGGTGCTACTGCTGTTTCTGTTCGGCACCAACTATCAAAACAACCTGGTGATCGGTCTGGCCATAGTATTGGCCAGCGTGTTTCACACCTGCATCATTCACAGTTACCGCAACTTAGCGGGACTGAGACTCAGTGCCCGTAAGCCTCCCCAAGCCTATGCCGGCGACAGCCTCTCCTTCCCTGTGACCGTCAGCGCCGACAGAAGCCTGTTTCGGCTCGGTTTCAGCTACCCGGGAGAGCGGCAAATCTTTATCTCCTGTGTCGATAACCAGGAGCAGACGGCTTTGGTGCCCATGCAGCCAAGGCCCAGAGGGCTTTGGCATCCAGGTAGACTCAAGGTGGAGTCATGCTACCCACTGGGGCTCTGCCGCGCCTGGTCTCATCTGGATCTCGACACCCGTCAATGGGTGTTTCCGGCGCCTGTGGTCAGCACGCCAAAACTGGGGCGCAGTGAACACACCCCAGAATCCCAAGACAGTGGCGAGTGGCTCAGCGGCGTCGATGAATACGCCGGGCTTAAGAGCTATGTCCCGGGTGAATCGCTCAAACAGGTGGCCTGGAAACAGTGGGCTCAGGGCCGTGGCATGCTCAGCAAGGAGTTTGCCGAGCCTCAGGGGGCGCCTTTGTGGCTGGAGCTGGATAGCAAGTTAACCGGCGATGAGTTGGAAAAGCGCCTGGGTGAGCTGAGTTATCAGATCAATCAACTGGCCCATTCCGGCCAAACCTGGGGGCTTAAATTAGCGGGCAGAACCATAGCGCCTTCTCAAGGCGAAGCCCAGCGTCAGGAATGCCTCAAAGCCCTAGCACTCTATCCGGCCAAGGCTGAAGGTACCGGCCGATGAAAGCCGCTCGCTTGCAAACCGCGCTCAAGGAGTCCTCGGAGGAGATAATCGCCCGCCGCACCTTGCTTTGGCTACTGATCACCAATCTGGCAGTGCTGGCGCCGCTGGCAGGCAAAATCACCCTGGGAACCTTAGGGATCTGCGCCATCTGTTTTATCTGGCGCTTGGGGATCTATCTTGGCAAGGTCGCCAGGCCCCCCAGAGTGCTGGTGACTGTGCTGGCCATTGCTGCGGCGCTGACGCTGGCGCTGGTGAGTCGCGAACTTGGCCTGCTCAATGCCTTGGTCAACTTGTTGATCCTCGGCTATTCCCTCAAATATATCGAAATGCGCAGTCGCCGCGATGTCAAAGCCGTGGTACTGGTGGGCTACTTTCTTATCGCCCTCACCTTTATCGACCATCAGCAGATGCTCAACGCCCTGCAACTCTCGCTGGTGGCGGCGCTCAACACCTGCGTGTTGGCAAGCCTCTACCACGAACAGGCCTCGTTCAATCGCCAGATCAAGCTAACCCTGGTGCTGCTGGCACAGAGTCTGCCGCTGGCGCTGCTGCTTTTTGTGGTGCTGCCGCGTTTCAGTCCGCTTTGGATGGTGCCGCAGATGAAAAGCAGTACCACAGGGCTGTCCGATGAACTGAGCTTTGGAGATATCTCGCGCCTGACCAAGTCCAACGAGCTGGCATTTCGCGCCAGTTTCAAGGGCCAGATACCGGCTCCGGAAGACAGGTATTGGCGCGCACTGGTATTAGAAGAATATGACGGCAAACGCTGGCAGCAGTCGCGGGGAATAAAGGCGCTGCAGCAAGACAGCTTTATCATGAATCGCCGCCCCGAACCCGGCGCCCCAAAAGGACCTTTTATCGATTACAGCATCATAGCCGAGCCGAGCGGCCAGCATTGGCTGTTCGGCTTGGATCTCGCCTACAGCATGGATCCGCGCCTGGTGAATCTGCCGGACTTTCGCCTCTATGCCATAAGGCCGGTAGAACAAAGGTTGCAATACCGGGTGATGAGCTATCCGGATGCCCCCCTGGATAACCGCTTGAGAGCGCCGCTACGGCAGCTTAATCTGAGCCTCCCCGATGAAATCAACCCCCGCAGCCGCAAACTTGCCGCCGAATTTGCCCGCCGTTACCCGCAAGCCGAGCAGCGCTTGACGGCCATGATGCAGTATTTCAACAGCCAGCCCTTTTTCTACACCCTGACGCCCCCGCCGGTGGGGCCGCAGCAACTGGACGACTTTTTGTTTGAAAATCGCGCCGGGTTCTGCGTTCATTACGCCTCGGCATTCACCTTCATGGCCAGAGCCACCGGCTTGCCCGCCCGCATTGTCACCGGTTATCAGGGCGGCGAATACAACCCGCAGGCCGGTTATCTCAGCGTGTATCAATATATGGCCCACGCCTGGAGTGAAGTCTATCTCGAAGGCAAAGGTTGGGTACGTTACGACCCCACCGCCATGATAGCGCCCGAACGAATTGAGCAGGGTTTCGACTCCCTTTTCAGCCCGGAAGAAAGCTATCTTTCCGAACTGCCGTTTGCCGGGGTGCGGGCCAGCGACTGGTACAACAGCCTGAGACTCAGGCTCGCCAGCCTGGATTACTACTGGAGCGTCTGGGTGCTGGGTTTTGACAACGCGCGTCAGCAAGAAGTGCTCTCCAAACTGCTGGGGGAAGTGAGTATCGGCCGTCTGGCAGCCTTGGTCCTCGGGGTGATGGCCCTTACCTTTATCGTCATTTTGTTCACCACTGGCCTGCTGCGGCTTAAAAGAGGCCCGGACAGCATCAACCGTCACTATCTCAAGGTATGCCGCCAGGCTACCAGGCTCGGGCTGCCAAGGCAGACTTCCCTGGGGCCTGTGGATTACGCCGCGGCGCTTGCCGCGCGCTGGCCAGCGCTGACAGAGGAGATAGAAAGCTGGACCTCACTCTATATTCAGCTCAAGTATCAAGGCGCTTCCAAGGAGTCGGCGATATATAAACGCCGCTTTATCCGCCAGTCCCGCGCTTTGTGGTTCAAACTGCTGAAACAAGATTTGCAACCCGATAAATCAAGCACCTAGAATAGAGCACCAAAGCAATAAACGGCCCAAAGCCAGGTAACCCTGCTGCCTATGTTTACTCTTATCCAGTCCAACAAGATGGAATTGCTGTCGGCCACGCTGGCAGACCGGCTTCGCGATGGCGTGCCCGGCATGTCGCCGCTTAGCTGTGAGCAAATTCTGGTGCAAAGCCCCGGCATGTCCACCTGGCTCCGCCTGGAGCTGGCGCGCCACAATGGCGTGGCGGCGGCGCAAGAGTTTCCGCTGCCGTCCAGCTTTATCTGGCAGCTCTGTTATCTGCTGCTCGATGATGTGCCCAAGGAAAACCCCTTTACCAAGGCGGCGATGACCTGGAAACTGATGGCGCTGTTGCCCTCCCTTCTGGATAGAGACAATTTTGCACCGCTCAGACATTATCTGGGCGACGATGTTGAGCTCAAACTGTTTCAACTCAGCGGCCGTATCGCCGATATTTTCGATCAATATCTGGTATACCGTCCGGAATGGATCCTCGGCTGGGAGCAAAATGAATCCCCGCTGGAGATAGCACCGCAGCACGCCTGGCAACCCGAGCTTTGGCGCGAGTTGGTGCGTTACAACAATCAGGAATTGCAGCAGAGCCATTACCACAGGGCCAATCTGCACCAGGCGCTGATAGAAACGCTGACAGGCAGCAATCATGCCTTGGAAGGCCTGCCGCCCAGATTGTTCGTGTTCGGGATCTCCTCGATGGCGCCGCAAACCCTAGATGTACTCTATGCGCTCGCCAGTCGCATCGAGGTAGTGATGCTGAGCCTCAGCCCCTGTCGTCACTATTGGGGCGATATCATAGAGCCCAGGGCGCGGGCGCGAATGGCGCTGGCTTTTGAGGGCAAGAAACAGTTGCCCGAACTCTGGGAAGACAAGCTGGAAGTGGGCAACCCCATTTTGGCCAATAATGGCCGTCTCGGCCGGGAGCTGCTGGATATGGTGCTGGAGCTGCCACCCGAGCGGCTGGAACTGGAAGAGCTGTTTCACCCCGGCAACACAAATACCCTGCTCGGCGGCATTCAAAATGACATTCTGGAGATGGAAACCTTAGGCGAGCCTCTGGGGCCGGATGTCAGCAAATACCTGAATATCGCCCGGCGCAGGCCCTTGGCCGCCACCGACGACTCCATCACCCTGCGAAGCTGTCACAGCCCGCTGCGGGAGGTGGAAACCTTGCACGATCATCTGCTGCATCGGCTGCGCAGCGATCCGTCGCTTGCCGCCAAGGACATCATGGTGATGCTGCCCGATGTGGCCGCCTACGCCCCCTATATCGATGCGGTGTTTTCCGCCAAGAGCGGCGATCATTTCATCCCCTATGCCATAGCCGATCGCGGCGCGGCCCAGGAATCCCCCTTAATTGCCGGTTTTCTCAACCTGCTGGCGCTGGACAAGAGCCGCTTTGGCCTGACAGACATCATCAGTATTCTCGAAGTACCCGCTGTGCTCGCCCGCTTCGGTATAGCCCAGGAGGAACTGGAGCAGCTCAAGGGCTGGCTCAAGGCCGCCGGTATTCGCTGGGGCCGCGACAGTCACAACCGTGAAGAGCTGGGCTTGCCCGGGTTTGACAAACACTCCTGGGCCTTTGGGATCCGTCGCATGCTGCTGGGCTATGCCCTGGGCGATGATGCCGAGCTGTATCAGGGCGATCTGCCGCTGGCCGGTATTGAAGGCCAGTCGGCGCAGGCGCTCGGCAAGTTGTTGAATTTTATCGAAGCACTCGATGACTTCAGGGAAGAGCTCAAGCAGCAAACCCCACAGGAAGAGCGGGTGGCGCAGCTTAACGCCCTGCTCGATGCCTTTTATCTGGCCCAGGAGGACGATGCCAGAGAAGAGATCAACGACATTCGCCAGGCCATAGACAGATTCGCCGAGGAGCTGCGACTGTCGGGCTTTAGCGGGGTATTGCCGCTGACAGTGGTTTGGCAATGGTTCAACTCAACCTTGAGTGAGTCCAGGGTCGGTCAGCGTTATCTCGCCGGCAGCGTCAACTTCTGTACCCTGATGCCGATGCGCTCCATCCCTTTCCGCCAGGTGTGTTTGCTGGGGATGAACGATGGCGTCTACCCCAGGGTGCAACATCCTGTGGGATTCGACCTCACCGCCCATGAAAAACCAAGACGCGGCGATCGCTCAAGACGCCTGGATGACAGATACCTGTTTCTCGAAGCCTTGCTGTCGGCCCGGGATCAGCTCTATATCAGTTACATAGGCCACAGCGAGCGCGATAACAGTGAGCGTATTCCCTCCATGCTGGTATCGGAATTGCTGGAATACATTCAGCTGTGTTACCGCCCGGACGAGGCGCAATTTACGCCGCCCGCAGTGCTCACAGATGCCGATGAGATTGCCGCCCTTGGCGATCTGGCGGCCGATGCGCTGATGCAGCGCATCATCATTCAGCAGCCACTGCAACCCTTCGATGCCCGGCTCTACAGTGACAGCGAGCTGCCCGGCAGTTTTGCAACCCAGTGGTGCCCCCGGGAGATGTTTGCCGCCCAAAGCCCGGCGCCCTTTATTGAACATGAGCTGGGCGAGGAAACCGGCCTCAAGGAGCCGGAGCTTGAACTCTCGGCGCTGATCCGCTTTTTCCGCAACCCGGCGCAGTATTTCTGCCAACGGGTGCTGCAGCTGGACTTGAGGCTGGATATCGACAGTCAGGACAATGATGAGCCGTTTGAGCTCAACGCCCTGCAACGCTATCAGCTGCAGCTGCTGATGATGCAGGATGCGCTGGAAGACGAGCGCGGAGAGCTGGATGAAACCCTGCTCGACAAGCTCAAGGCCGAAGGTTTGCTGCCGATGGCGCCGTTTGACGATCTGCTGCTGGATCAATACCGCCGCGATATCGCCCCGGCGGTGGAGCGTACCCGTTTTCTTCGCGCCGAATTGCCCAAGCCGGATGCCGTTGAAATAGCGCTCAAGCTCGAGGTCAATGGCCGCAAACTGCTGCTCTGTGGCCGCATCGAAGACTGCTACCCCAAGGGGCTGGTCAACTTAAGGCCGGGTACCACCAAGCCCAAGGATCTGTTGAGCCTCTATATTCGCCATCTGTGCCTCAATGCCAGCGGCATTCACAGGCACAGCTATCTGCTGGATGCCGGTCACTTCCACGCCATGGCGCCGCTCAAGGCCGAGTCCGCCAAGGCCCTGCTGGGTCAGTTGGCCGCCTTGTTTGAGCTGGGGCAGCATAGGCCGCTGCCCTTTATGGCGCAAACCTCCATGGCGTACTTCAGCGCCGAGGTAGAAGATGGATTGCCCATTGACACTGAACATCAGCTGCGGCTTGCTGAGGCCGAAAGCGCCTGGTTGGATGATGCCGGGTTCGGTGACGGCCAGGATCCCCATAACGCCCGCCTGTTCCGCTTTCCGGATGACTTTGGTTTAACCCTTGATAACAGCGCCTATGCTGGCACGGCGACGGATTTTGGGCTCAAAGCTGGCGAACCTAAGTTGAGTGAAGATAAGTTGAGTGAAGATGAGTTTACGCTGAGCAACATGAGTGCGGGGTTGCCAGGCGGTTGGCAACTCAGACTCAAGCAGAGCCTGAGTTTCCCGGCGTTGGCCCAGGGGATTTTGGCGCCGCTTATCAGCCTTTACCACAAAGACAAACTGGCCGCCCTGGCCGATTTTACCCAGATGGGGCAGGAATAATATGCAAGCACTGGAGCCATTGAGTTTACCGCTGAGCGGCCGGCGCCTGATTGAGGCCAGTGCCGGGACCGGCAAGACCTACACTATTTCCGGCCTCTATCTGCGCTTATTGCTGGGTGATTTTGAGCGCCCGGGCCTCGGTTGTGAGCAGATCCTGGTGGTCACCTTTACCAACGCCGCCACCGAAGAACTACGCGACAGAATACGCAAAAGGATCCGCAGCTGTTATCAGCGCTTTATCGGCCTAAGCGTCAAAGACGATTTTATCGAGCAGCTTTATCAGCGCTGCCCGCCAACGCAGCGCGCAACCGCCCTCAAGCAGCTGGATCTGGCGCTCAAGAGCCTGGATGAAGCCGCCATTTTTACCATTCACGGCTTTTGCCAGCGGATCCTCTCGGATATGGCCTTTGAGTCGGCGCTGCTGTTCGAGTCGGAATTTACCCTGGATGACAATGAATATCTGCGCCAGAGTGTGCGCGATTTCTGGCGCCATGTCTGTTATCGGCTGCCGACAGCGCTGGCGACCGCGATAGCCGCCCATTATGCCACTCCGGATGCGCTGGGGCGCGAATTGAGACCGCTGCTCGGCGCCAGTCAAGCGAGCGCCAACCGCGACCCGGGG
This sequence comes from Shewanella carassii, assembly GCF_019670705.1. NCBI lineage: Bacteria > Pseudomonadati > Pseudomonadota > Gammaproteobacteria > Alteromonadales > Shewanellaceae > Shewanella > Shewanella carassii. Next base: position 2,420,680 of record NZ_AP024618.1, read on the forward strand.
AAATTCGACCAATATGCAGAGCAGTTGCAGACTCAGCTCGCAAGGCTGCGACTGAGCTGGCCAAGAGAAAGGGACGCCACCGAGGCCCTGCTCCACAGCCTGCCGCTCAACGGCACCAGCTATGGCAAGCAAGCCGATGGCTACCCCAAACTCACGGCCATGCTGGAGCAGATGGACAACTGGGCCAAGTATCATCAGGGACTGCCGACACCCAAGCTGCTGGACAGCCTGGCTCTCGGGTCACTGAAACTGAGAAAAGGCGGCGAAATCCCCACAGCGCAACAGGCGCCGCTGCTGGCGCAGATAGATGCGCTCAGAGACAGTGTAGACTCGCTTATTCCGGCATTCCTCTATCAGGCAAGAGCCCAGATAGCCGAGCGTTTTGCCGAGCTCAAGGCCGAGCGCAACCTGCTGAGCCCGGACGATCTGCTGCTGACCCTGGCCAAGGCCATAGGCGGCCTGACCCAGACGGCGCCGGATAGCGGCCTTGCCATCGGCGAGCAGCTCAAGCAGGAGATAGGCAAACGCTTCCCCGTGGCGCTTATCGACGAATTTCAGGATACGGATCCGCTGCAGTTTGCAATTTTCTCCGGCATCTACCCGGCGCAATTGCCACAGCAGGATGCCGGCGCCGAGCCTGAACCCAAGCCCGAGCCCGAGCCTGAGCCTGAGCCAAGTCGAACTCTGTTGATGATAGGCGATCCCAAGCAGGCGATTTACGCCTTTCGCGGCGCCGATATCTATACCTATATCGAGGCCAGGCGCAATACCGCCGATCACTATAATCTGGACACCAACTACCGCTCGGCCAGCAACATGATTGCAGCGGTCAACCGCCTGTTTGCCAACCACAGCGACCCTTTTATCAGTGACGCCATCCCGTTCGAGCCGGTCAAGGCCAAGGACGCCGGCAGCAAACAGCTGCTCGCGCCCGGCACAGACTCGGCGGCGCTGCAGCTCAGGCTGCTCAAGGAAGATCCGGACAAGGGCCTCAACAAGACTCAGGCCCGTAAACTGCTGGCCGAAGATGCCGCCGCCGAAATCGTGCGCCTGCTCAATGCCGCCAACCGCGGCGAGTGTCGCCTCAGTGGCAATGAGCAGCCGCTGCGCGCCCGGGATATCGCCATTTTGGTGCGCGACAGAAACGAAGCCGCCGTCATGCAACAAGCGCTCAATAGTCGCCAGATCGGCGCCGTGTTCCTCAGCCGCGACTCGGTAATGGTCACGGAGGAAGCGCGGGAAATCGCCCTCATCCTCAAGGCGCTCGCCAGCCCCAGGGATGAACGGGCGATTCGCTCGGCACTGGCCTGCCGCTTGCTGGGCTTCAGCGCCAATAAGATCCATGAATTCAACCAATCTGAGACACTGCGCGCCGAAGTGCTCGATACCTTCATGTCGCTGCATGAACTCTGGAGCCGCCGCGGCATCATGCCGGCGCTGCTCAATCTCGCGGATCACTGGCAGCTGCTGGAACGGCTCGGCCGAGAGGCCAACGCCGAGCGGCGTCTCACCGATTTTCGCCATCTGGCGGAACTGCTGCAGCAAAAATCCACCGAGCTCGAAGGCATGAGCGCCCTGGTCAACTGGTTTGAGCAGGAACTGCTCTCCGGCCAGAGCCGTGAAGAGCAGCAACTGAGGCTCGCCAGCGAACAAAACCTGGTGCAGATAGTCACCATCCACAAGAGTAAGGGGCTGGAATATCCTGTGTGCTTCATCCCCTTTGTCAGCCTGGCCCGCGACGGCAGTCGCCGCCCCTCGCCCATGCTGTACCACAAGGACAATCAATTAGTCTGGGATCTGGACGCCAGTGACGAAGGCTGGGAAGCCTGTAAACGCGAGACGCTGGCCGAAGATCTGCGCCTCTTGTATGTGGCGCTGACCCGGCCCGTATATCGCTGTTATCTGGGGCTGGCCAATCACTGCCGCATGAACAAGACGGGCATCAACAGCTTTTTGAAAGATACCGCCATAGGCTATCTGCTCGGCATTGAAGACAAGGACTGTGACGGCGATAGGTTGCAAAGCGCCGCCGCATCCCTTGCTTGCGAGGCCATCTCCTTGACCGAGATAGGCGATGCAGATCCAAGTCACCTTCAAGGCACTGAAAACCACTCCCAAAGCCCACTTTGTGCCCAGGTGCCGGCGGCGCGTCAAGGCGCGCCCTGGCGGGTCGGCAGCTATTCCGGCCTGGTCAAACATCTGCCCCACGAGCGGGTGTTGCCGGGCGCCGGTGATGAGGAGTTTGAAATCGAGCTGGCCTCTGTCTATGAGCCGCAGGATGTCTTGCAGGCCAACCGCTTCAGCTTCGAGCGCGGCGCCAATGCCGGTTCTTTTATGCACCTGGTACTGGAGAAAATCGACTTTACCCAGGCCGAGGAGGAACTCTTGCTGCATCTGCCCCAGGCGATGCAGCAGTACGGCATCGACAGCGATTGGCAAGATATGCTTTATGACTGGTATCGGGATCTGCTTAACGCCGAAATCGCTCTGCCCCAGGGACAGAGTCTGCGCCTGGGCGACCTGAGCAAGCGCCAAAAGCTGGTGGAGATGGAGTTTTATCTGCCCCTTGGCGGCGATACCCAGCTTATCGATACCGAGCTTAGCCGCTTGCTGGCCAAGCACGGCTATGGCGGTGAGCTGCGCTTCGATGCCTTCAAGGGCATGCTCAAGGGGTTTATCGATCTTACCTTTGAATATCAGGGCCGTTTCTACATTGCCGATTATAAATCCAACCATTTGGGGGACGATTTCAGCGATTACCGCCAGGACAAGATGGCCGCAGCCATCAGCGAGCACAGATACGATCTCCAGTACCTGCTCTACAGCCTGGCGCTGCACAGATACCTGAGCCTCAAACTGCCGGACTATTGTTATCAAAGCCATTTCGGCGGCTGCTGTTATCTGTTTTTACGGGGCATGTCCGCAGCCCATCCCGGCGCCGGGGTGTTTGTGGACAGACCGGATGAAGCGGTGATCCTGGCCCTGGATGCCTTACTCAAGGGCGAGTCGCCCTCGAGCGCCCCTCAGTTGGAGTTGAGTCTATGACAGATAGCCCATCAATACTGCACAGCAGCCAAGCTGTTACTGCGCTGCTCAAGCAATGGGAAGAGCAGCGGCTGCTGACGGCGCTCGACCGCCACTTTGCGCTGCAGATGGCCGCCATTCACCGGGAGCCATCGCCGCTATTTCTGCTGCTGTGCGCCCTGCTGAGCCGCCAGTTATCATCGCAGCACGCCTGCCTGCCACTGGGGAGCATAGCGTTTGATAATCCGCTGGCAGAGCCCCACCCCAGTGTGCGCCTCAATACCGACCCGGCAAGCCTTGAGCTGGCGGTGGCCAATTTTGCCGCCGTCGGCGTCCCCGGTGAAGACAAGCCCTTGATCCTCGACGCTGGCCGCCTCTACCTCAAACGTTATTATGATTTTGAGTGCCGGGTCGCCCGGCGACTCACCGCCATGGCCGCCACTGAATACCCCGCCACCGACGAGGTGCGACGCGCGCTGGATTGCCTGTTTTTGCCGCCCGCCAGCCATACAGGCCAAGCGACTAATGAGGCAGCTCAAACTGATAGTGAAGCTCAAACTGATAATGAAAATTCCGGCAAACGCGATTGGCAAAAAGTCGCCACCGCCACCGCCTATTGTCGCCAGTTGGCGGTGATCACCGGCGGCCCGGGCACAGGCAAGACCACCACAGTCACCAAGCTACTGATGCTCCTGTGTCTCGGCAGTGAAATGAACATACGTCTGGTGGCCCCCACGGGTAAGGCGGCGGCGCGCCTGACCGAATCGATAAAGGCCTCAAAACAGCGCCTGGCAAAAGAGCTTATGCCCTTTGCCGCCGAGCTTGACCTTGGTGCCATAGACAAGATCCCCGAAGAAGCCGCCACTGTGCATCGCCTGCTGGGGGTGATCCCCGGCTCGCACAAATTCCGTCATCACCAAGACAACCCGCTGCATCTGGATCTGCTGATTGTCGATGAAGCCTCCATGGTGGACTTGCCTATGATGGACCGGCTGCTCGATGCCCTGCCCGCCAATGCCAGGTTGATACTGCTCGGGGATCAGGATCAGCTGGCCTCTGTGGAAGCCGGCGCCGTGCTCGCCGATATCTGCGCCGGTCTGCGCCACCAGCAGGACTGGCGCATGCGTTACAGCGCCGAGTTTGCCGCAACACTGACAAGGCTCACCGGCTTTGACCTCAGCGATTGCGTCAATCTCGCCCCCGGTATAGGCAATAATCTTTGTATGCTGCGTCACAGCCACAGATTCCGCGGCGATGCCGGGATAGGCGTGCTGGCCAAGGCGGTCAATCTCAGTGATGGCGCCGCGATAACTGAGGCCTGGAATGGTGGTTATCAAGAGCTTGAGTGGCTGGAAATCGGTAAACAGCAGCAGGGGCTGGCTCAGCTTCTCAGCCAGGCCTGTGAGCACTACCGCGACTATTTGGAAGTGGTGCACAGGCCGGACATCGGCGCCGAGGAGATCATCGCCCGTTACAACCGCTTTCGACTGCTGTGCGCCACCCGTGGCGGCGATTTCGGTGTCGAGGGGATCAATCGGCAACTGACGCAAGTGCTGAAACAGGCCGGATTGATCGCCCCGCAGCAGGAGTTTTATCCGGGCCGACCGCTGATCATCCAAAGCAACGATTACAACCTGGGGCTGTTTAACGGCGATATCGGCGTTATTCTGCCCGACCGAGACAGCAACAGGCTGCTGGCGCACTTTATTCAGGCCGATGGCAGTGTGCTCAAGGTGTTGCCGGCGCGTCTCCCCGGCCACGAGACCTGTTTTGCGATGACAGTGCACAAGTCCCAGGGCAGTGAATTTGATTCTGTGGCCTTGGTGTTGCCGCCGAGCCCGAGTCCGGCGCAGCTGCAACTGCTCACCAAGGAGCTGATCTACACCGCCATTACCCGCGCCAAACAGCATTTTTGCTGCCTGGGCAACAGCTCAGTATTTGACGGCGCCTGTCGTCGCCTCACTCACCGGGCCTCGGGGCTGGCCGATAGGCTATGGCAGTGATTGTGGCAGAGATTATGGCTATGGCAGAAACTATGACTGTGGCTGGGACGATAGCGAGAACAGCAACCGGGCCAGATGCCATACGGCCCGTTTCACTCTGGCGGCAAAATAACCAGATGAGAGCCTGCGTCAGCTGCCGTTATACTCAAGGCCTGTCTAAGCAGGCATAATATCGGCCAAGGTTATTTATCAGGCCGCTCAGTCAGGAGAATTCATGAGCAAAACCCATATCTTGTTACTCTGTGGCGGCGGGGCCGCCGAGCACAGTATCTCTTTGATGTCGGCTGACTATATCGAAAGCTGCCTGGCAAATATTCCCGACATGGAAGTGCTCAGGTTGGAGCTGGACGCCGCCGGCCACTACCACACCAAGCAGGGCCAGATTTGCGAGCTGACCAATCGCCGTGAAGTGCGCTTCGATGAGGCCGAGCCCAGCTGGCCGGTGGACTATGTGATCCCCTGTATTCACGGCTATCCGGGTGAGACCGGCGATATTCAGTCCTATTTCAATCTGATCAACCTGCCCTATTTCGGCTGCGGCTCTGAATCCAGCAGCAACAGCTTCAACAAGGTCACGGCCAAGATGTGGTTCAGTGCGCTCGGGATCCCCAATACCCCTTATCTGTTTCTCAGTGAAGCCGGTGAAGCGGCCAACAGCCGCTGCCGTGAGGCCTTGAATGAATGGGGCTCACTGTTTATCAAGGCGGCATCCCAGGGGTCATCCGTCGGCTGCTACCGGGTGGACAACGGCGATGATATCCCCTCGGTGCTGGAGCAGGCCTTCAGTTACTCCCCCTACGTGGTGGTGGAAAAGACCATCAAAGCCAGGGAGCTGGAAGTGGCCGTATATGAATACCAGGGTGAAGTGATAGCCACAGTGCCGGGTGAAATCATCTGCGCCAACAACACCTTCTACAGCTTCGATGAGAAGTATGATGCCAAGAGCAAGGCTGTGACCAAGGTCGAGGCCGAACTGAGCCAAGCGCAAATCGATACCATACGCGATTATGCCATTCGCGCCTTTAAGGGCATGAAGCTGTCCCACCTGTCGCGTATCGACTTCTTCCTTACCGATGAAGGCGAGATACTGCTCAATGAGATCAATACCTTCCCGGGCATGACCCCCATCTCCATGTTCCCCAAGATGCTCAGCAACAATGGCCATGATGTCAGCGAGTGGCTGGTGAGTAACATAAGACGCCAGCTGAGCGGACCGCTCAAGTAAAGCACCCGTCCTGAGCCAAGCACCAACCGGACTGAAGCACCAACCGGACCGAAGCAAACGTACACCCGCCACTCGCGCGGGTGTTTTTTATCCTGCTAAGCTGACAATAGGTGTAACGGCATGCAGGAGAGCTTATGTTCAGTGCGATAGATATAGATCATCTGGTGTTGATCTGCAGCAGTCTGGAAACCAGCGAAGCATTCTACACCCAAGTGCTGGGGGCTCGTTTCGAGCGGCGGCTAGACTCCCCTTGCCTGCTGCAACTGAGATTCGGCAGCGCCCTTATCGATCTGGTGCCAAGAAGCGATCAACCCTTAGGCCTCAATATGGCGCATTTCTGCCTCAATATTGCCGCCAAGGATGAAGCCTCAGTACTGCAACACCTGGAGCAACACGGCGTGCACCATGAAGGCTTTTCGGAAAAATATGGCGCCCGGGGTTACAGCCGCTCTATCTATATTTACGATCCGGACGGCAATCAAGTGGAGCTTAAACTCCTGAGTCGGCAACAGCAGAGCTGCCAATAACGCGTTGCTTAATCATGGGTTTTGACTGGAATTTAACAGATAAAAAAGCGCGCCGGGAAAGTTCGGCGCGCTTTTTCATGAAGCTATAGGCTATGCCCAAAGCTTTGGGCTCAGAAGCCTTCCACTCCCTGCATATCCGGCAGGTGGTGGGCTATCCCCTTGTGGCAATCGATACAGGTCTTCTCACCGCTTGCCAGCGAGGTGGAGTGCATATTGGCCGCCCGCTGTGACTGACGAGTGAAGTCCATATACTGGAAGTTATGGCAGTTTCGACACTCCAGCGAGTCGTTGGCCTTGAGTCTGGCCCACTCATGCTCAGCCAGTTCGCGCCGCTTGGACTCAAACTTCTCCCGGGTATTGATGGTGCCAAACACCTTGCCCCACACCTCCTTGGAAGCCTGCATCTTACGGGCTATCTTGTCGGTCCAATTATGGGGAACATGACAGTCCGGACAGGTCGCCCGCACCCCGCTGCGGTTCGTGAAATGTATGGTGGTCTTCAGCTCCTGATAGACGTTGTTCTCCATCTCGTGGCAACCGATACAAAAGGCCTCCTGGTTGGTGGCTTCCAGGGCAGTGTTGAAACCACCCCAGAAGATGATCCCGGCGACAAAGCCACCCAGGGTCAGAAAACCCAGACTGAAGTGAACACTGGGCCGGTTCAGCACCCGCCATATCTGTTTCAGTTTCTCAAACATAGCGACTCCTAATGGCTGGATGGGTTCTCAGCCCCGGACTTGAGCAAGTGATTCATATCGACAAAGTCATTCTCCACCATCAATCTGGCGTCCAGTTGCGGCACATGGCACTGGGTACAGAAATATCGTCTGGGTGACAGCTCGGCCAGGAAGTTGTTGTCTCTGTCCATATAGTGAGTCACGCTCACCATAGGCGCCTGCGATTCACCGGTGCGGCTGCGGGCATGACAGGACATGCACTTGTTGACCTTAAGATCCAGCTGGTAGCCGTCTATCTTGTGCGGTATAACCGGCGGCTGCATCGGGTAGTTACGGGTCTGTTTGATATCTGTATTTCTCACCTTCTGCATCACAGGTGGCGTCGGCTGGCTATTGAGCGGCGCCTGACGCAAAGTCGCCACCTTATCCTCGGGAATGCCGGCGGCATTGACGGACAGCGCAGTCAGCAGTGCAGCAAAGGCCAACAGGGTATGATTCGATTTCATCTTCTTATCCTCCTCAGGCCTTCATCACTTTCACGGCACACTTCTTGAAATCGGTCTGCTTGGACAGCGGATCCGTGGCATCCAGAGTCACCTTGTTGATCAACTGACTGGCATCGAACCAGGGGACAAACACCAAGCCCACCGGCGGCTTGTTGCGGCCGCGGGTTTCCACCCGGGTCAGTATCTCGCCGCGACGGGACACCACCTTGACCTCATCCCCTCGGCGCAGGCCGCGTTTCTTGGCATCATCCGGATGCATAAAGCACACGGCATCCGGGAAGGCGCGATAGAGTTCGGGGACTCTCTGGGTCATGGAGCCTGAGTGCCAATGTTCCAGCACCCGCCCGGTGGAGAGCCAAAGATCATATTCGGCATCCGGGGATTCTGCCGCCGGCTCGTATGGCAGCGCGAAGATAACCGCCTTGCCGTCTTTTTTACCGTAAAACTCAAAGCCCTTGCCGGGTTTAACGTAGGGATCCGAGCCCTCACGGTAGCGCCAGAGGGTTTCTTTGCCGTCAACCACAGGCCAACGTAAACCATGGGCCTGGTGGTACATTTCAAAGGGAGCCAAGTCATGACCATGACCACGGCCAAAGGTGGCGTATTCCTCAAAAAGCCCCTTTTGCACATAGAAACCAAAGTAATTGGCCTCGTCGTTCAGATACTTGTTATCGCTTTCACTGAGAGGGAACTTGTCAACATTGCCGTTCTGATACAGCACTTCATACAAGGTCTTGCCCTTGTATTCGGGATTGGCCGCCAATACAGCCTTGGACCAGACTTCGTCTGTGGTAAAGCGCTTGGAGAACTCCAGCAACTGCCAGAGATCCGAGCGCGACTGTCCGGGCGCTGTCACCAACTGGTGCCAGAACTGGGTGCGGCGCTCGGCGTTACCATAGGCGCCCTCTTTCTCCACCCACATGGCGGTGGGTAGAATGAGGTCCGCGGCCTGGGTGGTAACCGTTGGGTAAGCATCGGACACCACTATAAAGTTTTCCGGGTTACGGTATCCGGGCAAACCCTCTTCGTTGATGTTGGGGCCGGCCTGCATATTGTTGTTCACCTGCACCCAGTAGCAGTTGAGATCGCCATCTTTCAGGCGCCGGTTCTGCTCTACCGCGTGGTAGCCTGGCTTGGGCGGAATGATCCCGGAAGGGATTTTCCAGATGGTCTCGGCAATCTTGCGGTGCTCTGGATTATTCACCACCAGATCCGCCGGCAAGCGATGGGAGAAGGTGCCCACTTCCCGTGCAGTACCGCAGGCTGAAGGTTGACCTGTGAGTGAAAACGGACTGTTGCCCGGGGTGGCTATTTTGCCGGTCAGCAAATGGATATTGTAGATAAGGTTATTACACCAAACCCCGCGGGTATGTTGGTTAAAGCCCATGGTCCAGAAGGAGGTCACCTTCACCTCGGGATCGGCGTAGAGTTTCGCCAGCTCCAGCAATTTATGCTCGGGTACGCCCGAGAGCTTACTGACCTTCTCCAGGCTGTAATCGGCGACAAAGGCCTTGAACTGATCGAAGTCCATCGGGGTGGATTCACCGGCGGTGGCCACGTTCTTGGCTTTTTGCTGCAATGGATGTGAGGGCCGCAGGCCATAGCCGATATCGGTTGTGCCTCTGCGGAAGTTCACATGTTTGTTGACGAAGTCCCAATTAACCTTGTCATTGCTGATGATGTAGTTGGCGACATAGTTGAGTATGGCCAGATCGGTTTGCGGCGTGAAGACAATCGGCAAGTCGGCCAAATCAAAGCTTCTGTGCTCGAAAGTGGACATCACAGAGACTTTTACATGGGGTGCGCTAAGGCGTCTGTCTGTGACCCGGCTCCAGAGGATTGGGTGCATCTCGGCCATGTTGGAGCCCCAAAGCACAAAGGCGTCGGCAGCTTCAATATCGTTGTAGCAACCCATGGGCTCGTCCATGCCAAAGGTACGCATAAAACCGCCCACGGCCGAGGCCATACAGTGACGGGCGTTGGGATCGATATTATTGGAGCCGAAACCCGCCTTCATCAGCTTGGAAGCGGCATAACCTTCCCAAACCGTCCACTGACCTGAACCAAACATTCCCACCGCCGTCGGCCCTTTGGTCTTGATGGTGTGCTTCCACTTCTCGGCCATGATGTCAAAGGCCTGCTCCCAACTGATAGGGGTAAATTCACCATGCTTGTCATATTTGCCGTCTGTCATTCGCAGCATGGGAGTCTGCAGTCTGTCATGGCCATACATGATCTTCGACAGGAAGTAGCCTTTAATGCAGTTGAGGCCGCGGTTGACCTCGCTGTTGGCATCGCCGTGGGTCGCCACAACCCGGCCCTCGCGGGTGGCCACCATCACAGAGCAACCTGTGCCGCAAAAGCGACATGGCGCCTTGTTCCAATCGAGCTGGGTGTGTTCTGAACTGGTGATCAAGTTGCTGGCACCGGCCGGTAAGGCCAATCCTGCGACCCCGGCTGCCGCCATGGCGGCATTGGCCTTCATGAATTCGCGTCTGTTCATTTTCATTGCTCTTCCTCTTCGAGCTGTTCACACTGGTGATACACCATAGCGGTGGAGATCACGCCCTTGAGGGCATTGATTCTGTCCATGGTGGCGAGGATCGCCTGTTCGGTCGGGCCTTCCAGCACCACAACCAGCTTGCTTTCATCGTTAACCGACAACTCGGCATTGCCGAATGACAGAATCTGCTGACGAACGCCGGCCATCTTGGGTGGCATCACCTGAAGGATCAGGCTGCTGACATGCAATTCCCTACTCATCTCGTTCCCCTGTTTTAAGGACTCTCGTTATATTTGCGTTAACCGGCCCCCGGTGGGCCGGTTAAAATTTGGCTGAACCAGATGGCAAAGCCCAGACCGCTGACCAGTAAAACCGACAACAGCGGCGCCAAAAAAACCGTCAGGAAGATAAATATCTTCAGCTCCAGACGTTTTTCATCAGTACTCGGTGTCTCGCTCATGGCTCCTCCCTAGGCGCTATCAAGATGGCTTGCTGCTGTGCTGTTCCTGGGCAACGGCCGCCAAGCCCGGCGGATTAAAGTTGTATTTTAAATGCTATTTATTTTTCAGTTTCAATCATAAAGCCAAAGTGTTAACAAACTGTATACCCCCAAGTTGGTAAACACCTGATACTGTTGATCTGGATCATGAAAAGAGCCCATAAACGACAGACATCACCTTTCTCAACCGCCAAAACCGATTGTAATTTCGATATTTTCTCTTTTTGGCTATTCATATCTTTATGAAATACAGCAAAGAAGTGGCTATTTCGCCAATAAAGAACGGTCAAAAAAACAACGAAATAAGCAAAATATCTCTTAGGGAGTAGAGCCCAGACAGGGTGGGCCTTAAAGCGATAAAACGGCCATAAAAGGAGAAAACCAATCCTGTTTCAGGTCACAGAATTCAGTAAAAACAGTATCTTGCGATTGCAACGACTGACAGAGCTCCTTAGCATTATCATGCATTTTAGTTGTATCTTTTTTTGTTTTCAGGGACCAAATTTCAAACGCCGGTTTATGCGTCGTCCCAACCTAGGAGAGCCTTTAGTGAACCCCTTTACCCACCCTACTACACTGCCCATTGTGCTAGGTCTGAGTCTGTCATTTTCTGTTGTCGCAGCAGGCAAAACATCAAGCTTGCAATATCAAACCTGGGCGCAGACCGCCGAAGAACTGCAGCGGGAAGATATGCTTGAGAAAAACCCCGCCAGCATCATCCTCTGGGCCGGCTCGGCTTATGCCAAGGAGTACCATAGCCCCAGAGGGCATCACTTTGCCGTCGCCGATGTCAGCCACAGTCTACGCAGTGGTGTTAGCCCCAAGGCTGGAGAAACAGGCCTGTCGGCCAGCTGTTGGACCTGCAAGACGCCGGATGCGCCCAGGCTGATGAAAGAGCTGGGCGTCGAAGGCTTCTCGGCCAAGCGCTTTGCCGAGCTGGGTCCGGAAATCCAAAATCCTGTGTACTGCTCCGATTGCCATACCCAGGGCTCAGCTGAACTGACACTGCCAAGACCTCATGCCCAGGATGCCATGGCCAAAGTGCACAAACCCTTTGGCGAACAAAATCAGTCGATGCAGCAATCACAGGTTTGCGGCCAGTGCCATGTCACTTACTACTTCCAGCCTGAGCGCCAGGACAAGGTCAATATCCCCTGGATCTTTGGCAACAGCGCCGATGAGATAGAAAAGTATTATGATGCCCGGCAGTTTTTCGAGTGGGTGCACCCGGTATCGAGAACGCCGCTGGTGAAGGCGCGCCATCCCGAGTTTGAGCACTGGAATCGCAGCGCCCACGCCAAGGCAGGTATCAGTTGTGTCACCTGTCATATGACCCAGGAAACCAGCGCCGACGGCAAATCTTTCACCAACCACAAGATAACCAACCATCTGCCGGACTTTGAAGCGGCCAATTGCAGCAGTTGTCACCAGAGCCAACAGCAAATTACCCAGCTGATTGCCGACAATAAGGCGCTGCTGGAGACCAAGGCGCAGCAGTTACAGGAACTTCTTATCAAGGCCCATTATGAAGCCGGCGCCGCCTGGAAGGCAGGAGCCCAATGGCAACAGATAGGGTATGCCATCATGGGGATACGCCATGCACAGTGGCGCTGGGACTTTGCCATGTCATCCCACGGTATTCACGCTCACAACGCCAAAGAGGGTGAAGCCTTGCTGGACAAGGGCTTAGAGCAGATCCGCGCGGCTAGAGAGATATTGAGCAAGCTGAATGCCAACCTTGGCGTCACCCGAGTCGATTATCCAGACTACAGCACCAAGGCCAAGGCGCAGGCAGCCATAGGCGTGGAGCTGGAGAAACTGACCGAGGAGAAGCGAGCCTTTATCGAGACTGAAGTGAAAAAACATTGGTCCAAGGCTGCAAACTTCGGCTATTGAAGACAAGGAGAACAATAGCCGGAATGAGAGCCAAGCCTTAATCAAAACATGCAATTTTGATTGGGAATAAGCGGCGTTCAACAATAGCCACCGTGGGAAAAATGGCCGCGTACCAGGCGAGCACCGGCAGGCACTGTGTGTGCTCTGGGCCTGCCTGGTTTTTATCGGGTCCACTTAAGGCGCCAAACGCGGCTGTCAGTTGGATTTTAAGTTAAAACTGCTGCAACTGGTTAAGGATGCGCTTTTCCGATATCGGATAAGCAGTGCCCAGACTCTGGGCAAAACAGCTGACCCTGTACTCTTCCAGCATCCAGCGCACCTCGGCCAGCGCCTCCGGTACCGCTTGGCTGCGTGGCACCTTGGCAAGCGCGGCCTTGAACTCTTTTTCGGCGTTGTGAATACTGTGCAGGTGCAAACGGTCACGGTTGGGATCCACCGGCAGTTTATCCAGGCGCAGCTCAATCGCCTTGAGATAGCGGATCAGATCGCCAAGACGGCGCCAACCGGAAGCTTCAACAAATCCCTTGAACACCAGGGCGTCCAATTGGCTTTGAATATCACTCATGGCAAAGGCGATATCCAGGCTGATTTTACCCTTGAGACGCTTACGGATCTTCTGGTGCAAGGTCAAAATCTGCTCCACCTTGAGGGCGATGGCCGCTGCGGTTTCATTGAGCTCGGCCCTGACAATCTCCTTGGCTTTGGCAAAGTCATCGGCGCTTCGGACATCCAACTTCTGCTCATCCAAAAGCTGTTGAATTGCCGCGGCAATAATGTCATCTATCAGTATTTGCACCTGGCCGAACGGATTGAAATACATCGCCAGTTTGGCCTTGTTGGGCAAGGCCTGCTGTAGATGTTTCACCGGCGATGGAATATTGATAAGCAGCAGCTTTCTCAGCCCTTGTCTGTGGTGGGAAAGCGCCTGTTGTTCATCATCAAATAATTTGATGGAAACTGTATCACCGGCATCCACCAAGGCGGGGAACGCCTTCACCTCATAGCTGCCTTTGCGGCTTTGATATTCTTTCGGCAGGTCGCCAAAGCTCCATTCGGTCAGGGCGTTTTGCTCTATGCCCTTGTCGGCAACCTTGCGTATCGCTTGATTCACCTGCCCCTGCAATGATGCCTTGAGGCTGTCGAGATCCCGGCTCTGGGCCAGGAGTTTGCCCTTATCGTCTTCCACCTTGAAGTTTATCTTCAGATGGTCGGCAATGGCGTTGAGATCGAAATCCTCCGGATTGACACGAGTGCCACTCATTCTCAGCAGTTGTTTGCACAGGGAGGGCAACAAAGGCTGGGCAAAAGGTTCCATCGCCTGCACACAGGCGCGGGCATAATCCGGTGCCGGCACAAAATTGCGCCGCAGCGGTTTGGGCAAGGACTTGATCAGGGCAACACACTTCTCCTCCCTGAGCCCCGGCACCTGCCAGTCAAAATCGGTTTCATCCAACTGATTGAGCAGCGCCACCGGAATAAGCACAGAGACGCCGTCATCCTCGGCCGCCGGTTCAAAATGGTAACTCAGCCTGAGGCTAAGGTTGCCCTGCTGCCAGCTGTCGGGGAAGTCCAATGCCGATACATGGGTGTCATCCCTTTGCATCAAGAGTTCGCGGCTGAAATTGAGCAGCTCAGGGGTCTCTCTCCTGGCCTGTTTCCACCAGGTGTTGAATTTGGGCTGGTTGTATATCCCTTGTGGAATGCGCTCATCGTAGAAGGCGAACAAGGCGTCTGTATCCACCAGAATGTCGCGCCGCCGCGACTTGTGCTCGAGATCTTCCACCTCTTCGAGCAACGCCTGGTTGGCCTTGAAGAAGGCTTCATTGCAGCGCAGCTCACCCTCGGCCAGAGCCGAGCGTATAAAGATTTCCCGAGCCTTAACCGGCTCCAGCGGGCCAAACTGTACCCGGCGGCGGTTGACTATGGTGAGGCCATAGAGCACCTGATTTTCCAGGGCGATCACACTTCCCTGTTTAGCTTCAAAATGGGGCTCGTTGTGCTGCTTCTTGACCAGATGCGCCGCCAGAGACTCGAGCCATACAGGGTCTATGCGGGCGCAGGTACGGGCGAACAGGCGTGATGTTTCAGTCAACTCGGCCGCCATAATCCACTTGGGGCCCTTCTTGGCCAGCGGCGAGCCGGGAAACACAAAGAAGCGCCGGTTGCGGGCCCCCAGATACTCGTTGTCTTTATCCTTGAAGCCGATATGGCTCAACAGCCCCGAGAGCAGCGCCTGATGCAGCGGCTCATAGTCGGCGGCCTGACTGTTGAGGCGCCACTTGAGGTCGTGCACACTCTGACGCAGCTGGGCATAGAGATCCTGCCATTCGCGAATACGCAAATAGGCCAGATACTCGGCCTTCACCTGCTTGCGGAACTGGCTGGATGACAGGCTCTTCTGTTGCTCTTTAAGGTACTGCCACAGGTTGAGCCAGGCAACAAAGTCGGAGTCTTTATCGGCAAAACGGCGATGGGCCTCATCGGCGGCCTGTTTCTTCTCATGGGGCCGCTCGCGGGGATCCTGAATCGATAACCCGGCGACAATCACCATCACCTCATGCAGACAACCCAGCTTGTTGGCCTCAAGCACCATGCGGGCCAGGCGGGGATCGACCGGGATCTTCGCCAGATCGCGCCCGAGCGGAGTCAGTTTCAGCGCCCCTTTGTGCTTGCTCACCGCCTGTAACTCTTCGAGCAGCAGGAAACCGTCGCGGATATGGCGCGGATCCGGTGGCTGAATGAAGGGGAAGCCCTCGATGTCACCCAGGCCTATGGCCAGCATCTGCAGGATCACGGATGCCAGGTTGGTGCGCAGAATTTCAGGATCGGTAAACTCCGGCCGATTGATAAAGTCCTGTTCGTCATAGAGGCGAATACAGATCCCCGGTCCAACCCGGCCGCAACGTCCCTGGCGTTGATTGGCACTGGCCTGGGAGATGGGCTCAATCGGCAAACGCTGCACCTTGGTGCGATAGCTGTAGCGGCTTATCCTGGCAGTACCCGGGTCGATAACATAGCGGATCCCTGGCACAGTCAGCGAGGTTTCGGCCACGTTGGTGGCCAGTACAATACGCCGCCCTGGATGCGGCTTGAATACCTTGGACTGCTCGCCGTATGACAAACGGGCATAAAGCGGCAAGATCTCGGTATCGCGCAGGTTACGCTTTTTCAGCTGCTCGGCGGTATCGCGGATTTCGCGCTCGCCGTTCATGAAAATCAGAATGTCCCCCGGGCCTTCGCGACAGAGTTCATCGACGGCGGCAAAGATGCCGTCCATCAGATCCAAGTCGGCGTCGTCATCCTGCAACAGGGGGCGATAGCGGGTTTCCACCGGATAAGTACGGCCGGACACTTCCACCACGGGCGCATTGTCAAAGTGCCTGGAAAAGCGCTCCACATCTATGGTAGCCGAGGTGATGATCAACTTGAGATCCGGGCGCTTTTGCAAAATTTGCTTCAGATAACCCAGAATAAAGTCGATGTTGAGACTGCGCTCATGGGCCTCGTCTATGATGAGGCAATCATACTGACTGAGCCATTTATCCGATGCCAGTTCTGCCAGCAGGATACCGTCTGTCATCAGCTTGATATAGGAGTCCTGGGAAACCGCATCGGCGAAACGAACCTTAAAACCCACCGCCTGACCCAGCTCTGTCTTGAGTTCATCGGCAACCCGGCTGGCCACGCTGCGGGCCGCTAGGCGCCTGGGCTGAGTGTGGCCAATCAGACCACGGCTGCCAAGCCCCAAGTCGAGACAGATTTTGGGCAACTGAGTGGTCTTGCCCGAGCCGGTTTCACCGGCCACTATCACCACCTGATGATTGATGATGGCCGAGGCGATTTCATCGCGCTTTTGTGACACCGGCAGCTCATCCGGATATTCGATGACCGGTCTGTCTGCCAGCCTTTGCTGCGCCCTTTCATAAGCCTGAACCGCGGCTTCACTGAGTTCGGCGAGTTTTTGCTGTTTGGCTTCTGAGTCGGGGCTTTTTTTCAAGCGGAACAAGCTGCGGCGAATGCGCGCCGCATCGGCTTGAAAGCAGAGATCCAGATATTCGCGGGAGAGTGGGTGCAGCTTAGCGTTCAAAACCTGTGTCCATTGGGGATCAAAAACGGCGATCCTAACAAGGATACGCCGTCTTGGGTATGCTTACTGACTGATAACGCCCAAATTTCAGTCAAATCAAGCGCAGTTGTCAGGCCGGGGTCAAATAACACTGCTGCATATAGCTGTTCATGGCCTTGAGCACATTGGTACGGTTGATGGTGCCCACCACCTTACCATCTTCCACCACAGGGTATATTTTCGGTTTCTGCCCCAGCATCTGCTCGGCCAACTGCAACATGCTGTCATCCGGTCTGACCCAAAGGACATCGGCGCGCATGCAGTCGCGCACCACGGCGGTCAGATCGCAGTGATAACTGCTCTTGAGCATGGCGGCCATGCAGTCTTGCTGTGACAAAAAACCCACCAGGCTTCCTGCTGCATCCACCACGGGGGCCCCGCCCTTATTGGCCTCAAGCAGTTTTTCCACCGCAGTGGCTATCGACATATCCGCCTTCAACAGCACTGGCTGACGGTCCATATGATCACGTATTTTTATCGAATCCATAGCTTTCCCCAAGTTCAAAACGGCTTCATTGTTCAGTGTAGCCAATATTTTGCCCTTGGGGTTCAAGCCAATAGCGATTGCCTCAATCCAAAATTTTAGTTATCTCGCCAGATCATCACTTCCGCCGCTTGATTGCTCTTGCGCCAGGCACGGTACATGCCTTCGGTATTGAACGGCGTTGCCACATTGCCTCTCTGGTCTATGGCTATCACCCCGCCACTGCCGCCGGCAGAGATCAACCTCTGATTGATCACTTCATCGGCGGCCTGCAGAATCGATTTTTGCTGATACTTGACCCTGGCACAGATATCGCCGGCCACATGGAAACGGATAAAGTACTCACCGTGGCCGGTCGCCGAAACGGCGCAGACACCGTTCTCGGCATAAGTGCCGGCACCTATCACAGGTGAATCACCGATGCGGCCATAACGTTTGGCTGTCATGCCGCCGGTCGAGGTTCCTGCCGCCAGGTTGCCCTGCTTATCCAATGCCACTGCGCCAACGGTACCGAACTTGTAATCGAGATCCAGAGGACTCAGGCGCGCCTGAAAGTCTTTATTGGCTTCGGCGGCGTTGATTTTGGCCTTGGCATCGAGAAGCTGTTGATAGCGCGCTTCGCTGTCAAAGCGATTGCCGGGCACCAGCTCCATTCCCAACGTCAGAGCGAACTCCTCGGCGCCCGCCCCCGAGAGCATCACATGCTCTGATTTGTCCATCACGGCTCTGGCGAGATCGATTGGATGACGTATATGTTTAACCCCGGCCACAGCACCAGCATTCATACTCTTGCCATCCATGATGGAGGCATCCAGTTCATGAGCACCATCAAAGGTATACACGGCGCCGACTCCGGCATTGAATAAAGGGCTGTCTTCAAGCACTCTGATGGCAGCCTGCACCGCCTCCATACTGGCGCCGCCCTTATCCAGCACCTTATAACCGGCATTGACGGCTTCAGTCAGCTTGTCGCGGTAGGCTTTTTGCTGCTCTTCAGTCAAGTCCGCCTTGGAAATAGTACCGGCGCCGCCGTGAATGGCAATCGCAAAAGGCGCCTCGGCCGCCCAGGCCGGCAGCACTCCGGGTAACAAGAGTCCCAGGCTTAGGGCAAGAGTTTTTATTTTTGTTTTCATTGTATTGCTTCCATATTAACGACTGCAGTCTTTGTAACTATTTTATGCGTGGATGGCAATCTGTTACTTGCCTGAGCCAAGATCAGAGGCGACAATAGCAATAATGTTACGCCAAGAAAAAGTTCCGGTTTCCTTGACCAAATACAGTCGCTTTCCCGCGTATATCCTGAGTTTTGCAACGATCATGCTGACAAGCCTTCAGGTTTTTGCCGCCGATGATCCTCTGCTTAATCTCCGCATCGAAGGGGTTTCGGGTGAGCTTGAGAAAAATATCCGCGCACACTTGGGCAACTTTCCTGACTCCAAGGTGCAGCGTCGTGCCTATCTATTTAATGTCAGCGACAGTGTTGAGGCCGCGCTGGAATCCATGGGTTACTACCATGGCAAGCTGGAACAGGAGCTCAAGGAAAACGAACAAGGGCCGTGGGAACTCAAGCTCACTATCACTCCGGGAGAAGTTACCCGCCTGCAATGGGTCGATATCCGCATGGAAGGCGAAGTGCTCAATGACCCTGTGATCAATCGCTGGCTCAGCCAGATCAAGGTCAAGCCCGGCGATCCCCTCAACCACGGCGATTACGAACAGATAAAGTCGCAACTGATTTCACTGGCGCTGGCCCGGGGTTATTTCGATAGCCATTATCAAAAATCGGAGATCCGCATTAATCGCGATCTCAACCTGGCGCAGTTCAACCTGTATTTTGACTCGGGCAAGCGTTACCAATTTGGCGAAGTAAGCTTCGAAGGCCACAGCCTGCAGCCGCAATTGCTCGATGACTTACTGCCATTTAAACCCGGCGCGCCCTACAGTACCCGCAAGCTCACGCGGCTCAATCAAGAACTGCTGGATACCGGCTATTTTGCCAATATCAAGGTATTGCCCCAAATCGATAAGTTGACAGAAGACAGCATCCCAGTGCGGGTCGAGCTAAGCCCAAGGCCGGATCACTCTATAGAGCTGGGTCTGGGTGCCGATATCGGCTCCAGCACAGACAGCAGCCTGGATCCCAGAGTCCGGATGACTTGGCGTACTCCGCAGATCAACAGTTACGGCCACTCTCAGGAAACCAGCATAGAATGGTCGAGAGACAGACCCAAGTTCCTCTCTACCTATACTATTCCCCTGACGCATCCTTTGGATGATCAGCTCAAGATCCGTGTCGGCCTGCTGAGGGACAAATACGGTGTGACTCAAGACTATATCCCTGAAGACAGGGACTTTAGCAATACGGGGCAACTGGAATCAACCAAGAAGCTTTTCGGGGTGGGCCGCAGCAAACGCCTGCATAACGGCTGGCTGCTGAGCTACTCGCTGGAGGCAATTCAGGAAAGCTACACCCAGTCGGGTATTGATTATGACCCACAATTCCTGTTGCTTGGTACCACGCTATCGAAGACCAGCCGCGGCGATAACAGTCTGGATCCCAAGTCGGGTTTCCGGCAACTTTACAGCCTTGAATATGCCGATCCTTCGCTGGGTTCAGATGTTCGCCTGACCCGAGTGCAGGCCAAGTTCAAATGGATTGAGACTTTCTTTGACAAACATAGATTTGTCTCCCGGCTCGATCTCGGCGTCAACCTCGCGGCCGAAGGCGATCTTGCCATCATCCCTCCGTCATTGCGTTATTTTGCCGGTGGCGATCAGAGTATTCGCGGTTACAGCTATCAGGAACTCGGCCCCCACCTGGATTACACCAATGACAAGGGCGGCCTGTCTCGGGAAGTGGTCGGTGGCCGCTATCTGGCAGTCGGCAGCCTTGAGTATCAATATTATCTGACCCCAAGCTGGCGTGTGGGCACCTTTGTCGATGCCGGTAATGCCTTCGATGTCAATCAATTCGAGCCTGTGGTGTCGGTCGGCGGTGGTATTCACTGGATATCTCCCATAGGCCCCATCAAACTGGATGTGGGCTTCGGCCTGCATGAATCCGATGCCGAAGACAGACCCTGGCGTATTCACCTGACTATGGGGACAGAATTATGAGCCAACCCCCTATGCCGCAGGAATCCAATCCAAGCCGCAAGCAGGTGGCGAAAAAAACGCGCCCCCTGTGGCTCAAGTCGTTGAGGTGGTCTACCCGCGCTCTCTTATATATTCCGCTCGGGTTGCTGGTGCTGTTGGCACTCTTGCTGGGCACGGCACCCGGCAGCCATTTGGCGGTGTTTCTCACCAGTGCTCTGGTGCAGGATCTGGAGCTGGAATATGTTTCCGGCACCCTGAACCGGGAGCTGCAACTCAAACAGGTTCATTGGCAGATGGACGGCATCAGTGTCGGTGCGGATGCCTTGACCCTTGCCTGGCAACCTGCCTGCCTTTTGCAAAAACAGTTATGCGTCGACGCCCTGGAATTGACAACAACTCGGGTCGACATAGACACCCAGGCCTTCGCTTCAGATCCGGCCGCAGAGGAAGAAGCATCAAGCACGGGAGAGCTGATACTGCCCTTTGGCATCAGCCTGAAGCAGGCAAACCTCACAGATATTCAAGTGCGGGTCGATGAGATGCACTTTGATGCTGCGGCATTGAATACCGCAGCCAACTGGCAGGAAACGGGGTTGCAGGTCATCCAGCTTGAAAGTCGCGGGCTCAGCGTGCTGCTCCCAGAGTCAAATTCGGCCCAAACGCAGGTGGCAGATAAAGACGAGCAGGTCGCAACGGCTAAGCAGCCAAAAGCAGCACCAAAGAGTGAGACTGATGAATGGGCGCTGACGCAGATGCCAAACGTTGCCATGCCCTTCCCCATCTATTTAAAACATGCCGAGCTAAAGGACTCACGCCTGCAGATTCTGGGCAGGGATGACAGGTTTGAGGAACTGCGCCTCAGTGCCAATTATCTCGGCGCCGAGCTGCGAGTCAACGAGCTTTATGCCAAACACACAGATGCCAGTCTGTCGCTGGAAGGTGAACTGACTCTGGATAAGCATTGGCCCATGGCACTGACGGTACAACTGGAGTTACAGCGTTTACCTGAACTACCGGGACTCGAGCAGCAACTGCTGGATCTCACCCTCAAGGGAGATTTCAGCGACTTAACGCTCAAGGCTAAGCTCAGTGGTGAGCAGAGCCTGGCGCTCAATGCCAGTGTCAACCTCACCAAACCGGAACTGCCCTATTCAGTGAACATCTCAGAAGGGGAACTGCACTGGCCCTTTGATCTTGCCCAGTACAGTGTCAGCAGACTAGAGCTGGAAAGCCGCGGCGACCTCAAGCAGCAAACGGCCAACCTCGCGGCACAATTAAGTACCCCTTTCTACCCTGAGCTCAGCCTCAATACCCACCTGACGCATCGAGGCCAAAGGCTCGAGGTTGCAGAGTTCAATGGCGACAGCAGCGCCGGTAAAGTCGTGCTTAAAGGCGCGTTGGATTATGCCGATGGCATCGCCTGGGAAGCCAATCTTCTGCTTTCACACTTCAATAGCGGCGCGATAACCCTGCCTTCTACCGAAGAAGCGACCAAAGAAAAAGACACCAATAGCCAAGTCGTACAAAACAAAACTAACAACGAGGCAACAAGCGCACAAAACCAGACTGACGAGGACAAATCTGAAATAAGTCTGGCTGAAGATACGCCGGTGATCCCGTCCAGCGATATCAGCGGACAGCTGGCTACCAGTGGTCACTGGCAGGATAGCAAGTGGCGAGTGAGTCTCAAACAGACCCGACTTCAGGGCTTATTGGACCGCCTGCCCTTTGAACTGACTGGCGATCTGGAGATAGATGATTCGCTGCAGCTCAGCAGCCAGGGATTATCGCTGCGGGCGCTCAATACCCGCCTGGATCTGTCAGGCAGCGCCAAAGAGCAATGGGATCTCAGTGCCACGCTGGACGTACCCGACTTCAATCTCTGGCATCCCGAGGCTTTCGGGGCTTTAACAGCCGATATCCAGGTGGTGGGCGATGCCAAACACCCACAAGTACAGCTTAAGGCGGAAACCCAAAGCATCAAATTTGGCGATCTCAGACTCAGTGGCAGCCAACTCAAGGCGCTCTATGCACCGCTGGATCTGCATGAGTTTGCCCTGTCACTAAAGACGGGTGAGTTTGACGGCGCAGGCATTCATCTCGATGGCATCACTCTCAGGGCCAAAGGCAATGAACAGCAACAGAAACTGGGGCTGGAAACCGAGGGCGATCTGCAGCTGGACACCGCCGTCTACAGCCAACTGGATCTCGCCAAACAAACGGCTCGACTGGAACTCAGCAAGTTCAACTTGGGATCCGTTCTCGGGCAGTGGCAACTTGAACAAACCGTGTCTTTGGACTGGGATCTCAAGCAAAACCGGGGCGAACTCAGCGCCTTTTGTTTGAGTCACCCATTCAGCAGACTCTGCCTTGTCGATAATGTCAGCCTCACCGACAAGGGTGAAGCCAAGTTGCACTATCAGGGACAACCCGGGCAACTGCTCGCCAAGCTGTTACCCGAGCAGCTCAGCTGGCAGGGTGATGCCTCGATGGATGCCGCCCTCGCCTGGCAACCCGGCGCACGTCCACAGGGCAAGCTCGACTTCCAGTTGGCTCCCGGGAAAGTGAGCCTTAAACGCAAACAACAAGCCAGCGCCAGTGTCGACTATCAGGCGCTGACACTCAAGGCCACCTTGGACGATGATGCGTTGAGAAGCCATATTCTGTTCAATTCCGATGCCCTCGCCCGCTGGGAAAGCCAACTGGATATCAATATCACTCCGGATCGCAGCCTCAGTGGCTACGTCAATATTGAAAAAATCAATCTACAACTGCTTGGTCAGTTTATGCCGCAGCTTGAAACCATTGAGGGCTTACTCGGGGCCAACTTAAAGTTGGCTGGCAGCCTCAACAACCCCGAACTCAGTGGCCAGCTCAGTCTGCGCGAAGGTGCTCTGGCTAGCACAGCCAACCCGACTAAACTAGAGCAAATCTCATTGGATATGGCTTTTGTCGGCCAAACGGCCGAGCTCCAGGGCCAGTGGATGATGGGTAGCGGCCAAGCCAATCTCAGCGGTCAGTTGCGCTGGCCACAGGGACAGTTCAGTGGCGATATCCAGCTCAAGGGCCAAGAGCTCGGCGTCATTCAGCCGCCACTGGCGATTGTCAATGTCAGCCCGGATATTCAACTGCATTTCAGCCCGGACGCGCTCGATATCAAGGGGGAGGTCAAGGTGCCTTCCGGCAATATCAAGGTGGTGCAACTGCCTGCCGGCGGGGTAAGCGTATCATCCGATGTAGTTTTCAGCGACTCGATTTCTGAGCAGGAGGCCAAGTCATCTCCTATGGCGTTGAGTGCCGATCTGAACATAGATGTCGGTGATAAGCTGGCTATCGATGGCATGGGCCTCAAAGGGATGTTGGTGGGAACTTTACGGATGCAGCAATCCCCCCAAAAGCCGCCGCAACTCTTTGGCGATATCAAGGTGGTTAACGGCAGTTATAAATTCATGGGTCAGACACTGAAAATTGCTACTGGCGAGGTACAGTTCGTTGGGCCTATGCAGATCCCCAACCTCAATATCGAGGCCATCAGGGAGATCCGCGATGAGGATGTTACCGCCGGGGTACGGATCACCGGCAACCCCAACAAGCCGATAGTGACCCTATTCTCCAATCCGGCCAAGGAGCAGGCCGAGATCCTTTCTTATATTGTTCAGGGAAAAGGCTTTGGCTCGGGGAATGAACAGAACAACTCACTGATGATGGGCGCAGCGCTGTCGTTGAGCTCCCAGGTCGATGGTGGCGCCATTTCCACCTTGGGCGACACCGCGGCCGGCCTAGTAGAGATGTTTGGCTTCTCCAATGTGCAGTTGGATACCAATGATGATGGTAAAGTCGCCATCAGCGGCTATATAGGCAAAGATCTGATGATCAAATATGGTGTTGGTGTATTCAATCCGGGTTACGAAATGACGGTACGCTACTATCTGTTGTCGCAGCTCTACCTGGAAAGTGTATCCGGCACTCTGGGCCAGTCTCTGGATATCTACTACAGCTTTGATCTTTAAGCGGTAAACACCTCTCGGCAGCAGATACCAACCTTGCAGGCCGCGGCGACTTACCGGACATAAAAATGCGATTCTGACTTAAAGGTCAGAATACAGACATAAAAAAAGCGCCCTCAGGGCGCTTTTTCAACATCCAATTATCGATTAAGCGTAAACGAAGTCTACGTGCTCGATCATTGGCTTGAATGCGTGACGCTGCATAGCCTGGGCACGTACTTTAACTTCTTTACCGTCCAGAACGATGGTCAGATCGCTGGTGTAGAAGTCTTCGTTGGTTTGGATGTTGATGATATCTTTGTGTTCAAACACGATAGAAACGGCTTCTTTGCCGGCACCGTAGATAACGGCTGGAACTTTCCCGTCACGACGCAGGCGGCGGCTCGAACCTTTCCCAATCTCAGTGCGGGTTTGTGCTGGAATAGTGTAAGACATAGTCATTCTCATTAAATAGTCAGTAATTGGCTGTCATTTTCGACCAATAACAGCCTCGTATAAAGCGGGCGAATACTAGCACAGCTCTCTTGGGCAAACAAGCCAACTTATTGTTTGAGAGCAAGATGATAACCCTGCCCGCCATTTTAGCTGTTGCTTATCTGTAATATCTGTAACCATTAGGAAAAGCCCTTGCTTAGTAGAAGTTTTACCCCGATCAAGATCACAATTTTTCGCTTAAGCTGCTGCTACTCTGCTTGAAGTGGTCTGGTTTTATGACTTGAAGAGAGCCGATGAACGCCAATCTGCAGCAACTGATCCGGGATGATAGCCTGTGTTATAAACTGGCAGCGGAACTGCATTACCTGATCGAACATGCTCCCTTTAGACAAGAGAAACTCGATCTTATCCTTCTGGAATTCCTCGCCTGTAATCAGCAAAAAAGCAGCCATCTATTGCATCTGATGCGAGCCTGCAACTACCCGGATCTTATCGAACAATTGAGCTCAGACGCCCTTTTTTACGACAGGCTCAACACCCTAGTAGCCGACTGGCAGCAAACTCGCGAGCTGTTGCGCCTCAGATTACAATTCAGCGAATTGATGGCACTGCTTGAAGATAGAAAGCCCCGCGAACAGGGCTTTATCCGCCGAGCGGAAAACAAGCTTTCAATGGCAGAGAAAACTACCAGCTGCGCACCGGCCCGCAGTCAACGTGGACAAATCCCGACGCCGGATAATAGCCGACTCCCCCTAGTTTTAATGACAGGGCAGCCTCACGCAAAGTCTCAAGCTTAACTCCGGGTATCGCAATATCCATTGCCATGCCCCGCATGTGGTAACTCTTCTTGGCGACACCATTGCTTTTGCCCGCCAACATGGCGTTGGTTTTAGGTGAGCGATAACCTGAAATCACATGGATCTCTTCAGAAACTGACAGCGTCTGCTGCAAGTTAAACAGGAGATCGAACAAACGTTTATCCATGGGCGCCGCCAAGTTCTGCCGATGATCCCTCAAAAGATGGCTGAATTGCGACAGAGTATTACTCTGATAATGACCGTCTTTCCAATAAGTCCCGTCACCACGCTCGCCTGTATGGCGGTTATAAAAACTCAGATATCGGCTACCTTTGGTAGATCGACTCGCCATCGCTTTTGAAGGAAGCATAGAAACCATTGCCGCGCCACCAAGACCCATCAACAACTGCCTACGGGCAGGACATACTACTGACACTTATTCACCTTGCACAAAAAACAACCACAAGGCGGCAAATTATACGGGATTAACGCCAAGGTCAAGCGCCGATTTATACCAAGCACCGACGCCCCTTTCCCGAGAACTCGGCTAGAAATAAGATAATTCCTTGTGCCACATTAAGTTAGTCCAACAAGCTTAACCTTTGACCCATGCGGCAAAGGTGCGCCCTCAATCTCAAGGACCTAACAAATGCGCTTCACTCCGCAAACGTTGCCCTGATTTATTGGCTAGCTCGGCATCCTGTCGTACCCTGGCCTCGACAGCGACCTTAACCCCAGGGCTCAACTGGTAGATATCACTGCGAAATTGCGCCACTTCACTTTCATCCATCCAAGCGGTCCAATACACCAGATGAACAGGCAGACGCTGCTCAAAGGCAAACCACTGAGTGGTTTGATAGTCACTTTGCATCCTTTGCCAGGTTCTCTTGTCCCGCACCAGATTATTGGCCATCCAGGACGCCAACTCTTCCACCTTGTCGACCCGGATACAACCGGATGACAAGGCACGATTAGCCTTGGCAAACAGATGCTTGTCCGGTGTGTCATGCAGATAAACATTAAAGCCATTGCTGAAATGGAACTTGTAGCGCCCCAAGGCATTATCGGCGCCAGGTTGCTGCACTAGACGATAAGGAAAACGGCCACTCGCCTCTTTTTGCCAGGCTTCGGCGCTCTCTTCGACTCTATTGCCCTGATAGTCATAGACATTGAAATGCCGCTGTTGCAAGTATTCGCCATCCTTGCGGATCTGCGGCAGTAAGTCACGCCTCAGTATTCCCCTTGGCACTGTCCAGGTAGGATTCAAAACAATATTGGATACCTCGCTACTGAGCAGCGGCGTCTGCCTATAGGGCTTACCGACTATGACCCGGGAGCGCAACTGTACCTGATTGTCATCCACCAGAGTCAATTCAAACGCCGGGATATTCACCAACAGGTAACGCGACCCCAACTGCTGTTGGTAGACGGTGCGAGCAACGAAATTGCTGGCCAGCAGGCGAGCTCGCGCCAACGGTTCGGTATTGAGCCAGCGCAGCGTATCTGGGCCAATGATGGCATCGGTTTTAAGCCCATGACGGGATTGAAACGCTTCTACCGCCGAGGCCAGCTGCGGTGAATAAACCTTGTTATCCCCAGGCTCGCTATTGAGATCGCCAAGCCAATATAAACGCCTGGCAATCGTTGGGATCAATAGATGACTATCGCCAGGGCGCAGCCAACCGCCGGGGTCCAACCTAGGCCATTGATGCCGCTCAGCGAGCCAAATCAGATAGCGGATCCGGCTGCTGGTTGCCAGATAGTCATCTTGTTGAGGTTCCAGCGCCAATGCCCGACTGAGAGGGTCCGCATCGTTGGACAATTGATTAAATGCCAAGGATACGCCACGACGTTTCCAAAAGTCGGCGATGCCCTGTTCAATCCCATCACGGCGTTCCAGCTGCAAGTTGAGATCACCGCCACGTATAGTGCGTAAGTCATCGGCAAATTCTCGCCCCTCCGGCAACAGTGCCAGTAACTGCAGTTGATCATTCAGGATCCTGAGAGCGGCATCATCGGCTTTCACTGAAAATGCCGCACTACTGAGGAATAGAATGGTCAGTAGAGACATTAACGCGCGCTGGGTCATATCGGCCTCCCTGGGCATAAGCTCAATTATGGCAAATTTACACCGTGATTCGATGATATTTTGCTGACAAATGGCCTAGCAACCGTCAGAGAACCTGGGAGATCGGCAAACAAATGATTATTAGCGATTGATAATTAACCAGTTATCAGTACAAGCCTGTGATTATCGAGACTATTCTGATATAAAATCCTGCCAAAGCAGTAACAGGCAATATAATGAATAGACAAATGCTCATTCGGCAGATGGCCGAAAGACAACAGATACCCCAAGCAGAAGCCAAAGTGCAACTGCAGCATATTCTGGCCAGCCTTACCCAGGCGCTAACTGAAGGTGAAAAGGTCTATCTGCCACAGTTTGGCACTTTTGAACTCAGATACCACCTTCCTCGCAACGGTCGGAACCCGCAAACCGGCGAGCCGCTGGAGATCGCAGGCTGTAACCAACCAAGCTTTAAGCCTTCCCCTTCATTGAGACAGATGCTGCAACAAGATTAGTCCGCGCTCGGGGCACCCCCTGCCCCGCTATCAGCACCTATTAACAATAGCTATCGATATAAAAGCCAACATTTAAGAAAAAACATTAGACGGTTATTTTAATGCGATGAAATTCGCCAGCGATTGTTGATAAAGCAACAGATTCAAACGGGAACCCAAACGGTAACCAGAATTACTTTGCATTAGCGGGAAAAACTTAATCAAGGAAGGTTTTAAATTGGAGGCGCGACCCGGAGTCGAACCGAGATCGACGGATTTGCAATCCGCAGCATAGCCATTCTGCCATCGCGCCTTTTTGAATCACAACACAGAGCGTGGTGTGATGTTGGAGCGACATATCGGGTTCGAACCGATGACCTGTACCTTGGCAAGGTACCGCTCTACCAACTGAGCTAATGTCGCATCACTTCTTTACGAGGTTTAGTATTCAGAGCCAGCCCTGACTACGGATTGGCATTCTACGCTTTTAACCTTGGCTGTCAACGAAGAATTTACCCTTAACTGTTTGCTTGAACACTAAATAATCTTATCGAAACTTTATTGTGCAACCGGGTGTAAAATAGCAGCAATCACCCGGCAATCAGATCCTTCCAGGCTGCCTTGATATAACAAATCATCGACCAGAAGGTCAGGAAAGCCGCCACATATAACAAGGCATAGGCGGCATAAACCATCCAATCACCCTGCTTCCAAATAAGACCGATAATTGCCACCATTTGTGCCGCTGTCTTGTACTTGCCAATCCAGGATACCGCCACAGCGCCGCGTTTACCGATCTCGGCCATCCACTCGCGCAGTGCCGATATCACCAGCTCACGCCCAATCATAAACAGCGCCGGCAAGGTCAACCAGATAGTATTGTAGTCTTCAACCAACAGCACCAGAGCCGTGGTCACCATCAGCTTATCGGCCACAGGATCCAGGAAGGCACCGAAACGAGTAGACTGTTCCAACTTTCGAGCCGCATACCCATCCAAAGCATCTGTGATCGCTGCAAGCCAGAAAACAAATGCAGCCACAAACGGCGCCCAACTGTATGGCAAGTAAAATATCAGAACAAAAACAGGCAGTAAGAACAACCTAAACCAAGTAAGGGCGATGGGTATATTAAACGGCATGATAGAACCAAATAGTCAAAAGCAGCGCCAATCTTGCCTGATTTTTGCTACCCTCGCAATGCATCATGTATCGTTTGAGCCATTTCTGGACTGATCCCAGGCACTTTTGCCAATTCCGCGACACTTGCCCCCTTCACTTGCTGTAAGCCCCCCAGATATTGCAACAGGGCCTTACGTCTTTTCGGGCCAATCCCCGGGATAGACTCCAGGCTTGAGGTGTTGCGGGTCTTTTGACGTTTATTTCTATGACCGGTAATCGCAAACCTGTGGGATTCATCGCGAATATGTTGAATAAGATGTAGCGCCGGTGAATCATCCGGCAGTGAAAAGCTCTCTTCTGTATCACCGAAGATCAGGGTTTCCAATCCGGGTTTGCGGCTTTCACCTTTGGCGACCCCGATAAGTGTAGGTACCGCCTCTATGCCGACAAACTTTTCGTTGACCACTTCCTGAGCCATTCTCAGTTGGCCAAGACCACCATCGATAAAGACGATATCCGGGATCTTGCCTTGAGCATTGACCTTATCAAACCGGCGAGTCAAGGCTTGCTTCATCGCAGCATAGTCATCGCCAGGGGTAATGCCCTTGATGTTGTAACGCCGATATTCGCTCTTGTCCGGCCCTTCGCGATTGAATACCACGCAGGAGGCCACAGTGCTCTCCCCCATGGTATGACTGATATCGAAGCACTCCATACGCTTGATCGGGGTGCTTTGTTCAAGCGCTTCTTCAAGCAGCAGGAATCTCTGCTCCACTGTATTACGGTGGGCCAACTTAGTATTGACTGCATTGGTCGCATTAGTCTTGGCCAAGCGCAAATAACCGGCCCTATCCCCTCGTACTCGAGTGCGGATGGCCACTTTCTTGTTCAGCGCCTCCATCAACACCTGCTCCAGCTCTTCCAGCTCCTCATAGCTGTCACTCAGGAGAATTTCCCGCGGGATAGTACGCTGAATATCGACATTGAGATAAAACTGCAGCATAAAGGCTCTGAGTACCTCAGCCATTTCGGTCTGCGCCGGCACGCTGGGGTAGTAGCTGCGGCTACCGAAAATCTTGCCCTCGCGAATAAACAACAGGTGGAAACAGGCCACCCCTGAGGCGTAGTGCACCCCAATCACATCGAGATCACCGTGGCTGGATGACACTTCTTGCTGCTCGGCCACCCGCCTGAGTGCCATGATCTGATCCCGATAGCGCGCTGCCTGCTCGTAAGCCATGGACTCGGCCGCCTGCTCCATTTTCTTGACCAAGGCGCTGAGCACCTGCTGATCCTTGCCCTTGAGAAACAGGGTCGCCAGCTTGACCTGCTCCTGATATTCCTCGTCTGAGACCTTGCCGACACAAGGAGCGCTGCAACGCTTGAGCTGATACTGCAAACAGGGACGCGAGCGCGCCTTGTAGTAGAGATCGTCACATTGACGAATAGGAAACAGTTTCTGCATCAAATGCAGGCTTTCACGCACCGCACCGCCATTGGGATAAGGTCCGAAATACTGCCCCTTCTCCCGTTGCGGCCCTCTGTGGTAGGCGAGCCTGGGGTGCCTGTGCTGGCTTAGCAAAATAAAGGGGTAAGACTTATCATCCCTGAGCAGCACATTGTATTTCGGCAAGTACTGCTTGATGTAATCGTTTTCCAGGATCAGCGCTTCGGTTTCACTGTGAGTCAGTGTAACATCGATATTGGCGATATGGGACACCAGCGCCTGAGTCTTCACATTGGGCAGATTCTTGCGAAAATAAGACGATAGCCGTTTCTTGAGATCTTTGGCCTTGCCCACGTAAATCACGCTACCGGCGCTGTCGTACATACGATAGACGCCCGGTGCCGAGGTCAGATTTTTAAGAAAAAGCTTGGGATTGAATTCCTGCGGCATGAACCCACTCTATGAATAACGGCTGAGGAGATAAAGATTTCAGGGACAGAAAACAACAAGGAAAGAGGGAGCCATGGCTCCCTCTGTAAATCAGAACTGCCCGGTATCGAGCATTTTATAACGAATCGCCAACCGGGTCAGCTCCACATCACCGTTGATCCCCAGTTTGGCAAACAAGCGATAACGGTAGCTGTTTACCGTTTTGGGGCTGAGGTTCAGCTGTTCGGAGATATCATTGACCTTCTCACCATTGGTGATCATCATCATGATCTGCAGTTCTCGCTCAGACAATGACTTGAAGGGGTTTTCATCTGTCTGATCAAATTGACTCAAGGCCATCTGCTGGGCAATTTCCGGTGAAAGATATCGCTGCCCGTGAGCCACCTGTCGAATGGCCTGGATCACCTCTGGCGGCTTGGCTCCCTTGGTGAGATAACCGGAAGCACCGGCCTGCATCACCTTGGTCGGGAAAGGATCCTCTGAGTGGATAGTCAATACTATGATTCTGGCATGAGGTTGGTAACGCAGAATTTTACGGGTGGCCTCAAGCCCCCCTATTCCGGGCATATTCATATCCATCAAAATCACATCGGCTTCATTCTGCCTGCTCCACTGCACAGCAGCTTCACCATCACCGGCTTCCCCTACAACTTTAATGCCTTTCTCATCTTCGAGGATCCGGCGGATCCCGGTCCTGACCAACTCATGGTCATCCACCAAATATACGGATATCAACTTCAACCCACCTTATTATTGTCGGCCTTTTCGTGTAGCCCTGATTCTTCGAAGCCTTTGGGATAATTTAGCCCATCTGCCGACAATAGAAAAGCTCAAGTTAACTTTATGATTATAAAAGAAACTCATTCTTATGTTGACTTGGATAAGGGATAAAGTGCAACAATCTTCCCTTTTGTTGCATAAAAATTCTCTTGCCAAGGCAATAAAATGCCAAAGTCAGTGCAACAATGCCTTGGTCGAAAGACAAATGAGTTCGGGTCGACATTGAGCCGATTAAGATTCAACCAACATATGCAAGTTCCGGCCAACCCGTTTCAGATCCCTCAGGGCAGCCGCTTCTGTAGCCATACGCAGCGGCCTTTGCGGAATTTTAATGGTATTGTGCAAAATATCCATGTCATCGCGCTGGGTATGGGTAAATTCGATAGTGCCATAGGGTGTCTTAAAAACCCCCTTTCGACCTGTGGTCATCACGGTAATGTAACTGATAGGGATCTGCGAAATCGCACCGTATTCAGACAGGGCCGATTCCAGCGAGACATAGTTATACTCACCGCGCCGCAGTGCACAGGCGATATGCTCCACCGCGTAACTATCTCGCCGGCTCAGCGCAAACAGGTATACGCCGCGGCAGGGCCTTTCCAAGATCCCCTGCTTTATCAACCTAGGCAGACTCTGCTTAAACGCTTCTGCCGTATCATCAAAAAATAACCGCCTAAGATTCCCCTTGGTATACACATAGATGCCTTTACGATCAAAACTGTGCAGCCGTTGCAAAGCAGTACTGATATCCATAACCCAATCAAGTAGACATAAAAGTGCTTAATAGCATACCTAAATGTCCACTTAAAGCCTATTGGAATGAGGTTGCCTCTCTGTCTGAATTAAGGACTTGAAACTGTGTAGGTGAGCTCTAACACAGAACTGATTTTCCAGTAGCAATCATTAAAACCGGAACACGAAAAGCCCGCCTGTTTGCACAAGTGGGCTTTTCTGATTATGGCGAAGGAGCAGGGATTGGTACCCTGCATAACGGCGCGATAAACCCTGTTACGCTTCAGTCAGAATGACAACTAGCTTGGATAGATATGGAAATCAGGCATGAAAAAGCCCGCCTGTTTGCACAAGCGGGCTTCTCTGAATATGGCAAAGGATCAGGGATTTGAACCCTGCATGACGGCGCTATAAACCCGCCATTTTCTAACCGCCTATACCTGGCTAATCGCTATCATCAAAACTGAGATACGAAAAAGCCCGCCTGTTTGCACAAGCGGGCCTTTCTGAATATGGCGGAGGAGCAGGGATTTGAACCCTGGATGGGCTATAAACCCATGCCGGTTTTCAAGACCGGTGCATTCAACCACTCTGCCACCCCTCCGGAACGAGGCGAATAATATCGCCAACCCCAGACTCTGTAAACCGTTAATAAATCATTTTATTCCAACTGCTTGTTCATTAGGCAAACCGGCTTTTCGGTGAGCACTCCTGAGTGATCAACAACGCAAAAGTCGGTTATAGCGACACCATAAACCGCAGGTTGCTCTGAACTGTTTAGGTATGACAAGAATTCATCAAAACCGAGATACGAAAAAGCCCGCCTGTTTACACAAGGGGGCCTCTCTGAATATGGCAAAGGAGCAAGGATTCGAACCCTGCATGACGGCGCGATAAACCCTGTTACACTTCAGCCAGAATGACAACTAGCTTGGATAGATATGGAAATCAGGCACGAAAAAGCCCGCCTGTTTGCACAAGCGGGCCTTTCTGAATATGGCGGAGGAGCAGGGATTTGAACCCTGGATGGGCTATAAACCCATGCCGGTTTTCAAGACCGGTGCATTCAACCACTCTGCCACCCCTCCGGAACGAGGCGAATAATATCGCCAACCCCAGACTCTGTAAACCGTTAATAAATCATTTTATTCCAACTGCTTGTTCATTAGGCAAACCGGCTTTTCGGTGAGCACTCCTGAGTGATCAACAACGCAAAAGTCGGTTATAGCGACACCATAAACCGCAGGTTGCTCTGAACTGTTTAGGTATGACAAGAATTCATCAAAACCGAGATACGAAAAAGCCCGCCTGTTTACACAAGGGGGCCTCTCTGAATATGGCAAAGGAGCAAGGATTCGAACCCTGCATGACGGCGCGATAAACCCTGTTACACTTCAGCCAGAATGACAACTAGCTTGGATAGATATGGAAATCAGGCACGAAAAAGCCCGCCTGTTTGCACAAGCGGGCCTTTCTGAATATGGCGGAGGAGCAGGGATTTGAACCCTGGATGGGCTATAAACCCATGCCGGTTTTCAAGACCGGTGCATTCAACCACTCTGCCACCCCTCCGGACGGCGCAAATAGTATAAGCTCACTAAGCCGTTGTAAACCCTTATTTCTAAAAATATGTTCACATGTCTAAATCTCAGCCATCCGAAGGATTCAAACGGAACTCATATCGAACAATAAAAGGCTGCCCGAGATGGAGATTTACCATGCTGCCCCGCCGCCCCTGTGGTAAAATCAGCTTATCTTTAAATGACTTTGAACCACAATGAAGCCTAGCTTGATCCCGGCCGGGGCCCTTACCCCTCAATACTCCAATCTGCAGCTTCCCACATCGAGCCAACTGACAGATCTATTACTTGGACAAGAAAGAGTCATAGAGGCCTTTGGGCTACTGCAATCCTTATCAGGACAACAGCTCTTCCTGGCAGATTTCCAGGGTATCCACCGCACTTGGCTATTTGAAGCCCTGAGCGCCCAGAGCAAGATGCCGATGCAATACTTAAGTGGTCGCATCACCCGGGCTCAGCTACTCGGCTATCAGAATAGTCAGCAACAAAGACAACCTAGCGCCCTCACAACGCCAGGAATACTCTTTATCTGCGCCGAATCTCTATGGAAACGTGAGCCTTTATGGGAGCTATTGCTGGACACCATAGAGAAAGGGGGCTTCGAGCACCAAGGGCAATGGCAGCCCCTGCAAGCGAAAGTCGTGTTGGTAGGTTCGAGCCTGCTCTACAGCGAACTCAGGTACCATGAACGCAGATTCAGCGAATTATTTGCCCTGCTTGGGGAACTAGTATTTGAAATTGATTTGCAAAAGGTTGCTGTCAATGACTATGTAGCCTGGTTGGCAGAGTTAGCCAAGCTCAGTCATTGTCAACTGACCGAGTCGGCCTTACTGCCGCTGCTCAGATACAGCAGTCGTCTGACAGAGCATCAACAACGCTTGAGCCTCGCCAGCGCAGATTTGGCACAAGTGTTCGCTGAAGCGGCTTTTTATAGCCAAGGACAAGCGCTAGACGCCAACGCCATTGAACATGCCCTGCTCCAACGCCAGCAGCGACATAACGCCCAAGAGCAGCAGTCGGCCCAAAATCTTGATGACGCCTTCATCTATTTGCCAACTGAGGGTGCTATGGTGGGGCAAATTAATGGCCTAACAGTGATAGACACCTTGGATTATTGCTACGGCGAACCGGCCAGGATCACGGCATCGGTACACTATGGTGATGGTGAAGTCGCCGATATTGAACGGAAATCTGAGTTGGCGGGTAATATCCACGCTAAGGGAATGATGATCCTGTCCGCCTGTCTCTATCGGGTATTTGGCCGCGACGCGCCCTTGCACCTCAATGCCAATATCGTATTTGAGCAGTCCTATCAGGAAATTGATGGTGACAGCGCCTCCTTGGCCGAATACTGCAGCCTGATCTCGGCAATAACCGAACAGCCGATAGACCAAGGACTGGCGGTGACCGGCGCTCTGGATCAGTTTGGCAATGTGCAGGCGATTGGTGGCGTCAATGAGAAGATTGAGGGCTTTTTTAAACTCTGCGCGAGGCGCGGCTTGACCGGCAGCCAAGGGGTAATTATGCCCAAGTCCAATGTGCAGCAACTCAACCTGGCACCCGATGTCATCGCTGCGGTAGAGCAAGGGTTATTCCGGCTCTATGAAATCACTCATGTAGACCAAGCCGTCACTCTGTTAATGGGGATTAAAGCCGGAGAAGCCGACGAAGATAACAACTTCCCAGAGGACACGCTTTACGGCATGGTACAACAACGGCTCGACAGATTGGCGGGTAATCTTGATGAAGAACCCGGCTATTTTGCAAGGTTACTGGCAAGATTGCCATTTTTTAACCAATAACTAGCTGATCGGAGTTGTTTAGCTTACACCTGTTCGCTAATCTTGGCGGCACTTGAAGAAGGATGTGGTAACAACAATGACTAAAGCAAACAGTTTCAACAAAGAAGAACTTATCGCCTGCGGCCATGGTGAGATATTTGGCAAGAACTCCCCTCGCCTGCCCGTGGACAATATGCTGATGATCGACCGAGTCGTGACCATCAACGACAACGGCGGCGCCTTCGGTAAAGGTGAAATTGTTGCAGAGCTGGATATCAACCCGGATCTCTGGTTCTTTGGCTGTCACTTTGTTGATGACCCTGTTATGCCTGGTTGTCTGGGACTGGATGCCATGTGGCAACTGGTTGGTTTCTTCCTTGCCTGGGAAGGGGCCGTGGGTAAAGGCCGCGCACTCGGGGTTGGTGAGGTAAAATTTACCGGCCAGGTGCTGCCAGGCGCCAAGAAGGTGACTTATAGGCTGAATATCAAGCGCACCATACACCGCAAACTGGTGATGGGTATTGCCGATGCGACTTTGGAAGTCGATGGCCGCGAGATCTACTCGGCCACCGATCTGAAAGTCGGTGTATTCAGCGATACCTCAACCTTCTAAAGCCATCGAATACAAGCAACAAGGTCGGCAATTGCCGACCTTGTTGCTTTCAGAGCGCCATAAAAATGCCCTCATCTGGGAGGGCAGTCTTGCTGAATTACTTATTGAACAGGCCGGTAATTCGGCCTTCCACCCCTTCGCGCCAGCCTCCTAGCCACTGGGAGCGAGAATCAAGATTCGAATAAGGACAAAGCTCCTTGGAGCGGCCGCCGACACCGGCTTGGAATCCCTTCGAAAAGGCTCGGTCTAAACGATCTCGTTTTTGTCTCTTCATGCAAGCGTCCTCTGTACTATTTTACATAGAAGCATCAGCTTCACTTGCTATGAATAGAACTTTTCAACGCCGAGATCAATCAAAAAATCGCCAATTATAACGAAGAAATTTTAAACTATTGAGATCCTGATTAAAAAAAATCGGCGCCTTTTGGGCGCCGATCTCACAGGCTTAAACTAAGCTTAAATTTTGCGTCTGCGCCACCAGATCAGCGGCAGCAATGCCAACCAACCCAAACTGGCCGCACCGGAACGCTCAAACGGCTTATCGATATCACCGTCGTCCACCTGAGTACAGGCTTCACCACTATTACTGGGCTTAAGTACCACCATACGCGGCAGATAAGAAGTCACAGGCTGACCGTTACCATTAAGCTCAAACAGCGGCTTGCCGTTTTCACCAATCACCAAATTACCTTTATCATCGAACTGGTAAGAAGGCTTACGGATAAAGGCGGTACCGACTATGGTGCCTTCCTCATTGATGCTGTTGGCTTCTACCACCACTATGTCAGTGTTGTAGGTCAGGGTTTTGCCTGAGCCATCTTCAACACTCACTTCATGACGTTTCCAGTTGCCTTCGGCATCTTTCTCATAGCCTTTGGACTCACAGGTCAGCAGCTTATTGAGATTACTGAACTCACCGGACTCTTTGTCAAACAGGAAGCCCACCTTGGGTCTTGGTTTGTCCTTGTCATGGGTAGACTCGATATAACCCACGACCTGACCTTTGTTGTTGATATCTCTGGGCTTGCTGGAGAGATCAGACATAGTGTTGTAGAAATCATTGGGGGTAACCGGCTTGGTCTCAGGGTTATTGGTATCATAGATAAAGAACTTATCGCGGATATAACCCTGAATGTACTTGTTGTAGCTACCGACCAAGATCCCTGCATCATTGACATCATAGGCAATGGAGTTACGCACATCGTCATCGACAACCGGGATCCAATGGTATTGGTATTCACCATTGGCATCTTTACTCCAGTAAGCCGCATCCATTCTCAGGTTATCTGAATCGTTATAACGATAGACATGGGAGCGTCCGGCAACAACTCCAGAGTTGTTCAGCCCCAGCCCCTGAGCGGTAAAGGTATAGTCTGAATCACCGGGAGTCAGGCCAAGTGGCAACTCGGTACCGGTAACCGCACCGTTTTCGTATTGCCAGACATAGGCACGCATCTGATACTGGATATTGCGGGTGTTGTTGGCGTTGGGGTATTTTTCCCGTTGCAAACACACATCCAGCGGCAGCGTGTTGTCACTACCCAGACAGGCAGCAACCCGCTCTGCCCCATAGTTACTGATGGCAGTACTGGCATAACCGGCAATCTGGTTATTGCTGTTGATAGCCGATGCCATAGACCAACCGCCGAGTTCAGCCGTCTTGTTGTCCTTGGTATAAGTGGTGTAAGGCGGCAACAACGGCACTTCGGTGTCACCGTCTTTAACAAAACCGCGCTGTTCAAAGTCACGGTAATACCAGTAGTCCTGTTCTGTACTTTCCCCGGTATAGTCGACCTTATTCTCTTTACCTGTCATGGCTCCGACGCGAATACCGGCGTCATTGATACCATAGAAGAAACTGTCTACTGAATTTACGCTGGCCGGAACGGCAGGGTCGGTATCCGCAGGAGGGGTGCTACCGTTGATACTCTCGAAATTAGG
This sequence comes from Shewanella carassii, assembly GCF_019670705.1. Lineage (NCBI taxonomy): Bacteria > Pseudomonadati > Pseudomonadota > Gammaproteobacteria > Alteromonadales > Shewanellaceae > Shewanella > Shewanella carassii. The sequence goes on from NZ_AP024618.1 coordinate 2,459,490, forward strand.
CGTCCAGGGACTCACAGGATCGTTTTCCTGGGAGTTAAAAGTGAAGTTATTGGCAATAATGGGTTTATTAATGGAATAGGTGATCTTTTCCTCGGGCGCGATACCATCTTCAATATCAATGATGCCATCGTCATTGTCCACATCCGAGATGCTGAGCTTTTTCTTGCCCTTGGCCACAGCTATGGCTTCATTGTTGGCATTAACGCCCATACCATAGCCGGTACGAGTATCGGTCAGGTTGCCTTTGAGATCATATCCATCCAGGTTAACAATTTCGTAGACAGGAGCCGCCTGCGATACTTGTAATACACTGATAACCCCCATGGCCACCAATGACAGCGCACTATTCAACTTCATTAATTTAATTCCCATTATATTTTTTGAGCTTACTTCATTGACTCGAGTTCTTCCCAACGCTCGAAGTAAGCCTCCAGTTGCTGTTCTTTCTCTGCCAACTGTTGCAATTCGCGACCAACAATCTCTTGCTCCTGCGAATAAAAGTCCGGCTGGTTGACACGCTCCTGCAGCTGTTCCAGCTCCTGCTCCAGTGTTTCCATCAGGGCTGGTAAAGCATCCAACTCACGTTGAAGCTTATAGGAAAGCTTTTTGGCTGTCTTGGGTTCTGCAGTTTTTTGCGGCGCAACCTCCTGTTTGACAGGCTTAGCCGCCTCAGGTTCCTCAGCGTCGCGATAGAAACGTGCCCCCTGGGCAACCGCATCCTGATAGCCACCGACATATTCACTCCAACGACCATTGCCACTGAACCACCAGGAACTGGTGACCGTATTATCAATAAAGGCCCGGTCATGGCTGACAAGCAGCAGAGTGCCTTCATATTCAGTGAGCAGAGACTCTAGCAACTCCAGTGTCTCTATATCAAGATCATTTGTCGGTTCATCGAGAATGATAAGGTTGGCTGGCCTAAGCAGCAACCTGGCCAGCAGCAAACGGTTTTTCTCACCGCCGCTGAGCGCCTTGACCGGTGTGCGTGCACGCATAGGCGAAAACAAAAAGTCCTGCAGATAACTGAGGATATGCCTGTCTTTGCCGTTGACAGTGACTGTGCTCTTACCCTCGCCGACGTTTTCTTCAACCGTCTTTTCCGGATCCAAGGCTTCGCGGTATTGGTCAAAGTAGGCAACTTCCAGCTTGGTGCCCGTCTTGATTTCACCACTCTGCGGCGCCAACTGACCTATCAACAACTTGATAAGCGTGGATTTACCGCAACCATTGGGGCCAATCAGTGCGATGCGATCACCGCGCATCACATTGGTGGAAAAGTCCCGCACCAGGTCCTTATCGGCCAGGTTGTAATTGAGATCCCGCACCTCAAACACCAACTTGCCACTGCGATCGGCTTCAGACACCTGCATTCTGGCATTGCCCTGGCGCTCCAAGCGGGCCCGGCGTTCCATTCTCAAGGCCTTGAGAGCCCTCACCCGGCCTTCATTACGGGTACGGCGAGCCTTGATCCCCTGACGGATCCACACCTCTTCCTCGGCGAGTTTCTTGTCAAAGTGGGCATTTTGCTCGGCCTCAACCCTGAGCCACTCCTGCTTACCATCGAGATAACTCTGGTAATCACCGGGCCAGGAGGTAACCACTCCGCGATCCAGATCGACTATGCGGGTGGCAATCTTTTGAATAAAGCCACGGTCGTGACTGATAAAGGCGATGGCGCCCTTATATCCCAACAGAAACTGTTCCAACCATTCTATGGTGTCGATATCCAGGTGGTTGGTTGGCTCATCGAGCAACAACAAATCTGGCTCGCTCACCAAGGCTCTGGCCAGGGCGACTTTACGTTGCCAACCGCCAGAGAGTTCAGACAGAGGTTTATCCGGGTCCAACCCCAGCAACCGGCAGTTTTGCTGAATACGGTTGTCGAGCTGCCAACCATCGAAATGATCCAGCTTGGATTGCAACCGCTCGAGATTTTTCAGCATTTTCTCAAGCGCTTCGCCCTGGGCCTTGGCCATAGACTGCGACAGCTGATGGTATTCTTCGAGCAGTTGGCCCACATCGGCAAGACCGGCGGCAATATAGGAATAGACAGTGCCCTGTTCCGCTTTGGGCGGATCCTGTTGCAGGCGGCTGACTTTCACATCGGTGGCGATATTGAACTCACCATCATCGAGCAGGACTTCTCCTGCCAAGACCTTCAATAGGCTGGATTTGCCGGCGCCATTACGACCGACAATACAGACCCGCTCGCCGGCTTCAATACTGAAATCTGCCTGCTGTAGCAGAGGGGTATAACCATAGGCAAGCGAACCATTATTGATACGAACCAGACTCACATTATGCTCCTGTAAAGCGTTTTACTTGCTGTTCATCGAAGGGCCAACAGAGTTCCTCACCCAAGCTGTTGGCCAGCACAGGAATAAGCACGCCATAGCGCGCGGCAAGCGTTTCTTGCTCGCAAATATCCTGGGTGTGATAACCAATATTCAGGCCATCGAGCAAGGCCATAGCCAACTCACACAAGTGGCAACCATCTGTGTGGTATAGGGTCAATGGCGCCTCAGGCATGGGTGATCAACCAGGTATTATGAATATGCGGATTGCGCTTGTAATCCATTGGCAGCATCTGGGCATCCATATTGGTAACTGACATGCCCTGAGCCGCCATGGCTTCGCTATCCATTTTGAACTTACGTTTATTGTTGGAAAAGATTATCTCTCCGCCCGGATTGAGCAGTTTGAATAGATCAGACAACAACTTGACGTGATCGCGCTGCACATCGAATGAGTCTTCCATCCGTTTGGAGTTGGAGAAGGTTGGCGGATCGATAAAGATAAGATCGAACTTGCGGTCACAATCGCGGATCCATTGCAGGCAGTCCCCCTGCTCGAAACGATACTGTTTGCCAATCAAACCATTGAGCACAAAGTTATCCTTGGCCCAGTTAAGGTAAGTGTTGGACATATCCACTGTCGTGACCGACTTGGCACCGCCAAGCCCGGCGTGTACCGACGCGGTTCCCGTATAGGCGAACAGGTTGAGTACATCACGGCCGTTGGCTTTACTGCCCACCAGTTTGCGAATAAGCCTGTGATCGAGAAACAACCCGGTATCCAGATAGTCGGTCAGGTTAAGTTTGAAACGGGCACCATACTCCTGGGTAACCAGCTCCAGCTTTTCTTTGTCGAGCCGCTGGTACTGATTTGTACCCTTCTGCCGCTCGCGGGTCTTGAGGATGATCTTGTCCGGCTCAACACCTATGGCGCCGGGCAAAGACAGAAGCACATCGGTCAAACGTCGCTTGCTGACGGCTTCAGGTATGCTGGCAGGCGCTGCATACTCTTGAATCACCACATAATCCAGATACTTGTCGATAGCGACATTATATTCAGGAATATCTGCGTCATAGAGGCGATAACTGTCGATCCCCTCTTTACGGGCCCACTTATCCAATTGTTTCAGATTCTTTTTCACCCGGTTGGCAAAGGCACTGGCGATGTCACTGACCTCAGCCCCCGACTGCTCGGCTGCCACCGCCGCCCTGCGGGTAGAATTGGCATGCAGGGTATAGAGGTTAAAGGCGCACTCAAGTGCCCCGTTGAACATCTTCATCTGCTTGTCGGCCTTGAGCTTAAGCGATGAGATCAATTCGATATCACTGCAAAGCAAGGCCACTTGCCAACCACCAAACTCACGCTTGAGCTTGTCGCCAAACTGATAGTAAAGCTGCAACAAGGAGGAGACATTGCCCAAACGCTCGCCATAAGGCGGGTTGGAGATCAATAAGCCTTTGTCCAGCGGTGGCGTAATATTGAGAGCATTGGCAACACTGAACTCGATCAGATCACTGACACCGGCGCTCTTGGCATTACGTTTGGCCAGCGCCACCATGCGCGAGTCTATGTCCGAGCCGAAGAACTTCACTTCACAACGGTTCTTGCCTATGCTGGCGCGCGCTTTGGCTTCCTCGACTATGCTTTGCCAAAGTTTGGCGTCATGGCGATGCCAGTGCTCAAAGCCAAAGCGACTGCGTTGCAGTCCGGGGGCCATATCGGCCGCTATCATAGCCGCCTCAATCAACACAGTGCCACTGCCACAAAATGGATCCAGCAAAGGCGTTTGTTTATCCCATTGGGCGCGGGCCAACATGTTGGCAGCGAGATTCTCTTTCAATGGCGCCTCACCGGTACCGCTGCGATAACCACGTTGATGCAGCGCCGGCCCGGAGAAGTTCAGCGCTATGGTTACCTGGCCGTTACGGTAGTGAGCATCGATTTTGAAGTCGGCATCAACACGTTGCACATTGGGACGGTTAAGATCATCTTCGCGGAAACGATCCACCACAGCATCTTTAATCTTGAGGGCCCCGAACTGGGTGTTCTTGATAAAACCGCCCATGCCGTGAAAGTCGATACTAAAGGTACAACGGTTGTCAAAGTGGCTCGGCCAGTCGATACAGAAAGCAGCATTATAAAGCTGTTCTGCTGAGTCACAGGGCCCGCGATGCAATATAAGAAGAATACGGCTTGCCAATCTGGTCCAAAGAGTAATGCGGTATGCCTGCTCCAGTGGACAGGAAAAATAGACCCCGGCCAAACTTTCCTTGACCTCAAGCGCACCGAACTCGCGCAGTTCCTGCGCCAAAGCATATTCAAACCCCTTGGGGGCCGCCGCAAAAAAATTCAACATGAACTAACCAGATAGCAAAGCAAAAATGAATGGCGCATTATAACCTCTGATTAAGGTAAAAGATAAAAACTTCCGTTTTCAGGATCGCTTTTCTCGATCAATCCTACCGATTTGTTGGAGTTGTAACCAATACGTTTACCCCCTGCGCATTAATGAATTAAATTTGAACACTCAATGGCATTTTGATGATTTATCCTTGCATTGCCGCCCCTTGGTCGTTATAGTCCACCCCGCTTTGACGGACACCGGATGGAGCAACATGATAGCTAGCCTGGCTCAGTTCTTTATAAGAGCCTAGAAAGTTGTCGGTTCAAATCCAGCGCCGTAAGCAAATTCCTTAATTATGAATTCAAACTGATTAGCACAATTCGGACGCGGGATGGAGCAGCTTGGTAGCTCGTCGGGCTCATAACCCGAAGGTCGTCGGTTCAAATCCGGCTCCCGCAACCAATTCCTTAATTATGAATTCAAACTGATTAGCACAATTCGGACGCGGGATGGAGCAGCATGGTAGCTCGTCGGGCTCATAACCCGAAGGTCGTCGGTTCAAATCCGGCTCCCGCAACCAATTCTTTAATTCCTTCATGCAGCAAGGTAGCTGGTCGGCTCAGTTCTTTACAAGGAGCCTCGAAGATCGTCGGTTCAAATCAGCTCCTGTAACCAATTTTCTCCTAAAGTAGCAAACTCCCCTCATTAACTATGAGCATAGCGAGAGCTATCGGGATCGGCTTGTTCTTGTATTGCAGGAAATTATTATGTTTCCCCTCCCCTTGGTTCAAGCTCAAAACATCAACCAGATTTCAGCCTTTGAACATGGCTACCTATTCATGACCGTTGCAAAAGCTCGCGCAGAATGGCCACACCATGTAATACGTAAAAGAAAAGCCACTCTGTGAGTGGCTTTGTCAGCGTGTTATTTTTAATAAATCGGCGGCATACCTTCCGGACGAGTGCGCAACACCTTAAGAAACCACATATATTGCTCGGGGTAGGCGGTAATCACCTGCTCCACGGCCTTGTTTAATGCAATGGCTTCATTTTCCTTGCCCTGCATCGACGTGGGGGCAATTGCCGGCATAACCGTCAAGCGAAAACACCTAGCTTGCTGATCATAGCCAATCTTCACCGGCATTACTTGGGCGTTACCTGCTTGTGCCAAGCGGCCAACCACTGGCAATGTGGCCTTGACTGTTCCTAAAAATGGTGCAAATACGCTCTGTTCCGGTCCCAAGTCTTCATCCGGCAAATAGAAGAAACTATTGCCCTGTTTCAGCTCAGCCAACAAGGCCCGGATCCCGGCTTCACGCATATAGATATTGCCGCCTTGAGAGCTTCGCATCCGGTTATTGAACCAGTTGAACAATTCATTTCGATGCGCCTTGGCCATAGAGACCATGGGCAAGTCCAAATTCAGCCTCAAACCGGCATACTCTATGCCCCACACATGGGGCATGATAAAGATAATCGGCTGCCCAGCTTCACGGGCAGCGGCAATATGCTCTTCTCCCTCAACCTTGACTCTTTTGCGTATATAGGAACTCGGCATCAAGATAAGCTCAGCTTGGGCCAGCAAGGTCATCACAAAAGCTTCGGTGTTGCGCTCCAGCAACTGCTCGATTTCCGATTCACTCTTATCGGGGAAACAGGCTTTGAGATTGGCTCTGGCCACCTTAATGGGCTTATGGGCTATACGCCTGACCAAACGTGACAAACCGCGAGCGATAGGATCGCGAATAATGGCGGGCAAGAGTCCAAACAGAACCAGTACGCCTATCGCCAACCAACTGCCCCAAAATCTCGGATGCAACAATGACCAACGGAAGCGCCTATCGAAGTATTTGCCTTTCTTAGGCTTGGAAGGTGTATTTGACAAGGTTTAACCCCTGGGTTTAATCCCAATGCAATGCCAAACCTGGCATTAAAAACAACAGATCTATATGAAAGCGTTTTCTACAGACACAAACAGGGAAGCCACCCTCAGGAGCGGCTTCCCTGTTCTAAATTACTGACCGAGCAGTTATTTGCCTTTATTAGCGGCTTCTACGCGACTCTTCAGTTTCTGACCAGGGCGGAATGTCACCACCCGGCGGGCAGAAATAGGAATATCTTGACCTGTTTTGGGATTCCTTCCCGGTCTTTGATTCTTATCCCGAAGGTCAAAATTGCCAAAGCCAGATAACTTGACCTGCTCACCATTTTCGAGCGCAGTTCGGATCTCTTCGAAAAACGCTTCAACCATCTCTTTGGCTACGCGCTTATTGATACCAAGCGTTTCAAAAAGATGCTCTGCCATTTCGGCCTTGGTAAGTGCCATACTTTAATCCCTCAACGATGCGTTGAACTCGGACTTGAGTGCAGAAACGACTGTATCAACCATCTCAGCTATCTCCTTTTCCTCAAGTGTACGAGTGTTATCTTGTAACGTAAGTGCGATCGCCAGACTCTTTTTGCCCTGCTCTACACCTTTACCTCGGTATACATCGAACAAGTTTAAGCCAACCAACTGATTTCCGCCAACTTTTCTTATTAGCGTCATCACTTCACCTGCAGCGACTTCTTCATCAACTACTATGGCAATATCGCGACGATTAGCTGGAAACTTAGATACAGCCTGGGCTTGCGGCAATTTAGCCTGCAGCAAAGCATCCAATTCCAGCTCAAATACTATAGTTTTACCATTCAGCCCGAAAGGCTTCTCGAGGCTGGGATGGACTGCACCTATGTATCCTATGACCCGATCATTTCTCAGTATTTCAGCACATTGCCCCGGATGCATAGCCGGATGCAGCGCTCCTTTAAAACTAAATTCAGCTTCGGAAACTGTCAAGCCAATAATGGCCTCTAAATCACCTTTAAGATCGAAGAAATCAACAGTTTTCGACTCCATGCTCCAGTGTTCATCACTCTGGGGACCGGCAATCACCGCGCCCAGCATGGCTTGTTGTCTTACGCCGGATTCTGCTTGTGCATCAGGAATAAAGCGTAAACCAGTCTCAAACAGGCGCACGCGCCCCTGTTGACGTGCCTGGTTGTAACCCACAGCACTCAACAATCCGGTGAACATAGACAAGCGCATGGCCGACATTTCACTGGAAATCGGGTTAGGCAACACCATGGCTTCGCTATCAGGATGCACCAGTTTTTGCAGCTTAGGATCGACAAAGCTGTAGGTGATGGCTTCCTGGAAACCACGGGCAACCAACATAGCCCTCACCCGGCTCAGCTTCAGAGCCGTCTCTTGATGATCTGTCATAGACAGACGTGCCAGCGGCGCCGTGTTGGGGATATTGTTATAGCCGTAAATTCGGGCAATTTCTTCGATAAGATCTTCTTCAATTGCCATATCGAAGCGGTAAGTGGCGGTTTTCACCTGCCAGTCACTAGCCTGCTTTTCAACCTGGAAGCCCAATCGGGTCAGAATTTGTTCAACATCTGTGTCATCGATATGATGTCCAAGCAGTTTGTCCAGCTTGCTGCGACGCAGTTTAATGTCGGCAGCCTTTGGCAGATGCGCTTCGCTCTTGGCCTCAACCACAGGGCCGGCTTCACCGCCACAGATATCCAGCACCAAACGGGTGGCTCTGTCCATAGCCTTATGCTGCAGCTCTGGGTCAACACCGCGCTCAAAACGATGCGACGAGTCGGTGTGCAGTCCAAGGCGACGGGCCTTACCCATGATGGCCAAAGGCGCGAAGAACGCACACTCCAGCATAATATCGCGGGTTTGCTCACTGACGCCGGAAGTCTCACCACCGAAGACACCTGCCAGGGCCAATGCCTGGCTGTTATCGGCAATCACTAGGGTATCGGCTGGCACAGTAATTTCATTGCCATCGAGCAGAGTCAGTTTCTCTTCACCAGTACCCAGGCGTACCTTGATACCGCCGTCAATCTTGTCCAGATCGAAAGCATGCATAGGTTGGCCGAACTCAACCAACACATAGTTGGTGATATCCACGATAGGGTCTATGGAACGAATACCGCTACGGCGCAGCTTTTCCACCATCCAATCAGGCGTTTGCGCCTTGACATTGACATTACTGATAACCCGGCCCAAATATCGTGGGCAGGCTTCCGGGTTGGCAACTTCTATTTCAACTGTACGCTCACTACTAACACTGGCGGCTTCCCAGCTTGGCTCGGTCACGTTCAGTCGGTTGAGCACACCCACTTCACGGGCCAGACCCACCATACCCAGGCAATCTGCGCGGTTGGCGGTAAGATCCACATCGATGATCACATCATCAAGCTGCAGATATTCGCGAATATCTGTACCTATAGGAGCATCCAACGGCAGCTCAATAATGCCGTCGCTTTCAATCTCTATGCCCAGCTCGCCATAAGAGCACAGCATGCCATGTGAAGGCTGTCCACGCAGTTTGGCTTTCTTGATTTTGAAGTCACCAGGCAGCACCGCACCGACAACGGCCACTGCAACCTTGAGTCCCAGGCGGCAGTTAGGGGCGCCGCAAACAATATCCAGCAGCTCTTCGCCGCCAACATTGACCTTGGTGACCCGCAGCTTGTCGGCATCCGGGTGTTGACCACATTCAACCACCTCACCCACTACCACGCCGGAAAAATCACCGGCAACGGCAATGACGTCGTCCACTTCTAGGCCGGCCATGGTGATTTGGTGAGTTAATTCGTCACGGCTAATCGCAGGGTTAACCCACTCACGAAGCCAGGATTCACTGAATTTCATAGTACTAAAGCTCCGTTATTTGAATTGCTTGAGAAAACGTAAGTCGTTTTCAAAGAAGGCACGCAGGTCGTTGACACCATAACGCAACATGGTCAAACGCTCGACGCCCATACCAAAAGCAAAACCGGAGTACTTATCAGGATCGATTCCCACACCGCGCAGCACATTAGGGTGAACCATGCCGCAACCGAGCACTTCCAGCCAGCCGTTCTTACCTTTCACATCCACTTCGGCAGACGGCTCGGTAAAGGGGAAGTATGAAGGACGGAAACGAATCTCCAGATCCTCTTCAAAGAAGTTACGCAGGAAGTCGTGCAAAATGCCTTTCAGTTCGGCAAAGTTTACATTCTCGTCCACCAGCAAACCTTCCACTTGATGGAACATTGGCGTGTGGGTCATATCATAGTCATTACGATAGACACGGCCGGGAGAGATGATTCGCAACGGTGGCTTTTCCACTTCCATGGTACGAATTTGCACCCCTGAAGTCTGGGTACGCAAAACTAACTTGGGATTGAAGTAGAAAGTATCGTGATCAGCCCGTGCAGGATGATGCTCGGGAATATTCAAGGCATCGAAGTTGTGATAATCATCTTCGATTTCTGGTCCCTGTACGACACTAAAGCCCAACTCACCAAAGAAGCTTTCAATTCGTTCTATGGTACGGGTGACCGGATGTAAACCACCATTGTCCAGGCGACGTCCCGGCAGGGTGACATCAATTTTTTCCGCCTGGAGCTTTTGCTCCAACTCGGCGGCTTTCAGCCCTTCAATGCGTTGATTGAGGAACTGCTGTACCTTCTGCTTGGCTTCGTTGACCTTCTGACCGAAGGCGGGCTTTTCTTGTGGACTCAGGGTCGCCATCAACTTCATCATGTCGGTTATCTTGCCCTTCTTGCCAAGATAATCGACGCGGATGTCATCGAGGATTTTCAGATCACTGGCCCCTTCGATGGCGGCTAAGGCCTGTTCTACGATCTCAGTTAACTGCTGCATCTTCTCTTCCAGTGCATGCCAGCCCGTAGGCGGCGATTTTGGTGTCTGTTTGAAATAAAACAGTAAAAGAGTGAAATTCTACGTTAGCCACGGGTCTTTGACCAGTGGCGAGAGCCATTTTAACAAATGAATTGCCTACAAAAAGTGCTTTTTTTGACCATTGATGCCCTAAGCCGAACGCGCTGGGGTTTGGATGGGTAAAAAGCCGTCACCGAGGTAGACATACGGGAAATCCATAAGTGAAAACCACAGCTCCGGAGCCGGTTTGTGATAAGCTCGCCGCATGGTCAATTTCGCCTCACAAATCAGTGTCAGCAGTAGACAGTAAACAGCCAGCAGCTCAAAAAGCCAAGACAAAACCTCAGGCAGAGAATACCGCCAAGGCCAGTATTCAATTGCGTGATTATCAACAGCAAGCCGTGGATGCAGCGGTGCGCTATTTCCGCGCTCAGTCTGGCTCGGCAGTGATAGTGCTGCCCACGGGAGCCGGTAAGAGTTTGGTGATTGCTGAGCTGGCCCGTATCGCCAAAGGTAAGGTACTGGTACTGACCCATGTCAAAGAGCTGGTCGCCCAAAACGCCGAAAAAGTTGCCCTGTTAACCGATGAAGCCAGCATCTACTCGGCCGGCCTGAGACAAAAACTCACCCAAGGCAAAACCGTTGTCGCCAGCGTGCAATCCGCCGGGCGCAACCTGGAAGCCTTCGACAACCACTACTCCCTGGTGGTCATAGACGAATGCCACAGAGTGAGTCTTGAGCAGGACAGCCAGTATCAGCAACTGCTTGAGCACCTCAAATCCCACAACCCCAAACTTAAGCTACTGGGATTGACGGCCACACCTTATCGCCTTGGACTGGGATTTATCTATCGCCGCCACTATCACGGCCGGGTCGGTAATCCCGACCTAGGGATTTTCGATGACTGCATTTTCGAGTTGCCCTTAAGGCCCCTCATTAAGCAAGGCTATCTGACGCCGCCCAGGCTTTACGATGGCCTGAGCGCTCAGTATGACTTCAGCAGCCTGCCGAGTAACGGCAATGGGGAATATGATGAGACTAAGGTTGATGCCCTGCTCAGTCACAGTGGCCGCGCGACCAAGGCCATTGTTAACCAACTAAGGCAACTGGCCAACACCCGCAAGGGAGTGATTATTTTTGCCGCCACTGTGCGTCACGCCGAAGAAGTGCTAACGCTGCTAGCTGGCGAACAGGCAGCGCTCATCACAGCGACCACAGAGATGCAACAACGGGATGCCATCATCCGTGCCTTTAAGGCTCAGGAACTTAAGTTTCTGGTCAATGTGGCCGTGCTCACAACCGGGTTTGATGCGCCCCATGTGGACCTTATTGCTATCATGCGGCCCACGGCATCTGTGAGCCTGTTTCAACAGATGGTTGGCCGCGGCCTGAGGCTGGCCGAAGGCAAACAGGACTGTCTGGTCATAGATTATGCCGCCAGCGGCTTTGATCTCTTCTATCCCGAGGTCGGCACTCCCAAGCCCGCGGCAAACTCGGTGCCGGTGCAGGTTCCCTGCCCCGAGTGTGGTTTTGCTAATATCTTCTGGGGCAAGACGGATGAGGATGGCGACATCATCGAACATTTCGGCCGCCGCTGCCAGGGACTGTTGCAGGACAATAGTCAATGCAGTTATCGCTATCGCGCCAAGTCATGCCCGGATTGCGGTGCCGAAAACGATATCGCAGCCAAGATTTGCCATCAATGCCAATCGACTCTGGTCGACCCGGACAAACGCCTCAAAGAGGTGTTGTCAAAACAACATCATCATCTGTTCAAGGTGCAGCAAATGCTGCTGCACGCCGAAGAGGGGCGACTCAGAGTTCAGTATCTGGATTACGACGGCAATGACTTCAACCAGTATTTTAAAATGGAGACCAGTGCTCAACGCCGGGCACTGTTTGCTTGTTTTATCCATCCCCATAGCAAAACACCCGGGCTGAAACTGCCGAAATACAGTCAACCACAACAACTGGTCGATGATGCTGCGCGGTTTCGGGCGCCGGATATGCTGCTGCTGAAAAAACAGGCGCGGCGCTGGGATTTATTGCAAACTTTCTTTGATTATCAAGGCAGGTTTCAAACCGAAAAATCATTCCTGGGATCGAGCGGCTTAGCATAGGTTCTTAAGCTGTGGTATAACTGCTGCAAATCAAGTCCAAGGGAGTCAATATGTTTGTAGTTATTTTCGGTCGTCCAGGTTGCCCATATTGTGTACGTGCCGTGCAGCTTTCTGAACAACTGGCTGAAAAGCGTGATGATTTCAAGTTTAAATATGTCGATATTCACGCCGAAGGTATCACCAAGGCCGATCTGGAAAAAACCGTAGGTAAGCCGGTTGAAACCGTGCCGCAGATTTTCGTCGACAAAGAGCACGTCGGCGGCTGCACTGAATTTGAAGCTTATGTCAGAGAAAACAATCTGCTCTGAAGCAAATCAAAAACATAACGCCAAGGCACCCAACGGGTGCCTTTTGTTTAGCTTTTCCTCGAATAAAGCCATTAATCTACCCGTTCCATTTCAGCGCTGATTCAACTTCCCACCCACAGCTCTCTTTCAGAGCCTCTGATCGATATAAAACTGCGAGTTGAAATCCTTAGAAAAATGGCGGCTTTTCCCGAGAGGTTGTATTATGTAACGGCTTGAAAAGCTTATTACTGAGGATATATGCAAGGGAACCAGGCAAAGCAACAATCCAACCGATTACCTTGGCTTCCCAGCTGGCTAAAACGCTTGCCGGTCAAGTTTGCCCTCAGTCAGTTGCTCATCAGTGCGCTTATTGTTATCAGCACTGTGTTGGTATTGCTCAGCATTCAACGTAACCAGCTGCTCAGTCAACAAAGAGCACTGAACCAAAGCTATGGTCAGGTCGTTACCGCGAGACTGCAGGAAGTAACCTCGCAGATAGAAAGCCTGGTCAGTACCATGGCGAATCTTGGCGCCCTTTATCGCAGCAATGGCACAGCACTCAAGGCCAGTATCGAGTCGGTGCTGGAATTGGAAACTCAGAAAGAGATGATCACCGGCGGCGGGATCTGGCCAGAGCCCCGAGCCTTTGAACCCGGACGGATCCTAGACAGCCTCTTCTGGTATCGCGACAGCTACGGCAAACTGCAGCAGCTCAACAGCTATAACGAGCAGCCGCAGCAACGCTACCACAATGAAGATTGGTATAAACCCACTCGTTTTTTTCCGGCCGACAGAACCTTCTGGTCCAGCGCCTATCGCGATCCCTACACGGCCGAGGCCATGGTCACCGCTTCTGTGCCTATCTGGCAGGATCATGAGTTTATCGGTGCCGCCACCGTGGACATCAGCCTTGGCGGCCTCAACCGTTTCTTCAGGGGCGCACTCAAGGATCTCAGCGGTTATGTATTCGCTCTCGACTACCGCAACCATCTACTCGCCTCTCCCTGGGAAGATGAGTTGCAGGACAGCACGCAAGAAAAGCCGCTGACTCTGGATAACTTTCAACGTCTTGAACGCCTGTTCCCCGAGTTTCAATCCGTCGGTGAAGCGCTGCGCAGTGCCGATCAGGTGCTTATTCAAGAGGCCAATCAACACAAGGCCTTCAGCAATCAACAGCTCAAGAACCTGATGGGCGAGCGTGATCAAACCGAAGCCGCACTGCTTGGCACCATAATCAACAATTCGACCAGAGAATGGCCGGCCAATGCCAAGCTGTTGTTGACCCAGGAACTGGCCCGGGATCCCTTGCTCAACGAACCCGCGTTGGTTTCGGTATTTTTGATGCCCAAGACCTACTGGAAAATTGTAATAGTTACCCCGTTGTCATCGCTCAAAGAGGACGCGACACTGATTGCCGGCAAGGTCGGCATCTACCTGGTAGCGATCCAATTGCTGGCACTGCTGCTGTTATTTCTGGTGCAGCATAGGTTATTTATCAAGCCTATCAGCCGCATGGTGGCAGCACTCAGGGAAAACAACCCCGCCCGGCTGGAGCTGGATGCCAGAGACAGAGAAGATGAGTTGGGAATGCTGGCCGGTAGCTTTATCTCCCGCACTCGCCAATTGGAAACGGCAATGGCCAGCTTGGACGCCAGTAACCTGGCGCTGGAGCAGCAGTTGGAGGTACAACACAACGCCCAGCAGATTCTTCAACTACGTACCAAACAGCTCAATGCATTGATGAATTACTCACAAAACATCATCTATATCAAAGATTTGAATGGTAAATATCTGCTGGTTAATGATAAATACTGCGAAATTACCGCCCATGAGCGGACGCAACTCATCGGCGCCGATGACAATCAGATATTTCCTCTCGGCTTGGCGCAAATCTATCAGGCCAACGATCAAAGAGTGATCAACAATCAGAGCCCCTTCTGCTCCGAAGAGCCGATAGCCACCCCTATGGGCGATATTTTATTTCAAGTAACCCGCTTCCCCGTGCGTGATGAGTTTGGTGAGTTGAGTGCTATAGGGGCTATCGCGTTCGATCTCTCCAGTCATAAGCGTCAGGAACAACAATTGGAACAAGCCCTGGAGTCGCAGGCCGATATCAACAAGCGCAACAGCCGCACCCTGCAACAACAGCAGCAACAGATAGCTCAATTGGAAGGTCAGTTGCAGCAGGCCCAGAGCAAATATCAGTTACTCAGTCTCAGCAGTACCTTGATGAAGGAGCAGGAGCTGCAACTGCCAAGATTATTGGGACAAGTTGTTGCTGAATTATCTGCCAATTTCGATCAACTCGGTACCCGGTTGCTTGAAGAGCAAAACGCCGAGTCCCTGCTTCAGTCAAAAGAGATGATCTTGCTCGGCTCCACCAGGTTACGCCATCTGTTAGCATTGGTTAACGCCCCGCAAACAGAGATCAAGGCGCTTCATTTCGATGAGTTTATGGCTCATCTGCTGGCACTGATGGCGCCACCATTAACTGCGGCAAATGTTGAAGTGAAATTAACCATTGCCAAAAAACTGCAACCCGGCGCTAGAGCCTGGCAGCTGTTATTGCTCTTCTACCCTTTGCTGAGCAATATCCTGCACCATGCCTTTACCCAGAAGTCCACTCCGGCCTGGATAGCCATCCAAGCAGACCGGCTGGATGAACGCCATCTAGAGATCCTGGTGACAGACAACGGCAGCGGCATAAATCAGGAAATACTTGCCCGCATTGAGCAGTCCGCTTCACAAAATGGTGCGGGTACTCTTTCGCGGTTACAGAACTATGTGAGGTTAAAACTGCTGGGGGAAATGACCATCAGCGCCGAGCCAGAACAAGGTTGCCAGATCCGTATATTGCTGCCACTGGCGTTTATTGATTAATAGAGTAAAGGAGGCTTGAAATAAAGCAGCCCCGGTGTCTGTGCATACTTACCCGGCGATATTCTCTCACGACAAAAAAGAAAGCCGTTCATCTTGGACGAACGGCTTTCTTCCCGCTACCCACTTTGACAAAAGCTTCAGGTAACAATTAAAAATCAGTCAATTCATTTGAGGCTGACATCCACCAAATAGTGTCCCTGCAACCAGTTTCGGCCAATCAGCAATTTATGAGTCATCTTGCTTCTGTCTTTCAGGTTGACCTTGACCGGATATTCTCTTCCCGGCTCACCAATATTGAGTTCCACCATATAACGAATTTCACTGCCCTGAGCATTACGAATAAGTGAGGTATTGGTGATCATGGCATGCAGGCGTTGCTTTTCGCCCTTTTCGTTTTCGGTGGTGAAGCTCAGCTGCTTACCGATATTCTTCTCCATATCTTCATCACCATTCTCTACTTTCAGATCTATGGCATGCAATGAGTTTTCTACCGCACCGGTATCGATGCGGGTTTGGAAGATCAGTCCTGACTCCCGCACACTAATGGGAGCAACCGGCCCTATGATACGTTTTTCTGCTACATCGACCAAAAAGTCATCGGCCAGCCAGTTACGGCCTATAAGCAACTTGTAGTCCATATGACTACGATCCCTGAGATTGACCTTGACCTTGCGCTGGTGCTCACCAAACGCGACGTTCAACTCCACCATGTAGCGAGTCTCGCGTCCCTGGGAATTACTGACGGTAGAAGTCTTGACAATTTTGGCCTTGAGCTGCTTTTTCTCACCACGCTCGTTCTCAGTGGTAAAACTGAGCATTTTGCCCACGTTATCCTGCATCTTCTTGGCACTGCCGCCTATGACCTTAAGATCGACCGCATGCATGGAAGTATTGGCCGCCCCGGTATCGATACGGGCTTCAAAACTGAGTCCGGCTTCGGCGACGGTCATAATTTCAGTCTGACCTATGACTGTTTTGTCCTGGGCAAACACAGATGTCGAAAGCAACATAAAACAAAGACCAAGTTTTTTAAGCATAGAACTATTCCATTCATTTCACTTAACAAGATG
This sequence comes from Shewanella carassii, assembly GCF_019670705.1. Lineage (NCBI taxonomy): Bacteria > Pseudomonadati > Pseudomonadota > Gammaproteobacteria > Alteromonadales > Shewanellaceae > Shewanella > Shewanella carassii. Next base: position 2,476,220 of record NZ_AP024618.1, read on the forward strand.
AAAATCCGGTTGAAATACCGGAACGTATAGATAAGACAGATGTTAACGCTTCAGGTTCCCGAGAGCCAGGCTCTGCCCCTGACCATTTCATCCCGGGGAAATACAGCGACCGGACAAGGGATCATCAGCGCCATGGTCTGAGCCATGCCTTCGGTGGCAACGCTATCGGTGATCACAGCTATACGGGAAAAGTCTTGCAGATGGAATAGCCCAAGACAGAGTTCATCCCAAAGCGCCTGCAATGAGATGCCTTCGAAGTCGGCACCATATTCGTACCAGAGTTTGATGAGCACATGGTCCCTGAGCTTAGACTCTATCGCTGGCAGCAAGACTACAGCATAATCCTCAGCGCTGATCACACCGCTGACGCGAACTGCCACTGTATTGTCATCAAACCCGGAAAGCAGTGTCAGCATCAGGCGCCTCCACCATCTGCGTTATTGAGGTAGGAGCTTGGCAATTTCCTGATCGAACAAGTTTTTGATCAACCCGGAAAATTCAGTGATAAACAAGGTTTGCTTCGCGGTAGCCCTTTGATCTGCAACTTTAGCGAGGATCTCTTCCAAGTCGTACACTATGGCATCGATCTCGCGGATAACCGTGTTACGCTCCGAAAAAGATAACTGCGGATTCTGGCCACAGACCATAATAATCTGCGCCGACAGCTGTTCTTCAAATAATTCCATAACGCTGCTGTCGCCCAAAGGTTCCCCCTCCGGAGTCTCAAACAACCCCAAGTGTTCTGTCAGGTATTGTATGAGGTGCATATAGCCTTCTTTGTCTGTAACCATCTTTCTTCCCGCGTGCAACGTCTCAGGCCAACCCATAAAGGGTAAACTTCCGAGCGCCGTCAATGCGGCGTTCGGGAGTGACATTATGAAACAAATTCCGCCTTGAGTCTTGCCTCAAATCAAGCCGATGTTTGTTACTTGTTTAATCTTAGAACAAAAGACACGGGAACAGCCTGACTGATGCTGGATAGACCGGCAATTTCACGCAATTTTTCAAGCCCATCGGTCAAATTAAACTCTTCGGCATACACTATAACGGGTCTGTTCGAGGTCACCAAAAGACCGGAGTCACCCAGCCTGGCCACCACCACGCCAAAACTTTTGTGTTGACTCTTACCATGCAGCGACAATTTGCCCTCTATCTCTAAGGTCAATAGTTCGCCAGGCTTGAGGTTATTCACCTGCTCAGTAGGCACATGGGCGGTTAGAGTCAGTTTCGGGAAATTCGCCACCTCAAACAACATGGTTTGCATCCGCTTGTCACGGATCTCTATGCCGGTATTGACGCCGCTAAGAGGGATCTCCAACTTAAATTCACCATTCTCGGCAAGTGTGCCGCTCAACTGGTTAAACTCATGCACCTCGGCGATATCACCTTTCTTGACTGACACAAAGCTAACCCTAGAGTCGGCATTGTCCAACTGCCAGTCAGCCGCTAGGGCTAGGTGACTGAAGGCGCCGAGCGCCAGCAAGGGGAACCATTTATACATATTATTATTCCTTGTAAGGTGTGAATTGAACTGCGCCGGATTTCACCCGGGTAAAAGCAAGCGCTTTTTGTAGATTACTCATTACTAAAGCATATTGTTCACTCCAAGAAAACCTTTGCCACCATAGAGTGAATTTTTGCAACCATTTCTCTCAGCGTCATCAGGCTGTCAAACCAATGAAACAAAACCCTTTTAAGCTACAAGCAAGGATACAGGCCCGCAGCCAAGATGAAGTAATGAGGAAACGATGTCAGAGCAACAAGTGACAGGAACCGTTAAATGGTTCAACGATGAAAAGGGCTTTGGTTTTCTAACCCAGGAAAACGCCGCCGATGTGTTCGTCCACTACCGCGCCATTCAAGGCAGCGGCCGCCGCACCCTGAAAGAAGGAGAGAAGGTCAGCTTCAGCGTGACTGAAGGCCAAAAGGGGTTGCAGGCAGAAAACGTAGTGCGGTTAAAATAGCTGGGGGATAAAGTAGAGGGACGGCAGATGCCGTCCCTCTTGTTAGGCAATATCGCCATCAAGGTGCGAGTCGATTGATCTCCCATCCGTCATCTGTGCGACTGTAGAGGAATCTGTCATGCAGCCTGTGCTCACCGCCCTGCCAGAATTCCACACTGGAAGGCACTATGCGGTATCCGCCCCAAAACTTGGGCAAGGGGACTTCGCCCTTGGCAAACTTGGCCTTCATCTCGGCAAACTTGCTCTCGAGTGCCTGGCGGGCGCTAAGCTTGCTCGACTGTTTCGAGACCCAGGCCGCTATCTGGCTATCTTTCGGACGGCTGACAAAGTACTTGAATACCTCTGTAGCAGACAGGGCTTCGGCTACACCTGTCACGGCGACCTGGCGCTCCAGCGGATGCCAGGGGAACAGTAAACTGACCTTGGCATTGACGGCAATCTGCTGCGCCTTACGGCTTTCCAGATTGGTAAAGAATACAAAACCCTGCTGATCAAAACGCTTCAGCAAGACTATCCGCTGAAACGGTTGGCCGGTTTCGTCCACTGTGGCCACCACCATGGCGGTAGGGTCCGTCAAAGGTGCATCCTTGGCCTGCGCCATCCAGCGCTCGAACTGCGCCATGGGCTCGGCGGCCAGATCGGCGCGCCTGAGGCCGCCCTGGGTGTATTCGCGGCGAATATCACTCAAATCTGTCATTGTCTATCCTTGTCCCTGAGCCGGGCGCAATGCCCCAGCGAAACGGCCCCCCAGCCTAGCTAGGGGGCTCTATACGAAAAGAAAAGCCAACGACAAGCGTTGGCTTAACGTGAAGCGGCTTACTTGACTTTGCCCTGGCACAAGGCCCAAACATGCAGCATTTCCAGGCCCAGCGTTGCGCCCGCCAGCGCGGTAATGTCGGCGCTATCGTAAGCAGGTGCCACTTCAACCACATCCATACCCACTATGTTGAGGCCCTTGAGACCACGGATAATCTTCAGCGCCTTGTCACTGGTGAGACCACCGCACACCGGAGTACCGGTTCCCGGCGCGAAGGCAGGATCCAGGCAATCGATATCGAAAGTCACATACAAAGGCATATCGCCAACCCGCGCCTTGATCTGCGCTACGATTTCATCGGCGGTCATATCATTGGCCATGGCGGCGTCAATCACCTGAAAACCGTGGCCCTCTTTGGTGTATTCGGTGCGGATCCCCACCTGCACAGAATGGGCCGGTTCGATCAAGCCTTCGTTGGGGGCATGATAGAACATGGTGCCGTGGTCAAACTTGCTGCCTTCACTGTAGGTATCGGTGTGCGCATCGAAGTGCAGCAGTGCCATCTTGCCAAACTGTTTGTGGTGCGCGCGCAGCAGCGGCAGGGTCACAAAGTGATCGCCGCCAAAGCTCAGCAGTGTCTTGCCTGAGGCCAAAACTTTGCTGGCAAAGTTTTCGGTGCGCTCGGTAAAATCGGCGGCATCACCACAATTAAATACCAGATCGCCGGCGTCCACTATCTTGATATATTCGCTGAGGCTGAAATCCCAAGGCCAACGCTTCTCTTCCCAGGCCAGATTGGTCGAGGCATTGCGGATAGCTCCGGGCCCCATACGGCCACCGCTGCGGCCGGTAACGGCCATATCGAAAGGCAAACCTATTACCACCACATCCGCATCGCTTTCTAGCGGTTTGAAATCCAGTGGCTGACGCAAATAACCAAACGCATTTGAATAAAGCGAGTAATCAGGTTTATCTGCTAAAGTGGTCATAAATACTCCAAAACTTGGCTAATGCCGATATTTACATGGACTCAGGGATCAGCACTTCGTGGCACATCTGCTGATAATGACTGAAGCTGACATTATAACCCTGCTCCAGGGACAAAGAGCAACTTCCCAAACATAAATGTTCCGGGTAACCACGGGTGTCCTGCTGGGCGTTGAAGCCGATGACATCCCAACTACCGGGGTTAAGAATGGCCAGCAAACGGGCGAAGATATCTATCGGTTGCGCGGCGAGATCCAGGTTGGTCTCGAAGCTGACATAAGAGCTGCTTTCCTGCGGTGTGATATGAATAGTCATATACTCTTTACCGCGAATGCCGTTGATGGAATAACCAAAGGGCTCAAACAGGAAATCATCAAACTGAAAGCCGGGCAACATCTCTTCCAGTGCCAACAGTTGACGTATTCCGGCGCAACTTTGGTTATCAGAGCGCAAATAGTCGGCCGCTTCACCGCGAATGTGATACATCAACAGTTCATTGGTGATATCGTCGTTCTCGGCGCGATATGCCTTGTCACTGCAAAACAGATAATGATGATGGGAATCCAGATGACCGATACGATATGCCACCCCGGACATCTTATCTCTCAGTGCCTGTAAGTCTTGCTCAAAAGAGCTGGCTTGCAGGTGTGAAAGATATTCGTTTTTGCGCTGAAAAGTCGCAAAGGCTATCGCCTCTTCACCGAGAGAATCGATAAAATGCAGGGTCGAGCGCGCCAGTGTGGTGGTACCACAGGTCAACATTAAAAATCTGTCGTCCCAAACAAACAGGCTCGACTCGCTAAGCAGATAAGCATCGCAATAATCATTGCTGACGGAAGAGAGGATTTCTGCATTGGCCTTGGCCACCATCTCTTCCCAGAAGGGCTTTCCCAGTGAGCGCAGCGAAGGCGTAGCCGGCGTCACTATCACTTCAATTTTTTTTTCTGAACCTTCAAAAAACATCTTTTATCTCTACTTATTGCAGGCCCCGAAGGGCCTGCTGAATGCACCGACCTTATGAAAAATCTTCCAGATAGGTATAACCCTTAAGACCCAATTGCAGCTCTTCAAGGATGGAGGTGCGTTCGTCTTCGGCAATATGCTGATTCACCAGCTCTTCATAGGTGCGCATAAAGGACACGGCATCCAGGTTCACATAGCGCAGCACATCGGCCACAGTGTCACCGGACAGCACAGACTCTATGTTGGCCAGGCCGCTTTCATCGAGACGCACCACAGCCGAGTTGGTATCACCAAACAGGTTGTGCATGTCACCGAGGATCTCCTGATAAGCCCCAACCAGGAAGAAACCGATAAGATACGGGCTCTCGGCACTCCAGGCAGGAACCGGCAGTGTGGTTTCAATCCCCTGCCCGTCCACATACTGATCCACCATGCCGTCCGAGTCACAGGTGATATCCAGCATCACGGCGCGGCGCTCAGGTGCGGTATCCAGCCCGGTTAGCGGCAACACAGGAAACACCTGATCTATGCCCCAGGCATCCGGCAGCGATTGGAACAACGAGAAGTTAACGAAGAACTTGTCGGCCAGTTTCTCATTGAGTTCATCAATGATGGGTCTGTGATAACGGTTCTTGTTGTTCATCAAGCCCTGCAGCTCGTGACAGACACGCAGGTTGGTCTGCTCCGCCCAGGCGCGCTCTTCCAGGCTCAGTTGCCCAAGAGCAAACAGAGCGTGAGCTTCGGCCAGATCCGATTGGGTATCGTGGAAAATCTCAATCAGGGCGCGGGAATCGGCGCGGCCGCGGATATCGCTCCAGGACTGCCACATATTGTGCAGCAGCTGTGGCGCATCCTCTGCCGGTGGCTGGATATTCTCAGGAGAATAGGCCTCGGTACCGATAACATCCGTGATAAGTACGGCGTGGTGCGCCGTCAGGAAGCGGCCGGACTCAGAGATAATTCTCGGCACCGGCTGCTCGTACTCGGCGCAGACATCACTCAGAGCGCTGACGATATTGTTGGCGTATTCGCTCAGGCCATAGTTCATTGAGTTGTTGCTTTGGCTGCGGGTACCGTCATAGTCCACCGCCAGGCCACCGCCCACGTCGAAACAGTTGACCTTGGCCCCCAGTTTTCTCAGCTCACAGTAGAAGCGCGCCGCTTCACCCACACCATGGCGAATATCGCGGATATTGGCGATTTGCGAACCCAGGTGGAAGTGCAGCAACTGCAGCGAATCCAGCATGTCGGCACTCTTGAGCTCGTTAACCACCCGCAGCACCTGCGCAGCAGACAGACCAAACTTGGACTTTTCACCGCCACTGGCCTGCCACTTGCCCTTGCCCTGGAACGCCAGACGTGCGCGCAGACCCAGACGCGGAGTAACCCCAAGCTCGCGGGATTCCTGCAGTACCATCTTAAGCTCGGACATCTTCTCCAGCACTATGTAGACCTTGTGGCCCAACTTTTCGCCTATCAGTGCCAGGCGGATATATTCTTTATCCTTGTAGCCGTTGCAGACTATGACTGAGCTGGCCTTTTGTGCCATCGCCAGTACCGCCATCAGCTCAGGCTTACTGCCGGCTTCAAGCCCAAGTTGCGGAGCTTCTTTGCTGACCTGGCTGGCGAGGATTTCCTCAACCACTGTCTGCTGCTGGTTCACCTTGATGGGATAAACCAGCAGATAGTCTTCGCTGTACTCGTACTTTTGAATCGCCTGATTAAAGGCTTGGCACAGGCTATCGACCCTGTGGTGCAAAATCTGCGGGAAACGGACCAGCACAGGCAGGTTAACACCGGCCTTCACCATATCTTTGGCCAGTTCGTTCAGGCCGATTTTGCTGTCCGGATTCAAAGGATCCGGTGACACTGTCACCTCACCCTGATCGCTGATCCCGTAAAATCCCTGGCTCCAGTATGCGACGTTGTAGCCGACGCGGGCATCGTCAATAGACCAATCACTCATGTTCGTTAGCCTGTTATCAAAAAATGGGTTATGCGGTAACCGTCATCGCTGACGCGACCGCCTGTTCGACAAACGCCGGCAGCGCAAAGCTTGCCTGATGGATAGCCGGCGTGTAATAACGGGTGGTAATACCGGCCCGTTCAAAACGCTCTTCGAGAGTCGCCAGGCTATGCTGACGCGCCTCAAGATCATCGGTTGCCCAGGCAAAGGCCATGCTGCCACCCACATAGGTAGGCACGGCCGCCATATAGAACCGACACTCTTTCACATAAGAGCTCATGCGTCTTACGGTATTTTGCACTTCATCCAGCTGCATAAAAGGCACGCCGTTCTGAGCGACAAAAATCCCATTTTCATTGAGACAACGCTTACAGCCCTCGTAAAAGTCGGAACTGAACAGCACTTCCCCCGGACCAACGGGATCTGTGCAATCAGAGATAATCACATCAAATTTTTGCTGTGATTGCCTAACATAATCCATCCCGTCGCTGATCACCAAGTTGACTCTGGGGTCATCATAGGCGCCTTGAGAATGGTTTGGAAAATAGCTTTTACACATTTCTACTACGGCGGCATCAATCTCCACCATGGTAATGGATTCAATCTGTTTATGTTTGACCACTTCCCGCAGCATGCCGCCGTCACCGCCGCCTATAATAAGCACCCGCTTGACGTCACCGTGGGCCAGAATAGGCACATGGGTCAACATTTCGTGATAGACAAACTCATCTTTCTCTGTGGTCTGGATGGCGCCATTGAGCGCCATGACCCGTCCCATAGCGGCATTTTCAAAAATGCTCAGGTGCCACTGTTCGGTCTTTTGCTCGAACAGCACCTTTTCCACCTCAAAATACTGCCCGTATGCCGGATGCAGTGTCTCGTAGTAAATATTCTTGGCTTGCATTTAACCTAAAACTCTTGGTGTTGAATGTAAGGGTGGACAAATAACCCGTCCTCGGCAATTCCAAAACGAATGCCGAGTGAATGTATCGTCGTAGATGGACGACGGGCTCAGTTGGGACTATTGGCCTGTTCGCGGCCGGAATTGATGCGGATTAACGTGAGATGTTTCAAGCCGGTATTGTCATAGCTGACAATGGTTGAAAACCTGTGTTGTGGCACTTGGCGAACCAGTGCGGCAAATGAATGGCTGTGCATTAGCTAAAACCCTCTTAACCCCGTGTAAATGGTGCTTTGTTCATTTACACGGTTAATGACTCGTGAACCATAATAACCCTGTTACTCACGTTTGCCTGTCAGGACTGAATGTACCTTCAAAACGGCGCAATTAAACCTTGCTGTGCCCCATAATGCAAGCACGAATCACAGTTTATCCAAGGCTTTGAAATATAAACTACAGCTGCGATGTTCACTCATGCCATTTAAACGGTTTTTTTTCGATTTATATCAATAGATTGAGCTTTGAAAGCCGATTATATCTGTTCAAGATTTTTTAAATACTCAGGCTCCTTATTTTGATGGCCAGATACCGCTTCGGGTACCTGGTTTGATTCAATGCAGCCCCCTTGGGGAATTCGAGGGTGAAAACTCACCCTCAAACAAAGGTTTGTTATCTTGAAGCCTGGCGATTCAAGCAAAAATCGCAGCAGCTAAAAACGCCACCCAATTTAGCGAATTAATCAAAGGTCATTTCCGGCACAGACTCGCCGCAATGCAGTCTGCCCGCCGTCTTGGCGCGGATCTCCTCAACAGTCACCCCCGGCGCGCGCTCCAGTAGATGAAAGCCGCCGTCACGGATTTCCAGCAGTGCCAAGTCCGTCAGCACCCGCTTGATACAGTTAACCCCGGTCAGCGGCAACGTGCAACGCTCAAGCAACTTGGACTCACCCTGTTTGCTGCAGTGCATCATGGTACATATGATGTTGGCCGCGCCGGCCACCAGATCCATGGCGCCGCCCATCCCTTTGACCATCTTGCCCGGGATCATCCAACTGGCAATATTGCCCTGTTGATCCACCTCCATCGCCCCCAACACTGTGAGATCCACATGCCCGCCCCTTATCATGGCAAAGCTCAGGGCCGAGTCGAAAATCGCCGCGCCTTTGACCGCAGTGACCGTCTCCTTACCGGCATTGATCATGTCGGCATCTATCTTTTCCTCCAACGGAAACGGACCCATTCCCAACAGACCATTTTCCGAGTGCAGCATCACCTCTATCCCGGGTGGCAGGTAGTTGGCTACCAGAGTGGGAATGCCTATGCCCAGATTGACATAGTCACCGTCACGGATCTCTCTGGCGACCCGCATAGCCATCTGTTCGCGACTCAACGCCATAATGCTGTTCTCCTGTTAGCTGGGCCGAAAGGTGCGCTTTTCGATGCGTTTTTCAAACTGTCCCTGCACCAGGCGATCGACAAAAATCCCCGGCGTATGAATTTGTGATGGCGGCAGGCTGCCGGGTTCGACGATCTCTTCGGCCTCTACCACGGTTATCTTGCCCGCCATCGCTGCCAAGGGGTTGAAGTTCATCGCGGTGTGGCGATAGATGCAGTTGCCCTGCCAATCGGCCTTCCAGGCGCGAACCAGCGCAAAGTCGGCGACTATGCCGCGCTCCAGCAGATACTCCCGGCCTTCAAAATGTTCACGGGGTTTGCCCTCGGCCACCGGAGTACCGACTCCCGTGGCCGTGTAAAACGCCGGGATCCCGGCGCCGCCGGCGCGGATCCGCTCGGCCAGAGTGCCCTGAGGCACCAGCTCCACCTCCAGCTCACCACTCATCATCAATTGCTCAAATAGGGCATTTTCACCCACGTATGACGCCACCATCTTGCGAATTTGGCGGTTTTGCAGCAACAGCCCAAGACCGAAGTCGTCGACGCCACAGTTGTTGGACACCAGCTCCAGATCACGCACCTCTCTGCGCACCAACTCGGCTATCAAGCCCTCGGGAATGCCACAAAGGCCAAAGCCTCCGGCAATGATCCGCATCTCATGGGTTATCCCCTCCAATGCCTGTTCATGACTGGCAACCCTTTTATCCAACCCGGCCATAGTGATTCTCCTGTGTCAGCCTCTCTTGCCTTATTGCGCGGTCCAGCCACCGTCCAGCACCAGCGTCTGGGCGGTAATGTTGCGCGCCGCCGGCGCCATCAAAAACGCTACCGAGTGCACGATTTCATCGACACCGATAAACGCCTTTTTCGGCATGGGGGACAGCATGATGTTGTCGATAACCTCTTGCTCACTCATGCCGTGCTCCCTTGCCTGGGACGCTATCTGCGCCTCCACCAGAGGTGTTTTCACATAAGCTGGGCAAATCGTGTTGACGGTAATGTCCCAGTCGGCGTTTTCCAGTGCCACTACCTTGCTCAGCCCCAGCAAACCGTGTTTGGCGGCCACATAGGCCGACTTGTACCTGGATGCCACCAGTGCATGGATAGAGCCGATATTGATGATGCGGCCAAAGTTGCGCTCCCGCATTCCCGGCAGCAATGCCTTGCAAAGCATCGCCGGGCCGGTGAGCATCACCTGTTGCAGCAGTTGCCACTTCTCGGCCGGAAAGGCATCGAGGCGCGCCACATGCTGCAGTCCGGCATTGTTGATGAGCACATCCACTTCAATGTCAGCCAGTTGCTCGGTCAGCGCTTCAATGGCCCGGGGGTCGGCGACATTGAGCCCAAGGCCCAAGCAGTTGCCGCCGGCTTGATTAAGCGTGTTGGCGGCCAGTATCGCCCGCTCAGGGTCGAGATCGCTCAGCAATATCCTGTGGCCAAAGGCCGCCAGCTCAGTGGCAATCGCCAGGCCGATACCGCTGGCCGCGCCGGTGATCAATACGGTTTTAGGGTCTTTCATACAGGCTCCTTAAATTACGCCCTGCGGCGGCTTGACTCAGTCCGCCAGAAATGCACGGATTTCATCACTCTTGCTCTGAATGGAGAACAAGCCATCGAGATGGCCCCAGGGGCCTTTAATTTCACTTATCTCTACCTCTTTACCCAGTTCCTTCAGGGTGGCGGCCATCTGCCTCACCCTCTGGGGCCGCAGCAGCAGATCGCCACTGGCGGGCAGCAACAGGCTCTTGGCCTTTATCTTGGCCAAGGCGGGTTTCAGCTCGCCCCCTTGCCAATCGGCACTGAACAGTTGCGAGGCCCGTACCAGATACAGTACATGGTTGGCATCCTGCAATGCCGCCCTGGCCCCGGCGCGCTGTTGCAAGATCTGGCTGATTTGCGGCAGCGTGCGAATATCCGCCAGCGCGCCTTTGTCGGCGACAGTGAAATCCTTGAAGCTGGCCAGATAAGCCTCCGGCGCCATTGCATCCTGGGTGATATTGAGCAGCGCCGCGGTCAGCCCTGCCACCGGGGGCGTCTTGCCGTAGTAGTCGCCGCCGCGCCAGTTGGGATCCAGCCGGATAGGCAGGGCCCATTTTTCCAGTGCCGGTACGCTCCAGGCATCCATGCTGTCGGCGCCGATAACATGAATGAGCCGCTCGACTCTATCCGGGTAACTCACCGCCCAATCTAGCGCCTGAAATGACCCCATGGAGGCACCCATCACCGCATGGAGTTTTTCAATGCCGAGACTCTCCAGCAGCAAGCGCTGCACCTCTACGAAGTCATGAATGGTCACCACGGGGAAATCCAATCCCCAGGGTTTGCCGGTTTCAGGGTTGATGCTGGCAGGCCCTGTGGTGATGGTATGACCGTCGTGCACATTGGCGTTGACCAGAGTGTCGGCGCTGACAACAAAGAAGCGATTGGTATCTATCGCCTTGCCCGGCCCTATGATGGCGTCCCAATAGCCACTCTGGGGATCAGACTCGGCGTACTTGCCGGCGGCGTGGGAATTACCGGAAAAGAAATGAGTGATCAGTATGACATTGTCCTTGGCCGCATTGAGACTGCCGTAGCTTTCCCAGCCGACGGTCACACTGGGCAACACTTTGCCCGATACTGTGCGAAACTCAGTGGTGGTAAACGACTTTTTCTCCACCAGCATAGGCTGGGCGGTTGCTTTCAAGGACGAAGCCGCCGAGGCAGAAACAGACTCGGCCGAAGCCGGAGCACAGGCTTGGGCAACCCCAAGCAGCGCCGCAAACATGCAGGATGCAAATAACTTCATATTCACCTCTTAAAACCAAATAAACAGAGCCAGTGCCAGCGCGACACCGATAAGGGGCAGCAGGGTCGTCAGCGCCGCCATCGCCCAATAGGCGCGCTTGTGGGTTTCCTTACAGATGGCGCGAATGGTGGTAACCACATAACCGTTATGGGGCAAGGTATCCAAAGCACCGGAAGAAATGGCCACCACTCGATGCAACTGATCCGGGTTCACCCCCATATCCAGATAATGGGGCGCCACCAAAGGCAAGGCTATCGCCTGGCCGCCGCTGGCAGAGCCGGTAAGGCCGGCAATCACGCTCACCGCCACCGCAGCCCCCAACAGCTCATTGCCCGGCATATTGGTCATCACCTCAACCGCGGTGGCAAAGGCGGTCGATGATTTGGCCACGGCGCCAAAGCCGACCACGGCGCTGGTATTGCCTATGGCCACCAGTGCGCCTGTGGTGCCGTCATTGACCGCCCGTCCCAGATGATGAAAATGGCGGAAGTTGATTAACATCAGCGTCAGCACCCCACCGAGCAAGGCAACTATCAGGGCATTTTGTGCCAGGGTATCGTGCAGCCAAAAGGAGATAACCAGCACCACAATGAGAGGGATCACCCCTGTGATGGGATGGGGCAGATCCCGCTCCGGCACTTCAGGATCATCACTGCGCGCCTCGAAACGCTCGCCTCTGGCGATGGCTCGGTTAATCATCCACTTGAGCCAAAAATAACCGCTGACCGCCATAAACAGGGCCACCACCAGGCTCACTTCCCAGGCAGCCCAGGGAGAGGTATTGAGGTATTTGATCGGGATCCAGTTCTGGATCTCAGGCGAACCGGCCGAGGTCATGGTGAAAGTCACCGAGCCCAATGCCAACGCAGCCGGAATAAAGCGCCGCGGCAGATTGGCGTCCTTGAACAGCCCCAGCGCCATGGGATAGACGGAAAATGCCACAATAAATACGCTGACGCCGCCATAGGTCAACACGGCACAGGCGGCTACCACTGCCAGCACCGCATAGCGGATCCCGAGTTTCCCCACAATAAAATGCGCCACCGCATCGGCCGCGCCGGTATCTTCCATAAACTTGCCGAACAGAGAGCCCAGCAAAAACATAAAGAACCAGGACGCCAGAAAGCCGGAAAAACCGCCCATATAGGCACTGACAAAGTCAGCCCCCGAGGCATCAAATAACGGAATATGGTTGCTCAGCGCCACCAAGGCCGCGCACAGTGGCGCGGCGACAAACAGGTTGACACCTCTGAGTGTCAAAATAATCAGCAGCAGTAAGCCACCGAAGAGTCCCAGCATACTCAACATAAGCCCATCTCTTGTTGTTGGCCGCCCTATTCCGGCGCCGCAAATTTGCAGCGATTGACCAGGCGTCATTGTTAATTTTTTGCAACCAATTTTTGCAACCAAGAGAGTGACAAGCAAAAACCGGATTGAACATAACACCATAGTGCTATACACAAAATAACCAATAAATTTCAAATCATTAAATAACACTGTACTAAGGTGCTAATTCCCTTCCGCTTCCTTTGCTCTAGAGTAAACGCCGAAGTGTTAACAAAAACAAAACAAACAAAACAACAAAAAGGACTTAATCATGAGTCAAGCCAAGATCCCCTACTCTCTGCTGGCACTGGCCATCGCTTCGGCATTGACGCCGATAGCGGCTCAGGCAGAAGAAACCAACAATAAGGGCGAGCTGGAACGTATTGAAGTCACCGCCAGACGCACAGTGGAAAACCTGCAGGAAGTACCGGTCGCCGTCACCTCAGTCAGTGAGGCCGAGCTTAATGAGCGCGGTATTACCGTGGTGACCGAAGTGCAGCAGTTCTCCCCCAATACCACGCTGCAGGCGAGTCGGGGAACCAACTCCACCATGACCGCCTTTATTCGCGGCGTGGGCCAGCAGGACCCGCTCTGGGGTTATGAGCCCGGCGTCGGTATCTATGTGGATGATATCTATATCGCCCGCCCACAGGGGGCGGTACTGGATCTGCTGGACGTGCAGCAGATAGAGATACTGCGCGGCCCTCAGGGCACACTTTACGGCAAGAACACCATAGGCGGTGCGGTCAAGTATGTGACCAAGGTGATGTCCGGCGATCCCCAGCTGAATATTCAGGGCTCCTACGGCAGCTTTAATCAGAAAGATCTCAAGATCACCGGCCAGTATCCGCTAATAGACGAGCAGCTGTATCTGGGCTTTGGCTATGCCAACCTCAACCGCGATGGTTTCGGTGAGTTTTTGACCTCGGCCGAGCCGAACCAGGACAAAGAGAACTACAACAAAGATCTCAGTGCCATGCGACTCACCCTGGAGTATCACCCAACAGACTCACTGTTTTTCCGCCTCGCCTGGGATAAAACAGACGATAAATCCAACGCCAAGGGCGGTTATCGCCTGCTGCCGAGTCTGCTGACCAATGCCCCGGTACCGGACAGCAAGTTTGACTCCTACACCAGTCTGCCCACCTGGAACGAGGTGGACCTCGAAGGTTGGAGCTTCACCGGCAGCTGGGACATAAACCACTCAACGCAGCTGAAATATATCGCGGCCAGAAGAGAGAGTTACTCACCCACCAACATAGATTTCGACAACACCTCGCTGCAAATTTTCGACGTACCGGCCATCTATGACGACGAGCAAACCACCCATGAGCTGCAGCTGCATCACAGCGGCGACAACTACAAGCTGGTGTCCGGTCTTTACTACTATGATGCCGAGTCCTGCGGCCAGTTTCAGGCGATTCTCGAAGAGCTTGGAAAGGCGCTCAACGCCCCTGGACTGACCCGTGAAGTGAGCGGCTGCTCCAACTCCACCAGCAAGGCGGCCTATATTCAGGGCAGCGTAGATTTAAGTGACAACTGGTCCATGACCCTAGGGCTGAGATACACCCAGGACGAAAAGCAAGCCTATGTCCGCAACGGCCTGATATTCGATACCGTCTATCCCGAATCCGGCTGGGTGCCGGGCTATGTCCGTCCCGAAGGCGACTTGGTGCCCTTGGTATTGGACGACAGTGAAGACTGGTCCAAGCTGACCCCAAGAGTCGGGGTGGAATACCAGTACTCGGATGACATCATGTTCTTTGCCAGTTACGCCCAGGGCTTCAAGTCAGGCACCTTTAATCCCAGGGCCGAAAGCGCCGAGCCGGCGGCAGATCCTGAAACCGTTGACAGCTTCGAGCTGGGGATGAAGAGCGAATGGGGCCGCAACTTAAGGGCCAACCTGACCCTGTTCAGCCTGGATCATAAGGACAGGCAGTATATCTCTGTATTGCCGGGCGACACGGCCGCCGACCTCAATCAGCGCCTGGGTAACATAGGCTCTTCGGAGGCACGTGGCGCAGAGCTTGAGATGACCTGGGTGGCCACAGACGCGCTGAACTTTGACCTGGCGGTGGGCTATATCGATGCTGAATTCAGTGAAGTGTTCGATACCGACCCTGCCACAGGTGAAACTTCCGACAAATCGGACAGATTTACCATAGCCAATACCCCGGATCTCACCTTTAACCTGGGTTTCACCTATCGTCTCTATGCCGATATCGGTGAGTTTGTCTTTAACGGCAACTATTACTATCGCGGTGACTATGTGCTGTTTGAGGAAGACAGCCTGCTAACCCAGGACGCCTACGGCCTGTTGAATCTGGGGATCACCTGGTATAGCAATGACGGCAGCTGGTATGCCGGCCTCTATGGCAAAAACCTCACCGATGAAGAGTACCTTATCGGCGGCTATCAGTTTGTCACCCCGGATCCGAGCGATCCGACAGATGTCAGCAAGTACACCCCAGGACTCGGTGGCGACAACACTCTGATTGGTTATTACGGCGATCCACGTACAGTGACCCTGACGGTAGGCTACCGCTTTTAATCCGTGCCCCGAACAAGGCTTACCCTAGGGTAAGCCTTGTTTTTATTGATACTTTCCCGTATAAAATTTGAAACCCGGAGCCCTTAGGATGAGTCTGGTGAAAGCCATAATTGCCGATGATCACCCGCTGTTTCGCAGCGCCCTCAAGCAAGCCGCCGCCTGCGTATTGGATGAAGCACAGATACGCGAATGCGCCGATCTCGAGGGGTTATTTGAGCTGCTCGGGCGACACAGTGAAACTGAGCTGGTGTTTCTCGACCTCGGCATTCCAGGAGCCAATGGTTTGCAGGGACTGTCGCAACTGCGCAATCAATACCCGGATGTGTTGATCATCATGGTGTCGGCCACCGAAGCACCGGCGATTATGCAGCAAGCCATCGCCCTGGGCGCTTCGGCCTATGTGCCCAAGTCCTCGCCGCTGGAGCGGATATCCGAAGCCATCGCCGAGGTGCTCAATGGCGAAACCTGGCTACCGGCGGATTTGGCGCTGGAAACTCTGGACGCCGATGACGAGCAGACGGACTTTGCCAGAAATCTGGAAAAACTGACGCCGCAACAATACAAGGTGCTGGCGATGATAGCCGATGGTCTGCTCAATAAGCAGATAGCTTATGAAATGCAGGTGCAGGAAACCACGGTCAAGCAGCATGTATCGGCCATTCTGCGCAAGCTCGGCCTCAACAACCGAACCCAGGCCGGTATCCGCTATAACCAGCTCAGCCGCCCCGAATAACGGTTTCCCCTTCCCCACAAAGCGCTTTATTTAAAAGCGCGCCTCAATTGAGCAAACGCTTGATACTGCGCCTGAGCGCCGGCAACTTCAGTGGCTTGTAAAGCAAGGGGAAACCGGCATCACTAACCTGCTCGCGAATGCTTTCGGCCTGATTGGCAGTATTGATAATCACAGGTAATCCGGACAAACCCTGGGAGGCCAACAGCTCAACCCCGGTGAGACCGGCATCCAACTGATAATCGACTATCAAAAGTTGCGGCAAGGGCAAACGCGCTTGCAGTTCAGCCAACTGCTCGGCGCCGGTGGCCTTTTCTATCTCGCAGCCCCAACTGCCCATGACCTGCCCCAGGGCTTCGAGCACGGTTTGATCATTATCCACCAGCCAAACCCGCAACCCGGCAAAATCGGACTCACTCTCCAAAGTCTTGGGTTTGACCGCGGCCACGGCCCCCGGCAGCGACTTGCATTGCAGCAACAAGGTAAACTGAGTACCGGTTCCTACCTGGGAACCCAGTAGCAAGGGGATGTCCAACAGATCGCAGATACGCTTGGTAATCGCCAGCCCAAGCCCCAGCCCTTCGGCGTTACCGCGGCTGCCGAGCTGCTTGAACTCTTCAAATATGGTCAGTTGATCTTCCTTGGCGATGCCAATGCCCGTGTCTTCCACTATCAATGACAAGAGTCCGTTTTCAAGATAGGTCTTCAGCCGCACTTCGCCCTGCTCGGTATAACGAATGGCGTTGCTGAGCAGATTACGCAGCACACGTTTAAGCAGCGCCTTGTCGGTATTGAGCAGCACTTCCTGACTCTCTAGATGAAAGCCAATACCTTTTTGCGCCGCAAGCGCCTGATACTCGTGCCTGAGGGGATCTATGATTTGCCGCAATGGAAATTCACTGACATTCACCTTGAAGGCTCCGGCGTTGAGCTTGGTCAGTTCCAGAATACTGCTGAGCAGCTCTTCGGCGCTGCCAAGGGAGCTACGGATATTATCGGCCAGGGTTTCCAGCTCACTGCCCCTGGCCTTGTCACTCATCAAGGAGCAGAACAGGCTGGCGGCATTGAAGGGTTGCAACAGATCGTGACTGGCGGCGGCAAAAAAGCGGGTCTTGCTCTCGGTTGCCTGCTCGGCCACCCGTTTGGCATTGGACAGTTCACGGTTGGCCTGGGTCAACGCCCGAGTGCGCTGATTGACCTTTTCTTCCAGCGAGGCATTGACGTGTTCCAGCTGGCGCTGCTGGCTGACAAAGTCGGTCACGTCCGTATAGGTGGTCACAAAGCCGCCACCGGGTAAGGGGTTACCCTGCATCTCATACACCCGGCCATTGCTGTGGGTGCGCTGATACTTATAGGCGCTGCCCTGACGCAGATAGTCTAGACGCTTGGCAATTTCCTGTTCGGGGTCTTCGCCGCGAAACATGCCTCTGTGGGCGTTGAGGCGAATGATCTCTTCCACCGGTCGACCTATATAGAGCGCCTCATCCGGGTAGAGAAACATATCCTTGTAGCCCTGATTCCAGGCCACCAGCCTCAGCTGGGAGTCCACCACACTGATCCCCTGTTGGATATTTTCTATGGTCGATTGCAGCAAGTCGCGATTAAAGCGCAGCACTTCGCGGGCCTCATCGACAAATTCGGCCACCTGCTCCAGCCCCTGATGTTTCTCATCTTTGGCGGCATCGATAATCAGCCTGGCCGAGGCGCCGCCGACCATGGCGGCGAGCTCTCTCTCGACCAGTTGCTCGGTTCGCACCGGCGCATCCGCTTTCCAGTGATTGGGATCCAGCGGGAACTCGCTGGCAACCAACTGACTGGCCGAGTCGGCTTCGCCGAAGCGTTTCAGCAAGGCTGCCAGATCATGAAAACTCAAACTGGCCTTGGGCACACCTTCCCGTCGGTCATCCCGGCTGATAACAAACTTGCTGCTCTGCAGCCGCTCGGCGAGCCCCGCCGGGCGCAGTACAGGCAGCAAGATATACACCATTAAATTGAGCCCAAGCGACAGCAGCATGGACTGGGTAATATCATCCAGCCCCAGCCCAAGTAGATCCCGCGGCGCCAAAGCCTGAACACCGAATGGACCATTGTCGAGCCAGGGCTGGTAACCAACCGCGCCTATCACCAGATTCGGCAGCAGCAAGGTATAAAACCACACCAGCGAGCCTGAGGCGATCCCCAGTTGTGCCCCGAGGCAAGAGGCCTGACGCCACCATAAACCTATGATCAGCGCAGGTGCAAACTGCGCCACCAGGGAAAAAGACATCAAGCCCACCATGGCCAGGGAGTTGGTATCGGCCAGTATTCTGTGGGTGAAGTAACTCAGCAGCAACAGCGCGAAGATCACCGCCCTTCTGGCCTGCAGCAAGGCGTTTTGGCTGAGGCCGCGACTGCCGGAGGCCAGTGATGAGTGCCGCAGAATAAACTGATTGATAAAGTCGTTGGTGATCATGATTGACAGCACTATCGCCGAGACAATCACCATGCTGGTGGCCGCCGAAAACCCGCCGAGAAACACCATCAGGGAAACGGCGTGATTCTCTACCGCCATCGGCAAGGCCAGTACGAAGGAGTCCGGCGCCACCTGCTCCTTACCGAACCATAACAGGCCGGCTACCGCGATAGGTAAAATAAACAGATTGATAAGAATGAGATACAGCGGAAACAGCCAGCGCGCCGTACTGAGATGGCCCTCGCCGCCCGGTTCAATAAACTGCATATGAAACTGACGCGGCAAACAGAACATGGCCAACACCCCAAGCAGGGTATGGGTGGCATAGATGTAGCCGGAGTCGACCTCAAAGCTCAAGTGCCCTTGCGCCTTAGCGCTCTGTGCCTGTTGCCAGAGTGCCAGCGGGCTGTCGAACAAACCGAAACAGACAAACAGTCCGACCGAGATAAAGGCAGCCAGCTTCACCAGTGATTCAAACGCCATACTGGCCACCAGCCCCGGGTTGTGCTCGCTGGGTCTTGGACGCCGGGCACCGAACAGTACGGCAAACAGCGCCAGCAGCAACATGATATAAAAGGTACTGTCTTGCCAGAATCCACCGGAGGAAACTTCTTCACCCGTGAGCATGGCGATACTTTCCGAGGTGGCCGACAGCTGCAACGAAATATAGGGCACTATGGCAATCACGGAAATAAAAGACACCAGCCCGGAGAGGCTGGAAGACTGGCCATAGCGGCTGGCGATAAAGTCGGCCAGGGATGTGAGTTTTTCATCGCGGCAGATTTGTGCCACCCGGCAGTAAAGCCGCCAGCCAAATAGAAACAGGATCAAGGTGCCGGCATAGGTGGGCGCCAGCCACCAACCATGGTTGGCAGCCTGGGCCGTGGTACCGAAAAAGGCCCAGGAGGTACAGTAAACGCCGAGTGTCAGGCTGTAAAACAGCGCCCGAAAACGTTTGGGTTTATATTTATCCGCCCACCAGGCGATGATAAACAACAGCGCGAGATACAAGAGTGCCAGCAGGCTGACGGACCAGATAGAGAACATAGGCAAAGGTTTTTATTTTCAGCTTAACCAGTTCTGCTGCAAAAAGCAGCGCTAACTTTAGTCTTATTCAAACTTAGGGAAGTCTGACTTCGACAGGCCCCGGCATGCCTTCAGTCAGATGCCTTGAACGCCAATTGCTGTGCAAGCCACGCCCTACAAAAGAGAAGGCCACGAGGACTTATTCGCACCTCCCTAACAAAAGGCACGGGCATAGGTGAGCGCAATCCGTTATAATCCGCCGCAGCTGAAACAAAGTTAATCAGGTTCAAAAACAGATGGCAGAAATAGGTCAAAGTTGCACCCTGGAAGTGGTCAAACAGGTTGATTTCGGGGTTTACCTCAACGCTCATGAGTTGGGACAGGTGTTATTACCCAATAAAGTGGTGCCCAAGGGTTGTCAGGTGGGCGACAAGTTGGAGGTGTTCCTCTATCTGGACTCCAACGACCTGCCCATCGCAACCACTAAAAAGCCCCTGGCTCAGGTGGGTGAGTTTGCTTATCTCAAGGTAGTTTCCATAGGTCGGGTCGGTGCCTTCCTCGATTGGGGACTGGAAAAAGATCTGCTGCTGCCCTTCGGTGAGCAGCACAAGCAGGCCGAAGAAGGCCGCAGTTACCTGGTCTATGTTCACCGTAACCGCGCCGACGAGCGGATTGTCGCTTCGTCCAAAATCGATAAGTTTGTCGATAAGAGCCCGGCTTGGTACAAGAATGGTCAACAGGTTGACCTTATCATCGCAGGTACCACAGATCTCGGCTATAAGGCGATAGTCAACAACAAGCATTGGGGCGTCATCTATCAAAATGAGGTGTTCCGTAAGCTGAAGTTTGGCCAAAAGCTCAAGGGTTATATCAAGCAGGTGCGTCACGACAACAAACTGGATCTGACCCTGCAAAAGGCTGACCGTCAGGAGTTGGATCAGCAATCACAGCGGATCATGAAGAAGCTGGCCCAGGCCGGCGGTTTCCTGCCCTACAGCGACAAGACCTCGCCCGAAGTGATCTACGCCGAACTTGGCATGAGCAAGAAGGCCTTCAAAAAAGCCATCGGCGGCCTGTTCAAGGCCGGAAAACTGCGCATCGAAGATGACGGTATCCACGCCAGTAATTGAACAAAGAACTGAGCAAAAATAACGCGCCTGTCCTATTCAGGGCAGGCGCAGCCGAGGAAAACCGCGACATCGGCTCAAGGCTCTGATATAACTCAAAAACACTGAGTAAAATGTCGGTCAGTTGGCCGACATCTGCCTTGAATGGAACTGTCAATTATGTTGCAACTCAATGCCATCGAAGCCAGAGTGATTGGCTGCCTGCTGGAAAAAGAAGTCACCACTCCGGATCTCTATCCCCTGTCTCTCAATTCACTGACCCAAGCCTGCAATCAAAAGACCAGCCGCGATCCCGTGATGGAACTGAGCGAGTCTGAAGTGCAGCAAGCCTTGGACAGCCTGAGTAAAAAACGTCTACTGAGTGAGCAGTCCGGCTTTGGCAGCCGGGTCATTAAATACCGCCACAGATTCTGCAACACAGAATTTGGCGAGCTGCAGTTTTCTCCCGCAGAGCTGGCAATTGTGTGTTTGTTGCTGCTGCGCGGCGCCCAAACCGCAGGTGAACTCAGAAGCCGGGCTCAGCGGCTGTTTGAATTTGACGGCCTGCCACAAGTGGAGCAAACCCTGCTGGCGTTGAAAGACAAAGGCTTTATCCGCCAACTGCCCAGGGAGCCCGGAAAACGTGAGATACGCTTTGCCGAGAACTTCACTGAGAATGATGGTGTATCTGAAGGTTACGGCGGCGCAGATACCACTCAGATTGCCAATCAAGCTACAGCTCACCATGAAGGTGAACGCGAAAGAGAGTGCGAAAGTGAGCCTGAAACGGCGAGCCAGAGCCAGATAGCTTTGCTTGAGCAAGAGCTGGCGACAATGAAGCAAGAGCTGGCTTTACTAAAACAGGAATTGGCCGAGCTCAAGGCGCAACTGGCATAATTGACCGTAAAAACGACAGCTACGGCTTGAAATAGCGGCCAGGCGTTGGCCTGCCTGGCCTCATGGTGTTAGGCTGGCGTCTTATCGGCAACCCAGTGCTTGCTCCGGTCGCTGCAAGGACTCCATATTGGGAGCAAAACAAGGAACCACATGACAACTGCAACTCACAGCACTCATCCCGGGGGGCTGAAAAACGCCCTGCAACTCGCGGGATTTGAACTCTATAAACTCATTTTCCACCGCCGTGGCACCCTGGCGATGATAGCTTTTGCCCTGGTGTGGTTGCTGATCCTCGCCTATCCGGTCCGAGGTGCCGCCAGCTTTCTGTTGAACCCGGACTTCAAGCATTTTGTTACCGGCGCCTTCGGTGAAGGCACGTTGGATCAACTGTTTGCCTGGCCGGTTGCCGAGCAAGCCGTCTATTGGGTCATCAGTCTCTACCTGTTCCCCATGTTCAGCATTCTTATCTGCGGCGATCAGTTCGCCTCGGACAAAAACCGCGGCACACTGCGCTTTATCTGCCTGCGTTCGGGCCGCGATGCCCTCTTCTTCGGCCGCTTCCTCGGCATGATGTTGATCCAATTGCTGTTGGTTGCCATCACAGTCATAGCAACCGTATTTTTGGCCATGAGCCGAGATATGGCGTTGGTGCTACCCGCGCTGACTTCCGGCTTGATGATGACACTCAATCTGGTATTGATCCTGCTGCCCTACACAGCCCTGATGGCGCTGTTCTCACTCTGGGCCAGCTCGGCCAGACTGGCCAGCGTATTTGCGGTGCTTTTCTTTGCCGCCATGATGATAGTAATGGCAACTATTAACGCTCAGCTGCCCATGCTCTCTTTCATCGGTTATCTGGTGCCCGGCGCACAGATAGATGCCATGCTCAATGCCCAGCCGCTAACGGCACTGTCAAGTGCCTGGTTGCCACTGCTGCAAACCATTGGATTATTAGCGATAGGCCGCACCATGATGCAGCGAGGTGATCTATGAGTCTGATTAACTGTAAAGGCCTGAGCAAACTCTACGGCAGCAAGCGGGCATTGGATAGCGTCGACTTGCAACTGGAGCCCGGTAGTCCCATCGCCCTGGTCGGCCCAAACGGTGCCGGCAAGACCACATTGATGAGCCTGCTGCTGGGTTATATACGTCCAAGTAGTGGTGAAATCACTGTGATGGGACAGCGCCCCGGCAGCACCGGACTTTTGGGACAGATCTCGGCCCTGCCCCAGGACGCCGCCCTGGATCCCGGCTTCAGTCTGCTGACTCAATTCAGCCTGTTTGCCCGCATGCAGGGTATGGGCGCCGACGCTGCCAAGGCTGAATCCATGCGGGTGCTGGCGCTGGTAGGCCTTGAGGAGGTCGCCAATCAAAAACCCAACTCTCTGAGTCATGGTATGGGAAAACGCGCCGCGATTGCTCAGGCGCTGATAGGCAACCCCAAGCTGGTGCTGCTGGATGAACCCACAGCCGGACTGGATCCCGCTAACGCCCGCAAAATTCGTGAGTTGGTAGAATCCCTGAGCACAGATACCACCTTTATTATCAGCTCCCACAATCTGGATGAACTGGAAAAACTCTGTGACAGAGTGCTGTATCTGGACAAAGGTAAACTGGGCCAGTCGGTCACCATGCAGCAAAGCAGCGCCGAAGCCTATCTGACGCTGCAGATGCAACACTGTGATCAGGAAAAACTGCTGGAAGCACTCTACGCCCTCGAAGGCGTTTACGAGATCTCGGCCAAGGGCAAACAAAACTACCTTATCCGTTACCAACCGGAGAAGGACACCTTGGATATCGAACTGCTGCAGCTACTCAAGCAAAATGACTGGCAATATCGCAGCCTGATGCGAGGCCGAACACTGGAAGATACCTTGTTCGACGGCGCAGCCTAAATCTGAATCTCAGCAACTCGTCCATACCAGTCGAGCCCTGACACGAAAAAACCTATGTCTTGGCATAGGTTTTTTCTTTCGTCTACAGCAGGTTAGTGTCACGCTTTTATTTGTTCTATCGAGCCACTCAGGGTATTTACACCTGACCTTGTCATTTACACTTGTATCAGTCTGCATCAAAATCAACTTACAGCAACTTAATCAAATACCTTTCTACATTACGCCTGCCATTTTCACCAACAAAGTCTTGGGAAAGACGCAAGTGCGTTCTTTTTCCTAGAGAGCGGCTTGGGCCTGACCGAAGTCATCCCAGGAAGCCTGTCAAAATCGGATAAATCAGAGACTCGATTGCTGTTATCTGGGTAATAAAGATATATTTTTTAAAACAGAGTAATCGCCTGAAATAAATTAATCTTAATTTGAGAGAACAGCATGAATTAGAATAAAAGCTCTAGACCGAGACCACTTATTGAAGCGATAAAAGATTGAAGAGATAGAAATTGGGCTGGCTTAGCTATGAAGACATGAACAACCAATACATAAAAATCAAGGCATAAAAAAACCGCGCTTCCTTACACCAAGAAGTGTAGGCTCGCGCGGTTTATTACGATATCGCTCGGGTTACCCCGAAAAGCGATTAGCCGATAACAGAAACGTTTTCAGCTTGAGGACCTTTTTGGCCCTGAGTAACAGTGAAGGATACTTTCTGACCTTCGTCCAGAGTCTTGAAGCCGTCAGAGTTGATGGCGCGGAAGTGTACAAACACGTCTGGACCAGACTCTTGCTCGATGAAACCGAAACCTTTGTCAGAGTTGAACCACTTAACTACACCAGTTACTTGTGACATGATATAAATCCTGTAAATAAAACTATCTTTTAAGCCTTAACGGCGGTGGAGCTGAAAATGCCGGTATTACTTATGTTTACAGGACGAACTGGTCGTATTGAAGACATAAAAATAAGCCCAACTTTCAAGCTAAGAAGACTATAAATCATTCTGGAGATAAGTCAACAAACTTAATTGACCCTTCTTAGTTTTTTTTACTTAAATTTCGAGTATTTGCCGTAACAAGTTGAAACCTATCTTATAGTTCTAGCTCTTATGTATTACGTTGGTAAATTTGAATGTGGAAATCCAGTTCACAACGCAATCCCTCAGCCTGCAGCTGCTGTTTCTGTTCGGCGCTGAGCTTCCAGACATAGGGAGTCATCTCCAGAAAGTCATTGCAAACCGGTCCGGCCGGCAGAACCAGCGGCCACTGCAGTCTCTCATCATGCAGCAGGTTAAAACCCGGTAGCTCTGCCTTGGTCAGCTCATGCTCTCTTGGCTCACTATAGATGATCTCTTTTAACTGAAAGTGATGTCTTGGGCCTGGGGATACACAGATGAAAACGCCGCCGGGCTTACACACCCGTGCCAACTCCTGAACTTTTGATGGTGCGTAGATACGCAACATGAGATCAAAGGCTGCATCGGCAAAAGGCATGTCGTAGGCGCTGGCTACACAAAAGCGCATCTGTGGATGTGCCTTGGCGGCGTAACGAATCGCGGTTCTGGAAATATCCAAACCATAGAGTTTACCACCAACGGCTTGTTGCAAACGCTCGCTGTAGTAGCCTTCACCACAGCCCAAGTCCAAAATCTCGGGTTGTGTCTTACAATATTCCAACGCCAGCTCGTTGACCCTGTCGCTGAGAGCTTGATAATAGCCGGCATTCAAAAAAGCGCGCCTGGCCTGCATCATCTGCTTGTTGTCACCGGGATCGCGAGAATTTTTCTTCTGCACCGGCAACAGGTTGACATAGCCTTCCTTTGCCTTGTCAAAGCTGTGGTTTTGGCTACAACACCATTGTTTTCCATCCTGCACCAACTCGCTGCGGCACAGGGGACAAATATAAGTCATGCATTACTTCCATCAGAATTGGGCTTTGCAGCCCAAGGTGGTATTACTCTTCGTCGGTCAACTGCCTGACCATGGCATTGAGCTCCGGCGAAGACAAGAGTTCATAGCACTCAAGCGCGCGCCTGAGCTTTTCTTCGGTGCCATCATGGTTGGCACTCTGGCGGTAATTGGGACGTTCAAGCGACTGATTATAACATCGCAGCAGCCATTGACGTTTCTGGGATAGACCTGTGAGCAGATGCCAAACTTCGTTGAGCTGGCCTTCGGGCAACTTAGCCCCATGCGCCAGCTGGTATCGCTCCAACCTGATTCGAGCCTGAGTCACTTCACTGAGTTGCACCGCCAACTTTTCACTGCTGGCTTGATAATCCTGAGCTTCGGCCAACGCTGTCTTGGCAAGAATGATCTCTCTTGGCTCCTGGGACAAACGCAAATCCTGCTCCAGAGGCAGCAGCTCGAATCTACCGGTTTGTAACGAGCAGAAAAATGTCTGCCCTGGCCAAAAATCGATACTCACGCCTTGCCTCAGGGCGGCGATGCAACTTGAAGTACTGGTTCCAATCTCAGAATAAAGCCTTAGACCCTGTCCGGCCGTTCGCGACACTCCATCCTTCCTGACGGATTCAAAAGGCAGCAACTGCTGAGTCAGAAAAGGTTGCAGCCTCAAAATAAACTGTCCCTGCGAAGCCTTGTCTTCTCCTTCAAGCATTACCCACTCAAGCAGCGGCGAGCGCAGCGCTTCCGACAACACAAAATCACTGACACTGTCCGGCAGGCTGAGGCACAACCTGGTCGGCATTGAAAGATTGACTATGGTGGGTGAACTGAAAAACTGACTGTACATCTGCATCCCTTCGGGTAATCCGAACCTCGTTGTCCCTGCCGGCAGGCAGCTTATTGTAACCAGAGGCCATCGATTCACCAAGGGCGGTTTTTAACCGAAATACCAGCGATAATGTCGGCAAAATCCCATTTCCGTAAAAAAATGTTAAGATAAGCTTTTGTCTACAGAGCCAAAGTCATCAGCATGAGTCAAGCCCAACCTCAGCCTTCCATATTCTGGCATGATTATGAAACATTCGGCGCTAATCCGGCGAAAGACAGACCGGCGCAGTTTGCCGGGATACGTACCGATCTTGAGCTGAACATCATTGGCGAGCCCGAGACCTTTTACTGTCAGATAGCCAGCGATTACCTACCTTCACCTGAGGCGATCCTCATTACAGGGATCACGCCGCAACTGGCCAATGGCAAAGGGCTGCCGGAAACCGAGTTTATGGGGCGGATCAATGCCTTGTTCAGCCAAGCCAATACCTGCGTCGCCGGCTACAACTCGCTGCGATTTGATGATGAGGTCAGCCGTTATGGTTTTTACCGTAACTTTATCGATCCCTATGCCAGAGAATGGCAGCAAGGCAATTCCCGCTGGGATATTATCGATCTGGTTCGGGCCTGCTATGCCCTGCGCCCGGACGGGATCAACTGGCCAACCAAAGAAGACGGCTCTCCCAGTTTCAAGCTCGAACATCTGACCCAGGCCAACGGACTCGGCCATGAAAAAGCTCACGATGCCATGTCAGATGTTTACGCCACCATAGCCTTGGCCAAACTGATAAAAGAGAAACAACCAAGACTGTTTGACTACTATTTCAAACTCAGACGCAAGCAGGCAGTCTCTGAGCAAATCGATGTACTCAATATGCAACCTTTGGTGCATATCAGCTCCAAAATCCCGGCGACTCAGGGCTGTGCCACTCTCATAGCCCCTGTGGCCCATCATCCCGAGAACAAGAATGCCATTGTCTGCGTTAACCTGCATATGGATATCAGCCCGCTGATTGAACTGGATGTAGACAGCATTCGCGAGCGTCTCTACACGCCAAGAAGCGAATTGGCAGAAGATGAATTACCCATACCGGTTAAACAGGTGCACATCAATAAGTGCCCCTTTATTGCCACCGCCAAGACACTGACCGATGAAGCCGCCGCGCGGATTGGATTTGACAAAGCCTTTGCCCGCGAACAATACAAGCGCCTGCGCCAGCATCCGCAGATCCGCGCCAAGCTGG
This sequence comes from Shewanella carassii, assembly GCF_019670705.1. Taxonomy (NCBI): domain Bacteria; kingdom Pseudomonadati; phylum Pseudomonadota; class Gammaproteobacteria; order Alteromonadales; family Shewanellaceae; genus Shewanella; species Shewanella carassii. Next base: position 2,503,896 of record NZ_AP024618.1, read on the forward strand.
CAAGTCTGTTTGATACCCCGAGGGACAACCAGGGTACCGATCCGGATCTTATGCTCTACAGCGGTGGATTCTTCTCTCCGGCGGATAAGGCCAAGATGGAGATGATCCGCCATACCGCCCCCGATAATCTGGCGGCGTTGGATCTCAGCTTTGACGACCCCAGACTCAAGGAGATGCTGTTTCGTTATCGTGCCCGTAACTATCCCTCGACACTTACGGACAAAGAAACACTGCGCTGGCATGAGTTCTGTCAGCAAAGGCTCAACGATCCGGATTATGTCATTCGCTTGGAAAATCTGTTGGAAGAAACTGCCGAAAATGAAAGTCACCAGCGACTTCTCAAGGCTCTGGTGCAATACTTACAGGCGCTTTAACGGAATTTTGCGAAGCCAGTCCCGTTTCAACTGTAACTTCCTGACTAAACTGGATAACCAATAGCTTAACATTTAACAAGGAATGGCCAATGCAAGACAGATTTGTAAACAGCCTGAACCAGTTGCCCAAGACACTTGCCGAGCAATTGGTGCCACTGCTCAACGATAAGTTCGCCGGTCATCTGGATGCACAGCAGCTGAGTGAATTGGCCAAGGTCAGCGGCCTTGGTGATGATGAGTTACTGCTGGCGCTCTTGCCTATTGCTGCGGCACTGGCCAATCCGCCAATCAGTGAGTTCTATGTCGGCGCCATCGCCAAAGGCAAGAGCGGTGATATCTATATGGGCGCCAATATCGAACTGCCGGGTGAAGCCTTGTGTCACTCGGTTCACGCCGAGCAAAGCGCCATCAGTCATGCCTGGCTGAGCGGTGAAAGCCAGGTAGTCGATATCATAGTCAACGAGAGTCCCTGCGGCCACTGCCGTCAATTTATGAATGAGTTGGTGGCCGGGCAAGAGATCCGCATTCACCTGCCCAAGCAGCCTACAGCGCCTTTGAGTCATTACCTGCCCTACGCCTTTGGTCCCAAAGATCTCAATGTCACCACGCCTTTGCTGAGTAAACAACAGGTAAACCTGGCGCTTGAGAGCTCCGATCCCATGGTGATTGAGGCGCTGGATCACGCCAGCCTCAGCTATGCCCCGTACAGCAAGAGCCATTGTGCGGTAGTACTGGAAACGGCTGATGGTGGCACCTTCTGTGGCCGTTACGCCGAAAACGCCGCCTTTAACCCATCCATGATGCCGATGCAGATGGCACTGTCGACCCTGCTGCGCCATAACCGCAGCTTCAGCGAAATCAAACGGGCGCTGCTGCTGGAATCGGCCGATGGCAAAATCTCTCTGGTGGGAGCCAGCATGGACGCCCTGCACGCAGTGGCGCCTGTAGAGCTGGAACATATAGTGGTCAGCCCCGAGCCCAACTGATAGCAGACTCAAAACCCAAAAAGGACAGCTGAAGCTGTCCTTTTGTTATCTTCAATCGCTGGCCTTACTTGTTGCGGCACTTCTCCTGGCGAGCCATCAGACTGGAAGTATCCCAGCGGTTACCGCCCATGGCCTGCACTTCTGCGTAGAACTGATCAACCATGGCGGTCAGCGGCAAATGTGAGCCATTGCGTCTGGCTTCATTGAGAGCGATACCTAAGTCTTTGCGCATCCAGTCCACCGCAAAACCAAAATCATATTCTCCCTGCAACATGGTCTTGTGACGATTTTCCATCTGCCAGCTCTGGGCCGCGCCTTTGCTGATCACCTCAACCACCTTCTCGCCATCGAGCCCGGCGCTCTTGGCAAAATGCATGGCTTCGGCCAAACCTTGTACCACCCCGGCGATGCAGATTTGATTGACCATCTTGGTCAACTGCCCGGCGCCAACATCTCCCAATAGTTCGGCGCAGCGGGCATAGGCAGCCATCACAGGTTTTACCCGCGCAAATACCGCCTCAGAGCCACCGGCCATAATGGTCAATACCCCATTCTCGGCGCCAGCCTGACCGCCGGAAACCGGCGCGTCCATAAAAGCGATGTCCTTCTCGGCCAGCAAAGCGGCCAACTCCCGCGCCACATCACATGAGGCAGTGGTGTGATCGACAAAGATACTGCCCACAGCCATACCATGCACTGCGCCCTCTTCACCCAGTACGACCTGGCGTAAGTCATCATCATTGCCGACACAGGCAAAGACAATATCCTGCCCCTCGGCGGCTTGGGCCGGAGTCTCGCAGCAGCGCCCACCAAACTCTGCCACCCAGGCTTCAGCCTTGGAGGAAGTACGGTTGTAAACAGTGACCTGGTGCCCCTGTTTTTGCAGATGCCCAGCCATGGGATACCCCATAACACCTAGACCGAGAAATGCGACGTTCGCCATGATATTTCCTTGATTATTTTAAGTGAGGGAACAGGCTGGCCCAATTGCCGACCATGCTTCAAAGCCTTTTGCATAAAGCCAAGAGTGACAATTCGAGCCGATGTTTAAGCCGCATTTTGCCATGGGGCAGCATAAAGGAGAAGTTGATACGGACAAACTCAGCATCCCGCATACAGAAAAGAGCCACGAATGTGGCTCTTGAAATCAACACTTAAGGATGAACGTGCGCTTCCATTTCCGCGCCGATTTTCTTGCGCATTTCCATCAACTTGATAGCCGAATCCCTAAGCTCAATGTCCCTTGCCGATGTCGGCTGCCATTCGGGCACAGGCGTTGGTTTACCTTCATCATCTACCGCTACCATAATGACGATACAGTGAGTGGTCAGCTGGCGCTCGGAATTCTTGGGATCACCAGCCTTTACGTCCAAACCTATATGCATGGAAGTGCTGCCGGTATAGATCACCTTGGCACTCACCTCCACTATATTGCCCACATGTATGGGTTTAACAAATCTGATCCCACCGGCGTAAACCGTGATGCAGTACTTACCACTCCAACCGGCCGCACAGGCATAGGCCGCCAGGTCAATCCACTTCATTACGGCGCCGCCGTGTACCTTACCACCAAAGTTGACGTCTGCGGGCTCGGCCAAAAACCTCAGGGTTATCTGTCTCTCTGTTCCTGCCATGGGTTCCTCTCATCAGGCTTGGCGGTCTGCTGACCGCACCTGGCTGAGAGTGTACGCGAAAATTTCGCAATCACCCAAACTTACATACCAGGAAACTTCCGCCAATCACCAGAGGTAAGGCCAGCCGATAGATCCACAACTGCACCTTGTCATTGATAAACCGAGATAGTTGAAAAAGTGAATAAATGCCCATCGCCAGTAGGAAGATGCCTAGCACCTCTACCCCGGCTACTACATCAGTCCCCTTCCCGGCATACACAGCCGCAGTCAGCAAGGCAAACCAGAGCACAGTATAGGCGGCAATAGCCAAACTGAAAGTGCGAACACCGATTTCCATCGCAGGTTGCCAACGACGACTTTCGCCCCTGACTAACTCGGTTAAATTAGCCGCAATCGCTCCGACCACGGCCATAACAGGAAACATTGCAGGATTGAGCATAGTGAAAACTCCAGAATCATTTGGCAGGATTCTGGCGCTATATTCAAGGAATGCCAATAGAGATGAACAAAGGTTAATTCTGGGTTTAGTTTTAGAATATGACTAACTGATTTTAAAGATAAAAAAAGCGCCATAAGGCGCTTTTTCAAGAGGTAATCTTAAACTCGCTTCAGCAGCAAGGAGCCATTGGTGCCACCGAACCCAAAAGAGTTACAAAGCACATGTTCCACCTTGGTCTGACGTGCGGTATGGGCAACAAAGTCCAGATCGCAACCTTCGTCCGGGTTATCCAAGTTAATGGTAGGCGGAACTACCTGATCCTTGAGGGCCAACACGGAGAAAATAGTTTCCACCGCACCGGCAGCACCGAGCAAATGCCCTGTCATTGACTTGGTGGAACTCACCATCAGCTTGTAAGCATGATCGCCAAAGATAGACTTCACTGCTGCCGCTTCGGCCTTGTCACCTGCTGGAGTCGAGGTACCGTGAGCGTTGATATAATCTATACTTTCGGGTGCCAGATTGGCATCTTTCAAGGCATGGCTCATCGCCAGGGCTGCGCCGGCACCATCGGCTGGCGGCGAGGTCATATGGAAGGCATCGCCGCTCATACCAAAACCAATCAGTTCGGCATAAATCTTGGCACCGCGAGCCTTGGCATGTTCATATTCTTCGAGCACCAACACTCCGGCGCCGTCGCCAATAACAAAACCATCTCTGTCTTTATCCCATGGGCGGCTGGCCGCCTGAGGATCATCATTTCGAGTAGACAAGGCCTTGGCCGCAGCAAAGCCACCCACGCCCAGAGGACAAGTGACATCTTCAGCGCCACCGGCCACCATCACATCGGCATCGCCATAAGCTATGGTACGGGCTGCGAAACCTATGTTGTGAACCCCTGTGGTACAGGCGGTTGTCACCGCAAAGTTAGGGCCTGTCATGCCGTACATGATCGACAAATGACCAGCAATCATGTTGATGATGGTGCTGGGTACAAAGAAGGGGGAAATTTTACGTGGGCCACCGGCCATCAAGGCGCTGTGGTTTTGTTCAATCAACCACATGCCGCCCATACCGGCGCCGATAGCGGTTCCGACTCGGGTAGGATCTTCTTTATCCATCTCCAATCCGGAGTCACGCATGGCCTGAATGCCGGCAGCCATACCATACTGAATAAAGAGGTCCATCTTGCGGGCATCTTTACGGGACAGGTACTGCTCTACGTCAAAATCTTTGACTGAGCCTGAAAAACGGGTGCTGAATTCGCTGGCATCAAACTTGGTGATTGGCGCTATACCGCTCTGACCTGCAAGTAGGGCTTGCCAACTACTGTCCACTGTGTTGCCGACCGGGGTCACCAGACCCAGGCCAGTGATAACGACTCGACGTTTAGTCACTGTGTCCACCTTAGATTAACGGGTGAGTTATCATGATAGGCTAAGCCGCTGCAGCCTACCATTGCCTCCGGCAGCAGCCGAATGGGTCACAAGACACAATAATGCACGGCTGATACTGGTACAACCAGAAACTGACGGGGCAAAAACAAAAACAGGCGGCAATTATGCCGCCTGTTTTCTGGAATTCTGGATTACTGATTCTTGGAAACGTAATCGATCGCTGCCTGAACGGTAGTGATTTTCTCAGCTTCCTCATCAGGGATCTCGGTATCAAACTCTTCTTCCAGAGCCATAACCAACTCAACAGTGTCCAGAGAATCTGCACCCAGATCGTCTACGAAAGAAGCTGCTGGCTTAACGTCTTCTTCTTTAACGCCCAGTTGCTCTACGATGATTTTCTTTACACGTTCTTCGATGTTGCTCATTAGTTTTCTTTCCTATTCAAATTACGCACTTGCGTAAGATTGCGAGTAGTTTATTAGATTTGACCAACATTGCAAGCCTAGAATTCGTGGTCTAACCACGATTTTAGGCCCTCAATTGCTGCAGATCACCACCCAATTGCGACAGTATCCCTGCCATTCGCCCTTAAACCATATACATCCCGCCATTTACATGCAAGGTTTCCCCTGTGATGTAAGCAGCGGCATCCGAGGCCAAAAAGAGCACGGCGTTGGCAATTTCCTGTGCCTGACCCAAGCGCTCCATTGGAACCTGGGACATGATGGCCTGTTGCTGATCTTCTGTCAGCTCATCCGTCATATCTGTCTGGATAAAACCAGGAGCAATAGCATTAACTGTAATTTGACGAGATGCAACCTCTCTGGCGAGAGATTTTGTAAATCCGATCAAACCGGCTTTGGCCGCAGAGTAGTTCACTTGGCCTGCATTGCCCATGGTACCTACCACAGAGCCAATATTGATGATACGGCCATGACGTTTCTTCATCATTGAGCGCATCACTGGCTTGGATAACCTGAAAAGAGATGTCAGGTTAGTGTCCAGGATATCCTGCCACTCATCCTCTTTCATCCGCATCAATAAATTGTCGCGGGTGATGCCAGCATTGTTTACCAGAATATCAACATCGCCGGCTTTTTCTTTGATCGAGGCATATAAATTTTCAACAGATTGTGGATCTGTGACATTCAGCACCAAACCCTGGCCCTTATCGCCCAGATAAGCCGAGATAGCTTCGGCGCCACGCTCACTGGTTGCAGTACCAAATACTGTGGCACCAGCTTCGGCCAGCGTGGTGGCAATCGATTTGCCAATGCCACGACTGGCGCCGGTAACCAGGGCAATCTTGCCGGTTAAGTCTAATGTTACGCTCATGAAAAGCTCCTTATTCGATCAATGCAGCCAGAGAAGCGGCATCGTTGACAGCCTTGGCTGTAAGGGATTTGTTAATGCGCTTGCAAAGCCCGGTCAAGACTTTACCTGGCCCCACCTCATAGAGCTCTGTGACCCCCATGGCCGCCATGGCTTCCACGGTTTCGGTCCAGCGCACCGGGCTGTAAAGCTGACGCACCAAGGCATCGCGGATATCAGCAGCATCTTGAGGCTGGGCGACATCCGCATTGTTAATCACGGGGATTTGTGGCTGATTAAACTCAATGTCACCAAGTGCGATAGCCAGTCGATCGGCGGCGGGCTTCATCAAGGCGCAATGGGACGGCACGCTCACAGGCAAGGCAACCGCCATTTTGGCACCTGCGGCCTTACAGGCTGCAGCGGCGCGCTCAACTGCGGCTTTTTCACCAGCAATTACCACTTGGCCTGGGCTATTGTAGTTAACTGGGCTAACCACAGCGCCTTCGGCGCTGTCTTTACAGGCCTTGGCAATGGCGTCGTTATCCAGGCCTATGATGGCAAACATGGCTCCTGTTCCGGCAGGAACTGCTTGCTGCATCAACTGACCACGCAGTTCAACCAACTTAACGGCATCGGTAAACTTGAGCACCCCGGCACACACTAGCGCCGAGTATTCACCCAAACTGTGACCTGCCATCACGTTGGGAGCGGCTTTGCCGGCCGCTTGCCAGGCGCGATACAGGGCGACACTTGCGCTCAGCAAGGCTGGCTGGGTCTTGTCAGTCTCGTTAAGAGTTTCGGCCGGACCTTGCTGAACCAGTTGCCACAAGTCGTAACCCAGCACGTCACTGGCCTCACGAAAAGTCTCGGTCACTACCGGATAGTGTTCAGCGAGATCGGCAAGCATGCCTACAGCCTGAGAACCTTGTCCCGGGAACACGAAAGCGAAGTTTTCCATATTCATTTACCTATGATTGCAGGCAGCAAAGCAGATGTTGCTACCCGAGTCCACTGATCTGCCCGGCAGATCAACTTGTATGCATTGAAACGGCCCACTCACTTGTGCAAAGAAAGCAGGCGCTGAATATCAGAAGCGAACCAAGGCGCTACCCCAGGCAAAACCGGCACCGAAGGCTTCTAACAGCAGGAGTTGCCCGCGTTTGATGCGGCCATCGCGCACCGCCTCATCCAGTGCAATCGGCACTGAGGCTGCTGAGGTATTGCCATGTTTGGCCAACGTCAGCACCACTTTATCAAGACTCATGTCCAATTTCTTGGCTGTGGCATTGATAATGCGGAAATTGGCTTGATGTGGCACCAGCCAATCTATTTCTGACTTGTCGACGTTATTCAATCTCAGGGTTTCTGTCACGACATGGGACAATTGAGTCACGGCGACCTTGAAGACATCATTGCCCTTCATGGTCATAAAGCCCACGGCTTCGGAGGTTTCTCCGGCTCTGGGTGGAAAAGCACATTTAAGCAGTTCCCCATGACGACCATCGGCGTAAATATGGGTAGAGATGATCCCCGGCTCTTCACTGGCGCCCACCACGGCGGCACCTGCGCCATCACCAAAGAGAATAATGGTGGTTCTGTCTTCCGGCTCACAGAGTCTGGAAAGCACATCGGCACCTATTACCAGCACTTTCTTGGCCGCACCGGTTTTTACAAACTGATCGGCAACCGACAGCGCATAGACAAAGCCGGAGCATGCGGCAGCGACATCAAATGCTGGGATAGTATGAATCCCCAACATGGCCTGTACTTCACAGGCGGCTGCCGGAAAAGCATTTGCTGCACTCGTGGTACCGCAAATAATCATATCGAGTTCACTGGCTTCGATGCCTGCCATTTCAATGGCCTTCAGCGCCGCCTGATAACCCATAGTGGCAACCGTTTCACTGGCATCAGCGATCCGACGCTCAGAAATACCCGTACGCTCAACAATCCACTGGTCACTGGTTTCCACCATTTTTTCCAGATCTTGATTGCTACGCACCTGCGCCGGCAGGTAACTGCCAGTTCCAAGAATTTTTGTATGCATAAGGAGAAATCAGCTGTTTATATCTAAAAGTATCGACTCGAGACGCTGCTTGATCATCTCAGGGAGTCGACGTCTTGCTTCTGTAACTGCCAAGCTAATCGCTTGTAAATAGGCAGTTTCATCTGCATTCCCATGGCTCTTGACAACTATTCCGCGCAATCCTATCAGACTTGCACCATTATAGTGGTCGGGGTTCATTTGTTTGAGCACGCTTTGAATACTGGGAGCCAAAAATTTGGCCAGCAAGCGTACAAAAAAGCCTCGGGTCAGCCCTTCCTTAAGCTGATGTATCAAGAGTCTGGCAATGCCTTCTGAAGTTTTCAGGGTAATATTACCGACAAAACCATCGCAAACGATCACGTCCACAGTTCCACGGTAAATGTCATTGCCCTCAATAAAACCTTGATAATTGATTTGGGGGGTATGCTGCAGCAACTGGGCAGCCTGCTGCACCTGATCGTTGCCTTTGATCTCTTCACTGCCGACATTGAGCAGCGCAACCTTGGGTCTGGGTTGTTTGGTCACCGCCTCACAGAGGACTGAACCCATGACAGAAAACTGAAACAAGGTATCGGAATCACAGGACACATTGGCCCCGAGATCCAGCAGATAGACTGGCTTATGGTTGATCGTCGGCAGACAACTGACCAAAGCGGGTCTGTCTATGCCCGGCAGTGTCTTAAGCACTACCTTGGCCATGGCCATCAAGGCGCCGGTGTTACCTGCGCTGACACACGCCTGAGCCTCACCTTTATGCACAGCATCCAGCGCCCGACGCATGGAGCTGTCACGCCGACAACGCAAAGCATGCACCGGTCTGTCGGACATACTAACCACTTCTGTGGTATGCCTGAGTTCAATTCTATCGGTAATGTCTTGCCCGGATTGGGCTAAGTACGGCTGTATCTGGTCTTGATCACCAACCAGAATAAACCTGAGATCTGGATATAATTTAAGTGCCTGCAGGGCTGCAGGCACCGTCACGTGGGGGCCATGGTCGCCACCCATCGCATCTAACGCAAGCGTCAGACTCGTCATAAGACAATCAACAACTTACTTGTTGATTACCTTTTTGCCACGGTAGAAACCGTCAGCAGTCACGTTGTGACGACGATGCAGTTCACCGCTGGTAGCGTCTACAGACAGCTGAGCAGTGCTCAGTGCATCGTGTGAACGGCGCATACCGCGCTTTGAACGAGATTTTTTATTCTGTTGTACAGCCATTGATCTGTCTCCTGGATTACTTGCTCTTCAGTTTTTCTAACACTGCAAACGGATTTGGACGCTCCTCTTGAGCGGCTTCAATCTCGCCTATGGCCACATCCTTGGAACCTGTATGACATTCATCTATGTCATGGGTAGGTATCAAGGGCATAGCCAGTATCAATTCATCTTCAATCAATTGATGCAGACGAACTTCGCCAATTTCATTGCACTCAATAGGGTCATACGCATCCGGGAGCTCATCGATTTCAGCTTCATTCCGACAAGGACTGAAACTAAACTCGACCGTAACCTCTGTGGTAAATAGTGTCATGCAGCGTTGACATAGCAGAGTGAGCTCCGTCACAGCCTTCCCTTTCAGGTAGACTATCCCCTGTAAATCCACACCACACTCAATTGACACTGTCACATCGGAACAGTCGCCGGCACATAATTCATTCAATCGCTTCAGTTGCGTACCAGGAACAACACCTCGATAGTTAAGGCGGCTGGTCGCAGCACGAATAGGATCAATTGAAACCGGTATCTTTACTGTTTGCATAAGGCGCGCATATTATAGTTTGAAACCGCCGGAGTCAAAGGAAAAATGATGATGCGGCTCGCAAAGGAAATAAAACCTTTGCTCTCCCCGTCATCATAGATCTGTTCCAACGGGTTCGAAATTGACGGACGCAGAATTCTACCCAAGCACAGGACTCTTCACAAGCCGTTGCCGCGCAAAATAAAGCCATTCATCTCATCCCCAAGCCACTCTTGCCAGGCATTGGCAAATTTGGCGACAATATCCCCCTCTCACATCGCTTTGGAACCCAAGACATGACGCAACCAGATGGCCAAATACAGGCTGCCGTCTCACCTAATCAACTTCAACTGATTTTAGCCTCAACCTCCAGCTATCGAAAGGCACTATTGGCAAAATTAGGTTTGGCGTTTGAGTGTGTGGCTCCCGATGTGGATGAAACGCCCCGGCCAGAAGAAACCGCCTTTGATTTGGTCAAGCGTCTGGCGGCAGCCAAAGCGCAGGCCGGGGCAAAGCAGTTAAGCAACGCACTGGTGATAGGTTCAGATCAGGTCGCTGTGGTTGACGGTCAAATCGTCGGCAAGCCTCTGACTGAAGAGAAAGCCTGCCAGCAGTTGCTGGCCGCCTCGGGGAAAAGCATTACCTTTTATACCGGGCTAGCGCTCTATAACAGCTGCAGCGGCCAAACTCAGGTGGAAGTCGAACCTTTTATTGTGCATTTCAGAAACCTGAGCCAAGATGAAATCATCGACTATGTTCGCCGCGAGCAACCACTCTGGTGTGCTGGCAGCTTTAAGTGTGAAGGCTTGGGCATCGCCCTGTTTCGGGCCCTCGAAGGACGGGATCCCAATACATTAATAGGTTTACCCTTAATCCTGCTCATCGAAATGCTCTCCCGTCAGGGTATCAAAGTATTGGGAAATTCCGCTTCGCCCGTAAGCTAACGCGTTAAGTCGTTGAGCCATAAGAACTCCTTTTTTAATCGGCTAGCCCGCGGCATGTTAATAAAACATGCCGGTTAATCAAGCGCGCCTAAACCTTACCCCAATTAAGAAAATCGACTGTGCGTTACGACCGCTTTCGCCCTACACTAATAACAATTAATCAACATACCTCTTTTAATGATAACGAGTAGAGTGAAAGATGACAGATATCGAAGAAGCCTTGGCTCTACTGGCAGCCCCCTGCACTGATAAACGTTTTTTTCAGCGGGCACTACGCGCTCTCGCCTTAGTGACCCAATGTCGCTGGGCCGGTTTTGGCCGAATCAAAAACGATTCCCGAGGCGAGGTCATCGCCTTTTGTGACAACAAACAGTCTCTGCCTACTTTTGAATTTGAATGGTTTGGCTCTCCCTGTGAATCCCTCTATCAACAGCAGGCCTCCAGCACTCATATTCTTCACGCCCGTGATCTGCAGAAACGCTTTCCCCATTTTGCCTTGATCCGTGAGATAGGCGCCCAGAGTTATCAGGCCGAGTTGATCCTCGGCAAAGATGGCAAACCGATCGGGCATATTTTTGTACTCGATACCCTCCCCCAAGCTGAGAATGCCAAATCAAAGGAGTTTTTCAGGATCTTGGCTCAGCGTATCGGCCTCGAATATCACAGAATGTTGGTCAATCGCGAGCTCGCCATGCACAAGCAGATGGTAGCCACTACAGATCATCTACTGGCATTTATCGGTACCGACTATTGCTACCGTATGGTTTCAAAAGGGTATGAACAGCTTTTCAATCGCCCTAAAGAAGAGATAATAGGTAAGCATATTACCGAGCTGCATGGTGTGGAGGCATTCGAGAAGAAGATCCGGCCGCTGCTTGAGCGAGCCTTGAACGGTGAAACGCTGGAAGCCAATCGCTGGTTGCACCCACCACATCTGACCATACCGTTGCTGATGAGTGTACGCCATTCCCCCTGCATCAACGATGCCGGTGAAATTTGTGGTGTCATAGTCTCATCGCACGACATCACACGTCTGTCGGCACTGGCATTGTCCAGCCTGGGCACTGAAGCTTTTAACTTGGGTACAGAGCCCCCAAACACAAAAAAACTGAGCACAGAACTGGGCCAAGAGTTAAAAATCGCCAACACTTGAAATGACGCTCCACCTTTTCCATAGAATAGAGCAAGCAAAAGGCCCGCAGATGCAGGCCTTTTAAGAATATGCTTAGATAAAGATGCCAATGAAGATCACAGATAGTGCAATAGCCCCAATGGACTATCGATAATGGCCTTTGGCGCCGCCTCATGTAAGCGTTCGCGACTATGAGCACCATAACTGACCCCAATGGCATCCATACCGGCATTGGCCGCCATATTGAGATCGTGTACCGAGTCCCCCACCATCAAAGCTTTTTCTGGCGCTATTTTTAATTCAGCCAATAGCTGTTGCAGCATATCTGGGTGGGGTTTACTTCTCGCCTCATCGGCACTGCGACTGGCATGAAAAAACTCTCCAAGTCCAGTTTCCAGCAGTACGCGTTCAAGGCCGGCTCTAGCCTTACCTGTCGCCACCGCCAGTAGATACTTCTCACTGCGAAGCTGTGATAGCAAAGTCGGCGTTTCACTGAATAGTGGACTCGGCGTAGTATCTAGTTGCAAGAACTGCTGCTTATATTCCTCTCTGAGCGCCTGATATTCGCCGACACTTCCCGCTGGATAGAGGCATTGCAGGGCCTCTGTCATCGACAGACCAATAATGTCGCGCACAGCCTGCTCCGAAGGGATAGGCAAGGACATTGCCCTTGCCGTATTTTCCATACAGCGGACAATCTTGCCAATCGAGTCCATCAGGGTGCCGTCCCAATCGAATATCAGCAGCTCATATGCCTTCATGGCCTGTTTCCCTATTTCTTTCTATACCCGAGTGAGTTTGTCCAACAACTCAAGCAGTACAGGATCCAGGGGAGCCTGCACTGTCATTTCAGTCTCTGTGTCCGGATGAGTAAACTTAAGTTGCGCCGCATGCAGAAAAAGGCGATTTAACCCGAGTGCCCGCATGCTATCATCAAACTTCTGCTCACTGTACTTTTCGTCACAGGCAATGGGATGACCGGCATACTGGCAGTGTACCCGGATCTGATGAGTGCGACCGGTTACCGGACTCGCCTGCACCAGTGTCGCACCGTCATAACGCTGCAAAATTTTGAAGCGGGTTTCAGAGGCTTTGCCTTCGGTATTCACCCGCACAATACGTTCACCCGATTTGAGCGTCAGCTTCAGCAGTGGCGCCTTAACCACCTTGTCGTGCTTTTGCCACTCACCGCGGACCAGCGCCTGATAGTCTTTTTGCATCTGCTTATGTCTGAGCTGGTCATGCAGGTGCTTTAACGCGCTACGCTTCTTGGCGACCAAAAGCACCCCGGAGGTGTCTTTATCCAGACGGTGTACCAACTCAAGAAACTTTTGTTGCGGCCGCAGCGATCTCAGCGCTTCTATCACGCCGTAATCCACACCACTGCCACCGTGCACGGCGATGCCGGCCGGTTTATTCAGTACCAGAATATGCTTGTCTTCAAAAAGAATTCTGTCTTCTAGGCGTGATACCCGCTCAAGATTGGCGGATGGCGCAGTGCGATAGTTCTCTTCACTGACCCTAACCGGCGGAATTCGCACCTGGTCACCTTCGGCCAACTTATATTCGGGCTTTATCCGCTTCTTGTTGACCCTGACTTCGCCCTTGCGCACTATGCGATAGATCATGCTCTTGGGTACGCCTTTGAGCTTGCTGAGCAGAAAATTGTCAATACGCTGGCCAACATTGTCTTCATCAATGGTCACCAGGCGAACTTGCAGATTGGGTGATGAGGTCTCGTTATTCATAACACTTATGTTGCGGTTCGGGGCGCGCTATTGTACAACATGTCGAGGCTTTTGATTGCCGATTTTTTTGAATTCAGCTATATTTCAGCGGCGAACCCTGAGTGTTGTTGGGCCATAGCTCAATCTATGAACGGTTCGAACAGTGGAAAACGCTTGAGTAATGTCTGACCTCCGAGGTCGCAAATAATTGATTTGCAAACCGTATATAAAAGAACACTACTGAAAAAATTGTTTTTACGGTTAAACCTGGATGGAATTACGAAATTCAGACTACTTTCAAGCCGCCACTATGCTGTTTTCGAAAGTTAATGTTAACTCGTCATCAAACGACAAGGCTCGACTTCGGCATTACCGGATTATTATTAAAGAATTTATGGGGTTGGTTGATGTTTTACAACGAATTCCTTGTTTTTGTAATCATTGAAAAATAAGCCATAAATAGGATGCGACACGCAGCGAATGCGTCTAACAGCAATGCGCACCTCCCAGCCTGGAGGAACGCCGAGAGGCGTCACCCGAATGAGACCAGGCCCGTAATGCAGCGACCTGTACGTTTGATGACCTCTTATTAAGAAGAATGACGTCATCATGAAACGGATGTTAATCAATGCGACTCAATCCGAGGAGTTGCGTGTTGCCCTGGTTGATGGGCAACAGCTCTATGATCTGGATATCGAAAGCCCAGGCCATGAGCAGAAGAAAGCCAATATTTATAAAGGTAAAATCACCCGCGTAGAACCCTCTCTGGAAGCGGCTTTTGTTGACTATGGCGCCGAGCGCCATGGCTTCCTGCCACTGAAAGAGATCGCTCGCGAATACTTCCCCAAAGGTTACTCCTTCCAGGGTCGTCCCAGCATTAAAGAAGTGGTCAGTGAAGGCCAGGAAGTCATAGTTCAGATAGATAAAGAAGAACGTGGTAACAAAGGCGCCGCCCTGACCACCTTTATCAGTCTGGCCGGCTCTTACCTGGTACTCATGCCCAACAACCCTCGCGCAGGTGGTATCTCCCGCCGGATTGAAGGTGATGAGCGCACTGAGCTGAAAGCGGCCATGGAAAACCTGGAAGTGCCCAACGGCATGGGGCTGATTGTCCGCACCGCTGGTGTTGGCAAGGCTGCCGCCGATCTGCAGTGGGACTTGAAGGTATTGCTGCACCATTGGACAGCGATTCAGGAAGCGGCCGAGAGTCGCCCTGCTCCTTTCCTGATTCATCAGGAAAGCAATGTTATCGTTCGCGCCATCCGTGACTACCTGCGCCGTGATGTAGGCGAAATTCTAATCGATCACCCACAAATTTATGCCGATGCCAAACAGCATATCGCCTTGGTACGTCCTGATTTTGTCGACAGAGTCAAGCCCTACTCATCTGAAGTGCCGCTCTTTACCCACTATCAGATTGAGTCACAGATAGAATCCGCATTCCAGCGCGAAGTCAGACTGCCTTCCGGCGGCTCCATCGTTATCGATCCCACCGAAGCGCTGACCTCAATCGATATCAACTCCGCCAGAGCCACCAAGGGCGGCGATATCGAAGAAACCGCACTAAACACCAACCTAGAAGCCGCCGACGAGATTGCCCGTCAGTTGCGTCTGCGCGACTTGGGCGGCTTGGTGGTTATCGACTTCATCGATATGACTCCGGTTAGACACCAACGCGAAGTGGAAAACCGTCTGCGTGATGCCGTTCACCATGACCGTGCCCGAGTACAATTGGGCCGTATTTCCCGCTTCGGTTTGATGGAAATGTCCCGTCAGCGTCTGCGTCCGTCTCTGGAAGAGTCTGCCGCTCACATCTGCCCTCGTTGTAACGGTCAGGGTACCATTCGTGGTACCGAGTCACTGGCGCTGTCGATTCTGCGCCTGATGGAAGAAGAAGCCATCAAGGAAAACACCTCTCAGATTGAAGCCATAGTGCCCGTTGATGTCGCGGCTTACCTGCTGAACGAAAAGCGCAAGGCCATACGCATCACAGAGCAGCGCCATGAAGTTGAAGTTTATGTGATCCCGGATCCACATATGATGACCCCGAACTACCGTGTGGTACGTCATCGCAAGGACGATGAGATCTCTGAAGTCAGCTACCAGCGTGTAGACGAGCCGGAAAACAAACTGTATGAACCACGTAAACTGGAACGTGCAGCCGCACCTAAGCCAGCACTGAGTGGTTTTGCTACACCTCTCAAGCAGGAAACTGCCGAAGCACCGCAGACAGCCAAACCGGCGGCAAAAACCGCAGTGGTTGAAGCAGCCAAGCCCGGAATAATTTCCCGTTTCTTCGCCGCCCTGGGTGCCATCTTCTCCTCTTCCGAGCCACAAGCCGGCAAGAAGCAGGAAAAGAGCACTAAAGACAATCAGGAAGGCAGCGGCCAGAACAACCGCCGTAACCGTCGCAATGACCGCAACGACAGACGTCGCAAGAGTGGTGATGACAAAGACGGTAACCGCGATTCACGCAGTCGCAACCGTAAATCGGCCACTAACGAGCGCCCTACCCGTGATAAAGACGAGCAAGGCAACAAGCGCCAGGCAAACGACACCGGCAAGCCAACCCGTGGTGACCGCAGCGACAAGGCTCCCAAGTCTGAAGCTTTGGATGAACGCAAGAGTCGCAGCAAGGCCCGTGACGAAAGCGAGCAGGAACCAAAACAGGAAGCCGCCCGTGAGCGTCGCCAACGTCGCAACCTGCGTCGTAAGGTGCGCATTGAGGCCAGCGATGCACAGGAAGCCGTTGACAATACAGCAGAAGCAACCAGCGCCGAAGTGAAAGCCAGCGCCCAGGCCAAATCTGAAGTAAAGATCGAGGCAAAAACCGAGGCCAAGCCAGTTCGCACCAAAGAGAGCGATGCCAAGGATAACGCCGAGCAAGCTGACAAGCCGCGTCGCAACCGTCGTAAGCCTGCCGCGGCTCAGGCTGAGTCCAAGGAAATGGAAGTTCAGGCCGAAGTTGAAGCCAAGTCAGAAGCCAAGAGCGAAACTGCTACCGAGCTGAAGGCTCAAGAGTCAACTCAGGTAGCTACCGAAGTTCAAATCGCTGAAACCCAAGTTGCTCCTAAGGCGGAAGACACTGTGGTTAACGGTGAAACTCACCAAGCAGCCATTGCTGAGCAAACAGTTGCAAACAGTGTTCAAAATGACGTTGAAGCCATCGAAGGCACTGAAGAAGGTGATAAACCCAAGCGTGAAGGTCAACGTCGTAGCCGCCGCAGCCCTCGTCATCTGCGGGCAGCCGGTCAGCGTCGCCGCCGCACTGAGCAGGAAGGCGAAGAGTCTGAAAGCACTGAAAAGGCAAGCACTGAAAAAGCAGCCTCTGAAGTAGCAAATAACGCTAAAGAAGAGGTTGTCGCCGAGGCATCAGCGCCCGCCGCTGCCGTTGAAGTCGCCGCTGAGCAAGCAAAGCCTGCCGACAAAGCTCAAGAGCAAGCACAAGCTGAACCTCAAGTTGTTGCCAAGCCGACTCCCCAGGTTGAAACCAAAGCTGATGTAACTACCGAAGCTCAGGTTGAGACAAAGCCTCAAGCCGAGGTCGCTGCCAAGGTAGAAATCGTTGCCGCTGCAAAAGCCGCCGAGGTAGAGGTAAAGGCTGAGCCCAAAACAGCGGAAGCCGAGCCAGTGACAGCGTCTGAAGCCAAAGCTGAGAAAGCTGAAGTTGCAAAAGCTCAACCAGTCGAAGCTGCGCCATCAAAAGCGGCAGAGAAAGCGAGCGAAGCACCCAAGGCAAAAGCTGCTGAAGAGATTGCATCCAAGCCCAAGGCAGAAACTGCATCGGCAAGCGTCGCCGCCTCTGCCCCTATGGCCAAGCCGGCTGCAATCAGCCGCCCTGCGCGTCAGGCAAGCAATGAAGCCAAGGAAAGCCCAGCAGCAACACCTGCAACAACCCAGGCAAGCGCCGCACCAAGAGTCAGTCGCTTCAGCACCATGGTTGGCTCAGATACAACCAAGCCACAGGTGGATCAACGTGCTCACGTTGAAGTGCCCAAAGGCCGTGAGTATCAGGCCAATGGCGAAACCGCGCCACGCAAGAGCCATGGTAACAGCGCCGAGTCAGATATGGCCCGTCCCTGAACCTAAGTGTTGCTGAGAAAAACCATGCCCTCGGGCATGGTTTTTTTATTTTGATCTGCTTCACACTTCTGTCACAACAGAAATTTTGCTAGTATGCACAACTTTGTTTTTAACCCTCAAGATGGGATCCCAAGCTGAATGTTTGAACTGATACGCCATAAAACCAGCAGTCACAAGGCGGATATACTCTCCGGCCTAACGGTTGCTATGGCGCTGGTGCCCGAAGCGGTAGCCTTTGCCTTCGTTGCTAAAGTAGAACCTATGGTGGGCCTTTATGCCGCCTTTATTATGGGACTGATCACGGCCCTCATCGGCGGCCGTCCCGGCATGATCTCAGGCGCCACCGGCGCGATGGCCGTGGTCATGACCAGTCTGGTGGTGTCCCACGGAGTCAGCTATCTGTTTGCCGCCGTGGTGCTGGCCGGGATAATTCAAATTACCGCCGGAGCACTGCGTCTTGGCAAGTTCATTCGCATAGTGCCTTATCCTGTAATGATAGGTTTCGTCAACGGCCTGGCCATAGTCATATTCCTGGCGCAACTGGGGCAATTTCAGGTCAAAGTCGGCGAAGAGGAGATGGCCTGGCTACCCGGTGCCGATATCTGGTTGATGCTGGCGCTGATAGCCATGACCATGGCTATCATACATTTTCTGCCTAAGCTGACCACAGCCGTGCCGTCATCCCTGGTAGCCATACTGGCAGTAACCGCTCTGGTGGTGGGCCTGGATTTGGATACCCGCAACGTGCTTGATTATTTGCGCAATATGAGCGGTAACCCTGAGGCAACTATCGCCGGCACACTGCCAAGCTTTGCCATTCCAGCAGTGCCCTTCAATCTGGAAACCCTTTATATCATAGCGCCCTATGCCGTTATCCTGGCAGCTGTTGGCCTGATTGAATC
This sequence comes from Shewanella carassii, assembly GCF_019670705.1. NCBI lineage: Bacteria > Pseudomonadati > Pseudomonadota > Gammaproteobacteria > Alteromonadales > Shewanellaceae > Shewanella > Shewanella carassii. Next base: position 2,522,619 of record NZ_AP024618.1, read on the forward strand.
TCTGCTGACTCTGACAGTGGTCGATGAGATGACCCAAACCCGCGGCCGTGGCAACAAGGAATGTGTCGGCCAAGGCGTGGGTAACGTCACCAGTGGCTTTTTCGGTGCCATGGGTGGCTGCGCCATGATTGGTCAGTCGATGATTAACATCAACTCAGGGGGCCGCGGTCGTCTTTCCGGGATCACCGCCGCTCTCACCTTGCTGTGCTTTATTCTGTTTGCCGCCGCCTTTATCGAGATGATCCCGCTGGCCGCCTTGGTCGGGGTCATGTTTATGGTGGTACTGGGAACCTTTGAGTGGGCCAGCTTTAAAGTAATGCGCAAGGTGCCCAAGCACGATGCCTTTGTTATTGTGCTGGTGACTGTGGTGACGGTATTTACCGATCTGGCGATTGCGGTATTTGTCGGGGTGATAGTCTCTGCGCTGGTATTTGCCTGGGAGCATGCCAAACAGATCAGTGCTCATAAAAGTATAGATGCCAACGGTTGGGCGGTTTACCGCCTCAATGGCCCACTGTTTTTCGGCTCGGCGGCTTCGTTCCTTGAGTTGTTTGATGCCAACAATGACCCTAAGGATGTCGTGGTCGACTTCCAGTCATCCCGGGTCTGTGACCACTCGGCTCTCGATGCCATAGACACCTTGGCCGAGCGCTATGTGAACCAAGGCAAACGCCTGCATCTTCGTCACCTTTCCAACGACTGCAAGCAGTTGCTGCACAAGGCCGGCGATCTGGTGGAAGTCAATCTGATTGAAGATCCCAGATACAAGATTGCCGACGACAAGTTGGACTCGTAAATTGACACTGTCCAGACCATAAAAAAACGGCAAGCTGAGGCTTGCCGTTTTTTCTATTCTACTTCAGCTTGGCACTGAAACGCCGTCGCACCTTATCCAGCTTGGGTTTGATCACCAAGGCACAATAAGGCTGCTCACCATGAAGCGCAAAATAGTCGTTATGATAGTTCTCCGCCGGATAGAAACCATCAAAGGCGGTCAACTCTGTCACTATCGGCGCGCTAAAGACACCTTCCTCATCCAGCGCCTTAATCATGGAGGACGCCGTCTCAATCTGCTTATCCGAGTGCGCGAAAATCACCGAACGATACTGAGGCCCCACATCGTTGCCTTGGCGATTCAAGGTGGTGGGGTCATGACTGGCAAAGAATACCTCCAACAGCTCGGCATAGCTGATGACAGTGGGGTCAAAAACTATCTGCACCACTTCGGCATGGCCGGTTGCGCCGCTGCATACCGCCTTGTAGTTGGCATCTTTTGCCGCGCCGCCGGCATAGCCGGAAGTCACTTGCATAACCCCGGCCAAGCTTAAAAAAACCGCCTCTGAACACCAAAAACAGCCGCCGCCCAGGGTGGCCGTCTCCAAACGCTTTTCAGTTGCCGGCTGCAAAGCCTCGGCATCATCTATGGCCTCAAAGACCATGGAGACAGAATTGACGCAATGTCGCAAGTTCTTGGCCGTTAACCCCTCTCCTTCAAACACATGTCCCAGATGACCACCACATTGACTGCAGACGATTTCGGTTCTGCGGCCATCGGCGTCGGGTATCCGGGTGACGGCGCCGGAGATTTCATCGTCAAAGGCGGGCCAGCCACAATGGGCATTGAATTTATGCTCGGACAAATACAAGGGGGCGCCGCATTTACGGCAAAGATATCGCCCCTTGGCATTGTGTTGATACAGCTCTCCACTGAAAGGGCGCTCAGTGCCTTTTTCCTCGATGACATAACGCTCAAACTCGTTCAGGGGTTTCATTTAACGCTCCTCGATTACTCTGCGTAACCCATAAGACCCGAATAGCTGCAATTACCCTTCACTCAAGTTACTCAGAGCCATAAAGGTGACCTGGATCACTTTACGTTGCCCCTATAAAGACATCAAGGTAGACTTGCGCCCGGGTCACCCGACTGCCAACAAAATGTCCATAGAGACACGAGTATCGGGTCAATAAAAAATAACCAAGATAAGATGATGATGAAACTGGAAACCATAGACTATCGCGCCGCAGATGCTGCCGAGCGCTTTGTAGAGTCCCTGCGCAGCACCGGCTTTGGCGTGTTGCGCAACCACCCTATTTCACAACACTTGGTGCAGGATATCTACCGCGACTGGCAGGAGTTCTTCAACAGTGAAGAAAAGCTGGCCTTCATGTTCAAGCCGGAAACCCAGGATGGTTTCTTTCCGGCGAGCATTTCAGAAACCGCCAAAGGCCATACGGTCAAAGACATCAAAGAGTACTTTCACGTCTACCCCTGGGGCCGCATTCCAGAGCAATTGCAAGACAATATCCTCACCTACTACCAAGAAGCCAATGCACTGGCCGCCGAGCTTCTGGATTGGGTCGAGGCGCACTCGCCTGCCGAGGTGGCAGCCAACTATCGCACTGCGCTGTCGCAAATGATAGCCAATAGCCACAAGACGCTACTGCGGGTACTGCATTATCCGCCAATGACGGGTGATGAGACCCCGGACGCCATTCGCGCCGCCGCCCATGAAGATATCAACCTGCTTACCGTATTGCCCGCCGCCAACGAGCCCGGGCTGCAAGTGCAGAGCCTCGACGGGGAATGGCTGGATGTTCCCAGCGATTTTGGCAACCTTATCATTAACATAGGCGATATGCTCCAGGAGGCTTCCGCCGGTTACTTCCCATCGACCACTCATAGGGTGATCAACCCGGAAGGCGCCGATATGAGCAAGTCGCGGATCTCACTGCCGCTGTTCCTGCATCCTCGTCCCGACGTTGTGCTGTCAGAGCGCTATACCGCCGACAGCTACCTGATGGAGCGCCTGCGCGAACTTGGGGTTATCTAGCGCCTGCGGGCGCTTTTTTCAGTTCGGAATGCTACAATAGCGCTCTTTTTCAGTTTTCAGCAGGATAAGCAATAGATGGCGATTCAATGGTATCCGGGACACATGCACAAGGCCCGCAAAGAGATAGAAGAGGTGATGCCTCAGATAGATCTGGTGATCGAAGTGTTGGATGCCCGAATACCCTACAGCAGTGAAAACCCCATGGTGGCCAAGCTGCGCCAGGACAAGCCTTGTATCAAGTTGCTGAATAAGTCTGATCTGGCCGATCCCGAGATAACCAATCGCTGGATTGAGTACCTGGAGCAGGAACAAGGAGTGCGGGCACAAGCCATCACTACCCTGCAACCTGCAATGGTCAGAAAGATCCCCGAGCTGTGCCGCAAACTGGTCCCCGTAAGCGAAGGTGCGCTCAAGGATATTCGCACCATGATCATGGGCATCCCCAATGTGGGCAAGTCCACCATCATCAATACCCTGGCCGGCCGGGTGATTGCCAAAACAGGTAATGAACCTGCGGTGACCAAGGCGCAGCAAAGGATCAACCTTAAAAACGGCATAGTGCTGTCCGACACGCCGGGGATCCTTTGGCCCAAAGTGGACAATGAAGCCTCGGGTTATCGCCTGGCGGTCACAGGTGCCATCAAGGATACCGCTATGGAATATGAGGATGTGGCCCTGTTTGCCGCAGCTTACTTCCTGCATGCCTACCCGGAGGCGATGATGGAGCGTTATAAGCTGACCTCCCTGCCCGCCACCGATATCGAATTGCTCGAAGAGATAGGCCGCAGGCGTGGCGCCCTCAGAAGCGGCGGTCATATCGATTTGCACAAAGCCTCGGAACTGCTGTTACATGAGTTCCGCTCAGGGAAAATCGGCCAGCTGTCCCTGGAAACGCCGGAAATGGCCCAGGCAGAAGAGGCGGAAGTGGCCAAGCTGCTGGCGGAGAAAGAGGCCCTGAAGCAGGCAAAGAAAGAAGCCGACAGGCTGAAGCGCTCCGGCAAACGCCATCAGGGTTAAGTTTCCCTCAAGAAGCAAACTTAGCGAAAACAGGCCACTATGGTGGCCTGTTTTTGTATGTCACTTATCCAACCAATTATCCAACTAAATTCCGCATAAGCTTTATGACTTTAGTCCTTTGCAGAACCACTCACCTCGCTGGCGGGATACTCTTGGGCCTGGCGGCCTGGATCCGGGCAAACAGTCCGGCAATGCTCAACTCCAACAGATCCAAAACCTGCTCAAATCCGCTGTCGCCACCATAGTAAGGATCCGGGACTTCCCTGATGGGAGTATCGGCAAAGTCCAGCATCAAGGCCAGCTTGTGTTTGTAAATCTGCGGACAAGCCTCATATAGGGCCTGAAGATTCTCACAATCGGCCGCCAGAATAAGATCGAAATGAGCAAAGTCCCGCGCACACACCTGCCTGGCTTTGATCCCTGAAAAGTCCAGCCCGCGCCGCTCACCGGCAGCGCGGGCGCGCCTGTCCGGCAACTCCCCTGAGTGATAACCTATGGTACCGGCAGAATCCAACTCCAGTGTCAGCCCCATGGCCTGAGCCTTGGCCCGGGCCACAGCTTCAGCGCTTGGTGAGCGGCAGATATTGCCCATACAAACCATTAAGATACGGTTAATTTCACCCTCATTAACACTTGGCACGCTTTGAAATTCCACCTTAAGGTTCCTTATTGGCTGACTCGGCAGGATTGCGTTCCGCAGCCGGGTCGGCGACAGAGACTTTTGCCTCAATAACCTCTGCCGGGAAACTGAGTCGATAGTCGGATCTTACCCTAAGGAAGCGGGCAAACCTAGGCTTGCCGCCCGAGGTCAGCCCGGAGAAAGCAAAGGTCACCCAGGTTCCGGGAAGCGGCGGTGAAGCCCTCTCGGCATCGGTGAAACCTGTTCCCAAGCGAAAGCTTACCCCAGCCTCGGTCTCCACCAGCAAGGCGCCCATCATGCCTTGATACTTGCCCTTTCCCGGAAGTATCGCCAGCACTCGCGCCTCGGCATCTTCCACAGGTTTGAGTTTTAACAAGGCGTCACTGCGCCCCGCCAGATACATGGCATCGATGCGGTGCGCCATCAGGCCTTCGCCCCCTTTGGCCACAACCTGTTGTAACCACAGATGTAACTCTTGCGTGCTGCTCAGACGCCGCTGCTCAATGACATAGAGATATGGGGTCAGTTGGTGATACTGCTTGAACGCCTGATAACGTTCGGCAAAAGCCATTTTAAGCCCGGGGGCATCGAACAGATAAAAACCCAGCTGGCGCCAGGAGTCTGCCTCGCCCAAACCTCTGGCCAGCAATGATGCAGTATCAAAGCTGTGATAACCTCCCCAAAGTTCTCCTTCTAGTGCCACAGAGGGAAAGTCTTTCACAAACCAAACTGGTGCAGGAATCACTCTGCCCGAGCGGCTCAGCAAACGCCTGCCGTCCCATCTGGCGCGGACACCATCGAGTTTTTCACTGACAAGGAAATCCTTGATTTCGGCCTTTTGTTGTTGCCAACGACCGGCCAACTCCGGGGCCGGTAATTCTCTATCGCTGGCCGCCGGAAACGAGAGCAGAAAAGTTTGCAGCAGTAACAGCATGGCCGGAAAACACTTAAGGTATGCTGTTGTCGGTAAAGATTGCGGATATTGCATAAGCCCTCCCTGGCTATCGACCAATTGCCTGCTACATCCTATAGCAGAGACCAAAACTACAAAGATCAAAACTACCAAGAGTATAGAAAGTCGTGGTGGTTATGGTGACAACGGGTGTAACGATTATCGAAACGGCCCTCCCCCTTTGCCAAACCTTCCGCCATGGCATAATAACGGCCAAACACCCGTGGTAGGTGCAGTAACTGTTATATCAGCGGCAAGATGAGCTGCTATAATGCCGCCGCACCTTGGAAACCTCAGCGCCACTGCACTACTAGCCAAACTAGTCACTGGTGACCAACGCGAGGTCAATAAAGGAAGCGACAAGTTGCAACCCCATTAACCCAGGAACCTTTCACGGTTCAGCGGGTCTTTATACAGCAACCGGCTATGCCACAGATCAAGAATTGAGAGAATATGAAACCCGCCAACAACCACGGACTGAAACGCATTTTCCGCGCCACCGGCTTTTCCATCAAGGGCTTATGCTCCGCCTGGAAACATGAAGCCGCCTTTCGTCAGGAAGCCGTACTGGCATTGTTAATGATCCCATTGGCGTTATATCTGGATGTGGCCAAGACAGAAAAATTACTGCTGATAGCGACAGTATTTATCGTCATTATTACCGAGCTGTTGAATTCTGCCATTGAAGCCGTAGTCGACAGAGTGGGTGATGAAATTCACCCCTTGAGCGGCCAGGCCAAAGATATTGCCTCGGCGGCGGTCTTTATCAGCCTGTGTTTATGCGGCCTGACCTGGGCCGTGGTTATCTGGCCTCTGGTGTTCTAAAGCGCTTTGCTATGTTGATGCACGCTTTGGTATTTTGAGTGCTTCAGTAAGGAAACCGGGCATCAAGGCAAAACGCTGAATGCCCGGTCAAGTTTAGAACTGACTTCTGAGGTAGTTGACCGCTTGCAGTATCTGCTCCAAGCGGTCGTTGCCCGGCAAGTACGCTACATAGACATTACGCCTGAGCGGCGTTTTATCATCAATCACAAACAGCTCCCCTTTCGCCAGATAAGGTTCAATCATGTTTTGCGGCAAAAATGCACTGCCGCCATTATTGAGCAGAAAGTCCAGCGCAATACGGGCCGAGCCGGTATGCAGTACAGGAATGGGTAACTCGGCATAGTCTCTGGCATGTTGAATATTAAACGCCGTGCCCCAATCGACCTTGATATAATGCCTGTCCGTCAGTTCATCGACGGAGGAAGCCACCTCTGTGCTTACCAGATGCAGCGACACCTCTCCTATCTGCAACAGCTCAAACTCTTCCAACTTAGGGGGATCAAAGGCTATAGCCAGATCCAGCGTTCGGTCCATCAACTGTTTGGTCATTGCCGCCGGCGCCAAAATTTCGGTGCGCAGCGCCACTCCAGCAAGCCCCTGATGTAAACCTTGCATATATCCCTGCAGATAAGCGTCCCAGATATTGGGCGCCGCACCGATAACCAATTGTACCGACTGGTGCTCACTCAAGGAGATATCCTGTTTGGCCCGCTCCCAGGCGGTCAATACCGCTTCGGCATGCGCCAGCATCCGCACTCCGGCCGGGGTCGGTTGTATGTTGTTGCGCTGCCGTTCAAACAGCTCGACGCCGAGAATACTCTCCAGCTGCTTAACCCTAAAAGATACTGCACTACGGGTCAGATAGAGGTTCTCGGCGGCTTTCCCAAAATGGCGGGTATGGGAAACTTCCAGAAATGTCTTGAGTAAATCCGTGTCCATAAAAAATTCTTTATCGTCATAGACAAATTTTTTTGATTTATAAATCAATCATACTAGCCAATACTCTGCTTGCAAATCTCCTCAAGAACCATTTTTGTAAGGAATATCGCCATGTTGACCACGACTCCTTCACCATCGGCACTGCAAAGTGCATCTATGCAACAAGCCGCCAATGAGAGTTTCGTCAGCGAACGCCGTTTCTATGACGACAAGAACTTCCCCAAAGGCTTTCGCCGCAGCGGGGATTTTACTTACAACGAAGCAGAATTACTCGAAAAACATGGCGTTGCCATGAAAGCTCTGGCAGAGGGACGCCAAGCCCCCCGAAATCCGGAGGAGAGTCATTTTGTTGAAGTTGTCCGCGGAAATTCCGCTCCCGGTAGCTTGTTGGAAAAGATCTGGGTAAAGTATGTCAAGTTGGCTTCTGGGAAGCCTTTCTACGCAGTTGTCGGCACCACTTTGGTGAAAAAGGCCGATGCTGAGTATCTTGACGATATGATAGATGACGATGTTCAGGATGAGCCTGAACTAGAGGATGACCAATGAAAATTAGGGTTTGCGACTAAATGCGTGGTTGGATTTTATATAAAGAGACCGCGACTCAGCTAAAACCTGAATTGTATGAGATTAACCGATTGTTGGAGGCCGCCAAGGCCGACAATATCGAACTTGAGGTCTATGCTCCCGATGAGTTTGACCTTACCGTGACCCGAGAGGACAACAAGAGTATTTTACTGAACGGGCAACCAGTAGAGTTGCCCGATTTTATTATTCCTCGTATGGGCTCGGGTACCACCTATTTTGCCTTGGCGATTATCCGCCATCTGGAGCGTCTTGGCGTTTATTGCCTTAACTCTTCCAAGGCGATAGAAACCGTTAAGGACAAGCTGTTTTCCCAACAACTGTTGGCCGAAAAGAACCTGCCAACGCCCAAGACCATGTTGGTAAAATTCCCGGTCGATGTTGACTTGGTTGAACGCCACTTGGGTTTCCCTGTGGTGATCAAGACACTGTCCGGCTCGCAAGGCAGCGGCGTATTTCTGTCACACAAGGCACGCGAGTTCGATGATCTGATGCAGCTTATCGAGGCAACTAACAAGAATGCCAATATCATCCTGCAAGAGTTTATCTCCAACAGTCACGGTCGGGACTTGCGAGTCTTTACCATAGGTGGCCGGGTAGCGGGATGTTATGAGAGACGCGGCCAAGAGGACAGTTTCAAAGCCAATGTCAGCGCCGGTGGCTCAGCCAGCCCCTTTGCTGTCACGCCTGAAATCGAATGGCTGGCGACCCAGACCGCCAATATTTTGGATCTGGATGTCGCCGGAATCGATCTGCTGTTCGATAATGGTCACTACAAGATTTGCGAGGCCAACTCCTCGCCGGGCTTTGAAGGACTGGAATCTTGCCTTCATCTGGATATCGCGGCACAAATACTGCACTTTATTCGCATCCGTTTGGGGATGTTCAATAAAGACGCAATGAAAAGCGATAATAAAGTGTCCGAATCCTGATCCGAGTATCGGTTTCGAGATAAATCCCAAGCGCTCCTTTTAAAGGGGCGCTTTTTTGTTATGGATCATAAAAAACCACATTTCAATAAACATTGTGTTCACATATGGAACATTTCTGGTTTAGACTCTCTGCAGTCGCGCGAATTTTCAGCATCCGAAAAGACAAGAAGTGTCATCCTGCAAACAGCAGCCAACAAGCACTCAAACCGCGCACGTGCCGCTTTATCCCGGAAAAGGAATCTCTGAGAAGGCACTTGGATTATCTGAGTAACGAAAAGAGATTGCCCATTGCTGATACCACATTCCATTAACAAATCAGGTTTAAGACTATCGCTGACACTCACTCTGCTGTGCTGTGCGGCGCCACAAACCCAAGCTGGCGAGTGGAGCTTGAATATTGGTGGTTTCTACTCTCAATCAGACACCAATATGCAGGTTACCGATCCCCTGATTGGCAACGACTTCAATCTGGATTTTGAGTCTGATCTGCAGTTGGCGGAAAATGAGTTTCTGCCCCTGTTTGAATTGGGATACCGTTTCAACGATAGACACCACATCTATATTGACTGGAAACAACTGCACCGCAGCGCCGAAACTCAGGCGGTCAGTCGGCCATTTCAAATCCAGATTGACGATACTGTCTATGACGTCAAGGCGGGTGGAAAGTTAGGCACCACGCTCAATATCGATATCGCCCGCATCGGCTATGGCTATGACCTGTTTCAAGGCAACGGTTATAACATAGGGGTCAGTGTAGGGCTGCACACTATGTTTATTGACAGTAGCTTTGAAGGTTCCATTGGCGCCTGTGCCACTTCAGAACTCAGTGGCAATATCTGCAGCGCCCAGCCCATTCCCAGAGTCGTAGATGAGAGTGTTACTGCACCTTTACCGAATATTGGCCTCTTTGGTGACTATGAGCTGGCACCCGGTTGGCAATTTAATCTACATGCCCAATATTTTTCCGTGCGCCTCGATGATCTCAAGGGCTCACTGGTCGATATCAGAGCCGGCATGAAAACCACCCTGAGTGATCGTTGGGACATCACCTTGGCCTATAACTACTACAAAGTGGATGTGGATGTGCGTCAGAGCGCATCGAACGCCGCGGTAAAAGTGGCCGACTACAACCTCTACTATAGTTTTATCGGCCCCATGTTATCGATCAGCTACCGTTTCTGAACTTGTCCTCTGCTTGACGGTATAATCACGCTTTTTCCTGCCCCCTTTCCCTGACGCTTTTTGCTGACCCCTTTCCCTGAGCATAGTCGCTTATTGGCAGCTCTAGTCAAAGCTGTCGTCCACTATCTTTTGCCGACAATCACCAAGTATTCCAGCCCTCTCGCCAGCCAAGCCTCTCAAAAAGTGAGTTTGATAAAAATCCACTCTTGCTCACAGTTACGCATCTGATAATGGTTATCATTTAATAAAAGGATGAGGGAGGAGGCAAAGATGAGTAACAAGCTGGCAGTCACAGGGCTAAATGATCCTATCGCCCAAACACTTTTTATCCCACTCTATATGAAATCGTGCCAATCCAAACTGAAAGATGCCTTCTTCTCAGATCCTTGGGCCTGCGCGCTTATCGAACAATTTGATTATGACTTATCAAGTTTTGACCAATCTGTATTGAGCTCAGTAGGGGTCGCCATCCGCGCGGGTTACTTTGACAGACTCACGGCGGATATTATCGCTGCGGCGCAGTCCTGTGTTGTAGTCAACCTCGGAGCCGGGCTCGATGCCCGCTTTCAGAGGGTTCAAATGCTGATGGGAAACACGATGGAAGACAAGGCCTGGTTTTACATCCTGGATCTGCCTGAAGTGATTGCCCTCAGAGAGCAGCTCCTTCCTTCGGACAGTTGTGAGACATGCATCGGCGCTTCTGTATTTGATAGCGATTGGATGGATGAACTCAATGCCCGTTATCAGGGCGCAACCTTTGTTTTTATTGCTGAAGGCCTGCTGATGTACTTCGACAATTGTCAGGTACAACAGTTGCTTCAAGAACTGGCCAGCCGCTTTCCTGGTTGCCATATTCTATTCGACGGTATCAGTCGCTGGATGAGAGACAATTCAGATAACCACGACAGCGTAAAATATGCCGGTGCCGGTTTTAAGTTGGCGCTCGACTCGCCACGGGAGATTGAGCAATGGCATGGAAAGCTAAAGGTGATTTCAGTCGCGCATTACGCCGATTTCAAAGAGTGGAAACGAGTGGGTTTCTTCAATTATCTGCTGTCCAAATACATTCCCAAATACTTCCACTCCAGTTTTCTGGTGCATGCCTGCGTCGAACAGCCATGAAAAACTAAGGCATTCAATTAATTACGCTTTCAAGTGACAAGAAGCATGGACAGGTGTAACCCTTTTTGAGTCACACCTGCCACCAAACTCAGCGCAGATCCTGAGCCCGACGTTTCTTGAAATCCGAATCTTCAAGCCATTGGGGCCAGTCATTGTTGTTGGCCAACCGTGCCAGAATATCGCTTATCAAGGCCAAGTCCTGCTGAACCCCATCCAGACTCCAGCTGGGGTCATAATCATCGGCTGCCTTATGATATTTGTGGGCAATATAATCCGGGTCTGTATCTCCCAAACTCATAAACAGCAAGCCGGGTACCCCTTCCTTGGCCAGAGCGAAATGGTCCGAGCGGAACATTAAGCCATTTTGCGGCCGCGGATCGGCCTTGACACTGCGTCCCTGCCCTTTGGCGGCATCATTCAGATACTGCTCCAACTCTGACACGCCCTCACCATAACGCAGGATATAATCCACGCCTTTGCCCATATTCATGCCGTCTATATTGAGAAATGCCACCAGTTGCTTGGTGGGAACCGGAGGATTTTCAGCAAAGTACTGGGCGCCAATGAGTCCGGTTTCCTCGGCAGTAAAGGCGCTGAACAGAATCGAGCGTTTCGGGGCTTCAATGCCCTTTTGCTGTTTGAAATGCTTTGCCAGTGCCAGAACACCGGCCACACCGGAGGCATTATCCACAGCGCCGTTGAGCACCACTTCCTTGCCATCTTCAATGGTCTTTCCCAGGTGATCCCAGTGAGCATGCATCACCAAGTATTCATTTTTACGCTCGGTTCCAGGCAACAGGGCCGCCACATTGTGGGATTGCGCCAGTTCTATCTTGTTGTTCAAGGTCAGATTGGCCTTGAGTTTCAACGGCACCGCCTTGAAGCCTTTATTGACCGCCTGTTGCTTCAAGGTGTCAAAGTCCAGACCCGCCTGGCTGAACAGCTTCTTGGCACTATCGTGCTGGATCCACCCCATCACGCCAAGCGATGATGCGTTGTTGTCTTTATCCACCAGGGTGTACTTGGTATTGGTGTTACTGTTACGCACCACTCCCCAACCGTAAGCGGCGGGCGCAGTTTCATGCACAATAAACACGGCCTCGGCGCCCTGACGGGCCGCTTCTTCATATTTATAGGTCCAGCGACCGTAATAGGTCATGGCATTGCCCTTGAATACCTGGGGATCCTGAGTGGCAAAGCCGGGATCATTGACCAGCACAATCAGGGTCTTACCACGAACATCCAGGCCTTCAAAGTCATTCCAGCCGTATTCCGGGGCATTGATACCGTAGCCGACAAATACCACTTCGCTGTCTTGCAGCTCCACCTTGGGCGTCACTCTTTGAGTGCGGGCGGTAAACTCCTCGCCATTGCTGAAACTCATTGAACCCAGCTTAAGCTGCATATTCTGATCTGCGCTGATCCTGGCCATGGGAACGGCTTGCAGGTAACTGTTGCCAAACCCGGGCTCAAGCCCTATCTCCTTGAAAGCCTCGGTAAGGTAATCCAAGGTCAGCTGTTCACCGGCCGACAAAGGCGCACGGCCTCCAAAAGCATCGCTGGCAAGGGTTTTCACATCCTGGCGATAGCGGGATTCATCCAGTTCAAAGGGAGCTGCCAACGCCAGAGCAGGCGTTAACAGTGTGGCCAACAGGCTACACACAGAGGTAAATTTCACGACTTCATTCCTTGCTATTATCTATTTTGTTCAGCCATTGTAACAGCGGCGCAGCATTCGGCAATCGGCGCAACAAGGTGACATTCCGTGAGCCTTTGGATCCACAAGCGGCCTGATTTATGTCAAGCTGAATAGCTAATTGCATCAACAATGAGCTTCTCCATCGCCATGACTCTGCTTCAGCAAGCCGCCCAATACCTGAAAAAAGCCTTACCGCTGATGTTGAAATATCGGATACCGACGACGCCGGTCAACTATGCGCTCTGGTATGCCTATGTCAGTGAACGCAATCCTATGCTCAATGCCAGCCTGGATCAAACCGTCAGCCAGTACAATACCTGTCCGCCCTCCACTGCGGAACTTCTCTACCGTTATCATCTGGCCCCGGAAGATGAACTGGATGTCAGAGATATTCGCCAGAGTATGGAGGCGATAGCGACCGAGCTGTCGCAGTCGCTCAAGGATACCAGCTGCAATGCCGACAGCTTTCGCGCCAAAATCGAGCGTAATTTCGGCCGTCTGAGCCGCTTGGATCAAGACGCCATGGATCTTGAACAGGTGATGGGCATGGTCCGAGCCCTGGTGCAAGACTCGGATGATATTCGCAGCAGCACGGATTATTTGAGCTCGCAACTGAGCAAGGCCCAGCAGGAGATAGACAGCCTGCGGCTACAGCTGCAAAACACCGAAAAAGACATATTGTTTGATGCACTCACCGGCTGCCTTAACCGCCGCGCCTTCGATGCCGACTTCGATAGCTTGTTGAGTCAGTCACCGAAGGGTTGCTGCCTTATTCTGGTGGATGTGGATCACTTCAAGCGTTTCAACGATGAATATGGGCATCTTTTGGGGGATCAGGTGCTCAAGGCGGTGGCCAAGCGTCTGCAGGATAGTTGCCGTGACGGCACCAAGTTGTATCGTTTCGGTGGTGAAGAGTTCGCTATTCTGGTGCCGACCAGTCAGCTGAGAGTGGCACGGCAACTGGCCGAAGCCATGAGACGGGCACTGGAGAAGGTTAGCGTCAGAGACAGACGCAAGGGCCAGCTCATCAGCAATATCAGCGCCTCCTTCGGGGTTGCCGAGTGGCAGCAAATGGATACCCGCCAATCCCTTACCGAACGCGCCGACACCTTGCTCTATGAAGCCAAGCGTTTGGGCCGCAATCGGGTGATGCCGATATCAGGCTGAAACCGCCAGCGTCTGCAAGGCTTCTGCCTGCACCACAAATCTAAGCTCGGCACCGCCACTCAGGCTGTCGAAGGGATAACAGGTGATCAGCGTCAATAGCCGCTCATCACTGCCCATCAACCAAGGTGTCTCAGATTCATGCACAACTGCGGTAGCCCGTATTCGATAAAAATGGATCTGGCCATCCATGCCCTGCAAGCGGATCTCCTGCCCCACCCTGGCCCCGGCCAGAATCGCGAAATGGGTATCCCTGTGACCGGCAATCACGGTATTGCCTGTCTCTCCGGCACCGGCTCCCGAGAGCATCTGCGCCGGTCCAAAGGCCAGGTTACGGCCACTGGCCCCGGCCAGCACATAGAGTGGCTCATGCTTGCCTATCCACAATTTGGCCGTAGGGTGGGTATCGGCCCAGGACCAGGGTTTGTGTGCCTGACCGTCAGTCAGACTCTTGGCCCAGGCCTTTTCAATCAAAAACTGGGCGAACATGGCTTTGGCTTGCATATATCCTCCTTTAACCAGCATGGCCGAACCCGCCACGACCAGAACAACTATCACTATTGAGCAGATATCGCTAAAGCGCCCCCTATTGACCGAGGGCATAGCGCCTGCTGTCAGGGCCTGATGAGCCTGGCTCATCGCCCCGCCTCCTCACAAGCACGGCCGCCAAAGGCCCTGGGGAAAGCCGCCAGCATCAGCGCCGCCAGCAAACTTGCCAACCCCAGCAGCAACATCAGCCGGCTGTCGGTGGCGGTCTGCGGCAACTTACCCTGCCAGCCCTTGGGCGCATGACTGGCCACTTGCCCTTCCCGGGTCGCCGCAGCGTCCGGATTGACCGGGGTGACATCCACTGCCACCAGGCTGGTGTACGGACTGACCAAGTGATACTTAAGCGACAGCGCTGTGACCTGGCGTTCAATGCGTTCACTGTTGGCTGCACCTTTGGCCAGCTCCAGCGCGGCTATCTGTTTTCTGGCCCAGATAAGATCCAGCCCTTTGGGCTCAGTCTTGGCATTGAGCGCCAGCTCCTGCTGCCAGAATTGGCCATCGATAAGACCGGATACGATAACTGCCTTTTGGGCATTACTACGCTGTTTGATGCTCACCAATACCGGCTCACCCTGATAGAGATCCGGAATTTGTGCCGGCCAGTAATCCGGCACTGTGCCGTCAGGGTAGCGCAGCGACACATCTGTGATCCTGGGAGCGGAGATTTTTTCCAGCAAGGCAACCACCTTTTGCTCCACCTCCTGCATCTTGCCAATATAGGTAAAGCTGCCCCGCCCCAGCTCGGCGGCGCGCTGCATAAAGTGGGAGTTGGGGGCACTGCCTATGCCTACGGTAAACAGGCGGTTGTCGCCGAGCCTGTCTTTAATCAGTTCAAATAGCGCCTGTTCATTGCCTACGGCGCCATCTGTCATGAAAATCACTTGCCTGAGCGCCTTAACCTCACCTTGCGTGCCGACTTTATTTTGAGCGGCAAAATCATTATTCAATGCCAACTCCAGCGCCTTGGACATCTCGGTGCCACCGTTGGCTTCCAGGGCGCGAATAAACTGCTGCGCCCGACCTATATTGTGGGCCGTCGCAGGCAAAGAGTTGGTCGCCATGGTTTGCACTGCAGAGTTAAATTCAACAACATTGAAACTGTCCTCCGGTTTGAGGCTGCTCAAGGCATACAGCAGTGCCTGTTTGGCCTGAACTATTGCATCTCCCCCCATGGAGCCGGAAGTATCTATCACCAGAATAAGCTCCCTGGGCAAGGGCTTGGCCACCTCTTTGCTCTGTGGAGGCATCAACATCAATAGACTGTATTCATCCCTGGCAGCTTGGCCTTCGGCCTGCGCTAAAGAAGGTGCTGGGGTATGGGTCTGCCCTTGCTGGCTGAAAAGCGCCGCTGCGGACTTGGCGCCCGGATCCGCTTGCCATTGCAACACAAAGTCGCTGTCGGCCTTGGTATTGTCTTGTTGCAGCTGCACCCGAATACGGCCATCACTCAGGGTTTGTTGGGAAATAGCATGATAAGGGGATTCCAGCGACAGCAAGGGAAAACCGGCATCCAGGATAATATCCAAACTGAGGCGATTCTCCTGGCCACCGCTGTGCGCATGGGGGCTTTGCGCATGGGGGCTTTGCGCTTGGGAGCTTTTAAGATCAGAGCTTTCGCTATCTGTACCGGCAAACATCTTTTCAAGGCCCGCGGCTTCAATCACAGGACTCAGCAACCGCGCCGCCTCCTCCACACCCTTGAAGCTTTGCAGCATGCTTTGGGGCAGATAACGGGGCGTGTGGGTCATGGGAAAGCGCAGGCTGAACTGACCATCACGGTAATCCAATGCCTGCTGGTAGCTGAAGCTGACTTTAAGGGTTTCCCCCGGGGCCAAATTAGCCACCTGAGTGGTGAACAGGTTGGGCCGCTCCTGACTCAGTAAACTGGCGCGCTTGCCCTGAGCCTTGGCTTGCTCAAAAGTGCGCTTGGCCTCTTCCTTTGGTTGAATAACCCCCTCGATGATCCGCTCACCTATTCTCAGCTGCATGCTGTCCACCGCCGCCTCATTGGGCAGCGGGAACAGGTAACGGCCGTGGATCCACTTCTGGGTATCATTGGTGAATGACTGGGTGACGCTGACTCTGTTACTCCAGCCACTGATGCTCATGCTGACTTCGGTTGCCAGTGCCGGTGCCTGAGTGTCGCCAAAAGCGAGCACCCCGGCACCTGGCCATTGCGGATTATCAATCAGTTGAAGGGTACCTTCCTGAGCCTGGACACTTGCAGGCTCTTCGGCAAATTGGGGACCATTCTCGGCCCAGGCTTCAACCGAGCTCACCAGATTGAACACCAGCAGTGCCAGCAGGGCAAAGCCTGAAAATTGCAGGGCGTTGACGGCCCTGCATAAATAAGTATCAGAATCGCTGTGACTGGCGGCGGGCATTCTCTGAAACTGCTCGTTTTCCTGCCGAGGGATATCCATATTCATTTTGTCGCTCCCTCTCAATTACCGCTTTGTTGATTGGCTGCCAGAGCAGCTCCCTGAGTCTGCAATTTCAGCGTAACCCGACGGTCAAAGAAGTCGCTCTCGCGGCTCTGTTTGGCACTGAGGGGAGAACGGGCGCCAAAAGCCTGGGTTTGCAAACGCTCTTCGGCAACGCCTTGGCTAACCAAATAACTTTTCACCGCCTCAACTCGCTGCTCGGACAGCGTCTGGTTGTAATCAGAATTACCGCGGCGATCGGCGTAACCGGTCAGATCCAACATCAGCTCAGGCGACAGGCTCATGGCATAGGCCAAATCGTCCAGCTGGCGGGCAAAGTGGGGTTCGATTTCGGCGGTGCCAGTACGAAACTGCACATTCATACCCACTATCAACTCTTCGAGCTGGGCAGCCCGGTCGCGGGAAAGCGCATTAAGACGGCTCTGGGCATCGGCGTATTGCAACGATAACTCCTTCAGCGCTCGCTGCTTCTCACTGAGACTCGCCAGTTGTTCGGTTTGCTCGGCCAGCTGTTGCTGCTGACTCTTGAGCTGCTCGTCATCGCCCACAGACTTACCCACTATGCCGCCGGTGAAGGCACCGATAACCGCCCCCACAGGTCCCCCAACCACGGCGCCCAGCAGTGCGCCTGTGCCAAAGCCAACCAACTCTTCGTTGTGGTCTCTCTCCTGAGTCGGTAAGTTTGGCTGGCTGTCGGCGTGCGCCAGAGAAGAAGTCAGCAACAGTGATGCCATGATCAGGGCAGCTATGGGGGTCTTTTTCATCATCTCGATTCCTTTTGTCTTGTAGAGCTTACTGCCCAGTTGGCAGCGTTCCTCGTCGTTGAGATGATTAAACCCCATTGAAATGGCAAGTCTGGGGAGCAAAAATGGCACTTTGGCTATCAATTGTGGCAACAAAATGGCAATTGGAAGCGATCGCTTTTTTCACGGCTAAAATCCTGTATAGTCACGGCTATTCACGGCTCGGCAGGAACAAGAGGCAGATGAAACGCATTGCCATAGTGGAAGATGAAGCTGCAATAAGAGAAAACTACAAAGATGTGCTGCAATCACAGGGTTACTCTGTGCAGACTTACGCCAACCGCCCCGAGGCCATGCAGGCCTTCAACACCCGCTTACCGGATCTGGCCATTATTGACATAGGTCTGGAGCATGAAATCGATGGTGGCTTTACCTTGTGCCAGTCGCTGCGGGCGATGTCGGGCACCCTGCCGATTATTTTTCTCACCGCCAGAGACAGCGACTTCGATACGGTTTGTGGCCTGCGTCTGGGCGCCGATGACTACCTGAGTAAAGATGTCAGTTTTCCCCATTTGCTGGCGCGGTTGGCGGCGCTGTTTCGCCGCTGCGAACTCGCCGGCAGCAGCGCTCCGGCCGACACCCTGATGGAGCGCGGCGCCCTCACCATAGATGCCAACCGAATTCAGGTATATTGGCAACAGCAGCCGATTGAATTGACAGTGACCGAATTCTGGATGGTGTACGCCCTGGCCAAACATCCCGGCCATGTACGCAGCCGCACCGAATTGATGCAGGAAGCCAAGATTTATGTCGATGACAGCACCATTACCTCCCATGTAAAGCGGATCCGGCGTAAGTTTATCGCCGCCGATCCGGCCTTTGACTGCATAGATACCGTCTACGGCATGGGTTATCGCTGGGATCCCGAATCTTGAAGTTTCCCTCCTATCACCCGCCAATAGGCCTCAGAACCAAGACTCTGGTACTGTCGCTGTTTTTGCTGTGCCTGCCCTGGCTTGGCTATCAGTATGTGTGGGAGATGGAGAAATATCTGCGTCACGGCCAGGAGAAAACCCTGGAAGGGACCACTCAGGCCCTGGCTACGGCGCTGCATGAAAGACCCAGACTGTTCGACAGCCAGGCCAGTTTCCTCAATCAAGTGGAAAAGGGCCGCGATCTCTACGCCTATCCGCTCAACGGCCCCATTCAGCTGGATGGCCGCCTCAATGATTGGGAGGCCTACCGCCATCGCGCCATGACCTATGGCGAAGAGCATACCCTGATGCGCTTGAGTGACAGCCAGTCAACGCTGAGCTTTACCCATATGGTAGGGAAATATGGCGGCTACCTTTACGGTTTTTTCGAGGTAACGGATCCAAAGGTGATTTACCGCGGCCGCAACAGCCTGAGTGTGGATCGCAACGACTATCTGGCCATCGCCACCCTGGCCCCGGATGGCCGTTTTCGCCGCTATACCATAGCCAACAAACGCGATGGCTGGCTCAGCGCCTTCGAGTTGCCTGAAAATCCGGCGCTCAGCGCCCCGGTGACACCAGAGGTCCGCATTCAGGGCCAATGGTTGAAAACCGATAAGGGTTACAATATTGAACTCAGAATGCCGCTGGAGATGGTGGGCAGTAAACTCAGTTTTGCCATTCATGATGTCAACGACAAGAAGAGCCGCAGGCTGGAAGCCATAGTCGGTACCTCGGCCACTGACCGCGCCGACAAGCTGGGGACGGTTCTGGTACCATCACCGGAAATTGAAAGTATTATCAAAGGCATGGGGCATAACAGCTCGCGGATCTGGGTGGTGGATGTCCATGGCCGGGTGCTGGCCAAGTCGGGGGATATTCGCGCCGATTCCAGCGTCTGGACCCGCTCGGTCGAGGAGGAGCGGCAACCGGAAAGCTTCTTTGGCAAACTGGAACACGACTATTTACACCCCATCTACTACACAGTGCTGACCAAGCCACCTATGGATTTTATCGACTCACTGCAGGATTCGACCGAACTCGGCGGCAGCCATATTCGCCGGGCGCTGAATGGCCAGATGGCCTCCACCTGGCGCCTGACGCCGGATAACAAAGCTGTGGTGTTGGCGGCGGCCAGCCCCATCTGGATTGACGATAAGGTGATGGGCGCCGTGGTTGCCGAGGAAACCACCCATGGTATCCGTACCCTGCGTAACCGGGCACTGGAGAAGCTGTTCAATGTGATCCTGACCGTGATGGCCATGGGAACCTTAGCACTGTTTGTGTTTGCCTCGGGGATCTCCAGCCGCATTCGCAAACTCAGGGATCAGGCCGAGCGCGCCATCGACAGCCAGGGTCGGGTTCGCGACACCATTCCACCTTCAAAAGTGCGCGATGAAATCGGCGATCTGTCGCGCAGTTTTGCCAATATCGTCAGCCGGTTGGGGCAATATACCCACTATCTGGAAAACATGTCCTCACGGCTATCCCACGAATTGAGAACCCCGGTGGCCGTGGTGCGCAGCTCATTGGAACACTTGAGTCTGCAGCAACTGGACAAGGACACGGCCAAGTATGTCGACCGTGCCCAGGAAGGGGTCAACCGCTTATGGCTGATCCTCGCCAACATGAGCGAAGCCACCCGGCTCGAGGAGTCCCTGTCCCAGGCCGAGATAGATGAATTCCCGCTGACCAAGGTAGTGGCAGGCTGCGTCGCCGGGTATCAGATGACTTACAAGGAACAAGGTTTCGTGCTGGTGTTACCGGATGAACCTTTGACCATGCGCGGCGTACCTGAATATATCGCCCAGCTGATGGATAAGCTGGTCAGCAACGCCATTGAGTTCAGCAAAGCCGATACCGATATCCGCATCAGCCTCAAGGTGCAGGGCAAACAGGCCCTGCTCAGGGTGGAAAACCAAGGGCCACTGTTGCCGGAAAACATGGCCGAGCAGATCTTCGAGTCCATGGTCTCAGTGCGGCCGCAAACGATGCAGTCCAAACCTCATCTGGGACTGGGACTTTATATCGCCAGGCTTATCACCGCCTTCCATGGCGGCCATATCAGTGCCAGCAACCTGAGCGATGGCTCGGGTGTCGAAATTCGGGTCAGCCTGCCGCTGCTTTAAGCAGCGGCCAACTTGAACAAGTCTCAAGCCCACCGCACTGGCAATGACAAGATTCAATGTTAAGATGCCTCAAAGGGGCGCCCGCCCCGCCATCACAAACAAGAGTTGCATCCATGAAGAAAGCCACCAAGCTGGTCTCACTCGGCCGGGACAAAAAGTGGAGCAAGGGAGTGATCAATCCTCCCGTGTTTCGAGCATCAACCGTTGTATTTGACAGCATGGAACAGATGCGCCACGCCACGGCCAATCGCGCCAAAGGGGAGATGTTCTATGGCCGCCGCGGCACTCCGACTCACTTTGCCTTTCAGGCGGCCATTGCCGAACTCGAAGGCGGTGTTGGCACTGCGCTCTACCCTTCAGGCTCTGCGGCCATCAGTGGTGCCCTGCTGTCTTTTCTGAAGGCCGGCGATCACTTGCTGATGGTAGACAGTGTCTACGAGCCCACCCGGGATCTGTGCGACAAGCTGCTCAAGGGGCTGGGGATCGAAACCAGTTACTATGACCCCTTGATTGGCACCGGTATCCGCGAGCTTATCCGCCCCAATACCAAAGTGCTGTTTCTGGAGTCTCCCGGCTCCATCACCATGGAAGTCCAGGATGTGCCGACCCTGTGCCGTATCGCCCATGAACATCAATTGGTCACCATGCTGGACAACACCTGGGCCTCCCCCATCAATTGTCGCCCGTTTGAGATGGGCGTCGATATCTCGATTCAGGCCGCCACCAAGTACATAGTGGGTCACTCGGATGTGATGCTGGGTACGGCGACCGCCAATGAAGCACACTGGGATACCCTGAGGGAGAACAGCTATCTCATGGGCCAGTGCACCTCTGCGGACGATATCTTTCTGGCTGCCAGGGGGCTGAGAACCCTGGGGGTAAGAATGGCGCAACATGAAAAAAATGCTCTCAAAGTGGCCAATTTCCTGGCCCAGCGCCCGGAAGTGGATCACCTGCGCCACCCGGCGTTTGCCAGTTGCCCGGGTCACGAGTTTTTCCAGCGTGACTTCAGCGCCGCCAATGGCTTATTTTCCTTTGTGCTCAAAGAGGGTAACCGCCAAGCGATGACCGCCTTCGTCGAAGGGATGGAACACTTCAAGATGGGGTTTTCATGGGGTGGCTTCGAGAGCCTTATTCTGGCGATATCCGGCATAGAGAAATTGCGCACGGCAACCCAGTGGGACAGCAGCAAGCCCTTGGTGAGACTGCATATAGGTTTGGAAGATCCGGACGATTTGATTGCCGACCTCGAACGGGCCTTCGAGCGTTATCACGCCGCGATGCAGGCTTGAACAGCAAAAAGCCCGCTTGAATGCGGGCTTTCCAAGGACAGTAATAGCTTGGCTGTCAGTCAAAGTCCAGCTCATCTGCCGACACTCCCACCCCCAACTCACGGGACAAGGCCATCTGCTCTCGAATATCCTCTATTCGCCTGCGAGCCGCGCTTATCCGCATATCTTTTTTACTGACCCGGTTATTGGATGTCAGAGTTCCCTCTTGGGCCGCTTCGCTCTTGCCTTTACTCAAAGATTGATTAAATGACATGGTCTTCCCTTAACCTCACGCCGGTTCTTTACGGCCTCCTCAAGAGCACTTCCCGCACACTTGGGTAAGGCCGGTAAGCCGGAGTTAACATCGACACAACCGGCATAAACTTCACCGGCAACCCCGACATAATGCCTCATTCAGGAGTCCAATCCTATCGGAAACTCGCTCTATTTTGCTTACGTTCAGCAAATACTCAGGCGTTAAAAAACAAACGGCACTATATGCCGACTCCCCGATGGCAAATTTGGCATGTTCTGCGCCCTAGAAGGAAACATTTCGCCACCCCAAACTTATTTGCGCCCAATAGCTTATGCAGTTCTTCTCTTGCGCTGCCGCTCCGTGGTTTAATAGCTGCCGTCATCTCGAGTCCGGGTCCAAGCATGTGGCCCCCGCCACACAGATGGCAAACTCAACATACTTTTTGAATTAACAAGGAATTCCCGTGTCCGTACGTTTTCGGGTCGAACCCCGCCATTGGTTAATCCTCGCCGCTTTGGCCATTGCGGCTTATGCCTGTTATCTATTGGTCGCTCCCTATCTGGGCGCGATTCTACTGGGATTTATCGTTTCCTTACTGTTTTTACCCGTGCACAAGCGCATCGAAGCGAAACTCCCCAATCACCCCAATCTAAGCGCGCTGCTTTCCTGTGTTTTGCTGACGGTAATCATACTTATCCCGCTGCTGTTTATGCTGATTTCCGTGATTGAGCAAGGGGTCAGCTCTGCCACTCAGGCTTATCAATGGCTGACTCATGGTGGCGCCAAAGAGTTGCTGGAGCATCCCTGGGTACAATCGTCGCTGGCGCTAACCAATAAATGGTTGCCGTTCGATAGCATAGATCCGCAGGAAATATTGCAAAAAGCTACCGCAGCGCTTACGGAGCTCAGCACTCGCCTGGTCGGCCTGAGTACAGCATTGCTCGGCAATATCACTGGTTTCTTTGTCAACTTCTCCCTGATGCTGTTCGTACTGTTTTTCTTCCTCAGGGATAACGAACAGATAATTACCAGCCTCAGACATGTGATCCCCCTGTCCCGCAGCCAGGAGGATAAAATTCTCGATGAGGTGGAAAAAGTGGCTAAGTCGGCAGTACTCGGCTCCTTCCTCACCGCCCTGGCCCAAGGTTTTGCCGGAGGTATCGCCATGGCCATAGTCGGCCTGCCCGGATTATTCCTCGGCTGCATGATGGCGTTCGCCTCTTTTATCCCTGTGGTGGGTACCGCACTTATCTGGGTGCCAGCCGCGCTTTATCTGGCCTTGACCGGCGATTGGGGCTGGGGCCTGTTCCTCTGTGCCTGGGGGATATTGGTGGTTGGTTCTATCGATAACTTCCTAAGGCCGATTCTGATGCAAGGCTCTGCCGGCATGAGTACCTTACTGATCTTCTTCTCTTTGCTGGGAGGACTGCAGCTCTTCGGGCTTATCGGCCTGATCTACGGTCCTATCATCTTTGCCGTTACCCTAGTGCTGTTTCATCTCTATGAAGAAGAGTTTCACGACTTTCTGCAGCAGCAGGACAAGGCCTGAGCTCTTCACATAAGTTTTGGCCTAACCCCTTGTGGTAAATTTGCTATCGCGCCATTGACAACGCCCCGCATTGCGGGGCGTTCTTCACTCGATTCTTTAACATCCAAACTTCAAGTCAATCAACTGAATGCCAGGAAGGGTGAGATACACAGTAGGATCCCTGTAGCGATAATCACGTACAGGCCAACGCCCTTGTATTTGTGTAGCGCCGGCACCCGATAAACCAGATAGGCCGGGATCAAACAGCCAACCAAGCCGAATATTGGACTACAGATAGAGGTGAAGCTCAGCACTGGGGCGTTCAACACAATGGCACTCCAGGATAGCAATATGGTAAATACCATGATGCCGTAGCCCACCAGCTTGGTGTTGATCTTCTCCTTGGGCATAACCCGCTGCAATAGGTTCATGGTGATCCCCTGACACGCTTCGCGAAAACCCAAATAGACCCCGAAATAGGCCGTCATCACCGCAAAGATATTCAGTGTCAGACTCAAGAGCTTCAGCGTTTGGCCGGGCATCCCCTGCGCCACTATCGCCAAGGCGGAAATATTTTCCTGCTCGGCTTTTACCGCCTGCTCATGCCCCAACGCCAGCGTAAAAGACACAGCATAAAAGAACACAGTAACAAACAGGATCCCGAAAGCTATGTTCATCGCCCGCATCGCTTTGAAGCGCGCCACCTCGATAGATTTCTCCCTGGCACGGTAAGAGATCACCATGGGACTGAGGCTTTGAATAAACAGGATCGAAGTCAAGGTAAATGGCAGCATTACTACCGCATCGCGGATCCAATCTGTGCTAGTGGGCACAGCGCCGATATTATTGATATCCCACTTGTCGACCATCATCAGCCCAAGCAGTGCGACCACCCCAAGCTTGGTGAGCACCATAAGGGTCGAAATCTTGAACAGCAGGCTTTCGCCGCGGGAAGCCAGTGCAACCAGAAGACAAATAAGCCCCAGACCATAGAAGGGGTTTTCAGACAACAGATTCTTGGTGGCTCCAAAACTTTGCAGGAAAGAGGCACTGTCATTGGTGATCGCCGTCGAGTAGACAAACACCCAGATCACCAACATGACAAAATAGAGGGCACCGAGAAATATGCCCCAGTTTTTCCCCAGATAATCACCAATCACGCTGGGGTAATCCCGACACTCACGGGACTCGGCTAAGGTATTGATAAACAACCTTTGAAACATATACATGGCCGGATAACCGACAAGGGCAGACAAGAGAAACACCCACAGTCCCATTAAACCCACCTGCACAGGTAAAAAGACGATACCTGCACCTATGGCCATGCCGATCGACATGATGATCCAACCCCAATCAGTACTGTCAAACCGGGTCGCCTCCTTCCATGCCTGCGTATCATTCCGAGTAATGACCGCGCCCCACTCTGGTGCCAAAGTGTCAGTTTTCATATAACGACCCTAAATATTATTGGATACTGCTTGTTATTTTTTGCAAAAAAAGTTGCAGCACTTTAACTGGGCAGCCATTCTTTTTTGCAATTTTGTTGATATCAAAGGATTAAATGAAAAACGCCATCAATTACAAGATGTGAGTCACACTAGCAACAATTGCCGTCTCATTAATGGCAAAATAAATTTGCACAACAGCCTTGGTATGCAAATAATTGCATCGTTAAGCCGAAACGCATTCAAAAATAGTTGCAAGTTATCTCAAGGGATTATGGGCCATATTGGTACAGTGACCGCAATCCAAGCCCTTGCCTATCCCCAACTCAGACTCGTCGGAACCCAGTCATGAAACCACAGTGGCAACAATATATAGCTATCCTCAATCAAGTTGTGCGCCCTGCGCTGGGCTGCACCGAGCCTGTTGCCGCAGCCTATGCCGCCGCTGTCGCCACTGAAACGCTTGGTACCAAGCCTTTAAACCTGGAGGTTCAGGTTTCGGATAACCTCTACAAAAACGCCATGGGCGTATTTGTCCCCGGTACCGGCAAGATAGGCCTGGCCATTGCCGCAGCAGCAGGAGCCCTTGGCGGCGATGCCAATGCCGATCTTGAAGTGCTGGCAAATATCAACCCGGCGCAAGTGGCCGAGGCCCAGGCGCTTATTGATACCGGCATGGTCAAGATATCCCGTATTCAAGCAGACGAGTTTATTTATTGCGCGGTAACCGCTGCCAACGACAAACACCAGGTTAAAATCGTTATCAGTGGCAGCCATACCCGAATTACCGAGAAATGGTTCGATGGCCAGTTGCTGTATCAGGCCGAAGCCTCAGCCCAAGGCAGTACTGCTTCGGTATGCAACGGCGTCGATATCAGCATTGCCGCAATCTATGAGTTTGCCACCGGTGTAGATGTTAACCGAATAAGATTTATTCTGGCGGCGTCCGATCTTAACTCCCGCTTGTCCGACGAAGGCATGAATTCGGCCTATGGTCTGGAAGTGGGCCGAACGCTGAAGAAAAATATCGATATCGGCTTGCTGAGTGACGATCTACTCAATTCGATAGTCATGTACACGGCCGCCGCCTCGGATGCGCGCATGGGTGGCGCTAGCCTACCGGCCATGAGCAATTTTGGCAGTGGCAATCAGGGCATAGCCGCGACTGTGCCAGTAGTGGTCACCGCCAAGAAGTTCAGCTGCAGTGAAGAGCAGCTGGCCCGGGCACTTATCATGAGCCACCTCGGCGCCATTTACATCAAGTCCCACTACCCGCCACTGTCGGCTTTTTGCGGCAACACAGTGACCAGTGCCGCGGCGGCCATGGCCATGGTGTATCTTGCCGGGGGCAGTTTTGAACAAAGCTGTTACGCCATTCAGAATGTCATCAGTGACAGCACTGGCATGGTCTGTGACGGCGCCAAAGCTTCCTGTGCCATGAAGGTCAGCACCTCGTCCAGCGCGGCTGTACGAGCATTTTTGATGGCGCTCAACCAACATGCCGTATCGACGCAGGGCATAGTCGCCGCCGATGTCGAACAAACGATCAAGAATCTGGGACAGATGATCTGTGATGGCATGGTGTCGACCGACAATACCATTATCAGTATCATGTCTGCCTAAGCTCCAGTGCCCGGCAATAACCGGGCTTTCACACAAGGATAGCGGTGAAACTTCACAAGTTAACTCCCAAAGACATGGAGATACTCAACGCCATCAAAAATGTGGTCGACGGTATCGCCACCATGTATGGGTCACACACAGAAGTGGTTTTACACAGCCTGGATAGAGAGAACCCCTCGGTCATCAAAATAGCCAACGGCCATATTACCGGCCGCCGTGTCGGTGCACCTATTACCAATCTGGCATTGGAAAAACTCAAGCGCGGCCAGGATATCTCCGAGACTTATCTGAGCCAAAGCGGTAATGGCAAGACTCTAAAATCCATCACCACGGTTATCCGCAACGAAAAACAGATGGCCATAGGCCTTTTGTGTATCAACACGGATATGGATGCGCCTTTGATGTCTGTGTTGCGCTCCATGCTGCCGCAACAATCCCCGCTTACAGAGCACAGCGGTACGTCAGAAGTATTCGCCGTCAATATTGAGGAAACGCTGCACAGCACCATAGACAAGGTCAATCAAGAAGTACGCCACTGTGAACAGATCCCGCCATCGAAAAAAAACCGTGAAATCGTGACCCGCCTGTTCGATGCCGGCATTTTTGAACTCAAGGATAGCGCCCAGGTGGCCGCCAAGCGGCTGGATATTTCGGTGCACACCATTTACCGCTACTTGAGGGAGCTAAAAGCCCCGCAGGAGTGACATTGACAACTAGCGGGATCATCGGCGTTAGATGATAATGCCATTAGGCGATACCAAGAAACCGCAATGCCCAATCACAGACTCAACCCCTTCGGTGATAACATCTGGATAGTGGCAAGCAAGACAGTGCCTTTCTTTGGTCTGCCATCCACTACCCGGATGACAGTGGTCAGGCTTGATGATGGCGCGCTTTGGCTGCACTCCCCCATAGCGCTCAGCGACGAACTACTCGAGGAAGTCATGGCCCTCGGTGAAGTCAGAGACTTGCTGGCGCCCAACTCATTGCACCATCTGTTTATCAAAGATTAGCAGCAAGCCTTCCCTAACGCGTTAAGCTACGCGACCGAAGAACTGGCGAAAAAACGCCGTGATCTGCATTTCGACCAACTACTGCTCGGCGAATTGGTAGACTCGCCCAACAGCCCCATAGCGCCATGGCTTACCGAGCTGGACTTTTGCCTGTTTCAGGGCAGTCCCGGGATGCCGACCGCTTTATCCGCAGTTCATTCTCCTGGCTTGGGAACCTTGACCATTAACAGGCACAGCAGCATAAACCAACAAGACTACTGACTTCGCGGCTGACCAAACATAGATAAAAAGACTGATGCAAAAAAGACAGGCACAAAAAAGCCCAATCTGTTGATTGGGCTTTTTTGTTTTGAATGTGGTCGGTATGAGAGGATTCGAACCTCCGACCCCTGACACCCCATGACATACCAGCTACTAACCTCGCTAATGTCTAAGTGTCTGACCTGAAAAGATAATCAGTCGTGTACACAATGAGGGTATGTACATGGCGACTTTTAGAATCCTACCTAGCGGCAATATCAATGTGATGATCCGTAGGAGAGGCCATAGGGCGATCACCAAGACCTTTAAGTCTCAACCTGAGGCCGAGTTATGGGCAAGCCAGATGGAAGGTTCTGAGACCTCTCCAGATGCTTACACGTTGGCATATTATGGCCAGCTTTATCTGGATACACTGAAGGGAAGGGGAGGAACTGAAGCATCAAGATACCGATTGGCTAACCTGATTAGAGGATTGCCCTCAGAGCTAAGTATGGTCACAGCCATTGATCTCGATAGGTATGTTGCAAATAGGCTCAGAACAGTAGTTGGCTCAACTGTCAGATTGGAATTGCAGCTATTATCAAGAATCCTAAAGATGGCTAGATTGCCTAATCTTCTGGCTGAATATCAACTACCGAAAGCAGGCAAAGCCAGAGAGTTGATTCTTTCACCCATTCAATACCAAATGATACTTAACGATATAGCACCCAAAGTGAGGCCGCTCGTTGTCCTCAGCTGGGAGACTGCAATGCGCAGAAGTGAGTGTTTGAGTATCACGGCTAGCTGTATAGATTGGCAACGCAAGACTCTGAGATTGGTTGATACAAAGAACGGACATAGTAGAGATGTGCCTTTGAACTCTAGGGCTTTAGATGTCCTTCTAAAAGCCTCTCAATTGACCACTGGAGAGCGGTTGTTCACAAGCAGGCCATGCACAGTGAGCCAAGCCTTTAGGCGCTCATGTGATCGTCTGAGGCTTCCTAAAGAGCTGTGCTTTCACTCCCTTAGACATAGTGCAATAACTCGGTATGCGAACATGGGGTTTAGTACGTTACAACTACAAGTCATATCTGGGCATAGAGATATTGGGATGTTATTCAAATATACGCACCTGAAGGCCAAAGATATCGTTCATCTAATGGAAAATTGTGATAAGTAGTTATCGCTTTAGGCGTTAACTCAGTAAGTTATAAAGTTTTTTGAGAGTGGTTATGAAATCTTATTTAGGCGTTATTTTTGCGTTAACTTTAGTTGGATGTGCAACTCCTTATCAGTCTGTCGGTACGACAGGTGGACTATCTTACAGCCAGTTTGATGAAAAAGTGTTCGAGGTTAGTTTCTCAGGAAATATATATACATCAGTCGATCAGGCGAGAGATTTTGTCAAATTGAAAGGAGCAGAGTTGTGTCTAGAAAGTGGCTATTCGTTTTATAACGTTTTGAGGTCAGAGGCCCATAGTAGCTCCGTAATAAAGGAGCCGTCAGGCTTGACTTGGGAAACAAGTATGCCTTCTGCAAAGCTAAAATTAGAATGTGTGAATAGCAAACAGCCTGATGCAAGATCGTTTGATGCGCAGATTGTTTCTAGTGAGATGAAGAGTAAATACAATCTTTAGTATTTTTGTTAAACGGTACTTAGTCGTCATTGTTGTTAGGTTATTCAAATTTTCCTAAATCACTAAAAAATGATGAGCTATTGTATGAGCAATATTTCACCGAAGGAGAAGGTGTTTTTCCCCCATAGGGGAGCTTGGTCACAGATACGTCATATTCTGCTCTGAATAGTCTAATCAATGTATCTAACAGTAGTCACTGGCTAGGGAACATCTAGCTGGTGGCTATATTTGCTTGCCTTTTGCTACTTCTGTTTATCCTCGATCACGATATTTCTATCAATAATGCCTTTCTATCATCTGACTATAGTCTATTGGTATTGTGATATTGGCCTATCATTTTTGTGTTGATAAAGGTTAAGTGATAGGTTTGTCATTTAACCTATCATTTGATAGGCGAGACAATTATGACCACTTATATCTATGCACGAGTATCTACCAATAAGCAGAACATCACAGGCCAGCTCGAGACATTATCTAAGGCCTACCCAGATGCTCAGGTATATCATGACAAGGCCACAGGCAAAGACCTCAATAGAGAGGCATTCAGGGCCTTGGATGACCGTTTAGTGTCAGGTGACAAAGTGGTTGTGTATGACTTATCACGCCTTGGTAGAAATACGGCAGACCTAATCATGCTGGTAGAAGATTGGAATCGGAGAGATATAGGCCTTGTCGTATACAACCTAGGTGGCTCTGTGGTTGATACTAGTACTGCTACAGGGCGATTGATGTTCACAGTCTTGTCTGCTGTTGATCAAATGCAGAGAGAGTTACAGGCAGAGAAGGCCGCTATTGGTATGGCTAAGGCTGTAGCTGAAGGTAAGATGAAAGGGCGTCAGGCTTCACCAGAAACACTGAAAGCATGCCAAATGGCTATGGAGTATGTAGGCAAGGGGCTGAGTAAAGAGACCGCTGCGAAGGCCGCAGGGATCGGTGTGGCCACTCTTTACCGTTACATTAAACAGGGGAAGAGAGACTGATTCAACTCACTTTTATAGTGGCTAATTGCGAGTTTGAGAGAGATATCGCCGATAGTTCTGTGTCGGAATTTTGAGATGCCATAAATTAGGGAAGCTGCGATTAAGTTGTACCTATCTTCCAAGTTGATGCCTAAGTGCATCTTTTTTGGCTTCCTACACTCAAATTCCCACTATTGAGCCCAAAGTCGGCTTTATTCTGCTGATTTAGGCCCTTTTTCAGGCCAATTCCCAAATTTTAGGTAGATCTCGCCTGTGCTCGTATCATTTGGTCGACTCGAACCAGGTTCGCCAGTGTGAACAACATTGCCATTTGACTGTCATTTTTAGCCAGTCCCTTGTACCTCGCTTTGACGAAGCCAAACTGGCATTTAATGATCCGAAATGGATGTTCAACCTTGGCTCTGATACTGGCCTTCAGGTACTCGTAGCGGATAGCTCGTTTGTTCTTTCGTGGGTGTTTCTTCAGCGCATTCACCTTTCCAGGGCGGTCGGCGATAAGCCAATTTGCGCTGACAAGGCTCAGCTCTTCAC
The DNA here is from genome assembly GCF_019670705.1 of Shewanella carassii. Classification (NCBI taxonomy): domain Bacteria; kingdom Pseudomonadati; phylum Pseudomonadota; class Gammaproteobacteria; order Alteromonadales; family Shewanellaceae; genus Shewanella; species Shewanella carassii. The sequence goes on from NZ_AP024618.1 coordinate 2,553,867, forward strand.
GTTTTTCAGCTCCCTGATAACCCGCATCCGCAGAGATAAACTCCTCATCTCCGTGCAATAGATTTCCTGCCTGGTTAAGGTCGTGTTCGTTGGCCGCGGTTGTCACCAGGCTGTGGGTCAAACCGCTTTGGGCGTCCACGCCGATGTGCGCTTTCATACCGAAATACCACTGATTACCTTTCTTGGTTTGATGCATTTCCTTATCGCGGGCATTGTCTTTGTTTTTGGTGGAACTGGGCGCTTGAATGATGGTAGCGTCGACCAATGTTCCCTGGGTCATCAGCACGCCACACTCCGCTAGCCATTGATTCACTGTACTGAAGATTTTGCGCGCCAACTTATGCTGCTCCAGCAAGTGCCTGAAATTCATGATGGTAGTACGGTCAGGAATGGCTTTATCCAGTGACAGACGGGCAAATTGACGCATAGAGGCGATTTCATAAAGAGCGTCTTCCGTGGCCTCATCGCTCAGGTTATACCATTGCTGCATGCAGTGAATACGCAACATCGTTTCCAGCGGATAAGGTCTGCGACCATTGCCTGCCCTGGGATAAACAGGTTCGATAACGCCACGTAATTTGTCCCAAGGGAGCAGGTCATCCATTCTGCCAAGGAAGACTTCCTTGCGGGTTTGGCGGCGTTTACTGGAAAACTCACTGTCGGCAAAAGTCAGTTGCTGGTTCATCCGGTTACTCATCCATGGTTCAAGTCACGATACGAAGATCTCACATCTCGGACTTATTCGCACCTTCCTTAGAATTTTTAAAAAGAACGTTTATTTGGAATTGTGTACCTCTAACTCGCTGTAAACTAGATGCTTGTTGTTTTGGGGCTGCGATCCATAGAGCATCAATATAAGCAGGCTCTGAACTTAAGGGGCTATGTTGATGATTAACTAGGGGGCAAGTGCCTTAGTCAGCATGGATGGAAGAGCCCAGGTTCAGATTGTGATTCAGGTGTCAATATATGGTTGAGGACGCAATAGAGGCTGTACAAATTTACGCGAATCTTAGAGGCGTGTTTAGTCCTATGGGATCTTTATTTGAATCGGTAAACGTTAAAATGAGCTTGGAGTTACTTTGTTGTGTACACGGTCGATGTACATGTACAGAGTTTATAAAGTAAAATAGCCAGTCACTATATTTCAAATGACTGACTATCTTAGAGAAATTGGTCGGTATGAGAGGATTCGAACCTCCGACCCCTGACACCCCATGACAGTGCGCTACCAGGCTGCGCTACATACCGATATTTGTCTTGAGCGGCTGGCGCAGTGTGCCGTCTCAACGAGGCAGAACTTTACCAACAGTCGCGAAGCTGTGCAAGCTCCATCTGTGGTTTTTTAGTTTAACTGCCTAGTTTGTGGCCTGTTTTTCCTCTATCGTTCAGTCTTTAATCCGCGGCGCTTAATGGTTGTACAAACGCCGCCCTTCGCGCATCACTTCGATAAGTTCCGGGGCACTCATCTTCTTGTCTAGGCGATTCTGATAAGCCTTGTCATAGATACGATATTGACCATGACGGTCAATCACAGTGATCTCCGATTGCTGATAGATGGCAAAAATTCTGGCATCACCGACATAGACCCAGGTGAGACTGTCGGGCTGCAGCAAGTGGCGTCCGGCGCTGTAATCTGTCGGTGGATTACTGCAGCCCAGCACCTGGCTCATCAAGGTGGGTACCAAACCATAGTGGCTGGTGCGATATTTGGCCTGTATATGACCACCAACGGGCCAATGGATCACCAGTGGCACACTGACATTAGCCGGTGACAAATCACGTCTGGCTTCATCGGCGTTACTGGTGAACACCTTGCCATTGACTCCCGTGATAATCACCAGGGTGTTTTCCGGCATAGCAGACAAGAGTTGCTCCAGCTGTTTGTCGATAAAGTTCAGCGATTGCCGATATTGATTGAACAACACTTTCTGCGCTGGCTTGAGGGCGTGGTCGGGTTTGACTGTCTGCACCCCGAGGAAGCCCACTGGCGTATCATAGTCTTCCGGCGATTTGAGGTTCAAAAGCGCAAACCAAGGGGCTTGTTGCTGGGCTCGCCACTGCTTGAAACTGTCGATACTTTGAATATCGGCCATGGCACTGCCACTCGCATCTTCGGCAATATGAGTATCAAAATCACGGAATATTGCCTGAGGCCGCGCCTCGGCATAATTGCTTCTGTTGGTAAACAGCCCCAGATTATAACCCTGCTGCTTGAAGCTTTGCCCCAGCAAGGGGCTGGTGTAATTCAGCTCCACCGCATCCATATAACTGCCCTGCAGGCCATAAAGCAGTGAAAACATGCCGCTGCGGTAGGTATTGCCGCCGCTAAGATGATTCATAAACGCATGGTTTTGTTTACTGTAGCGACTGAAAAACGGCATAGTCTGCTCGTCGGCCATATCGGCCCGGAGGCTGTCGATGGCAATAAGCAGCACATTGGGATGTTCTTCTGCATTGCAGGTCAGCGGCGCCCTTGGGTATTTAAAGCTGGTTTCAGTATCCACCTTCAAGCTGCTGGAGCCATCTATACCGTGGTTTTCCATAAAGGTGCGCGCCGTCGCCGGATAGGATAACGGGTAGGCATCATCGAAACGGGTAATTTCGGTGACATCGGCGGCATCGGCCCAGATATGAATAAGATGGCTGCTGACAAAGCAAACCCCGATAAAGGCCACCACCTTGTTGCCATAGTTGCGCCTTTGAATTTTCTCGATCCGCTTCCAGATAAAGTTGGCGGCGGTCAACTCCAGCGCCAGGATCCCAAGGGGAGTGACGATATAAGAGGTGCCATGCAGCAGACTGTTGAGGTCGGCCCAGGCCAGATCAACGGCAAAGGGACTCAAATGCATACCATAGTCGTCATAGACTATGGTGTCATAAAGCATGATACACAGGCCTAGGGTGGCCACCACTGCCGCGTATCCCCGAAGGATACGCGAGTAAGGCAACAGCAGAGTGACGGGAAACAGCAATACCAGATAGACAATAAACGCCAGAAAGCTGAAATGGCCTATGGTACTGACGCCAAGGTAGCCCCAACCAATCCAGGTTTCCGGGTAGCCGACACTGTCCAGATATCGGCTGCCGACTATCATGGCCAAAAAGCCATTGAAGAAGGCAAACCAGTGCCCCCAATTGATAAGGCGTGAAACTTTATCCTTGCCCAACTGCTTTGTTCGCTCGACCATATGGATCCGCTTTTTTGTAAGTGCCTGTGTATCTTACATTGATTGTTATTATCTGCTTTTTGACTTACAACGCCACTATTTAACGCATTTCAGTTGTGACAAGTCAACGCAGGGATTGTGTCAATGCTTTGGCAAATTGCTCCGCTACTTGCTGACGAGCTTCCTTGGGCACTTTGGTCGATAGCAGATGCGAAGCCGCATTCCCCAGCGCCATCAGGCCAAGATCGGTCGGAGCCTGGTGTTTTTCCAGCACAGCCAGCAATTCGGCGATCAGAGATTCAACTTGCGCATTGGTATATTTTGATTGGATAGCCATAAATAAAAAATGATTCACTCAGATAAGGATTAGCGGCATATAATAGCGGATTTACAACAGAGTATCACTATCGGGGCTTATGAGTATTCACGTCGAACAAGCGATTATTCACGCAATCACCCAAAATGGCGAAGGCCAGCTCAGCTGCCGTCTGCGCCCTCAACCACTGCTGAACAGCCAGGCCGTTGAGACCATGCTTGATGAGCTGCACCAGAGTTACTCCAGCAAAGCGGGAAAAGGCTTTGGCTATTTTGGTGTCCCCGGTGATGATGGCGAAGCCAATCCCGCCTTCAAGGAAGCGCTCAAGTCCTATCGCGATGGGCAGCAAGGCTTTGTAGAGTTCTCAGCCACTGCGGGCAAACTGCTGCAGGAAGAACTCTCCAAGTATGACTTCAGCCAAGGCGGCTTTTTGCTGCTGGCTTGCTACACCTTTATGGCCAGCGACTATCTGTTTGTGGCACTGCTGAACGCCAAATCGTCAATGACAGTGCTGGATGATATGGAGCTGTCGCAAAACGACCACCTGGATCTGAATAACATCCAACTGGCGGCCCGAATCGACCTCACCGAATGGCAGGCCGACAGTGAGTCACGCAAATATATCTCCTTTATCCGCGGCAGAGCGGGACGCAAGGTGGCCGACTTCTTCCTCGACTTTATGGGCTGCGTCGAAGGGGTGAACCCTAAGCAGCAGAGCAAGACCCTGATGCAGGCGGTGGAAGACTTTGTCGGTGGCGGCGACTTGACCAAAGAAGAGCGTCAAACCTGCCGCGACCGGGTGTTTGAATACTGTACCTCCCAGGTCGACAGCGGCAGTGAAGTCATGCTCAAGGATCTAGCCGATGAACTGGCCGAATCCGGCATGGACTCCTTTTATGACTTCGCCGTTGGCGGTGATTACGGTTTGGAAGAGGAGTTTCCGGCCGATAAATCTACCCTGAGGCAGTTGAAGAAATTCTCCGGCACCGGTGGCGGCCTGACCCTAAGCTTTGACAGCTCACATCTGGGCGAGCGGGTCATCTATGATCCTGTCTCGGATACCATTTTGATCAAAGGCGTACCGGCCAACCTGAAAGATCAACTGGATCGGCGCCTCAAGGGCGAATAAGGCTGTCAAACACATCAAGGCGCTTTGTTGTGATATCAAAGGCGCCTTGATACATTTCCCATCCGCTATCCTCAGCTATATCGTCTCTATCAGCCTGGCAGCTTTTACTAGCAAATCCGGCCCCTCTCCCACCAAGACGTGCTGCCGTTAGTTACCAGCTCGAATTAGCGATTGGATACGATTGAGACAAGTTTTTAAAACTTATTGTTAAATAAACCATTTGGCTCTAGCATTTGTCATTAACCATTCGTTTACTCCAGACTGAAGTTGGAACTAACTTGACCCACTTGCCCTGGTATCGACAACCCCTATTGCTGAGTCTGATGGCCGGCCTGATAGGTTTTGCCTGCAACAGCTTCCCTATCCCCTTGTTTGCCAACGTGCAACTGGTGTTGGGTAATACCCTCTATGTGATTGTCGCCATCTTACTGGGACCTTGGTATGCCCTGCTCACCGCCGCCATCAGCGTATCCTCCTTGATGTTGCAATGGGACAGCCCGCACGTCTATTTACTCTTCTGTCTCGAGGCACTGGTGCTGGGCATCACCCGGATGAAGCGTGTCCCGGTGTTTTACGGAGGCGCCGGTTTCTGGTTGTTGTTGGGGATGCCGCTCATATATGGTTACCTACACCTTTTCAGCGACTTACCATCTGAATACATTCCCTTCGTCGTCATCAAGCAATCGGTCAATGCCATGGTCTATATCACCTTGGGCTGCTTGATTTTACTGGTAACCCCAGCGTTGACGCGCCTAACCAAACCACAGCTACCCGCCAAGCGCAGCGGCTTTGGCAATCAACTCTTCTACAGCTTTTTACTGCTGCTTAACCTGAGCCTGATGCTCTCTACCCTGGTATTCAATTATTACTGGGTCAATAAGCAGCAACAGATCTTGGGTAAACACTTACATGAAACCGCCAAGAATATCGGCCTGGCGGTAGAGCATTATCTGGAGCGACATAAATCGGTTATTGCTACCGCCGCCGAACTTATTAAACATAGTTCTCCCAGCCCGGATGAGTTGCAGCGGATGCTGTCACGGCTGCACAAACTCAACCCCGGCTTTTTAACCATGCTGATTGCCAACGGCGATGGCGGTATAGTGCAGGCCAGCCCCATCAATGGGCTCGAGGAACTTGAAGGCAGTGAGAAGAGGATCAATGACAGAGACTACTTTCAGCAGGCGTTTTTCAATGAACGCCTGTTTATTTCTCCTGTATTTCTCGGCCGGGGCTTTGGCTCAGATGCCATAGTCGCCATCAGCAGCCCACTGTACCTGGCCACAGGCCCACAAGTTATCGGTATAGTAGAAGGTTCGCTAAATCTCAATCGTTTCAGCGAATTGGATAATGACTTTCTGGAACAGACCAATCAGTCGATGTTTATTGTCGATGAAAATATGCGTCTTATTTACGCCTCCAAGGCGTTGGCCTTACCCAAACTCGAGCAACTCAACTACCGCCAAAGTGGCAAGCACTACAGCTCTTTATTGCCCATGCTTAACCTAAAGGCGCTGGATAATGACAGCCCGGAATATATCTACAGCCAGTATCGCCTGCAAAACAACTGGCAAATTTTTGTGCTCGACCCCTACGCCCCACTGCTGCACGAAGTGGAGCGCCAGTTTATGTTTACTTTTGCCCTATTGTTGTTGTTCCTGTTGTTGTCGTTACTGGTGGCCAGAGTGCTGGGCCAACGCCTGACCAAACCACTGGAATTGATTTCCGAGCAAATCAATAAGGGCATGCGCCTCACTGAGGATAAGCGGCTAGATGGCCATAATGTGCCTGTGGAAGTCACTCACCTCTACAGTGAGCTCAAGGACAGCCAACGCCAATTGATGGCCCACCAGCTGGATCTAGAAGAAAAAGTCATTATTCGAACTCTGGAGCTGGAGCAAGCCAACCGCAAACTCAAACAGTTGGCTCAAACCGATCCCCTCACTGGGCTTGCCAACAGGCGCCATGCCGAAGCAAGTTTCACCACTTTACAAAGTCTGTGTCAGCGCAATCAGGAGGCCATAGCCGTGGTGCTGATGGATCTGGACTTTTTCAAGCGGGTCAATGATGAATATGGTCATCTGGGCGGCGATGAGACCTTGAAACGGGTTGCCGATTTACTTAAGACAAAATTCAAGCGCGACTCGGATCTTATCAGCCGTTATGGCGGTGAAGAGCTGTTGCTACTGCTCCCCATGTGTAACCCTTTCAAGATAGAACAGTACCTAAATGAAATACGTCAAGCGATCGCCGAGCTTGAAATCATCAACCCCGAAGATCAACGCAGGATCAGCGTCACCGCAAGTATCGGCGCCCTGGTTGCCAACGCCTCCTACAGTCCTTCTCTAGAGGTGTGGTTGAAAGAAGCCGATGCCAACCTGTACCGAGCCAAAAGCGAGGGACGTAACCGGGTCATCTGTACTCTGTCGGCTCAGGATCTTGGTTGAAAAAGGCTTCAATCCGCTGCATCTGATAATCGAAGAAAGGGTTCCAGCGCTGGCGCAGCATATCGGCGGCCGGAATGCTGATGACACCGCGCTCGCCTCGGGACGCTGCAGCGCCAATTTGAATGCGATCCATGCTTGTGGCCATTTGATTACCGTATAGACTGTCGTTGGCGGAAAACGGCAAGGCTACATGAGACAAGGAATAGACAGACACAGGCCATTTGAAGTCGAGTTTTTCTACCCCAGTATGAGTACCAAACTCTCTGGCCTGCACCAGATGGCTAAAGCCCACCTGATTCTCAATCAATGTTCCCCGGAAAGTCAGATTAGTTCGCGCCAGTATGCCGCTGATCTCCGCCAGAGGATCCACAGGTGTCATACTGAGGTTCACCTGATTACGGTTGATATCATAAATCACCAGTTCATTGGCTCCCTTGGGCAGTTGCAGGAACAGGTTATCCAGCACAGCTCTCGTCGATACCGAATCATCGACCAGCGACTGAAATGCCAAAATCGGCGGCAACTGGCGTTTTTTGTTCTCAGGTAAAGCCAGTAAACGCTGGCTATTGTGCTGCGCCAGGCGATAAACCACATCACCGGCATTAACGGCGAAGGAGCTGTATTTAAAGGGATCATATTCGGGTGAAATAGTATTCCAGCTGAGTTTCTCCAGCCCCAGAATATAACCCAGCTGCGACTGCCACTGCGCGCCGACCGCCATGGGGGCCAAACCTATGGCTGGTGACAGCATGACCACCTTTTCATAGTCAGTAGGCCTGCCTTTGTGAAGGTTTTCCAACTCATGATTGAGCGCCAGACTGGCGCCAGTGGAGTAACCTATCACATAGAGAGGTTTGCCATTGAGCACCTGACTCATATGGCGACTGGCCAGCTTAACGGCCGCGGCCAGATCCTGCCATTCCAAGCGCACCAGGCCGGATGGCAGAGTGCCGTGTCCCGGTAACCTCAGCGCCAACACATGAGCGCGCCCCTTAAACTGCTGGGCAAACTGATGCATGGCGTAGGGTGAATCTGACATACCATGGAGCAGCAAGAGCCCGAACTGCGCATCGGCATTGGCCCACTCGAAACTTTGATTCCAGGGAAAAGCCCAGCGCTTGGGATCTGCTATGCTGCCGCTGTGATAGCGATTTATCGGTGAGCTTATGCCACCGGAAAGTTTACCAAGCTCCTGATCAAGCTCGGCAAACAGTTGCTGCTCCAACTTGAGATAATCGTTGAAGTCTTCGACGCCCTTGTGACGATCAAACTCATGACTCAGAAAGTGAGTATGCCAGGGACTCAAATCGGCACGATCGTTGAGTAACCAGATCCCGGTCACAGTCAGCGCCAGCCCTATACCGAAACAAGCATAAAAAAGCGCAATAGTAAGCTGTTTCCCCGAGCTGATAAGCAGAGTTTTCATTGACCTTTACCTCGAACTGCCCCAAAGTGGCGGCGCTGAAACGGCATTTCACTGAGATCTATTGGCATAAAAGTCTAACAGAGAGCAAACGTGCACGCACACTCAACGCCTTCATTTCCTTCGCGTATTGGTAACGACCTGGCTAAAGCGCGGGTTTACTTACCCAATCCGCCAACACTGCCACTTGACTGGCATTGGCAGCAGAGTGATGCCGCCGCGGCCTTGATAGCCGCCAACTCCAACCACTGGCGCAAAATCCTGGTGATCTGCGCCAAGATATTTGCCCCGGATGAAGACTGGCGTGGTTTTCTGCAGCAGGGGCTCTTTTCCCAGGTCGCACTGGAGATTGGCGCAACCGAGCTAATAACCGATAACGGCATAGCACTTATCGCTGGCAATCAAGCCGCCCACCAACTGAATATCGCCGGCGATGCCGGGCAGAGACTTAACGGTGCGCCTGGGATACAGCGGCTGGATCAGTGGCGCTGGAAAGTCCCCTACCTGGATTACCGCCAATTTCCCAACGCCAGTATTCTGCTGCTGCGTCAGGCGCTACGCTAGCCCTCATAAAAAACGCCGCGATCAACGCGGCGTTTTACGATTCAATTTGAGCAGTTAGTCGTAAATAGTCGGGATAGGCCTGCGCTTATGCTGCGTCGCCTTGTAAATGGCTATGATCTTGCTTTCCACCTCGGCGGAAACCGGCTTACCCTCAAGGAAGTCGTCTATCTGATCGTAACTCAACCCCAGGGCAGCCTCGTCTTCAAGACCCGGGTTGTCACACTCAAGATCCGCCGTTGGCGCTTTGTATACCAAGGTATCCGAGGCACCGAGGAAGGCGGCCAACTGCCGGACCTGACGCTTATTCAGGCCAAAAAGCGGCGCCAAGTCGCAGGCCCCATCGCCCCACTTGGTATAGAAACCGGTAACATTTTCGGCGCTGTGATCTGTCCCAACCACCAGGCCACCCAGCAGCCCTGCCACTTCGTATTGGGCCGCCATCCGCATTCTGGCCTTGACATTACCCTTCACAAAATCAACCTTTTTGGCATCCGGTAGCGCCAGTTCGGCGCGGTCAAAGCCACTGAGTACATGCTGATGAATGCCGCTCACCCCCTCATGAATATTCACTGTCACCAGTTTGCTGGGGCGGATAAATGCCAGCGCCTGTTGCGCCTCGTGTTCATCACGCTGCTCAAGATAAGGTAGACGCATGGCCACAAAACGGTATTCAGCCTCGGCTTTACCTTGATTGAGTGAATCTACCGCCAACTGACATAAACGTCCGGCCAGGGAGGAATCGACCCCGCCACTGATCCCCAGAACCAGAGTCTGGCTGCGAGCCTCCTGCAGTTTGGCCTTAAGAAATGCTACCCGCCTTTCCACCTCATATTCAGGTTCAATAGCACTCAGCACTTTCATTTCTCTTAAGATCTGTCCTTTCACAGTGGGCTCCAATCTGTTATCGGTGTTTATAGGTCTGACTTTGATACCGGCCGTGCAATAATTTACTAGGCGGCCTGGATAACCGACCGCTAAGATAACATAAATTCTTACCCAGGATAGCAAGATGCACGAGGAGAAAATCCATTACTGGCGCGCCCCATCCCATCCCGAACTGGAGATCAGTCGGGCCAGTTTTCAACATTTTCACTTCGAGCCCCATGTTCATCTGGACTTTCATATCGGTGTGGTCAGTCACGGCGGCCAGGACTTTCATTACCGTGGCCAAACCTGGCACCTGAGACCTAATTGGCTGTCGACCCTGGATCCCGACAGCAGCCATGATGGCCAGAGCAGCGAACAGCAAGGCTATTGTGCCCTGGTAATGTCCCTGCCCCATGACTGGCTGCAGCAACTGGCGCGGGATCTCGGCCTGGGGCATTTCAGTTTTGCCGCGCCTTTGTTGCATCATCCGGCGCTGTATCGGGAATTTTGCCAGCTGCACCATTTGCTGACACAACCCATAGCCGCCAATGATCTCCTGGTTCCCGAAGCCGCAGTTATCACCTTTTTAGAAAAGCTGCTGCGCCAGCATGGCCGCCAGCTCAATACCGAGCGACAGCCCCACGCCTTAAGTCAGAGTCAGCTCGATAGGTTAAGAGAAGCCTTTCATGCCGATCCCGCTGCGCCATTTCGGTTGCCGCAGCTTGCCAAGGAGCTGGATCTCAGCCAATACCAACTGCTTAGGCAGTTTCGCCAGAGAACCGGCATGACGCCACATGCCTATTTAAAGCGGATCCGCCTGGAATATGCCAAGAAAGCCCTACTCAGGGGAGACAGTGTGATTTCAGTGGCACAACAAGTCGGCTTCTTCGATCAGAGCCATTTGAACAAGGCCTTCAAACGTGCCTTCCTGCTTTCTCCACAGGCGTTTCAGCGGCGCATGCTGTGAATGCCACATGCCCCCTTTGGCGGCTGAGCATTTTTTACCCCTATACCCAAACACTTTCAGCCTCGGCTTAATGAGGCACTACAGGATAGAGTTGACTATGACAGATCTGCATCTTTTGCTGACCCTGGGCACCATTCACCTGCTGGCATTGGCGAGCCCGGGGCCGGATTTTGCATTGATCCTGAAAATTGCCAGCCGAGAGCAGCGCAGCACCGCACTGGCGGCCGCCGTTGGCATCTCTCTGGCGATATTGGTGCACACTGTCCTGAGCCTCACAGGTGTCAGCCTGGCCATTCAAAGCTCGCATACCCTGTTTGTGCTGGTGCAACTCTTTGGCGCCCTTTATCTGGGTTGGATGGGAATGGGAGTTTTTGGTGTTCAGGCACGGCTTAAACGCGCCTTGGCGGCAAGGCCACTCGCTGAAGCGCAAACCAATGAACTGCCAACCAGCCGGGCAGCAATCAATGATGCACAAGTCATGCAGTCCGAGGAGTTAAACAACAGAGTAGACAATAACCTTGGCAACAATGCGAGCGATAACACCATGTCTGCCGCCGCCGGGCTGCTGCTTGGGTTATCGACCAACCTGTTCAACCCCAAGGCGTTGGTGTTCTTTGTAACCCTGTTTTCCACCCTTATCACCCCAGAAGTCAGCAATCAGATCAAGCTGTTGGTCGCTATATTACTGCCGCTGCTCTCGGTTATCTGGTTTGCCATGCTGGCCATGCTGCTGTCTCACGAGCGAGTGCAGCAACGCCTATTAAGATTTGGCCGCTATATAGACTACCTTTGCGGCGCTATCTTCTTAGCCGTCTCGGTTGCCATACTGCTGAGGTTGTTGACGGCTTGACGCAGAACAATTGAGCCACAAACTTGGTATAGAGCCTGATGGACTTTCCCCTTTAAGCCAGGTGGCAAACTGTGAAGCAGTAAATGGAATGCATTTTAAATACAGACTAGAATAGCCCCAACTCAATCGATTCGAGGTTTCTATGTGGTGGCGTGTTTTTTTACTCTGTCTTGCTTATTGGCTGCTGGGTGCCCATTTTCTCAGATACTCACACACGATCGCCGCCGCTATCTGCCTGTTGGCGCCGACCGTGCTGTTTGTGAAAAGCGCCGTTGGTATTCGCATCCTGCAAGTCGGCCTATTGGCCGGCGCCTTGCTGGTATGGGCCAAGAGTGGCTTTGAATATGTTGCCATGCGCCAAGCCATGAATGCCCCCTGGCTAAGGCTGGCATTCATTATGGGCGGGGTCACCCTGTTTACTCTGCTGAGCGCCTGGAGTGGTAATGGGCTAGCGAGAAACCGCGGCCGCCTGCCATAACGCCAACTCACCACGACCTTCTACTTTTTAGGCCAATTACTCAACAATCCACATCAGAGGTCAGCACAGGTTAAGTAAAATGGCTATACACTCGCGCCAGTGTATAGCCCTGTTTTAGCCAGTCGGGTCTTTGGCCTAAGCCCTTGATTTAGCCTCTCGGCTTGAGCTGCTCCAGGGAACTGCGTACACTGTTTGGATTTCAGTTAAAGGCGTAAAGAATATGAGAATTTTGGTTGTTGAAGACGATCCCTTACTCTCCCATCACCTCAAGGTACAGCTGGGAGAATTGGGAAATCAGGTCCAGGTGGCGGGAACCGCCAAAGAGGGATTTTTCCAGGCAACCAACTACCCCATTGACGTCGCCATTGTGGACTTGGGCTTGCCGGATCAAGACGGCATTGCGCTTATCCAACGCCTGCGGGATGAAGACGTCAAAGCCCCTATCCTGATCCTTACTGCCCGGGTCAACTGGCAAGACAAAGTTGAGGGACTCAACGCCGGCGCCGATGACTACCTGGTCAAACCTTTTCAAAAAGAGGAACTGGTGGCCCGCCTCGATGCATTGGTCCGCCGCAGTGCCGGTTTCGTCAAACCTGTGATCAACAGCGGAGACCTGTCGTTGGATCTCGCCGCCAAGCAAGTCACCATGAACGGTGAGCCGATGGAAATCACCGCCTTCGAATATCAAATTCTCGAGTACCTAATGCGTCACAACCATGAAGTGGTCGCCAAACAACGCCTGCTGGACGTTATTTACGGCGACAAGGAAGGCGATCCCAACACCATTGAGGTGATGGTGAGCCGACTGCGCAAGAAGTTGACCCGTGACGGTATCGAAAATCCAATAGTGACCATCAGAGGCCAGGGGTACAAATTCAACCTGCCATGCAATTGAGAATAAAACCCAAGAAACGCCTGCTGACGCGGATGTTTCTCACTTCGTTATCGATCATTGCCGTGGTCGGTTTTGGCTTGGCCTGGATGGTCAACATACTGCATGCGCAAAACAGCTATAACGAAGAGACGGCGCAGCTGATAGCCGAAATCCCTCAGGTAGCTGCCGAGCTCAGGGAGCACGACCTGATCCCTGATACCAGCTCCTGGCTTGAGGAGAACAACAAACAGGAGCGCTATGTCATCGCCTCCTGTGACGAGAAGTTCAAGCAGGTATGGACCTCGTCGCTGGCGGTGGACAGAGGTCTGTTTGATACCTGTGAACGTTTCAATGAAATCCGCAACGAAGCGCCCCCCTACTACCTCAACATGGCCGATAATCGCGCCTATTTTGCCTATCTGCTGTCGGTCGATATCGCCGGTATTCACTACAACCTGTTGGTGCTTAAGGATGCGGCCAAACTGGAGCAGGAATACAGCCAATTTGCCAAACGCACCTATATTCGCCTGGCGCTGGTATTGGCACTGGCACTGGTACTGCTTATCAGCGCCGCTTACTGGGGCATGCGGCCACTAGTACAGATGCGAAATGAGTTGAGATCTATCATCAACGGCAAGTCCAAGTCACTCTCGGGCGGTTATCCGGTGGAGCTGGAAGGCGTCACCCAAGCGCTCAACCAACTGCTGCAGCAATCCAGCGCCCAGCAACAGCGCTATCAAAATGCCATGAATGATCTGGCCCACAGCCTCAAGACCCGTCTCGCTGCTGTACATGCCATTACGGATGATGCCAGCCTGGATAAACAGGCCAGCAGCGAAAAAATCATGGAACAGGTGAGCCAGATGGATCAGCTGGTGAAATATCAGCTCAAGCGAGCCATGCTCGGACGCAAGGGCCTCAAGCAGGAACAGACCCCGATTGCTCCTCTGGTGGAGCAACTGGCACAGATGTTGTTCAAGGTATACCGAGACAAACAGGTGAAGTTCAGCGCCGAAATAGAGGAAGAACTGCAGTTTCCCGGGAATCAAGGCGACTTGATGGAGCTGTTCGGCAACCTGATGGAAAATGCGTTCCGCCTATGTATTTCAACCGTTCACGTCAGTGCCGGTTATCAGGGCAACATACTGCAGATACTGGTAGAAGATGACGGCCCAGGTGTTGATGAGAGCCTTAAACAGAAGATCATCCAGCGCGGCGTGCGCGCCGATACCCAGTCACCGGGACAGGGAATTGGTCTGGCGGTATGTAACGAAATCGTCAGCAGTTACGGCGGCACCCTCAGCATTGAGGATTCCGATCTGGAAGGTGCTTGCTTCCGCATTCAGATTCCCATGCAGTGAGTCTCAGCGCCGGGTTGGCCCATAAAGCTGCTCGGCGCGATTAAACATGATCCAGGACGTGGCAATATACTTGTCACCACTCTTGGGGCGATTGCCCCTATGACTATGGGTAAATCCTGCCGGAGCTATCACCATGGTGCCCTTCTTCGGCGCAATTTTGCGCTGCTGATAAAAGAATTCAGTCTCCCCGCCTTCGACCACATCATTGAGATAAAACATATAAAGCACCACTCTGTGCAGGGCATCGTTGTGACCGGCCTGGGGAAACTGCTCTGAATGCCAATGAGGGTAACCACCGACATCGCGCTGATATCTTTGCAGATTGATGGTACCACTACGATAAAGGTATTGTACCAGCGCCTCGGCTCTGGGGGATCCCAGACGAGCATAGTTATCCGGTGTCAGGGTTACTGCATTGCCGGACTCATCTGCCACCTGCACGGCCACGGCTCCCATCAGCGCCATGGCATACTTATCAAAGTATCGCCCGGCATGCTTTAGTGTATGGCCAAGCAGTTCATTACGCAGTGGCTGCAACTCGGGGTACTGATCCAATGTCAAATCGCGACTGATTTTCTTTTCCTTGTCGACACCATGGCCTGTACGGCCCTCTGTAACACCGGGATGAGCGTCAAAGGCGGCAATCAGACGATCGCATAACTCATCAGGAATGGCATTGGGATATACTTCGATAAAGTCCATAAAAATCTCAATTTGCTTATTTTTTTATCCAAACATGCTTACATGTGAGCTAACTAATTGTAAAGCGTACTCTTTGCGATAAAATAGCACGAGTGCTTAAAAAAGATGATTTGAATGAACAAGAGCTGTAGAGTCAGTGTCCAACAACTGCAGGTAGGCAACTTTGTCCGTCTTCCACTGGCGTGGAAAGATCACCCTTTTCTTTTCAGTAGCTTCCGTATCAAACAGCAGGCGCAAATCGAGCTTATCCGTAAGCTGGGCATAGACAGCGTGTTTGTGGTACCGGATCGCAGTGATACCCCACCGTTGCCTGCCGATCAGCAAACGGCTCCGGCAGAAGATCAACAAGAAGTGGATTCTCTGCAACAACAGATGGAAAGCGATAAGCAACAACGGATCGAAATTCTCAAGAAAATGCGCCGCGAGCTGCATAAGACAGAGGAACATTTTGATCGCTCTTTGGCAAGGATGCGCAACCTGGTCAACAAACTGCGCAATCGGCCTCTCAATGCCGTTACCGAAGCGCAAGACTTGGTGCGGGACATAGCCGAGCAGCTGTTATCCTCCGACAACCTTATCCTCCATCTGATGGCCGATTCGGATAAAGACGAAAGCATCTATTTTCACTCTCTCAACGTAGCCATTCTCTCCATGTTAGTGGCCAAAGAGTTGCAATGGCCCAGAGAAAATATCGAAGCCGTGGGCCTGGGTTCACTGTTCCATGACGTAGGCAAGCTCAAACTGCCAAGCCAGATACTGCGTAAGCAGGAGCCACTGACCAAACCCGAACTAAACCTGCTGAATCAGCACCCGCTGATGGGCGCAGAGTTCATTAAGCTGGCAGCCGATTTTCCAGAAAATGCCAGGGACGTTATCACCCATCACCATGAGCTGCTCGATGGCAGTGGTTTCCCTAAAGGCCTAAAGGCCGATGAACTGAGCCAGACCGCCCAGTTGGTGGCCGTGGTGAACCAGTATGACTCTCTTTGTCACCCTGGAGTGCAATCCAAGGCCAAGACGCCTTATGCTGCTCTAGGCTATCTGTATAAATACTCCAAGGGAAAGCTGAATCAGGAATATGTCGGCAAGATGATCAAGATGCTCGGGGTCTATCCTCCCGGCAGCGTGGTTGAACTCTCTTCTGGTCAATATGGGCTGGTAATGTCGGTCAACCTGGATAAGCTGCTGCTGCCACGGATTCTGGTGTATGACGCTCTGGTGCCCAAAGATCAGGCACCGATTATCGACTTGGAAGCCGAAGGCCTTGCTATTGTGCGCTGCCTGCCACCGGCGGCGCTGCCAGAGAAAATCTTCAAGTATCTCAATCCCAGAGAGCGGGTCAGCTATTACTTCGGCAGCGAAAGCAAGGGCTGAGCCCTTCAGCCTATATAACCAAAGTCATTATCACCATCATAGTTAGACTGAACTAATCTTGTTGTTGCAACCTGGATTTGGGTAGCCTGAAACTAGGCTCACCCCTCACAGGCGGAGGCCGGCAATGACAGAGCTACCGGATTTTGACACCTTGATGTGGCTGGCTCAAAACCAGCCGGAAGAATTGGACAAGCTACAGGAGCGTTTGAGTGATGAGTTGATCAATGGTTCAGACTCCAACCAGGAGCAGCTCAGAACCATTAAACACCACCTGCAGCAGAGTCTGGCACGCTGCAATAACCCTTATCACAGATGCCTGGTCAGCATCCGTATTATGCGCCACAAGTTCGCCGCGTTGGCGAGCGTATTGGAAGCCCCAGACCAATACAGAGATCACAAGGCTCAGGTAATACCACTAAGGCGCAAACCCTGTAACCGTATTTCTTAACCCCAGTCCTAACGATTACAACCAACCTTTGCGGCGGAAGAACAGGTAAGTGCCTGCCGCACTGGCCAACATCATCACCAGCGCCATGGGGTAACCGAAGTACCACTCAAGCTCTGGCATCTCTCTGAAGTTCATCCCGTAACTACTGGCAATCAGGGTTGGCGGCAGAAAGACCACGGCTGCAACCGAAAAGATTTTAATGATCTTGTTTTGCTGCAAGCCACTAAAACCCATGGCAGCATCCAACAGGAAGTTGAGTTTGTCGAAGATAAACTGACTGTGAGGCATAAGAGATTCGATGTCCGACAACATCTCGCGAATTTCCTTGAGCTCATCTTCAGCTAATTCTTTACGATAATACTTCTGTATGTAACGCAGAGACCTTTGGGTATCGAGCAGACTCAAACGTATCTTGCCGTTGGAATCTTCCTGCAAGGTGATCAGCTTAAACACATCATCGAGTTCATTACTCTCGAACACCTGCTCACCGACGTTTTCCAGCACAGTGTAAACATCTTCAATCAAGTCAGAGAGGTACTCTACCTTGAGGTTAAAGAGCTCGATAAACAGCGCTTGAGGCGTGGCCACCATGATGCGTCCGAGGCGCAAATAGTTACGCAGCAAACGAATAAGACCGACATCCTCTTCACGTATGGTGACCAAAAACCGGCTACGCAGGTTGAATGAGACGTTGACGCCACGCACATCTTGGCCAACCCGCTGCGGAAACAGAGAGTTGATATGCAAGCCGTCTTTGTTTTGATAGAAACGTGCCGAGGCCTCAATCTCATTGATATCTTCCTCGTCGGGCACCTCTTCCACCGAATAACGGCTCAACCAATCCCGCTCATCGTCATCCGGCTTGTAAAGATCCAACCACAGGGTTTGCTCCGGAAGACCGTCTTCTATTGTCAGCTCAATAATTTTAAGCTGCTGATCCTGATAGGTGTATGCAGTAATCATGGGTCCTCCTGAAGATAACAATGCCGAAGAAAGATATGCCCGGCAAAAAATGCGCCTAGTTTACCTGATAAGCCATTAATGAAAAGCGCTCAGTCACGTCAAGGAACACTTTTCTCAGCTATCATCAAACGCTCCTCGCTAGAAAGGCGGATCCTCAGCCCATCTACAGTAACCAGCTCATTGGCAGAGATGTCCTTCTTGCGCACTTGATAGACCTCCCGCCGCTCCTCCTTGGGGGACACCAAGGTCACCGAAACCACCTGATAACCATCAAACCACTGCCAGGCAAAAAAGCCGCAGGCCAGTATCAAGGTGACGCCCACGGCTCCCGGGACCAAAAAGCGTTTGAACAAGGGCAACGGCTCGGCAATCTCTTTCTGCCTTACCTCAGGGCTTGACCTTCGTTTGAGCATGGCCCATGCCAGTGCCAACACCAAGGCCGTCAGCAGAATTTTGGTCAGCAAGCTCGACTCCTCATTCTTAACCAAGAATATATGAAAGCATCAAATTGTTAATTATAAAGGAAAAGCCCGTCCATGACAGTTAGCTGTATCATAAAGCCACCTGTAACATCTTAAAGCCTTTGGATTGATAGCATATGACAACAGGTTTTGATGAATGCTTGTGATATGAAACTACGCCACGATGAGCTGAAGTATATGACTGCCATGAAAGTCATGCTCGCTGGAAGCGAGATAAACCCTTCGCTACTTAAGCCTCGAGTACCTTTATTGATGATACCGGTAGGGTTAAATCTCTGTGCTCCAGAGACTGGATAAACCTGACCAGACAAGCGGGTCGATCTATTCTCAATATCTCCACAGCACCATCTCACATGGGGGCAAAAGACATCTGCTCATCAAGCACAACTTGATGGATGGCTGTAGCGCGAAGCAGCTTGGCTGCGAGCTGAGGGGCCCGCACTGCGTAAGCAGCTTTGGGCTGCATGTTAAGTCATGCTCGCTGGAAGCGAGACAAACAAAAAAGTGAAAATAAAATTGGGCGTCTGGCGATGACCAGCTTCTAGCAAGCTCTCCGCGTTCGTCTATCGCATCAAACTGAGTTTGATAAACGCGACAACCTCACCCTACTCCACATGGGATTGTACCTCACTGCGTTCGGACTCTTTATCTTCCCCATGTGAGAGTGGACATATCAAAATGCATTAAAACGAAAAATCCCCAACACAAAGTGCTGGGGATCCATCGTTACTGTTTTGTCTTCACTTTTCTAAAAAGTGAAAACCAAAGTGGCGTCTGGCGATGACCTACTCTCACATGGGGAGACCCCACACTACCATCGGCGCGATTGCGTTTCACTTCTGAGTTCGGGATGGGATCAGGTGGGACCACAATGCTATTGTCACCAGACATATTCTTACTGGTTAATTGTCCGTCTGACGGTATTGTTTCCTCGCTACGCTGCTCATGTACTCCAGTACACTGCGCGGCTCGCTCGTCACGGCTTTGTCAGCCAAACAATTACCTGCGTCATTAACCTTTGTTCTTCAATTCAGAAAGCTGTTGCTTTGAAATATGGTGGTCGCTACTGGGATCGAACCAGTGACCCCCTCCTTGTAAGGGAGGTGCTCTCCCGGCTGAGCTAAGCGACCGGTATTCTTGGCTGTGCTCTTTTCAGAGCTTGAGTTCAAACTTCAATCAAGTATCGACTTCTTCAAGTCCGTAAAACCCATCTGGGTTGTATGGTTAAGCCTCTCGAGTCATTAGTACAGGTTAGCTCAACGCCTCGCAACGCTTACACACCCTGCCTATCAACGTCCTGGTCTCGAACGGCTCTTCAGAGGTCTCTAGGACCTAGGGATGACTCATCTTGGGGCTCGCTTCCCGCTTAGATGCTTTCAGCGGTTATCGATTCCGAACGTAGCTACCGGGCAATGCCATTGGCATGACAACCCGAACACCAGCGGTTCGTCCACTCCGGTCCTCTCGTACTAGGAGCAGCTCCCCTCAATCATCCAACGCCCACGGCAGATAGGGACCGAACTGTCTCACGACGTTCTGAACCCAGCTCGCGTACCACTTTAAATGGCGAACAGCCATACCCTTGGGACCGACTTCAGCCCCAGGATGTGATGAGCCGACATCGAGGTGCCAAACACCGCCGTCGATATGAACTCTTGGGCGGTATCAGCCTGTTATCCCCGGAGTACCTTTTATCCGTTGAGCGATGGCCCTTCCATTCAGAACCACCGGATCACTATGACCTGCTTTCGCACCTGCTCGACGTGTCTGTCTCGCAGTTAAGCTGGCTTATGCCATTACACTAACCGTACGATGTCCGACCGTACTTAGCCAACCTTCGTGCTCCTCCGTTACTCTTTGGGAGGAGACCGCCCCAGTCAAACTACCCACCAGGCACTGTCCCTAACCCCGATTAGGGGCCCAGGTTAGAACATCAACACTACAAGGGTGGTATTTCAAGGTTGACTCCAACAAGACTGGCGTCTCATCTTCATAGTCTCCCACCTATCCTACACATGTAGGGTCAATGTTCAGTGCCAAGCTATAGTAAAGGTTCACGGGGTCTTTCCGTCTAGCCGCGGGTATACGGCATCTTCACCGCAATTTCAACTTCACTGAGTCTCGGCTGGAGACAGCGTGGCCATCATTACGCCATTCGTGCAGGTCGGAACTTACCCGACAAGGAATTTCGCTACCTTAGGACCGTTATAGTTACGGCCGCCGTTTACCGGGGCTTCGATCATGAGCTTCTCCGAAGATAACCCAATCAATTAACCTTCCGGCACCGGGCAGGCGTCACACCGTATACGTCATCTTGCGATTTTGCACAGTGCTGTGTTTTTGATAAACAGTTGCAGCCACCTGGTATCTGCGACTGCCAGCAGCTTACGACGCGAGGTCTTCACCGCCGGCAGCGTACCTTCTCCCGAAGTTACGGTACCATTTTGCCTAGTTCCTTCAGCCGAGTTCTCTCAAGCGCCTTGGTATTCTCTACCCGACCACCTGTGTCGGTTTGGGGTACGATTCCTGCTAACCTGAAGCTTAGAAGATTTTCCTGGAAGCATGGCATCAACCACTTCATCCCCGTAGGGACTCGTCATCAGCTCTCAGTGTATGTGTGCCCGGATTTGCCTAAGCACACCACCTACTACCTTAAACGCGGACAACCAACGCCGCGCTGGCCTAGCCTTCTCCGTCTCTCCATCGCAGTTAGCAGAAGTACGGGAATATTAACCCGTTTCCCATCGACTACGCCTTTCAGCCTCGCCTTAGGGGTCGACTCACCCTGCCCCGATTAACGTTGGACAGGAACCCTTGGTCTTTCGGCGAGGGGGTTTTTCACCCCCTTTATCGTTACTCATGTCAGCATTCGCACTTCTGATACCTCCAGCGTGGGTTACCCCTTCGCCTTCAACGGCTTACAGAACGCTCCTCTACCGCACTGATGCAAGCATCAGTACCCGTAGCTTCGGTGAATTGCTTAGCCCCGTTACATCTTCCGCGCAGGCCGACTCGACTAGTGAGCTATTACGCTTTCTTTAAATGATGGCTGCTTCTAAGCCAACATCCTAGCTGTCTAAGCCTTCCCACATCGTTTCCCACTTAGCAATTACTTTGGGACCTTAGCTGACGGTCTGGGTTGTTTCCCTTTTGACGACGGACGTTAGCACCCGCCGTCTGTCTCCCGGATAGCACTCTTTGGTATTCGGAGTTTGCAAAGGGTTGGTAAGTCGGGATGACCCCCTAGCCTTAACAGTGCTCTACCCCCAAAGGTGTTCGTCCGAGGCGCTACCTAAATAGCTTTCGAGGAGAACCAGATATCTCCCGGTTTGATTGGCCTTTCACCCCCAGCCACAAGTCATCCGCTAATTTTTCAACATTAGTCGGTTCGGTCCTCCAGTTGATGTTACTCAACCTTCAACCTGCCCATGGCTAGATCACCGGGTTTCGGGTCTACACCTAGCAACTAAACGCGCAGTTAACACTCGGTTTCCCTACGGCTCCGCTATTCGCTTAACCTCGCTACTAAATGTAAGTCGCTGACCCATTATACAAAAGGTACGCAGTCACGGTCTCAAGTACCGCTTCCACTGCTTGTACGTATACGGTTTCAGGTTCTATTTCACTCCCCTCACAGGGGTTCTTTTCGCCTTTCCCTCACGGTACTGGTTCACTATCGGTCAGTCAGGAGTATTTAGCCTTGGAGGATGGTCCCCCCATATTCAGACAACATATCACGTGTGCCGCCTTACTCGTTTTCATCTCTGGTTAGTTTACATGTACGGGGCTATCACCCTGTGCCGCTGTGCTTTCCAACACATTCCACTAACACCCCAAAGACTTAAGGGCTAATCCCCGTTCGCTCGCCGCTACTTGGGGAATCTCGGTTGATTTCTTTTCCTAAGGGTACTTAGATGTTTCAGTTCCCCTCGTTCGCCTCAATACGCTATGTATTCACGTATTGATGACACCTTATGGTGCCGGGTTTCCCCATTCGGACATCGCTGGCTCAAATGCTTGTTACTAGCTCACCAACGCTTTTCGCAAGTTACTACGTCCTTCATCGCCTCTGACTGCCAAGGCATCCACCGTATACGCTTGGTCGCTTAACCATACAACCCGGATGAGTTTTCATCGGTTTGTATTGCAACCAGCTTAGGTTTACTTGTCTCACCTCCGGGTTAAGGAAGTGGACTCGCCTTGAAGAATTTCCAAAACACTTGATTGAAGTGTTTGAGAACTCAATTTGTATGCATCAAATCCAACTCCTAAGAGTGGTTTTGATGTCTACTATCAGCTTTCCAAATTGTTAAAGAGCGGGCTTAAAAAAGCCAAAGATAAATACTGACTTATCTTTGGCGTCTCTCGTCCTTTGTAGAGTGACGGTTCCAGCACTTCCAAGGGAAGTGGTGGAGCTATGCGGGATCGAACCGCAGACCTCCTGCGTGCAAGGCAGGCGCTCTCCCAGCTGAGCTATAGCCCCGTTTTCTTTGCGCTTCTTGTTACCGATTTTGTTGTTAGCTTTCGCCTCAAACTCGATAAAAATCTCTCGCAAACAGTCTTGAACATTGACCTGTTCATCCCTTCGACGCTAGTCAAGGCAAACAGGGAGAAAGTTTACTGGAGTAAACGACGACCTGTTTAACGCAGAATAGCGGAAGAATTGGTGGGTCTGAGTAGACTCGAACTACCGACCTCTCGCTTATCAGGCGAACGCTCTAACCACCTGAGCTACAGACCCCCATGCTCTACTTCTTTTATCAAGCAATCTGTGTGAACACTCAACAAACACCAATTATCGCTTAGGTAAGGAGGTGATCCAGCCCCAGGTTCCCCTAGGGCTACCTTGTTACGACTTCACCCCAGTCATGAACCACACCGTGGTAAACGCCCTCCCGAAGGTTAAGCTATCTACTTCTGGTGCAGCCCACTCCCATGGTGTGACGGGCGGTGTGTACAAGGCCCGGGAACGTATTCACCGTGGCATTCTGATCCACGATTACTAGCGATTCCGACTTCATGGAGTCGAGTTGCAGACTCCAATCCGGACTACGACCGGCTTTATGAGATTAGCTCCACCTCGCGGCTTCGCAACCCTCTGTACCGACCATTGTAGCACGTGTGTAGCCCTACTCGTAAGGGCCATGATGACTTGACGTCGTCCCCACCTTCCTCCGGTTTATCACCGGCAGTCTCCCTAAAGTTCCCGGCATTACCCGCTGGCAAGTAAGGATAGGGGTTGCGCTCGTTGCGGGACTTAACCCAACATTTCACAACACGAGCTGACGACAGCCATGCAGCACCTGTCTCAGAGTTCCCGAAGGCACCAATCCATCTCTGGAAAGTTCTCTGGATGTCAAGAGTAGGTAAGGTTCTTCGCGTTGCATCGAATTAAACCACATGCTCCACCGCTTGTGCGGGCCCCCGTCAATTCATTTGAGTTTTAACCTTGCGGCCGTACTCCCCAGGCGGTCTACTTAATGCGTTAGCTTGAGAGCCCAGTGTTCAAGACACCAAACTCCGAGTAGACATCGTTTACGGCGTGGACTACCAGGGTATCTAATCCTGTTTGCTCCCCACGCTTTCGTGCCTGAGCGTCAGTCTTTGTCCAGGGGGCCGCCTTCGCCACCGGTATTCCTCCAGATCTCTACGCATTTCACCGCTACACCTGGAATTCTACCCCCCTCTACAAGACTCTAGTTTGCCAGTTCGAAATGCGGTTCCCAGGTTGAGCCCGGGGCTTTCACATCTCGCTTAACAAACCGCCTGCGCACGCTTTACGCCCAGTAATTCCGATTAACGCTCGCACCCTCCGTATTACCGCGGCTGCTGGCACGGAGTTAGCCGGTGCTTCTTCTGCGAGTAACGTCACAGCTAGCAGGTATTAACTACTAACCTTTCCTCCTCGCTGAAAGTGCTTTACAACCCGAAGGCCTTCTTCACACACGCGGCATGGCTGCATCAGGGTTTCCCCCATTGTGCAATATTCCCCACTGCTGCCTCCCGTAGGAGTCTGGGCCGTGTCTCAGTCCCAGTGTGGCTGATCATCCTCTCAGACCAGCTAGGGATCGTCGCCTAGGTGAGCCTTTACCTCACCTACTAGCTAATCCCACCTGGGCTTATCCATCAGCGCAAGGCCCGAAGGTCCCCTGCTTTCCCCCGTAGGGCGTATGCGGTATTAGCAGTCGTTTCCAACTGTTATCCCCCACAAATGGGCAAATTCCCAGGCATTACTCACCCGTCCGCCGCTCGTCATCTTCAAAAGCAAGCTTTTGAAATGTTACCGCTCGACTTGCATGTGTTAGGCCTGCCGCCAGCGTTCAATCTGAGCCATGATCAAACTCTTCAATTAAAGTTTTGGTTGATTCCGAAGAATCGACTCAATGAATTCTGTTCGTATGAACACTCTTCATCGAGTTAAATCGTTTTGTCGATTTCTCAATGCCTGTGAGTGTCCACACAGATTGCTTGATATATTGTTAAAGAGCAAAAGAAGCCAGCCAAGCATTTCAACTTAAAGCATACAATGCTTGAATCTTTGACTTCCAGACCCTGTCGCGGGTCAGTGGTTGCGCATTATAGGGAGCCTGAATTTTTGCGCAACCCCTAAAAGGCGATTTTTCTTATCAAAGTCTTCAAGTGATTACTATTACACCAAGAAGTCCAATAATCCGCCAAATTAGGCCAGTGATGCCAAATATTTAGGTACATCGGCAATGCTATCCAGTACTACGCTCGCCTCATCCATGGCTTCCTGAGTCACCTCTTTACCACTTCTGACCAGGATCCGCACCGGGATCCCCGCCGCTTTGGCGGCGCGCATATCATCGGCCTTGTCACCAACCATTACACTGGCGGCAAGTTCCAGCTTAAGGAAACTGGCAGCACTGTTGATCATTCCGGCCTTAGGTTTACGGCAGTCACAATCCTGCTTGTATTCACCTATGCCTTTCTCGGGGTGGTGCGGGCAGTAATAGATACCATCGAGATCCACGCCCTTGTCGGCAAAGTTCCAATCCATCCATTCGGTCAGACTGGCAAACTGCTCTTCGCTGTATAGTCCACGGGCAATTCCCGACTGATTGGTCACCACCACCAACTTATAGCCTTGCTGCTTCAACGCCAGGCAAGCATCGAAGACGCCTTCGATATATTCAAAATCATCTATCTGGTGCACATAGCCGTGATCGACATTGATTACACCATCTCTATCCAAAAAAACCGCTCGGTTCACTGTTTGCCTCCCAGAAAGCGAATGGCGATATTATTTCATTCATTGCAACAAAATGCACTGCGGGAACAGACTTATGTTGTGAGCTTTATGGCAGAGGGGGAGAAAACCCCGGCCCTTGAGGTCCGGGGTGGTGTTTGGCCTAGATGTTTAATGCACTGCCGCTAAGGGAGAGGCTAGACTTCCGGGCTCAGCATGACCATTCAAACGGGTCGTAGTCTGCGAGCACTCTGGCATATTCAGGACTCAGGCCATCGGTAGAAAAGTAATATCCCTTGCCATCGCGGCCTATGCCATAACGTATGTCGTCATACTCCGGCATCGCCAGCAACTGTTGTCGCAACGCCTGCTGCGCCTCGACATCTAGGTTATAAGGGGGATAGCACAAAACCGAAGCCTCGAGCACAGCAGTATGAAGGCAACTGGCTTCGCGTATCTGCTGCGCCAGGGTCGCTACCACTTCACCCCGTTGCAATGCCAACCAGCGGTTAGCATAACTGTCCACCATGTGGCGATCTGAATAGAAGAAGTGTTCACCATCCGATAAACGCATCTTCAGATCCCTATATTCAGGCGCCAGGATCAAGCAGATGTACTCTTGCACGGCATCCACAATCTTTTCCGTGTCCTTCCCTGCCACAGCCAACAACTGCGGCAGGGAAACCAGACGTCCGTGCTGGCTGAATAGCCGGATAAAATCCACCAGTTCCAGCATGGCTTACCCCGGCAACAGGCCACGAGCCTCTAGGGCATCGGCCGCGTAACCCAGGCCGAATTTCTCCAGGGTTGACCTCAGCGGTGCCCCGGTTTGCCTGTCCCAACCAAAATCGTCATAGAACATATCCAACGCCTTTTGAATATCGTCTCTGTCCATCTTAATGGTGCCTTCATCGCCGAAGGCCTTGTCGGGATCCATGTCGTAAACCCAATCGCAGAGCACATCGTGCTCATTGCGCATATTGATCTCATTCATTTGGATCATGGTCAGCGCACGGTGCAGATGCAGTACCCGCTCGGCCATAAAGTCGAGCTCAGTCTCGGTCACAACTTTTCCTGTAACCAGAGAGAACATTTGGGATTCTATGGTGCTATCTCCGCGATAGTTGCGATTCTTGTCCGGCGAAGCCAGCAAGGGGAACATCCAGTTACAGAGAGTCAATGAGTCGTGCAGCACGTTTTTCACCAAAGACCACTTGGCAAACCTGACCTTGGCCGGGTTGATTGGGGTGTACCACTTCACCTTATCGAAGGCCCCTTCGCCCCAGAACTCGGCGGCTATGGTTTCGATCATGTCCTGAGGCAAGCCGCAGTTAACAATATTGATATGGGAGTGACACTGGGCATCGCGGTTGAACACCATATTGATCAGAGTGCCCACCTGCCCTGCTGTCTCACTGGCATGATGCACGGCAGCGTTAGTCTTCTTATTGAAAATTTTCACCGAGGATTCTTTGTGAATATCCCAATAACCAAGATCCGGGTTACGCCCATCCAGTTTCCAGCGTTCAATCAGATCCGACATGCCATCGGCCATATGGGCAATTTCCCCTTCGCGGTAGGCTATGCGGCGGTAAAAATCGATAAGGAACGCCGGATCTTTCTTGTCCCACAGATCCCAAGGGATGCTGTCAAACTCCTCCTTGGGCAACAGATATTGGAACATATCGTGCTTTTTAAGGAACTTGAACAGATGCGAAATCAGGCCATAGTTACACCAGATGCCGTAATCATCGATCAGATGTCCCCCCAAAGCCCCAGTCATCGCGTGCTCTTCCGAACCTTTCTTAGTATCCATCAGATACTGGGGCGCCAGGAATCCCATACAAACGTTGGAAATATGCTCGCTCTTGCGACCATACTTCTGCTTCAGCTCAGGCACCTTAAGTTCACAAAAACAGCGAATGGGGCAAGCATGACAACCACCGGTACGCTTCATCCACTTGTTGGCATACTCTTCACCGAAGTACATCTCGGCCATTGAGGTGCGGAACCCCACCTTATTACGTTCATTCCAAGGTACCTCACCCAGCTCAATCTGTTGATCCGACTGCCCCCATTTAAGCCCAGGACGCGCCTTCCAGCGGCTGATGCCATTGGAATACTCGGCCCAAGACTGCGGAGTAGATGGCACAACCCCTTGGTTATTGGCGCCTATAATCCCCAAAATATGGTCATCGAGCCGACGCATATTGGCATTATCGGCGGCAATGGCCACAGCCCCTGTACCTATGATGCCTATCCCTTTGAAGTTCTTTGACCCGAGCACGGCGCCATGACCTCCGGCTGAGTGTCCCCCCTGAGTCATAATCACAGACAAGGGCACCTGGTTTTCCCCCGCCTGACCTATGGCCGCCACTTGGGCATTGGGGCCCATCATTTCGGCAATCATGGCGTGGGTATCAAAAATCCCCTTGCCCCAAAGCGCAGCGGCTGACTCTAACGTGACTTTGCCATCTTCTACTCTGAGCCATACCGGCGCGGCGGCGCGGCCTTCAATGGCGATGGCATCAAATCCGGCATATTTCATTGCCGGTGAAAAGTGACCACCGAAATGACCATCGGAGATCAGATGATCTTTAATCACCGGGCTGCGGGAAGTAATAGTAGTGCGACCAGTACAGATCACCCCTGAACCGGTTAGCGGACCGGCTGAGAATACAATAATATTTTCAGGATCTGTGGCCTTGATATTATCTTTATGGCCATCCCAAAGGATCTTGTAGCCTATTCCCATACCACCTATATAGTCATGATATTTATTTATTGATTCTGTCGTAATATTGCCGGTTGTTAAATTAACCCTTAATACTTTACCAGCCCATCCGCCAAGTTTATCTGTCATTTTCAATTACCTCATTAACCGATCAGGCCAGTATATTTTTCATATTGTTCGAGCGCGGCTTCCGCCTGTTCCCAGGTATAAAATTTAATCGCACCTGTCGGACAAACCTGGGCACAGGCCGGCTCGCCCTGACACAGGTCGCATTTCACGGCTTTCATTTTGCTGCGTACGACTTTAATCACTTGTTGTGGACATTTATCGGCGCAATAACCGCAACCGACACAGCGCTTTTCATCTATCACCTTAGCGCCGGTTTCCGGATGAGTAGAAATAGCCTGCTGCGGACAGACCTCAGTACAAACTTCACAATGACGACAGGTGGCGGGCACCACTGTGCGATCGCCGCATTCCCCTCGCTGCTCTGTGTAATTGAATTGCACACCATGAGGCCCATAGTTCATGTTGTGTTCGACCTTGACCCTTGCCAGGGTTGGGCTGCAATCGCCTTCATGGTTCCAGCCACAGGCGATTTCACAGCGACGGCAACTGACGCAGATAACCGGATTAACCACCATCAAACCACCGGGTAACACCTCAACCTTTTCATCGCTGTTATTGTCACTGCCACAACCGGTAAGAAAGCTGATGAGCGTTCCACCATAGACAGTGCCTACGGCCACTCCCATACTCCCTTTCAGCATTCCTCGTCTGGTAATCATATTGCGTTCCTTAATTAGTTTAAGAAATATTATTTAAATATGCATACACCAAATGCCCGACGATTCATGCTAATTAAACTAGGACATTTTTTCTTAACTCGGGTCACATTTACTCACGAACAAGCAAAGTAATCTCAGTAACTAGAATTATCATCAAATATTAAACTTTCACTTTTCTTAAAAAGGAAAAACACAATTTAGATCGAGGCAGCGCTTATCAGTTATAAATGGTTCAGATTGACAATAGCCATAGACAAAAAACTCAAAAGAAATAAATTAATCCTTGCATACATTCCTAATTAGACATCCCGACAGAATCTAAAACATAAAGGAATGGGAAATGATGAAATTCAAGCCTAAAAACGCCTGGTGGAAACTATCTCCACTGGTGGTTTGCTTATTGGCAGCATGTTCCGATGGTGATGACGGCCAAGTGGGTCCACCGGGTGAGGTAGGGATCAATATTGCCAAAGCCAAATCACTGCAAGCCAATATCGAAGCCGTAACCATAGATGAGCAGACCCGGGTTTCGGTCGACTTCTTCTTAAGCGATGCCAACGGCGTTGCCGTAACCGGACTGGAACAACTGGAGCAGGTATCCACCTTGGCCATGGGCATAGCCAAGCTGGGCAGTGCTCAACCCATGTACGGAGATACAATGCCTGCAACGGGACGCTATGAGATAAACCGGGCTCCCCAATGGATAAGCTATATCAATAAACTGGTTGAGCCCGGAAATGGTGCCACAACCCAAGCTTCGACGCAGTGGCAAGCCGGGATTGAGAGTGACTGCAAACTCGACTGCCTACAGAGCCTGGGCCAGGGGCGTTACCGCTATCAATTCAGCAAGGCGCTCAATCAATACCCAAGCTTTGAAGAGCTCGATACCCACTACGAAAGTGACAAGACTCACAGGGTCTATCTGGAGCTCAAGCCCGCTGCGGACAGCTCACTGAGCAGTATGCTTATCAACAGTGTCTATGACTTTATTCCGGCAACCGGTCAAGCCGCCGCAGCCGAAGACAGCCGGGTATTGATAGATCAGCAGCAGGCCTGCTATCGCTGCCACGGCAGTGACAGGGATAACAGTGAGGCGCGTTTGTTGATGCACGGCAGCAAACGTTTTGCCTTTGAAGGCTGCGTCATGTGTCACACCAGTTATTCGGGCGACCCAGAAACCGGCTCGGCGCTTGATATGGCGACCCTGACTCACCAAATTCACCAAGGCGAGTATAAGGTCGTTGGCTATCAGGGCCATGAATATGACTACAGCCAATTGCACTATCCCGGTGATATCAAGGATTGTAACAGCTGTCATATTCCCGATGCCGCGCCGCAGGCCAACCAATACTTTATTCCCGGCAATAACAGCTGCCTTAGCTGCCACAGTAAGGATGCCCCCGAGGGCTGGAATGGCAGCGCCAGTGCGTTATTCCACGATAGAGAGCTCTTCCCCAGAGGCTGGCAACAGAGCTGCTCCGGCTGCCATCCGGATGCCAGCAACCCAGAGGGCGCGGGTAAAATCCACCTAAGCCTTGGCAGGACAAGCAAACTCATCAAACAAGATTATGCCTTTGCGCTTTCCTCCGCCGCTATCGATGGCGACAAGCTGAGTATTAGCCTGGATTTTCGCAGCCAAGGCCGCCTGCCTGCAGACGATCCGGCCATAGAGTCATTGTGGTTAACGGTCAGTGGCGATCCCGAGCCGGTTAATCGCCCGCTCAACAATGGTCAGCGCAAGATTTGGGATTTAGCCAACCCTGGGGATGACGTCACCCTGGCCATGCAGGGGCACAGCCTCAGCGCCGCCATAGGCCCGCTTCAAGCAGCGGACTTTGGCGAGCCGGACAAGACTCAAGTTCGGGCAAAACTGGTTGTCTGTGCCGATCCCGCGACAGGTTTTGCTGTGGCTTGTGATACAAGCGAGACCCGCATCGAGGTGATTGCCGATAACCCCTTGTCACTCACAGGCTCTGCGGCAAGCAATAAAGCCCTTGCCGATGAGGTTGCCTGCCGGCGCTGTCATGACAGCGACATGCAGCAGCGGGTTGTCAGCGCTCATACTCTGGCGAGCCGCTTCCAGCCGGGCAATGACAGCTGCGGCAGTTGTCATGCGCCTCAAGGAGCTACGGCCCTGACCGACAAGAGCTGCAACGACTGCCATAATAATGGCACTAACATGTACCTGAATGCCGGGCTGAAACACACTCCTGGCATGGATCAAATAAAAGCGATCCGTACCCTGAACAACAGTCTGAACTACAGGGAAATGGTGCATTCGCTGCACAGTGGTACCCGCACTGTGGCCGGAATGGGCGCCGACAGAGAGACGGCCACCTATCCGAAACCGGCCAGTGATTGCCGCGCCTGCCATATCAAGGGCCAGCTTACGCTGGATGGCCTGAGTCAGAGCGCCTCCGTGTTGGTTGCCACTCCCGGCGCAACCGAGAAAGGCCAAATCGCCGAGTATTCTCCCACGGTTGCAACCTGTGGTGGCTGCCATATCCAAGTGGAAAAATGGGCCAGCCATGCCGAAGCCTTCGGTGGTGTATTCCAAAAGGATGCCAGTGGCGGACCTGTGTACCAGAGCGGCAGCGAGAGCTGCGCCGTTTGTCACGCCGAGGGGCGTAATAACGGCGTCGACATAGTACATGGTATCAAGGATTGACCTACTCACTCTCATCGGTAAAAACGGCGCCTCGGCGCCGTTTATCTCTCTGTCGCTTGTGGTGACAAGGACCCCGATGGCCTAGATGGAGCCCTACAAAGATGGAGCCCCAAAGGTAATGCAAATAGTTTTTTTCTGCCAAAAGCCGCTTCATAACGACACAGGTTATCGGGCCAACACTCCAACACGCACCATATCCAAAACACAGAACCCAGGGAATTCCCAGGGGTGGCCATATGGGTTTTTCTTTATTTATCCTCGTGTTCAATGTAGTCTTATTCGGCTCAGTAGCGAATAATCTAAGCAAGACAGGAGCCATGAGCCACACAAAGCCCATAGTTCATAAAACGCGCACTCAAGTTGTAGTCGAAGTGCTGCGAGAGAAAATTCTTTCAGGTGAAATCTCGGCTGGCACGCCTCTACGACAGAGCGCCCTAGCGGAAGAGATGCACGTGAGCCGCATTCCGATCAGAGAAGCGCTACTGCAACTGGAAGCCGAAGGGCTGGTGAAGTTTGAAGCCCATAAGGGCGCCACAACCACCGAATTATCGGTGGAACAAGTCAGAGAGTTATTTGAACTCAGAGCACTGATTGAAACTGATCTTCTTGCCAAAGCTATTCCAAACCTGCAGGATGAAGATCTGCGTCAGGCCGAAGCCGTACTGGACAAACTGGAATCTGCCTTTAGACAGGATAATGCCGTGGGCAGTTGGAGTGAACTCAACACTGAGTTTCACACGCGTTTGTACCAGGCCGCCAACCGGCCCCACACCATGGAAGTCGTACATGGTCTGAACACCAACTGTGATCGATATATCCGCTTACAGTTATTGCTGACCGGGGCAATTCCCAGAGCCGAACAGGAGCACAGGGAGTTACTGCAATTATGTCGGCAAAGAAAAATAGATGAGGCCGTGGTCCTGCTGAGGGCCCACATACTGCACGCTGCCAGTACCATTCGCGAATTGGTAGCCCAACAGGTGAGCTGAAAATCACGACCCTTTTCAAGCAATAGCGCTTTAGTTGTCCAAAAGACAGAACTGGTTTCTGTCTTTTAATTTTGAGAGTAAATTCAATGCAGTACGCCACTATTACCGGCTGGGGAAAGTGCGTTCCCCCCGCCGTTCTGACCAACCATGATCTGGCCACCTTTATCGATACCTCCGATGAATGGATTAAACCCAGAACCGGGATTAGCCAACGTCATATCAGTCACGTCAACACCTCGGAATTGGCCACAGTAGCCGCCCAACATGCACTGGCCGCAGCGGGTATCGAAGGCAGTGAACTGGATATGATTATCCTGGCAACCGCCAGCCCGGACACCCTGATCCCCAACATAGCCTCAACAGTACAAGCCAATGTCGGCGCCACCTGTGCCGCCTTTGATATCAACGCCGCCTGCAGTGGTTTCCTCTACGGGGTTGGCTTAGCGACCGCCCAAATCAAGAGTGGTCAATGCAAGAAAGTCCTGGTGATAGGTGCCGAACGGCTGAGCTTCTACCTCGACTGGTCAAGAAGGGAGACCGCTGTACTGTTCGGTGACGGTGCCGGTGCCGTGGTACTGGAGGCCACAGATACTCCATCTGGCGTACTGGGCTATGAACTCAACAATGATCCCGAAGGCCGCGATATTCTCAAAGCAGGCTTCGGTACAGGCATGGATAGATTTGTTGCCGAGTCACTGGACTTCTACATCCAATTCGATGGCCAGGAAATCTTCAAACGCGCCATCAACGGCATGGGCAAACTCAGCGCCCAGGTGTTGGAGAAGTGTGGTCTGGACAAGGAAGAGGTCGATTGGGTTATCCCCCATCAGGCCAACGAGAGGATCATCGACACTCTGGTACACAGAATGAAGATCCCCAAAGAGAAGGCCTTCGTCAACATTGCCAACTATGGCAACACTTCAGCAGCCACCATTCCTATTGCCATCTGTGATGCGTTGGAAAAAGGCATGATCAAGCCAGGACAACATATTCTTTCCTGTGCCTTTGGTGCCGGCCTCACCAGCGCCGCCTTGCTGCTGAAATGGGGTGATAGAGTCACGCCGCTGAAGCAGAGCGATGCCAGCCTGCCGCCATGCGATCAGACAGGTATTGAGCTGGTAAAACGCGCGGTAGACTATTTCTGCCATCGCGATAAAGCCTGAGCCGAATGACCTGTTTAAAAAAACGGTGCTGTGAGCACCGTTTTTTATTGTTATTGTCTACACGACTTTGGCCTCTGCCGTTTTCAATCTTGGGCATCAGGCCGAAACCGGCCATACGGGCACCATCTTGCTGCCGTGCTCGGCGACAATCGCCATGATCCCCAGCTGCAACTCCTCGGCGACTTCCTGATAAACCGGTAAACTGGTGGTGCCGACATAGGCCAGTACATTCAACTCGAGTCCGGCGTTGCCAAAGCCCTTGAAGGTGACCCGCATCGGTGACTCATCCACCTTCTCATGCTGCTTTAGCAAGGCTTTGATATCATTGATGATCGCCTGCAGCTGTTTGGCATCTGTACTGTAATCGAGACGTATATCTGTCTTAAAACGGATTTTCTCCCGCTCTGAAATATTCTCTATCTCCATTTCGGCCAACTTGGCGTTGGGCATATGAATAACAGAGCGATCCAGAGTTCTAATGCGGGTACAGCGTAGGCCTATCTCCTCCACTGTGCCGCGAACGCCGCCGAAATTACCGATATTGCCAACCTTGATAGGCGCGGCCGAATAGAGAGTGATGGTGCCAATCAGGTTTTCTATCGACTGCTTCGAGGCCAAGGCGATTGCCAGCCCCCCGATACCCATCCCGGCTAGTATAGTGCCAGCATTAAATCCCAGGTGCTCAAGCCATAATAAGGTCGCCAGGCTGAGCAGGGCCACCCGCAAAAAATTCCCAAGAGGACGCAACAAGGAGGCCGCCTGTTTGTTGCCTTTGGCTATCCAGCGCTCCCTAAGACTGCTCTGTGCCAGCCCCACCAGCGCCCATATCAACCAAACCGTGGCCAGAATAAAGAAAAAGCCTGTGTTGACTATCTCCTGCATCGCAGCGCTCAAGGTACTGTTGGCAAGCATGGCCCTATCGAGTGCCACAGCGGCAAAGAACCTGAGTGGGCCGCGAATAAAGGCGCCCAATTCAGCCTTGAGCGGGTGTGATGAACGTGAAAGTGGCCATTGCAGCAACCAGGTCAAAGGCACCACGAATAAGAATGCCAGCACCAGATAGGCCAGCATCATGGCCCATTCCCAAAGATTCAGGGTAAACAGGCGTCCTTCAGGAATGTGCTCGATAAACCACTCCACCACAGGGCCATAGCCCAAGGCCTGGTAAAGTTTTGGGAGCTTGGCAACCGTGGCATTGGAAACCTTCCACAGACTGCCGTATTCAGAGCTCGGCACCCGCTGCAATAGGAGCTGGTAGGCCTTTTTTTCGGCTTCCAAACGGGCAAACCCCTCCCGGTAAGCGGGCAGCTTGTCGTCGGTTTTACCCTCTGGGGTATCATCCAGCTCCTGAGGATTGAGCCAGAGATTACGCTCGATAATCGCCAGCAACTGCTTGGCATAGAGTGGCCCCTGCTCCGCAGTCATACCGGCGGGAAGAAAACGCAGATCCAGATACTCGGCCGCGGTTTGATAATCCCCTTCTCGGGCATAATGCATAAAGCCCTGCAGGGCACCTCTGGGGGTATCCCGGAGCAAGGGATCGCGGTACTCATAAGCCGCTGCAGCACTTTGCTCGCTTGACGTTTCCGGCTCAGGTTCGACCGCCGGGCACAACCCTGGCCAGAGCAAAAGAATAAATAATCCTATGCCAATCAACACTCTATTCATTAACGCACTCCTTGCCACTATAAGGTAAGGTACCAATCCATCCGGTGTAATCACTTCAAGTTGTGTTCAAGCCAAAGTGCGTCAGGGAACCATTGGCACCATCAGAAAAAAGAGTAGCAGAAACATGTAGTTCCGGATATGTCGGCCCAATATTTATACTGCTTGACTTGTAGTAAATTATCTATACAATAAGCTGAATTATTAAGGTATCCTCAGCTCGTCCCATCTCGCTCCAGGCCTCTTAAGTAAGTCCGTTCAGTTAATAATTCTTGAGTTTAATTGAAATGTCACACAGCTGTGGTGAACTCTGTGCTGCGGCGATGGTCTGATGTTCTACTGACACCCGGAGTGCCTTTATGCACTTCAGTCTATCGGGGGGCTTGATAAAGGGTGACAAACTGGGTACATTCAATAGTCAACCAACGCATCTTTCGCAATAAATGCTAAGGATTTTCTATAGTTAAGATTATATACGCCAATACCGGCGCTAACAGAAATAAGGAGTGTGGCCTATGTCATACAAAGTAAACGGACATGAAATCGCAGTAAGTTTTCCTGTAGATTCAATTTCCATCAACAAAAACTCAATCGCCTTTACCGACAGCAAAGGCAAGAAGAAGCAAACCTTCTCAAAGCGTACAGAAACCCTCAAGTTTATGAAGTGGTTGCTGAGCGCCAATAAGTAAGACTGTCGAAATACCCACTCGATACCCCTATCCTCTCACTGTATCGAGCGCTCAGGCAGATTGGACTGTTATCCAGCAGCAATCGGGTAAAACATCACATTTGGTCAAGGCCTTTTCCCGTGATCCCGGGAAGCAGCCTGACCAAATGGCGATAAACAGGTAAATCAAGCGCCAGATCATTTTCCAACCCTTCCACTTGAATTAAGCTGATGCTTAACAAACTCATCTGTCGGTGTTGTCTTGAATCAATCCATCACAGCAGCTAAAAGCAGAGTGACTAAACCCGGATCCATTAAACCGAATACCACGGAAGCGATGCGCTCATTGCTTAGCGAGATCCGGCGCTGTATTCCACTGGACTTGCCGGAAGCCAGCCTATGCGGCGGGAAATGCCTGGGTTGCTCCAAGAAAATACTGGAGATGTTGGACACTGAGGTATGCTTTTGGGAGTCCCGTCTCGATGACGAAGTGCCTGGGCTTGCCGATCTCAAATCCTTGCAGCGCTTGGCTGAGCGCACTCATAAGATCCTCAAGCGCAACCAGCTGATCTGAAGTCAAGGTTCCCACTCAACCGAATTTACGCCTGTATCTGGGAAGCATGGACTCATTACCAAGGAGCCCCCCCTGATGCAGATACAGTACCTGGCAGTCGCCCTCACATCGCAAGAAGTCGAGCAACACTTGCCAGCCGAGCGGATCGTACAAAAGCTCAAAGCGGATACCGCTTTGCTCCAGCTCTTGCCAAAGTTGGTAAAACTCGGGGTAACACTTGCCAAAATGATACTTACGCTCAGGTGTAACAATAGTTGGATGCAATGCCTCATCGGGCGATAACTCAAGCAACTGGGTCTTGAGGTAACTGTCTCCGCCGACCACGGCGCAGGTCAGCACTTCAATATCAGCCTGTTGCTCACAAAAATACTTCTGTAGAAACAGTGCCGTTGTACCAGTTCCCGATGGCAGAAACAGCTTGAGGTTATGGGCAGCCTGTTGCTGCTGCCACTGTAAAATCTCGGCGCCCAACTGAGCTACGCCGTATTCGGCATAACTACAGCGGCCCCCTTCGGGAACGAACAGGCTGTGCTCGCACTCAGGTACAATATGCTGCCTGACAAAGTTCTCCAGAGTCATCCCGGTCATCAACTCGGCCTTGGGCGTATTCTTTACGGCAATCACCCGTGCGCCCAATTCCAACGCGGCGCGATAGTTACCCAGGGGGCGCTGCTGCAACCAGTCCGGCAGGTGATCCACATAAAAGTCCAGCTGCCAACCTTTGAGTTTGGCCAGCGCCGCCATAGAGTAGAGTGAGTTGGCCTGGGCCGAGCCATAACCTATCAGGCGCTTGATACCGGGAAAGTCATGGTCGAGGAAATAACGGAACTTGCGCGCCTTATTACCACTGAAACTGGGATGAAGTAGATCATCGCGCTTGATAAACAGCTGATGTCCCCGAAACTCAAAGGCTTGAACCGGGGTTTTATCCAGTTTGAAATCGGCTAAAGGCATGGCAGTGGCGATATATTTCAAGGCTAAGGTGTGCAAGGGATAGCTATTGTATGTGTTTGCCGCCAAGGAGGACAGGGTTCAGGCCACAAATCCTCACAGGCACCAGTAGGCTTTATGCCAACCAAGTGATGGCTTGGTAGCTAATTCATTGCGGCTTCACTCTGTGATGATTATCGCCACTTATTGGTATAAATCACCAATCCCCGCCATCCGCCCAGGCTTAGAAATAGCAACAACCCATATTATTCAACAGGTTATAATTATGGCACGCTTCTGGCTATTAATCGAAATATCCCCAAGCTTTACAGTAAAACTGTGCGGCTGATCTGCCATTTAAAGGAGCACTCAATGGCTATTTTGCGTCTTATTTTTAATATTGCCTGGTTTATTCTTGGCGGCTTTGTCATGGGACTGGCCTGGTGGTTTGTCGGCTTGCTCTGTTTTATCAGTATCATAGGTATCCCATTCGGCCGCGCCTGCTTTGTCATAGGTGAACTGGCATTCTGGCCCTTCGGTCAGGAGCATATCAACCGCGACAGGCTCTCTGGCCGCGAAGACTTGGGCACCGGCGCCCTGGGTATGGTCGGCAACATCATCTGGTTCCTGCTGTTCGGAATTTGGTTGGCGATAGGCCACCTGACCCACGCCCTGGCCTGCTTTGTCACCATCATAGGCATACCTTTTGGCATTCAGCATCTGAAGCTGGCCTTGCTTTCTTTAACGCCCATAGGCAAGACAGTGGTCGCCTCCCACTAATCACAAAGCCCAGGTCGGATATCTGACTCGATTTTGACCTGGGCTCAAACTTCCCCAAGCAAGTCTAAGGCGTTTGTCGACTCAAACGCTGCACCAACTCCAGCAATAACTCAGGCCTATCCAACGCCACATCATGACCGCAGCGGCAAAAAGGAATCGGCTTTTGCCGATATTTGGCCGCCAGGCGAACGCTGCACTTGGGCGAAACCAGGCGATCATCACAGCCATAAACAATGACTGCCGGCATCCGCAAGTTAGCCGGTGAGCGAAAGCGGGCCGAGGCAACAATTTGTCGCAGGCCATTGGCGAGTGTAGTTTTGGCCTCAAGCGCCAGTTGGCTCCAGTGACGGCACAGAGACTTGTCTTTGGCATGGGCAAGACTGGTAAGCGCAAGAATCGTCGCCTCGCGCCATTGAATGCCCTCACCTTTGACTCTGAAGCACAAGGCTTGTAGTAGGGCTTGCAGCCGAAATCTCTGATACCAAGGCGAAAGATCGGCGGCGCTACTGTTGAGCAATAAAAGCCCCTCAATCTGAAATTCCTTTTGGCAGCCATCTTCAACGTCATTTTTCCCGCCAAGTGCCATGGCCACCATGGCGCCCATGGAGATAGCCAATATTCGGCATTTAGCCACCTTGCGCCGCAGCAGTTCATCTGCAACAAAGTCGGCATAATCCTGAATATCCCAGGGACTGGTATCCGCCACCCTATCGCCATTTCCCGGCAGATCGATGAGCTCCACCCGAAACCCCGCCGCCAGCAGATTATCGGCAAAGGCCTGCCAATGACGTTTATCGCGCATCAAGCCGCGGATCATCACCCAGGTTTGCTGCTCAGTCATGACTTGGTTTCTCCGCCGCTTGTGGATACCAAAAGTTTCGTGCCTGATAGTCCAGGTGATGCCGATGAAGTTCAGGCAGTTGTTCCAGTACCTGAGCATACCCCACATCGAGCAAGAACTGCATCAGGGTAAAGTGGCGCCGTAAAATACGCTGTAGCCTGTGCTGCTTTTGAGGGTTGAAATAACCGGAGAAGCGCAGCAATTGCCTGGGATTCTTTTTAACCCAGGCCCAGGAGCCCATTTCCAGCGTTAAAGGTAGGAAAGGCACTTGGGGGTTACAACTGACCAAATAATCCCAAATATCGCCGTGGGTACGATAGAAACAGCTTTGAGGCGCAATATGATAGTGACAATGATGGGGGTAGCTCATTTCGAACAACTGCTTTAAATGATACACCTCCCCCAGGCGGGCAAAAGGCGTGTCCTTACAGGCAAAGGGAAACCAGATATGGTCCACCAGGCCAAAACCTGAGTGAGCATCGAGCACAATCAAGCTGCTGCCGCGGGCCATAAGTTCATTACTGTAGTCAATAATCGCCCGGGTCTCGGTTTCCAGCTGACTGCTGCGGCCCCGATACCAGGGAAGATGGCGGGAAAGCCGTTGACCGCCGACCATAAAAGTCACTGAGCCGCGGGCATCTATGGGAGCATTGCGCATCAAATCGACCCCATTGCCATTGGCGCGAGTTCCCCTGATAAGGCCGATAGGATTCAACACAGGTACAAACGCCAGCCGTATCTGAGTTAACATCAACTGCAGATGTTTATCCCAACTGCAGCGGGTCAACAGGCTGCCAAGAAGCGCCAGTATCACCTGGCTGCCGATGCGCTCCACCCCGTGAACGCCGCCGACGAACAGCACTGTGGGCACCCCAGCGTTTGGGTTCCCCAGCTCCAGCGCCCGTACATCGTGCGTCTTCCCGGCAAAGCCGACTTGGGCCAAAGACCTGGCATTCAAGTGTTGCTGGTATTTATGCTCCAACTCGGCAAGCAGTTCAAGCTCATAGGCACT
The DNA here is from genome assembly GCF_019670705.1 of Shewanella carassii. Classification (NCBI taxonomy): domain Bacteria; kingdom Pseudomonadati; phylum Pseudomonadota; class Gammaproteobacteria; order Alteromonadales; family Shewanellaceae; genus Shewanella; species Shewanella carassii. The sequence continues at coordinate 2,594,300 of NZ_AP024618.1, forward strand.
TTCTGTCACAGACACGTCCATCTGGGGTAAAGTGCTCAATTTAGCCGCCTTGGATGACAACTCAATGATACTTTAAGTGTTGCTCCAATATGCTCTTGGCATCGATACGGGCCAGCCCCTGATCGAAAATATCCCGCCAGCGTTGTCCCTCTGCAGAATTTCGAAAAGCCACCAGCAAGCCCTTGCTGGCCAGCAATTGCCGATTCAGTTTAAGCTTGCCTTCCATATCTTCCATCCCCTTTTGCCGCAGCAGGTAACGATAGACATTGGCATCGATCACCACGGCATCAATTCTGGCGGCCGCCAATTTGCGAAGGTTTTGTTCATCGGAATTGGCCAGCTCAAAGGGTTGCCGGCCTGAGTCCATGGCCCGATCTAGGCTCTCGGTATTAACATAGCCCTTTACCACTCCGAGATTGTAACGCTGCAAGTCCTGCAACTGTTGCCAGCTCACTGGCCGCTGGACTTGCTCCACCAGAGCCAATTGACTGAAGCCTAACGGCTTAGAAAAAATAAACTTGTCACTTTGATGATAATACTCGGGAAAGTAACCAAGATAGGGTGAACCAGGCATGCCCGCCAACTTCACAGCCCGGCTCCAGGGGTAGAAACTAATTTTGAGTTCATGGCCCATGGCAGCCAATGCCGCCTTGACCACGGCAACACAGGCTCCCTGCTGTTGCAGCATTTGACCACTGTAGGGAGGCCAATTAAGCGAGCTCAGTTGCAGAGTCTCGGCACGTGCAGAAGAAATGCCACAATAAAGCAGCAATAAGAGAACGAGCAGCGCAGACCGGTCGAAAAAGGTGATAGCTGTTCTTGCCATAATCTTACTCCGTTTGCCAAGGCCAATCCCACAAGCATTCAGAACGTTAACAGAGTATAGCTTGTCGATATCAAACACCCCTTACCCTTAATATGCGTTGCTGTGAGCATAAAAACACAACCTGTCGCACATTTTAGAGTTTAATTGTGATGGTGAGTGAAAATCAGGAAAAAGTTGATTCGAGCAAGATAGCTAAATTCAGTGGCTAAAACCGCGGCGATCATCACAAAAAAACCATCTAAATCAACGATAGAGCCAATCGATATTAACATCTGTCAAAGCTGCTCACCGCTCACTATGATGGACCAATAACCACACGCATAGTAAGTCTATTAGAGGTGATAGCAATGAGATATCAAGCACTGGTCATGGCTGTAACGGCAGCCCTCGGGATGACTGCGGCTCAGGCGGCTGAGCCTATCGAAATTATCAAGCCGGTGAAAATCACCGAGCCGGAAAAAGTCGAACTCGGAAAAATGCTTTACTTCGAACCCAGATTATCAAAGTCCGGGTTTATCTCCTGTAATTCATGTCACAATCTTTCCATGGGAGGGGTAGATGCCCTGCCAACCTCTATCGGTCATGCCTGGCAAGAAGGTCCTATCAACTCGCCTACCGTATTGAACGCCGATTATATGCTGGCACAGTTCTGGGATGGCCGCGCCAAAGATCTCAAGGAACAGGCCGCAGGTCCAATAGCCAACCCCAAGGAGATGGGATTTACTCATGAACTGGCGTCCGAAACCGTTGCCTCCATGCCGGCTTACCGCGCCCGCTTCAAGCAGGTTTACGGCTCTGAAGAGGTCAACATCGACAGGATCACAGATGCAATTGCCGCCTTTGAAAAGACGCTGGTGACCCCCAATAGCCCCTTTGACAAGTATCTGGAAGGGGACAAAAATGCCATCAGCGCCGAAGCCCAAGCGGGTTATCAGCTGTTCAAGGACAAGGGCTGTGTCGCTTGCCATAATGGTCCGGCGGTCGGTGGCACCATGTATATGAAGATGGGACTTATCAAACCTTTCCACACGGATAACCCTGCCGAAGGCCGCAAGGCGGTAACGGGTAAGGAAGCCGACAAGATGGTGTTCAAGGTGCCGACACTGCGTAATATTGAACTCACCTACCCCTACTTCCATGACGGCAGTGTTTGGGAGCTGGAGGAGGCGGTCAACACCATGTCGGATATCCAGTTGGGTCAGAAGCTGACCGAGAAAGAAACCCAAGAGATGGTGGCCTTCCTCAAGTCGCTGACCGGCGAACAGCCCAAGGTTGAAATGCCCATTCTGCCGCCATCCAACAAAGACACCCCTAGACCGATTCCTTTCGGCAAGTAATTCATGACCATAAAGAAGCGCCGCAATGCGGCGCTTCTCTTTTACTGTTGCGGTTTAAATGACTCAAGCGTTGATATCCCGGTGCAGCTCTTCATACATCAGCTCACGCATGCGGAACTTCTGGATTTTGCCGGTGACCGTCATAGGGTATTGTTCAACAAACTTGATATAACGCGGCACCTTGAAATAAGCCACCTTCTCGGTCAGGAAGTGACGGATTTCATCTTCAGTGACGGTACTGCCGGGACGTATCTTGATCCAGGCGCACACCTCTTCACCGTATTTTTCACTCTGTACCCCGAATACTGCAGCATCTTGAATTTCACTATGGGTGTAGAGTTTCTCTTCAATCTCCCGTGGATAGATGTTCTCACCGCCCCGGATAATCATGTCTTTGATGCGACCGACTATCTGTACATATCCTTCGCTGTCCATCACTCCGAGATCGCCCGAATGCAGCCAGCCTTCTTTATCTATGGTGGCTTGGGTTTTGGCCGGATCGTTCCAGTAACCCTGCATCACACAATAACCTCGGCTACAGACTTCCCCCGGCTGCCCTACAGGTACAATCTCACCGAATTCATCAATGATCTTCACCTCGGTATGGGGCAGTGCCCGGCCAACGGTAGTGACTTGTTTCTCGAATGAAGATTCCACCTCTGTCATGTTATTGATCGGGCTGCATTCAGTTTGGCCGTAGGCGATAACGACTTCTGTCATATGCATCAGCTTATGCACCCGTTTCATCAACTCCTCAGGACAGGTGGCGCCGGCCATCACCCCGGTGCGCAAACTGCTGAGGTCATACTCCTGGAAATTGGCCAGCTCCAATTCGGCGATAAACATGGTCGGCACCCCATGCAGTCCGGTGCAGCGCTCCTGCTCGACCACCTTGAGGGTAGTAGTAGGGTCAAAGGCATCGGATGGGAATACGGCCGTGGCGCCTTTGGCCAGACACACCAGATTCCCCAGCACCATGCCAAAACAGTGATACAGGGGCACGGGAATACAAAGCTTATCATCCGGGCCAAAGCCCATGGCGTCGGCCACCAGCATGCCGTTGTTGAGAATATTATGGTGGGTCAGAGTGGCGCCTTTAGGGTTACCCGTGGTGCCTGAGGTGAACTGGATGTTAATGGCCTCATGGGGCGATAGACGCTCACCTATGCCTTTGAGATCGGCATATTCCGCCTCAGAGCCCATGGCACATACCTCGGGGAAATTCAGCATGCCCGGCGTCTTGTCACTGCCGGTGCGAATAACGCAGCGCAGTTCCGGCAGACGACTGGACACCAGCTTACCGGGCTCGGCATCACTGAGTTCCGGCGCCAACTCATTCAGCATCGCCAGGTAATCGCTGGACTTGAACTTATCGTGAGTGATCAGAGCCTTACAGCCCACATTGGTAAGTGCATATTCCAGCTCTTCCGGGCGATAAGCCGGGTTGATGCACACCATGATGGCGCCAATTCTGGCGGTGGCAAACTGAGTCAGACACCACTCGATATTATTGGGCGACCAGATCCCGACCCTGTCCCCGGGGCCGATACCCAACGCCAGCAGGCCTGTGGCCAACTTATCTATCTCTTCAAGATAGCGCGCATAACTCCAGCGCAATTGCTGATGATGCATCACCACAGCTGTATTGTCCGGATAGCGGTTGCAGATATCCTGCAAATACTGACCTATGGTCTTGTCTATCAAGGGAGTATTACTGTGCCCCAGATAACGGCTCTGTGACAGAGGTAAATCATTGAGTTGCTTGCTTGTCTTGTTGGCAGACATCTAAGCCTCCGTGCGTTGTTTTATCGTTATAGGAAGAGTCTGTCACCCTGAGCCGGCGGCCCTCCCCTCACAGTGTGAAGCCATATTGGCAGCGTCTGAAAAGCATCAAAACAGCGGCAATGATCGGCTTTCACTGCGGCCTGGGCGCAGGGTTCATAACGACTCTAACGAATGGCGCGTTGGAATAACAAGCAAGGAAACCGGCTTTTAGACTAAAGAATAATGGCTCAAAAACCATCAGGGCCCCAAAGGAGCCCTGAATAAAAAGCCTGCCGATGACGGATCATGGCCGCAAAATGCACGGTAACAGCGACCGAATATCCTCAGGCCGCCTTTTGCAATTGCTGCATTCTTTCCAGTAAGGCCAACATGACCCCCTGGCGGCGCATGTTCTGCAGGACACCCGGGCTGAAACGCTCTAAGCGCGCCATGGCACTGAGCAGCAAGCGGCATTCATACAAGGAAGCATCGGCGATATATTCAGGCCTGTCGACCATATGGCTGTTTTGATACCAATCATCCCAACTGAACTCGTTGAGCAACATGCCTTGGCGCTTCATTTCGGCAACAAATTTATGGACTGTCGTGGGGTCGTAATCCTGTTCCCCGCGGGCAAAATCATGGCGATAGGTTTGATAATCAGCAGTTGAAGCTGTCAGGCTGAGTGTGGCCATAGGCGACTCCTAATCTTTTACATCGATTATCACAATAATGCATAATCTACCAATCTAATGAAGTCAGTCTGCCCTTGCCTTGCTGAATAAGTGCTTAACAGGCTGGTAAGCTTTTCTGGTAAAAACACTCAAGGAGTGCCAGCATGAAGTACTGGTTGATGAAATCCGAACCCGATGAATTCAGCATCGACGATCTACAGCGGGTCAAGGTGGAACCCTGGTGCGGGATCCGCAATTATCAGGCTCGCAACTTTATTCGCGATGAACTGCAAATCGGCGACGCCATTTTGTTCTATCATTCCAGTTGCAAAACGCCGGGCGTGGTGGGCACAGCCAGAGTCGTCGGAGAGGCCAAAGCCGATACCACGGCCTGGGATCCGGAATCACCCTACTTTGATCCCAAGTCGAGCCCAGAGTCACCGCGCTGGTTCCAGCTGGATATCGGCTTTGAACGGCAGTTTGCCAAAACAATTAGCCTGAAAGAGATCAAGGCAGACTCGCAGCTCGAACATATGTATCTGGTACAAAAAGGGGCCAGACTGAGCGTGCAACCGGTCACAGAGCAGGAATGGCAACGTATTCTTCTACTCGCAGGAGAGAAACTATGACAAACAAACTATCCAAAGCCTTGGTAGCAATCAGCCTGGGTGCCCTGCTGGCCAGTCCGGCCGTTTTGGCCAAGCAGGATAAAGACCACAAAGATTTACCCCCGGGCCTGCAAAAGAAAGCCGCCCGGGGTGAACCTTTGCCTCCGGGTTGGCAGAAGCGCTATCACAGGGGTGATATTCTTGATAATGATATCTATGCCCGCGGCCGAGTGGTTGTGCCGCTGGGCAATGATGGCCTGATAACGGTCGACATAGAAGGCACACTGTTCAAGCTGCACGACAAGACCCGCAGGATCATTGAGATCCTGGAACACTGATACCGTTATCAAAGCCCTGAGTTCAAAAGCAAAAAGCCATGGTAGAAACCATGGCTTTTTTGTTTGTCGGCAAAATGGGTTAAGCGCTTGACTACTTTTCTAGACTGCCTTTCTTCGCTGCTATCTTTACCTTAATCTTTACTGCTACCTTTGCCGGTCATTTTGCCAATAGCGCTTCTCAGCGCCCATCCAGCATACGGCCAATTCCGCCAAGCACTGAGCCCTCGCCCCGGTCACTGCCACCGGCGGAAGGCGCATGGGCAATGATCCTGTCGGCCATACGGGAAAACGGTAAGCTCTGCAGCCACACTGTGCCATGGCCTGAAAGTGTCGCCAGAAATAAACCTTCACCACCAAACACTATGGACTTGAGAGAGCCGGCCCTCTCTATGTCGTAATCGATACCGTTGGTAAAGCCCACCAGACAGCCGGTATCCACTCTCAGGGTTTCGCCCTTGAGCTCTTTACGGATCAAGGTGCCACCTGCGTGAATAAAGGCCATGCCATCACCCTTGAGGCTCTGCAAAATAAAGCCTTCACCGCCGAAGAAACCGGTTCCCAGGCGCTTATTGAATCTCATGGTCACCTGGGTCCCCATAGCCGCGGCCAGGAAACTGTCTTTCTGCAAAATGAGTTCACCGCCGACCTCATCGAGATCGATTGCCAGAATAGTGCCTGGATAAGGTGCGGCGAACGACACCCGGCGTTTGCCCTGGCCTTGATTGCTGAAATGGGTCATAAACAGGCTTTCACCTGTCAGCATACGTTTACCGGCCCCCATCAACTTGCCGAAAAAGCCCGAATCCGGCTCTGAGCCATCGCCCATCCGGGCTTCAAAGCTGATCCCTTCCTCCATGTAAGTCATGGCGCCGGCCTCGGCGATCACGGTTTCGCCGGGATCCAGCTCCACCTCAACCAGCTGCATGCTCTCACCCTTGATCTCATAATCCACTTCATGGCTGTGCTTGCTCATTGAAACTCCCCCTCAATGGTTTAGGGTCTGAATGACCTGGCACTCAGTCTATGACATAAAATGTCAAAACGGCAAGTGAGGAGGCGGATGTGATTTGAGTAAAAAGTAACAGAATGCTTCAACCCAGACCGCTGGCGTTATCCCCTTGAAAGCGCTCAAACTCCTCCAGAATCAGCTCGGTAAACAGCCTTCCTGCGCGGCCAAGGGGGCGTTCCAGCGTCGACACCAACTGAGGAATAAAACGAAAACGGCTGCCGCCAACAAAGTCCAGCTCACTTAAATCACCACAAGCCAGCTCTTCGGTTATCAGGAAATCCGGCATCCAGCCAAAACCCAAGCCCTTGAGCAAGGCGTTCTTTTTCATGATAAAACCGGAGAGATAAAAGACCTTGTCGCCGCCGAACTGCAGCTCATCGCGCTGGCTCTTGACCGGTGATGAGTCTTCGATGGTAAGCTCCACATGTTGCTGCAATTCGGACAGGGTAATGCCGCGGCGCGAACTCAAGGGGTGGTCTTTACCTGCCACCAACACACTGGTGATAGCAGGCAGGGGCTTGGGGTGGTAACTGGGGCCACTGCGATAGTCTTTCACCAACATAAGATCGGCGCTGTCGCGCTCAAACCTGTGTTGTACCCCACCGAGAAACTCCATATTAAGCTGGATTTTGGTCGGGATCTTATGCTCTGTCATGCGCTTGAGGGCAGTCATGATAGGCTCCATCGGCAAGGCGCCGTCTATCACCAGCTCCAACCTGGGCTCCCAACCCTCACTGAAACGACTGGCCAGATGTTCTATATTGCCAAGATGCGCCAGCAAGCGTTGTCCCTCGGCTAAAATAACCCGCCCTTCGTGAGTCAGCTCGGCCCGGTATTGATTACGGTCCAGCAGATTAACGCCAAGATATTGTTCCAGTTTCTTTATCTGATAGCTCACCGCCGACTGCGCCTTGTGCAGACGCTCTGCCGCCTTGGCAAAACTGCCCTCTTCCACCACCACCTTAAGCACATTGAAGGCGTCGATATCGATACGCAAGGTTTACACTCCCGTAAATCCAACAAGACAATCAAATTTTTAGATTGAGTATGCCGAATAATTATTCTTTTTTTTGTACAAGCGCGCAACTAAATTGAAAGATAGATCACAAAAACGGCTCATTTGCGCTGCCAGCGACCGGCAATTCCGACAGACAAGAGCGCAAAGAGAACAAGAATAACAACAGTGGCCGCCGAAGGTTCCCAACGAAGGTTAACAGCAAGCGCCACCAAGGAAGAGTCAGATGCCATTTTATGTAAAACAGGGGCAGGTTCCCAACAAGCGCCATATCGCATTTGAGAAGCCATCCGGTGAACTCTACCGTGAAGAGCTGTTTTCAACCCATGGCTTTTCCAATATCTATTCCAACAAGTACCACCACAATATGCCTACCAAGGCGTTAACCGTTGAGCCCTTTGAGCTCAGCCATGGTGAAGTGTGGCAGGACTCCCTGGTACAGAACTATAAACTGGACAGCAAACAGGCCGATAGGCAGGGGCACTTCTTCTGTGCCCGCAACAAGATTTTCTTCAATCAGGATCTGGCGATTTATACCGCCAGAGTCACCGAGGATACCGAGCTGTTCTACCGCAATGCCTACGCCGACGAGGTGGTATTTGTCCACGAGGGTGAAGGCGAGCTCTTAAGTGAATACGGCAAGCTCAAGGTGCAAAAGTGGGACTATCTGGTGATCCCCCGCGGCACCACCTATCAGTTGAAATTCAAGGACTACACTAATGTTCGCCTGTTGGTGATCGAGTCCTTCTCCATGGTGGAGATCCCCAAACACTTTCGCAATGACTATGGCCAGTTGCTGGAGTCGGCCCCCTATTGCGAGCGGGATATCCGGGTACCCGAACTGACAGAGGCCAAGGTCGAGCAAGGGGAATTCCCACTGGTCAGCAAGTTTGGCGACAAGTATCAGCTGACTCAGCTGGAATGGCATCCTTTTGATCTGGTGGGTTGGGACGGTTTTGTCTACCCCTGGGCCTTCAACATCACAGAGTACGCGCCCAAGGTAGGCAAGATTCACCTGCCCCCCTCGGATCATCTGGTGTTTACCGCCCACAACTTTGTTATCTGCAACTTTGTTCCCAGACCTTACGACTTCCATCCCAAGGCTATCCCGGCACCTTACTACCACAACAATATCGACAGTGACGAGGTGCTCTACTATGTGGACGGCGACTTTATGAGCCGCACCGGCATAGAAGCCGGTTACCTGACACTGCATCAAAAAGGCGTGCCTCATGGGCCGCAGCCCGGGCGCACCGAAGCCTCCATCGGCAAGAAAGACACCTATGAATACGCCGTTATGGTGGATACCTTTGCCCCGCTGCAATTAACCACCCATGTGCAAAGCTGCATGAGTACTGATTACAACCGCTCCTGGCTCGAACGCTGAGCCCGGACCCGAATATCCAGCAAGGCCATCAGAGAATGGCCGCAAGCAACATCATTGAAGAGGACATAGAAATGGCAAGCGAAAAGAATCCACTGGGACTGCTCGGTATCGAATTTACCGAGTTTGCAACCCCGGACAGTGATTTCATGCACCAGGTCTTTATCGACTTTGGTTTCTCCATGCTGAAAAAAGCCAAGGACAGGGAGATTTTCTACTACAAGCAGAATGACATTAACTTTCTGCTCAACAAGGAGCGTCAAGGCTTCAGCGCCGAATTTGCCAAGCACCATGGCCCGGCCATCTGCTCCATGGGGTGGCGGGTAGAAGATGCCAACTATGCCTTGCAACTGGCGGTATCCCGCGGCGCCCGCCCGGCAGATCAGGTCCACACTGATCTGCCCTACCCGGCAATCTATGGTATAGGCGACAGCCTGATTTACTTCATCGACCGTTTCGGCGAGCAGAATAATATCTACAAGACAGACTTTGTCGACCTGCCTGCCCCTGTAATAGTCCCTGAAAAAGGCTTTATGGAAGTGGATCACCTGACCAACAATGTCCACAAGGGTACTATGGAACAATGGTCTGATTTCTATAAGGATATCTTCGGATTCACCGAAGTGCGTTACTTCGATATCAGCGGCGTACAAACCGCCTTGGTCTCCTACGCCCTGCGCTCTCCCGATGGCAGCTTCTGTATCCCCATCAATGAGGGCAAGGGTGACGACAAAAACCAGATTGATGAGTACCTGCGCGAATATAACGGCCCGGGCGTGCAACATCTGGCATTCCGCACCCGGGATATCGTCGCCTCGCTCGATGCCATGGAAGGAACCTCAATCGAGACCCTGGACATCATCCCTGAATACTACGACACCATCTTCGACAAGGTGCCGCAGGTGACGGAAAACCGCGACAAGATAAAGCATCATCAAATTCTGGTGGACGGGGATGACAGTGGCTATCTGCTGCAGATCTTCACCAAAAACCTGTTCGGCCCGATCTTTATCGAAATTATTCAGCGCAAGAACAACCTCGGCTTTGGCGAGGGCAACTTCAAGGCGTTGTTCGAATCCATCGAGCGCGATCAAATGAAGCGTGGCGTGCTGTAACCGATAACGAAATCCCCCGTTTGAGACCGATCTGATGATTGGTCTCTTGTTAGTATATTGAGCACTGCAATTTTTTACTTTGTCACCCGGTAGGATTTCATTAGACTGATCTCCCTTTTTGAGAGATAGCTGTACCCAAAATGCAAGACTACGCCCTGCTCGCCGCTTTTATTCCAACCTTTTTCTTTGTTTCCGTCACCCCGGGAATGTGCATGACCCTGGCCATGACACTGGGGATGAGCATTGGGGTGCGCCGCACTCTGTGGATGATGCTGGGTGAAGTCGTGGGGGTCGCCCTGGTAGCTTTGGCGGCCGTGCTGGGTGTGGCCACGGTTATGTTGAAACATCCAATGATCTTCCAGGGACTCAAATATCTTGGTGGAGCCTATCTTATCTGGCTCGGCATCAATATGTGGCGGGCCAAGGGCAAGATGGCCAATCTCGACCAACCACGAAGCATTAAGCGCACGGCGTTGATCTCCCAAGGTTTTGTCACCGCCATTGCCAATCCCAAGGGCTGGGCCTTTATGATTTCCTTGCTGCCTCCCTTTATCAATCTGCAGCAACCTATGGCACCGCAACTGACGGCACTCATCGGCATTATCATGTGTACCGAACTCATCTGCATGCTGGCCTATGCCAACGGCGGCAAGAGCCTGAGGCTGTTTTTGAGCCGTGGCAACAATGTCCGTCTGCTCAACCGGATAGCCGGCAGCCTGATGCTAGGGGTCGGTGTCTGGCTGGCGCTGGGTTAATCGCCCTTTTTGTAGGGTAAGGCCTGCTGCAACTGCGCTTGATACAAGCGGTTGTTGTCGGCCTCTGTTTGACAGAAATCGGCTATCGCCTCTCGAAAGCCCGGATGCGCTATCCCGTGCAGCGAATAGGTGGTGACACACTCAAAACCGCGAATCAGCTTGTGCTCCCCCTGGGCACCGGCGTTGAAGCAACTGAGGCCGTTCTTGATACAGTAGTCAATCCCCTGCCAGTAACAGGCCTCGAAATGCAGCGCCGGGATCTCCTCAAGTGCGCCCCAATAGCGGCCATAAAGGGTATCTTTCCCCTGCAGATAAAGCGCGCATGCCAGCGCCTGTTGCGGCGCTTCGCCCATTCGGTGAACCAGGAGCAAACGCACCTCGCCCGCCATCAACTTACCGAGTAGCTTGAAAAAGCCGGGCTGAAGATATCCCCGGTGGCCGGAGCGTTTCAGGTAAGTTTGCCGATAGCAACGATAGAAAAGCTGCCAGTGCCAATCTTGCAGCTCATCGCCCCTGAGCCAGACAAACTGCAAGTCAGCCAAGGCGCGGCGCTCTTTGAGAATATTCTTGCGCCGTTTCGAGTTGAGCCGCGCCAAAAAATCATCAAAGTGGCTGTAACCCCGGTTAAACCAATGAAACTGCGTGCCTTCCCGCACCAAGGTCTGGGGCAAATGCCGCAATGACTCGAGCTGCACCTTGCTGACAAACAGCCAATGCCAGGAGGAATAGCTTTCGAGCAGTTGCCCAAATAGTTTCCCCAGCGCCTGCTGGATATCTGTGGCCGCTGCCCTGGCCTCGGGCGCTATCCCGAGTCTTGGGCCGCTGACAGGCGTAAAGGGAATGGCGCAGACCAGCTTGGGATAATAGGCTTCACCGTGGCGCTGATAGGCATCGGCCCAGGCCCAGTCGAACACATATTCGCCCCAGGAGTGATCCTTGAGATAAAGCGGCATCACAGCCAACCGCCTGTCGTTGCAAAACAGCTGTAAATGCATGGGTTGCCAGCCGGCTGCGGCGCAAACACTGCCACTTTGCTCCAGCGCCTTCAAAAAAGCATGCCGACAAAAGGGGTTGTCCGGCTCTGTTTGGCCATCTTCAGCCAGACACAGATCCCACTCGGCGGCGGGGATCTCATCAATGCCGGCGGCAAAACGCCACTGCCAGTGCTTATTGTCCAAATGTATTCCATATGCCGAGGCAAACTTGCAATCAAGGATAATTGGCGGCACATTGCATAGCAACTTAAGCAAAAGCAGTATAAGGAAATATAGTGCGTCTGATAAAACCGCTGATCTTCGCCGTCGCTCTGGCTCTGCCTGCAGCCTCCACCCTGAGTTACAGCCCACAAGTTACCGCCAATGAATCCTCGATTTACAGTGAAATGGCCACAGCCCAGCCCGTTTGGGCCAAGCATGGCATGGTTTCCAGCCAGGAGGCACTGGCTTCCCGTATCGGGGTAGATATTCTCAAGCAAGGCGGCAACGCGGTAGATGCAGCTGTGGCCGTGGGTTATGCCCTGGCAGTGACTTTGCCCCGGGCCGGCAATATAGGTGGCGGCGGTTTCATGCTGGTACACCTGGCGAAGGAAAACAAGACCATAGCTATAGACTATCGGGAGATGGCTCCTTCCAAGGCCCACAGGGATATCTTCCTTGATGACAAGGGCAATGCGGTCAATAAACTCAGCCGCGAGCACGGCCTGGCGGTAGGCGTTCCCGGCACTGTGATGGGCATGGAGCTGGCCCTGTCCAAGTATGGCACCATGAAACGGGAGCAAGTGATAGCCCCGGCGATCAAACTGGCGCGGGATGGGATCAGCGTTACTTCAGATCTGGCCAACTCCCTCAATGGGGTTAAGCGCCGCATTTCCCAATGGCCAAGCTCTGCCGCTATCTTCTACAAGGCAGATGGCAGCAGCTTTGTACCGGGCGACATCATCAAGCAGCCTGAGTTGGCTCACTCACTGGAGCTGATTGCCAAACAGGGCAGCAAAGGATTTTACCAAGGGGAAACCGCCGAGAAACTGGTGAGTGCCATTCAGGCCGCCGGCGGCATCATGACCCTTGAGGATCTCAACAACTATCAAGCCATAGAGCGCCAGCCGGTGCGCGGACACTATCGAGGCTATGAGGTGGTTTCCATGCCGCCGCCATCATCGGGTGGTATTCATATCATAGAGATCCTCAACATTCTCGAGCAGTACCCCATCCATGATCTGGGCCATAACACCGCCGCCACTTTGCATCTTATGGCCGAGGCCATGAGACGGGCCTATGCCGATCGCAGCGAGTATCTCGGCGATCCGGATTTCTATCCTGTGCCGGTCAAAGCCCTGTTGAGCCCGGATTATGCCAAGACATTGGCCAAGAGCATCGACAGCAAGCACGCCACCCCTTCAAGCCAGATCAAACCCGGCAAGCTGGCACCCTATGAAAGTGACCAGACAACTCACTACTCGGTCGTGGATAAATGGGGCAATGCGGTATCCAACACCTATACCCTCAACTTCAGTTACGGCTCTGGGCTAGTGGCCGATGGTACAGGGATTTTGCTGAACAATGAGATGGATGATTTCTCAGCCAAACCCGGCACCCCCAATGGTTATGGTCTGGTGGGCGGTGAAGCCAACTCGGTACAGGGCAACAAGCGGCCACTGAGCTCCATGAGCCCGACCATGATAATGAAAGACGGTCAGCCGTTTCTGGTTACCGGCAGCCCGGGGGGCGCTAGGATCATTACCACAGTGCTGCAGATCATCATGAATGTGATTGACCACGACCTGAATATCGCCGAAGCCAGCTTTGCGCCGCGGATGCATCACCAGTGGTTGCCGGATGAAATTCGGGTTGAGCGCAGCCTCAATGGTGACACCATAGCGCTGCTGGAAGCCATGGGCCACCAGGTCAAGGTCAAAAGTGCCATGGGCAGCACCCAAAGCATTATGGTGACCGAAGAAGGTAAATTTGGCGCATCGGATCCGCGCCGTGCCGGCAGTGAGGCGTTGGGATATTAAGCCGTTTGTTCTCTAGAAACTGTCACTTAGGGACAATACGGATAATTCCTAGTGACACTCAGGCTCACAAGACAATTGGCGGTTAAGGTATCCGACCGATGGCATAACCGCCTACCTGAGTCGAATAATACAAAAACCGAGTGTGGTGAAAGCCCTGCAAGCCGGGGCGATTGCTATCAGCTAAATTCAATTGACCTGCATGCCCCCAAGGCCATGACTCCCAGCCTCTTGTTGCAAAACAACAAAAAAACACACTTAGCGTGTTTTAAGGGGCATTTTCCACACTTTATTACTGCTAGCACTTCGGAATTCCAAGCAAAAAAGGCCATTTAAAACGGAAATACCGCATTGACTGATGAAATTTGAAACAACAGCAAATTAAGTTATTGCATTGTTTTTAATCGAGAATTTTATGTGAACTCAATCAATTTATCTTTCCCTTATAAAATGTATCCTTTCTCCCCCTTTTGAAATGAAGCTTTATTTCATCAAGGGAAAGGAAATTGGACAACCTGAGGCGATCAGGTTTACTTATTTTGGGATAGCAAATGAAAAAAACGACTTTTCTTGCCGCTTCAATCACGTTGGCGCTGGCCGGATGTGGTGGCAGCGATAACGACACCACAACCAACTCATTCACGGTAAAAGCAATTGACGGTTATCTGGTAAATGCCGAAATCTATGCCGGTGACAACTGTCAAACCAAGCTGGCAACAACCGGAAGAGGCGGCATAGCCAAGATTGACAGCCAATATCTGGGGCAAAAAATCTGTGTGAAAGCCATTGCCGACAAGACCATAGATGAAAGTCGTGGCGTAGTAAAAAAAGCTTTTGAATTGAAAGCTCAGGCAAGCAAAGACGCAAACAGCCAGGTGATCAGTCCCATGACTGATCTGGTAGTCAAGCATATGGATGCTAACAAGGGTGTATCCCAAGCGGATGCCCAGAAAGCCGTATCTGCCAAATTTGCCGGTTTGAAAGCCGACTCTGAACTCTTGTTTGGTGACTATGTAGCCAAGAGCGGCAGCGACAAGGTTGCTCAGGCACTGAATATTGTTGGTGAAACTCTGGTTTCTCAACCCGATGTGGCTGAAGAATACCTGGAAGAGTTGGTTGAAGATGTCGCAGCCAAAGTCGATGCAGGTGATGATCTGAACGATTATGAGCCTGTGATTACTCCTGAAGGTAGCGTTGAAGCCAACCATAGACCTCATATCGCCCTGTCCAAAACAGAGCAGGATAAACTTCAGGCAATTACCCTTGAGTTAAATCAATCCATCGAACCTATCGATTTAGCCGCAGCCTTTGCCGACAAAGACAATGATGCCTTTGAATTGAGCGTGATGGAGGAAGATGGCAGCGTAGCGCTGGAAACTCTCGGATTGGCATTCGATGCCAAAACAGGCGTACTCAGCGGCACCCCTAAAGTCGCCGGCGAAATCGAATTGCATGCCTACGCTACCGACAGCAAAGGGGCCCGCTCTTACCCACTGGAAATTGAGATTGAAGTCAGCAGTATCAACCATGCTCCTGTCATCAATCCTGCCGAAAAGGTTGAACTCGAGGCTGAACTGGCGCGCATGGCGCTGACAGTGGGAACACAGATTGATCAGACTATTGAACTGGACGACCTGTTTGGCGATCAGGATAAAGATCAACTGACCTTCAACGCCACCACCGACATGCAAGGTGTCACCTTGAAAATTGAACAAGGCGACTCACTGCGTTTGTCCGGCAAGCCTGTGGTAGCCGGTGACTTTGTGATCACAGTGACAGTTAATGACGGCAAACATGCGCCTGTGAGAGCCGATCTTAAAGTCAAGGTTGCCGATAACGGTATCGCTCCTGAGCCAAAACACCCATTGGAAGGTAAAACCTGGTTCACCACTGAATGGGGTTCTGCCAATGAAAATGA
The DNA here is from genome assembly GCF_019670705.1 of Shewanella carassii. Lineage (NCBI taxonomy): Bacteria > Pseudomonadati > Pseudomonadota > Gammaproteobacteria > Alteromonadales > Shewanellaceae > Shewanella > Shewanella carassii. The sequence continues at coordinate 2,610,053 of NZ_AP024618.1, forward strand.
TGATGGTGTAATGCAGGTTTGGTGTGACACACTGGAATTTAAAAACAATTCTGTACTACGTAACGTCCGCACGGCTGAAAACCTGAGCGACTGCTCAAACTTGGCAACAGAAGAAGTTTCCACTTACCTCATCAACGACAAAGGTCAGATGGTGTTGGAATATGCCGATGATGAAGGTGTTGAACATCAAGAAACCATCGAGCTGAGCGACGCCATCGCCGGGGTGGGTACAGGAGCCAAAGTCGCCCAAATGTGGGGCGGTCGCTATACTCTGTTTGCCAACGCCGATGAAGTAGAAAAGCGCCTGGATATCGAATCTGATGATGATGCGGCCAATCGTATGTTTACCGCTGAACTTCCGGCAACGACAGACGCCACCTATCAATTGGGTCACCTGACCATGCAGATGACAGCGGCAGACAACGGCGGTGCCCATGTTGGCCTGTACTTCGATGTGCCTAACACCGACTTCAGCTGTGATGAAGTACGTGAATTCTACGATCTGAACCTGAGTTACCAAGGCATGGAGTATCGTATTCCAGCCGAACTGTTCCCCGGCGAAGAGAATGGCATCCAATATTGCTCAGCCCAGTTCAATATTGCACAACCTGTTGTTGGCAAGATCTATAGCGTTATCGGCCATGTGGCCGAAGACGATGCCGGTTTGGTCGAAGAGATTAAAACCAACATTGAATGGACTGGCAAAGGTAACAACGAGTAAGCCTACTCCGACATAAACAGACTCGATTGACTTTAGGTTTCTTAGCCTAAATTTAATTTGATACTGTTTAGGATCTTTGAGTTGCCCGTATCAAAAGGTTAATTCCAACGGGCAACTCTCTATTATTTAAAAATTTAGCCTATCACTGTTTATCCAGGACAGAGTCAACAGCAGTGTCAGTACTTTCCCAAGCCAATAGCCATATATAAAACGTTCTGTAAAAAATTCTGTAAAAACTCGCATCCAATTCAAGATAAAAAGCTCAAAAACCAAGCAAGCCAATGCTTAAATAATACACATCTTGCTTGCAGGTACTCCCCGCTTTGGTTAACCTCTCGGCACAGATAAAGCCCCAAAGGAAGGACCCTATGGCTGAATCCCACTGTCAAACAGAACAACAACTCCTTGAATCGCTCTACCAGCGCCAAGCAGTATGGAGCGCTCTGTCGGACTTATTTCTCGACACGGATGTGACCATGCACTACCCAGCTATCACCCGGATATGCGCGCTTTCCCCCTATTCCCTGCCGGAGCTGGAACATATTCTGTACCGCGAAGTGGCACCGGTATGCGGCCCTAATCTGTTCGATACCTGTGGCGAGTGGGCCGGGTTTGATGAAAAGTGGCTCAAAGAGAATATTGTGTTACGTCTCAATACGTCTCCCGGCCTTTGGCTGCGACTGAAACAACGCCTAGCACATAAAGTGTTCGCCCGTTACTTAGCTCCTCACTGGCAGCTCTTGTCGGCGCAGATCCAAAGTTGGCGCAATAACCAACGCTAACTTGCCCCTCAAAGTCTTTAGCCGCTGAGCATTGGGCGGCAGCGGCTTCCAACGGCCAAAGTCATATTGATTCCAGTCTGACTGAGATATAGAGCTCCCCTTTGCTCCAAACCATCGAACGTGCCTGAGCAACTTACCTTAAGTACACTCAGATGCCAGCCCTAAAATCTGCAGCAACTCATTTCATACATCCAATTTATCCCTTCTACAAAAGATTTCCCTACATTCAACCACAATCATTCTTAATGATAATAATTATCACTTGCACTCATGTTTATAACAATATAAATTTGCCCCCACTCAACGCTTAGTTTCTCAATCGCTTCATTTGTTAATCAGGACAGATACTCATGCCTAGCTACACGTTTAAGCTCAATGCCCTGCTGCTCGCTATGCTGGCATCACCGGCCTTTGCCGACGATGCTGTCGAGCGCGGAAATCAATCAATCGAAAAAATTGTCGTTTTGGGGGAAAAGACAGAGAAATCATTGAAAGACGTGAGTTCATCTGTATCTGTCATCACCGAGGAGCAGCTTAAGACGCTGCAATACCTGTCGGTGCATGACGCCATCTCAGAAATACCCAACCTGGTAGTGCTGTCAGGGCAGATGCCCAATATCCGCGGGATTTCCGGTAACGGCGCCGCCACCGGCTTTAGTGGGGTTTCCGGCGGCGCCAAGACCCGGGTATCAACCATAACCGATGGTGTGGCAGAACCTTTTATGGCGGATTTGACCGGCGATACCGGCATGTGGGACATAGAGCAAATTGAAGTGTTTCGCGGTCCCCAATCCACCAGTAATGGCCGCAACAGCATAGGTGGCGCCATGTTTATCAAGACCAAGGATCCGACTTTTGACTGGCAGGGTGCCGCTCGGGTGGGTTACCGCAGTGAGAGCCAATATATAGACTCGGCCGCCGCCATCTCCGGCCCTTTGATTGAGGATGAACTGGCCTTTCGCCTATCGGCGCAGCATACCGATGGTGAAACTTACGCCAACCCGATTATCCATGAAGCTAACCCGCCGGGCTTTGATCTGAATAAGCTCAACACAGACAGAATAAGAGCCAAACTCCTGTGGGAGCCCGCAGCCATTGACGGCCTCAAGGCCATGCTCAGCTATGCCAAAAACCATGAGCGCGGCAACACGGGACGGCAATACTTCAGTGGTGACGATCCCTTTAAGTATCAGCCCATCAACCCCAGAAACATGGACACTGAATCAGATACCGGCAGCATCAAGCTGGACTACAGGATCGGTGACAATTTTTCGATCGACTTCTTGCTGGCCAGAATGAACTACCACTGGGTGATGGATACCTATGACAAGGATCCTGCTACCGAGCAAGTGGTGAGTATGGAGGAGTCCAACACCACGGCTGAAACCAAGCTGCATTTTGGCCTTAACAGCGAACTCTACAGCGGCTTTATCGGCCTCTACTATTTCAAGCGCGATCAAGACTTCAACAGTATCGGCGGTACTGTTTATCGCGGCGACGACAATAGTGACTCCAAGGCGGTTTTCGGCGAATTTACCTATAACTTCACCGATGACTTCAGGATCACCGCCGGAGGCCGGGTCGAACGGGAATCGCAGCTGCGTAATTTCTGGATGAAGCAGCCGCAAACGCCCATAGAAGATACCCTGGACAACAGCAAGACCATCAAGTTGCCCAAGCTGGTATTGCAGTACGATATCAATGCCGAGACCACAGTCTCCTTAAGCGGTCGCCGTGGCTACAACGCCGCCGGTGCGGCGATAGGCTTTCCGGAGAATGAGTTCTACTTCTACGATGAAGAGTACGTAAACGCCTATGAACTTGGGCTGAGAACCAGCCTGGATGGCGGTAATATCAACCTGAGCGCCAACCTGTTCTACAACGACTACGACGGATATCAGGCCACAGGTTCTGCCAGACGGGTTATCAACATGGACAAGGTGATTACCTATGGTGCCGAGTTTGAAGCCTCAGCCATGGTGACCCGGGATCTGCGCCTGCACGGCGGCCTTGGGCTGTTGAGTTCGGAAATCAAGGAACCTGGAGAAGGTTATGCCTCTGCCAAGGGCAATGAACTGGATTCGGCCCCCTCAATGACCGCCAATCTCGGTGCCCAGTATTGGCTGACGGATCAGCTTACCTTCAGTGTCTCCGCCAACTATGTCGGTGAGTACTATGGTGACTTTGAGAACACAGAGGAACGAGTTGCCGGTGACTATGTGCTGGCACGTATGTCGCTCAATTATGAGACAGACAACTGGATCTTCAACGCCTTCGTCAACAACGCCTTTGATGAGAAAGCCGTGTTGAGTCGCTCTCCGGCAGCCCGTAACTACCCGGATGGCTATGCGGCGATAGTCGATCCCCGTAACTTTGGGATCTCTGTCACCTACCGGTTTTAGCCTTAGATAAGCCCAAAGGCTCCAAAGGGAGCCTTTTTAATTTTATTGAAGCCCCTTTGACAAAGGGTTACGGTTTCAAAGCCGGTTCATGACTGAGCCGCAAACCACATGAAGTAGGCATAGTTTTACAGCATGCACTTGGCCAGGCTGCAGATACTCCCTGGATGCCGAAGGCCCAAAAAACGATACATCACAGTTATCGAGTTCGGCATTGAGCAAGGCCCAAGCCCCTGGAAGGATCGAATCACAAGGGCAGCAACAATTTTTGAATGGAGTTAGGGGCTAGTTCGTCGGCGGAATGGAATAAGTGCCCACGGCATGAGCCACAACTTCGCTGTGTCCATCTGAAAACACAGACACTTCGGCAATCGCCAATGATTTACCCAATTTCAGCAGCCTACAATCGGCAACTATGTCACACTCGGCGCTGGGTTTACGCAGGAAGTTGATATTCAGGTTGGTAGTTACCGCCAGAGGCACTATACCTATTTCCGCCAACAAGGCGATATAGATGGCAATATCGGCTAACTCCATCATGGCCGGCCCTGAGACAGTACCGCCGGGGCGCAGGTGCGCCTGAGTTATCGGCTTACGCACTCTGGCCGACTTATCTCCCAGATGTTCAATCACAATACCGCTCTGTGGCAGCTCGTAGTTAATAAAAGCTTGCAGCTCGGCGATAGTCACCATCTAAACCTCCTTGATTATTTGGTCAATCTTGCGGTATCAATGGGCCATGGGTATCACTTGAGCATTAACAGCCTCTGGTTTAGCCATGTTTGCCCTTCTACTCCTGTTTGGTTCTGGGCTTTGATACCGCTTTTAATTGTTGCCGCCGTTTAAGCTCCCGCCCCTGAAGGGTAAATATCAACCAGACTAACAGCAAAGGCAGCATTGGGACTATCCCCCAAAGCAAACCCATTAAGCTTGCTACCATGGTGTATTTAAGCTGATATACCGGCACCAACACCCAAAGGGGATAGCTGTAGAACAATCCTCGCACCAGACGCATCGACAAACTGCGATGCAGTTCGGCGCCGGGCAGCGAAGCAAACATCAAGGCAAACCAGCCCAAAACGCCTGTCAGCAGAACAACCGCCAGCACCAATTTGACCAATAGTTCTGCCATAGTTTCGGTTTACAGGTATCTTTGTCTGCAATCACCACAAACATAATGATTGGCTAACAGTTGCTTGGTATCTGCGGCATGACAAACTTCGCAAAGCTTAACAATGTTAGAAAAGTCAAAACCAGATTGATTTTTCAGGTGGGATAGCAATTCATGATTAACCGGGTTAGCTTCCGGCTCAGCGTTGGTATCTAAGTCCACTTCCCTTTGGGCAACCAACGAGCCATCTTGTGAAAGGGACTCTAGTTCCCCATTGGCGGCCCCAACAGCCTGCTTTACTTCTTGATTGGCCTCCTCTTCCTCAGCAACTACAGGCGTTTCCTGATTGTTATTCAGGAATAACCAAACAAGCAAACAGATAACACTGTAAATAGTTCCGGCAGGCCACATCACCAAACCAATCGCACAAAAGGTACCACCTGCGAGCTTATTCTCACCGAAGCCTCCCCAAAACCCCAAGCCACCATAGGCAAAACAGGCCAAGGCGATGACAACAAAAAGACTCGCGTCCACAGCCAAGCCATTGGCCGCAAAAATACTGTGAAACAGGCTGGCGCCACCAAGGAATAGCAAGCCAATAAAAAAACTCAGCACCCCACCACTAACAAACAAAACCTTTAAAGCCATATGCATCAGTCAATCTCCTTTTTAATTATTCGTCCTGGAGCGCATGCGCTTGAACTTAGGACGCCTCATCCTTGAAAAATTGGTTTGATTGGGCACTCCTAAAAACCTTGTTTCAATTAAGCCCGATAACACACCCTATCGTCATGCGAAAAAGGCGACTGCGACAAGCCCCCAAAAGACTTAAAACCATGGTTTTAATTAATCTCCGGTTGAGTCACAATCCAAATCAGCCCCAGCAGCATGCGCTGCACTATGGCCTGTACAGGCATCATGCAGGCTCGTGATAGAAAAATCCTGTGGCCGGCCAAAGATAACCTCCGCAGCTTCCCTTCTCAGTTGCCCATAGTCCGGCTCTCTGGGACCTTGAGCGATGGAGGTTTGCATCGAGGTGCGGGAAAACTCGGCCGGTGAGCAATACATGGCATAAGCATAATATTCATTGGTCGAAATCCCGCCATTGCTATCACAGGCTTTGGCCGGACGCCTGAACTTTTGTCTGATTAAGGCCCTTTCCAGCTGATTTCTGGAGTAATATCTCTTCTTGCCGTAATGCTTTAGCAAATCCCTGGATAGCCTACGGGCATATTGCTTTATCTTTCGTTTTCGAAATAGATGGGCAAACATAAGAACTCACTCTGCTTGGCTCGCTTCTCCAATATGCCGCTTTGTGCTCAAAGCCTGATTGGAGCCCACTTGCCGAGCGGCATCAAAGAACAGATATGGCGCGGCAAATAAGTTAATGATCAGGCTATAAAACAGCAGCAGCGCCACACCCAAACCTGTCATGACGGTTTCGGCGCCGCCTGAGCCTTGTCCCAGAATCCGCAACAAGCCGTAAATAAAGATCAGCCCGGCGGCCTACCAGCATACGTTCATGGCGGTCTGTCTTGTCGCCGACAAAACCAGCTTGCCAAGCGTGTACAAGCAGGCTAGCCAGAAGACTATGACTGCTGCCCGATTCAATTTCTGCTCCTGTTCTCGCAGTTAGGCTTCAAGTGCCAATTGCAGCAAGAAGTCCAGCTGAACTCTGGCATCGCCTCTTTGAGTCTTATCAATGGCAGGCTCGCCCCCGAGACGCAGTGCCGGGGTGTAAAAATAGATCTGGTTTGGCTGCAGCTTGCCTTGCTGGTCACTGACTTGCTGAAGTTCCTTCTTCCTGAAGAAGCTGGTTTGCACTTCATCGTCACAACACCAGTCGTTGAAGAAATCTTCCATGCTCCAGGTGAGCACATCTGTCTGTGAAGTGTGGGGATCGATAAAGGCGATATCTTCATCCCCTTCATCGCTCAGGAGCCGATAATAAAAAATGTCGCCAAAACAGCTGATAGCGAACGGGATGCGACTCATGTCTTCATCCAACATCAGCCAGCCCCAGAGATTGTCCAGGTATTCATCCGGATCAATAAGTTGGATTAAACCATCACCATAGTGGCCAAAGCCATGTTGTTGCCACAGTTCCAATAAGCACTCGGGCAAATGGTCCCGATATTTGGCAAGAGTTGACGCCGATACTGGCTTGATATCTGCGCCGGGTGGCAGATGGTCGATAAAAGATTGCAGAAGCATTGAGGTAAAATTCCTTTTCCTATCAGAATAACTGTCACAAAACCTTGGGTTTTCCGTGACCTTGATTTAAAAGCCTTAGCAGGCACTTAGGTATGACATGGGGCGAGGATAAGCCCGTTGCCGATTATGCGGCCTTTTATGCAACAAATGCAAACACCGCCAATGTGCCATCCCCGGGAAACGTGATACTTGCACTGAAATAATACTGCCCCCATTTGTGTCCTTAACCAGAGTAAAAGTAGCTTTGTTTGCCTACTTATTCATACAGGATATTGACACTAACGAGACGGTCTATACTCAGGCCACTGAAAAAAGTAAAGAGTCGATCTGACTCAACAAGTCGCCTATGGCAACGATTTTCCATTGTCGCATAGGGCTCCCTCGAAAAGGATCCAGATGAGGGGAATTTCGGACGGTTATCGATCTTAACTTCGCCGACACGACCAAAATCAAGATAAAAACCTTCTGCTTTATCTCTAATAGATGAAGACTGCTTTGCCACAGGGGGTTCTATTAGGGTAAAAACACCATTTGTAAACATGCTTTGCAGTTCCTCATTGTGAAACCTAACTTTGACTTTATGTTTATTTCCTTCAATCCAAACATAATATTCAACTTTATTATTACCGGTCGCCTCATAAAAAAATGCATTAAAAGGTAAACTCTCGTCCAATTGTATCGAAGCATTGCAATATACTGATGCCTTTGGTTCTTCACCTACCAGCATACTAACAAGCATGTCGCCATAAATTTTTCTTTTGGTTAAAACAAGATCGTTTTCAAAAGTGAAATTGGTTTCAAAAACCTCTGGAACTTGCTCTGCTTTCAATTCCTCCGCGGCTCTATCCAGGGTAAAACTGACACCCAAAGATAATGCCTTACGTGCAGCCAGTATCTTGCCTAGCGCCTGTTCAATCCGCTGTAATTTAGCTGGTTCAGCCTCACTCTCGGGCAAGGTCAAAATCACAGTTTTGGGATCATCTTTCGCCAGGCGCATTCTCGCTCCGGTAACATCAATCCCTTGCTCTTCCAGTAGAGTCAGAATCTCAACAGATAGATCTCTATCTACACTGGGTGATGAAATATGATTTAAGGCAGACGTATCAAAAGTCAAATAAGCAACTTCACGACTACAGCCACTTAGCAACAAAACAAAAAAAACACCCAATAACTTTTTCGACAAACTATCCATGTTCTCATTCCTTTTCAAATGACGCCAATAATATCAAGGAGCCATCTTACATACCTTTCACATTGTTGAAGTATATAAATACAAAACCATTCTTACTTTAACACACCAAAGCTCCATCCTGACAATATTAATTAGACCAAGCTTTAGGGTGATTATTATTTACGATAAATATCTTGCAGAGTTATTTTGGAGGCAGCATTGCAAAATAATCACTGTTCTGCTTCTTTGGCCGCCAGCCACTCACATTCGGCTGTGGTGGCCAATTCCCCCAGTTGACGACGCTGATCCCGCCCCTGGAAACCACAACGAGTCCCCTTGCGAATAGGTACCGCATATTGAATATCACGGGCCAGTTGCCCGAGAAATAGATTGCCGGAACGGCGATACTCTGCCACTTCCCGTTCATTGAGCTGGATCATAAAGCGGTTATTATGTCGGCAAAGCACATCCAGATATAGTTGTCCTTCATGCTCCAACAGGTACCATTGCGCTTGAGACATTGCCAATACTTTCATACCCAGCTCCCGATTATGCCGCTTTTACCTAAAGAGGCACAAAATTACAGCAGCGTAAGCCACTCTGAGGTATCTGCCAGAATAAACTCATAGCGTTTGCCATCATTGAGAATGACCCGCAGCGCATCTGCCGATATAGGGAAAATACCGCCGCCAGTAGCCAGACACTTTTCTACCGCGCAGATATCATCACGCTTGAGTGTGTAGGGCCCCAGCCCCAGTTGCTGATTGAAAGGCACAAACCTGAGTTCATTGCCGGTCAAAGAAATCTTGCCATCGGCTTTGGCCACTCCGTTCTGCACTGTAGTCATTGACGATTTGATCAGTTCTGCTGCCATCCTTGCTTCCTCTTGGGTGATGCCTTGCTTCCTTAAGGCCTTGTTGGCATACGCCATCAATAATGTTCAAACTACCTCAATAGATGAGGTTTGTCATCCCGATGAACGGGCACTGCTGCACTGCAGGGCTCAGGCGATAGCCTCTGGCAGGATGAGCTCCGGCGCGCCAAAACTGTGAAGTCGGCCATCAATAATGGCCAGCGCGTCTTCATCCGAGCAGAGATAAACAGGCAAACCATGCCGCTCTGCCAATTGCTTTGCACGCTGTTTTTGGCTGAGGCCATGGGATTGGTCTCGGCTCTGCGAATGAACCACATGGGGCACAAATAAAAGTTCGGCCAAGCCCAGCGCCTTCAGATTTTCAAGGCCTACTGTATTGCTGTCACCACAAAGCGCCGCGGTTTCTATGTTGGCGGTCAGCAGCATGGCGCCGGCACTGACACCAACCAGGAGATGTCCTGATGCAGCATAACTCTTGAGTTTCTGCTGTTGATTTCGGCTATACAATCCATGTAAAAAACGGTAAGTATCCCCGCCAGAGAGATGCACTAAAGGCTTATCCAGTAACCTCTGCATCGCAGTGTCGTTAAAGCCCTGTTCAAAATCCAGGTAGGTGTTGAGACCTATGCCAAGGCCTTGATAAAACGCCTGTGTTGGCCGGTAGAAATTCCCCTCGGGATCAGGCTCTGAACCTATGTAACCACCCGCTTGCCCTTTAAGCCCCAGAGCCGCGATAACAAACGCAAGCGCCTCACGGCCTCTTGCACTTTGGTGATTACTGAGCAGCAGTAGATTCATATTTTTTCGCTCCTTGAAAGTCGGCAGTTTCTTACAACACCCAGAGTTTCCCGCTCACAGCCTCAACGGCCATTCGCGCCGTGATTGATAAAGTTCTTCAGCCTAAGACATCAGCGCAGGGAGTCAAAAGCAGCCAGCAATGCTTCATCTTCTCTTTCTAACAGGCACTCGCCAATCTCATCTATGGGTAACGCAGCGCTGCGGGACAACAGCTTGAGGGCTTCAATATGCTCAAGAGTCAGTTCATGCTCGGTAAGCAAGAACGACCAATCGAAACTGTCGACAAGCGCCTGCTCGACACCATCGGCATACAGCTGGTTAAACTTTTTTGGGTTGTGACCGAAGATCAATGCCGCCAAGCAAGCATATTCGCCGAATTCACTGTCATCATCAAAGCAGTAATCCAACGCTATGCCTCGACTTAGCAAGGCAGCCAAAGCCTGTTCACCGGCTTCATCCAAATGGTATTCATTGTAAAACAAACAGGCCGCCGCCGTAGCCAGTGCCTTATGGGAGAAGACGTATCTGGGCAGTAGAAAATTAAAAATGGCGTAAGCGTCAGACTCTCCTGCGAAGACCAATGCCAACAACCGGTTATGGTCCAAGCGGCCACCCACTGAAATAAACGCGCTAATAAAACCGAGATAAATATCGTGACACAGCCGGTAAAGATGTTCAGGGTCGTCTTCGACCAAGCTGCCATCCGGGCAGTTGACTTTGATGATGTCAAATAGTGGCGTAAACTGCTTCGGCTCGGAATAATACGCCACACGACAATACATAAGATAATAGATTTGATAGTCCTTGATAACGGCGTTCGCTCTGAGATAAGAGATGATCTCAAGCCAGGCCGGGTCTTTCTCTATCCTGAACATATATTGGGACCAGGCTTTCGGCATATGCTGGCGCAAATAGTCCAGATTGCCTTCTTCAACATGTTGTTTTATCTCATTTAATCCACGAAACACGGCATTCCTCTCATAACAGGTGTAAATCTTCTCCAGGAAATCCCGGGCTTGGTAGGTAAAAGACCTGAGTTAGGGCTGACTCAGTTTTTGCTCAAGCGCCCGGTTCTGAGCCATAATCTCTTCGAGAAAAACCGAACCATGCAGCCTGGCCAATTGCAGCGCCTTGATAGAAGCCGCCATTGCCTTATCGAGCTGTTGGTTAAGCGTATAGGCCGTTGCCAGGCTGTCCCAAAGGATTTCCGAGCGAGCGAATCTCTCTACTCCTTGCTCCAATATGGCAACGCCCCAGGCAGTTTGGCCCTCATAGGCGGCCTTTAGGCCGTATACATTGAATTGATGTGCCGACAACGGAAAGGTATAGCCATACTCGGCAGTTTTTCCCCTGTAGAACGCCAGCAGTTGTTGCAGCGACATCACATCGACTTGTGGTACCGCGTTCCAGCCACTGAAGATGGCTTTAAGCCCCTCGACATTGCTAATCAAGGAAGTGCTGTCGTGGGTTTCTCGGGCAAAACGGGCATTGAAAACCTATAGCTTTGACGGCTTCTTGGTGTCCAGTTTTTGCAGCATGGCGTCAAAAGCCTGCACCATCTCGCCTGGCTCACTCGCCATACTGAGAAACCAGCGCATGGGCGTTTTACGCTTGCGAGTCTGGTATTTGTCGTAATCTGTAATCAAGGCACCATCGTCCCACCAGAGGCTGGGACTAATGGCTATCGCGGCATTGAAGGAATATGCCGGACCGAGCGCCTGATAACTGCTGTAAAGCCCGGCCAAAGAGTGGCCAAATATCGTCCGGTAAGGCGCCAGACGGTAACGTTCACTCCATGCAGGCAGCAGTTCCTCTGCGATAAAACGGTTATAAACATCAGCCTTTCCCGCCCTTGCGGCGAAATCTTCCGGCTCTGTGAGAGTAAAGTACTTGAGTCTGTCGCGGGTGCTTATGCCCACCACTATCATTTCCGGCACTATGGCGTATGTGCTCAGAAAGCCAACGCTGGATGCCACATGATGAAACTGAGTCGAACCATCAAGTACCAACAACAAGGGGTAATGAAAACTGTCTGAATGTCGATAACTCTCGGGCAAAGCAACCTGAACTGTCACGGCTTCATCGATAAGCCCGGCCGCAAGTGTAAAACGCTGCTCTTCGGCCAATGCAGTCAGCGACAGCAAGGCACAAAGCAAAAATACGAATCTCATGGAAATCCTTGTCAGTAAAACGTCTTTAAAGGGCATTCAAAGGCCGGCCGGCGCGGGATAAAAGAAATCTTTGCCATTCATCGCCAATGCCTGCAACAGCCCAGCTTTGCTCGCCTTGCCAACCCTGCCACTGCCGGGCAAGCTCCTCAAAGAAATCCGCCGGGTTCCGTCCGTAGGGAAGATTATCCACCCTCACACTTGCCTGCATGCCTTCTCCCGAGATGGTCACGCAATAGTGTTCAAGCCAACCACTGGTGTCCAGCTCGGGTTTATGAAAACGCACAGAGCAGCCAAAGCTGTTTTTCAATATCCATTCTTTCACCTTTCCGGCGTCCTCTTTACCTGGATTTACAAGCCCTCGGGTTACAAACGGCCTTTGAGCGGGTGCTGGGTTTGCCAACCGCTGGCTCCGCGGCTGCTGACAAAATACACCAGCAGATCGGCCGCGCCACGATGGCTGACCCAATGAATGAGTGACGTAGCCATTGAGCGGCTCGCCACCTGACACCAGAGACTATCCTGATTGTGCGTAGCGCCGCGGCTGTCGACTCGATAAACCAATAGATCGGCGGCCGCGCGGGAGCTGACTTCATGTACCAGCACCTTGGCCGCTCCCCGAGCCTGAACCTCATAAATAAGTGCCATAGAACCTCCTTATTACCACTTTAGTCCTTTTAAATTCAGATAGTTATTACTGCCACCAGCTTAAAAGCCAACTTGTATTGTCGATATTCTCACGGCTAGAGCCTTATAGACTTTGGCGATTGTTCCATCTGGGGCGCCGCCTCTTATTTCAAAATCCAAAGTGCTTAACGCCCTCAAGCAATAAAACATAAAAGTCTCAAAGACTCGCTCTGACAAATTCAGTTATGTCACTGACTTTTGATAGGCAACGTCTCGACTCAAAGAAATCAATATGACAGTTGAAGCCTGATGAATGCGGCTCTGAAATGTTTCAGACGTCCTGTTAATCATTAAGCCGGTCGATTTGACAACAGATTGACTCGAGGCAAGTGTACGAGTGGGCAATCTTAATAAAAAATACCGATTTTAAATAGCGTTAAAACCGTTAGTTTGATTTTCATCTCTTTTCCAATCAATCACTTGATACCCAAGCTGATAAGATCTTGCTTAGTCCCTTGAGCCGATAGTCAATGGCGACTTCTGGAACACAACATTATCCGTTTACACCAAGCAAACAGAAAGCATTTTGCCATTCCCGTCACACTCCGAAGAGTTACTCAAAGTGAAATACTCATAATAAACAAAGCATTATTGAGCATGCGACAATTGGTCGCATCCATTTTTATCTGTGTCTATTCCTATCATGCACTCATTGTAAATCTATGTAGGATAACCTCGTGAAACCTCTGACTTTTTCCATATCAACAATCACATTGGCACTCTTGCCAAGTTACCTGCTACACGCCCAAACGGTGGATGAAGTCATGGTGGTCGTGGGGAATCGAAGTGCCGCCGCCATCTCAAATGTCAGCGGCAGTGTCACGGCTATTTCTTCCCAGGAGATGGCTCGTAATATGGCCAACAATGTCCAAGATGCAGTCAAAGCGGAACCTGGGGTCGAAATAGCCGGCACCGGGAAGTTCGGCTTAAGCAGCTTCAACATTCGAGGTATGAACGAAGACAGGGTAAAACTACTGATTGATGGCATAGAACAACCGGTATTTTTTAAAGCTGGCAGCGGCTCCCCTCATACAGATGTGATCAACCAATATTCTGCGGGTTTTGAACTCGATACTCTCACCGCCATTGAAATCAATAAAAATGCGGCTTCCAGCCTCTATGGCAGTGATGCGATAGGTGGGGCCGTACTATTACGCACCAAAACACCTGATGATGTACTTCAAGGAGAAGCCCGGGCGCTGAACCTGTCTCTGGGCTATACCGGTGCTAATCAGGGGGTTAAAAACACCCTCGAAGCCGCAGTAGACAATGGTAACTGGCAAGGATTGGCAATTTATACATTCCGAGATGAAGCCGAAACACAAGCTCACGGAGAGGGTGCCGATATCATTGGCGTCATGAGAGGGCTGGCCGATCCGGCCAATTATCGGAGTCACAATTTATTGCTAAAGGGGGTATCGCAACTGACAGGTTCCCAAACCTTGGCGCTCACGGCAGAACTATACTTGCGCGATGGCGATAGCGATTTATGGTCAATGGAAGGCTATACGGTTGCCGGGCGAGGCAATCAACCCGATACTCTTTACTTCAATAACCGGCTCGAAAGCGAACAATCGCGCTGGCGCCTAACCATGGCGCACCAATGGGATGCCAACAAGCATTTATTTGATTCCTGGCAATGGCATCTCAGTTGGCAACAAGCCGATACCGACAATGACAATTACCGTACAAAAAATACCGACTGCCTTGCCGACTGTGTATTAATCCGCAACCGTGAAGACAAACATCTGCAACTACATGGTCAGTTTGACAAGCAAGTGTCCTTAAATAGTGCTGAACAACATTGGATCTATGGTGTATCGGTAGTACACAGTGAGTTTGACTCATTTTATCAAGATCTCGACTCAGAAACCGGGGTGGTGACCGACACCAATACGACCATGCCTGCAGCCAAAGCCCTGCGTAGCGGACTTTTTATTAAACAACAACTAACAGCAAATGCTTTCCCACTGCAATGGGATTTAGGATTGAGATATGACGATTATCGTACCGATCCCGACGGGGATTTGGCTCGTCATGAAAGTAATGTACTGACATTCAATACCGGCTTGCTATATCGTTTAACCGACGAGCTTGGCAGCTATATTACGGTTACCAGCGGTTACCGGGCCCCTTCTTTATACGATCTTTACTATCGTCTCGACTTACCCCATGTCACCATTCTTCCCAACGAATCGCTCGAAGCCGAGCGTAGTACCAACTATGAGTGGGGCATTCGTTGGAACAGTAAAAATACTCAATTAGAGGCCGCGCTTTACTACAACGACTACCGAGATTTTATTGACAGCGTTGTTGATGACACTGTCTGGCCAAATGTAATGCAATACCAGAATGTCGGCGAAGCTTGGATCCGTGGCGCCGAGCTCAAGGCCCATTGGCAACTGTCTGATTGGTTAGATGGGGCGTCATTAAGAATGTCTGCCGCCTGGTCAGAAGGTAAAAATCGTCTTACTCAAAGGGCTCTGGACACTATAGCCCCTTTCAACAGCACTCTGGATCTGAGTTATGACCACCCTGATGGACACTGGGGGGCCAGCTGGTTTATCAAATACAGTGCCGCCAAACAAGGAGACGACTGGACAGAGCTTAACAATTTGACCGCGCCTGAATACCTGTACATGGATTTGCTGGCTTACTGGCAGGTCACTGACGAACTCAAATTGCAAGTAGGCATCATGAACTTAACCGATGAGCGATATTGGCTTTATGGCAATTTGGCCGGGTTACAAGCCGATCCACAAATGAACCCGGATCGCCTCACCCAACCTGGACGCCATATCAATGCCACCCTGCACTATCGCTTTTGAGGATAAAAAAGATGCCCTCTATGTTTAATGGACGTGGCTTGTTGAAGCTCATTCAATGGTCTGGGGTCACGGTATTTCTAGTGACCCTTTTGGCGGGATGGTGGCTTCCGGATAAGAGTGAACTCTGGGTTCGTAGCCTGTTCTGGGGGTTATTCTGGCCGGTACTTACCGTGACCTTGTTATTACTATCCGGCCCACTGTTTTGCGCCTTCTGCCCTTTGGGCGTCCTGGGGCGAAGCATAAGTAGGTTTGGTCTTGGCCGTCGCCTACCTCAAAGATTGAACCATATGGGCTGGAGTTTAGCCACGCTGCTCGGCAGTTATTGGTTGGTCAATGCCGCAGTTTCAGGAGGCTATGGGAAACTCCCTTTGACCGCCACCTTGATATTTTTCAGCACTTTTTTGCTACTGATGTTGTTAATGTCGATATATTACCGCGACGCCCCCTTCTGTCGCAGCCTGTGCCCTTTTGCTGTAATAGCCCAAGGATGCTCCAACACAAGCTCTCTTACCGTAAAATTGAGTCAAGATTGCCAAAACTGCCGTTCAGTCGAGTGCAGTCGCCTCTGCCCGCAACGTATCTCATTGCCACTGTTAAACGACAGCCGCCAACATCAAAGTTGTAATCTCTGCCTGGCATGCTTTTCTCAATGTTCCTCATTAAGCCTGGGGTATTCAACGCACCGACCTCAGGTCCCCCGCCCGATGATCTATGCTTGGGCCTATATAGCATTAATTGCCATGGTCACAATCCAAACGCAACTGCAGCACAGATGGGATAGGAGCAACATGAGAGAGCTACTGCCCTGGAACACGTTAGCCGAATACTTAAGCCCCTCAATAACGCTCCCTTGGCTCAACGTATCCGGGCTATTATTGACTCTGTTTGCACTATTAATAACCGCCACTATCGTCTGGAGCTCTGCTGTCGCGGCCTCAATCTTTATCAAAGACCGCAAGCAGAATTGGTTGCCAGACATGCTATCGATCAATATCCCTCTGCTGTTATGTCTGTTGTTATCACATGGATTAATGATGTTTATGAGCCGCGGTATCAGTAATCTGGTGAATGGTCTGGCACAACTTGGGGGCAGCCAATGGCAGTTCACTGGATTGGCGCGCGATAGTGACATCATGCCTTGGTTTTCCATACTGTTATGGCTGGGCGTTGGTTGGAGTCTATTACTGGCCTGGAAATGGGCAAAACCTCATAGTCGGTCGGCTCTATCCCATATCGGCTTATGGGGTATTGGCTCCAGCTTGATCTGGTTATTTTTAGCCCTAAGGTTTGGCGGCATCATGCTAGACACCGCGGCTGTTCGTTGTCACTGAGCGCCCTTGCCCCATGGCATACGCGCTAAAAAAGAATGCCGTTCACTATCAGTGAACGGCATTCTCGTGTTAATTTTTTACTGTTCAACAATTACGGAGACTCAACCCCAGAGTTGATCATCCTGCTGAATTTTGTAGAGGCTCTCGGCTCTGGAGACCAGCAACTGGGCAAACTTGGCCTGGGTAGGATCTTTGGTTGCCCCCGACTGCACCAGGTTCTCGGCCTTAAGCTGCCAGGTCAGCGAAAAGTGACGCAAGGCTTCGCGAGCAGTGGCCGCTACGCTGACATCAACATAGTCGGAAGGCAAGTCACCGGACATTACCCAATAAGTCTTATGGCTGGGCTGTTTGGATTCGATTTTCCACATGGCGACATAAGGCGCCAGATAGCGGCTTTCTGCCGGTACTACTTTGCTGGGGATCACCCCTTTCTCTGCAAGAAATTTATTGGCTTTCTGGAACTGTTCACGCACCCAAGCCTGACGCAAGGCTTCCTGCTGTTCGGCGCTGGGCGGTGTACTTGTCTGTTCAGTCATAAACTTTCCTTTCTTCTTGTTTGTTTTTATTGTGCTTTTTATTCTGTGTCGATTCGATTTAGCCCCCGAGCCGCCTTGAGTCGCAACACGGTAACAAGGCTTCAGACCGAGAACTAAACCAGCTTTACGTTAACGTAAAGTGGAAAGCAAAATTGCCAGATAGATCACAATTATTCTGCTCATCAGCTTTGTTGAGAGTATCGCTAAATGCTATGGTTCTGCAATAAATATAACAAGCGGTAGGCGGCCGCTAAGCGCCGCCCCAATATGCACAGCGGAGAACAGACGTGGCTGTATTTAATCATGTATCATTCGACGAACATGAACAGGTAGTATTCTGTCATGACAAGGAAAGTGGCCTGCGTGCCATCATCGCCATCCACAATACCAACCTGGGTCCAGCCGTTGGGGGTTGCCGTATGTGGAACTATCAATCAGATGATGAAGCCCTCACTGATGTGTTGCGCCTCTCCCGCGGTATGACTTACAAGAATGCCCTGGCCGGTCTGGCCATGGGTGGCGGTAAGTCAGTGATCATTGCCGATCCCAAGACAGAAAATCGTGAGCAGCTGTTCCGCGCCTTTGGCCGTTTTGTTCACAGCCTCGGCGGCCGCTACTACTCGGCCGAAGATGTGGGCACCACCCCTGCCGACATCATGATTGCCCATGATGAAACCCCTTATGTGCTTGGCCTGGAAGGTATGAGCGGCGATCCCTCTCCTTTTACCGCCATGGGAACTTACTTAGGTATCAAGGCTGCCGTTAAACACAAACTGGACAAAGATAGCCTCAAGGGCCTCAAGATAGCCGTTCAGGGCGTAGGCCATGTGGGCTATTATCTGTGCAAGCACCTGCATGCCGAAGGGGCCGAGCTGTTTGTAACCGATATTCATCAAGCATCACTGGACAAGGTCGCCACCGACTTTGGCGCCGTGGTGGTTGCTCCTCAAGACATCTATGCTCTGGACGTGGATGTCTATGCCCCTTGCGCCCTGGGTGCGACACTTAACGACACCACACTGCCACAGCTGAAAGCGAACATAGTCGCAGGCTGTGCCAATAACCAGCTGGCTGAGCCTCGCCACGGCGAGCAGCTCAAGCAGATGGGCATCCTCTACGCTCCAGACTATGTGATCAACGCCGGTGGTATCATCAACGTGTCTTTCGAAAAGGACTATGATGCCGCCAAGTCTACCGCCAAGGTTGAAGAGATCTACAACACCCTGTTGACCATCTTCAAACAGGCCGATGAGCAGAACCGTACCACGGCCGAAGTAGCCGATGAGATGGCCCGTGCCATCATCAATGGTACCCAAGCCTAGGCTCAACCATATTCCATAAATGGGCCTTCGGGCCCTTTTTTATTACTGAAAAAATTTTCCTCCTGTCGGCAAAGAGATAAGCGCCGGAAACAGAAAATTCATTTTTACGGACTGGCAAGCGTCATCTACCTCTGCTTGACTTAGCATTCGTCATCTCGCATGTCAGGGAGTTAGTGATGCTCAGATTCGGCTATGAAGTGGAACAGCAAAAGGTTGAATTACAGGCCAGCAACTGGAATGGATTTGAGCGTTTGTTTGTCGACGGTAAAGTGGTATCCAGCAAATTCAACCTGGGGCTGCAGAGCGAGCACAGCTTCAAGTTGCGTAACGGTGTACGTTGCCGGATGCAACTCCTGGTTGACCCCACCACAGAGCTGACTATCTGTCGCATCTACAAGTGTAACCGCCTGCTGGCGAGCCTCAAACAGGGGAAACAGCAGTCAAGCAGCTCACATCTGCAACACTGGTTGCTACTGGGGGGATTGGTGTGCGCGCTCTTGGTTTATCTTTGATTTACCGAGCATACATTCAACCATAGGGTTAACGCTTGTCAGTATGATTGATCTTGTTGAGCAGCATGAGCAGCTGCCCTCTTTCCGGCTCATCCAAGGCCGCCATAAACTTCTCGTTGACCCGCTCGGCCTCGCGAATCAAATCCTGCTCCATCGCCTTGGCCTGATCGGTCAGGAAAATTTGAAATGCACGTCGGTTGTCTTCTTCCTGATGGCGATAGATTAAGCCTTGTACCTGCAGTTGATCCAGCAGGCGTGTCATGGTGTAGTTGGCCACATCACAGCGACGTGACAACTCGGTTTGGCTTATCCCTTCCTCTTGCCAGAGCGCAAACAACACAGGCCAGAGTTTAATATCCAGCTGATAACGCTTCAGGCGGCTATCCAGTTCATGTTGCAGTTCCACGTTCAAATGGGATACCAGATAACCGAGACTCTCTTTGCGGTTCAAGCAACACCTCCTGTACTTCAGGGCTTGTCTGTTCGCTAGCGGCAGGGGCAAGCGCTTTATGCAACAAAATCGCTTATTCTGTTTCATTGGCGCCGGGCCATTTCCGCTGCCGAGTTTAACTATACCACTGCGCAAAATGATTGACCTACACAGGGAGCATGAAAGCGGCATATGACATCTCAAGCGGAATAAAACCGCATTGACCTGCCCAAATATACGGCTTTATGACTCCCCTATGGGTACACGATTGCCAGCCGACAATCCGCCTTAAACTTGAGTGGCTAACCCGATTCTGAGTCAATCAAACTTCTATACCAATGGTATTAATACTACCACCTGCTGAATATTTCACTAACACAAGAAAGGAGAACAATGGGGCATTTACAGTCAGGCTACTGTAAATAAAGGTTTTATATCTGCCTGAATGGCAAAGCGATTCCGTTAATATTTAACTCAGTAGATAGGTTTCGGCAAAGCGATAGAAACAGGCACGCCCAAGCCTGGCCTTTAGACCTCGAGGCAAGCTTACCAATAGCCCGGATTCGGCGCTCTCAAAGGCATTGAGCCCCAGCACCTCGAACTCATTACCCTGGGAGCAAACCAGGGCAAAACGGCTGCTCTCGGCCTCGATATCTAACTGATTGTAATCGACTATGATGAGCGGTGTGTCGGTCACCGCTACCTTCAAACGCTCTGCCGGGGTGATCAACAGATGTTCACCCTCGATGCAGTGCAAAATACTACTGAAGAGCCTGGCAAACTTGGCCGGCAGTGGTGAGTTGAGATAATACCAGTCACCTTTAACGTCTATCTCAAACAGGGCTTGCTGCTGACACAAGTCAGGCCTTGCCCCCAACCCTTTCAGGGCCTCACTCACCTTGTCTGCTGACTGTTTCATCCTGACTTCCTATTTTGGGTTCCCTATTTTTGGCGCTCTCAGGCTTGCGCCTGAGTCAGCTCCAGCAAGGCTTCGATGGGGTGCCTGGGCCTGAAGCCACCAAAACGTTTGACCTGGCTGCGACAGGAATAACCGGACACCAATATCTGCTCCTGCGGCAGCGACTTTATCGCCTCGTCCCAGGACATCTCATACAAAGCCTTGGAGCGTGGCAGGTTTTCCAGCTCATGGCCATAGGTACCGGCCATGCCGCAACAACCCAGATTCACGGTTCCCAACTTGGCACCAAAACGGGCAAAGATGGTTTGCCATTCTTTGGCAGTGCCGGGGCGAGCACTGGATTCAGTGCAGTGGCTGAACCAGGTGAACTCGCGCCCGCTTGCAGGCAGTTGCGGTAACTGCTCGAGCATGGCACTGAGCCACTCGCTGGCAAGCTGGACATTGAATTGGCCGCGCTTGGCGCCGAGCGCCTCACGGTATTCGTCGCGATAAACCAGCACCAACGCAGGATCTACCCCCACCATGGGCATGCCAAGAGCATGCACCTGATTGAGAAAATCGGCGGCGGTCTGCGCCGTCTTGGCAAACTGCTCCAGAAACCCCTTGATATGAGCCGGTTTACCATTTGGCTTGAACGGCAGCAATACCGGCTTGAGTCCAAGCGCTTCAATCAGGCGAATAAAGCGATAAACCAGTTCGGCATCGTAGAAGCTGTTGAAAGGATCCTGCACCACCAACACATAGTTTTGTCGCTCAGCGGCAGGAATAGCGCTCAAGGCGTTGAGATCATAACCGCGGCTGGGGTGAGCATCCAGGCGCTGTTTCAGCGTAGGTACAGACAGCGCGGGCGCATCCACATACCCCAGAGCCTTTTTAATCACCCACTTGGATAAAGGGTTCTGCGCCGCAAAGTTACTCAGCCGGGGGGCCTTGACCATCAGCTGCACCGAATCCTCGACACCGGCCACCAGGTAATCCTTGGCGGGACGCTGATAACGGCGGTAATAGATACTGAAAAACTGTGCCCGGAACTTGGGGACATCCACCTTCACCGGACACTGGCCGGAGCACGCCTTACAAGCGAGACAGCCCTTGAGCGACTCCATCACCTCGTGGGAATAGTCGTATTCTTTCTTGGCATTGAGGCTGTTCTGCAGCCGCTGCAACAGGCCCATGGGTTTGGACTTGGCCAGATCATTGACATCGACGCCTTCAGATTCCAGCAGTCGCAGCCACTCACGCATTAATCCGGCGCGGCCCTTGGGCGAATGGATCCTGTCTCCTGTCACCTTGAACGAGGGGCACATGGGCGAAAAGCGGCTGTAGTTGAAACACAGGCCGTTACCGTTACAGTTCATCACATCCGGGAAAGCATTGCGGACACTGACAGGTATTTGCCTATCGAAACTGCCGCGCTTGGTACTGTCGACATTGTAGATAAGCTGTTGGCCTTTGGGCGCCACCAGCTTACCCGGGTTGAGTTTATTCTGGGGATCGAACAGCGTCTTAACTTCTTCAAGCTCACTCCAAAGCTGCTTGCCAAATACCTGGGGGCCATACTCACCACGCACGCCTTTACCGTGCTCGCCCCACATCAGGCCGCCGTATTTCTGCGTCAGTGCTGCCACTTGATCCGAGACGGTGCGCAGCAAGGCTTCATCCTTGGGATCGCACATATCCAGCGCCGGACGCACATGCAGCACCCCGGCATCCACATGGCCGAACATGCCGTATTGCAGTTGATGGCTATCCAACAGGGCACGGAACTCCATAATATAGTCGGCGAGCTTTTCAGGTGGTACGGCGGTATCTTCGGCGAAGGCTATCGGTTTGCGGCGACCTTTGGTGGCCCCGAGCAGCCCCACAGCCTTCTTGCGCATGGCATAAATCTTATTGATGGAACCGGCATCCCGGGTGAGCTGATACCCAAGCACCCCTTTCTCACCGGCGGCAATCTGTGCATCCAACGCCGCGGCCAGACGCTCAGCCCGCTCATCGACCTGGGCTTGTTCTCCGGCAAACTCCACCATGTTAAGACCATCGATTATTTTGCCGGGCACTTCCTGGATAAGCTCGGATACCGAGTGCCAGATAATGTCTTCCCGCGCCAGATTCAGCACCTTGGAATCGACGGTTTCCACCACAGTGGCATTGGCGAGCACCAAGTCGGGCGCATGGCGCAGCGCCGATTCAAAAGAGTCATATTTGATGTTGATCATAAGGCGGCTGGCCGGCAAGGGGGTGATATCCAGTTTGGCCTCAGTCACCACCGCCAGCGTTCCCTCAGAGCCCGTGAGGATCCGCGACAGATTAAATTCGCTTAGCTGTTGATCCCAGACGTTTTTCAGATCGTAACCGGTCAAAAAACGATTCAGTTTGGGAAAGCGCTGTTCAATCAGCTCTCGCTGCTCACGGCAGCGACGGGCCACCTCGGTAATCAACTTGTTGCCGAGCGGGTTGTCAGTGACTTTCTCACCCGATTCCAGTGCCTCGCGGCTCACCGGAGCCGTGTGCAGCACACTGCCATCCACCAACACACTGGTGAGCTCCAGCACATGATCCGAAGTCTTGCCATACACCAGCGAGCCGGCGCCGGAGGCATCGGTATTAATCATGCCGCCCAGGGTGGCACGGTTGGAGGTGGAAAGATCCGGGCTGAAGAAAAAGCCGTGCGGACGCAACGCATCATTGAGCGCATCCTTGACCACACCGGCCTCGACTCTGACCCAACCTTCCTCTGGATTAACTTCCAACACCCGGTTCATATGGCGCGAGAGATCCAGCACTATCCCATGGGTCAGCGCCTGGCCATTGGTTCCGGTACCGCCGCCTCGGGCACTGAAGACCACCTTGGCAAAGGCTTCCTCACAGGCGAGCCGTAACGCCATGGCAATATCTGCGCTGTCTCTGGGGTATAGCACCGCCTGTGGCAGAAACTGATAAACAGAGTTATCCGTCGCTTGCGCCAAGCGGGCACTGTAACGCCGGTCAATATCGCCGCGAAAACCGCGCTGCTCCAGCGCATCCAGATATTCCAGATACAAGGGTTCCAGAGTTTGTTGGTGTGAAAGTAGGGGTAACATCTTATGCTCGAATAAATTTTTTGTTATCGGGCCATTATAAACAAAAAAAAGCCGCTAAAAAGCGGCTTCTTTCATAACTTACTGAGTTGTTAGCCGTGGGCTTCAGCCAGGTACAACCAGGTGTCGATCACTGTGTCTGGGTTCAGAGACACTGTGTCTATGCCCTGCTCCACCAACCAGGCGGCAAAGTCGGCGTGATCCGAAGGGCCCTGACCACAGATACCCACGTAAGCACCCTTGGCCTTGGCAGACTTGATAGCCATCGCCAGCAGCGCCTTAACGGCTTCGTTACGCTCATCGAACAGGTGACTGATGATACCAGAGTCGCGGTCCAGGCCCAGAGTCAGCTGAGTCAGGTCGTTGGAGCCGATGGAGAAACCATCGAACATCTCCAGGAACTGATCCGCCAGCAGGGCGTTGGATGGCAGTTCGCACATCATGATGACGCGCAGACCATCTTTACCACGCTCCAGACCTTGCTCTTTCAGCAGTTCAATAACCTGACGGCCTTCTTCCAGAGTACGAACGAACGGGATCATGATCTCAACGTTCTTCAGCCCCATGTCGTTACGAACCCGCTTAATGGCTTCACACTCTAGGGCAAAACAATCGCGGAACGACTCGGAGATGTAGCGGCTGGCGCCACGGAAGCCCAGCATTGGGTTCTCTTCCTCTGGCTCGTACTTGTCACC
Source organism: Shewanella carassii (assembly GCF_019670705.1). NCBI lineage: Bacteria > Pseudomonadati > Pseudomonadota > Gammaproteobacteria > Alteromonadales > Shewanellaceae > Shewanella > Shewanella carassii. The sequence goes on from NZ_AP024618.1 coordinate 2,634,631, forward strand.
GCCGATCAGGTTGGCGTATTCGTTTGACTTAAAGTCAGACATACGCACGATAGCCTTCTTGGGGTGGAATGCTGCAGCAATAGAAGAAATACCTTCCACCAGACGGGCAACATAGTATTCAACCGGAGATTCATAACCGGCGATCATCTCGGTGATCTCGGCTTTCAGCTCGTCGGTTTGCTGATCGAATTCCAGCAGAGCCTTGGGGTGAATGCCTATCATGCGGTTGATGATGAACTCGAGACGGGCCAGACCCACACCTTCATTAGGCAGACGGGCAAAGTCGAAGGCGCGGTCAGGGTTACCCACGTTCATCATTATCTTCATCGGCAGATCAGGCATGGAATCAACGCGGCTGGAAATCACATCAAACTCCAGCTTGCCTTGATAGATATAACCTGTGTCGCCTTCGGCGCAGGATACAGTCACTTCCTGACCATTTTGAATTTTGTCGGTCACGTCACCACAACCCACTACCGCAGGCACGCCCAGTTCACGGGCGATAATGGCTGCGTGACAGGTACGGCCACCACGGTTGGTGACAATGGCGCTGGCGCGCTTCATGATAGGTTCCCAATCCGGGTCAGTCATATCGGTAACCAGTACATCGCCTGGCTGGATCTTGTCCATTTCGTCGATAGAGTTGAGCACCTTGGCAATACCTGAGCCCACCTTGTGGCCGATGGCGCGACCTTCACAGATCACTTCGCCGCGGCTCTTGAGGTGATAACGCTCAATCAGCTGCACATCTTCACGGGAACGCACGGTTTCAGGGCGAGCCTGAACTATGTAGAGACGACCGTCGTTACCGTCTTTGGCCCATTCGATATCCATCGGACGGCCATAATGCTTTTCAATGATCATCGCCTGCTTGGCCAGTTCCATCACTTCTTCATCGTTGATGGAGAAAGTCATGCGCTGTTCTTTGGCGACATCTTCAATTTTCACCTGCTTGCCGTGAGATGCGTCATCCGAGTACACCATCTGGATCAGCTTGCTGCCGATGTTACGACGTACAACGGCCTTGTGACCGGCTGTCAGGGTTGGCTTGTGTACGTAGAACTCGTCCGGGTTAACCGCACCTTGTACCACCATTTCGCCCAGACCGAAGGAAGAAGTGATAAATACCACATCCTTGTTGCCAGATTCGGTATCCATGGTGAACATCACGCCGGAAGCCGCTTTGTCGGAACGTACCATGCGCTGAACACCGGCAGACAGTGCCACGCCGCGATGGTCGTACCCCTGATGCACACGATAGGAGATAGCGCGATCGTTAAACAGAGAGGCAAACACATGCTTGATGGCAACCAATACAGCGTCGAAGCCCTTTACGTTAAGGAAGGTTTCTTGCTGACCGGCAAATGAAGCGTCGGGCATATCTTCTGCGGTGGCAGAGGAACGCACGGCGAATGAAGCGTCTTGGGTTTCAGAGGCTAATTTTTCGTAAGCTTCTCGAATCGCTTGTTCGAGTTCTGGCTGAAATGGGGTTTCGATAACCCACTGTCTGATCTGTGCACCAACTTTAGCCAGTGCGTTGACATCATCTACATCCAATGTGTCAAGAATGTCGTATATCTTCTGGTTTACTCCACTTTGCTCAAGAAACTCATTGAACGCGTGGGATGTGGTCGCAAAGCCGCCAGGTACTTGAACACCGGCATTGGCCAGATTACTGATCATTTCACCAAGGGAAGCGTTTTTACCGCCGACCTTGTTGACGTCACCCATGCCTAATTCCTGATACCAGAGTACGTATTGCTGCACAGTTCTATCTCCGCAAGTTTATTTCAGTGGCCCCTTCACACGAGGGCAGCGGCATTTTACACTCCGAGGCAACAAGCGTAAATCTATAATTTTATTTGTAATTTTATTACTACATGAGGTCGGCATGGCACGTAAAGTATTCTACATTTCTGATGGAACCGCGATCACAGCCGAGGTGTTTGGTCACGCGGTACTTTCTCAATTTCCATTGGAATTTGACTCACTTACCATTCCTTTTGTCGAAAATACCGTTAAGGCCGAAGCCGTTAAAAAACAAATTAACGATAGTTTTATTACAACAGGGGAACGGCCTCTGGTGTTCCATTCCATCGTCAAACCGGAAATTCGCGACATTATTTACTCCAGTGAAGGCCTAGACTATGACTTTTTGAACACTTTCGTCGCACCACTGGAACAACAATTGGGGGTCACAGCGAGCCCTTCACTGCATCGAACCCATGGTATGGCCAAAGCGGGTTATGATGCCCGTATCGATGCCATTAACTTTGCCATGGAGAACGACGATGGCCAGACCATGAAACATATGGATAAGGCCGACATTATCCTGCTGGGGGTTTCCCGCTGCGGCAAGACGCCATCCAGCCTCTATCTGTCGATGCAGTTCGGTATCAAGGCCGCCAACTACCCCTTTATTCAAGACGATATGGATAACCTCAAGTTGCCGGAAATACTGAAACGCAACAAATCCAAGCTGTTCGGCCTGACCATTGAGCCCGTGCGTCTGCATGAAATACGCCAAAGTCGAATGGAGAACAGCCGCTACTCTTCACTGCGCCAGTGCCGCCTCGAAGTCAAAGAGGTGGAGATGATGTTCAAGAAAGAACGTATTCCTTATATAGACACCACCAACCAATCGGTCGAGGAGATCGCCACCAAGATCCTCGATGCCACGGGCCTTGAACGCCATATGTTTTAAAATCTCTGCCATGCACCAAGTAATATTTACCTGAGTTGAAACTGAGTTACAGAATGACATCATCAGGCTAACTACTTGTTACTGCTAGACGAATCAAATGAAGTTAGTGTGGGAATTGATCATTTTTCAAGACCCACATGACCAATTATCGGACAATTGCCACTTTGCAGCACCGCTCGATTGGTTATAATCCGACACAAGATAAGCGCAAAGCGCTCAAGAAATTTCCCCCGGTATTATGAATGACCATTAAAACAGACGAATTACGTACTTCTCTCTTATGTAAAGTGATCTCACCTGCCCAACTCGCATCTGAGTATCCATTGACTCAGGAAGCCGCAGATTACCTGGTTGAACAGCGCCGCGAAGTCGAAGCCATTATTCAGGGTGACGATCCGCGTTTGTTGGTCATCATAGGCCCCTGCTCCATCCATGATACAGAGGCAGCCCTGGACTATGCCAGCCGCCTGGCCAAGCTGCACCATGAACTCAAAGACGATCTGTGCATTCTGATGCGGGTCTATTTTGAGAAGCCCCGCACCATAGTCGGCTGGAAGGGCCTGATTTCCGATCCTGACTTGGATGGCAGCTTCAGCCCTAATAAAGGCCTGCGCCAGGCCCGCAAGTTGCTGCAGCAGATCACCGAGCTGAAACTGCCGATCGCCACCGAGTTTTTGGATATGGTGAACGGTCAGTATATTGCCGATCTCATCACTTGGGGCGCCATCGGGGCCCGCACCACAGAAAGCCAAATTCACCGTGAGATGGCCTCGGCGCTCTCCTGTCCTGTCGGGTTCAAGAACGGTACCGACGGCAACATCAATATCGCCGTTGATGCAGTGCGCGCCGCCAGAGAACCACATATCTTTTACTCTCCGGACAAAGACGGCTCACTGGCGGTCTATCGCACCCATGGTAATCCTTATGGACATATCATTCTGCGCGGCGGTAAAACCCCCAACTACAGCGAGCAAGATGTGGCCAAGGCCAGAGAGCAGATGGATTCGGTTGGGATCCACTCAGGTATAGTGGTCGACTTCAGCCATGGCAACAGCCAGAAGCAGCACAAGAAGCAGCTGGAAGTCGCCGAAGATATTATGGCGCAGCTGCGCAGCGGCTCCACCGCCATTGCCGGTATTATGGCCGAGAGTTTTATTGTCGAAGGCAATCAGAAAGTTATTGCAGGTGAGCCCCTCACTTACGGCAAAAGCATCACAGATGCCTGCCTGCACTGGGAAGACTCGGAAAAACTGCTCAGAGATCTGGCCGCCGCCGCCAAGGAAAGACGCCGCCTGCTGGGCAAGTAAGCCGCTACAGATTCAGGCCGCCAACATAAAATAGCCCCCGTCTCCACCTCGGAGATACCGGGGCTTTTTCATGCCCGGATACTTTTGAACATCCAATATTTTTCATGCAAGGCTTTCTGCCCCAGGCTGTCAATCCGCCTTTGGTCGAACTATAATACCGCCCCTGATTTTCCAGCATAACCTTGAGGTTGCCGTATGCCAGAAACGACACAGAGCCAATATGAAGCGGCCGTAGCGCGCCGAATTGAACAAGCCGAGGCTCGGGTCATCAAGGCGGTTTTCCCGTCCATTACCAATCATCACAACACACTGTTTGGCGGTGAAGCCCTCGCTTGGATGGATGAAACCGCCTTTATTGCCGCCACCCGCTTTTGTCGCAAGACACTGGTCACCGTCAGCTCTGACAGAATCGACTTCAAAAAACCGATCCCCGCCGGTAGCCTGGCAGAATTGATCGCCCGGGTGATCCATGTGGGCAACACCTCGATGAAAGTCGAAGTGAACATTTTTGTAGAAGATATGTATCAGGATAAGCGCGAGCACGCTATCCGCGGCGTCTTCACCTTCGTGGCCGTCGATGAAGACAGAAAACCGACCCAGATCTGGAGTAATGATCTAGCCAACTAGCCCCTGTTCGCTTATTCGCATAATCCTGGCCTGTATCTGGCTACAGGCTTTTAGGTTTCATTCTGCAACAGTCTTTGCCGCTGAAAAGGCTTTTATTGACCGTCGTTCTCGACTAAAGTCTAAAAGCGACGGTAACAAAAAGTCACTTAAAGCCTGATAAAGCAATAGGATTATTTGTCACTTTTCTGTTACATTGACCCTTCTTCAGCGTGCAGAGCCATAACCATAACAAGCCATGAAGCCAGAAAACTTAAATATTATCATCGCCGATGATCACCCTTTATTTCGCAATGCCCTGCGCCAAGCGCTTAACAGCGGTTTCTCCAATACCCGCTGGTTTGAGGCCGACAGTGCCGATGCGCTGCAGAAACTGCTTGAGCAAACTCATCAGGGATATGATCTGGTGCTGCTGGATCTGCAGATGCCAGGATCCCATGGCTACTCCACCCTTATCCATCTGCGCGCCCACTTCCCCGAGCTGCCGGTAATAGTGATTTCAGCCCACGAAGATGCCGCCACCATCAGCCGTGCCTTGCACTACGGCGGCGCCGGTTTTATTCCCAAATCGGCCTCGATGGAAACCTTTATCGAAGCAATCACCGCAGTAATGTTCGGCGATATCTGGCTGCCTCAAGACATAGAGTTGGTTGAAATTGATGATGAAAATGATACCGACAAGGTCGCCGGCAAGCTCTCTGAACTGACGCCCCAGCAATACAAGGTGTTGCAGATGTTTGCCGAAGGCCTGCTCAACAAGCAGATAGCCTACGACCTGGGCGTATCCGAGGCAACCATCAAAGCCCACGCCACCGCTATCTTCCGAAAGCTAGGGGTTCGTAACCGCACCCAGGCCGTGATAGCGCTGCAGCAACTGGGGATGGAAAAGGTCGAGATCAGCTGATCTCACCGCTTCCCAAAGACTTTCAGTACTCCATGGCGGCACACTTGCCAAGATAGATGATTTCCGGCGCGCTCGGGCACAACACCTCGACACACTCATCGCCGGTGCAGATAAGATGTGACCAGCCGTCGCTGTGCCCATGGAAGAAACTGATTGGGCTTTCCTGCGACCAGGCGTGATCTTTAATCAGGCGGCTGTTGTAACCCTGTTCGTCCCCAAGCTCGCTCAGCGCCTGCCATAGCTCCAGCAACCCATGTTCATCCAACATACGAAACGCAGTGACCGAGTGGTAATGCAGCCGATAGCGCCCTTCACTCGGTAAATGAAACAGCTCCAGGCTGAGATCGACTCCGGGATGGGGCGTATTTTTGATTTGATAGCGTTTGCCGCCGGGAAGCTGCAACATGAAATCACCGCCCCAGAAGAGCCCAGTGATAAAAAGATCCCCCTGCTCGAAGGGTGTCTGCCATCTGCCTATTTTCATGCTCCCTCCCATTAACCCCTGCGCTCGTTAATCCCCCTCAGACAAAAGTGGGGTAAACCAGAAAGTACTCAACAAGCGGATACCGGGCAATGGCCGCTATAACCCATAAAAAAGCGCCGCCGGGGCAAACCCTCGGCGGCGCTGCATTTGAGAGGCTCAGCGTTTACAAGCCCAGATGGCTGGCATGAAACTTAAGCTGCTCGTCGATAAATGAGGCGATAAAATAGTAGCTGTGATCATAGCCGGGGTGGCTGTGAAAACTCAGCGCAATTCCAGCGTCAGTGGCGGCGGCCTGCAAGGCCTGTGGCAGTAACTGCTCGGCCAGAAACAGATCACTCTCGCCCTGATCGACCCGCATCGGCAGCCCTTTGGCACCACTTTTTATCAGCTCGACCGTGTCATAGGCCTTCCAAGCCTCCCTGTCACTGCCAAGATAAGCGGCAAACGCCTTCTGGCCCCAGGGGCACTGGCTAGGATGACTGATGGGGGCAAAGGCGCTAGCGCTGAGATAACGGCCCGGATTTTTAAGGGCTATCATCAACGCGCCGTGGCCGCCCATTGAGTGACCGGCAATGGCGCGCTTATCCGATACCGGAAAGTGCTGCTCTATCAATGCCGGCAACTCATCTACCACATAGTCATACATACGATAGTGATTGCTCCAGGGAGCCTGGGTCGCATTGACATAAAAACCGGCCCCCAACCCCAGATCGTAAGCAGCATCTTCGGCATCGGCCACACCCTCTCCGCGCGGACTGGTATCCGGACAGACTATGGCCAGCCCCAGCTGAGACGCGAGACGCTGGGCCCCGGCCTTTTGCATAAAGTTCTCATCCGTACAGGTCAGCCCGGAGAGCCAATACAGCACAGGTACCTTTTGGCTATTAGCCTGCTCCGGCAGATAGATGGCGAAACGCATCTCGCAGTTCAGACTGCTGGAGTGATGACGGTACTGCTTGTGCCAGCCTCCAAACGACCTGTTGTTACTGATATTTTCCATCAGAAGGTCCTCAGAAGTGGATCACGCTGCGTATACTCTTGCCTTCATGCATCAGCTCAAAGGCTTCATTGATATCTTCAAGCCCCATGGTGTGGGTGATAAAGTCATCCAACTTGAACTTACCGGCCAGATAATCTTCCACTATGCCTGGCAACTGTGAGCGTCCTTTGACACCACCGAAAGCCGAACCTTTCCATACCCGGCCGGTCACCAGTTGGAAAGGTCTGGTGGAGATCTCTTGCCCGGCACCGGCAACCCCAATGATCACTGACTCGCCCCAACCCTTGTGGCAACACTCGAGCGCCGAACGCATCACATCCACATTACCGATGCACTCGAACGAGTAATCGACGCCGCCATCGGTCAAATCCACAATCACCTGCTGAATAGGCTTGTCATAGTCCTTGGGGTTGATGCACTCGGTTGCCCCCAGCTTCTTTGCCAGTTCAAACTTGGATTCATTGACATCTATGCCTATGATGCGACCGGCTTTCGCCATAACAGCGCCAATCACCGCCGACAACCCTATGCCGCCGAGCCCGAAGATGGCCACGGTGGCGCCCTCTTCCACCTTGGCAGTGTTCATTACAGCGCCCATGCCGGTAGTGACACCGCAGCCCAGAAGGCAGATCTCTTCCAGCGGCGCCGACTTGTTGACTTTGGCCAGGGAGATCTCAGGCAATACCGTATATTCAGAGAAAGTCGAGCAGCCCATGTAGTGGAAAATCGGCTTGCCGTCTTTGAAGAAACGGGTGGTACCATCCGGCATCAGCCCCTTGCCCTGGGTCTCACGGATCTTCTGACACAGGTTGGTCTTGCCGGAGCGGCAGAACTTACACTCTCCGCATTCAGGCGTGTAAAGAGGAATAACATGATCGCCCACCGCCACACTGGTGACGCCTTCGCCGACCATCTCCACTATGCCGCCGCCCTCATGGCCGAGAATGGCCGGAAACACGCCTTCTGGGTCATCGCCGCTCAAGGTAAAAGCATCGGTATGACACACACCACTGGCAACAATGCGCACCAACACCTCACCGGCCTTGGGCAACATCACATCCACCTCTTCCATCTTCAACGGCTCACCGGCGGCCCAGGCTACGGCGGCGCGGGACTTGATAAATTTGTCTGTCATTGTCGCTTCCTTCTGTTGTGATTGATTCGGTATCGAACCTCTTGGCTCATAAACCGGATGCCAACATTGTATTTATTCCCAAATAAAAGATAATCAGCCAAATATACAAATCACTTTTACTGAGAAGTAATAATGAACCACTGGGAAGGGATCAGCGAATTTATCGCCGTGGCCGAGAGCCAGAGCTTTACCCGCGCCGCCGAGCGGCTCAACTTGTCTGTGGCGCAGATAAGCCGCCAAATCGCCACGCTGGAGAAACGCCTGGCGAGCAAACTCTTCTATCGCACTACCCGTAAGGTGTCGCTCAGTGAAGAGGGTCAGCTTTATTATCGCCACTGCCGCTTGCTGCAAGATGGTATAGAAGAAGCCGAACGCGCCCTTGGCAGTTTGAAACAAACCCCGCAGGGCTTGCTGCGGGTGACGGCGCCGGTCACTTACGGCGAGCAGTTTATTCTGCCGCTGCTGAATGACTTTCTCTGCCTGCACCCCAAGCTGGATCTGCAACTGGATCTCAACAACAAGACGCTGGATCTGATTGATGGCGGTTATGATTTGGCGATTCGGCTGGGTAAGCTGGCGGATTCCAGCTTGATGGCGCGGCGTCTTGGCAGTCGCCGCAATTATGTCTGTGCCAGCCCTGAGTATCTGGCCAACCATGGCGTGCCCCACACTCTGGGCGAGCTGCATCGGCATCAATGTTTACTGGGTAACCATCCTTACTGGCGTTTTATCGAGCAGGGCCAGGAACGTCAATGGCGTTTGAGTGGCCGCTTGGTGTGTAATTCTGGCCCAGGGCTATTGGATGCTGCCCGCAAAGGGCTCGGGTTGGTGCAACTGCCCGATTATTATGTCGGCGAGGATCTCGCCAGCGGTGCCCTGGTATCTGTGCTCGAGGCTTACCAGGCGGCGCCGGAGGGGATTTGGGCCTTATACCCACAGAACCGCCATCTGTCGCCCAAGGTCAGCCTGCTCTTGGACTTTTTGCAGCAGGCGCTGCCGGAGGCGCCGGATCTGGGCAAGTCTTGAGTGGATGCCCTGTCTTGAATGGAGCGTTAAGTCTTTAATGGGTGACAGGTCTTGAACTGCAGCCAGATCTTAAATAGGAAATGAATTCTGTATCGGCTCTGAATCTTGCATAGCCGCGAAACTTGCGAGCCACTCAGCTTTCAAATCGCTGAGGTTTCAAATTTCCAGGCTTTTGATTCTCTGAGCGAACTATGGCTTGGCAGGCTTAGCCCTGACTCGTCTTAGCACGCTGCCAGTGCAGCAGATATTTATCCAGCTCATTAGCAAAGGCCTGTCTATCTGCCTGGCTCAACTTGGGACTGCCGCCGGTATCTATACCGCTGGCACGCAGGGTATCGAGAAAATCCCGCATATTAAGACGGGCACGCACATTGTCACGATTCAGCAGCTCGCCACGGCTATTGAGCGCCTTGGCGCCCTTGTCTATCACTTCGGCCGCCAGCGGAATATCATTGCTGATCACCAAATCACCGGCGTGACACAGGCGCACGATTTCGTTATCGGCCACATCAAACCCCTTGGGCACCTGTAAGGTTTGGACACTGGCAGCACCTGTGATCCTGAGTGCCTGATTGGCGACAAAAGTGACATTGATGCCGGTACGCGCCGCCGCCCGCACCAACATTTCGCGGATCACTACCGGGCAGGCATCGGCATCGACCCAGATTTGTGCCAGGTCTGATGCCTGCTCATTTTGATTCTGCTGCACTCGCGCTCCTTTAGTTCGCAATAAAATTCGCACGCTATTCTATCTCAAGCAGGGTATCTGTGCGCGCAAAATCCGCCAAGCTAAAGTGGATGGAATGACACCGAACGAGTCAGAGCGAAGATACTGGCTTGAATACAAAACCGTGGCCAATTTAACTTGGCCATATATGGACGCCTCCTGTTTTGCCAGTATGGTAATCCTCCCCTTTTTAACCGCAGTTAAAAGTAGAGCTTAAGCGACCATTAAAGGTGGACGCCCATGATTGGCTTTGCGTGGCCTTTCGGGATTGTAAAACCAAGGCCATTGAGTTGCATAGTCTTGTACATCTTCTATGGAATCAAACAAGAGCTTACTCACCCAACTGTAACGTATCGTCTTGTTGTGTCAGATCAAGTCGCGACTAATACAACGTATTCGCAGCTTCCTTAACTATACTCGTGGTGCCTCATCTAAGGTATCAAATGTATAAGCAACTATACTTGTTTTAATTTTCCCTTCTTGAGCTATAGCGACAAGTGCTTCAAACAGTTCATTTGAAAAGAAGGTTTTCAACATTCCTTTAGGATTAAACACATGCCTCTTACTTGGTTCGAGTGCTAATATTTTCTCTTCCGATAAATAAAACCTTGTTGTTGCATCGGTAACTTTGAAACATCGATCTTGGTCAATCACATCTACTTCGTTATTTACTGCCACTAAATATCTTCCAGTTAAAGTGTCATCACCCCCGCATTTCAATGCAGCTGGATAGACTTCAACCCCATATGGATCAAAGCTCATTATAACTTCAGCGATTTCTTTAGTTACATTTAAACAACTGGCATCAATGATATCTAAAGCTTCAATATTAACCAAATCTTTATCTGACCATACAACAGGTGAAAGAATTGAGGTAGGTGTAAAATTGTCATCCTGATAATAGAATGCCCTGTTGTCATCATCCACAAAAAAACAATCACCTTTTTCAAAATCTTCTGTTATATATGCAATTTTCAAATTTATCTTTCCATTTTATAAGGAAGGTGCGAACAAGCCCTGCAATTTAGGCCTTGATCAAACCTTTACTTTACCAGCCTAAATCTTAAACGCTAAATTTCTAATTTAGGCCAATTTATCGGATATACAGCGGATATACCGGATATACCGGACATCCTTACCGGATATACCGGACATCCTAAACACTTTACGAGCTACGAGGAAGTATATGACAGAGCTCAAGGACATCCTAAACACTTTCTGACAGAGCTCAAGGACATCCTAAACACTTTCTAAACCGCAAGGAAGCACGCTGCCAAGTGTCAGTCTCTGATAAATAACGACGTATTTTGGGCAGTAGGCTCTCTAAGATGAGTAATCTGCGAGGTTCATGCAAAAACTACAGTTACCAGGCATGCCAACGGCAGGCTTAAGCCTGTTGCTGCAAAATCACCAAGGGTTTAAGGTTAATGGGGATGTATTGCTTGGCTTTGTTGCTTACCCCGGCACCATTTACCGCCATATTTGGCCTTCATGGCACACATTGCATCCCATCGGCCACTCATGCCACTGTACTGACGGCGAAACTCCTTGGCAGAAGTTATCCAGGCATCGTCGCTGATACCAAGCTCAAGCAGCAGTTTGGGCCTGGAACAGGCAATATAGCCACGCTTGTCTTCCCGCACCGCCCGACCTGTCCAATCAATCAGCTCCAGATAGTCGGCAAAGTGAAATGGGATGCCGCTTTGTTCGGCGGCAGTGGCTTCACCATCAAATTGCAGCAGTGGCTTAAGTGAAGCGTTGGCAGTTGTAGGTTCATCAACTTCCTCTATGCGCTCCTGAATGGATGTGTAATCAGAAGTTTGCAGTGAATCTGCAATACCTGCGCGAATGGGATTTAAATCCACATACATCATGCAGGCCAGCAGCGCCTGTTCATCGAGCAGCGCCTGCGACTTAAAGCGTCCTTCCCAGAATACGCCCTTGCAACCATCTTCTCGATTGGCCTTGCGGGCGATATCTTCGTTTAAACAGCGCATAAACCAACTAATACTGCCAAGACGTTCCTGCCAATCACCAATCAGCGTATCCAACAGTATTCGCTCACCTTCTGAGAGACTATCGCCCTTGAGGAACTTTGCCGCCACAGGATTGCCACTAAAGAGCAATGTCCAACGCTCAATGACTTCAAATGGTGACAACGATTGTTGCGCAGCAAGGTCGATTTTGAGCACCAAATGGTAGTGATTACTCATAACCGCATAAGCGCAAACGTCGATGCAGAATATTGACGACAACTGCCTGATTTTATCCACTATCCAGCCACGCCTATGCTCGTAACTGCGCCCAGACAGTGCATCTTCACCACACAAAAATGCCCTTCTCACGCAACGGTTAATCACGTGGTAAAAGGGCGTACTTTCAGCATCTATCAACTGACGACGGGCTGTGGTCATAACCAACCTCGACTGAGCTTTGATGGGTATTTCAAAGCCTAGTCAAGGCTGAGCGAAACATCAAAAAGGATTGGCTGTCCTGTATTTGTAAAACTGGACCGAGGCCTATCGACGCCACCTGGCTGATATCAACTTTCCGCAAAGTGCTACTAAAATCACCTTTCAGCACTACATTCATATCGTTACCGAGCGCTATGAGCGCTTGCAACGGCTGGAATTGGAGCTGCAAAGCCTGGCCGAAAGCTGGCGTTGGTACCCACTGGTGCAACGTCTGACGGTACTGCGTGGAGTACGTTTCTTATCCGCTATGACCCTAGTGGCGGAACTGGGTGACCTCAGACGCTTTGCTTCTCCGCGTTCACTGATGAACTTTGTCGGTTTGACACCCAGCGAACACTCCAGTGGTCAGCGGGAACGGCGCGGCGGCATCACCAAGTGCGGCAATAGCCACGCCAGACGCATCCTTATTGAATCGGCCTGGGCCTATCGTTTCCCCGCTCGGGTCTCGAGGGAATTGGAAAGTCGCCAACAAGAGCACTCTATCAAACTGCAAACTCGCTCATGGGAAATCCAGCAGCGCCTATGTCGACGCTTTCATGCCTTAAAAGCAAGAGGCAAAGAATACAATAAAGTCGTTACCGCTGTGGCTCGCGAACTGACAGGCTACATTTGGGATTTAGCTCAAGGTTTTGATGCCGATATGCCACAACAAGCGTACTGAATTACATTTAAAAATCACTCTGGCAGCGCCGGACGGCGGCAGCGGTGCGAGCAACCCTCGAGGGCGTTAAGCGGTCACATCCGCGCTTCTAGACTGAGGCAAGGCTCCTGCGGCGAACACAAGTAATGCGAATAACCAAACTCGCGGATATCAGCAAGGTCAACCGCCGACACTTACTCGCCAAAGTCCGACTGTCAGAGTGTCCTTACCGGAGATTTTTGGGTCTCCGGTAAGGACACTTTTATCTATTTGACAATGGGAATCATATCAACGCCCGCCTCAACTGCCGGAGGCTATTGGCAGCTTTTGTGCTGCGAAGCGCACAAAAGGTGACATTAGCCGTAGGTCAGATTGCAGGCGCTTGTTATGCATAAACTTCTTCATAGCATTCTTTGCAAGATTCAGAACAGAAATATTTATTTATGAACTTAACTTCAGGCTCCGATGAGGGGTGGTAAAACCATTCACAGTTAGCGCATTTACGAACCATAGTGTCAGTATCGCATTCAGAACACTTCCCTATATAAAGTTGATTTTTTTGTTCGTTAAATGCATCAATAAGATAAGCTCTATCAAAACACTTGTAACATTCAAGAAGCCTAGCTTCATGTTCAATATTTATTGAACTGAGACAACACAAGCAAACAACATATTCTTCTGTATGCCCCTCCTCAAGTACGAATATTTCACCACTTACTACTGCTCGGCTTTTGCAAGCAGTACAACTAAGCACCTCACAATTATAAATATCAGCTAGATCATCACAGAAGTCTTCAACTCCTTCTCGCCACACACTAATATTTGAAATTTTGTGCGGAATGTAATTGTCGAATAGTAAAACCTCTCCTAATTCACTCCATGCAGTTGCATGCATAAAAAAGTGCGTTTTTACAATTATTTTGGCTAATTCAGGATCCCATTGCGACTTCTGGCCTCTATGCACAATCGAGTTTCGAGTTTGCATCAACTCAACAAATTCTTTCTTTTGACCAAAATTCCATGATCTTGAAGAGTAAAAGCTATTAAGAATTTGATTAAAATCTTTAAAATCATCAATCAATTCTCCTTTTTTTGTTTTTCTAATTTCATCAACTTTACCTTTAGCGGTAAACAAGTATTTTAGAAAAAGCTCTAACGCAATTTGTGAATTAACAGCAGCAAACATAAGGTTTGATTTTTTGCTTGCAATATCCCCGAGCAATTCAAACGTAAAGTTAGCAAATGATTTATAACTTTCTTTCAGTTCACTCTCTGATGGTAATGATTTACCCATTATTTGCTACTCTTTCCTTAATATCGGTACTGATGCATAACAACGCCCGCATTTGCGGCGGTTTGGAGCGCAGCGGAAAACCAGTCCGGCAACATGCGCTTGTTATGTCTGTAGTTCAAGCGGAGTTTCTCTTAGCGCTATAGTGATGAATTGAATATATTCGGCAATATCTTCGGTTAGACTGATACCATTTTTACTACGGTCTGCCAATTCTTGCAGCAAAACCGCATTTCTTTGCACCTCTAGCTTATTCAAATCCAGATGATCATAGTCAGGAAAAACACTACCGAAAATTACATGCTCCTCAATCATAGCTCGCCATTTTTCGGCGTACTCGTCTTGATTTTCCCTGTCGCAAGCATAGGCGAAAGCACCTGCTATTGCGTCAGCAAGCTGCACCCCATGAACGATTTTAGAGTCAACTAAATTTAGTGGCTCTTTTAAATTGAATGTTATGGGTGAATCAATCCCTGCAACATGCGTGAATTTTTTATCCTCTCGATTAATCATGACATTGAATATTTCTTGATCTTCGCTCAATGGCTTTGATTGGTCACAGTAAGCAGTTAATTGATCATATTCCTGCCCCCATTCAGCCAAGAGGCTGAATAAAGCAGTGTTAGTCAAATCTAGAACCCATTTCCCTGCACCTTCACCAGCATAACCATCTAACTCTTGCACCACGGAATCTTTATTGTGTATCGCAAAGTCACAAATTTGCTCTAAAACTGGAGATATACCTTCATCTTTCGAAGTTGAAAAAAGCGCCTTTAACCCTTCAAAATCTCCCGTCCTCATCAGTTTTTCGAAATCTTCAAATATTTCTTCAGCCATTGCTCCTCTGACAGATAGTTCAAGATGAAGCATGTTGCTAATGAAGCGATGAAAGTTGATGTTATAAAATATTGAATTGACGTTCGCGATTGCAGGCTCAAATATATACTCAAAAAACTTACCCGCTAACGCGTACTTTTTATCGGAAACTGAAACTTTGAATCGGCCTTTAAAATTTTGAATTATTTCATCAACAGCTCGCTTTCCTCGAACCCCTTTTAATAATTTACCGCCCTTAATTTCGCCGTTTTGAATTTTGTACTTACGAATGATGTGCTCAACGAAATTTTGTGCTTCATCATGAGGGCATTCTAATGATGCATAACAAAATATTTTCTGTTGCTTGTGTAATAGATTATTGCCGGTAAAGCCAGACTCATCGAAATGTAAAATTGCATGAGTTTTCAAGCTATTTTTATCCACACCTTTATTCCCTTCGCATCTTCCTCGTATCCGTCGACGCGCTTTTTCAGCGACAGCCCGATACGTGACTATATCTGGATACCGTCTTCGCAGAGATCGATAGTTGATCAATTGCCCAGTCCTCGGATGACATAACGCCGCCAGCAGCGGCAAAAGCTTGATGGCGCTTTTGTTGCGGCTTTTGCAATAAAAGTGACAGCGAGTTTTTGTCCGAACTGACTGGCCTTGTTATGTTTCATTTATCACCGCCTCGTAAGACTGGCCGATACATTCAACTCTGACAGGAAAGGTATCTAAACCTGTAAATTGAATAGAAATCAAACGCTGGGGAAGAAGAATGCCTGCCTCAATTACACATTGGCCATTTTCACATTCGTCCCAGTAAAAAGGAAACTTAGCTGGATGTTTAACTGCTTTCGACTTTATATCGTATTCAGCGTTCATGAGAGAAGATGCTTCATAATTAAACAGAATAAACGCCTTAGTTTTGGTTTCCGGGTATGTTACGTTTAATTCAGCACAAACACCGTCGCCACCGTTGTAGATCACAAGTCTTTCCGACTCTGAGTCAATCCTCTTAACCAGAAGGTCTAGCGCTGGTTCTTTAGGTTTAGGATAAAGGGCGTAAATAGAAAACCCCAAGGCAGCCAACACACCGATGGTAGAAAAAATAGAACCAAGAGACCCGATTTCATCCTTGTACTTTTTCAGCATGCAAGATCCTTCTCATGAAACATAACGCCGCATTAAGGTGTGAACAACGCGACCACGAAACTAAACCATACCACCGTAAACACTTAACTCAACGATAGAATGAAAAAAGCCAAGCGTTGAGAATCACTCTTAAATGCTTTGTTATGTTTTTATTCTCAACCGCAATAGTTTCTTCATTTCACCAACAAACCATGTTCCGTTAGTTTCAATTTCTGTTTTATCAGAGCTAGACAACTGATGTAAATATCCATTTCTTAATTGTTTCGCACTCTTTGTTCCCCGCTTGCCTTTGCCACCTTGAAAGATCTTGATTACTTTGTCTTCCTCAAGATGTATATCAAAGTGAGTAAGAGCACTTTTAAAATCCTTTGTGTTTAAACTAGTTTGCTTATAACCTTTGTCCGATTGGTAAAAATGTTGGAGTTTGGTTGCAAATACTTCGCATCTTAAATAGTACCCTACAAACTGCCCTATAATTCCCTGACAGCCGAAACCCGGGTCGCTATTTTCAGCTTGAGATAAACCTTGATTACGTCTTGAATTAAGAGCTGATATCTGTTTGATCGTTTTATCTGCTTTTTTCTTCATATTCACCCAAAGTTGATATTAACCTCGAAAAACATAACGCCTGCATTTGCGGCTTGGGTGAACTGGCGGCTTTTTTGCCGCGTAGCGCGAAAAAGGTGACAGTCTACCCAAGTCCGGCAAGATGCACTTGTTAGGCAATTTCGAGGTATACACTGTTAGTATCCCCGTTATTTAGAGACTTTAGACTAGCAATAAAGTTATCTAATAATGCAGGTTCGGTAACAAAATACAGCTTAGCTTCACTAGCGATATTCTTTTTACCAAAATCTCCGAATTCCGATTGAGCACTAATGCTAACGAATATTTTGCCTTTGTTCTGAAAGTGCAATCTCGCATGGAATGCACCACTAGCATACTCGGGACCAAATGATCCAAATTCAATGTCGTAGATTCCACCGTATACTTGGCTTTTGAAAGCATCTAAACCCGCGATTGTCTCATCAAAAGTGCCGTAGCCCACATATACATCATGGATAAATACAGAGACACCATCACTTGAAGATATTCTGAATTCATACATATCTTCATCGTGCCAGATATTCTCAAAAGTGATTCCAGGCTTCATACTTTTCCTTTTTTTGCCTAACAGCTGTATAGTGCGCATGCGCGTTTTAGTCCTCGGAGGAGTGTAAACGCGCATCGCTATCTCTTTGTATTAGTTAAATATAATAGAGTTTAGCCCGAATATCCCTTGCAGCAAAACGCGCATGCGCGGTTTCCAAACCTATTATCTACCAAAATGGTTTTATATCTTTATGAATTTTAAGTTATTTTTTGTGATGTTGCAGAAATAACGCGCAAAATTATCTCCAAATTTCTGGGCATTTTGTCAAAACCTCAATAATACTGTATAAAAAAACAGTGTCCAGGTGCTCGCAATGACCAGTCCAAGTCCTTTTTTAACTTCTGTTCGGGAAACCATGCGGATGCGCGGTTACAGTGTTAAGACTGAGAAAGCCTATCTCTATTGGATCAAGGCTTTTATTCTATTTCACGATAAACGCCACCCAGAGACTATGGGAACGAACGAAGTTGGCCAGTTTTTGAGTTACATTGCCAACCAACGTAATGTGGCAATCAATACCCAAAAGATGGCGTTGAATGCATTAGTTTACTTATATCACAAGCACTTGCATCAAGAACTTGGCAACTTAGGTTTTCGTTACGCCAGTAAGCAACGACAACTCCCAACAGTATTGCACCCGGATGAAATCAAGCTCATCCTTCAGCAGTTGTGCGGGCGTGACAGGTTGATCATTGAATTACTCTATGGCAGTGGACTCAGAGTATCTGAATGCCTTAGGTTACGGATCCAGGATATTGATCTCGTTCAATTGGCCTTAACCATACGGGACGGTAAAGGACGTAAAGACAGGCAGACGATATTAAGCCAACGCTGTGCATCTCAATTACCTGTGTTTATGGAACAAGCTCATACTTTACAGTCGCGTGATAACGAAAGAGGAATTGGCCCATCTTTACCCTACGCTCTGGAGCGTAAGTATCCCTCTGCATATAGACGTCCGGGATGGATGTTTGTTTTCCCCTCAACGGCCATTAGCCAACACCCTTACACACAGACTATGTGTAGACACCATTTACATCAAAGCGTCATTCGGAAAGCCCTCAGCGCCGCAGTAATCAAGTCAGGTATTGCGAAAAGGGTCACATGCCATACCTTCAGGCATTCCTTCGCGACTCATCTGTTGCAGGCTGGCCGAGACATCAGAAGCGTCCAAGAGCTGTTGGGGCACAATGATCTGAAAACAACCCAAATATACACACATGTGCTTGGCCAGCACTATGCCGGAACCGTAAGCCCTTTAGATCAACTGATTTGAAGCGCCAAGTTAATCATAGCTACTATCTTTATTCGATGAGCAAGCGTCCTACAAAAGTTGAGTAACCCTCATAGCTACCGCACGGGCACGAATGTTGTTCGTCCCTGAATTTCGCTGAAAACAGAAAAATGCAACAGCGTCCAGCTTAAGTAAAGGCTAAAGATAAGCACCTGAAATAGTTACACAATACCTAGCCCCGTTTGTGAAAACAATTAGCCAAAGGTCAAGTTTTTGACAAAAGCCATAAAAGCCTGTCTTGGTTATTTTTTACAAAATAATTGGCTGAATTTTGATAGTTTTCCAACAAAAAGCGCCGCTTGCCTGTAAGACTAAGGCAAGCGGCGCAAGTTGTTGGGCTAGTTTCCCCTGAGCTATTTCATCAGAGCGATTTAATCAAAGTCATTTCACCTGAGGCACCCGCACAGGATCAGCAGGCTGCGGCAGCTTCACCGGCGCGGCCGATTTCAGCTCATCCAAGGCAATAGCGATGGCCTTTTCCAGCTGAGGATCTATGCCTTTGGCTGTGTCCTTGGTCCACTGCTCGACTTCCACATCCGGGGCCACACCTTCGTTCTCGACCCGCCACTGGCCGTCGATACTGAAGAAACCGCTGCGCGGCGCCGTGATATGGCCACCATCCATCAAAGAAGGCACACCCCAGATGCCGACCAAGCCACCCCAGGTGCGTTTACCCACCAGCTTGCCCACTTGGTAATAGCGGAACATATAAGGCAGCATGTCGCCGCCCGAGCCGGAGACTTCGTTAATCAACATTACCTTGGGCCCCCAGATACCGCTGCCCGGGCTGGTCATGGGGTGATCACCGGCCATCTGGTTATTGAAGTAGCCGTTACGCTCTCGGCGCAGCACATCTATGATGTACTCGGCAATGTAACCGCCGTGGTTGAAGCGCTCATCTATAATCACGCCCTGGCGCTGATTCTGGGCGAAGAAGTAGCGGTTGAAGTAACTGAAACCGTTCTCACCCGTGTCCGGAACCCAGACATAAGCCAGTTTGCCGCCGGAAGCTTCATCCACCCGTTTGCGGTTATCCTCGACCCAGGCGTTCCGTCTCAATGCCTGTTCGCTGGCCGTTGGCACCACAGTCACCTCAAAGGCTTTTTTGTCACTGCCATCAGGGCTGATGCTGAGACGGGTCTGTTTGCCGAGAGTCCCCTGGAAGGCCTGATAGAAGTTGGCCTTGTTATCCAGCGGTTTGCCGTTAACTGCCAGCAGATACTGGCCCGCCTTGACCTGGGGATAGAGAGCCAGCGGCGCACTGCCTTGGTCCGCCGGATACCAGTTTTCGCCGCGATAGATGCGGCTGAAGCGGTAACCCTTGTCGGTCGCCTCAATATCGGCGCCGAGCAGACCGGTGCGGTTGTCGGCAATTTCCGGCAGATCGCCATCATTGGTAAAGGAGTGGCCCACAGAGGTTTCGGCGCCCATGTTATCGAGCAGATAGGTCATGTCGGCGCCGTGGCGCACATGGGCGACCAGTGGCTGGAACTCCTTGTATACCGCGTCCCAATCGGCGCCGTGCAAATTACTGACATAGAAGTAATCGCGCTGGAAGCGCCAGGCTTCGCGGAAGATTTGCTGCCATTCTGCCTTGGGATCGATACGGGCCGTCAGCTTGACGTTGAGCGTCTTGGCATCGTCCCCCATGGGCCCGGCGCCGGCAAATTGCTGCCAGTTGTCGCCGATTTTCACCAGCAGGCTCTCGCCGTCGTGGCTCAGATGATACTCATCCACATCACCGGCCAGGGTATCGGCCTTACGTTCCTCAGTGCTGTACTTGCGAAGCTCTGTGGTTTCATCCAAATCTTGCATATAGAACAGCTCACCTGGCTTACCGGCGCTCAGGCTGTGGATTTTACCGCTCTCACCCAGAGGCAGCACCCGCTGCGCTATACCGTTAAGATCGATTCGCACCGCAGGCGGCGCATCTGAGCCTTTGGCTTCCTCTTCAGTACCGCTGCCCTCTTCCTCGTCGCTTCTTGGCAGCATGGGCGCCTCGGTGCGGGTATTGAGCAGCATGGTATAGAGGCCGTAAGTCGGGGTGAAGGCAACCGAGGTCATATCCAACCAGGCGGCGTGAGGGCCATAGTCGGTACTGGCGGCAAAATAGAGCTTGTCGCCGGCGCTGTCCCACACTGGGTAACGCACATCGGCCATGCCCTGGGTAATTCTGTTACTCTGATTATTGCGGGTATCGAACAGGTAGAGGCTACGGAAGAAGCTGTCATCCTGCTTGCTGTAGGCCAGATAACGGCTGTCAGGCGACCAGCTGGGGGCCATTTCCCAGTCGGGATTCACTACCGGCTGGCTGTCGATAACCTGCGCCTTACCCTTGGACAAGTCTGCCAGCCAGAGTTGCTGGCGCTGATCGCTGAACACCAGCTGTTTATCATCGGGCGACCAGATAAGCCCGCTATAGAAGCCTTTTTCGGCCAGTTTGATCTCTTGCTGCGGCTTGCCGAGTTGATCGGCTATCACCAGGCGATATTCGCCGCTCTTGTCGGAGAACCAGGCCAACTGTTTGCCGCCGTTGGACCAGGCGGCGCCTACTTCGCGGCTGTCTGAGCTTTCAGTAAGATTACGGGCATCGCCGTGCTCCACGGGCACAGTAAATACATCGCCGCGGGCCACAAACAAGGCGCGCTTACCGGTAGGCGAAATGGCCGCCGACTCTATCTGCTTTTCGACCTCTTCAAAGCGTGGCCGCACCCAGGGGAAATCGGCATGCAGGCTGATGGCCAGTGCCTCACCCTTGTCGTTGGCATTGGTGTTAGCCAGCGACTTTTTCACCAGCTCACCGCGGTATTCGTATACCAGAGTGTCGTTATCCAGGGTAAAACCTTTGACATCGGCATCCTGGTAATGGGTCACCTGCTCCGGCTCGCCACCCTTGACCGCTACCCGAAAGATATTGGTGACCTGAGAGCGGTTGGAGAGGAAATAGATATAGTCGCCGTGCCACTGGGGCTCGAGATCCTGAGTGTTGTCCCAGGGCAGATCTTTTTCCTCCAGGCTATCGAGCGAAATCAACCTGAGCGGCTGATTCTGGCCGCCGCGGTAGTTACGCCAGCCCGGATCCCAAAGACCGGCGCGGCGGTAAACCAGCTGCTTGCCATCGGCAGAGAAACTGCCGTCAAAGGCGCGGTTCATGGGTAAAGGCTTGGGATTGCCGCCCTCGATGGACAGGGTAAACAGCTGCTGCCAGCCTCTCGGGGCATTGGCCCTGCCGGAGCGCAGCAATACCGATTTGCTGTCCGGGCTCCAGCCCACCAGCTGATCCACATCCGGGTGGAAGGTCAGGCGTTTGGGCTCGCCACCGGCAATCGGCAGCAGGTAGATATCCTGATTACCCTCATAGTCGCCGGTAAAAGCCACCCACTTGCCGTCCGGCGACAGCTTGGGTTGCATCTCCTGGCCCTGGAAGCTGGTGAGGCGCACCGCCTCGCCGCCCTTGAGCGACACTTTCCAGATATCCTTGGCGTAGGAAAACACCAGAGTATCACCGCGAAGATCCGGCTCCCGCAGGAGTTTGGCCTCGGCAGCCAGCAAATTGGGGCTGCCTAGCGCAAGGGCCGTCAGCCAAAAGAGTTTATTGAGCTTCATTCCTGTTCCTTGTATTTGAATACCAGCAAACCTGTGGGGATCCCCCGCCAAAACCGCAACTTAACCAGCGCCATAGCAGAGCTACCCCTGTAACATAACCAGTGGTAAAAAAATACGCAAAAAAGGTTTTGTTTCAACTCATTGCAATACGCCATTCCAGGCAATGTAGACAAAAACACCCGGCCTTAAGCAGACCTTAATCTGAGCCGGCCAGAATAATTCCTATCCACCAGCCGGGCCGTGAGTTCAACGCCATGAGTTCAACGCCCGCTTTTTCAGGCTTTTTATTTCGCAGATCTCAGCTGCGACTCGGTTTAAACTCGCGCTATGTCACAGGAATCACAATGCCCATTGCAAGCCACCCACTGAGTTTTCAACACTGGTTCAAACATCATCTATTGTTGCCGTTATCGGTAGGGCTTGGCCTGCTTATCTTGCTGCACATCACTAATGCCGACCTACTGCTGGCACAGTGGATGTTGGCATTTGAAGGCACCAACACGGCCTGGCCCTGGCGCCATGCCTTTGTTGCAGACAAACTGCTGCACACAGGAGGACGGGATCTGGTGGTGCTGGCGGCAGTTGTGTTGCTGTCGACCCTGGTTTTAAGCAGTTTCAAAGCCTCAATGAAACGCTGGCGCCGGCCCTTGCTGATGTTGTTTACAAGCGCCCTGGCAACCGTGCTTTTGGTGCGTATCGGCAAGAGCATGACCAATGTTGCCTGCCCCTGGGATCTCAGTCTATTTGGTGGCCAAAAGCCTTATCTGCCCTTCCCCATGAGCCTGAGCGTTGACACTGAATTGGGCCAGTGTTTCCCCGGCGGCCACTCCAGCGGCGCCTTTGCCTGGGTGGGACTTTATTATCTGGCGTTGGTCTTGAAGCCGAAATGGCGCTTTAAGTTACTCGGCGCGGTATTGCTGATAGGCGCCGTGTTCAGTCTGTGTCAGGAGTTTCGCGGCGCCCACTTTTTATCCCACGATATCGCCAGCGCCCTTATCGGTTGGACCATGGCGACCTTGAGCTACGGCCTGGCTTATCGCCCCTGGCAAGTTGATGGATACGCCGGGGTTCCGGCGCAGGCACTGATACAGACACAGGCACAGATACAGACACAAACAGAAGTCACCCGCTAAAATACCGGGCCTGATTTAATGCCGATAAATCAGGTCCTGTTTCCATAGGCTATTTCACTGAGCTTTTGAATTACGCCTTCTTCACCAGGCTTGAGATCAAAGCCCTGAGCGCCGCCGGTTTAATCATCTTGGCCATATAGTGGTAACCGCGGCGCTCGACATCCTCCACCAGATCCTTACGGGTGTTGGCGGTGATCAAAATACCGGGCAGATGTTGCCCATACAGCGCCCTGAGCTCATCCATGGCATCGACGCCGTTTTGGCCCTTATCCAGATGATAATCTGCCAGCATGATGTCCGGCGCCACCCCTTTGAGCCCCAGCTTGATCCTGGCATCACTCAGATCCCGGGCGCAGATCACCTCGCACTGCCAGCGACTCAACAGGCTTTCGAGCCCGGCGAGGATAGCCTCTTCGTTGTCGATACACAGCACTTTGACCCCGGCGAGCGGCTGCAACACAGAAGAGATGGCCTTGGGTTGCGGCACGCTGACAGTGGCCCCAAGCGGCACCCGAATGGCAAATACAGAGCCCTTGCCCTGCACAGAAGATACACGGATATCATGCTCCAGCACTTTGCTTATTCTGTCGGCTATCGCCAGCCCAAGCCCCAGGCCGTTGACACTGTTGGAATGGGGGTTATCCAGGCGCTTGAACTCGTGAAATATCTCCCTAAGCTGCCCGGCTTCGATGCCGCAACCTGTATCCAGCACTTGCACCTCAAGCTCGCTGCCGCGGCGGCGACAGCCCATCAGCACCCGCCCGCCCTTGGCATAGCGATAGGCGTTGGTGAGAAAGTTCTGCAGCACCCGCCGCAGCAGTGACGGGTCTGAATTGACCGTCAGGCTGCAGGGCATCATGGCAAAGCGGATCTGGCAGTCTTTGGCCATGGCCTCAAACTCCACCGCCAGGGCGTTGAGCACTTCGGAGATGGCAAAGTCGCGCCGTTTTACCTCCACCATGCCGGAATCCAGCTTGGAGATATCCAAAAGATCGGTCAGCAGTTCACCGGCGGTTTTCAGTGAGCTGTTGACATGGGAGAGGGTCAGCCGCCCTTCCCTGTCAAGCCCAGGATACTGACTCAAAGAGGCGGTAAACAACCGGGCCGCATTGAGCGGCTGCATTAAGTCATGCCCCACCGCCGCCAGGAAACGGCTCTTGGAAGCGTTGGCCATCTCCTCCTGGGCCTTGGCTTCGAGCAGCTTGCTGTTGAGCAGCGCCAGCTCATAGGTGCGCTCCTTGACTCTGGCCTCCAGGGTTTCGTTGACTTGCTCCAACGCCTGTTGCTGCTCGCGATATTGGGTAATGTCGGTAAAGGTCATCACAAAGCCGCCGTCCGGCATGGGATTGCCCTGAATCTTGATCACCTTGCCATCGCGCCTGCGCCGCTCTGAGCTGTGGGCGGTGCCGTTGCGCATATGCTGTACCCGGCGCTCGACATGCTCGTTCACATCCCCCGGGCCGCAGTAGCCGCGGGAGGCATTGAAACGTATCACCTCGCTGATGGGCATGCCCGGTTGCAGGAAATCCTCCGGATAGTCGTAAAGCTCTGCATAGCGGTAGTTCCAGGCCACCAGGTTGAGATCTTTGTCCACCACGCTCATGCCCTCGTAGGCGTGTTCTATGGCGGCGCGCAGCATGTCCTGACTGAGAATAATCTTCGACGAGGCCTCATCCACCAGGCTGAAGACTTCATCGAGGGCCAGATCCCGCCCCTGCAACACTGAGTCCATCACCAAAGAGGCGCTGGAAGCCCCCAGCACCCCGGCCAGCATGTGCTCGGTATGGGCAATAAGCTCGGGCGGTGCCGTCTTGTGCCAGCTATCGCTGCGCACCGCATCGGCAGAAAAGCGCGAGAAACTCTCATAGGCCCGGGTCGGGCTGACAAAGCGACTGGCCAGGATCAGCAAGTCCTGCTGACTAATGGGGCCCGTCTTGCGATTACCTGTGTTTTTGAGTTCACCCGGGGTGACAAAGGCGCTGGCCTGAATACGCTCCACCAAGCCGGCGCGCAACCAGATAGAGCCGCCGATATAGCCAATCAGGTTGGCGCCGAGTGCCAACAGGGTATCGTTGACATTGGGCTTAAGCGCCTTTAACAGTTCAAATTGACCTGCCAGCACGCCTTCCCAGGCACCCGAGCCCTTGAGCAACAAAAAGCCCCATAGACCGAAGCCCGCCGCCATGCCGAGAAACACCCCGGCGCGATTGCCGTGTTTCCAGTAGAGCCCGCCCACCAAGGCCGGTGCCAACTGGGCAAAGGCGCCGAAAGACAGCATGCCCAGGTTGGACAAAGAATCACTGCTCTCAAAGCTCAGGTAACTGAAATACCCGAAAGCCAGGATCAGCGCGATGGAGAGACGTCTGGCATAGAGCAGTTGCTGGGAAAACTGGCTAAAGTTCTTGCGACGGATCTGCCCGGTACGCAAGAGTACCGGCACCAGCCACTCGTTACTTATCATCACGCTGATGGTCACCACAGCCACTATCACCATGCCGGTGGCGGCCGAGAGGGTTCCCAGCAGCGCCACTATCGCCAGCCAAGGTGCGTCCAGCGCCAGCGGCAGATTGATCACATAGGTATCGGCAGAGACACTGTCGCCGAGCAGCACCTTGCCCGCCAGGGCCAGCGGCCCGACAAACAAACCGAACAGGCCAATATAAAGAGGGAACAACCAGCGCGCCTTGGACAGTGTCTGCTCGCCTTCGGCCTCGACCACCATGACGTGGAACTGGCGCGGCATACAGAGAAAAGCCGCCATGCCGACTATCAGCTCGGGCATCAGTGCTTCGAGCCTTAGATTGGGATTGACTATTACCCCCTTGGCGCTGGCCTGGCTCCAGAGGTCGCCAAAGCCGCCAAATACCCCGAAGACCACTATGCCGCCCACCAACACAAAGGCGGCCAGTTTCACCAAAGATTCAAAGGCGATAGCCAGCATCATCCCCGGGTTATGCTCGGTGGCATCCAGTTTGCGGGTGCCGAAGAGGATGGCGAAGATGGCCAGCAGCACGGCGATGATAAGCGCGACTTTGGCGCCATCGAGCGGATCATCCGGGCTTTGGAACAGGCTTAGGCTGAATACCATGGCTTTCAGCTGCAGCGCGATATAGGGCATGATGCCGAACAGGGCAATGAGCGTGATGATCACCGCCAGCGGCTGCGACTTGCCGTAGCGGGCGGCGATAAAGTCGGCCACCGAGGTGATATTTTGCGCCTTGGACACCACCACCATTTTGCGCAGCATGCCAAAGCCCAGGGTAAAGATGATGATGGGGCCAATAAAGATATGCAGATAGGACCAAAAGTCATTGGCCGACTGGCCAACCGTGCCGAGAAAACTCCAGGAAGAGCAATACACCGCCAGGCTGAGGGCGTAAATCCATTTCTGTAACCTGCGGGTGACGCCACTGAACCAACGCTCTGCGCCCCAGGCAAGCAGGAACAGCAAACAGACATAACAGACGGCGATCACCGCCACAAAAAGGGTCAAATTCATAGGGTTCTCTTTATTGTCGCCGTATCCGTCGGCGACTGTTGTTATCCCGGCTAGATTACACCAGCCAAGGGTTTTGATGAACCGCTGTGGCGATTTGCATCTTATGCGGCGCCCATTGTGGGGGCAAAAACCTGTATTGGATACCGATTTAAACCCGCGCAAACCTTAACAAAACCACGCCGGCTCAAGCACTTCAAGCTGTGCGTTTTAAACGCAATAACCGATTAATAAATAACATTTTTTCATCACTAGACCAATGTCTAATAGAGACGGCACCGGCAAGCAACCCATACTTTGGCTCACGTATGATAAAAACAAGGGGAAGCCCAATGAGTACTCAGTCTCTTTATAAAGTGCCCGCGGCGATTGCGGCCAATGCACTGGTAAATGATGAAAAATATAAGAAAATGTACCAGGAGTCCGTGGTTAACCCCGAAGGTTTCTGGCGTGAACATGGCAAGCGTATTGACTGGATCAAGCCCTATACCAAGGTCAAGAAAACCTCATTTGACGATCACAATTTGTCGATCAACTGGTTCTACGACGGCACGCTGAATGCCTCGGCCAACTGCCTCGACCGCCATCTGGAGAAACTGGGCGATCAGACCGCCATCATCTGGGAAGGCGATGATGCCAAAGATCAACGCACCCTGAGCTACAGCCAGCTGCACACAGAAGTGTGCAAATTTGCCAACGCCCTCAAGAGCCAGGGCGTGCGCCGCGGTGACGTGGTCACCATGTATATGCCCATGGTGCCGGAAGCTGCCATCGCCATGCTGGCCTGTGCCCGCATCGGCGCCGTACATTCCGTGGTATTCGGTGGTTTTTCCCCGGATTCCATCGCCTCACGCATCATAGATGGCCGCTCCAAAGTCATTTTGACCGCAGACGAAGGCCTGCGCGGCGGCCGGGCTATTCCGCTCAAGCGCAATATCGACGAGGCGCTCTCCCATGCGGATGTCACCACGGTTGAGAAGGTGATAGTGCTTAAACGCACCGGCAATGATATCAACTGGGTCGAAGGCCGTGATGTCTGGTGGGAATCGCTGACCGAAACCGCTTCCGAGCATTGCGAAGTGGAAGAGATGGGCGCCGAGGATCCCTTGTTCCTGCTCTACACCTCAGGCTCCACCGGTAACCCCAAGGGGGTGCTGCACACCACGGGCGGCTACATGGTGTACGCCTCCATGACCCACGAATATGTGTTCGACTACAAGCAGGGCGAAGTCTACTGGTGCACCGCAGATGTGGGCTGGATCACCGGCCACAGCTATATGATTTACGGCCCGCTGGCCAATGGTGCCACAGTGCTTATTCACGAAGGTGTGCCCAACTACCCAAGCCCTGCCCGCCTGGGCGAGATGATTGACCGCCATCAGGTCAACATACTCTACACGGCCCCCACGCTTATCCGCGCCCTGATGGCCGAAGGCAAGGAGCAGTTTGACCAGTTTAACGGCAGCTCGTTGCGGATCATGGGCTCTGTGGGCGAACCCATCAACCCTGAGGCCTGGCGCTGGTATCACGAGGTCATAGGTCATGAGCATTGCCCGATTGTCGATACCTGGTGGCAAACCGAAACCGGCGGCATTCTTATCAGCCCGCTGCCCGGTGCCACAGACACCAAGCCTGGCTCGGCCACCCGTCCCTTCTTCGGGGTGCAACCTGCGCTGGTAGACAACATGGGCAATATTCTGGAAGGCGCTACCGAGGGCAACCTGGTGATGCTGGATTCCTGGCCGGGACAGATGCGCACGGTTTACGGTGATCATGAGCGCTTTGCCCTGACCTACTTCAAAACCTTCCGCGGCATGTATTTCACCGGTGACGGTGCCCGTCGTGATGAAGATGGCTACTACTGGATCACCGGCCGGGTCGATGACGTGATTAACGTCTCCGGTCACCGTCTGGGCACCGCTGAGATTGAAAGCGCACTGGTGGCGCACGATCTGGTGGCCGAGGCCGCAGTTGTGGGTTATCCCCATGACATCAAGGGCCAGGGGATCTACGCCTATGTCACACTGACCAAGGGCATAGAAGCCACCGAAGAGCTGAGGCAACAGCTGAGACAATGGGTGCGCAAAGAGATTGGCGCCCTGGCAACGCCGGATCTTATCCAGTTTGCCGGTGGCCTGCCCAAGACCCGCTCCGGCAAGATCATGCGCCGCTTCCTGCGTAAGATTGCCGCCAACGAGATTACCAACCTTGGAGATGCATCAACCCTGGCCGACCCAGCCGTGATTGATACTCTGATTGAGTCGCGACTCAACCGTACAGAGTAAAAGCTTACTTCCTCCTATTGCCCCTCCTGGAGGGGCATTTTTTTACTTTCAGCTTGGATGCCCTCAAGGGCGGCTTAAACGGTTCACCTATGTAAGCCGCTCCTACATTTCAATTATCTCTCCTGTTGCACCCGAAGCATTAACATGTGAAGAATGACTTTTCACATGTTATCAATGGCATGAATAGCGAATTAGTGTTTGGCAAGCTAGACGCAATAATCAGCAACGAAATCGGTCATAGCTCACTTATGGCGTTGATGACCCCCGAGGGCGGGATTTGGCAATAAAGGAAAACCATATTACAGCCCCTAAACCTTTAAGGCCTATTTCACCATTGCCTGGATATTTAGGCCACCGAATAAAGCAAGCCACCCTGAGGTGGCTTGGCTAAGAGTATAAATAGGGATCATAAGTAGGGAGTCACAGCTCCCGGTCGCAACAAGGGTTAGAGCACGTATTTAGCCGAGAAAATGACCCGGTTGAGTTCCCCATCTGTGCCATTTTCCCGCTCGTTCTTGGCATACATATACTCTACCCCAAAGGTCAGAGCCTTCACCGGCGAGTAAAGCAGGTTGATATAACCTGAATAGGATTCCTTGTTGGCGCTGCCTCCGGTCAGAGACACATCGTTATCGGCGCTGAAAGCGGACAAGGTAAAGCTTGAGCGCCACTGCTCGTTCCACCAATGACGATAAGACACAAAGCCTGAGTAGGATTCTATCGCCTGCAGATCGTTATTGTTATCCAGTACCGCGCCATTGGCAAAGTTCAGCGCCACATAGCGGCCCAGGCCTTCGCCATAGGTGGCGGTGAAACGGATATCATCACGGCCCACAGGAATGATCCCGGCCACGCTGGCGCCATAGCCGAGCTCTGTGCTGTCTATATCCTGATTGGCGATACGAGTCTCCAGTTCGAGTTGCCTCAGCATCCCCATTACAGAGAAACTGGCGCCACCCGAGGTCTTAAAGTTATAACGGGCGATAAGATCCGGCATCACCCCATTACCACTGGTGATCCGGCTGCCACCGCCATAGGGAGTAATAGTGGTTTCCGGGTTTTCAATGGCGATTTGAAAGCCACCATTGCTGTATCTCAGCTGCGCCTGACGGGCAAAGGGAGTACCTTCGGTGGCGCCGACAAAGTCGAGGTTTTCCGGCAAGGCTCCCGGATTCATAAAGGTGGTCCAGGTCTGGCCTATGGTCCAGTTGTCATAGCTGATAAAGGCATGACGAATGCGCGGTGAATAGCTGTTGGATACCCGCTCATCACCATCGGCGTGAGTCATAAAGTCCAGCTCGATAAAACCGGTGAGCGTATGACCATCGAGATCTGTTACCGTCTTGAAATTAAAACGGGTTTCCCGAGCCTGGAAGTCGGCAACCTGATTGCCGTTGCCATCGACACCATAGATGGCACCCGGCACATAAAACTGGCGTGAAATATTGTTGGAGTCGGGCGCGCCATTGCTGTAATCACTGAACATGATATCGGCCTTAAGATAGCCGCCAAACTGCACGTCAGTCTTGTCCAGTGCCGATGCCTGAGCCGTCCCCAAACCGCCCAGTGCCAGAAGGGTTGAAGCACACACCCCGGTGAGTCTTGCTTGTTTCATCTTGGATTGTCTCCCTGTTGTTATGCCAATCCATTCGACAAAGCGCACAACAGCCGAAACAGATTGAGCTAGCAAGAAGCACTATCCGATGTTTAACAGAATTGAAACATTGGCAATAGGTCTATAAGACAAAAGTAGAAAAGCTTTAGCTAAATTAGCCTAATTATCTGCGTAGTTTGGAAATATCGAACTTAAGATGTTGTAGAGGGTATTCTGGATGGTGGGTCGTGAAGGATTCGAACCTTCGACCAATTGGTTAAAAGCCAACTGCTCTACCGACTGAGCTAACGACCCATACAGATGGAGCATTCAGTGGTGGGTCGTGAAGGATTCGAACCTTCGACCAATTGGTTAAAAGCCAACTGCTCTACCGACTGAGCTAACGACCCACTGAATGTTGTGGTCTATCTTTCCTGATGGTGGGTCGTGAAGGATTCGAACCTTCGACCAATTGGTTAAAAGCCAACTGCTCTACCGACTGAGCTAACGACCCGCAGGAAGATCTACCTTTTGCAGTACGCTGAGAAATGGTGGGTCGTGAAGGATTCGAACCTTCGACCAATTGGTTAAAAGCCAACTGCTCTACCGACTGAGCTAACGACCCATCTGGGTGTCACCCTATTCTCAGGCTAGTGGTGGGTCGTGAAGGATTCGAACCTTCGACCAATTGGTTAAAAGCCAACTGCTCTACCGACTGAGCTAACGACCCACGGATATACTGCCAGATTGTTGATTTGAATTGCGATGGTGGGTCGTGAAGGATTCGAACCTTCGACCAATTGGTTAAAAGCCAACTGCTCTACCGACTGAGCTAACGACCCGACATAACTGCCGAGGCAGACCGCAATAAATCAGTGGTGGGTCGTGAAGGATTCGAACCTTCGACCAATTGGTTAAAAGCCAACTGCTCTACCGACTGAGCTAACGACCCACTAAAAAGGTTTACGAAACATGAAGTTGGTGGGTCGTGAAGGATTCGAACCTTCGACCAATTGGTTAAAAGCCAACTGCTCTACCTACTGAGCTAACGACCCATTCAAGTTTCGCCCCAGCAGGCTGTGCCGTGCTGAGGGCGCCTATAATACCGCTTTGTGATTCTCATGCAAGTGTAAATTCCCGATTTTTTGTCGTTTGCATGAAAAACAAACTGGGCGGATGTTTTTTAGTTAAATCATGGTTTAATTGCCGCCAGTTGCTGCTGTGCAATCCTTGCTGCAGCGCTGTTTGCGTACTGTTTCACCACTTGCTGATAGTAGTTCTTTGCCGCCGTTTTATCACCGGTTTTCTCGGCAATCAGCCCAAGTTTAACCAGGCTGTCGGCCCGCTTACCCGATTCCTTGAAGTTATCGACCACATTGGTAAAAGCGGTTTTAGCTTCGGCAAATTCATTCTTATTATAGAGCAGTTGCCCGAGCCAATAGTTGGCGTTATCGGCAAAGCCCGAATTGGGATACTGCTTGATAAAGTCACGAAATGCAGGGATTGCAGCGTCGTACTGACGCTCTTTCAGTACCAGATCGACCGCTCTTTGATAGCTGTCGGTCTCGGACAAAGAGGAGCTGGCCACCAGATTGGATGGAGTCTGGCTAACGGCAGGCGCCGCTGGCTTACTTTGCAGGTTGGCGATTTCGTCATAGAGCTGGCGCTGACGCTGCAACATCTGGTTGATCTGATAGTTTTGCTGTTCGGTCAGGCCTCTGAGCTCCAGCACCTCTTGTTGCAGAGTATCCATTCTGCGCATGGTATCAAACTCAGCTTGCTGACGAGCCTTGATGATCCGCTCAAGGCGGGCGATACGATCTTCGCTGGAACCGCCACCAATATCTTCAACGGGCGCTGGGGCCGCATAAGCGGCCCCAGTTCCCAGAAGCATGGCCGCGATGATAACGGCTTTCTTCATTCTTTAGTGTCCTTCTGTCGCCGGGATCAGTACACCAGTACAGCGCGGCGGTTCTTGGCAAAGCTCTCGTCGGTATGGTTCATGTCCAGAGGCTTCTCTTCACCATAGCTAACAATGCTCATCTGACTTGGCAGTACGCCCATACCCTGCAGGTACTTGGCAACGGCCTTGGCGCGGCGCTCACCCAGAGCGATGTTGTACTCCGGCGTACCACGCTCATCGGCGTGACCTTCAATCAACACACGTACGTTAGGGTGTTCAACCAGATATGTACCGTGGGCTTCCAGAATTTCGGCGAACTCTGTCTGCACTTCACTGCGGTCAAAATCAAAGTAGATGATGTGTTCTTTACGCAGTTCCTGGAACTTGAGGCGCTGCTGCTCTTCAGGGCTCAGCACAGGGTTGGCGCCCCCGATTTCCACGCCGCCGGCAGCATTGCCGTACTCACTGCCGGAAGTTGTCGAACCGCTGGCGTCCGTTTCTGATTCTGAAGTTGAGCTACAGGCACCCAGAGCCAGTAATGGCGCCGCGATTACGATTGCCTTAAACAACTTGTTGAGATCCATCATGTTATCCTTCTGAAATATAAGTTATAGAAACGGTGACCAAGCGGGTGATTTCACTTCACCCTGCCCTACGGGCAACCGCGCCTTGAAACGGCCATCGACAGATACTGCTGCCAGCACCTGCTTGCCGTTATAGGTAGTGCCATAAATCACCATGGTGCCGTTAGGGGCAACACTGGGTGATTCATCGAGCCGGGTTGAAGTCAAAACCTGCATAAAACGCGTCTGCAGATCCATACGGGCAATATTATATTTACCGTTGGTTCTGTTGACGAAAATCATACTGCGGCCATCAGGGGTCACAGTTCCCCCCAGGTTCCACTCGCCTTCGAATGTCAGGCGGGTCACCTTGCCTGAGGCCAACTCTACCTGATATAGCTGGGGCCTGCCACCCCGCTCTGAGGTGAACAGCAACGACTTGCCATCGGGGAACCAAGTGGCTTCAGTATCAATGGCATAGTGATTGGTGATCCGCTTGAGCGCACCTGTCGCTATATCCACCACGTAGACCTCAGGTTGGCCATCTCGGGACAGCGTCACCGCCAGCTTAGTCCCATCGGGCGAAAAGCTCGGCGAGCCGTTGATACCAGGGAAACTGGTGACCTTGGTGCGGCTCTGACTATAGATATCCTGAACAAACACTTCAGCCTTTTTGTTCTCGAAGCTGACATAGGCCAGCTTACGCCCGTCCGGAGACCAGGCCGGAGACATCAAAGGCTCGGGCGAGCGCAGCAACATCTGTTCGTTGTAGCCGTCGTAGTCGGCAATCATCAGACGGTAGGGGTTCTTTTCCTCGCGATTGACCACCACATAGGCGATACGGGTCAAAAAGGCGCCGCGGATCCCGGTCAGCTTTTCATAGACTATGTCGCTGATCCTGTGGCCATACTGGCGGAACTGCGCTTCGCTGATAACGGTTTCGCGGCTATCTAGCAATAGCTCGCTGCGGGACTGAGGACCACCAGTCTGCATCTGCGCCTTAACCAAGTCCACTAGGTCAAAGCTCACCAGATACTTACCGGCGCCATAAGGTTTCACATAGCCCATTACCACGGCTTCGGCAGAAACATTCTTCCAGGCGGCGGCATTGAACTCGTCTATCTTGCTGATGGCGCGTTGACCCAGTGACAATTCATCCAGAGGCTTGAAGGTACCGCTGCGGGTCAAATCAGACATCACCACATCCGAAATCGACTCTGGCGCAGGCCCGGCGCCCTGCCAAACAAAAGGCACCACGGCGATGGGACGCGCGGCGTCCACCCCTTCGGTGATCACTATATCCAGCGCCGCCTTGGCCGGCAGCACCAGCACGGCCAGCAAACAGATAAGACTCTTGGCAATTCGTTTCATGGGGCTCCCTTAGTTGAATTCCGGTCTAACTTCTAAATTAATCTCTTTCATCAGCTGATACACATCAGGCTCCTGGGAAACCGGCAAACGCCCGGCCTTGTTGATGGCAGCCTTGGCGGCGCGACATACCACAGGATCCCCTTCGATGATCTGGCTGTTGGTGACAAAGCCGTCTTTGGCCAGACGCACCTTGACCTTACAGACTCTGCCGCGCATGGACTCGTCCACTACCAGATTGCGCTGAATAGTGGCGGTGATCATCGCCCGGTAACGGTCGACTTCACTCATGACCTGACGATTGCGGGTAGCAGACAAAGCGGCTTGCTCGGCGGCCAGCGCCTCAGCCAACTCCTGCTCCTGACGGCGACGGGCCTCTTCCTCGGCCTTGCGTTTACGCTCGGCTTCCTCTTTGGCCTTACGCTCAGCCTCTTTGCGTTTGCGCTCCTCTTCCGCCTTCTTGGCGGCGGCTTCTTCAGCCTTGCGTTTCTGCTCGGCCTTCAAGGCAGCCTCTTCGGCTTCTTTACGCTGTTGCTCCTTGGCCTTACGCTCGGCTTCCGCCTTCTGGGCCTTTTCTTTCTCCTGCTGCTCTTTCAGCTTGGCAGCCTTGGCAGCTTCGGCGGCTTTCTGGGTCTCCAGTTCTTTTTGCTTGCGCTCGGCTTCCAGCTTGCGGATCCGTTCCTGCTCCTGCTCGCGGGCCTTTCTGGCCTCATTGGCCTGGCGGTCTAGCTCCTGCTGCCGCTCGCGCTCACGGCGCTCGGCGGCGGCCTTGTCCTGTTTCAGCTTCTGGACATAGTCGTCCACTTTCTGCTGATCGACCACCACGGCCTGCACAGGCGCAGATTGCGCCTGGGTGGGCTGCGGCTTAGGCTTGTCATGAAAGTCCACGCCCATGGCCAGAATCGCAATAACCCCTACATGCAGCACAGCTGAGATGATAAAGGGGACAGTAAAATCAGATTTCCCAGCCACTTACTTCTCCTCTGGCGAATCTGTCATCAAACCGACCGAAGGCACGCCGGCATGTTGCAGCGATACCATAAGTTGAATTACCCGCTCGTAGGGAATGGCGCGATCGCCCTTAACCACCACGGGGCGATCCGGCTCCATTTGGATGATGGCACTGACCCGGGTGCTGATCTCTTCCAGATCCAGCACTTCATTATTGGGTGAGCCACCCAAGTCGAGAAAATACTCACCCTCGGCATTAATAGAGGCCACCACAGGCGGCTTGCTGTCGGCGGGCAGCGGCTCGGCCTCGCCCTGAGGCAAGTCCACTTTCACCCCCTGAGTCACAATCGGCGCCGTCACCATAAAGATGATCAGCAGCACCAACATCACGTCGATATAGGGCACCACATTGATTTCAGCGACGGGGCGACGCCGCTTGCGCTGATATCCCTGCATCATACCGCTTCCTTATCGCTGTATGCCTGACGGTGCAATATGCCGGAGAACTCTTCCATAAAGTTGGCGTAGGAAGTCTCGACCTTTTCCACCTGAGTAGAGAATCTGTTGTAGGCGATAACCGCTGGAATCGCGGCGAACAGGCCCATGGCGGTAGCAATAAGCGCTTCGGCAATCCCCGGGGCCACCATGGCCAGTGTGGCATTTTCCACCGCGCCCAAGGCGATAAAGGAGTTCATGATCCCCCAAACTGTCCCAAACAGGCCGATATAGGGACTGGTGGAGCCTATGGTTGCCAAGAGTGGCAGATGGGTTTCCAGCTTATCCAGCTCTTTGGAGAGGGAGATCCGCATGGCGCGATAGCTGCCATCCATAATGGCCTCAGGCACCCGACCGTTCAGTTTCGACAGGCGGGCATATTCCTTAAACCCGGAAACAAACATGGCTTCCAGCCCTGAGTTACTGTCCTGGCGCGCCGACAGTTCCTGATACAAACGATTGAGATCCACACCGGACCAAAACTTCTGTTCGAAGCGTTCGGCATTATGCCTGGCCGCATTCAGGAGTTTGCGCCTCTGGATAATCACAGCCCAGGACGCGATAGACAGAGACAATAAGGTGAGCATCACCAGTTTTACCAACAGACTGGCCTGCATGAACAATCCAATAAACGAAATCTCAGCTTCCACCTTTTTTAAACTCCTGCAATATGTGTTGGGGAATGGCCAGTGGCCGCATGCGCTCGAGTGAAATACAGGCAACCAGAATGCTGGCCGCGCAATAACACTCACCCTCGGCATCTACCAGGCGCTGTTCAAACACCAAAGATGCCCGCTTCACTTCTGAGACACGGGTTTCCACCCAAAGGTTCTGCTCAAATCGCGCCGCCTTGCAGAAATCCAGCTCGGCGCGGCGTACCACAAAGGCGATATCCTGCTGCAACAGAGCGGTTTGGCTCACCGACATAGATCTGAGCCACTCACTTCGGGCTCTTTCAAAGAATTTCAAATAGTTGGAATGGTAAACCACCCCACCCGCGTCTGTGTCTTCATAATAGACAGTGATAGGCCAACGAAACATGCTTCCACTTGCTTTTAATGCGCCAAAAGTGAGGCCTACTATACCTTATCCACAATCCGCTTGTGAATGGCGGAAAAAGCAAAGGGGCCCGCAGGCCCCAGTTTATTTTTTTAAGGCTTAACTTAAGCTTAACCGTCGATTTTGCTAGGCAGAGTCAAGCCAAAGTTGTGCCACAGGAAGGTGAAGATATCCGCCGCTTCATCTATCTTCATCGCCGTGGGTTTACCTGCGCCGTGACCGGCATTGGACTCGATACGCATGATAACCGGCTGATCACCCTGCTGCTTGGCCTGCATCATGGCGGCAAACTTGAAGCTGTGCAGCGGCACCACCCTGTCGTCGTGATCGGCCGTCATCACCATGGTCGCAGGATAAGCCTGAGACTTGACATTGTGATATGGCGAGTAAGCCAGCAACGCCGGGAACTGCTCGGCATTGTCGGCACTGCCGTATTCACTGGTCCAGGCCCAGCCTATGGTGAACTTGTGGAATCTGAGCATATCCAGTACCCCAACGGCGGGCAGCACGGCGGCAAACAGATCCGGTCTTTGGGTCACGGCGGCGCCCATCAACAAACCACCATTACTGCGGCCATAGGCGCCAAGCTTGCTCTTGTTAGTATAGCCCTGGTCCAGCAGGTATTCGGCAGCGGCAAAATAGTCGTCAAACACATTTTGCTTCTTGTCGAACATACCTGCCTGGTGCCAGCTCTCACCATATTCGGCGCCGCCACGCAGGCTGGGCACAGCATAGATGCCGCCCATATCCAACCAGGCGATATTGGCCGGGCTGAACCTTGGGGTCATGGAGATGGCAAAACCACCGTAGGCGTACAGGAGTGTCGGGTTGGTGCCGTCTTTCTTCAGCCCTTTCTTGTAGGACAGCATCATCGGCACCTTGGTACCGTCCTTGCTGGTGTAGAACACCTGCTCGGATACATAATCATCCGGATTAAAGGCGATTTTAGGGCTCTGGTACAGCTCGGACTCACCTGTCTTGAAGTCAAACTTATAGGTGGTCTGCGGCTGCACATAGCTGTTGAAGGTGTAATAGAAGTAGTCTTTGCTGCGTTTGCCGTATGGGCCGGCAATCTTGCCTTTGCCCGGCAGAGTCACGTCCTGGCGCTTGACGCCGCCCATGGAGTAGATGGACAGCTGTCCCAGCACGTCATGCAGTGAGCTCACCACCAGGTGATCATTGATGATACCAACACTGGCGATAGGATCCTTTGTCTCAGGGATCACTGTCTGCCAGTCTTTTTTGGCCGGGCGGCGCAAATCTATCGCAATCACTTTGCCGTTGGGGGCATCGAGATCTGTCTTGAAGTAGAACACTGACTTGTCGTTGCCGATAAAGCTGTACTCGGCTTCCAACTCGGAAATCAGCTCGACCACTTCCGCTTTTGGATCTTTGAGTGACTTATAGAAGAAGCGGTTGCGGCTGTCGGTTCCCTGGGAGATGGACAGCAGCAGATAGTCACCGTCTTCAGAGACACCGATACCAAAGCCCCAGTCCTTGTTTTGCGGTCTTTCATAAACCAGCTTGTCCTGGCTCTGATCTGTGCCCAGCTTGTGGTAGTAAACCTTTTGGTTGAAGTTGACATCGGCCATCTTGTCTCCGCCGGCCGGGGCATCATAACGGGCATAGAATACGCCTTCGTTGGCGTGATCCCACACGGCAGAGGAGAACTTGATCCACTCCAGTTTGTCGCTGAGCAGCTTGCCGCTGGCAATATCCATAAACTGCCACTGTTGCCAGTCGGAGCCGGACTCGGATACGCCATAGGCCAGCACCTTGCCATCGTCACTCACTGACACTCCTGACAGGGCAACTGTGCCCTTGTCGGAGAAAGCGTTGGGATCCAGCAACACCTTCTCATTACCCTGCTTGTCTTTGACATAGAGCACTGACTGGGCCTGCAGGCCGTCGTTGCGGTAATAGAAGGTATTGTCACCCTTTTCAAAGGGTGCAGAGATTTTTTCGTAGTTCCACAGGGTGGTGATCCTGTCGACTACCGCCTGCTTGTTGGGGATTGCCGACAGATACTCCTGTCCAAAAACTTGTTGCGCCTTGACCCAGGCTTCGGTTTCCGGGGTGCTTTCTTCCAAGTGGCGATAAGGATCGGCAACCTGAACACCGTGAATGGTTTCAACCAGTACTTCGGCGCGAGTCGCCGGATACTGGGACTTAACGGCAGCCAGCGCATTCTGGCCCTTAGAATTATCAGCACTTTGGCAAGCGCCGAGCGCCAGGCTCAGACCAACCGCCAACAGCATAGGGCGAGCTAATTTTGTAGTTAGTATCATGGAAACTTCCTGTCCGACTAAATAAAGAGGCGTACAGCGGCGTTTTAGCAAAAAATGCAAACGCAGCGACTTGCAAAGTACTATACAAGCAAAAAAAACCGACACAATCGTCAAATGACAATCTGTGCAAGGATTGAACAATGACAAATGTTAATAAAACGGCAACAAGGATTAATTATATAAATTGCAGATTTATGCATCCACATTGAGTAAAGAAGCGAAACACGGGCTATAAGTGCATTTACGTGACCTACATCACCTTTGTGGCATTAGTTTTACTTATCTCATGACGTAGTTTTTCTCGCTTGTTGCTGACACATTCTGTCACTAAAATGTGCCTCGTTTTCAGGAAGTATTTACCCCGGTAAATATGAAAACCAAGAACTTCAAAACTGTTGTGTAGTTTTCATGGCAGTTTTCCCTGGTTCTTATGCTTGACTTCCTTCCTTCAATTTGTTGATTGCAATGATTTAATTTTTGCGGCCCGCTTGTTTCAAGTGGGCTTTTTTTTATGTTTTAATCGCCCCCTTTCCCAAAGACAACAAGGACCCGTATGTCACTGCTGCGTATATTGTTTGCTTACCTGTTACTGCTGGTCGGTGCTTTTTCAGCTTATATCTGTATTTTTGGTGCCTTCCAGAGCCTGCCGGAGCAACAACCGGCAAAATACTTTATGGTTATCTTCGGCGCCTTGCTGGCGGCTGTCAGCCTCACCCTCGCCGGTTTTCTCAACCGTCACCGTAACTGGCGCCGTTCCAGCGGTATCACCTTGTTGGCGGCAGCAGGTTTGGCGCTTCTGATCGTTGTGTCCGATGCATCATACCAAGACACGGCCCAGTTGCCGCCGATGATCGCCTTAAACGATTATGCGGTCGGTGGGCCCGTGGTTATTTTGGTGCTGCTGCTCGGCGGCTTGCTGCTGTGGCAAGGTATCAAGCAGCGACCCAAAGCTCACCTTTAAACCTTGTTCGCCCAAAGCTTGTGAAACTGAGATAGTTAACCTCGTTCGTCCTGATCTCTGTGCATAGGCACCTATACATTAAGCATCTATACATTAGATATCTGTGGATTCCATCAACCCTGAATCGGCACGCTTAAAAGCGGGACATCCTAGCAGAGGGGCGGGGCTAAAGCCCTGGCACATCCTCGCCAAAGATCGCCTTGAGGGGGCTAAAAGGCTTGATGGCAAAATGCGCCATTTATCTCAGAGATATTGGGAGGGTGTCTATCGTGAGAACTCATTTACTTGGGTTTACTGGGGGTTTGTTGGGAGATATAGCTGAGCCTAAGTACGCTCCGACATCAAGTCAAAAGGCGCCTTAAGGCGCCTTTTCTTGTCTGGTTTGCTCAGCGGCAAAAGCTTACTTGGTACCGAAAATCTTGTCACCGGCATCGCCCAAACCAGGCAGGATATAACCCTTATCGTTCAGGCACTGATCGACAGACGCTGTATAGAGTTCGATATCGGGATGTGCCTCTTCCAGCGCCTTAAGGCCCTCAGGAGCCGCAACCAACACCAACGCCTTGATATGCTTACAGCCACGCTTTTTCAGCAAGTCTATGGTGCAAATCATGGAGCCACCTGTGGCCAGCATGGGGTCAACTACCAATGCCAAACGCTCTTCCATATCGCTGGCGAGCTTCTCGAAATAAGGCACAGGCTCCAGAGTTTCTTCGTCACGATAAACACCGACGACAGAAATGCGGGCACTGGGAATGTTCTCCAGTACGCCGTCCATCATACCAAGACCAGCACGCAGGATAGGCACTACTGTCACTTTCTTGCCTTTGATCTGTTCCACTTCAACCGGACCATTCCAGCCCTCAATGGTCACAGTTTCGGTTTCCAAACCTGCGGTTGCCTCGTAGGTTAACAGGCTGCCAACCTCAGCGGCGAGCTCACGAAAACGTTTGGTGCTGATCTCAGCTTCACGCATCAAACCAATTTTGTGGCGTACCAGCGGGTGTTTAACCTCGACAACTTTCATTCTTTTTTCTCCTGATCTTGCGGGCGGGACGAGCAATCAGACTGGCAGCTCCAGGCGTGCAGAGCACAAACCAGCCGGATTTGGGCAAATTTGTGAGATTTTAGTTGATTTGTTCCAGCGGTAAAACAGAAAGTTTTATAAATCTGGTAAATCGTGACTTATATCCCTATGAATAAAGTGCAATCTTGGCTTTCGAGCCCCCCGGCAAACTGCTAGAATAGCGCCGCATAAAATCCATAACGATGTACCCGAGAGGATCAAGTGAGTACCCCTACCCCACTGAGCTATAAAGACGCCGGTGTCGATATCGATGCAGGCAACGCACTCGTCAATAACATCAAGTCCGTAGTCAAACGCACTCACCGTCCTGAAGTCATGGGCAACCTGGGTGGTTTTGGCGCCCTGTGTGAACTGCCAACCAAATACAAGCACCCTGTGCTGGTTTCCGGTACCGATGGTGTGGGCACCAAACTACGCCTGGCCATTGACTTCAAAAAGCATGACACTGTCGGTATCGACCTGGTGGCCATGTGTGTCAACGACCTGCTGGTTCAAGGCGCCGAGCCGCTGTTTTTCCTCGACTACTATGCTACCGGCAAGCTGGACGTCAATGTGGCGACCGACGTGGTCACAGGTATCGGCGAAGGTTGCTTCCAATCCGGTTGTGCCCTGATCGGTGGTGAAACCGCCGAAATGCCCGGCATGTACGAAGGCGCTGACTATGATCTGGCCGGTTTTTGTGTCGGTGTGGTAGAAAAAGAAGCCATCATCGACGGTAGCAAGGTACAGGCCGGTGATGCACTGATAGCCCTGGGCTCCAGTGGTCCTCACTCCAACGGTTACTCACTGATCCGTAAAGTCCTGGAAGTCAGCCAGGCCAACCCACAGCAAGATCTGGACGGCAAGCCGCTTATCGATCACCTGCTGGAACCAACCCGCATCTATGTCAAACCTTTGCTGGAACTGCTGGAAAAACACCCGGTTCACGCCATGGTACACATCACAGGCGGCGGTTTCTGGGAAAACATTCCAAGGGTACTGCCCGAAGGCGCCAAGGCCGTTATCCAGGGCGAGTCCTGGCAGTGGCCCAGCGTATTCAACTGGCTCAAGCAAGCCGGTAATATCACAGAACATGAAATGTACCGCACCTTTAACTGTGGTGTCGGTATGATAGTTGCCCTGCCTCAGGCCGAAGCCGCCGCCGCCATTGAGCTACTCAAGGCCAAAGGTGAAAACGCCTGGCAGATAGGCACTATCGCCAATCGTAATCAACAAGAAGAGCAAGTGGAGATCCTTTAATGCAGGAGAGTTGTCGCATATTGGTAATGATTTCGGGCAATGGCAGTAATTTGCAGGCTGTTATCGACAGCTGTGATAGCAAGATGCCAGGGCGCGTGGTCGGAGTGATCAGCAACAAGGCCGATGCCTATGGTCTGATCCGGGCCCATCATGCCGAAATAGACACCAGTTGCGTCATCGCCCGCAAAGAGGAGTCCCGCGCCCAATACGATGCCAGACTGCAGGCGGCTATCGACAGATATCAGCCCGATCTCATCGTATTGGCCGGCTTTATGCGTATTCTCAGTGATGAGCTGGTCAGCCGTTACCTGGGCAAGATGCTCAATATCCACCCGTCACTGCTGCCCAAGTATCCTGGATTGGATACCCACAAGCGCGCCATCGAAGCCGGTGACAGCGAGCATGGCGCCAGCGTCCATTTTGTTACCCAGGCTCTGGACAGTGGCCCGGTGATTTTGCAGGCCAAAGTCCCAGTGTTTGCCGATGACACAGTGGCAACTCTGGCGGCCAGAGTGCACGAGCAGGAACACGCCATCTACCCAATAGTGGTGCGCTGGTTCTGTCAGGGCCGG
Organism: Shewanella carassii; assembly: GCF_019670705.1. Taxonomy (NCBI): domain Bacteria; kingdom Pseudomonadati; phylum Pseudomonadota; class Gammaproteobacteria; order Alteromonadales; family Shewanellaceae; genus Shewanella; species Shewanella carassii. Next base: position 2,677,968 of record NZ_AP024618.1, read on the forward strand.
TTGAAAATGGTCGATGGTAAAGCTTGGCTCGACGATGAAGCCATCGGCCCCAACGGCTACGCCCCGGACTGATCTCTGAGTAAACTTAAAGCGAAAAGGAGCCATACGGCTCCTTTTTTTTATTACAACAATGGCTATTACAGCTATGGCGCAAGCTTACCTCTCCGCCTAATTTACCCGGATATGACGCTCCGTTACCGGCTTTTTTCAGCGGCCAATTGTAATTTTATGACCAATGGCGTTAGATAGAGGCAGTTATCAGGACAGAACGAGACGCGCATGAAGAGTATTATCTGCGACATAGACGGCGTGCTGATGCACGACAACAAATTAATCCCCGGCAGTGACAAGTTTATCGCCCGGGTGCTGGAACAGGGAAACCCCTTGGTCATCTTGACCAACTATCCGGTGCAGACGGGCAAAGATCTGCAAAACCGCCTCGGTGCCGCCGGGCTGCATATTCCCGAAGAGTGTTTCTATACCTCGGCCATGGCGACCGCCGACTTTCTCAGGCACCAAGAAGGCAGCAAGGCCTTTGTCATAGGTGAAGGCGCCCTCACCCACGAACTTTACAAGGCTGGCTTTACCATTACCGATATCAACCCCGACTTTGTTATCGTCGGCGAAACTCGCTCCTACAACTGGGACATGATCCATAAAGCCGCCCGTTTTGTTGCCGATGGCGCCCGTTTTATTGCCACCAACCCGGATACCCATGGCCCGGCTTATAGCCCCGCCTGTGGCGCTCTCTGCGCGCCTATAGAGAGAATAAGCGGTCGCAGGCCCTTCTACGTGGGTAAACCCAGCAGTTGGATCATCCGCTCGGCCCTGAACCACATAGATGGTCATTCCGAAAATACCGTGATTATCGGCGATAACATGCGCACCGATATTCTGGCCGGTTTTCAGGCCGGACTGGAAACCATACTGGTCACCAGTGGGGTCAGCAAGCTGGAAGACATAGAGAAAGAGCCCTTCCGTCCCAACCATGTGTTTGCCTGCGCCGCCGACATCGACGTGATCTGAAACCATTGGTAACATTCCTTTTACCGCCTCCGCTTGTGCCGGGGGCGTTTTTTCGTCCATGATAGCGCACAGGCAAAGGCAAAGCCGTTGCCACTTCATACCTGACAATAAAAGCAACAACAGGATCCGTTATGCGCTTGATGATCCCCCTGTGTACCCTGGCACTCTTGAGTGCCTGCAGCCAAACCAATACTGCCGACGACCCCATCCGCGTTGTCAGTTTCAATGAACAAGAGTTTCGCCAGGACATCCAAACCCTGGCTTCGGATGAGTTTGAAGGCCGGGCGCCGACAACCCGCGGCGAGCAGCTGACTCTGGACTATCTCAGCCAGGCCTTTGCCGATATGGGGCTTGAGCCCGGTGTCAATGGCAGCTTTTTACAAAAAGTGCCCATGGTGAGCTATACCGCCAGTGAAACCCAGGCAATACAGTTAGCCGGTATCGATTTTCAATATCCCCGGGATCTGGTGCTCGGCAGTCGCCATGATGTCAAACGCATCGATATCACCAACGCGCCGCTGGTGTTTGTCGGTTACGGTATCAACGCCCCCGAATACGACTGGAATGACTACCAAGGCCTGGACATGAAGGGCAAAATCGCCCTTATTCTGGTAAATGACCCCGGCTTTGCCCGTCCGGATCTCGGTAAATTCAACGGCAAGGCGATGACCTATTACGGTCGCTGGACCTACAAGTATGAAGAAGCCAGCCGTCAAGGCGCATTGGGCGCCATTATCATTCACGATACGGCTCCTGCCGCTTATCCCTGGTCTGTGGTGGAGAACAGCTGGACCGGCCCACAGCAGGATCTGGCCTCGGACTCCGGCAATGAGCGAGTGGCAGTGGAAGGCTGGATAACCCTGGACGCCGCCAAAAAGGTGTTTGCCAAGGCCGGGCTTGAACTGGACAGTGCCATCAGCCGCGCCGCCCTCGGCCCAACGCAACTGACGCTGGGGCAAACCGCCAGCATAGCTTTCGACAACAAGGCCGAGTATGGCGACAGCTACAATGTGGTTGCCACTCTGCCGGGCAGCAGCCGCGCCAATGAGCATATTCTGTTTACCGGCCACTGGGATCATCTGGGCATGAGCAGTTCGGCCGAAGGCGACAAGGTGTTCAATGGCGCCATGGACAACGCCTCCGGCATCGCCGGCATGCTGGCCATCGCCCGTGAGTTTGCCGCCGACGTCAAGGCTGGCAAGCGCCTGAAGCGCTCGCTGACTTTTATCGCCACCACAGGCGAAGAGCAAGGTCTGCTGGGATCACGTTTCTATGCCGCCCAGCCCGCCTATCCACTGGAAAACACCATAGGGGTGATTAATCTCGACAGCACCAATATCTATGGCCGCACCAAAGACTTTACCATAGTGGGCAAAGGCAAGTCTGAGCTGGAGCGTTATCTGGAAGCCGCGCTCAAGACCCAGGGCCGCTATGCCACAGCAGAGAAACACCCCGAGTCCGGCGGTTTCTTCCGCTCGGATCACTTCAGTTTTGCCCAGTATGGCGTACCTGCGGTATTTGCCGGTGGCGGCAGCGAACCTGTAGATCAGGCCACCGCTGACTACAAAGCGGCGATGAAACAACAGATGAAAGGCTGCTATCACAACCTCTGCGATGAGTATCATGCCAACTGGGATCTCTCCGGTGCACTGGAAGATCTCGCCGTGTACTACAAGGCCGCCGAACGCTTGGCGGATTCGGCCGACCGTCCGGGTTACTTCGAGGGCACAGAGTTTCACAGCCTGCGACCAGAAACCGGCGTTACTCCGGCGATTTAACCAGACGCATTTCCCCATCCCCCAAGGCGCCTTCGGCGCCTTTTTGTGTTGTTTTCCGGGCCGATAAATCGATCGCCGATAAAAACAGCGGCTTTGGGAAAGCGCCAATTTGCACGCGGTTACAGCAGACTAAAATGCAGATCTTTCACCAATTAAGCGATTAAATTATTCAACCTGCAAAAAAGCCACCAAACAAACAGGTTAAAATTTATAAATTAGGCCGTTTTTGTGATTTATATTTAAAAATAACGCTTGGCTTTTGAGAATTCTACAGGCAAAGTGGAGCCATTGCTGAAGAAACACCAAGTTTGGAGTCTTACCATGTGTTCAATTTTTGCCATTCTCGATATCCAGTCTGATGCCGCCGCTCTGAGAAGCACGGCGCTGGAGATGTCCAAACTGATGCGTCACCGCGGCCCTGACTGGTCGGGTATTCATACCACTGCAAGAGCCATTCTCGCCCATGAGCGGCTGGCCATTGTCGATATCGAACACGGTGCCCAGCCGCTGTTATCTGCAGACGGCCAATTGGTGCTGGCAGTCAACGGTGAAATCTACAACCACAAAGAACTCAAGGCCGAGCTCGGCGACAAGTACAGCTACCAGACCAACTCGGATTGCGAAGTGATCCTGGCGCTGTATCAGGAATATGGCTGCGACTTTCTCGATAAGCTCAACGGTATTTTTGCCTTCGTACTCTATGACAAGGCCAAGGACTGCTACCTCGTAGGCCGGGATCACATGGGGATCATCCCGCTTTACACCGGCCGCGATACCAGTGGCAACTTCTATGTCGCCTCCGAGATGAAGGCGCTGGTCCCCGTATGTAAAACTGTGGAAGTATTCAGCCCCGGGCATTACCTCTACAGTGAAGATGACGCGCCGGTGCAATACTATCAGCGTGACTGGCGCGACTATGAAGCGGTAGCCCAAAACAGCGCCTCCAGCGAAGAGTTGCGCGAAGCGTTGGAAGCCGCGGTAAAACGCCAGTTGATGTCAGATGTGCCCTATGGCGTTTTACTGTCTGGCGGGCTGGATTCCTCGGTGATTTCCGCCATTACCCAAACTTTTGCCAAGCGCCGTATTGAAGACAACGACGCCTCCGATGCCTGGTGGCCACAGCTGCACTCCTTTGCCGTGGGCCTGAAAGGGGCACCAGATCTGGCAGCGGCACAAAAGGTCGCCGATGCCATAGGCACCATACACCATGAGCTGCACTTCACCTTCCAGGAAGGCCTGGATGCCATCAAGGAAGTGATTTATCACCTAGAAACCTATGATGTCACCACCATACGCGCTGCAACCCCCATGTATTTGATGGCGCGCAAGATCAAGGCTATGGGGATCAAGATGGTGCTCTCGGGCGAAGGGGCCGATGAACTATTCGGCGGTTACCTCTATTTTCACAAGGCACCAAACGCCCGCGCCTTCCACGAAGAACTGGTGCGTAAACTCGACAAGCTACACCTGTACGACTGCCTGCGGGCCAACAAGGCCATGGCAGCCTGGGGCCTGGAAGCCCGGGTACCCTTCCTCGACAAGGAGTTTATGGACGTGGCCATGCGCCTGAACCCAGAAGCCAAGATGTCGCGCGATGGCCGGATTGAAAAGCATATCCTGCGTGAAGCCTTCGAGCATAAGCTCCCGGCCGAAGTCGCTTGGCGCCAGAAAGAGCAGTTCAGTGACGGTGTGGGTTACTCCTGGATTGACGGCCTGAAAGAACATGCCGCCGCCCAGGTGGAGGATAAAGAGCTGGCCAACGCCCGTTTCCGCTTCCCGCACAACACGCCGGAAACCAAGGAGGCCTACTTCTATCGCTGCTTCTTTGAAGAGCACTTCCCGCTGGAGTCGGCAGCACTGACTGTACCGGGTGGTAAATCGGTTGCCTGCTCGACCCCGGAAGCGCTGGCCTGGGATGAGAGCCTATCCGGCATCATAGATCCTTCCGGCCGAGCGGTGCGCTCTGTGCACACCGCATCCTACTGAGCTTAAGAAAAAACCATAAAGGCGCCGAATGGCGCCTTTATTCATTAACTTAAATCCGCTTCTGTGCCGCTTTATTTGCTTTAAGCTTGTTCACTTGCGCCTTGTTCTCAGCACTCTAAGCCCGGCAGCGGCTTGGTGGCGATCAACTTGTCGCTGCCAGCAGCGCTCGAGAATAGCCTGCCGCTCGCTGTCCGTTGCCTGATGCCAGGCCAGAATTTCTTCCAGCGTCCTGAAACACCCCAGGCAAACATCTTGCAGGTCCAGGCAGCAGTGGCGAATACAGGGAGAATCCACCCTGTTACTGCGCTTTGGCTGCCTGGACATATTAGCTTCTTAGCTACCGCGCTTAAGGTAGCTTGGCTGATGCAGCTCAGTAACCTCCAGCGATACACTGTCGGCTTTGACCGCAATCGGCTCCAGTGCGGCAAACACGCTTTGGGTCAGGGCTTGCTTTTGCTCATCGGTGCGCCCCGGCATAATGGCTAAACGCACATGGATAAAGCTTTGCGCGCTGTCCTCCCCTACCAGGAAATGCTCACAGGCATACGCCCTACTCTTGATGGCAGATGGTGTGAACAAGCCTGAGTCTATGGCACCTTGGTGCACCGCCTGAACCAGCTTGGCAATCGACAACTGCTGCGCCAGGGGCGCCGAATACTCAATAATACAGTGAGGCATAATCCTTCCTTGTAAAGGCAGAAGCGTCCGGGGCTATTCAGACCAGACGGCATACTCGTTTTGGCTCGGGCAGCGAAAATGAAAGCGCCGACCGCCGGGGAAACTGAAAATATCTTTACTGATCTCGCCGCCATGGGCCTTCACGGCCTCCAGGCTGGCATTCAAATCATTTGAGTAGAGCACCAACAGCGGGCAGCCATTGAGGGTATCGAAGTTCACCGATGAACGGAAAAAACCGCCATCGATCCCGGCCTGGGTAAAACAGCTGTAGTCCGGGCCATAGTCAACAAAGCCCCAACCAAACACCGCCTGAAAAAACGCTTTAGTGGCTTCCAGTTCCCGGGCGGGAAGTTCAAGATAGTTAATCGTATGATGTAACGCCATGGATTTCCTCCCGCCGCTTGAGCGACTTGATTGCTGTAATACTTAATATGCTGAAAAGCTTCTACTTGACCGCGCTTATCGCCAATGCCTGATAGCCAAGTTATAGCAAGCGTTGCAGGTATACGCTGACCAGCCCTATCAAACCGCCAAAGACACCGCCCCAGACAACCAGCCAGCCCAGGTGAGTTTTAATCATCTGCTGCACCATCTCTTTGACCAACTGCGGCGTTAACTCGGCCAACCGCTGCTCGACAATATCCTGAATTTGGCTGCGCATATCGGCCATCACTCCGGGCTGCTCCAGCTCGCCCTTGAGCAGCTCGTAAAAATCATCACTCTTGGCAATATCTGCCAGCGATTGTTGCATCTTTTCAATAAAGGGTTGCTTGAGCGGAGTAAGAGCTTCAGCGCCGCCAAACATGGATAACATGCCCCCCAATGATGACTGGGCAACCGTGGCCACCAAAGCATCGAAGGCCGGAGCCAAGTCTACCTTGGTGATAACACCGGAGAGATCCAGGCTCTGCTTGTCCGAGCGGGTAGACAGGAAACGGTCTATGTTGGCCTCAGAGAAGAACTGCTCCATCATCAGCTCGCTGATCGCTTGCTTAAACTGTTCGAAACGAGCCGGGATCACCCCTGAACCATAGAGACCCGGCACCTTTTCAAACAACATATGCACCGCCAGCCAGTTGGTAATGGCGCCGGATACGGCAAATAGGCCGATGTTAAATAACACATCTGAGTGCATGCCATAGCCGGTCAGCATAATGGCCAGCGCCAAGAGATTGGTAACCGCGCTCTTGTCGAGCACAGGTGTCTGTTGTACTGCTGTTTTCAATCTAAAATCCCCTGAAATTAAAACCCGCTAATGGTAGCAAACAGGGGGCAGTCGATTAAAGTAGTGCGTGATACAGACCTTGCTCTGTGTCATCCCCGGTTGCCGACATGGAGGACTCACCCAATTGGCGTTTCACTACCAGCACCTTGGCATCCTGTGCCAGAGTACGGGCTCTATGGGTGAGTTCTTTGGCAATCCCCTGACCACGGTAATCGGGCAATACAAAGAGATCATCGAGATACCACAAGGGCTGGAGTAATAAAGAAGAGAATGAAGGAAAGAGCTGAGTGAATGCCAATGGGTAATCGCCTTCGGTGGCGATAAAGATCATCGAATCATTTTCCTGCAAGCGACAGCGTAAAAATTCGCGACAACGACCGAGATCCGACTCTTGCCCCAGTTCCTGCCGATATTCATCAAACAACAGGATCAGTTGCTCCAAATCCATTTCAGTAGCCAAACGTATTTGCATTTTTCATCCCTGAATACAAGTTGAAATCTTACTATTTGCCAAAGGCAAAACGACAATAAACTTCTTAAACAAGGCAAGGCTAACATAGAAAAGCTTCTCTGGCAGCAGCTTTAGGCTGCCCTCCCCCCAAGCCTGTTCCCGTTCATGCCCATCCTGGCAGCCGTTTTCAACGAGCACACAAACCCAAGTAGACTTAGCGGTATTGGTCGGCGATAACAACTGAAATAGCCCCCAGCCATCAAGCACTGAAACAGGCAATTTAACAATTGGAATATTGCTCATATGATTTGCCGGGCAAAGTTGTTTTAATAGCTAATTATGTTGCCAACCCCCACAAAATCAGGGTTTTATTGCCTTTGTTAAAAAACTTGACCTTAAGCTAATTGTTTTACTAATAGGTACTGGGTATTGTATAGCCAATTCAACCAGTTAGCTTTAGCTTTTTCTTAAGCGAACGCTCTGCGACAAGGATACTTTTCCGTTTGTAACGGTATTCAGGGACGAACAACATGTCGCGCCCGTGCGGTAGCTATGGCTTTACTTAACGCTTTTTGTCGGGCTTGAGTTTTAGGGGCTTGGGTTTAAGGCGCTTGGTTTTAAGGTGCTTGGTTTTAAGGCCCTTGGTTGCAGGGCTTGAAGCGCTCATGGTAAGTGCCTAATAACTGATTTTTTATACAGTATTATTGACATTCTCGACAAAATGCCGGGAAGTTGCAGCTAAGTTTGCGCGTTATTTCCGTAACTTTAAAAAAAATATCATTAAATTCATATAGTTAAAAAGTGCAGCGGGTAGATAATAGGTTTGGAAACCGCGCATGCGCGTTTAGCTGCAAGGGATATTAGGACTAAATTGTATTATATCCAGCTAATACAAACAGATAGCGATGCGCGTTTACACTCCTCCGAGGACTAAAACGCGCATGCGTGCTATACAGCTGTTAGCTGAAATCAATCATACAAATTTCGGAGTATTAATGAGTAACGAAAATAAAGATTATAAGCTATATGGATGGCTTATTTTAATCTTGATCTCGGTTCTAGTGGGCGTATTTATTGACTTTCAAGGAAATAACTATGCAGTTACATATGAAAGTGTAGAAGTTGCAACTGGTCCCAATAAAACAGAGCAAAAAACTGTCGTGGTTGTTCCTGCTGCGGTGCAAATATATAAGTTAATCGCAAATTTCTTTTATGGGTTGGCAGTTGCTCTATTTGCAACGATATTTGTTGCTAGAAAGCTAGAGCAAGATCAAAAAGAAAAGCATGAAAAAGAACTTGAAAAACTCAGGGAGGCAGTGAACATAAACGTATTTGATGCTTTATTTAAAACACTAATTCCAAAAGAGATATTTCAAATTGTCAAAACAGAAATAATTGAAAACAAGGCAATACGAAAAAAGGCACATTGGACTTTTGTGTTTTCAGAGGAAAGTGGAAAAATCAAGATGACAGCTACTACTCATTATGAATTACATAATGTCAGTAAGGAACCCGTCTCTGATCCCGTGAAAATCAGTATGGAGCCATTGTCTTCTGGAAATCAAGAAATCAAAAAAGCTCAATGCCTATCAAGTGACGGTACAGCACTGATTGAATATCATCCAAGCGATGTATCAAACAACAAGAATATAAAAATTGATGATCTTGAAAATGGCGGCAAGTTAGTTAGCTACACTGTAACGGTTCCATCAAATGATTATATTGAGTCAACCTTTGAGTATTCAACAATTTTTTCTGACAAAGTATATGACTGTCAGCATACAAAATATCCAATAATTGATTTAAACATTAATGCAGTATTTCCAAAAGGCTATAGATTTACGGTATATCCATCTTTATCTAATGAGCTTAAAACGATATCAGAAGGTGATACACACAAAAATTTCAAAGTTGAAGGTGGGGTATTACCTCGACAAGGTATTATCTATACTTTGGAGAAAATCAGCTAACAAAGCGCTGCTGTCGGACAAACTCTCCGCTGCGCTCCAAATTTGCCGCAGAGCGCGGCGTTATATTCAGGAGTACTAAATGAAGTTTTCAGGGAAGTCAGTCCGATCACTAACGAAGATCCTTAAAACAGTAGGGGCGGCAAAAAAGGTGCGCTTCACAGTTCTACTCGAAGGTGTCTCTGAGGAGCTGCGGAAAGCACTTGGTTTTGATCAAAACCCGAGCGTCGGGGATTACTTGATCCCTTCGACAATGGGTAAATACACAGCCTTTAACAATAATGGAGATATAAAGGTAAGAAGAGACCTCCCTAAGGAATCTGAATCAGTCATGTTTTATGGTGCTTCAAGAGACTGGCATGGTGGAATCCATTACGGCATTAAAACCCGAACTATGGATAAGTATCCACGCGAATACATTCCTGCTCCGTCAGAAACACTAGAAATAATTGAGATTAATGGAAGGTTGCATATATCAAGCTCCGAACTTAGCTTGATTGAATCAGAAGAGAAAAGAAACATTCATGTTACTAACGTAATGCTTGAGTGTTTTTCTGAGTTTGAAATCTTTGATACAGAGAAAAACCAAATTATTGGGCCAAAACTAAAAAGGCTGCAATGGGACGTTCTGCCTCCAGGGGAATATCCTTGGGATAAATCCAAACCCATAATCCACAAGGCCACAGAAAACCTTGATGAAAAAGATAAGGAAGTAATTGAGTATAGAATGCGCATCATCGCAAAAAGAAAACCGGATTTTCTTGCTACTGGTAGGGCTGGATTTAGTGGGTATTTTGTTTACGGTTTCAAAGATAAAGATATATACGTTCTTGAAAGCATTCACCTAGATAACGCTACTTATATATTCAACAGTGAATGGGAATCTCTGTCCCAATTAACCAAAAGTGAAATCATAAATAGCACGATTCCGCACCAGCGAATAATTCACAATGGGAAGTGGAGTGTTTCAGTTGGTCGTGCCATTGATCAAAAATGAATATAACAAGGCCATCAAGATTGACGTCTTTTCCGTTGTTTGGTTTGTAACAATATGGACACCCAGCGTTAATGGCACGGAAGTTAGCCTCCGACTATGCTTTGTTTAAGCACTTAACAAGGAGGTTATTATGCCGCGCCCTCGCCGAACTCAAATCAGCCTTGAAGATACGCCCTACTACCACTGTTGCAGCCGCGTGGTGTGGCGAGCCTTTCTGTGTGGTGATGATGCCTACTCGGGTAAAAATTATGACCACCGCCGTGGTTAGGTGGAATCTTTACTGTTTGAACTGAAAGCCGTCTTTGCCATTGATGTGGCGGCATTCGCCATCATGAGTAATCATCTGCATCTGGTATTGCATATCGATATAGAGACAGCAAACCGATGGACAGACAGAGAAGTGCTTGAGCAATGGCATAAGCTGTTCAAAGGTGATGAGTTAACCCGCAAATTCACCCAGGGTGAGCTGATTGAAGCGCATGCAGTTCCCAGGCTGAAGCATACTATTGCGATTTATCGCAGCAGGTTATGTGACATCAGTTGGTTCATGCGTTGTCTCAACGAACCGATAGCGCGTCAAGCCAATCAGGAAGATAACTGTACCGGCCGATTCTATTCGCCGCCATCCCTGGCGCTCTCCCTGCGGGCCAGCTAAAGCTGTTCAAATTTATTCCGGATAAATTTGTGGGAGGGAAGATTTAAGTCACAAGCCTTACTGGATGAGGCCGCGGTGTTAACCTGCATGGCCTACGTTGACCTCAATCCCATCAGAGCCAAGATGGCCGATACGCCTGAGCAGTCGGCACATACCAGCATTCGGCTACGTATTCGGGCAGCCTTGAAATGCGAACAACCCGCCAAGCTACTGCCCTTTATCGGCAATGAATGCGATAACCTGCGCAGTGGTATTGCGTTTGGGCTCAAGGATTATCTTGAATTGGTGGATGATACCGGGCGCTGTATTCGCGATGATAAGCGAGGTTCGATAAGTGAAAAGAGTACCAAGCTACTGATGCGGTTGAATATCCCTCATGAGAACTGGCTCAAGCTTACCACTGAATTTGGAAGACTATTTCGTGGACCGGTAGGCACCTTGCAAGAGCTCAGCTGTTACTGCAAACACTTGGAGAAGCGACGACGGCATTTTGCAACCAGTTGCCAGTACTTTCAAACGGCCTGAACCCCACGCGATTTATCTCAACCGCAGTCATTGCCCCCCCCTGAACATGGGGAGGGCTAGCACAGCTCAAATCTCGCATTTTTGCGTGAAATCGGTTCGATTTCATCAAACCTCTGCAACTCAAGGATATCTTTCTACCTCCGGGTGCTCAAATCCCCTACCGGTGCTTGAACGCAGACTGAAAGAAGATTAAGTTATTGTTTTATAATGGGTGGCTTGATTTTTTATTTTGATTTTTCTTTTCGCCCTCATAGTTCACTGAACTATATGCCGCCCGTTGCGAATGCCAAGCAAGCAGCATAAGCTGGAAAATCTCATCAAGAGATTGGTACTAATCTCGGGGAAAGGTCACTCCGAGGACTAAAACGCGCATGCGTACTATATCGCTGTTATAAGCTATTTATATTATGTAAACTTCTTAACGGAGCACTGAAAGTTTTTGTGCAATAAGTAAATTTTTAATTTCCAAGGTATGATGTGAAAAAAACGATTAACAACTGTAACGATGAAGTTATTATCAATATTGAAGTGGATGAAATTAATACTTTAGAAACACTCACTAAGTTAGCCGACGCTTATGTTGATATTTCGTCTAGAATCGACGAGTATCGCGCTGATATTGACTGGAACTGCCCTATTGAAATTAATGTGGTGACTCCCGAAGGTTCGGTCAGTGAAGAGGAGATGTTCAAGAAATTTACGACTGATCCAACTTTAGAGCGAAAAGCGGTTACTTTTATCTACAATATCACTAATTACTGTAAAACAACCACTTTGGAACTTTGGGGTGGGGATGAAGACCATCTTGCTGAACCAGGAGCTTATGCTCTTTGTATGTATCATGAAAAATATATTCCGTTGTATATCGAGCTTTTACTTCAAAATGATTTGGATCATGAGGTATATCAATCGGGTCATATAATTGACATTATAGAAAAATATGGTTTTACTTCGGATGTTCTTCGTTTAATGGCGAATCGTGTTGACGCTGCTGCAGGTCAACATGGTAGCGAGGATATGAAAGAGTATCATCCACAATTAATGGAGCTGTTTTTAAACCAACCCGAGCAAAAATCTTTATTCCTTAATACAGCGGTACAATCTATTTATTTACGTTCCATTCCATATAGCCTTCCATTTGACTCTATACGTGATTTGAGCATTTATATTCAAGAAAGCGGTGAAAGAACAAGGTGGTTGAAGCAACAGGAAGAGCAAGCCAAAGATACCTTTGGCAAGAATGTTAGGTGGTGAGTATAGATTGATGTTCTGTACGCTGATAAAAAGTGTGGACACCCAACGTTAATGGCGCGGTAGTTAGCCTCCGACTATGCTTTTTTTAAGCATTTAACAAGGAGGTTATTATGCCACGCCCTCGCCGAACTCAAATCAGCCTTGAAGATACACCTTACTACCACTGTTGCAGCCGCGTGGTGCGGCATGCCTTTCTGTGTGATGATGATGCCTACTCGGGCAATAATTATGACCACCGCCGTGGTTGGGTGGAATCGTTACTGTTTGAATTGGAAGCCGTTTTTGCCATTGATATGGCCACATTCACCATAATGAGTAATCTTCTGCATCTGGTGTTGCATATTGATATAGACAGAAAGAAGATTAAGTTATTGTTTTACAGTGGATAGCTTGATTTTTGCTTTTTACATCAGTTTTCAATTAACAAGTCAACTAACTGAAGCGCTACTTGAGGCGTGATACCTCTCGGGGAAGTAATGGAAAGCATCACAGAAGAAATTATCGGAAAATACATAGATGTAGCTCAGTATAAGGAGTTGAGTAATTTTATACCTGACAAGAAGTTGGAGATAGTTGAAATAATCCCGCCAGAAGAGGTAACAGCAATCCGTGAAAGGTATAACCCTTATCTTGAAGGTATTGATGCAAACCCCATTGCTGTCACCCTAGGCGATGAAATGATTTTTATCGGTAGTGGTCCAAAAAATGAAGGCAACGTGTACTACGTAGATATAGAGTTTGGTGTTTTCAAGTTACACAACTCTATTTCTAAGTTTTTAAGTGCAATCAAATTCTAGCAAGACAATGTTACATTACTGCTGGACTTGGTAACGCTTGGCAAAATTCCTACAATTACAACAAGAGTTATGGGCATAGTGGTTTTTACTGTATTTTTAATTTAAATAGTTGAACATCGGCTTGCAAGACTACATGCGACATCTTGCATCCTTGATTCTAATCTCGGGAAAGGTCAGTAGGCGCGAAATCTAACAGTTCATATAAACCTATACAGCTTAATTAAGACATCAAAAGAAATGGGAATGGATATGGAATACAGCAGAGAAAACATTGAACAACTGCTAGAAGGGAAATTGCGGCAAGCTTTAGCTGACTTTGGCGAAAAAGAGCTAAGGATCATTGACGTAGGCGTGTTTCCTTGGCACTCGGAGATCAGTGTATCCTTTCTCTTCAGCGAAGATTCGGCAAAGGAGGATGATATTGCGGCATGGCCGCATTTTGATTACTCCAAGATATTTGCAGGTGATTGGGAGCAAGCCAAAGAATTAGCCAAGACAATGAATGAAATGTGGGCTATCAATAATGATCCAATCCCATTTTTCTCGGATTTCGGTTCTGCATTAACATCTGACCGAATATCAAGCGTTATAAAACGGTTCAATCTGGCGCCAGACTTTAGGATACAAGTCCTGAACCCAGATAACCCTAATAGTAAGAATTTCTGCACCTAGTGGGGGCCGTAACCCTCTGTCAAATGCAGCACTACAGGTATTGATAAAACAAGCCGTCATATAAACCTTATTCGACAGCATAGGTTTATTGGCCAATGGTGAATGTTTGCCCATTTTTTGTCGGAAAAACTCAACCAACATGCGGCTATTGATAAATCTCATACTCTAGAAAACATTAGGCTTGATACCCACTCGGAACCATTAAGTCAGGACGGATAAATAAGTGAACGAAGCAGTCATACTGAAATTAAGGGCTCTGATGGCATGCATCAGGGAGAAGAGAACCGCTGATGCAATCGACTTATTGCAGATGAATTCAGAGCTGGTTCGATTACAAACGCCACTGGGCAGCATGCTTCATATTGCAGCTGATAATGACAACTTGGCATTGTGCCAGGCTTTGGTCAAGCTGGGAGCCGATATCGATAGCAAAGACAGTATCAGTGGCAGCAGTCCAATCCATAGGGCGGCTTCGAATGGCAACGAAGATATCGTGAACTACTTCATCGGCCTTGGCGCAAGACTCGATATTTCTGAGCCAGACCGCAATCCCCTTTTTACTGCAATACATTATGGCCACCTCCATATTGTGAAGCGGCTAGTGGAAGCGGGTATAGATACAAGGGTCCGTTATACCGGCCCAACAATGAAAAATATGGGAGCACTTGAGTTTGCCCATGAGTGGGGGCGCACTGAGATTGCAGATTACATCCAGTCCATCAGCTAACGCCCTCACTTTGCGGTGATTGCCCCATGTAAGCCGGACTTTGAGCCCTCCCGATTTAGGCGACAATGGCTACCTTCGCGCCCCAGAGCTCCCGCCAAAGAAACCCACAAAGCCCGGCTGACTCGGCTACACTCAAAACTGAACTCATTGCGGGCTCAACAAACCGGGTCGATTAATGAAAACGGCCAAGTTATCAGCCCGCCAGTCTCAGGAGAACCTATCTATGAACTCCCCCTTTAACACCCATGGAGCCTTGAGTTGGCACGAATTGACCGCCAATGATTCTGAGCGGGCGATGCGGTTTTATGGTGAAATTTTTGGATGGAGCTTCAAGACCATGCAGTTGCCGCAGGGGCCTTACCACATCATAGAAAACGAAGGTATCGGCATTGGCGGTATAACAGACAGTCCGGCGCCAGCCATGCCGAGCAACTGGACGGGTTATATTACCGTCAAAGATGTCGACGCCGTTGCCATCAAAGCCAAGGCGTTGGGAGGCGATATCCTTTACGGCCCGGAAAACATTCCTCAGGTCGGTCGCTTCTGCTGGATAAAAGATCCCTGCGGCGCCATTATTGCTGCCATTACATACACCCAATCCGGCGAAGATTGAATCCGCTCCGTTTGGTAAAGATCATTCATGTTGCCAACTAAAGCTCTAACGGCCAGACAGATTGGTAAAAGAAGCGTTTTATAACGGCCGGATAAATAGCCTAATGGTAACAAAACCAAACACAAAACCGCCTTATCAACAATAGCGAATACACGTTAGAATAGCGCCCAATTATGGATGCAAACCTGCTTCAAGGGATCTCACACCGCTATGCCCAATCTGCTGACTCAGCTCATCAGCCGCTTTCGACAGGCACCGCTCGCCATCAAGGCCGGCATCTATCTACTACTAGCATATGGCCTCTATGCCCTATTGCTCGGTGGACTCGCTCCCTGGGTGATCAAGTCGCAAACACCCAAGCAGCTGCAACAACTGCTCGGGCGTCAGGCCAGCCTGAACGATATCAGCATCAACCCTTTTCTTCTCAGAGTCCGCCTGGATAACTTCGCCCTGCAGGAGAGCGACCCGCAGCAAGTATTTGTGTCTTTCACGCAGCTTGAGTTGGAACTGGCATTTTGGCGCTCGCTGACTCAAGGGGCCATCGCCATAGATCATATCTATCTCCTTGAACCACAAGTGAATGTGCAAAGACTTGCGTCAGAGAAGGGCCAAGCTCAATTCAACTTCAGCGATATGCTTGCCCACCTTGAAGCCAATCGAACACCGCAAGCCGAGGCGACGGAAAAAGCCTCTGCGCCGCTTAGAGTCATTGCCCGGGATATCAGAGTGACAGAGGGTAAATTCGCTTACCAGGATGAGGTCGCCAATACCGAGTTAAGTTACGACAAGCTTAATTTCAGCCTACAAGCTTTGGATACCAAGGCATATAGTCTCAGTCTGCCGGAAGATGAGAACAAACCGATACTGGCGAAAGATGCCAACCGCTATGCCCTGTCATTGACCGGCAGCGATAATGGACAGTTGCAGACTCAGGGACAGTTTCAGCTGCAGCCACTCGAAGTCAGCGGCGAGCTGCAACTGGCCAAAATTTCCCTGCTGCCCTTCTGGCCGTTTGCCGATGGGCTTATTGCCGCTAAGCTCAGCGACGGTGAACTCAGCTTCCAAAGCCAGTACCAGTTGAAACAGCAACAAGACCAACTGCATTACCATGCCCACAAGGGCCGGTTTATTCTGGAAAATCTGCTGTTCTCCGACCAACAGCAAGCCAGAGTCAAGTTGCCACTGTTGGCGCTGGATAACATTCGGGTGGACGGCGATAACCAGAGTGTTGATATCGACGAACTGGCGCTGCAAGGCCTGTGGGCCGATGCCCGCCTGGATAAGCAAGGCCTGGATCTACAGCAGCTCTTTATGCCCGCCCTGCCTGCCACACATGCCAAGCCCGATAACACCGCGGCCAAGGCGCAAGAGGAACCAGCGGTAACCCAACCAGAGGCGGCAACTGAAACCGAGGCGCAAAATAAGGCCACAGCGAAAGAAAAAGCCACAGCGCAAGATGAAAAGGCTACAGCGCGAGAAAAAGCTACAGCGCATCCAGCAGCTGAGCCAAACAAAGCCCTGGGGCAAGAGAAACAGTGGCTGCTGACCATAGGCAAAATCAATCTCAAACAGGCCGATCTCAACTTGTTTGAGCAGCAGCAAAGCAATGGTATCCACTGGCGTGTCTACCCATTGGATATCACCACAGGACCCGTGCGTTCCGATCTCGAAGGAAACATAGACTACCAGTTGCAGCTGGCGCTGAGTTCTGATGCCCAAAACCCACCGGAAACCAGCCAAGGCCAGTTCACCTCCATCGGCGCGTTAGATGCCAAGGCTCTCACGATTAAAGGCGAGTTGGCACTAACTGAGCTAGAGCTGCAGCAGTTCCAGCCCTATCTGGCGCCCTACCTCAATATGCAGTTTGAAAGCGGCAAGTTGAGCACTCAGGGCAAGTTCACTGCCAACGCCGAAGGTAAGGCCCATTTTCAGGGGCAAGCCGACATAGATAAACTGCTTATCAAGGATGGATTGGCATTTGAGCCTCTGCTGAAATGGCAGAATATGGCGATAGATGCGATGAGCTTTGATTCCGAAGCAAACAGCCTCAAAATCAGCAATATATTCTTGAAACAGCCCTATGCCAAGGTGATGATTACCGAAGATAAGCGCACCAACATCGGCGAGTTGCTCCGCGCGGATGCTCAATCTCAAGCGGCGCAAGAAAACGTCGACATACAAGCGCAGCAAACTGCCGCCAAGGAAAAAAACACCGCCAGGGCAGCTGCAGAGAAGGCATTTAAACTGGATATCGGCAGCATTGCCATCCAAAACGGCTCGGCCTATTTTGCCGATAACTCCCTCACTCCTAACTTTGCTTCCGGTATCGAGGCGCTGGAAGGCAAGATAAGCCAGCTATCCTCTACCCCGGGAACCAAGGCCAGTGTCGATATCAAGGGCAAGATAGACAAGTATGCTCCGGTCACCCTAAAGGGAGAGGTGAATCCACTGCTGGAAAAACCCTATCTGGATCTGGATTTAGTATTCAAGAGTGTCGAGCTGACCTCGGTAAATCCCTATTCGGGCACCTATGCCGGTTACTACATAGACAAAGGCCAGCTGTCTTTGGCGCTCAACTATCAACTGGAAGACAACCAGTTGAAAGGCGACAATCATCTGGTGATAGATCAGCTTAAACTGGGTAAACCCAGTGATTCCGATCTGGCCACCAGTTTGCCAATCACCCTGGCTATCGCCCTTTTGCAAGACAGACATGGGGTGATAGATCTTGGCTTACAGGTTTCAGGCGATCTCGATAGTCCAAGTTTCAGCTTCGGCAGCATAGTGATGACCGCCATCACCAATGTGATCACCAAGGCGGTCACCGCCCCCTTCTCTTTATTGGCCGGTCTGGTTGGCAGTGATGAAGAGCTGAACCTGGTCGCTTTCCAACCCGGTATAGCCACGCTAGACGCTGACGCCGAGGATAAGCTGAGCAAGCTGGCCAAGGCGCTGGATGACAGGCCCAAGCTGCAATTGAGCATTGAAGGCAGCGTAGCACTGCGAGAAGACAGTGAGGTGCTGGCAGAGCAAAAACTGCAGCAGCAACTGCTCAAGGCCAGCAAGCTTGCAACCCTGCCGGACGAGCTGAGCGCCAGTCGCTTCCCCACCCAGGGTAAGCTGGCAGATGCTCTGGTGGAATTGTTCGAGCAACAGCTCAAACTGGATGCCGACGCGGAAAAAGACAAAGTGAAGCAAAGACTTGCCGAAAAGGCCAACGGTGAAAGAGTCGATGAAGATACCCTGCTCACCGTCTGGCATATGGGCCTTTACAACCAACTGCTCAGCGCTCAGGAGATCAGCAATAACGAGCTGGCCAATCTGGCTCAGGCCAGGGCCCAGGCCATCAAGGCCTTCCTGGTGGACAGAGCAGCCGTCGCCCCGGAAAGAGTCTTCCTGCTCGACAGCAAGACAGAGATGAAACAGGATGCATCTCAGGCGATTTTGTCGCTCAATGCCGATTAAAACGCTGGCCACTTTGTAAAGGCGCCTCTTTGGCGCCTTTACATCTCTGCATGCAACCTTTGCACTGACAAAGGACTCTGGCGCACTCCTCCCGCCCCTTCATCACCCTTAGCCCAGGCTTGAGTTTCACTACCACTGAGTTAAACTGCCTGCCGTTTTAAGCTTATATAGAGGATGCTTATGTTTATTATTCGTTGGATCTTGGGGCGGATTATTTTGCTGCTCAACTTTGTTTTTTCACCCAAGGGGCTTAAGCGGCAACCCGAGCAGCAGGCGGATATCGATGAACAATGTCGTAGCCTCAGCCTATATCAGTATCCCGCCTGCCCTTTCTGCGTCAAGGTAAGACGTGCGATGAAACGCCAGAGCCTGAATATCACCACCCTGGATGCCAAGCAGGAGCCACACAAGAGTGCCCTGCAAAACGGCGGCGGCACGATGAAAGTTCCCTGTTTGAAAATAGAGCAAGCCGGTGAAGTGACCTGGATGTACGAATCCAACGACATCATCAGCTATCTCAATCAGCGTTTTGGCTGACAACGCTCCGGGCTTGCCGTATCCAATATGGCTCGCCCGGCTTGTTCACCCTAGGTTTTCCGTGTATTGTCCAAAGAGTAAATTCGACTCAAGGACAGAGTAAATGACAACAGAGCAATCCCAGCAGAGCATGGAGCCAGCCCTAGTTCATCAAGCACCAACAGCAGCACAGACCTTTTCCTCCTCCCCTCAAGCACCAAATACAGAAGTGCCCTCCCTTAGCGTCAGCCATCCCGTCTATATAGGATTTTGGGAACGATTTACCGCCAACCTACTGGACAACATCATGTTATTCTTTATCACGTTATTACTTTTATTGCTTCTCTATGGAATAGGTCTTATTTCAACGGAATTGCCCAATATCACAACGCTGTTCTTCTACATCCTCTCTTATCTGTTGCCTATTACCCTAGTGGTCTTATTTTGGCACTATAAGTCGGCGACGCCAGGGAAGATGATCTTCAGTATCATCATTGTCGATGCCAAAACCTTGCAAAAGCCATCTATTATCCGTCTGATAGTACGCTACTTGGGCTATATTCCTTCGAGTCTGGTACTCGGCCTTGGCTATCTCTGGGTGGCCTTCGATCCCCGCAAACAGGGCTGGCATGACAAACTCGCCGGTACTCTGGTGATCCGCGCCCCCAAAGACTAAAGTCTCACCACAGGCCAACACAAATATCGAAAAAACAACGAGTTACCTGATGACAGGCTTAGTTTGTTAGGCAATGAAAGATAGTTGCACTCAGTCGCACAAGTCAGCGACGCCAGAGATAGACCCGGTCCGAGTAATCGTAGAGCCACTCGGGCCGGTATACTACCAATAGAGTCACGGCCATGCCGTTGAGTAAGGCCTCCGGGAACCCCAGCAGCGGAATAAGCAGCAGATAGTTATCCGCCAGGTAAGCGGCACTGTAATCCGTGCTGGCCCAGAGATAAGCCGACCAGGCGAGAATATGGCTGGCAACAGATAGCCCGGCGTTAAGAAAACCAGCCACAAAAATAAACACAAACAAATGCTTGGGCAATTTGTGATAACTCAAGCTGTGTACGGTCAACGCCAGCAGCAGTGGCAGACACACGCCAAAAAGCATCATGGGCCCCAACATCCAGGGCTGGTGATAGACAAACAGGCAAAAGAAGCTCACCGGAAGCAGCATCAATACAGACGCCAAACGCCAGCCAAACATCAGCATCAGGGTCACCAAGGCCAGAAAATGCGCATGGATCCCTTCGGTTACGCTGGCATTGAGCAGCCAAAGACCATTGATGGCCAAGGTACTGAGTAGCGCCCGCCACTGCAGGCTCTTGTCCGCCAGTAGTCGTTGCCAGTCCCGTTTGGGCCAGATCCAGGCAAACCAGCCAAAGAGCAGAGCCCCATAGAGCACGTCAGCCAGTCCCGGCTGCCATTGAACCTTATCGAAAAGATGTTGAAGATACTCGACCATAACCTACCATTCGCTCAGCCAATAAAGGCGATAAACATAGATGCCACGCTGACTTATTCGCACCTTCCTTAATGCAATTATGTTTATTCTGCAGTAAGTTAGCACTAATTTGTATCTCCAAAAAAATAATAAGGATAATCACCCCAGCTTATGCGTGCGCTTTTTCTGTTATTACTGCCGCTGCTGCTCAGTAGCTGCAGCTCAAAACCCAACATAGATCCGGCCGATTTTGCCGGTGCCATCAAAGACAATTTTCAGACCGATATCAAGGCCGATGGTTTGAAGCTCTTCACCTATACCGCCCGGCTTACAGCCCCCAAGGCTGACGGCCGGTACGAAAATCCTATCGAGGCTCCCAGGACAGCCAAAGAGATGCGTCAACGACAGGCGATTCGAGAGGCGAGACTTGCCGTGTTTGAACAGCAGCTACAACTTGGGCTCGATAATACCCTCAAGATGAATCAATATTGCCGCGAAGGCTTCTATGAGCTCAGTCGTCTGCTGCAGTCCGACAGAGGCGAGATCCGCGGCGAATGCCGCGATGGCGCCAATGAAATGGACAGGAGTCGCTTCGGCAATAAGTAATTTTTTTGAAAAAAAACCGCAAATTTGCTAGTTTTGCCGCAGTTTCCCGCTTTAGGTGCATATGAGATGGAACCCACAGGAATCATTCAGGAGATAGAAGAGCCGGTTAACCGCAGCAAGGTTAATCGTCAGTTGTTACTCGCCACCAGCCTGTCGGCCGTGGTTGCCATGGCGTTATTGTTGTTTGGCGAGCAGTATAACCACCTTTGGCAGGATCAAAGCGCACTGCAGCTCAACCTGTTCCGCCCCGGTTTCTTATTGCTGATAGTCTCAGGGCTGATAGTGATCCCCACCAGTGTGGTCGAGCTTATCAAGGCCGCCAAGACGCCGGAACGACCACTGATGTTAGATATGGCTCTGCTCAGCATTGGAGTCGCAGTTTCCATGAGCTATATCGGTGTCTTTATGACCCTATTCCTCTAAGAAAAGCGCTTGCGCCGCAGTATCCCAACCTGCCCCAGGCAGGTTGAGCTTGTTGCCCGGCCGTCGGCAGGCTAAAATGCCTGCCCTTTGCCCATCCCAAGTGGGAAGTACCAGGAAATTTTGCATGAACAAGCGACAAAAACTGACCAAAAAACTGGCCAAGCGTGCCAAAGCCCGGGAAAACAAGAAAGAGATCCCCAACTCAGGCCCGGCCAAACAGGGTTATATCTCCAAGGCCGAGCGCGCCAAAATCGCGGCGGCCGAACAAGCAGAAAGCAGCGCTGTTGAACAACCAAGCAGCGATACTGCTGAAAATGATACCGCCGCGACGCCCCAATCTGACAGCCTATAAAGCGTTTTCAAGCTCTTCTTTAATGCATGGCGTTAAGGCTTCTGCCGCTGGGGCGAGGTCGCCTGGGCACTGGCTATCGGCTCCAGCTCTTCGGTCATCTGCCCCATCTGGGTACAGGAAGACGACAATGGACTGCTGGAGGCCATGGAGAGTTCCTCCTCATCGAGCCTGTCGGCCTCAAGACCTTGCTGGCGGCCATTGGCGGCCACTCTGGCCACCAGCCGATAGGCGGTGATCACCGCCAATATCCCGAAGAGCACTGACCCCAGTGCCTGACCAATCAAGACTCCATATACCCCACCGAGCTCGGCTCCAAGATAAACAAATGGCAGCGTCCCGATAGTGGCCTTGCCCACATTGAAGGCGGTCGAATACTTAGCCTTACCCAGATTGTTGAACGAGGCGTTAGCCACAAACAGCGCACCATTGAACAGGAAAAACAGCGCCATATATTGGCAGAAAAAGCGGACCAGCTCGGCAGAATCGCCGCGCATGTCGAATGCCAATACCAAAGGCTCGCGCAATAGCCACAGCAGCAGCGACATCCCCAGCACATAGGCGATACAAAACTGCAGCGCCCGGGTCAAACACTCGCTGAGCCTGTCATAGGCCTTGGCACCATAATTCTGCCCTATGATTGGGCCTATGGCGCCGGAAAGCGCAAAGATCATCCCAAAGGCCACCGGGGTCAAACGCCCCACGACGGCCCAACCGGCGACGAAGCTGTCACCAAAGTCGGCAATCGCCCGGGTCACTACCGCATTACCTATGGGGGTGGCCACATTGGTCAGCATGGCCGGCCCTGCGATGGCAAAAATGGCGCGCAGATCGCCGCGAAAGCTCGCAAGTTCGAAACGGTGCCAAAGGCCGTGTTTGATAAACACCCCTCTTGCCGCGATCAGCAGCACACTGAGACGCGCCAATACCGAGGCGGCCGCCGCCCCTTCTATGCCCATGGCAAACAAGAAAATAAAAATGGGATCAAATACTGCATTGACCGCGCCGCCCGCCAGGGTCGATAGCATGGAGAGCCTAGCATCACCCACGGCGCGCAGGGCGCTGCCAAGTGCCATCGCCAAACAGATGATCGGCAGCGAAGGCACCAGAATATACAGATAATCGGCGGCAAGCTCGGCGGTATGCCCCCTGGCGCCCACCAGCGCCAGCAGTTCAGGGATCAAGGCGGTCACCACTATCGCCATCAGGCTGGATATCAGCAGAGTCACCAGGGCGGCATTGAGCAACAAACGCTTGGCCCCTTCGGTGTCTCTGGCGCCAACGGCGCGGGACACCAGAGCCCCCAGTGCAATCGACAGGCCGATACCTATGGAAGTGGTAAAGAAAGAGATGGTACCGGCATAGCCCACGGCGGCCGCCAATTCCAGCTCTCCCAGCATGCTGAGGAAGAAAATATCCAACAGGTCGACTACAAACAGCGCCGAGATCCCAACGGCCGCAGTAGAACTCATCACCAGAATGTGACGCAGTATATTGCCCTCAACAAACTTAGCCTGAGTGACGGCCTGAGTGCCTGCCTGAGTGACTGTCTTAGCCGATGATTGGTTGTTTGACACCCTAATCCTTGTTTTCTTCCGGAACTGGCTCCAGTTCACTGCCGCAGCGATTACAGTAGATAGCATGGTGATCATGCCCGGTTTTTAAACAGTTGGCGCAGCGGCGCAGATCGCGGCTACGGCCCATCTCCTGGGAGATTTCGGCGGTAAGGATCCCGGTGGGAATAGCAATTATCGAGTAACCCAAGAGCATGGTAAACGCCGCTATCGCCTGACCGAGATCTGTCTTGGGGGTGATATCACCGTAGCCCACAGTGGTAATGGTCACTATGGTCCAATAGACAGACTTGGGGATCGAGCTAAAGCCATTTTCCGGGCCTTCGACCACATACATGATGGCGCTGAGCACCATAATGATGAGACTCACAGAGAAAAAGAAGATAAACACCTTGCGACTCGACTGCAGCATCGCCTTGAGCAGCAGGTTTCCCTCACTCAAGTATCTGAGCAGCTTGAGTACCCGAAAAACTCTGAACAGCCGCAAAATCCGGATCACCAAAGTGAAATTGGCCCCGGGGAAGAACAGTGCCAGGTAACTGGGCAGGATACTGAGCAGATCCACGACACCGTAAAAACTGCGGGCATAACTCAAGCGATTGCTGGAGCAATAGAGCCGCAACAGATATTCCAGAGTGAACACCAAGGTAAAGGCCCATTCCAGTGCCAGGATGATATGTCCGAAACGGGCATGGATATCAGCCACGGTATCGAGAAAAACCAAGGCAACACTGAGAATAATGCAGATGATCAAGCCGATATCGAACCAGCGACCGGCAGGCGTTTCAGTACCAAAGATGATTATTCTAAGCTTACGCTTGAGCTCAGGCTCTGGTGGCGTATCTGTCATCTTGTGTTGATTCATGCGGCAAGCTTTCCTTACTGTCTAACCCAAACGGCGTCTCACTCTTGACCCTTTAACGTCTCGCACTGTCAATTTTCGCGGCGCCATGCCCAAAAGGCAGGGGCGTAAGTCTGCCACGCATCGGCGAGTGTGCCAAATATTCTCTGGCACCGGCACAGAGACAAGCGCACCCCATGCAGGCCAAAAAAGCACAGACAGGTGCGCTCAAAGGCTTCAAGAAAGCCCCTGTTTTCGGTTATTATCGCGTCAAAATAACCATAATCAGAGCCAGGCACCATGGGCCCTTCGTTTCGTCATATAGTTTATGCAATATTTCTGCTGGCGTTTGCCCAGTTGTACAGCCCCCTGGCCTCGGCACAGGTGGATTTGGTGCTGGTCAACAAGTCAGATTCGCGTCTGAGCCTGATTAAAGCCGGTAAGGTGATCAAGGAATATCGCATCGCCATGGGGGAGATGCCCAAGGGCCACAAGTATCAGGAAGGCGACCAACGTACTCCCGAGGGCCGTTATCTACTGGATTATAAAAAGGCCGACAGCGCCTTTTACCGCGCGATTCACATCTCTTATCCCAATGATGAGGACAGACTCAGGGCCAAGGCGCTTGGGATAAGCCCAGGCGGTCAAATCATGATCCACGGCCAAAACCCCCGCTCTGAGTTAACCCCGGAAGAGGCGCAACAGTTTAACTGGACCAATGGCTGTATCGCCCTCACCAATAAAGAGATGGATGAACTCTGGCAGTTGATTGAGCCGGGAACGCCGATAGAAATCTGGCCCTGAAACAGGAATCAAATATGCAAAACCTACAATCTCTGTCGCAGTTGCTGACAGACTGGCAAGCCTTTGCCGACAAAGTTATGCCTCTGATTGAGCGCCTCGGACTCGAACGTTTAAACGAGTGCGATCACGCCGCGCTGCGGGTCAACTCTGTCGCCGCGGCAGAAAAGCTCAAGGCCGAATTTGCCCAATGCGGTGAAATCATTTCGGAGAATATCATCAACGGCCGCCCGATTCTGATCATACGACTGCAGCAGCCTCTGCGATTGGGTCAATGGCAAATTCCCTGTGTCGAGCTGCCCTTCCCCGGCGATAAACACTATCCCGAAGAGGGATGGGAACATCTGGAACTGGTTTTGCCGGGTGGCGCCCAAAGCTGTGATGAACTGGCTGAGCAACTGCGAACTCTCTGCCCCCGAACCCAAGCCGCACTCGATGGCGATACGGATATTAAACTCAAGGCCAGCAGCCCCAAAGGCGAAGCCGAACGCTTGGCCAACCCGACATTGGCATTCAAGGCTGACGGGGTTTGCGTCAAGGTGCATCCTCACAGCATTCAGGCCATCATCGCCAGCGAACAGGAATAACCCGTTAGACCAGGCCTGGGCTACCCAGCCGGGCACCTAAGAGCAGGTGCCCCAAAACAGCAAGTATGGCTTGGCTCACTCCACGATCCGCTCAGGAGTCAAGGATTCAGAACTTGCGCTGTCATTGCGGCTGGTTTGGTAATAACCCATAAGATCCGTCAAGCGACTCATGGCATAACCAAACACGGCACCGATCAGCAAAGGGGGCATTATGGTCGCAATATCTGCGGCCATGGCAAAGGTAATACAGCAGCCGATAAAAGCCCCGGGGATAAAGTTGAGTTTACTGAAACTAGCCTGCAAACACATGGCACTGGTGGCGATGCCGGTAAAGATCCAGCCAAATACCGGCGAGACAAAGAAGCTGCTGCCGCTGATAATAAGCCAGGCCCAGAATACACCTGAAGTATTGGTGCACCATGCCTGCAGCAGACCGGCAAAACCGCGGCGGCCCTGAGCGAAGAAAGTACTGCACCCCAGAAAACCTATCCAGGTTGTCAAATCCAAGGTGTCGGCAACCCCACACCAAACAGTGGCCAAAAGCCCGGCAGATATTGCTGCATGCCAACGCTGTTGCATGGTAGCCTCCAGTAAAACGATGTTTTGACTAAATTACATCACTTTTAATAACAAAAACCAGATCAACCGCTAATATTGGTTAACTTATGGCTAAATATTGTGCAAAACCACACCCAAAGGCGTAATAAAACCACAAAATATTGAAATTTAATCAAATAAAAACCCGGAAGGTCCGGGTTTATTCATCAATGGCGACTTTAGTCGGCCATTAACTGATCGGCCACAAAGGGATTGTTACGTCGCTCTTCGCCAAAATTGGACATGGGGCCGTGGCCGGGAATAAAGTTGACTTGTTCCCCCAGAGGCCAGAGCTTATAACGGATGGAATCAAGTAAGGCTTGGTAGCTGGAGCCGGGGAAATCGGTTCGGCCAATGGAGCCACGAAACAGCACATCCCCCACCCAAGCCAGATTCCCGGCAGGATCAAAAAAGACCACATGCCCTGGAGTATGTCCCGGACAATGCAGCACACTCAGCTGTTGTTCACCCAGGGTAAGCTGCTCACCATCTTCGAGGTAACGATCAACCTCAAACGCTTCGCAAGCGGGAAAGCCAAAGTTCTGACTCTGACGCGGCAGATTATCCAACCAAAATTTATCGTCGATATGCGGGCCTATGATCTGCACCTCACACTCAGTGGCCAAGGTCTTGGCGGCACCGACATGATCTATGTGCCCGTGAGTCAACAGAATATACTGCAACTGCAGGCCGTGCTGCGCCAAGGCATCCATGATGCGCTCTGGGTTGCCACCCGGATCTATCACCGCGGCTTTGCCACTCTTTTCACACCAAATAAGGCTGCAGTTTTGCTGGAAAGGGGTCACAGGGATGATCTGGTATTTCATTACACACACTCGCAGGCTGTTATCGTTCCATGATCGATAGATCGTCTCGATGCATGATCCATCAACCCGGCAACAGAAAAAATGATCCCGGGCAAGGAAAGCGTCAGATAAGCCGCTTTAATCTGGCGCCGGTTTGCAGCTTAGGGATTTTTATATACTATTTTGGGCTATCAACCTTCAAGCCCAAGTCCCTACATGATAACAGACAGCCGTCTTGCTGGCATCCTGAGCCGCAAACACTTCTTCTCTCTGCCGCTGGATTATCAGCATCCCACCGGGGAACAATTGCAAATCTTTGCCCGGGAGCTTCGCGGCCCCCAGGACAACGCCGCCAATCTGCCTCTCTTGGTGTTTTTCCAAGGAGGCCCGGGTTTTGGTGCCGTCCGCCCCCTTGCCAATGGCGGCTGGATCAAAAGAGCACTTAAAGAGTACCGAGTACTCTTGCTGGATCAACGTGGCACCGGCCTCTCAAGCCCGGTCAGCTTTAAGACCCTTAGCGGGCTGACGCCTGCCGATCAGGCTGAGTACCTGAGCCATTTTCGCGCCGACAATATTATTCGTGATGCCGAGGCGATTCGGGCGCAACTGAGCCCGGATGCGCCCTGGAGTATTCTCGGTCAGAGTTTCGGTGGCTTTTGCGTACTCAGATACCTGAGCGCCGCACCGCAAGGGCTCAAGGAAGCCTTTATTACCGGCGGTATTCCATCCCTTGAGCGCCCCGCAACCGAGGTTTATCGGGCAACATATCAACGCCTGTTGGCCAAAAACCGGGATTTCTTTGCCCGTTTCAAAGATGCCAAAGCCTTGCTGGCCGAGCTCAGAGAATTTATCAATAGCCATGATGCGCGCCTGGCCACAGGTGAGCGGCTGACCCAGGAAATGCTGCAGCTTTTGGGCGTCAACTTAGGCATGGAGCAAGGACCGGAAGCCCTCTACTATCTGCTGGAGCAAGCCTTGATAGATACCCCAAGCGGCAAGGCGCTCAATCCCTTGTTTGAGGCGCAGTTCTGTCAATTGCTGGATTACAACACCAACCCACTGTTTGCCATCATGCACGAGTCTATCTATTGCCAGCAGCAAGCCGCAAACTGGGCTGCCCACAGGGTGCGGGCCGAATATCCGGCGTTTGCCCCGGACGCCGATGAGCTGCTTTTCAGCGGTGAGATGATCTACCCCTGGATGTTTGAGCAGTTTGCCAACCTCAAGCCGCTAAAAGCCTGCGCCGAATTGCTGGCCGCCAAAGCCGATTGGCCTTCACTCTATGACCCGAATATTCTCGCCAATAACCGCGTACCTGTCGCCGCTGCCATCTACAGCGAAGATATGTATGTCGAGCAGGCCTACAGCCTGGAAACCGCCGCCAGAGTCGGCAACCTCAAGTATTGGTTGACCTCTGAATATGAGCACAACGGCATACGCATGGATGGTGAACGGATCTTGGATAAGCTTATCGCCCTCAATCGCGGCATCGAGCTCAGATGATTTCAGTTTGGGTTAATTTAAAAAGCGCACACTGAACTCGGTTCCACATCCATTGACGCGTTACTTGAACGCTTGTTTCAGTATCGTCCGGGTCTGCTCTTTTGGCAGACCTTTTTTTATCCAAAAAAAACCGCAGCCAAGGCTGCGGTGGAAATAACAGACTTATACCATTCACTATATCAGCGGTGAACTTCTCGGCGTTATGTCGACCAATCAAGAACAGCGCTGTAAAGCACGGTGTTAAATCCAATCCCCAAATACAGGGAGACTCGAATCGCCTTTTAGCGCTTCATCGCTGGGTATGTGAACTCATGGCACTGATTGCAATATACCTTGCTCTCTTTGTGCTCCTGGTGACAGTAAGTACATGGCAAATCCGTGCCATAGTGCAGGCTGTCATGGGGATTAGGTTCAACATCATGACCGGCGTTGGCTGGACGAGCTGTCTGCTTGGCAACGTCTTCAGGAGTGCCGTGACAAGCTTCACAAGCCGTCGCATCAGGAATGGTTTTACGCTTGGCATCGCCATGGCAAGCGGCACAATCGACACGACCATTTTCAGCAGTCATGACTTCTTTGTGGTAGTCCTTGATCTTCATGGCATTGGCCGCTCCAGGCAGCATCAAGGCGCAGGTAACAAGAACAGTGGATATTATCTTCAACATCTTGGGGCTTCCTGTTGCGGGGCAGTTGCCTGCCCCGCTCTTCTATCAGTAGTTAGCAATAAAGTCGTGTGACGCCTGGATATCAGGAGTGAAAGGACGATCTTTGCTTACAAAAGGTACCTGCTGACGATAAGCTTCATACATGGCACCAGTGGCTTTACCCTGTTTCAGGCTCTTGTCATGCATCTTGCGCAGATCAACAGCTTGAGTAGAGTGCAGCAGCTCCAGGCCATAGATGGTGTTGGTGTTGTCAACAATCTGGATCAGGTTGTCAGAAGCCAACTTCAGGTTAGTGAAGGTGTCTTCGATGTTACCGGCGATTTGGATACCATCGAAAGAGACAGGGCTGGCCAGTTGCTTGTTACGCACCTGCATGTCAACGAAGGCTTTCTGGATTGCACCGAAAGCATGACCATTGTTTTCCGGACCGGCCAGGAAGCGGCTCAGACGGGTAAAGTGGGCATCAGACAGGTGGATAGTGCGCATTACACTGTTGTGAGACACGTGAGTCAAAGCAGTGCTCAGGTTCTGTACTGCCAGGGCAACAGGCAGAGGCTCGAAGTTGGTGGTTGGGAACACACCGCCCTTGCCTTCAACCATGTACTTGGCTACCTGAGGGAACTGGCTGTAGTCCTTGGATGCGCCCAGAACTACGGCTGGGTTATCGTCTGAGTGGTTGATCTGGATATCGATCACTTCGCCCAGATCTACCAAGGCTTTCTTGGCGCTAGCCAGAGTATAAGCTGTAGTACGGTAGCTCAGAGGATCCTGCAGAGGACGCTCATCATTCAGTTGCCACAGATAGCTGCCATCCAGTTGCGCCAGAATATCTTGAGTCGTTGCCTGAATGTAAGGGAAAGGACGGATGTCATTGGTTTGTGGCAGGAAAGGAGCCACGTTACCGTTCAAACCTTCAAGGCTCAAACCGAATACGGTTGGAGACACTTCCAGCAGGTGCTTGGCATCCTGATAGCCCTTCATTGCATAGGCTACAGCCACTGCGTTGTTGGACAGGATAGACAGGGCATCTTTACCCATAGGCTCCAGCAGAGGAATACCGGCATCGGCCATAGCTTCACGGCTGCTTACGCGCTTGCCCTTGTAGAACACTTCCCACTCACCAATCATCGCCAGACCTACGTGAGAGGCCAGCAGGATATCGGCTTCACCCACAGTGCCCTGTGAAGGGATAACTGGAGTGATACCCTTGTTCAAGTAGGCTTCGTAAAGGTCAGCCACTACAGGCTGAACACCGGTTTGACCCGCCAGAATGGTGTTCAAACGCACGGCCAGAGCAACACGAGTCAGGCGTACAGGCATTGGCTCACCAACACCGGCACTGTGGGCGCGCAATGTGCTGTAGTTAAAGCTGCGAGACGCATCCAATACTGCCGCACTCAGTTTACCGTTGGCATCAAACAGTTTGTGGTCTTTGTTCAGACCTACACCTACTGTCAGGCCGTAAACCGGCTTACCCAGACGCGCAGCTTCCATCAGCAGCTCGTGAGACTTAACCAACTTGGTACGGGCTTGAGAAGCGACCTTCACTTTGGCACCGTCGGCAATGGCCCAGGCTTGTTCCTGAGTCATGTGTTTACCATCTAGAACCACTTGCTCCATTGCCAGAGCACTGCCTGACATTAGACTCAGCGTCAAAGACGCCAGCATAAGAGACTTGTTCATCATCTTACTCCTTGTTATTGAATATTTTACGCTTGCTTGAGTGCTACAGACTGGGCAGCGGCACAGTTTTGGCCAGCGTTACGGCCGGTGACAATACCTTCGGCCACGGCGCAAGCACCGAGACGGCTGGCACCGTGAATACCACCGGTAGATTCACCAGCAGCATAAAGACCTGGGATAGGCTTATTGCTGACCAGATGCAGAACTTCTGAGTTGGTGTTCACTTTGACACCACCCATGCAATAGTGAACTTTTGGCCACATACGCACTGCGTACCATGGGCCCTTATCCAGCACTATCGCTTCCTGCATTGGACGACCAAACTCTTTGTCTTCTCTGGTCTTGACCGCTTCATTCCAGCGAGCCACCTGAGCCTTGAGCTTGTCGGCAGGCATGCCATAAGCCTTGGCCAGTTCGTCCAAGGTTTCAGCCTTGGTGATTACCTTGTACTTGATACCCCAATCCAGTGTTTGCGCATTTTTCGCGCCTTCGGCATTGGTAAAGCCGATGGGATAAACAGGATTGTTATGCTCATCTCTGCGGGTCATGATGGCATCGGCACGCGCCTTACGGTCGGCCAGCTCATTGAAGAAACGCTCACCGGTGCGCACATCCACCACAATACCGTGAGGATAAGTGGCAATAGTGTTGAACTGAGAGGCGGTACCAAAGCCTTTCTCATCCGGTGATGCCCATGGGCCCAATTGGATTTGATCCAGATGGATAGGGTTGGCACCCAGAAGCATCATCTGCTTCAAAGCTTCAGAGGTCGCACCTGGATGGTTGGTAGAATCCAGATCATTGTTCAGCTCAGGCAGCTGCATCATGCGATATTCGATATCCCGACCAAAACCACCGGTCGCCATGATCACGCCCTTACGAGCGCCGATAGTGCGTAGTTTACCTGTCCGCTCGCGTGGGAAATAATAACCTTCACGAACCTCGACCCCGATCACGCGACCATCGCTGTCACGGATAAAAGATTCGAGCTTGGTTTGATTTTTCATGATCACGCCTTTGGCGCGAGCCGCCTTAACCAAAGGACGGATAATGCCGGCACCTGAGCTTTCAACAGTTTGCAGCACACGCTGAACACTGTGACCGCCAAAGTGCTGTACAAATGGCTTCCACTTGACACCATAGTCAATCAGCCATTGGCAAGATTCGGCTGTGCCATTACACACCAGCTTCAGCATCTCAACATCATTCATGCCACGACCGGCGCGCAACATGTCGGCCACCATGGCATCGACTGAATCTTCAATACCGGCTTGTTTTTGCAACGGAGAACCGGCAACGGCCATGGCACCACCGTTAATGGTTGAGTTACCACCAAAAACAGGCATCTTATCGATAACCATTACACTGACGCCGGCTTCACGCGCCTGCAGGGCTGCGGCCATACCGGCAAAACCACTACCTACAACCAACACATCTACCAGTTCATCAAAGGATTCCGGTGCCTGCTCGCTGCACTGGGCCATGGCACCATTGCTGACAGCCATCCCCACCCCGGTCACGGCCAGAGCGGCGCCGCCTTTGAGCAACTGACGACGACTACTGTCTATTTTCTGTTTTTCTGTCATGTACTTATTTTCCTTTCATGCAGGGAAAGAACTCAGTCAACCAGTTGCACTGGCCATGCCAACTAACTAAAAAGAGGTGCTTTGGGGGAGATTTATGATTACGACCACAGAATCACGAAATATAAAGATCTACAATCACGAAACTTCGCGGTTTATTTGAAATATCAATGGAAAAACACTTTTATTACGAGTGTACCAGGCGGCTGTGCAGTAGCCTGCAACTGGATACATCACTGAAACACTATTTCGACTATGTGCGCGACTCTATACCGCTCGATGGTCTGTACATAAATATTTATCGAAAAGAATTCAATGATATACAATTTATTGC
Source organism: Shewanella carassii (assembly GCF_019670705.1). Lineage (NCBI taxonomy): Bacteria > Pseudomonadati > Pseudomonadota > Gammaproteobacteria > Alteromonadales > Shewanellaceae > Shewanella > Shewanella carassii. The sequence goes on from NZ_AP024618.1 coordinate 2,711,100, forward strand.
TCAAGCCAGTGAAACCCAGGCCAGTACACTTAATGTCCAAGTGTCTCTTCCCGAAGGTCTAGCCAAAACCCTGGAGGACCCAGATAGGCCAAGGGTCAGAATTGTTAACGATATTGACCATGACCCGGTAACCTCTCAGGTAGCCCCCAAAGTAATATACGGGATCCGCTCACTGATCATCTTGCGGATGTCGATCGAGGATACCCATTTAGGAATAGTTGGCTTCTATTCCAAAAAAGCCGGTACCTTCCGACCACGACACGCCGATATGCTGGCGCCGCAGATGAGCACCTTTGCCCTAATCACCGCCCTCAATCTCAGAGGCCGTAATCTGCTGCTGGAAAACCAGGCCTTGGCCAAACAAAATGTCAGCCTGAAACGCACGCTGGATGTGCAAAATGGTGTGGTCGGTGCCAACTCGGGGCTAAAGCAGGTGATGCAACAGGTGCAATCCATCGCCCACCTCAACACCACAGTACTAATGTTGGGGGAAACTGGTTGCGGTAAAGAGGTGATCGCCAACGCCATTCATGAACTCTCGGCCAGAAGTGGTAAACCCTTCATTAAAGTCAACTGCGGCGCCATTCCTGAAACCCTGATCGACTCAGAGCTATTCGGCTATGAGAAAGGTGCCTTTACCGGCGCCGAGTCGCGCAAGGCCGGTTACTTCGAACAGGCCAATGGCGGCACCATCTTCCTCGATGAGATCGGCGAGTTACCACTCTCGGCTCAAGTGAGATTGCTCAGGGTGTTGCAAAACAGCACCATCACCCGAGTCGGTGGTCATGAACAGGTACATTTGGATATCAGGGTGATTGCCGCGACTCACAGACACCTGCAAGCCATGGTGCATCAAGGGGATTTTCGCGAGGATCTCTGGTACCGACTAGCTGTGTTCCCGATTGATATCCCTTCTCTGCGCCAACGAAGGACAGATATTCCGCTATTGGTACAGCATTTCATTGAACAGCTGAGCGCTCGATTCCAACTGGCGAAGCTTCCCCGCATTCGCCCCGAACAGCTGGCGATTCTCAGCCAATACAACTGGCCCGGCAATGTCAGGGAGCTGATCAATGTGCTGGAGCGGGCCATCATTCAAAACCCGACCGGCCCACTGGACTTCAGTTTCCTGGCGCCACAAACCGAAGCCGTGGCGACTGCCAGCGGCCAGACCATAGTGGTTGACCCAAGCCACGCCGGTAATCAGCTGGTGCCGCTGGAAACCATGACCCGCAAGTATATTGAACATGCCCTTAAAGTGACCGGCGGCAAGCTCTATGGTCCGGGTGGTGCGGCCGAGTTGTTGGATATCAACCCCAATACGCTGCGCAGCAAAATGAAAAAACTGGGAATTGTTTAATCGACAATTCAAAAATAATAAGGCCGAAAGTCTCTCTTTCGGCCTTATTGGTTTAATAGATTCAGAAAGCGTAATTGACGGCAACACTGTATTCCAGACCATCGTTGGGTGCAGTACCCCAACTTTGGTAATGAGTCAATTGCAGTTTCAGGTTCAGATCTTTGCTCAATGGGCCGGAAAGCGCGGCAAATAGCTGATGCCCATAATCAGTGTCATAACCAAATACCGCCGCATGCTCGCGGTCACGCCCCAAAGCCGCTGTATAATCCAGGTTTAATTTCCAGCCCTTGGCGAGCACTGGCAAATCGTAATAACTGTTGCCATTGAGCACCACTCCGGATAACCCTGAATAATCCCTGTCCGTCAGATTAGACTGGCTCACGGTATAGTGCCCCGCCAGCCCCAGATTAAAACGCAGCGAGCCATAATCAAAATGCTGTTTTAATCCCAAATAAAAATTGTCTTCGGTCAGATGTTTATGGGTACCGAGAAAATTTTGTAGCCATAAGGCGGTTCGCTCTTCATTGAGTCGATAATGCCAAATGGTCAAAGATTTAAATGCGACCCGCTTATCGGCGACGACTTTAGCCGGATTTTCCACCTTCAATAGTTGATAAAAGGTGTTACGCTCATCGCGATTAAAGTAGCTCAACGCCACAAAAGGCTGGTTGAAAGCGCCGCGGTTGTCGCTACGGGTATCCCCGGGGAACCCCAGGTAACCGGTTTCCACACGAGTAGATGCCGCGGCGGCACCAGTCTCTCCCAATGCCAACAGGCTAAATAATGCCGATAACCACAGACCCTTACTCACTGTCATAGTCTCGTTTGTCCTCCTTTTGCATCTAGGCAAGAAAAAGTGAAAAAAAGGCCACCCTAAGGTGGCCAATGCAGGGAAAGAAGGGAGCCCCTTAGAAGAAGTAGCGGATACCTACTGCATAGTTGTTGTCTTGCAGATCTTCCCAAGACTTGTCATCCATGTCGCTGAAGTCAATCTTGGCTTCGGCGAACATTACAGTGTCACGGCTGTAACGGTAGTGCAGACCCAGTACCGCAAACTGACGAGTCCAGTCACCCTTGATAGCGGTGTTGGCGTCTGTATCCAGATCTTGATAGCTCAGCAGGAATGAAGGTACGAAACCGTTTTCATACTGATAAGCCACGATGAATTCACCACCGGTAGAATCGTACAGGTTGCCGCCAACCAGTTCGTTTTGCTTACTCTTGTGAGCGTTGAAGCCAACGTACAGACCATCGGCATCACGACCTGGAGCATACTGGTAGAAAGTACCGTATTGAGCACCGATACCGACGATCTGGTTGGTATCATCAACGGCGACACCGGCCAGGTTGCCTTCGAAGTCACCACGGTTGAAACCGGCCAGAACCTTGAACTTGTCGGTCACATAGTAAGTCATGCTGGCGCCATAGCTAGAGTCGAAGCTCAGCTCAGAACCATCATTCAATGCCACACCGTCTTTGTCGAACAGAGCGATGTCATCATTTTGCTTGGAAGCGTACTGCAGAGCGATATGCAGTTTGCCAAAGAAGGTGTTGCGATACTGGAAGGCAGCATCGGCACGACCGGCACCAGTCAGACCGCCGTCACCAAAGGTGTAGGCACCTACAGACCAGCCAGTGAAGGCATCCAGGATATCTGTGGTATAGGCAACATCGTAATATGCACCCCACTGCTTACCGAAAGTCAGAGTACCCCACTTGTCGTGAGCCATACCCACATAACCCAAACGGTTGAACATAAAGTCACTGTTCTTCTCGGCGCGCATCTGACCACCGCCCTGGCCTTGGGTGTAAACCAGGCTGTCATCACTGGTCACCATGTTGATGCCCCACTCAGTGTGAGCAAAGGCACGCCAGCCATCACGTTCCTGACGATCGAAACGGAAACCTACGCGAGAAAAGTTATCGATAACAGAGGTTTCATGGCCATCGTTGAAGGCCGCAAAACCCAACCAGCCGATCATGTTCACGCTGTTGGTTTGGTCGTTATACAGTTCTACTGCCTGAGAAGCGCCACTTGCCAGCATAGCCGGGATCATAAGTGCCAGGATCTTCTTGTTCATATTCATTACCCTTTTATAAGTAAAAAGCGTTTAACACGCTGATTTATTAGACATATTTCTATGTATTATTCGAAGGGGTGCAGTTTGCGTGCCAGCCACGAAAAAGCCACCGTCAAAGCCGAGTTTCCGGAGCTGGATCGTCAAATCGTGAAATATCGTGACTGGGGGGCGTTAAATACCGTGAGAGGAATTAAATATCGTTGTAACAAGCGTGCAGTTTCTGCATCAAAGCATGTTCAAGCGTATCTTTATTAACTTTGATAAGTCAGCAGTGGCTTGCAGGAACGAGTGAGCTGACAAATTTGTTCATTAAAAGGTAACTCCCTGATTTTCAGCGACCTTAAGCTAAGCCACCTCAGCAACGACTCAGGCAACCCCTTGTCGGCCCTCATCGCGGCTCCTACACTCAAAGATACAAAGTCACAGACTGATGACTAATATACTGATTTGTATAAATTTAAATATATTGCAGCGGCAATTGTATCTGTTGCATCATAGGTGAGCACTATATGAGCACTTGGAGAGAACATGGAAAACTTACAACATCTGCCCGCCGAAATATTGTTGGGCATAGTCAATGAAAAGCTAAGGCTAAACTGCCCAGACAAGGATGCCCTCTACTACGAACTCGACCTGTCACCTACCCAACTGGAGCATAAGCTCAGTGCGCTGGGATACGAGTATCATTCCCCATCCAACCAATACCGACGCTTGAAATAACCGCAAGCTCTCAGGAAGTTGCAGACTGGGCTTTGGTTTTGCTCTTGGTCGCTGAACGATAGTTGCGCTTGCCGGCGCCGGCCTTATCGCCAGTGCTCTTTTTGGTGCTTGTGCCCTTGGACGCGCCGGTCTTAGTAGCATAAGCACCACTGCGACGTTTACGTCCTTTGAAGCCTGTACTTTTCACGCCACTCAAGGCCGTAGGCAGTTGTGCCTTGGCCTGCTCAATAAGCTCGCCCAGTTTAGCCGTCAAGGGCTGCATAAAGGCCTGATATTTAAGTTCACGGCGACAAATCGCATCTAGGCTACTTTCCCACAGCGCCGTCATATCCGGCGTGGTGGCCACTTCAGGCAGGCTTTGAATAAGCCCGCTGCCAGCCTCGGTAGCCAAAATATTCTTGCCCTGACGTTTCAAAAAGCCACGTTTAAACAAGAGTTCAATGATCCCGGCGCGGGTTGCTTCTGTCCCCAGCCCATCGGTTTCCTTGAGAATTTTGCGGATCTCTGGGTCTTTCACATAGCGGCTTATGCCTGTCATCGCCGCCAGCAGTGTGGCGTCGGTAAAATGCTTGGGGGGCTGGGTCATCTTTTCCACTAGTTCACCCTTGAGGCAATCCAGCATCTGCCCCTGAGTCAGCTCAGGCAAAGCAGTTTGAATATCTTCCGCTTCATCGTCGGCTTTTTGTTTGCCAAACAATTGCTTCCACCCCTGTTTCAATGGTTGTTTGGCCTTGGCCACGAAGCAACCTCCGGCAATGTCGATCACGGCGCGGGTTTCAAGGTACTCATAATTGGGGTAAAACTGCGCCAAATACTGACGGGCGATCTGCAAATACACCTGACGCTCACGCTGTGACAACACACCGAGGCTAGCCGTCTTTTCCGTAGGCACTATCGCGTGATGGGCGTCCACCTTGGCATCATTCCAGGCCTTAGACTTAAGGGCGGGATTGGGCACTTCACAGCCTTGCTGCAGCTCAGCTGCCCCTTGGGTAATGGCATTCAAGACTGCCGGGGCCAGCTGGAACTGCGCCTTGGGCAGGTGACGGCTATCGGAGCGCGGATAGGTTATCAATTTATGCCGTTCGTACAGAGACTGCGCCGTATCCAGCACCTCTTTGGCGCTCATACCGAAGCGTTTGGCGCAATCAATCTGCAGCGCAGACAGACTATAGAGCAAAGGCGGCGCCTGGTGTCTTTGCTTACGCTCCAGCTCATCTACCCGGCCGGGTTGGCCGGTGATCCTGCCGACCACATTCATCGCCAAACCGCGGGAGAGCACCCGCCCCTCTTCGTCCATCCAAGGTTGACAAGCCTCACTGGGCTGCCAGCGGGCGCTGAAACAGCTCCCCTCTTGGGTGCTAAGATGGGCCAGTACTTCATAAAAAGGTTTAGGCACAAAGGCGGCTATCTCCTGATCGCGCCGAACAACCAAACCAAGCACAGGAGTTTGCACCCGACCGACCGACAGCACGCCCTGATAGCCCACCTTGCGCCCCTGCAGGGTATAGGCACGGGTCATATTCATGCCGTAGAGCCAATCGGCTCGGCTACGCGCCAGTGCCGAAGTCGACAATGGCACAAACTCGCGGTTGCTGCGCATCTGCCCCAGGGCGCGTTTTACCGCCTGCGGGTTGAGATCGCTTATCAACAAGCGTTTAACCGCTGCCAGCTTATCGCCCTTGACCCCAAGATGGGCAATCACCTCATCCACCAACAGCTGCCCTTCCCGGTCCGGATCGCCGGCATTGACCAGCTCACTGGCCTGCTTGACCAATTTACGCAAGACACTGAGTTGGCCGCGACTGCTGGCTTTGGGTTTAATCTGCCAATCAGACGGGACAATAGGCAGATGTTCCAACTGCCAGGACTTGTAGGCGGGATCGTAAGCATCCGGCTCAGCTTGCTCCAGCAGATGACCTATACACCAGGAAACACAATCTCCGTTGCCAAGCTCGATATAGCCCTCATGTTTGCGATGGGGTTTTGGGAGCACCTCGGCGATGGCGCGCCCAAGGCTGGGCTTTTCGGCGATATAGAGGATCATCCACTGCGTCCTTTGACTGTCACTGAACAGAATTACTGGATAAAATTACAGTAATTCTAGCCAAGTCACCTGCCAGCTGCAAATCCTCTGTGGGTAATGGCATGATTAACTAAGCTTGATTGGGCAAAGTTAATCGAACAAGGCGATTGAACAAGGCAACTAAACACAGCGCAGCTATCTATTTTCCTCCTCAATCTCCGCCAGGAATTCTTCACTTACCCAGTCAGCCGTTTCGGGAAGGACTTCTTCTGACAACCAGGAAAAAATATCCTTGTACACGGCCCTGGCCGGAAAACCTGGCTGCTCGCGCTTTCCTGTCCAGGTTAAATGGACAGAGACCAGCTCTTTTTGTATTTCGCCGTCAATCACTTTAAACCCGGCCACGCTGTCATTATCTTGCCGCCTGGCGATGGGATAAAAGTCCTCTCCGGTTTCTTTTTGGTATTCCATTCTCAGCCCGGGTCCGCCGGGTTCATCGATAAACCACCAAGGCATGAGTCCTGCAAATTTATGCGCTTTCAACCAGTAATACTCTATGGGTAACTGCATCTGCTTAATTCCTTATTGGCCCGCCGCTCAGCCCCGGAGGAAACGTAATTCACCAGGGGAATGGTATTGAAAGCAATGGGTTGGTTATTAAAGTGAAATCATCCACCTCAATAGAGAGAGCAGGCACCGGCGCCCTTGAGCCGCCTTAGGTTACCAAACTGATTTAAATGCTCATCTCTTCGGCTAAGCCGAGCGTTTTAATGCAGCCAGGCGCTGAAAAGTGCAGCGTCATCTCTTTTATCCAGCTCATCAGATCGCGTTAACAGCAGCCTTCCCAGTAAACTCATCCATTGCGCTGATCACAAGCTATCTCAGTATGGTCCCTCTCTACCTTGCCGTAATCTATGCCCTATCGGCGGCTGAAATCAACCATGAAAGCCCGGCCGAGACTTTCCAGGCCAATAGCAAGTTCTCATCTTTGCCACAGCCAACACTAAGTGCCACGCGCGGAAGTCATTAAAGCACTATTCGAAAATCCATGTACATACCCATGATTTCATTATGGAAATAATCATCTATCCATAAGTTCACCTTTTACCACCCAGTGTAAATTCAATTGCGAACCATTATCACTTGCAATTAAAATGTAACATCTTTCAGGAGGCCAAATAATATGGAAACGTCCCCGCTGTTGTTGCGCTGTAACCAACTGCTTTGGTGTGAGGGATTGGTCTTGCTGGCAATCATGCTGGTATTGGCCAATTTTGGGCTGGATGCCCGACTGTTGATCCTGCTGTTAGCACCAGGCTTGGTGCTGTCTTTAGCCTTGGGATACCAACCCGGCAAGAAGACGCTCAGCCTGGTGTTCGCCTGCTGGATCCCTGTCTGGTGCCTCATTTAACCCCTTGAGTTGTTTAGGAGAATGTTATGCCCAAATCCACGGTTCGGATGACCCTTGTCGCCGCGGCTGTCAGCAGTCAATTGCTGCCGATGGGAGCCGCCATGGCCGAAGAAACCCAGATGGAGCGCATGGTGGTTAGCGCCAACCGTACCCCTACCCAGATAAGCGAGCTCTCCAGCACGGTTTGGCTAATCGATGAAAACAGCATCCGCGAGCAGATAAACAGCGGCAAAGGCGTAAAAGAGATGCTGGCCGCCCTGGTTCCCTCCATGGACGTATCCAGCCAGGGCCGAACCAACTTTGGTCAGAACATGCGCGGCCGCGCCATGGTGGTGCTGATAGACGGCGTATCCATGAACACCTCCAGAGGGATCAGCCGCCAGTTGGACAGCATAGATCCCTTTAACATCGCCCGCATTGAAGTCTTGGCCGGCGCCTCAGCCCTCTATGGCGGTGGAGCTTTGGGCGGCGCTATCAATATAGTGACCAAAAAAGCCGCCGACAGCCTGGATACCTTTGAAGCCGAGGCAGGTTTCAAATCGGGTTTTAACGGCAGTGATGACTTGGATTACCGCGCCGCCTTTGCCGTGGCCGGAGGCAGTGATACCCTCAAGGGACGTTTCAGTGCCGCCTGGCAGGAAAATGGCCAATGGTTCGACGGCAGCGGCAATCAGGTGATGCCGGATATCACCCAAACCGGCATGCAGTACACCCAAGGTTATGATCTGATGGCCAACCTGGATTGGAGCCTGCCAAACAATGCCACCCTCAGTGCCCTGGTGCAGTTTTACAACAATGAGTCCGACGGCGACCACGGCCTCTATATGGGGGAAAACTTCAGCGGCGTCACCTCAGATGCTTCCCTGCTCGAAAGCCGCAAGGGATTGAATGCCGATCGCAGTCCCAAAACCGATCGTACCTTACTGAACCTCAGCTATACCCAGGCGGACTTTCTCGGCCAAACCTTGTACCTGCAAGGCTTTTACCGCAAGGAAGATCTCGACTTTCACCCCTTCCCTTACGTCAGTGAAACCCTCGGGGTTTACAACTTCTCTGCCTCGTCACAAAACACCGGCATTTATGGCCTGAAAGCCGTGTTGGAATCCAGACCCAGCGACAGCCTCAAACTCACCTGGGGCATCGACTGGGACAAGGAGAGCTTCGACTCGGATCAGATGAGTTTTGATCTCGACGCCGCCAACCAGAGTGGCGGTTTGACCATGAAGGAGCTATTCACCACAGGCCGATATGTCGACTTCAGTGTCGAGTCCATCGCAGCCTTCCTGCAGGGCAGTTGGGATATCAACGACTATCTGGTGCTCAACGCAGGTTATCGTTATCAGCAGATGGACAACAGCGTCGATGACTTTATCGGCTATAACCAACAGGTGGCGATTGCCCAGGGTAAGGCGCCGGGCGCCGATGCTATCAAGGGCGGCAGCACAGACTACCATGTCGGCCTGGTTAACCTGGGATTGGTGGCTAAACTGAGCCGGGATCAGCAACTGTGGCTCGCCTACTCGCAAGGCTTTGAGCTACCGGATCTGTCCAAATACTATGGTCGCGGCAGCTATCAGGCCGATGCCGGTGGTTATCTGCAGCTGACAAACAGCATCAATATCAATGATTCCCGCCTCGATGGCATCAAGACAGACTCCTTTGAGCTGGGCTGGCGCTATCTGGCCGACCGTTGGCAGGCCCAGGCTAGTCTGTATTACGCCATCTCGGATAAGGTGATTGAGGTCAATCGCAGCGATCTGACCATAGAAGTCAAGGACAAGGATAAACGCACCTATGGCCTGGAAGCACAGCTGAACTTCGATATCAGCAGCGTCTGGCAGGTAGGCAGCAACCTGCATCTGGTTCGCAGTGAAATCAAAAATGGCGCCGACTGGATTGATGAGACAGTCACCTATGCTTCACCTTCCAAGGCCACGGCCTTTATCGCCTGGCGCGGTGACAGCCAGCAGTTAAGATTGCAGGCCGAGCACAGCTTCAGCGCCGACTCTGACTATCGCTTCAAGGCAAATGATGGCCAGAGAAGTGAGTTAGACAGCTATACCACTTTGGATCTGCTCGGCTCCATCGAACTGGCAGTCGGCACCCTGAGCTATGGCATCGAAAACCTGCTTGATAAGGACTACAGCACCCTTTGGGGCCAGCGAGCCGCTTACTTCTACAGCCCGACTTACGGCCCGGAGAAGATGTTTGACTATCACGGCCGTGGCCGCACTTTTGCCATCAATTACCACCTGAGCTGGTAAATGGCCTCAAAAAGCGTCGCCCCTGCGGCGCTTTTTCTCTTTTGCGCTTGTCAGCTCAGCTCGGATCCCTTAGTTTGTGGCGGCCAATTTATTTACAGGGAAGTGTCATGCTACTTTTAATCGCGGCGATTATGATTGTCCTGCTGCGCCGTCTGCTCAAGGCCGATGAGCCCTTTCAGGGCTATGAATGGCTCGCGATTATCACCTTGGCTATTTATCTGCTCTGTTACTTCTACCTGCCGCCATTTGCACCGGCAAGCAACCAGAGAATGGGGTTACTGTACGAGATGATCCCAAGCTTCAGCCTGGGCGCTATCCTCTTTCCCGAACTGGGTTCACGCTACCCGGAAAAAGTGGTTTGTGTTTTGGGCGGTCTTGGACTGCTGACCTGTGCTGTGATTTTAGCAATATTTAAACTGAGCGTTTGGTAGGGGCGGCCCGGGGATTAAACCGGAACCTCAGGTTGAATGGCAGGGAAACAGAAAGTAGCGGAGAAAATGTGAGCGACGGCTTAGGGCGTTTGCAGTGCCTCGCTCACCTTGGCCAAAATGAAACCGGCTCTCTTCGCAACCGACCATCTGGGCACTTCAATTAACTCATAACCGAAAGCCTCATAGGCTTTTTGCATCGCATGATAAGTCGCCACCGCTTCACTGAAGCCCTGCTTACGTTCCATATCATTGGCGTAAATGGCTTGCCAGGGCGGAAAGATGAATACCCTTGGGTGATAAACAAGCTCACGGCAATGACTCAGCAAACTCTCGGGAATAGTTAAGTTCTCAAGCAGGCTATAACCGTAGGAATCCAGCATACTGCGGTCAAAGAAGATAATGCCGTCATCGCCGCTGAAAGCTTGATAACGCGCCAGCTCTTCATCAACCATGGCATCACGAAAAGCGCTCTTGTCATCCCAGGGCAGTGCCCTTCCAGCTTGCGCCAGTTGAGCCTTGATCACCTTACGGCCGACTTCCGGCGCACTCGGATAACCCAAGCTTTGCAAAAAGTCGATGACTGACGTCTTGCCTGAACCCGGCCCACCGGTAAATACAATGCGATTATGCAATCAAACCTCTCTTTGCTTATCAACGGCAAACTGACTTTAAGCTGATTGAGATTTTGTGCCGCTAAAACCAATCCCGCTTCAGATGGCACTAATAGCAAACAACCGCCAAGAGGCGGTTGTTTGGGGGGAACAACTCAAGATTCGATACAGGCGCGAATTCTATCGGCTAGGGTGTGCAGCTCATCCATGTCCCCCTGATGGGCCGCATGCTCCATCAGGCCTTTGAGCGGGCCGGGCAACACATGGAAATGTACATGGGGCACACTCTGACCGGCGGCGCTGCCGTTGTGTTGGAACACAGTGGAGCCCGGGATCCCCATGGCCTTTTCCACCGCCTTGCCCATCAGTTTGACGGTACGCATGCAGGCCGCCGCCGCTTCATCAGACAACTGATACAGGGTCACGGCCGGTTCTTTGGGCAACACCAATAAGTGGCCCTTGGTTTGCGGCATGATATCCATGAAAGACAGAGTATGCTCATCTTCATAGAGTTTGATACAGGGCAACTCGCCGCGAAGAATGCGGGCGAAAATATTGTTGTTGTCGTAATTCAGATCCATCTTGTCACTCCATACTGACGAATCGATTGGCTTGGAAGCTATTGGTGTACCACAAAAAAGGGCCGGTTGCACCGACCCTTTGGTATTGAAGCTACCTCAATTAACCGAAGTAACTGTCGTCGAAGGCCATGATGGATTCACTGGCCGCGGCAATTTGACGCCGATAGCCACTGGCGCTGCTGACATAGTAGTCCATAAAGAAAGCCGCCGAGGCCAGTTTGCCGGCATAGAAACCGTCGGCATCATCTGCCAGCCCATCGAGCGCCAGCTCGGCCATCCGTGCCCAGATCCACGCCAGCGCAGCGGTGCCAAATAGCTGCATATAAGGCATGGAGGCCGCGCCCAGGTTGTCGGGATTTTTCATCGCCAACTCAATCAGGCTCTGGGTAGCGCGCTGCAGATCCGTTGCCGCCTGGCCCAAACCTTCGAGCACCTTGGCAAACCGGGGCTCTTGAGCGGCCTTGGGTTTGGCGCCTTCGATAAAGGCCTCCACCTCTGCGGCCCAGAGTTTCAGCGCCGCGCCCTTATCACCCATCAGCTTGCGCCCCACCAGATCCAGGGCTTGCACGCCATTGGTACCTTCATAAATCATCGCGATACGGGCATCACGGACAAACTGCTCCATCCCCCACTCATGGATATAGCCATGGCCGCCAAACACCTGTTGGGCATCGACACAGGCGCTGAAGCCTCTATCTGTGATAAAGCCCTTGACCACAGGGGTAAACAACGCCGCCAACGCCTTGGCTCTGGCCTTTTGTTCGGCATCCTGATGGCGCTCGGCTTCATCAAGCCACAGCGCCTGCTGGCCGATAAGAGCGCGGGCGCCCTCATTGAAGACTTTTTGCGACAGCAGCATCCGCCGCACATCGCCGTGCACCAGAATAGGATCGGCATTTTGCTCCGGCGCCTTGGTGCCGGACAGTGCCCTTCCCTGAACCCGCTCTCTGGCGTAGGCCAGCGCGTTCTGGTAAGCGATTTCAGAGACGCCCAGCCCCTGAACCCCAACGCCCATGCGCGCCTGATTCATCATGGTGAACATGGCTCTGAGGCCTTGATGGGGTTCGCCCACCAGCTCGCCTTTGGCGCCATCGAACAGCATCACACAAGTGGAATTGCCGTGAATGCCCATCTTATGCTCGAGGCCGCTGGCCTTGACATTGTTGGCCTCGCCCAGGCTGCCATCTTCCTTGACCCAATACTTGGGCACGGCGAACAAACTGATCCCCTTCACCCCGGCCGGGGCATCGGGCAACCTGGCCAAGACCAGGTGCACTATGTTTTCAGCCAGATCGTGATCGCCACTGGAGATAAAGATTTTCTCACCGCTGACAAGATAGCAGCCGTCAGTGCCGGGCTCGGCCTTGGTGCGCAGCAGCGCCAGATCGGTACCGGCATGGGATTCGGTCAGATTCATGGTGCCGGTCCACTCGCCGCTCACCAGTTTGGGCAGATATTTGGCCTTGAGCGCCTCGGAGCCATGGGCAAAGATGGCACTGTAAGCACCGTGGGTCAGCCCGGGATACATGGCAAAGGCCATGTTGGAGGAGGTCTGCATTTCGGTGGCAAAGATACCCACCACTTCCGGCAGGCCCTGGCCGCCGAACTCGGGATCACAGGTCAGCGTCGGCCAGCCGTTATCCACATACTGGCGGTAGGCATCGATAAAGCCCTCGGCGGTTTTCACCCCGTCTGCTTCCAGACGACAGCCCTGCAGATCGCCGACACTGTTGAGCGGCAGCATCACCCCGGTGCTGAAATCGGCCATGCCTTCGAGAATGGCATTGACCAACTCAGGGTCGATTTCATCGAACCCCTGCAGTTTTGGCTGCTGATAAATATCCAGTAACTGTTCAAGAATAAAGCGGTAATCCCGCATCGGCGGCTGATAACTTGCCATATGCTTATTTCCTTTTCCCTGTGATTGATGTCTCACCTTAGCCAATTCTGAGTAAAAACTCAGCACCTCTGACCAGTTTTATATCACTTTTTTTGAATACAAGAACAGCGCTCTGCGTAAATTCGCTTGAACAGCCCCTTATCTCGGGCTGTAAAACTTTGTAAGCTAGGGGCATTATCCTGTTCGCCCGCTAAAGGAATCCTGCATGGCCAGCGTCAACACCCGCAAACACCCCAATGGTCTGGACTATATCGAAATCGATACCCCACTCTGCTACGGCCGTATTTTTTTACAGGGTGCCCAGATAGATAGCTTTGTGCCCAAGGGCAAGGCGCCGCTGCTGTGGGTTTCTCCTGCCGATGACTATCTGCCGGGCAGTGGTATTCGCGGCGGTATTCCCGTCTGCTGGCCCTGGTTTGGCATGCATGCCAATGAGGGCTGGCCCCAGCATGGCTTTGCCCGTACCCGGCTGTGGCAACTTGAGCGAACTCATATCAGTAATGAACGGGTAGAGCTGAGCTTTGTCCTTAAACTCAGCGACGAGGACAGACGTTACTGGCCCCACGATACCGAGGTGCGGCTGGACTTTGTCCTCAGCGACAGCCTCAGGGTCAGCCTGATTAACCGCAACCTGGGCGAGCAAAGCGTGACGCTGACCCAGGCATTGCATAGTTATTTCCCCATCGGCGATATCCACCAACTGCGCGCCACAGGCTTTGCCGGCAGCCAATATATCGAGTTTGGCAAAGGCCCGTATGCACAAGTCGAGGACGAAGTGCGCTTTGAGCGCGAGACTGACCGGGTTTACACCGGCTTGTCCGAGCTGCAAAAGCTACATACCCCCAACGGCACTATTCTTGTCAGCCGTGAGCAGAGCCACTCGGCAGTACTTTGGAACCCCTGGATAGACAAGTCCAAGCGGCTGGCCCGTTTCCAAGAGCAGGATTACCTGTCCATGGTCTGCCTGGAAGCCGCCAATGTGCTGGAAGATAAACTGGTGCTCGCCCCCAAACAGAGTCACACTCTGACCACAGAAATTCGCTGGCAGGAGTGAGCGGCCAAGGCCGGGAAACACCAATGAGGTATCGACTCCCAAGCAAGAAATGCCTGACGGTATGGGCTGTTGGCCTGTTGCTTCTGCTGGTGCTGCTTCCGGGTGCCCTGCTGGTGGGGCTGGCTTGGTCCCTCTATGAAAGGCCGCAGTGGCTGCTGCCGCATATTAATCAATATCTGGCTGCGCAAGATATTCGTATCGACGAGTTGCGCCTGGCGCCTGAAGGCTGGGACAGACTGAGCTTCGATTATCTCAAGCTTGATTACCAGGGCAGCGAGCTTGAGTTTCATCAACTCAGGCTCCAGCTCAAATCGCCTGTCAGTGCCAAACGGATTTGGCAATTGCTGACAGGCGAAGCATCGACGCCGCCCCCTGGCTCCACCGACTGGTTGATGGCGCAACTTCAAAAAGTCAGCTATCGAGACGCCAGTTTTAGTTTGACGCCTGAGCTACTCTTGCCCGGCGGCGATGATGGCGGTCAGAGTCTGGCACTGGACTTGAACTCTGTGCCCGAAATAGCCCTGGGGCCGACCCGAATAAGCCTGTTGCCCGAGGCGGGCGTATCCGATACACCCAGTACGTCGCAGACCTTGGATAAGGCAGCTAATCCCCAAAGCTTTATTCTGCTGCTGCAACAGTTGCAGCTCAGCCCTTCCGGGCAACTGGTTACTGAGCTGGCCACCCGGTTACAAGGAGGGCAACAAGAAACTCACTCAGGAACTCAAACAAGACAAGAGACGCCCCTGCTGGCATTAACCGCCGACTTGAAAGCCAAACTCGCCAACGGTGCCCCCGCCTGGCGACTGACCAGTCAACTGCATCTCAAAGCGCTGCAACAGGCGCTGGCAAGTGTTGAGCAGGACCCGGCCGCAGCGCCCCTCATCAGCGCTTTCAAGCTTGATGAAATATTGCATGCCGAGCTGATGCCGAGCCTTGGCGGAGATCTCTTCTCACAACTGACTCTGGATTTGACCCAAGGCAACATAGACTCGCGCCATTGCTGGTCGGCGCCGACTATTGCCATGCCGGGACTCGAGCAAGTGGCGCTTGAGATAACGCCGCTGCCTCTTAAAGCTAAGGCACACAATTCATTGACCGATAGCCCTCTGTGCCCAAGTTCCAACGCTGCTGCCAGTTTCAGTGCCAAGGCCAGTGCCAACCCCAGTGCAAATGCCAAGGCTGAGGTTGAAGATAGTGACGGCGCAGGGTTGCGCTTTCGCTTTTCGGGCTCCACCAGCGAGCAGCTTCTTGAGCTGGCGCCGCTGAGACTCACGCTTTCAACCACTCCGGCTCAGCGCCAAGCACTGCTTGCCTTGCTCGCAGCAACACCCGCGCAAGCATCAGCAGCCCAGGCAGCGGAACTCGAGTCACAACTGGCACAGCTGCAGCAAGTCCTGGCGCAAGAGTCAGCTGAAAAAAAACAAGTAAAACCCCTTATCGCCGCAATTGAGCTGGCGCTTGATCAGGGCCTCGGCGCCGAGCTCAAACCCGCCAAGGTCACTGATACAAAGAACAATGCGGCAACGGGCAATGAGACATCCATGCGGGTATCGCTGCCGAGTCTGACAGTGCGGCCGTTACTGCCCGCCCTGATGACAGAGAAGCAGCAAGCGTCGTTCGG
Source organism: Shewanella carassii (assembly GCF_019670705.1). NCBI lineage: Bacteria > Pseudomonadati > Pseudomonadota > Gammaproteobacteria > Alteromonadales > Shewanellaceae > Shewanella > Shewanella carassii. The sequence goes on from NZ_AP024618.1 coordinate 2,727,160, forward strand.
TTCGCCAATTAATCGGCCAAGTGTTGCGGAATTGAGCCCGGCAGCGCTCAGTAATGGCGAGCGGCCGAGTTTGCAGCTGTCCTTTGAAAACCTGCAATTGCAACTGCCAAAGGCCACAGGAGCACAGCAAGACACGTCTGTTTCTTTGCCGCAAAGCGCCAAGCCTCAAGGGTTAAATTCGCCGGGCTTTGGTTTATCAAGCTCTGGTTTATCAAGCTCTGACTTCTCAAGCTCTGGCTCATCAGGCTCAAGCTCACCAAACGCCTCAAAATCAAAGCCCTTGTCGGCCGAGCAGCGACTCGAACTGGCGCTGCAACAGGCCATTCAGGGGCTGCAACTCAGCCTTGAGCAGTTGCCACTGGAACAAGCAAGCACAGACTGGCGCCTTGAAGCCTCCCTGCCGAGCGGTTTTCGTTGGCAGTCGGCAGCCGCTGAATTGCAACTCAATCAGGGCGCATCAATGGCGCTTAGCGGTAAGCTGGCACTGGAGCCGACAAGCGCAGGGCAACAACTGGACTTCAGCCTCGCGGCCAATCCTGGGCTCAGCACAGGCGCCATTCAAGCCGGTATAGAGGATAAAAGTATCCAACTCTCGGGCTTTAAGTTATCACTGCTGGACCCGCTCAGTGGCAGCTTCAACCAAGGCAAACTTAAGCTGTCTTTGCCCGCGGTCAGCAGCCAGCTGGGTGAATTGCAGGCTAAAAGCGGGCCGCTGGCACTGTCGATTGCCCAAACCTCGCTCCTGAGCCCCGGGCTCAGTCGAACCCTGGATGCCAACCAAAATCAAAAACGGCACTTGCCACTCTTGAGCCAACTCTTGGATGAGCGTTTTGCCAGTCGTTTGAATCTGGCCTTCGATGGGCTCAACTTAAGCCAAACCCGGCATACCAAGCTCGGACCTCGCACCGAAACCCTGCTCAATCTGGGCTATGGCAGCTTCAGCCAGACCATTGACTGGCAGGATAACCGTCTTATCAGTGAAGAAAACTGGCAACTGGATAATATCCCGCTTCACAGCCGCCACGACTTTATGCCCATCTGGCCCAAGCGGGCCAAAGATCCGCTTGGCTATCGCTTGAACAGTCGCTGGACCCTGGATACGGATCTCGCGGATATCAAGGCGCTGGCGGCCAAGAACCTGCCCTTGCCTCCTGAGTTGGTACTCAGGGGCGAGACCCATATGATTGCCGACCTCAAGCTCGAAGGGCTTGGACGAGCGCTGCAATTGCAACTGGATTTCAACCCGCTGCTGTCGGATCTCTCCGGCAGTATCAGTCAGTTACCATTTGAAGGTGCCAACCTGTCGGCATTGTGCCGTTTGACATTGGCCAAGGAAGCCAAGGCGCCGGCAGAGGCCGAACTCAACTGTCAGCAACTCAAGGCTTCGGTACAGGCCTTCAACCCCGGAGTGCTGTTGACCAACCTGGGTTTAGAAGGCCAGCTCAGCCTGACCCCTGAACTCGACAACAACCAAAGCACTCAAGCTAAGCTGTTGCCCGGATTTCGGGATGCCGATATTCAGGTGCGCGGCCAAGGCGAGTTACTCAAGGGACAAATGCTGCTGCCCAGCTTCCGCTTGCGGCTCAACGCGCCATCCAATGCCTATTTGGTGTTGCAGGGCCTGAGCCTGGAAGAATTGCTGGCCATCCAGCCTCAGGAAGGCATCTACGCCGACGGTATTTTCGACGGTGTTTTGCCGGTATTTATTACCGGCGGCCAGGTGTCGGTCAAAGGTGGTCGCCTGGCCGCCCGTGCCCCAGGCGGACTTATCAAGGTCGGCAATAATCCGGCTGTCGCTCAAATGCGCGCCGGCCAACCCTATCTGGACTTTGCCTTTTCCACCCTCGAACACCTGCAATATTCTACCCTGGCCAGCACTTACGATATGGCGCCGGATGGCGAGGCCTGGCTCAAGGTTGAAGTAAAAGGCAAGGCCGAGGGGATTGAACGCCCTATCCACTTGAACTACTCTCATGAGGAGAACATGCTGCAGCTCCTCAGGAGTCTGACCATAGGTGACAAGCTTCAAACCCAAATTGAAGCTTCCATGCAGTGAAGACACAAAAGGACATGAATGTGAAACAGACCCAATTTATGTTGCCGCTAGCCGCCAGCCTATTATTGGCCTCGGCCTGTACCCCAACGGTCAAGATAGAGCCACCGGATAAGCCGATTGTGATCAACCTGAATGTGAAAATCGAACATGAAATTCGCATCAAGGTCGATAAAGAGCTGGATCAACTGCTGGCCAATGATGAACTGTTTTAAATTGCCGGAATTCGCGAAAGGAAAACACAGATGAAAACCAAGTTGATGACCCTGACTGCCGCTCTGTTGATGAGTTTCTGCGTCTTTGCCATAGGTTTGCAGGACGCCAAGAGCCAAGGGTTGGTGGGGGAACAGCAAAACGGCTATTTGGGCGTGGTCAAATCCAGCGCCGAGGTAACGGCACTGGTTAAGGATATCAATGCCAAACGCCGGGCACACTATGAAAAAATCGCCCGTCAAAACGGAATTTCCGTGGATGATGTTGCCAAACTCGCCGGCGCCAAGGCGATTGCTGCCGCCGACAAAGGCCATATAGTTCAGGATGCTTCCGGCAAGTGGGTTCGTAAGTAAAGAACCACTGTGCTCCTTTTGATTATCTATACCAGGTCCAGAACCAGGGACGGGTCGACCTGCCAAACCTCAACAAAGCCTGTTGAAGTCATACCCTACACGGGGCTAATTCGCGATAACGTTGCCATTTGCCTATTAAGCCAGTGCGGCTCAACAACTCAAGTAAGTAGTGAGTTTAATATTTAAACTACGGAGTTCTGTGCGCGATAAAAACAACCACTTGTTGATACAAATATTACCAACTTGTCATAACCGTGATGAGTATCCTTCCAAAATCTGATAAATTCCAGGATAATCCGTAACCGAGTGACAGTTTTACATCAAAAGTAGGAAGATGATTTCGTAACCCATAACAGGTAATTTCACATCTTATATTGATTTTCCACCTGGCTATTTTTTAGCGCTTGTTGTTCGACAGCTTTTGCACCTACCTTATTCAACAACGTTTACCGGTATAAATTGACTTCAAACGGACTGAGCTCAATCCGGCACCCTTGTTTGAAAAGCAAGAGTCTGAACTGATTTTACGGTATTCCTCTATTTTTTTACTTGCCCTGTCACTCGTTAAAGTTGGCCCTCCAAACAGGCCACCATTCCTAACAAACACAATAAAAAGGTTTAACAATGAGTCTCAGACACCTGACAATAGGTAAAAAACTGGCAATGGCATTTTCCCTTTTTGGAGCGATTTTGCTCTTCTTGGGAATGTTCTCTCTCCACCTTTTCAACCAGATGAACAAAGCGGTTACCGAAATCACTGACGCTATTATTCCCAGCATGGACATCGCCACAGATATCCGTAATCAAGTGACCAACTTTCGTCGTTATGAATTGGGTTATTTTTTGATCTTGGACGACTCAGAGAAGACCAGAGAATATACAGCCGTGATGGAAAAACAATCACAAACATTAAAATGGTTGTTTGATAAATACAGCAAAATTCTCTACAACCAGGAAGAAACTGACGTTTACCACTCAGTGGTTAACCATTGGAATGATTATCTGCTCCTTCATAACCGAGTTGCTGCGCTGCAGAATAACGGCAAAGTCGTAGAGGCCAAGAAATTATTTTTAAGTGAAGGACCAAAGAAATTTAAGTTGATCATTGACGATGCTGAGCGGCTGGTGAGTGTAAACGATAACTTCTCTAACCTTAGCCGCCAAGAAGTGGAATACAGTTATGAATCGGCAATAGTCAGCGTAATAGTCACTACTGCCGTCTCCTTGTTACTGGTGTTCTTTTTCGCCACTATGCTCACTCGCCAGATCCGTGATCCGCTCACTATGCTGGTCACTCAGGCCCAAGCTATTTCCCATGGCAAACTCGGCCGCAGCGAGCTATGCGATTGGATTGAAAGCGGCCGTATCAACAACGACGAAACCGGGCAACTGGCCCTGGCTATCCGTGAAATGAAAGAAGGCCTGAAAAAGCTGGTGACAGAGATTACCTCCTCTGTTGAGCAACTGGGCTCGGCCGTAGCGGAAATGAGCGCCATTTCCGAGCAATCGGCCCAAGGTATGTCGCAGCAACAAAACGAAATCGATCAAGTGGCAACGGCCATGAATCAGATGCAATCGACCCTGCAGGACGTTGGCCGTAACACTACCGAAGCCGCCAATGCCGCCAATCATGCCATGAATGCCGCCCAGGAAGGCACAGGCATAGTGCAACAAACAGTCACCAGCATAGATACGGTTGCCGACAAACTGGATTCAGCATCTAATGTTGTGCAACAGCTGGAGCAGGACAGCCATAACATCAGCATGGTGCTGGACGTGATCCGCGGCATTGCCGACCAAACCAACCTATTGGCGTTGAATGCCGCCATTGAGGCCGCCAGAGCCGGTGAGCAGGGACGTGGCTTTGCCGTAGTCTCTGACGAGGTGCGCACTCTGGCGCAGCGTACACAGACTTCGACCGAAGAGATCAGCAAGACCATCGAAATGTTGCAGGCTCGCACGGCTGAAGCCGGTGAAGCGATGCAGATCAGTCGAGCGCAGATGCAAGACTCCTTGGAACTGGCCGGCAAGGCCGGTGAAAGCATTGTCAGTATCAACGAGGCGGTGAACACTATTACCGATATGAGTAATCAGATTGCCAGCGCCACCGAGGAACAGAACGTGGTGGCCGAGGATCTCAACCGTAACCTGAGCACCATCCAGATGGTTTCCGAGGAAAATACCCAAGGAACCCAACATACGGCGGCCACCTGTCAGGATCTTAACCGCTTGGCCTCTGAGCTAATGGACACCACCCGCAGATTCGACCTGGGCCAATAACCCGAGTCTAACGCTCACAAGGCAGACCCACGGGTCTGCCACCTTTGACGAGTCGTCACTGTTATCACGCAACAAGCCTCCTTGTAAGTCTTTCTCCTCTTCCGGGCACTGTAGACAAAGTTCATCACGCTTTACAACCATTCAAACCCAACTTAAACCACATAAAGACCTAATAATTCGACATTGAACAAATAACGCTTTCAGCAGCGTTAAACTTAAAAAATAACAATAAAAACAGAATATAGTGGTAATGAAAAAACAAACAACCCCCACAAAAACAGCTTTTGCAATGTAACAAAAGGTATTATTGTGAGCAGATTACAATAAAATAAACAGATAACCATTGAAATCACAAGTTTGAGATCCATAAGACACACGCCCTACCCTGTTTTGCATAGATTAACAAGCCGCCGGTTCACATTGGACGGCTAACCATAAACTCCAACTGTATTTACATTGATTGCAAAACCATGAAAAAAACCACCATCGCGCTGCTATTAAGCACCACATTGCCGCTGACGGCCATGGCCGGCGAACCCCTGCCATTTCCGTTGACCAATCTTTCTATCAAGGAACAAACTCAACCCGAAATCAGCCGCTTTAAAGATGCCAAAACCTGCTCCGGCTGCCATCCCCGCCAATTTAAGGGGTGGCAAGGTTCCATGCACTCCATCGCCTTTATCGATCCGGTATTTCAAGCCGAGTGGGCCATGGGCGAAAAGGAAACCGATGGTGCAACCCGCAATCTTTGTGGTGGCTGCCATACCGCTCTAGGTACTGTCACACAAACCGTTGAGTTTAAATCTGAATCCGGAAAGTTTGGTGGTTTTACCACTCAGGCCGTGGCCAATCAGGGGGTCAGCTGTGAGGTCTGCCACTCAGTGGTAGATACCAATATGGCGAAAACGGCCAATGGAGAACATGGCAACGCCTCGCTTGAACTGTCGACCGATGGTGGTAAACGTGGTCCCTATGACGATGCTAAGGCCATGGGCCATAAAGTGATTTATTCTGAGCTGCATACCAAATCAGAATTTTGCGCCAATTGCCATAATGTGTTTAATCCGACCGAGAATCACTTCCCGTTGGAACACACCTACCAGGAGTGGAAAAACTCACCTTATGCCGAAGCCGGGATCCAATGCCAGGATTGTCACATGGTTCCGGTAGAAACCGCTGTGCGGGTGGCTGATGAAATGAAACCCGCCAAACAACTTGCCGACCACGGTCTTGGCGGAAAAGCCGGTATGGGAGGCAAACAAAGGTCCTTGGTTCATGATCATACCTTTGTCGGGGGCAATGCCATTGTCGCGCCTTTACTGGGAGTAAAGGGCGGTAAAGAACATGCTGAGGAAGCAACAAAACGCCTGCAAACCGTGGCTGAATTGAACGCCTCAGTCAAAGGTTCAGCCAAGGAGCCTGTGTTGGAAATCACGGTTCACAACCGCCGCGCGGGTCATGCTCTGCCAACCAGCCTAACCTTCATCCGTCAGGTATGGCTGGAGGTTGTTATTACTGATGATAAGGGTAAAGAGCTGTTACGCTCAGGAACTCTGGACGCCAACAACAAGCTGCCGGAAAATACGGTTGTATTTCAAGATACTTCGGTAGACATTCATGGCAACTCGGAGCATAAGCCTTGGAAGGTCGCCAAATTCAGCGTGCAAAATACAATTCCAGCCAAAGGCAGCAAAACAGTGGCTTATCCATTCGAATTGCCGAGTGAAACCAGTCATTACCAGGTGGAAGTGAAGCTTCACTACCGCTCATTTGACCAAAGCGTGGCCGATCTGTTGTTGGAAAACAAAATTCAGGTTCCAGCGATTGAAATGACTCATTTAACTCAGCACTATCAAGGTGTTGAATTGAAATAATCTCCGATTGAAACGCTCCCGAACTCGGGAGCGTTTTCAGGTTGGTATCCTATAGCCGACCATGATTCCAACTTATCGACAAAGTGTTATCGGCGCCAGCCAGATCTAAGCTCCGAGTCGAGTCCTGTCTATATAGTGGGTATGCAATAATTGATGAGCCAATGCCCCCATGGGCGTGGTATTCATATCCCGATAAAAAGCCAGTACGCCCGGGTTGCCATGACTGACCCGAATATCAGACAACAGATCGTCTCGATATAAGCCCAGCGCCCGCATAGTCACCCGGTTATAACGCTTATCGGTTTTGTAGACCAGGGCTCCGGTCGGACAAACCTGCACACACTGGCCACATTGCACACATTCACTGTCAGCCATGGAAACGCTGAAACCGGCCCTTGGAGCGCAGCGCAGCGCCTCTTCTCCCGCAGGCAAGGCACTGTAATGATCGGGAGTAAAACGAATGACATTATGCCCATGGCTATGGCAGGCGCTGATGCAGGCTCCGCAGCTAATACAACGGTTGGCATCAAAAGTGATAAGCGGAGCCGAATCATCTATAACAAAACGTCTGGCATGACTTATGTCCAGTTGCGTTTCTTTGATCTTGTACTCGGTGGCATAGTGCCGCAATTTGCAATCCTTGTTGGACTGACAGGCGCATTCCAAACAACGGGCCGCTTCCCGCAATGCCTGTTCTTGGCTAAATCCCAACTCGACCTCGGCAAAACTCTGTAGCCGTTCTGCAGCAGGCAATTCAGCCATTTTAACTCTGGGTTCTACCTTTGAGGCAGGATAAAGCGACTTGTCCAACATGCGGGTCTTGGCAGCCTTGCGAGCGTTAAAAGCCCGTGGGCTCAGGGCGCATGTTAGACCCGAGGACAATTGGCGACTGATCGCTTCAGCCGCACGCCGCCCATCGGCTATGGCCGCCACGGCAGTAGCCGGGCCACGGCGAGAATCCCCAATCACGAATAACTTGTCAATACCGGCAGACATGGTGTGGTCGCAACCGGAAATAGTATTCCAACGTGTCAATGTCAGTTGACCAGAGGCAAGCTGATTTTTAGGTGTATCCAGGAAAGACAGATCGGTTTGTTGTGATACTGCAGCGATAACGGTATCAAAGTCCTCAGTAAACTGCTCACCGCTGGCAATGACACTTTGACGCCCCGATGCATCGGGTTCACTGAGTAGCATCTTGTCAAAAGTGACGGCCCGTACCCGGCCATGCTCATCGGCGTGATTGCATGCCGGATTAGCCAAGAAGTGAAATTTAACCCCTTCCTCTTCGGCGGCATGCACCTCGTGCGGCTCTGCTGGCATGCTGGCTTTGGTACGACGATAAATCAGAGTGACATCAGCCCCCTCGCGCACGGCAGTACGGGCACAATCTATGGCCGTATTCCCTCCACCGATAACGGCCACCTTATTGCCTGTTGTCAGTCTCTTGTCCGTACAATAGTCGCGCAGATAGTCGACCCCGAGGAAGCATCCCGCCAAATCGCTACCCGGATAGTTCATCTCCACCGCTTTTTGGGCACCTATGGCCAAGCAGATAGCGTCATGGGTTTGAGCCAGTTCATCCAGATGAATATCTCTTCCCAGACGACATCCTGTCACTATCTCCAAACCATTACACTGAAGGAGTTCTATCTCTTTATCCAAAATGGCTTTAGGGAGACGATACTCAGGGATACCGTATCTCAACCAACCACCGGCCTGGGGAGCCTCGTCATAAATGGTAACATTATGTCCTTGATTGGAAAGAAAATAGCCAGCTGTCAATCCCGCGGGGCCGGCTCCAATGATAGCGACTTTCTTGCCCGTATCCGGAAGGCGTTCCGGGACATAACTTTCCATATCAGCCAAATCCAGATCGGCAGCATGACGTTTGAGTTGTCGAATAGCCACGGGCTCATCGATCAATGAGCGGCGACACTCGGCTTCACAAAATGCCGGACATACCCGGCCAATAGACAGAGGCATGGGCAAGGTTTGTTTGATAACCTTCACCGCCTCGGTGTGATTCCCCTGAGCTAAGTGGTAAAGATACTGCTGAACATCCACTCCCGCAGGACAAGCCTGTTGGCATGGAGCTTCACAGTCGGCAAAATGATCCTGTAACAGGTATTTAAGCGCTTGCTGCCGCTGCTCACTCAGAAAAGCAGAATGGGTAACAACCTCCATTCCCTGCTGAGCCAGCGTTTCACAAGCCCGCAGACACTGACGCTCAGATGGTGGTGAGCCGGCAAGACACACCTCCACTACACAAATATTGCAGTGATGTTCAAACTCAGTATTTAACCTGCTACCTATATTGCAAAGACTGGGAATATGAACCCCATTCTCTGTTGCTATTTCCAGAAGTGTTTTATTTTCTTCCGTTGAGATGAGAGTACCATCGAGTTGGATTTCTATCATGACATTGCTCGAAACTAAAGTACCCGGAAATTCATTACCATGTGTTCTAAGAATGTTTATTCGACCGGGCTAATATGATGGACGTTAATTATACATCCTGGATCCAAGCATCCCATTCGGTACACTAAACTTTGTCCGTTAAATATTAATCGAGTCACACTTTTATTCACAAATAACTTAAATTTTGAGCATTATTTAATCACATCCTTGTTGTAAAAAACAACAAGCACAGCAATGACTAATATTTTAAGGTGAAATTTAGTATCAACTTAGGAAAGCCGCAAAGAGTAACAACCCAATCAAATTATTGTATTTCATTATTGCTTTAAAAATAGAAAAGTAATCAGACCAATATTTATAAAACATAAAAACAACCAAAACACATTAAAAATAGGTAATCGCCAGCAAAAAGAAAACGGAATCAACACCCGACACAAAACCATCAATCAAATAGCGATGATCGCAACAATCATTAATTATTATTCATTAATCCATTGCTAACGCCATTTTCATCTATAGTTAATAACTAAAGCACAATAACCAGTATGAAAGTGAATACAAAATTCTCAGTTTCACCATAATTGTGACAAATGTCATTCCCAAAAGTGGCATCTTAAAAGATAATATTTAATGTGCGTGAAAGCATGTCTCTTGATTTAGTGTAAATTTGTCGCGCCATGGATGGCTACTACCTGTAAATATCCATCATACTAAAAATTTAGTGGCAACATTCACCAAAAAAAAAAATTTGAAGAATATAAATAGATTTAGAACAAACTCGACATAGTAAACACCTGTCGGAACCGTTATGCATCCTTTAAGATACATAATACTTTTCGACTGTCTGTTTTTTATTTTCCGTTTGTAATCCCTATCATTCTAAAGTGACTTAATAATATAAAGTCACCGTTTTAACAAATAAAACAAAAAGGTTTAACTATGAGTCTCAGACACCTGACAATAGGTAAAAACTGGCTATGGCATTTTCCCTTTTTGGGGCAATATTGCTCTTTATGGGAATGTTTTCGCTCTACCTGTTTAACCAGATGAATGACGCCGTAATCGAAATCACTGATGCCAACATTCCCAGCATGAACATCGCCAATGATATTCGTAGTCAGGTGACCGATTTTCGCCGCTATGAACTGGGGTATTTCTTGATTTTGGACGATCCCGAGACAGCTCAACAATACAATGGCGTGATGATAAAACAGGCACAAACGCTCAAGAAACTGTTTCATGAATACAGCAAGAATCTCTTCAACCAAGAGGAAACTGACGCTTATACTGCGATTGTCAAACATTGGGATGAATATCATGAGTTTCACAACCGCGTAGCCGACTTACTGGACAGTGGTCGGATCCCCGAAGCACAACAGTTATTTTTAACTCAGGGTCCGAAGAAATTTGCCTTGATTGTTGATAATGTTGAAAAATTGGTCAAAATCAATCACGGATTTGCCGATACCGGCAAGGCAAACGCAGAAAACCACTTCAACTCGGCAACATTTAGCATTATCAGTATCACCATAGCTGCATTGCTGCTGGTGTTTTTTTTTGCCACCATTCTCACCCGCCAGATCCGTAATCCACTCACCATGCTGGTCAACCAGGCCCGGGCCATTTCCGAAGGTAAGCTCGGCCATGGAGAACTCTGTGACTGGATTGAAAACGGTCGCATCAACAACGACGAAACCGGGCAACTGGCCCTGGCCATTCGTGAAATGAAAGAAGGCCTGAAAAACTGGTGACAGAGATCTCCTCCTCTGTTGAGCAACTGGGCTCGGCCGTAGCGGAAATGAGCGCCATTTCCGAGCAATCGGCCCAGGGTATGTCACAGCAACAAAACGAAATCGATCAAGTGGCAACGGCCATGAATCAGATGCAATCGACCCTGCAGGACGTCGGCCGTAACACTACCGAAGCCGCCAATGCCGCCAATCATGCCATGAATGCCGCCCAGGAAGGCACAGGCATAGTACAGCAGACAGTTACCAGTATAGATACGGTTGCCGACAAACTGGATTCAGCATCTAATGTTGTGCAACAGCTGGAGCAGGACAGCCATAACATCAGCATGGTGCTGGACGTGATCCGCGGCATTGCCGACCAAACCAACCTATTGGCGTTGAATGCCGCCATTGAGGCCGCCAGAGCCGGTGAGCAGGGACGTGGCTTTGCCGTAGTCTCTGACGAGGTGCGCACTCTGGCGCAGCGTACACAGACTTCGACCGAAGAGATCAGCAAGACCATCGAAATGTTGCAGGCTCGCACGGCTGAAGCCGGTGAAGCGATGCAGATCAGTCGAGCGCAGATGCAAGACTCCTTGGAACTGGTAAGCAAGGCCGGTGAAAGCATCGTCAGTATCAACGAGGCGGTGAACACTATTACCGATATGAGTAATCAGATTGCCAGCGCCACCGAGGAGCAAAACGTGGTGGCCGAGGATCTCAACCGTAACCTGAGCACCATCCAGATGGTTTCCGAGGAAAATACCCAAGGAACCCAGCATACGGCAGCCACCTGTCAGGATCTTAACCGCTTGGCATCCGATCTGATGGAAACCACCCGTCGATTCGATCTGGGACAATAATATAGCGTGTCACTCTCAACGGGCGGGTCTACAGGCCCGCCTCGTTATTCTTATTTGAACCAATAAAAGCGCAGCGAAATAGGCAATATTCGCCTATTTCGTTGAGTTTCCCCGGTACTCGAATCACCCATAACCCGGTATTTTCCCGTTTCAATTTGCCGATATCACGTCCTATCCCCGGTTGTGACAGTTAAAAAAAACGCCCCGGTGATTTACAGCCTTACCGGGGCGTTTGGTTGGAGGGTTGCGGCCTGAGGCCGCTTTACAGTAAAGCAGCGCTGTTATTCGAAGCGCTGTAACTCAAAGCACTGTTATTCAAAGTGCTGTTACTCAAAGGCGATTCGAAGAACAGCCATTCCAATCAGTGTCAGTCGAAGAAGCGTCGCCCTTCGGCAGCCATGGTCTTGAGCAATTCGCTCGGGGCGAATCTGTCGCCGAAACGGCTCTGGAAGCGTTCCAGCTTGGCCAGCAACTGATCGGCGCCCATGGTGTCTATATAGTGGAAAGGCCCACCGAGGAAAGGCGGGAAGCCAATGCCGAAGATGGCGCCAATATCACCATCGCGGGCAGAGGCTATGATGCCCTCTTCCAGACACCGCACCGCTTCATTGAGCATCTGCACCACACAGCGCTCTGCCAGGTTGGCATTTTCGGCGCCAACACCCGGCGCTATCCCCAGCACTTGATAAACGCTCTTGTCCACTTCCTTCTTCTTGCCGGCTTTAGGACCGTAGAGATAGAAGCCCTTGGCATTCTTGCGCCCCTTGCGGTCATCGGAGAGCAGCTTATCGAAAGCAGAGGGGGCAGCGAAACGCTCACCCAACTCTTTTTCGAGTATCGGCGAAATCTTGGCGCCCACATCGATACCCACTTCATCGAGCAGAGTGATAGGGCCGACCGGGAAACCAAACTTCACCAGCGCCTTATCCAGGCTCTCGACACTGTTGCCCTCAAGCAGCAGCTGCGCCGCTTCATTCATATAGAGCGCCAGGATACGGTTAACATAGAAACCGGCGCCGTCTTTCACCACTATCGGTGTCTTGCCCTGTTTGCGGGCAAAGGCCACTGTGGTGGCTATCGTCTGGGGCGAGGTCTTGTCGTGGGCAATCACTTCCACCAGCGGCATCTTCTCTACCGGCGAGAAGTAATGCAGGCCGATGACGTTTTCCGGTCTGGCGGCGGCTTCGGCAATCTGACCTATGGGCAGAGACGAGGTGTTGGAAGCAAAAATAGTGTGTTCACCGCATTCGCGCTCGATATCCCGCACCATTTGATGCTTGAGATTGAGATCCTCAAATACCGCCTCGACCACTATGTCGGCATCCTTTACCCCAACATAGTCTGTAGTCGTCGTCATCAAGGCCATCTGCTTATCGCGCACTGCCGGGGTCATATGCCGACGCTTGACGCCCTTATCCAGTAACTTATAGGCATAGCCCAGCGCATTGCTGAGTCCCTGCTCACTGATATCCTTGACCCGCACCGGAATTTTGGCCTTGGTGGTGGTCACTGAGGCGATACCGCCGCCCATCAGGCCTCCGCCGAGCACTACGGCCTTGTGAACCGGACTGGGCTCAGCACCTTCGGCGCCGGTTTCCTTTTTCATTTCTGTGGTGGCAAAGAAGATGGAGCGCAGCGCCGCCGACTCGGGCGTCATCACCAGCTCGCCGAAATGGCGCGCCTCTGTGGCCAAACCTGCCTCTATCCCCTGGCTCATCCCTACTCGCACACAGTCGATGATCTTGTCCGGCGCCGGATAGTTACCCTGGGTTTTTCTGGCAACCTGTTTACGGGCCTGATCAAAGATGATTTTCTGCCCAAAGCCGTTGCTTTCGAGCAACTTGTTCATCATAGGTTTATTATTTTTGCCTTTACCGCGCTTGGCTTTGCCGGCCAATGCCAGTTCAACCGCCGCCTCCAGCAGAATCGACTTGGGCACCACATCGTCCACCAGCCCCATCTTCAGCGCCTGCTTGGGGCGAACCTGTTTACCGGTAAGCATCATATCCAGCGCTGTGGTGATCCCCACCAGGCGTGGCAGACGCTGGGTTCCACCACCGCCCGGCAGCAGACCGAGCTGAACTTCCGGCACCCCCAACATGGTTTTCTTGTCGTCACTGCACAGCCGCAGATGACAAGCCAGTGCCAGCTCGAGGCCGCCACCGAGACAGGCGCCGTGAATGGCTGCCACCACGGGGATCTTCAGCCCTTCCAGTTCGGCAAACACCTTATGCCCTGAGCTCGACAGCTCGCGGGCATCGGCGGCGCTTTGACAGGCATCGAGCATGGAGATATCTGCGCCGGCCACGAAGGAGTCGGGCTTGCCTGAGATGATCACCAAGCCCTTGATACTGCTGTCTGTTTTGATTTCGCTCAGCAAGGCACTGATCTCAGGGCCGAATTCGGCCTTGAGGGTATTCATGCTTTCGCCGGGTACATCCATGGAAAGAATGGCAATGCCGTCGTCGCGGCGGCTGAGGCTAAAACTCTTGTTGCTGTTTTCCATCTGCAATTACTCCACTTCCACTATCATTGCCACACCCAGACCACCGGCCGCACAGGCGGTTGTCAGACCCGTACCGCCACCGCGGCGCTTCAGTTCATTACACACTTGGGTGATCAAGCGGGTACCCGTGGCCGCAAACGGATGGCCATAGGCCAGCGAGCCGCCGAGCACGTTGAACTTGCTCATATCGATTTCACCAATGGCGCGGCTCTGACCGAGTTTTTCCTCGGCAAACTTCTTCGAGGCAAACATCTTCATATTGGCCAAAGTCTGGGCGGCAAAGGCTTCGTGCATCTCTATCAGGGTCAGATCTTCGAGCTGCATACCGGCGCGTTTCAGCGCCAGTGGCGTGGCGTAGGATGGCCCCATCAGCATGTCTTGCCAGACATCTATGGCGCTGAAAGCATAGCTCTTGATATAGCCGATGGGGGTGTAACCCAGGGCCTTGGCTCGGCCTTCACTCATCAGGATCACCGCAGAGGCGCCATCGGTCAACGGGGTACTGTTGGCGGCAGTGACACTGCCGTGCTTGCGGTCGAATACGGGTCTGAGTTTGGCGTAAGACTCAAGGGACGAGTTGTCGCGGATATTGTTGTCACGCTCGATAAAACTCTTGTAGGGCGGCACATGAGCCACCATGACTTCATCCTTGAGCTTGCCTTCGTTCCAGCTCTGGCTCGCCAGGGTATGAGAGCGGTGGGCCAGCGCGTCCTGATCGGCGCGGCTGATGCCGTGGCTCTTGGCCATCTGCTCGGCGGTTTGCCCCATGGACAGGCCGGTGGAATATTCGGCCACAGCAGGCGGCACAGGCAAGAGATCTTTAAACCCCAGACGGCGAACTATGTTCCACTTCTGTCCCAGGGTACGGGCCTTGTTGAGATCGACCAAGGCATGGGCCAACTTGCGGGACACCCCGATAGGCAGCACAGAGGAGGAATCCGAGCCCCCGGCTATGCCTATTTCGATATTGCCCGTCATGATCGACTCGGCAATATTGACAGTGGACTGAAAACTGGTGGCACAGGCACGGGTAACACTATAGGCATCTGTGTGCAAATTCATGCCGGTACCCAGGACAATTTCACGGGCAATATTGGGCGCGGCCGGCATCTGTACGACCTGGCCGTAGACAAGCTGCTCAATCAGCTTGGGGTCCAATTCACTGCGACTGAGCAGCTCATTGACCACCATCTTGCCCATATCCAGCGCCGACACGCCGTGAAACGCCGTCGCCTGTTTGGCAAACGGGGTACGCAAACCGGCCACTATGGCAATCCGCTCGCCCCTGGCATTGGTTACCTGTTGTCTGTCACTCATTTGTCACCCTCTTATTAAGCAGCGCACGCCGAAAATGGCCCTGACACTGCGCTTTATTGTTTTTCCATAAGAGACCCGTACTGCCCTAAACAGGTCTGACCATTAAAAGTGTGATCTGATTCTAACTTCTTGTTGGCCGGTTTTAAACACTTGTTTGTTTTTTTAACACTAGCCAAGAGCGCAGGGAATTCTTTACCATAACCGCTGTCTATAGTTGGGCCTTAAAATAAAACGAGTAGCATCATGCCTTTGAGTCGATTTCATGCACTGCGGACCTATCTGGATCAAGTGATCATAGGTCAGCCAATTTTGACCGAAAACCTGCTTATCGCTCTGATAGCCGATGGCCACCTGTTAGTGGAAGGACCACCGGGGCTGGCCAAGACCCGGGCCGTTAAAGCGCTGTGTGATGGCATTGAGGGCGACTTTCATCGCATTCAGTTTACCCCGGACCTGCTGCCGGCCGATTTGACCGGCACCGACATCTATCGTGCCCAAACCGCGACCTTTGAATTTGAGGCCGGGCCGATATTTCACAACCTTATTCTGGCGGATGAAATCAACCGCGCCCCGGCCAAGGTGCAGTCGGCCCTTTTGGAAGCCATGGCCGAAGGCCAGGTGACGGTGGGCAAGCACTCCTACAAGTTACCGCCGCTGTTTTTAGTGATGGCGACCCAAAACCCGCTGGAAAACGAGGGCACCTACCCGTTGCCGGAAGCCCAGCTTGACCGCTTCCTGATGCACCTGAACCTGGATTACCCGGAAGCAGACACTGAGCTTAAGATCCTGCGTTTGTCCCGCAGCGAAGCCAAGACCCACGGCATGGAGAAAGTCACTCCCATAGGCCAGCAGGAAGTATTCCTCGCCCGGGAGCAGGCGCTGGAGCTGTATCTGGCCGAGCCGCTGGAGCGTTATATTGTCGACTTGGTGATGGCGACCCGTCAGCCTCAGCGCTACAGCGACCAGCTTGCCAAGTGGCTGGAATACGGCGTCAGCCCGCGGGCGACCCAATCCATCGAGCGCTGCGCCCGCGCCCGCGCCTGGTTGTATGAACGTGACTTTGTCTCCCCTGAAGATATTCAAGCCGTGGTGCCCAATGTACTGCGTCACCGTTTGCTGCTGAGTTATCAGGCGCAGGCCGAAGGGGTCAGCCGCGATCAGGTGATTGACCATGTGCTCAATCAGGTGGCCGTTCCCTGATGAAAGCCGCAGCAACAGACTCTTCACTGCCACTGTTTGCCGACGGCCTCCACCTGTGTGAGGCCGAGCTGCTTGCCTGCCAGAATATCGCCCGCGCTCTGGGTGACAGGCAAGGAAAAGCCCGCGCGGCCATGGCCGGTCACAGAGCCAGCCTGGTCAAGGGCCGCGGCATGGAATTTGCCGAAGTGCGCCACTATCAACAGGGTGATGATGTCCGCACCATAGATTGGCGGGTCACCGCCCGCACCGGCAAGGCGCATACCAAGCTGTTTGTCGAGGAGCGTGAGCGCCCTATTCTGCTGTTGGTGGATATGAAGCACAGCCTCTATTTCGGCTCCCAGCTGTTATTGCAGTCGGTACAGGTGGCGCATCTGGCGGCGACCTTGGGCTGGAATGCCATCATGCAGGGCGACCGTCTCGGCGCGCTGGTGGTGGGCGATAGCGCCCACAGAGAGCTTAAGCCAAGAGCACGCAATCAGGGGATCCTGGCACTGATATCGGCGCTGGTGGCGGTACACAAGTCGCAGCTCGAAGCGCTGGACAGCCCCCATGAAGATGGTCAGGCGTTAATGCTCCAGGCCTGTCAGCGTCTGGCACGACTGGCCAAACCCGGCTCCCTTATCTGGATAATCACAGACGGCAACGGTTTTGGCAGCGAATGTCAGCAGGCGCTGTCGGAACTCAAACGCCACTGCGAGCTGGCGGCCTTTGTGGTAACAGATCCCATGCGCCAAGGCACACTTGAGCTGCCGCGGCAGTTTGCCCTGCCGGTACGGGAGTCGGGCCGCAGCCTGATCCTGGATCGCAGCGGTTATGATGCCTGGCTCGGTCGTCAGCGCGCCAACCTGGCGCAGTTTGATACCCTGATGCAACAACTCAAGGTCCCGGTTCGCACTCTGGATGCCGGCCGGCGCCTCAATCAACAATTGACACTGTTAAGATGAATCCCAATCAAGCCAATCCGGCGCTGAGTGCGCTCAAGGATATTCAACTACCGGCCGAGGTGCCCTTTTGGCCTCCGGCTCCCGGTATTTGGCTGCTGATGCTACTGGCCTTGTTACTGCTTGGCGCCGCGGCATTCTTTGGCTATCGGCGCCTGCAGGCAGCCAAGGCTCACAAGGCGGTGGCTCAAGCCGCCATGGCTGAACTGACGCAGCTGCAGGACCAGGACCCGGAGCTGCTATCCAAGATGAGCGCATTGTTGAAACGCACCGCCATCAGCTATGGTGAGCGTGCCCAGGTGGCCGGACTCAGCGGCAAACCCTGGGCCGAGTATCTGGATAACGCACTGCCAGCCAAGCTGCGTGGTCGCTTCGCCTCTTTGCTCGAAAATCAATACAGTGGCCAACCGAGCGCAGCCCCTGCCGAGTTGCGGGCGCTTTGTGTTTGCTGGCTCAAGCGCGCGCCGAAACACTTTGCCAAGGGAGGTAAACCAAGATGCTGACCCTCCATTGGCCCTGGTTACTGCTGCTTATTCCATTGCCGCTGCTGCTTGCCTATCGCCCCGCAGTCAACAGCGGCGGCCAACTGCAACTGCCCGGCGTCGATGCCCATGCCCGCGAGCAGCAACAAAGCAAAAGCAGAGCGCCCTTGAGTCTCTGGCTGCTGTGGTGCCTGTTGCTGCTGGCGATCGCCCGGCCACAGTGGCTCGGCGATCCCATAGAGCTGCCCACAGAGGGGCGGGACCTGATGCTGGCGGTGGATCTCTCCGGCAGTATGCAAATTGAAGACATGGTGCTCGATGGCAAGGCGGTAGACAGATTCACCCTGATCCAGAAAGTGGTCAGCGACTTTATCGAGCGCCGCGCCGGCGATCGTATCGGCCTGATATTGTTTGCCGATGCCGCCTATCTGCAGGCGCCACTGACTCAGGACAGACGCTCTGTGGCTCAGTATCTCAAGGAAGCCCAAATCGGCCTGGTGGGCAAACAGACCGCCATTGGCGATGCCATTGCCCTGGCGGTAAAACGCTTCGATAAGGTAAAAGACAGCAACCGGGTGTTGGTGCTCTTGACCGACGGCTCCAACAATGCCGGTAGCATAGTGCCGGATCAGGCCGCAGCCATTGCCGCCAAGCGCGGCATCACCATCTACACCATAGGTGTGGGCGCCGATGTGATGGAGCGTCGCACCCTGTTTGGCCGTGAGCGGGTCAACCCCTCGATGGATCTGGATGAAGCCCAGCTGCAACGGATAAGCGATGCCACCAAGGGGCGCTATTTCCGTGCCCGGAATACCGAAGAACTGGAACAGATCTATCAGGAAATCGACAAGCTGGAGCCCGTCAGCCGTGACGCCCTCAGTTACCGGCCGCAATCCGAGCTGTTTTACTGGCCGCTGGGACTTGCGCTGGCACTGAGCGTACTGCTGCAGCTGCAAAGCCTGTTGCTCAGCGTCTGGCCAAGGCCTTGGGGGAGGAAATCATGAGTTTGCACTTTATCCGTCCCGAATGGCTGTGGGCCTTAGTGCCACTGGCATTGCTGTTAGTGCTGCAAAGTCGCCGTCAAACGGGCCAATCTGACTGGGATCGTTATATTGCGCCGCATCTGGCGCCACTGCTGTTGACCCAAGGCAGCAAAAGTCGCCAAAACCGCCTGCCCTGGCTTGGTCTGGCCTGGTTGGTGGCGGTACTGGCCTTAAGCGGCCCGGCGCTCTACAAGAAACCCCTGCCGGTATTTGCCAGCAGCACAGGAAGGGTGCTGGTGATGGATATGTCTTTGTCCATGTATGCCACAGACGCCGCCCCCAACCGTTTGACCCAGGCCAGGTTCCGCGCCACGGATCTGCTGGGGCAACTCAATGAGGGGGAAACCGCGCTGCTGGCCTACGCGGGTGATGCCTTTATCATCAGCCCCTTGACCCGGGATCGCAACACCCTGCTCAATCTGTTGCCAACCCTGAGCCCGGCCATCATGCCAGTGCGCGGCTCCAATTTAACCGCGGCGCTGGAGAAAGCCAAGGAGCTGCTCAGCCAGGGCGGCCACCTGCAGGGCGATATCATCTTGATAACAGATGGCGTCGGCAGCCGTCAGCTCAACGCCGCCAGACAGGCGATTGAGGGCAGTCACTACCGCTTGGGCATTCTGGCGATAGGTTCATCCCAGGGTGCACCGATAAGGCTGCCGGATGGGCAACTGCTCAAGGACAGCCGAAATGAAGTGGTAGTACCGGCCACCGACTTTGGCATGCTCAGCGAGCTGGCGAGTGCCGGGAACGGCATTTTGGTGCCCTACAGCAACGACGGCAAGGATCTGCAAACGCTGGTGCAGTGGCTCGCCACCAGCTCGGATGCCACAGAAACAGATCTTGCCGGCGATACCTGGGTCGACCTTGGCCCCTATCTGGCATTCTTGCTGTTGTTGCCGCTGCTTTTAAGCTTTCGCAGCGGCCTGCCGGTGCTATTGCTGCCCTTGAGCCTTGGCCTGCTTGTCAGCCCATCTAGCCAGGCAAGCGGCTGGGATGACCTTTGGCAAACCCGGGATCAACAGGGTATGCAGGCATTCAAGCAAGAGGATTTTGCCACTGCCGCCGACAAGTTTGTTGACCCCGCCTGGCAAGGCAGCGCCCGCTACCGCAGCGGCGATTATCAGGGTGCGCTGCAAGCCTTCGAGCAAGATGGCAGTGCCACAGGCTTATACAACCAAGGCAATGCCCTGATGCAGCTTGGCCAATTCGAGGAGGCCGCCAAGAGATACCAAGAGGCGCTGAAAAAAGATCCCCAAATGCAGGATGCTGCTGCAAATAAGGTCTTAGCCGATGAACTGCGCGAGCAACAAAAGGCTCAACAGCAACAAGGCTCTCAGTCTGGCAACGACCAGAGTCAAGGCGGTCAGGGCAGTCAGGACAGCGCCCAAGGTGACAACAGCCAGGGCCAAAACCCAAGCAAAGAGCAAGGTCAAGACAGCCAAGCCGACCAAGGCTCAAGCAAGGACTCGCACCAGGGCTCAGATAAAGACGCTAACAAAGAGAATAGCGAGCCTTCCTCTGCCGACTCGCAGCAAAATGATGCTGACAATGCCGCCGAGAAGGACGCTGATAAGAATGCCGAAGGCGCTCAGAACCCGCAAAATGCCGAGGATAACACCGGCGCAGACTCTGAGCCTGAGATGCAGGCTGCTTTGCCGCAAGAGCAAGAGCCGCAAAATGAGTCAAGCACAGCTGCAAGTCAAAACGGTGCGGGTCAACAGGATGGCTCAGAGTCTGATGCCGACAAAGCCAACTCGGCGAGCCTTGCCGAGCAACAAGAAGGCCCAAACGATGAGCAAAGTGATGAACAGATTAAGGCACAAGTTGCCGCCTCGTCACTCGATGACACCGAGCCCCTGCCCCCCGAAATGGAGCGGGCGCTGAAGGCATTGGTAGATGACCCGGCCATTTTGCTGCGCAACAAGATGCAACTCGAGTATCAAAAACGCCGCCAGCGCGGCGAGACACCCAAGGACAATGAACAGTGGTAACTAGACTTATTCCTCTATTGCTTCTGTGCCTGCTGCCGCTCAAGGCACTGGCACTGACACAGCTTCAGGCCTCGGTCGATCGCAATCCCGTGACCGAAAGCGAGTACTTTATGCTGTCCGTGGTGGCAGATGATGAACTCGAAGCCCAGGCACTGGACACCTCGGCCCTGTTGAAAGACTTTATCGTCGGTCGCACCAGCGTCAGTCGCAGTACCCAGATCATCAATTTTGATGCCCGCAAGGAAACCCGCTGGCAAGTGATGCTGGCCCCCAAAACCACAGGTCAGGTCACTATTCCGGCCCTGAGTATCGATGGCGTCAGCAGCGATGCCATCGAATTGAAGGTGATGCCGGCCGGTAGCCGCCCGGAGGCACAAAAAAACCTGTTCCTGCGTACCAGTATCTCGGCCAAGGAGGCCTATGTCGGCCAGCTGCTCACCTACAAGGTAAAACTCTTTCTGGCCGTTGAGCTGCAGCGTGGAGTGTTGTCGGCCCCCTCTATCAGTGGCGCCCAGATAAAACAGCTCGGCGAGGATAAAGAAAGCAGTGAAATCGTCAACGGCCGCCGTTTTCGGGTGATAGAGCGCAGCTACGGCATCATAGCCGATGAGCCGGGCGAGCTGGCGATTTCCGGTGCCAACTTCTCGGGTGATGTGCTGGTCGATACCCCAAGAAGGGGCATGTTTACCTTCCAGGAAAGCCGCCCCATGCAGGCCCAGAGCGACAGCATGCTGATCAGCATCAAGCCGATCCCGGCCGAATATCACGGCGACTGGCTGGTATCGGATCTGGTGATGCTCAAAGAGGAATGGGACGACAAGCAGACTTTTGAAGTGGGCCGCCCTATTACCCGCAACCTGACACTGCTGGCATCCAATGCCGATGAAACCAGCCTGCCAGAGCTGAAACTGAGCTTGCCGGACAATCTCAAGAGCTATCCGGAAAAGGCGCAGCGCAAGACCTTTGTTCGCGACAACCAACTGGTATCTCAGCTGACCCAAACCATTGCCATAGTGCCCTCCAAGCCGGGGAGTTATACCCTGCCGGAGATCAAGGTGCCTTGGTGGAATCCGCATTTAAAGCAGCAGGAGTTCGCCCTGCTGCCGGCGCGCACTATCCAAGTAGCCCCCGCGGCCGATATGCCGCAGCCCATCATCAACCCGCCGCAGGAAGAATCAAACCTCAGCGCAGGCTTCTGGCCTTGGTTGACCGCCCTGTTTGCGTCGCTGTGGCTGGCCACCTGTGTGCTGTGGCTAAAGGCGCGCAAACAGCAAGCGATAACCGCTCCGGCAACAGTGGCGCAAGCTCAAACAAGCCAAACCCGGCCGGGATTGAGCCAGGCTTGTCAACAAGGGGACTTGAGCCGGGTGTTCCAGGCGTTGCTACTGGAACTCAGTGATATCACGGGCCATAGCGTCACACTCGATGAACTGCCTAAACTGGCACCTGAGTTGGCCGCCATCGTCGCCAAGATTCAAGCCAGCCGCTATGGCAAACAAGGCGGCGATCCCACTCAGTATTTCCCGGCGCTGCTGCAAGCCTTTGAGCGCTTCAAGAGCCAATACTCCAAGGCGGCTGATTCGACCTCAGTGCTGGCGCCGCTGAATCCTTAACAGCACGCCCCGGGCTCATCAAGCTAGTGGCTTGTTAAGCCCGGGGTAATCCCAATGAACTTCAGTGTCTGATCCGCCGCCGCGAAGCCGCGCCATGGTTAAAGCTAAAGTTATGGCTAACGTTATGGTTAGGCGGCATACCCATTGGAGGAGATGCTTATCCATTAACATCAGCTCATTCGTCCGCTATTGAACATTCGTTAAAGATAACGAGGGAGTTGCAACATAAACTAGCGCCATAGTCATGCTATCGGCCTCGCGATTGTCATCAAAAAGTTGCGAGATAAACAAAAAATATTGCTAATAGCCTTAGAGTTTTATCCGTTAATATTGCAAAACTCAGTCCAATTCATGGTTTAGACACACTTTATGCCACCGCCATTTGCCAGAATACCTGCAACGCCATTAAGCTTAACGATGACAAAAATAAAACAAGCATGAAAATGTTCGATAGCTGGCGAAAGAAAAAGTCTAATGATGCGGTCATTTCTGACATGCTGAATAAACAAAGACGTTACGATAGCCTGGTCAGGGCGCTGCATGCCGATATCTACCGCTACGCCTTCTGGCTTTGCGGCGATCGCCATATAGCCGAAGATATTACCCAGGAAACGTTTCTCCGGGCCTGGCGCTCGCTGGATTCATTGAAGGATGACAATGCGGCCAAGGCGTGGTTAATCACTATTTTACGTCGGGAAAATGCCCGTCGCTTTGAGCGTAAGCAGTTTGATTATGCCGATATCGGCGAAGAGCTCTGGCAGGATAACGACTCCATGAGTCAGGAAGACCATATAGAGCATTATCTGCTCAGGCGTCAAATTGCCCAGCTGGAACCCGAATACCGTGAGCCTTTGTTATTACAGTTAATATTGGGATTCAGTGGCGATGAAATCGCCCAATTATTGGATCTGAACCCCAATACTGTCATGACCCGCTTGTTTCGGGCCAGAAATCAGTTAAAAGAGCTACTGGAGCACTCTAAAGTCAGAGGTCAATCCAATGGATGAGCTGAAGTTTCGCCGCCAGGCCTATGGCGACCCCTATAACCAGGATCCCGAATTTCTGGACGCCCTTGCTCAAAGTGAAAGCAATCGTGCCTTTGTCGCCGAGCTTAAGGCGCTCGATGACAAAATTAACTCGGCACTCAAACTCCCGGTTCCGGAAAATCTGGCCGAAAAACTGCTGCTGAAACAACAGTTGGCCGTGCACCATAATCAACGTAAACGTACAGGCTGGATGTTGGCGATGGCTGCCTCCGTCGCCTTTGTTGCCGGAGTCAGTTTCAGTCTCTGGCGCCAGGGGCCGGTGGACTTAGGTCAACACGCCCTCGCCCATGTGCGTCATGAAACCATGGCCATGACCAGTAATGCCGATATCTCTTATCAAGCGATCAATGCCGAACTGGCATCGCTCAAAGGATTGGAAACAGTCAGATTCAACAGCCAACCAGGACGGGTATTTTACAGCACCTTCTGCGATTTTCAGGGAATAGAGAGTATTCACCTGGTGTTGGCCGGTGAACGCGGCAAGGTGACAGTGTTTATTGTCCCCCCTGAACACAGGGTGATGCTGGCCGAAGCCTTTGCCGATAGCGAATACCGGGGCGAGGCTGTCAAAACTGACTCGGCTTACCTGGTTTTGGTGGCCGAATACCCTCAAGACATAGAAAAAATTAAAAAAGAAATAAAACAAAGTTTTATATAAGAAATAGCGTTCCCCAGTCCCAGTCCCGTACCATCGGGACTGGTCAGTTCTGCCTCACATAAACCATCAACATTGGGCGCTTAAGCAAACTTTTGCTAGTATCCGCGCCAAACAACAACACATAAGTGTAAACCAGCATGCATATTGAAACCCCGGTAATGATAACTTTTCTGGGTTATTTGGCCCTGATGATGGGGATAGGCCTGTGGGCCTACAAGGCGACCGATTCGGTCGATGACTATATTCTCGGCGGCCGCAAGATGGGGCCGGCGGTGACCGCCCTCAGTGTCGGCGCCTCCGATATGTCCGGCTGGTTGCTGCTCGGCTTACCCGGCGCCGTCTATCTCGGCGGTTTGGGCGAGGCCTGGATGGGAATAGGCCTGTTGCTCGGTGCCTGGCTCAATTGGTTTCTAGTCGCCAAACGCCTGCGGATCTATACCCAGATGGCCGACAATGCCCTCACCCTGCCAGACTTTTTCGAGAAGCGCTTCAACGACGAGGGCGGCCTTCTGAAACTGGTTTCTGCCGTCACCATATTGTTGTTTTTCACCTTTTACGCCTCCTCCGGCATGGTGGGCGGCGCCGTGCTGTTCAGCAATGTCTTTGGCCTCGAGTACCTGACGGCGCTGTTGATAGGTTCCACCGTAATAGTGGCCTATACCTTTGTCGGCGGTTTTTTTGCGGTCAGTTGGACAGATTTCTTCCAGGGCTGTTTGATGTTAATCGCCCTGTTGATAGTCCCGGTCAGTATGTTTACCCAACCAGAGAGTAACCAAAGCCTGGAGACCCTGGACCCGGCCATGTTGTCGTTATGGAGCCATAAGTTGACCCTGATAGGCCTGCTGTCGGCTCTGGCCTGGGGGCTGGGTTATTTTGGTCAGCCCCATATTCTGTCGCGCTTTATGGCGATTAACAGCGTCAAGGATCTACCAGTTTCTCGCCGCATCGCCATGAGCTGGATGTTGATCTCCCTGGTCGGTGCCCTAGCAACCGGCATTGCCGGAACGCTCTATTTTGCCGATGCGCCGCTCAAAAACCCGGAAACCGTATTTATTCACCTGACGCAGGCTGCATTCAACCCCTGGATTGGTGGCCTGCTGATCGCCGCGATCTTGTCGGCCATCATGAGCACCATAGACTCACAGCTGCTGGTGTGTTCCAGCGTGATCACCGAAGACTTCTACCGCAAATGGCTCAGACCCGAGGCTTCAAGCAAGGAGCTGATGTTGGTCGGTCGTATCGGCGTATTGGCCATTGCCATCATTTCGGCTGTGATAGCCCTAGATCGGGAAGCGAGCGTCCTTGGGCTGGTAAGTTATGCCTGGGCCGGTTTCGGTGCCGCCTTCGGCCCTGTGGTGATCCTATCGCTGTTTTGGCGTGGCTACAGCCGTAACGGTGCCATTGCTACCATCCTGGTTGGCGGCTTGACAGTAATCATCTGGAAACAATTGGAAAGCGGTATCTTCGCTCTCTATGAAATATTGCCTGGATTCATTCTAGCCACCTTGGCCGGGGTTGTGATAAGCCTTTTATCGCCGCCATCCGAGGTCACAGAGGTGCAATTCAAGCACTTCAAACAGAGCCTCTAACTCTGTTTCAGATATGACTCTTCAACGCCTTTTCCAGGGTTTGGCGTACACTTGTACGCCAAACGCACCGCAGCTTTGTAATTTATTGTTTCACTCAAATTCACAGCGGCGCAACATGCCAAGTGAGTACCTCCAAACGCCTTAAATTCAGCTATTGCTGCTTTTACAGCTCCATCCATATTTGTAAGTTCGTCACACGTTCGCTGCACATTCGCTGAAATTAACCAAAATATTACAAAAAATCACATCTGGTCGGAGTTGTTAGCGGTACAGGGCCTCCATAAGATGCACGGGATTAAATAGGCGGGTGTCTGTGGGGGTTAAAGACTGACAGCCAACCTGCAAACATAAAAAGAGAAGATAATAATGAAGTATTTCAACAAGACTCTTATCGCAGTTTCTGTCGCGCTGATCAGTGGCCAATCTCTGGCAGCCGGTTTCCAACTCAACAGCCAATCTGCCACAGGTATCGGCCGCGCCTTTGCCGGTGATGCCGTGATCGCCGATAACGCATCTGTGTTATCCCGTAACCCAGCCGCCATGGCACTGTTTGACAAAGCCGCTATCTCGGTTGGTGTCACTACTGTAGACGTCCAGGTAGATATCAAAGACGTTAACTTCATGGGTGGCCAGGTGGATCTGGGTGGAATTGATGATGCAGGCAGCGTCAAATGGATCCCCAACATCTATTACATCCAGCCGTTGAACGATAAATGGGCTGTCGGTTTTGCGGCCTTTTCCAACTTCGGTACCGGCACAGACAGCGCATCATTGGTCAATAGCAAGACAGTTGCGGCTCCCTATGATCTGATCGGTAATACCGAAGTAACCACCATCAACTTCAACACCAGTGTGTCTTACCGCATCAATGATATGTTGAGTCTGGGCGTCGGACTGGATTTGGTTTATGGCGAAGGCAACCTGGATCGCTATTACAAGCAAATGCCCTTGGTCGATGTGGATGCCGATGGTTGGGGTATTGGCGGCATCGTTGGTGCCACGCTTGAGCTGAATGAGAACAACCGTTTTGGCCTGAGCTACCGTTACAGCCCCAATGTCGATGTGAGTGGCCATATTGCGACACTGACACCTTTAGGCCAAACAGGCAACTTCGCGTCAACCCTGTTTGATGAGCTGGAAGTGCCTTTGGCCGATATCTTCCAGTTGGCCGGTTTCCACCAGTTAACCGAAAACTTTGCGGTTCATTACACGGCTCAATACACCCGCTGGGGCAACTTTGATCAAATTACTGCCAAAGATGGTGTCAGCAGCATTTATGGTACCGGTACTGTGATTGCCAACAATGTTAACGCCCCTCTGAAACAGTACCAGTGGAAAAACTCCTGGTTGATGAGTGTAGGCGGAACCTACGACATCAATGAGCAGTTCACAGTGCGTGCAGGTTACATGTTCGACAATGGTGTGGTTGATGAAATCAGCTCTATCTCCATCCCAGACTCTGACCGTCAATGGTTCACCGCTGGCCTGAGCTACCACATCAACCAACATCAAACCATCGACTTCGGCATGGCCTTTGTTAAAGGTGAAGAGGTTGAGTTGGTAGAAAATAGTGCAGTAGTTGGCCCGGTTAACGCCATTACCAAATCAGAAGCCATGTACTACTCAGTGCAGTACAGCTATCAGTTCTGAGCCAAAACTCCAACAAATTTAAGCTGACAAGGCCGCCCTTTGGGGCGGTCTTTTTATTTTAAAACAACCGGCTAGCGGCGAAAAACCATTAGCAAGCGATTTCACCAAGGCGATAGATTGTCCAAAAAAACCCGCCAGCTATTTATGCCAAGGAGTATTCACTCCTTTTCAGGATATTCACTTCCCCCTGATGTTGGATACATGACAGATATCCAGCGCTTCTTTGTTCAGAATCCACCCAATATCGGCAGTGTCAAAAGCTTTAAACTTAGACCAAAGTTCTTGATCTTTTAGCCGTTATCCTGTGCCCGTTCGTGACGACCTTGATAACTTATTTAACTATACTGAACAATTAACAGTTGCAGCTCCACACTTTATTCATTAGAATTTTCTCATGGACTTTATTCGAGAGCAGCTCATGCCTAAAATAACATCAATACTGACCCTATTACTGCCTGCTTTATTGTTCAATCAAACACTTAATGCTGCAGATCTGACGACACTTACCGTCCAGCAGACAGAGCACACCCAGTTGCTGACTCTGGACGGCAGGCTCGAGGCGGTCAAGGCCGCAACCGTGTCGGCCCAGACCTCGGGACGGATCCTCAAGCTTTACTTTGATGTCAACGACCGAGTCCCCGCCGGGGCGGCGCTGCTTGAGATCACCAGTGAAGAGCAAGGCGCGTCCCTGGCGGCAGCCGAGGCGGAATACGCCAGAGCCAGAGCCTTGGATACCGAAGCGCAGCTGACGCTCAAGCGCTATCAGGAACTGTTTCCCAAGGGCGCGATTTCCCGCGGCCAAATGGATCAGGCCATAGCCAATGCCAAGTCAGCTTCCCAAGCGGCCAGCGCCGCCAAGGCGAGGATCATTCAGGCAAAGGAATCACTGAAATACACAGTCGTCAGCGCGCCATATGCTGGCATAGTCACGGCCAGGCATGTGGAGGAGGGAGAGACGGTGGCTCCCGGTCAGCCGCTCCTGTCCGGTTTTGCCGACGATGAGATGCGGGTGGTGATGCAACTGCCGCAGCGTTTTCTTCAAGCCGCCAAAGCCACAGACAAGATGACGGTTAGCCTAGCCGATGGCCGCAGTTTTGACGTCACTACCCCCAAGGTCTTTGGTTTCAGTGATGAGCAGAGCCGCGCCTTTCAGGTGA
Organism: Shewanella carassii; assembly: GCF_019670705.1. Taxonomy (NCBI): domain Bacteria; kingdom Pseudomonadati; phylum Pseudomonadota; class Gammaproteobacteria; order Alteromonadales; family Shewanellaceae; genus Shewanella; species Shewanella carassii. The sequence continues at coordinate 2,756,140 of NZ_AP024618.1, forward strand.
GACTGCCACTGCCGACCAACACAGGCGATCTACTGCCCGGCAGTTTCGTCAAGGTGCGCTTTGCCATAGACAAACGCCAGGAGATAGTGCTGCCCAAAGAAGCGCTTTACAGCGTCAATGAGCTGTCGGCCGTCTACCTCAAGCGCGGCGATAACTTTGTCCTGCAACAGGTACGTCTGGGAGATGTGCGTGACGATGGCGTGACCATACTGGCAGGACTCGAAGCCGGAGACATAGTCGCCGCCAACGCCTATCAGTTGCTGCTCGAGCAGCGCCAGGCCAAGTAAGGGGAACTCATGGCTAATCACAGCGAAAATAACACCGGCATCTCCGGCCGCATTGCCGCCAGTTTCCAGCTCAGTGCCATTACGCCGCTCCTGGCCCTGCTGGGCTTGTTGCTGGGGATGTTTGCCATTTTGGTCACTCCCAAGGAGGAAGAGCCTCAGATAGATGTGACCTTTGCCGATGTGTTTATCCCCTTCCCCGGCGCCACACCGACCGAAGTCGAGCAGTTGGTTACCCTGCCGGCCGAAGAGGTGATCTCGCAGATAAAAGGCATAGATACCCTCTACTCCTTCTCGCAGCCCGATGGCGCTATGATCATCGTCATCTTTGAGGTGGGTGTGCCCCGCAACGAGGCGATAGTCAAACTCTACAATCAAATCTATTCCAACCTGGACAAGCTGCCCAGAGCCGCGGGAGTGGGCGATCCCTTGATAAAACCCATGGGCATAGACGATGTGCCCATTGTCAGCCTGACTCTTTGGTCAGAGGATCCCGGTGTCTCGGCTCAGCAACTGACTCATGTGGCCCATGGGCTCGAAACCGAACTCAAGCGCATTCCCGGCACCCGAGATGTCGAGTCCATGGGGTCCCATGAGTTGGTGCTCAATGTGCGCATCAATCCGGCCCAAATGAGTTTTTATGGTGTCAGCTTCGATGCCATCAACCGGGCGCTCGGCGCCAACAATGCGGTCTCCATGCCCGTGTCTCTGGTGCAAGATAACCAGGAGATCAGGGTGCAGACCGGCCAGTTCCTGCGTTCGCTGGAGGATGTGCAGCAACTGGTGGTCGCGGTGCACAATGACAGCCAAGGCAAGGCCGCCCCAGTGTTCCTCAGTGATATTGCCGATATCAGCCTCAAGGCCGATGTCCCCCTCTATGGCGCCTGGCATCAGAACGGTCACAACGCCGAAGCAGAAGCTAAAGGCGTCTTCCCGGCAGTGACCATAGCCATAGGTAAACAACCGGGTGAAAACGCCGTGGATGTGGCCGATGCTATCCTTGCCAAGGTGGAAAAGAGCCGTAACCTGCTTATTCCGGACAATGTCAATGTCACCGTGTCGCGCAACTATGGCGTAACGGCGGCTGACAAGTCCAACACTCTGATCTTCAAGTTGATCTTTGCAACCGCCGCTGTGGTTATCCTGGTGGTGTTCACCATGGGAATGCGCGAGGCACTGGTGGTGGGTGTGGCGATTGTCATTACCCTGGCGATTACCCTTTTCGCCTCCTGGGCCTGGGGCTTTACCCTCAACCGGGTATCCCTGTTTGCACTGATCTTCTCCATAGGTATTTTGGTGGACGATGCCATCGTCGTGGTGGAAAACATCCACCGTCATATGGCCATGGGCAAACGCAGCCTGAGTGAACTCATTCCCGCTGCCGTGGATGAAGTGGGTGGCCCCACCATTCTGGCGACCTTTACCGTTATTGCGGCATTGCTGCCGATGGCCTTTGTCTCGGGGCTGATGGGCCCCTATATGAGCCCTATTCCCATCAACGCCAGCATGGGCATGTTAATCTCCCTGGCGGTGGCCTTTGTGGTCACTCCCTGGCTCAGTCACAAACTGCTCAGACACAAGGGTGGCGAGGGGCATAGCGACAACACCAGCCCTGTAATGCTCAAGCTGTTTACCCGGCTTATCAAGCCATTCCTCGAGAGCCGCAAGGCCCGAGTAGGCATGGCGGCCGGCGTGTTTGTGCTGATAGGCATGGCCGTTGCCCTGCCCGTTGGCCAGTTGGTGGTGCTCAAGATGTTGCCCTTCGACAACAAGAGCGAATTCCAGGTGATGGTGGATATGCCGGAAGGCACGCCGGTGGAGCAGACGGAAAAAGTCCTCAAGGCCTTGTCCGATTATCTGGTGACTGTACCCGAAGTGCAGCATCTGCAGCTCTATGCCGGCACCCATGCCCCGATCAACTTCAACGGCCTGGTCAGGCATTACTTTGTCCGCAACAGTCAGGAGCTTGGCGATATTCAGGTCAATCTCAGTGACAAACAGCACAGGGACAGAGACAGCCACAGCATAGCCCTGGCAGTACGCGGCCCGCTGCAGCAAATCGCCCGGGGCTTCAACGCCAATGTCAAAGTGGTGGAAGTGCCCCCAGGCCCACCTGTGTGGTCGCCGATTGTGGCCGAGGTCTATGGCCCCAGCCAAGACATTCGCCAGCAGGCGGCCAGAGAGCTGCAGTCCCTGTTCCAGACGACCGAGGATGTGGTGGATATCGATATCTTCCTGCCGGCGGCACAACAGAAATGGCAGGTACTTATCGACCGCAGCAAGGCCAGTCTGCTGGGCGTGCCCTACGCCAACATAGTGGATCTGGTGGCCACCGCTGTCGGCGGCAAGGATATCAACGTACTGCATAAGCCAATGCAAAAGCGCCCCGTGCCCATTCGTCTGGAACTGCCTGAAGCCGACAAACTGGATTTGACTTCAGTACTCAACCTGCGCCTCGACAGCCTCCATGGCGGCACTGTGCCCGTGGCCGAATTGGTGACAATCCGCAAGGGGCAGATAGACGCGCCCATCATTCACAAAAACATGATCCCGATGATCATGGTGATTGCCGACATGGCCGGGCCGCTCGACAGCCCACTGTACGGCATGTTTGAAATGGCGGCAGATATCGACTCAGAAGGTGGCCTTGGCTTCAACCAGCATTATTTCAGCCAACCCGATGGCCTGGATGCCATCAGCGTACTCTGGGATGGCGAGTGGAAGATCACCTATGAAACCTTCCGTGATATGGGCCTGGCCTATGGGGTCGGCATGATTGCCATCTATCTCCTGGTGGTGGCCCACTTCCGTTCCTATCTGGTACCGCTGATCATTATGGCGCCTATCCCCTTGACCATTATCGGGGTCATGCCGGGACACGCCTTGCTCGGCGCCCAGTTCACCGCCACCTCCATGATAGGCATGATAGCGCTGGCGGGGATCATAGTACGTAACTCCATACTCCTGGTGGACTTTATCAACCAGGAAACCGCTGCCGGAGTGCCATTTGAACAGGCGGTCATTCACTCCGGCGCCGTGCGGGCCAAACCTATTATGCTCACCGCCCTGGCGGCCATGATAGGCGCCATGTTTATTCTGGATGACCCGATCTTCAACGGTCTGGCCATCAGCCTTATCTTCGGGATCCTGATCTCCACCCTGCTGACATTGGTGGTGATCCCGGTACTTTACTATGCCCTGATGCGCAAGCGCATCGACTCAGTAATCAACCAGGCCCAAGCGGCCAAAGGAGCTTAAAATGTCTGTAGAACGTGCCACTATGGCCTTTGCCGGATTTATGGTGATGTTGTCATTACTGTTAACCGCCACTGTCCATCACAATTTTGTATGGCTAACTCTGTTTGTTGGCGCTAACCTATTCCAAAGTGCTTTTACCGGCTTTTGTCCTGCCAGCATGCTGATGCGTAAATTCGGTATGAAAACGGAGGCTGAACAGGCCAAGGCCCACTGATTAAGGAATGTAAGTGAAAATAGTAACCCGTACCCAACGCCAACTCCTGTGGCTAACGACTCTGATGTTTGGTCTATTGCTGAGCCTCAGCGTTCGCGCCGAGCAGATGGTTCCCGAGGTGGCGCTGACCAAGGTCGCCCAGGGCGCCATGCTGGTGGATGTCAGAACCCCGGAAGAATACGCCGAGGGACACCTGCCAGAGGCTATCAATATCCCCTTTGAGCAGATAGTCGAAGTCTTCGCCAAACAGGGCATTGCCAAGGACACCCCTGTAGTTGTCTACTGTCGTAGCGGTCGCCGCTCAGGCATTGCCAAGGAGTCGCTGGATAACGCCGGTTATCAGGCGGTATACAATGGTGGTGGCTACTATACCCTCAAGGCCAGCGCCGGTCGTTAAGCCGCGCTGACACGACCGCCGGGCCCATTAATGGGCCCGGTCTTTTACGCACAACGGTTGCACACAAACTCCCAAGCGAACTACAACTGAATAATCGCCCGCCCCATTGGTTCCGCCATGAGACTTACTGAACCGACAAATCGACTTGCGCATCGAACTTTTAAGGCTTAGTGATTAAAGCTGCTATACTATTGCCGCTTCTTATCACCACATGCCAAGGCTCATTGATGACATTTTCCAATTCCCCTCAAGCCAATAAAGATCCCCTGCACGGCCTGACACTCAAGACGATACTCACAGAGATGGTTGAGCAGTACGGCTTTGATGGCCTGGCACAAAGGATAAGGGTGCGCTGCTTTAGCCATGATCCCAGCATTAAATCGAGTCTGACCTTTTTGCGAAAGACCCAATGGGCCAGGGAAAAATTGGAGCGCCTCTACCTAACCAGCAAAGGCTTGCCCATTCCGCCTCATTTGCTGGGCAGTTCAGCGCCTGCTATCAACGCCAAGCCAGTCAAAAAAACCAGTGCCGACAAACCACAAACTAATGCCCATATCTGGGGTAAATAACTCAATTAACGAAAGCAAATACAGCACGCAAGCCGCTATATTTTATACAAATTTAATTTTAATACGGTTAAAGTTCTGTTCTTGGGAGTCGATACTCTATTCACGACTATCAGCGCCAATAATTACTGTCACCAAGGAGTTTATCAATGAACATTGCAGGTTTAGGTCAACAGGTCACTCAGGGAACCGGTTCCCGAAGCCTGAGCGAGGTTAATGTGGCCGCCAAAGACACAGTGCAAGAAAACAGTGCCATAAGCTCAAACAGCCAAGATAAAGTGAATATTTCTTCTGCTGGGCGCCAAGCGCTGGCCGATGATCTAGGTGGCAAGCTGCACCAAAATAGTTCAGCGCAGACATCAAAGGCGCAGAAAGCCGCCGAGGAAGAGACCTCGGGTATGTCAGACATTGACAAGAAGATTAAAGAGCTGCAGGACAAACTCAAGGAGTTACAACAGGAACTGCAACAACTCAATGGCGATAACTCAGAGGCTGCCGAAATAGAGCGCAAATTATTGCAAGATCAGATAGCTGCCGTCAGCGGCCAACTGGTCTCTTTGCTTAATGAGAAAGCCAAACAAGATGAAGATGCTGCCAACAAGGGTTGATGTCGTTTAGATTGGCATGCTGAACACCAGGCGCCAGATCTCCAGCCCATCACCGCTGCGATAGCTGAGCCCCAATCTGTCTATGCCAAGCACTGGCTTGGCAAGAGCCAGGGTGGCGCCCAGTTCAATACTGCCGGACACCAGAGTATCCCGATTGAGATCGCCGGCAAACTGTAGCTGATCAAAGTACCAGTAGCCCAAGGCAAATATCCGAGGCTGTATCCGCAGCCCCCGCCAGGACCAGCGATAGGGCAAGCCAACATCCACCCCGGTTTGCAATACGGAAAAGCTCTGGCTAATGCTGAAAGCCCGTTCACTGTAGGCGGCAAATTTCAACCGGGTCACCCACAAAGAATCTGCCTGCCACAGTTCAAAATGACGTAAGCCACTGATGCCGGCAGCCATGATGGCGACATTACCGCCTTGGTCAAAATTACTGCCAAAACCGAGATCGCCATAGGCCTCAATGCGCCAGTTATCATCCAGGCGCCAACGCTTTTCAAAGCCTGGTGTCACAGTCAGGGTACCGACACTGGAAGGCAACTCAAACTCACCGGCATCTTCGAGGCTATAGTTGAAAAAGCCCACCGAGATAGGCAGGCGTAGCAAGAACTCCGAGTCTTCACTCTGCTCCAGCGTAAAGTCCAGCGGTAAGCTGATGACAGTGGCATCCTGCTCAGACGCACGATAAACCCCGCTACCTAGATAGCTGCCAAAGGCATAGTGGGAGTTGTCAGGCGGCCGGGCATGGCCAGGGGACTCTGCGGCAATGCTTGATGCCGCGAACAGGAGCAGCCACGGGGAAGTTATCTTCAGTAAGCGACTCAAGCCGTTACTCATTTTAGCCTTCCCCTATGGATTCATCTTTGATGACTCAGTCCTGATGGTCTTCAGTAAAATGATACTCAGACATCATATGGCCAAGTTCGGTCGACTTGGTCTTCAGGTAGGCTTCGTTATAACGGTTTTTGCCCACTTGCAGTGGCACACGTTCGATGACCTCGATGCCAAGCTCTTTCATCGCCTTCACTTTGCGAGGATTATTGGTCATCAGCCGAACCTGATGGACACCGATTTTTTCCAGCATCGGCGCAATCATATCGTACTTGCGCATATCGGCCGGAAAACCCAAGCGCTCGTTGGCTTCCACTGTATTGGCGCCATCGTCCTGCAACTTGTAGGCACGGATCTTATTCAACAGCCCTATACCACGACCTTCTTGGCGCAAGTAGAGAATAAAGCCTTGCCCGGCTTCGGCAACATTTTGCATCGCGGTCTGTAGTTGAAAGCCGCAGTCGCAGCGCAGGCTGAACAGGGCATCTCCGGTGAGACATTCCGAATGGATCCGTCCCAGCATAGGTTTATCGGCTTGGAGCTCACCAAAAGTCAGTGCCACATGCTCTTTACCCGTTTCGGTATCTTCGAAACCATGCATGGCAAACACCCCCCAAGGGGTTGGCAATTTGGCGGTGGCGATAAATTTAATAGACATGAATTAACCTTAACGACTGCTCTCATTCCCTGAGACGGTTAACATCCTTCAAAATCAAGATAATAGTGAAGCGTGCTCAGTATTCAGGTCGGTCATTCTATGCGTTTTTTTGACCAACCGGAATACCCAAGTGAATTCATTGGTTATTATTCGCTGTCACTGCGGCAGTTAAAAAGCCTTGGGCGCAAAACCGGTCACGACGGTAATGCCCATCTCTCTACCCAAAGCTGTCATAGGGTGCACCACGACCAAGCCCTTAACAGACTTCTTGAGCTTGCCCATGTCGGCCTGTTCGGCCTTGGTGAGTTCACGACTAAATGGCAAATCACGGATACCCTGCCCTTGCTTACCAAGCTGGCGGCTCTGCTGACCCTTAACGGCAGCAATGCGCTTGTTCACAGCGGCGATTTCCCGCTGAAACTGGGCAATAATAGGACCGTCACCGCGTTGTTCTGCTGCAGCCAATTTACGGCGATACTGATCCAACTTATCGTTGAGCTGTTGCAGCTCCTGCTTCAAATTCATTTTGTTACCTTACAAAATCCTGACACTCTGAGAGTGGACGGCCTGGTTGCCGTTGCTGTGCCGGACAGCAGTATAGCAGTAACTCAAGCCGAGGTGACGGGGTTTTTTAGCAGGAAAAAGCAATTGTGTTAACCAGTTTTCACTTTTGTGCTTGTTGAGACTCTTTAAGAAGGTGTATCACCTGGTTGGCCGAGCCACGAAACCTCAACGAGGGGTCCGCTTGCTCCTGCACAAACTTGCCATCCACCAACACATCAATAAGTGGCAACAAGGCTTGTTGCGCCGGACTGAGTTCATCCAAACGATAACCGGTCCAGAGCCAGACATCTTTACCAGGACACTCTTCCTTCACTCTTAACAACAGGGCCTTGATAGCGTCAAGATTACCCGGGAACAGAGGATCGCCACCGGAGAGCGATAGCCCACGTCTTGGGATCCGACTGTCGTTGAGATCGGCAATGATCCGGTCGGCCATCGCCCCATCGAAAGGATGCCCGGAGCGGGGGTCCCAGGTTGACTGGTTATAACACCCCCGGCACTGATGTTCACAGCCGGAGACAAACAGGGTTACCCGGGTACCAGGTCCATTAACCACATCCACGGGGTAATATTGATGATAGTTCATATTTATATCCACAAGGCGCCCCGTGGGGCGCCTTTATTCAGGGAAGGAAGCAATTTTCACCCCTTCCTTAAAACCAGTTTGTCGTTATAGGTGTTTAACCCGACGCTTGACCTCTTCCTGCTTACCGTGGTTGAAAGGTCTGGCATCCGGACTACCGAGATAACCACAGACCCTGCGGGTCACAGATACTCGAGTTGGCTCATGGTTGCCACACTTGGGACAGGTAAAGCCCTTGCTGGTGCAGCTAAACTCACCGGTAAAGCCACAGTCGTAACATTCATCGATTGGAGTATTGGTGCCATAGTAAGGCACACGGTTAAAGCTGTAGTCCCAGACATTCTCAAGCGCTTCAAGGTTGTGTTGCATATTGGGGTATTCGCCATAGCAGATGAACCCCCCACTAGCGAGCTCGGGATACGGCTGTTCAAAGTCGAGCTTGTCGTAAGGATTCACCTTTTTCTCCACATCCAAGTGGAAACTATTGGTGTAATAGCCCTTGTCGGTGACCCCTTTTACCAGACCGAAGCTCTTGGCATCGAGCTTGGCAAAACGGCTGCACAGGCTCTCGCTCGGGGTGCTGTAAAGGCTGAAACCATAACCGGTTTCCTCTTTCCAACGCACAGTGGCCGCCTTGAGGTAGGCAACAATAGCCACGGCCTTTTGCCGTAAAACCTCATCATCAAACACATGAGTGTCTGTACCATAAAGCGCGTTGATTGTCTCATGCAGGCCAATGTAGCCCAGAGAAATAGAGGCACGGCCGTTTTTGAAGATTTCGGCAACATTATCATCCCCACGCAAGCGCACGCCGCAGGCCCCTTCCATATAAAGAATGGGCGCCACTCGGGCCTTGACGTTGGCCAAACGTTCGATACGGGTATCCAGCGCCTTGCGGGCCATCGCCAGCCGTTGATCCAAAATACGATAAAACTCGGCTTCATCCCCCTTGGCTTCCAGCGCGACTCTCGGCAAGTTCAGGCTGACCACACCTAAGTTGTTACGGCCTTCGTGCAACAACTCGCCATTTTCCTCATAGGTGCCAAGGAAACTACGGCAGCCCATCGGAGTCTTGAACGAGCCAGTAACCTTGACCACCTGCTCATAGTTGAGAATATCCGGATACATGCGAATACTGGCACACTCGAGCGCCAACTGCTTGATATCGTAGTTGCAGTCGCCGGCCTTGTGGTTGATGCCGTCGCGAATAGCAAACACTAATTTAGGGAAAACCGCTGTCTTACGGTTCTTGCCCAGACCTTCCATACGGATCCGCAAAATAGACTCTTGGATCAGCCGTGACTCCCAACTGGTACCCAAACCAAAACCGAAGGTCACAAAAGGTGTCTGGCCATTGGCGGTATGCAGCGTATTGACCTCATACTCCAGTGACTGGAAGGCATCGTGACACTCTTTCTTGGTCTGTTCGGTAGCAAACGCCTTGGCGTCGGTAATCCCCCACTTGAGTGCCGTTTGATAATGCTTGTCGTAGCTCTTGGCCACAAAGGGCGCCAGCACTTCGTCTATGCGGTTGATTGTGGTGCCGCCATAGATATGGCTGGCGACCTGGGCGATGATCTGTGCAGTAACCGCCGTCGCCGTGGAGATGGATTTTGGTGTCTCAATCTCGGCATTGCCCATCTTGAAGCCATGAGTCAGCATGCCACCGAGATCGATCAGCATACAGTTGAACATAGGGAAGAAGGGCGAATAATCGAGATCGTGATAGTGGAGCTCACCGGCCTCATGGGCAGCCACCACATCCTTGGGCAGAATATGATGTTTGGCATAATGTTTGGCGACGATACCGGCCAAAAGATCCCTCTGGGTGGGGATCACTTTGGAGTCTTTATTGGCGTTTTCATTGAGCAGAGTCGCATTGCTCTGCTCGACCAGACCACGGATCTCCAGGTTCAGACGGCTGCTGGATTCACGGCAGATGTCTCTATCATGACGATATTCAATATAACTGCGGGCCACTTGTTTGTAAGGGCCTTCCATCAGCAGATTTTCAACTTTGTCCTGCAGCTCCTGGATATTGACCTCGGCTTTGTCAGCCACGGCCTGAGTCACCAAGGCTGCAACGGTCGCCGCATAGTCCTCATCTTCTATACCGCAGTGGCTCGAGGCTGCCAGCACCGCATCCTTTATTCTTGTCTCATCGAACTGAGTACGGCACCCGTCCCGCTTAATCACTACCGGCATTTTATTAGTCTCCATGTTGTTTATTTAACACCATATATAGTGGTGTTTTATTAACCAAGCACAATATGTGGAGATTAAGCGACAAATCCGCCATCAATACCATGATCTGGATCATGGTATTGGAGATGATGAATAAGAGTTTGGGATTAGTGCCAACGAGCACAACTTGTTGAGATTTTTCCCTTGACCCGGACCTGGACGAAAGCTAAGTCGGCGGGCCTAATTTACCTTTTTGCCAAGGCCAGATAACTGTTGATTTGCCCACTGGCTTGTTGCTGGCTACCGACTGCAGCAGCGGTACGCATCAAAGCGCTGACGCCACTCAGCCGCGATAACAGCTGTGGATCTTGCAATGCGGAGTCGGCCTTGGCCGCTAGCTTATTGCTGTTGCTCCCTGCACTCTCGGCGGTTTGATTTTCTCCCTTAAGCAGGGTATCCAACTGTGCCGCAACCTTATTGGCCGCCAAGGAGATTGATGGTGAATACATCATTCCCATATTGCCCATCAGGTTGTCCGCCCCTTTAAGCGCATTGAGTAAAGGGCTTTGGCTGGCCTGTTGTCTGAGCAGGCCAATCTGCCCCTGAATAAACTCCTTGAGGCTGGCGTTATCCTTAGTATCAACCCCCATCAAACCACTGCTTTGCAATCTGCCAAGTTGTTTTTCCGATAAAAAGCCTTCATCGGAGAGCCGTTCCAAGAGTTTAGGTAAATCGGCACTACTGAACTGACCAGAGCCGAAAAACTCCTTGGCCAGTTCCTGTACCCTAGCGGCTCTTCGTCCCTCACTGGAAAGAGAGATACTATCTTGACCTATTTTGGCCGAGTTCTGGCTTTGGTTTTTGCTGTCATTGACTGTTTCAGTATCAACAACCGAGAGACCATTGCCGCTGGTAAGACGATTATTGACGCCGTAGGCATCAACCCCGGACAATCTGGGATCCACTGATGAATGGATAGGCTGCATGTCAGTTTTCCGTCATATAGATATTCAACTGTGCGTTTTTTAGCCTTAACTAGCTGGAAATAGTCAAAAAAACGCCTTGAAATACCCTGATGCTGATGATGTGCTGACTATGCAGGAAGTGTGCCCACACGTATCAGTTGCAGGCAATGCCTTTTACAGCCGCCCCAACGCCGCATCAATCAGATGTGAAGCCTGCTGCACCGCCTTCTCACCGGCAGCAATCGCCTCACCGGCACGGTGAAACTCCATAGTACCTATGTCCGATACCTTGGGAACAATGAAGATATCCGGTGGATCCCCCATCAAGCGTGCACGCTTGTGACGCTGCTCCAGAATATCCATCGACTGCGACATCACCGCCAGCATCCCAGGCTCGGCCTTGTTGCCGAGGGAAAACTTGTCGGTCAAACCGGAAATATAATCCTTACCCTTGGCCAACAGATCCATAAAGCCACTCTCTGAGGCGTGTGCCATATCCCGTCCTTGAGCCTGAGGCTCTGCACTATTGAGTGCCACAGGTACCATTTGCAACTGCTCTCGTCTGTGCCCATGCAGATCGACACCTATCACCAGATCAACTCCCATGGATCTGGCCACAGACACTGGGATGGGGTTAACCACAGCGCCATCCACCAGCCAACGATGGTTCTGACGCACAGGTGACATGATCCCCGGCATGGAGCAAGAAGCCCTGACGGCCTGGCGCAAATCGCCTCGGCTGAACCAGATCTCCTGTCCTGAATAAAGATCGGTCGATACCGCAGTAAAGGGGTATTTGAGCTCTTCGATCAAGAGATCGCCGATGCGGTCCTGAATGGCGCTGAATACCCGGTCACCACTGATGAGCCCTCCCCGGCCCCAACTGATATCCATCAACCCCAAGACATCCCAACTGGAAAAGCTGCGTACCCAGTCTTCCAACTCTTCGAGGCGTTCATTAGCATAAGCTGCGCCGACCAGGGCTCCTATGGATGAACCGGCGACCTTAGCCGGATGCACCCCCATGGCTGCCAGTCCCTTGAGTACACCTATGTGGGCCCATCCTTTGGCGGCGCCGCTTCCCAGCGCGATACCAATACAAGGGTTATGACTCTGCGTCATCCTCTCTCCTTTATATTTTTCTACCAGTCACGCAGCCTAAGCTTAGACAGCCAAGGCAGCATACACCCGAAGCCAGTACTGCTCCAGATTTTATCCGGCAGGACTCCGGCCACACACTTGCGACTTTTTTGAACAAAAGTCGCAAGTGTTTCGACACTCCTTTGACTAAATACATGCCCAGCGCCGTAAAAGCCGTTATAATGTGCGGTCGTTTTTATTGAGGAGTTCACCTTTGCATTTTTCCGATTTTTCGCTGGATCAGCGTCTGCTGCAAACCCTTAAACATATGGGTATCGATGAGCCTACCGAAATTCAGCGTGAAGCGATTCCCGTGGCGCTGGCCGGGAAAGACCTGATGGCCTCATCCAAGACGGGCTCGGGAAAGACCTTGGCCTTTTTGTTGCCAGCAATGCAAAGGGTGATCTCCACCAAGGCGCTCAGTAAGCGTGATCCCAGGGTACTGATACTCCTGCCGACCCGTGAGCTGGCCAACCAGGTCTACGCCCAGCTGCGTCTGTTGGTTGCCAATACCCAATATCGAGCCATCAGTGTGCTTGGCGGAGAAAACTTCAACGATCAGGCCAAGGCCCTGGCGCGGGATCCACACTTTATCGTCGCCACCCCGGGACGGATTGCCGACCACCTGTCACAACGCCATCTGTATCTGGAAGGGCTTGAACTGCTTATTCTTGACGAAGCCGACCGTATGCTGGATCTGGGCTTTGCGCCTCAACTCAAGGCGATCAACGACGCCGCCAACCATAGACGGCGGCAGACCCTGATGTTCTCGGCCACTCTGGAACATGAAGAGGTCAATGATATCGCCGCCACCTTGCTCAATGACCCACAGCATGTGGCCATTGGCGCCGCCAATGCCGAGCATCAGGACATACACCAGCGTATTTTCCTCTGTGACCATCTGGATCATAAAGAGACGCTGCTGATTGAACTGCTAAAGCGCGAACAACAGCGCCAGGTGATCATCTTCACCGCCACCCGCCAGGATACCGACAGATTAGCCGAAAAGCTCAAACAAGAGGGCTACAGCGCCGTGGCGCTCAGTGGTGAACTGCGCCAAAGCGCCCGTAACCAGATAATGGATCAGTTCAGCCGCGGCCAGCAGCAAATTCTGGTGACAACCGATGTGGCCTCCCGCGGTCTGGATCTGGTGAATGTCTCCTTGGTGGTCAACTTCGACATGCCCAAGTTTGCCGAAGAATATGTCCACCGTATCGGTCGTACCGGCCGCGCCGGCGCCAAGGGTGATGCCCTGTCTCTGGTGGGCCCCAAGGACTGGTTCAACTTCAAGAAGGTGCAGAGCTTTCTCGGTCGCCGCTTCGAGCTCAGTACCCTTGAGGGGCTCGAACCCAAATTCAGTGGCCTGGCCGATCCCAAGCGCCAGAGCAACAAACCCAAGAACGCCAAGGCCAGCAAGCCCAAGGGCCGCAGCAAGACAGCGGCTAAACCGGGCAAGACCAAGTCAGGCAGAGACAAGCGCTTTATTACCGGGGTGGATGTGGGCGATGCCCCTATGAGGCGTAAACCCGCTCCAGTAGATAACGGCGATGAAAGCGGCTCCGAGTCATAAGATTAACATTAGCCGCCGGTGCGGCATGATGAACCACAAGGAATACCATGAAAGTTTGTGCTGTTGAATTAAAAGGCGGCGAAGCCGTCATCTGTTTGCTGAGCGCCCAGGGGGACGTATTCAACGTTCCCGATTGCCGCCGTCACTCATTTACCTTGAGCAACCCTGCCAGTCAGGAAGCAATTCGGGAATTCCAATTCGCTTTCGATAAGCTGATGGAAGACTACCAGGTCGAGCACGTCGTGATTATCGAGCGCGAATACAAAGGCAAACTGGCTGGCAGCTCTGCCAGCTTCAAGTTCGAGGCGGCCATTCAATTGGGTAAGTTGCCGGTAACCCTGCTGACACCACAAAACATTAAAGAGCAGCTTAAACGCAATCCACCACAAGTGGACTTCAGCGGCCTGGAGCTGAAAAAGTTCCAGCAAAACGCCTTCGAAGCCGCTTACGCCTTTTTGCAAATGCGGATCTACAAGAAGGTCTAACCCCTTGAGCGGTTTTGATTATCTGGCCCATTACAGCGAAGAGATCAGGCAGCAAGTTCAGCAGCTCAGCCAAACGGGCAAGCTGGGAGAATACCTGCGAAAACGCCATCCCGAGCTACACCAGATCCGCAGTGATAAAGCGCTTTGGGACTATACCCAAGCGCTGAAGCAAACTTATCTGCGTCAATCAAACCCGCTTGCCAAAGTGTGTTTTGACGACAAGATCAGCCTCAGCCATCAGGCGCTGGGGCTGCATACCTACGCCGCCCGTAAGCAGGGACACAAACTCAAGACCAAGAACGAAATCCGTATCTCCTCTCGCCTGAAACGGGCACCCGAAGCCTTTTTGCGAATGTTGGTGGTGCATGAGTTGGCACATTTGAAGGAGAAAGAACACAACAAGGCTTTCTACAAACTGTGCACCTATATGGAGCCTGATTACCATCAGTTGGAGTTTGAGCTCAGGATCTACCTCAGCTTGCTGGACGCCAACCAAGACCCCTACCCAATGTGAGTGTTAGAGCTGCATTCAAAACCGCTTAGCTCTGAAAGTTTGGTTCTTGGACTTTCTGCAATATATCCAGTTGCTATCCAGCCGTTATTCGAAGCGTTTCCCGCCAATACCTGCCCTCAAAAGAACCCAAGCGTTATAAACTCAACCTTATATTGACTGATAATAGTTTTCATTTAAAATCAGCTTTAGTTTTTGGTGTCAGCTTTTCAAACAGCCTTTTCAAAAGTTATCGTCAGGCCACTTCTGATGGCTTCTTTTAACCGGCTTTGGCTTGGCCAGTGATGAGGATACCGGCAAGGTGTGGAGTGGTTTATGCCCAAGATAAGCAAGCATGTTTCCAAGATATGTCACAAGCAGGCCAATAAGGCACTGAAAAAGACGCTACCCGCACTTGGCAAGTCCAGCCGCAAACGCCTTGGCAAAGACTTGGTTAGCGCATTAGAGCAGCAACTGCCCACTGAACTCTCCCGGCAGAAGAAGCTCAAAAAACCGCAAAAGAAACTGCTCAAGGCAGAACTACAAAACCGAGTCGGCACCTGGATTGCCGCCAATCAAGCTTCTGTCGAACTCGGACAACTTCACAGCCTAAAGCCCCAGACCGGCAGCATGAGCTTTGCGCTGCACCCCTTTAAGAAATCCCCCTGCGGCGGCTGCCCGGCACTCAAGGGCAAACTGTGCCGCTGCGCCCTTAAGTATCAGCAGCGGCTACAGCAGGCAGGTTAACCCTGCCGCAGGACTAGATAATTGCCCGACATTACTGTCAGTCATCGCTGATCAGATCGTCAAAACGTTTGTAGCCATGCAGGGAATCAAAGTCTTTCTCCTCCTTGGCCGCCTCACTGAGTGAGGCACTGAAACCCACAGCCAATTCCAGATCGGAAATCGCCTGCTCTTCCGAGCCCATGCGGGTAAAGGCGCAGGCCCGCTGATAAAGCGCATTGGCGTTCTTGGGATCCACTTCCAACACCCGGTTACAGATGCTCAAGGCCCAGTGATACTCGCCCATTTCCATGGCGGCATCGGCCTTGTAGGTTAAGGCTTCGAGATCGCCCGGACGTATTTTGAGGATATCGTTGTAGATCTCGATTCGCTGCTCCGGCGTCTGCGAATGTTGAGCACGGATCCACAGGTTGTGTATCTCGTTGATCCGCTCAATTTCCTTGTTGTTTTCCGTAATGATCCGGCTCTTGCGTTTCAGCTCACGCTCCATCTCCTGAAACTTTTTCTCATACTGGGCGGCAATCGCCTCCAGTTTCTCGTTGGCCATCTCTTGGGTCTTGTCGCGAATATCCTTGAGGGACTGCCAACCGACCAAGGCGATCAGTGACACCGCGGCGGCAATGAGGTAAAAGAAGTAGGTCACAGTCACATTGGCGTAGTTCATCGACTTGTCGGCCACCGCCAACTCTCGGTCGGTAATATCGACCGTAACCCGTTTTTCCAGCGACTGCATGTCTTGCCGTATCGACTTGAGCTCATCGAGCACATAGCGCTCCATCAAGGGCTTGTCGTAAATACTCTGCTCCGAATAGGGTTTTGGGGGCTCTTCGGCCGCCGTAACCGGCAACGCCAGGCTCAAGAACATCAATACCAGTGCATGCCATAACTTCATTTTTCCTCCTGTTGCACTCAGGTTTTCTCCACACCCTAACAAATAGGGAGGGATGGGTAAAATGAGCTTATAAAAAAGCCAGCGCTCAAGACGCTGGCCGGTGCACTCACAATAAACGGATTTAACCGAGATCCATCATCATCTTACGGGTACTGACCAATTGGCTGAACTCACGCATCTGCTCTTTGGAGAGTTGGCTGGCCATGGGGATATCCGCCTTCATGGCATTCACCGGCCGACCATTGACATGAAACTCATAATGCAGATGCGGCCCGGTCGAACGCCCGGTATTACCGGACAGCGCGATAACTTGGCCACGACTGACTCTCTGGCCCTTGTGCACCAAAGGTTTAGACAGATGCAGATACCGGGTACGGTATTTGTTGCCATGCTCTATCACTATATATTTACCGGCAAATCTGTGATTGGTCACCAGGGTCACTACACCGTCGCCAGGCGCCACGACCTTGGTGCCTATTGGCACTGCAAAGTCGGTACCGTTATGAGGGGAAACCCGCCCTGTGACCGGGTGACGGCGATTGGGGTTGAATGATGAGCTGATCCTATAGCGTTTCTCCAGCGGGATCCGCTGAAACGCCCGCGCCAGGCTCTGACCTTTCTCATCATAGAAGTTGCCATCTGTGCTCTGAAAGGCGGTAATTTCATTGCGGCCGTTTTGAATGCGTAATCCCAGCACCTGACTGACACCGGTCGACTCCCCTTCTATGTACTGATCATTCATCAGCACAGAAAAGTGGTCACCGGCACGCAGATCCCGGGCAAAATTGAGCTTTTCTTTCAGCAGGCTCTCAATTTTTTGAATTTCGGCGGCGCTCAGGCCGACCCGCTGCGCCGAGCGATAGAAAGACCCCTGGATTTCACCGCTGACAATCCGGTTTTGCCAGACGCCTTCGATGTTGATCTCTTCAACCCCATAGCCGCCATCATCGAAACGTTTGAACAGCACCTGATGTGCGGCGTTAAAGTAGAGTTCCAGCTGGGTCAGGTTGCCCTGCTCATCGATCCAAAAGCGGATCCTGTTACCTGGCTGCAGAGTATCGAGTGCCAGAATATCCAAATCGGCTTCCAACACCTTATACATGGTTTGCTGGCCAACTCCCGCCTTTTGGAACAATACGCTGAGGGTGTCACCACTTTGGATCACACGTTCAAAGTCCGGGCCGGCGACTTCAACAACCGAAGGCTCAGTGCTGACTTGAGGCAGCAGAGCTTCAATATCCAGATGCAAGGGAATACGTTGTGGGGTGACTTCGTGAGTCCCGGGCCATAATAGCGCCGCGCCCACCAATAAGCCTGAGCTGAGCAGCAGCTTCTTGTGTAAAGTGGGCAAGGCCTGCAAACGCATAGGGATCATACTCAACCAGGAAATTCTATCTGTCTGCAACTGTCGCCTCACCGAGTTCAAACTGAAAACCAATAGTTCAAGCCCCTGTTTTCAAGGGGCCAACAGCAAACTTATATCAAAAAAAGTCCCTGAGACAAGTATTATTCGCCAAAACCCTATGATTACTGGGTGAATTTAAAAACAGTCCAACAAATCGGTCCCATTTGCATCAAGCTGTAACCAGGCGAATGCTGCTGCCCAAGGCATGCTTGCTGATATCTATACGGCAGCTTATCTGCTCTTTCATCTCCGACACATGGGAAATAACCCCTATCATGCGGCCACTGGATTGCAGATCCATCAGGGTACGAACCGCCAGCTCCAGCGAGTCCTGATCCAGGCTGCCAAAACCTTCATCAATAAACAGGGTATCGAGCTTGATACCACCGGCATAAGCTTGCACCACATCAGAGAGTCCCAGCGCCAGCGACAAGGCCGCCATAAAACTCTCACCGCCGCTGAGAGTGGCCACCGGACGCACCTTGGAGCTGTAAGCATCTTCCACCTCAAGCTCCAGACCAGAGGCCTTATTGCCCTTGGCCCTGTCCTCTTTACGCAGCAAGCGGTAGCGGCCTTTGCTCATCAGCGCCAAACGGCGACTGGCCTCGAGCAGCACATCATCGAGCAAAACACTGAGCACAAAGCGCTGCAGACTCACCTTGCTATGGCTGTTGCCATTGGCCACATCACTCAGAGTGCCGATTAGGGCGTATTCCTGCTCCAGCGCCTGAGCGGCTAGCGCTTCTTTATTGAGCTGGGCTTCTGTGCCTTTCAGGCTCTGCATTCGGTTATTGAGCGTCTGCCAAGCAGACTCCGCCTCGGCGAGTTGCTGCTGCTGTTGCTGCCAGAGGCTTTCAAGCTGCCCAAGCTCAGGCAGGCTTTGTCCGGCGAGCCGCTCATCCATGGCTTTGAGCAGCGCCTGCTGCTCAAAGCGCTGCGTGCGCCAGGCCTCTATCTTCTCAGCCAATGCCTGCATCTGCGCTTCATCCAGCTGCACCTGTTCCAAGGTTTGGCGATCAGCAAATCCAGATTGCTTCAGGGCATCATCAAGCGCATGCTGCGCTTTGATGGCAAACTGCTCGGCCCGGGCGCTGTCTTCACGGCTCGATGTCAAGGCCTGCATCAGCGCCTTATGCTGGCTGACGGCCTCGGTATACTGTTGATTGATATCTTGCTGTCGCTGTTTAAGCTGTTGCCACTCACTCTGCTTTTGCTCAAGTTGCCGCGCCATCAGTTCAAGCGCCGCCTCGGCTGCCAAAGCATGATATTCATTGGGCAGAGCAGCAAGCGCCGCGTCTTTACGGGCTCCCGCAAGACTCAACTGCTCTCTTAGCTGCTGCAACTGCTTTAATTGAGTCTCGCTGTGTTTGAGTCGCTGCTCCACTTGCTGCTCGGCCTGCTGCAATTGCTTCCTGCAGTTATTGAGGCGGGTTTGAGCCGCTTCGGCCTGTTGCAACTCATTGAGCAGCTGCCTGCGCCGGGACTCAAGCCTGTCTATTTCACTAGCGAGATCGGCTTTGGCATAAGAGTCGGCATCCATAGCGGCGTCAGCCTTAGCCTCTGTCGTAACACCAGTCTTAACATCAGCCGTAACACCTGTCGTAACATCCGCGGCGATAAAGGCGTGTAACTCAGCGCTCAAGCGCTGCAGCTCGAGCTGCAACTCCTCGGTTTGCCGCTTGATATGACGATAATCGCTGCGGGCCGCCTCATGCCTTGCCGAAGCTTGCTGCTCGGCGTCTCTCGCCCGGTTGAGCTCGGTTTCACCCGGAATATCCTGCGCCATCTCGGCCGGTGCCGGGTGATCCAAGCCGCCGCATACGGGGCAAGGCTGCCCCGGCTGCAGCTTGGCCGCCAGAATAGCCGCCTGGCCTGTATGCCAGGCCAGTTGCAACCTTTGATGTTCCGTTTCGGCGCTCTGTCTTTCAGCCTTGCATTGATGACCATAGGCCTCGGCCTGCTGCAGGCTGACTTGGGCTTGCTGCCATTTTTGCTTAATGTGCCCGAGCTGCTCCGTCTTCTCCAGGCGAGTGTTCAACGCCGCCAGAGCCTGATGCAACGGCCCTTGGCGCTCGGCGCTTGAGCACAGTTCCTTCTCCTCTGACTTAAGCTTTTGTTGTTGCTGCTGCCATTGTTCCAGCTCAGTGTGACTCTGCTGCTCTACCCGTTCAAGGCGCTCAAGCTCCACTAGGCCAAGCTCATGCTCCTCGGTCAGTTGCTTGAGCTCGTTAATAGCCGGCTGCAGCTTGTCGAGTTGTTCAAGCTCCCGTCGCAGCTTATTAGCGTGCTCATCCAACTCGGCGAGTGTTGCCTTGTCATCTGTAGCCTGTTTCAGACGCTGCTCGGCGCTCTGCAACTGCTTGGCATAGTCAGCCTCCTTGGCTTTAGCCTGCTGCCACTCCTGCTGGCGAAACTGCAACTCTTTGAGGCTTGGCAGCAGCTTTTCAGCCTTGCGGGCATTCTCCAATGTCTGCTGGTGCAGCTCGATTTCAGCGCGCCGCAGCTCAAGCGCATCAAGCTGGGTTTGCAGCAGCTTGCGGCGCTCAAACTCGGCGGTTAACGCCTTGGCGTTATCGAGCGTCTTGGCACTCTGGGCCAAGGCATCGCTGGCTTTTTGTTTGTTACCTGTCGCTTCGCTCAAAGAGGGGGTCAGAGCGGCAATTTCCGCTGTCAACTGCTCGAGACTCTCGACACCGGCAGTTTCCAAAATCCCGGCGCGGCGTGATTGCAAGTCTCTGGCCTTTGCCTTGATTTCCAGCGCCTGCTGTTTGAGGCGCTCTTCAATGCGGCGATAGATATGGGTTTGAAACAGCTGGCTGAAGATCTTTTCCCGCTCTTTGGAGTCTGCCAGCAAAAGCTCGCGGAACTTGCCCTGGGGCAGCACCATCACCTGGCGAAACTGATCCACATCCAGGCCAGTCAACTCTTCGATGCAGGCGTTGGCATCCGTGACCTTACTGGCCACCAGCAACTCTTCAGTGCCATCGGGCATCAGCCGCTTGAGTTCCGCCTCGCTCTTTTGCAGGGTAAAACCCTCGCCCCGGCTTTTGGCTCTTTGCTGCTCGGGACAACGACGAATGCTGTAGCGTTTTTGCCCCAATTCAAAACTGAAATACACTTCGGTAAGCAGGCCGTCATCGGCATTGTCGCAGCGCATCTGGCTGCCTTCTCGCTCGTTACCTGTGGTTTTGCCGTACAGGGCAAAACAGATGGCATCCAGAATCGTGGTCTTGCCCGCCCCTGTGGGGCCATTGATCAGAAACAGCGGCTTGTCGCCCAGCTCGGTAAAGTCGATGCGCTGACAATCGGCGAAGGGGCCGAAGGCGCGCATTTCCAAAATCAGCGGTCTCATTGTTCCTGCTCCCTGTGCAACTCTTCAATCAAACGGCTCATGGTCTGCTGCTGCGCCTCTGTCATGGCTTCACCCTGCACCTGACTGAAAAAATCGCTGAACATGTCGAGCTCACCTTTTTTGATTCTGTCGCGGCCAATCTCCTGCCCCTGCTGCCGGGACATCAGGCCCGTGCGCTCCAGATGCAACACATTGGGATAGACGCCGCGCAGTTTGCCCATGGGATCCAGCAGCGCCTGGGTATCGAGCAGACGCACCATCAGGTAATCTTCCCGCCCCGGATCTTTTTCGCCCTGTTGCAACAGTTCATCGAGCAGGCCTTCAATCACCCTCACATCCCGCCTGGGTTTTAGCGGTAGCAGAGTGATTTTTGGGGTATTAGCTGCGCTCAGCTCCACCAGAGTCACGGATTTTTTCTGTTTGTGTTCACTGAAGGAATATTTCAGCGGCGAGCCCGAATAACGCACGTGCTCGGCGCCCTTGTATTGCGGGCCATGCAGATGCCCGAGCGCTGCGTAGTCAAAGCCGCGAAAGAGTGCAGGGTCGATTTTATCGGCGCCGCCGATACTCAAGGGCCGCTCGGATTCAGACTCACTGCCGCCATCGAGGAAACAGTGGGCCACCACTACCTTGGGCAGGCCTTGGCTGTCGTGCGCCTGAACCTGCTCCAGCAAGCAGGCCATCGCCTGCTGATGACTGCCGGCATCTACCTCCAGCACATGCCTTACCTGCGCCGGCTCGGCATAGGGAATGGGATAGAAACAGGCATCGCCGTCACGGCCTTTGAGGATAAGCGGCTTAACCTGCGCTTGCAGCGGACCGCTAATATAAAGGCCGCTGGCGGCCATTTGCCGCGCCGCAAATCCGAGCCGCTCCTGACCGTCGTGATTGCCGGCTATCATGAGCACAGGAATGTGATGCTCATTGAGCAGGGTATTGAGGAACTTATCCAGCAGGGCAACCGCGCTGGCAGGCGGGATCGAGCGGTCATATATGTCACCGGCGACCACCAGGGCATCAACCTGATGCTCAGCGGCAAGTGCCACTATCTGCTCAAGCATATGGGCTTGCTCATCCAGCAGCGACTCGTTGTGCAGTTGCCGACCGATATGCCAGTCCGAGGTATGGATAAATTTCATTGGGCGCTAAGATTACAGGCGGATACGTGAGCCTTATGGTATGCAAAATCAATGCAATAGTATATGCGCCTGCCGAGGTTCTACGGCCGAGTGCTTACCACTCAGCCGTCTGTCTTATTTGGGCTTAAAAACTCCACTGATATTGATCGGCCAGCAGCTTGAGGCTCATGACCAGCGACATGACCACCACCAGCGGCTTGATGATCTTGCTGCCCTTGGTGATCACCAGACGTGAGCCCAGAGTCGCCCCGGCGGCCTGCCCTGCCAGCATCACCAATCCCAGCAGCCAAACCACCTTGCCGCCAAGGGCAAAAAAGATGAGCGAAGCAATATTGGTGGAAAAATTCAGTACCTTGGCATGAGCCGTCGCCTTGGCCAGACCGAACCCCGCCAAGGACACAAACGCCAGGGCAAAGAAGCTGCCGGTGCCCGGGCCGAAAAAGCCATCATACAGGCCCACCCCGAGTGCGGCGGTAAAGGCAAATACCCCCGGGGTCAGAACCCTGGCGCGGTCATCTTCAGTAATTTTCTTGGAAAACAGGAAGTAACAACCAATAGCCAAAATAAGAAACGGCAGCATCAACTCCAGCACGCTGGCATCTATCAATTGAACCAGAATCGTACCGACTGAGGCGCCGACAAAGGCGCAGCCAATTGCCAGTTTCATCTCACCCAAATTCACCATTCCCTTACGCACAAAGTAGAGGCTGGCGAAGAAACTGCCACCACAGGCCTGTAGCTTGTTGGTGCCGAGTGCCGCCGCCGGAGGCAGTCCGGCCCACATAAGCGCCGGAATAGTCAACAGGCCACCGCCACCGGCGATAGAGTCAATAAAGCCCGCCACCAAGGCGACAAAAAACAGAACCGTAGCCAATTGCAGAGTGAGTTCAAATGCCATTTTTTATGTTGTCGAATACAGAGTTGAAGGATCGCTATTAGACGCAGTTTGCCCGCAAAAGGCAAAGGAGTTATTCTCGCCTATGCGTGAGATTTTCTCACATAAAAAACAGCGGAGAAAACATGCTTCAGGAATTACCTCCTCTCAATGCCCTGCGTTCATTCGAAGCAGCGGCAAGGCTGCAAAGCATCACCCTCGCGGCGCAGGAGTTGTATGTGACCCACGGTGCCATCAGCAAACAGGTGCGCCTACTCGAGAATTTTCTGGGGTTCAGTCTGTTTGTGCGTCAACACAGGCAACTGGCGCTCACAGATGAGGGGCGGCAATACCTGCCACAGGTGCAGGCGGCTCTGCAGACTCTAGCCAATGCCACCGCCGAGCTGAAACGTCAAAGTCTCAAGGCGCAGACCCTGGCCATCAATGTATTACCCAGCCTGACCATCAACTGGTTGATCCCGAGAATGGAGGAATTTAAGTCACGCTTTCCGCAATTGTATGTGGATCTCACCATAGGCGACTTCGCCGTCGACTTTGCCAGCGGCCGCTACGACATCGCCATTCGCTCCGCCACCAGTGAACCTCAGGGAGTAAATGTGATCAAACTGATGGATGAAGAGCTGTGTCTGGTGTGCTCGCCGCTACTGGCTCCCAAGCTAAAGCAACTGGAAGATATCAACCAGGTAACGCTGCTAAAGCACACCACCCGCCCTGAGCTTTGGCCTTACTGGGCCAAGCAACTGGGGATAAAACTTACCACAGAGCAGAAGTTTGGCGTCGAACATTTCTATATGCTGAGTCAAGCCGCCGCCAGCGGCATGGGAGCGGCGCTGATCCCGCGTTTCTTTATCGAAGATCAACTCAAGGCCGGCACTCTGGTGATCCCCTTTGAAGCGCCCTTTGTCAGCCCCTACAGCTACTATCTGTTAACCCCCAAGTCCAGCGGCCTGCCACGTAAGTCGGCATTATTTATCGATTGGTTGCTGTCTGAGTTTGCGCCTTATCGTAAATGAGGCTAAAAGCAGAACGAGCCAATAAAAAGCCACCCAAATTCGGGTGGCCTAGGGGTAATGGTTCTTGCTAAGGACTAGGCCATTTGCCGTGAGCCGCGCCTTGCATCCGAGTCTGTAAGTCGACGCAGAGCACTGACGGGACTCGTTCGCACCTTCCTTAGCGATAACTCACTATCTTCAGTGGTGGCAGTGGTCGTCGCACTCATGCTCATCATCGGCAAACTCGTCATCGCCGTCCTGATGCTGCATCACGCCCCAGCCATCTGTCATACCATCAAACTCGGCGGCAAAGGTGTTCAGCTCGGTTTCGCGCGCCACCAATGCCTGATACTCGGGCACCATATTGATGCAGACAATCAGCTCCCACTTTTCAATCTCTTCGTTGAACTGCAGCTCAACTTCGCCTGCCTGCTCGGATTGACTCAGATCTTCCAATGCCGATTCAGCGTCGCGCTGATCATCAAACACCAGGAAAAAGTCCACATCCAAAGGCTTGCTCAGGTCGATACCCGACTCCTGCATTGCCTGCAGCATCTTGCCGTTGTCATCATCTGGAAATTGCATTTTGTTCCCCTTGCGCTTATTGCGCCGCCACTATTTTAACCGTTTCGCCGTTGAAGTTGACCAGATCGCCTGGCAGCAATTTCTTGCGCTTGCGGGTTTCAACCTCGTTATTGACCAGCACCAGCCCTTCGGCAATCACATGCTTGGCCTCGGCGCCGGCACTGGTCATGCCTTCTGCCTTCAGCACCTTATAAAGCTCAATATACTCATCGCCGCTATTGAGGGTGAATTCGCTCATTTTCTGTGTCACTGTGACCTTGCCTTGCTGGAATTGACTCGATTTGGGGCGGATTATAGCAGCAAGCATCCGCTTGGGGGAGAGAAGTCAACGACGCTCATCACTGAGCAGGCCATAGGCCCTGTCATCCACCCAAAGATCGCCGATACGGAAGTTGTGCCGCAATATCCCTTCAAGCTCGAAGCCACATTTCTCCATGACCTTGGCCGAAGCCAGATTGTCATTGGCGCAGTGACCGATGAACTTATGAATATTGAAGCTCAAACAACCCCAATCTATTACCCCGCGTAGCGACTCCGTGGCATAACCCTTCCCCTGCATATCCGGATGCAACAGGTAACCCACCTCCGCCTGCGCCAGCTCAGGATCGACGCAATAAAAGCCGGTCAAGCCGACAAAATGGCCACTGCCCAGTTCTTCAATCACCAGCGTCAGCCAGTCGCCGGACTCGTAACGCCAAGGCTGGCTGCGCTGCTCAAACTTGGCTTTGAGCAGTGGTTCGGGTTCGGGATCTCTAACAAAGCGGCCCACCTCAGGATCGCAATGCAGTGCCAGAAACGCCGGCCAATCTTGCTCCTTCAGAGTCCTGAGCCTGAGTCTATCGGTATAGATTTCTATCACTTGCTTAAACTCTTACAGCTTAACCGCGACTGGTGACTTCAAGCAGGTGAAAACCAAAAGCCGTTTTCACCGGCCCCTGTACTTCATTGAGCGGCGCGCTGAACACCACTTCATCAAACTCACGCACCATCATTCCCGGGCCAAATGAGCCCAGCTCGCCGCCTTGTGCACCAGAAGGACAAGCAGAATGTTTACGGGCCAACTCGGCAAAATCGGCGCCATCGATAATCTGTTGTTTCAAGCTGGCGCATTCTGCTTCGGTTTTTACCAGTAGATGTCTTGCTGTTGCCTGTACCATAATTTGCTCCTCAGTAATCTTGGCCAAGTGGCCTTTTTTCGGTCGGTCACCGAACAAACCCGGCCAGTATAATATCATTCTGTGTCAGAAGTTAACTGACACAACAATAATGGCAGGCCGTGAGTCAAAGATAAAAAACGCCGTCAGATGACGGCGTTTTGAGTTTGCTTATCAAAGACTCGACTTAAATTCAGTCTCAGGCAGATGCTTTTTGCTTCAGCTGCTTTTCTATCCAGAGATCTATCTTGGCTTCCATCACCGCCATGGGTAAGGAACCTGTGGTAAGGATTTGATCGTGGAAGGCCTTGAGGTCGAAATTATCCCCCAGGGCTTTCTCGGCCCGGGCTCTGAGCTCCAGGATCTTCAGCTGACCAACTTTATAAGACAGTGCCTGACCAGGAATTGCCATATAGCGCTCCACCTCGGCGATAATGTCGCTTTCCGCCAGTGGAGAGTTGTCTTTCATATACTGAATCGCCTGTTCACGGCTCCAGCCCTTGGCATGCAGGCCGGTATCCACCACCAGACGCATCGCCCGCAGCATTTCATCCGAGAGCTTGCCGAAATATTGGTACGGATCTTCAAACAAACCCATCTCTATTCCAAGATATTCGGCATAGAGGGCCCAGCCCTCTTCAAAGGCGGTATAACCGCTGAAACGTTGGAACTCAGGCACGCCCTGCAGCTCTTGCTTGATGGCTATTTGGAAGTGGTGACCCGGCGCCGCCTCATGCAATGACAAGGTAGTCATGCCCCACTTGGGCTGAGCTTTCAGATTATAGGTGTTGATGTAAAACACCCCTGGACGACTGCCATCGACGGCCGGTGCTTCGTAGGAAGCTCCCGCGGCCGATTTTTCACGGAAGCTTTCAACCGGCTTCACCACATAGTCAGCCTTGGGCATCACATTGAAGTAACCTGGCAATACGGCATTGATTTTATCCTTAAGCACCATATAGCCGTCAATTAAGCCCTGCCTGTCACTGAAGAAGTACTCTGGCTCGGATGACAGTGAAGCAAAGAAGGCCTTGAGATCACCTTCAAAACCCACTTGCTGGCGCACCTTGTCCATTTCATCGAGGATCCGCGCCACTTCCTTGAGGCCGATTTGATGAATATCGTCCACCGCCATAGTGGTTGTGGTATGAGCATTGGCCAGATGTTGATACCAGACTTTACCGTTAGGCAGCGCCCACCAACCGTCAGTGGCCCGCGAGGCCGGCAGATAGGTTTGCTCAAAATATTGCTTGAGAGAAGCGATAGCCGGCAGCAATTCTTGACTGATCATCTGCTGATATTCTTGCTCAATCAAGGCGCGTTCGGCGGCGTTGAAACTCTCAGGCATCTTGGTCACAGGGGCGTAGAAGATACTGTCTTGAGGCTTGTCCACCAACTGTGCCTGCAACTGAGGGATAAGCCGCTCGACCAATACCCGTGGCAGCACAACCTTGCTGGCAATGCCCTCATCCATACGTTGTTTCGCCAGTTCAGTCCAATTGACAAAACCTTTCACCCTCTGCTGCCAGTTGGCGTAATCCTGCGGGGTATTGAAAGGCTGGGCACTCTCACCGCTGCCAAGCTGCACCATGGTAATCACTGTGCTGTAGAACTGGCTTATTGGCATAAAACGGCTGGGGAAGGTTTCATCCACCAACGCCATATCCCTGTCATAGACAAACATGTCGTAACTGAGTTGCAACTGTTCGGGCAAGGCTTGTCTGTCTATGGTCTTAGCCTGGGCGGCGTAGCGGCTGTTGAGTTCATGACGCTGTTTGAGGTAGGCCTCGGATAGGTCGCCACCGAAAGTATCGTTATAGTCATTGATCCCAACAAAGGTGGCATAGATGGGCTCAAGCTTGAGGTAGTCCTTGAAGAACTGATCCACCATGGCGAGATAAGCCTGCTCTGCCGTTTGTACCATTACCGCAGCGGGCTGTTGCTCCGCCTGAGGCTGAGTCACCAAACTGCTCTCCTCTTTGGAGCAACCGCTCAACGCCAAAATAATAGAGCACAGCAAAAACCCTTTTTTCATTGTCGTCATTCTCCTGTCACAACTCAGTAGATGGATTGGTTAACTATACTTGTAACATTCATTAGCTCGGAGCCAACCCATGATTTATTCCTTCAGTAACTCGGGTTTCAGGGATCCGGAAACCGGGGTCTATAACCGGACCTATTTTATGGAAGTCTTCCACCGCGAATGGTATCGCCATCTGCGGGATCACCAGAGTCTGGCGCTATTGTATCTTTGCCCTCACATACATGAAACAGTTAACCAACCTCACCTGCTGGAATTCTTTGCCAAACAGATACAAGAAGCCTTGCTGCGCAATACCGACCTATTGGGACGCATGAACCACCATCTGTTCGCCCTCGGCCTGTTCAACGTCGATAAGATGGGGACAGAGAAAGTGATTGAACGGATTAACGAAAAAATAAAGGCCTTCAGCGAAGAGTACAGTAAGTTTCATCACTTGCAGCTGGATTATCGCCTTGCGGCCTGCATCTGCTTACCCAATAAAGAGTTGAAACCCGAGACCTTGTTTATTGATGTCGAAGCCTTGAGTCATCAGCTAGAAGAGCAGGACAGCACGCTTTCACGTGTCAAGGAAGTACACTGACTCGCTGACAATAAAAAAGCCCCTTACGGGGCTTTTCACTGGCATAACATTAGAGCGAAACGTTGTGGATCCGCGCTTTCTCTTTTATGTATGACAAGTAGCTAGTGGCGCTGCGAGCCGTCTTGGAATCTTTGGAAGCCAATTCGGCACGGCGGTAAGCCGACTTATAGTCTTTCAGGTTCAAGTAGGCCAGTGCCAGCTCAAACTGAGCTTCACCTGGGTTTTCCAGTCCGGCATCCAGCGCTTGCTTAAATACTGGAATCGCTTCCTTGAACTGCTGATCCAAGGCCAGCAGACGGCCTTGTTTCAGGTACAGCTTGCCATCGTTACCGGCAGCAGCTGCTTGACCATAATAGGCCGCGGCCTTCTTCAGCTCCTTGGCGTTGTGGAAGAAACCGGCCAACATGGACAGGTTTTTCTCACTTTTTTCGATAAGCCCTTGTTTCATATGCTTCTCGAAAATCACAGCGCCGCGATAAGCCGAACCTTTGGACGCCAACAGTTGCGACAGACGAGTGATGTTATCAGCGGTTTCCAGGAAACCGTTCTGATAAGCCAGATCGTATGTCACTGTAGCCTTGTCGAAGTTCTCGGTCAGCAGATAGAGCTGAGCCAACTGAACCCAAAGACGCTTATCGTCCTGAAACAGGGGGACCATAGTTTCCAGAACACCAACCGCTTTCTTGTACTGCTTGAGGTTGAAGTAAGCCTGGAACTTAAGCTGGTAAAGGTTCTTGTCGGGCGTTTCGGCCAGTGACAAACCTTTGTCCGCGGTTTTCAGCACGTTCTGATAATCTTTCAGCTCTGTATAGGCGATACCGATACGACGGTAGACCACAGGATCTTGTTTACAGGAGAAGTCCATCCACTTGTTATAGTAAGTGATAGCTTCTTTAAACTTCTTCTCCTGCAGCAGCAGATCCGCATACAATTTCAGCGTTGCACTGTGATCGGTTCCACCGAGTATATCGGCTTCTACTGCCTGCTTCAGGTACTTGATGGAGGTACCCATCTGACCTTTTTCAGCGTAGAAGTTACCGAGCATACGGGCGATATAGGCCTTGTCGAAGTCATTACGGGCGTTGGCTTCCAGCAATACTGCGATTGCTTCGTCCAGATTACCGTCCTGATAGGCTTCAAAGGATCTCTGTACCTTTTTGGCAGCAGTTTGACCCACAGCCTTGGCCTGACGCTGGTCGATAGGACACTTCTCAGCGGCCTGGGCGATTGGCGCCATCAGCACTGCACTACCCGACAAAGTCAACAGCATGGCTGCAGCAAGCTTATTCACTTTTTGCATCTTATCTGTCTCCTTGGTTCAGGGTGAAGTCCAGCTGAACTGTCATACCGGGTTGCTTCATCGGCTTACCGTCAACAATCTTCGGCTTGTACTTCCACTTCTTCAGTGCACGAACCGCTTCACGATCAAAGATCCTTCTCGGTTCAGCCTGGATAACTTCAACATCATCAACACCACCGAGTTCGTTGATAGTAAAGCGAAGTTGTACCCAACCTTCTTTACCATCACGCGCCGCAGCAATGGGATACTGAGGTTCAATCCGCACGATAGGTGTTGCATCACCATCGCGGGTCATCATGTTGCCCAGCTTAAAGCCTGTACTTGGACCGCCTGCTTCTACTCCACCCATATTGAATGACATATTGGTATCAATATCAGAAGAGCTATCCGGTGGCGTTTCCGCTGGCTTCGGTGGCTGCTCTGGTGGTGGGGGTGGCTTAGGTGTCACCCTTGGTTTCTTCTGTGCCTTCGAATCCTGCTTGTCCATTGTGATCTCGATAACTGGCGTTTCGGTTGAGGTGTCGCCACGTTGAGCGCCACCTCCGACCAGGAATGCCATAAACCAGAACAGACCAAAAGTCACAGCAGCACCAATAATGATAGATACTAGTGCTCTTAACATATCAGTCGTTCCCCGCAGATACCGAGACCTTATCAATACCAGCAGCCTTCACCTGATCCAGTACTTTAACAACCAAGCCGTGTTGGGCTTCTTTGTCTGCCTGGATCAGAACGGCGGCTTCTGGTGCCTCTGCCAACATACGTTCTACGTTAGCGGTTACTCGTTCAATATCAACCTGACGGTTTTCCATCATAATTACGCCGGTTTTACTGACGCCGATAAAGATGTTCGCCGAAGGTTTTGAAGTCGCTGTGGACGCCTTGGGTTTGTTGTAGTCCAAACCGGATGGCTTCACAAACGAGGTGGTCACAATGAAGAAGATCAGCATGATGAACACGATGTCGAGCATCGGGGTCATATCGATCTGTGCTTCCTCTTCTACACTGGAATGCTTCTTACGTGCCATGTTCAATCTCTCTCTAGTGGTGTGGCAGGCTGTCTTTCAGCTTTTCCAAGCTGATTTTCATCTTGGCGTCCAAACGAGTGCTAAAGAACACCCCGGACAATGCCGCGACCATACCAGCCATAGTTGGCATAGTGGCCATAGAAATACCAGCTGCCATCAGACGAGCATTACTCGTCCCCTGAACTGCCATAACATCGAACACTGAAATCATACCTGTCACTGTACCCAGCAGACCTATCATAGGACAGATGGCTACCAGTGTTTTGATGATCAGCATACGTGCATTCATATCTTGCTTCGCTTGGGATACCCAAGCTTCACGGATACGGTGTGCATACCAGGAAGTGGTTTCCTCCCTGGCATTCCATGCGGTAATGATCTCTTTATGATTCTTAGGTGATACCCAGTTCAGATACCAGAATCTTTCAAGCATCAATACCCACATGAGAAACAGCACCGCCGCAACAAGCCAGAGGACGTCGCCTCCGGAGGCCATGAAGCCCCTGACGGAATCCCAAATGTCCATCAGGTATAGCATCATTAGTCAGCCCTCTTCTCTGCGTGTTCAGCAATAATACCGGCACTTTGCTCTTCAAGGATTTGAACAATAGACTTACTGCGAGCCACAACAATAGCATGACACAACATCAGTGGCAGAGCCGCAATCAGACCCTGTACTGTAGTTACCAGTGCCATAGAGATACCACCGGCCATCAGTTTTGGATCGCCAGTACCGAACAGCTGGATGCTCTGGAAGGTTGCAATCATACCGGTTACGGTACCCAGCAGACCCATCATAGGAGCGATAGCCGCCAATACTTTGATGATGGAGATACGTGTTTCCAGTGCTGGTGTTTCTTTCAGGATAGCTTCATCCAGTTTCAACTCCAGAGTCTCAACGTCAACATCTTTGTTCTCTTGGTACACTTTCAGTACACGGCCCAGAGCGTTGTTACCTGGGTTGGCAACATTCTTGGCCTGAGACTTAACGCGGGCACCGATAACGGTCAGAGTCACCAGACGCTCCAGCGAGATCAGCAGACCCAGAGCCAGCAAGGCGATGATGATGTAACCAATGGTACCACCGGCCTCAATACGGTCTTGGAAGCTGGCCTTCTGAGTGAAGATGTTCAGCAGAGTACCGCGGGCAGGGTCAATATACAGTTTGGCTGTACCCGAAGTGGCTTTTTCAAAGTCAGCGATAGGCTTAACTTGGTAACCTTCAGGCTGTTGAGACAGCTCCTGGATCAGACCCAGCTCGTGGTTCAGCACCACATACTTGTTATCAGCCAACAGGTTAAAGGCACCAACACGATAGATGGTGGTGTTTTTCACGTTACCATCGATGTCGGTTACAGAGCCTTCAAACTTAACCACTTTGCCAGACTCGGCCATCTCGAACAGTTGCTCTTCCCAGAAGCGCTCCAGTTCTTCAATCTTAGGCAGTTGCTTACGGGCACCCAGATCCTGAACGAACTTGTCACGTCCTGGATACTGAGCACTGACGTTGGAGTTGATTAGCTTGCCGGCGAAATCGCCTGCTTCACCTTTAACCACACCAAACATTTCACCCAAGTCACCCTGAGCGGTTTTCAAGTCTTCTTCGAGTTGAGCAATCTTACGCTCGTTGTCTAGGAAGGCCTGGTTCAGATCTTTACCACGCTGAGTTTCAGCAGCCAGCGCATCTTTTTCACGCTTCAGCAACGCGGCCTTGTCGCCACGCTCGGCTTGGAACTCTTGCTCACGCTTGGCGTTGATTTTACCTTGAGCGGCACGCTCAACTTTGACTTGCTGCAGTAGTTGGTCAATCGTCTTAGGCGCCTCAGCGGCACTGGCCATACCGGCAGACAGTGAGAAACTGGCAGCAACGACGGCGGTAGTGATTAGCTTTTTCATTATTGTGCAGCCTCCGCAGCTGGAATTGGTAGTGCAAACAGATCCAGAGCCCCTTGTTTACGGGCGATACGAATACCCTTGGTGATGTCACGCAGGTAGCTGTCATCCAGCTTATCCCAGCCCTTGGTTTCAGGGTTGTACATCCAGGCAGTCTTCTGGTCCAGGCTCTGAGCGTACAGAGCTACACGGCCCAAGCGGAAGAAATCAACCAGCACTTCTTTACCGTCAAGATTCAGCTTACCGGTTTCAACGTCAACAAAGCTGCCGTATTCACGCTCGATGCTGTACGCATCCAGGATCAGACGGAACTTTTCAGCCAGAGTCACTTCGGCAGTGTTAAGCAGGTCTTTAAGGTTTTTGACGCGTTGTGCACGGTCTTCAGACTTGAATGGCAGATCCAGAGCCACGAACTGCTCCAGGGCATCAACCATTTTAAACATCAAAGGAAC
Organism: Shewanella carassii; assembly: GCF_019670705.1. NCBI lineage: Bacteria > Pseudomonadati > Pseudomonadota > Gammaproteobacteria > Alteromonadales > Shewanellaceae > Shewanella > Shewanella carassii. The sequence goes on from NZ_AP024618.1 coordinate 2,789,395, forward strand.
AACACCCTGACGCAGTTTGTCTACGCCATTGATATCGTCCTGAATGGACTTCATTGTGGCTTCCTGATCAGCGACCAATCCAGCCAAATAATCATTGTAGGCTTTGAGAGATTCCCGCTCGTCAGCAACGGCGGAATATTCGAAAAGCATATCTTGAGCCTGGTCAAAATACTTATCGATCTTCTTTTGTGACGCAACGGCTTCTGACTGTAGGCGACCCGCGGCTTGTTGCGCGTCGGTAAGAGGATCTGCAACGACTAAGTTGCTGCTGGCGAGTGCCAGCGCGCCAACAAGCGCAGAAGCGATTTTTGTTCTATTGCTTACCTTGGACATAGTTCCCAACCAATTTGAAGTGATTAAAAAGGTTTAACTTTTCAGCAACAGTGCCTCGAATATCCCTTTTCAACGGCGACTAAAGCTATCAAGTATGTCTTTCTCTTGTGATTGTTAGTTTTTTATCTTCCCTTTCCTATACCCCTGGAGGCATAGACCCGCTGGCATCATTTCACAAAATGTTGACCTGTGTCAACATTTGAAATGAGATGAAAACGCCGGAAATCGGGGTTAACTGTGCGATTATTCACTAATAGCCACTTTTTACAATTTATATACAAATGTCAATGATTTGCTTAGCCGATAAACGCCATTACGCCCTATTGAAATTTCTGATTAATACCATGATTTTTATATGAATTAAAAAAAACAAAAGCAGCATTCTCTCTTGCACAAGCCTAAATGGAGTAATGCGTAAGTTAGAGACCAATAACATTTAATCCAACTGTTTCGATATCAAACCACTGAGGCAGTATAAAAAACAATCAAACCCCAAACCACGTCGATACCAGGTCAACACTAGGATTGAGAACGAATTGTTACGTAATAGTATTAAGGCGACTCATCAGGATCGAATAAACAAAAACCCCGGGGATCATCCCGGGGCTTTCATTTAATGAAGCTGACTTAATTCATCATAAGATGAAGCTTGTCATTAGAACTTCATGCTGGCACGAACGAAGAAGTAGCGACCCAACATATCATAGGTATAAGGGTCGGTATTCGAGTCGTTGTTACCTGTATAGTATGGAGGCTCTTTGTCGAACAGGTTGTTGACACCACCGGATACACGAATGCGGTCGGTGATATCATATGAACCTGACAGGTCATGATAGACTACGCTGTCTACTGAAGGCGCGTAGCAGCTACCATCATTCTTCTTACAAGCAAATGAGTCCATACCATCGATGTAGCGAGCTTCATAAGTGACACTCCAATCGTCACCGGCGGCAGTAATGTTCAGATTGCTCTTGAACTTGGCATAAGCACCTACGCCCCCAGTGATATAACCGCGATAGTCAACGGCATTACCATCCGGGTCAAACTCCTCATACTCACTCAGGATAGAGCTGTCCCAACCGGCTTTCCAGTCCAAACCAAATGCATCGAATACATAGGCCAGATTGATGTCGTAACCCGAAGTATTAGTAGCACCTATGTTCTGCAGACCATTATCGAACTTGATACGACCACTATTGTCGATTTCGATGTTGGAAGACTGACACAGCGCAGTGCCTGTGTTGATCTTGTTACCACCGGCATCCAAACACTGGTTGGCAACATAGTTATTGTCAACTGAAGTAATAGTGTTGGAGATCTCGATATCATAGTAATCGACAGTCAGAGACAGACCTTCGATAAAGCTTGGTGAATATACCAGGCCCAGAGTAGTGATATCGGCCTCTTCAGGTGTCAGCATTTCGTTACCACCAACAGTCACTTCAGCCTGATCCTGATCGGTGGCTGGGTGAACGATCTGCTCGAACGATGGTGACTTACCGCCGTACAACTCGTAAACAGTTGGTGCACGGAAGGCTGTAGACATACCACCGCGGATCATCAGGTCATCATATACACGCCAAGTCAGACCCAGTTTCCAAGTAGTATCATCACCGAAAGTGCTGTAGTCGAAGTAACGCATGGCGGCACTCAGATCCACTTGCTGCGCCAAAGGCAGCTCACTCAGCAGTGGGATTGCCAACTCTGCGTAGAATTCATTAACGCTGAAATCACCAGCAGTAGGCTCAACGCGAGGATCGTTTGCCAACCCCTGTGAAGTCAGAGAATCCGGAGTATAGTGAGCCGCTTCTTTACGATGCTCATAACCTGCTGCAAAGCCCATCATACCGGCAGGCAATTCAAACAGATCGCCGGACAGAGTCGCTGCAATCACATCCAATTCACTACCACCGCTGTTCACTTCGGTATAGATGTATGGCTTGATGCTCTCACCTTCCCATGAAGATTGCAGGAAAGGATCGAAAGTGCCTTCGAGTACTGCGGCGTTGATGGAGCCTAAGTTGTGCAAGTTAGCCAAAGTATCGGTCGAGTCATTCTTACCTTTGTTGTAAGAAGCATCCCAGGTCCAGCCGTTTTCAAACTCACCTTCCAATCCAACAACGATACGAATGGTGTCTACCACCTGGTCAAAGTCACGGGTACCAGATTCAACCATACGACGACCATAAGCCAGCGCTTCACCTGGCTGCACCCAAGGCAGCAGGTCATCAGTCATCCAACCACCGGCTGACTTAGGATTGTAAACCCAAGCAGAGTTGTTCCAGATTGGCTGAGGCGCCATCTGCTGGTTGGACCAACGCTTGGAGTACATGGCTTCGGTAAAGAAACGAATCGATTCGGTCAGTTCATAAGTACCGGCCATGGACAGGTTCAAACGTTCCATTGGCGTCGACAGATAGCTGTCCTTGGCGTAGTTGTATCTATCAGCATCACTGAACTCATGATAGGTGCCACCCAGGCCACTCAGGTCCGCTTCAGACATACCATCGAAGTACTGGAACTTAGGCTTGCCTCCACCGTTATCGACATACTCACCATAGTAGCCCTTGTCACCTATGGCATAAGCACCTTCAGGACCTGTACCTACGATACCAAAGTTGTTGTCACCCCAAATGTGACCGCCTTGAGAGTAGCTACTACCGCCACAGTACAGGCTACGATTTCCTTTAGGACCTTTCTCTGCAATCGGACAGTTGGAGAAATCACGATCTGCCTGGCTGGCATCACCACGTTTGGTGTACTGAGCGTTAACGACGATATTACCTTTATCAAAGGTGTTACCCAGAGTCATGTCGATGCTGGACTCGTCGGCGTCGCCTTCACCTGAAAGACCAGTTTGAACGTTAATCTCAAAACCGTCGAAATCTCTTTTCAGAATGATGTTAACCACACCGGCAATCGCATCGGTACCATAAATAGCAGAAGCACCATCTTTCAGTACTTCGACACGCTGGATCATGGAAACAGGAATGGTGTTAAGGTCAACAGAAGAAGCCGCACCGGTACCGGATGCAATCATACGACGACCATTCACCAGAACCAGAGTACGGTTGTCACCCAAACCACGCAGGTTGATACGCGAGTTACCACCTGAGCCGTTGTTGATACCGGCGTTGGTCATGGCACCACCGGCAGAGGTCATTTTTTGCAGAACGTCGTCAATATTCACTGCGCCTGACGCTATGATAGATGAAGCATCGATCACGCTAACAGGGCTTGCTGTTTCCATGTCGGTACGTTTGATACGTGAACCCGTTACCTCGATACGTTCTACATTATCAGCGCCCTCTTCAGCCGCCAAAACGGTTGGGACACTGAAAGCCGTTGCCGCAACACCACCAACCAATGCCAAACGCACTGCGTTGGTTACCGAATTATTCTTATACATACTTATCTCCCTTTCGACATCTTGTGTCTTGGTAACGGATCCGGATGCTTTGTCCGGATCCTTTAGTTGTTTGCAGGTGCACATGAGCCAACCAGCAACAATTTCACGCAAATAAAATCACATAACAAACATTTTATCAACATTTGAAATGTGAATATTGCATATATAGTTAACAACAAAAGAGAGAAAGCATTATTTCATCTAAAGCCAATATAATGGCTATTGCAGTAATATAAGGCTTTTGAACCGGAGTCAGGCGCAATAACAGCTTGAAGTAAAGAGAATTTATCAAAATGCTTGTTTTAAGCCGAGATGTAACAGATGTATTACATACCTCTTTTTAGAAAGGGATGTTTACACTTATCTTTTTTCAATAAAAAAAAGCGCCTTTCGGCGCTTTTTTGAACAACTCATTAAAATCAAAGGGTATAGCGAATACCGATAGCGATACCATCGTCTTCAGACAATTCCATCTCAGCCTCTTTGGCTCCCTCGAAATCGGAAAAGTCTTTACGGCCTTCAACATACAACACTGTATTGGCATCCCATATATAGTGAACACCCATTACCACGAACTGACGTTTAAACACGTCACCATCGTAAGCCTGCTCGTAGGCATCGCCGGCATTCAGCAAGTTGTAAGAGACAAAAGTACGGATATCATTATCAAAGCGGTAAGAAACCAGAGTTTCAACACCATAAGATTCAGGGATCAAACGCCCCAGGTTATCTGTATCGTGGAACTCGTTCTTGTTGACGTTGGCAGCGGCATACAACCCTTGATTATCCCAACCACCCCAAGTGATACCTGCACCATAGATATAGTCAGACTCAGAGAAAGTACTGCCATCTGCGCGGGTCGCTTCAAACTCACCATAGTTATAGCCGGCCATCAGGCTAAGATCTTTGCTGACCGCATAGGTCAAGGCAATGCCATAAGTATTGTTGAATTCAACCTTGGTGGCGGTTGTGGCAGTCGCAGCAGTGCCGGCAACTGGCGCATGATCCCTTGGCGGGAACGGGTTGGTACCTGAACTTTCGTCCATATCGAAGCCATCGTGCTTCAGCTGAGTTTGGATAGCAAAGCTGAAATCGCCAAAACTATTACGATACTGAACCGTCTTGTCGCCACGGCCGGTACCATTGATGGCGCCATCGTCCTTGTTATAGGTGTAAACGCCGGCAGCGTTACCATCCCACACGAAGCCATAGTTGGTGTTGTACACCACATCATACCAGGCGCCCCACTGCTTACCTATGGTCAAGGTGCCATATTTGTCGTGGGACAGTCCCGCATAACCAAGACGATTGTAGAAGAAATCATCCTGGACTGATTCAAACTTGCTGCTATAGACAATATCACTGTTACCGAATGGGTTGACACCCCATTCAAGCATCACAAACGCATTCCAGCCATGGGTCAACTCACGTTCAAAGCCAAAATTAATCCTGGAAGCACCATTGACGACTTCCGTTTCCCCCTGAGTATTGATCACTCGGGCATCAACGAAACCGCCGATAGAGACTGCATTTTTTTGATCTTTATAGATTTCTATGGCTTGCGCCGATGGAATGGTCAAGAGTCCTGCCAGGACCGATGCGATGAGAGTCTTGTTCATTTGCTGTAACCTTACGTGTTTTCAGTCTACCTACCCCATTCCGTTGTTTTATTTCCATCCAAGGTGGCGAAGATTAGCAAAAGGTTAGCAAAGCGGTAAAGACAAAAATCACATTTTCTATTAGTTTTACCTTAAAAAAAACTACAAGAACCGACAAAACCCAGCAATAAAACTATTTATTAACTTTATTAACCTTTTGAAACAAGTTCAACGTCAGATTAGACTCATTTGTCCGGTACAGATTTGACTGAAACTTTCTTTCATTATGAAAAGTACCGGATCGGCTATCGGTTTGATTTGCCTTTCGATGTAGTAATCATAATCAATGGCTGAACGTCTGAGGGAAACCGCTTCGGGGCCATTGATTGTGATCAGGTAGTCAATCCGGGTGCCCAAACGGCCATAACGAGGGTCGCCGGTCTGCTCCAACAGTTGTCTGGCGGCCTTGACATGGGGTGACGCCTTTGCCTGATAAGCATCCAACTTACGCCTTAGCCGCTTGGAGAAAATAAGCTCGTTGTCATAATCGCCGCGTTTGAGCGCTTCTATTTCTGTAGCCAGAAAGCCCGCTACATCCAAGCCATTAAACATACGCCGGTACAGCTCGTATTGAACCCGCCTGGCCAGAGGACTCCAATCACTGCGAACCTGCTCCATGCCTTTGAAGATAATATCCAACTGACCTTGGCTATTGCGGCTGGCACCAACATAGCGCTTTTTGGAGCCTTCTTCTGAATCCCTGAGAGTAGGCATCAGAAACTGTTCATAATGGCGCTCAAACTCGAGTTCCAGATGACTCTGCAACTGAAAATGCTCCGCCAAATGCTGTTGCCACTTGGCGGTAATCCTAGCGGCCAACGCCCTGCCGAAGGCTTGCGGATCCGCGATGTCATGCTGCTGTCCTAGCCAAACAAATGTCGAATCTGTGTCGCCATAGATAACACTCATGCCTTCATCCTCAATCCAACGTTTGGTCTGCTGCATTATCTCATGACCGCGCATGGTAATTGAGCTTGCCAAGCGGGCATCGTGGAATACACACCCCCGAGAGCCCAGTACCCCATAAAGCGAATTCATGATGATCTTGATTGCCTGAGACAAGGGCGCATTGGCTTGAGCCTTGGCGCTTTCCCGCTCTTGGGCCAACTTAGCGATAAGCGTTGGCAAGATAGGTTGTTTGCGGCTGAATCTAGCACCGAGAAAGCCGGGTACCGTCTCGGCTTCGGGTTCACCCATACCCTGTACCAACCCCATGGGATCGATCAAAAAAGTGCGAATAATCGAAGGGTATAGACTCTTGAAGTCCAGCACCAGAATGTCCCGGTAAAGGCCCGGAATGGAGTCCATCACATAGCCGCCGGGACTCTCCAGGCCATCACTGGCCGGTGCTGCCGGCGCCACAAATCCGGCCCGGTGCAAGTGTGGCAGGTAGAGATGATTGAACGCCGCCACCGAAGCCCCTACCCGGCCAAATTCCAACCCGGTCAGCTGCGCCCGGGCTAGGGCAAAATTCAATAGATCGGTTTTATCGAAAATATCCAATACCAGACGGCAATCGGTCAGATTGTAGTGGGCCAATGCCAATTTATCCTCTTGGAAGAGCTGGCTTATCTTCTGACCGCGATCTTCAACTTCATCTATCGCCTTACCCTCGCTCAAGAGTGCGCGGGAGACGAACTCGAGCGAATAGCGCTCAAACTGATAGAAGGCGGCCTTGAGCCAGTCTATACCGTCCAACACCACTCTCCCGGGCAAGGAGAGGGTTTCCGGCCGATACTTGCCTTCTACCAACCAGGACATGGGCACGCCTCCGCGCCCAAGCCGTGCTTCAATACCATGATGGGCGTAGCGTCGGCTCAGCAGTGCCAGGTCAAAATTGACAACCGACCAGCCTATGATAATGTCCGGATCCCAGAGACTGAACCAATGAACCAAAGCCTGTAACAGGGCTGCTTCATCCCTGACCCAGTGGATATAGTCTGGCCCGTCCTGGGCTTGACCTATCATGTACACACGCTGAAACAGCGCTCCATCGCGGTCACGACCGTAGAGTCCGGCGGAATAGAGCTTGCCCTGCATGCTACATTCAAGATCGAGGGAAATAACAGCCAGACCGACATTGTTCAGCGAGGCTTTCCTGGCGCGACTGGCAACAAACCGTGTCAGTGCGCCGCTTTCCTCGCTGAAATAACCGTAAAACTCGGCATCGAGCGCAATAAAGCGCTCAATCAAGAAACGCTGCTGGGGTTTAAGATCGGCTTCATACAAGGGCATTCCCTGATCCTGGGCCTGCTTTTGCAGTAACCGCATCTGTTGCCGACTGCGACTGTAAAGCGCCGCAACCTTCTCTTTGGCGAAGTTTCTCAGCGCCAGCGGCTGGGTCCGTACCTGGCTTAAACTTTGACATAAAGTCGCCGCATCCTTCTCTTTGGCAAAGCAAATCTGCTCCTGTCCCGGCACCTCAACCAACACAGGCCCCTGCTCGGTGGCCAGATAGTATTGCAGGCATAACCCCTCGTCTCTCTGAGCCAGATGACGGGTAAGAATACGGCCTTTCAGGGTTTGCGGCATGTTTTGGGGCATGAGTCGGGACAATCGTGTTTTAGAGGTTTATTAGCATAAGAAATTAGTGGTATTATATACAGGACAATTTTCCATAACCGAGTCTCATGCTAGCAGCCCATGTAAAGACCCAGATCCGCGAGATCTACAAGGACATTGCCTCCGCACTGCCCAACTTCCGTTCCCGCCGGGAGCAGAATTATATGGTGGCGGAGATCTCCAAGACACTTGCCGGTGAATACGACAAGCAGCGGCGCATCATGGTAATTGAAGCGGGCACAGGTATAGGTAAATCCCTGGCCTATATTCTGGGAACCATCCCCCTGGCGCTGGCTAGCAAGAAAAAAGTCTGTATCGCCACCGCCACTGTGGCGCTGCAGGAGCAGTTGCTGCATAAAGATCTGCCGTTTTTTCTGCAACACTCCAAACTCAACTTCCGCTTCGGTCTGGTCAAAGGGCGTCAGCGTTACGTGTGCCTGGCCAAGCTTGAGATGTTGGTCGGTGATGGCAACGGCAGCCAGATGGCCATGTGGCAAACCAAGCCGGATACCTCACAGGTTGAGCAGTTGCAGGCTTTGCTCAAAGACTATCAGGATGGCCGCTGGAATGGTGAACTTGATACCCTCAAAACGCCGCTGCCAGACCACCTGTGGCAACAGATAGCCTGTGACAAACACAGCTGTCATCGCCAACTGGCCAGTCACAGCCACTGCCCCTTCCACAAGGCCCGCGAAGATATTGATACCTGGGATGTGCTTATTGCCAACCATAGTTTGTTACTGGCCGACCTTGAACTGGGTGGCGGTGTAATTCTGCCGGATCCGGAAGAAGTCTATTACGTTATCGACGAAGCCCATCACCTGCCGAATGTAGCCAGGGATTTCTCCAGCGCCCAGGCCACGCTCAGGGGCGCCTGCGATTGGCTGGAGAAAGTCAGCAAGACCACGGCCAAACTGCAAAACCAAATAAAGAGCAACAATATTATTGCCCCGGCGCAGGCGATGCTGGATCGCATCGAAGAATTAACCGGCCTGCTGAATCAGGTTGCCCACTACTGTGATACCCAACCCAAACTCTTTGCCAACCCGGAAAATCGCCTGCGGTTCGAACATGGCAAGCTGCCGGACGCTCTGTTGATTCAGGCAGAAAACCTGGCCACGGCCTCCAACGATGCCCTCAAGCAATTCAATAAGATGCAGGCTATTCTCAGCGAAAGCGTCAAGGATGGTGAATTACCAAGGCATCAGGCCGAAGCCCTCTTGAGCGAAACCGGCTTTATGATGCAGCGCCTGGAAAACCTGCAAAAGCTCTGGAAGATGATGGCCAAGGAGGACAGTCCAAAAGGTGCCCCCACCGCCCGCTGGATTGAAGCCCTCAGCGGCAAACCGCAAGACTATCTTTTCAGTGCATCGCCAATCGAAGTCGGCTATATGCTGGAACATATGTTGTGGGAAAAAGCCGCCGGCGTCGTGCTATGTAGCGCCACCCTCAGAGCACTGAACCGCTTTGAGCATTTTGCCTATCAGGTTGGCCTGTCACTCAATGATGGCAGTCGCTATCTGGCGCTGCAATCTCCTTTCGATTTTGAAAACAACGCCACTCTTTATCTGCCGAAAATGCGCACCGAGCCAACCGAAGACGCCTACACAGAAGAACTCGCCAGCCAGATAAAGCAGTTGGTAGAGGGTGAAATGGCCACTCTGGTGCTGTTTGCCTCCTACTGGCAGATGGAAAAGGTGGCCGATCTACTGCGCAACAAATTGGTATCCGAACCGCTGATCCAGGGCAGTGCCCCACGCCAGCACTTGCTTGAGCAACATAAGCAGAAATGTGACAAAGGTGAGCCCAGCATTATCTTTGGTACCGGCAGTTTTTCCGAGGGTCTCGACCTTCCCGGCGATTACCTGACTAACCTGATAGTAACCAAGCTGCCGTTTGCCGTGCCCACCTCGCCGGTAGAGCAGGCCCATGCAGAATATGTCAAAATGAAAGGCGGTAACCCGTTTTTACAATTGACTATTCCGGATGCGTCACGGAAACTCATCCAGAGTTGCGGCCGCCTGTTGCGAAAAGAGCAGGACTATGGCCGAATAACCATATTAGACAGGCGTTTGGTAACCAAAAGATACGGGTCGTCGCTGCTTGATGCCCTGCCGCCTTACCGCCGCGTTATCGAATGATGCGCTCAATCAGGATGTAAAGTGGATATTCTGCTCGAACCCAGCAGCTGGGCCATATTGGCCGCAGTCGGCCTGCTGGCCGGATTTATTGATGCCGTAGTCGGTGGTGGCGGCCTGCTGTCCATTCCCGCCTTGCTGACAGTGGGCATGCCGCCTCATCTGGCGCTGGGGACCAATAAACTGGCGGCCTGCTTCGGCTCTTCCATGGCGGCATTTACCTACTACCGCAAGCAGTTGCTGACCCCCAAGTTCTGGCTGTTCGCCTTTATTGCTACCGCCATAGGCGCCGTTATCGGCAGTATTGCCGTTTATCTCATCGACACCCGTTGGCTGGAAAAAATTCTGCCACTGCTTATTATCGCCATCGCGTTCTATTCGCTGTTTTCACCCGGAGCCATGGGCTGCAGCCAATGTAAACCCGTCACCGAAACGCCGGCCAAGCATAAACAGATACTTCAGGGGCTGGGGCTTGGCGCCTACGATGGCTTTGCTGGCCCGGGCATTGGCGCCTTTTGGGCCGTCAGCTCGACCGCGCTGTACCGCCTGCCCTTCCTGCACAGCAGTGCCTTGGCAAGGGCAATGACTTTTGTCAGCAATATCACGGCATTGATGATTTTCCTGCTGCTAGGTAAAGTGCACCTTTTGGTAGGTGTGGTGATGGGCTTGTGTATGATGCTGGGTTCTTATATCGGCGCCCACTCGGCTATCCGCTTTGGAATGCCGTTTATCAGGCCACTCTTTATTGCTATCGTGGTGCTTATCGCCGCCAATCTAGCCTGGAGTGCTTGGTTTTGAACACCAACCAACTGGTACAACGTCTGCGGGAACAGCTCAGGCAGTTGGAGCAGGAAGTGCTGCAGCATGATGCCTCTTTGCCAGCAGCGCAGCGCAAACTGCTGCAGGATACTGAACGCTTCAACAGCGAGTTGTTTATTCAGCATGGTGCCCAACTCTATCCCTGTGTGGAACAGCTGCACAAGAGCATAGATCAGCTGGAAAAACAGTTACGCCATCAGTTGGCCCAACACACTATAGCCTTAAGCTGCGAGCGCATTCAGGACAGGTTTGTCGCCCTGAAACGGGCCTTGGGTACCACAGGTCTCAACGCCAGGATCCAGAAGCTGCAGCAGGCCAGTAAACGGCAAAGCTACCAACAACGTCAGGGCCGCCGGCATCAGGAAAGTGGTTTTGGCTGGATAGCCGCGGGTGTTATGCAAAACAGCCATCAATTGTACGAAGAGCTGAACAAACATCTGAACTGGGCCAAAAAAATAGAACAAAAGATTGAACAATTGCAATCAAAGCTTGAAAACTGTCATAGTACTGACAAAATCCCCGTCCAGAATGACATCCTTTTGATGCATCGCCGCCTCGGTAAGTGCAGGCAGGCGATCAGCTATATTGAAGATCGCATTCAGGCATTTGAACGTCCGCATCAGAGTTACAATCGTTAAGGAGCAACAATGAAACTACGCTTGACCGCCTCGGCCCTACTGGCCCTGCTCAGCACTTCCTCGGTATTTGCGGCCAATCTGACCATCCCTATGTCTTTTGAGTATCTGGCACTGGATGGCAAGGAAATTGAAACCAGCAACTTCAACCACAAATCTGAGCTGGCACTGTCCGAAGGTGTCCACAAGATAGCCATTCGTTACCACGATATGATCGATGACGATTTTTCCGATAGTCAGAGCTTCGTGAAGTCTTCTCCTTTCATCCTGACTCTTAAGGCAGAAGGCGACAACGAGTATATCCTCAAGCCTGCCGATGGTGACCACGTCAAGAAGCCCAAAGAGTTTGCCAAAACCCCTCAGGTCGTCATTACCCGCGCCGACAAGGGCCAGGTCAACTACCAGGTGGAACTGACTCAACTGAAAGAAACCTCTTTCCTGTCGCAACTGTTCAATGGCAATAATGCACCTGATGTTGAAACCGCTGCTGCTGCCGTAACTTCAGGTAACATGGCCGCCAGCCAACCAGTGGCCCCTGTAACTCAGCCATCGCCAGTCAGCGCCATGACAATGCCAGCGGCTTCCAAGGCCAGTGGCCAAAATGGCGACAGTGCCGCCCACGCTCAGCAAATGCTGCAGTACTGGTGGTTACAGGCCGATGAAGCGACTCGCAAAGAGTTCATGAGCTGGGCCATCAAACAGCTCTGATAAATGATCCCTTTGGTATATCACGCCAGCTATTCCAGGCTGGCGTTACCATCCCGGCACAGATTTCCCATCAGCAAATATCAGCGTCTGTTTGAGTATCTGTGCCAAACTCCATTTTCCGGGCAATTCAGCCTCTGTTCTCCAAAGCCTGTAAACCAAACTGCCCTCGCTTCTGTGCATTGCCCTCAATATGTTGCCGGATTTATTCACAATCGACTGGATCCCAAGGCGATGCGCCGCATAGGTTTTCCCTGGAGCGAACATCTACTGACGCGGACACTGCACTCAGTCGCGGGTACCGAGCTTGCGGCGCGAAAAGCGCTCGAGCACGGCATAGCGCTGCATATCAGCGGTGGTTACCATCACGCTCACCAGGACTTTGGCAGCGGTTACTGTGTTTTCAACGATCTAGTCTACAGTGCCAGACGCATGATAAACCAAGGACTGGCAGACAAGGTTCTGATTATCGACTGCGATGTCCATCAAGGCGACGGTACAGCCAGCATGACAGTCGGCGATGCGAACATTATCAGCTGCTCAATACACTGCCGGCAAAACTTCCCCGCCCGTAAAGCAGACTCTCACTATGATATCGAGCTTGAAAAAGGCGCTGGTGATGACGAGTACCTTACAACGCTGGAGCAGATACTGCCTTTGCTGATCTTGACTCATAGACCGGATCTCATTCTTTATGACGCAGGAGTCGATGTACATGCTGAAGATGAACTCGGCTTGCTGCGGCTCAGCCTTGAGGGCATATCCCGGCGGGATATGAGCGTATTGCGTCATGCCAGAGACGCGGCAATACCAATAGCCTGTGTCACGGGAGGCGGATACTGCAAAGACCCTCTACAATTAACACTCAGACACAGTCAGTTATTTCATGCCGCTGCTATGCTATATCGCTAGAGGCTACAAACCAAATGCTATAAACCAAGCGTAATGCAGCAAAACTTTGGGGAGCGTCACCTATGCAGTTAGAGATCCGCAACTACTACGAAGTGATGTTAATGGAAATCCTCGCCGAAGAGGGATTAATGGACGAGCTGCCGGGCGACTATGTGGCCGATCTGGCTTGTATCACGCTTAATCAACTACCAGTGCGCTACATTCACCATCTGGTAGACACCTATTTCTACGGTGACTATCAAGAGCAAGATAGAATGCGCAACGAAATCTACCAGGCATTAGAGAAATCGCGGGCGTTTTTGAAATCCAAACTACCCCCGAAACTGGAAACCGATCAGCAAGCGCAGGGGTAACACAGGCCAGTTATCACAAATATGGATAACTCTGGGTTTGAGCCTCACCAGCGGAAATAAAGTCGCCGCTCTGCGACTATTCTTTTACTTCTTGGCTGTCTTGTTTTGGCCGTTAATGAGTTGATAGCCAAGCCATCGCAGTCCATGTAGCTAGCTGTTTATACCAAACATAAGTGTTAATGGTAGCCACTGGCATTTCTTCGCTATATAGGGTCGCGCTTCTGGCGCATCAAATATCGTGTCAGGAGTAACAGAGATAGGGGTGGAAATCGGCTTTAGCTAGACTCAAAGTGGACCACCTTGTGGACCCCTTAGGTACTTCCAGCGCTAACCATTTGAAAAGGTTTGGAATTGGAGGTTCCCCCAGAGCCACACCCCGGCACATGAGTCACTTGCTACGGTTGCTCCCTTCCGGGCCTGGCCGGGTTCACAAGTTATCATTGCGGGGAGGACGCGAGGTAAGCATCCATTCACACGCGTGAAGACACCTAAGTGGATTAATCTGTTGAATGACCCACAATTTGTACCCCTTCGACTGCATCCATGTCAACCACTACAGGATCCATTCTTCACACTTTGGTTCAGTGCTATTGGCAGGTATACTGCTCTCCAATTATTAGAGGTTTACTGACATTTTTTTATTGATGATTAATGCTATTGAAATGTGTGCTGGTGCTGGTGGCCAAGCACTAGGACTCCACCTTGCGGGCATCAAGCATGAGCTGCTTATTGAAATTGATGAACACGCCGCGGCTACCTTGAACTTTAACAATCAACAGCTTCAGTTGGGATGGAAAAAGATTGTAACGGGAGACCTAAAAGACTTCGCTGAAAAAGACGCAACTAGCTACAGAGGTAAGATCGATTTAGTTGCTGGAGGAGTTCCTTGCCCTCCATTTAGTAAAGCCGGAAAGCAGTTGGGTTCTGATGATGAAAGAGACCTCTTTCCAACAGCTATTGATATAGTCAGAAAAGTTGACCCTATGATGGTGATGCTAGAAAACGTCCCGGGATTAGCCGAGGCTAAATTTACTAGCTACCGTAATCATATCTCTAATGAGCTCTCCTCCTTAGGATATGACAGTGAATGGAAACTACTACAAGCCAGTGACTATGGTGTTCCTCAGCTTCGCCCAAGAGTAATCATGGTCGCAATTAAACGTCCACATTTTCAACACTTTAGCTGGCCAACACCACATGAAAAACCTACCCCAACAGTAGGGGAAGCGCTTTACCATTTGATGTCAGAAAACGGCTGGGACGGTGTGGATGAATGGAAATCTAAAGCAAACAAAATAGCACCCACGGTTGTTGGTGGTTCAAAAAAACATGGTGGCCCAGACTTAGGCCCAACAAGAGCCAAACGTCAATGGAGTGAACTTGGTGTTAATGCCCATCGTTTAGCAAATGACAACGAAGTGCCAACGAAAGGTTTTATTGGCGCTATTGGTCGTAATGGCAAGGTGAAAGAAGGCACGGAATACATGCCACAACTAACAGTGAAGATGGCGTCTGTAATCCAAGGTTTTCCAGAGTATTGGACATTTACGGGCACTAAAACTCATGCTTACAGGCAAGTAGGAAACGCCTTCCCACCTCCTGTAGCTCAAGCTGTTGGGAAGCAATTAATGTTAGCGTACCAAAAGATAAAAGAGAGTGACTAAGGAATGAGTAAATTTGGGGTTGCTAGAAGTAATTTTCATAGGATGATGTTCAACAACAACTTAGTTAGTTTTACATCTGGGACTGACGACAAGTATGGCCCCGTTTATCCAAACGCCGATAAAAGTAACAAGGCTAGTGTCCTTATCGCTGCGGGTATTGCTGAAAGGATTCTTCCCAGCCTTGGGGAAGTACCACAAAAGATAGCCCACAAACAGAAAGGGCAAACTGCCGGGACTCTTTTTGAAGAGGCATGTAACCGTTTCATTACAGAATGCTTTTTAGAATTAAGCCATATTCGGCCCGGCAATTGGGACATTCAGAAACTGGGAAGCCGTAAGGATGTTCCTCTGGGGGCATATGAGCAATATGCTCATTTAGTCAAATTGAATGACTTTGCCAAAGAGCATGTGGAGTTAAAGAACTTCTTAGGCGATGGTTACACGATAGCCCCCGACGTGGTTGTCCTAAGGTATCCCGAGCCAGATGACGTTATTAACCTTGGTAAACCAGACTTGATTGTTGACTCAACTAATTGCCAACACTCAATGCTTCGAGCCAGCAATCATGTCGGTACTGTCTCCCCTTTGTTACACGCAAGTGTCTCCTGTAAATTTACCATGCGCTCAGACCGAGCACAAAATGCTAGAACAGAAGCCCTTAACCTTATGCGAAGTCGCAAAGGTAGAGTTCCCCATATAGTTGTCGTAACGGCTGAGCCGACTCCAAGCCGTTTGTCCTCCATAGCCTTGGGAACAGGCGATATCGACTGTGTATACCATTTTGCGCTTTATGAGTTAATCAACACCCTCACTGACTTAAGTAAGCAAGAGCCTTTATTCACGGAGCAATTAAACTCAATCATGTCTATGGTTGAAGGAAAAAGACTGAAAGATATCAGCGATTTACCTCTAGACCTAGCTATATAGGACATAGATCCGCTCATAGGGTCCCCGATGATATGCGTCTGTGTGAAATCTGATGAATAGTGCCCATGATTACTTGTCAGGTTTCACGCAGAACCACGGCAATAGCCTTTAAAATCACCAAAAATTTCTGAGGCCTTTCTAGATATAGCCTTTGCCCGCATTCCCCCCCGTACCCCCTATCGATTTATTATCTGCCCTTCGTTTCCCCAAGACACTCTCAGGCCAACCACAGACACCATCCATAGGCTCAACAAACCATCGTTTTATGACACTGGGAATTGTGGGTCTTATCTGGTATCAACAAAATAGCACTTGACATTGTTGAACCCCAAGATCATTCTTGATACCGATTATGACACCACCCGAGAGTTAACCCATGAGAACCTTTGCTTACTGTCGTGTTTCCACTGTCGAGCAGAATGCCGAGACTCAAGCCCACCAGCTTAAGGAGCGCATTCCAGAGCTACTGGATAGCCGTATCATTAGCGAGTCTATCTCTGGAGGCGTAGCAGCCATGGCTCGGCCAGCTTTCAAGAACCTAGTGGACCACAAGTTGGAAGCTGGAGACCGCCTAGTGGTCTTGAAGCTGGATAGATTGGGTCGGGATGCCATAGACGTGCTCCAGACCATACAGCATCTGACCTCAAGGGGGATTAGCGTCCAGTCCCTAGACTTGCCTGTGTCCGACCTCAGCACGCCTGAAGGTAAGCTGATGCTGTCCCTGATGACAGCCTTTGCCGAGTTCGAGAAGTCCCGCATTGTAGAGCGTACTCAGGAAGGACTTGCAAGGGCCAAGGCTGAAGGCAAGAAGCTTGGCCGCCCTGTAGCCAAGGGAACTACTGAGGCGGTGAAGAAAGCAAGAGAGCAAGGGCTGTCGCAATCCAAGGCAAGCGAGGTCTTGGGGTTGTCTCTGGCGACAGTCAAGAGGCACTGGAATAAGAGCCTGTAAACGCTCTGAATGATCTGCTATAGCCTCCAGAGCCTTGGATAGGCCATAGGTATTACTGGAGGCTAATCGAGGCTCTGGGGCGTTCTGAGGATCTTCTGCATTCCTTGTCTCTGCCTCCCTGTTTTGGTGTTGTCACTGAGACCGCCTACGGTCATCAAGACCACCAGCAGGAGACCATCTGCCAATTGTCCCTCCATATACGATGGAGCAGACTTGAGTCTCTCCTGTGGCTACGCTCCAGAGGTTCCCTGTCTTTGCTCGCTCCCGCTTGCAGTCCCTGCCTACAGGTCATACTCAGAGCACTCCTGAGGTAGAGGTATACCAACCAAGAAAATTCAGCCTATTGGCATTCATCTACTTACTACGCCCCACAAATAGACTGCAAAGCCTATTTACATCCTTTAGGAGAACGGTAGCCAAAGTAACAGGAGACTGTTGATTTAGCTTCAACTAACGCGCTTACCTGATGCCTCCTGTATTTGGCTCGCTTCTCTCTACATCTGCTAACACAAATAAAACCTTCCCTTTAGTACAACTTGATAGCTCTGAAGCTGGGGTCGTTACTGCCCGAAGGCATCCTTAGGTGAGTCTTTCTATATAGGTGAGACAAATAAGGCTTTTCAGATTCCAACCACCTGCGCTATCTCAACGATGGAGCATTACTCAACCATGAGCACAGTCTTTGACTTTGCCGCAGGTAGTCCCATACCTGACGTAATCATCCCCACTAGCTACCAGCCCACAGAATGCCAACAAAGAATAATCGCACAGGCACTGCACAATTTTGATGAAGCAGCCCCATTACGACCTCTGCCCAGCTTTGAAATGCGTGCTCGCTCTAAGCATGGGAGAGCATTCAGCGTCCTGGATACAACCAAGCAATGCTCGGATGTGGAAGATAAGGGGAGAAAACGTAAGCCAGGCGCTGGTCGAAAAGCGGCGAGCATTGAAAACACATGGTTTCTGATCCTCAAAGATGAGTGTCGAGATGTTATTCACCTCGCCCTCTCGGACCTGCTGCGTGGATTAACGAGCCTGTCTGACAACAACACTAGGGGCGTTGCCTCTCCTGCTGTACTGGTTTCAGTCCTATCTGAATTAGAGCTGATTACAGTCAAGTCAATCATGGAGACTTACCGCTACAGCAAATCTCAAGCCAGCAAGATATTTAGCTTGGTGAAATGTGCTCTGGCATTGCCGTTTGACGTTATACAGAAAATTGAAGAAGCCAAGCAGGTCAAGAATGCCTGTAGGCTGGACTGCAGGTTATTCCCCCTCCAGTAAAACACACAGCAAGCTTGGGGTTATGGTGACGATCGGGCACAGTCCTGATAGCCACACTCAAGCAACAGAACGCGCCCCTTTCTCTGCGTGTTGAGCTACAACATCAGCTCAAAAGTACTGAGTCATATCCCGTCACCAAGCTCGCACACTCTCAGCAAGGAAAACGAATGAATGCTCATTACTCACCTTCTTTCTAAGGGCCGGAGGCAATTGTCCCTCCATATACGACAGATATGTCTTGGGTCTGCCCGAAGCCAGCAAAATCAAGGCGTTGGGAATTGTCCCTCCATATACGACAGAAATGTCACGCTTCGTAATTTGTCTCCTTATCTCCTTCCTATGGGGCCACACAGTTTCCTCTGCTGTTTCAGTGGCCCTCTCTTTTTCTACAGGCAGGCGAGAAGGGTGGTCTGGGAATTGTCCCTCCATTAACGACAGAAAGCGCAATGGCCTTTCACGGTCATCAACCAGTTTCAATAAGCTGGCCGTTCAGAATGCGAGAGCACGTATCGGCCACCTTCCTCGGTGTAGCTCAGTTGGGAGAGCGCCTGCTTTGGGAGCAGGAAGTCAGAGGTTCGAGTCCTCTCACCGAGACCAAATTCCTTATTTACATGCTATAGGCAGAGTAGCTCAGTGGACAGAGCGACTGGCTGTTAACCAGTGGGTCGATGGTTCAAATCCATCCTTTGCCGCCAATTCTCTAGGACAAAACCAATTGTCCCTCCATTAACGACAGAAAGCCGACAGTTAGTTTCGGTTGCGTAGAGTTAACGTAAACCGCCAGTCCATAGGCACTGGCATTGTGGGAACCAAAGCCCACCGCAACCACCTCTTTTGAGCGAACGCCCGCCCCTCGGCAGACGAGTCCGATACGGGCAGACCTCAATCCGATTTTCCTCAATGTGTGTCCTCCTTACCCCTCCTTCCCTCTGTGGATCGAGGGGGTTTTTCAGCGACCGCTCACCCGGAAATCACTAATTGTCCCTCCATTAACGACAGAACCTTTCAGGAGGTACTCATGTTTTATCACAAACCCAGCTCTGCTGCGGCCTGTAGGCGAGCGGTAGGGCATTCAACTGACTACGCCCAGAAGGGCTGTACTTTAAGGAGACTAATAATGTCCACCCAAATATCACCTAGCAATGTGCTCACTATGTCTAGCCACGAGATTCTAGCAACAGGTTACGACGTAGTTTGTTGCATTGCTGTACTCGACTACTGGTCTGCTATTGACGGCAAACCGGTGATGACAAGTGCTCAACTCTTGGCTGCCATAGCAAAGCAAATGGTTGACCAAGAAATAGGATTAATTGGAGATACGCTATGAAAAACATAACCCTGACTTTTAACAACATCACCGCAACTGTCTACCCAAATGAAGACGGTATGTACGACCTTAATGACATTCACCGCGCCTTCAAGTTGCCCAATAGCAAGCTCCCACATCAGTGGAGGCACCGAGTCAGAGACAGTCTCAGCCGACGCGCAAAATTGCGCTTCGGTGTCTCTACCTCTCCGAGTGGTCATCGATTGAACCACACATGGGCAACTCAGGAAGCCCTCTATGCCTACGCCATGTGGTGTGATGTTGAGTTCTACATGGTGGTCGTGAATACCTTCACCGCCCTGACTAATGGAGACATTGAGGAAGCTCAAGAGATCGCCCAGACCATAGTGTCTGTCCATGAACAACGGGCCACTGAACTGTACCTCCAAGGCCAGCGTGGTGGTCATGCCATGCGTAAGGCCCTAGAGGAACTGAACGGTGACGTAGACAAGGCTATTGAGCTGATGGATCGGATTGCCAGAGAGTTTCCATCGACCGCAACCACTGAGCGGGATGCCTACTGGACTTCCGTATCGACTGTCTTGAAGCACATGGCTGACGACTACCGGGTTAACACCAAGCACTTCGATCTGACCACCTACGGCAAGTTTGAGACGCTGCGCCACCACTGCACCAAGCAGTCTGAAGTGTTTGGCTAAGTTCCGTCTGACGAAGGCCACCAAGCACGATTAGAACTCTCGACTTCCCCGCCTGTTGGTCAATACGACCACAGGCATTAGGGCTTCTCTAATGAGCAAACTGCCGTTCTAAGGCAAACCCAAACCACCTTAATTAACTGCAAAAAGGAGACTGATTATGTCCACACAAGTATCAACCAACAACGTACCAACTATGTCAAGCCGCGAGATTGCCGAGCTGACAGGTAAGACACTTTTCAACATCCACCGCGACATCAAGACCATGTTTGAACAGCTTGGTAAGGATGATTCAGATTTGAAGCATCTCATTGAGCGTGACAATCGTGGCTACATCAAGCAATACAACTTGCCCCGCCGCGAGTGCGAGATTCTGGTCTGTGGCTATGACGTAGTTCGCCGGGCCGCCGTAATCGACCGCTGGCTGGAGCTGGAGACCAAGCAACGCCAATTACCCAACATGACCCCGGCGCAGGTGATTGCCGCTATCGCCCGCCAACAAGCTGACCAAGAGGCCGCTTTGTTAAGCGTGAAGCAGGCCCAGATCGAACAAGGCGAGCGTCTCTCCGAGATTGAGCACAAGTTTGCCTCTCGTGGCTGCAAGCCTGGCTACCTGCTTATCACAGACGCCAAGTGTATGTACGGTCGTAACCTCTCTGCCGCCATGTTCCGCAAGGTGCTGGAGCACTACAAGGTGAACACTGAGGCTATCTACATCCAGACTAAGTATGGAGCTGTCCCAAGTACTCAGGTAGAGGTCAAGAACCTCAAGGAGCTGATGGATAAGTTTTACTCTGAGCTGACCCAAGTAACCCCTTGTCGCTACACACACCCAGCCTTTGGCATCAAGCGGTTCCAAGCATGATTAAAGTCCTTGGATACATCCTTATGACGATGCACCAGCCCTCATTCCCAATCCAGAGCCTCAACCACTCTGAGCAGGTTGTTTACCTCGTACTCCTTCCCGTAGCGGTCGAAGGTAATTGAACCATGGGAATGCCCCAATAACCCGGCGACCAAATCAGAGCTAAACTCCTTGCGCTTCAACTGAGTTGCCACCGCATGGCGTATACCGTGCAAGGTCTCTCGCTCTCCCCAGTCCAGTTTCCTTTTGAAGTTGTGGAACCACTTAGAAACAGCATGGGAGTAACCACGAGCCTCCTGTTTAGGCAACTCAGGGAACAGGCGCTGATGACCTAGGCTTCGCTGTCTCTCAACAAAGTGCAGGAAGCCCAGAGCTATCAGCTTAGGGTGAATGGGGATGGCCCTCTCGCTGCTTGGGGTCTTAATTGATTGGTCTGGGTGATTGGCTCGGATAAGGATGCACGGATGACCATCAATTACCGTGAAATCATCCAGATACAACTGAGCCAACTCCCCGACTCTGGCCCCAGTGTACGCCGCAAGCCGAGGCACCCAGTACCTGTAGGCATACCTTTTAGCGTTACCTATGGGCAGTGCTTGGAATAACTGCTTGATTTGGAATGGAGACAGCGCCTCCCGCTCTTTAGACACCTTCACCTTTGCCGACACACGAATGCTCATTCCTGCCATGGGATTGGGTGTCCCATAGTGAGCTGAGGCCCACTGTAACAAGGCGGTGACCCTAGTCAGATACTTGTTGATTGTCGCGACAGACAAGTCAGTCTTGGCACTGTAGTGCTGCTTATACCTCTGAGCCAGTTCCTTGGTGAACTGGTCAATCCTAAGGTCGCCCAGCAAGGCAATCATGTCTCTGAATGTCTTGCGGTTGACGCTCTCAGTATGTTTCGACCATGCACCACCCAAGACCTTTTCCCGGCTGTATTCATCCGCTATCTGACTCAACTTAGGTAACTGGGGGGATACGGGGGCAATCTCAGGAGGGACTGGAGCCGATACCACAGCACGACCTTGAGAAGACTCCAAGCTGGCTGACGGGGATTGTGTCGCCGATGCTTTGCCTTTAGCCAAGGCATGCAGAGCCTTGAGCACATCCCAAGATCTCAGGACAGCCTCGCGCTTGTCTTTAGTGGCAAGTGTCTTGCGGAGTTCACGTTTCCCTATAGCATCTCTACGGTCTTCAGGAACGACTACACGGGCATACCAAATACCATGCCGGGATCGATACAAATAAGGAGCTGGATTAGAGGCTTTAGCTAGACTCAAAGTGGACCACCTTGTGGACCCCTTAGGTACTTCCAGCGCTAACCATTTGAAAAGGTTTGGAATTGGAGGTTCCCCCAGAGCCACACCCCGGCACATGAGTCACTTGCTACGGTTGCTCCCTTCCGGGCCTGGCCGGGTTCACAAGTTATCATTGCGGGGGGACCCTGGGGTCACCACAGATTTGCAGCCTTACTGCAACGCCGGGGATTATCCATCATGGTTCCGCTGGGATCAAGGGGAATTACCTCAGCTTCCCCTCAATAATGGCCAATTGACCATAAGATAAACAAAAACTTGCTTATCTTTATTTTCAAAGCACCAACAGATGCTTATTCTGCTCGACCAGTTTGGCGCCGATACCCGTGACCTGGGTCAACTCATCAATGGATTTGAATTTGCCTTGGCTGCTGCGATATTCAACAATCGCTTTGGCCTTGGCCTCACCTATCCCTTTCAGTAACTGCAGCTCAGATTCCGAAGCGGTATTAATGTTGATTTTATGAACCTGTGCTTGGCTGGCTTGCGGCGTTTGTGGGGTTTTGTCTTTAGTGGGCTCTCCGGCGTATAGGGGAGAACTCAGAGAGGCTGCGAGTAGCAAAGCATAGAATGGTGTTTTCATATAAGACTCCTTGTCATTGGTTAAGGCCGGTATTCCCTGGCCTTAAAGAAATGTAGTCCAGCGCACGAATATTGCCAAATTATTACAATCAGACACCAAGACAATAACCAAATGTGACACACATCACCGTTTTAAACTTTCATTCTCTTTCAGTAATATAAAGAGCAAGCCTCAATGTTAACCGTTTGAAACAAAAAAACACATCAACGAGATCACGCTTGAGTGATCGCCCTCTCAATTTTCCAGCTTTCGTGATATGGTTCCAATACAAGCGTGATGTACCAGGTAGTTAAGTTACCCAAAAAAGCCCTTTGATAAATGTGAGCCATGCCATAAATTGCTTGCCATAATAACAAGACGAGGAAGTTGAAAATGTCTTTAGAACAAACGGAAAGCTTACCCCCTTCGCAGACAGAGAAGAGCACCCAACAACGTAACATGTTGATCTTGGTGGCAGATATTCTGCTGCTTTTTGTACTGCACAACTTTTTACCCTTTGAACCCGGAGTGAATACCGGCCTGTCTATTTTGGTATTTGCCGCAGTGCTCTGGCTTACCGAAGCCATTCACCTGAGTATCACAGCGATACTCATTCCGGTTTTGGCAGTCACTTTTGGTGTGTTTGAAACCAAAGCTGCCATGAGCAACTTTGCTAACCCAATTATCTATTTGTTTTTTGGTGGCTTTGTCTTGGCCGCTGCCCTGCACCATCAAAAAATCGATACCCTTATCGCCCAAAAAGTATTACTGGCCTCCAAAGGCAAACTCAGCATCGCCTGTATGATGCTGTTCGGGGTAACCGCATTGCTGTCTATGTGGATCAGCAACACGGCCACAGCGGCCATGATGTTGCCTCTGGCACTGGGGATCTTGCAGCAACTGGATAAAGAGAGCCAGCACAACACCTATGTCTTTATGCTGCTGGGTATCGCTTATTCAGCCAACATTGGTGGCATAGGTACTCTGGTGGGCAGTCCGCCAAACGCCATTGCCGCTGCCCAGGCCGGCTTGAGCTTCAGCGACTGGCTGGAGTTTGGCCTCTTGACCGTGGCTTTGATGTTGCCAACCATGCTTATCGCCCTGTATCTGTATTTCAAACCGG
Organism: Shewanella carassii; assembly: GCF_019670705.1. Lineage (NCBI taxonomy): Bacteria > Pseudomonadati > Pseudomonadota > Gammaproteobacteria > Alteromonadales > Shewanellaceae > Shewanella > Shewanella carassii. The sequence continues at coordinate 2,813,595 of NZ_AP024618.1, forward strand.
ATCTTTCGGTGGAATGTAAGCTGGATATCGAAGATCAAAAACTGAATTTCCAAGGAAAACTGACTCTGTTTATCTTCCTGGCCACAGTTTGCTGCTGGATCTTCAGTAAGCCCCTGTCAGAGGCGCTCGGTGGTATCAGCCAGTTTGACACCATAGTCGCGCTTTCTGCAGTGGTTTTGCTGGCAGGGCTTGGCTTGGTTGGCTGGAAGAAGATAGAAAAAACCACCGATTGGGGGGTACTGATACTGTTCGGCGGTGGTCTGACTCTGAGCGCCGTACTGAAAGCCACGGGTACCAGCGTCTTCATGGCCCACTGGATGACGGACATCTTCGGCAGTACCCATATGTCGTTGTTCGTGTTCGCAGTCATTTTCTTTGTGGTGATGCTGACCGAGTTTGCCAGTAACACCGCCAGTGCCGCCCTGCTGGTACCTGTGTTTGCCGCTATCGCCGAAGCATTGGGGCTATCGCCCGTAATGCTGTCGGTGCTCATAGGTATTTCGGCATCCTGCGCCTTTATGCTGCCGGTGGCCACACCACCCAATGCCATTGTCTATGGTTCCGGTTATATCAAACAATCTGAAATGATGCGCGTAGGCTTAATCATCAACGTCATCAGTATGTTGGTGCTCTATATCATAGCCCACACCTTCTGGGGCATTTGATTCTCGCAAGCCCGAAAAACAAGGCGAGCCATGCTCGCCTTGTCTCTTTTAACTGATCACTGTCAGTGCTTGCTCCAGATCGGCTATCAGGTCATCCACATCCTCGAGCCCGGCCGATATTCGCAGCAAGCTGTCACTAATGCCGGCTTTAAGACGCGCCTCTTGGGTATAGGGTGAATGGGTCATGGACGCCGGGTGCTGAATAAGCGACTCACAATCCCCCAGACTCACAGCAATTTTGAACAGTGCCAGTCGATTGACAAAGGCCATGGACTGCTCCAAATCAGCCTTAAGCTCAAACGCCAACACCCCACCGGCCCTGCGCATCTGCGAGCCGATAAACTGATGGCCCGGATGGGAAACCAACCCGGGATAATGTACCTTGGCCACGGCTTGATGGGATTCGAGATACTGCGCCAGGCGCTCGGCGTTATCACAATGACGTTCGAGTCGCACCGAGAGGGTTTTCAGGCCTCGCAAAATCAACCAGGCATCGAAAGGCGATAGCACGGCGCCAATATCTTTTAGCTGTTGTTGCTTGATGGCCGTTATCGCCGCCTGTGAGCCACAGATGATACCGGCAATAACATCGCCGTGGCCATTGAGATACTTGGTGGCGCTGTGAACCACAAGATCGATTCCCAACTGCAGAGGCTGTTGCAACAGCGGGGTCATAAAGGTGTTGTCCACTATGCTGGTCAGTTGATGGCGCTTGGCGATAGCAGCTATGGCACGGATATCATATACGGCCAGATGCGGATTCACCGGGGTTTCGCAAAAAATCACCCGAGTGTTGGGACGAATAGCCGCCTCGACCGCCGCGAGATCGGCAAAATCCACCAGAGAAACTTCAATACCGAAGCGGGCAAACTGCTCTGTCATCAATGAAAAAGTGCAACCATAGACGGCCGAGGAAGCCAACAGATGGTCGCCACAGCTCAAGTATGCCAGCAAGGCCGCCGATACCGCGCCCATGCCGGACGCGGCAGCAGCAGCGGCTTCAGCGCCTTCAAGCAGCGCCAGACGCCGCTCAAGCTCGGCAACCGTCGGGTTACCCAAGCGGGTATAGATATAGCCCTCTTCTTCACCGGCAAAGCGGCGACCACCGCTTTGGGCGGTATCAAAACAGAAGGTGGCACTCTGATATAAAGGCGACACCAATGCCCCGGAAGGCTCGCCCGAGTGGCCGCCATGAATAGCCAGTGTGGCTGAGTGCAGTGCTTTTGGCTGCTTGTGTTGCATGCTTAACTCCCCATGTCAGTCCGACCATCCCTTATATTGTTATTCGGCTTCTCGCCCGGGATGATTCAGTTGTCCTGGCACCAACATACTGAGTCAGCAAGACTTGCCCAAATCGGCAAGCAAAAATCATTACTCCTTGGTTGTAAAATCTTTGTTACATTCGGATTTCCTCACCAGCACTGAGGCGGAAAAATCCTTCAGTTCCAACAGGAGTTCTTTGTGGATCCGCGACAGTTTGGGCTTGCTGGCACTGGAAAATGCCAGCGGCCGACAAAGCGCCATCGCCTGATAGCCAAGTCTCGCCGTCAACAAACCGCCCCCCAGTCCCTGACCGAGCCGCGCCGAAAGCTTGCCGGACATCTCTACCGACAGCAATTGGGTACCCAAGTCGGTGGCAAGCTCTGTGGTGCCGGCATAGAGAATATTAACCAGGATCCCGCGGATCAGCCGAATACGGCTCCAATAACCCAGCTCTACCCCATAACAGCGGGCGATATCCTGGATCATCTTCTGATTACGCCAGAGGATCAGCGCCATATCCAGTACCGCCAGCGGGCTGGCCGCCAGCAATAGGGCCGATTCGGCCGCATAACGGCGCACCAGCTTCATGCCAACCTTGTCGCGCTCGGTCAGCACTACCTGATCAAACAGCTGCAACTGCTCGGCATCATTCTGCTCCGGATTCAGCAGCGACTGCAGCCTGTCCTGCTCCGGCCCCTTGGGCATCTGCTTGCAAATACCATAGATAAAATCGCGCGCTTCGCCCATCTGCATACTGCCGAGCAGGCGTTGCCCGGTTTGCTGGGTATCTTCCACCTGGCGCAGGCGTTTGAGTTTGCGCCATTCCCCGAAACAAAGCTTGCCTACCCAGGCCAGCACCAAGGCGAGCACCAGGCTGTAAAAACCAAACAGCCAAGGGCTGTCGCGCCAGGCATCGACAAGACCGAGCAGTGTCTGCACCACGACCGCCGCCATCACGCCCAACAGGGCCAAACGCGCCAACCAAGACCAGCGTTTGGGCTTGAGGGAGATGAGTTCATCCGCCTTGGGCTCTGCACTCAGCACTTGTTCCAGTTCGGCTTCTGTGGGGTATTCAACAAAACCATCGCCTTGGAAATCCTTGGCCGCGGCCAATTCGGCGGCGGATTCCGGCTGATGACTGAAAATTCTTTGCGGCGCCAACTCTGTGGTTTGCGCCTCATCAGCGTGACTGCCGTTGCCGGCAGCATTATCAACACGCTTTTCTGAACTGTGTTTTGCCACGACTTACCTCAACTTGTCGCCCAAAAGAAACTCCAGCAGGTGATCGAGCCGGATATGTTCATAGCCTTGTTCCGGTTGGCTGTCTGGCGGCGCAAACTCACAGAAATGAAATCCCTGCCTTTGCCAGAACGCTTTCTCAGGCAAGGCTCTGGGCACCTCACCCGGATACAGGGTCACCTTCTGACCATCGCTCATGCGCCGGCCACAAACCACTTCCACCTCCACGCCATCGGCATCTTTGACCATACCGTGACGAGTCGCCTTGATGGCGCTGATAGCCATGGTTTCCACCCGACTGCCGGCAAATCCGGCCTGCTGCCGACTGGGTGCCAACATGGCGCTGAGCAGTGACAACACATTGCCCTGCTGATCCCGGGTCACCTGATCGACTTTACTGGCGGCAAACAGCAGAGTATCTATTCGGGGAGCAAACAAACGTCGCAGCAAATTGGACTGCCCATACTGGAAGCTGGCGCTGATGGCATTGAGAGCTTCGGCCATATCTTCAAACTGCGCCTTGCCGCGATTAAGGGCGCTGAAGCAATCCACCAGAATTAACTGACGGTCGAAACCGGCAAAATATTCCTGATAGAAGGGCTTAACCACTTTGGCCAGATATTGCTGATATCTGTGCCTGAGCACCTGATAATTGCTGCGACGTCCAGCCGATGCCAGTTGCTGCTTGTCTTTGAGTTGCTCGGGTAACAGGGGGAAAAAGGCCAAAATTGGCGTACCGGCCAGCTCTCCGGGAAGCAACATTCGCCCCGGCTGGGCTTGATAAAATCCCTGTTGTTGCACCAGATCCAGCAGCAGTAACCGATAACTTTCGGCAATGGCGGCCAGCGCCTGATCGTCGGCATCGGCGTACAAATCCAGCGTCGCCAGCGCCGCAGCAAATTTAGGGTAAAGAGGCGAGGATTCCAGGGTTGATTGCCAGGCAAAGCGGGTTTCAGACCAGCGGTTAAAGTCCTGGCTCAACATGGGCAAATCCAGCAACCACTCCCCGGGATAATCGACTATGTCCAGATGCAGCTTGGCGCTGTCGGCCAATTTTGCCAACATCCCTTTGGTAGGCACATATTTGAGCGTCAGCCGCAGCTCACTGATGCTGCGGGTCGATGCCGGCCAACTGGGCCTGGCCGCGGTCAAACTGGCAATCGCCGCATCAAAATCAAAACTGGCTATGGTCAAATCCGGCTGCAGCTCCCGCCTTACCCCGAGTAACCGTCCGTCGCGGCACACCTGAAATAGGGGTAAGCCCCTGCCATCAGGCTCGGTGCCAGCGCGCAACAGTCTATCCACCAGCGCGGTAATGAAGGCCGTCTTGCCGGCGCCGGAAAGGCCGGTAACCGCCAACCTAAGATGCCTGTCTGTGGTGCGCTGTGCCAACTCACGAGTTTTGTGTTTGAGTTTGCCGAACTCTTGCCTGACGCTTGCCATAATTCTCCTGATACAAACAAACGGGGCGGTAAGCACCGCCCCTTGAACAAGGATTTATAGGTTGTTGAACTGTCTTTTCAACTCGAATTGCTCAGAGGTGACATGTTGTTCGAGTGCCCTGAGCCTATGCTCCAGCGATTGAAAGCGATTGCTTACATCTCTGAGCGCTTGCCCGGCGGGCTCCCCGGCTTGCCAGACCTTTTTCTTGACCCCAATGTCCTTATGGGTGTCTTTGGCTGTCCAAGGTTTGACATCCAGTATCATCCACAGCACCAGATAGGTGATAATCACCATTCCATAGCCACCGAGTAAAAGGATTGAAACCGTAGCGACCCGAACCAACCAAGGTTCCAGATTAAAGTACTCGGCTACCCCGGCACAGACCCCGGCTATCTTCCTTTGCTGGGGAATGCGGTAAAGAGTACGCTTGCCTGATTCAGTCATGACGTTGCCTCCATTCCGGGGACTCGGCATCCAGGATGGCTTCCAGTGTTTCAATCCTTTGGCCCATCTTGTCAGCTGTGTCTATCAAGTCGTTAAGCTGTTTGAACTCTGCCTCGGTAAGCCCCTGGCTCACCTGACGTTTACTGCGGTAATGCAGAATCAACCAGATTGGCGCCACAAAGATCATGAAGATAATCAGGGGTGCCAGCAGTAAGTCCATATCCATAAATCACCTCTGAGTCTGTATTATTTTTTGGTTTTGGCGCTATCGCCCTTCACCTTGGCCTTCAAGGCTTCCAGCTCGGCGCTGACAGAATCTTCGGCCTTGAGTGCCGCAAATTCCTCTTCCAGACTGGACTTCTTGCCACCCAGATCATAGGACTCAACTTCAGCCTCCAGCCCTTCGATGCGACGCTCATACTGTTCAAACTTGAGCATGGCATTGTCGATTTTGCTGGAATCCAGCTGCTTTTTCACTTCCAGGCGTGAAGAAGCGGTTTGCTTGCGCATTATGATGGTCTTCTGGCGAGCCTTGGCATCGGCCAGCTTTTCCTGCAGTTGACCCACTTCCTCTTTCAGGCGGGCGATATGCTCTTCAACTACCTCGAGCTCTTGCTCCAAAGTTTGCGCCAGCGCTGCGGCTTTTTGCTTTTCAACCAACGCGGCCTTGGCCAGATCTTCCCTGTCTTTGGTCAGTGCCAGCTCGGCCTTTTCCTGCCAATCCTGCACCTGAAGCTGCACTTTGCCAATACGGCGGAGCAACTCTTTCTTCTCTGCCAATACTTTAGCCGAAGTAGAACGTACTTCAACCAGGGTATCTTCCATTTCCTGAATGATCAGGCGCACCATTTTTTCCGGATCTTCCGCCTTGTCCAGCAAGGCACTGATGTTGGCATTAATGATGTCGGCAAAACGTGTGAAAATTCCCATAATCCTGTCCTCTACATTTATTGTGGGTCTCGGTTCTTGTAATACAGATCCCGTGCCAACTTTTAATTTATCAACATTATCAATGATATAATATAAAACTTAACTTTTACTTTATTTATTTAACCTACCCGCATATTATGATTTTCACCAATTATTAGCGTTTAAGACTAACTGTTATCGTGGCCAATCCCTATCAACAAGACAACCTTATCGGTCAATCCAATGCCCTGTTGGAGGTGTTGGAGCACGTTTCCCAAATCGCACCTCTGTCCAAACCTGTGCTTATCATAGGCGAGCGGGGGACGGGTAAAGAGCTGATAGCCGAACGTCTGCACTATCTTTCCCAGCGCTGGGATCAGAGTTTTATCAAACTCAATTGTTCCTCTCTGAGTGAAAATCTACTGGAAAGTGAACTGTTTGGCCATGAGTCCGGCGCATTTACCGGCGCCAAGGGGCGTCATGAAGGCCGCTTCGAGCGCGCCGACGGCGGCACCCTGTTTCTCGATGAACTGGCCAATACGTCCGGCCTCATTCAGGAGAAGCTGCTGCGGGTCATTGAATATGGCGAATATGAAAGGGTGGGCGGCAGCAAGACCCTCAATGCCGATGTCCGCCTAATCTGCGCCGCCAATGAAGACTTACCCAGTCTGGCGGAAGCCGGCGAGTTTCGAGCCGATCTGCTCGACCGTTTGGCGTTCGATGTGATCACCCTGCCGCCGCTGCGCTGCCGCCGGGAAGATATTCTGCCATTGGCCGAATACTTTGCCGTGGGGATGGCGCGTCAGCTCAAGCTGGAGCTGTTTACCGGTTTTGCCGCCGCAGCCGTGGCGACCATGATGGATCACAACTGGCCGGGTAATATTCGGGAGCTTAAAAACGCCATAGAGCGCAGCGTCTATCGCCATGGTCATAACCCAGAACCGATTGAGAACATAGTGCTCGACCCTTTTGCCTCGCCCTACAGGCCCACCAAGCGGGTCAAGACTCATAGTCGCCAGTTGGCGACTGCTGAAGAAGTTGACAATCAAGTCCTTGCCGGCAGTGCCGCCGCGCCGACAAACGATAGTCCGGAACCTTCGGCAAACCAGATACAGTTCCCGGTGGACTTCAAACAGTGCTGTGAGGACTTCGAGACCGACCTGATTCAACGTGCACTCAGTGCCAGCCAGTTCAATCAAAAGAAAACCGCCGAACTACTGGGACTTAGCTACCATCAACTCAGAGGCATACTGAAAAAATACAATTTGCTCGATAAGGCATAAGCCGATTGCCCAGGTAACGGCTGCACTGCTAAAATGTTCGGTCAACATCTGAATAACTAACGATTTTGCAATGAATCTGCTGACGTTACGCCCCGGGCGAGTCTCTGATGCAATGGCGCAAGTCTCCAGGAGCAAGCTCTACGGAAGCCTTGCCACTGGGCGTTTATTCCGCTCATGCCGGCGCCTGACGCTGACCGGAAGCATACTGACCGGCCTGGCTCTGACAATGCTGCTTGGCGGCTGTGGTCAACAGAAAGTGCCGTCCGGCCTGGTATACTGCTCCGAGGGCAATCCCGAGTCGTTTAACCCGCAGCTGGTGACCTCGGGAACCACTATCGATGCCACCTCGCACCAGATTTACAGTCGTCTGGTGGATTATGATCCCGAGAGCGGCGATATCATCCCGGCACTGGCAACCGAGTGGCAAATAAGTGAAGACGGCCTCAGTTATGAGTTTGAGCTACGCCAAGGCACCCAGTTTCACGATCTGCCCTACTTTCACCCCAGTCGGCATTTCAATGCGGATGATGTGCTGTTCAGCTTCAATCGCATCATAGACAAACAGCACCCTTTCCATGAGGTAGCTCAGGATGGTTATCCCTTCTTCCAAAGCATAGGTTTTGCCGGGCTGATAAAATCCATCAGTAAACTGAGCGAATACCGAGTCAGGTTTGAACTCACCCAGCCCGATGCCTCATTCCTGTCCAACCTGGCCACCGACTTTGCGGTGATCCTCTCCAAAGAGTATGCCGATCAGCTTCTCGCCAAAGGCAGCCCACAACAGTTAGACAACCAGCCGGTAGGTACAGGCCCCTTTATGCTGGTGCAATACGTTAAGAATGAATATATCCGCTATCGGCGCCACCCCGGTTACTGGGGCAATATGCCGCAGTCTGAAATGCTGGTGTTCGATATCACACCGCGAAGCACCACCCGTCTGGCCAAGCTGATCACCGGTGATTGCAGCGTCTCGGCCTTGCCCAAGGCCGGTGAGTTACCGGTTATTGAACAGCATGACAACCTGGTTTTGGAGAGCCGCCCGGGAATGAACGTGGCCTATTGGGCCTTCAACACCCAAAAACCGCCGTTTAATGATGTCAGGGTCAGACGGGCGCTGGCCTACGCCATCGACAAACAAAATCTGCTCAGAGCGGTTTATCAGGATACGGCCATCGAGGCAACGGGGATTTTACCCCCCTCCTCCTGGGCCTATTCCGACTCGGCCAAGAGCTATGAATATGCCCCTGATAAAGCCAGGACACTGCTGGATGAAGCCGGTATAGGTAAATTGGAACTGGATATCTGGGCTATGCCCGTAGCACGAATATACAACCCCAATGCGCTGAAGACCGCCGAGCTGATCCAGGCCGATTTGGCGACCATAGGTGTCAAGGTCAATATCGTCAACTACGATTGGAGTGTGTTCACCCAAAAACTGGCGCGCAGCGACTATGACTCTGTGCTTATCGGCTGGAACGCCGACAACAGCGATCCGGACAACTTCTTCACCCCCTTGCTCAGTTGTGGTTCCATCGCCTCCAACAACAACCGTTCCCGCTGGTGTAACCCCAAGTTTGACGCCCTGCTCAACCAAGCCAGAAGCGTGACCGACAGAGAAAGCCGCAGTTTGCTGTACCACCAGGCCGAGGCAATTCTGGCACAAGATATGCCGTTGGTGAGTCTGGCCCATGCCAAACGTATGGCGCTGAAAAATGCCAGCGTGACCGAAACCAGCCTGACGCCTTTCGGCGGCATCGCCTTTGCCAACATAGGCCACAGCAATAAAGCGGCTGTTGTTGATGCCCCAACGCCACCCGCCAAGGAGCAAGAATGATGGCTGCTTACCTATTGCGCAGACTCAACCTCTTTGTCGCCACCTCTTTGTTGCTGATTGGTGTGCTCTTCTATGCCACCAGTTTGTTTCCGGTCGACCGTATCTACGCCCTGACCGGGATCCAGGCACCGAGTGATGCCCAAGAGGCGCAAATCATTGCCGATTATCATCTCGATGGCGGCTCTTTGGCCCAGTTTATGGGTTATTTGACCCAGAGGCTCAGCGGCGATCTGGGTATTTCGGTAACCTCTCAAAAACCGGTAATGGAAGAGCTGCTGGCAGTATTGCCGGCGTCTTTCGAACTGGCCACTGTATCCGGTTTGTTCGCCATCATTCTAGGGGTACCGCTGGGGGTGCTGGCCTCGTTGAGTAAGCAAAAGCTGACCCAAAACGCCATTATGGCCATGACACTGACAGGATATTCAATTCCGGTATTCTGGCTCGGGCTGTCACTGTCTCTCTGGTTCGGCGTCAGGCTGGGTTGGCTGCCGATATCCGGGCAGATAAACCTGCTCTATGAAATCAAGCCTGTGACCGGCTTTATGCTGATAGATACCCTGCTGTCAGATTCACAATATCGCTTATCTGCCTTTAAGGATGCCGCTCTGCATATCATTCTACCGGCGCTGACACTTTCTATACTGCCCTTTACCGTGGTAGTTCGCATTACCCGCTCGGCGATGATGAATGTGATGAACCAGACCTATATCCGCGCCGCCGAGGCCAGAGGCTTGCCAACCAGCAAAATTGTATTGCGTCATGCCTTGCCCAACGCCTTGATCCCCTTGCTCAAACACTTGGGATTAATGTTGGGGCCCTTTGCCAGCTATGGCATAGTGGTGGAAGTGATCTTCAGCTGGCCAGGTCTGGGGTCCTGGCTGGTATCTGGCATCTACCAACGGGATTACACTGTGATCCAGGGCGGTACGCTGGCGGTGGCGCTGCTGATTATCTTTCTGAGCATACTGATTGAAGTGCTGCACACGGCCAGCAACCCTATCAGCAGGAAGGAACTCTATGCCTCAAATTAAAACTTACCAGGAAGACAACATCCCGTCTCCCAGCCTCAAGCTTTGGCGTACCTTTGCCGCCAACCCCTTTGCGCTTGCCGGGCTTTGGGGGGTACTCTGCCTGCTATTGCTGACGCTGTTCGGGCCGATGATTGCCCCTTATCCAACCAATTTCCAGGATCCGAATGCCCTACTATTGCCCCCTTCTTGGGACGACCTCGGCACGGTTGAGCACTTTCTCGGCACTGATGATCTTGGCCGGGATATTTTTTCCCGCCTATTGCATGGTGCACGCTATACCTTCGGCATGGCACTGGCGATTGTCGCCACCGCGCTCTTGGTCGGTTTTATTATCGGTTCAATCTCAGGGATGATGCGCGGCCTCAAGTCGAGTATCCTCGGGCACCTGCTCGATGCCTTACTGTCGATTCCATCACTCTTGATGGCCATCTTGGTGGTGGCGGTAATGGGCCCCGGGCTGATGAACGTATTCTGGGCCGTGGGTATCGCACTCACGCCTCAGTTTGTGCGCGCCATACATCAGGCCGTGCATGAAGAGTTGCAGAAAGAATATGTCACCGCCGCCAAGTTGGATGGCGCCAATGGTCTGCAAATATTCTGGTTTGTGATTATGCCTAATGTCTGGGAAACTGTGATTATTCAAACCACGCTGGCAATATCTGCGGCCATTTTGGATATTGCCGCATTGGGATTTCTCAATCTCGGCGCTCAGGCGCCCAAATCTGAATGGGGCGCCATGGTTTTTCAGGGGCTGGATAACCTGCTGACCGCCCCCTGGACTGTGACTATTCCGGGAGCCGCTATCCTACTGAGTGTGTTGGCCGTCAACCTGGTCGGCGATGGACTGAGATCGGCGCTTGCGCCCATCAGAAACTGATTATGCCGTTACTCGATATACGAAATCTCACCATAGAGTTAGACACGCCCCAAGGGCGAGTCAAGGCGTTGGAAAAAGTTAGCCTGACTGTCAATGCCGGTGAAATCCATGGTCTGGTCGGTGAATCCGGCTCGGGCCGTTCTCTTATGGCGCGGGCCATTCTCGGAATTCCCGGCCCCAACTGGACTGTCACCGCCGATCGCATGATGTGGGATGGCCGTAACCTGATGGAAATGACCCATGCAGAACGCCGTAGTCTGATGGGCTCTGATATGTCGATGATATTTCAGGACCCCTCCGGCAGTTTCGACCCGGCGCTGACCGTGGGCAGTCAGTTGATCGAAGCCATGCCGCTAAACAAGCAAGTCCCGTTCTGGCGCCGCAGTAAAGAACGACGTCTTACAGCACAAAAATGGTTGCACAAGGTGGGCGTCAAAGAGCCGCGGCGTGTACTGGCCAGCTATGCTTGGGAGCTCTCCGAAGGCGAATGCCAAAAAGTGATGATCGCCATGGCACTGGCCAACCGTCCCAAGCTGCTGATCGCCGATGAACCCACGGCTTCGATGGAACCCAGCACCCAGGCGCAGATATTCCGCCTATTGACCCAGCTCAATCAGCTGCAGAACGTCGCCATCTTGCTGATCAGTCACGAGCTGGACACACTGTCGAACTGGTGTAACCGGCTGACGGTGCTCTACAGCGGTCAGGTGATGGAGTCCGGCCCCACCACTGAATTGCTTGAACAGCCTTATCATCCCTATACCAAGGCGATGCTGGACAACATGCCGGACTATTCTAATCCGGCCGCCCACAAAACATTGATGCCGACCCTTCCGGGCTCGGTGCCGGCGCTGCAACATCTGCCGATAGGCTGTCGCCTGGGGCCTCGCTGCCCGGAAGCCCGTAAACAATGTGTGGTGCAACCGCAGCTGAGCCATCATAAAGACAGATATTACGCCTGCCATTTCCCCTACCAGAGTGAGCCTATTGATGACGACTCCCTTGCTTAAAGTCACAGACCTGAGCAAACGCTATTTCAGCGGTTACAAGGGCTTTCGCCGCCAATATACAGAGGCCTTGGCGCCCATCTCGTTTGAGCTTAACAGCGGTGAAACGCTGGCCATTGCCGGTGAAGCCGGTTCGGGCAAGAGCACTCTGGCCCGTATTTTGGTCGGTGCCGAATGCCGCAGCGGCGGGCAAATACTGTTCAATGGCGAGCCACTCGACAGCCATGATCTGAAACAGCGCTGCAGACTTATCCGGATGATATTCCAGGATCCCAACACCTCACTCAACCCAAGGCTGACCATAGGGGAGCTGCTCAATGAGCCGCTGAGGTTCAATACCCGGCTGTCGGCCCATGCCCGCAGCGAGCAGGTGGTTGAGACTTTGCGTAAAGTGGGCTTGCTGCCGGAACATGTGGAGTTTTACCCCCATATGATTTCCGAAGGACAGAAGCAGCGGGTAGCTGTGGCTCGGGCCTTAATGCTCAACCCGAGGATCATTATCGCCGATGAAGCCCTGACAGCCCTGGATCTCTCGGTGCGAGCCCAGATCCTCAACCTACTGCTCAAGCTGCAAAAAGAGATGGGACTTTCCTATATATTTGTGTCCCACAATCTCAATGTTATTCGTCATGTCAGCGACAAGATCATGGTGCTACACAAGGGGGTGATGGTGGAAAAGGCCGCCACCGAGACCCTGTTTAATGATCCGCAACATGAATACACCCAAAGGTTGCTGCAAGAGCAGGCACAATTGACCCGCAAGCGTTGAGAATGAGTCAAACTGCTCCAACCACTACCCTGTTGGCAGGCTTTTTGAAAAAATCAGTACCAATTCAAGTTGAAATACTTATCCTAATGACAGTTTTCGGAAGAAGAAGCTAAGACATGATTATTAAACCTAAAATTCGTGGTTTCATTTGTACCACTACTCATCCTCTGGGCTGTGAAGCCAACGTGCTGGAACAGATCAACACCACCAAAGCCAAAGGCAAGATAGCCAACGGCCCCAAGAAAGTACTGGTGGTAGGTTCTTCCAGTGGTTATGGTCTCTCCTCCCGTATTGCCGCCGCCTTTGGTTCCGACGCTGCCACTATCGGGGTCTTTTTTGAAAAGCCCGGCACAGAGACCAAACCAGGCACAGCCGGTTGGTACAACTCGGCGGCGTTTGACAAGTTTGCCAAGGCTGAAGGCCTGTATTCCAAGAGCATCAACTGTGATGCCTTCAGCCATGAAGCCAAAGCCAAGGTGATTGAGCTGATCAAGGCCGATCTGGGCCAGATAGACATGATAGTTTATTCACTGGCCTCACCCGTGCGTAAACTGCCTGACAGCGGCGAAGTGATCCGCTCTGCCCTCAAGCCTATCGGCGAGTCATATCGCTCTACAGCGGTAGACACCAACAAAGACACCATCATTGAAGCCTCGGTTGAACCGGCGACAGAGCAGGAAATCAACGACACTGTGACTGTGATGGGTGGTCAGGATTGGGAACTGTGGGTAGATGCCCTCGACAAGGCAGGTGTGCTGGCCGATGGCTGCAAGACAGTTGCTTACAGCTATATAGGTACAGAGCTGACCTGGCCTATCTACTGGCATGGTGCTCTGGGTAAAGCCAAGATGGATCTCGACCGCGCCGCCGGCGAACTGAACCAAAGACTGGCCGCCAAGGGTGGCAGTGCCAATGTCGCCGTACTTAAGAGTGTGATCACTCAGGCCAGCTCGGCTATTCCGGTAATGCCACTGTATATCGCCATGGTATTCAAGAAGATGCGCGAAGAAGGCCTGCATGAAGGCTGCATGGAACAGATTTACCGTATGTTCAGCGAGCGCCTTTACAAGGCAGATGGCAGTAAACCAGAAGTAGATGATGCCAACCGCCTGCGCCTGGACGATTGGGAGCTGAGAGAAGATATCCAGCAGCATTGCCGCGATCTCTGGCCACAAATCACCACAGAAAACCTCAGTGAGCTGACCGACTACCGAGAGTACAAGGCCGAATTCCTCAAGCTGTTTGGCTTTGGTATCGAAGGCATAGACTACGAAGCCGATGTCAATCCAGCCGTCGAATTTGATGTGATTGAGCTCTAAGCAAGCTTTGCCGAACACCGAGTGCTGCTGCATCCAAGCCGCAGCATTTAAACCTGGCGTTCAAAGCATTGACTCAATAAAAACGCCGCTTAATCGCGGCGTTTTTATTGGTATTTAACTCCCAGAGCAACGCGTCATATGTTAAACCGTGCTCTGTTGCAGAATTACTTCTTGCGCCAACTGGTACCCTGTGGACCATCTTCCAGCACCACACCCAGCTCATTCAATCTGTCGCGAGCAACGTCAGCCGCCGCCCAATCCTTCTCGGCGCGGGCACGGTTACGCTCGGCAATAAGCGCTTCGATCTCAGCCACCTCATCATCGCTGCCCTCACCTTTGAAGAAGGCTTCAGGTGTAGAGCTGACAATTCCCAAAACATCGGCCAGTTGTTTCAGTGACACGCCAAGGGCCGAGGCGGCCGCCATATCCACGCCCTTGAGGCGGTTGATTTCACGCACCATCTCAAACAGCACAGAGTAGGCTTCGGGAGTATTGAAGTCATCATCCATCGCCGCCTTGAAGCGCTCAACATACTCTTCGGCAGGCGCGGCTGTAACACTCAGGTCAAGGTCTTTGAGCGCTGTGTAAATTCGCTCAAGCGCGGCTCTGGCCTGTTTGAGGTTGTCTTCCGAATAGTTCAGTTGACTGCGGTAGTGGCCGGACAACAGGAAGTAGCGCACTGTTTCGGCATCATAATGCGCCAACACATCGCGAATGGTGAAGAAGTTACCCAGCGACTTGGACATCTTCTCTTTGTCGACCATCACCATGCCGGTATGCATCCAGTAGTTCACATAAGGCGTGTCATGGGCGCAGCAAGACTGGGCGATTTCATTTTCATGATGCGGGAACTGCAGATCGCTGCCGCCGCCATGGATATCGAAATGCAATCCCAGGTGTTTGCTGTTCATGGCAGAGCACTCAATGTGCCAACCGGGGCGACCCGGGCCCCAAGGTGAATCCCAAGTCGGTTCGCCAGGCTTGGACATCTTCCACAGCACAAAGTCCATGGGATCGCGCTTGTGCTCGTCCACCTCGACCCGGGCACCGGCCTGCAACTGCTCCAGGTTCTGCCCGGAAAGTTTGCCGTATTCAGGGAAAGAAGCGACGCTGAACAGCACATCGCCATCATCGGCCACATAGGCGTGACCACGGGCAATCAGCGCCTCCACCATTTCGATAATCTCGGCAATATGCAGAGTCGCCCTTGGCTCCATATCGGGGCGCAGCATGTTCAGGGCATCAAAGTCTTGGTGCATCTGGCCGATGAGACGCTCGGTAAGGCTATCGCAGCTCTCGCCATTTTCATTGGCGCGCTTGATGATTTTGTCATCCACGTCAGTGATATTGCGCAGGAAGTTAACCTGGTAACCTGCGTAACGCAGGTAGCGTACTATCATGTCAAAGGAAACAAAGGTCCGGCCATGACCGATATGACACAAGTCGTATATGGTGACACCACACACATACATACCCACTTTACCTGGGTTAATCGGTTTAAATTCCTCTTTTTGGCGGCTCAGACTGTTGTATATCTTCAACATCGACTTTCTCTTCAACAATATAGGATTAGTGGGTAAAACGAATCTGGCAGTTTAGCATTGCCACAAGCTCTTGAATACTGCCCTTTATAGCCGGAGTCGGATAAGTTAGAATCCGCCAACAAAATTTATCCTGAGGATCTAATCATGATTACATTGCACACCAACCACGGCGACATCAAACTGGCGCTGGATAGTGAAAAAGCCCCTCTGACTGTGGCGAACTTCATCAAGTACGCCCAGGAAGGCTTCTATGATGGCACTATCTTCCACCGCGTTATCGATGGCTTTATGGTTCAGGGTGGCGGCTTTACCGAGCAGATGTCACAGAAACCTACCAATGCCCCTGTGCGTAACGAAGCCAACAATGGCCTGTCAAACAAGACAGGTACCATAGCCATGGCCCGCACCTCTGATCCTCACTCCGCCACCGCGCAGTTCTTTATCAACGTCAACGACAACACCTTCCTGGATTTCAAAAACGAGTCAATCCAAGGCTGGGGTTACTGTGTATTCGGTGAAGTGGTAGAAGGTATGGACGTGGTTAATGCCATCAAAGGCGTAAGCACTGGCAACCGCGGCATGCACCAGGATGTGCCTCTGGAAGCCGTGATCATCGAGAAAGTGACCATAGCTGACTGATAACTTCTGAATGCGCACTCTCTTTATCGGCGATCTGCACCTCAGTGCCGATCGCCAAGATATCCTCAACGCCTTCTATCACTTCCTCGATACCGGTCTTGAACAGGTCGACGCTCTCTATATTTTGGGGGATCTGTTTGAGGTTTGGGTCAGTGATGATCTGGCCGAGCCCTTTGCCCTGGCGCTGGCCGAGCGTCTCTATGAAGTCAGCCGCAGCCTGCCGGTGTACTTTATCCACGGCAACCGCGACTTTATGTTGGGGAAAGAATACGCCGCCAAAGCGGGGATAACCTTACTGCCTGAGGTGTATCGACTGGATCTCTATGGCCACAAGACAGTGCTGCTGCATGGCGACAGCCTCTGCACTCTGGACAAGGCCTACCAGCGTTTTCGGCGGTTTCGCAATATGGCATTGCCCCGCTGGATATATCGCCATCTGCCGAAAAAGACCCGCAGCAATATTGCCGCCAAGCTCAGGCAAAACAGCCAGATGCAGAATCAGCTGAAAAGCATTGAGATAATGGATGTTGAGCCGAGTGCGGTTGATGAACTGTTTGCCAGTACGGACGCCGAGTTGATGATCCACGGTCACACCCATAGACCGGATATCCATCAATTAGCGGGAAATAAGCAGCGCTTGGTGGTGGGAGACTGGTATGAGCAGGGAAGTGTCTTGAGTATCAGCGCCGATAACATAGCACTGACTAGCCTGCCTTTCATAGAGAAAAGCCCGCAGACCCGGCTTTAACGGAGCTTATTCGGTTCGGGTTTTATCTGTTTGGCTGTGTCGGCCCGTATTGAATCTGACCAGCCCTGATAACCGATAAAACCCTCCCAATCCAGCAGTTGCCGACCCTGTCGGCATCTGCATTTACCTAGTATTGGCGCAACATCGAGTAGCTTAAAGCGGCGCGCCGCTGTGAAACCTGAATTCATCATCCGGCGCTAGAATAAGCTCGGCTTCCACCTTGGCAAAATAAGCCACTCTGGCGCTGATATCCTCGCCGGCAATCGCCTCGGCCAATGAAAGATAATCCTGATAGTGGCGCGCTTCAGAACGCAGCAGTGAAATATAGAAACGTTTAAGCTCATCATCGAGCCAAGGCGCCAACTTGGCAAAACGTTCACAGGAGCGAGCCTCGATAAAGGCGCCCACTATGAGTTTATCTATCAGAGTCGCAGGCTCATGGGTGCGAACATGCTTCATCATCCCCTTGGCATAACGACCGGCGCGGATGTTGCTGTATGGGATATTGCGCGCCAACATCAGTTCCAGCACCTGTTCAAAGTGATGGAACTCCTCTTTGATAAGGCGGATCATCTTGGCGATAAGTTCAGGGCCATGGGGGAACCCCGCCCTGGGAGTCAACTCACCAATCAACTCGTTCTTCTTCACCTCTCTGGCCAGAAAGGCCGCCATATCCCTGTCGTTTCGATAAACAAACTCTTCGTAGGGCTTGGCCCAGGTTAGCAACTGCTCGCCACTTTGCTTGTCCACCGCATACTTGCGGACCAAAAACATCGCCGTCTGCGCCGCCTTAAGCTCACAATTACAGTGATCTATCAGCAATTCGGCCAGTCTATGCTCCTCTTTGGCAGCTGCTATCCAGCTGTCAGGGGTTTCACAGGCCAGGAATTCTTTTACAGGGGCGAGTAACTGCTGCATTGAGGTCAAGCTTCCACAAGAGTTTTCAAGGCCGCCAAGTCTACCAGCAAGCCAATGCTATGCCCACAACCTCTCGGAGCGCAAACTTGACGCCCCGCTGTTTTTGTTCAATAAATAAACGCAGAGCGGTAAAACGCTCGTCTGCAGTTTGGCGAGCAAAAGTCAAAGCGGAATAAGGATAATTATAATGGTATTGAATCACTTAATGGGATTGTATACCCATCCTAAACAGGAATGGCAAACCATAGAACAAAACCATGAGGCATTAAAAAGTTGTCTCAGTCACCTGCTACTCATTGCGCTCATCCCTTCTATCTGCAGTTATATCGCCGCTGTGCATATCGGCTGGAATCCTGGTGCCGGCGAACCCTTGTTTCTAACAGCTCAAAGCGGTTTCATCATGTGCGCCGGCATGTATTGCGGCCTGGTTTTCGGTGTGTTCGCCCTCGCCTACCTGGCCTATTGGATGGGACAAACTTTTGATGCCCATCCGGACTTTACCCAGTGCCTGGAACTGGCTTCCTACACTGCCACCCCACTGTTTATGGTGGGACTGGCGGCGCTCTATCCAGAGCTTTGGTTTATTATGGTGATAGGCCTGATAGGTCTTAGCTACTCGGTATACCTGCTGTATACCGGGGTCCCTATCATAATGAACATTCCCGAGGAAAAAGGCTTTATCTATGCCAGCTCTGTGGTGACTGCAGGTTTAGTACTCCTGGTCGCTCTGATGGCCGGCAGCGTGATCCTCTGGAGCATGGGACTCGGCCCAATACTGCAATAGTAGTGGCTGACATGGAAAAGGCGCTCAATGAGCGCCTTTTCTATCTGTATCCTCGAAGCATTAAGCGAATGAATCTCTTAATGCCACAGTGCGGTTAAATACCAGCTTATCTGGGCTTGAGTCCTTGCTGTCAGCGCAGAAGTAACCTTCACGCTCAAACTGATAAGCCTTCTCGGCCTCAGCTTGTACCAGACCAGCTTCAACCAGACCATGCTTAACCACCAAAGATTCCGGGTTCAGCACTTCGTCCACAGTTTCTGCCGCGGCCGGATTGGCATCGACAAACAGGCGATCATAGAGACGGAACTCGGCAGGCACAGCGCTGGTGGCTTCGACCCAGTGAATCACGCCCTTGACCTTACGGCCATCGGCAGGGTTTTTACCCAGAGTCTCCGGGTCATAACTGCAGTAAATGGTGGTGACTTTTCCGTCTGCGTCCTTGTCACAACGCTCGGCTTTGATCACATAGGCATTGCGCAGACGCACCTCTTTGCCCATCACCAGACGCTTGTAGTGCTTGTTAGCTTCTTCACGGAAGTCGGCCGCATCGATATAAAGTTCACGGCCAAAGGCCAGCTCACGATTACCCAGCTTACCCAGCTCTTCCTTATTGGGATGCACCGGCGCACTGACATGCTCCAACTGCCCTTCAGGATAGTTCTCAATGATCACCTTAACCGGGTCAATAACCGCCATGGCTCTCGGGGCATTGTCGTTGAGCTCTTCGCGAATGCAGGCTTCGAGCATACCCACTTCCACCAGGTTATCCTGTTTGGTCACGCCGATGCGATCACAGAACTCTCGGATGGAGGCCGGGGTGTAACCGCGGCGGCGCAGACCGGCGATAGTCGGCATGCGAGGATCATCCCAGCCATTGACCAACTGACGTACCACCAGCTCGTTGAGCTTACGCTTGGACATCAGGGTATATTCCAGATTCAGGCGTGAAAACTCATACTGACGGGTACGGTTGGGGATCTTGAAATCATCCAGATTATCCAGTACCCAGTCATAGAGGCGACGGTTATCCTGGAACTCCAGCGTACAAAGGCTGTGAGTGATATTTTCCAGCGCATCAGAGATACAATGGGTAAAGTCGTACATGGGATAGATGCACCACTTATCACCCGTCTGATGGTGATGAGCGAACTTGATCCGGTAGATCACCGGGTCGCGCATACACATGAAAGGTGATGCCATGTCTATCTTGGCCCGCAGTGAACACTCGCCTTCTTTAAACTCACCGGCGCGCATCTTTTCAAACAGCGCCAGGTTTTCTTCAACGCTGGTATCACGATAAGGGCTATTCTTGCCGGGCTCTTTCAGAGTGCCACGATACTCGCGTGTCTGCTCGCCATTGAGAAAACACACGTAAGCCAGACCTTTTTTGATCAACTCAACGGCATAACCGTAGAGGCTATCAAAGTAGTCTGACGAGTAATGAATATCACCGGCCCACTGGAAGCCCAGCCATTGCACGTCCGCTTTAATGGAATTTACATAGTCAATGTTTTCTTTTTCCGGGTTGGTATCGTCAAAGCGCAGGTTGCACTGGCCCTGGTAGTCCCTGGCAATACCGAAATTCAAGCAGATAGACTTGGCGTGGCCTATGTGCAGGAAGCCATTAGGCTCCGGTGGGAAACGGGTGTGCACATTGGTGTGCTTACCGCTCGCCAAATCTTCATCTATGATATTGCGAATGAAGTTACTTGGACGTACTTCGGTGTCCACATGACTCATGAAATTCCTCTTTGCGAACAATGGCTGTCTAACGAAAAGAGGCATGATCCTACAGATCATGCCCGGTTACAATCCTTCTAGAATAAAAACTGCGGCGCACTTCGTCAAACCCGGCGCCATGATCAAAAAAGCAGCCACAAGAGCTGCTTTTTTATCTGCAACCTTACTCGGTCACTATCTTAATGCCTGGAATAATCTCCTGGGTCTTGCGGCCTTTGCGCTTCAGCCACATATAGAAACCAATCAGGGCGAGGACAAAGAAGCTTATCCAGGCGCTGGACTGCAATGGATGCTCGGCAAAAGTCGCGCCTTGGTAGACCACAGTGGCGCTACCGTAAGCCAGTGCAAAGGTCCAGGTAGCGGCAAAGGTAGCCCAACGACTGCCAAACTCATTCACCAGTGCACCCATAGCGGCCACACAAGGGGTATAGAGCAGAATAAACAACAGATAGGAGAAGGCCGCCAATTGTCCGCTGAATCCTGCCTGCAGCGCACCGAATGTAGACTTATCAACCCCCTGCTCTTCGGCAGCCAGGTTTTTATCTTCAACATGACCCACAGACAACTTGAGCGGATCTTCCATCACTATGCCGAACAGGTTAGCTGGAATGGTCGCCAGCGCCTCGGAGAAGCTGTCCATCAAAGGCGTAAGCTCACCATCACCACTGGAGGTTGTGCTATACAGGCTATTGAGTGTGCCAACAACCGCTTCTTTGGCAAAGATCCCTGTCACTATCCCAACCGTAGCCGGCCAGTTATCTTCCTCTATCCCCATGGGCGAAAACACCGGGGTGATCTTCTGACTGGCGACACTGAGCAGCGACTCCTGGCTGTCTTCATGGCCAAAACTACCATCAACCCCTATGGCATTGATAAAGTTGAGCAGTGTTACTACCACAACAATGGTCTTGCCAGCGCCGAGAATAAAGCTCTTGGTGCGCTTACCTGTGCGGGAAGCCACCGCTTTAAGTTTGGGCATTTCATAGCTTGGCAGTTCCATCACCACGGCACTGCTGTTTCCTGGCAACAAGGTCTTGCGCAGCAGTAGGCCTGTGCCTATCGCCGCAACAATCCCGATGAGATAGAGACCGAATACTAGGTTCTGACCTGAATCAGGAAAAAAAGCCGCCGCAAACAAGGCATATACCGGCAATCTGGCACCACAGGACATAAAGGGCGCCATCATACCCGTGACGATACGTTCACGCTCACTGCCCAGTGTGCGGGTCGCCATGATGGCAGGCACTGAGCAGCCGAAACCGACAATCATGGGCACAAAGGCCTTGCCGGGCAGGCCGATGCGACGCATCAAACCGTCAACCACAAAGGCGGCTCGGGCCATATAGCCAGAGCCTTCCAGTACAGACAAAGCCAAAAACAGCGCCGCGATAACCGGAATAAAGGTCGATACCGTCTGGATCCCCTGACCTATACCACCGGCCAGCAGAGTCACCAACCAGGCTGGAGCGCCTATGTTAGCCAACCAAGCTCCGAAGTGATCAACAAACAGCGCGCCGACACTGATATCGAAGAAGTCAATAAAGGCACTGCCCACGTTGATGGCAAACATGAACATCAGGTACATCACCAGCAAAAATACCGGGATACCCAGCACAGGATGCAATACCAATTTATCGAGCTTATCACTCAGCGTCAGTTGGCCATCGGCATTGACCGAGCCCTTGTAAACGCACTCAACAAAGTCAAATCGAGTGGTGGCGACCATGATCTCTATGTCTTTGCCCTCAAGTGCCAGTTTATCTGTCACTCTGGAGACTTGTTCATCGAGTGAATTGTTCTGGCAAGAACCACAGCCCAGACCATTGGCCAACATGGCCAAGGCACGGCCACGACTCAGTTGAGCGTCACTGCTCATAATCGCTGCCACGCCGGTTTCAATGGTGGCATCATACTGCAGCATCAAAGGCGACTCGGAAACCCGCCCTTCCAGCAGCGCTATCACTTGCTCCTTGACCCGCTCGACATCCTTGGCTTCTCTAGAAGTCACTCCTATCACAGGGCAACCCAGCTCACGGCTCATAGCTTGAATATCAACCCGAATGCCGCGCTTGACCGCCGCATCCATTTTGTTGAGCACCACAACCATGGGAATACCCAGCTCGCGTAGTTGTACCGTTAGGTACAAGTGACGCTCGATATTGGTGGCGTCCACCAGGTTGATAATGCCATCTACTTTCTGGTTGGCCAGATACTGCTGAGCAATCTGCTCATCTAGCGAGCAATCGCAATTGCTACCGGCGGGAAGCAGATCATAAATGCCGGGTAAATCGGTGAGAAATACGTCATCGCCGTTAAGCGAAAAATGGCCGGTCTTCTTTTCGACTGTCACCCCGGACCAATTGCCCACCTGTTGATTGGCACCTGTCAGGGCATTGAATAATGTCGACTTACCGGCATTAGGGTTGCCGACAGTGACGCAATGAAACTGCTTAGTCATTGGCCTTTTCCACCTCTATAATCTGTGCTAGGTCTTGACGCATGCACAACTTGCTGCCACGAATATCCAGCTCAAGGCCAGATCCCATAGGGGCCCTGCGGATCAAAGAAAAACGGGTATTTGGGGTGATCCCCATGGACAGGAGCTTGCGCTTAACCACTGCGGGCAGATCCAGGTGACCCACTTCGGAAATCATGGCGCGATCACCGGGTTTCAATTCACTTAACTTCATTGCCTCTACCACAGAAAACGGCATGTAAACATGCGGGTAATGTTCCGATTCTACCTGAAACCGTCAAATAATAACTTTATCTGGATCAAGCTTTTCAACTGGTAACGATAATAGTTTTCAATTGTGTTGGGTATTATGGGACAAAAGTTCGCGCGAATAAACCGTTTGGCCGCAAATAAAGGTGTTCAAAGTCACTGTTTTTAAATCCGGTACATCGATTGTACCGCCGGGGGGCAATCCACTCAAAATGAGGTAAAGATCACAATTTATAGGTTTTCTATTTTAAATCAGTCTTTTTCTCCTCGCATGTCATCAAAAAGTTAGCATCTTGTCATTTTTTTGCTCTATTCTTATTCATTAGTAATTTAATAAATTACTGAAAGATACATATAACTATAAGTCGGCATAGACTGTGCTCAGGATGGAATGATGAAAATGGATAACTCGAGTAGACCAAACCTTTGGAGGTTGGGTTGTGCTCTCCCCTTATTGTTTTTATTGGCCTTTGTGGCCGAAGCCACCCCTTGGGACAACCAGGATCCGGCCGAAGTTGAAGCCACTCTGGATGCCAAGTTTGCCGAAGGCAAATACTCCCCCAAGGGCGCTGACAGCTGCCTGATGTGTCATAAAAAGAATCAGAAGGTGATGGCGCTTTTTGATGGTGTCCACGGCAACCCGAATCTCTCTCAGTCTCCGATGGCCGATCTGCAATGCGAAGCCTGCCACGGTCCCATGGGAAAACACAACCGCGGTGGCAAAGAGCCGATGATTACCTTCGGTGCCGACTCGCCGGTACCGGCCGACAAGCAGAACAGCGTCTGCCTCAGTTGTCACCAGGATGAACAGCGTCTAGGCTGGAGTGCCAGCCATCACGACACCGCCGGAGTCTCCTGTGCCAGCTGTCACCAAGTGCACACAGGCCAGGATCCCATCCAGAGCCGTGAAACCGAAGTCGCCGTTTGCAGCAGTTGTCACTCAGAGCAACGTGCCGACATCCACAAACGCTCCGCTCATCCGATACGCACAGAGCAGATGGTCTGCAGCGACTGCCACAATCCTCACGGCAGTCTGGGCGACGCCAGCCTGAAGCAGATGACGGTCAACGAAAACTGTTACAGCTGCCACGCCGAGAAGCGTGGGCCCAAGCTGTGGGAACACGCTCCGGTTACAGACAACTGCGCCAGCTGTCACAACCCTCATGGCAGCGTCAACGAAGCCATGCTGCTGGCCAAACCGCCTCAGTTGTGTCAGCAGTGCCATGCCTCCGACGGCCATGCAGCCAGAGCCTACTTCCCGGCCAATGAGCAAACCGGCTTGATGCCCAACGCCTATAACGCCGGCAACTCCTGCCTGAACTGCCACACCCAGGTGCATGGTTCCAACCATCCATCCGGCAAACTCTTGCAGCGATAAGGAGCTGAGTATGGTTATCGAGAAACAGACACAGATGAAACTGTCACTGCTGACGCTCACCATAGCCTGCGTGATGCAGCCTGCCTGGGCCGGTGGCTATTCGCTGCAACAGGTCAATCGCACCGAGCTCAAACAGGACAAGTGGAGTTGCGGCCAGTGCAAGTTGCCACAGGAAAGCCGCGGCACGCTTGAAGCCGGTGTGGCCTACAATGACGGCGACAATGCTGTGTTTGCCAATACTAGTGGCACAGATGCCGATGGCGCCACCGGGCACCTTGGCGGTGATGTCGTCTTTTATGGTGAGCGGGGTTACCGCACCCACATTGAAGCCGACAAACTGGGCTATGACACCGGCAGCGCCAGCCTGAGCATGGGAAGACCCGGCCAATTTGATATCCGTCTTGGTTATCGCGCCTTGGCCAACTTCGGCCCGGACAATGGCATGAGCCCCTATACCAATCAGGCCAACAGATTGATGTTGCCAGACAACTGGCAAGCAGCTGCCCTCACCTCACAAATGCCTGGGCTTGATGACAGCCTGACAAGCCAGCGACTGGAAATGAAGCGGGATCGCTTCACGCTGGATGCCCATTACCTGGGCAGCTTTTATAAGGCGGGGCTCAATTACCGTCACGAGCAACGCGATGGTACCCGCCAAACCAACGGCAACTTTCTTACCAACTCCATGGCATTGGCCACCCGGGTGGATGACAGTACTGACGAGCTGGAAGCCAAACTCTATTTCAAAGGAAGGGGCTGGCTGGCTGGCTTCAATTCGACCCTGAGCCAATACAGCAACGACTATCAGGCTCTCTATTGGGAAAACGCCTTCTTTCCCACATTCGGCGCCGCCTATAATGGCCAACTCGCCGACAATCCGGATAACAAGGCGCTGAGAGTCGGCGCAGATCTGCAGTTAGCCGAGGCCGGACATCAAATATTGATGCACACGGCATTTACCCGCATGACTCAGGATCAGGCGCTGCTACCGGCCACCATCAATGGTCCTTCACCCCAGTTGCCCGCAATCGATGGCGACATGCAGGTCGATGTGCTGGAACTCAAACTCAAGTATGCCGCTCGCCTCAGCAGAGGCTTGTCGGTTCGCGGTGGTTATGACTATCGCGATCGGGAAAACAAGACTCAACTTAAAGACTGGCCACAGGTGAGCAGTGACAGCTGGCACCAGGGCAGTGCCACACCCGCGGCCTATGACCACACCCGCCAAAGCGCCGATATCGCCTTCAACTACCGTTTTACCCGCGCCCTGTCTCTGGACGCAGGTTACGAGTATGAGCACCACAGCTATAGCGATCTGGCGCGCGAATCCCTGTTCCAATCCAGCGTATTTGCCAAGCTGAACCTGCGTGCCAGCCGCGATTGGCAGTTGTGGTTAAAAGGTGAACTCAGTGAGCGCAGTGGCGGCAGTTATCAAGCATCCGAGCTGAGCCAAAGCCCCAATAATCCTTGGATGCGTCAGTATTGGTTGGCGGATAGGAAACAAACCCTGTTGCGACTGCAAAACGATTACCGCTTCAGCGATGCCCTGTCGTTCAGCCTGGCGCTGAATCATAAACAGCAAGACTACGATGAAACGCTTATCGGCCTGGATGAAGTCAGCAGTTGGGGCTACGGCCTCAGTGGCAACTATCAATTCTCAGCCCAGTTTGGCCTCAATGCCTGGCTCAATCAGGACTGGCAGGATACAGATCAAACCGGCTCAGCCTCTTTCGGCCCCAGCGGTTGGTACAGCCGTGCCAGCGACAGCAGCACTGTCGCCGGGTTCGGCATCTACTATAACGAATTGCTGGATAAACAACTGGATCTGGGCTTCGACTGGCAATATTCAAAAGGCGAAAGCGAGACGGATGTCAGCCAGGGGCTCACTCTGGATTACGGCGATTACTATTCACGTCGCCATACCTTCAACGCCTTTGCCAAGTATCACTTCAGCGACAAGATGGCATTGAGGCTGGATTGGTTGTTTGAACACTATCAGGACAGTGACTGGCTCAATCAGGGATTAACCCCGGATAGCATCCCCAACGTACTCAGCTTTGGAGATCTTGGCCAGGACTATAACGCCCACTATCTGGGGCTGACACTGAGTTACTCCCTATAAGAGCAAGAGGCGAAGAGCGATGTCAAAGGAATACACCCCAAAAACTCCCCTGTTTTACCTAGGCGCGCCCCTGCTGACCGCCATGTTGGCTCTCTCAGGTTGCGGTGGTGATGATGGCAACCCGGGAACCCCCGGCGAACCGGGCGGCGAACCGGCGATGAATATCAGTAAGCTCAATATTGAGGTCAAGGAAACAGCCCTCGAAGAGGGCATTACCCGGGTAGATTACCGGGTCACCAATCAGGATGATGAGCCGGTAGTCGGTATCCCCTCAGGACGCTTCATTGCCGCGCAGTTGTTGCCGGAAGGCAGCAGTGGGGCCGGCAACAGCAGTGAGTGGCAGTATTTCACTTCAGAGACCTGCTCCAGCAGCTGTCCGGGCACCTATGTTGACCATAAAAATGGCAACTACTCCTACAGTTTCAGTGCCCCTTTCGACGGTATGAATGAGATAGCTGAAATCACCGGCGCCACCCACAGAGTGGTGATCAAACTCGGTGGTGATACGCTGGCAGATGGCACCGCATTGCCGGTAACCAATGACCATTACGACTGGCAGCCACCTGCGGGTGCTCCGGCCTACAGCCGCAACATTGTCTCCATCGACACCTGTAACAGCTGTCACAATGACCTGGCGTTTCACGGCGGTAACTATAACCAGGTGGAAACCTGTGTCACCTGCCACAATGCCACTCGGGTTAGCAATCCGGAAAACATCTTCCCGCAAATGATCCATGCCAAGCACCTGGCCGGATTCCCCAAACCCTTGTCTGACTGTCAGACCTGTCATAAAGAGGACGAAACCCTCAGCGAACAACACAACTGGTTCCGGGTGCCAACCATGGAGTCCTGTGGCAGCTGTCATAACGATATCGACTTCGTCAAAGGCGAAGGTCACCCGGCGCAAGCGGATAACAGCAATTGTGTCGCCTGCCACAATCCGGATTGGACCCGTGAAGTCCACGCCAATCAGGAGAACCTGGTGGCCCTTGGGCAATTCAAGGCCGAGGTCACCAACGCCAGTGTCAGCGGCAGCAGTTTGAGCTTCTCGCTCAAGCTGAGTAACCCGCAGACAGGTGCAGCCTATAACGACAGCGCCGAAAAACAGGTGTTTGTCAGCGATCTCAGAGTCTATGCCAACTGGGGCACCAGCTTTGATTACGCCACCCGCTCTGCCCGTTCAATTAGGGTACATGAAGTGGCGCCGCTGTCCGGCAGTAATGGTGTCTATCAGTATCAGTTGGATGGACTGACCATTCCCGCCGGCAGTGAAGCCGATGCAGGTACCCTGGCGATTCAGGGTCGCGTCTGTGCCAGCCAAGGCATGCTGGTCGACTGCAGTGACAACGCCGCCAGTGTGCTGGTTATCAAGTCGAGCCACCAGTCATTCAACATGGCCGGGCTCACCACGGCCGGGAGACGCCAGGTGGTCAGCAACGAAACCTGTGGCAGCTGTCATGGCGATCAGCAATTGAACTTCCACGGTGCTCGCAACGACTTGGCCGGTCAGTGTCAGCTGTGCCACAACCCCAATATGCAAGCCGATGCCACTGCTGCCAATCCATCAGCGAGCAGCGCCGACTTCAAACAGCTGATCCATGCGTTGCACTCGGCACGCTACGAAGGATTCGAGACGCTGCAGTTCCCGGGGAACATAGGCAACTGTGCTCACTGCCACAGCAAAGATGAAAATGGCGTGTTGAGTATGGCGCTGCCGCTCAAATCGGCGGTGCAACCCTTGAGCCTGAATGACGGCAGCTTCACCAGCCCCACGGCGGCAATCTGCAGTAACTGCCACCAGAGCGATGGTGCCCGCAACCATATGACACAACAAGGGGCCGTGTTCCAAGGCGCTGAAGCCGATGCCAAGGCAGGAACGGAAAGCTGCGCCACCTGTCATGGGCAGGGTGGCCTGGCCGATGTCACCAAGGTGCATCCTATCGCTCAGTAACAACAATAAGCCGCCCTTTAAGGGCGGCAATAACAGGAAAGAGCCGGTATTTAAACACTGGCTCAGTCGTGCAATCAAAGCAATGCAGGGAAATAATGATGAAAAGCTCAAGACTGGTTAAAGGGCATACCCGCCTGGCATTGGCCACTCTGATGTCGCTGACGCTCATGGCATGTGGCAGTGACGGCAAGGATGGCGAAGACGGTAAGGACGGCGTGATCGGAGTGAATATCGATGCCACTCCGACACTCAAGGTCAAGTTTACCGACGCCAAAGTGGAAGCAGGTAAGGTCACGGTCGACTTTATGTTGACCAACGCCAATGGTGTGGCAGTGCTGGGTCTGAACAAAGACTATGACCTCAGATTTGGTATCGCTCAGCTGACACATGTGACCGAAACCATAGGTGAAGGCGAAGAAGCCAGAGAAGCCGACTGGGGATTCCAATGGCAAGCCTATATCAATAGCCTCAAACAACCATCATCGGTTCCCGATGGGGTGGACAACCTCAGTCCATCGCCTCAGTATCAGGCTGGAGTCGAAGCCGCCAGCGCCTGCGAGACCTGCCTGGTCGACAATGGTGACGGCAGTTATAGCTATAGTTATCAGGTCAATATTGCCGAAGTCACAGAGCCGCTGGCCATAGCTTATGATGCCGATGCCACTCAAAGGGCCACGCTGGAACTGAAACTGCCTCAAATTACCGCCAATGCCCATTATGATTGGCAACCGTCCAGCGGCAAGACAGAAGGCATTCAGACCCGCAATGTAGTCGCCATAGATGCCTGTTACACCTGTCACCAACCGGACAGCCTGGAGCTGCACGGCGGACGGCGCATAGCGCTGGAAAACTGCGCCTCCTGCCATACTGCGACCTCAGGAGATCCTGAGTCGGGTAACAGCGTGGAGTTCACCTATTTGATCCACGCCATTCACCGCGGCGCAGAGCGTCACACCTATGATGCCGACGGCAACGAAGTGCCGGCGCCATACAAGATTGTCGGTTATGGCGGCAGCGTCCACGACTATGGTGTGGTCGGCTTCCCCCGTAAGCCGGCTTCAGACTGTAGCGTCTGTCACCAGGAAGGCAGTGGCGCTCCGGCCAATGCCGACCTATTCAAGGCCGAGAAAAGCAATACTGCCTGTGTCGCCTGTCACACGGAAAAACCTTCATCCCACCACTCCAGCACTGATTGTATGGCTTGCCACAACACTGACAATACCTATCACGGTACCGGCAGCGCAGCCAAACGCCACGGTGATGTGATGCAAGCTTACACTCTGGCGGCAGAGCTGAGCGTCAAGGTGTTGGAGGTCAGCAGCAACGCCGGCAAGATGACCTTTAAAGTGCAGGTGTTGGATAAAGACGGCAACGCCATGGATCAAAGTTTTATCGATCAGAGCAGCCGTATGATAGTCGGCTGGGATATAGACAAGGACTACCCTGCCTATAACGAAGCCTCCTACAGCCAGCGCCGTATTCGTCTCAGTGAAGGCAGCTTTGACGCCACCAGCAAGAGCTATACTCTGACTCCGGCGTTTGATATGCCGGCAAGCCCGGATGGCAAGAGCTTTGAAATCTGGTCGGCGCTGGAAGCCTGCTTCAATAACGGCGGTTATGGTGTTGCCGATATTCAACTGACGGACTGCGCAACCGATGGAGTTCGCTCTGTGGCTATCCAGCAGGAGCCCTACCGCTTTGTCTGGGGTAACAATGGTGTCGACAGCAGTATGGATGCCATGGCCCGCCGCACCATTATAGATCCGACCAAGTGCCAAAGTTGTCATGGCAAGGAGATCCATCACTATGACAATGGTGTCAACTGCCAAACCTGCCATACACCGGATAAGACACTGCGTAATGACGCCGATTATCCCGGTGGCAAGATCCCCTCAAGCTTTGCCTGGAAGGCACACGAGCGTGAAGGCCACTTCCTCAAGTATGCAGGGCTTAAGTCCGGCACTGTGCTGAAAACCGATTGTGCCACCTGTCATGCCGAGTCCTCCGGCAGCGTCACAGGTATCACTCTGGGTCGGTCAGCGGATCGCGTCTGGCGTTATGGTGACATCAGCAATGGCGGCGCGGATATCTGGGTATCCTCAGATGCCGGCTCCTGTCTAAGTTGTCACCAAAAATACCTGAGTGATGCCGCCAAATCGCATATTCAAGCCAACGGCGGTATTCTGGATGGCATGGATGAGGCCGATGTCCGTAATCGTGCCAAAGAGGCCTGTGCCACCTGTCATACCCCGGCTCAGCTGATGCAAGTACACGGAAACTAACAATCTGCGGTGGCTAAGAGCTAACTATTGTTTGATACCTTGGACTCAGGAAGAATAAGAGTTAACCACCAGAGTCCATGCATCAAACACTTCATAAAAAAAACATTCCCGCTTTAAGGCGGGAATGGTTTTTTATGCCAAAAGAGCCAAGGCATACACCTTTATGTATAGAAGTTTGGCGATTATCACAGGCTTAAAAGACCAACAATGAAAACCGGAGGTTACCAACAAGTTGCCACTATTCTTCCGGGAAGAGTTTCTTTATGTGCGTAAACTTTCTACTTAGGTGTTATCCAATGGTTCGGCTTTAGCTCAGTGACGTACAAAACGCGCTACACCATGCATTTCGACTCATTATCCAGCCTATCCTAAAAAAGATGTTCCCAATATAATGGCGTACCCCCGTCCGATGAAGGCTGGTAATTTCAGTTACACGAGACTGAAATAGTTCACTTTTTCCAAGCCATTAAGCTGCAACAATTTGCAACATAACCAAAATTCAACCAAATTTACATAGTAAAAACCAAGTTAACTACCACTTAAGAAATAGTCCGATCTCAGTCACATATCCGAGTGAAAGCGGCTGCTTATTCCTTAACTCTTGATTAGCCTTGCCTTGGAAACATAATTCCACACATTAGCCAAGGTTAATGACATTTGTTTTTATTTAACCGTTGGTTAGTGATAATTAAAAACACTTGCAGGGAAATATCATGATGAAACGGTTTAATTTCAATGCCGCAACCACGGCAATGCTGGGAGCCGGTTTACTATCGTTAATGCTGACCGGTTGTGGCAGCGATGGAAAGGATGGCGAGCCAGGAAAACCAGGCCCGGTTGGAACCCCCATAAGTAAAGTCAATACGCTAAAATCCAATATTAATTCAGCATCTGTCGACACCGATGGTTTCCTGACTATCAACTTCAGTTTGTCTGATGCCAACGGCGCCGCCGTATTTGGTCTGAAGAACACTGATATTGGTGCAGTCTCCTTCGGCCGCGTCGGCAGCGAAGATGAGATTGAAGGCCTGACTGATGTAGAAGGCCAAGCCAGAGAGATCTGGCTAAGCTACTTTAACAAAGACAAAGGCGACGGTCTCTACACGGGTTCTTCCTACTTCCAGGGAAAAAACTGTGAAGATTGCCTGACTGACAATCAGGACGGCACCTACACACTAAAACTGAACAAAGCCATAGATACTCTGGGTAAATACGACTATAAGGCCGATATGGTCAATGGTATTTATCTGGGTATCAAG
This sequence comes from Shewanella carassii, assembly GCF_019670705.1. Classification (NCBI taxonomy): domain Bacteria; kingdom Pseudomonadati; phylum Pseudomonadota; class Gammaproteobacteria; order Alteromonadales; family Shewanellaceae; genus Shewanella; species Shewanella carassii. The sequence goes on from NZ_AP024618.1 coordinate 2,845,768, forward strand.
ACAGCCAACGCGGCCAACGTCAATCTGGTTAACAACAGCTTCTTCTACTGGCAGCCCTCCTCCGATACCACTCAGGCCAAACCCAAGCCAGTTATCGCCGATGAAACTTGCCAAAGCTGTCACAGACCCGGTCATGATGGTGAACTGGCATTCCACGGCGGCAAACACGTCACGCTGGAAAGCTGTACCTTCTGTCACACCGATTACAACAGTTACATGAAGGAAGACAAGGACGAAAATGGCCAGGTGATTAGCAGTCACAAATTCGATGGTTCCATCAAGGGAATGGCACACGAAATTCACAGCCATGCCTTCTACAACGGTATCTATCCGCAATCAGCCAGTAATTGTCAGACCTGTCACCAGCCAGATGACAACCTGGCCCTGGCCGATGCTTGGAAAGGCGACAAAGATTCCGCAACTTGTCTGAATTGTCACAACAGCCCATTTGCCGTACCTTCCTGGCACTGGGATGCAGAAAACAACCAGATCCAGGAGAAAAAACAAAACTGCGTTTCCTGCCACAATGACCCTGATGGAGCCCGTGGTGCCGAGCGCGCTCACTACAGCAACAACGACAGTGCCCAAGCCGCCAAGACCCGCGTCATTTTCAATAGCATGACCTATGATGAGACGAACAAGACAGTCACGGCCAATATGACAGTCAAGCATGGCGACACCAATGTGACGCTGGCGCAGATTGACTCCAGCCCATATAAATATGGTGGTGACACCAGCGCCATCGTCTTCAACGGCGTAGTCAAAGACGACTTCCTGGTTAATTACCAAAAAGTGGGCTATCGCTATTTCAGTGCAGGCGCCGACGGCAGCATTAATGTCACCTTCAGCGATGGCGCTTTCAAAGTCGCCGAAGTCATGGCTACGCCAGAAGTGAAAGTGGCTCTGAGCAGCCAGTTGCATGTCTGTTTTGACGGCACAGGAACCGTGGCCGATTGCGAATTTGATGCTGATGGAAAAATTACCAACTCCGGCCCTTATGTACCATCCGATACGACTTACTTCAATATCGATGGCAGCAAAGTCGATGCGACACCAAGGGTTCAACATGCCGAAATGGCTGCATGTCAGCAGTGTCACACCACGGCTATTACACACCGTTTCTCCAACGACATCGATGGCTGTGCCTCCTGCCACAATGGTACCCGTGACAAGAAGGGTGACGGTTCATCCAACCTGGCGTATATAGTGCATTCCAAGCACTATCTGTATGACAGCTCAGGCAGCGGCTTCTTCAAGAAGACAGACTGTCAAACCTGTCACGGTAAAGACGGCTTCTCACTGAAGAAAATTGCCGCCGATGCCGCGCCGGTAGCCTTCGGTAAGACTCAAGATGGCACAGAGCAGACTCTGGTATCGCCACAGACTGCCGCTTGCGCCAGCTGTCATCAACCGCCATACGGCCTGAATGAAACCACTATCAACCACATAGTTTCCAACGGTGGTGTGATAGGTACAGGCCACGGTGTACCTGCAAGTGAATACCCACAAGTCAAGGAAGCCTGCTCTACTTGTCATACGGATTCACAACTGTTGGAAGCACACGCCAACTGGAGATTCGGTTACTAATTCCTTCCCTTTGAAGAGAGGCTTCGGCCTCTCTTTTTCAGTATTTCAAATTCTTGAAATTGGATGAATAAAACAACATTTTTTGATCCAGATCTTGTTTTGTGAGCCACTCGAAAAACCATAGTATTAACATGGAGATCCATATCACACATTAGTGCCCGTTATACAGCTTTTCGGCACCGCTTGGGGTAGCCTTTGCGCAGGAAATGCTATTTCCGGTGTCGGGTTAAGGGCCAATTACATAATCAATGCGGTTGAGACAACTCAACCCACCATAACCAGGTACTTAAACTATTGCAGGGAACAAGATGATGAACGCACAAAAAACCAGACTCGCACTGCTGCTGGCAGCCAGTGCAGCCACTCTGGCCTTAGGCGGCTGCGGTGGCGATGATGGCAACGATGGTAATCCAGGTAACCCTGGCGGCGAGCCCGCAGGGGAGATCAAAGCGCTGCATTTCAACTTTGAGCAGGCCATTGTCAAAGGCGGAATCCCAACGGTTGAATTTACCGTGACCAATGAAGAGGATATGCCGGTAGTTGGCCTGCAGCGGTTCCGCTTCGCCGCCGCTCAGTTGTTACCAGAAGGCGCAACCGGTGCCGGGAATGCCTCTCAGTGGCAATATTTCGGCAACGAAGACTGCACAGTAAACAGCAGCTGTGCAGGCACTTTCATCGACCACAAGAACGGCAGCTACAGCTACACCTTTAGCAAGACCTTGAGCGAGCTGAGTAACGGCACAATCAACTTCAATCCTGAGTTGGCTCAGCGGGTGTTGCTGCGTGCTTACAACACACCACTGCCTGACGGCACTCTGGTCCCCAACAGCAACGCCTTCGTCGACTTCAATGCCAACTCAGGTGCTGCCGCCGATTATAGCCGCAAGCTAGTGAGCACAGAGAGCTGTAATACCTGTCACGGTGATTTAGCTGATGTCATACACCGCGGTGGCTATCCTGATGTCAACTATTGCGCCACTTGCCACACTCCTGGTCGGGTTGGTGAAGGAAAAGAGTTCAATGTCCTTATTCACGCCAAGCACAAGGACCTAGGGCTGGATGCGCTTAACAGCTGCCAATCCTGTCACAACGACACCAATGTCGAGCTGACGCCCGATTGGGGCAACTGGTCCAAAGTGCCTACTGCGGCAAGTTGCGCTAGCTGCCATAGCAACATCGACTTTGCTGCCGGCCAGGGCCACAGCCAACAAACCGACAACTCCAACTGTATCGCCTGTCACAACAGCCAGTGGACTGAAGAGCTGCACACAGGTGTAACCGCTGATAAGCGCGCCGTTATCGCTCAGCGCGGTCTGGCCGCAGAGATGACAGGCAACGCCGACAACAGTGCCACTCTGACTGTGACCCTGCTGGACAAGGCCGGCAATGCGCTGGATGCCAACAAGGATCTGGCCAAGATCAAGCGCCTGGAAACCATCACCAACGTGGGCCCTAACTTCCCTGTCATGGGCTACAAAAAAAGCCCTGGCAGCGATAAAGCCAAGGTCGCCAAAGATCTGGTTAAAGACGGTCAGCTGCAGGACGCCGTGACTCTGGTTGACGGCAAGCTGCAATTCACCGTTCAGGACCTGCCTTTCGGTGCCGGTGATGCCGATACCGCCTTTAGCTTTATCGGTCTGGAAATGTGCAACCAGGGCAGCGAACTGATCGCCTGTGCCGATGGCGTTGCCACCACCAGCATGAAAGCTCAACTGGCCTTCGGTACCAAGTCAGGTGATGCACCTAGTCACCGTCATATCGACTCAGTGGACTTCGCTACCTGTCAGGGCTGTCACAGTGACACCTTCGAACTGCACAAAGGCCACCACTCAGGCTTTGTAATGACAGAACAGCTGGGCCGCGAAGTAAACGGCAAGCTCACCGTCGGTGTTGATGGCTGTGTGGCCTGTCATACTCCTGATGGTACATACGCCAGCGGTGCCAACAAAGGCGCATTGGAGATGAAACTGCACAAGACCCACATTGAAAAGGCTCACGGCCTGATCGGTGGCAACTGTTCAGCCTGTCACAACGACCTGAATCTTGACGCCTTCAAGAACAAAGGCGCTCTGGCAACCGCAAAAGAAATGTACACCACGCCTATCACGGCCACTTGTACCTCCTGCCACGTTGTGGGTAGTGACTACATGGTACATACCAAGGAGCAACTGGAAGCCTACGGCGCTGTGGTAGATGGTGATTACACCGCTGCCAACCAGGCTGCGCAGCTGGAAACCTGTTTCTACTGCCACAAGCCAACCGCCGCAGATCACACTCAGGTGAAGATGTAATTTGCCCAGGCCGGGGGAGTTATCTCCCCCGTCTTTCAAGGGTTTGGACAAATTAAGGATGCCTAATATGAGAATCAGCAAAAACCTACCTTCACTGCTAAGCGCCCTGCTGGCGACGGCAGTGTTATCTTTTGGCGCCACCCAGGCGGCCCATGCCGCAAAGTGGGACGCCCAAATGACTCCGGAAGAAGTGGAAGCCACCTTGGATAAGAAGTTTGCCGAAGGCAGCTACTCTCCCAAAGGCGCCGACTCCTGCTTGATGTGCCACAAAAAGTCAGAAAAAGTCATGGACCTGTTCAAAGGGGTTCATGGCGCCATCGACTCCAGCAAGAGTCCTATGGCCGGACTTCAGTGCGAAGCCTGTCACGGCCCCATGGGTAGCCACAACCGCGGCGGAAAAGAACCCATGATTACCTTCGGTAAGGGTTCAACCCTGGCAGCAGACAAGCAAAACAGCGTCTGTCTCTCCTGTCACAAGGATGACGAGCGTATGTCCTGGAACGGCGGTCACCACGACAACGCCGATGTAGCCTGTGCTTCTTGCCACAGCGTGCATACCGCCAAGGATCCTGTGCTCTCCAAGAACACTGAGATGGAAGTCTGTACCAGCTGTCACACCAAGCAAAAGGCTGATATGAACAAGCGTTCCAGCCACCCGCTGAAGTGGGCACAAATGGTGTGCAGCGACTGTCACAACCCTCACGGCAGCACCACAGACGCCGATCTGAACAAGGCGTCGGTCAATGACACTTGTTACAGCTGTCATGCGGAGAAGCGCGGCCCAAAACTCTGGGAGCATGCACCGGTCACAGAGAACTGTGTCACTTGTCACAACCCTCACGGCAGTGTAAACGATGGCATGCTTAAGACCCGCGCTCCGCAACTGTGTCAACAGTGTCACGCCAGCGATGGCCACGCCAGCCGTGCCTATCTGGGTAACACTGGCATGGGTTCTCAGGTCAACGACAACGCCTTTACCGGTGGTCGCAGCTGCCTGAACTGTCACAGCCAGATCCATGGTTCCAACCATCCATCCGGCAAGTTGTTCCAACGCTAAGGAGGCGGGAAGATGAAATTCAAACTTAATTTGATCACCCTGGCTCTGCTGGCTCCTGCCAGCCTGGCGATGGCCGCTGACGGTTATGACTTGACCAACGCCAATACCGAAAAGGTCAAGTTTTCGGCCTGGAGCTGTAAGGGTTGCGTCAGTGAAACCGGTGTATCCGGCACTATTGGCGCCGGAGTTGGCTATAACGACTCTGACGATATCCGTTCTGCCAACGCCTTTGCCGCCGAGGATGACTTTGCTGGCAAGGTGGACGCTGACCTGAGCTATAGCGGTGAAAACGGCTATCGAGCCAGTATCGAAGCCGATAACCTGGGTATGGAAAACGGCCGGGTCGATATCAATGCCGGTAAACTCGGGCAGTACAACATCAACCTGAACTACCGTCAGATCCACACCTATAAGACAGACTCAGCCATGAGCCCTTATCTGGGAGCAGGCAGCGGCAACCTGACACTGCCGGCTAGCTGGCAGACAGCCGGTGGCAGCAGCGAGATGCCCATGCTGTATGACAGCCTGAGCCCACTGGAGCTGTCGCTCAAGCGCAAGCGCGCAGGCCTAGGTCTTGAATATCAGGGTGAAGAGCTGTGGAGCACCTATGTCACCTATATGCGCGAAGAAAAAACCGGCCTGAAAACCGCGTCCGGCAGCTTCTTCAACCAGTCAATGATGCTGGCCGAGCCTGTGGACTACACCACAGATACCGTCGAGGCCGGGATCAAACTCAAGGGTGACAACTGGTTTACCGCACTCAACTACAATGGTTCATTCTTCAAGAATGATATCCAGACCTTGAGATTCGACAACGCCTTCAACCCAACCTTTGGTGCCCAAAGAGTGGGCTATATGAGCCTGGATCCGGATAACGAGTCTCACACTGTGACCTTGAGCGGCCAATTCGCCCAGAAAGGCGCCGTGGTCAGCGGCCGTTTGTTCGCCGGACAGATGACCCAGGATGAGGCCTTTATCACCTCGGGTTACGGCTATCAATTGCCGCAGGAATCCCTGGATGGCAAAGTCGATATCCTGGGGATGAACCTCAAGGCGGTCAAACGCGCCACCCGCAATCTGCGGATCAGCGGCAGTTATGATTACTACGACAGGGACAACCAAACCCAGATCCAGGAATGGACCCAGATCAGTATCAATAACGTCAGTGGTCGTGTGGCCTACAACACCCCTTATGACAACACCAGTCACAAGGCCAAGTTGGCCATGGATTATCGGATTGCCAACGGCATGAAGTTGGACGCAGGTTATGACTACCGTCGTGATGAACGCAGCTATCAGGACAGGGAAATCACCGACGAGAACGGCGTTTGGGCCCGTTTCAGTCTCAACAGCTTTGAACACTGGAATATGTGGATCAAGGGCAGCTATGGCAAGCGCGATGGCTCAGAGTACGAAGCATCTGAGTGGACCTCTTCCGAGTCCAACAAGTTGCTGCGCAAGTACAATCTGGCCGACCGCAAGCGCACTCAGGTTGAAGCCAGGGTGACCCACAGCCCTATCGACACTCTGACCCTAGATTTCGGTGCCCGCTATGCGCTGGATGACTACAACAACACGGTTATCGGTTTGACTGAATCCAAAGACCTCAGCTATGACGCCAGCATCAGCTATTTGCTGACAGACGATCTCAGCCTGAGCGCCTTCTACAACCATCAGACCATCGACTCAGATCAGGCCGGCAGCAGCAACTTCAGCACTGTCACCTGGACAGGAACCGTGGAAGACAAGGTGGACGTCATAGGTGCCGGTTTGGCCTACGACAACCTGCTGGAGAAGAAACTGCGTCTGGGACTGGATTACACCTACTCTGACTCGGACTCCAGCACTCAGGTACGCCAAGGCATCACGGGCGACTATGGCGATTACTACGCCAAAGTGCACAACGTCAACCTCTATGCCCAGTATCAGGCTACTGAGAAAATGGCGCTGCGTCTTGACTACAAGATGGAGAAATACGAGGACAACGACGCAGGTAACGATATCGCCCCGGATGGTATCTGGAACCTGGTCAGCTTTGGTGACAACAGCCATGACTACACGGCTCACCTGATCATGTTGAGCGTCAACTACCGTCTGTAATTCTCGCTCTTAGCTCCCCAAAGCCCGCTTTTCGCGGGCTTTTTTTATCTCTTCCCGCCTTCACCTCAAACCAACAAGCATTCGGTAAAATTCCTCTTGCCAGCGGCCCTTTTTGCAGCTTACACTGCGAAACGTTACATATTTGTAACAATTATAACAATTAAGATTATATGACCTGAGGACAATGGCATGAGAATCACTCATACACTACAAGGAATAGCCTTGCTCGCGGCCCTTTCCAGTACCAGCGTGCTGGCCGATGGCATTCGTGCCAGCCTGGAGATGAGCCAGCAGAGCTATAAGGCCAGTGATAACGTGTTGGTCACTGTGACCCTAACCAATGACGCCAACCAGCCGGTTAAACTGCTCAAGTGGTACACAGCCGCTGATGGAGTGGAAGAATCCCTGTTCAAAGTCAATGCCGATGGCCTTGAGCGTCACTATCTGGGTGCCCATTTCAAACGCCCGGCGCCCGGCAAACAGGACTATATCAAGCTCAAATCCGGTGAGAGTGTGTCCTATCAGGTAGAGTTGTCCTCACTTTACGACATGAGCAGCAGTGGCAACTACGAGATAAGCTATGATGTCAGTTCGCTGCAACTCTTCTCCCCCAACCCGGGCCAACAAAAGAAGCTGGCCCGCTTAGGGATAGAAGGGATACATTCAGATCCGGTCAGCTTCTATGTGGAAGGCCGTGAATTCAAGTCCGGCGTCAACAAGGGTAAACCCGGCAGTGGCGATGGCAACGCGGCGCCCGACGGTATCAGCTTTACCGGCCGTTGCAGCAATTCCCAACAGAGCGATATTCTGGCGGGACTGGACGCCGCCCGCACCATGGCGGCCGACAGCAAGCAATACCTCGCGAGCAACAACAATCCCTCAAGCTCAGTGCGTTATGCCACCTGGTTTGGCAGCTACAACAGTAGTCGCTGGAATGCCGTCAGCAGTAACTTCAGTGCCATAGACTCAGCCTTGAACAATCAGCCGCTCACCTTCGATTGCAGCTGCAAGAAGAGTTATTACGCCTACGTTTACCCGACTCAGCCCTACAAGATCTACATGTGTAACGCCTTCTGGAGCGCGCCGGTATCGGGCACCGACTCCAAGGGCGGCACCATAGTCCATGAAATGAGTCACTTCAATGTGGTGGCGGGAACCGATGACATTGTCTACGGCCAAAGTGGCGCCAAATCGCTGGCCCTGAGTAACCCGGCCCAGGCGATTCAAAACGCCGATAGCCACGAATACTTTGCTGAAAACACTCCCTTTCAAAACTAAGAAAGCTACAGCAGATTAGTTTACCTTTCGTGGGCCGGTTCCCCCGGCCCACCTCCCTGTTACCTTGTGAGCTTGGGCGGACGGAACTGCCCCTTTTTTCCTCATAGTCTCAGAGCCATCCCATAACGGCCATCAAGCACTTGCAAGCCTTTCGCCTTTAAGCCAATGTAAGGCCAGCCTTTATGATGAGAATCTATTGATGAAGTTGAAATATCCTTGTGCCTTGGTCGCCCTTTTTCCGCTATCGGCCATGGCCGCACAACCCGACGGTTTAATGGCCGGGGTGTTTACTATACTGGTGCTGGGTGGTTTTACTCTGGTTAACCTGCTACTGCAGCTGTTTTTTTACTTCAACGGCCAATATAGCCGCCCTGGGTTTATCCGCAGCCATATCTATTGGGCCTTGCCCATTCCGCTCATGACCCTGTTACTTGTCCTCTGGGATCATGCCTCTGTTGCCGATCTCAGTATGAACTTCGGTCTGGTGTTGATAGCCGTGGCACTGGCGTTGCTGCCACTGCAACTGAAAAACTCGGCCAAGGTCGCCGGGGCTCAGGCCGGTTGGCGCTTGCTGGCAACCTCTGCCTTATTGTTGCTGCTGGCCAATATCATCTGGCCACTGACTATCCCGGCGATGCTTATCGCCTGGAGTGCTAGCGATTGGCAACAGCGTAAAGAAAACGGCTTTAAGCTCAGCCGGATAGTGTTGCTGCTGGCGGCGCTGGGGCTGACATTGTATGAAGGCTTTCAGGCCTGGCAACACTTTTTTGGTAGCTGATTTTCGAAGCCTGATTTTCGGAGCCAAGTTTTCGAAGCCTAAGTAGGGTCTGATATCCATCAAAAACCAGGAAATATAATGAAAACTGCCGCTCTGCCCAGTGATTTTCCGCTACTCGATGAGGTGCGAGCCTGCACCCTGTGCCGGGATAAACTGCCATTGCCGCCCAAACCTATACTGCAGGCCCACCCTGACGCCAAGATTTTAATCGCGGGGCAAGCACCCGGCAGGATAACCCATGAGCGTGGCCTGCCCTTTGACGATGCCAGCGGCGACCGGCTAAGGCAGTGGCTGGGGGTGAGCCGCGAGCAGTTTTATGACCCCAGGCGGTTTGCCGTCATTCCCATGGGATTTTGCTATCCGGGAACGGTTGAAAAACAGGGGCGCAAACAGGGAGATATGCCGCCGCGGCCAGAATGCTCAGCCACCTGGCACCCAAGGCTTTTTGCCGCCCTGCCCAATATTGAGCTGACACTGATCCTTGGCAAATACGCCATGGCCTGGCACCTCAAGGGCAGTCCGCTGGCCAAGGCGTCCGTCAGTACCGCCGTGGCAGAAGCTGACTCGCTGTGGCCGACAAAACTGGTGCTGCCTCACCCGAGTCCGCGTAATCGCCTCTGGTTTAAACAGCACCCGGAATTTGAGCAAAACCTGTTACCCAGGCTCAGGCAGAGAGTCACCGAGTTACTCGCACATTAGAGGCCTGCATGTATTTTCTCGACGCCGCGACCGCGCAGCAGATAGTGGATCGCACCATGAACATCATCGACCACAATATCAATGTGATGAACAGTCAAGGGGTGATCCTCGGCTCTGGCGACAAACAGCGACTCAACAGTGTCCATGAAGGCGCCCTTCTGGCCATAGCCCAAAACCGCACTGTGGTGATAGATGAAGGCAGTCGCCACAGCCTGCACGGCGTCAAACCCGGGATCAACCTGCCGCTGCACTACCACGGCAAGATAATCGGCGTTGTCGGCATTACCGGTAATCCGGCAGAGCTGCTGCACTATGGTGAGCTGTTGAAAATGACTGCCGAAATGATGGTCGAGCAAGCCAACTCCCTCGAGCTGGATCTCTGGCATAAACGCCAGCGGGAAGAGTTTATTCTGCAACTGCTGAAACGTGACAGTTATAGCGAAAGCGATTTTTGTGCCTGGGCCGCCCAGCTGCAGATAGATCTGCAAAAACCCAGAGTTGCCGCCGTGATAGAACTAGCCAAAGGCGAAAGCAAGGCCACTGATCTCAAGGAGATCCAGCGTTTACTCGAGTATCCGCAAAGGGACAATCTGGTGGCCATGACCGCCATGGATCAGTTGGTGATCCTCAAACCCGCCTTTCTCGATGGTCGCAGCTGGGATCCGGCGCTTGAGGATCTGCGAATCGAGAAACTGCTTGCCCGTTTGCCCGCCGACACCCAGGGCCGACTCAAAATCGCGCTGGGGCATTTCTTTCCCGGTGAAGGCGGTATTCGGCGTTCATATCAAACCGCGCTGGAAACCCTGAGATTAGGGAAAAAGCGCGCGCCGGAAAAGACCAAGTACCTCTATCAGGATCACGCGCTGGCGGTATTGTTGTCCGGGCTGGTTAATAGCTGGCGCGGTCAGGAGTTGGCTGCACCTTTTCGCAAACTGCAGCAGCATGACAAAAAGGGGCTGTTGCTGCGTACACTGAGTGCCTATCTGCAACACTTCGGTGACCAGCAACAATGTGCCAAGGCATTGTTTATTCACCGTAATACCCTGAGGTATCGTCTGGAACGTATCAGTGAGATCACCGGCATAGAGCTGCAAAGCCTGGATGGATTGCTGCAACTCTACCTGGGAGAGGTCCTCAGTCGCCTGGAACACAAATAATTGTGCATACGCACAAAAAACTAGCCACTTTCAGGGGGGAATTCCGTATTTTTCCCTAAAGCCATCACGGCGCGGCAACTGGGATAATAATCGCCAGCCCGCCTTCGCGCCGGCGCCCCAACCCCTACATAAATAACGACCCAATAAGGGACACTTATGAGCCTGGTACTAGTACTATTGGCGGTGATCATCTTTATTGTCATCGCCACCTCAACATTTAAACTACACCCCTTTTTGACGCTGCTGCTGGCGTCATTTATCGCCGCCTTCGGATTCGGCCTGCCCGCCGGGGAAATCGCCAAAACCATCAGTGGTGGTTTTGGAGGTATTCTTGGTTATATAGGGCTGGTGATAGTCCTGGGAACTATCATAGGCACAGTGCTGGAAAAGAGCGGCGCGGCCATCACCATGGCCGATGTGGTCATCAAGGTGCTCGGGCAGCGCTTCCCGACTCTGACCATGTCCATCATAGGTTATATCGTTTCCATCCCAGTGTTTTGTGACTCGGGCTTTGTGATCCTCAACAGCCTGAAACAGTCTCTGGCCAATAGAATGCAGGTTTCCAGCGTTGCCATGAGCGTTGCCCTGGCCACCGGCCTCTATGCTACCCACACCTTTGTGCCGCCCACTCCCGGCCCGATTGCCGCCGCCGGTAACCTGCAACTGGAAGCCAGCCTGGGGCTGGTGATTGCAGTAGGTATTCTGGTTTCTGCCGTTGCCGCCTTCGCCGGTTTACTCTGGGCCAACCGCTTTATGAACACTGAGCCGGATGGCGAAGGCGCCGAAGAGCTCAAGGCTTCTGCCGAAGAGTTTGAAACACTCAAGGCTGCTTATGGCAAACTGCCAAGCCCCTTGGCGGCGTTCTCACCTATTTTTGTTCCTATTTTGCTGATCTGCCTTGGCTCTATCGCCGCCTTCCCCTCCAAGCCCATGGGTGAAGGCATGCTGTTCAGCCTGTTCCATTTCCTCGGCCAACCGCTCAATGCCTTGATGATAGGCCTGGGGCTGTCACTCTTGCTGCTCAAGGGCGACAACAAGGTCAAAGAGTTTTCCGATCGTATCTCACAGGGCCTGGCTGTTGCCGCCCCCATACTGCTGATTACCGGGGCCGGCGGCGCTTTTGGCGCTGTGATCAAAGCCACGCCTATCGGTGACTTTATCGGTACTTCACTGTCGGCTCTGGGTATAGGTATCTTTATGCCCTTCCTGGTGGCAGCGGCACTGAAGTCGGCTCAAGGCTCCTCCACTGTAGCGCTGGTAGCCACTTCGGCTCTGGTGGCCCCCATGTTGGGTGATATCGGCCTTGGCAGCGAAATGGGCCGGGTGCTGACCGTCATGGCCATAGGCGCCGGAGCCATGACAGTGTCCCACGCCAACGACAGCTTTTTCTGGGTGGTTACTCAGTTTAGCCGTATGAGCGTAGCCCAGGCCTACCGGGCTCAGACTATGGCGACCCTAATTCAGGGGATCACCGCCATCATCTTCGTCTGGCTGCTTAGCCTGGTTCTGCTCTAAACTCTTCCCTTGCTGCTGCCGGTTTCACCGGCAGCCCGTTGTACAGGAAATCAGATGAAAATAGTGATAGCACCGGATTCCTTCAAGGAAAGCCTGAGCGCTCTCGAAGTGGCCAATGAAATTGAAGCGGGCTTTAAACTCAGGCTGCCGGATGCCGAGTACCTCAAAGTGCCGGTGGCCGACGGCGGCGAAGGCACAGTGCAATCTATGGTCGATGCGACCAACGGTCACCTGGTCGAGCTTGAAGTCTGTGGCCCACTCGGACAAGTTGTGAAGGCCCATTACGGTATTCTGGGTACAGAAGGCACTCATGGCGCCAAAACTGCAGTTATCGAAATGGCGGCCGCCTCCGGGCTGCATCATGTCAGCCCGGCGCTTCGTAATCCAAGGCTCACCACAAGTTACGGCACCGGCGAGCTGATTATCGATGCCATAGAGCGTGGCATTCGCCACTTCATCATCGGCCTTGGCGGCAGTGCCACCAATGATGGCGGCGCCGGTATGGCCAAGGCGCTGGGCGCCAAACTATTGGATAGTGCCGGGCTGGAGATAGGCCCAGGGGGGGCGGCACTCGCGGCCTTGGCAACACTGGACTGCAGCCAACTGCATCCGGCGCTAACTGACTGCCATTTTGAAGTGGCCTGTGATGTGGACAACCCTTTATGTGGCGAGCGCGGCGCTTCGGCGGTATTCGGGCCGCAAAAGGGAGCCACTGAGGAAATGGTCACCGAACTTGATGCCGCCCTCGGCCACTTTGCCGATATCCTGGCTCAGAGCGGCTTTGAAGATAAGCGCCTGCAAAGTGGTGCCGGCGCCGCCGGTGGCATGGGACTTGGGGTGATGGCATTTCTGGGCGCCGAGCTGCGCCCCGGTATCGACATAGTCATGCAGGCCGTCGGGCTTGATGCCAAACTCGAAGGCGCCGCATTGGTTATCACCGGCGAGGGACGCATAGATGGACAAACCATCTATGGCAAGACACCCATGGGAGTTTTGCGCCTGGCAAAGGCGCGCAATATTCCCGTGATTGGTATTGCCGGCTGTCTGGGCGTGGGTTCAGAGCTGGTGCTGGAGCAGGGAATGAGCGCCATTTTTGATATCATTCCCTCGGCCAGCGACTTGCCCAAGGCGCTGGCCGAAGCCAGAGCCAATCTGCTGCGCACCTCGAGCAATATCGCCGCTCTGCTGGCTCTGCAACTGAATAACGCCAATTGATTTTTCGCGGGTCAACCTCTGTGGCCCGCCGCTTTTTCGTTTCAGTTTCAACTTGTCTGACCGCAATCCTTGCAGTAAAGTGAGCTGCCATTTCAAGACCTGTGCAGACACAGGCAGATACAGTGTGAGACCAAAGCCCAATGACCGCCAGCAAGCAACGCCAGGCCACCGCCTCAGAAAACTCTCTGATGCGTATCTTTACCGTGCCCGAAGCACCGGAATCGACCCTGAGCCGCATAGAGCAGGCATTGTCTCAAGATCTCGCCGGTTTCCTGACCCAGAATATTGCCGCACTGGAAAAGCCCCTGAGTGAAATCGAAAAGGATTTCCAGGCCTTTGAAATCCCGCGTCAACCCAGATTTGTTTCTGACTACACAGAAGAGATGATGCAGAATTTGGTGGCGCATTCAGTACACACCGCCGCCCCCAGCTTTATCGGCCATATGACATCGGCACTGCCCTACTTCGTGTTGCCCTTGTCGAAAATGATGGTGGGCCTGAATCAGAATCTGGTCAAAATCGAAACCTCCAAGGCCTTCACTCCCTTGGAGCGGCAGGTGCTGGGGATGATGCATCACCTCATTTATGGCGAAACCACCGACTTCTATCACCAGTGGATGCACAGCGCCAATCATGCTCTGGGAGCCTTCTGCTCCGGCGGCACTGTGGCCAATATCACCGCCCTATGGATTGCCCGCAACCAACTGCTCAAGGCTGACGGCCAATTTCGCGGTATCAACCGCGAAGGCTTAGGCGCGGCGCTCTGCCACTACGGTTGGAAGGGCCTGGCGATACTGGTGTCCGAGCGCGGCCATTACTCCCTGGGCAAAGCCGCCGATCTGTTGGGCATTGGCCGGGATAACATAGTTTCAATCGCGACCGATGCCAACAATAAGGTCGATGTCGACGCCATGCGCGAGGCGGCCACCAAGCTGGCCCAACAGGGCATCCGAGTCATGGCGATAGTCGGCGTCGCCGGCACCACAGAAACCGGCAATATAGACCCTCTGCCTGAGCTGGCCGAGTTGGCAACCGAGCTCAATTGCCACTTTCATGTTGATGCCGCCTGGGGCGGAGCCAGCTTGTTATCCAGCAAATATCGCCATCTGCTCAAAGGGATAGAACTGGCCGACTCAGTGACCATAGATGCCCATAAACAGATGTATGTTCCTATGGGTGCCGGTATGGTGCTGTTCAAACAGCCTGAACTGGCGCGGGCGATAGTGCATCATGCCGAATATATTTTGCGTAAAGGTTCCAAGGATTTGGGCAGCCAGACTCTGGAAGGTTCCCGCCCCGGAATGGCCATGCTGGTGCATGCCTGCATGCAGATAATCGGCAAGGAAGGCTATGAAATACTGATCAATAATTCGCTGGAAAAGGCCCGCTTCTTTGCCGGCTTGATTGAGCAACACAGCGAATTTGAACTGGTGAGTGCGCCCGAGTTGTGCCTGCTCACCTACCGTTGGTGCCCCTCTTGGGCACAAACCGCTCTGAGCCGGCAATTGGCACAGGGCAATCTTGAAAAGGTCAAAGAGATCAATGGCATTCTTGATGACCTCACTCGTGCCATCCAGAAGAAACAACGTGAACAAGGCAAATCTTTTGTGTCCCGCACCCGGATCCAACCCGCCCGTTATCACAGAGAAACCGTGACTGTATTCCGGGTGGTGCTGGCCAACCCGCTGACCACAGACACCATACTGGCAGATGTATTAAACGAACAAACTGAGCTGGCAGCTTCTGAAACCGGGCTACTGCAGGTGCTAAAGCAAGCCTGCAACTAAACATTTATTGAGGGCGATGCTGAGCCACGCCCTGCATGCCGTTTTCCCGCACCCGCACGCCTTTGAGCAGCCCCACTATCATCTCGGTGGCATTCAAGGGCGCCATTGCAGGAAAGTCCTTGATCTCTATCTTGCCGCTGATCTCCATATGGGCGTAATGGACACTGTTGATTTTGCTGTCGATGCTGACCCAGGTGAACTCCCGCTGGGTATCCGAGTATTTGCCATCACTGATAAACAGCCGGCCTTCCCGCCCGGCCACCTTGGTCTTGCTGCTGGCGAAAAAGGCCATCATCCCGCTGTAGCGGCTCAGTTCCTCTTTCAAGGCTTTTTCCTCGCCTTTGCCATACACATTCACTAACACCTTAAACATTGAGCCTTTGTCTGCACCATTAAAAAACTCTGCCCCATAGTTTTCGTGATAATCTCCGAGTTCGTCTTTGAGTGGCTGAAGATTGGCAACTAATAAATCTCTTTGCAAACAGACGCCCGCCTGCTTATGCGGCCAGGGCTGATATTCAATCTGATCTATCGCCTGACGCATCCATTGCAGCCGCTGCTGCAATATCTCATCCACATTGGGCGCATTGCGGGCAATGAATTCATTGGCACTGCCTTCAACACTGATCCCCAACTGCTGCTCCGGAAAATCCTTGAAAAAGAAGCTGGCAAAAAAATGCTTGGCGTTTGGATCTTTGTTTAACTTTCTGCGGTCTTTATAGTACACCACCGTTTTCAAGTTCGGCTCCAGATCTTTGATAACATATTTGGTCGGATAGTGTTCGGCGTCTTTAATACGCAACTCCTCCACATAAGCCAGCCATTGCTCAAGCCTATGCTCACCGGTTATCACCCCTTTCTTTCGGTCGGTATTGTTCTGATGATAGATGTTGATAAAAAACTGCGGCTGACCATAACCCGAGGTGAGCAGTTGCATCTCTTGGGGTAACTCAAACTCAAAACGTCCCACGCAGTGCTTGGTAAACACCATACCGGCCGGTCTTGGCGGTATCTCCTCGGCGTACGTCAAAAGCGGAAAACCTGCACAAACCAGGCAGCAGGGCCACAGCTTTCGCCGCAGTGAACTTAAGGACTTCTGGCATGCTCTTATCAAAGTTTCGCTCCTATCAAGAGTTCCAACCTTTCATTCTTATAGCTAGTCCTTCACTCCGACCATGCCGTTTTCTCTAACCCGCACGCCTTTGAGCAGCCCTACTATCATCTCGGTGGCATTCAAGGGCGCCATCTGCGGAAAGTCCTTGATCTCTATCTTGCCGCTGATCTCCATATGGGCGTAACGGACACTGTTGATTTTGCTGTCGGTGCTGACCCAGGTAAACTCCCGCTGGGTATCCGAGTATTTACCATCACTGATAAACAGCCGCCCTTCCCGCCCGGCCACCTTGGTCTTGCTGCTGGCGAAAAAGGCCATCATCCCGCTGTAGCGGCTGAGCTCCTCTTTCAAGCCCTTTTCCTCGCCTTTGCCATACACGTTCACGATGATCTCAAACAGTGAATCTTTTCCGTTAAAAAACTCCGCCTGATAGTTTTCGTGATAAGAGCCTTCCTTATA
This sequence comes from Shewanella carassii, assembly GCF_019670705.1. Lineage (NCBI taxonomy): Bacteria > Pseudomonadati > Pseudomonadota > Gammaproteobacteria > Alteromonadales > Shewanellaceae > Shewanella > Shewanella carassii. The sequence goes on from NZ_AP024618.1 coordinate 2,862,805, forward strand.
CGCGCTCGTTGGATAAGGCCCTGAAGGGGTAATCGGTGGCTGAAGATTGGCGATCAAGATATTTCTTTGCAAACAGACACCCGCCTGCTTATGCGGCCAGGGCTGATATTCAATCTTCTCTATCGCCTGACGCATCCATTGCAGCCGCTGCTGCAATATCTCATCCACATTTGGGGCATCTCGGGCAATGAACTCATTAGCACGGCCATCAATGCTGAGTCCCAACTGTTGCTCCGGAAAATCCTTGAAAAAGAAGCTGGCAAAGTAGTGTTTTTTATCTGGACCATATCTTCGATAATCTGTGTAAAACACTACTGTTTTCAAATCCGGCTCCAAATCTTTGATAACATACTTGGTTGGATGAAGCTCAGCATCTTTTAGGCGCAACTCCTCCACATACTCCAGCCATTGATCAAGCCTATGCTCACCGGTTATCACTCCTTGCTTTTCCGCCTTATCATCCTGATGGTAGATATCGATAGAGAACTGCGGCTGACCATAACCCGAGGTGAGCAGTTGCATCTCTTGGGGTAACTCAAACTCAAAACGGCCCACGCAGTGTTTGGTAAACACCATGCCGGCCGGCCCAGGCGGTATCTCCTCGGCGTACGTCAAAAGCGGGAAACCTGCACAAACCAGGCAGCAGGGCCACAGCTTTCGCCACAGTAAACTTAAGCATCTTCTTATCAATGGCGCCTTCCTTTCATTCCTCTCGCTAGTCCTTCACCCCGACCATACCGTTTTCCCGCACCCGCACGCTTTTGAGCAGCCCTACTATCATCTCGGTGGCATTCAAGGGCGCCATCTGCGGAAAGTCCTTGATCTCTATCTTGCCGCTGATCTCCATATGGGCATAACGGACACTGTTGATTTTGCTGTCGGTGCTGACCCAGGTGAACTCCCGCTGGGTATCCGAGTATTTACCATCACTGATAAACAGCCGTCCTTCCCGCCCGGCCACCTTGGTCTTGCTGCTGGCAAAAAAGGCCATCATACCGCTGTAGCGGCTGAGCTCCTCTTTCAAGCCCTTTTCCTCGCCTTTGCCATACACGTTCACGATGATCTCAAACAGTGAATCCTTTCCGTTAAAAAACTCCGCCTGATAGTTTTCGTGATAAGAGCCTTCCTTATACGCGCTCGTTGGATAAGGCCCTGAAGGGGTAATCGGTGGCTGAAGATTGGCGATCAAGATATTTCTTTGCAAACAGACACCCGCCTGCTTATGCGGCCAGGGCTGATATTCAATCTTCTCTATCGCCTGACGCATCCATTGCAGCCGCTGCTGCAATATCTCATCCACATTGGGGGCATTACGGGCAATGAATTTGTTAGCACGGCCATCAATGCTGAGCCCCAACTGCTGCTCCGGAAAATCCTTGAAGAAAAAGCTAGAGAAATCATGTTTAGCATTAGGATCATTCATTAAAACTCTGGAATCTTCGTTATAAACTAATGTCTTAAGTTCAGGTTCCAGGTCTCTAATCACGTACTTGGTAGGCCCATATTTCGCAGCCTTACTACGCAATTCCTCCACATACTCCAGCCATTGCTCAAGCCTATGCTCACCGGTGATCACCCCTTTCTTTTCTGCCTTATCATCCTGATGATAGATATCGATAGAGAACTGCGGTTGACCATAACCCGAGGTGAGCAGTTGCATCTCTTGGGGTAACTCAAACTCAAAACGGCCCACGCAGTGTTTGGTAAAAACCATACTCGCCGGTCCTTGCTGCATTTTTTCCGCTTGCGCCATCACAACTTCTCCCTGCCAAAAACAAACCATTACCAGACTGCCGAGCAGCCCTTGCTTGATAATCTTGCGATAACCCTCTGCCATCTCTACCCCTTGAATTTCTGGTGAATATCCGGCAGCCAAGACTGAAGCACACCGACCATCAGTTCCCTGACATCGGGGCAATTGTAAAACCCCTGGTGATCCTGGGTCGCCACCAAGCCGATAGTCTGCACCCCTTTGGGATACTTGCCCGCGCCTTCATGCACGGTACCATCACCCTTGGCCGTCTCGCTACCCAACCTGAAGCTGGCGCTTTGAGCCCTAGGCGGCATGTGGGCATGGTGATGGCCATAGCGGTTCTGCTCCATCCAGCTCTTTAACTTGCGTTCATGCTCGGCCAGCTCACTGCGGCTCAGCAGCTTGACTTCGCCCTTGACCGAGAGCCAGTCATGGTTTTCATCGCCTATGACTTGCCAGCGCTCCACCGCCGCCGTCTCCAGCCCCGGGGTCAAGCTGTTCTGCAATTGCCACTCACAGGTGTCAAACGCCTTGGTGTCCGGGTTATTGCTGTAGAGCAGTGTGGTCGTTGCGTGAAAGTTAGCCGCCAGTTGGTCATGAAATTTCTCACAATCAGTGATACGTTTTGTAAATGCTTTCTTATGTTCTATTAACTGCTCATCCGTTGATGTGCCCAGCTCAGGTGCCAACAAGGGAGGCTGCACCAGGCTATACCAGGTATCGAAACGGCGGTAGAAATCATAAATGCCACTGCCATAGCCTATCTGCAACAGTTCTCGTTTGACGGCTTGTTTCGCCGGGTCCTTATTGACAAACAGCCACTCCCCCTTATTGGCCGCATCCACATAGAGCTTATTGGGCATCAGCTCCAGCCCGCCCTGACAAAAGCCCAGTATTGCCGTGGTATCGGCGGCGTTCTTGCCCAGCACCATTTTGACGACCTGCCCCACAGCACCGTGGCCGACGGCGCCGCAGCGAAACTGAAAATAGGTGGAGGGGCTGCCGTGAGTTGGCATAGCGCCATGGATAACCGCTTCGACTTGAGATTCCAAGCCGCTTAGGATAAAGCCGGCGCGGGAGGCGTATCCGCCCATGGAGTGACTGATGACCACAAACTTAATATCGTCCCTGGTCAGCCCCAGGTTATCGCCTTCTTTATCTTCTTCGAGTAACTGTGTCCTGAATTCCTCAAGTTTATCCTTGAGTCGCTTCCCGGCGTATTCATTGCTGCGCATCCAATTATAGCCCACGGCAAATACCGGGAATTGCAGCCCGGGATACAGGCGTTTAAATAACGGCTCCTTCGACTCAAGATATCGAAGCAGCGGGCCATAGCTGTCCCACAACACCTCGCCCCAACCCCGACGCTTTTTGAGTTCCATCTGCGACTTGGGTACTGAGGTATAGACCCTGAAATAGTCTTCGGTGCCTGGGTCTTCCACCAATAAATGATCATCCCGATCGATTATCGGATCCCCTTTCTTTTTAGTTTTACCATTAACCAACAAGGCCTTACGCTGCACCGGGCCGGCAAAAATCAAATCTTTGATCCGATGCCAGGCGGCGGCTTTGGTTCGGTACTTACGGCCGGTTTCCGCTATTCCGCGTCCCTTTTCCTTTATCCCTATCCACTTTCGATTAAACCATTTACCTATCCCCTCAAAGAAACCATCATCATCGTCCGCCTGCGCCGCAGCAAGCTCGGCTTCACGTTCGGCCTTCAGCTCCATGGCGGTACTGCTGGGACCACTGAACTTTCCCCCGGCAGCAGGATCCCATACTGAGTCGCCACTCTTTTTATTCATCAATCGGGTGCCCATAATGCCGGGGACGAACACCAGCGCCACAATACCCTTGCGGCATTTACAATCGGCGTTACAACTCATAACCAGACTCCTTAACGGTCGCTTGCCGCTCTTTGGCCCACTGCAACAAGATAGCCGCTCGTCCTGAAGGCAAGCCGGTCTTGGTGACTATGGTACTCACTTTCGGGTCATCGAGTGACACTTGTGCCAAAAACAAGGCCTCGGCCACCAAGCGCAGATGGCCCAGCTCGGTGAATCCATATTGATAAGCCTGACTCACTTGCTGCTCGAGCCAGTCATAGCATGCCTGCTCATCTGTTGGTGGACTTTCCAGTGATAACAGGTGACGTGCGAGGGCATGGATCTGGTTTCGCCTTTGCCAGTTTGGCATCGCATCCATGATTTCCTGACTCAATTCCCAGCTCATTCGCTTCTCCTTAAGACACTGTCAAGGCAGCATCTCCCTGAATGACTTTGCCGCCATGGGCCGTGGACGCACCCTGCAATACCACGGCAATGCCATTGACCGTCAAACTCGGATGTCCCTGAACCAGGGTATCTGGCCCGCCAACCTGGCAGTCACACTTGTGCCCGGTTAAGGCCACAGGAATACCGTTGACCGTCAGAGCACTTTCTCCCTGGTTTATCGGTCCACCAACATGAGGGGTATTGCCGCTGAACATAGGGCAAATATGTTGATGTCCTTTCAAAGCAACCGGAGTCCCCATATTAATCCTCCTTAATCGATATCGCCTGGCAGCCGTATCCGTCCGGCTCCCTTTGCCAATTCAGCCAATGGCTATTGAAATGAAAGGGGTTAAGCGATGCATAGAGCACTGACCCCAAAGGCTCCAGAAATGCATCCCTTCTGGCCTGCGTTTCTTCGGTTAAATAGTGATGTAAGACCCTGGGGTCGTAGAAACGAAAACGAGTAGTTTCACCATCAGGCTTGACGGCATACAACCTTTGCCCCAGTGCTTCTTTCAGTGACTGCAGGGCTAGCTCACTCTTGCACCACAGCGCGCTGTGACCATGGGTGTCTTTCTCCAGCATCAGTTGTATCAGCTCATCCTGTCCCGCAAGATGGAGTAACCAGGGGCCGTTATCCACCAATGCCTGATCCCTGTAATCAAATAGGCTATGACACTCGGCTCCGGCCCCTTTGGCAAACCACAAGGGCTCGGGGCATAGCGCTGCATCCAAGACCAAGTAGTTGGGCCCAAACGCCTTGAGGCTATTTTCTTTCACCATAGTCATACTGTTATTCTCCGCAATCGGGACAAAGATCGACTATCGGGTTGCCCTCTTCTGCGGCACTCTTCAACGTCGCCAATTGAGGCTTGGCTCCGGTTGTTACAGCCACTGGCCCCTTGAGCTTGATATTGGGAGCTTCGAGAGTGATCCCGCCGGAATCTATGAGTATCTTGCCTCCTGGCCCCTGAATAGTGACTTTCTCCGAGCCATTGAGGGTGAGCGACTTGGTGTGCACCAGTACGCTTTCACCGGCTTCCAATAACACCTTTCCCTCAACCTTCTGGGTGTAATGGCCGCCCACTTCCAAATCGTGATTGGCTCTGGAGTACTCGTGACGACGATCCATGACTTCGAGGCGATAATGACGCTTGATCAGGGTTTGCCTGTCTCTGGTCACTTCCAGCTTTTGATCCTGACCAATCAATGCCTGCTGATCTCGACCTATTTCCAGAAACTCATCCTGCCCCACGTTCAGGCGCTGATCCCGTCCTATGTGCTTTTCTCTATCGTTACCCACCTGATAGTGCTGGTCGTGGTTGATTTCCAGCTTATGATCTTTCTGGGCATGCAAATAGATGAGCTGATTTTCGGCGGCATCCTCAAAACTCAACTCATTGAATCCCGGCCCCTTGTGGGTTTGGGTCTTGAGCACGGTTTTGGTTTTGTTGGTCGGCAATACATAGGGCACAGGATTGGCAGCATGGTATGTGCGACCGGTAATGATAGGTTGGTCCGGATCGCCTTCAAGAAAAGAGACTATGACCTCATGACCAATGCGTGGAACCGCCATAAAACCGTACTGACCACCGGCCCACCCCTGGCTGACACGAACCCAACAGCTGCTGTGCTCATCGGCCCGGCCATATCTGTCCCAGGGAAACTGCACCTTGACCCGACCAAATTCATCACAAAAGATCTCTTCATTATCCGGCCCCACGACAATAGCCATGTGTGGCCCTGTCACCAAGGGTTTGGTGGCCGGAAGCGGTAACCAGGGAAGGTGCCCTTCAATTGCCAATAACTGGTTTTGATACTGAGTCGGGGTGCTACTGTTCCCCTCCTCTGCCGCTGCGCCCTGTATTCCGCTGTGTTTTACCCCCACAAGCAACCAATCACGGTTAAACGCCGCATCTGGATGTTCGCCCAAGTTGAACTTGATACCGGCACCGGCATCAACAATATCGGACATTGCCGATGCCATTTGGGTTTCATTCCGTAACGCCTGCAATCTGGCGCGCGTGAAAAGCTCTCCCTGGGCGTCATCCTTGTAACGCCCAGGATAATCATAGTGCTCATAAAGCACTTCAGATCCCGCTTGCTGGAAGTCGAGCTGATTGGCAATATCATCCTGTAAAAAGCTATAAGCAGGCTTTTTGAAGCTGTAATCCTTGAGTTCAGCCTTGGCACTCGCCAGTTGCTTGGCGTAACTGAAGCTGCGGACAAAAGGCACTTCGCTGTCACCGCCGCTCAAGGTGTTATAGGGGAATAGTTGTTTGGCCGCTGGCAGCTTGCTGGTGGCATCACAGAAAATCAGCGTATGTTTGTCGTCACTGAATTCGAAATACCAAAACACCCCGGCCTCAGCCGCAAGACGGGTGATAAAGTCAAAGTCCGACTCCCGATACTGAACACAGTATTCGCGCTTTTCCGACTCGTAGCGTGCATCCCAACTGAAGGCATAATCACTGATACCCATTTCATCAAGCAGGGTGCTGAAAATCTGTTTGAGGGACTTTTCCTGAAAGATACGGCTGTTTTGCCGCAGCCGCAGCCGCGCCATGGCAGGTTCCATGGTCAGCTTGTATTGGGTCTGTTTATGGCCCGAGTCTTCCTTGGCAAAACGACTGACTATGCCGTGAAAACTCCTGACTCGAACACCGTCCTGCCAAATACTCAAGACGCCATTCTTATCGACTATCTGCTCGGCAGTAATATCATCCCTGCGGCTCAGTAATATCAACTCTCCCTTGAAGGGCGAGGACAACTGCTCATCAAAATCAAACGACAGCAGGTTGAAACTATCGTCCGCCTCCGCTTCTGCCTTGAAATGAAACCGCAAACCACTGCCAAGATAAAACATAGCCGGTATCCTTGTTCGAGTTCGTCCTGACTCTAATCCGATAGAATCACTCTTTTAATGTCATCGAAAACCTATTTGCAAAACCTTTACATCAGATAACAAGAGGCGCCCGGCTATCAGCCGGAACACCTCTTAGAAAACAGTTGCTGAATGAATTATGCTTCGATGGGCTTGCGCCAATCGTCGGCTCCAGAGGTTCCGGCGCTGACGTGATCCCAGTCTATCTTGCGATAAGCCATGGACACTTCAACCAACTGAGTAAAGTCAGCCTTATTGGGATCCTGGCAGTGAGGCATATTGCAGTTGATATCTATGATAGTGGCGCCTTCCAGCTTGGTCGTGAAGAAGTGCTCTTGCTTACCTTCGATAGAAGTGCGGTACCACTTGAGCTCAACCTTGGTCAGTTTCTCACCGGAAGAGAGTGAGTTGTACATCAAGGGAACGGCTTTGTTCAGCGCGACGGTGAACTTGAACGGCTTGTGCACACGCTGACCGGAAGGCATGCCAGACTGAGGGTCGGTTGGCACAGTCACAATGTGGTTGAACTCCTGAACCAGCATCTCGTCTTCATGGCCTTCCACAAAGATGTCACCGACAGATTCCGCAGTAAAGGCGCCGGCAGTGAGGTTGCCCTGAGTTTGGCCTTCGATAGAGATATAACATGGTGTTGGCATGATAAATTCCTTTTTAAAATTCACTGAGGTTTGGATTAACCTTCCTAGCTAACGCAACCTTCGTGCCAAAATTTAATCAATTGATTTCGTTACTGTTTAAAAAATAGCCTAATTGGCTGGGCAAAAAATTGCCCGAACTTGAGCAAAAAATTGCCCGGCGGGCAAGAAATTGCCCAATCAGTCAGGCATACCTTAAAAACTTATTTTTTGCTGCTTTATGGCGGACAAGATTGACCGTCGCAATCCCTCTCTTACCGGCACGGGTATGTGTACAGAATATCCAACGCAAGGTCCCGGGTTAATATGCCGGATAATATGCGAAATAGAGAGGCCGGCAGAGGAATCATGATGAGCGCCATAGACATAGGCCTGACCTTGGTGAGCCTTGAACACTGGAGCCTCAGCTGCCTCATGGCAACTCAATAGTGTCTGTATCAAGTCAATCATATTTGTCGTGTTACCTCTCTGTCTCGGCCAGTTGATAAGTTAGATGGAAGTAGGAGATTGGACATTTTCATGAACCAAGATTTGATAATCAGCGGACTTTGACTATCTAATCCATCATCATGGCCCCTGCAACTGCCGTGCTAAACTGCCGATTCGCATTGACATTTAGCGAGAAATATAATTTCATACCAACAGTCCATCCAATTGTTTTTAAAGAAAAATGATAGAAGTAAAATGTTTTACGTTTTTTGCCACACAGAAGTACGCGCATCGGATATAACAAAAATAGTGGAGGATAAACATTACCCAATCATAGAAATTGGCGGTTTAGAGCTATCTCCAAGCATAAGACTCACATGTACCAACCCTAATATAAACGAGTTTGATGCTGATGATATGTTAGGAGGGTTCTTTTCGGATCTATTCAACTCTATCAATAATGAAATAATAGAAGAGAATGGCAATGTAATTATAAAATCCATTTTTGTCCTACAATTCGATGTTGATTGTCCTATATCACTACATGGCGACGAAATAACCTACAAAGAAGGAGAAAGAGATTACTCATATAAAGTATCACCTTCTTTCTGTAGAACAGACTTTCCACCATTGACCGATTCGATAGAGATTAAATCAGAAAAGAAACTCACAATAGAAGAAGCAGTTAAAGAATTGATAATGTAATGAATGGGTTGATGCGCTTATTACCGGGTAAAGACATCTGCAATGAGGTCGCCCTGAGTTTGAGCATCGATATAGGTACAAGTTAGAGTTAGTTTGATAAATTTCTTTTTAAAATTTACTGGGGTTTGGATTAACCTTTATATCCAAAGTGACCTTTGCGCAAAACTTAACCAATTAATTTAGTTACAGTTTAAGACTTGGTCTAAGTGTGTGGCCCCCTTTTCACTCAATCATACCTTAACACTTATTCTTGTTGCTTCATGGCGGCCAGGATTGGCCGTAACAATCCCCGGTAGTCCCCCATCCAGGTGGCACAAGACTCAGGATTTTGCGACCAAAGCCATTTGAACCGTCAATTCAAACGGGCATTCGGCACCACTCCGGGCCAATTTGTTCAAACAGAAAAATCATCAAGATGGAGTCAAGATTGACCATACACAATCAGCAATCATCATGCGTTCAGGAACTTAACCGGGGCCGCGAATTTTTACGGGGTACCCTGGCGGTAATGCCGCTGACTTTAGCTGTTATCCCCTGGGGAATATTGGCCGGCTCGCTGGCACTAGAAACCGGCCTCAGCGCCGTAGAGAGTCAAGCCATGAGCCTATTTGTTTTCGCAGGCTCGGCGCAATTGGTCGCCCTCGGAATGATAAAGGCAGGTTCAGGCCTACTGGCCATTTTGGTTACCACGGCATTGATCACCTCGCGTCATCTGCTGTATGCCATGGCGATGCGTCCAGCCATCAGCCCCTTGCCACTGCGCTGGCGCCTGACACTGGGTTTTCTGCTCACGGATGAACTCTTTGCGGTGGCCAATCAAAGCAAGGAAAGTACCCTTAGGCCCTGGTACGCCCTGGGAGCTGGTTTGAGTTTTTATCTTGGCTGGAATCTGGCAACCCTGGCCGGAATTCTCGCCGGCAGCTCTATGGATAATCTCGGCTCTTTGGGACTGGATTTTGCCATCGCAGCCACCTTTATCGCTTTGGTGGTGCCGAGGATAGTCAATGTTGCCACCGCCTTATGTGTGCTCACTGCCATGTTGCTGAGCGTCCTGTGTGAAGCACTGGCAATCCCGGGAGGCCTGCTGATCGCCGCCGTAACCGCCATGGCTGTGGGGTATCTCTATCAAAGCCTCTTGGGCAGCAGTCCAGTTAAACCGGTTGAGACAACACAAGATAAAGGCGAGGAGCAGGCATGATTTGGGTAACCATATTGACCATGGCGCTGTTGGTAATACTCAGCCGTTATTTACTGCTTGAGCCCGGGCTGCCGATACGGCTTGGCAAGAAAACCCAGGCTTTCCTTGGCTTTTCGGCACCGGCGGTATTAAGCGCCATCTTCGCCCCCATAGTGTTTCTGCGAGACGGCGAGTTGCAACTGAGCCTGAGCAATCCCTACCTCAGCTGTGCCCTGCTGGCGGCCTTACTGGCACTGCTGACCCGCAACACCCTGCTGACCACTATCGTCAGCATGGCGGTGTTTTTCTGGATTTATACCCAATAGCATCAGCGCTGTATGAGGACGAACATTTTGCTCGATACGCTAAAGAAGCACCAAGACGATTTATACTGCAATCCACCGGCAACGGAGGCGCAAATCGATCAGTTGCTTAATGTCTGGGAATCTATTCCACCAGGTTCACTGCCCCGCGACTATCTGGATTTACTCAGGTATGCCAATGGCATCCAAATTAACAATGTCATCCTTAACTCAATCGACGAACTATTGCACTGCAGCCTGGAGCAGGATGACTTTTTACAGCTGGGCCATGAAGGCAACCTGGACAGCATAGTGTTTCACCTCCCCAGTGCCGAATACCGGGTAGTGAATTTTTTCGACTTACGGGAAACCTTTGAAAGCTTTGATTACCTGAAAGATTTGATAGCTTACCTGTTGCAGGAGCAAGGAATAATGTCTTAGGGGAACTGACATTTTGAATGTTCAAAGTTGGCTTTTCACGCCAGCGCCCTGTCGGTCAAGCGTCAGTAAGATCAACTTTCGCCCTGGCTTTGCTCCTGTCTTTGATAGTCATCCTCCATACGGCGGACAAAGTCCTCCATCTCCTGGCCCGGGGTAATGGGGAAACGCTCCGGCAACTGTGACAGATTAACGATACGGTCGACCCGAAAGGAGCGAAAGTCGTCTCTCAGTTCACACCAGGCCAACAAGGTCCAGGTGCCGCGCCAAAAGTAGATAGCCAGCGGCCTTATTTTGCGCTGACTGGCAATACCTTTTACATCCTGATAGTCGAGCAACACAAAGTGGCGCAGCCTGGCGGCAATACGCAGTGGGTCAAGATAAACAAACTCTTGCTGATCCAGATAGAAGTCCGGTGAGAACATCAAACTCTGCAGCGCCCGCAAACGCTCAGGCACCACGGCTTCAACCTTGATAAGCGCCTGTTTGGCCGCCTTGCCCAGCTCATTGCCGCCCCAGGTCTGCACCATACGGATCCCCAATTGAATCGCTTCCAGTTCGGCCTCATTGAACATCAACGGCGGGACACTCACCTCCTGACGCAGCAGATAGCCAAGCCCGGCCTCCCCTTCGATGGGGATACCACTGAGACAGAGATCCTGAATATCTCGATAGATGGTTCTGACAGAGACTTCCAGGCGCTCGGCCAATACGGCCGCAGTGGTCAAACGGCGGTGGCGCAGGATCTGCACTATTTGAAACAAACGGTCGGCGCGGCGCATGACTTAATACCATTCCTTATAGATGTTTGATTTGACTTCCAAAGTTTGGCTTGAAACGCCAGGCTTACAGCGCAGACCAATGTCGATTTATCCCTATACACCACGCATTGCCCTACTAGCCTGCCACCCTTTCATTCTTGCTAACTGAGTAAACTCCTATGCGCTATGGTATTCATTCAAGCAAAGACCGACATTGCGTCGGTCCCGATAAAGATAACAGCGCTGAGCTTACAACTGCATGGCCCACAAGCCAAGTCGGTTGCCTTCGGAATCGGCTATTTGGGCACAATAGCCGCATTCACCTTCCTTGATGGGCATAGGTGGCAAGAGGATTTGCACACCCTGTGCTTCCAGCTGACCTATGGTGGTACCCAGCTTGTCACCCAGGTGGAGGTAAACCACGGATGCCGTCATTGAAGGGGCCATCTGCGGGTGTTTAATCAGCCCAAAGCAAGCGGTATCACCACTGGTGCGGCTGACGCTGACATACTCACACTCAGGCATAGGGTCTTCGCTGCAGTGCAGTCCCAGCACCTCTTGATAAAAACGCTTGGCGCGAGCCATATCGGCAACCGGGATCTCACTCCAGACCAAAGGGATTTCTGCTGACATTTTCACATCTCCATGTTGATTCAGTTGTGGCAGGAGGACCATCCTCCGCCGTCCTGACAAGCTTGGCTCTCAGGACGAAAACAAGTATGCACTGGTGCTGCTGACAACCTGTTGTCAGTAGTCTGAGCGAAAACATCAATAAAATTCGCATGGTAATAAGCATGACCTAAGGAAGGTGCGAATAAGTCCTCGTGGCATTCTCTTGATGTAGAGAGTGGCTTGCACAGCAATTGGCGCTCAAGGCATCTGACTGAAGGCATGCCGGGGCCTGTCAAAGTCGGATAACGCAGAGAGCCTGTTGCTGTGAAAGCCCCAAAGGGCGTGGCTTATAGACCTGCCTGCTGTGTTCTGCTTCTTGCAAAGGACTAGGGCCATTTGCGGCGAACCACGCCTTGCATCCAGGTCCGTAAACCGACGCAGAGCACACATGGGACTTGTTCGCACCTTCCCTAAAAGGCCCGCAGTGCGGGCCTTCATCTATCTTCTCAGCGGCTTTCCGGGCAGTAGGTTACTTGGGCAGTGACGCCTGATGGCCGCTGACGAAGGCATCCAGCGCAGCTCTGGCCCGGCTTTCGGCATCTGCCAGGCTGTCGCTTGCCTGCATAGGCTCAACCACCTCGTAATAACACTTGATCTTGGGCTCGGTTCCTGAGGGCCGCACTATCACCCGGGCACCGCCTTCAAGGTGGAAGGTCAGCACATCACTGGCCGGTAATTCAATGATCTCCCGCCGCCCATCGGCGTAACGTCGCTCGGCCGATTTGAGATCCTCGGTCACCAATACTGCCATGCCCGCAATAGACTCGGGGGGATTGGCCCGCAGATGGGCCCCGATATCCGGCGTTCCCGGCTTGAGCGCTATGCTCACCTGAGTATTAAGGTGCAAACCATAGTCGCGATAGATCTCTTCCAGTCTGTCCCAGATGGTTTTGTCCTGTGCCACCAGCTCGGCTGTCAGCTGGGCAAAAGCCACCAGCGCCGACAGGCCGTCCTTATCCCACACCATGCTGCCCACTGTATAGCCCAGCGCCTCTTCATAGGCGAACAGGAATTTATTGCTGTCGCTCTGGCGCTGCATACCAACATTGGTGAGCCACTTGAAACCCGTGAGCGTGGTATAAAACTCACCGCCCTTGGCCTTGGCGATTTTGGAGAGCAAGGTTGAAGAGACTATGGTGGTTCCCAGCAGACGCTGATTGGCCGGCGCCTTGGACAACAGATAGTGGCCCAGCAAGGCCCCCACCTGATCGCCGGTGAGCATTTGGTACTCGCCATCATCACGGCGCACTGCTACCGCCAGCCTGTCGGCATCCGGATCGTTGGCACAGGCCAGCAGCGCCTGATGCTGCTTGGCCTCGGCGATCACCAGATCCATGGCGCCCTTCTCTTCCGGGTTGGGGAACTTAACCGTTGGGAAGTCACCGTCCGGTTTTTCCTGGGCAGCGACAGAATAAACCTGAGTAAAACCGGCATCCTTGAGCACTGTCTTAGCCATTTCTGCGCCAACACCATGCATGGCGGTATAGGCCAGGCTCACCCTTTCGGGCGCCGTTTTGTGCTGCAACACATCGGCATGGAACACACCGCGGCGATAGTCCTGATAGAAATCATCCTGCAGCCAGATGAGTTTACCCTGCTTGGTGGCTTCACTCTGCTCCAGCCAAGGCAGCTCTTCGTTGGCAGCCTTGTCAATGCAGGCAGCAATACCTGAGTCATGTGGCGGAATGATCTGCGCGCCATTACCCCAATAGACCTTGTAGCCATTGTATTGCGGCGGGTTATGGCTGGCGGTCACTACGATACCGGCGGCAGCTTCAAAGTGTTTCACCCCAAAGGCCACCAGCGGCGTGGCGGCCACTTTGGCGGTGAGGCGCACCTTAATTCCCATGGCGGTCAACACACTGGCGGCATCATGGGCGAAGGTACGTGAATCATGACGACCATCGAAACCTATCACCACACCGCGACTGGCGGCATCTTTAACCTGGGCAAGCAGATACTGCCCTAGGCCCGCTGTGGTTTGACGGATAACCAAACGGTTCATCCGCATGGGACCGGCGCCAACCACGCCCCTGAGACCGGCGGTGCCGAAGGCCAAGCGACCGGCAAAGCGAGCGGCCAATTCAGTTTCATTGCCTTCGGCTTTAAGACTCAACAGCTCATCCCGGGTTTTAGGGTCGGGATCTATCTCCAGCCAATGTTTCAGTTGCAGCTCCAGATGAGTATTCATAGGTGGCCTCTTTGATAATCAGTTTCATTCCAAAGTAAGAAAAACTCGGGTCCGCGACAAGTGAATTTGCATTAATTTTATGATTTTGTTCGGACTTTAACGTAGGCCCTCCTACTTAAGTCAGCCCTTTGCCATCCGTATGTGGTGTTTGCAGCGGCAATGAGAACTCTTGTAGAGCGGGCTCCCGTCATAACACCTGTGACTTACAAACAGATAGGTGCAACTATTTCAGCGGGACATATTGATGGAGATAACGTTATTGAAGATCTCCTTGTCAAATTGCTGCTCCAGTTGTTGTCGCCAGGGCATGGGACAGACACGCACCAGGAAGAACTGTTCCCGGGAGGTATCTGTCACAAATGCCATGCCGTGTTGCATCAATTCATAGTGGATATCATGGACAAACACCATGGAGAAATTCTGCCTGCCGGTAAGCTGGTTGATATCCTCACGGCTCATGCTGACCCCATGCTCTACCTGCTCGAAACGCTTATAAAGCCAGTCGGCAAACTCTTTGGCACTGACCATAGACATAATCCCATTCCTTATAGAAGTTTGAGTCACTCAAAGCGCTGTCAGCCGTTCGAGTACAGCGGAATTGGCGAAAGCATAGTGATTCTATGGCGAGTCAGGTGAGGCGGTCATCGACTGGCCATATCCATAAACTATAGTCGAGCCCAGAGTATCGGGGAGATGAATGGCAGCCTGTCTGCGACAGTCGCTGATTTCACTGACAAAGCCTAAATGTAAAAACGCCAAGTAGGCCGTTAAAGATCAGAGCTTGAAAATATTGTCTTTCGAGTCCCGGTCCACCAGTTTGATGAAGGGATCGACCCCGACATAGGCAGGCTTTTCGCTCAGCACAAGTTCAAGATGATTCTCGCCATTCTTGAGCCGGTATTTCTGCAGCGACAACACCTGTTCATCCTGTTTGGGCTTGTCCGGGTAGATCTTAAAGGCGCCAATATCAATCCACTCATCCGGCGGTACCTTCTGCTCGGCGCCCTTCTTTATCATGGGATAAACGTTAAAATCCTGCGGTAGATACCCCAGGTACTGGCGCAATTTTTGCGGCTGTTTGAGAATGTCTATACCGTCGAAACTAATGCTGCCGCTATCGGCACTTTGCAATGCGGCTATGGCGCGCATCAAAGAGGATTTGCCTGGATTGCCACCTCAGGAAGGTGCTCAAGGCTGACTTGCCCCAGGCTAAGGCGACTGTCGGCAAGAGGGAAGCTGATGTGTTTAGCCTTGAATTCGATATAAATAAACACAGGTTTTGTACCGGGCAACCGCGGCAACATATCATTTGCTTATGATGTTCTTGAGCTTAGTTCGAGTGGCCAAGAGAGCGCCTTAGCTTATTCATTCCCTGCTCCATACTGACGATGACCCTGTAATCCAAGTCGCGCTTGGCGGCTGAGATATCGTAGTAGTGGCTGCAGGAAAGTTGTTTGGCGACAAAGCGGGTCATCAGCGGTTCCTGCTTGATAGCCAGCAGTCGGTATAGTCCTTCAAGCATGGCACCAATGGCGTAGGCCAAAGAGGCAGGTACCCGCTTTTCCACCGCGGGTAAGTTGTCACAGGCAAGAATGCTGTCGAGCATGGCCGCCATCGTCAGGGGCTGATCGTTACTGACAAAATAGGCCTTGCCATTGCAGCGACAAGGTTCGGCCAGCAGGCTTCTGGCCGCACTCAGGTGGGCAAAGGCGGCATTGTCGATATAAATGGTGTCCACCAACTTGTCTTCACGGCCCACCAACTTGAGTCGGCCCTTGCGACCTCGTTCCAGCACGCGGGGCACCAAATGAGGATCGCCAGGCCCCCAAATCAGGTGCGGCCGAATAGCCACTGTCTTCAAGCCGTTTTGGGCAGCGGCCAGCACCAACTCTTCCGCTTCCGACTTGGAGGCGCCGTAATGATTGAGATAATGCCTGGCGTAGGGAACCGACTCATCGATACCTGCCTCATCCTTGCCATCGAAGGTGACACTCGGCGTGCTGGTATAGACCAGATAACCAATCCCCAATTCACGGGCGCAGGCGATGATGTTTTCTGTCCCCAACACATTGGGGCGAAAATAACTTGCTCTGCTGCCCCAGACTCCAGCCTTGGAGGCAACGTGAAAGATAAGCTCACAGCCATCGAGGGCTTGTTTCAATGCTTGCTTGTCGCAAATATCGGCGCGCACCATGGTGGCGCCCATGGCCTCGAGCGCCGGATAATGGCCCCTGGCCACCCCCACTACTTGAATACCGGCGGCCAGCAGCGGCCGACATATGGCTTCTCCCAAAAAGCCTCCGGCGCCTGTCACCAACACCCGCTTGACTCGGGTCGCGAGTTCCCGGGCCAGCGCCAACAGCTCGGGATGAAGTTCATCATGCCCGTTTTCTTGTGACAAAGCCGCAGTCTCTTGTAATAAAGCCGCTGGCAAATCCTGCGACGAGGCTATTGACTCAGGTGATTGAGATTGTGGTGCAGATGTGGCCATAGTGGGTTTCTGTCTCTGTTATCTATTTTGGCTTCCAGCCGTTTCCAGCCAACTGTTTTTGCGCCCAAACGGCAAGTTGCTCGCGAAATATCTTGGCATTGTGGCGCACATCCATGGGAAACCCCGGATGCAACATAAAATGCCTGATGCCCCGGGTCAGTGGCTGCTTGTCGGCAAGTGCCTGCAACTCGGTAAACAGCTGTTGCTGCTCGGCTGGCGACAGGGATTGCTCAAGCTCGACGCAGATAAGCGGTACTTTTTCGGGCACAGTGCTATCAGGGGAAGTGTTATCAAGAGAAGTGCTATCAAGGAAAGTGCTCTCTTGGACTGTCCCCCCGCCGCCACGCTTATTCTGCATCAGTTCAACGCCAACCAGTGCCGAACGTTTAACCTGATGATGGGTATTGAAAATCCGCTCACAGGGAATAGACAGATAGCGTTTTTGCAGCTCACCGTCCTTAATGACATCCACTCTGTGGGCCTTGCGGCCACACATCCACAAGCGACCCTCGGCATCAAGATAACCGAGATCGCCCATCCGGTGCAGTTGCCGGCCTTCATAGGCAATCTTGGCCTGCTTGTTGGCGCCTTCACGGCGATAGTAGCTTTGGTTGACCACAGCGCCGTCAACGACGATTTCGCCTATCTCCCCCGTCGCCAACTCGAGAGTCGGCGACCAGCTGTCGATGGCCTCTTCACTGATCCCTATGATACTGACCCTTATTCCGGATACCGGCTTACCGACACAGATGCCGCCGCCCTTGTCGGTGATGGCGGCGGTAGCGCCAAGCGCCTTGCTGCCAATCATGGAGACAGGCAGGGATTCGGTAGCACCATAGGAGTTGAGCACTTCGACATCCTCGGCCAACATGGCGGAGAAACGCGCTATCGCCTTGGGGTCGGCCGGCGCACCGGCGGATATCACCCGCTTCAAGCTGTGCAGCTGGCGCCCGTTTCCGCCGCGTCCCAAACGGTCGAGCAAGGCGGGATTCACAAACATATTGCTGCAGGCATAGTGCTCTATGGCGGCAAACAGGTTTTCCGGTCTGGCGGTTATCGGTTTGCTGGCATCCATTTCAGGCACAATTGATGCCATCCCCAGCGCCGGACCAAAGAGGGCAAACAGTGGGAAGGTAGACAGATCCCGCTCGCCGGGACGAATGCCATAGTCATTTCGCAGCGCGGTTATCTGCGCCTCAAACATGCCGTGGCTGTAGACCACGCCTTTTGGAGTGCCGGTGCTGCCACTGGTAAACAAGATAGCCGCCATCTGCTGCGCGCCTAGCTGTGCCATGGGAAATGTGACTGACTCGGGTGCCCTGGCCAGCAAACGGCTGACACTGCTGCCACCCCAAGGAGGGTTACGGCCAAGAAAGCCTTCACCAGCCGTCAGCAACAAGCGGATACTGGGTTTGCCCCAACCGAACAGCAATCTGGCCACATGGGCCTTGGGGATCCCGATAAAGGCGTCGGGCTCGGCTTCCGCCAGACACTGCTTGAGCTTGGCGATCCCCATACCTGGGTCCACCATCACAGGGATGATCCCCGCCTTGAATAGGGCAAAGGTAAGCACAAAAAACTCTATCCCCGGAGTCACCATAAGCACGGCTTTCATCCCGGGCTTGAAGCCATAGTCGAGCAAGGCGCTAGCAAGCCGGTCGCTGTCGCTGTCCAGGGTCTTGAAATCAAGCTCCTGGTAACTGAACTTGCCACCGCGGCGGCGCTGCACGGCAACCGCCAGGTCCTCGCTCTGGCTAATGGCCGCCTGCTTCAGGTGGCGACACAGGTTGTGCCCCTTGGCGGAGTTTGCCTCTGGGGCCGGTTCATTGGCAGCCGCTTGCGAGTCTTCGGCGGGTGGGAGCATCTCAGTCAGCGCTCCCGGCTGGGGTGATTTCCGCCGATGCATTTTCTTCAGGGGTAGATGCTTGTTCGTCGGCGCTTTTAGCCACTGCCGTTTCAGCGATAAAGCGGCGAATATGGGCTATCACCTCATCACTGGCGTCTTCAAGAATATAATGGCCGCAGTCGGCAAAGGCGTGCAGCTCGGCTTGGGGCAAACGCTGCTGCCAACCTTCAAGGAAGTGCTGGTCAAAGACAAAGTCCTTGAGGCCCCAAAGAATAATGGTCGGCACTTGGGTAAACTGCTGCAAACTGGCATCAATCGACTGCACCAAGTCCCAGTTTCTGTCGCCGGGCTTGAGCGGAATATCCTGTACAAACCTCAAAGTCGAGATTCGATTTTGCCAGGAGTTGAATGGTGTCACATAAGCGCGGCGCACATCCGCAGCCATGGGCGCACGTTTGACTCCCACATAGGAAGCGGCGGACGAGAAGGCATTGAAGCCCCGCACCAGCAGGGTGCCAAGCGCGGTATCGCGGCAGATTTTCAGCGCCAGCGGCAAGGGCTTGCTCTCTGGCAAACCGAAGGCGGCGGTATTAAGCAGCACCAGGCGTTTAATCCTCTCGGGATAGCGGGCGGCATAGCCCATGCCTATCATGCCGCCCCAGTCATGCAGCACCAGTGTGATATTGCTGCGAATATCCAGACTGTCCAGCAGTGCTTCCAGATCGTCGATACGCTGCGCCAGAGTGTAGTCATAGGCATCATCGCCCGGTTTGTCGGACAAGCCGCAGCCGATATGATCCGGCACCACACATTCATATTGGTCGCTTAACGCCTGCACCAGGTTACGGTAGTAAAAAGACCAGCTGGGGTTACCGTGCACCATCACCACGGCATCGGGGCGTCGGCCGTTAATCCCGGCGGGTTTTTCATGCACATAATGCAGTTTGTGGCCGCCGAGCGTGATGAAATGACGCTTGAACGGGAAGAGTGTATCTAGGGTGGCCATTGGCTATCCTGTTGTTAATTTTGGTTATTTAGGCACTATTCTAATGGGCTCTGTCGAATGGACACTGTCAAATGGGCATTGTCTAAAGCCTGTATCAAGGGCTTACCAGCGCAGCCCCAGCATCATGCAGTTGAGTCCAGAGCCTATGCCAAGAAAGCTCACCCGGTCGCCTGCCTGCAAAAAGCCTTCACCGTGGGCCAGCGCCGCCGACACAGGCAAAGAGACTGTGCCCATATTGCCAAGGCGGGCAAAGGTGGGAAACTCTTTGTGCTCGGCAATGCCCAGGGCGCCCAATACTTGTTTTCGGTTGGCAGCCCCCACCTGATGACAGATAACCTTATCCACCTGTCCGGCAAGCCACTGGCGCTGCTGCAAAAACTGCTCCCAAGTTTGGCGTGCCAGCTCCACTCCCTCCTTCAGAAGGGCAACAGCATCTGTGCGCATCACCTCACGGTAGAGGCGGTTACCGACCTCGACAAAGCCCCACTGACACATCTGATGATGCTCCGGCGCCGCCAACTGACTGGCACCGAGCAACTGATGCTTGCGGGAGGTGGTAAGCGGCAAGCTGCCATCTGTGAGGATAACGGCCACGGCACCTGAGCCGCCGGTCAGGGTGGCCAGAGACGCCGCAAAGTTTGCCATGCTGGGTTCGGCCAGCATCTGCTCTATGGACGCCTCGACTATCTCCCGGGATGATTCACAGGACACCACCATACCGGCGCGGATCTGCCCCAGTTCAATACGGTTGGCCACATCCAGAATACCGGACAGGACTCCTAGGCAGGCGTTGCTGATATCAAAAACGGCGCAGTCGCGCCCGATACCTATGGCTGAAGCCACAGCGCAGGCCGTAGCCGGCTCATGCTGGTCACGGCACACGCCGGTGTAAACCAAGGCGCCAAGCGCTTTGGGATCCAGCCCAGTCTCGGCCAGCGCCTTTTGGGCGGCGCACACTGCGCCTTGGGAAACCTTGAAGCCCTTGGGCCACCAACGACGCTCCTCAATGCCTGTCAGGGCAGCGAGTTGCCCAATGGGGATACGAAACTTTTGATAAAGCGGCGCAAGCCGGGATTCCAACTCGCGGCTGGACACCATTTCCGGCGCCAACTCATAAGCCAGACTATTGATATACACACGGGAATAATTCATGAAAAGCCAATCACTCTCTCGGGCGCTCTGTGCCCTTGTTATCTTTTGGGGTCGTGATAATTAAGTCTTATGCCCCAGGCTGGCGCCATTTGAACAAGAAATGGCGGGGTATTCAATAAAAACTGCACTCAAGGGGTAATAGCACGGATCTTCCGCCACTCGATGGGCATCATTGTCCCCTAGGTCAAAGTCGCTTTAGTCACCCATGTCCGGTAACCAGGCATGGATCAAGGCGTTGCGCGGCGTGGTGGCCTGTTCGCAAAAGGCGCCGAGCTGTACCCGGTAACCTGCCTCCAACAGGAAACAGACCCTATCAAGCAGCAGGTACCGTTCAATAACCGGCCGAAACAGATGTGCCGCCAAGTCAATACGGGCGGTTAATCTGCGCCTTTGCTCCCCCAAGTGCTGATAGGCGGCAAAATCCACAGCCTCAGGCAATAGCACCCCCTTTTGCGCCGCGGCCCAAAGACAGAACTCCTTGAAGCTACCGGACAGCTGACTCTGCCGCACCGCAGGCAGTGGCAGATAAGTGTCCCGAGCGCGCACTTCACGCTGCAGACTATCGAATCCGAGCCGCCAACTGACCTCTTTGATCCTGTCGGCGCGCGCTTTTTGATTGGCAATAACACTGTGATTAAGCGGCAGTTGCAGCGCCGCCTTATCCAGTCGCAGCGCCTGCTCTTGAGCGCCTAGACTCAAGGGAGGGATATCGCCGGAGGGCAAGAGGTGATAACAACAAGGGGAAACCGAGATCACGGCGGTACCACTTGCAACCGCGCGGCGCAGCAGCGTCAGGTGCAGCTCGCCGCAGGCATGCAGCGCAATGGCATGCTGTTTGGGCTTAAGATAACAAGGCTCGGCAGCAAAGGCATCGGCGCAGACAAATTGCTGCGGCAAGTTACGTTTTTTTGCCGCTAGCTCGCCGGCTTCACACAAAGATGCTTGCCACTCCAGGCTCAATACCGCCTTGCCGCTCAAGGCGCTGAGCAGGCGCCCGAGATGCCCTTTCCCGGCGCACCACTCCAATAAAGGAAAGGGGTTGTTATGGGTGGCTATGGTATTGGCAAAGCGGCTTATCTGCTGCCATTTTCGGCCCTTGATACCGGCGCTGAGCCGAGCCTCAGTTGCCGCGCAGAGCTTAGGTTGGTCGTTATCCTTTTCAGGTGCCGGATAATCAAAGAGCTGCCAGGCAAAGTGTCTCTTATCCCACAGGGCCAATTCCTGCTCGCTCAAATCTGCAGCCAAGGCCGGCCAAAGGGTTGCCAACAACAATGACTGACTGGCATCGACAGTCTCGAGCGCATCGTCATCCAGTGCCCAAAGCGCTGCGGCCAGCTTGGCAAAACGCTGCTGCCAGGGAAGCTTTTGGTGCTCGAAACTCCTGACACTCCAAAGCTCGCGGCTTGAGAGCAACAACTGACTGAGCTGTCGAAGCTCTGCTTTCACCTCGGGCAAGCTGCAATCGACTGCCGTCAGCCGGGTTTCAACCCTGTAAGCCACTGGCTCGGCTTGCCGGGGGGAGTTCTGTTGGCAGTCACACATTTTACTGGCCCGATTAACTTAAAAGGGTCGCATTATAGCCCCTGGCTGCCTTTGAGGAAAATAGCGACCCAAAGTAGCAAACTGGGGGCAAAGCCTTTGCGCAAGCTGGGGTTGAGTCTCCCGCTTACTGAGAGCTTTACAGCCAAGGGAGGAAACCAGCCGTAAAGACAAATTCACATAACAAATTGATTAAAAATGGATAATTATTTCAATAAACTATGCCTAAAGCCCGAGTCATCATTTTTCCTAGCGGCCTGGCAACGAAAGCTGCCACCGTTTTCAGGTATAAATTTGCTCAAAGCTGTTACCGCGGCATCTGCCACAATAGACTGGTGCACTCAAGCTGACAAAACAATCAAACGATATGGTCGAGTGAAATCGGTCGAGCGAAATCAATCGCGCCAATTCGCGGCGCTACACTCCGCCGCTGAACAGAATACAGAATATTGATAAGAAGGATGTTGAATGCTCCAATCTCCCTGCGTGGCGCGCTGCGGCCTCAATGAAGACGACTTTTGTATGGGTTGCCTGCGCCATATAGATGAAATCGTCAATTGGAGCCGTTGCCCGGATGAAGAGAAACGCGCCATTATTGCCCAACTCCCGGAGCGAAAACACACCTTTTCGGGCATGGAAAACAGCGGCATTATCAGTAGAGCCAAATACCTTGAGGCAGAGGCCAGGCTTGGGCATAGCGACAAGAGCAATGCAAGCAAAAAAGAGTGATATAGCTTAAGCGTTTAAGGCAACCCAGCCTTTAATAAAGAAAAAGACCGCGATTGCGGTCTTTTTTGGGTTTATGGGTCACTCAGTCATTACTGCGCTGAGTCGGCAGAACCATTTCCGTTATGGGAATGGTGAGTTTCAGTCAAACGACGCATCAGCGGCAATACCGCCAGTGCGATAAAGGTACAAACCAGCGCCGCAATCCCCAACTTGTTGAACAAACTGGTGTAGATGGGCAGAGTCTCAAGCGGATCTGTGATGTTCTTCGGCACACTGGCGAAGTTGGCCACCACACCACCCAGATACTGAGAGATGCCCGAGGCGACAAAGTAAGCCCCCATCATAAAGCCTCCCATGCGCTCAGGTACGTAACGGGCAATCATAGCCAAGCCCAAACCACTGACCAGCAGCTCACCGAGTGAGTAAGCACCGTAACCCCAGATCATCACCCAGGAAGAGGTCTTGCCATCGACGGCGAACATGCCGGCGAAGCTGTAGATGAAGAAACCCAGTGCCACTACAGCAAAGCCCAGTGCGAACTTGGCGGCGATGGAAATATCCTTGTTGTTACGTCCGGCAGAGGCATAAACCCAGGCCAGCACAGGACTGAGCAACATGATCCAGATAGGGTTCAAGGCCTGGAACTGCGCTGGTGACCAGGTCCACAGATCGACACCGAACGCCTGGAAGTTCCAGTCAACGTTACGCAGGGCAAACAGCGCCAGCGAGGTAGACATCTGTTGGTAGAAAATAAAGAAGAAAACGGTTTGGATAGTGAGCACCGCGGCGGCAATCAAACCGGCCCGCTCACTAACATCACTGTTTTTAATCAAATAGATAAAGATACCGAGTACAGCAACACCTGCGGTGTAAACAAAGGCGCGGGCCACATCTTCATATTCAAGGATAAAGGCCGAAGCTACTACAGACAGAGCCGCCAGACCGAGCACCGTAAACAGTTTATTCATTTCCACCGGACGGGTATCCGGCTCCGAGCCATAGTTGGCCAGGGTTTTGTGCATTATGGCGTAGTTACCCAGGCCTACCAACAGGCCCACACAGCAGACGGCAAAGGCCGCGTGCCAACCGAACTCGTTGCCATAGTTGGCATTGACGTAATCTTTAATCCAGGGAGTCAACAACATGGAGAAGGTGGAACCCACGTTCACCGCCATGTAGTAAATGGTAAAGGCGCTATCTATCTTGGAGTCGTCCCCTTCATAGATTTTGCGCACCAGGTTACCGGCGTTGGGTTTGAACAAACCGTTACCAACAACGATTACCCCCAGAGCCGAAAACAGGAACCAAGTGTTTTCAGTCGGTACTGTCATCAAGGCATAACCCAATGACAGAATACCGGCACCGAGCAGCATGGTGCGCTTGGTACCGAGTATTTTATCCCCGACCCAGCCACCAATCGCCGGCGACACATAAATCAATGCGGCACAGGCACTCCATACCAGGTTGGCGCGACTGTCCTCAAACCCAAGACGCTGTACCATGAAGTACACGATAAGCGCCTGCATACCGTAATAACCGAAACGTTCCCATAACTCGATAAGTGACACAGTCATAAATGAATGCGTCTTGCTTACCTTAGGAGACCCTAATGTCATTTTGCTTGCTTCCATCTTGATTTGAAATAATTGTCAGACGAGTATAAAACTGCGCGCCGCACAATCCAACGCAAACTCTGGGGCAAAACACACTTTGTCGCAATTCTTCCACTCAGCTCAAATTCCGTTGACCAATTTTTCAGCAAAACATTTATTATCAGTGACGA
Organism: Shewanella carassii; assembly: GCF_019670705.1. Classification (NCBI taxonomy): domain Bacteria; kingdom Pseudomonadati; phylum Pseudomonadota; class Gammaproteobacteria; order Alteromonadales; family Shewanellaceae; genus Shewanella; species Shewanella carassii. Next base: position 2,887,589 of record NZ_AP024618.1, read on the forward strand.
AAAACGGAGCAAACCCAGCTGCAACAAGGGCTTACATTAGCCAACGGTAATTTTTGTCGGTATCAAAAGCACAGATAAGCCAAGATTAGAATCGCTTTTATCAGCGCCTTTGAGATAAAAAAACCGCCCTTTGATGGACGGTTTTTTCGGTCTCAGTTATTGAGGTCTTTTGAAGTTCCCCGAGAAAGAGGTCGTCAATCTTTGGCCGCCATTCTCGCCTTGAGATCGGCAAAAGGATTGAAGGTGGCCGGCGCCTGTTTGGCCTCACTGGTGTCGCCGTACTGCACCAGCTCTTCAAACCTCGAATGCTCGTTGTCATGGCAGTAGAGACACAACAGCTCCCAGTTGGAGCCATCTGAGGGGTTGTTGTCGTGATTGTGATCTCTGTGATGCACAGTCAGCTCGCGTAGGTTCTTGTGGGTAAACTCCCTGGCACAGCGACCACAGACCCAGGGATAAAGCTTGAGAGCCTGCTCCCGATAACCCTTTTCACGACTCGCCTGATACTCACGGGCCTGAGCCAGCACCCGATCCAATTTACTCTGTTCTGCCATCTTTCTTTTCCGGTGAACGGGCCCTTAAGGGCCCTCTACATATTCTGCGCTGGACAGATGCAGATAGTGCAGGTGTTTCTCATATTGAGTCACCACATCTGCCTGGATCTGCTCTTCCGTATAACCCATCACATCATAATACTGTCCACCGTGTTCGAGAAAGACTTCAACCCGGAAGTAGTTATTTTGTGATTCATCCTCACCTTCTTCCTGAGTCTGATGGGTCACAGGCAGCGTAAAGGCGCGGATCCGCAAACCATAGACAAAAGTCTGCCCCTCTTCATTTTCGATAACCAACCTCACCCTGTCTTCATCGTATTGGAGATCGGCATTGATACCGCGGGACAAGAAACCCTGAGAAACCTTGGACAGCGCCGGCGTTGCCACGTTGTCGACAAAGTGCCGCGCCTGTTCATAGGAGGGATGCGACACCAGCACATCTATCCTGTCTTCCCAAGACACGCTGGTTCTGGCGTACTGCACGCTGGTGGTATGTAGCTGCACGCTGTTGATTTTGAGCCAATCATCCTGCAGCGCCTTGAACAGGCCAAAGCAGATAAGCAGCATCACCAACAAGAACGGCATGGCACTGGCAATCGCCGCCGTTTGCAGCGCCTGCAAGCCACCGGCGAGCAGCAGCACAGAGGCAACCACACCTTGCATCAGGGCCCAGAAGATCCGCTGCCATACAGGCGCATCGGCATCGCCGCCTGAGGTCAGGTTATCGATCACCAAAGAGCCTGAGTCCGACGAAGTCACAAAGAAGGTTACCACCAGACACACGGCGATGACTGACAGCAAACTGGAAAGCGGCAAGTGCTCGAAGAAAGTAAACAGGGCGACCGACACATCGGTGGAAACTGCAGTAGCCAGATATTCGGCACCGTGATTCATGATGGCATCAATTGCCGAGTTACCGAAAACTGTCATCCACAGGAAGGTGAACCCACTGGGAACAAACAAAATCCCTACCAAAAACTCTCGAATGGTGCGGCCACGGGAGACCCGGGCGATAAAGGTACCGACAAAAGGTGACCAGGAGATCCACCAGCCCCAATAGAGCAGAGTCCAGCCACCGAGCCAGTCATTCTTCTGCTCGTAGGCGTAGAGGTTAAAGGTCTTGCTCACCAGCTCACTCAAATAGCTGCCGGTGTTTTGCACGAAAGACTGCAGCAGAGCGACTGTTGGCCCAAACAGCAACACTATCATCATCAGCACAAAAGCCAGCCCGAGGTTAAGCTCACTTAAACGCTTCACCCCTTTATCCAGGCCGGAAAACACAGAGCCGGTGGCGATAAGAGTAATACCTATGATCAGTGCCACCTGCACAGTGCTGCTAATAGGGAAAGAATCACCCAACAGATAGTTGAGTCCCGAGTTAACCTGCAATACCCCGAAACCCAATGAGGTAGCCACACCAAACATGGTACCCAACACCGCAAAGGTGTCGACGCAGTGACCTATGGGGCCATAAATACGTTCACCAATCAGAGGATAGAGGGCACTTCGTGGCAGCAGCGGCAACTTATGCCGATAGCTGAAATAGGCCAGACTCAGGGCGACTACCGCATAGATGGCCCAGGCGTGAATCCCCCAGTGGAAGAAGGTGATCTTCATCGCCTCTTTGGCGGCTTCAACTGTTTGGGGATCCGCATCCGGCGGCGCCAGATAGTGCATCACAGGCTCACCGACCCCAAAGAACATCAAGCCTATGCCCATACCGGCGGAGAACAGCATGGCAATCCAGCTCTTGTAGCTGTAATCCGGCTCGGCATGATCCGGCCCAAGCTTGATATCACCGAAGCGACTCACCATCACAAAGATGATAAATACCAGAAAAATGGCCACGCCCATGATGTAGAGCCAGCCGGCCTTCAGCTCCAGCCAGGACTGAGCTGACTTAAATAGCTCCTGCGCCTCATTCGGCCAGACGGCACACACCAACACCATGAAGGCGATACAGATCACTGACGAAAAAAACACCGGAGGATTAATACTCGACTTAATCAAATTTTGCGCTCCTTTTAACGGATAAAACGACGCAACCTACGGCAAGCTCATCAAGACCACTGAACTCGGCCGGGGACAACGTTTATCCAAAGCCACACCAAAAGCTTATAGGATATTTATGTGCAGCGTGTGACACCCTTCCGCGGACAAGCTCTCGGCTTGATGAAAATAGAAGAGATAAGGCCCTGCCGGGATTGAATATTTGGCGGGACAGACAAGATTACCGTGGCATAGTGAATGGCAATCGACTCAGACACAAACTGCTACTTTTGGCAACAATCGGCGCTGATTATACACAAAAACGGACAAAATGGGGAGTCTATGACGACTCCCGCTTAAAAAAACATCATTTTCTGACTTCGTTGTCCTTGGGTGTCTGCGAGATCCCTGCGGTCAGATTAAAACGCATCGCCTCCTCGAATGACCAATCCACCATGATCAAATCCTCCCGTCTGACCAGGCTGGTGACTCCGGCCATCTGATAGGAGAGTTGAAACAGCACGGGCACCCAGTCCCCTTCGGGCAAGGCATCGAGCAGCGGCTGAGGCGGCTTGTCTGTCATGATAAAGCCGACCACAAAACCGCCGTTGGCCTGACGCACCAATACCGTTTGCTGTGACTTGGGCTTACTGCCATCTCGGTTCATCAAAGAAGCAATATCGCGGATACTGCCATAGACAGACTTGAACAGAGGGAAACGCATCAACTGCCGTTCAATCCAGCTCCAGAGCCAAACGATGGGACTGACGGAAAACAGTAAACCGGCCACAAATACCAAGGCTGTGACCAATATAAAACCAGCTCCGGTGAACATAGTGTCCATGCCCAGCAGAGAGAAGAGTAACTTGCCCAGGCTGTCGAGAGATTCAAACAGGGACCAGAACAGCCAGAGACTAAGCGCCATGGGCAGCAGATTAAGCAAGCCGCGGATCAGGGTTTGTTTCATTGAATTCCTCTTGATATTGAAGACTGTATAAGGCGCAGGACAGAGGCTCAAAGGAAGGTTTCTCGGCTGCCCCTTCCCCAACAGGCGCTCAACTCTGTATCCTGACAGAGACGTAAATCGATAGCAAAATGTTGTGCATTATCCCGGGAGACCGCAGAGTCTCCCGGGGGCGACAAGGAGAATAACAGCATGCGCGTAACCCGACTGGACCACCTGGTATTGACCGTCCGCGACATAGAGCAGAGTGTCGCCTTCTACCAAAAACTGGGCATGAAACGCCAAACCTTTGCCGATAACAGAACGGCGCTGCAATTTGGCGATCAGAAAATCAACCTGCACCAACTTGGCCGCGAATATTACCCCAATGCCGCCAACACCCAAAGTGGTTCGGCGGACTTGTGTTTTATCACCTGTGGTTCACTCGAGAATACTATGGCGCATCTCAGTGCCGTGGGAATTGACATCGAAGAGGGTCCAGTTGCTCGTACCGGCGCCACAGGCCCGATAGACTCAGTCTATATTCGCGATCCTGACGGCAACCTGATCGAGCTGGCAGAATACCGCGTTGACTAGGCTGGGCTTTGACGAGACTGCTTTGACTAAGTCCTATGTTGACTAAGTGCTCTGTTGACCGGGCGCAGCAGCCTACCGGCCTGCACCGACCCAAACAGCGACAAAAAAGCCGCTTGACTACAAGCGGCTTTCTCTGAGACTTCCGGATAAGAGCCTAAAGCTCTTTTTCCATCTCCTCGTAGGAGACATGGCGTACGTCTTTACCCTTGACGTAGTAAATCACGTACTCACAGATGTTTTTGCAGCGGTCCCCTACCCGCTCAACCGCGCGGGCAGCCCAGAGCACATCCAGCACACCTGGGATAGAGCGGGGATCTTCCATCATGTAAGTCATCAACTGGCGAATAATGCCTTCATATTCCTTGTCCAGCTTGGCATCTTCCTTGTGCAGCTCCAGCGCCGAGTCGGCGTCCATCCGCGCCAGCGCATCCAGGGTCGAGTGCAACATGCGGGTGGCATGGCGTCCCATGGACTCGATGCTGACCAGCAGCGGCTGCTGATTATTGCTGCGCTTTTCCAGCGCCGCCTTGGCGATACGCACGCAGGCATCACCGATGCGCTCAAGATCGGCAATCGTCTTGGAGATGGCTATCACCAGACGCAAGTCGCTGGCCGCCGGCTGACGCTTGGCAATGATGCGAGTACACTCTTCATCTATCATCACCTCCATGCCGTTGACCTTGTGATCGCCCTCGATCACCTTCTGCGCCAACTCAGTATCCAGGCTGCCCAGGGCATCCAGCGCCTGTTCCAACTGGCGCTCCACCATGCCGCCCATGGCCAGCACCCGGTTGCGGATATCTTCCAGTTCTGCATTGAACTGGCCTGATATATGTTTATTCAGGTTCTTGTTTTCCATTTGCTTCCCCTTGCTCGGACGCAGCGTTTATCAACCGTAGCGGCCGGTAATATAATCTTCGGTCTTACTCTGTTTTGGCGTGGTAAAGATAGTGTTGGTATCCGAGTACTCAATCAGCTCGCCCATATACATAAAGGCAGTCTGATCCGACACCCTGGCCGCCTGCTGCATGTTGTGGGTCACTATCACCACTGTGTACTTGGACTTGAGCTCTGTGATCAGCTCTTCGATAGTCAGGGTCGAGATAGGATCCAACGCCGAAGTCGGCTCATCGAGCAGCAAGACTTCCGGCTCGATGGCTATCGCCCGGGCAATCACCAGACGCTGCTGCTGACCACCGGACAACCCGAAGGCGTTGTCATGCAGCCTGTCTTTCACCTCGTCCCAGATGGCGGCGCCGCGCAGTGAACGCTCACAGGCTTCATCCAGCTCACGGCGGTTACTCACGCCCTGCAGGCGCAGGCCATAGACGACATTTTCATAAATGGACTTGGGGAAAGGATTGGGGCGCTGGAACACCATGCCCACATTGCGTCTCAGCGCCGCGACATCCACTTTCTTGTCGTAGATGTTTTGACCATGGAGCAAGATTTCCCCGTCGATATGGCAGTTATCCACCAGATCGTTCATCCGGTTGATACAGCGCAGCAAGGTGGACTTACCGCAACCACTGGGGCCGATGAAGGCGGTGACCTTCTTCTTGGGGATCTTCATGGAAACATCAAACAGCGCCTGCTTGTCACCATAGCGCAGATCCAAGTTACGGATCTCCAGCGCCGTCTCTTCGGCAGGCAGGTTCGCCAGATCCAGCGTCTCAGTATTCATTACCGATGAGTCTATCGAAATCATATTCTGTCCTATCACTTCAGGATAATCGTCAATTAGTGTTCAAGCGAGCGGTACTTTTCACGCAGATGGTTGCGCACGCTGATAGCCGTCAGGTTGAGTGCCACGATCACAGATACCAGCAGGAACGAGGTGGCATAGACCAAAGGCCTGGCAGCTTCTACGTTGGGGCTCTGGAAACCGACATCATAAATATGGAACCCGAGGTGCATAAACTTACGCTCAAGATGCACGAAGGGGAAATTCATATCCACAGGCAAGGTAGGCGCCAACTTGACCACCCCCACCAGCATCAGTGGTGCCACTTCACCGGCGGCGCGGGCAACAGCCAGAATAAGCCCTGTCATAATCGCCGGACTGGCCATAGGGATAATAATCCGCCACAGAGTTTCGGCCTTGGTGGCCCCCAGTGCCAGGCTGCCCTGACGCACTGAGCTTGGAATACGTGACAAGCCTTCTTCGGTAGAAACTATCACCACAGGCAGGGTCAGAATCGCCAAAGTCAGTGCCGACCAGATAACCCCGGGAGAGCCAAAGGTGGGCGACGGCAACGCCTCAGGATAGAACAGCTGATCCAGCGAGCCCCCCAGCATATAGACAAAGAAGCCCAGACCAAACACCCCGTACACAATCGAAGGCACACCGGCAAGGTTGATCACCGCGATACGTATCATCTTGGTGATCGGCCCTTTCTTGGCGTATTCGTGCAGATAGATGGCGGCCACCACACCGAATGGTGTCACTATTACGGCCATCAGCAACACCATGAATACTGTGCCGAAAATCGCCGGGAACACCCCGCCCTCTGTGTTGGCTTCGCGGGGATCGTCACTGATAAAGCGTCCCAGACCAACAAACCAATGGCCAACCTTGTCGATAAAGCCCATGCGGTTGACATAGCTGACATCCAGCACCGAATCCAGGCTGAGGGTCACTTCTTCGCCGCGCATGTCGCGTACTATCACAGAGTCGCGCCCGGCTTGCTCACGCAGAGAGAACAGCTGCTTTTCCAACCCTTGATAATGCTGATCCAGTTGTTGACGCTTGGACTCAAGCTCGGCCTTACGCTCAGGCGTCAGGGCATCGTCAAGCTCATAGCCGCGTTCTTTGAGGCGCAGACGTTCCAGCTCATAGTTAACCGCACCTATGTCCTGCTTCTGCAGTGCCATCGCCTGATCGGCCAGGTCCACTGCGCGCTCGATATGCTCCTCGAGTGAGTTCTGCACATCGCCGCCTAGCTCCAGCCGCTGGCCCTTCTCAATCACGGCCACAGGGTAGCCGTAGAAGTTACCGTTCTTGGTACGCTCAATCATGGCCAAGCCTTCCGGGGTGGAGCGCGACACAATATCTGTCTCCAAAATCCAGCGGAAATCCAGGCCGACAAACTCACGGTTACCCGTCTTGACCAGATAACGGGTCACAAACTCACCCGGCTCTGAGTTGAAGTGATAACCGGCGGATTTCAACCGCTCGGTCGGCACTTCTTCTCTGTCGTACAGTTCACCTATCAGGGTGTAGCGCTGGCCTTTGTCATCCTGCATCTCCCACTGATAGATATCCGCGGGCCAGAAATAGCTCAGACCACGCCAGGCGATGAGTAACAATAGCCCCAACACCGCAATCAAACTCAGGCTAACGGCGCCCCCTGTCATCCAGATCCAGGGAGAGCCTGATTTAAACCACTTACCCATTGCACAAACCCCTTAAGGTGATTGGCGAAACATCTAGTGTTCTATTCATAATTTCTCTCCCGTTACAGTGAGCTGTAGCGGTCGCGCAAACGCTGACGCACCACTTCGGCCACAGTGTTGAACAGGAAGGTAAAGATAAAGAGTACAAAGGCTGCGAGGAACAATACCCGGTAATGGGAGCTGCCGATGGCCGATTCCGGCATTTCCACCGCGATATTGGCCGCCAGGGTCCGCATCCCTTCAAATACGCTCCACTCCATGATGGCGGTGTTACCCGTGGCCATGAGTACAATCATGGTTTCACCCACGGCGCGGCCAAGGCCCATCATGACTGCCGAGAATATCCCCGGGCTTGCGGTCAGCAACACTACCCGGGTCAGGGTCTGCCAGGGGGTCGCTCCCAAGGCCAGGCTGCCGTTCGACAGGTGACGCGGCACAGAGAAGATGGCGTCTTCGGCAATGGAGAAGATGGTTGGAATGACGGCAAAGCCCATGGCAATACCCACCACCAGCGCGTTACGCTGATCGAAGGTGATCCCCAGTTCATTGGTGATGAACTGGCGGGTGTCGCCGTGGAAGAAGGCCACTTCGATTGCCGGGCTGATGGCAAAAGAAAACCAACCGACAAAACAGATAACCGGGATCAGCATCAGTTCCTGATAGGTTTCCGGCAGTATCGCCTTGATGCGCCCCGGCAGCTTGGACCAGGCATAGGCACTGGTCACTATGCTTATCGGCAACAACAGCAGCAAGGCCAGAATGCCGGGCAGATGCTCTTCAATCAGCGGTGCCAGCCAGAGACCGGCCAGGAAACCGAGGATCACTGTCGGCAGGGCTTCCATGATTTCAATGGTGGGCTTGACTATGCTGCGCACCTTGGGCGACATGAAATAGGCGGTATAGATAGCGCCGGCAATCGCCAGAGGAACGGCAAACAGCATGGCATAGAACGCCGCCTTGAGCGTACCGAATGCCAGCGGCATCAGACTGAGCTTGGCTTCGAAATCATCCGAGCCGGAAGTGGACTGCCAGACAAACTGCGGCTCAGGGTAACCTTCGTACCATACCTTGTTCCACAGAGCGCTCCAGGAAACTTCCGGGTGGTCGTTATCAACCGCGTACAGGTGCAGCTTGCTGCCATCTTCAATGATCAAAGCATTGGAGCGGGGGCTGAAGCCCATAACACCCGGCGCCTTGAGATCGAACTTTTTATCGAACAGCTCGCGCTCACTCGTGGTGTAAAGCAAAGACAGTTCACCCTCGGGGCTTACTGTGGCAAAGCTCTTGCGGTAGAACTCAGAGGCTATGGTGTCCACCTTACCCAAACCGCTAAACTCGCGGATCTCCTGATAGACACGGCCGCGGTCGCTGGCCACCTGAAAATACTGGGCCACCACACCGCTGTCGTAGCCTACCAGCAGTGAACTGGCGCCCGCCAGCAGGCTCAAACTGGTGACCTTGGCCTTGGCTTTCTCGACATCTATCACCTGTTGCAGCGAGATTTCATCCACATACTGAATGTTGTAGACAAAAATCTTGTTGCCGGACTGCAGCAGCAGTTGGCGCTGATCCGGGGTCATGAGTTGATGTTCAGTACGGGAAGGCGCATCCGGCAGTGGCATGGTTTGTGTGTGCCACTCCACTTCCTCGGTCATCATGTTCTCTTCGCCGACCATCTTGGTCAGCTGCCAGCGATTCTGGCTGTCCTGGTAGGCAAAGCTCATGCTCTCGGAGCTATAGCCAAAGGCGAGACTCTTGAGCGGCGAGCCATCCTCGGCAACCGTCAGTGCCGACTCTCCCAGTGGATACTTGACCTTGGGCGTGATCAGACGTTGGTTATTGGGATAGCTGACACCAAAATCCACTCCGGCCAACAAGAGTTGACCGTTATCCAGTCCGAGGGCAAACAACTGCTGGCTTGGCGCGCTGACGGCGCTGCTGACCACTTTGCTCGAATCTGGCACTGGCAGTTTCACCTGTTGGTGCTGCTGATCGCCTTTGACCCTGAAGAAATCCACCACGCCTTGGTCACCGACCCGATAGAGCAGTTCATTTTGCTCGTCACTGCCCACCATCAGCGTCTTGTCTGAACTGGCCGGCAGGCTCACTTCGGTGACGGGTTCAACACTGGCGCCGTCAAACACCGGCTTAATCACGTAAAGCAGATAGAAAAAGATCAACAAAAGGGCGACGAACACCATGGTTCCGCCCACTGTTACCCCTATCTGCGCGGCCTTATCCTTGAAGGCTCTGCGGCCGGAGCCCTTGCTCACCAACAGATCTTTCGACGCAGAAGCAGGCTGAATGACCTGACTTTCCATTAAGAACCTCTATTATTAATAGCTGTTAGGCTTTTTTACCGAATTAACCGTACGTTATTGCGTTTCGGCCAACCCAGGTAAGACCATCCCTTATCGAGTGGCTGGGATTATATGACGCAAAAATGACAATAGTGTTACATAGCTTTTTTTAACATTATTCAGGAGTCTGTCTACCATGCTTCGTTACCTTATCACACTGCAAGTCCCTGACAGAAAAGGATTGGTTGAGCAGATTGCCCATGCGGTCAGCCGCCACGGTGGCAACTGGCTCGACTCGGAATTACGTCATATAGACGGGATTTTTGCCGCTATTTTGCTGCTTGAGGTTCCCAGCGAACACTGGGATGACCTGCTCGATGCCCTGGAGTGCATCGATGGTATGGCGCTCACCAGTGCCAGGGCCGGCCAGCAGCAGAAATATATCAAACGCCTGAGTTTCAACCTGGTGGCCTACGACAGGCCCGGGCTGGTGCTGGATATCTCCAACAGGATCAATGCCCTTGGGATCAATATCGAGCAATTCAGCAGCAAGTTTGAAACCGCGGGCCATACCGGCATCGCCCTGTTTCGGGCCACCATCAGCCTGGGATTGACCGACCCTATGCAGGAGGAGCGCCTGACCGAATCTCTCTACAGCATAGGTGATGATCTGGTACTGGATAAGCTGAATCTGACCTGAGCCCGATACTGCCACTGCCCGACCTCTGACTCTTGAGTGCCTGCAAAAGCAGCAACCGATGTGCAATCGATAATTCCTATTAGGAAAACTGATACACTAGCGAAAATCACAAGAACAGAGCTTTGTCGTTATGCTTGGAACACTGGATAAGATGGCCGTCGCCCTGGACGAGAACCATCTGGCACAATACACCCTCAGAGTGGCTGAACAGCGCCTGGCGTTGAACCCTTTGATAGGCAAGAGTTTAACCCTGAGTCACACGGGTAACATCTTCTGCTGCAACTGTGGTAAGAAGACCAAGAAGAGTTACTCCCAGGGCCACTGTTATGTCTGTATGCAGAAACTCGCCAGCTGCGATCTCTGCGTGATGAAACCGGAAACCTGCCACTATGATCAGGGAACCTGCCGCGAACCCGAATGGGGCGACACGCATTGCATGGTGCCCCACTATGTTTACCTGTCCAATACCTCGGGAATAAAGGTCGGCATTACCCGCCACACCCAGTTGCCCACCCGCTGGCTGGATCAGGGAGCCACCCAGGGGCTGCCGATATTCAAGGTCAGCAGCAGGCAGCTTTCCGGCCTTATCGAAGTCGAACTGGCCAAACTGATTGCCGACAAGACCAACTGGCAGGCGATGCTCAAGGGCAACAACGACGAGATAGATCTCAAGGCCAAGGCCGAGACGCTATTGCCGAGTATCGAAACCCGCTTGCACGAGCTGGCAATGAGCCGCGGTGATTACAAGATAGAGAGATTGACCGAGACAGAGACGCAAATTCACTACCCGATCAGTGAGTTTCCCAAGAAGATCAAGTCCCATAACTTTGACAAAGAAGCTGTTGTCAGCGGCACTCTGATGGGCATCAAGGGGCAGTACCTGCTCTTCGATACCGGAGTAATCAATATCCGCAAGTTCACCTCTTATGAAGTGGAAGTCAGCTACTGATTTTTTAATTTGAGCAAACAAGCGGCGCCACTTGGATGGGCGCCGTATTTCATCCCTCAGTACCTTTGGTGCTTGCCAGTACCCCAGAGGCTGCCTATGATGGCCGCCAATAACGCCCTTACACAGAGACAGAGCAGAATATGGCCACAGACTCCATGATGGGATCCCAGACTATCGCCGCCCAGACCCAGGCTTGGGTCAAGGAGGTGATCATGAAGTACAACATCTGCCCCTTCGCCAGGCGGGAAGTCGAGCGCGACTCGATTCGTTACACAGTTTGCGAAGAAAGCCGCATGGATACTGCCTTGCAGGCGTTGCTGGACGAGTGCCAATATCTGGATGAGCACCCACAAGCGGAAACCAGCCTGTTCATTCTGCCGAGGGGCTTTGAAGGTTTTCACCTCTATCTGGATCTGTTGGCCTTTGCCGAGCAGCTGTTGTTCGAAGAGGGTTATGAAGGGGTTTACCAGTTGGCCAGCTTTCATCCCGACTATTGTTTCGAAGGGGAGGCCCAGGATGATGCCGCCAACTATACCAATAGAGCGCCCTATCCGACCCTGCACATCATACGTGAAGCCAGTATGGAACAGGCCCTGGCCGAATATGATGATCCTGGGTCGATTCCCGAGCGCAACATCGCCTTTGCCCGCCGCAAGGGCAGCGAGTTCTTCGCCAAACTGCTGCAAAACTGCCTGAGCCGCAAGCCCTGAGTGGTAAAGAGCAAATGCCCAGAGGTACCGTTTCGGCCAAATCGCACAAATAAGCCGAAACGGTGATCCTGGAAGATAATTACCGACGACCGAAATCTATCAGGGTGTTGCGATACAGTTCGAGCAGCGCCTCGTTGCGCACCCCTACCCCAACACTCTGTGGCGGCATATCACTCCAGTCATCGTGGGGATGGCGCCGCTCATAGGTTTTCTGCATTGTGTGACCTATAGCTGGCCCGGAGCAGACCACCCGCACAGGCCCCTTTCTCAGGGTAAACAGGCTGGGGTCTATCACATAAGCAATCGCCGAGGGGTCGTGCACGTGGCAGCCGGAAATTCCCAGGCTACGCTGGTAAAAGTCGAGATAGAAACGGCTTATCTGGTGAATAAAGCGTCCCGGCTCACCGGCTTCATCGCGCAGCTTATCCAGATACTCGGGCGTAAAGAAACTCTCATGGGTCACATCCAGACCGATAATCACCACGGGCCAGTCGGCGGTAAATACCATATCGGCCGCCTCGGGATCGTCATGGATATTGGCTTCGGCAAACGGGCTGACATTACCCTGATGACCGTTCACCCCAAAGGCCCCCCCCATGATCACCACTTCTTTAACCAGTTTAGTGATCCCGGGTTCATGCTGCAGTGCCAGTGCCAGATTGGTCAGAGGCCCAACAGCCACCAGAGTGATCTCCCCCGGCTGCGCCTTGAGCTGCTCGACAATATATTGCCAAGCCGGACGGGGATCGGCGCTCAGGCTGACATCGGCGGCGCTGACTTGCAGATCGCCAAAACCGGTTTCACCATGAACTATGGTGGTAGGGCCGACAGGGGGGCGCGACAGCGGCTTATCCGCCCCCATGGATACGTCTGCCTTCATGCCGTATTTCTGTTTCAAATACAGGGCATTGCGAGTACTGTTTTCAATGGTGGCGTTGCCAAATACAGTGGTGATACCGATAAGATCCACGGCGGCATGCCCTTCGGCAAACAGAATTGCCATTGCATCATCAATACCGGGATCTGTATCCAGGATAATTTTCTTCGTCACAATCCAGCTTCCTTTGTGATGTTATTGATATTATCTGCGCCACTGGATGCCGGTGGCGCAGGCCCATTTTAGCCTCAAAGCCAAGCCTTCGCGCCCCGCTTTGCCATACTAAATGTCAAAAATGAGCTTCGATGGTCGGTATCTGTTCACAAACTGGCGATAATCGCCACCCTCGCCTCAATTACTCGTATCAGAATAAAGGCCATGGGTTCGCAGCTTGCGCTCCTCATCGGTGCTGGACATGCCGGGAAATCATCCACAGCGGTATTGCAGGCAATTATTGCTTTACTGACAAACGCCTACAGCAAAAATGCTGTTCTTGATAGCCGCGAGCGAATAGGACTTTAGTCTGATATCAGCCACAACCACCTTCCATTAACATCAACACATCAAAACAACAACAAGAGGTGTCCCATGAATGCTGTGCTGTTGATGTTAATGGGCCTGGGCGCGATGGCGGCCGGCTATTTTGTCTATTCAAAATTCATCTGCGAAAAAATCTTCAAAGTCGATCCCAACTTCGTGACTCCTGCGCACGAGATGCAGGATGGTATCGACTATGTGCCCACCAATAAATATGTGCTTTGGGGCCACCACTTTACCTCTGTGGCCGGAGCTGCGCCGATTATCGGCCCGGCCATTGCGGTTATCTGGGGCTGGGTGCCGGCCTTCCTCTGGGTGGTGTTTGGCACCATCTTCTTTGCCGGGGTGCACGATGCCGGCGCCATCTGGGCCAGCAACCGCAACAAGGCCAAATCCATAGGTGCGGTCACGGGTGATGTTATCGGCGAGCGGGCCCGCAGCATCTTTATGGTGGTGATATTCTTGGTGTTGCTCATGGTTAACGCCGTGTTTGCCGTCGTCATTGCCAAGCAGCTGATCAACTTCCCCAGCGCTACCCTGCCGGTTTGGGGCGCCATTGTGGTGGCACTCATCATAGGCCAGCTCATCTACCGCCGTCTTATCAACCTCTTGGTGGTATCCATTGTCGGCGTGGCGGCATTGTACGCGCTGATCTATATCGGCCCGTCCATGCCGCTGGCATTGCCGGAAACCCTAGGGCCGCTGTCGGATAACCAGAGCTGGATCATCCTGCTGTTTGTCTATGCCGCCATCGCCTCGCTGCTGCCGGTATGGATGCTGCTGCAACCACGGGACTATATCAATGGTATTCAGCTATTTATCGGCTTAGGCTTGCTTTACGGCGCCGTGCTTCTGGGTGCGCCTGATATAGTGGCGCCGGCCTTTAATACCGATGTGCCCGAAGGCACTCCATCCTTGGTGCCACTGCTGTTTGTTACCATTGCCTGCGGCGCGATTTCCGGCTTCCACGGCCTGGTTTCCAGCGGAACCACCTCAAAACAGCTGGATAAAGAGCCGGATGTGCGTTTTGTCGGTTACTTTGGCGCCATAGGCGAAGGCTCTCTGGCACTGGCGGCCATCATAGCCGCCACCGCGGGTTTTGCGACCCTGGCCGACTGGCAGGCCATCTATCACGCCTTTGGTCAGGGGGGCGTCAGCGCCTTTATCAAGGGCGGCGCCAATATCCTCGAATCCGGGATAGGTATGGATGAAACCATGGCACAAACCCTGCTGACGGTAATGGTAGTGCTGTTTGCCGGTACCACTATGGACACTGGCTTGCGGCTACAGCGTTACATCTTCCAGGAATGGGGCAGCATCTATAACCTCAACTGGATGCAAAATGGCGCCGTCGCCACTCTGCTGGCCGTGGGCACCTGCTTGCTGCTGGCCTTCGGTGCCGGCGGTGACGGCTCTGGTGGCATGCTGATCTGGCCGCTGTTTGGCACCACCAACCAGTTGCTGGCTGGCCTGACACTGCTGGTAATCACAGTGATGCTGGTGAAACTGGGTCGCCCCATGTGGTATACCCTGGCTCCGCTTATCTTCCTGCTGGTGATGACCACCATGGGCCTGCTTATTCAGCTCAAGGGCTTCTACGACAAGCAGGATTGGTTCCTGTTTACTCTGGACTTGGTGGTACTGATCGCCGCCATAGTAATTTCACTGGAGTGCAGTGCTACGCTGAGCCGATCGCTCAAGGCGCGTAAAACCGCGGCGGAGAACGACTGATGAAGCTGGCGAAGATCAAGGCATTGGTCAAAGACCTGAGCCACTTGGCGGAAGAGGCATATAACGCCCCTTTTCGCTCGGCAGTCGCCCGTGCCCGCAGGGAGCAGGACGATCTCTTTATGCTGCTGATCTTCTCCGAAATGATGGGGGTACCCAACCCGGCCAGTTACTACACTCTGGAGCTGCAGCCCTTGATGCTGGAAAAGTTCCATGACTGGCACCTGCGTATGGGTATGCCCCACTCACCGCTGGATCAGTTCAGATGCTGTTGAAACAAAATGTTAATTAAGGACGTGCTATGGCGCAGCTGACCGACAAACGTATTCTGTGGGTGGGTGGCAAAGGCGGTGTCGGCAAGACCACTGTCTCCTCCTCACTGGCCCTGTTGGCGGCCGGGCGCGGCAAGAAAGTCCTGCTGGTATCCACAGATCCGGCCCACAGCCTGAGCGATGCCTTTGCCAAGCAGATAGGCGATCACTACACCCGGCTGGCACCCAATCTGGATGCGCTGGAAATCGACCCGGATGAGGAAGTGCGCCAACATCTCGACCGGGTCAGCCAACAGTTGAAGAGTTTTACCCGCCCGGAGATGTTCGCTGAAATTGAGCGGCAGATGCGTCTCACCCGACAGTCTCCCGGTGCCCAGGAAGCCGCCTTGCTGGAGCGGATTGCCAAGACCCTAAAAAGCGGCCTCGGTGAATACGATCTGATTATTTTCGATACCGCGCCCACCGGCCATACGCTTAGGCTACTAAGCCTTCCTGAGGCGATGGCCGCCTGGACCCAAGGTATGCTGAGCGCCAATCAGAAATCAGAAAAGCTCGGCGCCATGTTGTCGCATCTGACACCCGGGCGGGGCCGTGATGTCGATAACCCCTTCGACGATCCGGCCGAGCACGCCACCGCCGGAATGGCGCCGCGCAACAAGGCCATAGCCGAAACCTTGCTGGCGCGCCAACGGCTGCTGCAGCGCACCCGTGAGCTGATTAAAGATCCGCAGCAAACAGGGCTGCTGTTTGTCCTGACCCCAGAGAAGCTGCCTATTCTGGAAACCCGCCGCGCCGTGGCCAGTTTGCAGGCCGAGCAGTTACCGCTGGCCGGTTTGGTAATCAATCGGTTGCTGCCACCCGAGGCCGATGGCAGTTTTCTTGCCAAACGCCGCCAGCAGGAAGCCGTGCACCTCGAAGAGATAGACGCAAACTTTAGCAGGCTGCCCCGCTTTCGACTGCCACTCAAGGAAACCGATATCCAAGGCCTGAGCGGCCTTGAACAGATGGCGGCAGAGCTGGCCAAAGCCGGGCTGTAACAAAGTCAGGCTACAAATATAAATAGCGACAAACAATGATTGAACTTAATTCCAGCGTTATGGCGACAGTAATCAGAAGTGGAAGTCCAGCCTCCGATCCAAGCCTTTAAAAAACAGCAAGGCCGGTTCAATGAACCGGCCTTGTTTATTGTGATTCTTTCACTTGGTGTTAAACCAAGCTCGCCACAAAAGACTTAGGCTTCAATGCCTTTGCTGGCCAGGAACTCATCATAAGTGCCCTTGAAGTCGCTCACGCCATCAGCGCTTATCTCTATGATACGGTTGGCCAGAGATGAAACGAAGGCGCGGTCATGGCTGACAAACAGCAAGGTGCCTTCATAGAGTTCGAGGGCGTTGTTCAACGACTCAATCGATTCCATATCCAGGTGGTTGGTCGGTTCGTCCATCACCAGAATATTGGGCTTTTGCAGCATCAGCTTGCCAAACAGCATACGCCCCTGCTCACCACCGGACAGTACCTTGACAGATTTCTTGATGTCGTCGGCGCTGAACAGCATACGGCCCAGCACTGAACGCACCGCCTGATCGTCATCACCTTCCAGACGCCACTGACCCATCCAGTCGAACAGGTTCATATCATTTTCAAAGTCGCTGGCATGATCCTGGGCGTAGTAGCCGATACGATGGTTTTCAGACCACTGAATGGTACCGCTCTTTTGTGGCAACTCGTGGATCAGAGTACGCAGCAAGGTGGTCTTACCCACACCGTTTTCACCCAGAATCGCGATACGCTCGCCCACTTCGGCGATAAAGTTCACATCCTTGAACAGCAGCTCATCGTAACCATTGCTCATGTTCTCAACAATCAAAGCGTTACGGAACAGTTTCTTCTCCTGCTCGAAACGAATGTAGGGGTTAACCCGGCTGGAAGCCTTGATCTCATCCAGCTTGATCTTGTCGATTTGACGAGCACGGGACGTGGCCTGTTTGGCCTTAGAAGCGTTGGCAGAGAAGCGCGCCACGAAGGTTTGCAGCTCGGCAATCTGTGCCTTCTTCTTGGCGTTTTCAGCCACCAGGCGCTCGCGGGCCTGAGAGGCGGCTGTCATATATTCATCATAGTTGCCCGGATAGACCCGCAGCTCACCATAGTCCAGATCCGCCATATGGGTACAGACAGAGTTGAGGAAGTATCTGTCGTGGGAAATGATGATCATGGTGCTGTTACGCTGGTTAAGCATCTCCTGCAGCCAGCGAATGGTATCGATATCCAGGTTGTTGGTCGGTTCGTCGAGCAGCAACACATCAGGATCAGAGAACAAGGCCTGTGCCAGCAGCACCCTGAGTTTCCAACCCGGTGCCACTTCACTCATGGGGCCAAAATGTTGTTCCAGCGGAATACCCACCCCGAGCAGCAGCTCACCGGCGCGGCTTTCTGCGGTATAACCGTCCATTTCGGCAAACTGCATCTCAAGATCGGCCACTTTAATGCCATCTTCTTCACTCATTTCCGGTAAGGAGTAGATGCGATCGCGCTCCTGCTTCACCGCCCACAGCTCTTTGTGGCCCATGATCACTGTGTCGATAACGCTGTGCTCTTCATAGGCGAACTGATCCTGGTTCAACTTACCCAGACGCTCGTTGGGATCCAGCGACACATTACCCGAGGTTGGCTCCAACTCACCGGAAAGGATCTTCATAAAAGTAGACTTACCGCAGCCATTGGCGCCGATAAGGCCGTATCTGTTGCCTTCGCCGAATTTAACCGAGATGTTTTCAAACAGCGGCTTGGCGCCAAACTGCATGGTGATGTTAGCTGTCGTTATCACTGTATGATTCCAAAATATCCAGATGCGGGACCTGGCTATGTAAAGCCGCGTCCAAGAGCCCAAGGCCTATGATTGGCCGGGTAAATAAAGCCGGGCACTATAACATTCCTGCGTGAATTATCAACCAAACTCGCGGGCAGCCAGTGAGATAAAGCAGTGCAACCAGCTGTTTATAAAAGACTTTAAAAATCTTCTGCAAGCAGATTAAAAATCCAGATCGCGGCCACACACCAAGGTAGTTTCCGCCTTGTTTGTTGCAAAAGTGCTGTAACAGCCAAGTTCAGTGCGCAAAATATCTGCCGGCAAGGCATATCCCGGCTCACCATTGATAGTGATGCTCTCGCTGTCCTCGGTGTAATCCGTGCTCAGCGTGGTACCATCGGCCAACTGCCAGCGACTGAGAAATGAGTGCACATTGGCACAAACCGTGATTTCACACTCCAGGGTCTTTGGGCTGTCACCCTTGATCACTATGCACTCAGTGGTTTTCTCGCCGCAGCCCGCCTGAGCAGGCACAGAGATGGCGCTGAGCAGCAAGACACCGCCTAGCAGACTCAGCTTAGCTGCCGCGGTTAATTTTCTGGATTGCATTTTCCTACTCCTTTCCCATTCCTTTTCTTATTCCTTTTCTTATTCCCCGTTGCCCTTGCTGTGACTCGCTCGGCCAGCGATATCCAGCCCCAAACTTATATTGACCACAGGCTGCGTTTTTCGGCAGGCATTGGTGCTGAGCAAAGGCAAAACCCTTATTTAAACAGGAAAAACAAGGCGATAAAACAAGAAAACAATAAAAAGCCGGGGCAATTCCCCCGGCTCGAACGCTGAAAAAGCTTAATCTAAAGACTGACGCCGCAAGCGGTTGGCGTTGGTCACCACAGTCAATGAAGACAGCGCCATTGCAGCACCGGCCACCACAGGGCTCAGCAAGATCCCTGTCAGCGGGTACAGCACCCCGGCTGCAATCGGGATCCCCAGAGTGTTGTAGATAAAGGCACCGAACAGGTTCTGCTTGATGTTGCCAAGCGTCGCCCGCGACAGGGCAAATGCCCCGGCCAAGCTGCCCAGCCTTGGGTTAAGCAAAGTCAGGTCGGCGCTCTCTATGGCAATCTCTGTGCCCGAGCCCATGGCAATGCCGACATCGGCGGCCATCAGCGCCGGGGCGTCATTGATCCCATCACCGACCATGGCCACCACTTCACCCTGCGCTTGAAACTTATTGACCCAGGATTGCTTTTCATCCGGTAACACCCCGGCGATGACTTCCTCTATCCCCACCTGACGCGCCACGGCTTCGGCTGTGGCCTGGTTATCACCACTGAGCAATACCAAGCGCTTACCCTGGGCCTTGAGCGCGGCCATGGCTTCCTTGGCATCGGCTTTGATTGGGTCACTGATCCCCACCAACGCCAGCAGTTGATTATCTCGGGCCACCAGCACCTGGGTGTGTCCAAGCGCCGCCCCCTGCTCCAGCCTTGCCTGATGCGCCTCGGTCAGCCTAATGCCCAGTGCGTCCATTAGCTTGCTGTTGCCGACCGCCCACTGCCGGCCTTCAAACTGCCCCAGCAGACCTTGCCCCTGGCGATAGTCAAACCCCTGCGGCTCACTCAGCACAACCTCTTTGGCTTTGGCGGCATCCAGCAGCGCCGCCGCCAAGGGGTGACCCGAGTGTTGCTCAAGGCTCGCCACGGCGCGCAGCAGCTCGCGCTCATCAAAGGCATCATCGAAAATATCTACCTGGGTGACGGCGGGCTTACCTTCTGTGATGGTGCCGGTCTTATCCAGCACCACACAGCTAACCTTGCTGGCGGTTTGCAGCGCCTCACCGTTTTTCACCAATACCCCCATGGAAGCGGCGCGGCCGACAGATACCATGATGGACATAGGCGTCGCCAGCCCCAAGGCGCAGGGACAGGCGATGATCAGCACACTGGTCAGCACCACCAGCGCATGAGACAGCGCAGGCTCTGGGCCGGCAAAATACCAGATGATGGCCGCCAGCAGCGCAATCACCACCACCACAGGCACAAACACGGCGGCTATCTTGTCTGTCAGTCGCCCTATGGGCATCTTGGAGGTCTGGGCCTCCTGAACCAGGGCAATAATCTTCGCCAGGCGGGTATCGGCAGGCCCGGCAGTAACTTGGTAAATAAGGCTGCCGTTTCCATTGACTGTGCCGGCGCTCAGACTGTCGCCCACCGATTTAGCCACGGGAATGGGTTCGCCGGTGAGCATGGACTCATCGAGCAGCGAATTGCCTGAAAGCACTTCACCATCGAGCGCCACTCTGTCACCCGGGCGCAGTCTCAGCTTGTCGCCCACCACCAGCGTTGCTATGGCCACGGTTTCATCGCCGTTTTCGGTGATCTTGATGGCCGTATTGCTCTGCAGGCCAATAAGCTTCTGCACCGCTTCACTGGTCTTGCCGCGGGCTCTCAGCTCCAATGCGTGCCCAAGGTTAATCAAGCCGAGGATCATCACACTGGCTTCAAAGTACACATGACGGGTGCCGTCGGGGAAAAAGCCGGGAATAAGCACCACCAGCATGGAGTAAAGCCAGGCCGTGCCCGTACCCAAGGCGATCAACGTATCCATATTGGCACTCTTGGCCTTGAGTGAGCGCCACATACCACTGAAAAAATGCCCCCCGGTGGTGACCAGCAGCAACAAGGTCAGCAGCCCCATGGCGCCCCAGATAAGTTGGCTTTGGCTATCGTGGATCATCATGTCACCACCGGCCAGGCCCCAGATCATCAAGGGGATCCCCAGCCCAAGACCGGCAATGGCCTGTCTGATCCGAGTGCGATATTCCCTGGCATCATGCTCGGCCTTGTCGGCCATGGCACTGGCGGCATCCGTTATCGGCTCGGCGCGATACCCGGCCGAGAGCAGCAGCGCAACGGCTTCAGCCACTGGCAAACCTGCGGCTACGCTCACCTGCTTATCGGCCAAGTTGACTCTGGCCTCGACCTCTTTGGCGGCAAAGGCTTTTTCTATCTTGGCCACGCAGCTGGCGCAGCTCATATCCGGCACAAACAGTAGTGTGGGGTTGGCAGGGTGAGCCGTGGCGGCCTTCTGCTTGACGGCTTTATCGGCATGCTTGCCAGTTTCAGCTTCAGTTGTAGTTGCGGCCACTGCCGATTTCGAAGCGTCAGCCTGAGCTTCTGTCTCAGTCTCGGTATCAGTATCAGTCTCGGCATGCTCATCGCGCCAAGGCTCGGCAGTAAACCCAGCGGCCTTTAACAGCTCGGTCAACTCGGCGGCGGTTTTATGGCTTTTCAGTGCAAGCCGTTTCTGGTTCAGATTGACCGTCACTTCGGCTTCATCGCTGAGCGCCTTACGAATACTGGCCTCACAATGGCCACAGGTCATATCGCCAACATAAAAGCGGAAGTTTTCCGGCTCACTTGTATTGCCAGCTTCCAGCGTTTGCGGGGTAAAGCCTGCGCCGGTTATCAATTCGGCCAGTTCTGCCGCGCTCTTGTGACTTTTCACCCGTAGCTGTTTGTCTTTAAGGTCGACGTCTACCTCAAGCTCATCAGCCAGCGCCTTGCGAAGCTTACTCTCACAGTGGCCGCAATTCATATCGGCAACATGGAAACTAAAGCTGCCAGGGGCTTCAGGGCTGGGCTCTTGCGCGCTGTCACCGGCGCCGGGAGCGGCAATCTCGGCCTGCTCGGCGTCATAACCTGCGTCTTTCAGCCTCGCCAGCGCCGCGGCGGGGGTAAGCTCAGCGCCCGGGGCGAATGTCAGCGTCAACGACTTATCTGCCACCTCGGTAGCGGCTTCTACGCCGGTATCATCGGCGAACAGGGCCTTTATCTTGCGGGCGCAGCCGCCGCACTTCATATTCGCTATGGTGAATTGTATCTGGTCCATTGGAAACTCCCATCTGTGCCCCTCGCAAGCGAGGCTGGCTCAACACTGAGATAAAGGTTAAAGTCTCCCGTAACGGGAGAGTCAAGTCCGGATAATTATCCATAAGCGAAAAGGTGCTCTGACTCTCAACAATGCGCTTGCGACGCGACAAAATAGCCCACAAAAGTCCCAACAGGGCAGGAGTTCAGCGATGAAAATAGGCGAAGTGGCCAAGGCAACGGGTCTGAGTATCAAGAGTATCCGCTATTACCATGACATAGGCTTGGTTGAGGCCCACAGAGGCGCCAATGGGTATCGAGTGTACCGGGCGGCTGAAATCGAGGCGCTCAAGTTTTTGCAGCACTGCCGCGAGCTGGGCTTTACCTTGGATGAATGCCGGGATCTGTTGCAACTGAAACACAATCCCAAACGCTGCGCCGAGGATGTCAAACGTCTGGCCAATGGGCACTTGCAGGCGTTGGAAGACAAGATGGCCAGACTGGCCTCGCTGCATGCCCAACTGAGCGAGCTGGTATCCCAGTGCCGCGGCGGCAACCAGTCTGAATGCGCCATCATAAATGGCCTTTCGAGTGAGGCCCCAAAGGTCTGAGGATCAAGACTCAGGCGCTTGGGCTTGCAGTCTGGCTCGCGCCAGTGCTTCGGCATTATCCAGCGCCAACGTTGGCAACATGCCCGCCGGGGTGAAGTCAAACACCATGCCGTAAAACACCAGCTCTGACTCCAGCGCCAGTATCTTGTTGTGGGGTTGGCGAAAGCCGTGCCCCTCTCCCTCCAGACCGATAAACGCCGTGGGCACGCCCTTGTCTTTCAGCGCCTTATAGATATGTTGCGACTGATTCGGTGGCACCACCTTATCTTCGAGCCCTTGCAACAGCAGCAAGGGTTCATTGAATCCCTGCAGATGATACAGGGGCGAGCGTTCACGATATACAGCCTTCATTTTGGGGTAAGGGCCTATCAGTTGATCTAGGTATCTTGACTCAAACTTATGGGTTTCCTTGCCCAGCACCTCGATATCACTGATCCCGAAATAGCTCACCCCGGCCTTAAACTTATCATGGAAGGCTAAGGCCGAGAGCACGCTCAAGCCACCGGCACTGCCGCCGCGTATCGCCAGTTTGTCAGCACTGACCCAGCCTTGGTCAACTAAAAACCCGGCGGCCCAGACAGCATCCTCGACATCGGCCTTACCCCAGTTGCCATAGAGACTCTGGCGATATTGGCGACCAAAGCCGGTACTGCCGCGGTAATTGAGCTCAAACACGGCAAAGCCGCGACTGGTCCAATACTGAATGGCGCTATTGTAAGCGCGGTTGGCCTTGGCGGTCGGGCCTCCGTGCAACATCATTAAAAGAGGTGGCCGGGTGTCCGGCAGAGGTTGGTAGTCACCATTTACCGGCGGATAAAAATAGCCGTGAGCCTTGTCTCCCCCCTTGGTGGTGAACTCCACATTGATGGCGCGGGAGATGTATCTGGGATCCAGACCACAAATTTTAGGAGCATACACAAGTTCTGTGCCGCGGCCGGAAACCTTATAGATGCCGCGCTCGGGTGTTGGCCTACTGCCAACAAAATAAACCCCGTCGGCCCCCTGCACCACCTGTTTGATATCGGCAAAGTCGGCAGCCAGCACTTCAATGACGCCGGTCTGCAGATCCAGTCGCAACAATCCGGCATCGCCTTCCTTGTTGAAGCTGGCTATCAGGGTGTTTTCATTCTCAAAGGCGTAAGCGTGCTGCCCCAACTTCCAGGCAGGGCCGCCGATTTCAGCCTTGAGTTGGGTAACCTGTTCGATATCGCCTTTGGCATCAAGCCGATAAAGGTTCCACCAGTTGTCATAGTCGGCAATAAAGTAAAGCACGCCGTTTGGGCTGAACAGGGGTTGCATCAGCGCGCCCTTATGCTCAGGGGCGATTTGGCGAATATTGGTCAACTGCCCCTTGCGGTTAAGATCCCCAAGCCACAACCGGGTATTATCCCAAGGCATGTTGGGATGTTCCCAGGTGATCCAGGCAAGCTGTGTATTGTCGGCATTGATTGCCGGAGAACTGATAAAGTCGTGTCCATCGACAAAGATATCCCCTTCACCGGAGAAATTCAGGTTAATGGTCACTAAACTAGCCTTGGGCTCTCCCGGTTGACGATGATCTTCCCGGACACAGATAATCCGTGAGCCCTTGGGATAAGAGATACAGTCGCCATGGCGGGTGCCATTGGGCGTCAGTGCCAGCGCCTCTTGATTGGGCGCTATCCGGTAAAACAGCTGATCCTGCCCCTTGGTGACAAACAGACTCTGGCCTATGCCGAGAAAGTCGCCACCGCCATATTCATGAACGCGGCTGCCGATACCAAAGGCCGGCGCTACCACACTGGTAATGCTGCCGTCTTTTTCGAGACGCTTGATCCCCACCTTGCCGCCTTCGGCCGGGCTGGATTCCGAGAAGTAAATCGCATCACCGACACTCTGCAGCTCGCCTATTACCGAGGCGCTGCCGTAGACTTCGGCGGCCCCCAAAGGAGAGACCCAACTGCCATAAGCGGCGCTAATCCTCTGCTCATTATCGGCAGGCGCTTGTTGCTCCTGCGCAGGCTGACCACATCCCAGCAGCACTGAAGCCATCAGCGCTGCGGCCAGAATTTGCTTTCCGGGATTGAAAATCATGGTTTCGTTTCCCCCAACACCCGCCCACTGGGCAGGTTGAAACTACTACAACTTAAGTCTTGTATTGTTATTTAAATTTGGCGCAGAACCACTGCAAAACCCTGTACTGCTGCATACTGGATAATCCAAAAAAGATGCAGATCCAAGGTGAAAGCAAATAGTACCAGGTGATGGGTTCAGTGGAACGACCGCTGAGAAGCAGGTAAAAGAATCCAAAGTAAATTACCGTGACACCCACGACTCCCACCAACAAAAGCAGGCGCTTGATTTGTTTCTCCAGCCAGTGCATGGGTGAGTGTTTATACCTCTGGTGCTTTTACCTTTTAGTAGGGGGATTGTTCAATCCAGGACAAGAATTGTCAACGTCTGTGATACAAAGCGGACAAGTATCTGACACCCTGGATTGCAGAATGATAACTTTTGAGAGACTTAGACGCGCGGCTCAACCGGCGTTTTTGGGCAAATACCGCCCGGCGTCCCTGGACCAACGAAAGTCCACTTTGCTGCCATTGTCGACATTTTTCAGGCGCAGGTCATAGTATCCCTGATGTTGACGTCCAAGAAGCTGCAATAAATTTTTGCCTTCATCAATAACCCGGGCGCGGACGCCGGTTTCATCCCGCTCTCCGGCCAGATCTTTATAGAAATACATGGGTTCAGAGAGGATATTCACCAGCTTATCGCCATCGATTACATAGAGCTGCAGCGCTTCATAGAAGGCGCCGCCACCGGAAAAGCCTTCACTGAAACCAACTCGGATCCCTATGGCGGTTAACTGGTCACTAACCTTGTAGGGTGCCAGATCCAGCTTTTTGACCGATTGAGGTACTGTATCAGAACCGCCATCCACTGTGCTCTCCAGATTGGAGTAGTTCCAGTTGACCGGGGTATTGAGTGGGCCATCGTGGGTAGCAACAGCTTGGAAGCTCCCCTGGTCCAGCTTAAATACGCCAAAGTAAAAATCATGGGTCTGACGCTCGGCAAAGTTCTCACTGCATAGATCGCTGCCATCTGTATATTTAAGATCCGATCCTTCGGCAACCACGCAGGCATAGCCCAGATACAGGCCCTGGTTACCCCAAGGTTTGGCGCCTATGCTTGCCAGCAAGTCCGGGGAACGTCCCGGCGCCAACCAATCGAGCAACGTCTTGGGCGCAACGCCCTCTGGCAAGCTCTGGCCGTCTTTGGCGAGCAGTTTTCCTTCCATCTGCTCGGCATAAATCTGCCGCCCTTCCTCGTGACGTATGGCAGCTTTGGCTTCACTGGGGTGAACTGTCTGAGTAGTGTGTAAGGTTTGGCTGGCGTTGGTTTGGCTAGCATTGGCTTGTGAGCTCACAAGAGCACAGGAGAGCGAAGCTGTCAGCACTAGCGAGGTTGACAACAATAGAGGGTTAAAGGAAACCTGCCTGGTGGAAGAAAACATCATCCCTGTCCTTGTTTGAAACGCGGTAAAGAACAGGGATGATATCTATTTTGGCCTTGATCTCAAAGCATTGAATTACAGGCGGATACCGCCGTCAATTTCAAATACCCGGCCATTGACATAGTCGTTTTCAATGATGAATTTAACTGTCGAGGCGATTTCAGCGGCATCACCCAGACGGCCGACCGGTACCATTTTCTCCAGGCGCTCCAGCGCTTCCGGTTTCATGGCGGCGGTCATTTCGGTGGCGATAACCCCGGGTGCAACAGCAGCGGCCCGGATCTTGTAGCGCGCCAGCTCTTTGGCCCAGCCCACCGCCATGGCAGCGACACCTGCCTTGGAGGCGGCATAGTTGCTCTGCCCCACATTGCCGGCCCGAGCCAGGCTGGAGATATTGATAATCACCCCTTCCTGACCAGAGCTTATCATGGCAGCGGCGGCTTCTCGGCCACAGAGGAAACTGCCGCTCAGGTTTACATTGATGACCGACTGGAACTGCTCCAGCGACATACGGTCTGTCACCTGGCCCTCTTTGGCTTTAATCAACATGCCGTCACGCAAAATACCCGCGTTGTTTACCAGCACATTGAGCTGACCAAAATCTTCCAGAATGTACTGAAAGGTTGCCATCACATCTTCTTCATCCGTGATGTCCACCGCATAACCCTGCACTTCGGTCTCGCCCAGCAGAGCACAGGCTTGCTCCAGACGGTCCTGATCCACATCGATCAGCGCCAGACGGGCACCGGCAGCGGCCAGCTCCTGCGCCATTGCCAGACCCAGTCCACCGGCTCCACCTGTGATGGCGACTACCTTACCTTTTACATCCATTGGGTTATCCTTATTTCTCTTGCTTGAATTGTTCAAAAATACTGGAAAAATCGCGACGACCATTGCCCTTACGGGCATGATTGACATAGAGGCTGCGCGCCAGTGCGCCCATGGGGGTGCTCGACTGGCTGGACAGCGCTGCTTCCTGGGACAAGCCGAGGTCCTTAACCATAAGATCCACCATAAACCCGCCCTGATAGTCATTGGACGATGGCACGCTTGGCATCACCCCGGGACAGGGGTTGTATTTCTCCAAGGCCCAGTTGCCGCCGCTCGAAACTTTCATGATATCTGACAGCACCTTGGGATCCAAACCATTATCTATCCCCAGACTCAGTGCCTCGCTGGTACCCACCATCAAGACAGACAACAGCATGTTGTTGCAGATTTTGGCAACCTGACCGGCTCCGGCACTGCCTGCATGGAAAATATTGGCGCCCATGCACTCGAGAACGGGTTTGGCCTTGGCAAAACCTGCGTCGCTGCCGCCGCAGATAAAGGTCAGCGTACCGGCCGCGGCCCCGGCGGTGCCACCGGAAACCGGCGCATCAACAAACTCAAGCCCTTTGGCGGCCGCCCCAGCCGCCACTGCGCGGGCACTGTCGGCATCTATGGTCGATGAATCGATAAGCAAGGTCCCCTCGGCCACAACATCCAGCAGCCCTTGCTGCTGCTCGCTGCCAAGGTACAGGCTACGCACATGCTTGCCGGCCGGCAACATGGTTACCACCACATCGGCACCCGCCGCTGCGCCACAGGCGCTCTGGGCAGTTATAGCCCCCTGCTCTGCCAGACTCTGCATCGCCGCCGGCACCAGATCGAATACCCGAACAGTCATCCCGGCCTTGATCAGGTTGACCGCCATCGGCCCACCCATGTTGCCCAAACCAATAAAAGCCACTGTTGTCATCTGTTTGCTCTCCCTGTTGGAATCTTGTTTACCGATATCTGTTACAGATCGGCCAATGGGTGTTCATGTTCAAATGGCGACTCAAGCAAGGCAGATACCGCTTCTTGCGGTGCTATCTTGCCCTTGCCGTAACGCCAGTTGGGATTACGGTCCTTGTCGATAAGCAGCGCCCTGACACCCTCACAAAAATCACCTATGGCGCAGCAGTTGAGGCTGAGACCCAGCTCGAAGCGGAAACAATCCGCCAGGCTCATATCGGTCCCAAGCCTTGACTGCTCGTAGGCCAGCGCCCAGCTCAGCGGGCTACCGCTCAGCATGGTGTCACGGGCACGCTGCAACCAGCCCTCTTGGGTTTCCAAGGTCTGCATCTTGGCGAGAATTTCGCCCATATCTCCGGTCATCAGCTCATCTATCTGAGCCTGATGGCCCTTCAAGCGGCTGCTGCCGGGACGCTCTTCACTCTGAGTTTCCAGTTCATTGAGCAGATCATGCAGCTTCTGCTGGTTGAGACTGGTGTTATTGCCCCAGTTAACCGTCGCCATGGCATCGAGCATGCGCTCTTTATCCGTTGAGGCCAGAAAATGATTGCCAATGCCGGTATAACGGGCATCGGCCGCATTCATGTTGTAGGCGGTCAGGCCGAGAAACAGCCCTGTCTTGCCCGGCATGCGGCCGAGAAAATAGCTGCCGCCGACATCCGGGTAAAGGCCTATGGTGACCTCAGGCATGGCGATGCGCGAGCGCTCGGTCAATACCCTGTGGCTGGCACCTATCATCAGCCCAAGACCACCACCCATCACAATGCCGTCACCCCAAACCAATACAGGCTTACCGAAGGTATGCAGCTGAAAGTCGAGCCGATACTCCTCTTCGAAAAACACCCGGGCTTCCTGGGTGTAACTGCCAGGATTGGCCTGCTGCGCCTGATACAGCGCCCGCACATCACCACCGGCGCAAAAGGCCTTGTCGCCGCTGCCGTCGAGGATCACGCAGGCAATCTGTTCATCCTGTTTCCAAGCAGCCAACTGCTTAGCCAGCAAACGCACCATATTGAGATTCAGTGCATTGAGTGCTTTTTCCACATTAAGTGTCGCCACACCAATCAACTTGCCGCTGGCGGTTCCCAGGGTCTGAAATACCACTTCATGACTCATATCAGCGCCTCCTTATGCGTTTTTCCAGTTGGCTGCGCGCTTCTCCAGGAAGGCATTGACCCCTTCTTTCTGATCTTGGGTGTCAAACAGAGCCACAAACAGCTCACGCTCCAGCGGCAGCGCCTGAGCTCTTGGCATATTACGTCCAGCCTGGATCAACTGCTTGCAAACGGTCACGCTCGATGGGCTCTGCTTGGCGGCCTTGGTCGCCAGCGCAATGGCGGCGCTCAGGGCCTCGCCCTTACCAACTACCTCTTCGACCAGGCCAATCTCACGGGCCTTGGCGGCATCGATTCGCTCACCGCAAAGGATCATCCGCTTGGCCCAGCCCTCACCGACCAGAGCGGTCAGATTCTGGGTGCCGCCGGCACAAGGCAGCAGGCCAACTGTGGCCTCGGGTAATGCCAGCTGCGCCTGCTCTTCGGCGATACGGATATCACAGGCCAGTGCCACTTCCAAACCGCCGCCCATGGCATAGCCGTTAATGGCGGCAATAGACACACCACGAAAGGCGCTCAGGGTTTCAAATGCTTCGCCAAAACAGCGTGCCATGGTGGCGGCATTGCCTTTATCACCATCGGCAAACAACTTGAGATCGGCGCCGGCCGAGAAGAATTTCTCCCCTTCCCCTGTCAGTACCAAGGCATAGATATCGGGATCATTGTTGAGCTCTTCCACCTTGAGACGCAGTTCATTGAGGCTCTCGGCTGTCCAGGTGTTGGCCGGTGGATTGTTGATGGTCAGAACAGCCGTGTGGCCTTCGATATGCTCAATCAAAAAAGACATGAATGACTCCTTGCAATTCGGTTAAATGGGTTTGGCCTTAGAGGATCTCGCCGGCATGCTCATCCAGCAGGCGGCGGGCGATGATAAGGCGCATAATCTCATTGGTTCCTTCCAGGATCTGGTGTACCCGTACATCACGGAAATGTCGCTCCAGCGGGTATTCGCGGATGTAGCCGTAACCACCGTGAATTTGCAGCGCGCTGTCACACACGGCAAACCCTATATCTGTGGCAAAACGCTTGGCCATGGCGCAATAAGCCGTGGCTTCGGGATCGCCGCTGTCCAGCTTAAATGCCGCCAGACGCACCATCTGCCGCGCGGCGACCAGTTCTGTGGCCATGTCGGCCAGCTTGAACTGCAGCGCCTGGAAGGCGGCCAGTGGTTTGCCGAACTGCTTGCGCTCATGCATATATTCGGTGGCGCGCTCAAGTGCAGCCTGAGCGGTACCCACAGAGCAGGTGGCGATATTGATACGGCCGCCATCCAGGCCCTTCATGGCGAAGGTAAAGCCCTGGCCTTCCTCACCCAACAGATGATTGACCGGCACCCGCACGTTTTCAAAAGTAATGAGTCTGGTTGGCTGGGCGTTCCAGCCCATCTTGTCCTCGGCCTTGCCGTAGATAACGCCCTTGGCATCAGCCGGGATGGCAATGGCCGAAATGCCCTTGGGGCCGGCCTCACCGGTGCGGCACATCACCACCAAAAGCTCGGTGGCGCCGGCGCCCGAGATAAACATCTTGGAGCCGTTAATCACATACTCATCGCCGTCACGCTCGGCGCGGGTAGCAAGTGAAGCGGCGTCACTGCCTGAACCAGGCTCGGTCAGGCAGTAAGAAGCCAGCTTACTGCCTGTGGTCAGCGCTTCAGACCACTCGGCCCGCAGACTTTGCTGGCCCCAGGTCGTCACCATCCAGGTAGCCATGTTGTGAATGGTCAGCATGGCTGTGGTGGCCGTGCAGCCCTTGGCCAGCTCTTCAAAAATAATCGAGGCATCCAGACGCGACAGGCCCATGCCGCCTTCAGACTCGGGAGAATAGAGTGAACAGAATCCCAGCTCCCCGGCTCTTTGGATCACGTCTTTGGGAAAGTGATGCTCCTCATCCCATTTGGCGGCAAATGGGGCCAGTTCATCGGCGGCAAACTGACGGGCCAGCTCGGCGAATTGGCGCTGATCTTCGTTGAGATTGAAATCCATGCTTGACTCCTGTGCGCAGATCTCTGCGTCTTGCGGTGATCCGGTGATGCCGGATCTCTTGTTATTTACTGTTGCGATTAAAAAGGGGCACCGGCCATTGCCGGTGCCCTTGGGCTCACACTGTTACTTGAGTGCGATAGTCATGTTGGGACCAGAGGCGATATCAGACTCGAACCAACGGCTGGTGATGGTCTTGGTTTCTGTGTAGAAACGCACCGCCTGCTTGCCGTAAGCGTGCTGATCGCCGTAGAAGCTGCCCTTCCAACCCGTGAAAGAGAAAAATGGCAGCGGCACGGGAATGGGCACGTTGATACCCACCTGACCCACTTCAATTTCATGCTGATACTTACGCGCCGCGGCGCCGCTGGCGGTAAAGATAGAGGTGCCGTTGCCGTAAGGACTGGCGTTAACCAGCTCAATGGCATCTTCCAGCGACTCGGCTTCCATACAGCAGAGCACAGGGCCGAAGATCTCTTCCTTGTAGATGCTCATGTCCGTGGTTACCTTGTCGAACATGGTCGGGCCGACCCAGTTGCCTGACTCATAACCGGGTACAGTGCAGTCGGAACCATCGAGCAGACACTCGGCGCCTTCGGCCTTGCCCTCGGCGATAAGCTTGAGCACACGCTCTTTGGCGGCCGGGCTGATGAGTGGGCCGTAACCGGCTTCCTTGTCATCCCAAAGACCGGGACGCACCTTGGACAGGGCTTCTTTCAGCTCAGGGATCCACTCTTTGGCGGCGCCGACAAACACAGCGACCGACAGCGCCATACAGCGTTGACCGGCGGCGCCAACCGAGGCGCCCACCAAGTTATTGATCACTTGCTGCTTGTTGGCATCAGGCATGATCACGCAGTGGTTCTTGGCACCGGCAAAGGCCTGCACCCGCTTGAGGTTATCAGTGCCTGTCTTGTAGATGTACTGACCCACACCCACAGAGCCCACAAAGGAAATCGCCTTGATATCCGGGTGAGACAGCAGTACATCAACCGCCGTTTTATCACCATGAACCAGCTGCAGCACGCCCTTGGGAGCCCCGGCCTGTTCAAACAACTCCACCAGACGCTGCGGCGTCATTGGGTCCTGCTCGGACGGCTTGAGGACGAAGGTGTTGCCGCAGGCGATAGCCAGCGGGAACATCCACAGCGGGATCATCGCCGGGAAGTTGAATGGCGTAATCCCGGCGCAGACACCCAGCGGCTGAGTGTAGGAGTAGGTATCTATGCTGCGGGCCACGTTCTCAACCGTTTCACCCATCAGCAAGGAGGCGATGTTGCAGGCATGCTCGGCCACTTCAATGCCGCGCCAGACATCACCCTTGGCATCTTCAAAGGTTTTACCCGTTTCCTGGGCCAAAATGGTGGCCAGCTCGTCATGGTGTTCTTTCAAAAGGTGTTGATAGCGCAGCATAACCCGAGCACGTTCGGAAACGGCCACTTCCTTCCAGCTCTTGAAGGCTTCTTTGGCGCTGGCGATGGCGCGCTCAACTTCCGGCTGGGTCGCACAGTTGATAAAGGCGATGGTTTCATTATTGGCCGGATTGGTAACATTGATCTGCTTGCTGCCGGAACCGTTGACGAATTCGCCATCTATGTAGTGCTTGACTTGTGTGCTCATAAGAATTCCTTGTAGGTAGTGGGACGACGCACCTACAGCTCTTGTGGCTGCTTTTTGATGGCGCCGTGTCCTGTCTTGTTGATTGCTTTAATTTGTTGTCGGCCGCTGCCGCGGCCGACGGGATATCAGATCTCAATCGCCATGGCAGTGGCTTCACCACCACCTATGCACAGCGATGCCATACCACGCTTGAGGCCTCGGGCCTTGAGCGCATGAATGAGAGTCACCAGCAGACGGGCGCCGGAGCAACCTATCGGATGACCGAGCGCACAGGCACCGCCATTGACGTTGACCTTGGCGGCATCCAGTCCCAACTCGCTGATGGCCAACATGGTCACCATGGCGAAGGCTTCGTTGATTTCGAAAAGGTCGACCTCATCCTTGCTCCAGCCGGTCTGTGCCAAGAGTTTTTGCATAGCTCCCACGGGCGCCGTGGTAAACATGGCCGGCTCTTGGGAATGGGTAGCATGGCCCTTGATGGTGGCCATCACTGCCAGCCCCAGGTTTTCAGCCTGCTCACGGCTCATCAGCATCAAACTGGCGGCACCGTCGGAAATCGAACTGGAGTTGGCGGCGGTAATGGTGCCGTCTTTGGCAAAAGCGGGCCGTAGCGCCGGGATCTTGTCAGGGCGGGCATTGCCGGGCTGCTCATCGGTATCAATCAGAGTATCGCCGCGGCGGCTGCTTACGGTTACCGGGACTATCTCCGCCTTGAAGGCACCTGAGGCGATGGCCGCATTGGCTTTTTCCAGTGAGCTCAGGGCGAAGGCGTCCATGGCTTCACGGGTCAGGCCAAAATCGTCGGCAGTTTTCTGGGCGAAAGTTCCCATGGCGCCACCTGTGTAGGCATCTTCCAGCCCATCGAGGAACATATGATCCAGCACCTTACCATGGCCCATACGCATGCCGCCGCGAGCCTTATCCAGCAGATACGGCGCCTGACTCATGCTCTCCATACCACCGGCAATCACGATATTGGCACTGCCGGCCTTGATAAGATCGTGCGCCAGCATCACGGTTTTCATCCCCGAGCCGCACACCTTATTGACTGTGGTTGCGCCAACAGACTGGGGCAAACCTGCCCCCAAAACCGCCTGTCTGGCAGGGGCCTGACCGAGACCGGCCGGCAATACACATCCCATCAGCACTTCATCGACCTGTTCGCCCTTCACTCCTGTGGTTTCCATCAAGGCCTTGATGCTGGAAGCCGCCAGCTGAGGAGAAGGCACGGTGGAAAGACAGCCCTGAAAACCGCCCATGGCGGTTCGTTTGGCGGCGACGATAACAATATCCTGAGGACGACTCATTGTTGACTCCCTTGTTGGGCACCCAAACACCGGCCCAACAGCAGGCCGGCGGTGTAAGGTGCAGCAAATTTGCACTCTGTTGCTGCCACTTTGACGTTTACGCGAACGTAAGGCAAGTAATAATTAGTCTAATACGGACTCTGTTTATAGGTATTTTTGTCAGGGAGGATTTACAGCAGGATGACAGCGCGTGCCCTGAAAGAAAGCCAAAACACTGCGGCTTAGAAAAGGTTAGGGAAGGAAGTATCAGTTTGAGGAAGCATAAGCAGTAGAGGCCGACGCCATCTGGCTTGATATGAGCTAAGCCCTTTTGGACTTAGGCGACAGGAATCACAAGACTGCGACTCCCGCCAACAAAACATTTGGCGTTACGGCTCAGCCACTCTGTTCCCAGGGCGTAATAGCACTGAGATCCGATAAGTCATAAGGGGTCAACTGGTAGACATAATAGTTGAGCCAGTTGCTCACCAACAGACTACCGTGACTATACCAACGGGCAATCGCTTCCGCCTCTGGGTCATCGTTGCGGAAATAGTTTTGCGGGATCTTGGGCGCCAACCCGGCCGCTAGATCTCTTTGGTACTCATCTTTAAGGGTCGACTTGCGATACTCTGGATGCCCCATCACGAACAGGTTGCGATTGTCCTTACTGATCACCAGGTAGGCACCGGCTTGGTCTGACTCGGCCAGCACCGTCAGTTCGGGATGCGCCTTAAGCTCGTCCACATCCATTTGGGCATAACGGGAGTGCGGAGCATAAAACTCATCATCAAAGCCGCGCAGCAAGGGCACGTGGGCGCGAATACGCCTATGCTGATAAACCCCGGAGCATTTTTCAGCGAGGATCTTGCGCTCGAGTTGATACAGGTGATAAAAACCGGCGTGGGCCGCCCAGCAGAGAAACAGTACCGAGGTAACATGCTCCTGTGACCAATCGATAATCTCGCGGATATGATCCCAGTAGGTGACCTCCTCGAAATCCAGCTGTCCCAGGGGAGCGCCAGTGATGATCAGGCCGTCATAGTTGCGATGGCGTACATCTTCAAAGTCACGGTAAAAGGTATTGAGATGATCGCTCGGCGTATGTTTCGACTCTTTGTCGTGGATCCTGAGCAGGTCGATATCCACCTGCAACGGAGTATTGCCCAACAGCCGCAGCAACTGGGTTTCTGTCTCAATCTTGTTGGGCATCAGATTGAGGATCAACACCTTCATCGGCCGTATATCCTGCATCGCCGCCCGGCTCTCGGACATAACGAAGATATTCTCCGACTCAAGCACGCCGGCGGCTGGCAGGTTATCGGGTATTCTTACGGGCATAAAGCGCCTCTCCTGAACTTTCAGGGCAAGGCGCTTGGCTTGGTATACCTGTTAGCGCCCTACCTTTTGCACCATGACGGATACCGGCTCAACCTTGTCGATATTGACAGGATAGGCCTGGGTATTGATAAAGAGTAAGTCATCCTTGAGGGTGATCCTGGCACTGACACTGTAGCTGTGGCCACGCTGGAACTGATCCCGGGCAAGAATGAACTTAAAAGGCGTTGGACTGGTTACGCTGTCGCGCTGAATAACCGCCAGCACTTCTGCCGGAGCATCCGCCT
Organism: Shewanella carassii; assembly: GCF_019670705.1. Taxonomy (NCBI): domain Bacteria; kingdom Pseudomonadati; phylum Pseudomonadota; class Gammaproteobacteria; order Alteromonadales; family Shewanellaceae; genus Shewanella; species Shewanella carassii. The sequence continues at coordinate 2,923,330 of NZ_AP024618.1, forward strand.
TGGAAACGTCCTGAACCTGAACCGTCAATACGGCTTCCGGTGGCAGGGCAATGCGCTCGCGGTACCAGACATCGCCATCAATTTCGACTGTGGCATTCGGGGTCGCACAACCTGTGAGTGCCATCATTCCTGCTACAGCCGCCATCATTGGCATGCGCAGCCAGTTGCCTGTCATTTTCATTGCTAGCTCCTAATCATACACAAAGACTTCTGGATGTCTATACATCCAAGTTTAATCATTGAGAACCTGTGAGGATAATCCTATCATAGGACTCCATTTTTGAGTTCAAATATCCTTATGACACAAGCAACTGCGATTATTGTGGGCGCCAGCTCACTCCTCAGCCGTGAAATAGCCCGCCGCCTGGCCGACGAAGGCACTAAACTGGCATTGCTGGCACAGGATCCCGACTCATTGAAAGAGTTTGCCGCTACCCTGGCAACCGAGGCTCAGGTGTTTGGCCTGGACATAGATAAACCGCAAACCTTGATAGCCGAGCTGGAGCAAATTTGGCAACAGTTGGGGGGCGCACATCTGGTGTTGGTCAATACCGGACTCAACTCCTATCATCCGGATCTGCCCTGGCAGCTGGAAGATGAGATCATCAGTGTCAATGTCCGTGGCTTTGCCGCCGTTTGCAACACAGCTTTCAGGCTGTTTCGCGAGCAGGGATATGGCCAGCTTGCGGCTATCAACTCCATTGCCGGTCTTCGCGGTGGTCCAAGCGTAGCCTTTCATGCCTCCAAAGCCTTTGGGATGAACTATCTCGAAGGGCTGTCCATGCATGCCCAAAGGCTCAAGCTACCGATCACCATTACGGATATTCAGTTGGGGTTGCTGGATAAGGCCGCGTTACAACAAAGTAAGCTGTGGTTATCCCCAGTCAACGTAGTCGCCGGACAAATCATCCGCGCCCTGCAAAAAGGCAAGCGCCGGGTCTATGTCACCAAACGCTGGGCAACAGTTGCCTGGCTCACCAAACTGCTGCCCGAGTTTATCTATAACACCCGCCATTGGAAGGTGAAGAAACGCAAGGGACAATAGGGATAAAATAAACTTCTCATTGTTTTTCATAAAAAAGGCGCCGACGGCGCCTTTTTTTATGGTTGGGAGTTTGTTGGGTTTGGGAGCTTAGGTTTGAAAGAGATTAGAAGGTGTAACCTATGCTGACCATATAGACCCAAGGATCTATGTCAGTATCAACAACTTGTTCGGCACCGCCCATAGTGAATTTCACATCTGTACTGATCTTGGCATACCACACTGAAGCATTCACCAACCAGTTATCGTTGATCTGGTAATCCAGACCCGCTTGTGCGGCCCAGCCCCAGGAGTTGCTCAAACTCAGGTTGTCCAGACCCAGACCTTTAGCTTCATCGGTGAAGTCATTGTCAAAGAAGTTGGTGTAGTTAACACCGACACCCACATAAGGACGCAGCTTGGACTCGGCATTACCGAAGTAGTACTGGGCCACCAAGGTAGGCGGCAGATGCTTGGTTTCAGCAATCTTGCCAAGTGCACCCAGAGATACGTCATGGCTGAACGGGGTCGCGGCCAGCAGTTCGATACCAAAGTTATCTGTCAGCATATAGCCGAAGTTCAGACCCAACTGAGTGTTATTGTCCACGCCAAAAGAGGCGATATCGGCCACAACCGGGCTGGACTCGTCCGGGGCGACTACAACGGCACCGGCACGAACGATAAAGTCACCGGCCTTGTGGGCCAGTGCAGGGGCAGCAACAGTGGAAAAAAGGGCGGCGGCAATCAATCCTGATACGATATTTTTTTTCATCATCTCACTCCGTAGCGACAACACAGCGCTTTGTTTTTTATTACATCCATAACAACTGAGGCCACACTGCCAGATTTATTCGTTCACATGTTTGATCTACATCAAACGCTTTGAGTGATACCCAGATTTAGATAGCTCAAGCGCGAAATAGATCACACAATCTAAAGATTTATTGATATAGCACCTTTAAAATTAGTGAGCCGGTTCAAAACTCCACTAACCCCAAAGTGAAAGAAAAGTACATTTTTCAACCTACGCCACCAATAAGGCTTGCAACCAAAAATTAACAGATAGCAGCAGAGTGATATGCTACACACCGCCATTTAAACAGCTTTTTAAACTAACAATCGACAGCAATGAGACCTCTGACAATGCAGCCAATGGCAGCATCAAGAAAGTGGTTTATCTGCAAAGACTTAATCAGGAGAAGGGCTCAAATTGTGCAAACGATTAGTGGGGGCTTAATTAAAGGACGATTGAATCACTAGCTCTTAAGTAATGGGCTCTTAAGTAATGGATAGTCTGCCAACCAATTCTTGGCCTTGAGCCGACTCTCGAATACTCCGGGAGTGCTCTTGGGGTTAGGACTGAGTTTCAGCGCCAGTAAAGGGCCAAGTGGGAACAGATTGAGCAGTTGCAACTCCCCTGCCCTTAACCTGACAGCCAACGCCGTTTGCTGCTCTGGCCAGTAGCTCATGGCATCAGACACTGAAACATAGGGGTTATGATTGTTTTTAAGGTGCATCCTGGCTTGGTTTTTTACCGACCAAGGTAAGTCGAGCATGGTAGATAACCTGACCTCATAGGCCCTATCGGTGACTTCCGAGCAGTCGTTTGGCTCATAGTAGATCACATCAATATCGCTTAGTGCTGTTACTGTGCCGTGCAACTTGTCCCACACCAGGTTACGAACAAATCCCGCCGCCAGCCAGGCATCAATGGCCCCAAGGTTTGCAACACACTCAAGTGCTTGCATCCGCATCCTATCTTGCCTGAGCCAGTTTTTGATCAGCTCAACCGCCTCGGTTTCGCTAACCTGCTGCGGCTCTTTCGGCTCAAGCTTATCATTTGCCACTATAGCCCCCTTGAAAAACAAAAGCCTCCGCAGAGCGGAGGCTTTCGATTCTAACTCAAGCTATCACTTATCTTCAGTATCTCTATCCATGTTCTCTGTATTTTCCAACCAGAGCGCATTGATAATGCCGAAAGAACAAGCCAATAAAATGCCGAGTATCCAAGTGAAATACCACATAATCCAGGCTCCTTAGTAAAGTGATGTGCTGTTGTTTTCAATGTGCTTGCGATTCAAGCGACCATACATCTTGAAGTAGGTCCAACAAGTGTAACTAAGCACAATAGGAACAAAGATAATTGCCACCCAAGTCATAACATTCAGTGCCATCTGGCTAGCAGTAGCATCCCACATGGTCAGGCTGACGTTAGGATCCAGTGATGAAGGCATCACGAAGGGGAACATAGCTGCGCCACAGGTCAGGATGATACCGGCAATCGCCAGTGAGCTGAACAGGAAGGCGAAACCACTGCGGCCGAAACGGCTAGTCAGCAATACCAAGGCGGGTGCCAACAGGCCCAAGACCGGGAACAACATGGTCATTGGATACTTGTCATAGTTGGCCAGCCAGGCACCGGAAACCACTTCCACTGTCTTCTGAGTTGGATCAGATACGGCGTTAGTATCCAGCGCCGAAGTCACTACATAGCCATCGATACCGTAAGCCAGCCACACACCGGCGGCACCAAACAGTACTATCAGCAATACAGCAGTCAACTGAGCGGTAGCAGCGGCACGATTGCGCAGCTCACCTTCTGTCTTCATCTGTAGCCAGCAAGCACCCTGCATCATGAACATACAGGCACTGACCAGACCGGCTAGCAAGCCAAAGCCATTGAGCAGACCCAGCAGGCCGCCATCATAGTGGGCGCGCATATATTCATCGAAGCTGAATGGCACACCTTGCAGCAGGTTACCGAAGGCAACACCTATGATGAGTGGTGGCACAAACCCGGCCACAAACAGGGCCCAGTCCCAGCTCTTACGCCAGCGTGGATCTTCTATCTTGGAGCGATAGTCAAAACCCACAGGACGCAGGTACAGCGCCAATAACACTATGATCATGGCGACATAAAAGCCGGAGAATGATACGGCGTAAACAGTTGGCCAAGCGGCAAACAGAGCACCGGCACCGGTGATCAGCCATACTTGGTTACCATCCCAGTGAGGAGCAACCGAGTTAATCATGATCCGACGTTCAGTGTCGTCTTTGCCGAGGATAGGCAGCAAGGCACCTACCCCCATATCAAAGCCATCGGTGACCGCAAAGCCAATAAGCAAAACGCCAACCAACAACCACCAGACAAATCTTACTATTTCATAATCAAACATAATGAAATCCCTCTGCTCAGGCTTCTAGTTTTTCAAAGTGATAACGGCCGGTCTTGAGACTGCTAGGACCCAGGCGCGCAAACTTGAACATTAGGAAGAGTTCGATAACCAGCAGCACAGTGTAGAACAGAGTAATGCTGATGATACTGAACCAGAGATCGCCTGCGGTCAGGCTGGAAGCAGACACAAAGGTCGGCAACACTTCGGAGATAGTCCATGGCTGACGACCATACTCGGCCACAAACCAACCACACTCGATGGCGATCCAAGGCAGAGGTAAGCTGTAAAGTGCGGCTTTGAGTACCCACTTCTTCTCTTCGATCTGGTGACGGGTGCTCTGCCAGAATGCGGCCGCAAACACCACCAACATCACAACGCCCAGGCCCACCATGACACGGAAGCTCCAGAACAGCGGTGCTACGCTTGGAATAGAATCCAAAGCGGCAGCCTTAATCTGTTCTTCGGTGGCATCGACCACTTTATCTGTGTAACGCTTCAGCAGCAGACCATAACCCAGGTCAACTTTTTGCTCTTCGAAGGCGGCACGAACCGCTGGATCTTCTTCAATAGCAGGGTCGGCCTTGGCGGCACGCAGTTGCTCGAGCAATGCATAAGCCTTCATACCGTTACGGATACGAACTTCGTGCTCGGCTACCAGATCCTTAATGCCAGTCACTTCCTCGTCGATTGAACGAGTGGCGATAATCCCCATGACATATGGGATCTTGATGGCATAGTCGGTATGCATAGTTTCCTGATTAGGGAAACCAACCGCAGTAAAGGCCGCAGGAGCAGGTTCTGTATGCCATTCGGCTTCAATAGCCGCCAGCTTAACCCGCTGAGCTTCACCAACCTTGTAGCCGGATTCGTCACCCAGGACGATAACGGACAGGATAGAAGCCATACCAAAACTAGCCGCAATGGCGAAAGACCGGCGGGCAAATGGCAGGTCACGCTTCTTGAGGATGTAGTAGGCACTGATAGCCAGAACAAACATGGCACCGGCCACATAACCAGAGGCCACAGTGTGGACAAATTTAACCTGAGCGACAGGGTTGAGTACCACGTCTGCGAAACTGGTCATTTCCATACGCATGGTTTCATAGTTGAACACACTACCCACAGGGTTTTGCATCCAGCCGTTGGCAACCAGGATCCACAGCGCAGACAAGTTACTTCCCAAGGCTACCAGCCAGGTCACCGCCAAGTGTTGACGCTTGGAGAATCTGTCCCAACCGAAGAAGAACATACCCACGAAAGTGGATTCCAGGAAGAAGGCCATCAAACCTTCAATGGCGAGAGGAGCACCGAAAATGTCACCCACGTAGTGTGAGTAATAAGACCAGTTGGTACCGAACTGGAACTCCATTGCCAGACCTGTGGTAACCCCCAGGGCAAAGTTAATACCAAAAAGCTTGCCCCAGAATTTGGTCATGTCCTTGTAGATCTGCTTATCTGTCATCACATAGAGTGACTCCATGATTGCCAGCAGAAAGGCCAGACCCAAAGTCAATGGAACAAACAAGAAGTGATACATGGCTGTCAACGCAAATTGTATGCGCGATAGCTCAACGACTTCTTCAACTATCATTTGTGACTCCTTACATGGTGCTCCGCCCGTTGCCTTCAGATCCCCATCAAAGACAGCAGGTGGTGAGTTGGATAGCTTAGTTCATTAATTTCTTATCTACCCGAGGTTCCGGGTAAACCACCCAAATGATTCACTTTGTCGCGCTTTGGCCCGCCAAGAGCTTGAAAATCTGTATTTGACAAGCAAAGTGAGAGATGAATCACGCTTTTGCGAATGAACGAGATCCGCATCGGCTTTTGTCAGTGTCGTGATATTTCTAAATTATTAAATATCAGTCACTTGCATTATTAGTTCAGCTAAAAATTGCCCTAATTTTATACCACTTGAATTTGACGCAAATCAATCAAACTCCGGGCTTTAGCTGGGTTTTGCGGAGGGTGGCACAGACACCATTCGAGACGATTGACATAGCGGTGAAGTCATGCTAGGAAAAACTTAGCAATACATTTAAAGAAGCATTTTCTAACAGTTCAATGCAAAATCCACATAAAAGCCACAAAAACAACTTTTAAACATATTAAAAACCTAAATCAACTAATCCAGATATCATCAAATCTTAACGTTAAATCCATAACAAATTGTTTTTCAAAGATAAATATTAAAACAGATAAATATGGATTGATATAACCACAAATATGGATTAGATTTTCTAATCTCAAATTGAATTATTTCTAGTTTGAAAGTAAGGCGGGCAGCGAATAATATATAACCTGTGTTAAGGAGACGCTCAGGTCAGCCGAAAGCAACATCTGCAGACCTTCCTCCGCGCACATTGACTGAACTTTGTGTGGAGATATTGCTATGAAAAAATTTTTCGAACGTCTGGTTAACTGCTATAAGCCTGTTTTTGTTGAACTTTACAAGTCTCAACTGGTTTGCTAAACACTGTTGAGTAACTTCTTGTCTTGAAGTTTTGTTAGCGCAGAACGGCCCCATAGGCATGCCTATGGGGCTTTTTTATTTACATAAAGGGCAAAAAGGAATTAGGGAATGTAACCAGGTTTAGCCGGTTAAAGTCCATAAGGTCCAAATTCCTTTACTTCAACAGATGAGAATATACAAGAAAGTTTTTAACTCATTAAAATTAAACGACTTTAAAAAGTTAACAAAAGTGAAATAAAAAAGGCGGGTTATAAATACCCGCCTTTTTTTACCCTTTACAGGGTGATTTTTAACCTTATCCCAACTTCACTCTGGCGTTACGGAACATTCTCATCCAAGGGCTATCTTCGCCCCAGTTTTCCGGATGCCAGGAGTTGGCGACTGTGCGGAACACCCGCTCAGGGTGAGGCATCATGATGGTGACTTTGCCATCCAAGCTACAGATCCCGGACAAGCCGTTGGGCGAGCCGTTGGGGTTCTGTGGATACAAGCTGGCCACCTCACCTTTACCATTGACATAACGCAGCGCCACAGTGCCACTCTGCTCGGCTGCAGCCATGGCAGCAGCTGAAGCAAACTCGGCACGCCCTTCCCCGTGGGAAACGGCAATCGGCATTCTGGAGCCGGCCATACCGCTGAAGAACAGCGATGGGCTTTGCTGCACTTCCACCAGGCTGAAACGCGCTTCAAAGCGTTCAGAGCGGTTACGAACAAAGTGCGGCCAATGCTCGGTACCCGGAATGATCTCCTTGAGGTTGGAGAGCATCTGGCAACCATTACAAACACCCAGAGCAAAGCTGTCGGCACGCTCGAAGAAGCGGCTGAAGTCCTCACGGGCACGGCTGTTGAACAGGATGGACTTGGCCCAACCTTCACCGGCGCCCAATACATCACCATAAGAGAAGCCACCACAGGCCACCAATCCCTGGAACTCTTCCAAGCTGATACGGCCGCTGAGGATATCCGACATATGCACATCGCGGCTTTCAAAACCGGCACGCTCGAAGGCGGCTGCCATCTCAATATGCGAATTGACCCCTTGCTCACGCAAAATCGCCATCTTGGGCGCAGCGCCCTTGAGGATATAAGGCGCGGCAACATCTTCTGCCGGATCAAAGCTTAAGTTGACCGTCAGGCCGGGATCGGTTTCATCCAGCTTGAGGTCAAACTCTTCACGGGCACACTCAGGATTGTCCCTGAGCGCCTGCATTCTGTAGGTGGTTTCAGACCAGAGCTTACGCAGCTCGGTACGTGAAGCACTATAGATTTCAGCACCTTGATCCTGGATACGGATGAAGCCATCGTCGCTCAGCTCTGCTATGGGATGACAATCCACACCGGCATCTGTGTAAGCCTTGATAATCTCGGCGGCTTGGTCTTTGCTCACCTGCAGCACGGCGCCCAACTCTTCGTTGAACAGGCGCGCCAGGGCGCTGCCGGCCAGCACAGAAATATCCACCTTCAGGCCAGTGTGACCGGCGAAGGCCATTTCCACCAAGGTGGTGAACAGACCGCCGTCACTCTTGTCGTGGTAAGCCAGCAAACTCCGCTCGGCCACCAACTGCTGAGTCACCTCGAAGAAACCTTTCAATACCGCTGCCTGATCCAGATCTGGCGCAATATCCCCCAGCTCACCAAACACCTGTGCTAGGCAGGAACCGCCCAGACGAGTCTTGCCCTTGGCCAGATCGGCCAGCAGCAGTAGGGTTTCGCCCTTGTCGGTACGCAGCTCAGGAGTCACGGTATTACGAATGTCGCGCACCGCACCGAAGGCAGAGATGATCAGCGACATAGGGGCGGTAACCGCCTTCTGCTCGCCCTTGTCTTCCCAGGCGGTCTTCATCGACATTGAGTCTTTGCCCACGGGAATGGTCAGTTCAAGCTCGGGACACAGTTCTTCGCCCACCGCCTTGACCGCCTCATAGAGGCCGGCATCTTCACCTGGGTGACCGGCTGCAGACATCCAGTTGGCCGACAGCTTAATGCGCTTCAGCGAGCCGATATCGGCACCGGCCATGTTCAGCAAGGATTCGGCCACGGCCATCCGCGCCGAGGCGCCAAAATCCAGCAAGGCCAGCGGAGTGCGCTCACCCATGGACATGGCTTCGCCCACATAGCTGTCGAACGAGGCGGCGGTAACGGCGCAATCCGCCACAGGTACCTGCCAGGGGCCAACCATCTGATCGCGGTTCACCAAGCCGGTTACCGTGCGATCGCCTATGGTGATCAAGAAGCTCTTGTCGGCAACGGTTGGCAGAGTCAGCACCCGCTTAACGGCTTGTGCGAGATCGATGGACGCTTCATCCAGCGCCGCAGACTGCGCCTTTTGACTCACTACATCACGGCTCATCTTGGGTGGTTTGCCCAGCAAGACTTCCAGCGGCAAGTCGATAGGCTTGTTGTCAAAGTGCTCATCGCTCAGGCTCAGGTGCTGCTCGGCAACCGCCTCGCCCACCACGGCAAATGGCGCACGCTCGCGCTCACAAATGGCGGCGAAGGTATCCAGGTTTTCGGCTGCCACAGACAGCACATAACGCTCCTGGGATTCGTTACACCAGATCTCCAGCGGGCTCATGCCTGGCTCATCGGAAGGCACGTTACGCAGCTCAAACTTACCGCCGCGACCGGCATCGCTTACCAGCTCAGGGAAGGCGTTGGACAAACCACCGGCGCCCACATCATGAATAAACTGGATTGGGTTGGCATCGCCCATCTGCCAGCAGCGGTCGATAACCTCCTGACAGCGGCGCTCCATTTCCGGGTTTTCCCGCTGCACCGAGGCAAAGTCCAGATCTTCACTGGACTGGCCGGACGCCATGGAGGAAGCCGCGCCGCCGCCAAGGCCAATGTTCATCGCCGGGCCACCCAGTACAATCAGCTTGGCACCTAAGGAGATCTCCCCTTTCTGTACGTGCTCTTCGCGAATGTTGCCAAGGCCACCAGCCAGCATAATAGGCTTGTGATAACCGCGCACCTCGACACCGTTATGGCTGCAAACCTGCTGCTCGTAGGTGCGGAAGTAACCCAACAGGGCCGGACGACCGAATTCGTTGTTGAAAGCGGCGCCGCCCAGAGGGCCGTCGATCATGATGTCAAAAGCGGTCACAATCCGGTCCGGCTTACCGTAGTCGCCTTCCCAAGGCTGCACAAAGCCCGGGATCTTGAGGTTGGATACACTAAAGCCGGTTAAACCCGCCTTGGGCTTGGAGCCGCGGCCGGTAGCGCCTTCGTCACGGATTTCACCGCCCGAGCCGGTGGCGGCACCAGGATAAGGACTGATGGCGGTCGGGTGGTTGTGGGTCTCCACCTTCATCAGAATATGCATCGGCTCTGTGTGATAACGATAAACGCCGTCACTGTCGGGGAAGAAACGCCCGGCTTCAAAACCTGTCATTACCGCAGCGTTGTCTTTATAGGCCGACAACACATAGTCCGGGGTCTTCTCATAGGTATTCTTGATCATCTTGAACAGCGACTTGGGCTGCACTTCGCCGTCAATGGTCCAGTCGGCGTTGAAGATCTTGTGACGACAGTGCTCTGAGTTCGCCTGGGCGAACATCATAAGTTCAATGTCGTTGGGGTTGCGCTCAAGGCGCAGGAAATTGGTGACCAGGTAGTCGATTTCATCATCGGCCAGGGCCAGGCCCATTTCGCGGTTGGCGATTTCCAGCGCCCGGCGGCCTTCGCCGAGAATGTTGACGCTGACAAAAGGCTTGGGCTCAGTGCGGGCAAACAGCATATCGGCCGCTTCAAAGCTGTCCAGTACCACTTCCATCATGCGATCGTGCAGCAGCGCCTTAAGGCTCTTGAGCTGTTCGCTGCTCAGAGCGTCGGATTCCACATAGTAAGCCAGACCGCGCTCCAGACGTTTTACCTGCTTGAGGCCGCAGTTGTGGGCGATGTCGGTGGCTTTGGAAGACCAGGGAGAAATTGTACCGGGACGGGGAGTTACAAAAAGAAGAGTGCCTTGAGGTTCGTGGGATTCGATGGCCGGACCGTAGGTTAGAATCTTACTCAACTGCGCTTGGTCATCGGGGTTGAGCGCTTCGCTCAAATAAGCCAAATGAACATATTCGGCATAGATTTGCTTTACCGGAAGCTGAGCGGCTTCACAGGCCTGCATCAACTTTTGCACTCTGAATGCCGAGAGTGCGGGGGCTCCGCGGATGATCTCCATCACGTCTTATCACCTTATTATTTATAATTACAGGGTCAGAGGTGGCGCTATTATAGGTAAATGCGCCCTACAAATCACCTCAGACTTTGCTTAAAACAGTGTTTCCTGTGATATAAAGTAATCCTATGGGGTAATATACCCTCCGGCGCAAAACCTCCACTTAAATCAACGGGAAACAGCGCCGACAATCGATATACAATCCATTGAATTTATTTACAAATAAATCAGACAAAAGGAATAAACCCTATCCCGACAGTAAACGATAGGCTAAGGGCTTTTACCGATAGATAATGAAACGAATTACCGCGACTCTCACCCTGATCATCTTGCTGGCCGGCTGCCGGCAAGCTGTCGTGGATGAAACTCAGGTAACCCCGGCGGTGAAAGAAGCCAAAGAGCTCAGAGTGGGTACCCTCTATGGCCCACAAATCTATGTTTCCTCTACTCAAGGAAACACAGGGTTTGACTATGAGATGGCGGCGCGCTTTGCCGACTTTCTCGGCAAGCCGCTGGAGATGAAGCCTTACGGTAATATCAATGAGCTCTACCAGGCACTGAAACAAAACGAGATAGATTTGATTGCCGCCGGACTATCGGATACCCGCAGCCGCCGACAACAGTTTCGCCTCGGACCGCCGCTTTATCGGGTCAATCAGGTGATGGTCTACCGCGCCGGCACCCCTGCCCCCAAAGATCTCAACGCCTTGGATGCGCCTGTTACTGTGATAGCCGACTCGTCGTTTGTGGAAACCCTCAACCGACTCAAGGCAGATAATCCCAACCTTGAGTGGCAACAGGTCGCAGATAAAGATAATGAAGAGCTGCTGAGCATGATAGCCAGCGGCGAACTCAGCTACACCATCTCTGACTCCACCAGCATCAATATCAATCGCCGTTTTATGCCTGAGCTGAGATCCGGCCAGGTGCTGGAGCAACAACAGGCTGTGGTCTGGCTGTTGCCCCCCAGAGGCAGCGATCAACTGATGAGCCAACTGCTGCGTTTCTGGCATCAGGAACAAAGAGACGGCACGCTGGAACACTTGGTGGAAAAATACTTCGGCCATGTTAAACGTTTCGACTATGTCGACACCCGAGCGTTTATCCGTGCGGTGGACAGCAAGCTGCCCAAGTACCGCCATCTGTTTGAAACCTATGCCGGTGAACTCGACTGGCGTAAGCTGGCCGCCACCAGTTATCAGGAGTCGCACTGGAACCCCAGGGCCCGCTCACCGACCGGCGTGCGCGGCATGATGATGCTGACCCTGGCAACCGCCAAACAGTTGGGAGTGGAGAATCGCCTCGATCCCGAGCAGAGCATCCGTGGCGGTGCCCGCTATCTGAGCGACATTTTGGTACGCCTGCCTGAGTCTATTCCTGAGGAGGAGCGGATGTGGTTTGCCCTCGCCTCATATAACATAGGCTATGGCCATGTGGAGGATGCCCGTAAGCTGGCACAGGCCAGAGGCCTTAATCCCAGCGCCTGGAAAGATCTCAAGCAGGTATTACCCTTGCTGCAAAAGCGCAAATACTACCAGCACACCCGCTATGGCTATGCCAGAGGTAACGAGGCGGTGCACTATGTAGACAGTATCCGCCGTTACTACGACACCCTGGTGTGGATAGACAATCAAGCCAAGCAAGAAATGCTAGCCAAAGAGCAAGCCCAGCAAGAAACCCAGGCTGAGACGCAACGACAGAGCGAGGAAGCAACCGAGCTCAGTGGCGCCCAGCCCGACTGAAAACCCTGCACACGACTCATTTTCGCAACAAATTGCCCAGCTTGGCCGGATCTGCCCTAATTTGGGGCTAGCGTAACGCTCGAGAAGCTGCTAGCTTGTCATTGATACCAAAACACTAACAAAAACATCTAAATAGACTAAGGTAAGCTTATGAGAAGAAAGATTATTAATAATACAATGGCCCGCCGCCGTAGCCTGGTTAAAACCCGTCACAAACGCATTCTCAACCGTCACAAACTCTTCTTCAATTTTCTGCAACAGGCGGATTAAGCTTCTTAGCCTGCTTCAATGCCTTCTGTTCTTGTCTGCGTCGTCTGAAAAAGGCACTCAGCTGTTCGCTGCATTCCTGCTCCATCACCCCGGCACTGACGGCCAGCTTGTGGTTGAATAGCGGATGACGCACCAGATCCAGTACTGAACCGGCCGCACCTGTCTTGGGATCGGCTGCGCCATAGACCAGACGACCGACTCTGGCATGCACCATGGCCCCGGCACACATGGCGCAAGGCTCTAGGGTCACATAGAGGGTTGTATCCAGCAGACGGTAGTTTTCCAGTTGACTGCCCGCCTGCCTGAGGCAGAGGATTTCTGCATGGGCGCAGGGGTCGTTGGCGGCAATAGGTTGGTTCCAGCCGCAGGCAATGAGCTGGTCATCTTTGACCAGCACGGCCCCTACCGGCACTTCCCCGAGGGCCTCAGCCTTTTGCGCCATCTCCATGGCCAACTGCATCCAATGTAAGTCGCGATTCTCTGTCATTTTACCCATCCGTTCTCAATGCGGCGCCAGTATAACAGCATGCGTGATACCGCCAAACTGCCGCTCAGTAGCTGCGCTAACAACTTATCCCTTTGCCGCCCAGATTTTGGCTCTCAGTCTGTAGATTGAGACAAAGCGGCACACTTTCACACTCTTGCAGACTTGTGTGCTCATACCGGGAAATAAACGCAATCCAAAGCATTCACGTGAATAAGCAAGAGCTGCAAACGACAAGGCCTCATTCACCAACCGAGTGAATGAGGCCTTCAATATACAGCCTGTTGCTGTCAGAGACTTCCAGCGCATTGTTTTGGGGCGCTCACACACCCGCCCCAATGCACTGAGAAAAACCGTTAGCGGAGGATCATCTGCGCCCGCTCTGGGCCGACAGAGATCATTTTTACCGGTACGCCCATCAGCTCTTCAACCCGCTGCACGTACTTTTGTGCCGCCAGAGGCAGGCTCTCAAAAGTGCGGCAAGCCGTGATGTCTTCGCTCCAGCCTTCCATCTGCTCATAAACCGGCGCCAAGGCTGAGGTTTGTGGCCAAATCGGGTTTTCGCTGTGATCGCCCTGATAATCGATGCAGATTTTCAGATCCTGCATCCCACTCAAACAATCCAGCTTGGTCAGCGCCACTTCGGTCGCCGCCTGCAGCTCGACACCATTACGGGTGGCCACGGCATCGAAATAGCCCATATCACGGGGACGCCCGGTTACCGCGCCGTACTCATTGGCGGCTTCGCGGAAGCTGTCCTGCTCTTCCATGGCGGTGATCAAGGTGCCGGTTCCCACTGATGAGCTGAAGGACTTGGCTACGGCAATCACCCGCTCGGGGCGCAGTGCCGGTAAACCACTGCCGAGGCCGGCATAAGCGGCAGTCACGTTGGAAGATGTGGTCCAAGGGTATTCACCGTAAACCAGGTCACGACCCGCGCCCAACTGGGCTTCAAACAACAGGTTTTCATCTTTTGCCTGCAGCGCTTTCAGTGGCTCGCTCACGTTGCAGATGGCATCACGCCAAGGGGCAGACACTTCCAGCAACCAGGCGGTCATCTCTTCTGCGGTTTGCGAAAATTCAAAGGAGGGATACAGCGCCTTGAGCTGCGGCAGTTTCCAGTCCAGCATAAACTGGATACGTTCACGCAATACTTCAGGCTGCTTCAACCAACCCACCAGAATGCCTTTTTTCATTACCCGGTCACCGTAAGCCGGGGCAATGCCCTGGCGGGTAGAACCGTAAGCGCCGTCACCGAGACGCTCCTCTTCCAGAGTATCTTCAATGGCGTGGATTGGCAGGCACAGAGTCGCCCGGTCGGAAATGCACAAATTGACATTGACACCGGCGGCTTTTACCTCGGCAATCTCTTCGGAAAGTGGCGCCGGGCTTATCACCATGCCGGGACCCAATACCGCCAAACAACCAGGATTGAATACGCCGCTAGGCAGTTGATGCAGTTTGAATGTACCAAAGTCATTCACAACTGTGTGGCCGGCATTGTTGCCGCCCTGAAAACGTATACTCGCCGCTGCGCTATCTGCCAGATAGTCCACGATACGGCCTTTACCTTCATCACCCCAGTTTGCACCAACTACAACGATAGACGACATTTCCAGTTCTCCTAAACAAAAACCTGTCTATCCTATGACCACGGCATAAATAAGAAAAATTAATAATCATTATTGGCTTGATAAGAAATCCATATCGAGATACTTTGCATCGGAATCGAAGATAGCGGGCAATTGCCGTGACTAAGGCCATGATTAAGGCCATGGCCATGACCAAGCCGCCAACCATAAAGCGCCTGCCCTAACGCTGTAAAAGTACCGCTTAAAAAACTCTTAAAGAGGCTGTTATGCTCGAACTCCACTGGCTTAAAACCTTTGTCACCCTGGCCCGCCTCGAACACTTCGGCAAGGCGGCCAATGAGCTGCATATGACTCAACCCAATGTCAGCTTGCATATCAAGCAGTTGGAGCAAACCACCCGAGTAAAGCTGATTGAGCGTAATCCATTTCGGCTGACCCAAGCCGGTGAGCGTTTGCTAAGGAGTGCGCACAACACCCTGATGGAGCTGCAAAGTTGCCAGGCCGATCTCAACGCCATCAATGATCTGTGCCAGGGCACCATGACCATAGCCGCCAGCGATATTATTTCCAGATGGCTGCTGATAGGCCCGTTTCAGTCGTTCAAAACCGAATTCCCCGGCATCGACCTGACTCTGCTGAACACCACCTCCTCGCAGGCGGCAGACCTGGTAAAAAGTGCCAAGGCAGATCTCGGCTTTGTGATGGCGCAAAAAGAGAGTCAGCCGCTGCATTTTACCGAGCTGAAACAAGTGAAATGGTACGCCTTGGGCAATGATCTCAAGGCCTGGCAGAAAGGAAAAATCCCCAGCCCGCAGGAAGCACCGACCTTGATACTGCTGGGGCACGACACCCGTACCCGGGATCTGATTGACCCGGC
Source organism: Shewanella carassii (assembly GCF_019670705.1). NCBI lineage: Bacteria > Pseudomonadati > Pseudomonadota > Gammaproteobacteria > Alteromonadales > Shewanellaceae > Shewanella > Shewanella carassii. The sequence goes on from NZ_AP024618.1 coordinate 2,939,139, forward strand.
ACTGCCTGAGCTCAAACTGCCGGAATACCGCATCATGGAAGTGGGCAGCGTGGATGCCCAAATCGACTGGGCCGAAGCCGGCTTCGGCATCGCCATAGTGCCGGACTTCGCCCTGCACCCGAAACTCAATTTGCAGTCCAGCATTACCCCACTGCCCAGCTTCCCTTCCGCCAGCCTGGGGTACATAGTGCGCCAGAACCAGGTGCTATCCAAAGCCATCAAGAAACTGCTCCATTGGGTGGATGAAGAGATATTGCAATCGCCGAGTGTGGGTTAATTATTTTAAAGATGGAGATGAAAAATCGGCGTCAGAAGGCTAACCGAGAAAGGACTCTTTTTAAAACCATTGATTGAGACTGGCTGTCAGTCCCTGTCCCCCTCAATAGACCTATTGACTATAAGGTTTCTCTCAAACATCATCATATTGGTTACAGTAGGGATTTAGCTAACTCAATAATCTATTCTTGTACCCACTCTAAAATTTAGAAAGTACAACAAGTGAACTATTTCCCCCATTAACTTTATGATTGATAATAACCATTAGGGAATTCAATATAAAAGGATATTTTTATGAGCTACGAGCTTTCATTCTACAAAACAAATTTAGACAAGATAAAAGAGATTATTGCTTCTGAAGATCACGAAGAAATCTCCAACGGAAAAATTTCAGAAATCATCAACTCAAACTGTGAATATATGGATGGGATCTGCCATAGTTCAGGTTGCAGTGGCTATTTTGCAGAATATGTAACTACTATTGCCGGCGACTATTTCTCAGAACCCACGTTATATGACATTTTTATGTCCCGTGATGATCTAATGCCATCTTTACCAGACACAAGCATAAGTTATATTAAGCACTCTGAAATAGAGGGATTCATTGCTGCCACTCAAAATAAATATAAAGAAATTTACTTCGAAGATAATGATGACTTTGAAGAAGATCTTGATATAGTAGAAGATGTATTTAAAGATGCTCTCAGAGACAATAAAGATATCATCTGCATATATTCTTAACCGTGACAACTTTTTTGCCCTTAAAGCAATATTAAAAATATTCTCGAATCTCAAATTTGTGAATGGTTGATGAATGTATGTGCCCCAAACATCACTTTGGGCACATACATTTTAGAACACTAACATTTTTCAGTATGGACAGCTTCAAAACTTTCCCAGAGCGCAATGGGACAGGTAATATTCGACATTGAGAACGGTTGGGGTTGGTCATTGTTTTTGTTTGGCGACTAAATAATAACTCTCCAACCGTTTTCATTTCCAGTCCACGTTAATCTGCGATGAACCAAAAAAAGCCCATGATTGTCATGGGCTTATTTCTATTTACTGCGTCTTATTGCGGCTAATTACCTAATGGGTAATTATTCCCACTCGAAGATCAATGAGAAGAAAATATACCTAAATAACAGCCAGTTAGAAAGGTAGCTTTTCTCGATACCATCATCTATACCATGCGCAGATTTGTTTGATTTTTTGCGGCTCGTCGATGTTTTAGTTCGGCTTTGGCCCAGGCTGAGGACTCTTGCATATTACGACGAAGCTCTTGTATCTCTTCAACACTAAGCCGCCTCAGACCCGAGGTAATTCTATCCATCTTGTGCCTCCAACTTGTCGCAGTACATTTTTAAAACGCATCAAAAAATGAGTTCCCAGCAAGAAACCTCGAGGAGGTTTACAGATGCACTATTACAATCGGCATCGCCCCCATCAATATAATGGTGGCGATGCTTCTGTTCACGCTGAGAATTGGCTTAACTTACTGTCGGGAATTAGTTGACCACTATAAAGCTCGAGATAACCCCCCACTATCTCTCATGAGTGGGGGATTTTATGCTGTAGGCTATTTACATCGCAGGTTGAATACCGTTAGGACAGGTACCTGGCGAGCCGGTGCCAGGAATCGTGGCCGGCGCTGTTGGCACTGGGTAATCGCTCTCTGATAACTGTATTGAATTGTTGCTGACTGCCGGTACGGTTTCAATATTACACCCGCGAGCGCCACCTGAATCGAACCCACCACCGACTTTCCCTTTACAGACGAAGGAGCAACTAAAATGCGCATCTTGTAAATCGTGCACGTTATACTTCTGACAGCCAACAGCGGGGTCAGTGCCAACCGAAGTGAGTTTACCTAGCCAAGCAGGGTTTTTTGCCCGGCTCTCCAGCTCTTTATTCACTGTTTCAGCAGTGGCACAGCGACGTGTCACATAACGTGATCCATCGATGAGGTTTTCGACATCATTGATGCAATATTGATATTTGTAAAACTCAGCGGAAGCCAATGATTCAGGATTACCAGCGGCAACAGAGCCACAGACAGCGGTCTTGTGCGAACGCTCGCAGATAAATTTAGGCCCACGACACACATCGCACGACACCGGTGATGTCGGTGTTGGGTTAACCGCATCACCCCCACGGCTGTTTTTGACAGGCAAGGTGGCGCTCACCGTTTGACCTTTAGCATCAGTGACCGTCAGCGTAATATCCCCTCCGATATAGGTGCATTCGCTCGCAGGTTTGCTAATGGTTGCCGTTGGGTTATCGGTTGTTTCACCGCTTAGCACCACGCCTTTGGCAGGCGGCGTCCAGCGATAGGAGTAGGGTGGCGTGCCGCCGGTAATTGCCGGTGCATGCAAACTCACTAACTTATCGATACCATTTAGTGAAGTCAGATCCGTGTTTATGCTTTTGAGTGCAGCTGTCAGTTTGCTACTGTCTATTAGCGGTGGCGTAGTCGGGGTACCTGATTTGATCACCACTGTATAACTTTGACTGCCAGCCTGATAATGATCCGGCGTATCACCCGCGACAATATCAAGTTTATAAGTGCCAGCCGATCCAACTTGTGGGTTAATACCAATGGTAGCGGCATTTAGAGGTCCGAACGTGCCAGCAGGTGCCATATCCGGGGTAACCGACCAAGTGATCGTTGTTGGCGTCACTGGTGCGTTGCCAACGCTACTCACAAAATCGACCGTGATATCTAAAGCGGGATCGCCTTCTGTAAAGCTTAGGTTTGTTGCACCTTTTGGCCTTACCACAATAGCCGGCTCGTAGACCACAACATTAATCGTGTCTTGTTGTGCAGCGCCACCTGCGATAGGGGTTCCCGTTACGATAAAGGTAAGCGTGGTATCACTCGTCACATCAGGTGCGGTAAATGAAGGATTATATTTATCCGCATTATTTAACGTAACCGTTGGCGAGCCTGCGGTTTGCGCCCATTGGTAACTCGCAATGCTGATGCCAGTGGCACTTAAGTTCACGGTTTGCCCAGCGCGCACGCGCAGATCAGCCCCTGCACTAATGCTAGGCGCGGCCAATACTTCCACCATCGCCGTTTTCGATACTCTATTTCCCGTGCCTTGAGCCGTAAAGGTAAAGACGTATTGGTTGTTGGTAGCAAAAGCTGGCGCCGTAAAGGTACTGGTTAAACTGCGTACATCGCCCGTTACGCCGCTATTGCTGAGCGTAACGGGACTGGCCGCCGTAGGAAATTGGCTCCACGTTAAACTTTGCACCGTTGCAGGGCTGCTTGAGTCTGCATCGATCACCGTACCGACTAAACTAACACTTTGTCCTTCATTGACATAAAGAGCAGGAGTAACATGTACCGATAAATCGGGCTGGCCCTGCACTGTAACTGTTACTTGGTCTTTTTTGACTATGCCATTGCTGGTAACCGACAGTTCAAATACCAAGTCTTCGCTGGTGCCCGCCGCTTTCGCAGGAGAGGTAAATGATGCATTCAAAGTGTTTGCATTTATTAAAGGGGTTACATCTATGCCAGAAATCTGTGTCCAAGCATAAACTGGTGCATTGGCATGTTGCACGCTACCGTGCAACTGCACACCACTTAAACTTTCAGCTACAGAAAAATCATTGCCAGCGCTGACTAGTAAAGGCAAAGCGGGTACGGTAACTACAATGCTATCTTTAGCTGTATTACCTAAACTGTCGGTTACCGTGAGATTATAGTTAAGCTGTGCTTCATGGGTCAGAAACGGCGCGATAAATGATGGGTTCGCATCATTGGTACTGCTCAGTACGGCATTCGTATCATCTGTCCAGCTATAGGTGTAGGGTGGTTTCCCCCCTGCAACGTTCGCGTTCAAGTGCCCCGTTTGCATCGGTGGCAAATCAAAGTCAGCACCCAAGTCGACGCTCATATGACGATCTTGAATGGTCACAGCCATCGTAGCGGTAGCCGTATTGACCGAATCCGTTGCCGTGACTTGCAGTTTAATGGTGGTATTGGCATCCACATTGGGCAGGTCCAAGCTTGCATTCGCTGAGGATGCATTGGTAATGTTTTTTGTCGTGAGAAATGTTGTGCTGGCATCTGCAATTGTCCATGCATAGCTTACCGCACCATCGGCATCTTTAACCGATGCCAGTAGTTTGAGAGTATTACCTTCTGCCAATGTACGAGTCGCTGGGCCGGCGGTGACTTGCAAGGCATCGTTAACATGGTAAGTGACACTGTCGGTCGCAGAGCCGTTAGCGGTATCATTTACCGTTACTTTAAGGGTTACAGTTGCAGGGCCACTTGGAGCAATGAAGCTTGGGGTGGCGGTGTTTGCATCTGTTAGGGTAATGCCTGAACTTGTGGTTTCTACCCAGCTATAACTGAGCGTACCAAAAGTATTGCCAACACTGACTCTTGGCTTCACCGTCTGATTTGCTGTAATGGTCGCATCATTAGAGGCGGTTACCGTTAATGGTAGTTTGGGTGGCGCGACCACGGGGTCGACGGTCACCGTCATTTGTGCTTTGGCTACGGCAGAGCCATCACTCACTTCGACTTCTATCACAATATCCTGATGGCCGCTCACGCTAGGAGCAGTAAAACTTGGTGAATCCGTTTTATCGTCTGCAATCGTAATGGTTGGGCCACTTAATTGCGTCCACTGATAGCTTAGGGGACCACTGGCGTTCATCACCGTTGTTTTTGGTTGCACCACATGACCACTATATACGCTTTCATGCCCAGCCATACTAAGCGCAAGAGTGGGTTTGCTTGGCGCATTAGCAGGCACTGCCTGAAACTGAGTATCAGTTGTTTTAGTAATCACTTTACCTTCGGTAGAGGTATAGGTAATGGTTGCCTGAAGCTTGATGTTGGTATTGCTGCTTACTGATGGCGCATTGATGATGGGCTGAGCTGTATTGTCACCCACAATTATCAAGTCGCTAGGTTTCGGATTAGGTTCAATCACCGTCCACCGGTAAGAAAGAGATGCGCCGTTGTCTAACGGGGGAATATGGATATCGATACTTGGTTTAAAAGTTTTGCCGGATTCTACCTGAACGGGAGCTGCTGTACTGACTCCCGGGCCTGTTGCCAAGTGACTACCTATTTGGTTTTGGTGAGGCACCAGCTTAAATACGGGTTTAGCGGTGTAAAGTAGCGAATCGGAAACGGTACTGGTGCCATCTGTTACAGTAACATTGACTCTAATACCTGTTTCTGCATTGACATTGGGCACAACAAACGCGGGGTGCTCTGTTGTTGCATCAGTTAAGGTAACATCGCTGCTCTCCCACAATACTGATACACGACCAAGCGCACCGGTAATAGTTGCTGCAGGATACACTGAATCCCCTTCTTCAACTAAACAGTTGGTGGTGCAGCCCTTTGGTTTAATAATCTGTACCGACAAAGACGCAGTTGCCTTCACTTGAATATCGTGTGTAATACTCACTTGGTGACCATTGGCATCAGTTACTTGCACGACCCATTGGAAGTCGGTATCGGTTGCAACCGCTGGCGGCGTAACCTCGGTAGTTTTTTCATTAACACTACTAATCGTAGCGTCTGGACCTTTTGTTTGCGTCCATTTATAGGTAAAAGGCCCCGTGCCACCATTAACCTCTGCAGTCAAACTAACAGAGCCATGACCATTGTACACTTGATACTTAGCGCCTTGCTGAGGCTGAAAAGGTCCAGGCTTTATTTCTACTAGCTGTGTTTGTGATGTGCTTTTCCCGCTACTGACTTCCCTAGCTGTTACTTTAAATTCGAGTTTTCCCGGCTGCTTGGGCGCGACGAAAGACGCGGTTTGGCTGGCGCTGTCTATTAAGTTGACTGTGGTACCGCTCAATTGCTGCCATTCATAGCTGAAGCTTCCACCGCCACCGGATTTTTCGGCTTTTGCCGTTAAGTGAACTGTTTGCCCTGAAGTGCTTTGCTTAACTGTGTGTGACGATTGAGAGTTTGCGTCAACTTTGCCCGTTCCGGTATTAATCTGGTTAACAAAGCTGATGCCCTTGGGCTTAACCGTGAGAACCACAATCGTATCAAACAACAGGCCGCTGGCATCTTCAGTCTGTGCCGAGAAATATAACTCTGTGTCCTGAAAAACATCAGGTGCTGTAAACTCGACTCGATTATCTATTTGTTGCCAAGATACTGTTTGTTCACTGAACAGTTCCCAAATTACTGCCTTGTCGCTATCAACCAACCCATTAACCGTATAGGCCGCATTTAAAATGACCTTGTGTTCCGAAGTAACTTCCGTTGGGCCTGTAACCTCTAATGACTCAACATCTCCAATAACGTCAACCGGTGAGGTGATGTCTATGGTAACATCCTTGCTTACCGAGATACCTGAAAAACTAGCTGTTACACGAATGCTCGCTTGCTCAAGATTTGACGGTGCGACAAAGAAACCCTTATTACTGTTACTACCTAAGCCAATTGGTGATGCACTCTCGTCCATCCAGAGGTAACTTGCACCATTAATATTTTGTCCATTTTGTTGAAACTGAACCTCAACCACCGTAGATTGACCCACTTCAACGGATAAGGGCGCGCGGATCACCTCAATTGTAAACTCTTTATTTGTATCCGAAGACATTGAGGTTCGGTCGCAGGCAACCAGAAAGAATAGCATCAAAAGCAAACCAAAACCTTGGCTAGATAATTTCATAAGTAATAATATCCCTATCATACAAAATATCGAAAAATTTTAAGATTATTTAAACCTAAAAAGCATAATCAAACTTAAAACATCAATAACATAAAGTTATAGTAGACTCAAAATTAAAGCTGTGCAATTTGCTTAATGGGATACTTGTTTTTACTCATTTTTAACGCTCGTGGATAGGCTCCATCCCGCGGTTACCGGTCGAAAAGCTGAACTTATTTTTCTTGGATTACTATTCCCGAATTCAGATAATAAGTGCACCACTCATGGTTAAACGGTGAGGAGAGATCAACTGCCTGTTGGTGATACTCTGTTGTCGCCAAACAAACATGAGTAGTTACCATGAATTACAAGCAGTTTATCGAGGGACAACGATACCAGATTGAGGCCTATTTACGCGAGGGTTTCAGTTATCGGGAGATAGGAAAACGTCTGAAAGTAAGTCACAGCACAATCAGCCGGGAAGTAAATCGTAATCGAATTCGGGTTAACCATTACTTGCCGGAAGTCGCTCAGGCGAAGGCATTAAAACGCCGTTGTCAGTCCGCGAAGTCTAGAGTGTCTGGACTGACCATCACCTTTGTTGAGTTCGGTCTCAATGAGAAGTGAAGTCCAGAACAAATAGCCGGTGTTGGTAAAATCATCGGATATAACGTCAGTCACGAGTGGATTTATGGCTATGTCCAGCGTGATAAATTATGCGGCGGCAAGTTGTACAAACAGCTACGCCAGAGTCACTATGCCACTACACTTTCACCTTCAGGCCGTATATGGTGTTGTGAAGCCACTGCCAAAAAATAGAAAGCCAGCATCAGAATGAACATCAAAGCGAAGAAACCAAATACCTCCGCAAGGTTTTGGGGTAGAAAGCTAAACTCCATTATCAGTTTAATGCCCCAAAAAACCTATAAAAGTATTCACAAATCCCACGATTTAAGGCTGATAGAGTACTAATAGAAAAAAGGCGCCGAAGCGCCTTTTTAAATCACTATCCCGAGAGGGCTTATTCCCACTCAATCGTTGCCGGTGGCTTGCCTGAGATGTCGTACACCACGCGGGAGATGCCGTCGATTTCATTGATGATGCGGTTGGACACCCGGCCGAGGAAGTCGTACGGCAGGTGAGCCCAATGGGCTGTCATAAAGTCGATGGTTTCCACGGCGCGCAGAGACACAACCCAGTCGTACTTGCGGCCATCGCCCATTACACCTACGCTGCGAACCGGCAGGAACACAGTGAAGGCCTGGCTGACACGGTCGTACAGTTCGGCTTTGCGCAGCTCTTCGATGAAGATGGCATCGGCGCGGCGCAGCAGATCGCAGTACTCTTTCTTGACTTCGCCGAGTACCCGTACGCCCAGGCCTGGGCCAGGGAATGGGTGGCGATAGAGCATGTCGTAAGGCAGACCCAGCTCCAGGCCAATCTTGCGTACTTCGTCTTTGAACAGTTCACGCAGCGGCTCAACCAGCCCCAGCTCCATATCTTCCGGCAGACCGCCGACGTTATGGTGCGACTTGATCACATGGGCCTTGCCTGTGGCGCTGCCGGCAGATTCGATGACATCAGGGTAGATGGTGCCCTGGGCCAGCCACTTGGCGTTAACGCACTTACCGGCTTCTTCGTCGAAGATTTCCACAAACACCCGGCCGATGATCTTGCGCTTGGCTTCTGGGTCGTTTTCGCCTTTGAGGGCATTGAGGAATCTGTCTTCGGCTTCAACCTTGATGATGTTAAGACCGAAGTGGTCGCCGAACATCTCCATCACTTGCTCGCCTTCGTTCAGACGCAGCAGGCCGTTGTCGACAAACACACAGGTGAGTCTGTCGCCGATGGCGCGGTGCAGCAGCATGGCGGTAACAGAGGAGTCAACCCCACCGGAAAGCGCCAGGATTACTTCGTCGTCACCTATTTGCTTTTTCAGGCGCTCAACGGCGTCTTCGATGATGGAAGCGGGTTTCCACTTGGCTTCACAGCCACAGATTTCCAGCGCGAAATGCTCCAGCATACGCTTGCCCTGACGGGTATGGGTCACTTCAGGGTGGAACTGCACGCCGTAGAAACCTTTGGCTTCATTGGCCATGGCGGCGAATGGGCAGGTTTCGGTCTTGGCAACCGCGACAAAACCTTCAGGGATGGCCGAGACCTTGTCACCGTGGCTCATCCATACATCCAGCAATGGACGACCGGCTTCATTAACGGCATCTTCGATGTTTTTGAACAGTGCAGATTCGGCCAGCAGTTCGATTTGCGCGTAACCGAACTCACCCTCGCCTATGCCCTGGATAACCTTGCCGCCCAGCTGTTCGCTCATGGTCTGCATGCCGTAGCAGATACCCAGTACAGGCACGCCTGCGTTAAACACATACTCAGGGGCACGGGGAGAATTGTCGGCGGTGACACTCTCGGGACCACCGGCCAGAATAATGCCCTGAGGGGCAAACTCGCGGATTTGCTCTTCACTGACATCCCAGGCCCAGAGTTCACAGTAAACGCCAATTTCGCGGATACGACGGGCAATCAGCTGGGTATACTGGGATCCGAAATCAAGGATCAGTATCTTGTGCTCATGAATATTGCTCATTGATAACCTTTATCTCTTTAGTTTGATTGCAGTGCCTGCCGTAACAGGCACAGTTTTTATCTGCTTATAAACCAAGGGCGACACTCATGCCGCCCCGAATTTGTTAAACGCCTGAACGGTAGTTCGGCGCTTCTTTGGAGATAGTCACATCGTGAACGTGAGATTCGCCCATACCGGCAGAAGTCACCTTGACGAACTGGGCCTTTTCACCCAATTCCTGAATGGTGGCGCAACCTGTCAGCCCCATACAGGAGCGCAGACCGCCCATGTACTGATGGATAATCTCTTTGATTTTGCCTTTATAGGGAACGCGGCCTTCGATACCTTCAGGTACCAGTTTGTCGGCAGCGTTGTCGCTCTGGAAGTAGCGATCAGAAGAGCCTTTTGACATGGCGCCCAGAGACCCCATACCACGGTATGACTTATAAGCACGGCCCTTGTAAAGTTCAGTTTCGCCTGGAGATTCATCGGTACCGGCAAACATGGAACCGGCCATGATGCATGATGCACCGGCCGCCAGCGCCTTGGCCAGATCGCCGGAGAAGCGAACACCACCATCGGCAATCACAGGGATGCCCAGGTGTTTAACAGCAGCGGCAGCATCAGAAACCGCAGTGATTTGTGGTACACCCACACCGGTAACGATACGGGTAGTACAGATAGAGCCTGGGCCAATACCGACTTTAACCGCATTCACACCGGCCTCAACCAGCGCCAGGGCGCCTTCGGCTGTTGCCACGTTACCACCAACGATCTGCAGATCCGGGTATTTGGCACGGGTATCGCGAATACGTTGCAAAACGCCTTCAGAATGGCCGTGAGAAGAGTCAATCAAGAGTACATCGACACCGGCTTTGACCAGCGCATCAACACGTTCTTCGTTACCTGGACCGGCACCAACAGCGGCACCAACACGCAAACGACCCAGCTCATCTTTACAGGCATTGGGCTTACGTTCGGCTTTTTCGAAATCTTTAACTGTGATCAGCCCCTTGAGCTGGAATTCACTATTCACAACCAGTACTTTTTCAATGCGGTTGGAATGCATCAGCTTTTGTACTTCATCCAGCTTGGTGCCTTCAGGTACAGTCACCAGACGCTCTTTCGGGGTCATGATTTCAGAAACCAGGCGGTTGGTATCGGTCACGAAGCGCACGTCACGGCCAGTGATAATACCCACCAACTCATTGGCTTCATTTACTACCGGATAGCCGGCAAATCCGTTCTTTTCGGTTAATACCTTGAGTTCGGCCAGAGTCGTAGAAGGCTTCACAGTCACAGGCTGTTGGACTACACCTGCTTCATAGATCTTCACTTTACGAACTTCTTCAGCCTGTTGCTCAATACTCATATTCTTATGAATAAAGCCCAAACCACCTTCCTGCGCCATGGCAATCGCCAGACGAGCTTCGGTCACTGTATCCATTGCGGCGGATACCAAGGGAATATTCAGTTCGATCTTGTCGGTCAAACGGGTCTTGAGATTAGCGGTATTAGGGAGAACGGTCGAGTGGGCCGGAACCAGCAGCACATCGTCAAAGGTAAGCGCTTCTTTAATTAATCGTAGCATTGCAACATCTCCCCGGGGGTTAGATTGAAGGTGAAATATTGCGGCGGCATTATACCTTGCAACCCCGGGGTGGTAAATGGGAAAATAGAGAAAAATTCCAATTTGAACGCAAATTCCATGCCAGAGCCCAAAAAACAGGTATATACCGTCTCCCGCCTCAATGCCGAAGTTCGCGCCTTGTTGGAGGGAAACCTCGGCAGAATTTGGCTCAATGGTGAAATTTCCAACTTTGCCAGTCCAAGTTCGGGCCACTGGTATCTGACACTCAAGGACAATCATTCGCAAATTCGCTGCGCCATGTTCCGTGGCCGCAACCAGAACGTGACCTTCCGCCCGGTCAACGGCCAGCAAGTGCTGGTGCGGGCCGCCCTGAGTGTGTATGAGCCAAGGGGCGATTATCAACTGCTTATCGAAACCATGCTTCCGGCCGGTGATGGCTTGCTGGCACAGCAGTATGAAGCGCTGAAGCTGAAGCTCGCGGCAGAAGGCCTGTTTGCCGCCGATACCAAACGACCACTACCGGCCAATATCCAGCGCATCGGGGTGATCACCTCCCCCACTGGCGCCGCCATACGCGATGTACTGCATGTACTGAAACGCCGCGATCCTTCCATCGAAGTGGTGATCTACCCCTCACAGGTTCAGGGCGACACTGCCGCCAACCAGCTTATTGAGGCGCTCACGCTGGCCAACCAGAGGCTGGAAGTGGATCTGTTACTGCTGACCCGCGGTGGCGGCAGCCTGGAAGATATGTGGTGTTTCAACGATGAAAATTTGGCCCACGCCATCTACAACAGCGCCCTGCCGGTAATTTCAGCGGTGGGCCATGAAGTGGATACCTGTATCAGTGACTATGTCGCCGATCTGCGTGCCCCGACCCCATCGGCCGCCGCCGAGCTAGTATCCCAGGATGTCGACAACAAGCGGCAAAAGCTGACCACTACCATGGCCAGGCTGCGCCAGGGCTGGCAACACTGGCACTTAGCCAAACGCCAACCGCTGTCACTGCTGGATCACAAATTGCAACGCCAGGATCCCAAGCGGCGGCTGGAGCAGCTGGTACAACAGTTTGATGAGCAGCAACTGAGAATGACGGCCGCCATCAACAATCGCCTGCACCGGCTGGAACACAGACAGCTACAGCTCAAGAGCCGCCTCGAATCCCAGAGCCCGGCCCACAAGCTGAGCCTGGAAGGCAGCAGATTGAATTATCTCGGTCAACAGTTGCAGGATGCCATAGCCGATAAACTGAAAGAGGCCAAGGCACGCCTGGGGGCCAGCGCCCATTCGCTGGAAAGTGTCAGCCCACTATCGACTCTGTCCAGAGGTTACAGCATCAGCAAGAACGAAGCCGGGAAAGTCCTCGAAAACAGCCAGGACGCCCTAGTCGGCGAGCAGATGCGCACCCAGTTGAAACAGGGCGCGCTGCTCTCAAGAATTGAAGCTATCATAGAGGAATAGCATCAATCAGATACATGCTCCTCGCTAGGAAAGGACCCAACTGTGAGTCGTTCGTAGATATTATTCCAGTTCACTGGCCATTGATTAAACATACCCCCCAATTCAGGTGTGATGTTGGCCATCAGAAACAACAAAGCCGGGTCAAACCCGGCTTTGTTTTGCGAAAACCCTATCAGGCTTTCTTGTTCTTGATGTGCGCCATCATCCGCTTGCGGCGTCTTTCCTGGCTCAGGGTCAGTTTCTCCCCCTTGCCTTCAAAGGGGTTGGCCCCTTCTTGGAAGCGCAGCTGGATGGGCGTACCCACAACCTTCAGCGAGCGGCGGTAGTAGTTCATCATATAGCGCTTGTAGGAATCCGGCAGCTTGGATACCTGGTTGCCGTGTACTACCACGATAGGCGGGTTGTAACCACCGGCGTGAGCATACTTGAGCTTGACCCGGCGACCATTGACCAGAGGCGGCTGATGGTCGTCCTGCGCCATCTGCATGATCTTGGTCAGCAGCGAAGTGGACACCCTGCGAGTAGCGCTGTCGTAAGCTTCTTCGATGGATTCATACAGATGACCCACGCCTGTGCCATGCAGCGCCGAGATAAAGTGAATGCGGGCAAAGTCGATAAAGCCCAGACGACGGTCCAGCTCACTCTTGACCCTTTCCTTGACGTCGTTGTCTATGCCGTCCCACTTGTTGACCGCAATCACCAGCGCCCGACCGGCGTTGAGGGCAAAACCCAGCAAACCAAGATCCTGCTCGGCGATACCTTCTCGGGCATCGATAACCAAGAGCACCACGTTGGCGTCTTCAACCGCTTTCAGGGTTTTAATCACCGAGAACTTTTCAACGACTTCATGCACCTTGGCGCGGCGACGCACCCCGGCGGTATCTATGATGACGTACTCACGGCCTTCACGCTGCATTGGAATATAGATGGAGTCGCGGGTGGTGCCCGGCTCATCATAAACCACTACCCGCTCCTCACCGAGGATGCGGTTGGTCAGGGTCGACTTGCCCACGTTGGGCTTGCCGATAATCGCCAGCTTGATAGGCAGGTCCTGCAGTCTGGCCTGTTCGGCTTCGGCTTCCTCTTCTGTGTATTGACGCTCGTCAACCTTCTCTTCCTCGGGCGCATCCGGGTTAATCCCCATCGCCTCGGCAAAAGGAGCCAGCGCATACTCAATCATATTGGTAACACCACGGCCATGAGCCGCCGCCATCTGATACACCTCACCCAAGCCCAGGGCCCAGAATTCGGCGCAGGCGGAATCGGCATCGATACCGTCAATCTTGTTGGCCACCACGAAGGTGGTCTTTTGCCGACTACGAAGATGTTGGGCTATGGCCTGATCGGCCGCGGTCAAACCGGCGCGGGCATCTGTCAGAAACAGCACTACATCCGCTTCTTCGATAGCCGCCAGCGATTGCTCGGCCATCTTGGTTTCTATGCCTTCTTCGGTGCCGTCAATACCGCCGGTATCCACCAGGATGAATTCGTAACCTGACAGATAGGCACGACCGTATTTACGATCCCGCGTCAAGCCTGGGTAATCCGCCACCAGTGCATCACGGGTGCGGGTCAGACGATTGAACAGGGTCGACTTACCGACATTGGGTCGCCCTACCAGGGCCACTACAGGAATCATCTTTTTGCCTCTTTAAAACTTCTCAATAAAAAGCCCCCGGAACACACTCCCAGGGGCTTGGCAGTATCAAAGCCTGGGTTCAGGGCAGAGTTACTGTGGCAATTTTGCCATCCCGGGTCTGCAGATAGATTTTATCGTCAACCACCAGAGGTTGACTGAACAGGCCCGAGCTGTCGATCTGCACCCGACCCACAATTTGGCCGTTGCTGCGATCGATAAAGTGCAGATAACCTTCAAAGTCACCCACAACCACATAGTCCCGGAACACAGCCGGTGCGGTCAGATCCCGGTTGACCAGTTCCGAGTTACTCCACAGCTCCAGACCGTTACGTCTGTCCACTGAGTATACACGGCTATGATCGTCCACCAGAAACAGGCTCAAGCCCGCACTGTCTAGCTCGTGGAAACTGGAGTACTTGCGTGACCAAACAATACGGCCACTGCGCATTTCCATGCTCACCAGGTTACCGTTGTAGCTCACCGCGTACAGGTTATCACCCAGCAACAGCGGCGTCATATCGACATCGGCCATACGGCTGAACTCATTGCCACCTTTAGGGGTGTAGATCGGTTGCTCCCAAGCGGGTTGACCGTTGTTTTTGATAACAACGGCGACCTTGCCATCGGCCGTACCGACAAAGAAACCGCCCTGAGCATATGCCGGTGAACTGGTGCCTCGCAGAGTCAAGTTTGGTAAGGAAGCTTCATAGCTCCAAAGCTTTTCACCTGTGTCGACATTAAAGGCGTCCAGCGAGCCTGAGCTGCTGTTGACCACCACCATGTCTTCGGCCACTGCGGGCAAGGACAACAGCTCGCCATCGGCTACCGCGTGCCACAGCACTTCACCGGTTTCGGCATCAAGCGCTGCCAATAGGCCACTCTCACCGCCGACAAACACCTTGTTACGGGCTGCGGTCACACCTGATGCCAGACGGGCGCCCTTGTTCTTTTTCAGGGCACCATCACGGAACGCTTCACTGAAGTCGGTGCTCCAGACCTTCTCACCACTGGTTTCGTCAAAGGCGGTTACTTCACCATAGCGGTCGGCGACAAAGACTTTGCCGTAACGCACTGCGGGCCGCAGGCGGGAGTAATAATCGCCAACACCACTGCCAACCGAAGCGCTCCAGCTGACCTCTGGGAATACGCTGGCGTTGAGTTCCAGCAGTGGACTCACGGGTTCTTCTTCCACATCGCTGGAAGCACAACCTGTCAGTGCGCCTATGGCCATGCCACAAGCCAAAAGGGTTTTACACCACGACTTCATTGGCCTTCCTTATGCCTGATTCAGGTTATCGAGTTTCATCTGCAGCGCCGGACTGGTCGTCACGCCACCATTTTTAACGGCTTCCTGATAAGCGAGTCTCGCCTTGTCGGTTTCGCCCTGACGCAGCAACAGATCGCCTTTGAACTCATCTCTTTGAGTAGCAAAGGCACTATTTTTGACTTGATCCAGCGTGGTCAAAGCGGTAGCAACCTGGCCCTGCTCGGCTTGAATACGTGCCAGACGCAAGGTGGCAACCGCTGTCAGGGCATCACCCGGCTTAGCGGCAATCACGGTTTTGAGGGCAGCTTCAGCTTTTGCCAAATCGCCGGCCTCAACCGCGCTCTTGGCAACAATCAGTTGCATCAGTGCCGAGTAACCGGCCTGGGCATGCTGCTTGTCAAATTCGGCCGCGGCAGCCATCACTGTCGCTTCATCACCGCCTTGCATCAAGGCCTGGTTAAAAGCCTGAGAGGCGGCTTCGGCACGTTCCACTTTGACATCGGAATAGTAGTTCCAGCCATAAAGGCCACCCAGGCCAATTACGGCACCAGCGACTATCGAAACACCATAGTCTTTCCAGAACTGCTTGATCGCCTCAACTTGTTGTTCTTCTGTGCTGTAGATTTCCACCCGCACTTCCCCTCTAAATTATTTAATCAGTTCTGCCAAATAGTCGGCCAGGGCCTGGCGTTCAACATCCTGCTGAGCGCCATCACCCCGCAGCGGTTTCACCGCCACCTTATTGTTGGCCAGTTCGGTCTCACCGATAATCAGCGCAAAACCCGCGCCGCTCTTATCGGCTCTTTTCATCTGTTTCTTGAAGTTGCCACCACCGCAGTGACTCATCACCTTAAGCTTGGGCAGCTTCTCACGCAGTTCTTGGGCAATTTTCATCGCCTCAATTACGCAGTCATCGCCCATGGCGGTCACGTAGACATCCACTTCGGCAGCAACATCGGCGTTCAGCTCTAGGGTTTCCAGCAGCAGAACAATCCGCTCCAGTCCCATGGCAAAGCCCACTGCCGGCGTTTCTTTACCGCCAAGCTGGCTCACCAGACCGTCGTAACGACCACCGGCCAGCACAGTGCCCTGAGCGCCTAAACTATCGGTGACCCACTCAAATACGGTGCGGTTGTAGTAATCCAATCCGCGTACCAGGCGTGGGTTAACCTTGTATTGGATACCAACGGCCTCCAGGAGTTCACACAAGCGGGCAAAATGTGCCTTGGAGTCTTCACCCAGGTAGTCCATCAGCGCCGGAGCATCGGCCAGCAAGGCCTGAACCTGCTGATCTTTAGAGTCCAGTACCCGCAGTGGGTTGCTGTACATGCGCCGCTGGCTGTCTTCATCCAGCTTGTCTTTATGTTGCTCGAGGAAGGCCACCAGCGCTTCACGATAGGCGGCGCGCTCGTCGCTGTCACCCAGAGTGTTCAGCTCGAGCGAAACATGTTCGGTCAATCCAAGCTTCTGCCACAAAGAGGCAGACAACATCAACACTTCGGCGTCGATATCGGCGCTCTTAATGCCATAAACTTCAACCCCGAACTGATGGAACTGACGATAGCGCCCTTTCTGTGGCCGCTCGTGGCGGAACATAGGGCCCATATACCACAGACGCTGTTCCTGGTTGTACAAGAGGCCATGTTCGTTACCGGCGCGGACTGTCGAGGCGGTGCCTTCCGGGCGCAGGGTGAGGCTGTCACCGTTGCGATCGGCGAAGGTGTACATCTCCTTCTCGACAATATCTGTCACTTCCCCTATCGAACGCTTGAACAGGTCTGTGTTCTCAACGATAGGTGTGCGGATTTCACTGTAACCGAAAGAGGCAACCGAGGCGCGCAGTACCGCCTCCACTTTTTGCCATACGGGGCTTTGAGTTGGCAGAATGTCATTCATTCCGCGAATCGCTTGGATCTGTTTTGCCACTATCTCGACTCGTTTTGCTCTGGGGCTATAAATTCAAAAATGCCAGCCATTATAGGCGCTTCACCGGCAAACGTAAAACTGGCCAGCGCTGGCCAGTTCACATTCACGTCATCAGGAATTATTCGGCTTCTTTGACTGAAATACGGTTTTCCATCATTTGCGCCTTGGCGCGAATTTTGGCTTCGAGGGCATCGACCAGATTGTCGTTGTCGAAACGCTCTTTCTGACGCTCACCTTCGTCATAATAACCGCTCTTGCGGTTACCGCCGGTAAGGCCAATATGGGACACCAGGGCTTCCCCCGGGCCATTGACCACACAGCCTATGATGGAGACATCCATGGCAGTGGTAACATCTTCCAGGCGCTGCTCCAGGGCGTTAACCGTGCCTATCACATCAAACTCCTGCCTTGAGCAGGATGGGCAGGCGATAAAGTTAATTCCGCGGGAGCGAATGCGCAGTGACTTGAGGATATCGAAACCGACTTTGATCTCCTCTACTGGATCGGCAGCCAGCGATATTCTCAAGGTATCGCCTATGCCTTCGGCCAGCAGCATACCCAGACCCACGGCCGATTTAACGGCACCGGCACGGGCACCACCGGCTTCGGTGATCCCAAGGTGCAATGGCTGTTTAATCTGTTTCGCCAGCAAACGGTAGGACTCTACCGCCAAGAACACGTCCGATGCCTTCACCGAGACCTTGAACTGGTCGAAGTTGAGCCTGTCGAGAATATCCACATGACGCATTGCCGATTCCAGCAAGGCTTCCGGGGTGGGCTCTTGGTATTTGTCCATCAAGTCCTTTTCGAGACTGCCGCCGTTTACCCCGATACGGATGGGGATATTCTTGTCACGGGCAGACTCAACCACGGCGCGGATACGCTCTTCATTGCCTATATTGCCTGGATTAATACGCAGACAGTCGGCGCCGTATTCCGCCACTTTAAGGGCTATGCGGTAGTCGAAATGAATATCGGCCACCAGCGGCACCTTGACCTGCTGTTTGATAAGCTTGAACGCTTCGGCGGCATCCATGGTAGGCACAGACACCCTCACGATATCGGCGCCTACGGTTTCCAGCGCCCGAATTTGCGCCACTGTGGCTTCTATATCTGTAGTGCGGGTATTGGTCATCGACTGCACTGCGATGGGAGCGCCATCACCTATGGGCACATTGCCGACATAGATGCGGGTGGAAGGACGGCGTTTTATCGGATTTTCACTGTACATCGTATTCTGCTCTGTTGACTCGGCGCCCTGGGTGCGCCACTTCAATTATCCTGCTTGGTGCTATTATGCCTGTGGCAGGGTCAGTCTGGCTACCCGGCCGCTGGGGAAATCGGCAAGGCTTACGGCCTGGCCGTTAAATGTCAGGCTAACTGTCTGCGGCGCGCCCAAGACCAGTTTAAAAGGCGCCTTACCCTGCACGCTGATGGTTTGCCCTGGCGATCTCAGGCCATCTATCAGAGTCTTGCCGTTGGCATCTGTGAGTTTGATCCAGCAGTCGCCATCAAGCTCTATGCCAACCGCAGCCAAGGCAGATTCTGTTGCCGGTTGCACTTCGGTCGTCTCGACATTGGCGATGGCACCGCTGGTGTTGTCCTCGGCACTGTCTGCCTCTACCTCAGCGCTTTCAGTATCACTCTCGGTTTCCAAGGCTGGGTTTGATACCGCAGAGGCGCCCGGCTCACTGTCGGACAGCACTTCAACTGGCTGTTGCGGTGTATTCTGCTCAGCCATTTGCGCCTGGTGCGATTCAAACTCCTTGGCTTGCTGCATCTCTTCTGCCGTCGGTTTGGAGAAGTCGACATCGGACACCACAGAAGGCTTTTGCAGCCACCACACCACCAGCAGAGCCAGCAGCAGAAAACCGATGAGGTAAGTCACCAGCATCAAACGGCTGTCGCTGGCCTGACGGCTAGTCTTGCGCGAAAAGCTTTGCATGGTTGGCTCAGTCACCTTGGGGACCTGCCGCGCCAAACAAGCGTTGATAACGTCTTTATCCACGCCCAATATGCGAGCGTAATTCTTCACATAACCGCGAACATAGGTAGAGGAATCTATATTGCTAAAGCAGTCGGCTTCGATATCGGCCACGATACAGGGGCGTAAGTGCAGCCTGGTGGCCGCATCTTCTATGGTGATACCTTTTTGTTCGCGTGCGCTTTTCAGTAATGACCCGAGCGTATCCTCTTGCCCGGGAACCTTTTGGTTCTCATCTTCATCCTTGTTGATTTGATTATTCAACTCTGTCATCAGTGCATACTTGCCCGGTATTGTTTGGCTTGGGGAGACGCTGGGAATTTGGCCAACAGCAGTATTCCATAACGCTTGGCGGCCGCGTCATCATTTAACCCTTGCTCAATGTGAATGCCCAACGCCAAACTCTCCGCTGTTTCGGGGACCACCCTATGGAGGCGTTCCAATTGTATTCTGGCTGCGGCATAGTTGTGGGCGTCAAGCTCCAATTCTGTCAGTTCCAGTAATGAAACCTGTCTTCTGGGTTCATACTTTAGCGCCATCTCAAAATAGAGTCGCGCTTTTTCCATTTCCCCGGCATCCCGGCTGCAAATACCCAGGTTTTCATAACTGGAGGCAGTGCGGGTATATCTGGGGTTGTCGATTGCCATTAGGAACATCTTCTCTGCCTTAGAGTATTTCTTCTGTTGACAGAGAAACACCCCAAAGTTGTTCATCGAGTCGCCACTGGCATTGCGGGTTTCAATGGCGGCTTCATAGGCCTGTTCGGCCTTCACCACTTCACCCACGGTTTGATAGTAATAAGCCATGGCAATATGCACATCCTCAAGATGAGGGGCGTATTCCATGGCCTTGTCGAGATTATATTTGGCTTGTTGGGAGTTGCCCTTTTGCAGATAGGTCAGGCCTAACTGTGTCCGTTCCTTGGCAGCGGCAATTTTGTCAAACTGGCGTTCCGAGACCGGAATGTCCGTGCCGGCATAAGTTCGCTCGGTCACACATCCGGGCAACATGGCCCCGAGCAATAACGCGAGCGTTAAACCTGGCAATCCGTGCTTCATTGGCAAACCTATAAATCTGGACAAACAAAGAGTTAATCCATTGTGACCGAAATTTGATTGGCTTGCATGCGTTTTTTCGCCAGACGCTTGGTTCTGTCACGTATATCCCCGGCCAACTGGCCACAGGCGGCATCGATATCATCGCCGCGAGTCTTACGCACTATCACTGTCAGGCCGTATTCCATCAGCACTTTGGCAAACCTGTCGATACGGGAATTGGAAGAACGCCCGTAAGGAGAACCCGGATAGGGATTGAATGGGATAAGGTTAACCTTGCAGGGGGTATCCTTCATCAACTTGGCAAGCTCATGGGCTTGCTCTGTGCTGTCGTTGATATGATCGAGCATCACATACTCCAGCGTGACCCGGCCGCGGTTAGCGTTGGACTTGGCGATATAACGACGAATAGCAGCCAAGAATTCATTGAGCGGATACTTCTTGTTAATAGGCACCAGCTCGTTACGCAACTCATCATTGGGAGCATGGATACTGACCGCCAGCGCTACATCGAGGGCGTCGCCCAGTTTATCCAGCGCCGGTACTACGCCTGATGTAGAAACTGTTACCCGCCGTTTGGACAGGGCAAAACCAAAGTCATCCAGCATGATATCCATCGCCGGGATCACATTGGCCAGATTCAGCAAGGGCTCACCCATGCCCATCATCACTACGTTGGTGACCGGACGCTCACCGGTTTCCTTCTGGAAGCCGAGAAAATGGGATACCCGCCAGATTTGGCCGACAATTTCAGACACTGTCAGGTTACGGTTAAAGCCCTGCTGAGCCGTGGAGCAGAAAGTGCACTCCAGCGCACATCCTACCTGAGAAGAGATACACAGAGTGGCCCTATCATCTTCCGGAATATAGACGGTTTCCACTTCCTGACCTTCGCCGACATTAATGGCAAACTTGATGGTGCCATCGGCCGACTTCTGATAGCTGGAGATCTCCGGCGCTACCACTTCACAGCGCTCTTTTAACTTGGCGCGCAGGTGTTTGTTGATATTGGTCATCTGGTCAAAGTCACTGATCCCGAAGTGATACAACCACTTCATCAGCTGTTCGGCACGGAATGGCTTATCGCCCAATTCAACGAAAAGCTCACGCATTGCCTTACGATCAAGATCCAAAAGATTGATCTTTTTTTCACTCATTTGACTTTCCTCAACACCAAAACCTGCAGCAGGGCGGCGAATTATACAGATAGCCCGCCACTATAGCCAGTAGTTCAGCGGTTGCTCTTATACCCATGAGTCGATCTGCAAAGCAGAAAATTAAGCTTCAACTCACAAGCTCTATGATAGAATAGCACCGGGCTAATATTGGCCTTTGCATCGGAGTGATAATTCCCCCCTTATGCTAACGCTTATCGTTATTGTATTAATCGCCATCGGCGTCTCTTTTCTCTGTAGTGTATTTGAAGCCGTACTGCTTTCGGTGACTCCCAGCTATATAGCCTCATTGAGGCAGTCCAATCCGGATGCTGCCGAACGTCTTCAAAAACAAAAAGACAATGTCGAATCTCCCCTGGTTGCCATTTTGACACTCAACACCATAGCTCATACTGTGGGTGCGGCAGTGGCCGGTGCCCAGGCAGCCAAAGTGTTTGGCGATGAGATGTTAGGGGTATTCTCCGGGGTACTGACCTTCCTCATTCTATTCTTTTCCGAAATCATCCCCAAAACTATAGGTGCCAACTACTGGCGAGCCATGGCCCCCAGTGTGTCTGTGGCGCTGGTGTGGATGGAACGACTCACTCTGCCGCTTATCTGGATGTCCAATAAGGTTACCCGTTTACTGGGCAAAGGTGACTCTGGCCAATATATCCGCCAAGAGATGAGCGCCATGGCCAAGATAGGTCATGAGTCCGGTGAACTGGATGAACAGGAAAGTAAAATTCTGACCCAGATGCTGAGCGTCAAGGAGATGCCGGTTACCGCCATCATGACTCCAAGAACCGTGATGTTCACTCTACCGGCCGCCCTGACTCAACACGAATTTGTCAGCCAGCACATCAACAAGCCTTTCACCCGGGTACCTATCTTCGATAAGGACCACGACGATATCATAGGCTATGTCAATCGTACCGATGTGCTGCTGAATGAACGGGATAATCCCGATGCGCCTCTGGGTAACCTCAGACGTAGTTTGGTGATAGTGCCGGAAACCGCCCGCATCCTGCCACTGTTTGAACTGATGATCAAACGCAACGCACAGATAGCCATGGTGGTGGACGAGTACGGCAGTGGTCAAGGTCTGGTAACGCTGGAAGACATAATCGAATCCTTGCTGGGACTAGAGATTGTCGATATCAATGACCCGGCCACCGACATGCAGCAGTTGGCAAGACGTCTTTGGAAACGCCGCATGAAAGATAAGGGGATCCGCCTCTCGGATGACAGAGAGCCAGCCAATGAATCACAGGGTTTTTGACGTGCGATTAGACATAGCTGAAGGTTAATAACCCTAAACACGCTATCTGCACCAACATCATTCAAAGGGGAGCTCAGGCTCCCCTTTTTCATCCGCCTCTGGAGGTGTACAATCCCCGCTCGCAGAATGAGGATGATATGCACACAGATTATGTTTTAAAGCTTGCCCATCTCAACGACACCCACTCACACTTGGATCCCAGCCGGGTTCAGTTCAAGATTGACTCTCAGGGACGCGAGTTTGATCTTCACAGTCACAGTGGTGGCTACGCGCGGATCTCGGCTCAGGTCAAGGCCGCAAGAGACGCTGCCCAAGCACAAGACCTGCCTTTTATCCTGCTCCACGGCGGCGATTGTTTCCAGGGCACCTTGTATTACAACCAGTTCAAAGGCCGGGCCAACGCCAAACTGCTGAAGATGTTGGCACCCGATGCTATGGTCATAGGCAACCATGACATTGACGATGGCAACGCCCTGCTGGCCGGTTTTATCAAAGAGGTCGGCTTCCCTGTGCTGGCGGCCAATATGGATCTCAGCGGCGAAGCTGAAGATAAGCCCGGGCGTCTTCGAGGGCTGGCCAACCTCCATGATCTGGATACCACCTCTGGCATCGGCCGCTGCCTGATAAAACCTTTCTATGACAAGCAGCTGGCCATAGTCGGTATTACTCTGGATCAAATGAAAGCCATCGCCAGGCCGGATCCCGATACCGAATTTGCCGATGCCTTTGCCACTACCAGGAAGACTGTTGAAGCCCTCAGGGCCAAAGGCATAGTGCATATCATAGTGCTCAGTCACTTAGGGTTGGATCAAGACAGATTACTGGCCGAAACCATCCCCGGGATCAGCCTGATAGTTGGCGGCCACACCCATACCCTGATGGGTGATTTCCGCGGTTTTGGCCTGCCATGCCTGCCCTATGGTGAAAGCGTCAACGGCGTGCCTATCCTCCATGCAGGTAAACATGCCGAAACCCTGGGGCTCGCCGACATTCAGTTCGATGACGCCGGCCGGGTGACCCGGCTCGAAGGCAGTAACATCTTTATGCTGGACCGTCAGTTTCTGCTGAGCGGCCCACTAGCTGCCACCGAAGCCGACTACCAAGCCGCCAAGGTCATGTTGGAGCAACATCCAGGGATTCACTGGGATAATACCGATGAAGCCATGGAGCAAGTGATTGCCAACGAATTCCGCCCGGCGATCAGCAACATGGCAAATCAGGTGCTGGCACTGGTACCCAAGGCCCTGGTGCACACCCGTCTGCCAAGCCGCACCCTGCCCCATGGCAGTGAAATTGCCCCCTGGGTCAGCCGCAGCATGTTTCTGGAGTCCAGAGCTAAAGACCAAAGGGTGGACTTTGCGCTGCATAACGCCGGTGGCGTGCGTCAATCCGTGCCCCAAGGACAACTGACCAAAGCCGATGTGCTCGGGCGCCTGTTACCGTTCGAATTGCCGCTGGTTAAATATGAAATTGCCGGGGAACACCTCTACCAGGCACTGGAGTCGGCCATCAACGCCGCCACCAACAACGGCGTACGTGGCACTGGCGCCGGCAGTTTCCCCTATACCTATGGGCTGAGATATTTCTATGATGGCCGCAGACAGCAGGGAGAAAGACTATTCCGGCTGGAGCTGTTGCGGGCAAATGGCCTGTGGCAAGCACTGGCGCCGGAGCAGCACTATATCGGGGTGTCCACCTGTTACACCACAGCCGGGAAAGAGGGCTATGAACCCCTGTTGCAAGCCCGCTGGCAGGAGTCGATGCCGTCGCTGACATTACCGGGCGCCTTCATCAACTTCCTGAAAAAGGCCCCCAAACTGGATGAATTGCTATTGCCCCATGTGCACTATACCAGCCACAGGGCCGAAGCTGCCGGCGAATAAGCCGGTAGCATTCAAAGCGGTTATCCCTCCCCCTTTGAGCTGACAAACCAACCGCTTCATAAACCAAAGTCACAGCCTTGCAGGCGCTCGGCAAACCAGCCTAGCGCCTTTCCCATCTCCCCTTATCGCCAGGCCATATAGATGGGCAGTGAAGGCCTGGGCAAGGCCACTTTGCGCTGCACCAACTCTCCTTTGGCCAAGGCGCCCCGGATCAAATGCAGCGGCAGAAAGCCCCTCCTATTCCCATCTTCTGTGCGGTTGGAATAAAGCGCATCCCAGCCGCCAAGGATCTCATGGGTCACGCTGACGGTGAGCTGTTTACCCAGCTCGGTGAATTCTTTGATTAATGAAAGCAGCGGCGCCTGTGGCAAGACGGTATCCAGCGCCAATATCAGTTGCGCCTCCCAGCCGGTTTCCAATTGCCTCACGGCATCCTCAAGCCGGGCAGTGACCGCCAGGTTCTCCCGCCCCTGAGTCAACACCAAACGCCCTACTGCCGCGGTGTTGGCCTTCACCATGCTGATGGCGATAGTCACAGTACACCTGGACAACGGCTTGTTTATGTCCAACAACGGTTACGAGTTTGGTCTGGCATTGCTGGCCGCCACTGTATCCGTGGCAATCTACCGCCTGGAGTTGACCGCTGCCAAGCAGACGAACTTCAAGTTGGCAAAGGGACGCAACCTCTATGCTCAAGTGGTGGAAGGAGAGCTGCAACTGGCAGGTGACACTCTGCAAAGTGGCGATGGCATTCACATCAACGAACGTGAGGAGTTTGCCATCAAGGCCGGCAACAAGCGTATCGTCGCCCTGGTGTTTAATTTACCATAACAAGCAGCATTTCTTGGCATTTGCCCAAGGCCGCCCTTGGCACTTCATTTGGGTGATTTTCCAGGACAGCTTAGGTTATAACTGCAGCTGCATACTGAAATTGATCAGCACTTCTCCGTGGCGTTGATGCTGATTACGCTTCAAGGTTGTAAAGCCTTGCTTGCTGAAAAACGCTTTAGCATAGAAAGAAGCTTCAACCCTCAAACACTGCACCCCGGAATCAACGGCGTATCTCAATAGCTGCCGGTAGAGCTTGGCGGCGATCCCCCGGCGCTGGGCATTGGGGTGAGTAAAGAGGCAATCTATCTCGGCTTCACCCGGCGCATTCAAAGGCTTTAGGTTAATAAATCCGAGCAAATTGCGACCATCTTCGGCAACCCAAAGCGCCGTCCCCAGCAAACGTTGCCGCCACTCATCTTCGCTGCGCTTTGCAGGCGACCAAGCCTGGCATTGCGCCTGGCTGTAATGCTCAGTGCTGGCGTTTACCACCAGATGAAACAGCTCGGCGATTGCCGCGCAGTCCTCGGGGCGACCTTGGCGAACAATAAAACCGTGCTCGGCTTGAGTGGGCATTGGTGAATTCATCGGCGGCTTAGCTCTTATGCACCAAAGGCGCCAATATCAGCTTCATAAAGTAGCTGCCGAACATCTGGCCAGATTTTTCCTGGTAGCTTTTATGATGCAATCGGAACCCGGCGCGTTCAAACACTGGCTTGGACAAAGAGGAAGCATCGGTTGTCAGGTGATGATAGCCTTGAGTGAGTGCCCACTTCTTGGCGGCTTCAAGCAAAGCTGAAGCAACTCCCTGACGCTGGCTATCGGGCGCCACATAAAGGCAGGCGATATAACCTCGCTCACGGAAGGTGGTCTCCAGCAACACAAACCCCACACATTGAGGGTTTTGCTCATCGCCCTTAAGCATCACCCAGGCCTGAGCTCGTTTAAGCCTCAATTGCCAGTAACGCCCCGAGCGAGGCGCTGTCGACCAAACCAGACGCTGAGCCGCACTATAGCGAGTATCATCTATGGCAGAAACGGCACTGTGGTACAGATTGGCTATCTGTTCCCCCAAGTGCCTGTGACGAGAGTGAGAATAAACCTCTACCCGCAACATGATTATGTGTACCAAGCCAGTTGAATTGCGGGCATTTTGCCCGACAATTACGCTCAGGCAAAGCCCTGGAGCACAAATAAAAAAGCCGCGAACAGAGTCGCGACTTTAATAGAGAGCGGATGAAATCACTTCTTATCGATTTCACCAACAAACATCAGCTTGTCAAAGGTACGGTTGAGGGTCTTGCTAGTGAAGTTATTCATCCACATCTGCTCGGTTACCTGCACCTTGTCACCCTTGGCCACCGCTACCTGAGGCCCTGCCGCCCAGAATGTCTTATCGGCTTCCTTAATCTGTACATAGGTATAACCACCGCTGTTCATGGTGTCGACTACTGTGCCTTCGTGCACCACACCTTGTGCCCAGGCTGAAGAGATACCCATTGCCAAAGCCGCGGTTGCCAAGATCTTTGCCAGTTTTGCCATTGTCTATTGTTTCCTGTTGTCGTTGGAAATTTAATTAAAGCATGAGCTACATCATAAATCGCTAATAGGGCTCACACTTTTGACAGCTTCAAGGGCGCAGTAAGGGTCGCAGCATGGACTCAAGACCATTGAGCTTTACCTCATAGATAAGCGCCAACTGCTGCCCAAGCTTACCCTCTGGGAACCCTTTGGAATGAAACCACACCAGATAAGGCTCGGGCAACTCCAATAACTTGCGTCCGGCGTACTTGCCAAAAGGCATGGTCTGATTGATGGCTTCCAACAACTGCTGTTCCGGCTGCATGCTCTCTCCGTTGGCAGATAAAGAGGGGAGTATACCTTGTCGAGAATCGGCGATACCAGCGGCAAAGACATGCAATCATAGGTTCAAAAACAACGAAAAAGCTAATCAATACAAGAACCAGGCTAGAACGAAAACCAATTCAAACGCACAATATAATTTGGCAAGGTCTACAGCACGGCCCAGGCGGTAAAATCTTAAGAATTTGATTAATTGTCAAATCGAGTAAGATCACATTTATTTATACTTTTAAATCTAAAAAATTATTTTTAATTCCGATAAGCGGCATCGACTGCGTCATAAAAGCAACTCCGGCGATTCCACGCCAAACATCGAGCCGATTTAACAAATAAATGACGCGGAAACATTTTTTTAACAGCATAATTTTATTGATAATTTCCCAGGCCACTTCCCCTCACCGGCAACACTGCCATTATTACGGCAACCCAAGGAACAACGCCAAAAACATGACGCAATAAAAACAGTAAAAACCAATAAAAATCATCAAGTTGACCAACAAATAATTAACTTTTACATTTGCTTTACCGTTCACTGTCCATCTCCGCCAGCGACAACTTTTCGGAGTGCAGAAAAGCAGCGACACGGAAAACATCAGGTTGGGAACACTCCCGAACCAAGGAAAGTTGTAAGCCATCAGGGAAAGAGCAAATAACTTAATAACAGGCTTTCAGAGGGCAAGACAATGATCATACTCGTTGGCGGTGAAAAGGGGGGCAGCGGCAAGAGCTGCCTAGCACAAAACATTGCCGTTTTTCTCACGGTGGAATGTGGCGCATCGGTGATCATGGTGGATTGCGACCCTCAGCGAACCACCTCTGATTGGATCCAGGCCCGCAACAACGACAACAAGCTAGCCGGGATCAACTGCGTTCAACTCTATGGCAAAATCCGCAACGATCTGCTGAGTCTGGAGCAACACTACGACTATGTGATAGTCGATTGCGGCGGCCAGGACAACCTGGCGCTGCGTGCCACCATGTCAGTGGCCTCCCATGTACTCATGCCCCTCAGGCCCAAGCGCCGCGATCTTAAAACCGTCAGCCATATGGACGACATAGTCGCTACCTGCATGATGATAAACCCCAAGATGCGCGCCTCTTTTGTCATCACCCAATGCCCTAACCTGCCCAACCAGGCCAGCCGTATTCTCGAGGCCAAGGAAGTCTGCAAAACCTATGATATCAATGTGCTGGATGCCATTACCTACAGCCGCAACATCTATGATGACAGCGAAGAGTCCGGCCGCTCGGTAATTGAATTCGAGCCCAAGGGCAAGGCCGCCGCCGAGATCCGTGCCATCGCCTGCGAAATGCTGCAGGCACAGAATGCCACTGAGATCCGCAGCCGCCTGATGACCAACCAACTCAACAACATGAGGACTCAGTATGGGACTGGCCGATCTGAAGAAAAACGTTACGCCATCTGAGGTCGATGCCCGTAAGCGTATGTTGGCCATGCAATCCCTGGATGAGTTTATCGACGGTGCCATCTATTACGCCATGGGGCAAACGCAGCAATCGGCGGCAACTATGCCGGTCGAGCAGCGGTATTCCAATACAGCTTCCGCCAAGCAGGAAGCCACTCAGCAAAAGCTGATACCCAAACGCCGCCACGAACCTTTTCGCAAGGCAACTTTCACCCTGAGTGAAACGGCTATCAGCCACCTGGCCGAAATGGCCAGCGACTGTGATATTGCCAAGTCACGCCTGATACGTTTGCTTATCAAGCATCATCACAGCCTGACGCCGCAAGCGCGCCGCGAGTTGGAGCAGAAGTTTATGCCGGACTGATTCCTTTCCCTTGAACTGCGTGGACTGTTTGACACTCCCACCCTTTGCTGACAGCCGATAACAGGTTTCAACCTCTTTGCTGTCAGCTTTTTTTTGCTTATTTTTCATGCGCCGAGCTTGAGTTATTCCCACTGAGCCCCCACAGATCTGATTAGACGCTTTAGCCATGGAGCCGGATCATGCTGGCCATTCTGATCACCCTTGCCGCCGGCGCCAGCGCCATAGGTTGGATCCTCAGCCAGTCCTGGCGGGATCGCAGACGCAGAGACAAGATACGCGCCAAGCCTTTCCCCAAGGAATGGCGCACTATCCTGAAAAAACGTATGCCCTATTTCCGTTCCCTGCCCAGTGACCTGCAACTGCAGCTCAAGAAACACATCCAGGTGTTTCTGGCGGAAAAGCAGTTTGTCGGTTGCGACGGATTGGAGATAGATGATGAAATCCGCCTGACCATAGCCGCGCAGGCCTGTCTCTTGTTACTCAATCGCCAAACCGACTATTACCCTAACCTGAGACAAATTCTGGTGTACCCATCGGCCTTTATCGTTCGCCAGCAGCAGCGGGATGCCAATGGCCTGGAATGGCACAGCCAAAGGTTATTGGCGGGAGAATCCTGGGGTCAGGGGAAGGTCGTCCTTTCCTGGCAAAATACCCTGGATGACGCCGCCGATCCGGCAGACGGCCGGAATGTTGTGATCCATGAATTCGCCCATCAACTGGATCAGGAAGCAGGTGATGCCAATGGCGCTCCCAGACTCGGCGAGTTCAACGCCTACCCTGTGTGGTCGCAGGTGCTTGGCCGAGAGTTTGCCAAACTGCAGGCTCAGGCCGCCAGTGGTGAGCCAAGCCTATTCAGTTACTACGGCGCCACCAATCCGGCCGAGTTCTTTGCCGTAATAAGCGAGGTGTTCTTCGAACAGCCGCAGCAGATGAGAGCCGATTATCCGGCACTCTACCAGGAGCTGAGCCGCTTTTATCGTCTCGATCCCCTGAGTTGGCACTAGGCCAGCTTTCAACTGCATACCTGCAAACAGAAAACCCTTTTGGCTCACATCTTGTGCCCAATTGGGTTAAGCTGGGGCCGACAATAAAAATTTATAAGAGGAAACATTATGTTGCACCTTAAGCCTCTGTTGCTGACTACAGCGCTGCTGCTATCGATTTACGGCCATTCAGCCTTGGCAAGTAGCCCGCAAGTCGGCAATCAAAACGGCCAGGAGCAAACCGGCCAGCTCGATGATGACCAAGCTCAGGCCGCTTCGGTATTGGATAAGCTGCACCAAAGTGCTGCCAATGCCGACTGGGCCAGCTACTTTAGCCTCTTCAGCCCGGATGCGGGGTTTATCGGTACAGATGCCAGTGAATACTGGAATATGGTTGAATTTGAGCAGTATGCCCGTGCCACCCAGGGCTGGACTTACCAAAGTTCCTCGCGCCGCCTGGTACAGCACGGCGAGGTGATAGTGTTCGATGAACTGCTGGACAGCCAGTCCTATGGGCTTGGACGGGGCACAGGCACGCTTGTCAAAACCGAAAAAGGCTGGCAAATACTGCAATACAGCCTGAGTTTCCCCATTCCCAACGCCCTGGCGCCCAGAATTACCGATCAGATAAAGCTGTATCGCAAAAAGCAGAAATCAGTGCCTGAAGGCAACTGAGAAACAGATGTTGGCCAACTGCACGAAGTGGCCAAAGCTGTCAAAATCTTCAGGATGAATACCCCGTCCCGAACTGGCCTTGTCGGCGTAATAGACGCCAATTACCTTATTGTCCACTTTCAGCGGTGCCAGCATAAAACCACTGGCGGGGACTTTTCTCGCCAGCTGTTCACCCAATACGGCTTTGTCGGCCCCCTCGCCCTGCCAGGCCAGTTTCTGATTTTCAATACAATCCCTCAGCAAAGTGCCGCGGCCTTCCAGCTCGAGAATAAAGTCGTTTTTCATCTCCTCGGCGCCGTCCCCAAGCGCGATTCTCGGTTGCAACATGCGCCTGCTCGGTGACAGCAAGAGCACGGCGCAGCGGTCGAGACCAATACCCTCGAGTATTCCCTCCAATGCCGTGGTCACTACCTTATTGAAATCAGTCTTCTCGACGGCAAAGCCGGTCAGCTCTCTGAGTTTTTTCAGCTGGAACGCAAGATTTGCCTCGCGTACTACAACCTCAGCCACCCTCTCCTGGGGCAGCAGCTGATCTGTGTCCGGCAGATACTCGATAAGCACCTTGGCGCCATAGGCTTCGGCTAACTTGACTGTAGCGTTGGAGCAGCGAAGGACCCGGCCACGAAACTCATCTGTATCCAGCTTGAGCATATCGGCGGCTTGTTTAAGGCGCCGCTCCAGCTCCTCGGGTTTGAGTGCGGAGCCGGCCAGCGCTTCGCTGAGTTTATTGGCCAGAAAAATACTGCGAATTTCCGGCGTGCGTTCATCGGGATTGCTGAGCGACTTGCACAAGAGTTCACCCAGGCCCCAACTGCGGGCCAGCCCCTGGCTGAGCTGATTAAATGAAGCGCCGAGCGCCTCGCGCACCAGATTGAGTCTATTTACGGTATCACTCTCGGCGCTGAGGGCCGAATCCAGCTCCTCGGCCAGTTCGGCTCCCGTGCTCCAAAAGGCACTCTCACCCAAGTGATAGAGCAGCGCGGCAATAAACGCCTCCTCCTGCAACTCCTCATCGTAGCCATCGAGCATCATCTTGGCCAACATGGCGGCCTGAAACGCCTGAGCCATCAGCTTAAGCAACCTTTGATAAACCGAGGGCGCCAGATTTTTGCTTTCCAGCAAACTAGAGAGGAGTTTGGCGGTAATGCAGATATTGCGGATGGTGTCGAACCCCAGTACCACGGCAGCGCGGCTGACCGTAGTAACAGGGCTTATCCCCTTGTTATAGATGGCGCTGTTGGCCACCCGCAAAATACGGGAAGTGAGCGCATTGTCGTGCATTATGCTGCGCCCCAGAATCGCCATGGAGGACACATCGTCCTTGGCGAGTTTTTCCAATGTCCTTATTGTTGAGCAAAGTGCGGGCATTTCCTGATCACTGATCCTGCGGGTCCAGTAATCCACCCCCTTGTTGGCTGATTTCAAATACGACTCAACTCTTTCAGGTATTGGCCCAGCGGTGGGCTTGAGAATGGAACTCTTGTTATGAATAAAGCACAAACCTCAAAGAAATAACACAATTACAACAAAAAAAGGCGACTCAATGAGTCGCCAAAACACAAGCAACAAGGCTCAAATGACTGGGAAGTCACAAATTACCCCCGAAAATGGCGTAGGTTCATTTCCGGGGAAGTGGCGCCCGAGGACGCCAACACAGGGGATTAAAACTGCTCTTCTTCGGTCGAACCGCTCAGAGCCGTAACAGAGGACTGGCCGCCCTGGATAACATTGGTCACCTGATCAAAGTAACCTGTACCCACTTCCTGCTGATGCGCCACAAAGGTGTATCCCTTCTGCGCGGCAGCGAATTCGGCTTCCTGAACCTTCTCAACATAGTGCTTCATGCCTTCGCCACGGGCATAGTCGTAGGCGAGATCGAACATGTTGTACCACATGTTGTGAATACCGGCCAAAGTGATGAACTGGTACTTGTAGCCCATGTTGGCAAGCTCCTGCTGGAACTTGGCAATGGTGGCGTCATCTAGGTTCTTCTTCCAGTTGAACGAAGGAGAACAGTTATAGGCCAACAGTTGATCCGGATACTGGGCATGGATGGCTTCGGCAAAGCGGCGCGCCTCCTCCAGATCCGGCTTGGCGGTTTCACACCAGATAAGGTCGGCATAAGGTGCGTAGGCAAGCCCGCGGGAAATGGCTTGATCCAAACCAGCCTTCACCCGGTAGAAACCTTCCTGGGTACGCTCTCCGGTGATAAAGTCGCGATCATAGGGATCGCAATCCGAGGTCAGCAGATCAGCGGCGTTGGCATCGGTACGGGCAATCACCAGAGTATCCACTCCAGATACGTCGGCTGCCAGACGGGCCGCCACCAGCTTCTGTACCGCTTCCTGAGTCGGCACCAAAACCTTACCGCCCATGTGACCACATTTTTTCACTGAGGCCAGCTGATCTTCGAAGTGCACCCCGGCGGCGCCGGCGTCTATCATGGACTTCATCAACTCATAGGCGTTCAGCACGCCACCGAATCCGGCTTCCGCATCGGCCACAATCGGCAGGAAGTAATCGACATAGCCCTCATCTTCCGGGTTTTTGCCCTGGTTCCACTGGATCTGATCGGCGCGGCGGAAAGAGTTATTGATCCGTCCCACCACAGCAGGCACAGAGTTGGCCGGATAGAGTGACTGATCCGGGTACATGGTGCCCGCCAGGTTGGCATCGGCCGCCACCTGCCAGCCTGAAAGGTAGATGGCCTCGATACCGGCCTTGGCCTGCTGCACGGCCTGACCGCCGGTCAAAGCGCCGAGAGAGTTAACATAGCCCTTCTTCGCGCCGCCGTTAACCAGTTCCCACAACTTAGCTGCGCCGCGCTTGGCGATAGTGTTTTCAGGAACCACTGAACCGCGCAATGCCACAACTTCTTCGGCGGTATATGGACGGCGAACGCCCTGCCAACGTGGATTTTCAGCCCAATCTTTTTTCAAAGCTTCTATCTGCGCCTGACGTGAATTCTGTGTTGCCTTGCTCATTTTGACTCTCCTTCGTAGGGTAATTTGGCAGCCACCCAGCCCCCGCGGGCAGCTGCCGTTAATGGTTATGAGGTTATCGGGTAAGCAGCTCGTAGCCCGGCAAAGTCAGGAAGGTCACCAGCTCATCGGCTGTGGTGATCTCTTCCAATAAGCTTGCCGCCTGCTTGAATTGGCCGTTATCGAAACGCTCGCTGCCGAGCTCTTCACGCACATTGGCCAACTCTTCTTTCAACATGGCGCTGAACAGCGCCTTGGTCACCGGCTTGCCGTTGGAAAGCTTTTGCCCGTGCTGGATCCATTGCCAGATAGAGGCGCGGCTGATTTCTGCTGTGGCTGCGTCTTCCATCAAGCCATAGATGGGCACACAACCATTGCCGCCAATCCAAGCTTCTATGTACTGCAGTGCAATACGGATATTGAGTCGCATCCCCTCTTCGGTGCGTTCACCATCACAGGGTTTGAGCAGCTCGGCCGCCAAAATGGGTGCGTCCACGTCGCGGGTGATATGCAGCTGGTTTGCGTGCTCTTCACCTATATATTCGTTGAAAATCCCCATGGCGGTATCAGCCAGGCCAGGGTGTGCCACCCAGGTACCGTCATGGCCGTTTCGGGCCTCAAGCTCTTTGTCCTTGCGAACCAGCTCCAGCACCTGGGCATTGGTTTGCGGATCCTTGGCGGGAATAAAGGCCGCCATGCCGCCCATCGCCAGAGCGCCGCGCTTGTGGCAGGTCTTGATCAGCAGGCGTGAATAGGCGCTGAGAAACGGCTTATCCATGGTCACTTGCTGGCGGTCCGGCAAAATACGATCAGGATGCTTCTTCAAGGTCTTGATATAGCTGAAAATGTAATCCCAACGGCCACAATTGAGCGCCACTATGTTGGAGCGCAGCTCATAGAGGATCTCCTCCATCTCAAACACGGCCGGCAGAGTTTCAATCAGACAGGTGCACTTGATGGTGCCGCTCTGCAGGCAGAAACGCTCTTCGGCGAAGGCAAACACCTTGGCCCACCAGCGCGCCTCAAGATGGCTCTCCAACTTGGGAATATAGAAGTAAGGTCCACTGCCCTTGGCAAGCAGTTGGCGATAGTTATGATAAAAGTACAAAGCAAAGTCGAATAAGCAGCCGGGAATAGGCTTACCGTTGAATTCGACATGCGCCTCCGGCAGGTGCAACCCCCGCACTCTGGCAATCAATACCGCGGGGTTGGCCTGCAATTGATAGTGTTTGCCGGTTTCCGGCGCGGTGAAATCAATTTCACCGCGGACGGCGTCACGCAGATTGATTTGGCCCTCGACCACCTTCTGCCAGCTGGGTGCCAGTGAATCTTCGAAGTCGGCCATAAAGACTTTTACATTGGCGTTGAGCGCATTGATGATCATCTTGCGATCCACAGGCCCGGTGATCTCGACCCGTCTATCTTTAAGATCCGCCGGTATACCGCGAATTTGCCAATCACCATCTCGAATGGCTCGGGTTTGCGGTAAAAAGTCCGGCAACTCGCCGCCGTCTATCCGCTGCTGACGTTGCTCACGCTTTTCCAGCAAGCTGGCCACTTCCGGAGCAAACTCCCGACACAGAGCCTCGAGGAAGTTGAGCGCACCTTCAGTAAAAAGGCTCTGCTGCTGCGGTATTTCGGCCCCCTTAATACTGAGCCCTTGCTGTGCGACTGTCTCTGCTATCATCTTGTTGTCTCCCTGGGAGGCAGAATAAAGCCTGCCAAACCCTGCAAATGTTCGTTTCGTACTAAAACCTATCGATAAACATTTGTATTTGCAACAGTCAAAATGTCGAAAAAACCGTCAAAAACTAAGCTTTAACTTGACTCAAAATTGGTATTACCAAGCCAAAACAAAATAACCAAGATACTGTTTTAAAACGAAAAAATTCAAAACAGCAAGGACTCAACCTTCAGATTTAAGAAAAATGTCAGACAACTTGACCACACTAACAGCAAAGTAATTTATTACGAAAATTAATCACACAATGTAAAAAATAATTTCCGCGCAACACACTTAAAACTTAAGTCTAATCCACCTTTTTCTGTTTCGAACTCCCGCTAGGGTCAACTCAAAATAGCCAACAAAAATAAACATTTAACAAAAACGCAACCAAGGCAGATATTAAACGAGCGTTTGAAGTTAACCTTTACGTAAAGGTTATATGTGAATGTGATCGAGATCTGTTTTTTATGACTTGCGTATAGTGATCAACAAGGGCCAATTCTTTGGTCAGCCCGAATAAAAAAGTGATTTTTTTTAAATTTTTTTCAAAAACTTGCCAATTCTTGCATCCAAAACAGGATTTGAGTGAGTTAGTTAAAAAATATCCATTCAACTGACACAGTTTGAAACTTTTGTTGCAACTCAAATAAAAACCATTATCATTCGCAACCTACTTTAGAGGGGGGATGATCTCAAATGCAGCAATCCGCAATATCTCTGGCTGTGACGGCTTGTTTGTCGCTGACCATGGCACAGGCCGCACAGGCAAACCAAGCGACTCAGTCACAACAAGTATCACAGGATGTGGAACGCATTACTGTTTATGGCAAACAAAACAAGGTGGTAATGAATTCAGGGCTGGCGACAAAATCAGATATGTCGCTGATGGAAACTCCGGCGGCTTTGGTGGTGATAGATAAAGAGCTGTTTGCCGCCCAGGGGGCCGACTCGCTGCAGGATCTGGTGCGTAACATCAGTGGTGTTACCCAAGCAGGCAACAACTACGGCATAGGTGATAACCTGGTGATCCGTGGCCTGGACGCCAACTACACCTATGACGGCATGTACGGCGGCGCAGGACTCGGCAACACTTTTAATCCCACTCGCTCCATGACCAATGTGGAAGCGGTTGAGGTGCTCAAAGGCCCGGCGACCGGACTTTATGGTATGGGCAGCGCCGGCGGGATCATCAACCTTATTGAAAAGAAACCTCAATTTCAGGACAGCACAGAAGTCAGCGCCGAAGTGGGTTCCTGGAACAGTTACAACCTGGGGCTCGACTCTACCGGAGGCTTGAGCGACACCCTGGCCTATCGCCTGGTGGCCAAACATACCCGTAGCGATGGCTATCGTGATATCGGCAGCGACAGAGATGAAGTCTATGCCTCGTTGAAAATTCTGCCTTCAAACGCTCAAGATCTGGTGCTGTCAGCTGCCTGGATTAAAGACTCTGTGCAAGTAGACTCTGTAGGCCACCCGATACGTATCTACAACGCCGCCTCTACCGGTGGCCTGAGCGGCGCACAAGTCAGCTGGCAAGATTTGGTTAACGACCCCAATGGTGCCGGCATTCAACTGACTGAGGCGCAGCGGCAACAACTGGCCGACTCCCTGGTGGCGAGCGATGGAATCGAACCCTTCGACATAGGCGATACCAGCCTGGCCTCTCCCATCAGCAGGCCCAATGAAGGCGAAGAGTGGCGCTTCAAGTTGAACCACAACATCGCCCTCAGTGACAATCTGCAACTTAATCAGCAGTTACAGTATCGAGACTATCAGTCCGGGTTCATCCGCCAGACTGGCGCCTATAACTATGTGTACTGGAAACGCAAGGTCAAATCCGTAGACGTGATCAACGCCGATCCCCGCGCGCCACTGGTGATTGATGATGTCTTGTACCCTTATGCTGCCAGAAGACAGGAATACCGCAAGGTAGATGCCCACGAGAAATCCTGGCAGTACTTTGCCGATATGCGCTACAACTTCAGCTTGGCAGGGATAGACAGTGAGCTGTTGCTGAATGCCAACCTGGAAGACAGAGATATCGCCTATAAGAGCTGGGCACTATACGACAAAGATGGCGGCGGTGAACTACCTTATATTCTGGATATCCGTAACCCCAACTGGGGCGACAAAGCCTTTGAGGACTACAACCCTGATCTCAAGGACAACTACAACAAGCAAGTCCGCGCCTGGGGCCTGGGCATGCAGTATGTGGGTTACCTGAGTGAAACCTTTACTGCCAGGGTGGGTGTGGCATTCAATGAGATTGAGCAGAAGTACACTCATCTGGGCACCCCTAAAAAAGATCCGACTCCGGAGCAGGACAGCAAAGATCACGGTATGACCTATAATCTGGGTCTGACTTATATGCCGACCGATAACCTGTCATTCTTCGTCAATCATGCCAAGGGGCGCACGGCTTACAGCGTGCTCGGTGCCGTAACGGGCGCACAGAGTGGCCGCGCAGCGGACAGAAAGGATTCAGAGTCCCTGAGCTATGATCTCGGTATGCGCTTCAAGGGCTTTGACGACCAGTTGCTCGGCTCCTTGGTCCTGTTCCAGAGCGAGCGCACTAACCTGCGCTACGGCAACCCGGAATACAATGACAAACAAGGCGCGCCTGATTACAACATCTCAGTGCCCGAGTTCTTCTACGATGGCAAGGACAAGACCACAGGTGCCGAGCTGGATCTCAACGCCCACCTCAATGAAGAATGGTTGATAAACCTCAATGGTCTGTATCAGGATGCACGCAACAAGAATGACCCCAACTCCAGCGGCTACAACAGCCGCCAGAAAGGGGTTCCTCAGGTCAGTGCCAGTGCCTGGGTCACTTACAG
Source organism: Shewanella carassii (assembly GCF_019670705.1). Taxonomy (NCBI): domain Bacteria; kingdom Pseudomonadati; phylum Pseudomonadota; class Gammaproteobacteria; order Alteromonadales; family Shewanellaceae; genus Shewanella; species Shewanella carassii. The sequence continues at coordinate 2,977,575 of NZ_AP024618.1, forward strand.
TCATCAGTGGCAGGCGCTGCCGCACCCCTTATCTATAAGCTTTGGGGTTCGTTATGTCGATGAGCGTAGCACCAACTCGGATTCCTTCGGGATCCCGGATGGCAAAGTGCCCGCCTACACGGTTTGGGACTCGGCCATCGCCTACAAGGCCGATGACTGGAATGTGCAGCTGAACCTCAATAACCTGTTCAACACCCGCTACTACGACAAGGCAATGTTCCTTGGCGGCATGCCGGGAGCCGAACGCAACGCCAAGTTGAGTGTCAGCTACCGCTTCTAAACCACAAAAGCGCGTCGATTGGCGCGCTTTCGGTATCAGGGGCCTTTACAGGCCCTTGTCTTTATCTGCACGCATCAATGACTCCAGCTCCGCCCTGCCCTTGTTGGACAAACGAATAAGCGCTTTGAGGTCGTCCTTATGTTTGGCCCCGGCCTCGACCTGCGCCTTGTCATGTTCGGCGAATATTTTCACTCTCTCATTGGCCTGTACCTGACTCAGACCCAGTGTTTGCAACACACTCTCACTGGCACTGAGCGCTGAGCCAAAGGTTTCCCGAAATACCGAAGTCACCCCCAGGCTCATCAAACGATAGGCATGGTTACGGTCACGAGCCCTGGCGATAACGGCCACATGGGGGAAGTGAGTCTTCACCTGAGTCACTATTTGCAATGAATCTTCCACATTATTAACCGCCACCAAGATCACCCGCGCCTTGGGCAAACCGGCCGAAAACAGCATATCGAGCCGCTTGGCATCACCAAAGTACACCTCACCACCAAACTGGCGCACCACATCAACGTGGCGGGCGTCTTTATCCAACGCCACAAACGGGATCCCAGAGGATGCCAAAATACGGCCGGTTATCTGCCCCATGCGACCGAAACCAGCGATCACCACTTCACTGTCGGCAGCTTCTATCACATCCGGCAGACGGCTGGCCTCGGCCGGTTTGCCAAGTAGTCTAAATAGCTTAAGCAGATAAGGGGTTATCGCCATCGACAAACCTATGGCCAACACCAACATCTGGCTGATTTTTTCAGACAAAATCCCCGACAACTGCGCCTGGGAAAGCAGGACAAAAGCAAATTCACCGCCTTCTGCCAGGATCAAACCCAGCACCATGGCACTGCGCCAGGTGTGGTGCCTAAATTTTCCTAGCAACATCAGCACCAGAGTCTTGACCGCCAACATGCCAAAGAGGATCCCCAGCAACGCCAAAGGCTCCTTCAGCAGTAAGCCAAGATCCATGGTCATGCCCACGGCCATAAAGAACAGCCCCAGTAGTAAGCCCTTAAAGGGTTCTATATCGGTTTCAAGCTGATGACGGTACCCAGAGTTGGCCAACATGATACCGGCCAAAAATGCCCCCATACCGGCCGACAGCCCGAGCCAGGCCATCAGTGCCGCACTGCCCATCACGAGTAACAGCGAAAATGCCGTCAGCACTTCGCGCACCCCACTGGCCGCCACCAACTGCAATACTTTGGGAAGCAGGTACTTACCTACCAGCAAAAAGCCCAGTAGCGCCACACAGGTCCAATACCAAGGCACGGCATGATGAGCAGGATCGGCGCCGCTCGGCGCCAGGTAAGTAATCAGCAGCATCATGGGGATCACCGCCAGATCCTGCATCAGCAACACCCCAAAGGCATCACGTCCAACTGGAGTAGTAAGCAGCCGCTGCTCATTCATCAACTGCACCGCAAAGGCGGTGGAAGATAACGCAAGCGCCGCGCCAATAATCACGGCGGCTTCAATCGAAAGCCCAAAACTGAACGCCAAGGCGCTGACCGCGACCCAGGATAGCAGCAACTGACCGCTGCCAAGGCCAAATATGGCACTGCGAAGCTCCCAGAGTTTGCCGGGGGTTAATTCCAACCCCATCACAAACAACATGAGGATCACCCCAAGCTCGGCAAAATGAAGTACTGCCGCTGGCTCAGACACAACAGCAACGCCGCCGGGACCAAGTAAGACCCCGGCGGCGAGGTAAGAGAGAATGGGACCTATACCGAAGCGTTTGCCCAGCGGAACCAATACTACGGCGGCGAGCAAAAACATGAGCACTGAAGTAAAGATGTTGGCCTGGTCCATCAACACTCCTCAAAACATGACGACATGAAGGCTATTCCTCAAGTGGCGGGAATATTTGACTCATTATGACAGAGTTAAGCGCGAAAAATGAGTGGCTACTAATGAAAATCTTCTTCGATTAACCCTCTAAAATAAAATGATTTTCAATGGTTATACGGGTTTATTACCAGCGGGCCGACTTCCATTCCACATCAATATGTTCCATATCGGCTAACAGACATAAAAGCTACAGCTAAACGAACCGTTTCATCTGTTTGCCCAGCATTAATCGATGCTAATGCAACAATTTGGCAACAGCGAAACGAACCAAGTCACTTTAATGTTGTCGAAGCCTCAAGCGCCGAGTCAATAGCCCTTGTCAGCACGGGCTGGGCTTGGGTATTATGGCCGACAGTTTTTCATGAAGTAGCACATTCAATGTCAATTAAAAAGCAAAGTCTTACCCTGCTGAGCGTCAGCGCGCTCACCCTCTCTCTCAGTGCCTGCAGTGTCTTTGACTGGCTGGTGTACAAGCCTGATATTCCACAGGGCAACTATATGGAGCCTCAGCAGGTGGAAAAGCTGCGCATCGACATGACCAAGGAACAGGTGGAATTTGTGCTTGGGCGTCCGGTGCTGCGTGACAGCTTCAAGGATGATACTTGGTACTATGTTTACCATTACAAGAGTGGTCGTGATGCCAGTATTACCCATAAGGAACTGATCCTACACTTCAATGGCGATCAATTGGTCAAAGTCACAGGGGATTATGAACTGAGTAATGAATTCAATACTCCGCTGGAGCAAAGCAGCTTGCCAATGGCCAACAGCCCAGAGCTGACACCGCAGATCCCGCAGCAACGCGGTGATGAAAAGCCTCTGGTTGAAGAGCAAGATCCCGCCAAGATGAATAAGCACGAGCAGGACGGTAAGTAATTCCGAATTCCAAGCTTGTACAGACAAAGAGATTAAAAAAGCGCCTGCTGGCGCTTTTTTAATGTCTTGCTTTTCCCAAGTCACTCAGCTGATTTTGGCGCCGGTCACTTTATTGATCCGCCCTTCCTCGGCCGCTTTTTCGGCGCGTTTGCGGCGCACTTCTTTGGGGTCGGCAATCAAGGGGCGATAGATTTCGATTCTCTGCCCGGGCTCAACTTCTTCATCGTGTTTGACCTGACGGCTGAAGGTGCCGAGTTTCACCGTCTCCAAATCAATCTCAGGGAAAAAGGCCTGGATATTACTCTGACGCACAGCCTCAATAAAACTGGTACCCGGCGTTACGGAAACACTGATCACCTTCTGTTGTGTCGGTAAGGCATAAATGACATCGACACTGAATTTTTCCTGTTCACTTGCCACTGTATACTTCCTTCGCCCGTTGAGTAAAAGCCGTCACCATAGAGGTAACCAACTCTTTGAACACCTTGCCGAATGCCATACCAACCAAGGAGCTGGAGAACTCAAAATTCAACTCAAACTCCACCTTACAGGCGTCCTCGGCCAATTCGGTAAAATACCAATGGCCGGTCAAATGCTTGAAAGGACCATTCTCCAGTTGCAGCTCGATACTCTTGCCTTCCACCACCTGATTACGGGTGGTAAAGGTTTTGCTGATCCCGGCCTTACTGATATCCACCGATGCCAGCATGGTTTTGCCATCAAACTCCAGCACCTTACCGCCAACGCAACCAGGAAGAAACTCTTTATAAGACTCGACATCATTGACTAGCTGGTACATCTGCATCGCACTGTAACGCACCAGAACACTGCGGGAAATCTGTGGCATCCGTTGGTTGATACTCTTGGCTGACTCAAAAACAGACCCGGATTTTAGCACGCCGGCCGAAAAACGCATCCTTTGTTCCACCGCAATGGGAGCGGCCACCATAAGCGCTCAAAAAGCCAGCAACAAAACCCTAAGCTACTGCCCACAACTCAAAATATTCTTCCAGGCCAATTCCAAATTGGTGGCTGCTGCGTATAATAGCCAGCCTATGGCTAAGAAGAATGCAAAAAAATCCGCAAACGCTCCGGCAACTATTGCCCGGAACAAGCGTGCGACCTTTGAATATCGCTTCGATGAAAAATTCGAGGCCGGTCTGTCCCTGATGGGATGGGAGGTCAAATCCATCCGCGCCGGCAAGGTGAATCTGTCGGAAAGCTTTGTCATGCTGAAAAATGGCGAAGCCTTCCTGCACAACTGTAATATCACCCCACTCAGCGCGGCATCGACTCATGTGGTCTGCGACCCAACCCGCATGCGTAAACTGCTGCTCAATCGCCGTGAGCTGGACCGTCTGGCCGGTTTGGTTGAAAGGCAGGGTTACGCCATAGTGCCCATCTCCATGTACTGGCGCAAAGGGGCCTGGGTCAAGGTTGAGATAGGCTTAGGTAAAGGTAAGAAAGCCCACGATAAGCGCGACGATATTAAACAACGTGACTGGGCTATCGAAAAAGCCCGGGTCATGAAAAGCAAGTAACTGATATTTGCTGTTATTTCGCACGCCATTTGTACGGATAACCAGCAAGTGATTGTCCTTTGCTAATTAAAGCCTTGGTAAGCAGGTGGTAAAGGGGTTACAATTAAAACATCACGGGGGCGATTCTGGATTCGACGGGATTCGCGAAACTCCGGGAGCATGCCGAGGGGCGGTTGGCCTCGTAAAAAGCCGCACAGTTATAGTTGCAAACGACGATAACTACGCTCTAGCAGCCTAAGGCCGCTAGCCATCTACCACAGGTCTCGCACATGGGCAGTGGATTTGATGGTCACCTTACATAGTGCTAGCGAGGGAACCTTGTCTGGGGGTGAACCGCGAAACAGTACCAGGCTCACCGTTTGGAATCCTGTCTTTCGGAGCTCAACCGGTTAAATAAAAGAGAGACTAAGCATGTAGCGCCTTGAGCGTAGGTTTTTCGGACGCGGGTTCAAGTCCCGCCGCCTCCACCAACTCAGATAACTAAGACGTCCACGGACGTCTTTTTTATTGCCTGCAACAACGTAAAATCAATGACTTACAGTACAAAGACGTTTTATGACGTCCTACTACAGCTTTGATTTTTGGGTACACCCGAGGGTACACTGCTTCCACTTCGATAATATGGTGTACCCTACATGGCCATAAGCACGACTCGCCTAACTGATACAGAAATCAAAACCGCCAAACCAAAGGATAAAGAGTACAACCTCTTTGACGGTGATGGACTCCGCTTGAGAATAAAGCCAAACGGCTCAAAACAGTGGATTCTGAACTATTACAAGCCGACCAATCGGAAAAGGGCAAATCTCAGTTTAGGCAAGTATCCGGACCTATCACTTGCAAATGCTCGTAAGCTGGCACTGGAAGCAAGGGAACTCATTGCCCAAAATATCGATCCCCAGGATGCGCGAAAGCAGCGCCAACAAGAAGTTGATGCCATCCACCAGCACACTTTCTATAACGTTGCTAAAGAATGGTTTGATATGAAAAAAGATTCGGTATCGGCAGACCATGCGGTTGATACCTGGCGCTCGTTGGAACTACACATTTTTCCTAGTCTGGCCAACATCCCGGTGAAGGACATCACAGCCCCACTTGTCATAGAACTTCTCAGACCAATCGAGGCCAAGGGCAGTCTTGAAACGGTTAAACGCTTGTCTCAACGCCTAAACGAAGTGATGAATTTTGCCACCAACTGTGGTTTGGTTAATGCTAATCCTCTGTCAGGCATCAAAGCCGCTTTCAAAAAGCCTAAAAAAGAGAATATGGCCGCTCTAGCACCGGCCGAACTACCAGAGCTGATGCACTCGCTATCCTATGCAAGTATCAAGCTGACGACACGATGCTTAATCGAGTGGCAATTGCATACTATGACTCGCCCAAGTGAAGCTGCGGGAACAAGGTGGGAAGAAATCGACCTGGATAACAAAGTCTGGACTATCCCGGCTGAGCGAATGAAGAAAAAGCGCGAACACCGTATCCCATTAACGGATCAAATGTTGGCGCTATTGGATTTAATCAAGCCTATCAGCGGCCGCCGTGAATTCGTGTTCCCTTCCGATCGTGAGCCCACTAGGCCGTGTAACAGCCAAACCGCAAATATGGCGCTAAAACGCATGGGATTTGCTGGTCGATTGGTCAGCCACGGTTTACGTTCGCTAGCCAGCACCACATTGAACGAACAGGGTTTCGAAAGGGATTTAGTTGAAGCCGCGCTATCACACGTTGAAGAAAACCAGGTTCGTAGCGCATATAACCGCACGGATTACTTGGAACGTCGTCGTCCGATGATGAGCTGGTGGAGCAGTCATATTGAACAGGCCGCCAAAGGCAACCTGTCGGTGACCGGAACCAAGCAGTTGAAGGTGATTTAAAATTAGCAGCAGTACCTTAGATGCATGTTCATAGCAAGGCTACTGCTGTTGAACCTCAACTAACTACCAAAATTTCCAAAATACGGTCACAAAGCATCCATCAAAGCCATACACATCACTCTTTCCCAATGATTAATAAAAGGCGATGCATCTATGACTGTTTGAAAAATAATGCTTTTGCTTGTCTCCTTATCAACTGTCGCACCTAGTAGTGCATTGTATTGAGCCATCAAGGAAACAAGCCTTGGACCAGCTTCCTTTGAAAACCTTAAAGCTAAATCAAAATCTTCAAAGTGTTTTTCAACTCGATTTTTCTGGGCACCCTCCCAATAATCAGGAGGAGAAACAAAGTACTCTATAACACCAGGTTCACCACCCTCACTAGGCTGATAACGGGCAAACAGCCATTGTTCGTTAAAAAACCTATCCTCGTCTAAATATGGCTGTATTACCTGCTCGGATGCTGAAGTAGCAAACAAGTCGCTCTTACCATCCATATTGCAGTCTCGACACGAAGGAACTAGGTTTACGGGTACTATCGAAAACTGTGGGAAATGTGCTTTGGGTAAGTAATGGTCAAGATTTCTAGGGCGCCCAATTCCACCGCAAAAAGGGCACTTTTCGTTAGCTGCAATCATTAGAGCATCATAGATAGCCCTGGCAGGCTTGCTTTTGCCAACAACATAGTTATCGTACATTTTTACCAAGTCTGACTTTTTTAATCGACCAATGACTACGGGGTCACTTTTAGGATCCTGTAGCGGAACAATCGTAAACAACTCACCTGTTGCACCTGATGTCTCATATAGCCGAGCCTGTCTCTGTAATTCGGCTGCCCCACTGTTCACTTTTCGCAACAAACTAGGATTGCCGGTAATTCCATTCCGACAATTTGTTAGCATTTCTGCATAGGAGCTGGCAGGTCGTGCAAGTTTTAGCATTCCCCCATACTCCTATCACGATTTACAACGAGGGCTTTGAGTAGGGCCCTGGCTTCAATACCAAGTTGACCACGATAATCTTCCACTATCTCGTCATAAGTGCCACCAGCGTCAACAGTTCGAACCAACAAGTCATGGAAACCAGACTTAACAACCTCAAGACCAAATACTTCTCTGGTTAAAACACCAACGTTTTCTCCAAATGTTTCCATGTCTGGTCTACGAGGTTCAGTAACCAACCGCGAACGATTGATTTTCCAAACGCAATTGCGTGGCACCTCTTGTAAAACAACAGGTGAATGAGTTGCAATAATTGACAGGCCATTCCGATCAAGCAACAAATCAGAAAGAGCTCTCACAAATGCAGATAGCAGCGGAGGATGAAGGTGACTTTCTGGCTCATCAATAAGCACTAAGGTTTTTTCTTCAACTGTAGCCACTAATCTAGTAATTGTTAGCAGTACCACAGCATGTCCCGAACTCATTTTTTTTATCCGTTTACGAGCATTTCTGTCGAGACGTTCACCAGAATAACGAGGAAGTGCTTTGAGATTCATACTCTCGAAGTTCTCGTCAGACTCCAGTGTATCGATTGCTCTCAACCACCTAGCTCGTTTCGATTCTTGACTTAAGCAAGCCTTTAGAGCCTGAATAAAATCTTCGTGAACATCGACTACCTCCTTAAGTTTGTCAGTTCCATATTGCTTTAAGCCGATGTAGAAATAACATGTGCCTTTGGAGGGATCTGGCTGCTCATTTGGTGGATTAAACGGATCAAAAGCACTAAACGATACTGAAACTAAGCTGCTAAAATAGTCCGGTTCAATTGGACTATCGTCCCTACCTTCCAAGTCGTAAAATTTAGCAGTTGAATCAGTCGTGTTGGTTATAGCCTCAATCATTCCATTGAGTATTGTCGTTTTCCCAACCCCATTTCTGCCAATGATTGCGTGGATATTGGTGCTCGGTTTAGCACCGACTGTGACATTAAATGTCAAATCAATCGCTGACATTTTATCTGTTGCAGGCCTAGAAAACATAAACTCAAAGTTAGTTAGCTCGTTCCGCCCCTCCAGTACCGCAGAAAATTGTCCTTTAATGACGGATAGACTGACCCACCGCAATAGAGATGTGCGAAAAACATCTTCATCTTGTACCGACTCAATCAAGTTTTGGGTATAGACGATATCTCTTAACCCTTCGAGAAGTGCAATTCTTACTCGCTCAGGAAGAAGATGAATTTTCTTGTAATATTCAACATCTTGACCAAGGGAAAAGTATTTTTTAGGAAGTGAATTTAGGGGACTTGTCAAAGTCCTGAAAGTCGAGTTTTCAATTGTTTGTCCCTTAAAACCAATTTTTACCTGCCCTATTTGATGACTGGTACCGTCTTCATCAAATACAGACAAAAAGAACATCGTCACAAACGAATAGTCATTCCAATAGTCAACATGCAAATAGGCGGTATTTGTTGCTGAAGATGGGACTCGCTGCTCCTTAGGTACAATAACAATATTCATTCTAATCACCTGCGACCTGCTCTTTCAGGCTCTGCTTCATCATGTCAAAAATTAGCTCAACATAACTTGCCATTACCTGTGGGTCTTTGAGTAGCGTTCGGGCAATATCACCTTCTTTGAGCAGAGCTTGTACAACGGCTTGCTTCACCGCTTGAGGCAAGTCGCCTTTGAGGGCTATCGACTTGTCGTGCTTTTCTACCTGCTCAACCACAATCGGGTTTTCCGTTACACGGGTTATCGTACCGTTGGCAAAGTTTCGGCGGCCTGGCTCATCGCCGACATCACCAAAGAGTTCGTTTAGGCGGCGAATGATATCGGCAAGAAATGCCTGTTCACGGTCGGTTGGGTCGTTGTAGTTGGGCCGGATAGGCTCAAGTACCTGATTAATCGCTTCTGGAGTCGGCTCTTTGTCATACTTAATTTTGAACTTTTCTAGCACCAGTGCACTGAGGTCGATATTTTCTGGTGTTACCCCTTTCAATCTACGCGAAAGCAAATGGGCAAACGCGGCAAAGTTTTCCAGTTCAGGATCACCAAACTCAATCAATTGCGCCATATAGCTGTAGTGCTTTACAAATCGAGCCAAATCTGACTTAAAACGCATCAGAGCTTCACGCTGCTTGGTGAACTCACTGCGTTGCGACTCTGCATAGTTCGCCGCTTTCTCATCACCCGCAAGGTGCGCTTTGTTGTATTGCTGATCCCAATGGTTTGCAGCATCAACCAGCTCTTTGAGCTTAACGTTGAACACATCGGTAGGACGTTGTGTGGCAGCAAGCAGCTTTTTGTGTGCGTGTGACTTTTTGTCAGGTGCCTGGCCGAGAATCGATTTACCACGCGCTTGCTTAAATAACGCTAAATCTTGATGGTTGTAGATGTTTTGCTCATCCAGTATCTCTTTGATGTCATAGATGACGTTTACATCTTGCACTTCATTGAGCTGCGCACCTTTGTCGTACTTTTTGAACGCATTGAGAATGGTCTGTGGCTCATTGGCAAAATCAATCACGTAAGTGGTGTCTTTGCCTGGGTAGGTACGGTTTAGGCGCGACAACGTTTGCACCGCTTCTACATCTGAGATCTTCTTATCCAAATACATGGCAACCAGTTTTGGTTGGTTAAAGCCCGTTTGGAACTTGTTGGCGACTAACATGACGCGATATTCGGCTTTCTCGAACTCGTGGCGCAGATCAGCTCCATGCGTGTCGGGATTTAAGTTGTACTCGGTGTACTCTTTGTCGAAATCAATCCCTAGTGGGTCTTGGCTGTCTTCATCACCCAAATCTTTTCCGGGCACTTTGCCTGAGAAGGCCACCAAGGCTTGGATACCCTCGATACCATGCTTTTTGATGTACTTATCAAAGGCAAGCTTGTATTTCACCGCCTGCGGCCTGCCCGATGTGACCACCATGGCTTTGGCTTCACCTTCCAGAAGGTGAGCGATATTGGCTTTGAAGTGCTCAATAATGAATTCGACTTTTTGGCTAACCGTGGTTGGGTGCAGTGACATCCAACGCGCCAAAGCGCGACGGGCTTGTTTGCTGTCTACGCGCTTCTCATCCAGATTGTTCTCACCTATTTTATAGGCCGTATCGTAGTGGGTGTAATTCTCCAGCACATCGAGAATAAAGCCCTCATCAATGGCCTGACGTTGGCTGTAGAGGTGGAACGATTCTGGTTTGTTTTCATCTGACACTGGCTGGCTAGGGTCTTTCGGGCGACCAAACAGCATCTTAGTGCTGTGCTTGGGTGTTGCTGTAAAAGCAAAGTGCGAGACGTTCTTGGGCATGGCACGCGCTTCTTGCACCTTAGTAAGAATGTCCTCAATACTCATTTGCTCCAACTCTTGAGGGCTCAGGTTTAGCGTAAGCGCTGCGCGTAAACCTTTGGCGGTAGAGCCAGTTTGCGAGGTATGAGCCTCATCAATGATCACCGCAAAGTTACTTTGCGCCAAAGATTGATTGGTCAGAATTGCCTCTAATGCATATGGGAAGGTTTGAATCGTCACCACAATGATCGGCGTGCCTGTTAGCAGTGCTTCTGTCAGCTGTTTTGATTTCGACTCGCTACTCTTTTCGCGGTCAATCGCCTTGATCACCCCATATTGATGATCGAGCTGCTGCACCGCATCTTGCAACTGCGAATCCAGCACGGTGCGGTCGGTCACAATGATCACGGATTTAAAGACCGCTTTACCATCGGTGCTGCGTAAACGAATCAAATCATGGGCTGTCCATGCGATGGTGGAGGTTTTGCCTGAGCCAGCGCTGTGCTCGCAAAGATACTGCATGCCTGCACCGTTCTGGCGGGCATCGTCAATCATCTTGTTTACCGCATCAAGCTGATGGTAACGGGGGAAAATCTGCGTCTCTTTACGCGCAGCCTTGCCATTGCTATCGGCGACTTCTTTGGTTTCGACATACACGAAGCTGTAGAAGATACGCAGCCAGTTATCTTTTTGGGCGATCTCTTGCCAGAAATAGCTGACCGGATACTCTCCATCTTCACCGGGCAAGTTGATATGCACGGGCAAATCAGAGCTAGAGCCATCATGGCCTTTATTGAAGGGCAGAAAATAGGTATTTTCTCCCGCCAGTTTGGTCGCCATGGCAATTTCAGTATCTGACATAGCAAAGTGCACCACAGCACCGCGTTTAAAGGTTAACAGCGGCTCTTTGCGCTTGGTTTTTGGGTCAATGGGCAAACGGTCTTGCTTGTACTGCGCTATCGCTGATTCTATCGACTGAGTGAAATCGGTTTTTAGCTCGGCGGTGGCAACGGGTAGGCCGTTGATAAAGAACACCAAGTCAATTTCCCACTCGCGGGTCGGGCAATATTTCAGTTGGCGCACCACGCGCAAAATGTTGTGCTCATAACGGGCAATACGCTCTTCATTACGCGCATCTTCGGGTTTTCGCTGGCCCATGGCAATGGTGCCGCAGCCTGCAATGGTAAAGCCTTTACGCAACACATTAATGGTGCCACCTGTTTTACTGGCAAGTGCTTTTTCTAAGCGCTCCAGTAGCACCTGCTCGGCATTCGCACCATGCAGTTTATTCAGTTTGTGCCAGGCATCAGGTTGGGTGGCCTTTACCCAATCCATAACATCTTGCGGGTAAATAGCGCGCTGCTGGTCATAGTGGCTGGAATGGCCTTCTTTCCAGCCATTGCTCACCAACTGCTCGGTAATATATTGTTCAAAATGCACTTCATGATGTGCTGCCATTACACCGTCTCCCTGACGTCGATTTTCCCTGTTACTGCTGCGCTGATAAGGGAAGTCTTACGTTCTTTTAAAAGAGCAATAGAGTTATTTGTTTCAATAATTAAATCTTCAATTTTTGAACTTACTGACTTTATGTGAGAAGTAATCGCTTCCTGCTCAGTTTTTGGTGGTTTAGGAATAAGTAGTTTTTTAATATTTGCTTGCGATAGGTTGTTTGCTAAGCCTTCAGCACCGCCAATAGCAAGCTCAATTTGGCGTCGCAATGGAAATGAGCCTAAAGCAATTGCTACGAACTCAGCGTCCACGTCTTCTTTGCAATGTAGCCGGAATAACTTATCTGAGAGCATTAGTCGTTCTCTTGTCGCGTAGACATAAGCCGCAGAGCCTATTAACTCTCTTGAACCACTGGCTCGAGACATTATGAGATCGCCAACCTTTACTTCGATTTCTGGTCTTGGAGATAGTGTTTCAGGAAGCTCTTTATTTTCATCTTGACTGTAAACACCCCCATTAACTGCACCAGACTTTAGCACTCCCCATCTTTCGTTTTTGGCTGGGGTAGCTAAACACTCAGGGCTCCAGCCTTGTTCGATTGAATCAATAAGGCGTTTTAGTTGCACGACACTCCAATGCTTCGGCACTTGCCCAATCCACTCGATGCCAGAATCCTGCATCTCCACATTGGGGTTAAGCCCTTTTGTGACCACATGGCTGATCAGCGCTTGGCGTTTTTCTTTCAGTAGCTTAATAAAGGTCTGTTTTTCTTCGATCAGACTGTCGATGCGCTGGGTTTCGCGATCAAGGAATTTCGCAATGGCTTTTTGTTCAGCTATTGGCATTAAGGGAACGAAGATATTTTTCATGTCTGAATATCTCGTACTCCATAAGTCCGCTACTATTCCTTTTCCATACTTGTAGAACTCTTCCTGAAAGTTGTATGAGCGCAAAAGATGATGAGCAAATCTTGGTTCATATAAACGTGGCTCTAAGATGATCGAAATTAGCGACACGGAGCCATCATAGTCAGAAGTTCCTGATGAGCCTTTTCTGTCTGAACGGCTATTTATTACAAAGTCGCCAATACAAACTTTTTTTCGATTATCCCCAGCGTCAGTTTTTGCAACGTGTTCCATTTGAGGAAGGATGCCGTTTTTGGTAACGGATAACGCTGCAAAGTCTTTGTCACTGACTTTTTCGTTTCTTTCTTTGAAGCAAGCCCCTAACTTGACCAAATCCCAATGAGATGGGATTTTGCCAAGCCAGTCTAATTTTGAATCTTTGTATGCGCTATAGGGCATCATCATTCCGCCACCTCATTGAGTAGAGCCTGAATGCGCGCTTCACATGCTTTTAGCTCACCGTCAATTACACTCAGCTCGCGTGGCGGCACATACTGGTAGAAATAGCGGTTAAAGTTAATTTCATAACCGACAATGCCCACTTCGCCGTCCTTTTCATCACGCACCGAGTGATCGATAAAGGCATCCGGCACATGCGGTAGCACTTCTTGTGCAAAGTAATCTTCAATATCACGCTCAAAGGGAATGCTTTCGGTGTCTTTGAGTTTCGGGTCGGCGATCACTTGGCCTTTTTCATCCAGAGCAGGCTCGAATTGCGGATCTATCAACATAAAGTGCGTAGTTAAGGCCGTAACAAGTGCCTTAGGACACTTACCAAAGTCACCTTTATTGTGATTTTGTTTCGCTGCCAAATAGGCCCATTCATAAGGCTGAAGGCCAAGGTTATCAGTGAGGTGTTGTACCCACGCCGCTTGTTGTTCTGGTTTGAGCTTTTGGAACGTCGCTAAGTGTTTCAACTGGGCGATACCATCCTCAGTGAGATTGAGTTTGGCACGCAGTGGACGCTGAATGGTGACTTTACGGTAGGCAAAATCGGTGGTGCTAAACACTTTGCTTTCAAAAACAGGGCAGTTGTCACTGGCTTCAAAGCCATCGTATGCGCGTACAATGTCGTCAATCTGTTCATCACTGAGATATTTGCGCTTACTGCCTTGCGATTTACGCATTGGGGTCCAGATATCTGCCAAGTTAATCAGTTGCACTTGATTCTTGCGTCTTGGCTCTTTATGGTTAGACAAAATCCAGATGTAGGTGCCAATTCCGGTGTTGAAGAACATATCGGTTGGCAGGGCAACAATCGCTTCGACTAAGTCTTGTTCGAGCAGCCAGCGGCGGATTTCTGATGGGCCGGAGCCTGCGTCACCATTAAACAGTGGCGAGCCGGAAAGGACGATGCCGACGCGGCCACCGCCATTTTCAGGCGTTTCCATTTTTGATACCAAGTGCAACAAGAACAGCATGGAGCCATCAGAAATACTGGGTAGACCAGGACCAAAGCGACCTGCGTATTTGAGCTGTTTGTGCTCACGTTCTACTTCTTTCTTGGCTTTTTCCCACTTAATGCCAAATGGCGGGTTGGCAAGGCCATAATGGAACTTGTCGGCACGTAACTGATCGTCGGATAGGGTGTTGCCTTGTTTGATGTTGTCGGCATCAAAGCCACGGATCATCATATTGGTCAGTGCCATAGCATGAGTCGCGGGGTCGAGCTCTTGACCAAAAGGCACCACTTTGGCACTGCTGCCCATTTCTTCAATTTGGCTGATGGCATCGGAAAGGAAGCCGCCCGTGCCACAGGTTGGGTCATAGATGGTGCGGATCACGCCCTTTTCACTAAAGATATCTTCATCCGCTGCCAGCACCAGTTTGGTGGCAAGACGCACGGCATCGCGCGGAGTCATAAATTCCCCCGCCTTTTCATTGACTGAGCTGGCGAATTTGAAAACCAGCTCTTCATAGGCATCTGACAATACGCGGTCAGACACCACATCAGGATGCAGGTCGAGATTGGCAAAGTAGCTTACCATGCGGTAGAGCAGCTTGGCTTTTTCCAGATCTTCTATGGTTTGACCAAATTTAAACTCATCAAAAATGGTACGAACGTTTTTGCTGAACTGGCTGATGTAGTGTTCTAGGTTGTCGCCTGTATCTGACGCGCCTAAAGTTTCCAGGCTGTATTCACTGGTATTGTAAAAGGCGAATCCCGCAACTTCTGGCAACACTAAACCAAGGTCAATGCCCGATTGTTTCTCGGCCAGATAGAACTTGCGCACTTCCTCACGGGTGGGTTCCAACACGCATTCAATACGACGCAGTAGCAAAAAGGGCAGGATGATTCGTGCAAAGTCGGTGTGTTTGAAATCCCCCCATAGGTCATCTGCCATACGCCAAATAGCACTGGAGAGTTTGGCGCTTTGTTCTTTGTCTTGTAAGTTCATTAGTATTACCTGAAAAAAATGTTACCACTCGTCGAGTAAACTACGAATGGCTATCAATAAATGCCTATTGGCATGGACTTAGTCCGTGACTGGTTAAATAGCAACCGTCACCAGCCTACTTTTGCAGACCCCAACCTGTTGGAGATCAAATTTCAACCAACAATTTCAGAGCATTAGGCCTTTACCGATTAGCCGAGGGTTATAATGTTGAGAGAATAGGGGAAATCTCGAAAGCAAACAATGATCTGGACATAGCCATGGGGCATCGCTATTAAACAGTCTCATTCCAGTGCCTTTTAACCGTCGCAATACCCAAACCGAGCACTTCCGCTGTTTTACGCTGCGATAACCCTTCTGCCTTTTTGGCCTGAACTGCGCTGGTGGTCCCGTAAGCTTTGGGTCTACCCAGTTTCTTGCCTTGAGCTTGCGCTCGCATAAGCCCTTCTTTCGTGCGCTCTCTGATCCGGTTTCGCTCAAACTCTGCGAAAGCTGAAAACATCTGCAGCATCAACTTGCCCTCTGCACTAGAGAGGTCTGCTACGGGTAAATCCAGGCAAACAACCTTGATGCCTTTCTCTGTCAGCAGATTAATGGTGTTTTGTACGTCAATGTTGTCTCGACCTAACCGGTCTAGCTTTAAGACCACCAGCATATCTCCGCTTTCCATCTGGTGGTTGATAAGCATCTTAAACTTTTCACGCTTCATCGCTTCAACAGAACCTGAAACCGTTTCGCTGATAACACGAGAATCACTCACCTCATACCCTTTTTGCCGAATAGCGAGGATTTGGTTTTCGGTGGTTTGCTCTGTTGTTGATACACGGCAGTAAGAAAAGATACGCATAGGTCATTCACTTTATAGAAGGTATCAAATATAGGGGTATCATATATATAAGGCATCATCAACGCAAAACCCTATATTTATGATACCCATTTTAAAGTGGAAAGTCTGGTATCAATATACGAATGTTTATTGATACCAGACTTACTAGGTTTCTTGGTAAGTTTTATTTGTTTCCCATCATTTGTTGGAACTGCATAAACTGCTTGAACTGCTCTTCCATATCTGGTGAGGCAGATTCAGCAGGTTTTGCTAGCTTGCGCAATAATTCTGCTTGCTTGTAATCAGGCACATCACCGTAGCTATAAAAACTCGTCAGCACACTTTCATGCCCAAGGTTTTGGCTCCAGGCTTTGAACTCTTCAGGTGTGCGACATAAATTTTCACCAAGCCTTACCAACGTATTACGGAAGCTATGGGGATTAAAATAAGGCAAACCAACAGCTTCGAATCCTTGTTTAAAGACTTTACGAATAGGAGTCGCATTACTCCAATGCTCCCGTAGTAACCCAGCAGCTTCGAACTGCTGATTCTTGTTGTGAGCCATCTTTGTTTTCGGAAACAACGGATCGTTTTGGTTAAACCCGAGCTCCTTAACCAAGTAATCAATCCACTCATTCAAAACCCTGGATGGAAGCTCACCTACAGGGAAGAAATAAGTCGTGAAGGTCTTGCTGAATTTTGTGTTTACATCCCTTGCATCCTGGTAAAAGCTCTGGTCTGCAATATCGATATGTTTGAGCTTGGCGGATGCAACTGCTCCGTCTCTCGCCCCAGTCAAGATAACAAAAGCAACGACAGCTCTATCCCGCATTTCTATCGCTGTTGAGCAAGGCATCGCTTCTAGCGTCTGCATTATTTGCTCCAACGTAGCTACATTTCGTTTACGTTTTGCGTTGGCAATACGTGTGTCTTTTTCAGACAAATTGAAATATTCAATATCGCTATAAGCAATTTTTGCTCGGTATCCCTTCTGGGTCACCAAATATTGGAAAAACATTTTTAAATGCCGAGTTACTGTTAGCACCGTAGCCTTGCTCAATTTATCTCCAGTGACTAGAGATTTTTGAGAAAGGAGATGCTTCTTAAAACCGATAGCATGCTTAGCCTTAAACCTACTGAAATCAGCAAAACCCGTATATTGCTCGAAGCGATTAATTGACTTCATCGCACCATCGATTGTTGAGTGATCTTGACGCTTAGCATCCCTCAAATACTTGATGTAATCATGAATGATTCGAGCATTATTTGTACTACCTTTATTCATGATCAAATACCTCAACGAAAGGACAATTTAAGAGAGCTTGTCCCATCAGGATTAAGTGCTTTTCAGCTATCGGTAATTTCCCTCCCAGTTCGAGCCATATCTTGTTTACATCTCGCCATGAAACATACTTGTTTGCACGACTTCCACACTCGCAACAATGCCCTGACATTTGCGCCATACCAGCGGGTTTAGCTACAAACTGCAAAGACTCAATGCTTGGGGAGCTGGGCTCTCTGCATTTGAAGCAATACATCTCATGTACTTCACACGGATACATGTCAGCTTTTCGCTTACGTTTTAAGTGAATTCGTAAATCAACGCCATCAATCAACAGTGGTCGCTTTTCATCCGCAACAGGTAAGCCTGCATGAATCCAGTTGCGCACGGTTCTTGGGTGGATCTGCAATATTTCACTGACTTCAATTACGGTATATGAACGGTTAATTTTCACCCGATTAGGGTTGTAGTTCTTACCCATTGTGCGCCCCCTTTGAATCAGCGATGCGTTCATCAAGCCACCGGTTAACATCAGCTTCAAGCCAACCGACAGCGCGATCGCCCAATGAGATGCTTGAGGGGAATTTCCCCTTGGAAATGCGTAAATAGATACTACTGCGCGACAGGCCTGTTTGGCTCATAACTTCAGGTAGTCGCATGATTTTATTAGACATTAAAAAACCTCTTGGCTGTGTAATAGATGCCGAAGAGGTTATTGGAGTTGATGGTTTCAAAATCCAAATTTGGTTTTACGATTCCAAATTTGGATTTCAGTTGGCAAGTTATCTGCTTCGAGATTCGATCGCAGAGTCTATTTGCTTCAGTATTTTGCGGATTGTTTCATCACTTAGAGGTGCCCCAATCAAATCTGTCATGGCGACCAATGACGCACTGATGCCTCTTTGATTCCAATCCACGTTAGCTTCTTTACACAATGCGCCGATTAGAACCAAGAGAGTATTTCTCTCGTTATTATTCAATAC
Source organism: Shewanella carassii (assembly GCF_019670705.1). Classification (NCBI taxonomy): domain Bacteria; kingdom Pseudomonadati; phylum Pseudomonadota; class Gammaproteobacteria; order Alteromonadales; family Shewanellaceae; genus Shewanella; species Shewanella carassii. The sequence goes on from NZ_AP024618.1 coordinate 2,996,073, forward strand.
CTTAGGGTGTGAATCATCCTCAAGCGATTGAATAAACCTTGTCACTTCAGCCGTCCTAACTACCAAAACAGCGTCGAGCTCATCTAAATTAGTTGCGGGGTAAAACGTTGGTAACCTTCTTGGCCTCCTCAGCCTTAGTTCATCAGTTTGATCATCCACCTCAACCATGTCAGCCACTTCAGAGGTGGCATCATATTCGCTGTCTGCTAAGGGTTTTCCTTTAACATGCAACTCATACGCGGTATCCCCCTTTTCCACGTAGTGCCCTACTTCGACAGGTATTTTGACTAAAACGCCAGATACTTCTTGTTGATATCTGTTCGAAATGTCGGCTCTTTCAGCGCCTTTCATCGCCAAATCCCATACACCTTTGAGTACGGTAATATCAGGTTCTATTTGTTGAACCCAATAGCCCTGAGATATTGGCCTACTCGCATTCACTGGAACACGAAAGCACTTACCTTTAGGGAAGTTGGGGATCCCCTTTGGCACAACCTGTTTGTAGACCAGTTCCGTGGCCTTGATAAATTTCGCCTTTTTAGCATAAGCGCCGTTCACAAAATAAACAGACAACTTTAAATTCCCGTCGAGCGCTAGCCTATAAACATCTGCTAATGTAATTGGCTCACCAAGAACATTTGCAAGATGCCTTACCACTTCATCAAGCGTTAACCATTCCTTTAACTTAAACAACTTGCTCATTATTCACTCTACATCCCAAGGTTATACAGATTGTTTCACTATGGATGCACTGTTCATTCAATTGCGTCCAACAAGACACTTTAACCACTAAGGACGCCTATCTAATTGCAAATTGGAACAAGCTTGATCTGCCAGGCAAAAAATGAAGCATTACTTATTCGAAGAATGGGGAAGATCTCATTTGGGGAAGAAAATTAAAGGATAGAAAAACTTTTGGGTACACCGTAGGGTACACCACCAAAACTCAACACCACCCATAAACCTAATATATCAATTAGATACAATAACGTTTCAGATGACGCCGCCCCACCAAATAAAACAAAGGGTTAGCAGAAATGCTAACCCTTTTTCTTTGCCAATTTAGTAGAAATGGCAGCAAAGTGGCAGCAGAGAAATCACCATTGTCATTTTCCCAATCTTCTCTAATAAATTAATTCGGGGCATTATTATCGGCAGGATGACCGTTCCTCTGCAGGTTAACTACTGCCCAGTTGAGAGCCCCACACCAACAAATGGCCTTAGTGGCAGGATAGATAATGGCACATTACGGAGTACCTATGGCTATTCCACTGTAGTGATTTCCTTATCAACTAAAACTGATTTTTATCGGTATCCTGCAAGCTCCTTAACGCCCAAAGCTAGGGAATCCCCAGATAATTCCCTTTTTATTCAATTTAGTAGACACGCATGGTGTTGATTGATCTAATTGATTTCGCCAAAAAACTACCAGATCCAACACCATGCGTGATGTCCACATCTTACACGATTTACTCAAAAAGCAATGCCCACAAATACATCAAAAACGGCTTAATTCTCTGATGGTTGCTACAGAAGCGTTACTTGATGGCAATCAGTTGTCACTGACTCAGCTTGGTCGCAATATCTCTGGCGCGGTGGCGCCAAAGCACAACATCAAACGGATAGACAGGCTACTCGGCAACCCGCATCTACACTCTGATAAATTCGCTATTTATCAATGGCATGCAAAGTTACTCTGTGCAGCTAATCCCATGCCGGTAATCCTCATTGATTGGTCTGATGTCCGTGAACAATTGCGGATGATGACATTGCGAGCCTCTGTCAGTGTGCAAGGGCGCGCGGTTACCCTGTATGAGCGTACTTTCAAGTTTGCCGACTACAATGCTCCACGCAGTCATAACGCCTTCTTGGCTGAGTTGGCACAGGTGCTGCCGTCCCATGTTTGTCCACTGATTGTCACCGATGCAGGTTACCGCAATACCTGGTTTCGGGAGGTGGAACGATATGGTTGGTTTTGGCTTGGCCGTGTCCGTGGGGATGTCGGCTTTCTCCTGGCCAATCATGCCCAATGGCAGTCGAATAAGTCGCTTTATCCCTCCGCCACGGCGAAAGCCCGGCATATTGGTTACGTAAAACTGGGACGAAAATCGCCTATGCGCTGTCATTTACATCTGTACAAGGCTGCGCCGAAACATCGAGCCGACAAGCGGTCATCCAAAGCAGGACGCAATCATACGGCACAACAAAGTTACCGTCTTGGCAGTAAAGAGCCTTGGTTACTGGCAACCAACTTGCCTACTGAGGCGTTCTCGTCAACGCAGGTGGTCAAACTTTATGCCAGACGGATGCAGATAGAAGAAACCTTTCGCGACCTCAAAAGTCCCCAATACGGCATGGGACTCAGACAAAGCCGCAGTCGTTGTCCACGCCGTTATGATGTGTTGTTGCTGATAGCTTTGTTGGCAGAAATCCTGCTTTGGTGCATCGGTCTGGCTGCCAGGCATCTGGGATGGCAGCGGAGGTTTCAAGCCAATACGATACGTGACAGAAACGTGCTATCTGTGCTCAGGCTCGGCAAAGAGGTGAGACGACGTCCGGAATACTCAATCAAAGAATCGCATTTTCGCTGGGCTTGGGGTGAATTTCTTAAACTGGTTAACACCTCTGGGAGGCCCGAATTATGAGGGGATCCTCCAGCGCCCAAAGTTCGGGGGAATAAAGTGCTGTTGGCTAACATATAGGTGAGTACAGCAGATGGGACAGGCATTGGCTTTACCTTTAAAGCCGGTGAACTTCTTGCCGCAAGCACAGGTGCACCGCACCAACTTCTTAGGATCAATGCTACAACCATTACTGGATTGCTCTGCCACTTCCGCTATCAGCTCACCCAAATCCGATGATTCCTGGATATGACTGTCAGTCAATTTCTGCTCTTCGATTGCGGCTTGTATCAGTTGATGCTTGTTGGCAAGGCGTTCATCCTCTCTGGGATGGTACTGCCAAAACTTGGCCCGGGTGCCAGTGTTGAGCCAGCCGAGCAACTGTGCTTTGGCAGTGCCAAGCACACTCCCTTCGGCCATGGGGTCACGATAAAAGTGGTGGGATAAGGCCTCAAGGTCCAACAGTATCGCACCAGCCCTCATTTGCCGCAGCAGACTTTTTTCGATCGGGAAAGTGCGGCCCTGGTAGACGAAATATACTATCAAAGACGATTTGGGAAATTCATACAGAGCATCAACCTTGTGCCCCATAAAGTCGGCATCCACGGTCAGCTTCCCCATGGCAGAGGTTAACATGACTTCTTGGGCACACTTAACCTCAGGCTTGAAACGGTGCTGCAAGCTGGCGGGGATGGTGACCGGAATTTGATACTCAGGCACGGTTAACCCTGCGCCATCATTCAGCAGCTGGTGGGCCATCATCCTAAGCGACACTTCAAACGAGTACTCGCAATCGACTATCTCTTCTTTGGGAATGTTGCGGGTATGGTGAGAAAAGTGCCACTCGCGCTCATCACCATGGCGGGCTGACAAGCGCAAGCCACAGGAGGGACAAATACAGCCGCAGGCAAGGCCCCGCTCGACCTCTGCAACGTCTTTCCACTCGCCAGTGGTTTTATCCTGCCCGAAAGGTACACCTAATTTCATCTCAGCCATCCCTGCAACAAGTTTAATCTACGAGGAAGCACTTGACCTTTCCCCGAGATTAGTACCAATCCCCTTGATGAGATTTTCCAGCTTATGCTGCTTGCTTGGCATACGCAATAGGCGGCATATAGTTCAGTGAACTATGAGGGCGAACATGGTTGTGGTGTTCACGCCACTTCTCGATTTCGTATCTGGCCTCGTCCAAGGTTCTGAACCAGTGCTGGTTCAGACATTCGTTCCGGAATTAGTCGACCACTACAACCGCTTCCAGCTCACGGTTTGGCAGCACTCCCTATGGTCAGTGACCTTGGCAGTTCAATTTCCAAGTAACAAAAAAGGGCCATCCTTACGGATAGCCCTCAGGGGTTAATTGGCAGATAAGCTTACTTGTAAAAAGCTTCTACTGTGCCTTTGATGGTCATCAGCAGGGGCTGGCCGCGGCGGTCGAGCGCTTTGTGAGAGGCGACTTTAATCCAGCCTTCGCTGATGCAGTATTCTTCCACGTCATTGCGCTCTTTGCCATTGATGCGAATGCCCACATCGAACTCAAACACTTCGGCCACATGGTGTGGGCTGCGTGGGTTGATAGAAAGGCGATCCGGCAGAGCGGGGGGTACTTTGGTATCGGTCATTATCATCATCTTGGGTAAATAAAACTCGCGATATTGTAGGCAATCCCCCAATCTGGCTCAATAGCGGCGAATGGCTTTATCCACACGGTTTATGCCCTTTTTATCAATCCAATCAGCCAATTTGGTTGTTCGGCTATGGGCTAAACTTTATCTGACTCGATTGCACGCCCGTTGATATGTGAATCAATAGAGTCAGATTCCAAACGATTAACGGCGTATGCGACGAGCCGGCAGCTGAAGTTGTTCTATTGGCCAAATACCTTATCCCCAAATCCAATAGAAATAGTACTTGGGAAAGCCCCAAGAAAAATCGGCGCAAGGCCAAAGCCTGCGCCGATATCATGGGGTGGATTATCCCCTTATCTTACTTGTTTACATCAGCCGTCAACGATTACTGCAAATCGAACCTATCCAGCTCCATCACCTTGGTCCAGGCTCTGCCAAAGTCCTCAACGAAGCGGGTCTTGCCATCGTCTGCGGCATACACTTCAGCAACGGCTCTGAGTTCTGAATGGGAACCAAACACTAAGTCGACCGGCGTAGCCGTCCATTTGAGTTTGCCGGACTGACGATCAAGGCCCTGATAGAGACCAGCCTCCTTGCCCTTTTCCCAACGAGTGGACATATCCAGCAGGTTAACGAAGAAGTCGTTACTGAGCTTGCCTGGGCTTTGGGTGAACACCCCATGCTTGCTGCCGCCGCTGTTGGCATTCAGCACTCTGAGACCGCCGACCAATACCGTCATTTCAGGAACCGTCAGGTTTAGGAAGTTCGCCTTTTCAATCAGAGCTTCGGCCGGTGATGCCGGGCTTTGATCACTGAAATAGTTTCTGAAGCCATCGGCCTTGGGCTCAAGCACGGCAAAGGAATTTACATCTGTTTGGGCCTGAGTCGCGTCCATCCGCCCGGGATGAAAGGCAACATTGACTTTAAACCCGGCATCGGCCGCAGCTTTTTCTATGGCTGCACTGCCGCCCAAGACAATGAGATCGGCCAGCGACACCTTTTTACCGCCCTTGGCTTTCTTGTTGAAATTCTTTTGGATTTTCTCAAGTTTACCAATGACTTTCGCTAATGCCTTGGGGTCATTTGCCGTCCAATCGCTCTGGGGCTTCAGAGCGATTCTGGCACCATTGGCGCCGCCACGCATATCTGTGCCACGGAAAGATGACGCCGCGGCCCAAGCCGTTTTCACCAGCTCAGGCACGCTGAGGCCTGAATCCAAAATGGCCGCTTTCAGTTGTTTGGTATCGGCCGCATCGATCAAAACATGATCGACCGCTGGGATAGGGTCTTGCCAGATCAGATCTTCAGCAGGCGCATCTTTGCCCAGGTAGCGGGTCTTCGGCCCCATATCTCTGTGGGTCAACTTGAACCAGGCCTTGGCGAAGGCCAGCTCAAACTCGGCCGGATTGTTGAGGAAACGGGTCGTGATTTCGCGGTAAATGGGGTCTTCCTTCAGCGCGATATCACTGGTGAACATGATGGGAGCATGACGTTTGTCGGGGATATGGGCGTCAGGCACCAAATTGGCGGCCTTGCCATCGGCAGGGATCCATTGAATGTGGCCGGCCGGACTCTTGGTTTGTACCCAATCGAAAGTATAGAGCCAGGTTAAGTATTCCATGGTCCACTTGGTGGGGTTGGAAGACCAGGCACCTTCCAGGCCGCTGGAAACCGTATCTTCCGAGTGACCTTTACCGCAGCGGTTTTTCCAGCCAAGGCCCTGCTCCTCTATTCCGGCGGCAGCGGGTTCTGCGCCGACACACTTGGCAGGATCATGGGCGCCGTGAGCCTTACCGAAGGTGTGACCACCGGCGATCAGCGCCACAGTTTCTTCATCATTCATGGCCATACGGCCAAAGGTATCGCGTATTTCCTGGGCGGATGCCAAGGGATCGGGCACGCCGTTGGGACCTTCCGGGTTCACATAGATGAGCCCCATCTGGGTGGCTCCCAAGGGTTTGGCCAATTCACCCTTTTCATTGTGGCGTTTATTGTCGAGCCACTGTTTTTCGGCGCCCCAGTTAACCTTTTCGGCTTCCCAGTCATCAGTGCGGCCACCGGCAAACCCGAAGGTCTTAAAGCCCATGGACTCCAGGGATACGTTACCGGCCAGCACCATGAGATCGGCCCAGGAGATCTGGCTGCCATACTTTTGCTTAATTGGCCAAAGTAAGCGGCGAGCCTTGTCGAGACTGACGTTATCGGGCCAACTGTTGAGAGGTTCAAAACGCTGCTGACCACCACTGGCACCGCCGCGACCGTCAAAGATGCGATAAACACCGGCACTGTGCCAGGCCATACGGATAAAGAAAGGGCCATAGTGACCATAGTCGGCGGGCCACCAGTCCTGGGAAGTGGTCAACGTGGTTTTGATGTCGGCTTTGACGGCGTCCAAATCCAAAGAGCCAAAGGCCTTGGCATAGTCGTAATCGGCGCCGTAGGGATTGGATTCAGCGCCGTGCTGGCGCAGTGGCGATAGATCCAGTTGCTGCGGCCACCAGTAGGCGTTGGTTGTTGCGGCCTGAGACTGAGCGGCCGATGGCGACTGCGCCGCTTGGGTACTGGCTGCGCCAAATACCATGGCAACAGACAGCGCCACCGCGGTCAGAGATGGGATACTTGATTTCATGTTGGAAGTCCTCTTCCTTGGTGAAGGGGGGGATAAGCCACTCCCCAGATTAAAGTGCCGCGAATGCCGGCGCCTTTAGTAAGCGCGCCTTAACAAACGAGCACAGTTAAACAGCGGCGAATACGGCCTGCCGCTGCTCACTCCAAAGTAATGAGGAAACTTATTCGCGACTAACGATTAAATCAGATTGTCGTAATCTAAAAAGAAGCGTCATCTAATTTAGAGAATGATGTTCTATAGTTATCCAACTATCTCCGGTGCATTCCTAACCCGGTGAGATTGACACCATTTCAGCCAGCTCAAAAACATAAACCTGCTATTAAGCCATTCTACTTAACCATTCTCTAAGCCATTCTCTAAGCCAAAGATTGGAAGTCAGTAATTGCTATCAAATATTCGTGTTTAAACCCACTTTTGAGCGCAAAAGGGCTTGGCCTGTCTGTCTTTGGCAGAGAGTAATGGCTCACCCAGTGCAGTATTCAGCGGCCAGTCTATCGCTAAGTCGGCATCGTTCCAGACAATGGCGCCTTCATCTCCGGGCTGATAATAATCGCTGCACTTGTATATCACCTCGGCCGGGCCCTTGGTCACATAAAAACCATGGGCAAACCCCGGTGGGATCCACAGCTGACAGCGGTTCTGTGCCGATAAATACAAACCGTGCCACTTTCCAAAGGTGGGAGATTGGGGACGAATATCGATGGCGACATCGTAAATCTCACCGCTGATAACCCGAATCAACTTACCCTGGGGATATTGGCACTGAAAATGAAGCCCCCTAAGCACTCCAGCGCCAGAGCAACTGTGATTTTCCTGCACCAGAGTCACTGGGGGCTGAGCAGAATCCGCTAAGGCTTGTTCAAAAACCGAAGCGCGGAAACACTCCATAAAAGAGCCTCGCTCATCCTTAAGCATCTTTGCTGTAAACAGGATAAGGCCGGGTAGAGGTAGAAATTCAATATCCATCAACAATGACATAATAAGCAACTATATACGGGCATAATATCATTTCGCATACGTGTTGACTCGCCGAGTCAAAAGTGAAAAGTACCTCAATTCCAAATTGATTGGTACTTGTCATAATTTAATTGACCACCTTAATAATGATGTGGTTGCAGAATTTTTATTTAAACCATTGCCGGGTAATTGGGGCTATACACGCCGAAATGTAACGGCAAGCCACAGCGGCACCTGGATAGCTAACCGAGTCATGATGAAACAATGGACATAAGGAGGGATAGATAATAAAAAACCACCCGAAGGTGGTTTTAATTCACCTTATTAAAGGTGAGTGGTGGAGCTAGACGGGATCGAACCGTCGACCTCTTGCATGCCATGCAAGCGCTCTCCCAGCTGAGCTATAGCCCCGAAATTCTGTCAAAAAACAAAATCTCTCGGAAAATGTGGCATCCCCTAGGGGATTCGAACCCCTGTTACCGCCGTGAAAGGGCGGTGTCCTAGGCCTCTAGACGAAGGGGACCCCGGACTCACTATTTAAACTCTGTGATAGGAGTATTTGGTGGAGCTAGACGGGATCGAACCGTCGACCTCTTGCATGCCATGCAAGCGCTCTCCCAGCTGAGCTATAGCCCCGAAATTCTGTCAAAAAACAAAATCTCTCGAAAATGTGGCATCCCCTAGGGGATTCGAACCCCTGTTACCGCCGTGAAAGGGCGGTGTCCTAGGCCTCTAGACGAAGGGGACCCCGGACTCACTGTTTAGACTCCGTGATAAGGAGTACAGGTTTTACGAAACACTGCGAAAATTGGCATCCCCTAGGGGATTCGAACCCCTGTTACCGCCGTGAAAGGGCGGTGTCCTAGGCCTCTAGACGAAGGGGACCCCGGACTCACTGTTTAGACTCCGTGATAAGAGTACAGGTTTTACGAAACGCTGCGAAAATTGGCATCCCCTAGGGGATTCGAACCCCTGTTACCGCCGTGAAAGGGCGGTGTCCTAGGCCTCTAGACGAAGGGGACCCCGGACTTAAGCATTTAAACTCGGCTTAAAAAGAGCTTATTGAGAGAAGTTGGTGGAGCTAGACGGGATCGAACCGTCGACCTCTTGCATGCCATGCAAGCGCTCTCCCAGCTGAGCTATAGCCCCAAGCTATCTCTCATTACATTTGAGTGTACTGCCAGCAACTTGCTGCCCTGTGTCTCAACTGCGAGGCGCATTCTATGCAGCACACCCAAATGTGTCAACGCCTTTTTTAGGAATTTATTCTAGCTGCTACAAATTCAACCGCTTTGGAGATTCTTTGCTCGCAACGAGCTTTCCCAATGAGAAATAAGGTTAAATCCACAGCTGGAGACTGACCGGCACCTGTCACGGCCACCCGTAAAGGCATACCGACTTTACCCATTCCCACCTCAAGTTCGGTCGCCGTTGACTCAATGGCATTGTGAATCGCTTCCACGGTCCACTCAGACAGAGCCGCTAACTTCTGCTGTACCCGTTGCAAGGGCTCCAATGCAACCCCGCGCAAGTGTTTCTTGGCCTGTGCTTCATCAAACGCTTCGAAGTCTTCATAGAAGTAACGGCTGGAGGCAGCCATCTCTTTGAGTGTCTTGCTGCGCTCTGCCAATGCAGTAACGATTTCAGCCAGGGCCGGGCCATTACTGGTATCTATCTGCTGATCACGCATGTGCCATTCGAGGAAACCGGCTACATATTCTGGATCCAGCGACTTCATATAGTGCTGGTTCAACCAAATCAGCTTCTCGGTATTGAATGCCGAAGCCGCCTTATTGATATCGTCCAATTTGAAGAACTGCTTCATCTCCTCCAAAGAGAAGATCTCCTGATCGCCATGGGACCAGCCCAAACGCACCAGATAGTTCAGCAATGCTTCCGGCAGATAACCGTCATCACGATACTGCATTACGCTCACGGCGCCGTGACGCTTGGAAAGCTTGGCACCATCGTCACCCAGGATCATGGATACGTGGGCATACTCAGGGACAGGTGCACCGAGGGCCTTGAGGATATTGATCTGTCTAGGAGTGTTGTTGATATGGTCTTCACCGCGAACCACGCAAGTGATACCCATATCCCAGTCATCAACTACCACACAGAAGTTATAGGTAGGTGTACCATCGCTGCGGGCAATGATTAGATCATCCAGTTCTTCGTTGGCAATTTCAATCCGGCCACGAACATGATCATCAAAAACCACGCTGCCTTCCTGGGGGTTCTTGAAACGCACGACATATGGTTCATCAGTATCACGAGGAGCGGCATCACGGCAGCAACCATCATACTTCTGGCGTTCACCCTTGGCAGCCTGCTCTTCACGCAAAGCTTCGATGCGCTCACGAGAGCAATAACACTTGTAAGCTGTGCCCTCTTTCAGCATCTGAGCGATGATCTCATTGTAACGATCGAAGCGCTTGGTCTGATAGTAAGGACCCTCGTCCCAATTCAGGCCCAACCATTCCATCCCTTCCAGAATGGCATCAACCGCCTCCTGAGTAGAACGCTCAAGATCCGTATCTTCGATACGCAGCACAAACTCGCCATTATTGGCACGGGCGTGCAACCAGGAGTATAGAGCCGTACGGGCACCGCCCACATGAAGAAAGCCGGTAGGGCTGGGAGCAAAACGCGTCTTGGTGGTCATAATTGAACACTAACCTTAAGAATAAACGCCTGTCTGGCAGGCAAATGAAAAGTGTGCATATTCTAGCAGCCTAACCCTACAGGGGAAAAGGGCTCTGGCCGACAGTCTCCGAGATAGGTATTGCTCCCATAGCATGTTCAGCCGAGCCTTAGCTCGGACAGCGGAGACTTTAGCTCTATCGACCATAATCCCAATGCATCTTTCACGTTGACTAAATTTTCAACTACGCTTCAAGAAAGCATCTTTTTTTGGAATAGAAGCGATGACAGGAATCAGTCAGTCGGCTTCCCTCGCCAGCATTGCGGCCTATTTGAAGCACACCAACGACTACGACGAGCAAACCGCGCAAAAAGAAGCCAGAGAAGTGATGCATAATCTGGTGACCATGCGTCAAAAAGGTTTTATTACCGGCTGGTACTTTGATGAGCAGGGACACCTTGAGCTGTTACCCAGTGACGCTGTACTCAAGCGTATAGACCCACCCAAGTAATCTCCAACCCCATTAGTGCCCATCACCGGCAACACTGTGAGCTGGGTCTCAGCGTACAGCAAAAAGCCGTAAGCAACATCAAATGAACTACACTTTAGCAACCAACAAGTTACAACCAAGTCCCAGGGTTGGCGCACGACTTTGCGTTACCCAATACAGACCTTAGGGAAAGTCGGCTGTATTCCCGCTGGAGATACGCACTTTGGGGTACGTATTTTTCAATAACTCAAGAGCATATAAAAAGGACACATCATGAGTGCATTCAATCCTTCCACACTCTTTACCCAGCCACTGAAAACCCTTGCCAAAGTGACGGCTTTGGCCGGCGCATTGGCGAGCTTCTCGGTTCTGGCAGAACCGGTAGAGATAAAGTTTTCCCACGTTGTGGCAGAAAACACTCCCAAGGGCCAGATGGCACTCAAGTTCAAGGCCTTGGTCGAAGAACGCCTGCCGGGTGAATATCAGGTCAGTGTGTTCCCCAATTCACAACTCTTCGGAGACAACAATGAGCTGGCCGCGCTGCTGCTCAACGATGTGCAGTTGGTTGCGCCATCACTTTCCAAGTTCGAGCGTTACACCAAAAAACTGCAGTTGTTCGATCTGCCTTTTCTGTTCAAAGACATGGCCGCTGTCGACAAGTTCCAGCAGAGTGAAGCCGGGCAAAAACTGCTGAACTCCATGAAACGAAAAGGCGTTGTTGGTCTCGGCTATCTGCACAATGGTATGAAGCAGTTCTCTGCCAATGAGCCGCTGCTGCTGCCCAAAGACGCCAGCGGCAAAAAATTCCGGGTTATGGCCTCTGACGTGCTGGCGGCTCAGTTTGCCGCCGTCGATGCAACTGCAGTGAAAAAGCCCTTCTCCGAGGTGTTTACCTTGTTGCAAACCCGCGCCATAGATGGTCAGGAAAACACCTGGTCCAATATTTACTCCAAAAAATTCTTCGAGGTGCAGAGCCATATCACCGAAAGTAACCATGGTGTACTCGACTACATGGTGGTGACCTCTAACACGTTCTGGAAGAGCCTGCCCGGCGATAAGCGGAAAATCATCAAGGAAGCGCTCGATGAAGCCATTGCCTATGGCAACAAGATTGCCGGTGACAAGAATGACCAGGACCGCCAGTTGATCATCGACTCCAAACGCTCTTTGGTAGTTGAGCTCACCCCTGAGCAACGCCAGGCCTGGGTTGATGCAATGAAGCCGGTATGGGCCAAATTTGAAGACCAAATCGGCAAAGACGTGATAGATGCCGCCGTGGCCGCCAACCAGTAAGTCAGTATGGGGGCTCCGGCCCCCGCAATTTCTGCGGAGAGCAATATGATTTCACGCGCCTTGGGCTACTTTGAGGAAGGCTTTCTCAACTTATTGATCACCCTGATGACGGTACTTGTCTTTGTCGAAGTCGTTGCCCGCTTCTTTTTCAATACAGGGTTTCTCTGGATGCAGGAGCTGACATTGACCCTTTGTGGTTGGTTTGTCCTCTTTGGCATGTCATACGGCGTTAAAGTCGGTGCCCATATAGGTGTCGATGCCTTCGTCAAAAAGCTTCCCAGGACAGGCCGCAAATACGCCGCCATGCTGGCTGCGGTCATCTGTTTGATCTATTGCGGCCTGTTCCTTAAAGGCAGCTGGGATTACCTCAGCCAGATGTATCAGATTGGGATACCCATGGAAGATATCGACTTCCCCCATGCCCTGGTGGCCAAACTGGACCCCGACTTTGCCTGGGAGACCTTGCGCATAGATGTGGAAGATCCGGCGGTGCCACTGTGGATCTCCCAAAGCATTCTGATTATCGGTTTTGCCATGTTGACCTGGCGTTTCATTGAACTGTTTTTTGCCATTCTGACCAACCGCTCACAAGGATTCAACTTCCACGATGAAGCCAAGGAAAGCATGCACCTGGCAGACGAAAACGAAGCCAGCGAAGACAAAAACAACTCCAAGCATGAGTAGGTAATGCCATGACAATAGCGACCCTCTTTATCGTCTTATTTGTTTGTATGCTGCTCGGCATGCCCATTGCCATTGCACTGGGTTTCTCCAGCATGCTGACTATTTTACTGTTTTCCAACGATTCGCTGGCCTCTGTGGCCCTGAAGCTCTATGAGTCCACTTCAGAGCACTACACTTTGCTGGCGATCCCTTTCTTTATTCTGTCCTCGGCCTTTCTCTCTACCGGCGGCGTTGCCAGGCGGATCATCGACTTTGCCATGGACAGTGTCGGCCATATCCGCGGCGGTTTGGCAATGGCCTCGGTCATGGCCTGTATGTTGTTTGCCGCCGTCTCCGGCTCTTCTCCAGCCACTGTGGCGGCTATCGGCTCCATAGTTATCGTCGGCATGATCCGCGCCGGATATCCGGAAAAATTTGCCGCCGGGGTCATTACCACCTCAGGTACCCTGGGAATACTGATCCCACCATCGATTGTGATGCTGGTGTATTCGGCGGCCACTGAAGTGTCCGCAGCGCGGATGTTTATGGCCGGACTGATCCCGGGGTTACTGGCGGGGATGCTGATCATGCTGGCCATCTATATAGTGGCCCGTATCAAGGGATTACCTTCCCTGCCCTTCCCCGGCATTGGCAAGCTCTCTATCTCAACGGCCAAGGCGCTGGGTGGCCTGATGCTGATTGTCATAGTGCTGGGTTCCATTTACGGCGGGGTCGCCAGCCCCACGGAAGCCTCGGCGGTCGCCTGTATCTATGCCTATTTCATTGCCGTCTTCGGCTATCGCGATATCGGGCCACTGAAAAATGTCGCCTGGCGCAATCCTGGTGAGCCAATAGTCAAAGCCATAGGCCGCAATCTGGGGTACAGCTTACTGGGGTTACTCAAGACACCGGCCGACAGAGAGATACGCGCCGTCGTCAGGGATGGCGCCAAAGTCAGTATCATGCTGCTGTTTATCATAGGCAACGCCATGCTGTTCGCCCATGTATTGACCACAGAGCGGATCCCTCACATGATTGCCGAAAACATAGTCGGCATGGGCCTGCCGGCCTGGGGCTTTCTCATCATAGTCAACCTGTTGTTGCTGGCCGCAGGTAACTTTATGGAGCCATCAGCCATTTTGCTTATCATGGCGCCTATCCTCTTTCCCATCGCCACCCAGTTGGGGATCGACCCCATTCACCTTGGGATCATCATGGTGGTCAATATGGAGATAGGAATGCTGACGCCGCCGGTGGGGCTTAATCTGTTTGTGACCTCGGGGATCACAGGCAAGAGCATAGGTTGGGTAATCCACGCGTGCCTACCTTGGCTGCTGCTGTTACTGGGGTTCCTTATTCTGATCACCTATGTTCCTCAAGTGTCCCTGTTCTTGCCTGAATACTTGGATTCACTGCGAGGATTTTAATCATTGAAGTCAAAAGCACTATCGGCAGCTGTGATGGCTGTCGAAGCACCATATTGTTAACCTAATAGAAGCGCGTTTCCAAAATGGCTGCAGATTGAATAAGCCCTTGCTCCAGGCAAGGGCTTATTCAAAAGGATACACAAACTGTCGAGGTTTTTATCCAACCCCTACCGACAAGATGCATAGATATGACTTTGCATATAAAGACTACCTCAACGATACCCCCTGAGGCGTGTCCAGCTCCTGTTTGAGCGGCTGCTTTTGCCGCCAACTAAGGCGCCAGACCGCCAATGAAGTCAAAAACAGCAAAATCATCGACCCAGTCACCACACCTTGCCATTCTCCCCGCTGCCAGAACAGCATCAGGAAGGGCCCGCCCATTGCGGCGCCCAGGTAATAACAGCACAGATACAGAGAAGTCGCCTTGGCTCTATGGCTGCTGGCACGCATAGCCACAAAGGAGTTACAACAGCTGTGGGTGATAAAGAAACCGCAGGAGGTCAGTAAAAAGCCCACACATATCCACACCTGAGTATCCAGCAAAGTCAGCAGGCTGCCACACAACATCAATGGTAGGGCGATCCTAAACAGCGGCAACTGCCCATAGCGGGTGATCCATCGAGCCGTATAATAAGATGCCAGCGTGCCGCTTAAATAGCAGAGAAAGATCAACGTTGCCTCAAACCGGCTCCAGTTATACGGTGATGCCATCAAGTGCAGTTGAATAAAGCTGTACTGGTTAACCATCATCATAAACGCCAATCCACCGATTAAATAAGCCAATCGCATTTGATTGTCGTTGAGATGATACACAAAGCCCCGTAGGTCTTCCCGGCCACCGCGCCAGAAGCGCCACTGTTTTGGCAACCGTTCTCGCTTGGCGGCACTGACCGCATTGGGCAACAAGTAACTGACCAGCGCCACTCCGAAAAGACTCACCGCCAGCAGCAACCACATGGCATCCTGCCACAACAGATGTTGCGACATAATCCCGCCCAATAAACGTCCACTGATCCCCCCAAGGCTGTTGGCGGCAATGTACACTGCCGCCGCCTTGAGCATGGTCGGTGGACTGAGTTGCTCCTTGAAGTAAGCCATGGCAATGGCTGGCACCGCCGCCAGCAAGATCCCCTGAAGCAACCTCACCGCCACCAGGGCATTGAAGTCTTTGACAAAGACCAACAAAATATTGGACAGCGCCAGAACCCAGAGGCTGATAACAATCGGCTGATGACGACCAATCCTGTCCGAGACGATGGCATAACCGAGCAAGGAAAACGCTAGCGTAAAGCTGGTAACTGAAAGCACCAGAGTCGACTTGGCCGCCGTTACCTGAAAATGCTCGGCAATGAGGGGCAGCATCCCCTGCATCAGATACAAGTTGATATAAACCACCACAGATGCCACACACAGCGCCCAAATCAAACGGGTATCCCTTAGCTGTCGTCCAGCCGTTTCCACCTTTCTCACTCTAGTCCTCAATACAAAAACTACTACTGCGGTAAAGGTTAGCACCGAGCCAAACATAACAATAATAGATAAATAATATCGTTTTCATCAATTTTTGTTATGCTAAAAAACAGACTCCCAAGAATAAATGGCGATGTAAGGCAAGACGTGGATATCAGACAATTAAAACACTTAGATACCTTGGTTAAATACGGCAGTTTTACCCGGGCGGCAGAGAAACTGAACTTGGCCCAACCCGCCCTCAGTCAGAGTATCAAACGACTGGAACAATCCCTCGGTGTCACTCTGGTCGATCGCAGTGGCAGTCGTCAGGAGAGTGGCATTCGCCTCACTGCCGAGGGGCTGGCGCTGCATCAACATGCGGTATTGATCCTCAAACAGCTGAGTCAGGCCGAGGCGCATATTCGGGCCATGGCCGAGCTGGCCAAGGGGGAAGTGCGAATTGCCGTGCCCGGTATGTTGGGCTCTTTCTACCTGCCATCACGAGTGATGGCTTTTCGCCATCAGTACCCGGACTTGAAGCTGTCGCTGTTTGAGGGAGGTACCCGCGATGCCCTGAGGATGCTGGAGCAGGAAGAGGTAGACATAGCCATCATTACCGCCAATGACCTCAAGCCCGAATTCGAATCCTGTCTACTGGTCAAAGAGCAGATGGTGGTGGCTTCAAGCCCTGAACACCCCTTGGCCACGAACGAGGCCGTAACGCTAGAGCAGTTTTTCGCCCACGAGTTGGTGATGTTCAAACCCGGTTATTTTCATCGTGAATGGATGCTGAGCCGAGCCAGAGAGCTGCAACTCGAGCCTAGGATCGCCTTTGAAACTAACCTGATCAACCTGATAAAACAGATTGTCAGTCAAGGATTTGCCGTCACCAGCGTGTTGGAAATGGTGGTCAATGAAAGGGATGACATCATAGCCCTGCCCTTCTCACCGCCTGTACATCTCGACCTGCATATTGCCTGGAAGAAGCAGCGCCCGGTGAGCCAGGCCGACCGGGCCTTTGTAGAGTTTTTGTTGGCCAATAAATAACAGGCCCGGCGGAACCCGGGCCTTTCGATGTATTAGTGGCTCATCTCAGCGGATCACATGGGCTCGTGTTTAAGCACCGCCCTATCCAGCTTGACTCTCATCACTTGCGGATCCCGCTTCAGCTTTTCAAGCACAGCCAGGAGATCGCTGCCTTCACTGGCGGCCAACACCAGCAGCTGAGTGTCATTTTGCCAATCCAACCTCAGGCCTGAATCGGCAGCAAAGGCCGCGGCATCAACACCAGGCTTGAGTTTGACCACCAGCTTTCCGGTCACTGTCGCAAATGGCTCGCCGGCCTCAGTCACCAGTTGCTCTCCCTGGCTCAACCTGCTGGCTTTCTGCACACCTTTGTCTGTCTTGACATAAAAAGTATCCTTCAGTCCGAGGAAGTCGGCTCTATCGCCCTGTTGCTGATACTGCTCGCCGTTATCTGCAAAAGGATTTTTATCATGCGCCATCGTAGGAGCCGCCAAAAGTGTCAGCCCCATGGCCATCATTGCTGTTGAAATCTTCATCTGTTACTCCTTAAGATGCTGCCTTGGCCTTGTGGCCATGAAAACGAATGGACCAGCCCTTCAACATACCGTTACTCTCATTGGGAATACTGATATAGCCCTTGTCATATTTGAGGAACTGATATTCACCGCTGTTCACATCTATCAGCTTAATGGTCCACACACCTTTGGTGTTTTCACCATAGAAAGCATTTGAGAGCATAGGCGTCTTATCATAGCCTTTGACCAGGTCATCCGGATCGTTGGGATCCATCACGCCCTGATACACCAAGCCATTGAAAGGCGTCATCAACACACTGCGGGTACCTGCCGGAGACACCAACTCAACCGCCAGATCAGGAAGACGCAGATGATCGGCGCTGAGCTCAATCTGCACCGCTTCCACCACCAAATCCTCGGCAACCTCAAGAGAGTCTGAAACCCCGGCAAGACTGGCATCCGGAATCGCCTTATCAAGATCCTTTTCACTGGCAATCCAGTCAGTCAACAGATACTCACCCAAGTCTGCCTTGTAGTCCTTGGCCATAGCTACAGCCGCACTGACATCTACCCTGCCAAAACCATACTCATTGTGGAAATGAAATCCTGCGGCGTTGTCCTGCCAGGCTGAGATAGCCTCATAGACAGGCGCCTTGTCCCCCTCACCGATAGCAACCGTCTTGGCGGGTATATCGGCATCCACCTTGGTGGCAGTCGAAGCCAAGATATGGCGAATATCACGCCAGGAAAGAGAGGGGTTGGCACTCATAATCATGGCGACTGCACCACTGGTATTGGGCGCTGCTGACGATGTTCCGTTCATGGTAGAACGATAGTCACATTCCAGATTGAGTGGATGCAGGCCGCCGTCAAAAGGCGTTGATGGGCGCTCTTCGGTAACCGAACTCCCCTTGTCACAGCCGGCTCTGTCCGTGGTCACAATGGCAGGATCATCTTCACCATATTCCCCACCCGGCGCAGTAACGAACACATTGGAACCTACAGAAGAATAACTTGAGCGCTTACCGGCTGCATTGATTGCCGATACCAGGAGGTTATATACATTGGCATTGTCGGAGGACATGTTGGCATTATGGAAGGGCAAACCGTGGTTGGGCACTTTGCCTTCTTTTGGCGCACTGAAATAATCACCGGGGATCCAGAAGGTATTGAACGCCTTGTAATATTTGTAGCCATTACCGGCAGACTTGACAAAAATGCTGCCCTTGCCGTCAAAACTGTCTTTGGTAATAGCACCATAGACCTCATTTTCATCTTCATCAAATCCATGGGGGAAAGGCACTGAATAACCATAGCTCTGGTTAAACACCCTGGCATTGTCACTGTAAGCACTGGCACCGTGGGACTTGGCGAAGTTCTCAAAGGTTTGTACGCTCTTGACCTTACCGCTGGGATCTCTATCAAGGAAGTTAAAGCCGATAAGATTGGCATCGGGGGCAACACCGCGGCCGCCAAGGCCATTCCAACCGGCAGCGGCTATGATCCCACCAACAGAAGTACCGTGCGAAGCACTGTCGGCAAATGGCGTAGGATCGATAGTGCCGGTGATCAGGTTATAGGAGCCGCCTTCAATAACATTGGCCTTGAGATCCGGGTGACTAATCTCCAGACCATCATCTACCACAGCAACAATAACGCCTTTACCGGTAACACCTGAGGCAATAGCATCACTGACATTCATGTCTTCACCGGCCACACCGCGATTCTTGGCAAAGGCGTTTTGGCCGGTGTTTTTCAAGTGCCACTGATGCTGATACAAAGGGTCGCCACCGTCGATACGCAATGTCAGCGTTGAGACAGACTCGCTCTTGCCGTCACTGACTTTGAAGCGCACGACTTCAGTGCCTTCCAACGCATCGGTCTGATAGCTGAAGCTGCCCTTGGCCGCATCATTGATGGTCAAAGTCCCTAACTTGACTTCGCCGGGATCCACTAACGAAAAGGTTATCCCTCCTTCGGCATCTCTTCCTTCCAGTTGACCATCCAGGCGTACCGACTGACGAACGTCATAGGTCACATCCTGACTCTCAGGGGCTGTATTAACCGGCTCAGGTGCCTTGTTGTTGTCACTGCCACACCCCGCCAATAAGACTGCGGCTATGCTCAGCGCAATAATCGACTTATGCATACTTCTTTTCCTTTTGATAATAAAACGCCATACCGCCGAAAACAGGTTTTCGGAAGCAGATTTTTAATAGGTATGGCGTACTTTTTATTGTTATAGCTTGGTCAAAATCAAGCGTTAACATATGTATCACATGTAACAATCAATTCAACAAGAGAAAAGTAACAAGCAGGAAAAATCCTAAATATAATACGGAATACGTTATTTGAGGTGCTTTATGATAAGCTAAACAATGAACCCATAAGCTGATGAATATAAAAACAATTATGCATCGAGAACAGATTATAAACATAATAAAAACAGCATATTGTTTAAATAATTAGTTACAAATTGCTGAACAGGCTTTATTTTTAAAAAGCCGATTATTAACAGAAAG
This sequence comes from Shewanella carassii, assembly GCF_019670705.1. Taxonomy (NCBI): domain Bacteria; kingdom Pseudomonadati; phylum Pseudomonadota; class Gammaproteobacteria; order Alteromonadales; family Shewanellaceae; genus Shewanella; species Shewanella carassii. Next base: position 3,015,937 of record NZ_AP024618.1, read on the forward strand.
GTATCATTTTATAAGAGAGGTTTTTCAAACGCGGGGAAATTTTAAGGTTGTTTTATAGTCACCGCATAGATGACTATAAAATAATAAAACTACTGGGCATCCGGTTGATTTTCAGGTGCTGCATCAATAAAGGCCGGCAGAGTCAGGCACTCATCATTAATACGGCAAATATTGGGGTAAGGAGACAAGTCGATATTAAAACGCTTGGCATTATAAACTTGAGGAACCAGACAGATATCCACCAGGCTGACCTGGTCACCGAAACAATACCTGCCCGAGTACTGCTGCAGCTGTTGCTCCAATGCACCAAATCCCTGTTCGACCCAGTGGCGATACCAATCATTCTTGGCCGCGTCATCCAACTTGAGCGTCCCGGTCAGATACTGCAACACCCGCAAGTTATTCAAAGGATGGATCTCACAGGCAATCCCCATCGCCATGGCCCTGACCAATGCCCGCTGCTCAATATCACCCGGCAACAGCGCCTCACCGCCAAAGGCTTCATCCAAATATTCAATGATCGCCAGCGATTGGGACAACACCAACTCGGCGCGCTCGTCGGTGTCATCCGTCACCACCAAAGCCGGCACCAACTCCTGCGGGTTAAGCGCCTTGAAAGCGGCCTGATGCTGCTCGCCGCCATTGCGCACCAGATGAACCGAGAGCTGCTCGGCGCAAAGCCCCTTGAGGTTGAGTGCAATTCGCACCCGATAAGCGGCGCTGGAGCGCCAGTAACCATATAATTTCAACATAAGTTGTTCTCCCAAAGCTCGCTAACCTTAGATTGCGACTCCGCCCTGGTGATGTTTTATCCAAAGCCTTAACGCTGACACATTCGAAGGCAATACCAAGCCGGTATAAAAACCAACGGGGCTTCATCTTTATTGAGAGCCCCGTTTTGTTACCGAGTTATTTTACTCGACTATATACTCAACTACCTGCTGATCTATCGTGCCAAAAATGCTGTGCCCGGCATCATCCAGCATTTCGATTCTGACCCTGTCTCCAAAGCCCATAAATGGCGTTACCGCCTTGCCCTCGGCAATCACTTCCAGCATGCGCTTTTCAGCCAAACAGCTGGAACCTGCGCTTCTGTCATAGTTGGAAATAGTGCCAGAACCTATGATGGCACCGGCGCCCAGGGGGCGGGTCTTGGTGACATGGGCGATCAGCTCGGCAAAGTTGAAGGTCATATCCACCCCGGCATTGGGCTTGCCGAACAGTTCGTTGTTCAGATGGGTGATCAGCGGCAGGTGAACCCGAGTGTCCTGCCATTTATCCCCCAGCTCATCCGGTGTGATTGCCACCGGCGAAAAACTGCTGGAAGGTTTGGACTGGAAGAAGCCAAAGCCCTTGGCCAACTCGGCCGGGATCAGGTTACGCAGCGACACATCGTTAACCAGCATCAACAGCTTGATGTGAGAGGCGGCGTTTTCAGCACTCACGCCCATGGGTACATCATCTGTAACCACGGCAATTTCCGATTCGAAGTCTATGCCCCAATCTTCGCTTGCCAGCGGGATATCGGCTCTGGGAGCGATAAAGCTGTCTGAACCGCCCTGATAGACCAGGGGATCTGTCCAGAAAGACTCCGGCATTTCGGCGCCGCGGGCCTTACGTACCAGCTCAACATGATTGACATAAGCGCTGCCGTCGGCCCACTGGTAAGCGCGGGGAAAAGGTGACAAACAACGGCTCTCGTCAAAGTCCTGAGTATTGTCCAACATGCCGGCATTCAGGGCATCGGAAAGCTCTCTGAGCTGAGGTTCCAGCAGTGACCAACTGTCAAGCAATTGCTGCATGGTCTGGGCTATGGCGGGGACAGCCACTGTCTTCTTCAAATCTCGGCTGACCAACATGAGTTGACCATCGCGGCGTCCATTGTCATATGTCGCTAATTTCATACCTGCTCCTTCCTGTCTCTGCCCGGATTAATGGTTTTCATCAGGCTATGTGCCCAACTCAATCCGTTTCTGTTATCCCGCCAGTAATACCTCATGCCGCGGGCAATGAAAACTCTGTGACTCACTTCACATTTAGCCGCTCTAAGAACGGGTTTGTAAACTTTCACTGACACTTGCGCCCCGCAAGCGCCGGCAAAGGCTTTGCGCTCAAGGAATGGCTAAATATCAGCCATTCCGGCGGCAAATCCGCTTTACAGGGCTTCAGCGCTTCTTGCTGATCTCATATTCCCTGAGTTTATTGGCAATGGCGGTATGGGATACCCCCAACTTTTTCGCCAGTTGGCGGGTACTGGGGTACGCCGGATAGAGACGCCGCAGCAAACCGGCTTCAAACTGTTTCATGGCCTGATCCAAGGTGCCTTCAAACTCCTTGTCGAAATAGCCAAAACCTTCGGCATAGGAAGGCAGTTTCAACTGCTCTACGGTCAATTCGGCCGAACCATCCCACATGGATACCGCTCTGAACACGGCGTTTTTCAGTTGCCGCACGTTACCGGGCCAGGCATAGGTCAACAGGTGATCACGACAGGACGCCGAGATCCGCCGCACCGGGCTGGACAGTTGCTGGCTGTAGTGTTCGAGAAACATTTCCGTCAACGGAATAATATCGACCCTGCGCTCACGCAGCGCCGGCATATGGAAACTCAGTACATGAATGCGGTAGTAGAGATCTTCACGGAACTCGCCGGTCTGACACAGCTCCGCCAAATTCTTCTGAGTCGAACAGATGATACGGACATCGGCGCGCACCTCTACATCACCGCCGATACGGCGGAAGCTGCCATCCTGCAGTAAACGCAACAATTTGACCTGAGCGGCCTTGGACATCTCGGCTATTTCATCGAGGAAGACGGTGCCGCCCTTGGCCTCTTCGAAGAAACCCCGTTTAACCACTTCTCCGTTGCTGACATAACCAAACAGCTCCTCTTCCGCGGCGCTGTCGGGCATGGCGGCGCAGTTGATGGCGATAAAGGGTTTCTCCCTTCGCATGCTGGCATCGTGACAGGCTCTGGCCATCAGCTCTTTGCCTGTGCCGGTTTCCCCGGTGATCAGCAAAGGCGCATCCAGCTGCGCCATACGCTTGGCTTGCTTGAGTACCTCTTTCATCTTGTCGCTGACGGCCAGCACTGAATCGAAGCCACTGCTCTGGCTCTGCAGCGCGTTGAACTGTTTGCCCACCCGCGCTGGCGACTTGAGTGCCACCACGGCGCCGGCGAGAATACTCTTGTCGTTTTCATCCGGTAGATAGATGGGCAGCATTTCGGCCAGATATTCATTGTTGCCAATAGAGACCCGAGTGGCCTGCGCCAACACCTGGGGCTCGCTGAGCCAACGGCCGAAATTAAAACCTTGCACCCAATGATTGAGGGATTCCTCTATCACTTCATGTTCGGCCATGTCCAGAATAAGCAAGGCCGACTCGTTAACGATACGAATTCGCCCCTTACCGTCGAGGGAGAACACGGCATCCGGCAGGGTTTTCAAGAGGGTTTTGAGGGCGTAATGCTCCTGCTCCGAGGGCATAAAGGAAACGGTTCTGACGTCGTGCACCCCTTCTACCTTACGGATCTGGGGCATCAACTCACTCAAGGTCTCGAAGCCGACCTCGGCAAACTGCAAATATAAGAATCCCTTGTTACTGGCATCGATAGCGATAAGGTTAATCCCGTATCGCTCCAGCACCATTAAAATATCCTTGGCTAAACCAACGCGATCCTGACAACTGACTTCCAAGCGCATAACTGTCATTCCCTTTTATAATTCAGATTCTTTGGGATTATCGCCTGCATAAAGAGGTCGGCAGACGATGTAAAAATGCGCCCTATACGTTAGAAGGTTCTGAGACAAGTGGCAAGCTCGCTTTACAGCGGATTTGTAACAAAGGGAAAGGATTCAGTGTGAAGGGATAATCAACACACTGAATATATTAGAAAAAGATTAATCCAACAACTGGTCTGTCTTGGCAGCCATGATAAAGTCGTTACGATGCAGCCCCTTAATGGAGTGCGACCACCAGGTCACAGTCACCTTGCCCCATTCAGTCAGGATCCCCGGGTGGTGAAACTCTTCTTCAGCCAAGTCCGCCAGCTTATTGCTAAAGGCCATCGCCTGGCGGAAATTTTTAAACTTGTAAACCCGCTCCAGCTGCATGATGCCATCGCGCACCTGCACGCCCCAATCCGGGATCATCCGAATAAGCTCGGCAAGCTCGGCATCTGTCACCTTGGGAGCATCGGCGCGGCATGCTTCGCACTTCATATTGGCCAGTTCAGTCATAACATCTCCTTGAAAGTGGCCAGCATGCTTGCACACAGGCCATTACCGCCAGTATCAGCTGGCTTTGGGTTGAAATTTGGGGGTAAAGAGTCCCAGTCGTTTGGCTTGGGTAACCGCCTTCATAATGTCCATGCGGGCGATTTCATCCAGAAAATCGATATGCTCTATCTCGTAATAGATGGGCTGCATAATGTCTATCCGATAGGGAGTGCGCAACACATCCAGCAGTTCAAAGGGTCTGCGCTCCGGTGTGTCGCTGAAGGCGTACAGCGTCTCGCCAGGCGAGCTCAAAATGCCCCCACCGTAAATTCTCAGGCCGTCGGTCTGGGTACGCAGCAAACCAAACTCCACGGTAAACCAGTAGAGACGCGCCAAAAAGACCCTGTCTTCCTTGCTGGCATCCAGCCCCAACTGACCATAAATATGGGAGAAATGAGCAAAGGCCGGGTTGGTCAGCAAGGGACAATGACCGAAAATCTCATGAAAGATATCCGGCTCCTGCAGGTAATCAAACTCCTCCCTGCTGCGGATAAAAGTCGCCACCGGAAACTCCTTATTCGCCAGGAGTTCAAAGAAGCGCCCGAATGAGATAAGCGCCGGCACCGCCGCTGTCTTCCAGCCCGTGGTATCCTGCAACACGGCATCCAGCTCGCCCAGTTGCGGGATCCTATCTTTGGGCAAGTCCAACGCCTTGAGCCCCTGCATGTATTCGTCGCAGGCGCGACCTGGCAAGTTGTGTTCCTGGCGGGCATACAGCTCCTGCCAGATGACGTGTTCATCTTGCGGGTAATCTATTCGGCCATCACTGCCTGGGTGACGAGCCACATATTGAGTTGCTTTACTCATGGTCCATACTCACTGCCTGAATCGTTTCTGATTTCATGTTCACTCAAGGCCGCACTTTTGTTAACCAGGTCACACTTTATTTCCGGCGCCAAGTGAAGAAAATTTGTAAAGATTGAGTTACAAATTAGTATTTAACCATGTGAAGTCAGAAGCTTATTTTTGTGCTCCAAACAGGCTTTTTTGCATATCCCCAGGGAAATTAGCCCTTTTTGCAAATGGCTTTTCGGTGCCACTGCATTACAATAGGGGCTGATTTATCCCGAGCACCCAAGGTATCTGAATGCCGATAAAATCGACCACCATCCGCAAGGCGGTAATCCCCGTTGCGGGTCTTGGCACCCGAATGCTGCCGGCCACCAAGGCCATTCCCAAAGAGATGCTGCCGGTAGTAGATAAACCCTTGATCCAATATGTTGTCAGCGAAGCCATTGCCGCCGGCATCAAGGAGATCGTGCTGGTTACCCACGCCAGTAAAAACTCCATTGAAAACCATTTCGATACCAGTTTTGAACTGGAAGCCCAGCTTGAGCGACGGGTAAAGCGGCAACTGCTCAATGAAGTGCAGTCCATCTGCCCGCAAAATGTCACTGTGATCAGCGTCCGCCAGGCTCAGGCCAAAGGGCTGGGACATGCCATTCTCTGTGCTCGTCCGGTAGTAGGTGATGAGCCGTTCGCCGTGCTACTGCCGGATGTGTTGATAGATGATGCCGCCAGCGATCTTTCCCGCGATAACCTGGCCGAAATGGTTAGCCTGTTCGATCGCACAGGAACCGGGCAGATCATGGTCGAGGGTGTGCCTCACGAGAAGGTAGACCAATACGGAATAGCCGATGTCAACGGCCACGACCTTAAGCCGGGCGAATCCCAGCCTCTGCTTAAGTTGGTTGAAAAACCGGATGTCGACGAAGCCCCCTCCAACCTGGCTGTAGTGGGTCGCTATGTGCTGCCTGCCGCTATCTGGCCCTTGCTTGGCAAAACCCCGGCCGGAGCCGGTGATGAAATCCAGCTCACTGATGCCATTGCCATGCTGATGCAAAGCCAGCAGGTCAATGCTTACTACATGCGTGGCAAGAGCCATGACTGTGGCAACAAGTTGGGTTATATGCAGGCAACGGTGGAACATGCATTGCGCCACCCCGAGCTTGGACGTGAATTTGCCGCCTATCTGGGCGATTTGGTTAAAGGAAGTAAAGCATGACAATTTTGGTCACCGGCGGAGCCGGTTATATTGGCACCCACACTCTGGTTGAACTTCTGGCCGCGGGCAAAGAGGTGGTGGTGATTGACAACCTGAGCAACTCAAGTGTCGAAGCTCTGGCCAGAGTCGAAGAAATCAGCGGCAAGAGCGTGCTCTTTTATCAGGGCGATATTCTCAATAAGGCATTCCTGCAGAAAGTCTTCAGTGACCACAGCTTCGAAGCCGTGATTCACTTCGCCGGCCTCAAGGCAGTGGGTGAATCTGTCGCCCAACCGCTGAGATACTATGAAAACAATGTCACCGGCACCCTTATTCTGTGTCAGGTGATGAAAGAATATGGCGTTCGCAACCTGGTATTCAGCTCATCGGCCACAGTTTACGGCGATCCCGCCAGTCTGCCGATCACCGAGGCCTTCCCCACCGGCGCCACCAACCCTTATGGTCAGTCCAAACTGATGGTGGAACATATTCTGGCGGATCTGGCCGCGGCCGATGCCAGCTGGAATATCGCCCGCTTGCGTTATTTCAACCCGGTCGGCGCCCACAAGAGCGGCCGCATCGGTGAAGATCCCAACGATATCCCTAACAATCTGATGCCCTTTATCGCTCAGGTTGCCGTCGGTAAGCGCGAGAAACTCAGCGTATTTGGCAATGACTATCCCACGATAGATGGCACAGGTGTGCGCGACTATATCCACGTGGTGGACCTGGCAATAGGTCACCTCAAAGCTCTGGACAAGCTTGCCACCAATCCTGGTCTGGTCACCTATAATCTGGGAACTGGCCAGGGCTACAGCGTACTTGAGATGGTCAAAGCCTTTGAGAAAGCCTGCAATAAGGCGATCCCCTTCGAGTTTGCCCCGCGTCGGCCCGGCGATATCGCAGCCTGTTATGCCGACCCCTCCCATGCCGCCAAAGAGCTGGGCTGGAAAGCAGAGCGTAGCCTGCAGGATATGGCCGACTCCAGCTGGAACTGGCAATCCAACAATCCTAACGGTTACAAGGGTTAGTCATGGATCTGTCCCGCAGACGCCTGTTCAGTCGCCGCAAGAGTGGTGTGGTTCGTCCGCCCTGGAGCAAACCGGAAGCGGAATTTACCGACGCCTGTACTCGCTGCGACGCCTGTGTGGATGCCTGCGAGACTCAAGTGATAATCAAGGGGGATGGCGGCTTTCCGGAGCTTGACTTTCAGCGCGCCGAATGCAGCTTTTGTCAGGCCTGTGTCACCCACTGTGAACAGCCGGTATTCAGGCCTCTTGGTGAAACGCCTTGGCGGCTTATAGCCCAATTTGCCGACAGTTGCCTCGCCCGCCAGGGGATTGTCTGCCAGAGCTGCAAGGATGCCTGCGACGAGCGGGCGATCCGCTTTCCGCCCCTTTTAGGGGCTACCGCCCTGCCGGTACTGGATGCCGAGCGCTGCAGCGGCTGCGGCGCCTGCGTTGCCCCCTGCCCCGCCTCAGCCATCGAGTTACGAGAGCCGAATCCTGACTGACTCTCAGTCAAGAGCCAAAAATCTGACTCCTTAGCGCCAAATTTTAGTGGTTTTGTTCTTTTTCAATAAGGGGTAACATCAGCAGCCCCGAGAAAAAACTGTTAAAAAGCATTATGTTTGGTAAAAGAAAAAAAACAACCGGGCTCACCTATATTGCCCAGGGCAGCAAGATCACCGGCGAGAGTCACTTCGATGGCGAGACCCTGGTCGGTGGTGCCATTTATGGCAAAATCAACGCCGAAAGCAAGCTGACCATTGAAGCCAACGGCTTGGTTGATGGCGAACTTAACTGCCAGGAACTCAAGGTTTCCGGACTATTTCGCGGCAAACTCTGCTGTGAAAAATTGATTATCTGCAGCACAGGAACAGTCGAAGGGGAAGTGGCCAGCAAGTCGATGGAAATCTTCGAAGGCGGCCAGTTTATCGGCATGAGAGTCAAAGAAGAAGTCAACCTTATCAAAGAGTTAAATAGCGATATCGAGTCATCTCCGAGTCTCGAATTTCAAACTCAAGAATAAATGGCAAATAAACGAACCGAGTGTTTCAATAGTTGATTATTGTTCACAAAAATTTTACCAAATTGCACCATGTCACAGTAATTGAGTCACAAAACAACTAACCTCAACCACTAAATAGGTATCAACCTATGGAATGAGGGAATGACGAGTCAATTACTGAAACAGCTGTGTGAGCTGGATATTTTTACCCTCATGGTGTTCAAAAACATTTATGAGACGAGTCACGCCAACTGCGCGGCTAGAGAATTGGCAGTCTCTGCCCCCAAGGTAAGCCGCTGCCTGGCGGCTCTTAGATTAGCCTTCGATGATGAGCTATTCTATCGCCGCCAGCAACAGCTCAAACCTACACCTCTGGCTGAAAACCTTTACCTACCCGTCTGCGATTTTATCCATTCAGTACATCGTTTGGAACAACAGGTTCATCAGAGCCGTCTACCCTCGAGCGACATCTGTATCCATATTGCCGTGGCGCATGGACTGCTTTCCTCACTGGCAATCAAGCTGGGAAGAGAAAACGCACAGCAACAGTGGGGGCAGTTTAGACTCTATCCCTGGCAGGAAGACTCGGCGGAAAAGATTCACCAAGGACAACTGGACTTGGGGATCAGCCTCGAGCCTCCTGAGCAGTGGGAGCTGATATTGAGCTCGCTTGGCCAAACCATGGGCGTTTGTTTAGCCTGCCGCGAAGACCACCCTTTGTGGCAAAGTACATCAACGCCCACGCTCGAAGATATCAGCCCATATTCCTTCGTCCATATGGGCATAAAGAGTTTCAATGAACGCATGGAACTCTTCTGTCAGCAACAAGCTATACCGCTACCCCAGGTGCACGCAGTGCACGACAGGGAAGAGTGGTATGCCCACCTACTGACCATGGGCAGCGTGGCTTTTATTACCCCTAGCGAAATGGCACTTATCGAGGGTATGCCGGGTTTGCGGGTGCAACATCTGCCGGAAACCGAAGTGGCTAAACTCCAGCGGGCTTTTTCACTACCAAGCTATACCTTGGTGGAAAAAGCGCCTGAATATCGCCGTTACTCCGAACCACAAAGGAAACAGTTGCTGCAGCTGCTCGCCCAAGAACTCAGTCCCCAGGCCAAATAGTGCTGACAAGCCGAGTTCATCTCGGCTGCAATAAACACATTCTCTCAGTAAAACCCCCTGCTATTCTCCAAGATTAACCTTGGCATCAAACCTTTGATTTTCAGCGCCCGGCGTCATCAATTTCAAAAAACGCAATTATCGATTTCAATTCCAGCCATTTCATTATCAATTTTTTAACCCATGATTCACAAATACAGCACTCAATTGAATACATCTTTTTAGGTATCTCTATATTCAAGTTACTGCACAAGCAGTACCCATAATTTGAATAAAGGGACGCTATGATGAAAAACCATAATAAGTCATTACTGGCGCTGGCTCTGACCAGTCTATTGTGCCTTACCGCATGCGGGGACGGTGAGGACGGAAAAGACGGAGCCCCCGGTGAACCTGGCATACCAGGCGAACCCGGACAGCCAGGAGCCCCCGCAGGTTCAGGTACTTCCACCATTATCAGTGCCGGCGATGTCAGTTTCGAGATAGTGCCGGCCGACAACACACTGGCAGGCGGCGAAGCCTTCGCCCTCAAGTTCAAGGCCTCGGCCACCAATGGCTCAGGGGAGCGAGTCCCACTGACAGGCCTGGATCAGGTCGCCCTCTACTCTATTACCGCCATGAGCAATAGTTCCGGCAGCGGTGCGCCGCTGCAATGGGTCAATAATGCCACGGCTCAGGAACTGGGCAGCTCCATGTATTGCACCCTGGATGGCACCTATAGCTCCAGAGGTCAGACTGGCGATGCCTGTCTCCTGGTTGAAGATCCGGCCGAGCCAGGTACCTATACCGGCACTTGGGAACATGACGGCGTCGCTCCCATTATGAATGCCAATGATGACCTCAACGCACCTCATCGCTTGTTCCTGCGCGCCTATAACCTCAAGGATGCCAGCGGCGCAGCCATAGCAGACAAGGTGCTCTCTACACCGCTGGATTATATTCCGGCATCCGGCGAGCTGGTTGAACCCACAGGTAAAGATACGGTAACAGATGCCGCCTGTATCGCCTGCCACGGCGAAGTCGAAGGCCGCATCGCCAAGATAAACGCGCACCACAACTACCAAAGCACTGAGAAGTGCGTTGCCTGCCACAACCCGGCTCTGGTACCGGACGAAGCCCAAAAAGCCGAAGGTTGGGTATTTGATTTCGGCCCCATGGTTCACAGGCTGCATGCCGGCCATCACATCGCGGGTTTCCTCTCCGGTGAAGCCAAAGAGTACTTCGGTGAAATCGGCTTCCCGGCAGAACTCAACAACTGCGCCAGTTGCCACAACAACGGTGACTCCTGGAACGCCAATATCTACCGCGAAGCCTGTGTCGGCTGTCATATCAATGTCAACTTTGAAACCGGCGTAGGCCACTCAGACTTCAACCTGGCTCAGGCCGACGACAGCCAGTGTCAGTCTTGCCATGGCAGCGGAGCACTCAGCCCTATGCAGGCTCACAAGGTGGGTAAACGGGCTGAATATGCCGAGCTGTTGACTGTGGAGTTCACCTCGGCCACTGCGGCGGCTTCTACCACGGCGGGCAATAAACTGGTTACCATCACAGCCAATGTCAGCTTCAATGGTCAACCACTGACAGATGCAGCTCAACTGGCGGTGCTCAATAAAGACGCTACTTTGATAGGCAATGTGGATACCAGAGGCGAAGTCACCCGCTGGGGCAGCAGGCCAGGTCTTGCCAGCGGCAGCGCCGTCAATGGCGTGCTAACCTTGACTGCTGATGTACCGGAAGCTCAGGCGATGGGCACCATTTACGTCGGTACCGAGGCCAACTTCTGTGTCGATAACTCAGGTAAGATAGCCGCCTGTGCCGAAGGCATGCCCTTCGATGCCGTCAATCCGATTGGCGCCACTTCAAGCGTTAAGTTCTATAACCTTGACGGTGGTGATGCTGTCACAGCCCGCTTTGCCATTGCAGAGCGGATGAGCGCCAGTGAAGCCAAGTGTAATGCCTGTCACGGCACCCTGGACTACATCAAGGGTACCCGCCACGGCACCTACACCTTCGATCAGTGTATGGACTGCCACAACAACAGCTATTACGGCTCCTATCATGGCACCTCAGAGTACAACACGGGTAATCTGGACGCCGATGGCAAGCCGATATTTGCCGAAGTCCCCGGACTCCTGTATGCCAACCGCGATCTGATGACAGTCGCCCACCGCTTCCACAGTGGTAACTGGGGTGAAGCTGCCATCTTCCGTGACGCTTCAGGCGAGCTGCACGGCTACCCAGGTGTGGAAACCGAGTGTGCCGCCTGCCACAAAGACGAGACACCGCTGTTCGCCGCCGATGGTGGCCTGACATCCGCCAAGCGTGCAATCAAGATTTCGGCTAGCGAGTATATCTCTCCGGTTGCCGAATCCTGCCGTACCTGTCACGCTCACTCTGATGCGGCCGCTCTGGCCCACTTCAAGAGTAATGGTGCCTTAGTTGCCGGTGATGCTGCCACAGACGCCAACCTGCCGGTTGAGTCCTGTGCCACCTGTCACGCCGAAGGCAAGACCTATGGCATAGATAAGGTACACGCAGGGGGTGCTCACTAGTACCGTACCTTGAGGGCTGTCCCTGCAAGGCCCTCCCTCAACTCTGCAACAACAAGGGGACCCAACCGGGTCCCCTTGCCTTTTCTCAACTTACTCAAGCCATAACTTACAACTCTGTAGCCGACACCCTCTGCTGCCACAGTTGCCGCAGTTTACGAACAAAGCTCTCCGGCGGTTGATCCAATGCGTCCACGGGAATATAGAGGTGATAACCCAAGTACTTGTCCAGCGTCAGGCAACGGCGGCCAAACATGGCCAATACGCCTCTGTAACGCTCATCATTGACCGTAAGGGGTTCAAACTCGGCGCTGAGTGCCGCTTCCAGTGTTTGCAGCTCTTCATCCTGGGCGGCAGCTGTCATCAGCAAGGGCCGCTGCTCCGACAAGAGCCCGGTCGCCAACCTGGGCGAAATGGCATCCAGCAGCGGATTGATACGTTTGAGCTTGAACCCGACATAGGGCAGCGTCAGTTGCTCCATACCTTGGATGACTCTAGGCTGATCCAGCCGCTGAATATTATCCCAGGCCACAAACAAGCTGCCGCGGCGATGAAAGAACCTCAGCCCTTCGGCGCTGAATTCAAGACTGACATGGGGCTCGAGCTGCTTGGCAATACCCAGCACCAAAGACACGGCCCCGAGGGCAAAACACACTATGCCCGGGGCAAACATCCAGGGCCAACCGATAAACAACACCAAACCCAGGACTATGCCCAGCCCTCCGGCCAGAGTCAGTGTAATGCCATTGCGCTTGCTGCCCGGCCTTATTGTGATAGTTTCCATAACGCTTTTGCTCTATTGTCAGCGGCTTGTCAGCCGTTTATTCATTCTATAACCAGGGTTCAGGACCATTAGCGGCCGGTAACAGTCAACCAGGCCAATCCCAGATATTCGTGCAGCGCCTTTTGTGATTTATCCAGATTGGATGTGGTCAGGCGCCACCAGTGATCGCGCCTGAGCAGAAAGTCGGTCGGTGCCGCCTGAGGTTCAAGCCCAGTCGAGCGGAATATTCGCATCGCCCTTGGCATATGGCTGGCGGAGGTGACCAGGATCAGTTGTCTGCCACCCAAGGCATCTATCCCTTTATCATCAGCGCCGGCACCGAAGGCCTGCCGCAGCGCCAGGGCTTCTTCTATGGTATCGCGGGCCGACTCCAACATTAGAATTCGCGATGGCTCGGCCCCCAACTCGATGGCGGCCTCGGCCATACGCCGGGCATGACTCTGCTGCTCAAGGCCGCCGCTCCAACCACTGACCGCCAGCAGGCAATCTTTGCTGTTGGCCGCCTTGAGTTGCGCCACCCCTTCACTGAGACGCTCAAGCGCCGTTGCCGACAACATATGTCGCGCGAGTCCGCCAACCTCATCATCATGGCCATAACCCAGTACCATCACCACACAAGAGCGCGCCGGCGCTGCGGTATAAAGTGGATACTGACGCTCAAGCCCGGCAAGCAGTGTATTGCTGCCGATAGAGCTGGAAAGCAGTAGCACCCAAGTGATGGCAAAAACCACCAAGGCGCGCGCTACACCCGGCCTGCGACGGATATAAAAACAGGCCAGCAGCAGAGTGACCAAGGTTAGAGGGATGGGCATAAAGAATTGAGAGAGGATTTTTTTCAGCCAGAACACGCTTGATATCCGAAGGTTGGCAAAAGTAGCCATAGCTTACAGAAGCGTTACTCGGCTGACCAGTGATTGGCAAAGGGCGATGGACTCACTTGCCCCAATACATGTTCGAGCGCTTTTCACTTTTTTCTAAAGTGCCTAGAGTGTCTAAAGTGCCTAAAGCGCCTAAGTCGAATATCAGTAATACGGTCCTGGCGCCTCGCCAAACTCAGTCCCGGCCCCACAGCCAAGCGGCGCCGCGTACCCCGGAGGAGCAGCCGTAGAGATTGGCCAACACAGGGGTTCGGCACTCGCCGCCGACCACATAGTGCTTGAGCCTTTCCGGCAATGCCGGATAGATGGCCTGCACATTGGACATACCGCCGCCAAGTACAATGGCGTCAGGATCCAGCAGATTGATCACATGGGCCAGAGAACGGGCCAGACGGTCAAGATAGCGCTCAAAGGCCGCGCTAGCCTCGGCATCCCCCTGCTCCACCAATGCCATCACCTCGACGCCCGAGCTGAGCTGCGCCCCGGCGGCCCGATTATAGTCGCTGACAAATCCGGTTCCCGAAATAAAGGTTTCGATGCAGTCATGCTTGCCGCAAAAACACTCAGTGCTGTTGAACTCCTCGGCGCGTATCCAGGGCAAGGGATTATGGCCCCACTCACCACCTATACCATTGCCCCCCTGATGCACCCTGCCATTGATGGCAATGCCGGCACCGCAGCCTGTGCCTATAATCACCCCGAACACCACCTCTTTGCCTGCGGCAGCGCCATCCAGCGCCTCGGAGACCGCAAAACAGTTGGCGTCATTGGCAACCCGCACTTTGCGCCCCAGGTGCTGCTCGAGATCTCTATCGAGCGGATGACCATTTAACCAAGTGGAATTGGCGTTTTTCACCAAACCGGAAAAGGGTGAGATCACCCCGGGAATACCAATGCCGATGGTTCCTGTCATTTTCAGCTGCGTCTCGGCTTCATCGACCAAGGCACAGATGGCCTCAAGGGTCGCCTGATAGTCTCTGGGGGTGGCTATTCGCTTGCGAAACAACTCACTCCCGGAATCACCCAGAGCCACCAGTTCAATTTTAGTGCCGCCCAAATCAACGCCGATACGCATCATGCTTGCAACTCCGGTGTGTATATCTGCTTCAATCGCACCGCCAATCGGCACTGTATGCGATAAACCAAGGATTGAGGATAGTTTCTTTTTGGTTATATTTTAAGTTGTTGCCTGCTGGATATTCCAAAACTCGGCCACCGGCACTCTCAAGCACGGCCTGAGCCGCCGCCGTGTCCCATTCGCTGGTAGGGCCCAGTCTGGGGTAGATGTCCGCCTTGCCCTCAGCAAGCAGGCAGAATTTGAGCGATGAGCCGACACTCTTCATTTCGTGCTCGCCAAGCTGCTGCAGATACTCGCCAAGCCCCGGACTCGAGTGCGAGCGACTGCCGACAACCACAGGGATCTGGCGCTTAACTCCGGCCCTGGCATTCAATTCCACCCGCTGGTACCCAGCCGCATTTGGGGTCTCACGCCAGGCACCGAGTCCCAGCGCGCCCAAATAGCACACGGCTGTGGCGGGCACATAGACAACACCGGCAACCGCCTGGCCTCGGTGAATAAGCGCAATGTTGACGGTAAATTCGCCGTTGCCCTTGATAAACTCCTTGGTGCCATCGAGTGGGTCGATAAGCCAATAGGTTTCCCAGCCCTGCCGCTGCGCCCAGGGGATATCCGCCGCTTCTTCCGACATCTGTGGCCAGGCTGGAAACTCACGCGCCAGCGCCTGTTGCAACACGGCGTGACTGGCAAGATCGGCAGCCGTGACCGGACTGTCATCGGCCTTGTGCTCAATCGCCAGTTCGCCGCCCTGATAGTAGTGCATTATCGCCTCTCCGGCGGCGCGGGCCATCTCGGCCAAGAGTGTCAGCTGCTTGGCATCAAGCAAGGTCTTGGGGGGATTATTCGACAAGGTTTCATCCTTTGGATCAACAAGATAGTTTATTATGCCAGCCACTCGGCTTTGGCGGGTATAACCTTTAGCTACTGGTTATAATCTACAGCCGGTTTTGCCTTACTTTTCATCCTGTTTAAGCCGATTCAATCCAAGGAAGATGCACCAAGCCCCGAAAGCATCAGCGCCAGCTGCGCCTGCCAGGTAAGCCAGATGGGTGACGGATAATCTTTTGGCAAATAGCAGCGAAACGCCGAAGGCATAGCCGCCATGGCATCTTTGAGAGCGCTTGAGTCGAGCGCCGAATACGCCGGGCGCGGCGCCTGTGCTCGATTCAATAAGGCGCCGTATTCTGCTGTGCTGACAGGCGTTATCCGGCACCCTGGCGTGATTGGCGCCGGGTTTGCTTGAGCATGCAATGTAGCTTGAGCATGCAATGTAGCTTGAGCATGCAATGTAGCTTGAGATGGCAACGCGGCCTGAGATGGCGACGCGGTTTGCAATAGCACCGCCGCCTGAGAGCTTGGCGCAGAATTGCACTGCGGCTTGGCAATTTGCTCGGCTATCTCTTTAGTGAAAAGATACCAGCTGCACCGCCCCGTTGCCGCGTAATGAAAGCAGCCGCTCAGCACCGCGGACTGCTCTGGCTTAAGATGAAACCAGATGAGCAACTGCCAGATAAGCCGCGCCAACGCCTCGGCCCAGGTTGGCGTGCCGACCTGATCCGCTACCACCTTGAGCTCGGGGCGCTCGGTCAGCAATCGCCGCATGGTCAACACAAAGTTGCTGCCAAAACGGCTGTAAAGCCAAGAGGTTCGCAGCACCAGGGCGCCGGGATTGGCCTTAAGCAAGCGCTGCTCGCCGGCGAGCTTGCTCTGGCCGTACATACTCAAAGGCTCGCAAACATCACTCTCGGTCAAGGCTCTGGGCGCATTCCCGCGCATGTTGGCAGTTGCATTTCCAGAAACGTTTCCAAGAGCATTTCCCAAATCCTTCCCGAAGACATTTCCGAAGACATTTCCGAAGACATTCCCGAAGACATAGTCGCTCGAAATATGGATAAGCCAAGCACCCTGTTGCCGGCACCAGATGGCCAAACGCTCCGGCGCTTCGGCATTAAGCGCCATGGCGGCAGCCATATACTGCTCGGCCGCATCCACGGCGTTGTAGGCGGCGCAGTTGATTATCACATCGGCATTGATTTCACTGAGCCGCTCGGGCAAATCTGCAGAGGTTAAATCCAGCTGCTGATGCCCGAGCGCCACAATTTCAATTGCACTGCCAGATTTTATAGCACTGCGGGGTTCTACAGCACTGCCGGGTACCAGGCTTGCCTCAGGTATCTCCATTCGCAGCCTGGAAGGCGAAAACTCGGGCAGCCAAGGCAAATTCGCCAGCAGCGCCTGTCCGAGCTGGCCATGAGCGCCGGTGATCAATATTCGGGTAGTCTTGGCTGTCACGATTCGGGATTCATGGCTAATCAGTTGATGGATTTTGTGGCTCGTATCCTTAAGGCAGGCGAACCAGGTTAGCCCGCGGCCGCCTCACTCTCAAAGTAGTCGATTAACTCATCAAGCGTCTTGTGGCCTCGCTGCTGCAGGAAATTCAGCAGTGCCAATGGCTCGCGATTGAGCAGCCTGTCTCTTGGATAACAGGCGGCATCCACTATCTCAAGCGCCAGCGGGAACTCCCCCAGACTGAAGGCCACATGGGAATCTGATCCCATCACCAATTGGGCGTCGAATCGTTTCGCCAGTTTGGCAATATTGAGGCAGCTGTCTTCACTGCCCTTGCGGGAGCAGGCAAAAGAGGAGTTATTGATCTCCAGCGCCACATTATGCTCGGCGGCGGTGCGGACAATCAGCTCCTGATCCAATGGATATTTGGGGTTGCCTGGGTGGGTAATGATATCGACCTTGCCGCTGCGAATGCAGTTCAGCAGCGCCTGAGTATGGCTGTCACTGTCGGCGGGAGGGAATACCGGCTCGTGAAACCCGGCCTGCACCAAGTCCAGCTCCTCCAGAAACTCACCAAAGAAGTCGATTTCCCCCTCCAGATTGGTAATATTGGCTTCAATCCCGCGCAATATCCCTACGCCATCGACTATCCGCGGCAATACCCTGAGATTCACGAAATGCCAGAAATGCGGTGCATCGGCCATCGCCGGACCATGATCTGTGGTGGCAAACAAACGGATCCCTTTCTGCTTGGCGACTGCCAGATAATCATGGATCGTGCTGTAGGCGTGAGTAGAGGCAACTGTGTGGGTATGGGTATCGACTACGAACATGGCTCCCCCAGGAGACTGTTTCTTGAAAACCGGGCCACTAGCTTAGCGCAACTGACCCACTTTGGCGAATGAACCCAATAGCGTTTCCTACCTATCGGTCCCCCCAAAGATAAAGGGGATGCATCGACTCAAACGGCTTGAACAGCATAGGTTTACACTCGGCAAAACTCTCAAGCACCTGCCGTGGGCTTTCGCCCTAACGGCTTCTTGGCACGCCGTGAAATCATCCCTGATGGCTCTACTAAATCGGACTTGCTATCTTTTACCAAGCGCTCTCTTGCGGGCCCGCTGCTTTTGGGCAGCTTTACTCTGGTTTCTCGGCGCGTCGAAACTGCGGTTAAGATCCGGCTCAAACCCGGGCAGCCATTCTCTGGGGAGGCGCCTGTCGAGCATGGCTTCCAGCTCTTCGAGGAGGCGCTCGTCGTCACGACTGAATAGAGTGATGGCGAGCCCTTCCATGCCGGCGCGGCCGGTGCGGCCAATGCGGTGCAGATAATCTTCGCGCTTGAACGGCAGCTCCAGATTGATAACGCAAGGCAAGGCCGCTACATCCAGGCCTCTGGCGGCAACATCTGTGGCCACCAGCAAACGGCATTCACCCGCCTTGAACGCCTGATAGGTCTGCTCCCGCTGAGCCTGACTCAGATCTGAGTGCAGCGCACTGGCGGCCAAGCCCTCGGCACCGAGCTCACAGACCAGTTTGTCGGCGCCCTCCTTGGTGCGGCTGAACAGCAACACCTGACGCCAGTCGTGCCGGCGACAAAGGGCGGCAACGGCGGCGGCCTTACGCTCGCTATCGAGCTCAATCAATCGCTCCTTGATACCGCCATCCTGCTCTGATGCTTGCAGCTCCAGCACTTTGGGAGACTGCAGCAAAGTCTTTGCCAGACGCCAGATGTTGTCGTTGAAGGTGGCGGAAAACAGCAGAGTCTGGCGCTGTTTGGCCATCTTTTTCATCAGCGCCGAGATCTCATCTTCAAACCCCATATCCAACATGCGGTCGGCCTCATCAAACACCAAGGTCTCAACCTTATCCAGCCTGAGACTGCGCTTTTTAAGGTGATCCAGCAGGCGCCCGGGCGTGGCGACCAAGAGATCGACGCCATCCTTGAAGTTCTTTAGCTGCCCATCGAGCGGCACACCGCCATAGGCAATGGCAATCTTCAGCTCGCAGCCCTTGGCATAGCTTTTAATGTTATCGAAAACCTGCTGCGCCAACTCCCGGGTAGGCACCAGCACCAGAGCCTTGGGCGCTGCGGGTTTTACTGCTCTCTCAGCCGTGGCGGGCAGTAAACGCGCCAGCAGCGGCAAAGCAAAGGCGGCGGTTTTCCCTGTGCCCGTCTGTGCCTGCACCAGGAGATCGCTGCCGGCGAGCACCAAAGGAATGGCCTCTGCCTGCACTTGGGTTGCCTTGCTAAAACCCAGTCCGGCCAGATTGGTCAGTAGCGGTTCGGGCAGAGAAAAAGCGGCAAATTCCATGGAGAGTCCTTCAAAAATAAAGCTTAGGGCAAACCGCCATTATACTCTGCTACCCGGTGACAGGTAGGTGTTATCCCTGGGTTCAGGCAGCAAACGTTGCTTACGGGTGAAAAATTAACCGCCCGAGAGACTTATTCGGCTTGACGTTTGCTTTAGGCTGCAGCGCATCTTATTGTCATAAAAAGCAGTTTTACTTTTCTCTGCCCTATTTGAACAAGGAAGCGCCCATGGCCGTCACCAGCTTAGATGCCAGTCAGGTATATCGTCCCGCCAATCTCGACAATCTGGGAGATGAGGTCAAGTCTACCCGCGAACTGGAGCCGCTGGATGACATCATAGGCCAGGAGCGGGCCCAGAGTGCGGTGGAATTTGCCATGTCCATCAAGGAGAAGGGCTACAACATCTATGCCATAGGCCAAAATGGTCTGGGCAAACGCACCATGATGCTGCGTTATCTCAAGCGCCATGAATTTACCGACAAGACACTTAACGACTGGTGTTATGTGGCCAACTTCGACCAGACCCGTACCCCCAAGGTGCTCAAACTGCCCGCCGGCAAGGGCGTCACTTTCAAGAAAGAGATGGAAAAACTGGTTCTCAGGCTGGTCAAGGCGCTGCCGTTGGCGTTTGACAACGAGATGTATTACCGCCGCGCCGACAAGCTCAAGAGTCAGTTGGCGCAAAAACAGGAAGCGGCGCTGTTGGCTCTGAGCGAAGAAGCCAAGGGGATGAAAATAAGCCTCTCCATCAACACTCAGGGCGAGTATCAGTTGATGGCGCTGAACGGTGAAGAGCCGCATACCGAGGAAACCTATCACGCCCTGCCAGAAGCCGAACAACAGGCGTTTGAACAGAATATCAAACACTTGGAATCGCGCCTGCGGGGCATTATCCGCCAATTGACCGAATGGGAAGAGGAGTTCAGCACCAAGCAGCAGGAGCACGATGAACAGGTGGCCCGCGAAGTACTGAGTCATTTCTTCAAGCCGCTCAAGGATGAATACCGCAGTCTGCCGGAAATCCGCTCTTTTCTGACGGCGATGCAAAAAGATATGCTCGGCAATCTGGATATCTTCCTTGAGGAGAGTGAAGACCAACTGGCGCTGGCTTATGCCTCGCTGGAAAAGAAAATGCCCAGGCGCTATCAGGTCAACCTGCTGGTGGGTCAGGAGGAGCAGAAATTCCCTGTGGTGGTAGAGGAAAACCCCACCTATCACGGCCTGTTTGGTTATGTGGAAAACGCCACTTACCGCGGCACTGTCTTTACCGACTTTTCGCTGATCCGCCCCGGCAGCCTGCACAAGGCCAATGGCGGGGTGCTGCTGATGGATGCGGTCAAGGTGCTGGAACGGCCCTATGTTTGGGACGGACTCAAGCGGGCACTGCGTTCCCGCAGTCTGGATCTCAGCTCGCTGGAGCGTGAAGTCTCCCTGTCCGGCACAGTTTCACTGGCGCCGGAGCCTATCCCTCTGGATGTCAAAATCGTGCTCTTCGGTGATAACCAGACCTACCAGTTACTGCAGCATTATGATCCAGACTTCAGCGAGCTGTTTCGGGTAACCGCCGACTTTGAAGATGTGATGCCAAGAAGTCCGAAGGCCGAATGTTTCTATGCCAGATTTATCTCCTCGATAGTGCACGACAACCAGATGCTGCACTGCGATCGCAGCGCCATTGCGCGGATAATCGAATTCAGCTCGCGCCAGGCCGATGACCAAACCCAACTGTCACTGCATTCGGCCAATATCGCCAATCTGCTGCGGGAGACCCACTACTGCGCCAAGGCGGCCAACGCCCGCAGTATTCGCCTCGCACATGTGGAGCAGGCACTGGCGCAGCAGGAGCAAAGGGTATCGCGTCTCAGGGATCAACTGATGCAGAGCTTTCACAAGGGCACCACCCTGATTGATGTGCACGGCAAGGTCTGTGGCCAGGTCAACGCCCTGTCGGTCATCGCCACCACAGATCATCAGTTTGGCCTGCCCAACCGTATCAGCGCGACCACAGCCTTTGGCAAAGGCGAAGTGTTGGACATTGAACACAAGGTGCGCCTCGGCGGCCGTATTCACTCCAAGGGGGTGTGGATCCTCTCGGCCTATATCAAAACCCTGTTGGGACGCGAGGCCGATATTCCGCTGACCACCTCCTTGACCTTCGAGCAATCTTATTCCGGGGTCGATGGCGACAGTGCCTCCATGGCCGAATGCTGCGCCATTATTTCTGCAATCGCCCAGGTTCCCCTGCGCCAGGATATTGCCATCACAGGTTCAATGAACCAGTTCGGTGAAGCCCAGCCCATAGGCGGGGTCAATGAAAAGATTGAAGGCTTTTTCGATGTCTGTGCCATCAAGGGGCGCAGACATACCCAAGGGGTGATCATTCCCGCGGCCAACGCCCACAACCTGATGCTGAAAAAGCCTGTGGTGGACGCCATCAGCAAGGGCAAATTCCATATCTGGACAGTCGAGCATGTAACCGAGGCGATGGCATTGCTGAGCGATATGGAAACCGGCAAGGCCGACAAGCGCGGTCACTACCCGAATGGCAGTTTACTGGGACTGGCCTCGGCCAGGCTGTCAGCTTTAAAAGTCAAAGATAAAGCGTAATCCAACGCTAAAGTAAGCAGCGCCGCTCAAGGGCGGCGTTTGATTATCCCAAAGGGATTGCCCCCCCCAACCGCTGCCGACCTGTGCTGACAGAAGAACGCTCCGGGATACGTTTTACCTCTTCCAGAATAGACTGATAAATCAGCGCAGTAGATTCATGCTGCATTCGCTCGAAGGTGCTGACCAGATGATATGAAGGCGATTTGTGCTCAGGCATGCGGATCTCAAACGGGATCACCAAACGCTGTTTCTCCAGCTCCTTCTCCACCAGCAAGCGGTTGACATAGGCAATTCCCGCGCCCAATACCGCGGCTTCTATGGCCTGAACTGAATTTTGAAATACCAATCTGGACTGTTGTGCCCGCCGTTCAATGTTAAAATACTGTAATACTATATCCCACTGTACCAATCTATTATTGGTATATATTAAAGTCATATTATCGACGGCATTTTGCGTCAAAGATTCATAATTAACCGCATAATATTCAGGGTGACAAACGGCAACCATTTCCTCATCAAAAAGATGTACCGAATAATAGTTATCCCAAGAGTCATAACCGTATCTAATTGCCAAATCCAGACCATTGCTACCAAAATCAAGATATTCCAGGGTGTCAATAAATTCGATACTGATCCCCTTATGATAAATATGGCTCTGGCTCATTCTTGGCAATAGCCAGTTTTTCAGGAGTGACGGCGGCACAGCCACCTTCAATGAAGGGCTATGCCCCTGAACCCCAAGATCTATGGTGGCCTCCTCCATATTTTGTAGAATAATTGCGACTCTGGCGAAATATTTTCGGCCGCTGTGAGTGAGCTCCAATTGCCTGTGACTACGATCAAATAATTCTTTACCAACAAAGTTTTCCAATGCGGCGATTTGATGACTGATTGCGCCCGGCGTCACATTCAGTTCAACCGCTGCCAATTTAAAACTCTTGAGTCTTGCGGCCGCTTCAAAACAAATCACCGCCTTCATTGGTGGAATTATTCTCATATTTTCTCTTAACACTTTAGTTTTTTTAACGTCACAGACGAAAACGATTGGTTTGATAACTCACCCATGCATTAACAATATTATCAAGGCATAACAAAACCATGTGTGAGGATATTCATGAAAAGAATAATGTTATTGGCCGGTACTGCATTTCTGTATACCGGCATGGTATCTGCTGCGGGTCTGGCCGAGCACCATATCAAACAGGCGGGCGCCGATTGTCAGTCCTGCCACAGTCAGCCCATAGAGGTAAAAGACAACGAGGCTCGGGAAAACCAGGCTTGTATCAGTTGCCACGGCTCGCTGCAGGAGTTGGCTCAGCAGGCAAAGCAACCGCTTTCGCCCCACCACAGTCATCTTATTGACCTGTCCTGCACCAGTTGCCACTCAGGCCACAAGGAGCCTGTGATGGTCTGCCAGACCTGCCATGATAGCTTCAAGAGCAGTTTTCATATCCCCTTCTCCGCGAGCGATAAGGTAGCGGATACCTATGTCTTCCCCGAAGTATCGCAGCAAGCCATAGACAAGGCGCTGGCCGCAGGTCCGGTGGAACAGCATGAGCTTCTGGTCATTGGCGCTGGCGCCGCCGGACACGCCGCCGCCGTATCGGCCCGCCAGCACGGCATCAAGGATGTGGTTTTACTTGAGAAACAACCCTATATAGGTGGCAATGGCATGCTGGCCGCCGGTGGCATGGCTTCGGCAGAGACCCTGACCCAGGCGTTTCGTGGTTATCAGGACAGCAAGGCGCTCTGGTATCAGGACACAATGAAGGGTGGGCACCAACTCAATAACCCGGATCTGGTGCATACCCTGATCAACAACGGCAGTGCCGGTATCGATTGGTTGATGGCCTTGGGCGCAGATATGACTTCCGCGGCCAGTGCCGGTGGCCACAGTGCCGAACGTCTGCACCGGCCCAGCGGCGGCGCCAAGTCTGGCCCGGAAATCATCAATACCTTGAAAAATGCGGCCGAAAAACTTGGAGTTGAAACTCGTACCAACAGCAAGGTGATACGCTTAGTGCAAGATAAACAAGGCAAAATCACCGGAGTACTGGTGCAAGGGAAACACAGTGGGGTGAACCTGTTGGCAGCCAAGGCCGTGGTGATCGCCTCCGGCGGCTTTGCCCGCAACAATGCCTTGGTCGCCAAATACAGACCGGATCTCAAGGGGGTGGACTCTACCAATAACCCAGGTAATGTTGGCGATGCGCTCACCTTTGCCACCGCCATTGGCGTGGATACTGTAGATATCGACCAAATCCAGGCCTTCCCTACAGCAGCGGCCGGTAAAATGGTCATCTCCGGCACAGCACGCGGCGCCGGTGCCATATTGCTGAACCGCGATGGTGCCAGATTCTGTGACGAGATGGGCCCCAGGGACAAAGTCTCCGAGTGCATCTGGGCTCAACCCGGAAAAGACGCCTGGCTGGTATTTGATGAAACCGTGTTTGAACGTCTGGGGCAACTGCGGGGCATGCTGGAGCTGGGTATCATCTACAAAGCCGCCGATGCCAAAGAGCTAGCCGTCAAAACCCAAATGAATGCCGAAACGGCAGCCGCCGCCGTCAAACGCTATAACGGTTTTCAGGCCAGTGGCAAGGACAGCGATTTTGGCCGCAAGAATATGGCCGACGATCTGCATTTCCCGCTCTATGCCGTGCAGGTTAAGCCTGCGGTTCACCACACTATGGGCGGCCTTAAAATCGCCACTGACACCCGGGCATTGACTAAAGACGGCAAGCCTATTGTAGGACTTTATGCCGCAGGGGAAGTCACTGGTGGTGTCCATGGTGCCAACCGCCTGGCGGGTAATGCGATAGCCGATACCATAGTCTTTGGTCGCATAGCCGGTGAAAATGTCGCTAACTTTATCAAGCAGATGGCAGACGATAACCAATAACCCATGCTGCCCCTTGTTCAACAGAGCGAGGGGCTAACCTGGGACAAGATTCAATACCAACCGCACTCAATGCCTCGGCATCTCGGCAGCAATATTCGGCTTGCACTATTCTTGTAAAACAAATATCGCCTATTGTCCTGGCTGCAATGGCTGGTGGGCTGATTTCTGTCTATATATTTATGGGATACATCAAATATCAGAGGATAAACAATGAAGTTCAGCCACAAGATTGTCGCCGCCTCCTCTGCATTGCTATTGGTAACAGTTGCACTGCTTTCCAGCAAACAATACTTTGCAGTTCAGGAACAGCTGCAGGCTCAGGTAGGAGCCAGCGTGACCGAAATCATGGATGGACTCAAAAACACGGTTTCTGCCGAGCTGGACTCGCGCAAGAAACTGGCCGCCTATTCAACCAGCTTGCTGGAAACCGATCTCTCGCCTGAGCACATCCGCGATGTGATCACCCGTCCCGTAATAAAAAACAGTTTTCTACTGGTGGGTTTCGGTTATGAAAGCGATGGTTCGAACATCAACAATGATCCCAACTGGGATCCTGGCGCCAATTGGGATCCCAGGACTCGCCCCTGGTATAAAGATGCCAAGCGAGCCAATGGCTTGATCATCACCTCTCCTTATACCGATGCGGCTTCCGGGGAAATGCTGGTTTCCATTGCCACTCCGGTAAAAGATGCAGGACAATTTATCGGCGCCATCTTCTACGATGTCAGTTTGATTCGACTGGCCAACCTGGTTAACGAAGTACAACTCTTCAATGCCGGTTACGTATTTATCGTTACCGGCGATGGCACTATCGTCGCTCACCCCAAATCCGAGTTTAACGGTAAGCCCATGAGTCATTTTCTACCGAAAGTGACGTTGACCGAAGGCAACCAATCAATAGAAATTGATGGAAAACCTTATACTCTGGATTTTGCCAAGGTTAGCGGTGAAAACTGGTATGTTGGCGCCCTGCTGGATGAAGAGATCGCCTATGCCGCCGTCAGCGAGTTACGCAACAGTTCCGTTTTGTATAGCATTATCGCCGTCATCATCAGTATTTCACTGTTATTGATGTTGATCAAAGCCCTGATGCGACCATTGGAAACCCTCAACAAGGCGATACAGGACGTGGCCTCAGGCGAAGGCGATCTGACCCAGAGACTGGATACAGACACTGATGCCGAGTTTTCGGCTCTGGCATCTGGTTTCAACAGTTTTACCGCCAGTCTGCAGCAACTCATCACCCAGTCCAAGAACATAGGACAGCAGATATTGCAGAGTTCTGAAATGACCTCCGCCGAACTGCAGCAATCCACAAACGCCATGAAGTCCCAGCTGCATGAATTGGAGCAGCTTGCCACCGCCATGCATGAGATGGCCACCACTTCATCGGATGTGGCTCGTAATGCCCAGGGCGCAGCCACCGCGGCCAAAGACGCCGACAGCGCCACCAGTGTTGGTACTCAAGTGGTCAGCGCCACTACAGATGCAATTAACGCCCTATCAGAGCGGATAGATATGGCAGTACAAGAGGTCAAAGAACTGGAAACCGCCACCAGCAATATCGCAACGATTCTGAGTGTTATCAATGATATTGCCGATCAGACCAATCTACTGGCACTCAACGCTGCCATCGAAGCCGCCCGGGCCGGAGACTCGGGCCGCGGCTTTGCCGTGGTGGCCGATGAAGTGCGCACTCTGGCACAGCGTACCCAAGAATCCACCACAGAAATTCGCGCCATGATAGAGCAGTTGCAGGCCGGTTCCCGCGCCGTGGCCGATGTGATGAATCAAAGTAAGGACACCACTCAAGAAGCCGTTACCAAGGCCGAAGGCGCCAACGAAGCATTGAACCGGATCCGCGATGCCATTCAACAGATCACCGACATGAATCTGCAAATTGCCTCGGCCGCCGAAGAGCAGAGTCTGGTGGCCGAAGAGATCAACAACAACACTGTCAGGATCAAGGATCTATCGGTACAGGTATCTGATTCGGCAATGCAGGCCAACTCGGCGATGCAGACCCAGACCGAGCATGTCAGGGAACAAGATGCCATTCTCAACAAATTTATTGTTTGAAATCAGATGTCCCTGAATTAATGCTGTAGTTCAATCTAGGACTGGAGACAATCAAAAAAACGGCGAGTATGCCAAAATACTCGCCAAATATGGGGCAATTCTACAAGGACGCCGGGCGTCGCCAATACTGCATCTCGATGGCGCCATGGCTAAGCGGGTTAAGGATAAGACTCCGAACGGGATGTTCTGCTTCAGTCGAGAGTGGCCAGCATCTCATCCGAGTAATCCTGCAGGCGCTCGCCGCTGCGAACCTTGGCGATATAGTCAGGGTTAGCAATAAAGGGACGGCCTATGGCGACCAAGTCAAAACGCCCGGCAGCAATCGCCTCGGCGGCCGTTTCCGGGCTGTAGCCACCCACACCCACTAGATTTCCCTGGTAGTGGCGGCGCATGTAGTCCGATACCCGGCCATCGAGGAAGTCGAAGCGCATGTTGTCGTCAAACATGCCCTCGTGCAGATAGGCCAATCGGCGGCAGCCAAGCTCGGCGAGCAGATAATCAAACACCTGACGGTCACGGGGATCGGCGCTCATATTAAAGTATGCCCCGGGTGACAAACGCAGCGCCGTGCGATCTGCACCTATGGCGGCTATGGTGGCATCCACAACTTCCAGGGCAAAGCGGCTCATGTTTTCAGGCGTTTGACCGTACTCATCTTCACGTCGGTTGCTGTCGTAATGCAGGAACTGATCGATGAGATAACCGTTGGCACCGTGGATCTCCACACCATCGAAACCGGCCTCAATGGCGTTTTCTGCCGCCTTGGCGTAATCACGCACCAGTTCAGCAATCTCGGCCTTGCTGGCCGCCTTTGGGGTTTGGTAGCTCAGCTCGCGCATTCTCGGCACTGTACCTTCAACGCCCACGGCTGATGGCGCCAACACATGTTCACCATTAAAGAAGTGCGGATGCGCGACCCTGCCTGTGTGCCACAGCTGGGCAAAAATCTTACCGCCCTTTTCATGCACGGCATCTGTTACCCGGCGCCAACCGGCAATCTGAGCCTGGGTGAAGAGCCCAGGAGTGTTGGGATAGCCCTGCCCATCCGGGCGAATGATGGTGGCTTCACTGATGATCAGCCCAGCCTCGGCGCGGCGGGCGTAGTAAGCCAACATGGCATCGGTCGGCACCAAATCGGCATCGGCCATACAACGGGTGAGCGGCGCCATCATAAAGCGGTTATTGAGTGTGATGCTGTCATTGAGACGATACTGTTCAAACAAGTTCTGGTACATGGTTCCTGCCCTTGGCGAGTTAACGGCTCAGTCACTGGCATTCGCCTTATTCAGAGCCTGAGGAGCTGAGCCCCTATTTGAATGTTCGTTCAAGATAAAGATTGTTGAATGATCATTCAAGCCTTTTTTGAACAAATATTCAAATTGCAGTAAACTCGGCGCATCACAGTGGGAAATCATCTTATGAGAAACGCCGAATTCGATCGCGAGAAAGTGCTGCGCAGCGCCATGAATGCCTTTATGGCCAAGGGTTACAGCAAGACAAGTATGCAGGATCTGACCCGGGCAACCGGCTTGCATCCGGGGTCTATCTATTGTGCCTTTGACAATAAGCACGGGCTGTTTCTGGCAGCGATTGACCAGTACCACGCCGATCGCGAGCAACAACTGCAAAGCTTTTTCCCGGCCGAGGGTTCACGACTCGAGTGCCTGCGGCGTTATCTGGACAACATAGTCAGCGAGTGCCTCAGCTGTGATGCCAGCCAGGCCTGCCTTTTGGTCAAGGCCTTGAGCGAAGTGGGTGAGCAAGATCTGGCTGTACAACAGAGAGTGAGCCAACATCTACAGCAATGGCAAACGGCGTTGCAGCAGATACTGCAGCAAGCCCAGGTGCAAGGTGAACTGGCCGCTGATAAAGATCCGGCGCAGCTGACCCGCTTTCTGATGATGGGTATTTATGGCCTGCGCACTTATGCCCACACTCACCCGAGCGCCGACGAACTCAGCGCTCTGGCCACAGAGCTGTTTGAGCATCTGAGTCTCTGAGCCTACCGCCAGCCTTGAGCGCCCAAGGCGCAGTCGCACTACAGCATCACTGGGCCTTGAAGCCTATCCGAAAGCCACCCCAGTGTTTACCCTTAACATAGATGGGCACAGAGAGATCGTGCATCACCTCCCCCGTATCCCGCTTGTAGGTCTGCAGCAGCACCGGCTCTGTGTGCTGGCCGCAGCGGATCCCTGTGGGGTCGTTGAACAATCTCTTGGTGCGGTTTTGCAGCATATCCCGCTCCCTATCGCCGGTCAGCGGCTGGCAAAAACGCTGATTGTGAGTAGGAAAGTAGCCCTTCTTATCGACCGCACCGGCGTAAATCACCTCCCGGTGACGCTCCAGTATCGGTTCCTGCAAGGCCGGAAAGTGCTTGTCGGTAAAACCGTCAAAGGCGGTGTTGTATTTGGGCGGCTCAGTCGCCGCTATCGGCCGATATTGCGGCGAAAACAGCTGCTGCTCAGTAAACTTGCCTTCCACCAACCCTCGCTCCAGCGCCTGGCCGCAAGCCTTGGCGGCCTGCTGCGCTTCTTTGAGAATAAGCTGATCGAAACTGCCGGTATCCCAATGGGAAAGCGCCCGGAACATACCCTCTGTGGTCTGCGACAGCCCAAAGGCCTGACGGGAGATCTGCTCGCTGCGACGACCTGTATCTGTCAGCGACTCGCTGATATGGGTAATGGCATTGGAAATATCTGCCGTCGTGCCGCGATATTCACGCAACGCGGCCTCAATCTGCTCCAACGCCTGCGCCGAATCCTCGACACCCGAAGCGATACTGTCAAACCTCTGCTCCAGTGAATTCATGGCATCCACGGCGCCGGCCGTTTGGCTAACCACCTGATTCATTAGCTGTGAGGTGCCATCGGTCAGCTCTCTAATCTGGGTCAACATGGCGGCAATATTCTGAGTAGCCTCTGCGGTCTTGGCCGCCAGACTGCGCACCTCATCGGCCACCACGGCAAAGCCTCTACCCGCCTCTCCGGCCCTGGCGGCTTCAATGGCGGCATTGAGCGCCAACAGATTGGTCTGGGCGGCAACACTGTCAATCACTTCGGTGATTTTGCCTATGGCATCGGCCTGCGCCTTGAGTTGCCCCACGCCGGAGGCGGCCTTGTCGACATCCTGGCTCAAGGCTTCAACCGCACGAAAACCGCTAGCGGCATACTGACGCCCTTCGATGCTGACACTGCGCGATGCCTGTGCCTGATTGAGCACCACTTCGGCATGTTCGCTCAAGGCCACGGTAGTATGACTCAGCTGATTGGCCGCCACGGCAATTTGCCCGGCTTGCTGGCCGCTGGAATCCAGAGTGAATTTAAGTTGGTCAACAAAGTGAGACACTTCGGCAGCGCCGATAGCAATACGACTGGCATCCCGGCCCAGTTGCTGCGCCGCCTTGTCATCACCTGCGCTCTTGCTGGATGCCTGCTTGGCATTTTGAACCACAGGGCGGGAAGCCCAGCGCAGCGCCAATACAGGGCCAATAAGCGCAAGACACCATCCAAACAGTGAAAGCAATAGATTGTCGGCACTTAAAGCCAACTGGACACAACCCAGCGCCAGCGCCCCGAGCAGCAAACCCGCCAGCATAGGCCAAATACGGTTTTCCTCAGACATGCAGCCTCCCTTCCTATCCTTATTGTTGGTTTGCACCAAATAAGGGATCCTTGAGTTTTCAGCATAACCCAAAGCATGGCGCTCTGCCGAATTGGACATAAGTCTATAGTGAGGCTATGAACTTCTACGGCCGGAGACGGTAAGCATGATCAGGCGTGGCTTCACACTGCCGGCAGCCCAACGGGCCGACAGGTGCATTTAGCGTGGGAAAGCTGCTAGAATCTGCCACTCTTTTTCAACGCATTGATGAGACATTGCAAAGATGGGCAGAGCATATCAAAACCGCAAGGAATCCATGGCCAAAACGGCCGCACAGAAGACCAAGGTCTACTCCCGTTACGGGAAAGAGATCTACGTGTGTGCCAAGGGTGGCGGTGTCGATCCCGACGGTAACCTGGCACTGCGGCGCCTGATTGAGCGCGCCAAGAAAGATCAGGTACCGGCACACGTCATCGACCGGGCCATCGACAAGGCCAAAGGCGGTGGCGGTGAAGACTATGATACTGCCCGCTATGAAGGTTTCGGCCCGGGTAACTGCATGGTGATCGTCGACTGTCTGACCGACAACGGCAAGCGCACCTTCACCGAGGTTCGTCAGGCCTTTGTGAAGAATGATGCCAAGCTGGGTGGCCCAGGCACTGTGGCCCACATGTTCGATCACCAGGCGGTATTTGTCTTCCCCGGTGAAGATGATGAAGTGGTGCTCGAGGCCCTGATGATGGCCGATGTCGATGTTGCCGATGTCGAGTTAGAAGACGGCATGATCAGTGTCTACGCCCCCAACACAGAATTCTACAAGGCCAAGACGGCATTGCTGGAAGCCTTCCCCGAGATCAACTTTGAGATGGAAGAGATCACTTTCGTGCCACAGAACATGGTGGAAGTGTCCGGTGAAGATGTCGCCCAGTTCGACAAGTTTATTGCCGCACTGGAAGACTGTGATGACGTGCAAAATGTCTATCACAACGCCGAGATCATCGAATAATCTCAAAGATTTAGAATATGAAAAAGGGACCATCTGGTCCCTTTTCTATTTCTGCATCAAGGTTAAGTTCTTGAATTAACGCAGTTCCATTTCCTGGATGATCTCGTGGGCTATTTCCGGCGTGGTCACCTCGGGTTTTTCATGAAGATCGGCCTTGAGTTGCCCCTTTCTGTGCTTAAGCGCCGCTTCCAGTTTTTTGCCTGCCTCGGCGATGGCCGGATACATGACTTCGTTCTTGCCGGAGGCCGCGACTGCCACCCCCTCGTAATTAGTTCGAATATCAACCTGATGTACGCCATGCTCTTTGGCAATGATGATGTCCAAGCCGATCAGGCTGGGAAAATGCTTGGCGATTTTGGAAAACTTCTCTTCGATATGGCTACGTACTGCTGCTGTGACTTCAACATGATGACCTGAAAGCTGAATTTTCATAGGTTTTCCTTTTTTCTGCTGATTCACTTATAGAGCTTGGGGCTTTCAGCGTAAAACACAAGGGCCAATGTTCAAATAAGTGCCTTATTCCTCTCTCATTTGGTCAAAATTAATCCAGAGTTCATCTTTTTGAACAGCTTTGCACCAATGGTGACCCCGATGTCACTTCCGTTTGAGCCATCTATATTGGTTTCCGAGCTCATTAGACCAATACTTCGCCTCTTTAATATCAAACCGGGTTAGGTTGGGCCCTAAGTTATTTACAGGTAAAACACGAATGGTAATGTTTATCATTAATTATTATTAAGCTAGAATCAGCGCACCAGTTTCCCTTAGTGGCCAATGCACTATCCGCAACAATGATGAAATCTCTATCTCTGTTACAGTTTCCCAGGCGCCATCCCCAAGCCCTGACCATTATCAGCAGGGCGCTGGCATCCATTTTGGGCGGTTATCTTATCGCTTCTTTGGCCTGTGCCCTATTGGCTGTAAGCCTGCCTATGAGCCGTATCGACAGTACAGTAAGCGCCATGATGCTGTCTTTTCTGATCTACGCCCTGGTGGTTATCAGGGTATTTTGCGTCAAACGCAGTTTGCGGGCCTGGCAAGAAATCCTGCTGCTGGCTGTCGCCTTGTTTGGCACACTGAAACTGCTGGGGGTTTGAGATGAAAGACAGCTTTTTCCGAACTATGACCTGGCTCCACACCTGGGTGGGTCTGCTGGTATGTTGGGTGCTGCTACTGGTGTTTTTTGCCGGAACCCTGAGCTACTATCGCCATGAAATCAGCCTGTGGAATCAGCCCGAGCTACACAAGGAGGTGTTCCAATCCTACGATAACACCCGCCTTGCTGAGCAATTGAGTCTGGGCGAGGATTATCTCAGGCAGAATGCGGTCAACGCCCAGCGCTGGCTGATTGAATTCCCCACAGAGCGCCACCCCATGTTGAGTTATGGCTGGCAACAGCCGCCGGAGCCGGGGCAGCGCCGCGGCGCCTTCAGTGAACATCTAGTCAAGGCCGATAACAGCGGCTATGTGACTGAAGTGCGGGAGAGCCGCGGCGGTAACTTCTTTTACCGCCTGCATTTCGATCTGCACTATATCTCTGCCATCACGGCACGCTGGATTGTCGGTTTCTGCACCATGTTTATGTTGCTGGCGATCATCTCAGGAATAGTGATCCATAAGCGCATCTTCAAGGACTTCTTCAGCTTCCGTCCCGGCAAGGGTAGCCGTTCCTGGCTCGATGCCCATAATGTCAGCTCGGTACTGGCGCTGCCGTTTCATCTGATGATCACTTATACCGGGCTTATCACCCTGATGATCATCTATATGCCTTGGGGCATATTGGTCAACTATGACAGTGACCGCCGGGAATTTATCAATGAAGCCCGTCCCGGCAGCAGCTTTACCCGCATAGCTGCCGCCAATGAAGCCGCGCCTCAATTGCCACTGGCAAGCTTCCTGCCCAAGGTGCAGCAAACCTTTGCCGAACTGCCGCTCAAGTCGGTGTCAGTGATCAACCCGGATGATGCCAACAGCCGGGTCATGGTCACTTTCAACACAGGCGAGCAAGTCACAGAACGGGAGCTATTTATGGTGTTCAGCGGTACTGATGGCGATCTTATCTACAGCACAAACAATGACATCAGCGCCGCCAAGGCGACTCACGACGCCATGATGTCCTTGCACACCGCCCGTTTCTCCGGCCCCGCACTGCGGGGGCTCTTCTTCCTTCTGGGGCTGAGCGGCTGCGTGATGATAGCCAGCGGCACCTTGATGTGGGCGGTAAAGATTCGCCAGAAACAACAAAAAGCCATCAGTCAGGGCGCCAAGCCCAGCCTGGGTCTGCGCCTGGTGGAAACGCTGAACCTGATGTTTATCCTCGGTCTGCCTCTGGGTACAGTGGCCTTTTTCTATGCCAATCGCCTGCTGCCGACCTCTTTGCCTAGCCGCAGTCAATGGGAGGTTCACAGTTTCTTTATTCTGCTGCTGATCAGTGGCTTGCTGGCTATCTGGCGCAGAGACAGAGCCATGTGGCGCGCTCAACTGGCGGCGCTGACTGCCGCACTGGCGTTCTTGCCGCTGCTGAACGCCCTGACCTCGCCAGCCAACCTGCTGAGCAACCTCGCGGCCGGTCAGTGGCAATTGGCGGGATTTGATCTGCTGGCGCTGACTTTTGCTGCCCTTGGCTTATTTGCCTTCAAGCGTTTGGGGAGGCAGCCAATGAAACAAACGGCCAAGGCCCAAAAACTCCAGGCGGTGCGCGGATGATGATTGCACTTATTGCGTTGACTTATCTCGCCTTTGGCCTGCTGGCCATGTCCATGTTTGGTCATTTCCGTGAAGCCATGGGGCGCGCTCCCAAAACTCTGGAAAGCCGCCTGCTGTATGCGGGCGGTTGGTTGGCCCTGCTGGCAAGCTTTGTGCTTTGTGGCATGGGGTATGGCTGGGGTTATGGCAGCATACTGTTTTTCGGCCTGATGACGCTGGCTGCCCTGCCTGTGGTTTTACAGCTTAGCTATCTCGGTCGCAGTCTGCCTAAAGCGCTTATGTTGGCGCCGGTTGTTTTTGTTGTGGGTTGGTTTATCTAACCAATTTTGGCTCAAACTCTGCCATGAAAAAGCGCTGCAACTGCAGCGCTTTTTAGTGCGTATCTCAAAATAAAGCCAGCAATCAGCGAGGATTTTTAGGGCTCTTACAGCCTTTGCCCTTACAACCACCTGTGTCACCGCCACCGCCGGTACCACCGCCCGAGCAACCGTTGGCGGTCAGGTAATCCACTGCATCCTTGGCCTGCACCAGACCATAACCTGTCTCGTCATCACGGCCGGCAGCGCCGAGATCTTCGGCGGTGGCACGCAATGCCGCACGAATGTCACTGTTGCTGCACTGAGGGAAATGACTCCACACCAAGGCCGCAACCCCGGCCACATGAGGTGTCGCCATCGAAGTACCGTCGAAGTAAGCATAGTTACCCGCGCCGATATCAACGCTTGCATTGCTGCCGACTGCCGCCAACATGGCCGCACCATCAGTATCACTCACACCCACAGACGGAATGGCGGTAACCACCTCACCCAGAGTCCCGTTTAAGGCCCCCGGCTCATTGTTGTAGATAATGGCCGCAACACCACCGCCATTTTCACAGGCGAGCACCTTGTCGGAGAAGGCGATATTACCGCGCTGAATTAAACACACCTTACCGGCGGCATCACACTGGCTCTCACCTGTGCCACAGTCAGCCAGAGTACCGGCGGCGCTACCTGTAGGTGAGCCTTCCATACCTATGGCTTCGTAACCATTGCCGGCAACAGCGGCAGCAGCTACCAACGCAGTGCCCATAGGCACGGAGGAAAGTACGCCGACACCCGGGCCGGAGAGCTCAACCTGACTGGTACGCTGTGAGAAATCCGCATGCTGCTTGTTGGCATCCACTGCGGCAACCGACACCACAGAGTTATAAGATGCCGGATAGGAGTGACGGGTATTGCCGTCGTTACCGGCGGCGGCAATACTCAGAATGCCGCGGCTGTCGGCGGCGGCAAAGGCGCGGTCCTCGGTGCGGCTCTTCAAGCTGCCGCCCAGACTCATGTTGATGACCTTGGCACCGGCCTGCTCACACTTGTCCAGTGCGGCAACCAGACTGGATGAATAACCCCAGCCATCGGCATTGAACACCTTGATAATGTGCAAGTTAAGATTGCCGTTGGGGTTAACCCCTACCACACCAACACCATTGTTGAGTGCGGCAATCGTCCCGGCCACATGGGTACCATGATGGTTTTCATCTGTGTACCAGTTACCGGTACCGGGATCATTGGTGCCATCGACATTGTTGCCCGACAGATCTTCATGGGCCAACTGGTAACCTGAGTCTATGATACAGACCTTCATATTGCCGGTCTGGGCGTCACTGAGTTGGTCGGCCTGCACCATGGGAATACCATAAGGCATTATCTGTGAAAGCGGGAAACGTTTCACATCCGCTTCGACATATTCCACGTTGGGATTGCTGGCCAGGCCCTTGAGAGCCTGGGCCGGAATAGAAAAAGCGGCGGCGTTGTGGGCCGACAAATCCAGTTCCATTTTGGCGCCCATGGCCTTCATCTGCGCCATAGTGCTGGGGCCTTTCCCCTCCTTGAACTTAACGATATAACGCTCATTATCTGCAGCCTGTGCACCGACGCACAGCGCCAGGGTGACCGCTGCTGCGAGGGGCTTGTAAAATGCCTGCATAATGTTCTCCTGCAATTTGTCTTTGATCAGTATTTCGATCTATCTCGAAACGTTATTTTTATTAACATATGAAACAATGTATTTACATACACTGTTGTTATAGCGCCGCCAGACTTGAGATGCAAGACTAAAGTAGGTGGAATGACCAAAGAATTAAGACCAAAGAACTAATGACGAGAATTTATACAATCATCTTTAAAAACAATGAATTAACACTACACCCTTCTTGATTTTATTGAGAAAAATCCAGCCAGGTGGGATCCTGATAGCCAGTGGCAGACAAGGGTTTGGCAAATAGGCTATAGTGGCCGCTACTTAGCAAACCGTCTCAAGGAGCATCCAATTGAGTTTTCATCTGACCGTATCCTGGCAAACCAGCCCGGCGCCCGAGGGAGAGTTCAATCGCGATCATCAGATAGACTTTGGTACAGGCCAACAACTGCTGGCGTCAGCAGCCCCCGAATACAAAGGCAATGAAGCCAAGGTCAACCCGGAAGAGAGCCTGCTGGCGGCATTATCGTCCTGCCATATGCTGACTTTCCTGACCATAGCTCACTTGAAGCGTTTGCCGGTCGAGAGCTACCGGGATAACGCCACCGCAGAAATCGGCAAAAAAGAGTCGGGTAAAATCGCCGTGACCCGCATGATTCTGAATCCTGAAGTGACTTTTGCCGAAGGTGCTGAGATAGATAGGGAAACATTGGAAAAGATCCACGAAAAGGCACATGCTAACTGCTTTATCGCCAACTCACTGGCGGCAGATACCGAAGTGGAAATCAATTTCTGAGCAATAAAAACGGGTGCCACCGGCCCGGGAACCACTTGGCCGGTAACACCCTAACACCTATACAGGGGATGCCAAATGCATCCCCTGTTTTTTATCACTGCATGCTTACTTAATATCGTCCGCTTCGCCCTTGGGGGGCATGGGGCGAGCATTCAATGCTGGTACCGGTTCGCGTACCAGTTCATCCTTGAGATAACTGATAGCCCGCTCAAGCTGGGCGTCTTTGCCATTGAAAGTGGCCAGAGGTAGGTTGTCTACCTCGATATCCGGGCTGACACCTCGGCCTTCAAGTACCCAGCGACCATCGATGGAATACTGAGGATACTCGGCAACCCGAGCCATGCCCCTGTCAGTGAGGCTGTTGCGGCCCGAGAGCCAAACCCCGGCGCCCGCCGTCTGTTTACCCACCAAGGGCGCCAGTCCCAGGGCCTTTATGCCAGCTGAGAAGGTTTCACCATCGGAGTAGGTCAACTGATCTGTCAGCACCACCAGGTGGCCGCGGAACGTCTGCTGCATGTTGACATAAGGCGCGCCTGTTGTGGGTTGCCAGAAGGCCCAGGCCTTACGCAGCAGCTTTTCAATGATCCAGCTGTCGATATTACCGCCACGATTGCGGCGCACATCGATAACCAGCCCCTCCT
The DNA here is from genome assembly GCF_019670705.1 of Shewanella carassii. NCBI lineage: Bacteria > Pseudomonadati > Pseudomonadota > Gammaproteobacteria > Alteromonadales > Shewanellaceae > Shewanella > Shewanella carassii. Next base: position 3,053,515 of record NZ_AP024618.1, read on the forward strand.
TGTCATAGTTGGCGTAAAACTCGCGGGCAAAGCTCTCAATATCACCACTGCCCATGGCATACAGATGCAGATAACCTATCTTGCCATCGCTGGCCTTGGCCACCTTATCGGCATTGGCATTGACCCAATCGAGATACCTGAGTTTGGCGTTATCACGGTTGCTGATGGCCTGCACTATTACCTTGTGCTGCTTGCTGCCGCGCTTGAGGCCCAAAAGCACTTGTTTGTCGGCCTGATTACGGAGCATAGAGGTGAGCTTCGCCAGGGTAGCCAGTTTACGGCCATTGATATGGGTGATGATGTCGCCATCGCGGACATCGACTCCGGGACGCGCCAGCGGTGAGGCCTGCATCGGCAGTTCAGGGTCGGTGCGATAGATATGGCTGACCTTGACACCATCTTTCACCTGACTCAGACGTGCACCCAGCTCGGCGGCCTTGGGCATGTCGGGATCCTTGGCAAAGTCACCGCCGCGCACTTGAGAGTGCAGCGCATCGAGCTCACCCATCATCTGAGTGAAGATGTCATTCAGCTCATGTCTGTCGGTGAGCCGGTCCAGCAATGGCTGATATTTGGCCTTGGCGGCTTGCCAATCGACCCCGCGCATCTTCTTGTCGAAAAAGGAGTCTCTGTGCATAAGCCAAGCATCTTCAAAGATCTGCTGCCACTCCTGATGCGGTTGAATGGCGAGTTGCCACTGGGATGTTTGCACCACGGCATTGCTGAGATCGCCCGGCAGTTTGTCACCCACTGGCACTATCACCATCTCTTTGGGATTGCTCTGCTTACGCAGCAATACCTTGCTCTGATCGGCCGAGAGCTGATAATCGCGCGCATCATCGGCGAAGGTTTCCAGCTTGGGGCTCAAAGGGTCAAACCTTACCAGCTTGAGCGCCGACTGTTCGCCTGTGATATCGCTATCGAGCAGATAGAGTCCCGAGTCCAGCACCTGCAAATTCTGGTAGTTACCCGCCTCTATGGGGACTTGCCACAGCCGCGACTTCAGGCCTTGCCAATCCACTTGCAGCTTATCGTCAGCGGCCTTGTCATCACCGGCAACAGCGCCTTGCAACTCGTTGGGACGTTGGAATGGGAAACGGGCATCCTGACTCAATGCCAGGGCAAAGATTTGGCTACGCTTGTCAAATACGGGGCCCATGTTGCGATCGCCCCAAGGCGAAGATGGAGTGGCCTGGAACTCACGGTTTGACAGGAAATAGAGCCACTGGCCATCCGGGCTGAAGCTGGGCGAGAAAGACTCGTACTTGTCGCTGGTCAGCATCTCGCCCTTGGCAGATTCCAGCGAGTAGAGCATTACCTGGCTGCGCTGGGCACCGACTTCCGAGCGAGTCAAGGCCAGGAAGCGGCTATCCGGCGACCAACGGATATCGGCATAGGGGCCGAGACCTTCGTTGTTGGTCACTATCTTCTTGTTACTGCCGTCTTTGAGATCCAGCAGCCATAAATTACCGGCATAGTCATCATGTGCCAAATAACGCCCATTGGGCGACAGCTCCAGGCTCATTCTCAGTGTGTTGCCATCTTGGGTCAGCTGCTTGGCGCCAGCGCTGCCATCGGCGGGATAACGCCAGATCTCCTGCTCACCGGAAGCATCCGAGATGGCATAGACCCAACGGCCGTCATGGCTCATCAGTGCGTTGCGCATTCTATGCTTGCCGTCCGAGTCCAACTCTACCAGGCGGGAACCATCTGTAGTCGCCAGCGCCACATGGCTGCGGGCAGTGATGACCACCTTGTCTCCTGCCGGGGCCAACCTGGCACTGGTGGCAAAATCGAGCGGATCTTTAACCCAATGTTCACGCCGCTCGGGGAAGTCTGAGGCCAGACGCAGATCCAGCTTCTGCTCCTGCCCGGAAGCCAGGTCCCACATGTGAATATCGGCACCCAGCTGGAACACTATGCGCCCGCCGTCCAGATAGGGGCTGCGCACTTCGAAATCACGATATTGAGTCAACTGTTTAAGATCTGAGCCATCGCTGGCCATAGACCAGATGTTGGCATTGCCATCGGCATCCGAGACAAAATAGACCCGCCCCTGCCACAGCATGGGATGACGCAGAGAGCCCTGATGCTCTTTGGCCAGCCGCACGGCCTCTTTGTCCTGCCCCAGTTGATAACGCCACAGTTCGCCCATGGCGCCGCCGCGGTACACCTTGGCATTATCCCCTGTGGTTTGCAGCCCAAAGCGGGTGAAGTAGACATACTCACCTTCTGGGTCAACCACGCCTTCTATGGCATCGGCCAGCGGCAGATCGCGGGTTGTCAAAGTATCCGGGTTTACCGAACGCAGCACCCAGTAGTTCGCCGGCCCTTGGGCATTGTCTGTGGCATAGAGAATTTCGCCATTTGTGGTCCAGCCCTGTAGCCGTACCTGGCTATTTTCGAAACTGACGCGCTTGGCAAGCCCGCCACTCATGGGGATCACATAGACTTCCTGGGCACCATCATAGTTGGCGGTAAACGCCAGCGATTTTCCATCGGCAGAGATCTTGGCATTCAACTCTTCGGCCGGCAGGCTGGTCAAACGGGCAGCTTTATCCTGCCCGAGTGTCTGAGTCCAGATATCCCCTTCGGCAGTAAACACCAGGGTGTTGTCATGAATCGCGGGCGAACGGTAATAGCCCTGACCCGCTTCTGCGGCATAGGCGGCTGCACTGCCCAAAGTTCCCAATGCCAGCATACAGCAGGCCACGGAGTGACGAAGTTTCATCAATGCCTCTATCTCTGTTATTAATCAGTTAGCGCGGTTTTACGAGCCCAACAAGTTAACAGAGAAAGCGGCGGGATTCAGCTGTTGCCGACGACAGAAGTTTTAGCAAATGTGTCGGCAGGCATACTGAAAAATCAAACTGATAGCGGCCAGCCGTGGGTAATTTTGCTCAAGGGTTCATTCACATCGAACAGCCTGATGCGTATGTTGTGGGCGCCCATGGCCGCCACTCGTTGTGAGTGCATGCAGGCGTAAGCTTCGGCGCTGGCTTCATCTTCAAACAGATAAATGCCACCGGCCTCGCCGCTGCGTGGGTTTTCGGTCCAGATTTTGGCAATGAAACCCGGCTCCCGAGTAATGGACTCGGCCAGAGGCTTGGCCTGCTCAGTCAGGGCATCGCCCATCATTTCGGTGGGAAATTCAAAATCGATTTGCAGTAGAGTGGTCATTCAACCCTCCCCTTGGTTTGCGGATAAATGTCAGGGAAGATGCAAACAAGTCATAGGCCTTGAACACCTGTCACTGTTTTAGCCGCTCTCTTTCAAGAGAGCGCCATGAGGACCTTCCTGATAAAATCATAAAACTGCTGCGCGTTCGCTACAAGGAGGCACAAATTGGTGGCATAGTTACCCTAAAGTAACTTGCGCCAAGCCTTATGACACTCAATCAGCAAGCCCCTCTCTGCCCGGCCTATCAGGTTCTGCGGCTGATCTGCGGCAAATGGAAACCCGCCATTCTGTTCCTGCTGCAACAGCAGCCACAGCGCTTCAGCTACCTAAAACGGCATCTACCCGGTGTCAGTCAAAAAGTGCTGACCGCTCAGCTAAAGGAGCTGGAGCAAGACGGCGTACTCACCCGTACTCTCTACCCTGAAGTGCCACCCAGAGTCGACTATCGTCTCAGCGCGCTTGGAATGGCACTGTTACCGCTGCTGGAGCAGATGCACCTTTTTGCCGAGCAAAACGCCGACTTGCTGACGGGAGAGGCCCAATGAAACCTGTGCCCTGGTTCGATGGTTTGAAGCGCTGGCATTTTGCCTTAGCCACAGTTTTATTGTTCGGTATTGAAGTATTGATCGCCCGCTACGCCCCGCCCGGCTTCATCCGCGGGTTTATCGGCGATCTGCTGGTAGTAATACTGATGTTTTGCGCCCTTAAAACCGTGAGCCCCTGGGCAAGTCGGCTGCTGCTTCCCTTGGTACTGGCATTTGCCTTCGCCATAGAGTTTGGCCAGGCCTTTGGCTTGGTGGATAAGTTGGGGCTGGGCCATATTCGCCTGGCACGAATCGTTATCGGCAGCCACTTTGACTGGCTGGATCTGCTGGCATACAGCCTGGGGTGTTTGCTGTTACTCCCGGGCTCCCTGGCGCTATCTTTCCCGGGGAAGAGCCAAGCTCAAAGTGCCCGGGAATAACCCCCTGAAATAGAACTCAGTTTCGGTACTTAACCCCGGCTTAGGCCAATATCAGCACCACCTGGGCGGCAATGGGACTGAGAATTACCCGCTAAGTCGGGCTAAAAGACCGGGAGCAGGTTGGCAGCTGCCCCCGTGGATTTGACGGTTCAAAAAGGCGGTTTAAAAATCACGGCTCAAAATAAGCTTAAACCTTGTAACGCCAGCTAGCGGGTCAGGCGGTTTATCAACGCCTGATGCTGAGGGAAACGCTCAAGCAGTTCATCACGGCCGAACAGCTTGAAGTCATCGAAGGTAAAGCCAGGTGCCACCATACAACCTACCAGCGAATAACCCGGATTATTCATTGCCGAACCAAAAATAGTGCCTTTGGGCACCAAGACCTGTGGCCGCTCACCTTTGGCCAAGTCCATCCCGAGTTGCGCCTCGGTCAGCTCACCCTGTTCGGAGATCATATAGATGGTCAGCGACTCACCGCTGTGGAAGTACCACATCTCATCGGCTGTAAGTTGATGCAGGTGGGACACTTCACCCGTCTTGAGCATAAAGTAAATGCTGGTCCACAGGTTACGGCTGTCATCAAACCGGCTGTCCGAGACGAATGAACGACCGAAATACCCGCCCTCAACATGGGGCTCAAGCTCGAGTGCCTGGATAACATCATCGGCGGTCAACATAAAAACTCCTGTTATTAAAATGAGGGCAGGCTCCCTGCCCCGTGATGGATTGAAACTGACTGGCTTCCCGATAACTCTTTTTAAGTTAAGCTCAGTCTTTAGCCTCAGTGATTCTCTTTGGCTTCGAGACTCTGCTCGAGATGCTCAAGCAAGGCTTGCCAGCGCTCGCTCTGCTCCTTATTAAGCGCTTGCGCACTCTCGGGCGCCGTATCCTGATGGATAAAGGACTGCTGCTTCAGTTGCCGCTGGGCCGCTTCTCCCACCTGGGCCGCTTCGTTTGGGCTCAAGCTCTTGGCCAAGGTATCCGGCAGCGTCAGTTGATAATCTGCGGCTATGCCTCGTACCAGCACTGCCGCCTGCTCAAGTTCACCGGCTTCGATGGTAGTTGTCAGCAGATCCAAACGGCCGTCGATATCCCTTGGCAACGCGGCCAGGGCTTGCTGCTGCCTGGGAGCCAATCTCGCTCTTTGCTGCACAGTGTCCTCTGCCACGGAGCGATTCTTTGCAGCACTTTCTTGAGGAGGCATATCCTGTTGCTGAACAGCCTGTTCCTGAGGTGCCGCTCGCTTGGCGGCCATGGACTGCGGCGCCGCCATAGGTTGCAGCCTGGCGGGCTGCGCCGCATCTTCAGCGCTATCTGGCTGCGGGCTGATTTCCAGATTAGCCGGAGCACTGAGCTGCGGCGCCGATGAGTTTCGCAGTTCGGGATTCAGAATAAACAACCCTGCCACCAGCATCACAGAAGCCGCTGCAGATAGGCCATATCTGTGCTTTTGCCAGAAACCGGGCGCCGGACGGATCACCTCTGGCGCTTGACGGCAGTTATCCCTCGCCTGCTGCAGAATTTGCTGATCCAAGGTCTGGGGCGGCTGCTCGACAGCACCTTCACGATAGAGCGCATCTATCTGCGACTCTGGCGTGGCAGCATCATCGCGTTTGTTCTCTGTCATTCAATGCTCTCCTGGGTCTTGCGCCCCAAACAGTCACGCAGACTCTGATAGGCATAACGTATCCGGCTCTTGGTGGCCTCCAGCGTCGCCCCGACCACTTCGCTGATCAGTTGCGCCGTCAGCCCGGACTCCTGATTAAGCAAGAAGGCTTCCTTCTGCACCTGGGGCAAGAGGCCGATGCACTCCTTAAGCCAGGCGACCTGACGACCTCGCAGCAGTTCGCTATCCGGCTCGGCGGTTTGTGGGCCCAGCAGATTGGCCTGCGCATCCGGCTCATCCTCATCTATGCTGAGACTGTCGACCGGTTTAACCGCCCGCACATGGTCAATCAGCAGGTTATGAGCTATCCGGTACAGCCAGGTAGTAAACTTGGCGCTGGGTTGATAACTCTGCGCCGCCTTGATCACCCGGCTCCAGGTTTCCTGATACAAGTCTTCAGCCAAGGCCATGTCACTTAACTGGCGGACAAAATACCGGTAGAGTCCGCCCTTGTGTTTAAGATAGAGGCGCTCAAAAGCTTGGGCATCCCCGGCGGCATAAGCCAGCATCCAGGTCTCATCCTCTCCACTTGGCATTCCCGTCTGCCTTTGCTGTTCCAAATTCTCTCTCCTGACCGGCAGCTTAATTGGTTATTGGGATGAGAGTTTGCCCCCACGCCATTGGGCTGTAAACCCCAATGGCGCAACTCTGGATCTCAGTTTTGCCTATGCCCCTGTTCCAGCGGCTTAAATCCGGCGGCTTGCATAGGTTCGAGCATGGGTTCGGGCATAGATTCGGCCCTGATTTTGTTAATCATGACTTTCTTAATCCCGGGTTACCCTGCTACAGAGAGCCCTGCCACGGTTTTGCGTCCGGGTTTAAGCGCGCCTTGCCCGGCCAACAGTGCGGCGCTGCGAGCCAGGCCGACAAACTCATGTCGATAACCGTATGGGTCTTCGCCCTTGGCCGAATCGGCAAGCTCGGCGACCCGGCGCCAGTCAAAGTCATGCAGATACACTGAACCGTTAAGCAGTTGCCCAAGCCCGGCTACCGCCGCAGCAAAACGCAGATCATCACTGGCGAGCGCAAGCGACTTGTGGGCCGAATCCAGGCGAATGGCGTGAGTATAAAGCTGACTCTTGCTATCTTTGCTACTCTCACTCAAGGGCGGTTTGGCTCGCAGTTTCAGATAGCCAAGCTCTTCACGGCTGTATTTTTCCTTGCCGCTGACAGGGTCGCGACCATAGCGCAATGCATCGTTGGCCAGATTATTTGAATCCGTAAGGCTGAGCTCATACAGGGCCGTCACCGCATGCCCTGCGCCCATTTCGGCGGCGTCGACCTTATCGTTGTTGAAATCCTCCCGCTTGAGGGCGCGGTTTTCATAGCCGATGAGGCGATACTCAGCCACCAGCGCCGGGTTGAACTCGAGCTGCACTTTGACATCCGACGCTATGGTCAGCAGGGTGCCGCTACGCTGCTCCACCAGGATTTTGCGGGCTTCGCTCAAGGTATCGATATAAGCGTATTGGCCATTACCCTTATCCGCCAACTGCTCCAACATGCTGTCGCGGTAGTTGCCTAGGCCAAACCCCAGAGTTGTCAGGCCAATCCCCTGCTGCTTTTGTTGTTCAACCAGCGCCAGCAGCTCCTGCCTGCTGGTCAGGCCTACATTGAAGTCGCCATCGGTGGCCAGCAGAACCCGATTTACCCCGCCACTGATAAAGTGCTTGCGGGCCAAACGGTAAGCTGTTTGGATGCCTTCGCCGCCATTGGTGCCGCCGGCGGCCTTAAGCTCAGCCAAAGCGGCGTCTAAGCTCTCTTTATCGGCGCCATTGATACCGTCTAGTACGACGCCGGCCTCGCCGGCGTAGACCACTATCGACACCTTGTCCTGTGAGGTGAGCGTGTCGCTGAGCATTTTGATGGCCGATTTCAGCAGCGGCAACTTGTCCTTCGATGACATGGAGCCAGACACATCCAGCAAGAACACTAGGTTGGCGGCGCCTATCTGACTGGCTGGCACTTCATAGCCCTTAAGCCCGATACGCAGCAACATCTTGCCTTCATTGTAAGGCGACGGTGCCAGCTCAGTACTGATGGAGAAAGGCTCGCCTTTGTCCGGCTGTGGGTAGTTGTAGTCGAAATAGTTAATCAATTCCTCGACTCTCACAGTGCCCTTGGCTGGCAATGCTCCCAGGTTGATACTGCGCCGCATCAGGCTGTAACTGCCACTGTCCACATCGACGGAAAAGGTCGATAACGGCGTTTCGCCCGCCACCATGATGCCGTTGGCGATATACACCTCCGAGCCATTGGCAAGCACTGTGGCGCTGGGATAATTCACATCCGCCAGAGTCAACTCAGCAGGCACGCTCAAGCTTCTTGGCTGGACACTCGGCTGGTACAAAGTCCGAGGTGATGCTGCGGCGCTGACGGCTAACTTCTGAGCTTGCGCATGGGTTATAGCATTCGCGATATCCCGCCCGGGGTCTTTGCTTGGCAGCACAGTAGTTTCAGCCTCAGAGGACTGAGCCTCACTCGCTTGATTGGCTACCTTGGGTGGCTCATGGGACTGCTGTGGCTGGCAGGCGGCTAACCCCAAACTGCCAACTAGAATGGCCCATAGGCTAAGATAATAGCGGCGCCCGGCAATGGCAGCGCTTTGATTTATCCCCATCTTCCCTTTGGTACTCACCTTGCATTTGCCTGGCAACATTGTCGCCTTCATAACATTTCTCCTTATTCGGCTATTGTTATTGCAAACGGATGCCAAGGACAAAAGGGTTATCGCCAGATAAGAAAATGGAAATAAAAAACCAAAGGCCATAGCCAAAAGCCTTCTTCTATCGCGAAAATAATCACTTAAACACCAAACATACTTCCACAATAAAAAAAAGCCTAAAATTTTGATTCTGAGTCAGACATCACACAAGGGTCATTAACGGAAGCCTAAAATAACGGCTCTTTTTTTCCCGGTCACAAACCGGTTCGATTTTATGGAGCCCTGTCGACGTGCCTCACATAAGCAATTTCAGAACCCAACTCTTTTCTTTACGCCTGGGCCATGCCCTGCGTGAAGTCATCGCCAAGGAAGGATACAGCGGTAAGCATTTTGGCCAGGATCTGATGGCCGGGGTCACTGTGGGGATCATCGCCATTCCATTGGCTATGGCTTTGGCTATCGCCAGTGGTGTGGCCCCTCAATATGGTCTCTATACTGCGATCATAGGTGGCTTTATCATCGCCATTACCGGTGGTTCACGCTACTCGATCTCAGGCCCGACCGCGGCCTTTGTGGTGCTGCTCTACCCAATAGCCCAGGAGTTTGGCCTAGCAGGTCTATTGATAGCGGGGATGATGTCAGGCGTTATCCTGATAGCCATGGCGCTGCTGCGCCTTGGTCGCCTGATCCAATATATTCCTCAGTCGGTGACGCTGGGCTTTACCGCCGGGATAGGCGTAGTCATTGCGGTTTTGCAGTTGAAAGACTTCTTCGGTCTCCCCATAGACAGCATGCCGGAGCAGTTTGGTGAAAAACTGCAAGTGTTGGTGCAAGCCTTACCACAAACCGACTTACCCAGCCTATTGGTCGCATTGGTCACTCTAGCGGTCATGTTGCTGTGGCCAAAACTGAAATTGCCGGTACCGGCGCATCTACCGGCCATCATAGTCGGCAGCCTACTGGCATTGCTGCTTGGCAGTTTTGGGCAAGAAATAGAAACCATAGGCAGCCGCTTTCATTATCTGTTGCCCGATGGCAGCCAAGGCAATGGTATTCCGCCCTTCTTGCCTAGCTTTGAGTGGCCTTGGTTGCAACCTGGACCAGATGGCGAACCTTTGGGGCTATCCTGGCAGATGATTAAGGCCCTGGCCCCGGCCGCCTTTGCCATCGCCATGTTGGGCGCCATCGAATCCTTGCTATGCGCCGTTGTACTCGATGGTATGACAGGTAAGCGTCACAGCGCCAACAGTGAACTGCTTGGCCAGGGGATAGGTAATATAGTGGCGCCCTTCTTTGGTGGGATCACTGCCACAGCCGCCATTGCCCGCAGCGCAGCCAACGTCAAGGCTGGGGCCTATAGCCCAGTATCAGCAATTATCCACTCTCTGGTGGTACTCCTGGGACTGGTGGCGCTGGCTGGCTTACTGTCCTTCCTGCCGATGGCGGCCATGGCGGCCTTGTTACTGGTAGTGGCCTGGAACATGAGCGAAGCTCCCAAGGCCTGGCAATTGCTGAAAACCGCGCCGCGCAGCGATATCTGGGTATTCTTAAGCTGCTTTTTCCTAACTGTGGTGTTCGACATGGTGATCGCTATCTCTTTCGGGATCATGTTGGCGGCCCTGCTGTTTATGAAAGAGATCGCCGAGATGACCCGGCTCTATGAAATCAATAACAATAAACGCTACATCGACCGGCCACTGCCGGACGACTGGGTGGTACTTAAGATTAATGGCCCACTGTTTTTTGCCGCGGCGGAGCGCATCTTTGCTGAAATCGCGCAGATGACTCAGGACAAACAGACCATAGTGCTCTATATGGATGGGGTGTCTATTCTCGATGCCGGTGGCATGGCGGCGTTGAATAAATTGATACGCAAATGCCAGAGCAATAATACCCGTCTGCTGGTCGCCGATCTGCAATTCCAACCGATCCGAACTCTGGCCAAGGCCAAAGTTCAGCCTATCGAAGGTGTACTCAAGTTCTATCCCACCTTAAGAGAGTTGATTGAAGAACAGGTGCCGCTCAGCACGGATGGTCAAACTCGTGCAGAAGCCCCCCAGAGCAAACCGGCACAATAGCGTTAACGTGCCGTTGCTTGTATCTTCCCGCGCCCGGTTTTACCCGGGCGCTCGCTTATCCTCCCCAAACAATAACCATCGCAAACTACTGACACAATTGTAAGAAATTGGCTATCCCCCCACTAAAGCGAATCTGCTAGTATGCGCGCTGACTAAAAACTCTCGAAAAAGTGCAATGCGGATCACCGCCACACGACAAAGGACTGGGGATGGAAACCAAACACACTAAGCTCTACCACCTGTTGAGATGGGGAGCCGGGCTGGGACTGCTCTGCCTAAGCCAACTGGCACTGGCAGATGAAGAAAAAACGGAGGCGGAGATCCGCTGGCAGACGTTGAGCCCGATAGCCAACCTGTATCTGAGTCAAGCCAATGCGGAAGACTTCATCGCCCAAGGGGATAATGAAAAAAACCGCTACAACAACTACGCAGGCGCCCTCGCCTATTACCTAATGGCCACAGAGCGCGATAGCAGTAATATCTGGGCGCCCTATCAAGCCGCCGGTACTCTGGCAATGCTGGAACTTAAAGAGCAAGCCATCGAAATGCTGTTGCAAGCCGACAATCGTGGCCTGTGGCAATATATCATGCTCGAGGAAGACGACGAACTTAACGCCATCAGAGACTCGGATGAGTACCGCGCCGTGCTGGATAATGTTAAACGCCGTTATCCTCAGCATGCAAAAGATGCCGGTACAGCTTATATCTACCGACCTCAGGGGGCTGCCCCTGAAGGTGGCTGGCCCGTGCTGGTCTGGTTATCCGGCTATGGCACAGAAGGCAGTAACAGCGCCCATATGGCCAAACTGCTGACAAGTGAACGGGCAATATTTATCGGGATCAACGGCACGGAAAAGCTTAATGAGCACAGCTTCCGCTGGGCCACAACCGAAACCGAATCCAGTCACCAGGCGGTGCAGCAGGCTTTAGCCCAGGCGGCAAAGACCAGCCCTGTCAACAAGCAGAAAGTAGCATTGATGGGCTTTTCCCAGGGTGCCCTTCACAGCGCGCACCTGCTGGCCAAACACCCGAATGATTATGTCGGCGCCCTGCTATTGTCGGCAGGCGGCATGCAAACCGAAATCAAGGCTTCGGCGCCCGCCGGTAAGCGACTGGTTATCTCATACGGCGAACAGGAGCACAGCAGTAATCTGGCGCTGGATAAACAGCTGGAACAATTTTTTAGCCCGGGTAATCAACTGCAGCTCAAACCGCATCAGGGCGGGCATTTCTTTGATGATGCCTGGCAGCAGAAATACCTGGATTATGTCAATTTCGTATTGGAACTCAATTAAGGAAGATTAGATGGAACTGAAAAGTGCCTCAGGTTTTAAATCCTATTTTACCCCCAAACGTATTCTGATTGGGGTGGGCGTTTTGGCGGCCCTGGGTATTGCCCAAAGCTCAGTATTGATGACGGATGCCGGTTACACCTATGTGCATCAAAACAATGTTACCGGCTCTTTGGATGTGTTCACCGAGCCCGGCATCCACTTTCGCATGCCGTTTCTGTCGAAAATAACCCGCTATGATCAGGTCGTTACCGTCTCCTTTGGCAACAACCAGGGCGAGGTATTCTACCAACGTCTGCCGGCGCTGCAGGTACGTTTTGCCGATACCTACACAGGCCAGGTACCGGCCACTTTCCGCTTCAAGCTGTCTTATGATCCCGAGCAGCTCAAGACCATGCATCGGGAGTTTCGCTCCAACGACAACCTGATTGACACCATGTTGATCAAGAACGCCCGCAACGTCACTGTAATCACCTCGACCCAATATACCGGCGAAGAGTTTTTCCAGGGCGGCCTCAATCAGTTCAAGGCACAATTGTCAGATCAGCTCAGCAACGGTATCTACACCACTGAGCGGCGCCAGGTTGAAGTCGAACAGGTGGATCTGGTGCCGGTGGGCTTCGATCAGGAGGATTCCAACAAGCTGCAAGCCACCAAGCAATTGGTGTGGAAGACAGTGCCTATTACCGACAAGAGCGGTAATCCGATACGTCAGGACAACCCGCTTAAACATTATGGCATCACGGTCACCCAGGTCACTATCGGCGATCCCAAGCCGGAAGATCAGCTTGACAAGCTATTGACCGATAAAAAAAAACTGGTTGCCGAGCGGATCCGCACTATTCAGGAGCAGGAAACGTCCAAGGCCCAGGCCAAGACAGAGCAGCTGCGCAAAGAGATCCAGCGTACCCGCGAAGTACAGGATGCCCAGCGTGCCAAGGAGCTGGCCGTTATTGCCCAGCAAAAAGAGGTTGAAGTGGCGCGGCAAATCGCCGAGCGTGAACTGGTGGAAGAACGCAAGAAGAAAGATATCGCCACCCTGAGCAAGGCCAAGGAGCTGGAAATCGCCCAGGCCAACCTGGAGATCCAGAAAGCCAACTCGGCCTCGGCCATGTTTGAGGCCAAGGCGATCCGTGAAAAAGGGATAGCCGAAGCCGACGTACTGGCGGCGAAATACAAGGCATTGGGTGCCCATGAGAAGGTGTATCTGGCCGAGCTGAACCGGGATGTAGCCAACGCTCTGTATCAGAACCTGCCCAACTTCAAGGTGGATATGCCGAAGAACTATATCAACGGCAGTGGCGGCAACGGCATGACCTCCAATCTGGACGTGATCACCGGCTTGTCGGCGTTGGGACTGATGGAAAAAAGCACCGTCCTTGGCAGTAAAGCATCCGCCAAATAACGGGCTGGCTAGAAGGTAAATTGAAGGGAGGCTTAGCCTCCCTTTTTATTCGCCTTCATTTCAGGTCATACTGATATGCCCAACCGCAAGGAGGCCTTATGTCTAAGCACTCATCCGTTTCACTGCGCCCGCTGCGCCGCGCTATCTCGCTTGCAGCGGCTCTCTCGACGGCGGCTTTGCTGACAGCTACTGTGAGTGGCTCTGCACTGGCTAAAAATTCAGCGCCATCGGAACTGAAGGATATCCGCCTGCCCCAGGGCTTTGAGATAGAAGTCTATCTGGATAATGTCGCCAATGCCCGCCAGATGGCGCTTGGCAGCCAGGGCACACTCTTTATCGGCAGTCGCGGCGAAGGTAAAGTCTATGCCGCAATCGATACAGATGCCGATGGCCGCCACGACAAGGTCAAAGTGATCGCCTCCGGGCTCAATATGCCTTCCGGACTAGCCTTTCGGGACCAGACTCTCTATGTAGGCGCCGTGAGCCAAATTCTCGCCTTTGACAATATCGAGCAACAGCTGAGTCAGAGTGCTTCCCCGAGCTACCGAATCTTTTATGATGACTTACCCTCAGATAAGCATCACGGCTGGAAATACCTCAAGTTTGCCGCCGACGGCCGCCTGTATATACCCGTAGGCGCGCCTTGCAATATCTGTGATGCCGGCAGCGACTACAGCAAAATAATCAGCCTGGATCTCCAAAGCAAACAACCGAGGCTCGAAGCCGCCGGTGTGCGCAACAGTGTCGGTTTCGACTTCGACCCTATCAGTGGCCAGCTGTGGTTTACCGATAATGGCCGCGACATGATGGGAGACGATATGCCAGCCGATGAGCTCAATCATTTGAGTCAGCGCGGCCAACATTTTGGTTATCCCTACGTTCATCAAGGAGATACCCTGGATCCTGAATTCGGCAAAGGTAAGCAGCCCGCCGATTTCAGCCCTCCTGAAGTCAAGCTGGGCGCCCATGTAGCGGCGCTGGGGATGACCTTCTATCGCGGCGACAGCTTCCCCAAGGCCTATCACGGCGGCATTTTTATTGCCGAGCACGGCTCCTGGAACCGGTCCAGCAAGGTAGGATATCGAGTGCGTTTCGTGCCGATAAAACAGGGCAAGGCCAGTGAACCTCAGGTGTTTGCCGAAGGCTGGCTCAAGGGCGAAACCGTATCCGGACGCCCCGCCGATGTGCTGCAGTTACCGGATGGTTCCTTGCTGATAGCCGATGATGCCAAAGGCCGCCTCTATCGCATCTTTTACTCGGGCTGATTTTTGTCCGAAACACAGTGTTCAAGGGCAGCGCGCGCCGTCCTGTCATGATATTATCTGCAGCCATTATCGCCCGGCCTTGGGAACAACGCCGGGTTAAGGACGTTGCGAACCACGCCTTGTATCCTGGCCTGTAAGCCCACGCAGAGCACTCATGGAACTGGTTTGCACCGTCCGTTACTGTACCCGACCTGGAAACAGGCAAAATATTATAAATAAAATCAGTAGTTAAGGAGTTATCATGCAAGCCCTCGTTGCTGTTGTAATGGGTTCCAAGAGTGATTGGCCCACCATGGAAGCGGCCGCAGAGATCATGGATTCTCTCAAGGTGCCCTACCATGTCGAAGTGGTTTCGGCCCATAGAACCCCAGACAAGTTGATGGAATTTGCCGCATCAGCAGCAGACAAAGGATACAAGGTCATCATAGGCGGTGCCGGCGGCGCCGCTCACCTGCCGGGTATGATAGCTTCCAAGACCCGCTTGCCTGTACTGGGCGTGCCGGTACAAAGCAAGGCCCTCAGCGGCATGGACAGCCTGTTGTCGATAGTGCAGATGCCCAAGGGTATTGCCGTGGGAACGCTGGCCATAGGTACAGCCGGGGCATTCAATGCCGGCCTGCTGGCCTGCCAGATGCTGGCAACTCAGGACTCGCAACTGGCCGAGCGCCTCGAAGCCTTCCGCGAAGCTCAAACCCGCGCGGTACTGGATAATCCGGATCCGAGGGAAGACTGAGATGGCTGACAAGAGAGTTTGGGTACTGGGCGATGGCCAACTGGGTGCCATGTTGCGTCATGCCGGCCAACCGCTGGCGATAGATGTCCGCCCGGTGGATATCATGGCGCCAAGCGATGAAAAGTTGCCGCTGACTGACACAGATATTATTACTGCCGAGCGTGAGCAGTGGCCGGAGTCGCCCCTGAGCCTGCAATTATCGCAGCACTGTCATTTCATTAATGGCCCGGTATTTGGTCGCCTCGCCGACAGATACACCCAAAAATCCCTGCTGGATCAGCTCAAGGTGGCCACAGCGCCTTGGGAACTGCTGGACGATAACACCCAAGTTAATGATCTTTATCACAAATATGGTGAAAGAGTTCTACTGAAACGCCGCACCGGCGGCTATGATGGCAAGGGGCAGCACTGGCTGAAGCAAGCCGAGTCGAGCACTATCCCGGCCGATTGGCGTAATGAGGCGATTGCCGAGCAGGCGATCCCCTTCGATGAAGAGGTATCTCTGGTTGGGGTTCGCAGCCGCAGCGGCGAGTGCTTCTTTTATCCTCTGACACTCAATCTGCATCAGGATGGTATTCTGATGGCATCGATAGCCCCCTTGGCGCGATTGCAACCATTGCAGGCCGAAGCCGAGACTATGCTCAGCAGCATAATGCATGAGCTGGAGTATGTGGGGGTGATGGCGATGGAGTGTTTCCGGGTGGGCGATCACCTGCTGGTCAATGAGCTGGCTCCCAGAGTGCACAACTCAGGGCACTGGACTCAGGCAGGCACTCATATGGATCAGTTCCAGTTGCACCTGCGGGCCTTGTGCGAATTGCCACTGATGACGCCTCAGGTTAACTTCCAGTGTGTGATGGTCAACCTGATAGGCATAGATAAGGACGACCGTTGGCTGAGCCTGGCCAATGCCGAGCTGTTCTGGTACGACAAAGAGGTGCGCCCCGGCCGTAAGGTAGGCCACCTGAACCTGTCGGTACTGGATAAAAGTGCATTGACAGACAGTATCAGCCAACTCAAACAATGGATGCCGTCACAGTATCAGGCACCGCTCACGTGGATACTGGCGGAGTTTAATTGATAAACAGGCGGGTAATAACCCGCCTTTTACCTCAATTCCAGGTATTACTTTAGGATTTTCAGAATTTGCCGGATCGGAATGGACTCAGAAAGCAGAAGATAGACACTTTGGATCTGCGCTATCACCTACTGCTTCTGTTACTGCCGCTGCTGCTGATAACCATATTGTTCTGGATCACCAGCCCTACTGACACACTGCCCTGGCTGCAGTGGGGCGGTGTTTCTATCATCTATTTCCTGGCTTATAGTCTGGGATGCTATGTCCATCAAGGTCATATTGGACGACTGTGGCAACACTTGGAACAGGTCATCGGGGTCAATGATGCCACCTTCGAGTTGGTACATCTATCCAGTCAATATGAGACCGAACACGCCTTTCTCAACGCCCTGCTGGGTAAAGCCGTTGCCATGGTCGATGGTGCCGAAATGGGCACTATCATACTGGTGGAACCCGGCAGTAATAAGCTGCACTTTGAATCGGCTGTGGGCCTGGATATGACCAAGCTAAAACAGCTGAATATGACCCTGGAGCAATCTTTTGCCTATCGTTTAACTAACGGCCAATGCGACCGGGTAGTTGTGGTCAATGATATGCGCAAAATCAACGCCGGAAGCGGTCTCAGTCTCGAAGCCCAGTCGCTATTATTGAACGCCGCCAGCCCGCCCATTCGGGCGACCCTGTCCAGTCCAATCCATATTGATAAAAAGCTCTATGCCATGCTCAACCTGGATAGCTCTTTGGTTGCCAGCTTCAGCAGCTATGACAGGGACTTGGTGGCTATTTTGACCCGCGAAGCCGCCAATGCCATCGCCCTATATCAAAAATCTCGCCAGATCCATAGGTTAGCCAACTTTGACAGCCTGACCGGATTAGCCAATCGCAAGTACTTCGAAACCCAAGCACAAAAATGGCAGCCCCAAAGTAAAGTGGAAACCATGTCTGCGCTGCTTGATATGGACAATCTGAAACAGATTAACGATACCTTGGGACACGGCGCCGGAGATTATGCCCTCAAGCGTCTGGCGACCGAGTTGAAGCACAACTTTCCTGCCCCATCGCTCATCAGTCGTTTTGGCGGCGACGAGTTTGTGCTGCTCTGCTACGGCAGCGAACTCTGGCTCAAAGAACGCTTACAGCAAGTCGAGACCCAATTGGCTACTCAGGATGTGGCGATTTATTTCAGTGTCGGCATTGCGCCTTTCAACGGCGATATTGAATCCAGCCTGAAACAGGCTGACAGCCAAATGTACTTCCATAAAAGAGCCCGCAAGAGCAGGCACACTTCCTAAGAAAAAACCTGGATCCCAATGACGGGATTGCTGCAGTAGGTAACAAGGAGAACCGATGCACAAACATCTCACCATCATGGCCATGCTGGCCGCTGCCACAATACAACCGGCGCTGCAACAGGCGCAGGCCGCACAAAACCTCTCGTCTTTAATGGTGGAAGTCCGGCAACAAGATGGTATCCCCCATTATTACAATCTGGCCAGTGGCATGCCCCTCAATGGTGAGATCTCCATCGTTCGCGATAACCAAGGTTATACCCAAGCGACTTTCTCTCAAGGATTACCCAATGGCCGCTGGCAGGTATTTCACAGCAACAATGCCAAATTGATTGAGGGCCAGTATTTCCAGGGTTATCAGAATGGCAGCTGGCGCATGTATGACCTCAGCGGCCAGATGACCGAATTACAGGTGTTCAACAAGGGCGTGCCGGAAGGGGAATGGCAAACCTTCGACAGCAATGGCCGCCTCAATGAAAGCGTATTCTACCGCAGCGGCAACAAAGAGCTGGTCAAGCGCTTCTACGCCAGCGGTAAACTCAAGGCCAGCGAAACCTATACCGATAACCTGCGCCATGGTCAGTGGCAGAGCTTCTATGAAAATGGCACCCTGGCACAAAGTCAGCAATATGCCAACAACCAACTCTTTGGCGAGTATCTGGAACAAAACAACCAGGGCGTCATCAAGATCAAGGGCAAATTCGATGCCAATGGCCAACGTCAGGGCGTCTGGCAGAGCTTTTTTGATGATGGCAGTAAAGAGAGCGAAACTCATTTCAACGCCGGAGAACGGGACGGCGAAAGCTTGAAATATCACCCCGGCGGTGAACTGGCGGTCAAATGTGCTTACCGCGCAGGTAAACGCCAGGGCCAATGCCAAACCTTCGACAATAAAGGCGTGCTGCTGGGCAATGAACTCTTCAGTGACGGCGAAAAAGATGGCCCCCAGGAGTACTTCAACAGTGAAGGCAAGCTGGTCATAGAGCAGCATTACAAAAATGGCCTGCAAACCGGTATACAGAAGCGTTTTCATCCCAATGGCCAGTTGGCCGAGCTGGAAACCTTCCACGACAGCCAATTGAGCGACAACGGTCAATATCCCCGCCATGGCAAGTATGAACGTTTCGATATCGACGGCAAGCCCCTGGAAAAGTCCCAGTTCGCCATGGGCCTGCTGGATGGCTTATATCAGCGTTTCAGCGCCGGCGTTTTGCAAGAGTCCAGCCAATGGCAACAGGGAAAACGTCACGGCGACTTTATCCGTTACTTCCCGAACGGGGAAAAACGCAGCCTGTTGCAATATCAGCATGATAAGCAAACCGGAAAGTCCATCCGCTACTTTGAAGATGGCACAGTGCAAGAACAGGGCGAAGTCATAGACGGTAAGTGGGTCGGCAAATATGAGAGCTTCTACGACAATGGCAAACCCAGGGAGTTGGCCCACTATGCCAAAGACAAGGCCGCCAAGGATTATCGTTATCCGCTCGATGGTGCCTTCAAGCGCTGGTACGCCAACGGCGATCCCAATGAGGAAGGCGCATATCTCAACGGCGACAAGGACGGGCTCTGGATTCAGTATCGCGAAGGGGTCAAGAGCCGGGAGCAGACCTTTGTCAAAGGCAAACTCAATGGCCAATATGCCGAGTATTACCATGGCCGCCGCCGGGTTACGGGGGAGTACCTGGACAACAAGAAGACAGGTACCTGGATAGACTACCGCTACGAAGAGGACGATCCTACCTTCGGCACCATCCCCGAGGGCAATGTCAGGATCAAGAGCCTGTGGCAGCTCGGCAAGTTGCATGGCGCACGCGAGCACTACAGTTTCAAGGGCGTCCTTTATCGCAAGGAAACCTATGCCAATGGCGACAAGACCGGCAACTACAGCGAGTACTATGTCGACAATGGGCAGCAGAAACTGGCCGGCGAGTTGTTAAAAGGGGCCAAAAACGGCCAGTGGCAAAGCTGGTTTGAAGATGGCATACTCGCCGCCAGTCAGGAATTCAAGGACGATGTACTGCACGGCAAGTCTGAGCAGTACTACAGTAACGGCCAGTTGAAACTGCAGGCCAACTACTGGCAGGGAAAACTCGATGGCAAACTGAGCCAGTACTTCCAAAATGGCAAACCACAGAGCCATGAACAGTGGCTCAAGGGCCAGAAAGAGGGTGAAGCAAGTTACTTCCACAACAACGGCAAGCTGGCCGAGAAAGGCACCTTCCTCAGGGATAGAAAAGAGGGGCTGTGGCAGACCTTCTGGACCAATGGCGAAAAACGTACCGAAGGCAGCTATATCAGCAATCGTGAATCCGGCGACTGGAACTTCTACGATCAGTTCGGCAAGCTGATAAAGACAGAGCATCACGGCTAAGCTAGTACAGTTAAACGCCCGTGATTGAGCAGATAGCCATTCGCTGCAACGCGAGTGGCATTTTGACGTTTCCATGTCACTACTGTTTGATTGGTTCGCAGGTCTTTTGCCGCTGAGCCCCGATTCAGCACTCGAAGTCGATGACAATTCAACGACGATATTTAGCCAATCCAATATAGTCACCGCCAGGCGAGATAACTCACATATAAAAAATCAGCCGTAACTCGAGTTACGGCTGATTTTCGAGCCGGGAAAAACTCCGCGGCGATATCAAACTGACATAGAGCCTAGATATCAAGCTTAAGAATCAAGCTTGAGTATCGATGCCTTCACCGCCCTTGGACACCATTACCATGGCGGGACGCAACAGACGTTCGTTGAGCTGATAGCCCTTCTGCATCACCAGCATTACAGTATTGGCCGGAAACTCGGCGCTTGGCTGCATGCCAATGGCCTGATGCTGCTCAGGGTTAAAGGCTTCACCCATAGGATCTAGCTGCTTGACACCGAACTTCTCAACCGCAGATAGGAAGCTCTTCAGTGTCAGTTCAACCCCTTCAAACAAAGGCTTGGTGGCTTCATCGGCCTTGTCGGCACCCACCAGAGCACGCTCCATGTTATCGATCACCGGCAGCAGCTCATTGCTGAACTTTTCCAGCGCAAACTTATGCGCCTTCTCTACATCCTGCGCCGCGCGGCGACGAATGTTTTCAACTTCAGCAGCGGCTCGGATAACAGAATCCTTCTGCTCCTGAACTGTCGCCTGCGCGTCAGATAAAGCCTGCTCCAGCTCCTCAATACGGAAATTCGCCTGAGTCAGCTCGTCGATAATGCCGCCTTCCTCAGCTACGCCCTCAGTGGTTTCAACCTGTTCAACCACTTCTTCGACCTGTTCCTGCTCTGCTTTAAATGACTCTTTGTTCATTTCTACTCCAGCTAAAAATGCTTTGTTTCTGCATACTCTGGGCATATTATGGGGATCAAATTGACCGTTTCAACCCCCAGAGTTCCCAAAATCTATGTCCACTGAGTTTCATACTATAGGCCTGATAGGAAAACCCCACCATCAGGGGACCAACCTGACCCTCAAGCGCCTGCATCACTGGCTGAAAATGCAAGGTTATGATGTCTTGGTGGAAGAGCGAGTCGCGGCCGAACTCGGAAAAGATGTTCGAGCCGTGGATCTACTTGAAATTGGTGAACATTGCGATCTGGCGATAGTCGTTGGTGGTGATGGCAATATGCTGGGTGCGGCTCGGGTATTGGCACGCTTCGATCTCGGCGTTATCGGCGTCAACCGCGGCAATCTGGGCTTTTTAACCGATCTGCCTCCGGATGCCTTTGAAGAGTCTCTGGCCAAGGTACTGGATGGAGAGTTTGATACTGAACACAGATTTCTGCTGGAGGCCGAGGTGTATCGCCATGGCGAAGTGAAGGCCAGCAATACCGCCGTCAACGAAGCCGTGCTGCACCCTGGCAAGATTGCCCATATGATCGAGTTTGAGGTCTATATCGACAACCATTTCATGTACAGCCAGCGTGCCGATGGCATGATAGTGTCGACCCCGACCGGCTCAACCGCCTATTCGCTGTCGGCCGGCGGTGCGATACTGACCCCCAACCTAGAAGCGCTGATCTTGGTGCCCATGTTTCCCCATACCCTCTCCTGTCGTCCCATAGTGGTCGATGCTTCCAGCACCATCAAACTGGTGGTGTCACCGGAAAACGGCGAAAACCTGGAAGTGAGTTGTGATGGTCATGTCACCTTATCTGTGATGCCGGGCGATGAAATCTTGCTGAAACGCAGTCAGGAACGACTCAAACTGATCCATCCGAAGGGACACAACTACTTTCACGTATTGCGCAACAAACTGGGCTGGGGAAGTAAACTTTTCTGACCTCACCCCTCAAAGCCTTTTACTGCCGAATAACAAACCCACACCAATCCAAGCACCTTCTCCCGAAAGGTGCTTTTTGTTATTTGATTTCAGAAAAATGTAAAACAGCCACCGCGTGACCCAGATCACAAAACACCACCCCGTAAAAAACAGTGAGCCAAGTCACTGACAAAACAAAGGTCTAAAATAAATTATCTAGTTGATTTACATGTAAATAATTTAAAGAAGACACAATCCAAAAGTCACTAAATGCCAATAGATGTGACATTGATCACACTATAATTTTCAATAGTACGCCTAGATTTCAATCATAAATGAAATAACAGGATCACTTTATTACCGTTTCGAGTAAAACAAGGCCATAATCCCGGGCCTAGGGGGCTGTTTTTCCACCTCATCCGCTCAAGTGCCAGAAAACAATCAATTCAACAGTGATCTTGATCACATTAAACTTTGCAACAACACAGGGGCGGTTCTCATAACCAAAAACTAAACTGAGATACAAATAGCAAGATGATCCAGATCATTTTGGTTCGGGGTAAATTAATCATGATAAGCACGCAAAACTACAAAAATGGGAAAGGCGACAGCACTTTCTCAACACCACAATAAGCACAAGCAACATATGAAATTTTGAAATGATGAGGCAACCATGACATTTCTACAGTTACTCGCAAGCCTAACCCCCGTGATCAGCGTCATGCTGTTCCTGGTATTGCTCCGAATGCCCGCATCCAGAGCCATGCCTATCTCCATGGTGATCACCGCCCTGGCAGCCGTTTTTATCTGGCAGATGGACACCACTCTGCTGGCCGCCTCGGTGGTTGAAGGTTTGCTGTCGGCAATTACCCCTTTGACCATCATCTTCGGTGCGGTATTCCTGCTCAACACCCTGAAATACTCGGGAGCCATGGATACCATTCGCGCCGGATTTACCAATATCAGCGCAGACGCCCGGGTTCAGGTGATTATCATCTGTTGGCTGTTCGGCTCTTTTATTGAAGGCTCTGCCGGTTTTGGTACACCCGCCGCCATCGGTGCTCCACTGCTGGTGCTCTTGGGTATTCCGCCGGTCGCCGCCGCCGTGGTTGCGCTGATCGCCGACTCAACGTCAGTGTCTTTCGGCGCCATTGGTCTGCCGGTGCTATTTGGTATGGAGCAGGGGCTGCTCGAAGGCGGTACCAGCATGGCTGCAGCGCAAATTGCCGAACATGGCGGTCACTTCAGTGATTATGCTCAGTTCATTGCTATGCATATGATCACCATAGATCTGATAACAGGTACGCTGATCCCCTTGGTGATGGTGTCTGTACTGACAGGCTTCTTCGGCCGCAACAAATCCTTCAAGGAAGGCTTTGCCATCTGGAAATTCGCCCTGTTCGCCGGTATGGCCTTTACCATCCCAGCCTGGCTGATCAACTTCTTTGCCGGCCCGGAATTCCCTTCAGTGATTGGCGCGCTGGTCGGCATGGCACTGGTTATCCCGGTTGCCCGCAAAGGCTGGTTACTGCCGAAAACACCTTGGAATGACTTTGCCGAAAACGACAAAGAGGGTGACACGGCTCAAGTGGAAACTAAGGCACGTTTCTCTCAGTTGGCCGCCTGGACGCCCTACCTGATCATGGCCGGTCTCTTGGTGCTTTCACGCGTGGTACAGCCACTGAAAGTCTGGCTGAACAGCTTCAACATCAGCTGGACCGGCTTGCTGGGCACTGAGCTCAAAGCCGGATTCGCCACCTTCTTTGCACCGGGTGCCTTCTTTGTTGCCGTGTGTATTCTGGGCTTCTTCCTGTTCAGAATGAACTCCAAGGCCATTAAAGAATCGGTCACGGTTTCCTGCAAATCCATGGTGCCAACCATTATCTCCTTGGGCGCCTCTGTGCCTATGGTGAAAATCTTCCTCAACTCAGGCACCAACAGTGCCGGTCTGCAATCCATGCCGGTTGCGCTGGCCGATATGCTGGCCGGAAGCCTCGGCAGTGTTTGGGCCTGGATTTCCCCGATAGTCGGTATTTTCGGTGCATTCCTGTCGGGTTCGGCCACCTTCTCCAACATGATGTTCTCCGGCCTGCAGTACAGTGTGGCCGATAACATCGGGGCCAACCATGCACTTATCCTGGCACTACAGGGGATTGGTGCCAACGCCGGTAACATGATGTGTGTAATGAACGTGGTCGCGGCAGCAACTGTGGTCGGTATGGCAGGTCGCGAATCTGAAATCATCCGCAAGACTATGCCTGTGGCGCTTGGTTATGCCTTAGTGGCCGGCACCCTGGCGGTGATCTGGGGCGGGTTCTAAAACAATAATAATCCTTGAATAAGGCAGTCGCCGCCGGCGCTGCCTTTATTTCCAAATTCTATGTGTAGAGAAATGTCTTATGTCTATCAACTATGAAGCCGTGATCCGCGATCTGCGCAAGCAGGTGGGAGAAGCCGCCGTCAGTGACGATCCTGTACGCCGTTTTGCCTGGTCAACCGATGCCAGCTATTTCCGAATAGTGCCCGAAGTGGTGGTACATGCCGAAGATCTGGAGCAGGTAAAACGTACTCTAGCGGTGGCCAGAAGTTATGGCGCTCCAGTGACTTTCCGCGCCGCGGGTACCAGTCTGTCGGGTCAGGCCATAGGTGAAGGCATCTTGCTTATCCTGGGATTCGACGGTTTCCGCACCCTGGAGATCAGTGAAGACAACAACAAGGTCACCCTGGGGGCTGCAGTTATTGGCGCCGATGCCAACGCCGCCCTCAAACCCTTGAATAAAAAAATTGGTCCGGATCCAGCCACACTGGCTTCGGCCATGGTGGGTGGTATCGTCTCCAACAACGCTTCCGGTATGTGCTGCGGTACGGCTCAAAACAGCTACCAAACTATTTCGTCTGTCAAACTGTTGCTGGCCGATGGCACTGAGCTGGATACCGGCAGCGAAGAGTCCAGAGAAGCCTTCCGTCAGTCACACCCCGAGCTGCTCAAGGCGTTGGCAGACTTAGGTGCGATGGCCCGCGGTAATGAGACTCTGGCAGCGCGAATTCGCAAAAAATTCGCTATCAAAAATACCACAGGGTATAGCCTCAACGCCCTGGTGGATTTCGAAGATCCCTTCGATATCATCAACCACATCATAGTCGGCGCCGAAGGTACCCTGGCGTTTGTTAACGAAGTCACCTATCACACAGTGGACGAGGCCAAATTCAAGGCCTCTGCCATGGCGGTATTCTTCAATATGGAGGATGCTGCCCGGGCAATCCCTCCTATTCAGGGCGAAAGCGTGGCCGCAGCCGAACTGCTGGACTGGGCCTCCATCAAGGCGGTTACCGGCAAGAAAGGTATGCCAGATTGGCTGACTGAATTGCCGGAAGGCGCTGCGATTTTGCTGATAGAATCCCGCGCCAACGATGATGAGACTCTGGAGCGTTATACCCAGGATGTGATTACCAAGCTTTCACATATTGAGACCGAGCGCCCCATCTGCTTCAGCCGCGACCCAGCCGTATACGGTCAATACTGGGCGATGCGCTCAGGCCTGTTCCCCATTATCGGTGGCGAGCGCCCCAAAGGCACTTCGGTGATCATCGAAGACGTGGCGTTCCGGGTTGAAAACCTCGCCAGTGCCGCCCACGATCTGACCGAACTGTTCCATAAGCACGGCTATCCTGAAGGGGTGATCTATGGCCATGCACTGGCCGGTAACTTCCACTTTATCATCACCCCTAAATTTGCTTCCCAGGCCGATATCGAGCAGTTCCATCAATTTATGGAAGCGGTCGCCGATATGGTGATCAACAAGTATGACGGCTCCATGAAGGCCGAGCACGGCACCGGCCGCGCCGTAGCACCTTTTGTGGAGATGGAATGGGGCAGCGATGCCTATACCCTGATGAAGAACATCAAGCAGATCTTCGATCCCGAAGGCCTGCTGAACCCAGGGGTTATCCTTAACGACGACAAACAGGTACACATCAAAAATATCAAACCCTGTCCCGTAGTGGACGATCTGGTAGATAAGTGTATCGAGTGCGGCTTCTGCGAGAAGACCTGCCCCACCTCGGCGCTGAACCTGTCCCCAAGACAACGGATAGCCACCTTGCGTGAAATCGAACGTCTGGAGCAAAGCGGCGATAAAGAAGCCGCCGACAAGATGCGCGCCGCCGCCAAATACGATGTGGTGGATACCTGCGCCGCCTGTCAGCTGTGTACCATTGCCTGCCCGGTAGACAACAGCATGGGTCAACTGGTTCGTAAGCTGCGTACTCCTTACATCACCACCACAGAGCAGAAGGTTCTCGACTTCCAGGCCAAACACTGGGGTACGGTCAACCAAGCGCTTAGCACAGGTTTTGATGTGTTGGGCACAATACACAAGCTCACGGGTACGGGTATCACTTCAGGGCTGATGAACATGGGCCGGGCGATTTCCAAAGAAGTGCCTTACTGGAACCCGGATTTCCCCAAAGGTGGCAAGCTGCCCAAGCCATCGGCTCCCAAGGCCAACCAGGAAACCGTGGTCTACTTCGCCGCTTGCGGTGGCCGCACCTTTGGTCCAACACCGCTGGATCCCGATGATCGCACCCTACCTGAAGTGGTCGTGACCTTGCTGGAACGCGCCGGTTATAACGTGATCACACCGGACAATACCCGCAATCTGTGCTGTGGCCAGATGTGGGAATCCAAAGGGGATTTCAAGAATGCCGATATGAAGCGCGATGAGCTTATCGAGGCGGTCAGCGCCATGACCGAGGGCGGCAAGCTGCCTGTAGTCGTCGATGCCCTGTCCTGCACCTACCGCGCTCTTTCCGGCAATCCCAAGGTTGAGCTGCTGGATCTGGTCGAATTCCTGCACGACAAGGTGTTACCCAAACTCACCCTCACCAAGAAGGTCAATGTGGCACTGCACCTGGGTTGTTCGGCGCGTAAGATGAAGCTGGAACCCAAGATGCAAGCCATCGCCGATGCCTGTTCCGACAAGGTGCTGCGCCCGGCCGGGGTCGACTGTTGTGGTTATGCCGGTGAGAAAGGTCTCTACAAACCTGAGATCAACGCCTCGGCACTGCGTAACATCAAGAAACTCATTCCCACCGACTTCAAGGAAGGCTACTACGCCAACCGTATGTGTGAAGTGGGCCTGAGCCACCACAGTGGCATTTCCTACCGCCACTTGGCCTATCTGCTGGAAGAGTGCAGCCGCTGATAACGGTCAGAGGGAGCCTATGTCTCCCTCTTTTTTCATCTGTGTTAGTAAACAGAAATGCGTTCGGATTAACGAACAAACTAAATGACAAAAAACCAATTAATATCAAGTGGTTACAATTTTTCCATTTTTGCAAAAAAGATTTTAATCATTTACTGAATTAGCACTATTTATTGTGTGGTTATAAGCTTATATTCAAACATATTTACCCTGTGTCAGATGGTGTTTACACAAAGAGTCAGAAACAAGCTGACCACATCGGACATAGATAATGTCGGTTAACGCAAGCAACATCCAATTAGGAAACACCAAATGAAGATAGCCTTGTTTATTCCCTGTCTGGTCAACCAGATGCTGCCGGATGTGGCCATTGCCACCTTGGAACTGCTGGAAAAACTGGGGCACCAGGTGATTTTACCTGAAGGCCAAACCTGCTGTGGTCAACCCATGACCAACTCGGGTTGTTTTGACGAAGCCCGCAAGACCACTATGAAGCTGCTCAATGCATTCAAGGGTGTCGAATGTGACGCTATCGTCTGTCCAGCTGCTTCCTGCCTGGTAGCAGCCAAAGAAAACTTCCACGAGTTTGATGACAGCCCTGAAGCCGCGGCCGTGATTGCCAAGCTCTATGAGTTGACCGAATTCCTGCATGATGTCGCTCCGGTCGAGAGCTTCCCTAAAGCCTTCCCGCACAAGGTGAGCCTGCAGCTGAGCTGCCACGGTATCCGTATGTTGGATCTGGCGACCCCAAGCGAATACATGGGCCCACGTTACAACAAGATGGAAGCCCTGCTGAAGCGTATCCCCGGTATTGAGATCACCTACCCGGAACGCTACGACGAATGCTGCGGCTTCGGTGGTACTTTTGCAGTGGATGAAGGCGCGGTGTCAGCCAAGATGGGCAAAGACAAGGCTCACGCTCACGCAGATACCGGCGCCGACTTTATTGTTGGCTTCGATCCATCCTGTCTGATGCATCTGGATGGTACTGTCCGCCGTCAAAAACTGCCGATAGAAACCCGCCACCTGGCACAGATCCTCAACGCTGCCATTTAGGGAGATAGTTATGTCACAGACACAAGGGGCGAATGTCCACGCCAACCAGGCAGAGATCTTCTGCCGCGATGAGTCCAGGGTCGATTGGCATTCCAAAGCTCTATGGGTGCTGCGGGAAAAGCGTGACCGCGCTGCCGGCAGCCTGCCTGAATGGGAACAGCTGAGGGATCTGGGTTCGGCTATTAAGCTGCACACTCTGACTAATCTGGCTAAATATCTAGAAGAGTTCGAAGCCAACTGTATCCAGAACGGGATTCAGGTGCACTGGGCTAAAGATGGTGCCGAGCACAACCGTATCGTGCATGAGATTCTGGCCAGCCACCAGGTGAAGAAACTGGTGAAATCCAAATCCATGCTCACCGAAGAGTGTCACCTTAACCCCTTCCTCGAAAGCAAGGGCATAGAGGTCATAGACACAGACTTGGGTGAACGCATCATTCAGCTGAAAAAACAGCCACCTTCACATATCGTGGTCCCCGCCATTCACCTCAAGAAAGAGGAAGTGGGCGACCTGTTCCATGAAAAACTAGGCACCGAAGCCGGCGCCAGCGATCCAACCTATTTGACCCGTGCCGCCCGTGCCCATCTGCGTGAGCAATTCCTCAGTGCCGATGCGGCCATGACAGGGGTTAACATGGCCATCGCCGACAAGGGCGCAGTAGTTGTCTGTACCAACGAAGGTAACGCCGACATGGGCTGTAACCTGCCTAAGCTGCAGCTGCACTCCATGGGGATAGACAAGCTGGTACCATCGGTAGAAAGCGCTGCCGTTTACCTGCGTACTCTGGCCCGCAACGCCACCGGCCAGCCGGTAACCACTTACTCCAGCTTCTACCGCGGTCCTCAGGCCGGTGGTGAGATGCACGTCATCATTGTGGACAACGGCCGCACCGAGATGCTCAAGGACAAGATCCTGGCCGAGTCGCTCAAGTGTATTCGCTGTGGAGGCTGTCTGAACACCTGCCCAGTGTATCGTCGCAGCGGTGGTTACAGCTACAACTACACCATTCCAGGCCCAATCGGCATCGCCGTTGGCGCCCAGCACGATGACACCAACTCCATCGCCTGGGCTTGTACCCTGTGCGGCTCTTGCTCCTACGTGTGCCCTACCAAGGTGCCATTGGACAAGATCATCTTCCGTCATCGTCGCCTCAAGGCCGAGTCGGGTCAACTGCCTTATGGTAAAGGCGGTTATATGCCATTAGTCGGCAAGTTTATGGCCAGCACCACTATGCTGAACTGCTCCATGAGCATGGCAAGACTGGGCTTGAGAATACTGCCCGGCAGCCTGCTCAAGCCATTCTCTGGCGCTTGGGGTAAATACCGTGAACTGCCCAAGGCACCCGCCTCCAGTTTCGAGGCCTGGTTCAAGAAAAACAGGAGCTAATTAGATGTCCAGCAAATCTTTTATTTTGGATGCCCTCAAGTCCTGTGCACTTGAAGGACACGATATGCCCGCCATAGATGTGGCCCCTCGACTGGACGACCTGATTGGCCAGTTTGAAACCAACCTGGGAACCGTTGCTGGCAAGCTGCATAAACGCGGTGGTTTTGCCGAGCTGCAACAACAGGTCGATGCGCTGATTGCCGAAGGCAAGCAGATTATCTCTCAAGTGGAAGGGGTTAGTGGTAACCGTGAAGTCCCTGAAGACAGCCATGATCTGCGTGATATCGACTATGCCGTGATCAAGGGCCAAGTGGGTGTTGCCGAAAACGGTGCCATCTGGGTCAGTCAGAAGTCTCTGTCCCACAGGATCACGCCCTTTATCTGTGAAAACCTGTTTCTGGTATTGGAAGCCGATGCCATTGTCGCCAACATGCACGAAGCGGCCGACAAGATCATGCTGGACTCGGGTGAGTTTGGGGTGTTTATCGCCGGTCCGTCCAAAACGGCCGACATCGAGCAAGCACTGGTAGTAGGTGCCCATGGCGCCTGTAGCCTGAACGTTTACCTGATCTAGTATTTAGATTAGAAACGCATTCAATGCCACTCGCTCTGTAGCGAGTGGCATTTTTTTATGCGCGTATTTGACACGATTTATTGCCTGCGCTTAGTCGAAAAACAGCCGCCAAAGCCAAGAGGCGTCCAGATCTTCCTTGCATTGATTATATTGCGCCGCATAACGGCGAGAGCGATTGTCCACCTTGTCGGCCACCCTTACCAACCAAGCCTTGCTGCGGTAACTGCCGCGTTTGTAACCGCCCCAGCCTTCGTGATAATTGAGATACTGGTTACGGGCATCCCACTTGGACACGCCATTGATCTTATGGCTCTTGTAGATAAACCAGCCCATAAAATCCATTGCATCATCAAAATCGCTGCGACTGGCCCAGCTGTTGCCGGTCTCACGCACATAATCGTCCCAGGTCATGGTCTTGGCCTGGGCATAACCGTAAGCGTCACTGGCGCGCCCGATGGGAATGATCCACAAGAAATATTCCATAGGTGGCGCCGCATTGTGCTTGAAGGAGCTCTCCTGATACATCATAGCCAAGGGCACATGCACGGGAACGCCCCACTTTTCGCGGGCATCCTTGGCGGCGTTGTACCAAGATCTGTGCTCTTTGAAGATGGCGCAGATATTATCGGGATCTTTGGGAGGAGATGTGGCGCAGCCGCCCAAAAACAGGGAGGCGGTAATGACGAGCACCGGGGCAAATTTGGATAACAACTGTCGCTTCACGAGAATCTCACGGCTTTCAAAGGCCAGGCCTTTGCTTGAACTTGGGCTCAAGTGTCACCCGAGTCAAACATCAAATGCAACCTGAGCCTCTGAAAAAGTGAGCTCTATTGCGGCTCCGGCAACTCACACTCGTGTGCTTCTTGTTGCCAGACCACAGGTTCCCAGTAACCGGTATCCTTGCCGGTATAGCGCCTGTCGGTATTGAACTTGGCCGCCAGGTGATAACGTTGCCCGGCTTCCACCAGCAACTTCAGTTCCTTGGGCGTGCGAGCCGACAGCCGTACCTTGAGCTCAGGTGAATCTATCAGCTCAGAGACGGTAAAGCTGTGCTCCCCCGGCGGCAACTGATAGTTGGGTTTGGAGATCACAGGTTGGCCATCGAGATGAGTGACCACCAAGCGGTAGAACTGCTGCTCCCGATCCGGCTCCAGATAACCTGAAACCGTACCACATTCGCGCCCGGGCTCGGGAGCACTGGCGCAGGCCGACAACAACAGGGCTGCGGCCGAGATTAACAACAAAGACTTCACTGACTGACTGCTTCCTTGGCTGGCTCATTGGCAAAGTACTGAACCAGAAAATCATCAAAATTCAAACGATCCGCGGCTTCCATCTGCAATTGACTCTCGATGGAGGCCTGGGCTTCGGCTTCAAAGGAAGCCAGCGTTGCGGCACTCAACGGGTAATCCAGCAGTTGCTGCTGATATTCTTTCGCCAATGCCATCACCCAGGCGCCGTGATCCAGCCCCTTATCAGCCAAGGTCTTCATCACCTGCCCAGACAGGGTTTCATTCGGGTCGATAACGGCTTGATGCCACTTGGCCAGCGCCTGCTGATATTGGGCGTCATCTTGTCCATCGAGCAGCTCGGCCAGTTGCTGCAGCTCGGCAAACAGTGCCAGCATCCACTGCTCACGCGCCACAGGCTCGCCGTTTTGGCTCAGCATCAAGCCGGGCTTACGCCCTTCCAACACCACGGCCTTGAGGTTGGCGGCTATCTCTTGTTCACCTGCAGCGTCAGTGGTCGCCGATGGACTCAACAGACAATAGAGCAAAAACAGATCCAGGAATCGCACCTGAGAGGCCTCGATGCCTATGGCACTGAAGGGGTTTACATCCAGTGCCCGCACTTCGATATATTCCACCCCGGCTCTTGCCAGCGCCTCGGAGGGCTTTTCACCGCTACGGGTCACCCGCTTGGCGCGAATGGGAGCATAAAACTCATTTTCTATCTGCAACACATTGGCGTTGAGCTGGCGATATTCGCCGTCGACTTTCACCCCTATGTTGGCAAAGTTGTCGGAAGGCATCTTGATGGCGGCACGGATCCCCTTGAGGTAATCCGCCAGCGAGTTATAGCTGATACTGAGCCGCTCCTGTTCCTTGTTGGTGTAACCCAGGTCGCTCATTCTCAATGAAGTCGCCCAGGGCAGATACAGGGTGCCACGGCCCATCTTTTCAAAATCCAGCTCTGTCTGCTGCTCTTTGATGAAAGAGTGGCACAACGCCGGCGAAGCGCCAAACAGATAAGGCAACACCCACACCAAACGGCGGTAGTTACGGATAAGGCCGAAGTAACGTTCCGAGATAAAATCACAACGGGAAACCGACTTGTCGCTCTGGGCATAGAGTAGATCCCAAAGCTCGTCAGAAACCGAGAAGTTAAAGTGCACTCCTGAGATGATCTGCATCAAGGCGCCGTATCTGTAGGTCAGCCCCTTGCGATAGAGGGTCTTCATCCGTCCCGAGTTGGAACTGCCATATTGGGCAATGGGAATATCCTTCTCATCGCCCACATAGCAAGGCATGCTCACGGGCCAAAGCTGTTGTCCCTTAAGCTGATTGAGGGTAAAAGCATGAGTCTCGGTGAGACCGGTCAGCAGCTCATCTATGCTGTGGGTAACCGGCGTTATGAACTCAAGCAGCGCCTCACTGTAATCGGTAGTGATCCGCGAGTGGGTCAGGGCCGAGCCCAGGGTTTTGGGATGACCATCCATAGCCAGGTGCCCGCTGGCATCAATTCTCAAGGCTTCTCGCTCAATCCCACGGCGCATATCCTTAAGTGCGGCGCGACCTTCGGCTCCTTTGAGCATTGCGACAGATTCGGTAAATGACTTCAAATTCTTGTTCTCTGCTTGACGGCTTAGGCCTTTTTCGGGCCAATAGACCGGGGCATACCTGCTCCGCTTTCATCTCTTGATGATTCAGCATCAAAAGGCACAGGACTGCTCTGTATGACGGTTGCCCAAAAATAAAGCCTAAGCGACCTTTCAGGCAAGTGTAATTTAAAAGACACAGGCGGTGATGCTCCTCGAAGCATCACCGCCTTGCGTAGTGGCAAGCGAGTCGTAACCCGCCGCGGTTAAGATCAATATGGGGTCAAAGTGGTCGTTTTACAAGGGCAGATTGATCACTGAATAACCCATTGCCTTAATCCCAGGCTCGATAAGATTTTTATCCCCGACCACCAATATTTGCATGCTGGCAGGATCCAACCATTCTTTGGCCAGTTCATTGAGGCTGCCCAGCGTGGCATCATTGATAATCTCATCCTGACGGGCGGTAAAATCATCGCTCAGACCGTACTTCTGGATCATGCGGATAAAGCCGGCCTTTTGGTAAGGCGTTTCATAATCCAGAGCCTTGCCCTGAGAGATGGAGGCCCGCATAAAGCTAAGCTCTTGTGCCGTCATCCCCTTATCATGATAAGCCTTAAGCTCCTTGATAAACTCGGCCAGCGCCTTGTCGGTGACATCGCTGCGAACGCTGGCGCCCGCCTTGAAGTAGCCCTGCTCAATCCCACCACTGAAGAAGCTACGGGCACCATAGGTGTAGCCCT
Source organism: Shewanella carassii (assembly GCF_019670705.1). NCBI lineage: Bacteria > Pseudomonadati > Pseudomonadota > Gammaproteobacteria > Alteromonadales > Shewanellaceae > Shewanella > Shewanella carassii. The sequence goes on from NZ_AP024618.1 coordinate 3,087,160, forward strand.
TGTCTTCCCTGAGGTTAAGGTTGATACGGCTGTTGAAGGCGCCGCCTAAGGGATAGTTCATCAAGTAAGCCTTGAAGAAGTCGCCCGTGGCATCGTAAGGCAGGGCGCGCTTGCCTATGCTGATAACCGACTGGGCTGCTCCCGGCTTATCGATAAGGAATACCACTCCGGGTTTGCCCTCGGGCAGCTCACTCAAGGCCGGCAAAGACACCGCCTGACCGCCCCAAGACTCTAATCCCTTGAGCTTACCGATTAGCTGCTCGCGAGGCAGATCGGTTACCGCCACCAGTTGGGCGTTACCGGCTCGATACTGCTCCTTATAGAAAGCCTTGATATCATCGAGCGTCAGCTGGCTGACACTCTCAAGCGTGCCGTTATCATTGACACCTAGACTGGTCTGGCTGCCAAACAACAACTTACTGAACCCCTCTTCGGCCAGATAGTTGGGATCCGAGGCCAGATGTTGCAGGCTCTGCAACTGTTGCTGTTTTACCCGCTCGAAATCGGCTTCCTTGAAGCCTGGCTCAAACAGCCTTTCTTCGACTATCGCCAGGGTCTTATCCAGGTTTTCGGTCAAGGCCGAGATCCGGATGCTGCTTTGATAACCGCTACTGTCAAACACCACGGAAGATCCCAGCAGCTCCAGCGCCTGGGCCAGTTCTTCACTGCTGCGTTTGGCACTGGACTCATTGAGCATGGCCGCAGTCAAACCGGCAAGCCCGGCCTTTTCCACCGGCACCAGTCTGTGACCACCGTTGAGGTAGATGACCAGCTCGGTAGTGGGCGTTTCATGGCTTTCAGTGCCCATGACACTGATACCGTTGTTCAGCTGGGCAGACCAAAGCTTGGGCACCTGCATGGAGGGCGCCTTGCCGGCAGCGGGGATCTTAGTGCGATCGAAACTGCTGTTGGCACTTACGGCCTGCTGCAACCCGGCAACGGCTTCGGCGGCAACCCTTGGCTCAGGCGGGGTGAAGTTATCGGCCTTGGCCACCAGCGCCTTGGCGCCCATGGGCACAACGCTCATCACCACACTGGGCTTATCCTTGATATAGCGCTTAAATACCCGCATCACATCTTCTTTGGTCACTGCATCATAACGGGCTAAATCTTTGGCTATCTGATTGGGATCACCGGCGAATGTCTGGTTATAGGCCAGGTTGGACACCTTACCCGAGACACTCTGCAGCGAGAAGATACTGTCGGCGCGGAACTGCACCTTGACCTTCTGCAGATCTTCATCTGTGACGCCCCGCTGTTCAAATTCGGTAATCGATTCGCGGATCTTGGCCTCTATCGGCGCCAGTGCTCCGCCCTTGGCCGGATTGGCCAAGGCGTAGATGGACATTTGACAGGCAAGCTCCTGGCAAGGATGACTGACCCCGGCCTGCACCGCATAACCATCTTTCACCAGATTCTTGTAAACCAGCGAGGTCTTGCCGCCACCGAGAATATTGGCCAGCAGATCCAGCGCAGCCTCATCCTGGTGACGGGCATAAACGGTTGGGAAAGCCATGCGGATGAGTGGCAGATGGACCTTATCTTCCATCGAGATATAGCGGCTCTTGTCCAGCGTTACCAAAGGCTTGGCCTCGTCTGCTACTTCAGGCCCTTTGGGAATATCTCCAAAGTACTTGCTGACCCAGGCCAATGTTTGCGCGGTATCTATATCGCCGCCTATGGTCAGAGTGGCATTGTTGGGGCCATACCAGCGCTGGAAAAAGTGTCTTACATCGTCAGGCGTGGCGCGGTCGAGATCCTCCGGCCAACCGATAACAGGCCAGGAATAGGGATGACCGGCGGGATAAAACGCCTGATTGAAGCGTTCATTCATCCGCCCATAAGGACGGTTATCGATGCGCTGGGCCCGTTCGTTTTTCACGGTTTCCCGCTGCACTTCAAATTTCTTGTCGGTCAGGGCCGGAAGCAGGTAGCCCATGCGATCCGACTCCAGCCAAAGCATTTTTTCCAATTGATTACTGGGAACAGTTTCGAAATAGTTGGTGCGGTCTGTGTTGGTGGTGCCATTCAAGGTGCCGCCAGCCTCGGTGACTATCTTGAAATGCTGTTCATCGGCCACATTTTCAGAGCCCTGGAACATCATGTGTTCAAACAGATGGGCAAAACCACTGCGCCCGGCCTGCTCTCTAGCCGAGCCCACATGATAGGTTACATCCACATGCACCAGAGGATCAGAATTGTCCTGATGCAGTATCACGGTCAGGCCGTTGGCCAAGCGATACTTGCTGTAAGGGATACCGACTTCACCGGCCTTGGGGGTGACCGACTCGACTAGAGTCACTCCCGCCGGCAGTTGTACCGAGGAAACCTCAGTCAATCCTGTGTCGGTTTGCACTGAGCAACCCGCCAATGCGGCCGAAATTGCCGCCGCCAATAACCATTTCTTCAAAACGTTACTCCTTCAACCAGAAACCAAACTCAAAAAACTCATTGCAGCCACTCTAAAGCCAACAACACAATTATCAAATAGCGCAGGCCCTTGCCTGTCAAAATCATCAGAGTGGATTTTGTAAGAGGAAGTTTCATCCAACCAGCTAAAAGGCACAAAATATCGCCAATAAGCGGCACCCAGGAAAGTAACAAGGCCCAATAACCGTAGCGCTTCAGCAGCGCCAGCGCCTGCTTGTGACGACCACTGTCGAGTTGCTCTGGCGTGACCGCCTTGCGCCCCAAAAGCCCAAGTAGATAGCTGCTCAAGGCCCCCAAGGTGTTGCCTATAGTGGCGCTAAGCAGCAGCGACCATGCCATCTCCGGCTGCTTGTCCAGCAAAGCCAGCAACAAGACTTCCGAGCCTCCAGGCAGCAATGTCGCCGCCAAAAAAGCGCCGCTGAACATCAGCCAGAGTTCCCACATAAGATACCTTCCTGCATACTGCTTGAATCAAAGGCCCGGCCAGGCGGACTTTATAGATAAATGGATAAAAACTGATTTTTTAGTGCTGAAAGATATAAGAAAATGGCGCCCTTGCCCAGCTGAGTCTGCCACTAGAGCCATACTTGTCCCAAGCCAAGAAACTGAGACAGATGTTAATTAAGGTGCTGGCGGATAAAGGCATTGCAGCGAGCAATATTCAAGCATCTGACTGGTACTCCGTGAGTATCCCAGTCTATGATTAAGCCATATCCCTTTGAATAGTGAGCAATCATGGCCCGTCTTTTGTTTCTGCCTATTATCCTGTCCCTATTCTGGATAGCATTTTTACACTTCAATAATGTCCCTTTGGCGCAGGGGAAACGCGGGTTTATTTGGATAATAGGCGTCAGTGGCGCCTTGATAGCCCTGCTGTCACTGGCCATCTGGCTGACGGCCTAAGCTTTTGATATGAACTTTTGATATGAGCCTTTGAAATGAGTGCTTGAATCGACTCAGAGCGTACCAAAACCCGTTCGTTGCGGATTGCCCGCTAGCGAGCCTTAAAACAGATAACCGGCGCGGCCACTGGCTACGCCGGTTATTTTAACGTCATGGCACTCAGCGTTAAGCGCTCAAAGCGCTCAGTTGCCCAATACCGCCAGCAGAATACCGGCAGCGACTGCACTGCCCAGCACCCCGGCCACATTAGGGCCCATGGCGTGCATCAACAGGAAGTTTTGCTGATTGGCCTCTAGCCCCACCTTATTCACCACCCTGGCGGCCATGGGAACGGCCGAGACCCCGGCGGCACCAATCAAGGGGTTGACCTTGCCACCACTGAGTTTGCACATAAGCTTGGCCATCAAGACCCCGGCAGCGGTGCCAATGCTGAAAGCCACCGCCCCGAGCAGCAAGATCCCCAATGTCTCGACCCGAAGAAACTGCTCGGCCGAGAGCTTGGAACCCACCGCCAATCCGAGGAAAATGGTGACTATATTGATAAGTTCGTTCTGCGCCGTGTTGGAAAGTCTATCCACCACCCCGGACTCACGCATCAGATTTCCGAGACAGAACATGCCCACCAGGGGGGTCGCCGTCGGCAAAAACAGTATGGTCATTCCCAGCACCATAAGGGGGAAGATGATCTTCTCCTTCTTGCTGACTTCCCGCAGCTGTTCCATCTTGATCTGCCGCTCGGCTTCCGTGGTCAAGGCTCGCATGATGGGTGGCTGAATAAGCGGCACCAAGGCCATGTAGGAGTATGCCGCCACCGCAATGGCTCCCAGCAAATCAGGCGCCAGTTTGGAGGCGAGGAAAATGGCCGTCGGACCATCGGCGCCGCCTATGATGGCGATGGCACCGGCATCTTGCATACTGAACTCAAACCCGGGCACCAGGTTAAGGGCTATCGCACCAATCAGGGTGGCAAAGATCCCGAACTGAGCGGCCGCGCCCAACAGCAGCATCTTTGGGTTGGCTATCAAGGCGCCGAAGTCTGTCATGGCGCCGACCCCCATAAAGATCAGCAGCGGAAAAATCCCGGTATCTATGCCCACGTGATAAACATAGTAGAGCAGCCCACCTTCCTCGGTAAATCCTGCGTTGGGGATATTGGCCAGAATGGCGCCGAAGCCGATGGGAAGCAGCAGCAGTGGTTCAAACTTGCGCACGATTGCCAGATACAACAGCAAGGCGCCGACCAACATCATCAAGGCCTGCGGCCAGGTAAAGTGCGCTATTCCCGTCTCGGACCAAAAAGCGAGTAAACCGTCCATCATTGCTCCTTAGGCCAGAGCCAACAGCTTGGTACCGACGCTGACGGCATCGCCTTCCTTGACCAGAATGCGGCTGACCACGCCATCGGCCTGAGCCCGGATCTCAGTTTCCATCTTCATCGCTTCGAGGATGATAACGACATCACCGGCGCGAACGCTGTCTCCGGCGGCCACCTGTACCTTGAAGATATTGCCGGAAAGCGGCGCGCTCATCTCCAGCTCCGGGCCAGAGGCAACAGCAGGGGCCTGCACTGGGGTGGCCTGGGGCTCTGCCACCGGCAAAGGCGCCACCTGACTGATATCACCGCCTTCACTGACCTGCACCACAAAACGCTGGCCCTGCACATCTACGGTATAAACCTCGGGCTGACGACCACCGGCCTTGGTTTGAGTGGCTTGCGGCTGAGGAGCTTCCAATTCTGGCTTGGGTTCAAATGCCGCAGGATTACCACGGTTCTTAATAAACTGCAGACCGATTTGCGGGAACAGTGCATACGTCAGCACATCATCATCGCGCTCTTCACTGAGCCTCAGACCTTGCGCCAACGCCTTTTCGGCCAGTTCGGCCCGCAGATGTTCAAGCTCGGGCGCGAGCAGATCGGCCGGGCGGCAACTCACAGGCTCGGCTCCCTGCAGCACCCGCTGTTGCAATTCACTGTTGACCTTGGCAGGGGTGGCGCCATATTCGCCCTTGAGAACCCCTTCTGTCTCCTTGGTCAGCGACTTATAGCGCTCGCCCATCAGCACATTGATTACCGCCTGGGTACCAACAATCTGGGAGGTGGGGGTCACCAGTGGAATAAAGCCCAGATCTTCCCGCACTCTGGGGATCTCTTCGAGCACCAGATCCAGCTTGTCCTCGGCGCCCTGCTCTCTGAGCTGGTTTTCCATATTGGTCAGCATGCCACCCGGCACCTGAGCCCGCAGAATGCGTGAATCTATGCCCTTGAGTGCCCCTTCGAAACGGGCATATTTTTTTCTGACTTCACGGAAATAGGCGGCAATCTCCTCCAGCAGCGCCAAGTCATAGCCGGTCGCCCTATCGGTGTCTTCGACCATGGCAACCAGGGTCTCGGTGGCACTGTGACCATAGGTTTGACTCATGGAAGAGATGGCCGTATCCAGCACATCGACCCCGGCCTCAATCGCCTTTTGATAGGTGGCAGTCGATAACCCTGTGGTGGCATGGCACTGCATGGTGATCAAGAGATCGGTTTCCGACTTCAAGCGGCTGATTAGCTCGAAGGCCTCCATCGGCTTGAGCAACCCGGCCATATCCTTGATACAGAGTGAATGGCAGCCCATATCTTCCAGCTGCTTGGCCATGGTCAACCAGGTTTGCAGTGTATGTACGGGGCTTGTGGTATAAGAAATTGTGCCCTGGGCATGAGCGCCAACATCAATCACGGCTTTCAGCGCCGCTTGCAAGTTGCGCACATCATTCATGGCATCGAATACTCGGAATACATCGACCCCGCTCTCATGGGCACGCTCGACAAACCGAGTCACCAGGTCGTCACTGTAATGGCGATAACCCAGCAGATTTTGCCCTCTCAATAACATCTGCTGCGGAGTATTAGGCATAGCTTGTTTCAGCGCCCGGATCCGCTCCCAGGGATCCTCCCCCAAATAACGGATACAGGCATCGAAGGTGGCACCGCCCCAAGACTCCAGGGACCAGAAGCCAACACTGTCCAACTTGGCGGCGATTGGCAACATATCGTCGATACGCATTCTGGTTGCCAATAGTGATTGGTGAGCATCCCGCAGGACAACGTCGGTTAATGCTAAAGCTTTACTCATCTTTCTTATCCATCAGATTACGGCAGTTAAGCCTGTTTGCGGTATTGGTGAATGGCACAGCTAATGGCTGCCAGCTGTTGCGGTGTGGGCGCTCCTGCTTGAGCTACACCGGGGGAGCGAGCCGCAGCTCTTTCCTGCGTTTGTGAGTGACTCGTTTCCAAACCGGGTCTCGGTGCCAGATAGTGAGCCGATATCCGGATCCCCAAGATCAGCAACCCCAAAAATAGATAAACCAACCCCATACCGAGCAGCATAATCCCTACAGACTCCATGAGTTGCTCAGATAGCGACATCATCTCTTCCTCATCATTGTTAACGGCTTGGCTCGCTTTTCCCGATTAAGGGCAGGCCGGGATGGCGAACAACTCAACCCGGGCATAAATGGTAAACATGCAGAAAAATGTCATTTGTAGTCACATTTTTATTCTGAACTAACAGTGAGTATCTATTGAGGTATGTGACCGGCATCAAAAAACACAACCAATCTATAACAAAAAACCTGCCTGAATGTAAATTGGTAATACCAAAACAAACTAATAAAATCTCGAATCAATTGAGAAATCACAAATATAATGGCAAAAAATTTATAAAAACACTATTTGAAAGGCTGGAAAGACAAAGTATCGATACGAATATACCAACAACCAGGATGATTCAGTTGCGGATGGCTGCCACTGAATATTAATTAACAAAGGTTAACTCTATCCCCAAAAGCTTATCACTGACAGTCAAAATCAGACCGTTGTAACATGCTCATAAAGACACTAAATTACCCGAGCGGTAACCCGCAGCATGTATGGGGCAACACCAATTAACTCTGGTGGCCGTCACTCAAAGCTTGCATCGGCCACCAGCTTCAACACGATTCCGGGTTCTGAGCCAGATGCCAGTGCGCTACGCTCGACAAAACCACCGGCCAGCGCCAGCAGTCGGCCATTTTGCATCAGCAGCGGTACTCTGTCTCTGAGCCAGGGCGGCACCCCGAGTTCATGCCAGAGTTTCTTGAGCTCCCGCCCCTTGTCTCTATTGTGGGGCTGACAGCGGTAACTGCCCTTGAGCCCCATGAGCAATTCAGGCGCAGCAGCGGTATCTGATAGTTGAACTTTTGCCCCTAGTGACGCCGATAGTGACGCCAGTTGTGGGGCCATGACTTGAGCCAGCGCCACCCTGGGCCCTGAGTCAGCCAATGTCAGCTCCAGGCGCTGCCAGGGGGAGGTGAGCCCAACACTCAGACTCTGCCCTTGGCTCAGTGCTTGTAGCTGCTTTTGGCTCAGGGTCAGTTTCGAGGGGTTTGCTGCCAAATCTTCGGTCGCACCTGCGCCATCAAGCAATTGGAATGCTGCCCCCGGCAGAGGCGCCATGGCATAGATCTGTTGCCCATAACGCTTGAGGAGCAATCCCTTAAAGCTAAGCTCAAGCTGAGCATCCTCCCTGGCATCGAGTAGCTGCGCCAAGGCTTGCTGCAACTGTACCTGCGCCGGTAAGGGCAAGCGCTGCATCTGAATAAACTGCCGCAGCAACTGCGCCTGCCACTGGGGTGACAGCACTTTGAGCCCGGCGCTATCCAGTACCCGAACGCCGCTGAAGCGGCAACGGCCGAGCAAGGGCTGCAACTTTTCGGCGCTGACTTCATCGAGCAGCAACTGCTGCTCGGCGCACAGGGCGGCGCTGCGTGAGGCCGTTGTGGCAATCGAAGGCCAGCGCTGCTTGAGTACAGGGATCACCTCGGCGCGCAGGAAGTTGCGGTCATACTGGGTGTCCTGATTACTCTCATCATTGATATAGGGCAGCTCGAGACTCGCCACCGCCTGCTCTATCTGAGCCCGGCTGCTGTCCAGCATCGGCCGTAATTGCCAGCATGGTGCACTTTCTGCCCTGGATATCAGAGCTAAGTGCTGGGCTTGCCCCATGGCCGCCAGCCCCTTGGGACCCTGACCACGCTTGAGTGCCAGCAGCAGCGTCTCCAACTGATCGTCCTGATGATGGGCCGTCAGCAAAATGTCACCGGGATTGAGCAGCTCGGCAATCGCCTGATAGCGGGCGCGCCGCGCCTCGGCCTCAATACTGACGCGCGGACCGAGCTCAAGTTGCACCTTCCGAAGAACAAAATTCAGGCCATAATGCTCGGCTCTTTGGCGACAATGGGCCGCCCAGGCATCGGCATTGCGGCTGAGGCCATGGTGTACGTGCACCAGGGAGATTTGATAAGGCGTATTGGAATGAGTCTGGCGAAAGCGCGCCAAGGTGTAGGCCAGCAGCTCTGAGTCCATACCGCCGCTGTAACCCAGCCAGAGGTGGTTGTCAGCCGTGGCGCCGATTTGATCCAGCAGCGCCGTTAACTTGAGTACCAGGGTATCGACCAGAGTGTGAGACATTAAAAGAGGATCCTGACCTTATCTGTGCCGAGCATGGCTTCCAGTGCCATCATGAGTTCATCACTGGGGTTTACCCGCCAGTCGTCACTCAAACGGAACTGTCCCTTGGCCTGGGCCTGACGATAGTTGATCGCCACAGGCACAGAGCCACCGCGCCAGGGCGAAAGGGTCTCATAAAACTGTGTCAGCCATTCCGGGCTCAATATTGCCGCATCGAGATCCAGCTCCACCGCCGCCGCAAAGTGGCTGCGGGCTTCGCCCATATCTATGATGTTGCGCGCCGTCATCCGGTTACCGCCGGAGAAGTCATCGAAGCTCACTTCACCTTCACAGATGAGGATCCTGTCTTTCTCCAGTAGGTGATTGAATTTCTCGAAGGCCTCGGTAAACAGCATCACTTCCAGACGGGCACTCTTGTCGTCCAGTGTCAGCAGCCCCATCTTGGAGCCTCTCTTGGTCAGCATCACCCGGGTGGCGACCACCAATCCGGCGGCCTTGACCGTCTTGCCCCTGTCTGTGGGGTGAATATCCTTGAGCCGCCCGGAGGTGTAGTGCCTGAGCTCTTTGAGATATTGGTTGATGGGGTGACCTGTGAGGTAAAGCCCCAGGGTCTCACGCTCCCCTTCCAACCAGACCTTGTCCGGCCAACGCGGGCAGTCAACAAACTGTTGCTTGCTGTCCTCTGGGTCGTCGTTGAGCAGACCGAACATGTCGCACTGACCTATGGCTTCGGCCTTGGCGTGCTGATCGGCGGCGCGTATCGCCTCCGGCAAGGTAGCCATCATGGAGGCCCGGTGCGGCCCCAGATTGTCCATGGCGCCGGCATTGATCAGCTTCTCGATCACCCGGCGGTTGAGTTTTTTCAAATCCACCCGGGCGCAGAAATCGAACAAGTCTTTGAACGGCCCACCCTTGCGAGCTTCCAGAATCGATTCGACCGGCCCCTCGCCCACGCCCTTGATGGCGCCTATGCCGTAGACGATATTGAGCTCTTCATCGACGGTAAACTTGAACAGGCCCTTGTTGACATCCGGCGGAATAAGCTTGAGTCCCATGCGCTCACACTCATCCACCAGGGTCACTATCTTGTCTGTGTTATCCATATCGGCGGACATTACCGCCGCCATAAATTCAGACGGATAGTGGGTCTTGAGCCAGAGGGTCTGATAGGACACCAGTGCATAGGCGGCCGAGTGCGATTTGTTGAAGCCGTAACCGGCGAATTTCTCCACCAGATCGAAGATCTTCATCGCCAGTTCGCCGTCGACGCCGTTTTTTATCGCCCCGGCTTCAAAACCGGCACGCTGCTTGGCCATCTCTTCCGGCTTTTTCTTACCCATGGCCCGGCGCAGCATGTCCGCGCCGCCCAGGGTATAACCCGCCAGCGTCTGGGCAATCTGCATCACCTGTTCCTGATAGAGGATGATGCCGTAGGTAGGATCCAAAATCGGTTTAAGGCTCTCGTGTTGCCACTTCTCATCCGGGTAGGAGATGGCCTCGTGGCCGTGCTTACGCTCGATAAAGTTATCTACCATCCCCGACTGCAAGGGGCCTGGGCGGAACAGGGCCACCAGAGCGATCATATCTTCGAAGCAGTCGGGCTGCAGACGCTTGATAAGATCTTTCATGCCGCGGGATTCCAGCTGGAATACCGCCGTGGTTTCGTAGCGTTTCAGTACCCCGAAGGACTTGGCATCGTCAAGCGGAATGGCGGCAATATCGACCGGCGGCTTGCCGAGCTTGGCGAGCCTTGGGTTAATCATCCCCAGCGCCCAGTCGATAATGGTCAGGGTTCTGAGACCCAGGAAGTCAAACTTCACCAGACCGGCGGTTTCCACGTCGTTCTTGTCGAACTGGGTCACCGGGTTTTTCCCTTCGGCGTCGCAATAAAGCGGCGAGAAGTCGGTGATCTTGGTCGGCGCAATCACCACGCCACCGGCGTGCTTACCCGCGTTACGGGTCACCCCCTCAAGCTTGCGGCACATGTCGATAAGGTCTTTGACATCCTCATCGGCCTCATAGGCTTCGGGCAGCGCAGGCTCGGCCTCAAAAGCCTTGGCCAGCGTCATCCCGGGCTCGGCCGGGATCATCTTGGAAATTCTGTCGACAAAGCCATAGGGGTGACCCAGCACCCGGCCCACGTCACGCACTACCGCCTTGGCGGCCATGGTACCGAAGGTGATGATCTGCGATACTGCATCCCGGCCATAGAGTTCGGCCACGTGATCGATAACCTCATCGCGCCTGTCCATACAGAAGTCGACGTCGAAGTCGGGCATCGACACCCGCTCGGGGTTAAGAAAACGTTCGAACAGCAGGTCAAATTCCAGCGGGTCCAAGTCAGTGATCTTAAGCGCATAGGCCACCAGGGAGCCGGCACCCGACCCCCGCCCCGGGCCCACGGGAATACCGTTGTCCTTACCCCACTGGATAAACTCCATCACGATAAGGAAGTAGCCGGGAAAGCCCATCTGGTTAATTACCTTGAGCTCAATATCCAGACGCTCGTCATACTCGCCACGCTTTTCCGCCCGCTCTTCTGGATCCGGAAACAGGAACTCGAGACGCTCTTCCAGTCCCTCTTTGGAGCGCATTACCAGATAGTCTTCGGTAGACAGCTCACCCGTGGGAAAGTTGGGCAGGAAGTATTCGCCGAGCCGCACAGTAACGTTACAGCGCTTGGCGATCTCCACCGTGTTTTGCAGCGCTTCCGGAATGTCGGCAAACAGCTCGCACATCTCAGCTTCTGTCTTGAGATACTGCTGCTCGCTGTATTTCTTGGGTCTACGGGGGTCAGCCAGTGTGTAGCCATCGTGGATAGCCACCCGAATTTCATGGGCCTCAAACTCTTCCGGGGTCATGAACACCACCTGGTTGGTGGCAACCACAGGCAGGCCTGTGTTGGCGGCATGTTCCACCGCCATATGCAGGTAGCGCTCCTCATCCGGGCGCCCGGTGCGGATCAGTTCAATAAAGTAACGGTCGTTGAAGTGCTGCTTGTAGAAATCGGTCAGTTCCTGGGCCTGGTTCAGGTTGCCCTTGAGCAGCGCCTTGCCCAAGTCCCCTTCCCTTGCGCCGGAGAGCAGCAAAATACCGGCGCCGTGCTCCAGCAGCCACTCCTGATCGATAGCGACCCGGTCACGCACCTGACCGCGCAGATAGGCCTTGGAGATCAGCTGAGTCAGGTTCTGGTAGCCGTCGTTATCCATGGCCAGCACGGTAAGCGCGCAGAACTCATCTTCAAAGCCGGGCACCAACATCCAGAAGTCGGCCCCTATGATGGGCTTTATCCCGGCGCCATGGCAGCCACCGTAGAATTTCACCAGGCCACAGAGGTTGTTCTGATCCGTCAGTGCCACTGCCGCCATGCCCTCATCGGCCACCTTGGCCAGAATGGGCTTGACCTTGGCCAGACCATCGGTCATGGAAAAGTCTGAGTGAACACGTAGATGGACGAAACGGGGCTGTGACATGAAAATCCGATTACTCTGACTGGCTGAAAATCAATAGGGAAAGATAACACGCCGGGAGAGGTTCACCAAAGTTAAAACCGGCCGCCTTGTCGGCAAAATCACGCCAAAGGCGTTATCTGGCGGCTTTTGCGACAAAATCAAAATCTAAGCCGTGAAGCCGAGCCGGGCCTCTCCATTATTTACCTGTGACGAGGCGATAACCTATGCCGATTTCCGTCAGCAGGTATTTGGGGTTGGCGGGCTCTGCTTCTATCTTATTGCGCAGATGCTTCATATAGGTGCGCACATAGTGGCCATGCTCGACAAATGTCGGCCCCCAGACCTGTTTCAGCAGGCTTTGTTGAGTCAATACCTTGCCCGGCTGCTCCAGCAAGGCGTTCAGGAGCTTTAATTCCGTCTTGGTCAGATGCACGGGCTTGCCGTTGCGGCTCAGCTGCTGACGGTGGCGGTCGAACAAGACCTCTCCCAACTGCACCTGAGCCTCCGGCTCATGGCTGTGACGTAAGTGTCGCCTCAACGCCACCCGCACCCGGGCCAGCAGCTCCTCTATGCCGAAGGGCTTGCACAGGTAATCGTCGGCGCCGCTGTTAAGCGCCTGCACCTTGTCGGCTTCATCGCTGCGGGCCGACAGCACTATCACAGGAGCATCACTCCAGCTGCGAAAGCGGGGAATAAAGCTCTGGCCATCGCCATCGGGCAAGCCGAGATCCAGGATCACAGTATCCGGCTGCCGGGTCGAGGCCTCCATCAAGCCCTGATTGAGCGAGTGAGCGGTGAACACCTCAAGCCCCTGCTGCTGCAAGGCCTTACTGACAAACTGACAGATCTCCTGGGCATCATCTATCACCAATACCCTTCTGTGATGAAACGGCTGCGGCTCAATCAATGCTGGCATAACTGGATTCCTGCTCGGGTAAATACTCTTCTTCGCCGCACATCTCGGGCGGTGAAACATAGGGCAAGCTGAAGGTGAACACGGCGCCGCCCTGTTCGCGGTTATGGGCCCAGATGCGGCCACCGTGGGCCGAGACTATCGCCTGACAGATGGCCAAGCCGAGCCCCAGCCCGGGAATGCCACACTCCTTGTTGCCGCGCTCAAACTTGGTAAACAGCCAACTGGCATCCTCTGTGGGAAGCCCGGGTCCGTTGTCGGCCACTTCGATATAAAACTGCTCGGCATCCAACTGAGCACTGATGCTTATCTGTACCTTTGGCGGGCCATATTTAAATGCATTTTCCAAAAGATTCAACAGCACCCGCTGAATGAGATTGCCATCGCAATAGATAAGCGGCAGCTCGGCAGGGATATTCAACCGAATCTGGGTTCTGGGTTCCAGTTGCCTTAGCGTCACCCCGAGGATCTCCTCCAGATCCTGCCAGTCAAGCTGCAAAATAAAATGGCACGACTCGAGGCGGATCATCTCCATTACATTGTTGGTCAGCCGAATGGTTTCACCTATCCGCTGCGCCAGTTGGCGCGCCTGCTGACACTGTTCGGGGAAAGGCGCCAGACTGGTCACCAGGCTGTCGCTCTGGTTGCGGATAAGCGTCAGCGGAGTGCGCAAGTCATGGGACAGGGAAGAGAGCATGGTGCTGCGCATCTTTTCGGTTTCCACATTCAACTGCGCCTGCTTGGAGGCCTTGGCCAGCTCGAGCCGCTCAAGCGCCTGCGCCAACAGGCAAACAAAGGCATTGAGCAGCCTTTGCTGCTCAGGTGCCAACCAACCGCTGAGACTCACAGGTTCGAGCACCACCATAGCCAGCACCCGCTGCTCTATCGCTACCGGCTGATAGTAGCAACCGGCATTGGGCAGGGTATCTGTTCCGGCGCCGGCTGCACAGTTGTTGGCTATGCTCCACTTGGCAATGGCCGAATCATAACGGGTAAACCCCTTGGTCAACAGCAAGGTTCCCTGCTCTTCGGCCTTCAATACCGCCACCGCCGCGGCGAAGCTCTTGCCGATATGCTGCTGGGCGATGGCAGCCATCTCCCGCTCAGTTTGCGCCGAGCCCAGTTGCTGCGACATCTCAAACAGCTGATAGGTGCGCAGCTCCCGCTGCCGGGCCATTTGCGCCTGAATACGCGTGGTATGTGTGAGTTGGGTGATGGCGATACTGACTATGGCCATGGCGAAGAAGGTCATCAGATATTGGGCATCGGCAACCGAGAAGGAGAACCTGGGCTCGACAAAGAAGAGGTCAAAGCAGGCCACATTGACCAAAGTTGCCAACAAGGCGCTCATTCTGTCGAGCCTGAGCGACAGCAAGACAGTGCCCAAGAGGTAGATCATCACTATGTTGGTGGCATGAAACCAGGGCGCCAGCCAATAGCCAAGCAAGGTACAAAAGGCCGACATACCCAGGGCCATGGCAATATTCGCCGGGCGCAGTCTTGGCCAGGCTCTGGGATTGGCGGCCTTGGGCTGTTTAGTGGCTTGATCAAGGTTGAGGCTGATAATCTCCTCATCTGCGGCGCGCTTTCTCAAACTCTGGCCAAGCTCCCGGCGCCATGGCAGCTGCCACTTGCCGCTGTGGTGGCCGATAAGGATCCGCTCCAACCTGTGTTCGCCGGCAAATTCCAGCAAGCCGTGGCAGATATCATGATCCACCAGAGTCGCGGTCTCGGCCCCCAGGCTCTCGGCCAGCTTGAGGTTATCCTGCAGCTGTTGCCGCTTGCTATCATCCCACTGCTGCGCCTCGGGCGTTTCCACATGCAGGGCATACCAGCGGCAATTGAGACGCTTGGCCAGACGCATGGCGTGGCGAATAAGCTTCTCCTGCTGCTCACCATGGGTCAGCCCCAGCAGCAGGCCGCCCCTGAGGCCGGGCTCATTGTCCTGACGCCTGCGCTGCTCCAGCCGCTCGGCGGTGGCGTTGAGGGCCAACTCCCTGAGTGCGGTGAGATTCTGACGGTTGAAGAAGTTTTCTATCGCCCTTTCCACCTGGGATGAGAGATAGATTTTACCCTCACGCATTCGCTGCATCAGGTCATCGGGTGGCAGGTCCACCAGCACCACTTCATCGGCCTCATAAAACACTGAGTCCGGCAGGGTTTCCGACACCTTGATACCGGTAATGCCGCCCACCAGATCGTTGAGGCTTTCAAGATGCTGCACATTGACTGTGGTAAACACATCTATACCGGCATCCAGCAACTCTTTGACATCCTGCCAACGTTTGCGGTGACGGCATCCCGGGGCATTGCTGTGGGCCAGCTCATCGACCAATACCAGCGCCGGATGCCGGGCAAGCACGGCATCGATATCAAACTCCTGATAACGCCTGTGCATTATGCTCAGCGCTTTGGGCGGCAGCAGCTCCAAGCCTTCGAGCAGGGCCGCCGTCTCATCTCTGCCGTGGGTTTCAACCAATCCGGCCAGTACATCCAGCCCCTGCAGTCTTAGCCTGCGAGCCTCGCTGAGCATGGCATAGGTTTTACCCACCCCGGCAAAGGCGCCGAAGAAGATTTTGAGCCGCCCCCGGGAGGACGGCTGTTGCTGTAGCAGCAAATCGGCATTGGGCCTGATTTCTGACAAGTGATTACTCCATTTTGCTCAATGCCAGGTTCAGCAATGAAACATTGACCGTGGGCTGGCCGACAAAGGGCAAGGGCGGCTGCCGAATATGGCTGTCAATCAGTGCCTTTAACCGCGCCTCTGATACCCCTCTCGCCTTGGCGACTCGCCCCAGCTGCCAGTAGGCGGCCTCGGGTGAGATATGGGGGTCCAGACCACTGCCGGAGGCAGTGACCAGCAACCCAGGCACAAACGAATTTCCAGGGTTGTGGGCATTCAAGGCCGCGGCTCGCTGCTGCCACAGGGATTGCAGCTCACGGCTGTGGGGCGACAGATTACTGCCGCCGGAAGCCTGGGCGTCATAAGCCGAGGCCGAGGCGCGGCCATGGAAAAAACCATCCGTCTTGTACTCCTGCCCGATAAGCTCTGAGCCCAGTAAGACGCCATCTCGCTCTATTATGCTGCCTCCCGCCTGATGCGGGAACAGTGCCGTGGCGGCAACAGTGACCAGCAGCGGATAGACCAACCCGGTCACGACAAAGATAACGCCGAAGACCCACAAGCCCATTTTCAAGGTTTTCATAACATACTCCAATCAGATCCAGCCAGTGGCGGCAAGCAATGCGTCTATGACTTTAATGGCAACAAAGGGCAACAGCAGGCCGCCAACCCCATAAAACAACAGGTTGCGTTTGAGCACTGCAGCGGCCGCCATGGCGCGATAACGCACGCCCTTGAGTGCCAGCGGCAACAGTGCCACCAGGATCAGCGCATTGAAGATCACCGCCGAAATGACCGCCGACTCGGGCGAGTGCAGTCGCATCAGGTTGAGGCTCTCGAGCGCCGGAAAGGTGGTGCTGAAAGCCGCGGGAATGATGGCAAAATACTTGGCCAGATCATTGGCTATGCTGAAGCTGGTGAGCGAGCCACGAGTCATCAACATCTGTTTGCCGATATGCACCACTTCGATAAGCTTGGTGGGGTTGGAGTCGAGATCCACCATATTACCGGCCTCCTTGGCCGCTTGGGTGCCCGAGTTCATTGCCAGTGCCACATCCGACTGTGCCAGCGCAGGTGCGTCATTGGTGCCATCGCCTGTCATGGCCACCAGGCGGCCCTCATTCTGGTATTGCCGAATCAGCGCCAGCTTGGCTTCGGGCGTGGCCTCGGCCAGATACTCATCCACTCCGGCCTCGGCGGCAATGGCCGCGGCGGTGAGCGGGTTATCGCCGGTGATCATCACGGTTTTGATGCCCATCTTGCGCAGTTGGATAAAGCGCTCCTTGATACCACCTTTGACTATGTCCTTGAGCGCTATCACCCCGAGAAGTTTGTTGCCTTCGGCCACCACCAGAGGAGTGGAGCCCTGCTTGGCCACCTTATCCACCAAGGCTCCCAGTTCTTTGGGAACCTCGCCGCCGTTGGCCTTCACATATTGGCTGATGGCGTCGAAAGAGCCTTTGCGTATCTGCCTCGTCCCCAGATTGATACCGCTCATGCGGGTTTGGGCAGTAAAGGGAATAAAACTGGCATCGAGTTCGGCAAGACTGCGCTCCCGGATGGCAAACTTCTGTTTTGCCAGCACCACTATGCTGCGCCCCTCCGGGGTTTCATCAGCAAGAGAGGCCAGCTGCGCCGCATTGGCCAATGCCTCTTCAGCTATACCGGCCACAGGCAGAAAATCACTCGCCTGGCGATTGCCCAGGGTGATGGTGCCTGTCTTGTCCAGCAAGAGCACATCCACATCACCGGCGGCTTCCACCGCCCTTCCCGAAGTGGCTATCACATTGACGCCTATCATGCGGCTCATGCCGGCGATACCCACGGTAGACAGCAACCCGCCTATGGTGGTGGGAATGAGGCAGATGAGCAGCGCCAGCAGCACTGTCATCGAGATAGGCTCGCCGCCGCTGCCCATGGCACCATAAGCGGAAAATGGCGCCAGAGTCACAGTGACCAACAGGAAAATCAGCGTCAGGGTGATCAGCAAAATATTCAGCGCCACCTCATTGGGGGTCTTGCGCCGCTTGGCGCCGTCCACCATGGCAATCATGCGATCGAGGAAGGTATTGCCGCTCTCCTGGGCGCAGCGCACCACCAGCCAGTCTGACAACAGCCGGGTTCCACCCACCACAGAGCTGAAGTCGCCACCGGACTCGCGGATAACGGGTGCCGACTCACCGGTAATGGCGCTCTCATCCACAGAGGCAACCCCTTGAATAATCTCCCCGTCGCAAGGAATGATCTCACCGGCTTCCACCCGCACTATATCACCGCACTTCAGAGTATCGGCAAGCACTTTCTCAAGCCCCTTGTCTGTCTGCTTGTTGGCCCAGCTGCTGCGTCGAAGCCCCCGCAGACTGTCGGCCTGCGCCTTGCTGCGTCCCTCGGCTAGCGCCTCGGCAAAGTTGGCAAACAGCAAGGTCAGCCACAGCCAGATGGCGATAATACCGCTGAACCAGGGATTTCCGGCGCGCCAACCCAAGCCTATGGCCACCGCCTCCAGCGACAGAAGAATACTGGCGATATAGACCACAAACATGATGGGGTTCTTCAGCTGCACTCTGGGGTCCAGCTTGGTCAGCGCGCTTAGCAGCGTTTGCCTCAGCATGGCGGCATCTATCTGCAGCACCGGATGACGCTTGTTGCAGCCTGTCTCTCTTGGATGATCTGGCGTTATATCAAAACTGAAGGTTTTCATTGTCTGTTTCTCCCTGAATTCATTGAGCTGTCGGCAGTGCTTGCGGCAACGGGAATGTCAGCTGCTCGGCCACAGGCCCGAGAGTCAATGCCGGAATAAAGGTCAAGGCGCCAAAGAGCAAAAGGGTTCCCAACAACATGCTGGCAAACAACCAGCCATGGGTGGGCAAGGTGCCTGGGCCTGCCTCTTGGGCGGGTTTGGCAGCCATACTGCCGGCTATCATCAGCACAGGTAGGATCACGCCAAAGCGCCCAAGTAGCATGGCCGCCGCCAGCAGAAGGTTGTAAAAAGGCGTATTGGCGTTGAAGCCACCAAAGGCGCTGCCGTTGTTGTTGGCCGCCGAGGACAGGGCGTACAACAGCTCGCTGAAACCATGGGGGCCGGTTTCCTGCAGCGACTCGGGAGAGAGCACCAAGCCAAGCGCCGCGCCGGACAGCACTATCACAGGCGAACAGAGCAGTGCCAGACAGACAAGTTTCATCTCCCGGGTTTCAATCTTCTTGCCCAGATACTCGGGGCTGCGGCCTATCATCAGTCCGGCAATAAACACTGTCAGGAATACAAACAGCAAAATGCCGTAAAAACCGCTGCCAACGCCGCCGAAGATCACCTCACCAAGTTGCATCAACCACATGGGCATCATGCCGCCAAGCGCGGTAAAGGAGTCGTGCATGGCATTCACCGCACCGCAGGAAGCTGCCGTGGTGACAGTAGCAAACAGGCTGCTTGCTCCGATGCCAAAGCGAGTCTCCTTGCCTTCCATATTGCCGGGGAAGTGAATATCGGCCATCTGCTGCAGTTGCAGCTCAGAGTGACTTATCCATAGAAAGGCCGCCACAAACACCAATGCCATACACCCCAAAATACTCGCCCCCTGGCGCCAATCCCCGGCGCAGAGGCCAAAGGCGATAACCAGGCTGCAGGGCAACAGGAAAATACACAGCATCTGCAGCAGATTGCTCAGCGCCGTAGGATTTTCAAAGGGGTGCGCCGAATTGGCGCCAAAGAAACCGCCGCCATTGGTACCCAGCATCTTAATCGCCTCCTGGGATGCTACGGGCCCCATGGGCAACAGCTGTTGTTGACCTTCCAGCCCGGTCACCGGCAGATAAGCGGCAAGATTCTGAATGACGCCCTGCTGCACCAACAACAGGGCGATCAACAAGGCCAGAGGCAACAGCAGATAGAGGTTCACCCTCAGCAAATCCAACCAGGCGTTACCGAGCATAGTCTGCCCCTTGGTTGTCAAGGCTCTGATAATGGCAAAGGCCACCACCATACCCGTGGCGGCCGAGCAGAAATTCTGCACCGTCAGCCCCGCCATCTGGCTGAAATAACTGAGACTGGTTTCGCCCGAATAGGCCTGCCAATTGGTGTTGGTCACAAAGCTGATTGAGGTGTTGAATGCCAGTTGCCAATCCATCCCCGGCAGGTTTTGCGGGTTAAGCGGCAGGTATTGTTGCAACAGCAGGATAAGCATCAGACACAGGGCGCCAAGGGCATTGAAACACAAGAGCGCCGCCGCATATTGGCGCCAGTTCATCTCCTCAAATACCGCGGTCATACCGGACCATAGCGCCGCCTCGCGTTTGAAAGGCTTTTGATGCCGGATTAATAGCGCCAACGGCTTTGCCAACAATAGGGATGCCGCCAACAAGAGCCCTAGAAAAATCGCCGGCAAGCCTAAGGATTCCATAGTCAACATAGTCAGAAATCCTCTGGATGCATCAGGGCAAAAAACAGATAGCCAAATAGTCCCAAGGCCAGCAGTAAAGCGGCCCACTCCATAACAGCCATAATGAATATCTCCTGAAAAAGACTTTAATTTCAGGGTCAAAGCTTATGAAAACCGGTATAAAAACGGGGTGTAAATATCCGCAGGGTTTGTATAAAAGCTGTATAAATGGCGAAAACCATCAATAGATGTTACGGGGTGATAACCGACAAAAAAGGGCAGCTGCTGCTGCCCTTTTGGTTGCATCTTTAGGTTTCAGTACGGCTTATGAATGCTGCTCCAGCCATTCGCGTACCGGCCGGAAGCTGCGCCTGTGCTCAGGCAAGACACCGTGTTGACTCAAGGCTTCGAAATGCGCCTTGGTGGGGTAGCCCTTATGGGCGGCAAAACCATATTCAGGGTGGCGGAGGTCAAGCTCGGCCATCTCCCGGTCGCGGGTGACCTTGGCTATGATAGAGGCGGCACTGATTACTGGGATCAAGCCATCACCCTTAACCACTGCGGCCGAAGGCAGGCCAAAATCCGGGGTCCGATTACCATCTACCAAGACTTTCTCGGGACGCACGTTCAAGCCCGCCACGGCGCGCTGCATCGCCAACATGGTGGCATGCAATATGTTGAGCTCATCGATTTCTGCGGGGCTGGCTCGACCGACTGAGACCGCCAGCGCCTTGGCCAGGATCTCTTCATAGAGGGCATCGCGTTTCTTTTCGCTGAGCTTCTTGGAATCATTGAGGCCGGTAATTGGATTGGCGGGATCCAGGATCACCGCCGCGGTGACCACATCACCGACCAAGGGGCCACGCCCCACTTCATCTACCCCGGCGACCAGCCCCTGGCACAACAGCTGCGCTTCGGCTTCCGAGAGTTGCTTATAGACAGTCATCTTTCCTCGGTTTTTTTATCGAGTAAGGCCACAACCGCCTGGGCCGCCTTCTCACTGGCGTTGCAGGCCAGCAGGCTGTGTAGCTTGCTAAACTCGGCCAGCAGCGGCCGGTTATCTTTATCCAGCAATTTACCCACCTCTTCGGCTAGCCGCTCGGCAGTGCAATCATCTTGGATAAGCTCCGGCACCAACTCCCTTCCGGCCAACAAATTGGGCAAAGAGAAGTGGTTTATCTGCATCATCCGCTTGGCAATACGGTAAGTGATAGGGCTGACCCGATAGCCGACCACCATGGGGCGCTTGACCAACATGGCTTCCAGCGTGGCGGTGCCCGATGCCAGCAAGATAGCATCGCTGGCGGCCATCACTTCCCGAGAGCGCCCTTCCGTCATATGAATTTCCAGATCCGGCGCATAGGTTTCCAGCGCGGCAAGAAACTGTTGACGGCGTTTTTCATTCACCAAGGGGGTAATAAACTTGAGATCCGGATAGCGCTGTTTCAGCAGCCTGGCCGCCTCCACAAAGGGCTGGGCCAACATCTTCAACTCTCCACCACGGGAGCCCGGCAGGATAGCCAGATATTCGGCTTCGACTTTCAAGCCTAGTGCTTCTCTGGCAAGACGCTTGTCATTCTCCATCGGGATCTCATCGGCCAGAGTGTGGCCGACAAAGGTGCAAGGCACTTGATGCTTGTCGTAGAAGGCCTTTTCAAACGGCAGCAGTGACAGCACCATGTTGGTGGCGCGGGCGATTTTGAAGATCCGCTTAGGGCGCCAGGCCCAAACCGATGGGCTGACATAATGCACCGTCTTGATCCCGCTCGCCTTGAGCTTGAGCTCCAGGCCGATATTGAAGTCCGGGGCATCTATGCCGATAAAGCAATCCGGCTGCAGCGCGGTTATCTGTTTGACCAGACTCGAGCGTATCTTCAACAATCTCGGTAGGCGGGAGAGCACCTCGGCAATTCCCATCACGGCCAACTCTTCGATGGCAAACAGCGACTCGAATCCGAGTGCTTCCATGCGGGGGCCACCGATACCGATAAAACGGGCATCCGGATAGCGCTGTTGCAATGCTTTCATCAGGCCGGCACCTAAAATATCGCCGGAGATTTCTCCGGCGGCCATTGCAAAGACTAACTTTCTATTTTGTGTCATTCGTTCTCACTGTGTCAGCGAATAATTCCTCGATTAGAGGAGGTCACAAAATCAACAAATGCTTGTACCTGCGGCTCCTTTGCGGCGTCTTCAGCCATGGCGGCAACGGCCTCTTCCAGAGTCAGGCTGCTGCGATACAGGGTCTTGTAGGCCCGGCGCAGCGCTTGTTGGGTCTCTTTGGCAAAACCGCGGCGCTTCATGCCTTCCATATTCAGACCACGGGGAATGGCCGCCTGGCCAGAGGCCATCACGAAGGGAGGTACGTCCTGCAGCACCAAAGAGCAACCTGCTGTAAAGGCATGGGCACCTATGTGCACAAACTGATGCACCCCTGTCATACCGCCGAGAATAGCCCAGTCACCCACATGGCAGTGACCGGCAATAGAGGCGTTATTGGCCATGATCACATTGTCACCCACCACGCAGTCGTGGGCGATATGTACATAGGCCATAAACAGGTTATTGGAGCCGATACGGGTCTCGCTGTTGTCCTGCACTGTACCGCGGTGAATGGTGACAGATTCACGGATGATATTGTTATCACCCATGATAAGCCGGGTAGGTTCACCGGCGTATTTCTTGTCCTGGCAATCTTCACCAACGGAGGCAAACTGGAAAATCCGGTTGCCCTTGCCAATGATGCTGGGTCCCTTGATAACCACGTGGGAACTGATCCAGCAGTCATCGCCGATCTCCACATCCGCCCCTATGTAGCTCCAGGGACCGATAGTGACATTTTTACCTATCTTGGCTTCGGGGTGAACGAAAGCTAATTTATCTATCACTTGCTAATCTCTCTGCGGGCACACATGATTTCGGCTGAACACACCAGCTCACCATCCACTTTGGCCTCGCCGTAGAAAACGCCAATCCCGCGGCGTTCCTTGATCATCTTCACTTCAAAGTGCAGCTGATCACCTGGCTCAACAACCCGCTTGAAACGAGCATTGTCGATACCGGCAAAATAATACAGCACGTCCGGAGACGGCTTGTCGCTCATGGTCTTGAACGCCAACAAGCCGGTGGCCTGCGCCATGGCTTCCAGAATGAGCACGCCTGGCATAACCGGCTGCACAGGGAAGTGTCCCTGGAAGAAAGGCTCATTGATGGTGACGTTCTTGATCGCATGCAGAGTTTCACCCGGAGTAAAATCCAGTACTCTATCGATCAACAAAAATGGATATCTATGTGGCAAGTAAGCCAAAATCTCTTTGATATCCATTGTATTTAATTGATTAGACACGAACTCGTTTCCTCATGCCGCTTAACACGCAGCGGTATTAATCTTGGGGTTTAACGGTTTTTTCCAGGGTCTTGACCCGCTGGAACAGCTCGTCCAACTGACGGAAGCGAACCGTATTTTTACGCCATAGCCTGTTGGGCATGGCCACAGTGGCCGAGGAGTATACCCCAGGTTCACGAACATCGTTAGTAATGTTGGTGCTGCCGGTGACGTGCACCCCATCCGTAATGCTCAGATGGCCGGAAATCGCGCAGTTGCCACCAATAATACAATGCTTACCTATAGTCACGCTGCCTGCCAGTACAGTGCAGCCGGCAATCGCAGTGTTGGCCCCTATGATATCGTTGTGAGCTACTTGCACCTGGTTGTCGATTATCACGCCATCATGAATTTCAGTATGGTCGATCGCGCCGCGATCTATAGTAGTACCAGCGCCAATCTCCACTCTGTCACCTATGCGCACACCGCCGGTCTGAGGGATTTTGATCCACTGACCGCGTTCGTTGGCATAACCGAAACCATCAGAGCCGATAACGGCCCCAGAGTGAACGATACAGTTTTGCCCCATATGAACATCGTGATAAACGGTGACATTGGCCCACAAACGGCTGCCTGAGCCTATGATGACATCCTGACCAACCACAGTACCGGCACCTATCTGGACGTTTTCGCCCAAAATGCTGTTGGCGCCGATGACCACATTGGCACCAACCGCAACGCCCTCACCCAGTTTGGCACTGGGATGAATTTGTGCCGAGGGATGGATGTCCTCTGCAGCGGCAGGCGTACTATCCAGCAATTGCGCAACTCTGGCAAAACCGACATAAGGGTCATTGAGTACCAAGGCGTTACCAGCAAAACCGTCCAACTCTTTAGGCGAGATCAATACCGCACCAGCCTGAGTCTGCTCCAGCTGGCTACGATATTTGGTGTTGGCCAGAAAGGAGATCTGATCCGGCTGCGCCTTTTCAAGTGTCGCCACCGAGGAGACAGTCACACTGTCATCCCCGCGGACTTCGGCCCCTAACAGCTGGGCAAGCTCTTTCAACGAAAAAGACTTCATCTATTTACTGGCCTTTGCTCAAGGCTTCAACCACTTTAGAGCTGATATCGGCAGCTGGCTTAACATAAACCACAGCGCCGCGTTGCAGTACCATGTCGTACTTCTCTTTTTCGGCAATACTGTTAATGGCCTTCTGCACTTTTACCAGCAGCTTGTTTTGCTCTTCGCCCTGACGGCGACGCAGATCTTCATCCAACGCCTTACCTTTAAGCTGGTAGTCGGCCTTCAGTGATTCCATTTTACGAACCAGTTCGGTCTTTTGCGTTTCGCTCATCAGTGCGGCATCACGCTGTTGCTTTTCCAGCAAACCACGAAGTTCTTCCTGTAGTTTCTGAACTTCAGCCATACGATCACCGAACTCAGTCTTGAGTGCGTTGCTGATCTGCTCGCGTTGTGGCAGTTGTTCAAACACGGCGCCCATATCAACAACCGCCAGCTTCTCGGCTTGTGCGGCCAGGGGAGCACCCATCAACATCAGCGTCATCAGTGCGCCGTTTACCATTTTTTTCAAAGTCAGACTCCTTGTTTTTCTTCAGCAATGCTTGCCGAGTTTATGTAATTTAGAAAGTTTTGCCAATATTGAACGAGAAGATCTCGGTCTCGTCATCATCGTATTCCTTAACAGGCCAGGCCAGGCTGAACACCATGGGGCCCATGGGCGACAGCCATTGTAGGCTAAGCCCCCAGGAAGCACGGATACGGCTCGGATCACTGTAGTCGGCCAACTTGGAAAACTCATCTGCCGGCAAGAAACGATAGGAGTCATAATCAAACTCCGTATCCCAGACGTTACCCGCATCGATAAAGAAGCTGGTACGTACTGAGTTGCTATAAGCCTCATCCAGGAAAGGAGTCGGCACAATCAGCTCCATGCTGGCCGTGGCGATGGCGTTACCACCGATAGAACGACCTGAGCTGATGTAAACTTGGTTTGGATCGCCCGGCAGGCTACAACCTTCACCATCCGGATTGGGTCCACAAGGCTCGCTGCCGCGATACAGATAGAAAGCCCTTGGGCCCACTGAGTTGGACTTGAAGCCACGCAATGAGCTGGAACCCCCTGAGTAGTAGTTTTCCCAGAACGGCAGGATCTGGTCGTTGTCATTGAAACCACCGTAGCCATTACCGTAACCCAAACGAGCTCGAGTCAAGAGCACAAAATTATGGCTACGGGTAAGCGGCCAGTAGAAGCTGGTATCGAAGTCTGTCTTGAAGTACTGCAGATCTGAACCGGGAACCGTCATTTTCCCGCTCAAACGCTGGGATGAACCGTCGGTTGGGAAGGTTCCGCGGTTAAGGGTACTGCGATACCACCCCAGGCTGAGTTCGAAGTTGTCGAAGCTCAAGTCAGAGTTGGGATCCTCGTTGTCACGATAGATGTTATAGAAGCGGATCGCCTGCTCATAACTGGAAATCTCAGAAATGGTGTTATGACGATAGCCTATGCCGCCGTTGATCCTGTTGTACTCGTTGATGGGGAAACCACTGTTGAGTGCAATACCATAGGAGCTGTTCTTATAACGCTCGAGGTTAGCCTCATTGGCATCGAACTCGTTCCAGTAGATGCTGCCACCCAGGCTGACCCCATCCTTGGTGAAATAAGGATCGGTATACGACAGGTTGACGTTCTTGGAGTACTTGTTGGTGTTCAGGTTGATCCCGGCCTGGTTACCCGTACCGAGGAAGTTGGACTGCTGAACCCCGAACTGCAGGCTCATGCCAGACTCGGTACCATAACCTATACCAGCGTTAAAGGAGCCTGATGGCTGCTCTTTCACCTTGAAGGCCACATCCACCAAGTCGTCTGTGCCCGGCACCTGCACGGTTTCAGTATCGACTGTTTCAAAGTAGCCCAAACGGTTGAGACGCGCCTTGGATTGCTCGACCAAGGCCGAGTTCAACCAAGCCCCTTCCATCTGTCTCAGCTCACGGCGCATCACTTCATCTTTGGTCACTGTGTTACCGGTGAAGTTGATAGAGCGGACATAAACACGCTTGCCGGGCTTAACGTTAACATTCAGGGTGACTTCCTTGGTCTCATCATCGATCTCAGGGAAAGTCTTCACCTCTGGATAGGCATAACCGAAGCGGCCCAGATACTTGCTGTACATCTCTTCGGTAAAGGTCACATCTGCGCCGTTGTACTGTTCTCCAGCCTTGATAGGCAGGATTTCTTTAAGCAGCTCTTCACGGCCCATGAGTTCGCCGGTCAGGTTGACTTCCTTAACCTTGTACTGGTCGCCTTCATCGACATTGATGGTGATGTAAAGGCCCTTACGGTCCGGCGTCATCGCCACCTGAGTCGAGGTCACCTTGAAACGGATATAACCATTATTGTGGTAGTGGGTCTTGATGGTCTCAAGGTCGGCCTGCAGTTTTTGTTTCTGATAACGGCGCTCGCCGAACAGATCCCACCAGGCCACATAGTCTTTGAGCTCCAGCATGCCGATAAGGTCGGCGTCGCTGAAGCGCTCATTACCCACTATGTTAATCTGACGGATTTCGGCCGCCAGACCTTCGGTAAACTTAAACTTAAGTTCTACCCGGTTACGAGGCAGGTTAATCACCTGAGCCTCGACCTTGGCGCCATATTTACCCACGCCGTAGTAGAAGTCCTGCAGGCCCTTCTCGATACCCGAGAGCATGGTGCGATCGAGGGCTTCGCCCACCTTCACACCACTGCCGTCCAGGCTTTCCTGCAACTGTTCATCTTTGATGTCCTTGTTACCTTCGAAGGTTACGGCACTGATGGTCGGCCTTTCTCGCACCGACACTATCAGCACCCCGCCATCGCGGGACACCTGAACATTTTCAAAGTTACTGGAGGCATACAGGCTCTTTATCGCCTGTTGCAGCTTGAGTTGGTCGACTGTGTCACCCACTTTGACAGGCAAACTCAGCAAGGCCGCACCGAGTGCCACTCGTTGCAAACCTTCAACTTGGATGTCGGTCACTTCAAAAGGCTGGAAAGACTCTGCCCAACCATTCCCTGAAAACGACGCGCCGACTAATAACATCGAGGCAAAAAGTTTATTCAATCGCATAGCGCACTTCTAATTATTTGTCTGTCCTTGCTCAGAGTCGGGCAAAATCATTGAAAAGGGCAATGCTCATCAACATCAGCAGCAACGCCGCCCCAAATCTGAATCCAATTTCCTGTACCCGTTCGGATACAGGCTTACCTGTTATTACTTCCACCAAGTAATACATCAAGTGTCCCCCGTCCAGCACTGGCAACGGCAAGAGGTTAATAATGCCGAGGTTTACGCTTATCAGGGCGAGGAACCCGAGAAAATAGACCAACCCTATGTTGGCGCTGTTACCGGCCCCCTGCGCGATGGAGATGGGACCGCTCAAATTTTTAACCGAAACATCACCGGTAAACAACTTGGCGATCATCTTAAAGCTGACGACTACAAGTTGCCATGTTTTATCTGCCGCCACCGAAATGGATTCAAGCGGGCCATACTGCAGATCCAGCAGCATATTGTCCGGCCACTTGGGGGCTTTAGGCGCCAGGCCGATGACACCTTCCATTTCGCCATTGGCACCCTTGCGGCTGTCCGGGATCAGAGTGAAAGTCTGTTGCTCACCACTGCGCTTAACCGTCAGTTGCAACGGCTTACCGGCTGATACTTTAATTTGTCCGACAAAGGTTTGCCAGTCGCTGTATGCTTCACCATTGACGGCCACCAGAATATCCCCGGCCTTGACCCCGGCCTTGGCGGCCGCACCGCCCTCGGTAACCGTCTCCACTTCAGGGATCACATCCGGACGGAAGATATCCAGCCCCAGCGTACTGAAGGGGGATTCTTTTTCCGGATCGAAACGCCAGTTGCGGATATCCAACTGATAAGTACGCCCGGAAGGCTCAAGACCATCGTCAGGCTGAGATATCTGGTCGAGCGGCCTCAGGGTCAAGCTCATACTGTCATCGCCGATATGACCGACCAGCGCCAGATTCACTTCTTCCCAGGTGCGTACCTTTTGCCCGGAAACCGCCACTATCTGCTGAGGGCTATCTATCTGCATCACGGCCGCTGGCGAGCCGGGTCTGACATCGCTGATCACCGGCTTGAGTGAAGGCACGCCGATAAGATACATAATATAGAGCGCGAAAATGGCAAAGATAAAGTTAGCTATCGGCCCGGCAGCGACTATCGCGATACGCGCCCAGACACTCTTGCGATTAAAGGCCTGCTCTTTAAGCTCCTCGGGTACATCCTCGACCCGCTCGTCGAGCATTTTGACATAACCCCCAAGCGGGATCATGGCTATCACATATTCGGTGCCATCTTTGCCGAGGCGACGCCAGATCGCCTTGCCAAAGCCGATAGAGAAACGCTCTACCTTGACGCCACAGCGCCTGGCCACCCAAAAGTGGCCATATTCATGGGCGGTGATCAGTATCCCCAAGGCGACAATAAAAGCGCCCAGGTTCCATAAAAAATCAAACATCAGACCTTATTTTCCTCACTTGCATCCGGCGATAGCTTCCTCGGCATACTGACGGCTTTGGCCGTCTAATGCCAGAATATCCGCTATGGAATTTAAAGGCGATTGCGGCACACGGGCCAAACAGGCTTCATTGACCCGGGCGATATCGGTAAAGCCAATTTCCCCTTTAAGGAAGCTGGCAACGGCCATTTCATTGGCCGCGTTGATGACTGTGGTCGCCTCCTGCCCCGAGGCACTGGCAGTCATTGCCAACTCAAGGCAAGGATAACGGGCAAAATCCGGCTCACAGAAGCTCAATTGTCCGACTTTGAAAAAGTCCAAAGGTTCAACCCCTGAAACAATTCTCTCTGGATAGGCCATGCAATGAGCAATCGGGGTACGCATATCCGGATTGCCCAGCTGTGCCAGCACGCTACCATCCTGATACTGCACCATGGAGTGAATCACACTCTGGGGGTGGATAACCACCTTGAGCTGCTCGGCACTGGCGTTGAAGAGCCAGCGCGCCTCCACATACTCAAGCCCCTTATTCATCATAGTCGCCGAATCGACAGAAATTTTAGGCCCCATAGACCAGTTGGGATGCTTGATAGCCTGGGCCGGTGTCACACTCGCCAGACTGGCAAGATCGGCGCTCAAAAATGGCCCGCCAGAGCCGGTGAGCAGAATAGATGAAATGCCTGCACCTTGAAGATCACAATAGCCCAGCTGTTGCTGCACGGCTTCCGGCAAGCATTGGAAAATGGCGTTGTGCTCACTGTCTACCGGCAACAGAGTCGCGCCCGATTGGCGGGTGGCTTCCATAAACAAACGCCCGGACATTACCAGCGCCTCTTTGTTGGCCAGCAGCACCCGCTTGCCAGCCTTGACTGCCGCCAGCGTTGGCAACATGCCGGCGGCGCCGACTATGGCCGCCATCACGGTATCGACCCGGCTGTGAGCCACCAGCTCAAGTAGTTCTGACTCGCCGGTACTGACGCGGATAGTCGAGGCGGCACCCAAACGCTCGGCCAATGCCTTGGCGGCTTGAGGGCAAACCATATGGGCAATTTCAGGTCGGTGGATTGCACACAACTCGGCCATCTTGTCGACATTGGTATTGGCCACCAACGCATAAACCTGATATGCCGCCGGGTTATGTTGGATCACACTGAGGGTACTGGCACCAATCGAACCAGTCGCTCCTAAAATCACCATGTTTTGCATAGCACTACATCCAGAATGCAATATAGATAAGGGTAAATACAGGCAAGGCTGCGGTCAGGCTATCGATGCGATCCAGCACACCACCGTGACCGGGCAATATAGTGCCCGAGTCTTTGATTTTGGCGGCGCGCTTGAACATGCTCTCAGACAGATCGCCGAGCGCCGAGGCCAGAGCGGTAAATAGAGTCACTGCTATCAGCAGTCCAAGCTCCTGCTCGGGGGAGAAATAACAAACCCCGGCCACCACCACCATAGTGGTCAGCAGGCCGCCTAGTAAACCTTCCAGAGTCTTGGCCGGACTGACATTGGGCATGAGTTTAATCCGTCCCAGCGCCTTACCGGCAAAGTAGGCGCCTGAATCGGCGGCCCATACGGTCAGCATCACCAAGAACACCAGGATACCGCCAAAATAAGGGTCTGCAGGACTGCTGAGCGCCTTGAGGGCAATCAGGGAAACAAAACAAGGTAGCAGGGTCAACTGGCCGAACATGGACTTGAGCATAGGGCTGCCCTGCCAGAGTTTGGCGCTGCGGGGGTAGGAGATCACCAGCACCAGGGAAAACAGCCACCAACAGGCACCGATAAGAATGATGGATAACATGATGGGGTGTAACTGACCTCGGGACCAGACGGCATCGGTCGGTACCAAGAGATTAATCGCCACCAATACTATCGCCAGGGTGGCGGTAAAACTCCATTGAGTGACCTCACAACGGCTGTCGATAATGCGGCCCCACTCCTTCGCTGCAATCAAGAATACCGCCACTAAGGCCCATGAAAAATAATTTGCCGGGAGCAAAAAAATGGTTCCCATCACCAATGGGATTAACCAAGCTGCTGTTATTATTCGTTGTTTTAGCAAAAAATGTCCCTCGTAAGATGTTATACGCTGCGTATTTCTTCTATCTGACTTCCGGTCAGACCAAAACGACGCTGGCGGCTGGCAAAAGTCGCCACTGCCTGGCGAAACGCCTGCTCATCAAAATCTGGCCAAAGGGTGTCGGTAAAGACCAACTCGGCATAAGCCGCCTGCCAGAGAATAAAATTACTGATGCGGTAATCCCCGCCCGTACGGATCATTAAATCAACTTCATGTTGATTTTGCATGCACAAATGTTCTGCCAAGGCCTCTTCGCTGAACTGACTGCTGGTCATTTCACCGGATTCGACTTTTTCGGCCAGTTTACGAGCCGCCTGCATTATGTCCCAGCGGCCACCGTAGTTGGCAGCAACATTGAGGATCAGCTCTGAGTTGGCGGCGGTTTTCTCTTCGGCGGCACGGATCTGCTTTTGCAATCTCTCGGAGAAACGGCTGGTATCACCTATGATGTTCAGCCGAACACCATTTTGGTGCAGTAGCTTGATTTCCCGGCGTAGCACGGTAAAAAACAGTTCCATCAACAGGCTGACTTCCTGATCCGGACGACGCCAGTTTTCACTGGAAAACGCAAACAGAGTCAGTGAACGCACCCCGAGTTGCCTTGCTGTACTCACGGCCCGGCGCACGGCTTTGACTCCGGCCTTATGCCCAAAAACCCTGGCTTTACCCTGGGCCTGTGCCCAACGGCCGTTACCATCCATAATGATAGCCACATGCTGCGGGATAGACTGCTTTACCAGTTCTGAAAGCTGCTCTGGCAAGCATTCTGAGATCTGGCAGTCACCTGTGCTGGTTGGAGTCTTAGGATCGGCTTCCATATTGGATGACATCTGAATAAACAACCCTTTTAAATAGACAAACGCCGCGTAGTATACCCCTACACGGCGCATCAACTCTAGTTTAGCGAGTCAATATCAGACTTCCATCAATTCCGCTTCTTTTGCGGCCAACAGCTCGTCTATCTTCTTGATATGTACGTCAGTTATCTTTTGTACTTCATCTTCGCTGCGGCGTACATCGTCCTCGGTACACTCTTTGTCCTTCTCCAGGTTCTTCACCGCAGAGTTGGCATCACGACGAACGTTACGCACGGCGATACGACCGTTTTCGGCCTCGGCACGCACCACTTTAACCAGATCACGACGACGCTCTTCGGTCAGGGCTGGCAGCGGGATACGGATAGTGGCACCGGCAGACATAGGGTTCAGCCCCAGATCTGAGCTCATGATCGCCTTCTCTACTGCCTGGATCATGCTACGGTCGAACACGTTAACCGCCAGAGTACGGCTGTCTTCAACTGAGATGTTACCCACCTGTTTAAGTGGAGTCATGGTGCCGTAGTAAGACACCTGGATAGAATCCAGCAATGCAGGGTGAGCACGGCCGGTACGCACCTTGGCCATTTGTGCCTTGGTGGCTTCTACACACTTGTCCATACGAACCTGTGCATCTTCTTTAATCGCATCAATCACGTTAAATGTCCTTTTTGCAATCAGTCGGTTATTTCGTTTTGATCAGTGTGCCTTCGTCATCTTCACCCATGATAACCCGGCGCAGCGCACCTGGCTTATTCATATTGAAGACCAATATAGGCATGTCGTGGTCACGGGCCATGGTGAAGGCGGCCAGATCCATGACTTTCAATTCTTTATCCAGAACTTCAGTGTAACTCAGTTCATCATATTTAACGGCTTCAGGATTCTTCATAGGATCATCTGAATATACGCCGTCAACTTTAGTGCCTTTTAGCACGACTTCCGCTTCAATTTCAATCCCTCTCAGGCAAGCTGCAGAATCTGTGGTGCAGAAGGGATTGCCGGTACCGGCAGCAAAAATCACCACGCGTCCGGACTTAAGCAGGCTGATAGCTTCGGCCCAGTTGTATCTATCGCACACGCCATTGAGCGGAATCGCAGACATCAGACGGGCATTAACATAGGCACGGTGCAGCGCATCACGCATTGCCAGACCATTCATCACTGTCGCCAGCATACCCATGTGATCGCCCACCACGCGGTTCATACCGGCCTTAGCCAAGCCTTCACCACGGAACAGGTTTCCACCACCGATGACCACGCCCACCTGAATGCCGAGCTCAACCAGCTCTTTAATCTCCTGGGCCATACGGTCCAGTACCTTGGGATCGATACCGAAGCCTTCTTCACCCATCAGGGCTTCGCCACTCAGTTTCAGCAGAATACGTCGAAATGCAGGTTTTGGATTGGTGCTCATCTTTTTCTGTCCTGGTCATAACAAGACCGCAGCAGTTGCTGCGGTCTTGGGAGGGTTAAGAATTGGCGATTAAGCCTTTTTGGAAGCAGCGATTTGGGCAGCTACTTCAGAAGCGAAATCTTCTTCTTTCTTCTCAATACCTTCACCCACTTCCAGGCGGATGAAGTTAGTCACAGTGGCGCCTTTCTCTTTCAGAATTTCGCCAACAGTTTTCTTTGGCTCCATGATGAATGGCTGACCAGTCAGAGAAACCTCACCGGTGAACTTCTTCATACGGCCGGCAACCATCTTCTCAGCGATTTCCTGAGGCTTGCCTTCGTTCATAGCGATTTCAACTTGAACGGAACGCTCTTTTTCAACCACTTCGGCTGGAACGTCTTCTGGGTTAACGTACTCAGGCTTAGAGGCAGCAACGTGCATTGCGATGTGCTTCAGCGTTTCTTCATCGGCTTCACCGGTAACAACAACACCGATACGATCGCCATGACGATAGAAAGCCATCTTGTCACCGTCGATGTACTCAACGCGACGAACGTTGATGTTTTCACCGATCTTGGCAACCAGGGCAACACGTGCTTCTTCGAACTGGGCTTTCAGATCTTCAACAGATACTTTGGCAGCAGCGGCAGCGTCCAGAACTTCATTGGCGAAAGCCAGGAAGTTGGAGTCTTTAGCTACGAAGTCAGTCTGGCAGTTAACTTCAACCAGAGCAGCATAACCAGCACCGTTTTTGATCAGGATAGTACCTTCGGCAGCGATGTTACCGGCTTTCTTGGCCGCTTTAGCCGCGCCGCTCTTACGCATGTTATCGATTGCAGCTTCGATATCACCGTTAGTTTCGGTCAGGGCTTTTTTACAATCCATCATGCCTGCGCCAGTACGGTCGCGCAGTTCTTTAACCAGGGCAGCAGTAATTGCCATTGTTAAATCCTCTATTGATAATTCGACAAATTTAACCTGTTGATAAGCAGGTATAAAACAGGGGCCATATGGCCCCTGTTAACCAATCATATCTCTTGGTTAATAAGGGTGATGTACTAGCATCGCACCTTATTATTCAGCTTCGATGAAACCGTCTTCTTCAGCTTGAACAGCCAGGTCCTGACCACGGCCAGCTTTAGCAGCAGCAGCTACAGACTCTGCATACAAACGGATTGCACGCATAGCGTCGTCGTTACCAGGAATGATGTAGTCAACGCCATCTGGAGCAGAGTTGGTATCTACTACGGCAACAACTGGGATACCCAGGTTGTTGGCTTCTTTGATAGCGATGTGTTCATGGTCGGCACCGATAACGAAAATGGCGTCTGGCAGACCGCCCATGTTCTTGATACCACCCAGAGACTTCTCAAGCTTTTCCAGCTCACGGGTACGCATCAGCGCTTCTTTCTTGGTCAGCTTGTCGAAAGTACCGTCAACAGACTGGGTTTCCAGATCTTTCAGGCGCTTGATTGACTGACGAACGGTTTTCCAGTTGGTCAGCATACCGCCGAGCCAGCGCTTGTCCACATAGAACTGCTCGCAAGATACGGCAGCTTCTTTGATGGCTTCACTGGCAGCGCGCTTGGTGCCTACGAACAGGATTTTACCTTTTTTAGAAGCAATGTTGCTGATGAAAGCCAGAGCTTCATTGAACATTGGCACAGTGTGCTCGAGGTTGATGATGTGTACACCGTTGCGAGCACCGAAGATGAAAGGCTTCATCTTAGGGTTCCAGTAACGGGTTTGGTGACCGAAGTGTACACCGGCCTGGAGCATATCGCGCATTGAAACTGTAGTCATTTTCTATACCTTAATTTAAGGGGTTAGACCTCCACGCATCCCATGTCTTCGACCCTTTGGCCAAGCCGCGGGCACCCCGAAGAATGTGTCGATACGTGTGTGATTTAGTATTTAGGTTAAATGCCATGTATAATGGCCGCCATCTTTACTCTGACCTGCCAACGAAATGGGATCCCCACCGAAGGCAGCCCGACTTGAAGTCAATTCGAACTCCTAGAGTCGTCAACTCAAAGTCACTTAGAGTCAAACATAACGGCGCGCTTTATACCATAAATCGCCGGCAAACACAAACTTTTTACCGCTCTCATGTCGGCCTTCAACCCAGTTCAAAGCCACGTCAGGAGCGTTATTTTACCGTTTCACAAACAAGGTGCCTCGCCCCGAGCCTGGGCACTCGTTATTAAGAGAAAACCCCATGAGTATAGTCATCAAGACAGCAGACGAAATTGAGAAAATGCGCGCCGCCGGCAAGCTGGCAGCCGATGTCCTAGAAATGATCGCCCCGCACGTCAAGGTCGGCGTCAGCACTAACGAACTCAATGATCTCTGTGCCAAATACACCGAAGAACAAGGCGCCATCTCAGCACCGCTCAACTACCATGGTTTTCCCAAGTCCATCTGCACCTCTATCAATGAGGTGATCTGTCACGGTATTCCCAGCGATCGCGTGCTCAAGGACGGCGATATTCTCAATATCGATATCACTGTCATCAAAGATGGTTACCATGGCGACACTTCCAAGATGTTTCTGATCGGTGATGTCAGCCCGAAAGATCGTCGCCTGTGTCGTATCGCCCAGGAGAGCCTCTATGCCGCCATTCGCAAGGTTCGCCCCGGCATGCAGCTGGGTGAAATTGGCACCACAATTGAAAAATTCATCAAGGCCAGCAAATCAGGCCTGGACAAATATTCAATCGTGCAGGATTACTGTGGTCACGGTATCGGCGCCGGCTTCCACGAAGAACCACAGGTCGTGCACTACAGAAACAATGACAAGACCATATTGCGCCCCGGCATGTGCTTTACCATTGAGCCGATGATCAACGCCGGTCGCCATACTTCTGTACTGAATAAGGATGACGGCTGGACTGTCACCACTTCAGATGGTAAAAATTCGGCTCAGTGGGAACACACTCTGTTGATCACCCAGACAGGTGTAGAGGTTCTGACGCTGCGTGCCGAGGAAGATTTCCCGAGGATCATCAATCACGCCAAATAAGGCGTTACCCAAGGAATAGAATGAGCACAGCGCTGGCAGCCAAAACGGCACTTTGTGAGCAGAATCAAGCCCTGTTTGACAGGTTTACCTCGCGCGAAAAGATAGTCGAACTGGTGGCCAGCCGCTGTCGCTTTGTCGATAAGCAACTGATTGAACAATGGCAAGCCGAAGGGTTAGATGCTTATCCCATCGCCCTCATTGCCGTCGGCGGCTACGGCCGCGGTGAGCTGCACCCATACTCGGACATAGATCTGCTGTTTCTGGTGGATGACAACCTGGACCCGGCAGCCGAGAGTAGGCTCAGTGCCTACATCGCCTTTCTCTGGGACGCTGGTCTTGAAATAGGCCACAGTGTCAGAACCCTGGAAGAAACCCTGCAACAGGGACGTCAGGACATCACCATAGCCACTAACCTGCTCGAAGCCAGATTGCTCACCGGTCCAGAAATCCTGTTTGATACCCTTTACGATAAAATTCGCGAGCATCAGTACTGGCCCTCAAGCGAATTTTTCAATGCCAAGCGTAACGAACAACGAGCCCGCCACGCCAAAGCCAACGCCTTCGATCTCGAACCCAATATCAAGACCTGCCCGGGTGGCCTGAGGGATATTCAAACCATAGCCTGGGTCGCTATGCGCCACTTCGATGCCGCCAAACTTGAAGAGTTGGTCGGACACGGCTTTTTGGAGCAGGTAGAACTCGAAGAGCTGCTGGAGTGTCAGCACTTCCTCTGGGAGCTGAGATTTGCCCTGCACCTGGCATCGGGCCGTGACGAAAACCGTTTGCTGTTTGACTTGCAGCGCCAGGTAGCCGGCCTAATGGGCTACGAAGATGCCACCCAACTGGCAGTAGAGCAGATGATGAAGCGCTATTACCGCACAGTGCGGCGGGTGATGGAGCTCAACGAGATGCTGCTGCAACTGTTCAAACGCGCCACCCTGGGGCACACTCAGGCGCTGGAAATCCAGCCTATCGATGAACACTATCAGCGCCGCGGCCGCTTTATCGAGGCTTTGGACTTGGCACTGTTTGACGAGCCGGAAGAGATCGTCAGGCTGTTTTTGCATGTGGCCCGCAACTCCAACATTCAGGGAATTTACGCCCCAACCCTGAGGGCCCTGAGAAGAGCCAGACGTGCCCAGCCGCAACCTCTGATGGCCAGGGAAGGTTGCCGCGGAGTGTTTATGGAGATCCTCAAACATCCTCGCGGTATTGCCGCCCTATCACTGATGCACAAACATGGGGTGATGTCGGCTTACTTGCCAGCCTGGCGCGCCATTGAAGGCCAGATGCAGTTTGACCTCTTCCACGCCTACACTGTGGATGAACATACCCATAGGCTGCTGCTCAATATCGAAAAGTTTGCCCAAGTGGAACAAAAAGAGGAGTTCCCTCTCGGCTCGGTACTGATTAATCAGTTACCGAAAAAGGGGCTGCTGGTATTGGCGGCCATTTTCCACGACATCGCCAAGGGGCGCGGTGGCGATCACAGTAAACTCGGCGCCGTTGATGCGCTGGAGTTTTGCAAACTGCATGGTATTAATGATCACGATGGCCGCTTGGTCAGCTGGTTGGTGGAGAATCATCTGTTGATGTCGATTGTCGCCCAGCGGCGGGATATTTCTGACCCGGAAGTGGTGGCCGACTTTGCCGACAAGGTTCGTGATGCGGTGCACTTGAGTTATCTCTACTGCCTAACGGTGGCCGATATCTGTGCCACCAATGAAAAAACCTGGAACAACTGGAAGGGTTCTCTGCTCAGGGACCTCTATTTTTCCACCCAAAGGGTGTTTGCCCGCGGTAAAGAAAAGCCAGTGGATATCCGCGCCCGGGTGCGGGAACATCAGGCCAAAGCCAAAAAAGAACTGCTGCGGCGCGGCTTCAAGGAGAAGACTCTCGATCTACTGTGGCAGAGGTTCAAGGCCGATTATTTTTTGCGCCACCAACCCAATCAAATCGCCTGGCACGCCGAAGCGATCCTCAAGCACAAACAAGATGAGCCGCTGGTGATGGTATCCAAACACACCACCCGTGGCGGCACCGAGCTGTTTATTTACTGTCAGGACAAGCCCAAGCTGTTTGCCACCGTGATGGCGGTGTTGGACAACAAGAATATCAATGTCCATGATGCCAATATCATGACATCCAAGGATAATTACGCCCTGGATACCTTTGTGATCCTCGAGCAGGACGGCAAGGCAGTCAGTCAGCTGTCGCGGATACAAAGCATACGCAAGGCCCTTGGCAAGGCACTCAGTGGCGAACAACCCAAGATCCCGCGCTTTCGCAAGTTGTCGCGCAAGATGAAACCTTTTAAAGTTCCGACTCAGGTCAGTTTTCTGCCGACCCGCCGCCATGGTACAAGTATGATGGAGCTGATAGCCTTGGATAGCCCGGGCCTGCTGGCCAAGATAGGTGAAACCTTCTATCGCTGTGATGTTACCCTGCTGGCGGCCAAGATCACCACGATAGGCGAACGCGCCGAGGACTTTTTTATTCTACAAACCAATCAGGGACTAGCACTGGATGAAGCCCAGCAACAAAGGCTGCAAGAGTCACTGATCAGTGCCCTGTCCCAATTCGGGACCCCAACAACCTAAGTAAACGGGAGAAACCAATGGAGGCTTTACGCCAACGTATTGAGGCGGCTTTTGAAGCTCGCGCACAGATAAGCCCTACCACAGTTGACGCCGAGCTGCGCGCCGATGTGGAACGAGTGATTGACATGCTGGACAGAGGCGAGGCCAGAGTGGCCGAGAAACTGGACGGCCAATGGCATGTGCACCAATGGCTCAAGAAAGCCGTTTTGCTGTCTTTCCGCATCTTCGACAATGGCGTAATCGACGGGGCCGAAACCAAGTATTTCGACAAGGTACCACAGAAGTTTGCCGACTATGATGAAGCGCGTTTCCGCGCCGAAGCCATACGTGTTGTGCCACCTGCGGCGGTGCGTAAGGGCTCTTTCATCGGCAAAAACACTGTACTTATGCCCTCTTACGTTAACCTGGGCGCCTATGTGGATGAAGGCACCATGGTCGACACCTGGGCCACGGTTGGCTCCTGCGCACAAATTGGCAAGAACGTGCACCTCTCCGGCGGTGTCGGTATTGGTGGCGTACTCGAGCCGCTGCAAGCTGGCCCGACCATTATTGAAGACAACTGCTTTATCGGTGCCCGCTCTGAAATCGTTGAAGGGGTCGTGGTCGAGGAAGGCTCAGTGATCTCCATGGGGGTCTATATCGGCCAGAGCACCCGCATCTATGACCGCGAAACCGGTGAAATTCACTATGGCCGAGTTCCAGCAGGTTCTGTGGTAGTGTCAGGCACTCTGCCCTCCAGCTGCGGCAAGTACAATCTTTACGCCGCCATCATAGTCAAGAAAGTAGACGAGAAGACCCGTGGTAAAGTGGGTATCAACGAACTGCTGCGGATGGTTGACTGACCCTTGCCCTCGGGAGCTGACCTTAAACAATAAGCACTTTATTAGCTCAGTATCCCCATCTATGTGTCTGCTCTGCCCATAAGGGCGCAGGCAGACACATTTACTTACCAAGAGACAAACTTATACACCTTGGGACACACCCTGCCCCAGCAGCAACAACTGCTGACATAAAGCCCTATTCAATCACTGGCAAATGCCGCTGCTACGACTGTACTTAAATGGTACTTGAAGCGTCCCGAAAAGGAGCAAGCCATGAACCTTTGCCAACGTACCCGCACCGGCGCTGTATTGCTGGCTGTCGCCGGCCTGAGCTTCGGCTCTCTCAGTGCCCAGGCCGCAATGGATCCTTATATTGAGCAGGCGTTGATCCAGGTCTGTAAGTCCAGTGCCAGCAACAGCATGATAGAGTTTTCCAGCACCTTGCGTGAGTACCGGATCAATGAACAGCGAGTGTTCCCTCGTCTGGTATGCAATGGTGAGTCACTGCATCAATTTGCCATGAGTCACGGCGCCGATCGCACCGCCAAAAAGATTGGCCGCTTCCTGCCCGGCAAAGTGACCATTTCCGATATGGCCATGATCCCAGAGGAGGAAAAACTCTACGTGAGTTTCCGCTGAACTCACTGAACCCAAAACACTCGGATTAAAATACCAAGGTCTTGTTGCCGTACACCACGACCTGCTCATTGAGTACCAGCGCCAGAGCCCGGCTGAGAACACTTTTTTCCACATCTCGGCCGGCTTTGGCCATATCTGCCGCGCTGTAACTGTGATCCACAGGGATCACATCCTGCTTGATGATAGGTCCCTCATCCAAACAGTTATTCACAAAGTGCGCCGTGGCACCAATAATTTTCACCCCGCGCTCCCACGCCTGACGATAGGGATTGGCGCCGATAAAGGCCGGCAGAAAGGAGTGATGAATATTGATGATCTTATTGGGATACTGCTCGACAAACTCTGGGGTGAGCACCCGCATATATTTGGCCAGTACCAGGTACTCAGGCTGGTAGCTGGCGATAATTTCCAACATGGCACGCTCGTGGGCGCTGCGATCCAGCCCCTGATGGCTGACATGATGAAAAGGCACCTCAAACTTAGCCGCCAGCGGTGCCAGGGTGTCGTAGTTGGCCACTATGGCGGCTATTTCCATATCGAGGGCACCATAGTAGGTTTTCATCAAGAGATCCCCGAGGCAATGGGCCTCCTTGGTCGCCAACACCACTATGCGCTTGCGTCCGGCATCCACCAGTTTCATATGGTTTTGCTTGGGCAGGACTTCGGCCAATTCTTCTAGCAGCTTAGTTTCATCGAACTCACCTTCAAGTTCGGTACGCATGAAAAAGCGCCCCTGCTGATTATCGACAAACTCGTTGTTTTTGATGATATTCAGTCTGTGCTGAAAGCATACCCCAGTGACTCTGGCGATAAGCCCATATTCATCGGCACAATCAATCATCAGTATTTTGCGTGGCATATCGACTCCTATTGCAGCATTAAAGTTTGAATATGCCATAGTCTCGCCGCTAACGCTTAAAATTTATTCATTAAAAGCAGCCCTTTATCCCCGGCTAGCCGAGCGGCTGTCCAGATACTTTTGCAAAAGCCCTCTCAAGGTCTCGGCCTTGGTGCCAAACACCACCTGGACGCCCTGCCCTACCACTATCACGCCCTTGGCTCCCAATCCCAACAGGCGGGACTTGTCTACCAGCTCAGGGTGTTCGACACTCAGGCGCAAGCGGGTCATGCAGGCACTGAGATTGCGGATATTGGCGGCGCCGCCGAGGGCACCTATCATGGCCAGCAGATTGCCGCCCGAAGCGGTTTCCGGCTCCAGCCGCCCCGGCGTTTTGAGATTGAATGCCATGATGGAAGCACGGAAAATCAGGTAATAGATGACTGCGGTCAAGGGACCCAGGATCAGAAACCAACCGGCGTTGGCAGATTGATGCCACATAAGGGCAAAATCCAGCAAACCATTGGAAAACACCAGCCCATAGTGAATGTCGAGCCAGATACAGACAGCATAAGCCAGCCCGGTCAACAGTGCGTGCACCAGATACAGCAAAGGCGCTACAAACAGGAAGGCAAACTCTATCGGCTCAGTCACCCCGGTAAGCCAACTGGTTGCCGCCGCCGACAGCATGATGCCGGCCACCCGATTGCGTTCACTCTTGTCGGCACAGCGCCAAATCGCCAGGGCCGCCGCCGGCAGGCCCCACATCTTGATGAGATAGCCTCCGGCCAGATTGCCGGCCTGGGGATCGCCGGCGAGGTAGCGCGCCACTTCGCCTCTGAGCCATTCACCATCCTGATAATACTGCCCAAGCTCCAGATAGAAAGGTGCATTCCAGATATGGTGCAGTCCAAGTGGCAACAAGAGACGCTCCACAGTGCCATAGATGGCAAAGGCCAGCTGCGGCTTTTGATACACAGCCCAATTGGAAAACACCTCAATATAGTGCGCCAAAGGTGGCCAGATAAGCGCCAGCAAATAAGCCAGCAACACCGCCAATGGCAACATCAGCAATGGCGCACTGCGGCGTCCCTCAAAGAAGGAAAAGATAGCCGGCAAACGCAAATGACGACTCATAGCCATCGCCAAACAGGTCATCACCCCAAGCAACATACCACCGGCTATACCTGTATCTATGGTCTCCACTCCGAGCCAAACCGAAGTGTGCACGGGGTTTTGCGAAGCCAGCAGCGATAAGCTTGAGTTGAATACCCCATAGCCGAACGCCGCACTGAAGGCGGCAATCCCCTGATCGCGGCAAAAACCTATGGCAATGGCGATGGCAAACAGCAGCGGCATCATAGTGAAGATGAGATCGCCAGTAGTAGCAAACAGCTCATTGAGTGAAGGAGACAAAATACCTGTCGGCGTACTGGCTAAGCCTTTCATCACACCGGCAGCAGGCAGGATAGCAATAGGAACAAGCAGCGCCTGACTCAAGCGCTGGGCAAACTTAAACCAATGTTGCGAAAAGCCTTTCAGGCGCCCGCTTCCGCTTTCAACAGGGGGAGCCAGTTGTTGAGCCATGCTTGAGCCTCGACCTCGGGTTCCATGGTTTCGCAGGCATCAATCTCCAAACGCTCACCGATACGTTTGGCACCAAGCTCCGCAAACAGTTCATCCAATTGTTTACCTGCGCCGCAGAAGGTCTCATAACTCGAGTCCCCCAGGGCAATAACCCCGTACCTAAGCTCTGGCAAGTAGGGGGCAGTGTCTTTCAGCGCCAAAAACCAGGGTAAAATATCATCCGGAAGATCCCCTTGGCCAGTAGTAGAAGAGACCAACAACAGATACTCATCGGCAGTCGGTACATACCCGTTAAGCTCATGACTTTGCCAAAGTTTGGCTTCCACGCCTTGGGCCTGGAGCTGCTTCTGGAGCGTCTCGGCAACAAACTGAGCATTACCATAGACAGTTCCAAACACCAGGTTCACTTTTTTCATGTTATACTCTGCGCCTCGAGACCAATACTCATTGTTCTCCACCATACTGTATCGTCTGCTTATGCTGCAAGCATAAGCATCAACAGACACCCAGCCGACACGCCACTGGCGATAAGGAAACGCAGCGATGCGACAGAGCAGCAAGCAGAAACTTCAGAAGCAACACCAAAGGGCAACTCATGTCCGCCGTATGTGTTACTTCAGAGCCGCTCAACAAGATAAGCACCACGCCCACTACCCACTCGACGCCTATCGTCCCTTGCTTGACATGATGCACCAGCGCACCAATAAAGACGAAACCTAAGGAAGGTGCGAACAAGTCCCATGTGTGCTCTGCGTCGGCTTACGGGCCTGGATGCAAGGCGTGGTTCGCCGCAAATGGCCCTAGTCCTTTGCAAGAAGCACAACATAGCAGGCAGGTCTGTAAGCCACGCCCTTCGGGGCTTTCACAGCAACCGGCTCTCTGCGTTATCCGACTTCGACAGGCCCCGGCATGCCTTCAGTCAGATGCCTTGAACGCCAATTGCTGTGCAAGCCAGAGTGCCACTAGGACTTATTCGCACCTTCCCTAAGCCAGCAGCAAACCGCTGTCTGACTCAAGCTGGGACTCGTCCCA
Source organism: Shewanella carassii (assembly GCF_019670705.1). Classification (NCBI taxonomy): domain Bacteria; kingdom Pseudomonadati; phylum Pseudomonadota; class Gammaproteobacteria; order Alteromonadales; family Shewanellaceae; genus Shewanella; species Shewanella carassii. The sequence goes on from NZ_AP024618.1 coordinate 3,131,054, forward strand.
GCCCAGGCCTTCGAACACTTGCAGCCATTCGGCCTCCGGCTCTGTCACTATGGTGACGGGCTCGCCTGTCGTTGGGTGAGTGAAGCTCAAGCTCTGAGCCAGCAACCATAAACGGTTGAGGCCGAAGTGTTCGCGAAAGAAACGGTTTTGTTTGCCATCGCCATGGGTCGTGTCACCTATGATGGGGTGACGCAGATGAGCCATATGCCTTCTGAGTTGATGCTTGCGCCCAGTCTGCGGCGATAGACGTATCAAGGCAAAACGACTGCTGGGGTACCGCCCTGACGGGAAAGGGATCTCGGCATTGAGCAGCGGCGCATATTGAGTAATGGCGTCCTGAGCTTCCTTGTTGCGGTCGGCATGTTTATCGGCCACGGCATCCAGTTCTTCTTTGAGTGGATAGTCCAGCGTACCGGCTTGGTGCATATTGCCGCGCACCAGGGCCAGATACTCTTTGCGTGTCTCGCGCCCGGCAAACTGCTGACACAAAATAGCGGCAATTTCACTGCTCTTGGCGAACAGCAAGACACCCGAGGTCGGCCTATCCAACCTGTGCACCGGAAACACATGACAACCGACCAGATCACGGGTCAGCTGCATGGCGAAAAAACGCTCTTTTCGCGCCAGATAGGTTCTGTGCACCAGTAATCCCGCCGGTTTATGGATGGCAACCAAGTGTTCATCTTCATAGAGGATACGGATCTCGGGGCTCTCTTCATCCACATGCGTTAAAGATTGCTCCGAAATCTCGGCTTGAAGCTGGGTCTCATCTTGTTTGTTTGGTAAGGAGTTCATCCAAGGTTCTCAACAAAGTGATCAAATTACGGTATGCGGGCGCTTCGCCCCAGACATGCTCGGCCATAGGTGCAGTTGCTATGGCTGATGGCAGCGGCATTTCGGCGTCTATCAGCGTGCGCATTTTGGGCAACAGAATAAACTGCAACCAGGCTTCAAATGCCATGCTGTCACAGGCAAAAGGCGCCTGACTGGCCATGGCTGCCACGCCAGGTTCGGTTGCGCTCCACATTCCCTGCGCTTTCAACTCGGCCTCTATGGCCAACAAGAGTTTTTCAGTCGCCAGAAAAGGCATCTGTCACCTCGCAGATCCAAAACAATAAATTGGCGCCAATCATACCATCGGGCCAAGCTTATCCCTATAATGCACCGCATTTGTTGTACAAGAGTCAAACGAGCATGGACAGTATCACTACCCTCAGCGAACTTCTCACCGCCGCCAACACCCAATATCAGGTCTATGATCTCGGCCGCCGGGTGCAACACATAGATCCCATGGCTTTTCATCAGATAGAAGCCCTTCAAAGCCCCTATCCCTTCCCCATACAAGGACATGCCCAGTTTGCCCTGGTGTTCTGGGATGGCAGTAATCAGCAATATATCTGGTTCCTGAAATTACCTTTGGATGAGCGCGGACTCCTGGTCCCCGCTGCACGCAGCCAGTTTATTCAGATGTTGCTTGAAGCCATGGGGGAAAACCTGACCCGTGAACTGACCGAAGCTCAGCAGCAACAGATGGCCAATCATCCCTTCAGTTTCAAGCCGCCACAGGAAAAACTGGCCCTGTTCAACGCCTTGGTGCGCAAACAACTGGGACAAGCCGCTTCTGTGCAGTATGAATACGCCTGCCAATACCTGAGCGGCAAGGTGGCAGCCGAAAACTGGCAACATTTGGGGCTGCAAGGGCTGGCGGATATCTGTGCCCGGGTCAATGAATTGGATCACTCTGCACTGTTGCAACAAGGGTTGAGCAAAGGCGCCGCCGAGGTGCAGATAGCCCTTTGCCAGCAACTGGAACATATACTATTGCCAGAGGCGCTTGCCGAAACGCTCTTCCAGGCATTCAAAGATGCTGCCCCCGAGCATAAGGTTTACTTCCTTCGCGCCTTGGCGTCTCACCCTGAACTTTGCCAACAGGCGATAACTGAGCTGGACAAGCAACAAGCGCTGAATATTGACGCCTTGATCGCCATTGCCGCCCGCTGCTGGCTTAGTCTGAAACAGGATGAATGCCGCAAAATTTATCTCGAGGCTCTGGCTTTGCAGGAGCAAAGCTTCTTTAATCAAATCTTTGCTGATATTGTGGCCATACCCGGGATACGTACCCAGGTATTGAGCGAACTTCGCAATCCTCACCGCAGTGACCGCCTGTCCGGCGCCATTGGCGGTCTGTTCAGGGCGACCACAGAATGATGACAGATTTTCTCCTGATCGCAGCGCTGGTAATGATTGCTGCGTTTTTCTGGCAGCTGCGACAAATGGCCGAACTCAGCAGGGTATTTGCCGAACGGGAATGCCAACGGCAAAAGGTGCAGATGCTAGCCATCGCCATGGAGTCGGCGCGTCCCAGCATTGGGGGCCGGAATGGTCTGTGCTGGAAGGCACGCTTTATGTTTGAGTTCAGTACCGATGGCATCAACCAGTATCGCGGCCATATTCTGATGCACGGCAAACAGATCCAGAAAATTGAGTGGCCCATCTTTCCCGAACCCGAATGGCATGAAGCGCCAACGGCCAGAGGCAGTGTCGGTGGTGGTTGTGGCTCAGGAGGGGGGTGCCGTTCGGGTAAGTGCCGCTGATATTTTGCTGCATCTGACAGAAAACTGAGCCGCTCCCGTCGTTGAAGAATCAACAAAGTTTGGCCAGTTACACAGATAAAAAGTCAGGAATATGGCAGCAAGCTCTTGCGCCTTCAAAGTTTGAGAACCGTTTAAGTCCCCAAATAAAAAATCCCTAAAATAAGAAAGGGCGCGACAATTAAGCCGCGCCCATCTGTTTCTCTGTTAAGCCTTCCAGCTATTAAGTTGCTTCCCTGCACCATCCATGCGTCTGCCGTGCGTCCTGCGCTCCCTGTACCATCCTGGCGAGTCCCTGTACTTGCGTACCTGTTCCCTTAGTCCCGATTATCCCTTGATCGGGCCTTGCTCTATCCTTAAGCGTGTCCAGTATCGTCCTTGCGCATCCGTTCAATACATCCTGTTTCGTCTTCCTGACGCTGACCACATTCCTTGGGTCAGTACCTTTCCTTGTTTGCCATCATCCTGATAGGCATCTTCCTTGAGTCATCCTTGGACCGTGTTCCTCACGGTTTAGGTCTTCCTGACCTTGTTTCCTGAATCATCCTTGTCCTTGGATGATTTAAATACTAATCCAATCCCGCCCCCAGGGTTGTACAGAAACCGTTCAATAACTCGTGCAACTTTTTTGCAGCAATTGAAATGAATTGCATAACTAATTAATTTTAAATGGCTTAATTGTTTTTCAGCGACAAAACCCGCTGTTTAACTCTTGTTTGTCTCACAGTCTTGTGAGACATCTCGCACACGACGCCCAGCTTTAATGGAAAACGGTGTGTAGTTAAATACACATCGGCTATAAATCAGTACCGGAATTACCCAAGCTTTAATGACTCCCTATACGAAAAAACAGCAAAAGAAAAGGCGCGTCCTAAGACGCGCCCTATTTACTGCTGTCAGCCATCCCGCTGAGTTGTGCTCCCTGCACCTTCCATGCGTATGAATTTCTTCCTGTGGACACCTTGTCTCAGTGATGACAGCTTCCAAGCTATCTTTTCATCCCTGCTTACAACCATCCTGGTGTCTGCTCAATTCCCTTGAGCCTCCTTATGGCCTCCTGGCACTCATCTTCCATGTTTGCCCATCCACGAGCTTGTTGTCGTCCATGAGTTGGGTTTTCCCTTAACCCAAAGGCGGGCATCCCTGAGCCTGTCCTCTACTTCGTCCTGAACGCTTTCCTTAGCAGACCTTCCTGTCTCAAATGCCCTTTCCTGGCGCGGCAATTTCCTTATTACCAGAAAAATCTCCTGTGTATCCATCATGGATACTGCTTTCCCTGCGAGCCATTTCCTTGGCTTGAACTTCCCTGGAATGGTTTCAAGACCTCCTGTCTTGATTGTCATCCATGACTGAAATCCATTTAGCAGGCTTCCTTGCAGCTCGTCCTTGCATAGGCCTTTCCAAAACGTGTCATCCTGACACTTGCCCTTCCTTGGAAGCTCTGTCAAAGCATCCTGCCCTGACCACAACTTAAGTGTACCCAAGGCCCCCCTCTTTGAGATGGTCAATTTTAGAACATGCTGGGAATGACAAATATTCAGCTGTCGCTAATAAAAGGCTAAACACTTGTTTATTAAAAATATTTAATTATTCATCAGTAAGAACAGCCAATAAGGCTTATGTTTGTCGCACAGCTTTGTGAGACATGTCTCACATTGGTACTGGTAAATAACCAAAAACACTCAGAAACGACGTTTACCACTGACAAATTGGGCCAACATGACCCAGTCAGCCATCAAGCTGTAGACTGGGTATTGAAAGGTCGCCGGCTTATTGTGTTCAAAACCAAAGTGACCCATCCAGGCAAAGCCATAACCCACCACAGGCAGAGCCAAGAGCCATACAAATTGTCCACTAACCAGGCTGAATAACAGAATAAGCAATACCAGGGTCGAACCTAGATAATGCAAACCTCGGCATACGGGATCGGAATGCTGCGACAGGTAGAAAGGATAAAACTCGGCAAAACTCTTGTACTTTTGCTCCACTCTTAACTCCTGTTATTGGTAGACGTCATCATCGGTATGACTGTGGTAAAAGAGCAACTCTCCGGTTAACTGCCCTATATTGAGCTCAACCACAGGTACAAAGCCTTGCTCTCGGAACAGATGAGAATGGCCATCCTCGGTCACAAAGACTCCAACCCCTTCCAGCTCCGGCTGCTCATCACACCAACCCAATACCGCCTGGACGAGCAACTTGCCATAACCCTTGCGCTGCTCGGTTAAAGCTACAGCAATGAACTGTATAATGCCGTATTCAGTAGCCGGCAGGTGCTCCAGAATTGAATTCTCCTTCTGCATCAACTTCTGCGTCGATTGCCAGCCTGTCCCCAGCAGCATTTTCAAACGCCAATGCCAATAGCGCCCCTCCCCCTGGGGAAGTGATGAGGTCACCACGCAGGCAACCCCAACCAAGCGCTCAGCATCGAACAACCCAATAAGGGGCTGCTCCTGTTGCCAAAGCTCATTGAGCTCTTCACGAATTGCGGCTCTGAGCTTTTGTTCATATTCGGCGGCATTGGCAGCCGGCAAGGTCTGCTGAAAAAACGCATCATCGTGATAGGCGTTATAGAGAATTGATGCGGCCAGGCGCAAATCTTCTGCCGTCAGGTAGACGGCACGCAGGGAATCGGGAGTCTGGGTTTCCATTTGTTGTTGTCCTTGTCAGCCAAAAGGGTAGTTTCCAATTTAACAATTTTGGATCAAAGTACAATCTTTTGCTTATCAGGCCGTTCGACTACTGCCGTGGGCAACATTCACACAGAGATATTAAGCTCTGCCGATTTAAAGCAATGGATCTGCGGTTCGATTGGTATAAGCTAAGGGAAAGGAATAAGGCTTACTATCTGTTTTATGAAGGCTTGTTCACCCGTGACTCATCACCTTGGCAATATATGTCAGGACTTCTGGAGGTCAGAATATGGATACCACCCACACAGACTTGGCCCATTTATTTGAGCAATTGGGACTCCCCAGCAGCAGCAAGGCGATAGAAGGCTTTATCGGCACACATTCTATCCCCGAGGGAGTCAAACTGGTGGATGCACCATTCTGGAATGAAGCGCAGCGCACTTTTTTAACAGAGGCTCTGGCCGAGGACGCCCAATGGTCAGACACCATAGACCATTTGGACGCCCAGCTCAGGAGTTGATTGAAATTGGGATGAGTGTGAATTACAGCTGCGCGTAGGCCTTATCGCCCCAGCCAATCAGTTGTTGATCGCGAAACACCAAGGGGGTGCACTCATCCTTGGTGGTCTTGCCATCACTGTGTCTGTGGCGGGTACGGTAAAATAGTACCTGTACTTGCTGATCATTGGAGAGAAAGGCTTCATTAAAGTCGGCCTGCCCCATGAGCTGCTGCACCTGTTGCTGATCCATCCCCAGAGTCAACTTGGCCAGTTGTTGCTGATTTTGCTGTTGCTGCAGCTGCCAGGACTCCTTTTCATCCCAGTTGGCTTCGTGATCGCCGACATTGACCACACAGGCACTAAGCCCTAAGCTTGCAATCCCCATCAGTGGCAGTAATAACTTGTTCATTGTCACTCCTTGTTATATTTATCAAATGTTGACTTTTGTTAAGCAAATGCAGCAAACGCTATGCAACATGCAGGCCAACAAATAAACTGATAAATATCAAAATGATAAAGCAAACAACTGCTGCACTATGTAGCTATTCGCGAAAATGTGAGGTTTTTTACCAAGATGTCCACTCCACTGGAACAGGTCATGGCCGCCGCGGCGGCAGTAGCCCAAAGCGGCCATACTCCCTCTCTGGCACTGATTAAGGCAAGACTCGGCAACAAGTTACCAATGCCACTGCTGGTTGAAGGTCTGCAGCGTTTCAAATCCCTGCCAGAGTGTGAACGGGAAAAACTGCTTGAAGACGCACCTCAACTGCAAGAAACCGTGCCACAACAAGCTGTCACCACAGTAGAAGTTCTCCAGCAGGAAATCAGCCAGCTACGCCAGGAACAGCAACAACTGAAACAAGAATTCGCGGCCTTGCAACAAAGACTCGCCAAGCTTGAGGGCCAGCAATAATGTTTGTCTGCGAACTCAGGTTTGAATGCTTTGCCAACACCACTATCAGCGCCGCAGAAAAAGCCATCAATACCCTGCTTGAAGCCTGGCGGGCCAACGGTCAGGTATTGGGGCGCGAATTTGCGGTGGCCTTTAGGGACGGGGAGTTCAGAGTCAGGCTGCTGCTACCGGAAGAAACCAGTCTGGCCAACAGGCACAACAGTCCCTGGGCCAAACAGGCGTTGCAGCAGTTAACCGAGGCCAAACTGCTGGCCCCCAAGGAAAAGCTCATAGGTCAGGATATCAATTCCGAGGTCAGCACCCTGGAGCCCCCAAGTTGGCAGCTACTTTATACCAGCTATGTGCATATGTGCTCGCCGCTGCGCAGCGGCGATAACTTGCTACCCATTCCACTCTATCGCATTCCCGCGACCTTCAACGGCGATCACAAGCGGGTGATCCGTTGGCAAACCGAGTGGCAAGCCTGTGATGAACTGCAGATGGCCGCAGCAACCAAGGCCGAATTTGCCGCCCTCGAGGAGCTTTCCAGCCCGGACAGCGATCTGTTCCGCCGCGGCTGGGATCTGCGCGGCCGTATCGAATATCTGACCCAAATTCCGACCTATTACTACCTTTACCGGGTCGGGGGAGAGAGTAAGCAAGCCGAATTGGCCCGTCCCTGCCCCCGCTGTGGCAACCCGGACTGGCGCCAGCCCAGCCCGTTGCTGGATCTATTTCATTTCCGCTGTGATAACTGCCGGATAGTCTCCAACCTCTCCTGGGATCATCAATAAACTGGGACAATCAATGGCCTAGGATCATCAATAGCAGTGTTCATCAATCAATAGTGACAGTGGCAACCCCGACTGTCAGCGGCGAGAAAACAGGTGTTGCCACATAAGCTTCATTCGCGCCCAGAGACCGGGATGGTCGACATCCGCCATGGCCGGCTCCACTGGCTCGACCGCTGGCGCCACTCTGGGGCGCAGCAAAGTGAGAAACTCTTCCAGACTGTCTGCCAGCTTCTTTGAGGGAAGCTCACCCGGGGTCTCGCGCCAGACAGCACCGGTTTCGTTATCCACACAGATCATCTCATCACCTTGCCCCAATAGACCGATAAACCAGGTCGGTGGCTGCTTGAGCTTGCGTTTCATCATCAGGTGCCCAATCAGATTCTGCTGCAGAAACTCAAAATCATCCTGACTCCAGGGCTGCAATAGTTCCCCTTCGCCGAAATCGGCTTCAAACAACAGATGCGCGGCAAAAAACTGCCCATAAAACTCGTCGATATCGGCATGCAGCGGCAACTCCAGCGCATGGCTGACATTGGCAAAACTGCCAGGCTGTTCTCGGCGAATAGTCTGCCACAGTAGCGGATCTTCACCATCCTCCTGCAGCACACAGGGCGAGGCTTCTCCCCTAGCATAATATCTGGGGCCTTCCCCCAGACTCGACTGGTAACTTTGATGATAACGGCTGAGAAATTGCTCCAACGCCTGGGCACAAGACACTTATCGCACTTCCAAATTCAGGTATAATGGTGGCCTATTTTGACACGGAAACCCGCTTGATGACACAGAATCACGACCCTTACCGGAACGCCGAAGCCTTATCTGGCCTGACACTGGGTCAGCAGACAGATTATCAAGAGCATTACGCCCCTGAGCTATTGCAGGGAGTGCCCCGTAAACTCAACCGTGATGCAATCAACCTGAGTGCGCCTCTGCCGTTTCAGGGGGCCGATATCTGGACCGGCTATGAACTCTCCTGGCTCAATGCCAAGGGCAAGCCCATGGTGGCCATCGCCGAGTTCCAGCTGGATCTCAACAGTGAGCATTTAATCGAGTCCAAATCCTTCAAGCTCTATCTGAACAGTTTCAATCAAACCCGCTTTGACAGTACTGAAGCCGTCGAGCAGACCCTGACCCAAGATCTGAGCCGCTGTGCCAATGGCGAGGTAAAAGTCAGAGTGATTGAACCCAAGCACTTCAACAGCCTGAGAGTTGTTGAGCTGCCGGGGCACTGCATTGACGATCTGGATATTGAAGTCAGCGACTATGAGTTCAACCCCAAATGGCTCGAGGACAGCACAGACGACAAGCAGATAGTCGCCGAGACCTTGAACTCCAACCTGCTTAAGTCCAACTGTTTGATCACCTCACAGCCTGATTGGGGCAGCGTGATGATCCGCTACCAGGGACCCAAGATAGACAGGGAAAAACTGCTGCGCTATCTGATCTCTTTCCGCCAGCATAACGAGTTCCACGAGCAGTGTGTGGAGCGGATATTCACCGATCTGAAGCGTTTCTGCCATTGCAGTAAATTGACCGTCTACGCCCGCTACACCCGCAGAGGTGGGCTGGACATCAACCCCTTCCGCAGTGACTTTGAGCACCTGCCAGAAAACCAACGCCTGGCGAGACAATAATCACCAAAGATGGATTTTATTTAAGCCAAAGAAAATGCCGTTCACAACCAGTGAACGGCATTGAATGTTATGCTGCAGCGGCCTTACTTGGAAGGCAACTCTTTGACATGCAGATCCATCTGAGGATAAGGGATGCCAATGCCGTTGTCGTCCAGAGATTGTTTAATCTGCTCCATCAGCTCGAAGTAGACACCCCAGTAATCAGCAGACTTCACCCAAGGGCGAACCACATAGTTGACCGAAGAGTCAGCCAAGGTGTGCAGACCGACTGTATAACCAGGCTCTTTCAGTACTTTTTCATGGTTATCGAGAATGCTAGTCAGTATCTGCTTGGTATGACGGATATCTGCATCGTAAGAAACCCCGATCACCAGATCGATGCGGCGCTTGTCCATAGCCGAGTAGTTGGTGATGCTACCGTTCATGATAGTGGAGTTGGGCACTATGATGACCTTGTTATCCGGGGTTTTCAGACGAGTTGAAAAGATAGTGATTTCATCGACAGTACCGGCAACACCCGCAGCTTCAATATAATCTCCCACGCGGCAAGGGCGGAACAGAACCATCAAGACCCCGGCGGCAAAGTTAGATAGTGAGCCTTGCAGCGCTAAACCCACGGCCAAACCAGCGGCACCGAGAACCGCAACCAGAGACGCGGTCTGAATTCCAATCTGCCCCAAAGTAGCGATAACCGTGAACACAAACACCACTGCCCAAGCCATATTGGCCACAAAAGAAACCACGGTTTGGTCTATCTTGCGTTTACTCAATACTTTAGCCGTAACCTTCTTGGCCACATTAGACAGATATTTACCGACAAAGAAAATAACAATGGCAAGCAATATCTTGATGCCGTAGGCTGCTATTAACTCAGGCGCCTGTTGCAATAGCCCTTCGAGATTTTCCATCATAAAACTCCCTTTAACACCTTGTTTAAATTACTTAGGTAAATCGACCACAAACTCAACCCTGCGGTTAAGGCTGCGGCCTGAGACATTGGTATTATCAGCGGCAGGCTGCTTACTGCCATATCCACGAGTACTGAATCGCGCCGCCGGAAAACCATAATCCTTAATCAATATTGCTTTAGCACTTTCGGCCCGGGCTGCAGATAAAGGTTGATTTATGGCATCCGAACCGCTGATATCGGCATGCCCTTCAATACTCAGGTTTACATTGTATTGCTCTAGAAAAACTTTCATTTTGGCCAGTTGCGGCCACTGCGCTAGAGGTATCTGCGCCGAGCCCAAGTCGAAATATAGCCTGACAGGTTCAGCGATGCCGCAACCTGCAGGATAGGTACCGGCAGCAGTTGTTGGCAGACAGATATCCGTCAGAGAAAAGGCCTTGTCCAAGACACAACCATTGGCACTCACTGGTATCAGTGTCTGAGTTCCGGGACAGGCATCTTTGTTATCAGGGACGCCATCACCGTCTGAGTCACCCCAGGCAAACACGCCCCAACTCAACAACAATAATGCCAAGCCTAAAGTCACTCGCCAACCACTTATCACTCGGCTCTCCCCGCTCATTTAAGCCATAGTATCGACTGTGTCACTGCAGAGAATAATCCACAATCAACATTGAAGCTTTGATGACTCAAGTCACAGTTTTTCAGAGACACATTGTATAGATATCCGTATTTTTAACCAAGACAAACCATTATTGGTTGATGACAATTAGTGAATGAATTAACGGAACAGCATTTTATTGTTTAACACCTTGCTGATATGGGCCGACATACTTGAGCCGCAAACTGTCATAGAACCAGTTAAACAAGGGGTTGTAGCAAAAGAAGAACACCAGAATACCGGCTTCGATAAAGAAAGCGTTGAGCAAGCTGGTTTCCAGCGCCCAGGCAATAGCGGGAACCGTCACCAGAATGAGTCCACCTTCAAATCCCAGGGTATGCAATGACCTGAGCCCAATACCACGGGCATCACGGTTATTGCCATAAAGCCGGTCAAACCCCAGGTTGTACAAGTAGTTCCACACAATGGCACACACACTTAAGAAAACACTCACGCCTGCCATGGTGCTCACTGCGCTGCCTGTGGCCCAGGAGGCAACCGGGATTAATAGAATAAGGGCTATGGCTTCGAATAGTAGCGCCTGAAAAATACGTTCTTGAGTAGTCATGCTTATTTCCATTCTGATTAACAGGCCGCGGATTATCATCTATCATTAAGATACATAAAAGTTAGATACCATCACCATTAGTGATATGTTAACCACAGAACAATTGGAAGCTTTTGTCGCCAGTGTCGAGACGGGCTCCTTTTCAGCCGCCGCCAGACAACTGGGTAAAGTGCAATCCGGTATTAGCCAGCAGATAATGAATCTGGAGCTGGATACCGGGCTGCAACTCTTTGACCGCAGCGGTCGTTATCCCCAATTGACCGCGGCTGGGCATCACCTGTTGCCCTACGCCAAAGCCGTGTTGGCGCAGCACCGCAGATTGGCTCAACAGGTATCAGGTTTGGGCAGTGACACATCAATGGAAGTGATTCTGGCGGTTGATGAAGGGATCCCCTACAACCGCCTCGGCGATCTGCTCAGACAACTGGAGCTAGAGTTTCCGCAAATTTGCCTGAGTTTGCTGTGCGCCTCGAGCAAAGATGTGATTGCTCTGGTCAAGGAAGGCAAAGCCACTTTGGGCCTGCTGTTCAGTGAACCGGTTTACCCCGAAACCCTGGACTTTGAAACCATAGGCACTGTGACTTTTGAGTTACTGGTCAGCCCCAAACACCCCTTGGCCGAGATACGTGCCATGCATACGGATATTCTCAAACTGCACAGACAACTGGTCATAGGCAGCAAATACTCGAGTAATTTCTGGTTCGTTCAGGTGCACTCGCCGGATGTTTGGTTTGCCGACAACTATTACGTCCTGTTGGAGCTGGCCAAACAAGGGTTTGGTTGGGCACTGCTGCCAAGGCCTTTGGCTCAGGAAGCAATGAGTAAGGGGGAATTACAGGCCGTAAAGCTGGATTTTGAAGTAGGCGGCTGGCAGGCCAATGTGGATGTACTCCAGTCATCGGCCAGTCAGGTGTCCAGAGTCAATGTCAGAATGCGGCAACTACTGCGTGAACTGCTTAAAAAACAATAAAGCGGCTTTATGCCGCTTTATTCCAATGTTGAATTCCCACAATGTACCCGCGTGGATCAGAGGTTATTTTTCCACCTTGGGCGGGAAGTTGCTCATTACACTGGCTACCGCCTCGTTAACCTTGGCAATTCGCTTTTGCGGAGTATCGCTATCGCGAATAGTGTCAGCCACTGAGCCACGCCAGATGAGCTTGCCGGACTTGGCGTCGACCAGATCCACAATCAAAGTACCGACTTCATATTCGCGTACTGTGGTTTGGGTCTGCATATTGCCGCCCCAGCCCCAACCCGGCCCCCAATATGGGTTGTAACCATAGTTGGTGTTGAAAGTGTCGACATTGATTTTCTTGTCTACCTTGGTCAAATAGTTAACCAGGATATCGGCGTTTTCCTTGATAGCAATCTGCAGGCCCTTTTGTGCCAACTGCCGATCCAAGGCATCACGTACTCGCTGATCCATCAAACCATCCAGATGATAGCTGGTGTCTTCGGATTGCTTTTCCACCCAGGCATAACTCTTGTACTGGCTGAAGTTCACACCCGGGTCATAATCCCAGCCAGTATTCAGTGTACTGCAAGCACTTAGCATCAGTGCCATTGCGGCTGTTATCAGATACTTCATCGAAATTTCCTCGTTTACCCAGGCCAGGAAACGGCCATAAAAACCCATGAAATCAGCTTACATTTCAATCTTCTGCTCTACAACCGAATTTAACAAAATTTAGTTTACCGATTCAGCTTGACTTCAGTATAGCACCAAATGATAATGATTATCATGTAGATTGAATAGTGAATGACTCATGTTTTGGTATCTCGCATTCTTTATTATTGCCAGTGGTGTTTTGCTGACTCGAAATTCTTTGCTACAACAGGCGCAGGAACTGGCCGGAATAGGCAGCATCAGTCAAGCCAGGCGTTTGCTTATCCTGCCGCTGCTCATTCTCGGTTGGCTCGGTGCCAGATTGGTCGAGCAACAGATTTCACCTTTTGATCTGGCCGCTTTCGGCTTCGTCCTGACGACACTGACACTACTGGTGCCCAAGCTAAGAATACTGATGCTGCCCTGCGCCTTTTTATCTGTGGTGGCAGTGCTTGGCGGAATACTGCTTTCCTGACATCTTCTTGTGATTGCCGGCGTCCAAGCCGGTGGCTGATATTGTTCCCTGCACAATTTCAGTTTTTTACCAGCCACCTTAACGGTGGCTTTTTTTTGATTTCAGCGGCTTGGAGCAAGCCATTGGGCGCTTAGGTTAAATCTGCTAGACTGCGCCCATAAACCATAGATCAGCATCAACAATGAAAACAGATCCTAATGTCAGTTTGGTATACAGTACCGACAAAGGCCGTATCAGCCAGCCCAAGGAACAAGCTACAGTCCCGACATCCGATGGTATCGTCCGGATCCACAAGGACAGCAAGGGCCGCAAAGGCAAAGGTGTTTCAGTGATCAAGGGGCTGGGACTGGATGCCAAGGCGCTGAAAGAACTGGCACAAAAACTCAAGAAGCAATGCGGTTGCGGCGGCACGGTAAAAGCGTTCGACATCGAGATCCAGACCGACAATCGTGAGCAAATCCAGGGCCTGCTGGAGAAGCTGGGCTACAAGGTGAAGCTGGCCGGCGGCTGACAGGCAACAAGTACCAGGAGCAGTATGATGGACAGTTTGCAAAATCATTTTCTTATCGCCATGCCTTCGCTCGATGATACTTTCTTCGAGCGTTCGCTCATCTATGTGTGCGAGCACGACAGCAAGGGCGCCATGGGACTCATGGTCAATCGTCCCATAGGCATTGAGGTTGATGAGTTACTGCTGCAGATGGAGCTGGCAGAAGAGGAATCTCTCAAGCCTTCAATAGACAACAGCGTACTGGTAGGCGGTCCGGTGAACCCGGAGCGGGGCTTTGTACTGCACAGTAGTCAACCCCATTGGGCCAACAGCACTGCCATCAATGACGAGATAATGCTGACCAGCTCACGGGATATTTTGACCTCTCTTGGCACCTCAAAGGCGCCGGAGCATTTTCTGGTGGCGCTGGGATACGCTGGTTGGAGCCGCCACCAGCTGGAGCAAGAACTGGCGGAAAACAGCTGGCTGACCATTCCCGCCACACCCGAGATACTGTTCAATACTCCCCATGAGCATCGTTGGCTCAAGGCCACCCAATCACTGGGATTCGATATCTGGCAAATGTCCAGCCAGATGGGACACGCTTGATTACAGAGGCAAAATGACAGCAAAAACCGTACTGGGCTTCGATTTCGGCACTAAGAGCATAGGCATAGCCATAGGTCAGCAGTTGACCGGCAGTGCCAGCCCACTGACATCCATCAAGGCAGTGGATGGTATTCCCGATTGGCAGCAGATAGCGGCTTTAATCGAAGAATGGCAACCGGATCTCGTGGTGGTGGGACTGCCACTCAATATGGATGGCACAGAGCAGGAGATGACCCAGAGAGCCCGTAAGTTTGCCAACCGTATTGCCGGGCGTTTCGGTGTCAAGGTGGCCACCCAGGATGAACGCCTGACCACGGCCGATGCCAAGGCCAGATTATTTGAACTCGGTGGCTTCAAGGCGCTGACCAAGGGCCAGATCGATGCCGTCTCTGCTGTGCTGATCATCGAAAGCTATTTCGAGAACCAGTACTGAAACTTCAGCGGCTTAAAGACTCCCGGGGAGTTTAAGCCGCAGCTGGTCCAATCTTATTTCGGCTTCCTCAGGAATGAGTCCCATCTGGATCGGCCCTAGACCCTGCCCCCAAGCGATCAGGGCCTTTTGCCGGCCAACTGTCTGAGCCCCTGCAGCAAAGCCTCCATATCCTCACCATCGGTATAGATATGCGGCGAAAAGCGAAAGCCGAATCTTGGGCGCAAGTCTGTCTTGATCCCCAATCTGTTGAACACTTGCTGTGCCGCCTGCCTATCGGCGAAATCGACTACCACAGTGCCACTGCGCTCACCGCTGATATTGGGCGTCACCACCTTGAGTTCATGACTCAGGGCACAATCCAGGATCCCCTGCCCCAGACGCTGATTGTGTTGATAAATTTGGCTATCGCCGAAAGCACGCAGCTGCTGCAGTGACGCCGCCGCCAGCATGTAAGGCAATACGGAAGGCGTGCCCCCCCAAAACCTTTTTGCTCCCTTGGCATAGCGAAAATCATGGATATCGAACTCAAACGGCGCCTCATGGGAGAACCATCCCAGATCAACAGGCTCCAGCGTCTGGGCCAACCTATCGCTGAGCCATAAAAAGGCCGCCCCTGGGCCAGCACAACACCATTTAACGCAGGACCCCAAGACAGCATCAGCCTGCCACTGCCCCAAATCTATCGGTATGACTCCAAGAGACTGGGCAATGTCCACCACAGTCATTACCCCTAAACTTCGGGCCAGAGCGCAAATTTCACTCACGGACTGCAACTGACCGGTTTCAGAAATGGCATGGGTGATAAAGGCCAGCGCCACATCCTCTCCCAGGGCCTGTTGCCACTGACTCAAAGACACCAGCCCGGCTTGCGGCTCAAGCAACTGCAGGCGGTAGCCCTTCTTCTCGGCCTGTTGCAGTACAAACCCCATGGAGGGGAAATCCAGTTCAGTGGCCAAGATCCGCTGACCGGGCTTGGCATTCGGCAGGGCGCCGACCAGCTTGGATAAAGCCGAAGAGAGATTCAGCTGCGGGCAAAAGCCACTGGCGGGAACTCGGGTCAAAGCCGCAAGTTGCTGCAAAAACTGCTCAACCCCCTCGAGCCACACAGGCCAGGCTTCACCGCCTTGATGCTTCCAGGCGCCGAGAAACTCGCTGATCGCAGCTTCGCAGCCCTTTGGCATGGCGCCCACAGAGTGGGACAAAAAATAGTGCCCTTCGGGCAGATGAAAACGCGATTTCAACGACATTCCAGGCTCCTCAGTCGGCAATCGAGTCGCGTTTGACACCGTAAACACCGCCCCAGATATCTGTCATTTGACCGCGAATTTGCCATAGTTTAGGGAAAAACTGCATCTTCATACCTGAGTTGAGGATTTCAGTGCTGCGCCCCTTCAGCGACATGCTGTCTATGCCTATGCTTCTGTGAATGAGTTTGATGTGATGGTAACGGAAGTGCTGAAACAGCTGGTCGTACTCTATCATGGCCTCGGCCACCATATAGCTTTCATCATGACGGTATTCACTGTTGTATATCTGCTCGACTGTCAGCCCCTTTTGCTCAAGGTAGACTCGCTCAAAGGTGAGCCACAGCGGCTTATAAAGCTGCAACAGGGTTCTGAATCCCGGTGACTCCTGACCGCTGCCGTTGCCCAGCTGCAGCCGAATTGCCTGATAATCCTTGATGGACATAGTGTCGAGAATACTCAGTTGCTCGATAAGAAACCCCATCGCCTTATGTACCCGGGCAAACAGGGTCAACACCTTAAAGGTCTCCCCTGCGGCCATACGCTCATCAATCTCCAGCAGGGTGTAACAGATGAGCTTCATCCACAACTCCTCCGACTGATGCACTATTTGAAACTGCAACTCATCGGCGTTACACAGCTGCTCATAGGGCTTCTGACAGCTGAGCAATTTGGGAGTATTGAGGTACTTTTCATAATCCAGTCGACCCTCTCCGGCCATGCTGGCATATATCTGCTCGCGATCCATGATGCCTTATCCTTATTCTTCTGTTGTTAACCATAAATTAACATTCAACTTGCCAAGCTAAGGCATAGCGTGGCAGGCAACAAGGGCAGCGAAGCGATCCGCAAACAGCGGCAGTGTCAAATATTGTTGGCAGGGCTGCCGGACTGCAGCCCTGGATAGGGGGACGAGCGCTTACAGATAGGGACGAACCAACTCCGCCATCATCTCTATATGGCGCGGCCTGTCGTTGAGCGCCGCTATATAGCGGAATGACTTACCACCGGCCTGCTCGAAGAACTCACGGTTCTGCCCGGCAATCTCCTCCAGAGTTTCCAGGCAGTCGGCGCTGAATGCCGGACAGGCAACGGCTACATCTGTGATCCCCTGCTTTGGCAGAGCCATCATGGTTTCATCCGTGTAAGGGCCCAGCCATTTGGCCTTGCCGAAACGGGACTGGAAGCTGCTGATCACATCATCCTCTGCCAGCCCAAGACGTTCGGCCAACAATCTTGAGGTCTTGATACAGAAGCAGTAGTAAGGGTCGCCCAGCTTGAGATTCCGCTCCGGCATACCATGGTACGACAGCACCAATTTCTGCGGTTTGCCGTGTTGGGCAAAGTCAGCTTCGATGGACTCGGCCAGCGCCTCGATAAACAGCGGATTATCGTGGTAGGTATGGATAAAGTGCAGTGACGGCAGGTAACGCCATTGAGTCAACTCTTTGGCTATGGCATCAAATGCAGAGCCCGTGGTAGGACCGGCATATTGAGGATAGAGCGGCAGCACAACCAGTTTATCGACCCCTTGATTGTGCAGGCGTTTGAGCACATCGCCCACCGCCGGGTTGCCGTAACGCATCGCCAAGGCAACTTCGGCTTCAACGCCTTCGGCCTTGAGTTTTTCAGCCAAGGCCTGGGTCTGGCGCTCACTGATATCCATCAGTGGCGAGCCCTTATCAGTCCACACCTCACGGTAAAGGGCCGCCGATTTGGCCGGCCTGACCCTGAGAATAATGCCATGGAGAATAAGCTTCCACAGCGCCTTGGGGATCTCCACCACCCTGGGATCGGAGAGAAATTCGGCCAGATAACGCCGCACCGCCGCGGGTGTCGGTGCGTCCGGCGTCCCCAGATTCAACAGCAATATCCCGGTTTTACCACGCCCGGCGTGGCCCTTGTCTTTATCAAGACCGATAAACTTAGCCAAAATCACCTCAGATAGAAAATCAATAAGTCAGATATTAAAGCACAGATTCAATCGCTTTGATCAATTCATCGCTATCGGGTTTAACTCTGGAGTTAAAGCTCTGCACCTGTTTCCCATCGCCACTGACCAGGTACTTGTAGAAGTTCCACTTGGGCGCGCCGGCCTGCTGCCCCAGATAAGCAAATACCGGGTTCACATCGCTGCCGCGAACCGCTGAAGTGGCCACCATGGTGAAGGTTACGCCATAGTTGATGTAACACACCTTGGCGGTATCTTTCTCTTGGTTTTCTTCCTGGAAGAAGTCATCGGATGGGAAACCTATCACCACCAGCCCACGCTCGCGGTAGCCCTTATGCAGGGCTTCAAGCGCCTTGAATTGAGGCGTAAAACCACAATTGCTGGCGGTATTGACCAGAAGCACAGGTTTACCTTGGGTGAGTTCACACAGGTCGATAGACTCCTGGGAATGGAGCTTTCTCAACTTGATATTGAGGTAATCGGGGCACTGACCGGCAACAGCCACCGTGGGTGCCAAAACCCATGCTGTAAAAGCCAAACCAGTCAAAGCCAGTCCCTTCAATGTCGGCAAGGTTAAATTCAATCTTGCCAGGGGCTTGAATGTCTTCAGCATAACACCTCCATTTGTTTGATCTCTTGTTTGCACTCTACAGCAGTTTAGCTTCAGCAGTTAAAAATAGAAGCCGACATTGATATTCAGCCTTGAATGCCAGCTGCTGTCGCCTTCGGCAATGCCTATACCGGGGCCGTTGACAAACCACATGTTTTTACCGGCAATCCAGTCGACATAAGAATAGAACTTACCGGCACTGATGGCACACCCTGTGACATTCTGCACCGAGTCATCCAACCCGGTCCCCGAAGCAAATACCTGGCTGTAGTCGTTATAACAGTTGAGCTGAGTAATAGGGCCCCAATCAACGTCTATGCTGCGCGACAGGTTAAATGTGAGCACATCAGCCTCGGCCGCTATTTCAAACGGGTAAGCAAAGGCCGACAGCGCCAAACGCTCGCCGGGCATGTCATAGTCATAATGCAGATACTGCACCTGAGTCTGCCAGGCGTGCCAATCCATTTGCCAATGGGCGGCTACCGCCAGGCCATCAGTGTCTTCACCGGCAACGGCGCCGGCCATGGGCTTGTAGTCCAAACGGCTGTATTGCACAGAGGCGCCCAGTTTATGGGCAAACTCGCCATACTTCAGGCTGCGCTCGACTCTGGCGTTAAACCGCCCTGCCTCTTCATAGGGGGCGTTTTCTGTGGTGGCGACATCGAAGGAATAACGCTTGAAGCGACTGCCGTCGCCATATTCATCATTGGCAAACCAGGCGAGATCGTAGCGCCAGCCGTCCTTGTTGTACTGCCAGTGAATACCGGCATCATAGTCGTCTTCAAAGCCGAGATAATAAGTCGCGCCGAACCAGAAGGAATGAGCCGCATAGGGCAGCAAACCGAAAGGCACCTGGGTGACCCCGAGGCGAATGTCCGAGTTTTCTGAAAAACGATAGCCAAAGAAGGCATGCTGGATCACATCCTGATCCTGATACCAACGATACTGAGCCGATGCAAACAGTTCTCCATTGTCGTATTTGACATCGGCACGAAACAGCTCGAACTCTAACTTGGCATCGTCATCATAGTCTTTCCAGCCATAGTTGACTCGTACCGCTCCGCCGATATCCAGCTCGTCGGAAACCGGCACGGCCGCGGCCGGCAGAGAGAAACAACCGGCCAGCGCCAGCCCCAAAACTGAAAATAAAGTGGTTTGCTGCAATTGCATTCCCCTTTCATCCTTTCACAAAACAGGCGCAACACAATAACAAAACCGCCACCACTTTTCGAACAATCCACTCAATATCAACACAAAGGGCGTCAGAGTGACGCCCTTTCATCCAAGTAGAGTAGTTAAAATCCTACTGAAAACGGTATCAACCTATTAATCCATATCCAGGGTGACCCCCTCCATGAAACCTGAATTACCGGTGTCGTTGCTGTGGAGTTTAATCATCAGTCGCAGGTCGTTTGGCGAATCAGCATGATGCAGTGCATCGGCGTAACTGATCTCCCCTTCACAGTAGAGCTTGAACAGCGCCTGATCGAAGGTTTGCATCCCCTGCTCGTTGGACTTGGCCATGGTCTCCTTAAGCACGTGCAGCTCGTTCTTTTGAATAAGACTAGCCACCCTGGGAGTGTTAATCAGCACTTCGATGGCGGCGCGCCGACCGCTGCCGTCCACCTTGGGTACCAGCTGCTGGGCCACAATACCGCGCAAGTTAAGCGACAGGTCAAACAAGAGCTGTTGGTGCTTACTCTCAGGCACCAGGTGCATGATGCGATCCAGCGCCTGGTTGGCGTTGTTGGCGTGCAGAGTTGCCATACACAAGTGGCCGGTTTCGGCGAACGACAGGGCAAACTCCATGGTTTCCTGGGTACGGATCTCACCGATAAGGATAACGTCCGGCGCCTGGCGCAATGAGCTCTTGAGCGCCGCATCAAACGACTCGGTATCTATACCCACTTCCCGCTGGGTGATAATGCTCTTGCCGTGTTGGTGAACAAATTCCACCGGATCTTCGATGGTGAGTATGTGTCCCCTGGCATTGGCATTACGGTAACCGATAAGTGCCGCCAGCGAGGTAGACTTACCCGTACCGGTTCCCCCTACCATGATCACCAATCCGCGCTTGCTCATTACCAAGTCTTTGAGAATGGGCGGCAGGTACAGCTGCTCCACCGTAGGGATCTTGGTTTCGATGCGCCGCATCACGCAGCCCGCCGACTCCCGTTGCCAGAAGGCACTGACCCGGAAACGCCCCAACTCCTTGGCGCCCACGGCAAAGTTACATTCGCGGGTCTCGTGAAACTCTTTTTTCTGCTCCGGCGTCATCAAAGACTCAACAAACTCCAGCGACTGCGCCGGGGTAAAGGCGTTTTCCGCCAAGGGTCTGAGTTCACCGTCCACCTTGGCACTGGGAGGAAAGGCCGCGGTAATAAAGAGATCCGAGGCCTTACGCTCCACCATAGCCTTGAGAAAAGGTCTGACGTCCATGGGGACTCCTTAGAAATTCGCTTGTTTGTTGGAACTCTTGGCCATGGCATCTTCCCGACTGATCAAGCCGCGATTCACCAGGTTCTGCAGGCTCTGCTCCAAGGTTTGCATGCCATGAGCCATACCGGTTTGGATAGCAGAATACATCTGTGCCACCTTGTCCTCACGGATAAGGTTTCGGATAGCCGGGGTACCCATCATGATCTCATGGGCCGCCACCCGGCCGCCGCCAACCTTCTTGATCAGGGTCTGGGAGATAACCGCCTGCAACGACTCAGACAACATGGTACGCACCATGTCCTTCTCGCCTGCGGGGAATACGTCAACCACACGGTCAATGGTCTTGGCCGCCGAGGTGGTGTGCAAGGTACCGAACACCAAGTGGCCGGTTTCTGCTGCGGTCATCGCCAGGCGTATGGTTTCCAAATCCCGCATCTCACCGACCAGGATGACATCCGGGTCTTCACGCAAGGCGCTTCTGAGGGCGGCGTTAAAGCTGTGGGTATGGCGGTGCACTTCCCGCTGGTTGATAAGGCATTGCTTGTTTTGGTGCACGAATTCGATAGGGTCTTCAATGGTGAGAATATGATCGTGGCGGTTCTCATTGACGTAATCTATCATCGCCGCCAGGGTGGTACTCTTACCCGAACCTGTCGGGCCGGTTACCAGCACCAGGCCGCGAGGATATGAAGCGATTTTCTTGAAGATTTCCGGCGCGCCCAGTTGTTCCAAAGTCAAAATGTCGCTGGGAATAGTACGAAAAACCGCGGCGGCGCCGCGGGACTGATTGAAGGCATTGACACGAAAACGCGCCAGATTGGGAACTTCAAAGGAAAAGTCGATTTCCAGAAACTCTTCATAATCCTTACGCTGCTTGTCATTCATTATGTCGTAGACAAGTCTGTGAACCCCTTGGTGATCAAGCGCAGGGACATTAATCTTTCTGACCTCGCCATCGACGCGTATCATGGGAGGCACACCGGCCGACAGGTGCAGATCCGAAGCGTTATGCTTTACACTAAAGGCCAATAATTCAGTGATTTCCATAGTTTGGGATATCCGTTCAACCAAAAAGTTTACATCATGACAACAATAGCAGACAGACTGGCACTAGCCCAGCGCAGGATAGCTCAAGCGGCGCAAATTTCGTCCCGAAATGCAAGCGAGATCAAGCTGCTGGCTGTCAGCAAGACCAAGCCGGTCGCCGACATTGAACAAGCTTATGCCGCCGGGCAACGTTGCTTTGGCGAAAACTATGTCCAGGAGGGGCAACAGAAAGCCATGGAATTGGCGCAGCGCTGTCCCGATATAGAATGGCACTTTATCGGCCCGCTGCAATCCAATAAATCAAGAATTGTCGCCGAGCACTTCCATTGGATGCACACTCTGGAGCGGGAAAAGATCGCCCGCCGCCTGTCGGAGCAGCGCCCAGAAGGCATGCAACCACTGGAAATCTGCATCCAAATCAATGTTTCGGGTGAGAGTTCCAAAGCAGGAATAGCAACACAGAGCGAGATGTTTGAGCTGGCAAGCCTGGTGGACTCATTGCCCAACCTCAAACTCAGGGGACTGATGACAATTCCCAGTGCCGGTGAAGGTCCAAGGCTTGAGGCGGAGCTGTCGCACATGCAGCAACTGTTTACCGAACTGAAGCTCAAGTTTCCACAGGTAGATACCCTGTCCATGGGTATGAGTCAGGATCTTGAGCTCGCCATCGCCAAGGGCTCTACCATGGTCAGAGTCGGCAGCGCTATTTTCGGCGAGCGTAACTACGGCTGATAAACCAGCCAATAAGATCTGAGATTGGCCGCTGAGACCTTGTTTTTGATAGTATTGGCCCAAATACTAATATCTCCCGCACGGTCAAACCCGATGCGGGATACACTCCAATCACAAGTGACAGGGGACCGCATGGCTCAAAAGAAAATCTGTTTTATCGGCGCCGGCAATATGAGCCGCAGTATCATCAGCGGGCTGGTGGGCAGCGGTTATCCGGCTGAATTGATCCAGGCCAGCAACCCAAGTACAGCTAAACTCGATGCCCTCAAGTGCGATTTCGGCATCCTCACCACCACAGACAACCAAGCCGCCTGTGACTGGGCCGATATCATAGTGCTGTCGGTCAAACCGCAACTGATGCAACAGGTGTGTGAGCAACTGGCAACACTGCCGCTGGCCGATAAGCTGTTTATTACCATAGCGGCAGGGATCCCGGCCGCCAGATACAATGACTACTTCGGCCAACAGATTAAGCTTATCCGCACTATGCCCAACACCCCAACCCAACTTGGCTGTGGCATGACAGGCCTTTATGCCGCAAGTGGGGTTGAGCAGGCGGATAAAGATCTTTGTCAGCAGATTATGGCCAGTGGCGGCGAGACCCTGTGGGTAGACAAAGAAGCGGATCTCAATTTGGTGATCGCCTTGGCAGGCAGCTCTCCGGCCTATTTTTTCCTGTTTATGGAAGGCATGATGGATGCGGCCAAAGAACTGGGGCTAGATGAATCCAAGGCCAGGTTACTGGTGCAGCAGGCGGCGCTGGGTGCCTCACAGATGATGATTCAAAATCCTCAGCTGAGCGCCGGCCAACTGCGGCAGAATGTCACCTCCAAGGGCGGTACCACCCATGAAGCGGTGGAAACCTTCCAACGGGGTGATCTAAAGGGACTGATCAAACAAGCAATGAACAACTGTATTGCCAGGGCTGAAGCCATGGCCAAAGAATTCTAAACGACCCAAGGGCGAAACTTTTCATGAATGACGCATTGATTTACCTGATTACAGTCGTATTCGACCTTTATTTTATGGTAGTCATACTGAGGATCTGGCTGCAGCTGGTGCGGGCAGATTTTTATAACCCCTTCAGCCAGTTTATCGTCAAGGCCACCCACCCGATTGTGGCGCCCATGCGGCGGATACTACCCTCCATAGGCAGTCTGGATACGGCCTCTGTGGTGCTGGCTCTGCTGGTGGTGGTGGTCAAAATACTCTTGCTGACCCTGATGGCGGGCCAGGAGTTCAACCTGGTTGCCACCTTGATGTTTGCGCTGGTGTCCTTGTTTAAAAAGGCTGGGGTATTGCTGTTCTGGATCCTGATCATCCGCGCCATCCTCAGTTGGGTCAGCCAGGGCCGCAATCCGATTGAGTATGTGATGATGCAGTTGACCGAGCCACTGCTGGCGCCCATTCGCCGCTTCCTGCCGCCCATGGGCGGGCTGGACTTGTCACTGCTGGTGCTGATGGTGTTGATGAATTTCATTAACATACTGCTGGCCAAGACAATTCCTTTCTGGGCCATTGCCTGATGAAAGCTGTTAGCTGGGAGCAGCAGGATCTGCTGCTCAATCTCTATATCCAGCCCAAGGCCAGCCGGGATCAACTGGTTGGCCTGCATGGTGAAGAGTTCAAGGTGGCCATTACCGCGCCACCTGTGGACGGCAAGGCCAACGCCCACCTGACCAAGTATCTGTCCAAGGCCTTCAAGGTGCCCAAGGGGCAGATAGTCATAGTCAAGGGAGAGCTGGGCCGCCATAAGCAGGTGCGTATTGAGTCGCCCAAGATACTGCCCGCAGAAATCGAGGCCTTGCTCTGATGCCATCGCAGCAGACAAGGGACTATAATCAACTCAACACACTTAACCTCAGGTAAAGCATTATGTTGCGCAAATTTTTGACCCTGCTTTTGTGCCTCGGCTCTCTGGCCGGTGTCGCTCAGGCCGAACAGAAGCAGGCCGTCGGCCATTTCGATATCCACTATATGGCGCTGGGCAGCACCTTTTTGACCCCATCCATCGCCAAGAACTATGGCATAGAACGCAGCCGTTATACGGGTATCATCAATATCGCCGTACTGGATACCAGTGAAGAGGGCAATCCGGCAGTATCGGTCGAGATATCCGGCCTGGCCAACAATCTTATCGATGCCAGAATGCAGTTGAAATTCCGCGAAATTCGCGAGGGTGATGCCATCTACTATATTGCCGAGGTGCCCTATCGCGACGATCAGGAGATTAACTTTCAAATCCTGATCAAACACGGCAACGAGCTCAACACCACTCTGACCTTCAAACAGAAATTCTACGTCGATTGAGCGGTACATTCCGTCAATAGAGCGCCGCCGAATAAGCGGCGTTTTTTTATGGCCGCCCCGAGTGGCTATTGACCGCCGGCTTAAAGAAGCGACATCGGCCATTCAGGCTCACACCAGATTGGCCTAGACCAATGTCGATTGCTACCGATAAACCTTCCACTGCTCTACTTGTTTTCGCGCCTTTTCATTGTCGCTGAGTGAGTAAACTCTTTTGCAAAATGGTACTATTGTCGGCATTGCGAAATAAGGAAAATCCAAGATGAAACAGATAGTGCTTGCCAGTGGCAACAAGGGAAAACTCAAAGAATTCGCCGAGATGTTCAGCGCCTTCAATATTGAGGTGTTGCCACAAAACCAATTCGACGTGCCTGAAGTGGCAGAAACCGGCACCACTTTTGTTGAAAATGCCATTATCAAGGCGCGCCATGCCGCCGAAATCACCGGCTTGCCCGCTATCGCCGATGACTCCGGCCTCGAAGTTGATGCTCTGGACGGCGCTCCCGGCATCTATTCCGCCCGTTACAGTGGCACCAACGCCTCGGATGAAGGCAACTACAACAAGCTGCTTGGCGCCATAGAGGCAACGCCTGCCCCCCGTACCGCCCGTTTCCAGTGTGTACTTGTGTATATGCGTCATGCCAAGGATCCGACTCCCATCATCTGCCAGGCCGCTTGGGAAGGGGAAATAGGTTTTGAACCCAAGGGTGACAATGGCCATGGTTATGATCCCGTATTCATTCCCTGTGGTTACCAGCAAACTGCCGCCGAGCTCAGCAGTGATGAAAAGAACCATCTCAGCCACAGAGGCAAGGCGCTGAAATTGCTGCTTGAAGCCTTCAAACAACAGGGGATCCTCGGCTGATGCTGACGCTGCCACCGCTAAGTCTCTATATTCATATTCCCTGGTGTGTGCAGAAATGCCCTTACTGTGATTTCAACTCTCACGGAAAACAGGGTGAGCTGCCGCAGCAAGAATATGTCGATGCCCTGCTTGGCGATCTCGACGCCGACCTGCACTATGTTCAAGGCCGGCAACTGCACAGCATCTTTATCGGTGGCGGCACCCCCTCTCTGTTCGATGCTGCCCAGATAGGCAGGCTGCTGCAAGGCGTGAACCGGCGCATTGCCTTTGCCTATGACATAGAGATCACCATGGAGGCCAACCCAGGCACTCTGGAACATGATGACTTCAGCGCTTACCGCGCCGCAGGTGTCACTCGCCTCTCCATAGGTGTGCAGAGCTTTGCCAAAGACAAGCTCAACCTGCTGGGGCGAATTCACGGCAAGGATGAAGCCGTCAACGCCGCCAAAGGCGTTGCCGCAGCCGGATACCAGAGCTTTAACCTGGATCTGATGCACGGTCTGCCGAACCAGAGCTTTGAAGAGGCCATGGCCGATATCGACACGGCGGCGGCGCTCAATCCTCCGCACCTGTCCTGGTATCAGCTCACCATAGAGCCCAATACCCTGTTTCATTCACGCCCGCCGCAGCTGCCGGACGATGAAGCGCTTTGGCACATCTATGAACAGGGCCAGCAAAGACTTGCAGCCCTTGGCTACCAGCAGTATGAAATATCCGCCTACGCCAAACCCGGTTTTCAGTGCCGCCATAACCTCAACTATTGGGAATTCGGTGATTATCTGGGAATTGGTTGCGGCGCCCACGGCAAGCTGACGCTACCGGAGCAGGACCGCATAGTACGCACGGTAAAGATAAAACATCCAAAGGGTTATTTGGCCACAGAGGATTATCTATTTGAGGTAAGTAACGTGCTGCCGGAAGACAGGGCGCTGGAGTACCTGATGAACAGGCTGCGACTGATGAGCCCCATCCCCTGGAGCGAATTTGAAGCGCGCACCGGCGTTGCGGCCAACACCCTGGATAAAGGCATGCAGCAGGCCGCCGAGCGCGGGCTGGTGGAGATCACTCCCGGCTACTGGAAGCTCACCAACAAGGGACATATGTTCGTCAACGATCTGCTATCGCAGTTTTGTTAACTCCATCTCTTATTAGCCTCCTCTTGCTGCTGCCAAAGCGAAAGCAGCAAGAGGAAATATTTTCTAACATTTACGCCAATACTTAATTACTCAACTTCATTAGGATGAACTTCTTTAGACGCAAATGAGCCATAGCAGTCGCGGTTTCTGTGCGTCTTTCCTGACTCGGGCCATCGTCATCCGGCCTGCCATTGCCAAGCAAAAAGGAAGTTGTCCATGCCTATAACCATAAGAAAAAGTCTGTTGACGCTGGCCCTTGGCGCCGTTTTAAGCAGCAGTTATCCCCTTCTCGCCCAAGCCTCCGTCTCCGGGCAGAGTAACCAAGCATCAAACCTGGCTCCTGAGGTCATCAAGGCCGAATCCGCCAAAGCCAACGCCCTGTTTGAAGCCATCTTCAACGAAGATGTTGCCGCCAGCCCGGTGCGGCAGACCTTTCTTGGTATCAAAACAGATTACGGCAAGTGGGACTCGCTGGGAGATGCGGCCGATGATGCCGCGCTTGCTCGCGCCAAGCAGCAGCTTGAGCGTCTGTCACTACTGGATCCGACAAAGTTGGACCCACAGAGCAAGTTGAGCCTGGAGCTGTTGACTGCC
This sequence comes from Shewanella carassii, assembly GCF_019670705.1. Taxonomy (NCBI): domain Bacteria; kingdom Pseudomonadati; phylum Pseudomonadota; class Gammaproteobacteria; order Alteromonadales; family Shewanellaceae; genus Shewanella; species Shewanella carassii. The sequence goes on from NZ_AP024618.1 coordinate 3,158,777, forward strand.
AAACTGCAACGCCAGATCCGCGATGATAAGTTCCGCCACTACAACTACCCGGTCAACCAGATGTACGGCATTCACTCGCTGGTACCTTCATTGTTGATAAACCAACACTCGATAGCCAACGAAGCCGATGCCCGCGCCTATATCAGCCGTATAGCCGGGGTTCCTGAGCTGTTTGAGCAGCTGATCACCGCCCTCGAGGTTCGCGCCGAGGAAGGCATAATCGCCCCCAAGTTCGTATTCCCCTATGTGCTTTCAGACAGTCGCAATATTATTCATGGCGCGCCGTTTGATGGTGAGCCGGACAGCGCTATCTGGGCCGACTTCAAGGGCAAGTTGGCAAAACTCAAGCTGGATGAAGACACCCAAGATAAACTGCTGGATCAAGCCGCCATCGCCCTCAAAAAACAATTGAGGCCAGCTTACCAAAAGCTGATTGCCTATCTCGAAACCCTGGAAAAACGGGCCGACAGCAGAGATGGTGTCTGGAAATTCCCGAGCGGCAGCGCCTTCTATAACAATGCCCTGGCCAATACCACCACCACAGAGATGAGCGCCGATACTATTCATCAATTAGGACTGGACGAGGTCGCCAGGATCCACGGCGAAATGCGCGCCATCATGGACAAAGTTGGCTTCAAGGGCGATCTCAAAGCCTTCTTCGAGTTTATGCGCCAAGATGAGGACTTCTACTTCCCGGACAATGACGCTGGCCGCCGAGCCTACCTGAGAGAGGCCATCGCCCTTATCGATAACATGAACTCGCGCCTGGATGAAGTATTCAAGGTAAAGCCCAAGGCGCCTTTGATAGTCAAACAGGTGGAAGCCTTCAGGGAGAAGTCTGCCGGCAAGGCTTTCTACAACCAGCCCTCGGCCGATGGCAGTCGCCCGGGAACTTACTATGCCAACCTCTATGACATAATGGCTATGCCCAAATACCAGATGGAGGCACTGGCCTACCATGAAGGGCTCCCCGGGCATCACATGCAGATAGCCATAGCCCAGGAACTGGAAGGACTTCCCAGCTTCCGTCGCTTCGGCTCTTACACGGCTTATATCGAGGGCTGGGGCCTTTACAGTGAGTACTTCCCCAAGGAGATGGGGCTTTACAGCGATCCCTACTCAGACTTTGGCAGATTAGCGATGGAGCTATGGCGCTCCTGCCGTTTGGTGGTAGATACCGGGATCCATGCCAAGAAATGGACTCGAGAACAAGCCATAGCCTATTACATGGACAACACTCCCAATGCCGAATCTGACGCAGTAAAAATGGTTGAGCGGCACATAGTTATGCCCTCGCAGGCAACTGCTTACAAGGTGGGGATGAACAAGATACTTGCGCTTAGAGCCTACGCCAAGGAGGCGCTGGGTGAGCGTTTCGACATTCGCGCCTTCCACACCCTGGTATTGCAAAACGGCCCCTTGCCGCTGGATGTACTGGAGCAGGAAGTAAAAGACTGGGTGGCCGCGCAAAGCCAGGCTTGAAACTGAATCAACTGCCGCTCCCTTGAGCGGCTTTTTTATACGCTTGATTCCGTTCTGAAAACAGGCATAAAAATACCCCGGCCACCAGGGCCGGGGTAAACCAAAATCAGGATGATGGTTTTAAGGCCGACATTGTTTTAGTTCGAAAACCTGGGTCGGCATTGATAAGGGCTTAACACTCTGTGCTGAACCAAGCAGTCTACAGCAGGAGGGGTCAGTCCCGCGGCACACCCGTATGTTGGTTCCACCCGAATCAACTGCAACCATTGTATTGATTTCAGAACAGACTGCAACTGAGTTATTAAAAAATCTTTAAAGGCCATCAAACAATAAAGCGGTTAAAAAACCAATAAAACCCCAACATCCATATGATATATAAACAAAAAACACTCAAGTGAAACTTGAGTGTTTTTCATTGTTCTATTATAAGAACGATATTTCTTTATTTTTCCTGGCGTTGGGCAAACAGATCCGCATATTTTTTGTCCCAATAAGGTGGCGTACCTATGTGATCCTTAATGAACTCGATAAAGGCACTCACCTTGGGAGCCAAGTGTTTACGTCTGGGGTAAACCGCCTGCAGCGGCAGATGATGAGTCAGTTGCCAATCGGGAAGCAGGGGAACCAGAGTACCTTTTTCTATTTCATCTTCCAGCAGATAGCTGGCGAGATAAACCACCCCAAGCCCACTGACAGCGGCAGACTTGAGCGCCGGCGCATTGTCGACTCTGAAATTACCCGAAACCCCTATCTCACAGTAATCATCGCCCTTCTTGAATTGCCAGACGCTGTGCTCATGCCATTCACCGTGGTAAACCAAACAGTTGTGCTCCACCAGCTGCTCCGGACGAGCCGGCATACCGTGAGCCGCAACATACCCGGGGGATGCCACCAGCAGGAACTGACACTTCATCAGCGGGCGAGCCACCATTCCCAGAGGCAGTTGCTCTGACATGGTCAGCAGCAGATCCAGGCCTTCACTGACCACATCAACCTTATGGTCCAACAGGCTCACCTGCAGCTCGAGATCCGGATGACGGGTCATAAACTCGGGCAATGCCGGAATAATATGCATGGTGCCGAATGACTGGGAGATACCTACCTTGAGCACGCCTCGAGTGGCATCATTGAGGTTGTGCACACTGGCCACCGCCTGATCCGCATCCCGGAGCAGTTCTTCCCCCTGCACATACAGCAGATTACCGGCTTCGGTGAGGCTTAAGCTACGGGTCGTTCGCTGGATCAACTGGATCCCGAGTTTATGTTCAAGATCGGCAACCTGGGTACTGACCTTGGATTTGGATATTCCAAGCCTACGCGCCGCGGCACTGAAGCTGCCGGCACGGGCGACATGAGTGAAAATAGCGATAGGTTCTAACAGTTCTAACATGAAAGTCGCCTTAAGCCGTTTACAACACTGGTAAAAGCTTTCCTGGAAAAGCGACGGGCCTCACCGTCAAGACCCCATAATGGGGTGTGGGCTGCCGGGTTTTGGAAAGCGCACTGGGTAGAGTCACTGAGTCCTGACTTGGGTGCCAGTTTGATTATTTTTGCGAAGTATACCAATTCTTTGTTATTGACTCTAACCCAAGGATAGCCTTGAGCCAAAAAAACCGCCGCAGTGATGACATAATCGACAGACAACCAATAAAAAACCCCTGTATCAAGGGAGGGGAAGATACAGGGGGAATCACCAGCTTAAATCTTATTGCTGCAGTTCAACCTTGCCGGACAGTACCTGGAATTCGCCCAGCTCAGGGATCTGCTTGCGTAACTTGTCTTCCAGCACCAGCAAACGTTGGAAGTTGTCGCAAAGCGCGTCGGCTCTCTGCTCCATCTCCTGGGCGCGAGACTCCATTTGCACTTCAATATCCTTGCCCATCTTTTCCATCTTCTGGCTGAAGGCATTGATCTTCTCATCAAAGGTTTCGCCCTCACCTGACATCATGGCGCTGCCCATGGCCATCATCAAACTGCCTAGCGACTGCTGCACCAGTTGCTCTATCTCTTTGGAAAACTCATCACCAAAGGCGTTTTCCAGCGATTCTTCAGTGGCCCCGAGGAAGTACTGGTCACCATTGCGATGAGCCACTTCATAGACTCGCTGTTGCAGACTGCCCATGGTTTCATCCAACTTGGCACCGGCGGCATCACCCAAGAGTGGTGTCAGAGCCATGCTCACGGCCTCGCTCGCCATGGTGACGGCATCGTCCACCAAAGAGATGACTTCGGGTAACTGCTGAGCCATGGCATCCGAGTACTCGTTGACAAGCTTGCTCTGCTCGGCATTCAAGGCCACCTCTTCACCTTCCACATAGAGGCGACCCGGCTCAATTCGATAGTGTTCTTTCCCTTGATTACTGACGCTCAGCTTCTTGGGTTCCAGTGAGATGTCGTAGTTGAGCGACATCTCGCATTGCTCATCTCTTGGCTCAAAGTTGATCGCCATAGCAGGCGCCGCCGCAAACAGTGCACACACCAAAGATAATCCACCAATCGCTTGTTTCATTCTGTCTTCCCTCTCGTTTTAATCTGCCGAGTAAACTTGGTTACCGCTTATGGCTCAGAATAGAGCAGACTTTGTGCCAAAGTTATAATTAACTGATACTAAAGGAATTAACATCAAGCAAGGCTGTAAAACATGAAAATCCACCATCTGCGAGTGGCAAATTTTGCCAACTTGTAGCCGTTATGATGAATAAGACACAAGAAACCAAAGAAAGGTTTAACAGGAAATACTCTCGATGGCCTAGACTATTCCCTTTCTTCACTGCATTCGGGATTAAAAGCCATAATCGCCGCTGCGCCAGCAGCCTGAAGTCGTGGAGCAAGTGCATCCATGCACAATGGCCAGGTCGCCCCTTCGAACCAATTGGCAACAATGCCTGCGACGGCTCCAAAGGGGACCTGGTGCAATTCTGTGAGAGTTAACTTGTTTGAAGCGACCTATATGCCCGCAGACATACACCTCATTTTCAGGCACAGGCGGAACTGTGACCGTCGAAAACAGGGCCGAATTTTGTTCCAGACAAATTCGGTATTTCCTACGTCCCTGTAGGTCAGATGTTTTCGTCGAGGCTACCACCGTATTTGTTCCAGACAAATGTCGGCATACACTCCATCCATGGAGATAAGGGACGTATTCACAACAACCTCCCTGTTTAACGGCCAGCTCGACATCCCTGCCTCGGCTACGCCAATTTGCAACAACACCTGCGGCGGCTCCGAAGGGGAGTCAGTGCAATTCTGTGAGAGCTAACTTGTTTGAAGCGACCTATATGCCCGCAGACATACACCTCATTTTCAGGCACAGGCGGAACTGTGACCTTCCGAGCCAGGGATGGCGAGGCAGAGCTTACAGGGATGTACTCGCAGCGAGTCACAGGATCGCCTGTGCATAAGCCTGCGGCAGGCAATGGGATACATCCGTCGCCGGAGGCCCTGCCAATACTAATTAGTAACTTTTAGCTGGAAGCTATGATAGCCGCTGTGCCAGCGGCCTAAAGTCGTGGTGCAAATGCATCCATGTACAACGGCCAGTTCGCCATCCCTGGCTCTCGCTCGTAGCCAGTCGCTACGCTACACTCGCCAAACCACACCGGGCAAGAGGCTTTGCTTGTCCAAAGCCCCTTGCATCCCCAAGGACACCCCGACGTAGCCGAAATCCCCGCTGGCTTATGAAACAAATTGGCTACACTCAGGACTCGCCAAACGCATCCATGCATAAGGGCCAGCTCGCCTTCCTTGGCTCGCGCTCATGAACTTGTCGCTTCGCAACATTCGCCTTGCTCGACCTTCGAGCCTCGACATCCCTGTCTCGGCTACGCCAATTTGCAACAACGCCAGCGGCGGCTCCGAAGGGGAGTCGGTGCAATTCTGTAAGAGCTAACTTGTTTGAAGCGACCTATATGCCCGCAGACATACACCTCATTTTCAGGCACAGGCGGAACTGTGACCTTCCGAGCCAGGGATGGCGAGGCAGAGCTTACAGGGACGTACTCGCAGCGAGTCACAGGATCGCCTGTGCATAAGCCTGCGGCAGGCAATGAGCAACATCCGTTGCCGGAAGCTTGGGCAATACTAGCTTAGATACTTTTAGCTGGAAGCCATGATAGCCGCTGTACCAGCGGCCTAAAGTCGTGGAGCAAATGCATCCATGCACAACGGCCAGCTCGACCTTCGAGCCTCGACATCCCTGTCTCGGCTACGCCAATTTGCAACAACACCAGCGGCGGCTCCGAAGGGGGAATTGGTGCAACTCTTCCCACACAGAGTTGTTTTGAGCTGCAGACATACGCCTAATTCCAGGCACAGGCGGGACTGTGACCGTCGAAAACAGGGCCGAATTTTGTTCCAGACAAATTCGGCATTTCCTACGTCCCTGTAGGTCAGATGTTTTCGTCGAGGCTACATGGACGTATTAACGCCGAGTCACAGGATCGCCTGTGCGAAATCGCACCGCAGGTGATGGGCTACATAGTGGCCGGAAAACCGGCAAGCGCCTAATGTGCAACTTTAGGCTGAAAGCTATGGTATGGCGTAAAAAAACAAAGGCAGCGGAGTGCTGCCTTTGGGATCAGAAGATTGAGCGGCCAACGGCCAGCCTGAGTTGCTCCAGCGCTGCCGTACCGGCGAGTGAGTTGCCGCTGCGGTCAAGCTCCGGCGACCAGACACAGATGGACATGTCACCGGGGATCACAGCGATTATGCCGCCACCGACACCACTCTTGCCCGGCATGCCAACCCGGTAGGCAAATTCTCCCGAGCCATCGTACAGCCCGGACGTGGCCAAGAGCGCATTGAGTCTGCGGCTCTGCAGCGGTGATATCAGCGCTTTGCCATCCAATGCCTTACCGCCTTGGACCAGATACATCATAGCCCGGGAAAGATCGGCGCAGCTCATTTTCAAGGCGCAGTAATGGAAATAGCTTCGCAGCACAGTATCCACATCATTGTTGAAGTTACCGAAGGACTTCATCAGATAGGCAATGGCAGCATTGCGGGCACTGTGCTGATACTCGGAATCGGCCACCACCTTGTCGTAGCAGATATGCGGATTACCCGCCAAACGGCGAACCACTTCCAGCATTCTGTGCTTGGGCGCCCCGAGGCGGCTCTGCAGCAAGTCGGCGATGACCAGTGCCCCGGCATTGATAAAGGGATTACGGGGAATGCCGCGCTCCAACTCCACCTGCACCAGAGAATTAAATGAGTGACCCGACGGCTCTTTGCCTACCCGGCTCCAGATTTCGCTTTCTTCATAGAGTGTCAGCGCCAATGTCAGGCTGAACACTTTAGAAATACTTTGAATGGAAAAAGGCTCTAAATAATCCCCTGCCCCCACTGTGGTGCCGTCGGCCATAGTAACGGCAATCCCCAGCTTGTTGGCATTGACCCGGGCAAGGGCCGGAATATAATCCGCCACCTTACCCTGGCCAATCAGAGGGCGAACCCTGTCGAGCACCTGCTCAAGCAAGGCCTCGTCCGGGATCAACTCCACCAAATGTCGTAAAGCTCAGTGACTTCCAACTCGTTAATTGGCTGAGCTTCCCAGAATGCCTTGACTGCGCTTCTGTCATCTTCGGTGCACTTGCCAATTCTTTGAGTGGCAATAATGCCTTCCCACTCTCTGTGGCCACCACCGTGGAAGCCCAAGCCTCTAGGTTCTATGACTTCATCAATAAAACGGTCGACCAGGGGATCTATCTGTTCCTCCGACACAGAGTCGGCAAAACGCCAACTAACGTCAAATCCCAACTCCTGGAATTCATCAACACGCAACTTCTTGCGCAAACGACGACTGCGAATAGCCATACTGCTTCTCCCTCAGGTGTAATTACTCTGTACGTTCGAACATCAGATCCCAAACACCGTGACCCAGGCGCTGGCCGCGGGCCTCGAACTTGGTCAACGGACGGTAATCCGGCCGTGGCACTACAGTGCCATCGCTGGAAAGGTTGCGATAGCCGGGGGCGGCATTCATCACTTCCAGCATATGTTCGCTGTAGTTTTCCCAATCGGTAGCCATGTGGAACACACCACCAATTTTCAGTTTACGACGCACCAACTCGGCAAAGGCCGGCTGCACTATGCGGCGCTTGTGGTGGCGTTTCTTGTGCCATGGGTCAGGGAAAAACAGCTGCAGCCGCGCCAGAGAATTATCGGCAATGGCGTGCTCCAGCACTTCCATGGCATCGTGATGGAATACTCTCAGGTTGGTGACTCCGGCTTCGCCGACATCGGCAAGACAGGCGCCCACACCGGGCTTGTGCACTTCGATACCGATAAAGTTAAGCTCGGGGGCTTCCTTGGCCATGGTCACCAGAGAGGCGCCCATACCAAAACCTATCTCCAGCACTGTGTCTGCCTCACGGGCAAAGACGGCGTTCAAATCCAGTGGCTCGGGGGAATAATCCAGCCCCATGCTGCCCCAATGCGCTTCTATGGCCTGGGCCTGGCCCTTGGTGAGGCGACCCTCACGCAGCACAAAGCTTCTTACTTTGCGCAGATACTTGCCTTCTTCGTTAAACTCGGCCGTTGTGACTTCGCTCATTTTTGCCCCTAGAGAGGTTTGAAAAAGAAGGGCATTATCCAAAGTTCACCATACAGTGCAAGCCCTGATGCTGAAAAAGTATACCAACAATCCACAAGAACGAAATAAGTCAATCATTTGGGGGCATCAATCTCCTTGTTTCGCCCCTTGGCTGCGGCTACACTGCGCCGATGAACAAGACAGCCTCTTTCGCAGAACGTATCGTAAAATGGTATGACTTGAATGGTCGCAAGACTCTGCCATGGCAACAGCAAAAGACCCCATATAAAGTATGGATTTCTGAAATCATGTTGCAGCAGACCCAGGTCGCGACTGTTATCCCCTACTTCCAAAAATTCATTGCCCGTTTCCCCGATGTCGTCAGCCTAGCCAATGCCGACACGGACGAAGTGCTGCATCTGTGGACAGGTTTGGGCTATTACGCCCGCGCCCGTAACCTGCACAAGGCCGCCATCAAGGTGCGTGATGAGTTCCAAGGCGAGTTTCCAACCGACTTCGACTCGGTACTGGCACTGCCGGGCATTGGCCGCTCAACCGCAGGTGCGGTGCTGTCGCTGTCTTTGGGACAACATCACCCCATATTGGATGGCAACGTCAAACGGGTACTGGCCCGCCACGGCGCCATAAAAGGTTGGCCCGGGCAAAAGGATGTGGAAAACCAACTCTGGCAGCTGACCGAAGCGCTCACGCCCAAGGCCGAGATCCAAAAATACAACCAGGCGATGATGGATATAGGTGCCACCATTTGCACCCGCTCCCGCCCCGCCTGTGACCAGTGCCCGGTCGCCCGCGACTGCAAGGCGCAGCTAATGGGGCGCCAGGGCGAATTCCCCGGTAAGAAGCCGAAGAAGGCGATTCCGGCCAAAGAAGCCTGGCTACTGGTGCTGGAACACGATGGCGAGATCTTGCTGCAGCAAAGGCCACCCGCCGGGATCTGGGGCGGCCTCTGGTGTTTCCCCGAGTTCAGCAACAGACAAAACCTGCTGCAAGCCGCCAAAGCCTTGGGGCTTGCAGAGCACAGCATCACTGAGCTACCCGGTTTTCGTCACACCTTCAGCCACTTTCACCTGGACGCCCAGCCTATGCTGCTGCGGCTAAAGAGCAAAGTAGCCACAGACACGCTGCTGGACCAAGGTCACAGCGCCCAGAGTAAAGACAGGGTAATGGAACCCAAACCCTGTCTCTGGTATAACTTAAACCAACCTTCCCGGGTGGGACTGGCCGCTGCAACAGAGCGGGTATTGGCCAGCCTGGAACCGAGTCTGACCAAGGAGTAAACATGGCACGCACAGTTAACTGCGTCTATCTCAAGAAAGAAGCCGATGGCCTGGATTTCCAACTGTATCCCGGCGAACTCGGCAAGCGCATTTTCGACAACATCAGCAAAGAGGCCTGGAGCCTGTGGCAGAAAAAACAGACCATGCTGATCAACGAAAAGAAACTGAACATGATGAATGTCGATGATCGCAAACTGCTGGAAGAGCAGATGGTTGCCTTCCTGTTCGAAGGTCAGGAAGTACAGATTGAAGGCTATGTGCCACCGGCAGAAGATGAATAAGCCGCTATGCTATAATGTAGCGCGCCGCGAAGATTGACAAACGGCGCCGTCAAAAATGACAAATTTTAAAGGCCCTTAATGGGCCTTTAAACTATCTGTTGCTCGCGATTTAAACTTCTATCTCGGCGCTGGAGGATCCCCTCATAATTCGGGCCTCCCAGAGGTGTTAACCAGTTTAAGAAATTCACCCCAAGCCCAGCGAAAATGCGATTCTTTGATTGAGTATTCCGGACGTCGTTTCACTTCTTTGCCGAGCCGGAGCACAGATAGCACGTTTCTGTCACGTATCGTATTGGCTTGAAACCTCCGCTGCCATCCCAGATGCCTGGCAGCCAGACCGATGCACCAAAGCAGGATTTCTGCCAACAAAGCTATCAGCAACAACACATCATAACGGCGTGGACAACGACTGCGGCTTTGTCTGAGTCCCATGCCGTATTGGGGACTTTTGAGGTCGCGAAAGGTTTCTTCTATCTGCATCCGTCTGGCATAAAGTTTGACCACCTGCGTTGACGAGAACGCCTCAGTAGGCAAGTTGGTTGCCAGTAACCAAGGCTCTTTACTGCCAAGACGGTAACTTTGTTGTGCCGTATGATTGCGTCCTGCTTTGGATGACCGCTTGTCGGCTCGATGTTTCGGCGCAGCCTTGTACAGATGTAAATGACAGCGCATAGGCGATTTTCGTCCCAGTTTTACGTAACCAATATGCCGGGCTTTCGCCGTGGCGGAGGGATAAAGCGACTTATTCGACTGCCATTGGGCATGATTGGCCAGGAGAAAGCCGACATCCCCACGGACACGGCCAAGCCAAAACCAACCATATCGTTCCACCTCCCGAAACCAGGTATTGCGGTAACCTGCATCGGTGACAATCAGTGGACAAACATGGGATGGCAGCACCTGTGCCAACTCCGCCAAGAAGGCGTTATGACTGCGAGGAGCATTGTAGTCGGCAAACTTGAAAGTACGCTCATACAGGGTAACCGAGCGCCCTTGCACACTGACAGAGGCTCGCAATGTCATCATCCGCAGTTGTTCACGGACATCAGACCAATCAATGAGGATTACCGGCATGGGATTAGCTGCACAGAGTAACTTTGCATGCCATTGATAAATAGCGAATTTATCAGAGTGTAGATGCGGGTTGCCGAGTAGCCTGTCTATCCGTTTGATGTTGTGCTTTGGCGCCACCGCGCCAGAGATATTGCGACCAAGCTGAGTCAGTGACAACTGATTGCCATCAAGTAACGCTTCTGTAGCAACCATCAGAGAATTAAGCCGTTTTTGATGTATTTGTGGGCATTGCTTTTTGAGTAAATCGTGTAAGATGTGGACATCACGCATGGTGTTGGATCTGGTAGTTTTTTGGCGAAATCAATTAGATCAATCAACACCATGCGTGTCTACTAAATTGAATAAAAAGGGAATTATCTGGGGATTCCCTAGCCTACAGCGTTAGTTAAAAGTTCTCAATTACCCTGCTAAATCGCATTTTAAGAAAGGACAAATATGTTTATTCAGCATTTGAACAATGAACAACAGGCAACATTGATTGCTTTTGCAAAAAAAATTATCGTTGTCGATGGACATATCGACGAAAAAGAAGAGCTTATGTTGGAAACGATTCGCTCTCAGTGTGATGTCAACGTAAATTTCGATAGTAAATCCGAATTGGACGAACTAGGAAGTTTATTTGAGCTTCAGCATCAAAAAGTGGCGTTTATGCTGGAACTCATTGGTGTTGCTTATGCAGATGAAACTTATCAAGACAGTGAGAAAGCTGTTATTGGGCATTTAGCAGAAGTTCTAAATATTTCGCCTAGTTTGCTAACTGACATGGAAAACTGGGTTAAACGTCAAATGATTCTGGTTAAAGAAGCCAACTTATTCATGGAGATATAACGATGCCTTTACCATTTATATTAGCAGGTGCGGCTATTGTAGCGGGTGGATATGGTGTGAAAAAAGGTATCGATGCAAAAGATGACTTTGACACAGCAAAAAGGATCAATAGACGTGCGCAGACTATGTTTGACGAGGCAAAATCCGAGCTAGAAGAGGAGCGCGAGTTAACTCAAAAAGCGATGGAAAACTTAGGTCAAGCAAAATACAAAATTTACAATGAGTCGATCATTCCGTTTGTTGATGTTTTTTCAAAAATAAAAAATGTTTCCTTTGAGGACAATAGCCTAGATGATGCGACAAATTTACCAGCGATGAGTGCTGGAGAGCTTGCTCGAATGAAAACTAGCGTCTTAGAGATAAAAGGTGTTCTTTCAGGTGGAATCACGGCTCTTGGTAGTGGTGGACTTGCTGGCTTAGCTGCTTACGGTGGCGTCGGTGTTTTAGGGACGGCTTCAACAGGTACTGCCATAGGCACATTAAGTGGTGCAGCAGCGACTAACGCTACCCTAGCATGGTTAGGGGGCGGCTCACTCGCTGCAGGGGGATACGGTATGGCAGGTGGCATGATGGTTTTAGGTGGTGTTGTCGCAGGGCCTGTACTCGCTGTTGGCGGAATGATGATGGCTTCAAAAGCGGAGGCTGCTAAAGAAGATGCATATGGCAATCTTGATAAGGCTGAGTTGGCATCAGAGCAGATGAAAGAGGCGAGGGTTGCGGCAAGTGGCATACGCTTGAGGTTTGAAGAAATTACCAAAGTTTTACGTAGCTTAGAACTTAGATTCCAGCCATTACTCCAATCATTAAACGAGTTGGTAGAATCAAATACAAATTATAGTACGTACTCCGAAGAAGATCGTAAGGGTGTAATGATCGCAGCGTCTACTGCAAAAGTTTTAAAGAACTTGCTGGAAGCTCCTATCATAGACAATGAGGGTACGCTAACACCAGAGTCTCGCAAGGTGTTGGAAGAAACCCAAAAAATTATTGCGTAATGCAACGAAATGGGAAGGCAGTAAAGCCTTCCTACTTGTAAAATCCAAGGCTTCCCAATCATGAAAAAACAAGATGATTTTGTGTCCATTCTGGGTGGATACACAGCAGACGCTGCTACAAAGAGGTTTACAGAGAGAACATTCAATATTTTTGAAGATAGTGAACATTTAGTTGAACTTGCTCAAAAATGGAAGAATGTCGCTGCTGATAAGGCTCAAGGCCATATGTTCGAACAGCTTGAAGTCATAAAATTTAACTTGGATGCACTAAAAAAAGATAGTGAACTTTTCGCCAAGACTACAGCAAGTATGGGCTTTCCAACAGATCCTGTTGACATCATCATTTCCAACGGCAAGGAGACCTTGAGGGAAGTGCAAGCAAAATCCTGTAACAGTGCTGCACGCAGTGCATTCGCATTGTCCAATGAAAAATACCAAGAAATGCAAAGATTGGCACCTCAAAACCAAGTTGGAAAAATTAAAGAATTGCTTGAAAAGAGGATTGATGCTGGGACGCTTAAGGCCGAAGACTACGAGCAAACTTATAGAAATATGACGGAGTCACTTGAGCATGGCGATGTACGTTCTTCTGGGACAACTTATGATGAGGCATTAAAAGCCACCGATGCCAATGTGGCAGCAGACATCGCTAATCAATCTAAACTGGAAGCTGCCTTTGTTGATATGCATGAGTCAGGGAAAAGGGCTGGTAACATAGGCGCAGCATTGAGTGGGGCGACCAGTAGCGTGACAGAGTTTTATCAAGTTTATAACGGTGAGCGTGAGCTAGGAAAAGCAACAGTAAATATTGCAATATCGACAGCAAAAGGCTATGCGACTGGTTATACAGTAACAGCATTAAGTAAAGGTATAACACACTCTGCCACGCATTTTTTAGGTGCTGGTGTGTCAAAAGCGTTAGCAAGAAGCAATGCCCCAGTCGCAATTGCATCAGGGGTTATTAGTTCTAGTAAGTCGATGATTAGTTACCTAAAAGGAGACATAGAGCTAGAGCAACTTAGTGATGAAATTACACATACAGCAATAACCAGTTCAGCGTCATTCTATTATGGTGCCCTTGGCCAAGTGATGATTCCTATCCCTGTCGTTGGTTCCATTGTCGGGGCTGGCGTCGGATATATGATTGGCAATTTGATCCATCAATCAGGTCTAGTGGCTCTGGGTGATAGTCAATTAGTGAAAATTGCAAAAGAGAGAAGACGTCAGATACAAGCCCTTTGCCTTGCAGCTGTTCCTCAAATTCGACAAAATCGTATAGCACTTCAGCAGCAACTTGATCAGCATTTTGAATTAAGAAAGCAATTATTCATGTCTGCATTTGATTCATTTGATCTAGGAATGAATAATTGGGAACCAAATCAATGTTTAGAAGCATTGAATACGATAAGTGATCAATTTGGCTCTGTTTTACCATATAAATCTTTTGAAGAATTTGATCAAATGATGTGCTCAGAGGATTCATTTAAATTCTGATGAACTACTCATTCCCTTGCTATCAATGTGGTAAATGCTGTTCTAACGTCCATCTCTCTGATGAAACGAAGTTTCTTGATAGGGGAGATGGGTGCTGTAAGCATCTCGATTTAGATACAAAGCTCTGTTCTATCTATGAAGATAGGCCAGATATTTGTCGGGTCGAATTACAGTATCTGTCTCGGTTTTCAGAGCAATATACCTGGGAGCACTTTGTTGAGCTAAATTTGAAGATATGTGCAGCACTTCCCGAAAGAGAGTAATCAACACGAATCTTATCCTTTTGGTGTATGATTCATAGACATCATTTCAATACGACTTGCGTTGAAACTATATTTAATAGCTTAATCAAACAAGCATCAAATACTGACACATCATTGTTTGGGCTAGAACTCCTCAAAACTGAGCCGATATGGCCTGTCGATTGCCTCTCGCAGATCCGCCAGAGAAAATACCCGCTGCAACTCGGCAAACTTTTCGCCGCCAAAATAGACCTGCACCACGGGCAGACTGAAGATACTCATCTGGGCAGATAGCTGCTGGCCAGGGCCCTGACAATCGATATAGGCCGCCTGCAATAGTGGATACTCGTCGGCCAACATGGCGCTTATTCTGGGCTTCAACGCCTGACACACGCCGCAATGCTCGCCGCCGAACAGCAACAATACCGCGGGTTGGCTTTCGAGCAGTTGTTTAAGCTGCTCAAGGGTTTCGATATTCAACATGGTGTCAGCTCACAACTCACCGGCGGCCCAAGTACCCGGGCTCTATTGTTTGTATTGGCGCTCATTGTGCCATATCGGCACTGACTTTCGGTGACTTTCGCTGCCAGTTTACAGGCCAAAAAGAAAAAGGCGCCGACGGCGCCTTCTGTAAAAACTATTGTGGGTTACTGCTTAACCCCTTCAACCACCAGGTCGAGTTTGACGTGAGTGGAAGCCGGGCCCAGATCGGTAGTAATCTTGTAATCCTTGAGGGCAAACTCGGTAGAGCCGATAAAACCGGCGCGATACCCACCCCAAGGGTCCTGCCCTTCACCGATAGCCTTGGCATCTATGGTCAGCGGCTTGGTGACCCCATTGAGGGTAAAGTCACCGGTAATCACCAATTCGCCATTCCCTTTGTCCTCCACCTTGGTTGACTTGAAGCTGGCCTTGGGATACTTGCCGGCATTGATGAAGTCGGCCGAACGCAGGTGCTTGTCCCGCTCGGCATGGTTTGAATCCAGGCTTTGGGTGTTAATGGTCACATTCACCTTGGCATCTGCCGGATTGGCCTTGTCAAAGCTGAAGTTGCCTTCAAATTCGTTAAAACGCCCGACCACAAAGCTGTAACCAAGATGGTTGACTCTAAAGTTGATAGAGGCATGGGCGCCCTGGGTATCAATCACATAGTCGGCGGCATTCACGGCGCAAGGCAATAACAGGGCGCTGCCAAGCAAACCGGCAAACAGGGTCTTTTTCATTTTGCTATCCTCTCTTGAGTTTAATCATCCTGACGAGTGTCTGATCTTTATCGATAAAATGGTGTTTCAGCGCCGCCAAGGCATGCAGCACCACCAGGGCCATCAAGCTATAGGCGGCGTATTTATGTATCGCCCCGGCGATATCGGCCTGATTGTTAAACAGCTCACCGACACCCGGCAGCTCAAACCAGTCAAATACCGCGATACCCCGGCCATCGGCGGTGGAGATCAATATGCCGCTCAACATAATCAGCAGCAGCAACAGGTAGAGTCCCCAATGCGTCAAACGGGCCGCCTTCTGCAGTAAAGGCTTGTCCGGTATCGCCTGTGGCGACGGGCTCAGCAGTTTCCACAACAATCTGACCAGGGTAAGCGCCAACAGCAAAATGCCGATACTCTTGTGCAGATGCGGCCCCTTCTGATACCAGGCACTGTAATAGGTCAAATCAACCATCCAGTAGCCGAGCCCAAATAGGCCTATCACGGCAATGGCCGATAACCAGTGGTTCAAAATGCTGACAAGGCCGTAGCCCTGACGAGTGTTGGCGAGCATTTTCTATCCTTAAGCTAGGTCTTAAGCTCATCATATGGAGGCTAAATGAAAACTAAAATCATTAAATATTGGCCATTTCTTTCGAAATTTTAGAAAGTAGGACAAAAGGTGGGCTTAAAGGGCCACAGTGCTGCGGGTAACACGGCAGATTGCGGCGAAGATAGTTTGATGCAATAGGCGGTCTGCTGGCTTTTCAAGCGATATCAGTTTGATTTCAGCCCAAAAAGCCCAATTCTGAGCATTAACTGAGCGAACACAGGATTTATGCCGAAAAAGCACTTGCAGGAAAAAATTCAGAACTATATTATACGCGCACTCCGAACGACACGGGCCTCAACTCCCGGTTCGAAGTAGATGACTGACACTCAGTTCAGTTGCCCGAATAGCTCAGTTGGTAGAGCAGCGGATTGAAAATCCGCGTGTCCCTGGTTCGATTCCGGGTTCGGGCACCACAATTTAGCCGGCATAGCTCAGTTGGTAGAGCAACTGACTTGTAATCAGTAGGTCCCGAGTTCGACTCTTGGTGCCGGCACCATGAAACAACAAAAACGCCACTCACTGAGTGGCGTTTTTGTTTATATCATTCCCGCTGACTTCAACCATGGTTTGACCCGATTTCTACGGCAGACCGCCCTTTCCCTCTCCCTTTGCGCTAACTCGTGGCTTAACCCAAAGCCGCTTTGCTTAAGCATAAAAAGCCAGCTAACCTTAAGGATAAACACTCGAAAAGGTCATTTTAATGCTAGAAGGATCAGCAAGTTATGAAATCCACCCCTGCAGTAACTGCCTAAACAAAAAGGAGTTGGGGTTTGATTTTTCAATGGCTTTTCAACCCATAATAAACATCAAAAATAACAGCGTGTTTGGTTATGAAGCACTGGTTAGGGGATTAAACAATGAGGCGGCAGGCCAGGTATTTTCCAAGGTCAACGACCACAACCGTTATATCTTTGATCAGATGTGCCGGATAAAAGCCATCTCGCTGGCCTCGCGGCTTGGCATAGACTCCATGTTGAGTATCAACTTTCTCCCCAATGCCGTATATAAACCCGAGCGCTGCATTCGAACCACTCTGGAAGCGGCCAAAAAATACAACTTCCCTACCGAGAGGATCATGTTTGAATTCACTGAGGTAGAGAAGATTGAAGACAGCAACCACGTTAAACGTATTGTGGAATGCTATCGAGCCCTGGGCTTCATAACCGCCATAGATGACTTTGGTTCCGGGTATTCAGGGCTGGATCTGCTGGCAAATTTCCAGACCAATATCATAAAGCTTGATATGGAGTTAATCCGGAATATAGATACGGACAAAGTTCGCCAATCGATAGTGACACATTGCCTGAGCATGTTCCATGACTTGGGCATTACCCCATTGGCCGAGGGAATAGAAACCCAAGGAGAATGTTTTTGGCTCAAAACAGCAGGAATCGAACTGATGCAGGGCTACCTTTTTGCCCGCCCGAGTTTTGAGAGCTTGCCCCGGGTCGATTTCTCCAATCTCTAAGCCACAGGTTTGTAGTGCCTTCTATTTAGAGCCCTGCGAGTGCACTCCCTATTTATGGGGACTTGTGCCGCTATCAAAAACCAAACACAAACTACATCTATACACGCCTTTCAGCCTGAGTGATTTTTGCTACCGTAAATTTCAATTTAAAGATCATTGCCTTATGATTCTTGCCAATTTTTCAGAGCGAAGACAATGGGTCGCGTAATAACACTTGATGGTTATGCTCAAAGATTTAAGCGGGTAAATGCCGTAGTTCACTTCCTGGATGATGGGTTTAAAAACCAGCGTATCGCCAGTACCTCAAGCTGTAACCGGGTTAACCCCAATCCCTACTTCGCGACCTCGATATTGATAGTGGTCAACGCCTTTCGACTGCGATGAAAAAGCCATTCGGGTTTGAGGCAGCCGTCATTGACTTCTTTATGACACAAGAGTGTTTGGGTTCGTGACTGAGACATCAGTTATTACGAGATCCCCGAGCCAAAAGGCTCGGGGACTTAAAGCAAACGGCTATTGCCGACCAGATCAGTTAAGTCACCAAGGAGGGTTAAACTATCGCTGTTACCAACTGCGCATCTTATGGCCTTTCAGCGCATAGAAGAGGATAAACAGATAACAGGGCAAGCCTATCCAGTAACCCAACTGCACATTGTCACTGAAGTGGGCAATCTTGCCGAATATCAGCGGCAGTATGGCGCCACCTGAAATCCCCATGATCAGCAGCGCCGAGCCCTGGGCCGTGTATTTGCCCAGCCCTTCCAGCGCCAGCGGCCACACAGAAGGCCAAACCAGAGCGTGAGCTAGGCCCATCATGGCGACGAAGGTGACTGTATCCGGAATAGTTGGAATACCGCTCCACCCCCACAGCAGCGACGAGATAGCATGGCTCTCGGCCGATGAGAAGATGATGCCAAAGATGCAAGCAATACCCGCCAAAGCCGAGGCGAGCAAAGCCTTTTCCTGGCTGATAAAACGTGGGATACAGCTAACCCCCAAAAGGTAGCCGATAACCATAAACACCATGGTGTAGGAGGTCAGGGATGCGAAATTGTTGACCTCGAGGCTGGCACCATAGAGGCCTATGGTATCACCGGCAATCACTTCAACCCCCACATAGGCAAAGATGGCTATGGCGCCCAGGATCACCTGAGGGAAATGCACTATACCGCTCTTGTCGGCATGCTCTCCCTCTTCTCCCTCAAAGGCGATTTCAGGCAAAGCAGAAAACTTCACCAGTGCGATCAGTACCACAAGCGCCAGCGTCATATAGATATAGGGCATCACCAGACGCGCAGACAGTTCGCTTATTTGGGCTTCTCGCTCGGCCGGGGCCATGGCAGCCAGATGCCCGGCGGTGAAGCCTTCCAGATCAGCCAATACCAAAGCGGTAAACAGAATAGGCACTATCACACCGGCGCCCTTGTTAATCAGCCCCATGATGGAGATCCGCATGGCGGCGCTCTCCTTCGGACCAATATGCACCACATAGGGGTTGGACGCCGTCTGCAAAATGGTTAAGCCGGTTCCCAGTACAAAAAGCGCCAGCAGAAACATTAAAAAGTTGGCGCTGAAGGCGGCTGGAATAAACAGCATAGAGCCAACGGCCATGATCCCCAGCCCTACCGCCATACCATTGCGATAGCCGGTGCGGCGCAGGATAGACGACATGGGCAGCGCCATCACGGTATAAGCGATGTAGAAGGCAAAAGTGACAAACAGTGCCTGAAACTCATTGAGCTCACAGATGATTTGCAGAAAAGGGATCAATGAACCATTCAACCAGGTCACAAATCCAAAGATGAAAAACAGCGCACCTACGATAGTCATAGGCAGAAAACTGCTTCTTGAGGCTGCGTCAGCCGGGGTAGCAACTGTCATGTTCATAAACCTGCTTCTTATAGTAATTTATTGTTTGGCAACCAAATTTATCGGCGCCCCATCCATCTTGAGTGGTGTTTAACCCTTGAAAGCTTAATGCCGCGGCAGCTTTATACACGGCTTTGTTTCAATAAAGTTACGCCATAATAACAAAAAAGACAACGCTGTCATTAATTTTAAACCAGGCAGATGACCGCTTGTTCGGCGAGCGAAAGAAGGTTCGAACAAGTCCCATGTGTGCTCTGCATCGGCTTACAGGCCTGGATGCAAGGCGTGGTTCGCAACAAATGGCCTTAGTCCTTTGCAAGAAGCACAACACAGCAGGCAGGCTTGTAAGCCACGCCCTTCGGGGCTTGCACAGCAATCGGCTCTCTACGTTATCCAACTTCGACAGGCCCCAGCATGCCTTCAGTCAGATGCCTTGAACACCAATTGCTGTTCAAGCCACTCTCTACAAAAGAGAAGGCCACGAGGACTCGTTCGCACCTTCCCTAAGCCTCAAACCCGAATAAACAACTGCCTGCGATACATCCACCAGAGCAGCAACCATTGCACCCCGAGCATGGCCAATACACCAAGCAGTGGCTGCCAGTTCTCGGGGGCGCTATTGATAAAACCGCCAAGCAAACTTTCGCTGCTATAGCGCCACTGAACCAGACTGGAAGCGAGATAGATGATGATGGCGTTGCAACCAATCACCACAAAGGGGAAACCCAACCAACGCAGACCAAGCACATCGATAACGGCGTAAAACAGTGCCAGCAGCAACAGGCTCCAGCCACTGCTCACCAGCACAAAACTGCTGGTCCAGAGATCTTTATTAACCGGGATCAGAGGATTAAGCAGCCAGCCAAGCCCCAAACAAACCAGCCCGGCCAGACACAGCAAACCTACCCTGCCCCAGGCTGAAAAACTTTGCTGCTGCAAAAAGCGGCCCACAAACACACCAGCCAAAGCATTGACCACTGCGGGAAGGGTCGATAACAGGCCTTCCGGATCATAAGGCTTATGTTGGTAGCTGATCCCGGGCAGGAAATGACTGTCTACCCAGGCGTTGATAGAACCGGCGGCGCTGAAGTCTCCGGCACTGCCGCCCGGGACCGGCAGCCACAGCTGCACCATGGCGTATCCCAGCAAGATAGCGACAGCAGCATAGATCTGGGTTCTGAGCCCTGTGTGCCACACCAGCATGGCGGCAAAAAACCAGGCGAAGGCGATACGCCCCAAGACGCTAGCATAGCGTATCTCATCCAGGGCCGCCGGCATGCCCGTCCCCCAGCCGTGATTGTAGAGCACACCAAAAAACAGCAGTAAAGCCAAACGCTTAACTGCGTGCTTATATTTTGGAAGTCGCTCGGCAAACGCCAACTTGTCCAGACGCTTGGGAGACAAACCCAGGGCAACGCCGGAGAGGAAGATAAACAGCGGGAAGATAAGATCGTAGAAGGTAAAACCATGCCAACTGCTGTGGTGCATCTGGCCATCGAACCAACGCCAGCCACTCCAAGTAGTCAGCAGCAAGAGGGCGGCAAACAGCGCTTCACCGCCGAGGATCCAGAACATGTCAAAGCCCCGCAGCGCATCGAGCGACATCAGCCTGGGCTTGTTGGCGGTCTCAGTTGCCGCCGCTATCTTTTCAGTCATAGGGCTTCCCTGTTGTTATTATCTTTATCCGGGTAAAAGCTGCACTGCTTATGTGAAGAGGGTTAATCGCGTTCTTGGCGCAACGGCTTATTTCAGCGCACTCTTTCCTCGGCGGCGTAAACCAATTGACCGCCGATATAGGTGCTTTGCACCTTGAGTTCATTATCGAGCACCAGGAAATCGGCACGTTTGCCCGCAGCCAAGTGGCCTTGCTGCTCGAGTCCAAGAAATGCCGCCGGATACTCGCTCGCCATCCGTATGGATTCTTCAACACTGAGCCCCAGCAGGGAGACAGCGTTTCGCACCGCAGTATTCATATCCAGCACACATCCGGCCAGCTCTCCTGTGATGGCGTTGAGTCTGTCGCCCTGGCGTAGCACCTGCTGACCAAAGAGCTCAAAACTGGCATCTTGATCCAATCCCACAGGTGGCATGGCGTCCGTCACCAAGAGCATCTTGCCTTTGGCCTTGGCGCGGATGGCCACCTTGGCTGCAGCCGGATGCACATGGTGACCATCGACGATAAGGCCACACCAACTGGCCTCGTCCTCTATGGCGGCGCCCACCATACCCGGTGCTCTGGAACCCAAGGGCGACATGGCGTTGTAGAGGTGAGTAAAACCGCTGGCACCGGCCGCCAGGGCCGAACGCACGGTATCATAGTCGGCATTGGAGTGACCTAGACAAACACGGACACCGGCCTCGACCAAGGCACTGATAACCTCAGGCGCCACATTTTCCGGTGCCAGAGTCAGCAAGCGAACACCCAAGTCCTGACGGCTGAACAGTGCCAGCTCGGCATCGGAAATTCGGCGGATATACTGCTGTGGATGCACGCCTTTCTTCGGCACAGACAAGTGCGGCCCCTCAAAATGTATCCCCAACACCCCTGTGCTTTGCCTGGCTATCGCATCGGCCACCGCATCGGCCGCGCGGTTCATCACCTCGATCCTGTCGCTGATCAGGGTCGGCAAAAAGCCTGTGGTGCCGAACCTGGCGTGGGCCCGGCCTATGGTTGCGATACACTCGAGTGTAGGCTCGCCGTTAAACAGCGCGCCGCCACCGCCATTGACCTGCACATCGATAAACCCGGGTACGACCAGGCCTTGCAGGCGGATAACATCTGAACCTGCCGCAGAGTCCAAGGCCTGCAGATAGCCGTTCCCCACGGCAAAGCTCAGATTGTGATGATATTGCCTGCCATCGAACAAGCGCTCGGCGATAAAGGTTTGCGTCATTCTCTGCTCTCCACTGCGTTATCCAGGTTGGGCACGTCGGCCACTTTAATCAAAGGGGTCGGCTTAAAGGTTTTGGATCAAAGGGTTTGGGTGACTTTCTTAAGCCCGGCCGGTTGATCCGGATCTATGCCTCTGGCTATGGCCACAGCGGCCACATCGATATAAAAACGCTGCAGCAATGCCAGAGGCGCGACTCTGGGATGAACCTCATTGGCGGTTTGCTTGAGGTGAACCAACTCAGCGCCGCGGCGCCCGACTTCGGCTATCTGCTCAAGATGACTGGCATAGGATTCATCGGCCACACAGACATCGACTATTTTGAGGTGGTTCTCCACCAGGGTCACAGGGCCGTGAAGAAATTCGGCGCTGGAGAAGGCCTCGGCATGGATGGAACAGACTTCCTTGAGTTTGAGCGCTATCTCTTTACTGATGGCGTAACCCAGTCCTCGTCCCAGCACTACCAGATTGTTGCTGCCCTGCAAAGATTCGGCAGTCAGTTGAGGCTCTGCATCCACAGCCGCCTGCAGCGCCTGGGGCAATTCATCTATGGCGCGGGCCAACTCAGGGCTCTGGGTCCAGGCAGCGGCCAGTTGCAGCAGCGCCGACAGGGTAGCCAAATAGCTCTTGGTGGCGGCCACCGCCTGCTCCTCTCCGGCGCGAAGCGGCAATACAAGATCGACTATGTCCTTGATAGGTGCAGTTTCATCATTGACCAGCGCCACGCAAAAGGCACCGGCTTCGCGGGCCATCTTGGCCTGGGCCAGAATATCCGGGCTGCGTCCCGACTGAGAGATGACTATCACCAGGCCACCGGCCAACTGCAAGCGCTTGCCATAGACACTGGCCACCGAAGGCGCGGCGGCAAAGGTAGGCACACCGGCTTCTATTTCAAACAGATACTTGGCAAATACCCCGGCGTGATCGGAAGAGCCGCGACCCACAATCATCACAAACTTGGGAGCAAACTCGCGCAGCCGCTGCCCCAGTTCTCGGGTTAACTGGTCATTGGCCTGCAACTGGTTGGCAATCTTCTCGGGAGCACTGCGAGCCTCGCGCTCCATTATGGTATGGGTCATGGTTTCACCTTTGCTAAGTCGTATGCGCCGGCATCGGCCGGGCGGGCTGAAAATTGCGAGTCTTGATGTTGGTGCATGGCAAAGTGCACGGCACCGATTTCCGGTGGCGCCAACACGGGGGCGATTCGTTCGACCACATCGTCGGCCAGCCAGGGCCTGAGCGGCTCGGCCAGGCCGCCTATCATGGCAAATCGCGGTGGATTGAGTTCAAACAGGCGCCGTGCCAACTGGCTGATATAGTCGGCACCTTCGCTGACTATAGCGGTAGCGGTATCATCGCCCTCGGCCGCACAGGACAGCACTATTCTCGCCAGGGCGGCATAACAACTGGAGGAGCGTCCGGCGAGGTTTTCCACTATCCCCAGGGCATCTGTCACCCCGAAATGGGCCAGCAGTTTGGCGCCAAGGGCTGTTTGCGGCGCAAAACCATCGAGCGACAATAACACCTTCTCCGCGGCTTTTAAGCCCATCCAGGCACCACTGCCCTTATCGCCCAGAGCAAAGCCATGACCACCGAGAGACAATTGCCGCTCACCCACATGGGCATAACCACAGGAGCCTGTGCCTGTGATGATGACGGCACCCTCTTCCCCCTGGTGGGCGCCAATGCAGGCGGTATGCAGATCTGTGGTCAGGTACATGGCGGCAAAGGGATGCCTCCAATCGAGGATCTCCTGATAAAGCCTGGGAATATTGACACCGGCAAGCCCGAGACCGGCCACCATATTGGCGCAATCGGCTTGCCGCAGACCGGCATCGGCCAGGGCCAAACCTGTAGCACTGATGATGGAGTCGAAAGTTTGGCTCAGACCGTGCAAAGGATTGGCCCGACCGGCAACTCCGGTTCCCAGCACACCCTTTTGCCGGCAGTATACGGTTGCCCGGCACTTACTGCCGCCGCCGTCTATCCCTATATACACTTGTGTATCCGGTGTCGGGTTTTCCCCCATGGCAGACCTCTTTCTGTTTCTTTTATGGTCACGGCGCAATCTGGCGCGGCGGAACACTGACAAATCGCTGCAGTAAGGCGCCTTTCAGGATTACCCCCGGTGGCATTCCACTGAGCGGACTCAAGTTAAAGCTATCGTTAACTATGTGGTTAAACT
Source organism: Shewanella carassii (assembly GCF_019670705.1). Classification (NCBI taxonomy): domain Bacteria; kingdom Pseudomonadati; phylum Pseudomonadota; class Gammaproteobacteria; order Alteromonadales; family Shewanellaceae; genus Shewanella; species Shewanella carassii. The sequence goes on from NZ_AP024618.1 coordinate 3,183,231, forward strand.
AATGTTACATTATAAATGACAGCGTTGTCATTTATTTTTAATCAGCAGAGATAAATCGACTCATGGCTAGAACTCGCCATTGACTAACACATTGAAAATTAACCAATAAATACTCAGCAAGCCACTATCTTTGAGCGACTCAGGCGTCCTTAACCACTCTTAAACGCCACTCTTCTAAACGCAACTCAAACATTAAAAACCGGGCATTAAAAATAAGTCAGGCAGCGTGGGCTGGCGTTATCAGTTAACGCCAGCCCACATCCGTACCTGCTTAAAGACTAATTCAGTGGCTGAACCCGGCTGTAGCGGCGGCCATCGGGCGAAACACTGCGAAGCTCAAGCGGCGCAGCAATTGCCACAGGGCCGCGATACTCCTGCCATTCAGCCCCTGGTCGGCGATATTGGATCTTGAGCCCGGGAAAGATGATATTGGCCTCAAGCTTGCCATCCTTGATTCTGCCGCCCGGCAGCGGCAAACGGTAATGGACCCCGGCCTTATCCAGCTTGGCCAGCTCCTTATGCCCCAGGATGTTGGCCAGTCGATACCAATCCTCTGCCTGCGCCTTTCGCTGCTCGGCACCGAAATAACCGGAATCCTGGCTGTAACTTGCCCCCTGATGCCGGTAAGCCAGCTCCCAGTCCGGCTTATGCCAGGCCTTTTCCGCCAAAACCAAGAGGCGAGGGAAAATCATGTAGGCTGCGGTCGTGTCGCTGCGAATCGTCTCGCTCCAGAGTTGCCCCTGCAGACCTATAAAGCCCCTGCCCGGCGCCATTGGGCCGCTGAGACGCTTTCCTTGTGGGCTGAGTTGCTCTGTGTCATCGGCGACAAAAGGCCTGGCCTCAATATCGCCCCACTGTTCGGCATTGGCCGGCAGGTTATCCGGCATAAAGCTGTGTAACTTGCGACTGTTGCTGCTGCGACTGGCCCAGTAATAGCCGGGCTCTTTCGGATCGGCCGCCGGCGGCATATCGAAATAGAGTACTTCCGGGTTGGACAGCACAGTATCCCAGCCGAGGTTAGCCTGGGCATGTGCCCGTTTGAAGCCGCCGTGGGCGACTATGTCCCAGATATTGCTTTGCACCGGGCTCGGCATATTGGCCGGGTTGACGTGACTCATGCCATCGCTCCAACCGGCCGTCTCTATGCCGCGCTCGGCCAGCATCTGCGATACCCGCTCAATAAAGTAGGCGCCGAGGGCCGATTTGTCGGCCACTCGCTGCGAATTGGCCGCAATAAAGCGTTCACAGGCCGGCGAGTCGAGCCAGGCACCGGCGGTCTCATCGGCACCTATGTGATAGCGCTTAAGCGGTACTCCGGCGGCCTGATGCAGCTTGGCAATTTCATCTATCACCTTGGCAACAAAGGTGTAACTGGACTCCATACAGACATTGAGCGTATTGTCGTTGTAATACTGAATAGAGCTGTAGACAGTGGCATCCTCGGGATCTGCCAGCAGATATTGGCTGGCGGCCTGACTGTCGCCCTGAGCCAATAACTTGCGGCTACGGGCCTGCATCGATTTGATAGCGGCGCGGGAGTGCCCCGGCATATCCATCGACGGGATCACCTGGATCTGTCTTGCGGCGGCAAACTTGAGAATGTCTATATAGTCCTGGGTCGTGTAGTACCCGTTGACCTCAGTCTCAGGATTGGGGCCACTGCCCAGTTGCGGCAGCAAACAGCGGTTTTCATCGAGATCGTGGCAGCGTTTGCTGCCAATCTCGGTCAGCTCCGGCAGACCGGGGATCTGCAGGCGCCAGCCTTCATCGTCGGCCATGTGCAGATGCAATACGTTGAGTTTATAAGCCGCCATCTGCTCCAGCAGGTTCAGCACAAACGCCTTGGAGTGGAAGTTGCGGCCAACATCCAGATGCATACCACGAAACGGGTATCTGGGGCCATCTTGAATGCGCAGCTGTGGCAGTGCTATTGATTGGGTATCATCGGCAGGCAACTGCAGCAAGGCGGCAAGACTCGCCAAGCCATAGGAGTAACCCGCAGCGTCTGCGGCGGCCAGGTTAATTCCGCCGGCCTCAATCTCGAGTCGATAGTGCTCGCTTTGCCCTTCCTCAAGAGGCAGCAAGTTAAGTGCCAACCCTTGCTCGCTCTGGCTGACACCCAGCCTTTGTAGGCGCAAGAGCGCCGCCTCGAGTGATTGCAGCTCGACTCCGGTAGCTATGTGGCTCGGGTTAAGCTTAATCCCGGCATTGAGGGTGACGGGTGTTTGCTCAAGCCAAGTCACTGAATCCGGCTTAGGAATAAGGCTTGCCACCGCAAGGCCGGCATCATCGGGAGTATCGGCATTTTGGCCGAAGACGACATTGGCGGTATCCCAGGGCAGCTTATCCTGTGAGCTGCGGCGATATTGTTTCTCGGCATCCGTATAAGGCTGCACATAGGGAAGCAACTCAAGCCCGGTATCCGGGTCTTGCTTAACTTCAGTGCTGGCGATGACCTCCGGCTTGAGCCCCTCAACCACCATGTAATAGTTGGGCATGGCATCGATTTCCGACAGCTGCCACAGCTCACCGCGAAAATTGATGATTTCGCTGACACCCTTTTTGAAACCGCCGAAGGCGGCGGTTGGCGTCAGACGATGCAGATCGCCCTGAATATGCTCTATATGAAACTCAGGCGAGGCAACCGAGAGTACCGGACGCATCTGGCTAAAATAGATGGCCCAGTCAGAAGCGCTGAGATCTTCGCTCGGAGTCAGGCGAATTTGCGCCTGGAAACAGCGGCCTTCGGCACGGCTCGGGTCGCAGTTGTCATCCGGCACATTGGACAGCACGGCATATTTCAGCTGCAAACTCTGGGCAAAGCTATGCAGCTTATTCTGAGTCAGATCTTCGTTCGAGGCTTTTGACGAAGAACCGGCTTGCCCTGGTTCAGTCCCGGTTGCCGGCGGCTTGTCAGAACAAGCCGTCAGCCCCAAGCTCAAGGCAATGGCTAACGCCGCGATAGTTAACTTCATTCCGTTACTCTCCTGTCCTTATTATTGTTTTCACCATGATGCCATATTCCCTGTCGACTCAAGCAGTGGCTGTCACCTCAACAAGCTATGTTGAGTGACAACCGGGATAAAAAAATGGCCAGGTACTGAAATCAGCACCCAGCCCACTCTAGTTTCCGGGGAGAGACTACAGTATTGAAAACACAGTTGCGCAGCCGCCCGACAGATACTCAACTGTGGAAGGCATGTAAAGGAGACCTCATCCTCGACATGCAGACCTTACAAGACAACATGGCCATGGAAACCATAGTAACACAAGCAATGACAACGCTGTCATCGCTAAACATACACAAGTACAAACCTTATTTCTACATTTTTTTGACAATTTTTATTTTCCCAAGCCCCCTTGAAAACAGCGCTTGCAAACATATTTTTAACAATGACATCCAGTTTGACCACTGTTAACATCCGCAGCATGCTTGGGGTCACAAGCCAATAAGTCTCAAGCTGAACTTTTTACTGGTTTGCGGTACTAATACAACCGAAGAAGCGGTTCTGGCCCCGATATTTCAGTGACGATTTATTTTCCGGTGCGTCAGTTGATTGGCTGACGGAACCTCAAATAACAACAAGGATAAAAAGACAATGACAGCACAATACGTCCCGCTCAACAACGGCGCACACAAGGCTCTGAAAGTCACTCCAGGCATAGATTTCAGCGAATTTGAGAAGCACCATATGTTGCCTTTGCTGGTGCAGGAATTTTTGCCTGCCGCCACCAGTTTCCCGATCATTTTCGCCAAGAACAGCCAAAGTGGAGAATTCCAGCCGGTTGCCATCACCTCTCTGAAGCCTGAGAGCAACTGCTTTATCAAGGACAACACCTGGACCCGACGTTACCTGCCAATGCAGTGCCGGATGCAACCTTTTGCCGCCGGAGACTCCAGCCAGGAAAATGTACTTATCGGTATCGATGTCAACAGCAAGCATGTCAGCGAAGACAAGGGCGAAGCCCTGTTTACCGAAACCGGTGAGCAGACCGAATTCCTGAAAAACCGCATCGAATTTATCGGCAACCTGATTGAGTACCGTGAAATCACCAAGCAGTTCGTCAAGACCCTGACCAGCCATGAATTACTGCAACCTAAGACTCTGACAGTTACCAACAAACAGGGTGAAAAGAGCAATATAGATGGCCTCTATATCGTCGATGAGCAAAAGCTCAACGCCCTGAGCGATGAGGTTAAACTGGAATTTGCCAAGCGCGGCGTTTACTCACCGGTTTATGCTCACCTGTGCTCGCTGAACCAAATCGACTTGCTGCTGGATTAATCCCTGTACAGAGATCAGAAGGCTGCCTTGGCAGCCTTTTTTATTGGTTCACTATTACCTGTGCAAGGGACCGCTCTAGAAAGGGGAATCGGTACAATTCTTCCCAAACAGAGTCATTTGAAGCTACAGATATACACATATATTTCTGCCACAGGCGGAACTGTGACCTTCCGAGCCACACCGGGCAAGGGGCTTTGCTTGTCCAAAGTCCCTTGCATCCCTAAGGACACCCCGACGTAGCCGAAATCCCCGCTGGCTTATGAAGGGGGAATTGGTGCAATTCTGTTAGCACTGAGTAGCTTGAAATATCTGAAGAGTTTACAGACATACGCCTATTTTCCAGGCACAGGCGGAACTGTGACCGTCGAAAACAGGGCCGTTTTCGTCGAGCGCCTAGGGATGGGTTCACAACAACTTCCCTGTTTAACGGCCAGCTCACCATCCCTGGTTCGCGCTCGAAAGCATGTTGCTATGCAACTCTCGCCGAGTCACAGGATCGCCTGTGCGAGAGGCCGTTCTCGGACGTCCTGTCCTTCACGGCATTCAGGCTTCCTGCCCATCCACACCGCAGGTGATGGGCTACATCATGGTCGGAAGCCCAGCAAGCGCTAATGGGCGATTTTAAGTTGAAAGCCAAGCCGCTGTGCCAACGGCCTAACGTCGTGGAGTTTCACCCCACACCCGAGGAAAGGGGGCTGTATCGACTCGCCCCCTTTCCAAACCCCCAGCGAACCGCGACGCAGAGGAAAACCCCTTGTGCTTATGATGCCAATTCGCTATCGCGCCAGACGCTCATCCCTGATTCGACTGGCGCTGCTTCGGCATCCATGCCTCGCTACGCGATTGTCATCAACGCCCTGCGGCCGCTTCGAGCGGGAATCGGTGCATTCTGTGAGAATGGAGTAGCTTGAAATATCTGAAGAGTTTACAGACATACACCTATTTTCCAGGCACAGGCGGAACTGTGACCGTCGAAAACAGGGACGTTTTCGTCGAGCGCCCAGGGATGGGTTCACAACAACTTCCCTGTTTAACGGCCAGCTCACCATCCCTGGTTCGCGCTCGAAAGCATGTTGCTATGCAACTCTCGCCGAGTCACAGGATCGCCTGTGCGAGAGGCCGTTATCGGACGTCCTGTCCTTCACGGCATTCAGGCTTCCTGCCTATCCGCACCGCAGGTGATGGACTACACCGTGGCCGGAAGCTCGGCAAGCGCTAATGGGCGATTTTAAGTTGAAAGCCAAGCCGCTGTGCCAGCGGCCTAACGTCGTGGAGTTTCACCCCACACCCGAGGAAAGGGGGCTGTATCGACTCGCCCCCTTTCCAAACCCCCAGCGACCCGCGACGCAGCGGAAAACCCCTTGTGCTTATGATGCCAATTCGCTATCGCGCCAGACGCTCATCCCTGATTCGACTGGCGCTGCTTCGGCATCCATGCCTCGCTACGCGATTGTCATCAACGCCCTGCGGCCGCTTCGAGCGGGAATCGGTGCATTCTGTGAGAATGGAGTAGCTTGAAATATCTGAAGAGTTTACAGACATACGCCTATTTTCCAGGCACAGGCGGAACTGTGACCGTCGAAAACAGGGACGTTTTCGTCGAGCGCCCAGGGATGGGTTCACAGCGTGTCACAGGATCGCCTGTGCAAAAAGCGCACCGCAGGTGATGGACTACACCGTGGCCGGAAGCTCGGCCAATACTAACTTAGGAACTTTTTGGCTGGAAGCTATGTTAGCCGCTGTGCCAGCGGCCTAAAGTCGTGGTGTTCCGCACCACACCGGGCAAGGGGCAGTTCCGAAGGGGAGCTGGTGCAATTCTGCAAGAATCACGTTACTTGAAGTTTCTGAAATGTCAGCAAACATACACTTAATTCCCAGGCACTGGCGAAACTGTGACTTGCTGAGGAAGATTTTTATAAAGATACAGGGAAAGCGCTCAGGGAGCTGATTGCAAAAAGCCGACCCTGGGGTCGGCTTTGGTATCGAAGATAAAGACCTGAACTTAGAAGCGCAGGGCTACACCCACTTTATATCTGGCTTCGCCTTCAAAGCTCCACACTGGGTAATCGGCCTTGAACTCGCTGATCACATCCTCTGCACTAATTGGGGAAACACCCGTCTGTATGCTGTCTTCTTCAGTGATGTTGACCGCTTCAAAGGTGATATCCAAATAGTCGGTTACCGAGTAGCTGGCACTGAGGTCCAAGGTCCCGTAAGACTCGTGCTGACGGTTACCGTAGAAACCAGGCAGCTCGCGCATCATATACTCAGAGCGCCAGTTATAGGCCAGACGAGCGCTAAAGTCGTCCATCTCATAGTAACCTACCAGGTTGACGGTATGCTTGGATGAGTCAGAGAACACGCCCACACGGTCCGGATAGTTTTCTGCCGGAGAGGATGCATCGGCAAAAGTATAGTTCACCGAGTAACCCAAACCGTTGTCAAAGGAGTCCTGCAGCTGCAGCTCGATACCATCTATGCTGCCGCCGTCGGCATTGTACTTCTCGCTCACAGTCCAGCAGTCATAGATACCTACGCCACAAGAACTTTCACCTTCGGTTACCAGATTGGGATCTTCAATACCTATCTGCTGATTCAGCTTCTGTTTGGTGGTGATAAAGGAGCTGACATCCTTGATAAAGTAAGTGGCGGCAAACAGGCCGGAATCACTGAAGTACCACTCCAGACTCAAGTCGGCCTGGGTCGCCTTGAATGGTTCCAGCGCCACACTGCCACGCACCAGTTTTTCATTATAAGGTGTGCCATCGTTGTAACCCGGCAGGGTCGAGGTAGCAAACAGTTCGGCGTAGTTGGGGCGAGAGATCACCTGAGCGGCTGAGGCGCGCAGTATCACATCCTCACTCAAGTCGAAGGCGATGTTAACGCTCGGCAGTACATCGTTATAGCTGGACTTGTCTGTGCTCAGATCATCGGCGAACTGGCCCTGATCATTCAGCGCGTAATAGTCAGACTCAATGTCGGTAGAGATGTAACGGAAACCGAAGTTACCGCGGAATCCTTCCCCGGCAAAAGTAGCCATGGCGTACAGAGCCAGGTTCTCTTCCTGGATAGTGCCGTAACCAGACTTGTCGACGGTAAAGCCATCGATGGCGGCATAGGCATCGGCAATCATGGCATCAAATATCGGCTCAGGCAGAGTGAAACCGGCGCCGGATGACATGGTGCCATTGTAGTAGGCAGAAGCGTCCTTGGTCAGTACCTTGGCATCATTGACTATCGCCGCATCTGTCATCTGGGTGACTTCATGATCGGCATAGCTCACACCTGTCTTGATGGCACTGATAGCGCCCCAGGCAACCGGGAAGTTGAAGTCCAACTGAGCAAAGGTTTCTTCATCCGTGTTGGGCTGCTTCTTCAGCGCCCAACCGGCAGTGGCCAATGGGTCGTTAAAGTCACCGGCCTCAAAATACTTGTTGGCGATGTCGATGTTGATCTTGTCGCCGGTGGCATCATAGATACCGGCAAAGTCAGCCGGGACACCGATTGAGTTGCCATAGTTGGCAGTCAAGTCGGTACCGCCCTCGGCTTCGGTGCGGCCTATGCGGCCTTCAACGGTGAAGTTATCCGCTTCATAGTTGAAGTTGAAATCCACTGTATCCGAGCTCATGCTCGCCTTACGGGCCCAGGTTTGTGCCCAGGCAAAACCGCCCTGATCGCTGTGATTTATCTTGGTACAAACGCCGGCGGCATTGACCTGCTCACAGGTGTAGTCGCCTTGCTGAGTGGGAAACAGGAAGATGGAGGTGTTGGCGTTGTTGGCGTCCAGCTCCAGATTCATGTAGTTGAGCCCCAATTCCAGTCTGTCGGTGGGACGATACTGCAACACCAGGTTGATTGCGGTGCGCTCACGATCCTGTTGGAAGGTGGTTGGCACTATCTCCCCCCAGCCAAGCAGGGTTTCAATGCCATTGCGCTGATAGTCCGTCTGGCTCCAGGAACCGGCCAGCAACACACCGAAGTTTTCATCTTCGTTTTTCCAGCTGTAGAGACCGGAGGCTTCAGGATCTATCTCTTCCGAGACGCTACCATAGTCCCCTTTGGCGCTCAGGAAAACCGAATTGGCATCCAAATCCAGCGGTTTGCGGGTGTTGATGATGACAGTACCGCCTATGCCCCCTTCGGCAATATCGGCCTGGGAAGACTTGTAGACTTCAATCGAGCCCACCATCTCTGGCGGCAGCAAGGTGTAGTTGAAACTGCGGTCGATGGCCTGCTGATCGAACCAACCGGTAGAAGCTACCGAGTGGCCATTAAGCTGGGTACTGGTCAGCTGCGCCGAGGCGCCGCGGATAGAGACCTGTTGCCCCTGACCGAACTGGCGGTTAACGGCGACACCAGGAATACGTCCCAGAGACTCCCCCACATCACTGTCGGGGAATTTACCTATATCTTCTGAAGTTACCGCATCGACTACGGCATCTGAAAAACGCTTGGTATTGACCGAAGCCTTCATCGAGGCACGCATGCCGCGGACTTCAATTTTTTCAATATTGGCAGTTTCGTTGCTGTTGTTATCTGCTGCCTCGGCAGCCAGCGCGCCAACAGATACCGCTCCCCCAAGGAGGATAGCGATATTTGCAGCGAGGGCAGTTTTCTTAAAGGTAGATGTTCGCATCTCGTTTCCCTTCCATCACTTTATTATCTTTTTTGTTGCCATAACCATTCCCTTTAAGAGAATGACAACGCTGTCATGTCTAGGGATAAACATTACACAATAATTAACAGTCTTGCCACAACAAAATAACGCCAGAGTGAATAAAAACTGTCATATTGCTGTGTTAATGGGAGAAAACAGATTTTTATTCTGGTTAAAAACTGTCCAGACAGAAGTTTGTGTAACCAAGGGCGTTAACAATAGCGGGAAACGAATTTATATAATGGCCTAATCACTAAGGAAGTCGGATAACGCCGAAAGCTAATTGCTGTGCAAGCCACTCTCTGCAAAAGAGAAGGCCATGAGGACTTATTCGCACCTTCCCTAAATTCTGCGTTGCCAAACTGGCTAAAAGTCAGCAGTATAAGATGCTCGACAAGCGGCCATGCCGCTTCCGGCCCCCGCTGGCTGTGAGTATTCGCCTGACATCTCGGACTAAGCTGAATGAAAGTAACCATCAATGACGTGGCTAAATATGCCGGCGTTTCCATCAAGACAGTATCCCGGGTCACCAATAATGAGCCTTCGGTTAAACAGGCCACTATCGACAAGGTCAATGCTGCAATCAAGGCGTTGAATTACCAGCCGAATTTAGCTGCCCGCAACCTGGCTGCCACCAGTTCTTATGTCATAGGCTTCGTCTATGACAACCCCAATGCCTACTATATTATCGATATGCAGAACGGTATTCTTTCCGCCTGTCGGGACAAGGGCTATGAGCTGCTGATCCACCCCTGTGATGCCAAGGCCGATGGTATTTGTGAACAACTGACCACTATGGTGAAACATGCCCGCCTGGCCGGACTGGTACTGACGCCGCCGCTGTCGGAAGATCCCAAGGTACTCTCCGCCCTGGATGCCATAGGTGCCAACTATGTTCGCATCATGGCCGGTGACAGAGTAAAGGCCGATACCGGGCTGGCGGTATTGGTTAACGACAGATCCGGCGCCGTGGCCATTACCCAACATCTTATCGATCTCGGGCATCGGAAAATCGCTTTTCTCAGCGGCGACTATCATCACCAATCCACCAAGGAGCGTCTCGAAGGTTATCGTCAGGCCTTGAGGGATAACGGCCTGGACCAGTCTCCCGAGCTGATTGTCGAGGGTGAATACTCGTTTGAATCCGGAGTTGAAGGTGCCAAGAAGCTGCTCAAAGGGGCTAACCGGCCCAGCGCCATAGTGGCCTGTAACGACGAAATCGCCGCCGGAGCCCTGTTTGCCGCCAGGCTGGAAGGGGTGGATATTCCCACCGAGCTCTCGATTGTCGGCTTTGAGGACAGCCCCTTCTCACGCCAAACCTGGCCCAAGTTGACCACAGTGCATCAGCCCAACGGCAAGATTGCCCGGATAGCTACCGAGCTGTTGATCGCCAATCGCCGTGAGCAGAGCGCTCGCAGCGAGATCTTCACCCCAGAGCCGGTTATCAGAGACTCGAGCGCCAGGGTGCAAGCAAGCTGAAATTCCAGCCACTAAAAAGGCGCTCTACTGAGCGCCTTTGCGATAAGATTCAAAATCACTTTATCAGTGCAGCTTGAGCTTGGGCCTGTGCCACTTCAGCAGCCGCTGCGCCAGACGATACACCAACGCCGAAAACCAACCGTACAAACTCGCCAGATGGCGTTGATACAGAGACATGTACATCATCCGCGCCACATAACCCTCAATAAACAGGGAGCCGGATCTCAGGTTGCCCATCAGATTGCCCACCGCCGAGAAACGGCTCAGTGACACCAATGAACCATAGTCGCGGTAGACAAAAGGATTTTCTGCCTTGCCCTTCAAGCGGTTGAGAATATTCTTATACAGGGTTTCCGCCATCTGCGATGCGGCTTGTGCCCGGGGAGGCACAGGCTTGCCGTTGTCCTGCACCAAAAAGGCGCAGTCGCCCAGGGCGTAGATATCCTTATGGCCCTTGACCCGCATACAGGCATCGACCTCGATAAGGTTACGGTTATTGACCGGCAACTTATCAAACTGCTGCAGTACATCCGGCCCCTTGACGCCGGCGGCCCACACCTTAAGCCCGGCAGGGATCAGCACATCTTCCTGGGTAATAAAGCCCTGCTTGGTCACCTCTTTGACCTGCACCCCTATGTGCAAGCGTACTCCGATATGATCCAGTACAGACTGGGCTCTGGAGCTCACCTTGTCCGGCAGTGCCGGCAATATCTTGGGCGCTGCCTCAATCAGGTGAATTTCCAGATGATGCTTGTCGACATTGAGGTAACCGTATTCTTTGACCGAGTCCAGCACATGATGCAACTCGGCGGCCAGCTCAACTCCGGTCGCGCCGGCACCCACTATGCCGATACTGAGCTTTTCGCTGGTTTCATCCAGCAGTAACAGGTTGTCCAGCAACTTGTGGTGAAATTGATTGGCGCTGTCGAGGCTATCGAGGAAGATACAGTGCTCTTTGGCACCCGGGGTGTTGAAGCTGTTGGCCACCCCGCCGATGGCAACTACCAGATAGTCGTAGGGCAACTCACGCTCGGCGATAATCTGCTCGCCGTCATCATTGCTGACTCCGGCCAGGGTGATGGTCTTGGCCTCGGGATCGCATTGCAGCATTTCACCGCGCAGGAAGCGATAGCCATTTTTCAGGCCATGGTCGCGATACAGCAAGCCTTCTACTGATTGATCTATCACCCCAACGGCCACTTCGTGCAGTTTGGGCTTCCAGATATGTACCGGACTCTTGTCTATCAGGGTTATTTCAGCCTCTTCCTTCAGGCCCAATTTGCGTCCCAGCTTGGAAGCCAGCGCCAATCCTCCGGCGCCGCCGCCCACAATTAAAATCCGCTTACCGGTCACAAATTCCCCCAAGAGTATGAACTAATGCAAGATAGTCTTTTATAACATGATCCTGCTCAAAAATAACCTGAGTTCTAAATTAATATTTCTTTATATATCACTGATGCAGGTGAATATTTGCCATCATTTCCTGTCGCTCAAGGCTGGTGTAATGCCACCTTGGTGCGCTTTAAACTGTAGAACATCCACAGGCACAATAGGCTGCTGCAGGACGCCAAGGAGATCCACACGCCCGGCACGCCAAAGGCCCAGGCAAACACCCAGAGGAACAGGCCTATCAGCAGCAACTTGCTGCCCGTGAGTATCGAGGCCTCTGCCGGACGATTGATGGCCTGGAAGAAACTGGCTCCCACCAAAATCAAGCCTTCCATCGGCAAGCCCCAGAAATAGAGATACATGCCTTCAATGGCAACCGGGGCCAGGGTCGGGTTGTCACCGGCAAACAGATACACCATCCATTCCGGGCGGCTGTAGATAAGCAACAATCCCAGCAAGGCGCAGATTAAGGTGACGGAAAACGCCATTTTGGCGGTCTGCTTGACCCTGTCATATCGACCGGCACCGGCATTGAAGCTGAGAATGGGTTGTGTGCCGAGGGCTATGCCTTCAAACACAAAGTAAAACAGGGCTTCGGTATAGCTCACCACGCCATAGGCGGCCACATGCAGCGAAGTGCCGGTCCAGAGCAGCGCCATGTTATGCATGGTCAATACAATCGACAGGTAGAGATTCATCAGGAAACTGGGCATCCCCAGCTTGACGATTTCCCAAACCAGCTCCAGGCTCAGTTTCATCTGTTGCCAGTCGATATTGAGCCGGGTGCGTTTGCCAAAGAAATGTTGCAGACACAGGCCGCCGGTAACCGCCTGGGACAACATGGTAGCAATGGCGGCACCGGCAAGGCCGAATGGAAAGACCACAATAAACAGCCAATCCAGCAGGGTGTTAAGCACGCCTCCAAACACCAGGATCCAGGTGACGAAACTGGGGCGACCGTCATTCCGCAAAAGCGCCGAGAAGGCCATGGAGATGATGGGGAAAATGCCTAAGGCAAAGTACCAGAACAGGTATTGGTAGGCGCCTTCATAGACCTCACCTTCGGCTTTCAGCCAGCGCAGAATGTCGTCGGTCAGCATGGTTCCGGCAAGCGACACCACCAATGCACTCAACAGACAAAGACTGAAGGTATTGCCGAGAATTTTTCTGGCCCTGGCAACATCACCGCGGCCAAGATTGATGGAGATAAGCGCGGCGCCGCCCATGCCCAAAAGCGCACCGAGCGCATAGAGAATGGCGCCCACAGGGTAAGCCAGCATAATACCCGCCAGACCCGTTTCCCCCAGGTAGTGGCCGATAAACATCCCGTCTATGGTGACGTAAATTCCGGTCACCAACATGGACATCACAGTGGGGACTGTGTAACGCCAAAAGAGTTTACTGACAGGTTGCTGCAGTAAGGCGAGATCCTGCTCAGTCTGTGGGCTGTTTGGGGTCATGACGCTTTCTCAACATCAAAGGTGTTAAACCATAAGTTCGATATCAGAGACCATATTAGGAGGCGCCAGCTCGGCCTCCATTCAAATTGGCACTCCGAAATCAATCACCTCGGAAAAAGTGGATGGCGGATTGTACCCGAGTTATCAGCCTGGATGCCACAGCCTTGAATAGGGCGTTATTCGGCGACTTTCATGGCGAGCAGTTGCTGCTCCAAAGATTCAGGCTGCAAAGGGGCGCGACTGATGATCTCCAGCCTGGAGTCCATGGCATCATCGAGCTCTTCAACGCTCAATTCACCGTCGAGCATATTGAGCGCCGCTATGCCGTCTTTGGTGATCATCACAGCTTTTAGCCGCACCACATCGAGCGCCTTGGCCCAGCGATAGAGGCGCTCAAGATCGAACAGCCAATCCGGAGCAAAGATCCAGCCATAGCTGTAACAGCGCTCGCCTTTGTTACTCTTGAACACTATGCCGCGAGCGTCCCACTCGGGTGCTTCCGGGCTCTGCAGCTCGACGCCGAGTGGCTTGATGGCAAACACACCGGCATTTTGCCGCAGCAGCCCGGCGCCTAAGGGAGTGGCTTTAGTGTTCAAATTGGCCTTTGCCGGCCGAACCAGCGCCTGCAACAATTCATCATTGAGCTTCTGCTCTTTGGACCAGTAAAACAGCTCCCCTTCCAGTTGCTGAGCGGCAATAAAGGCGGCTATTTGCTCCCTCAAGTGTGCAGCTAGCAGCCCACTCGCCTGATCACTTTCCGGCTCATTCCCTTGCTCACTTTGCGGCTCATCCCCAGGCAGAACCATTGACTCTTGCTGTTGCCAAAGGTCCTGCTTGCCGGCCAGTAAGATATCGGCTATCTGCAGCTGGGAGAGAAAATTCTCATGTTCGCTATAGCGCTTGTCACTGAGTTTGCGCGGGTCAAACAGACAGATACTGGCCTTGAGGCTGAGCACTTCGGCAAACTGTTTCGAGCTTAGAGTTTTCAAAATCTCTTTGGGATGGCCAAGGCCTGTTGGCTCTATCAGCAATCTGTCAGGTTTGGCCCGGGCCAGCAGCTGAGTCACCGCCACTTGAGTCGGCACCCCGGCGGCGCAGCACAAACAGCCGCCGGGCACTTCTCGTATGACAACGTCAGAGTCACTCTGGCCCATCAGGCCGGCATCTATTCCAATTTCACCGAACTCATTGACCAATACCGCCCAGGTCTCGCCCGCGGGCTTATTGGCCAGCAGCGCTTTGATAAAGGTGGTTTTGCCTGAGCCGAGAAAGCCGGTGATCAGATTGGTGGCAACGGGCTTGAGGATCATCTGTGACTCCATTCTTTACAGCATTGAGGCAGCAGAGTGTAACCCAAGCAGGGAAAGAGTTAGCTCGAAATTGTAAACAGATGCAAAATGGGCGCGGATAGCGCCCATTTCTGTATACTTGACCGCTGTTAGGGCTTGAGTTCGTGATCCACTATCGGTGTCAGCCCCTTGGCACGATTTTTCATGGCATCGTCCAAGTCAAAGCCGCTGGCACGCCAGCCTTTGGCCTCAGCCGCAGAGAAGCTCTGCAAGTGCCACTCTTTGGCATCTTGGAGTTTAAAGCCTGCATCCTGCCAGGCGCCTGCGCTTGAGGCATCGAAACCGGCAACATGCCACTGCTGGGCGCTTCGGGAGTCAAAACCAGCCTCTTTCCAGGAGGCTATCTCGGTTGAACTCATACCGGACCAGTCTTTGGGAATGGAACTGCAAGCCACAAGCATACTCAACCACAGCAAGATCACTAATTTTCGCAACATACTCATCTCCTGATACCTTTACTATTCCTTAAGCTAAGGGGGCTGCGCTGCCGACGGCTGATTGAGGCAACGCATTGAGTATAGCAGGCTTTTTTGATCTATCTGCGCCTCGGCCCTTTCGGAGCCTGGCCCTTGCGGCCGGGTTTATGGCCCCTGTGAGTCTTGGCAGGTCGGGGCTTCTCTACAGGCTGTAAATAACGCTCCGGCAGCGGCGCGCCCTTCTCGTAACCCGGCAGTACTTCTCTTGGCAGCTTGTAACCGAGCAGCGCTTCTATTTCAGCCAGTTTTTGCTCTTCGGCCGGGCTCACCAAAGAGATGGCTTCACCGCTGCGTCCGGCTCTGCCGGTACGGCCGATGCGATGAATATAGTCATCAACCTGCGATGGCAGCTCGAGATTGATAACCCTTGGCAAGGCCGGAATATCCAGGCCTCGGGCCGCGACATCGGTTGCCACCAATACCCGAATCTCACCATCGATGAACTGCGCCAGAGCGCGGCTGCGGGCACCCTGAGTCTTGTCACCGTGAAAACAGGCGCTCTTGATGCCGTCGAGTTTCAGCTCTTGCTGCAACTGCTCGGCACTCTCCTTGGTACTGACAAAGGCCAACACCTGTTGCCAGTTGTTGCGACCAATAAGCTCGGCAAGCAACTCGGCTTTACGACGATAATCCACCGGATACACCTTTTGCTGGATCTGCGCCTGAGTGCGGCTCTCTTTATCCACTTCAAACCATTCTGGCTTATCGAGCAGCTTGTGCCCGAGGCGCTTGACCGCCTCGGGGAAGGTTGCCGAAAACAACATGGTCTGATGCCCATCTGGCAGATAGCGCCCCAGACGCTCAATATCCGGCAAAAACCCCAGGTCCAACATGCGGTCGGCCTCATCCAGCACCAGGGCCTTAACCTTATCCAGCCTGAGATGATCTTGGCTCAGGTGATCGAACAGCCGCCCCGGCGTCGCCACCAGCACCTCAATACCGGCCGCTATCGCCTTGCGTTGAGGGTTGAAGTTGGCGCCGCCGAAAATGGCCAAAATGCGAAATGGAGTATGGGCGGCGTATTTGCCCAGCTGAGTCGCCACTTGTTGCGCCAGCTCGCGGGTTGGTGTCAGGATAAGCACTCTGGGCGCGGCGCCATATTCTGGCTCAGCGAGCCCCTGTTGCTGCCACTCGTCAATCAAGGTGGCCAACAGCGGCAAGCCAAAGGCCGCGGTTTTGCCTGTGCCTGTCTGGGCCGAAGCCATAATATCCCGTCCGGCCAATGCCGTCGGCAATACCTGCTGCTGCACCGCCGTCAGCTCACGATAGCCGCACAGGGCAACGGCTTCAAGCAGCGCTCCCGGCAGCTGGGTTTCAGAAAACTGCATCTTCAACACCTGAAACATAAAAAGGTCGGCGAGTATAGCGCAAACACAAGTTATCAGCTGGCATTTCCACCGCCGCTGCTCTGATGATTGCCAAGATATTTTTGCTCGAAGGCCTGGGTATCCAGCGCCTGGGAGTAGAGGTAGCCCTGAGCATAGTCACAACCTATACGGGTCAAGATCTCGGCCTGACCGCTTGTCTCTACTCCTTCGGCTATCACCTTCATCCCCAGTTTGTGCGCCATGACTATGATAGCCTCACAGAGGGTCAGGTTGCTCTCATCTGTTTCCAAATTCTTGGTAAATGATTGATCTATTTTGAGATAATCAATATCAAATCGTTTCAGATACGCCAGGGAAGAGTAGCCTGTACCAAAGTCGTCCAGAGACACCTGAATGCCGGCATCCCGGTAGGCCAACAATTTATCACTGACTCCCATTTTGGCATCCAACAACAGGCCTTCGGTTATTTCGATGCAGATCCCCGAGCCCGAGACCCCCAGACTGGCAAGCAACTCCAACCATTCTGTAAATCTGTTTTCTTCATCGCGAAACTGGATCGGCGACTTATTGATACTGATCTGCACCTCGCGGCCATAGGTTTCACGCCAGGCGGCACTCTGACGCGCCGCCTGTTCGAACACCCAGTTGCCGATATCGAAAATCAACCCAGTGTCTTCTGCAATAGGGATAAACTCTGCCGGCGAAACACTGCCACGCTCGCTATGATTCCAACGCAGCAAGGCTTCGGCCTTGAACACCCGACCGCTGCCCAGCTCGACTATGGGTTGGAACCTGAGTTCAAACTCACGCCGCTCCATGGCCTGACGCAAATCCTGGATAAGCCGCATTCTATATCTGGCGTATTCCTGCATCGAGGCGGTGAAATAGTTGAAGCGATTGCGGCCCTGATCTTTGGCGGCATACATGGCCTGATCGGCATGTTTGAGCAACAGTTCAGCCGTCTGGCCATCTTCAGGGAACAAGGTGATGCCGATACTGGCACTGATAAAGGCGGTCTCATCGCCCAACTTGAAAGGCTCGGCCAGACTACTGAGGATATGATTAGCGACCCGCTCAACCCCATTATGATCCTGCACATCCGATAACAAAAGGGTAAACTCATCGCCGCCGAGTCTGGCGACCACATCGGATTCACGGACACAAGTCCGCAGCCGCTCCGAGGTTTCCACCAGTAACAGATCACCCATGTCATGCCCCAGGGTATCGTTGACCTCTTTGAAGAAATCCAGATCCAGAAACAGCAACGCAAAACCATGGTCATGACGCTTGGCCTTACGAATTTCATTGCCCAACTGCTCGGTGAACATGCGCCGGTTTGGCAGGCCTGTCAGGGCATCATAGTTGGCCTGGCGCCAGATGAGGCGTTCATTCTGTTTTTTGTCGGTAATATCGGAAAACAACGCCACTCTTCTCAGCTGCCCATCATCACTTTGAATGGTATTGATGGTCAACCAAATCATGATCTTACGACCATCTTTACAGGCAAGCCACATCTCCCCCTGCCAACGGCCCTTTTGACTGAGTTCCTGCTCCAACTCCTGATAAAACTGGTCGCTGTGATCGTGACATTTGAGTATCTCTATGTCTTTACCCAGCACATCTTCGGGTTGAAACCCTGTGATGGCGCTGAATGCCGAGTTGACTGTCATTATGGTACCGGCTTCATCCAATACGCTCATCGCCTCGCAGGAGTTCTCATAGACAGAAGCTGCCAACTTAAGCGATTCCTCCAACTGCTTCTGCTCGGTAATATCCACATGCACGCCGCAAACCCGCAGTGGTTTCCCTTCTTTGTCGCGGTTAACCACTCTGCCGGTGTCCTGCACCCAACGCTGTTCACCGTCCGGGCGGATCAAGCGATACTGCACCTTGTGTTGCTCGGTTCGCCCCGCCAGATGCTCATCCAAAGAACGCAGCACCCAAGCCCTGTCTTGAGGATGGATACCATCAACCCACAGCCGCTTATTATCATTCACCTGTTTGAGTGAATAACCGAGGATCTCGGCACTACGTTCATTACGGGCCACAGTATCCTTAACAAGATCCCAATCCCAGAAGCCAAGCTGGCCGCTTTGCAGCACCAGTTCAAGTTGTTCACGACTGGCGGCTATGGCCTGTTCTGCCAACTTGGCCGAGGTGATGTCGATATAGCCGGCGATCACCAGTTGCACTTGATTATGCTGACGCTGACAGGCCACTGTCATATGGGTATAAACATAACGCCCCATCTTGGAAACGAAGCGTTTTTCCATCTCATACTCGTCGATCTCCCCATCCAGCATCCGCCGGAACTGCGCCATATCGGCAGGCAGATCATCGGGGTGGGTCAACTCCCCCCAAGTCATATGAGACAACTCGCGTTCTGAATAGCCCAACATCTGACACAGATAGGGATTTATCTTGAGCCAACGTTGATCCGGTGAGGTGATGGAAATCCCTATGTTGCCCACATGAAACTGGGAACGAAACAGAAAGTCATCCTGTAACTGCACCCGACTGTCACGCTCCAATTCCAAACGTCTGGAAAGCAAACGCCCCAACAACACATTGGTGAGCGGAAACAGAGTCAACACAGGCAGACTGATACTGGCCAAAACGCCTTTGGCGGTATCCCAGGGCAGCAGCAACATCCAGGCCAGCATCACCAGATGCACCAACAGAGAAAAACTAGTCAGCTCCAGATAGCCGATATCGGCGAGGGATTGCTTGCGCCGTTTACGCCACAGAAGGCCTATCAAGCCGCTGGAGAAGATCACCCCAACGCCCACCAGCACAGCACCGCCACCGAGATAGATGCGAAAAGCAGCGGTAATCACGCAGGCAATCAGCGTCGGCAGGCCGCCGAAGAACAAACCCGAAATACTTAAAAGTACTGAACGACTGTCGAAGAAGATCCCCGGCTCATAATGCCAGGGAGTCAGCATCACCGCGATACAGATACCGCCGATAATGATGCCGACCAACACACGCCACAACAAAAAGTATTCCTGTTGCTTTTGCCTGGGTATCGCATCGTAAATAAAGACCAATGCCAGCAAAAATGCAGCATTTTGTGTTAACGGAAGGAAAATGCTCTGCTCCATCGATTCCCAAGCCTGTGAATAACAAAGAAGAAATCTACACGTCCAGTGTAGCAGAGCACCTTAAAAAACCTGACTAATTTATGCCCTCTCCCAGACAAACATCGAATCAAGTGGATGAATATCGAATAAGGTGACCTAGTACATTAGTGGCATCGACATCAACAGCGCTAATCAAACCGCCAGGCGCTGTATTGCAGAGCGCGAGATTAACCAGGAAGGCACTGAACTGCCCGAACTCGATGCCGTTCCTCTCGAAACCGCTTGAAGCGCCCAGCGAGCTGATTCGTTGACTCTAACAACGGCCGGATAAAGAGCCAGGCCCCAAGTTAATTTGCCCCTGGTTTACTTGTTGTGGTTTCCGCTTCATCAGTTGGCTGAATTTGTCCAACCAACAACATGGGGGCGGCATCCAGCTCTTCGGCATCCATCATGGCGGCGATTCGCTCCACGGCAGACAATAACTGACTTTGCTCCCAGGCCTCGAGCGCCTGATAGCGCTTGATAAAGTGTTCCTGCAGCGGTTTGGGCGCCTGCCCTAGCAATGCCGCCCCGGACTCACTCAGTAACAGATGTACCTTGCGCTTATCGGTTTGGCTGCGCTGACGTATGACCAGCCCCTTGGCTTCCAAGCGGTCGATGATGGTAGTGACGGTAGCAGGACTCAGATTGATCTCGGTCGCCACCTGTTTGGCCAGCGGCGATCCCATGGAAGCGATTTTCTGCATCACCATCAGTTGCGGTCCGGTGAGGCCCGAGTGCTTACTGAGCTGCCTGGAGTGCAGGTCGATGGCGCGGATCACTTTGCGCAGCGAGATTAATAACTGCTCGTACTTTTCCATGGATACTGTCCCACTCTCACGGTTTCACTTGTTTGAAAAAGGCTACTGAAATCACCCATAACCTAAAGGCGCAAGCTTATCAGAAAAGCCGGGGAAACTCATAACCCATCGACTCAATAGCTGAATTTCCCCAATACCGCCGCCGACAAGCGCAACCTTAAATCAACAAATCATTCATCTTTTGTTGATACAAAAGCCTCACAATGCAATCATTAGAGGACTAACAATTAGAGCTCAAATCAATTACTGAGCATTAATTATCAGAAAAGGACTATCCCCATGTCGGCCACCAGCCTGAAGTACAAGAGCGAAGAAAATCCTATTCCACTGAAAGTCATCACAGAGAAGCGGCCATTTTCCAGCCATCAAGCGCTGATGCAGTTTGATGTTGCCAATCGCCCCTGGCGAGAAACCTTGTCGCTGAGCTTTAAGAATGACAAACAACTGTCCCAGGTATTCAACAATATTCGCGCCGTCGATGACCAAGTTTATGAAGTGATTGCCGCCAGGATCACCCCCTACATAGCCCAATTAATGGATAAAGATGATCCCAACTGCCCGATTCGGTTGCAGTACGTCCCGGAGCAGGATGAGTTGGAGGTCGCGCCCCATGAAATGGGCGATCAATTGGCGGAAGATGACATGATGCCCGAAGGCACCTCGATAGTGCACAGGTATCCCAACCGGGCGTTATTTCTGGTGCACAACATCTGCGGCTCCTATTGCCGCCACTGCACCCGCAAACGCATGGTGTCCGATCCGCTCAATGTGATCTCCATGGACAGGATCCGTCGCTCGGTGGAGTATCTGCGCCAACATACAGAGGTACAGGACGTGCTTCTGTCGGGCGGCGATCCTTTGCTGCTCACAGATGACAAGCTGGATGAAATTCTGTCGATGATCCGAGAGGCCAGACCGGATCTGAAAATTCTGCGTATCGGCAGCCGTTTATTGGCGCAGCTTCCTACCCGGGTCACCCCCGAGTTGTGCCGGGTACTGAAGCGTAACCGAGTCACACTGATCAACACCCAAGTAAACCACCCCAGAGAAATCACCCCCTTATTCAGCAAACATATCGCCATGCTCAGGGAAACCGGCATCATGCTCGGCAACCAGAGCGTGCTGATCAAAGGCGTCAACGACAGCATAGATACTATGCAGGAACTGGTAATGGAGTTGGTATCCATAGGCATACGTCCCTATTACGTCTATGCCATGGATCCGGCGCCGGGCAACAGCAAGTTTCAGGTCAGTTATCAGCGAATGCTGAAAATCTATCACGGCATCCGCGGCTGGGTATCCGGCCCGGCAATTCCCACCTTTATCGTCGATGGCGTCGGCGGTCTGGGTAAAATGCCGGTGCAGCCGGAATATGTCAGCAGGCAAACCGGCCCGGAAGGTGAGCGTCTGATAGCCACCAACTTTGAAGGGCGCAGCGCCGACGTATCATTCCTGCTACAGGAGTGATCCATGCACCCTTTGGATTATGGGATTTTCCTGGCGTACCTCGTAGGTTTACTGGGGTTTGGGTACTTCCATTTCAAACGCCACAGTGACGGCGATGACTACTATCTCGGTGGCCGCAACATCCAAGCCAGGCACGTAGGCTTTTCCATTGCCGCCACTGATGTGGGCGGCGGATTTTCCATAGGTCTTGCCGGTCTCGGCTTCAGTATGGGGCTGGCGGGCAGCTGGCTGCTGTTTACCGGTTTGCTGGGGGCCTGGTTATCTGCTGTGTTTGTTATTCCCAGGGTTAAACGTCTGGAGCAGGGCGAGCGCTTTTATACCTATCCGGATCTGCTCAAGCACAGATTCGGGGCCAGAGTCGCCATGTTGGCCGCCTTGATCTCCTGTATCGGCTATCTGGGGTTTACCGGCGCACAGATCCTCGCCGGTGCCAAACTGGCGGCCGCGACCCTGCTGCCCAAGGGCTTCGATGCCTTGCCGCCGCTGCAGTTGGCACTCTGGGTTATAGGCGGAACCACCATACTTTACACTGTATTTGGGGGTCTCAAGGCGGTTATCTATACCGACAGCGTCCAGTGGCTCATTTTATTGCTGGGCTTGATTGGCTTTACCCTGCCCTACGCCCTGGAGGAGGTCGGCGGCTGGCAAGGGCTGAGCCGCAATCTGCCGCCGTCCCATATGTCACTGACCGCCATAGATCCCATCACGGCCATCAATTGGCTACTCACCATCACACCTGTGTGGCTGATTGCCATGACTCTCTATCAGCGAATGTTTGCCTGTAAAGATAGCGCCACGGCCAAGCGCGCCTGGTATCTGGCCGGGGTGCTTGAATATCCCCTGATGGCGATATCCGGCGTTTTATTGGGGATGTGCGCCAGAGTCATGTTGCCACATATGGACAGTGAAATGGCGGTGCCGGCGATGATCCGCGATCTCTTGCCAATGGGCTTTACCGGGCTGATTATCGCGGCATACTTTTCCGCCATCATGTCCACCGCAGACAGTTGCCTGATGGCGGCATCCGGCAACCTGACCCAAGATCTGCTCGGGCTGGATCCCAGAGGGAACAACACCCTGAGACTGTCGATGATTGCCACTCTATTGTTAGGGCTGGCAGCCATCTACCTCGCCAGTCAGGCCAGGCAGGTATTGGATGCCATTCTCTATGCTTATGCCTTTATGGTTTCCGGACTGTTTGTCCCGACTCTGGCGGCGCTGTTTTGGCCCAGAGTCAGCTCCACGGCGGCACTTTGCGCCATGTTAGGGGGTGGACTCACGGCGCTGGCTCTACTGACAGAGCTGCTCAAGCTGCCGGATGGCTTAGCTAAACTCGGTCTGGATCCCAGTATCTATGGCATTTTGGTCTCCGCCGGTTTGTTGGTGCTGGTCAATATCATTCACCAACCAGCTCCCAAGCCCAGGCTCACCTCGCATCAGGACAGTTCACACTCATGACCCGAGCTCAATTTGATCAGCAACTAAACCTACTCGGCGCCCACATCCAGCACGGCCCGGCCAATGATCGCATCTATCTGATCTCCCTTGGTAATGCCTCTCCAGGCCCTTTATTGGATGCACTGAATGCGATGGCGCTGCAACATGGCTACGGCAAGATCATCGCCAAGCTACCTGAGCACAAGGCAGGCCTATTTTTGGCATATGGTTTCAGCGAAGAGGCCAGGATCCCAGGATTTTATCAAGGCCAGGACGCCGTATTTCTCGCCCGCTACCAGGACAAAACCAGGCAGTTTCGCACCCTGCCGGAGTTGGATACCCTGCTGGAGCGCGCCAGGGCGGATATCAAGCCTGAATTCCATTCAGCGGCCGAGGTCAGTCGCTGCCACGAAGAGGACCTACCACAGATGGCCAAGCTCTATCGCGAGGTGTTTCCCAGCTACCCCTTCCCCATTGAAGATCCGGAATTTTTACGGCAGAGCATGGCCAGTGATGTCGACTACTTTGGGATCCGCCAGCAAGGGCGACTGATAGCCCTAGCTTCGGCAGAAAAGGATCCCAAGAGTCTCAGTGCAGAGATGACAGATTTCGCCACTCTGCCACAGGCACGCGGACAGGGCTGCGCCAGAGCCTTGTTGGCACATATGGAGCAAGCAATACTCCACCAGGGCTACCGAACCGCCTATACCATAGCCAGAGCCGTTTCCGTTGGTATGAACCGTACCTTTGCCGCGGCAGATTACCGCTATGGCGGCCGTCTGCACCTCAATACCCAAATAGGCGGCCAGATAGAGAGCATGAACCTCTGGCATAAATTACTTGTTTAGCTACCACTTATGTGGTACTTAATTGGCCGGACTTCCAAGGAGAGGGTTCAGTCATAACGACAATATGCCGGGTTGAACCAGAACAATTCCATGCTTTCGACTAATGGTTTTGTGCACCTTAACAAGCAATCATGGTGCCCGTGGAGGCCACAGCTGTCATGGAAGAAAGAGCGTTATCTTCATCTGTGCCATAAAAACGGCACTTACGTCACTTAGTTTCAATTAAGTTCTAATTTTCTTTCTTTCTCACGCCGAATCCGGCGACACATCACACTTTCTGGCCAAACAAGTTAGTAATTTGGCACCAAGAAAGAGATACAGATTTCATTTTCAACAGCATATACAGGTGAACTTATGGCTGCTAAATTCTTTATCCCTTCAGTAAACGTCCTGGGTCAGGGCGCTGTAGACGATGCTATCGGTGATATCCAAACTCTGGGATTCAAACGAGCACTGATAGTGACAGACAAGCCTTTGGTCAGCATAGGTCTGGTGGGACAGATCGCCGAGAAGCTGGGGCAAGCAGGCATTAGTGCCACTGTATTCGATGGCGTTCAACCCAACCCAACCGTTGGTAACGTGGAAGCGGGCCTTGAGTTGCTGCGCGCCAACGACTGTGACTTCGTGATCTCCCTGGGCGGCGGTTCACCCCACGATTGCGCCAAGGGGATTGCCCTAGTCGCGGCCAATGGTGGCTCAATCAAAGACTACGAAGGCGTGGATCAGTCCGCCAAGCCGCAGTTGCCACTGGTGGCCATCAACACAACCGCCGGTACCGCCAGCGAAATGACCCGCTTCTGCATCATCACAGATGAAAGCCGTCATATTAAGATGGCCATTGTCGACAAGCACACTACCCCGACCATTTCGGTCAACGACCCTGAGCTGATGCTGAAAAAACCTGCCAGCCTGACCGCGGCAACCGGTATGGATGCCCTGACTCATGCGGTAGAAGCCTATGTGTCCACAGCCGCCAACCCCATCACTGACGCCTGCGCCATCAAGGCTATTGAGCTTATTCATGCCAATCTGATCAATGCGGTAGAGCATGGCGACAATATCCAAGCCCGTGAACAGATGGCTTATGCCCAGTTCCTCGCCGGGATGGCATTCAACAACGCCAGCCTGGGTTATGTACATGCCATGGCGCACCAGTTGGGTGGTTTCTACGATCTGCCCCATGGCGTGTGTAACGCACTCCTGCTGCCTTATGTGCAGGAATACAATGCTCAGGTGGCGGCACCAAGACTGAAAGATGTGGCCAAGGCCATGGGTGTTGATGTTAGTACCATGAACGATGAGCAGGGTGCAGCGGCCGCAATCAAGGCGATAAAAGAATTGGCTGCGGCGGTAAAAATCCCTGAAAACCTGACCAAAATTGGGGTAAAGGCCGAAGATATCCCAGTACTTGCAGAGAATGCTCTGAAAGATGCCTGCGGCTTTACCAACCCCAAACAGGCGACTCACGAAGAAATTTGCCAAATTTTCAGCAACGCGTTGTAATCCACTTTTGCATCTGACATTCGTCAGTGCCAGATACGCCAAGGCCCGTTAAGGAACGGGCCTTGGCTATTTCCAAGATGTACTCCATTCACCTTCCAAGCCCATCAGCTCAGCATTTCAGCGGTTATTCGGCAATAGCTAAATATTGGGATCTGTCCCCGGTTTATTTCTGTCGATTGCAGGCTAAATGAGATTAACAACAGCAAGCAATAAGGAGTAAACCCCCGCGTTTGTAACCCTTGTCACAGTGGCCGATTGTCAGTTCAGCCCCTATGATAAATTCAGGAATCAACCAGGCAGGATCCCTTATGACAGCCATTACTCAGATAATCAATTACACTGTTCGTTGCCCCCACTATCAGGATCAGAGCGCCGAAGCCACATGGCGCAATCACATCGAAATCAATCACTCGGCGGAAATTGCCCTCGACCGACTAAGCAAGTGGCACGCCCACTCCGGCAATCGGTTATTTTGCTCGCAAGATATCGTGGTGCGTAAAGCTGAAAAGGAGGAGGCTTACTTCGCCATGATCAGCGAAAGATTAAAGTCCGGCACTCATGCCTTAGTCACGCTCAAGGTCTTTATGGACAAGTGCACTAAAGACACCTCTGTTGAAGAGATAGTGGCACACCTCTATCAGGATTGTCGAACTCGCCTGGAGAAACTCAGCTGAACTTAAGCGCCGGTTCAAGCCAAGCCATTTCGACTCGTTAACGAAAGCGAGCCAAGAGCCGTATCTTTTCTGAGAGTCTCTTTGTTATCGCAAGATAAGACTCTGAGCAAAGATACGGCCAAATCTGCTTGAGATCACATAACAATCATAAACAACGGCGACAGCTCACAGTTATTCGATCCACTTCGGCACAAATCAAATAGATAATATCATTTCTGAGAAAATCATTTCCTTATTTTTCAAAAGCTAATAAAAGAAAACTCAAACTTACCCCAGATATAATCCATTTTTAGGCCAATTGTTGGAAAACCCTGCCACTGCTAGACTTTCCACCGCGGGCCCAAGTCTAAAGATCTCAATCATTCAGGCCTTGCGGGGTTGATGCAAACCAGGGCGACCGAGTTCGCCCGCCGGAATAACAGAATTTGTTTTTAAATCTGCAACAGGAAAGCCATTAAATGCACGAGTTAGCCAATATCGTCATCGTCGGCGGCGGCGCCGGTGGTATGGAGATCGCCACCAAACTGGGCCATAAACTGGGCCGCAAGGCCAAGGCCAGAGTCACCCTTATCGATGTCGCCGACAGCCATGTCTGGAAACCCCTGCTCCATGAGGTCGCCACTGGCGCATTGGATGTCGGGGTCGATGCCATCAGTTACCGCAGTCACGCAGCCGCTCACGGCTATCACTTTCAGCAAGGCGCCATGACGGACATAGACCGCCATGCCAAGCAGGTGATACTGGCGCCCATTTGTGATGACAAGGGTGAAGAGCTGTTGCCATCACGGCGCATCGACTATGACTATCTGGTGATTGCCATCGGCAGTATCGCCAACGACTTCAATATTCCCGGGGTGCGGGAACACTGCGTCTTCCTCGACAACACAGAGCAGGCCATGGCCATCCGCCAGCGTTTGCTGAACAAGTTTATGCGTTATGCCAGCCATCAACAGCTGGATGAGAAGATCAAAATCGCCGTCGTCGGCGCCGGTGCCACCGGGGTGGAGATGTCGGCCGAAATGCATCACGCAGTGGATCAGCTCAAGGGCTTTGGCTTCAAGATAGATACCAGCCTGTTGGAAGTCACCCTGATTGAAGCCGACAAACGAATACTGCCCAAGGTCGAAAAGGAAGAGATCTCGGCGGCAGTCGCCAGAGAGCTGAGCACTCTGGGAGTCCGGGTGATGACCAATACCCGTATCACCCAGGTGACGGCCAAGGCGTTGACTACCAGTGAAGGCGAAGAGATCCCGAGCGATATGGTGATCTGGTCCACCGGGGTCAAGGCGCCTGAGTTTCTCCACGGCATTGGCGGCCTGGAAAGCAATCATGTCCATCAGCTGCTGGTCAAACCCAATGCCCAAACCACGCTGGATGAGCATATCTTTGCCATTGGAGACTGTGCCGCTTGTCCGCAGCCGGATGGCAGCTGGGTGCCGCCAAGGGGCCAGGCCGCCAGGCAGATGGCCTTGATGACAGCGGATAACATCATAGCCATGCTCAACGGCAAGACTCCCTCGAAAGAGTACCTTTACAAGGATCTCGGTTCACTGGTGAACCTGTCGCGCTTCCACACGGTCGGCAACCTCATGTCTTTCATTGGCGGAGGCGTCATGGTCGAAGGCAAGATAGCCAGATTTGTCTATACCTCTCTCTATCGCCGCCATTTGATAGAGCTGCACGGTGTGGTCAAGGGCACCCTGTTGATGTTTGCCAAGGGGATAACCCGGATAATCCATCCCCACCTCAAGCTGCATTGATAGAGGGGGCGCCCGGCGCCCCTCTTTTATTTGCCATGCCGGCAAGGCTATAATCGCTGCAGACTTATTTACCCGTAACAGACGAATTCAGATACTGCCTATGACAGCTAAATCCGCCGACTTTTCCAATATCAACCAAAGCAGCGCCCAGTCCTTCAAGGCGCAGAAGAATCTGATCAAACAACTGCTGACCGGTAAAAAAGTGCCCTGCCCTAAATGCCAACAAGCCTTGAGTGCCACCTTGCCACCGGCAAAATCCACCTCAGAGCTTGCCAGCATCCGCTGTCCCAAGGGCTGCACTGATATTGAGCTGGAAACCGAACTGCCGGGCAAGTGAGTAAGCCCAATAAAAAAGGACCGCAACAGACGGTGGAAATCATCTGCTGCGGCTGCAAGGCAAAACTGTTCAAATATCGAAAGGGCGGCAAAGGCGCCTTGGTTAAATGTTTTGTCGAACGGATCCTCACAGATCATACGCAAACGCCCTGTACCTGCCCCGGCTGCGGCCAGGTCTTCGCCCGTCAGGCACTGATCTGCGGCGTGCCTGCATTCAAGATTATCGGTGGCAAGGCGCGCATGAATTAGCCCCCTTGTACGGGCGCAGAGCCTTTGCGGCGCAGATAGAAACGGTAGTATCCCAACAGATTGCTGCCGATAAACACAGACTCCATCAATACCGCCATCGGCGAACCCAACAGGATGTTATTCAGCAGCCAGCAACCGCTGCCGAAAAACATCAGCTCCCTTAATCGTTTGTCATCACGGCAAAAGGCCGCCCTGGTCTGCAACAAACTGCCGGCCAGACTCAAAAGATCGAGCCATTGATTGAAACTCAGGGCCACGGCCGTGACCGAAGCGGCCATAAACAGCCACATCAGACGTCTGTCGACAGTGAAGATACTGACAAAGAATCTGACACTGGCAACCAACATTAAAATGGCCGGGCTCCAGTGGTCGAGCAAGATAAAATGCGCCGCGTTCAGCAGGCCCGACACCACCAGACAAGCAAGCACGGCGCGCCTGTGCCTCAACTGGAATGACAAAAGATCGCTAAACAGCGCCAGAGTGACCAACAGCTGTGAAATAACAAAAATGGACAACACAGTATCCCGGAAGATTGAAACCGGCCGCTATTGTGCTGTGCCATTGAGGCGATGGCATTAACTTAGGTTAAGACGCCGGCGAATGCGGCTGAGACTCTCAGGGGTGATGCCGATATAGTTGGCCAACTGCACCTGGCTCAGGGCGCTTATCCAGTGTGGCCAATGATTTTTTAACCATAGGTAGCGCTGCTCTGGCGACTTGAGCAATAGAAAAGCTTCTTTCTGCTCCTTGTAGCGCAGTTGGGCACGCAGCAATGAAAGCTCGGCGCGCTGAAACCCGCCAAGCTCAAACAGGCTCAGGGGCACGACCACCAGAGTGCTGTTTTCCAGTGCCTCAAGTTGATAACGGGCAGGCTCAGCACTGAGAAAACTGCTGTAAAGCAGGCAAAATTCGCCAGGGAAATAGAACTCTTTGCAGCGCTGCTGACCATCACTCAGATAGTGGCTGGCCCGCAACACCCCATTGAGCAATAAAAAGCCCGACTGCTGTTTGCCACCTTGTGCCAGCAGCACCTCACCTGCCTGACAACTTTTCAGCTGAGCCTTATCCAAGAGTGGCGCCAAAGCACTGGGTTCAAGCCCCAACTCAAGGAAAAAGTCTGTCAGCGCCTGAAAAGCGGCCTGATGAGGCATAGATTCATGGCTCATTCAGTCGGGCGCCTATTGGGAAGAAGACGGCAGAATCGAGGTAAGCGTCACAAAGAAAGTGCGTTCCACATACTCACCCGGCGCTTCGGCCATGGATTGCTCCTGGGTGCGGGTCTTCAGCGCCAGAGTCACGCTGTAAGGCGGGTCGAACGGCTCTTTGGGGGTAATGGCTTCAATCTCAATTCGGTCGCCGAGAAACTGGCTGGCCAGATGCGCGATGGCGCCGGTTTGATAGTCAAATCTAAACATGCCCAAATACCAGAACACACCTGAGCCCTGGGTTGTCACTGCGAAGGGAACAACAAACTGCATCGATTCGGCATTGCCGGGCAAGTTTAGGGGGGTCAGCTTACGGTAATCGAGCAATACCTCCCCACGAACCACTTCATCCTGATATTCGCCAAACGCCAGATGCTGCTCTTCCTTAAAGCCGGTAAGAGTGACTGACTTGTTGCTGTCCGGCAAACGGATCCTGAACTGTTCACGGGTATCCAGACTGAACAGCCGCTGCATCACACCTTGAGCACCACCATCAAATTCAGCCAGTGGGCGCACCATATCGTTTTCCCTGACATAGAGATCGTCCTCGGCGAAGTTGAACCTGTAGATCCCAAGCGCGATCACCGCCAAAAACACCAGCCCCAACACCACAGCCACACGAACAAAGGGTCTCATAATCCATCCTATCAACAACAAACCCAACCATATCGGCACACTGAGCTACCTTAACCTCAAAGCCCAGTGGCCGCAGCCGGGATCTGAATGCCTGTCAGCCCGGGTTCAGTCAATAATGCAATATTTAACATCTATTGGAACGCCAACCTATGATTGAAGCGTTAACCATCAAAGGTACTTGCCAATGAGTTTCAGCCAACCAGCTTCAATGTCATCTGTTTATAAAATACGGTAACAGACAACTGAGTCGCTGAGAACTCGGGTTTGGTGATTGAGAACTCAGGTATTTACAACCCGATCTGCAGATTGAATGATAGAAAACGCGCACTGAAGGAGCCTCGCAGCTCCGCCAATGACGGAAGCTTACCTTTGCCCAAGACAGATGGCTCAAGATTCGAGCTCTGCCAGCCAGCCCTTGAGCAGCGCAGCCAGTTTCTGCCTGTCTTTGGCAGATACCCCCTGGAGTAACTGCTGCTGAGTTGCCATATGAGCAGGCAAGGCGGCCTCAACCTTGGCCTTGCCTTCGGCGGTCAATCGTACATTCACCGCGCGGCGATCTTCGGTGCTGTGGCTGCGACAAATGAATCCTTTCTGCTCCAGCTTATCCAAACGGCTGGTCATGGCGCCGGAGGTCAGCATCATGCTCTGGTGCAATTGCCCCGGAGTCAGAGTGTATGGCTCACCGCTGCGGCGTAAGGTTGCCAACACATCAAACTCTCCCTGACGCAAGCCAAATTCGCTATGGCAACGGAGGATTTCAGCATCTATATATTTGTAGATCCTGGCCAGGCGGCCAAAGACTTCCATCGGCTGCAGGTCGTCAGTCACCCCGGCGACCAACCACTGGCTGACTATGGTGTCTACGCCATCCTTGATAGCTGCGGCTTGCGGCTGGTGGGCTTGTGGCTGGTGGGTTTGTGTTTTTAGCTCTTCCTGCGACATAACTATCTCTATAACAAGATTCTTTATAAGGAATATTATGTCAGCAAGCGGCTATTCCCAAGCCTGAAAAGCAAAAACGCCGCAGAAATCGATTTCTGCGGCGTTTTTAACTGAATCAATCAGTAAAGAGGCGAATTACTCCCCTTATGATTTCTTCACATAACAGCTCAGGATAACGATGCGGGTGCCATTGACCCGACCTTCGATATGCTCAGGGTTGTTGGTCAGAGCAATGTTACGCACGGCTGTACCACGCTTGGCCACAAAGCTGGTGCCCTTCACGTTGAGATCTTTAATGATCACCACGCTATCACCGGCGGCCAACTGAGTGCCATTGCTGTCCAGTGTCGGCGCCGAATCATCGCTCTCGGCCGCCAAAGACTCGGCATCGCCCCAAGCTTTGAGATCGTCTTCCAGATAAAGCATATCCAGCAGATCCTGAGCCCAACTCTCGCCATTGAGACGCTTGAGCATGCGATAAGCCATGACCTGCACGGCAGGAACCTGACTCCACATACTGTCGTTCAGGCAACGCCAGTGGTTAACATCCATGGTGTCCGGAGCGGTAATCTGGCCTTCACAGGTAGCGCAGATCATAATGTCGCTATCGGTGCGATCACCCGAGTGAGGCAGATCATAGACAGACAGAGCGCCTTCGGCTCCACAGAGTTCACATTTCCCGCCACAGCGGCTTTGCAGTTCAGTTTCTGAAGTCATTACTAATATTCTTCGTTCAGGCAAAGCACACATTATGCTGCAAAATCGGCGCCAAATCAGAATTACAGCTCACAAAAACACAAAAAATTGAGCATTTATCAAAATCCGCGCCAACAGTTCAGTGAAAAAATCACCCAAGAATCGCTTTACCTCATTCAATTCATTGATAATAAAACCTCAACCTGCCCCTCAAGATACGGTCAATATTCCCGCACAGTTATGGGCATACATATTACAGCGCTTGACTCACCATCGGCTTTCACTTGAGATATCGCCGTGAAGAAAATGGAGAACAAAGATGAGCTTCAGCGAACAAGGTTTTGCCTTTCTGACCCGGCTGGAAAACAACAACGACAGGGCCTGGTTCAAGCAACATCAGGATGAGTATGAAACCCTGCTCAGGGGGCCGGCACTGACATTTATTGAACAGATGCAGCAGCCTATTCAGGCCTTGTCTCCCAGATTGACGGCGATCGCCAAGAAGGTCGGAGGCAGTTTGATGCGGCCACAGCGGGACACTCGCTTTGGTCACGACAAGTCGCCCTACAAGCTCAATGTCGGGATCCAGTTTCGCCATTTTCAGGGTAAGGATGTTCACGCTCCCGGGTTGTATCTGCATCTGGCCAACGATGGTTGCTTTATCGCTGCCGGGATCTGGCGCCCCGAATCCAAGGTGCTCGGCGCCATCAGACAATGTATCGACGACAACCCACGCGCCTACAGTAAGGCGTTGGAGGAATTACGGCGCCATGGGTTTACGATGGACGGTGACAGCCTGGTGCGACCACCCAAGGGGTTCGATAAAAGCCACCCATTGATAAACGAATTGAAACGCAAAGACTTTGTGGCGCTTAAAATGCTGACAAAAGAGCAGATTTGTCGCAGCGATTTTGTCGACTTCTGTGCCAGTGAGTTCCAACACACCCAGGCGTTGATGCGCTATCTGTGCTTTGCGCTGGACTTGGATTATTGATGTCTGTCACTGGATTATTGATTGCCGTACCTGGGCTTAAACCGCCCAGGTAGAATCTGGTTCAACGTCCAAGCTGAGCGCGCATCACGCTCAGCGCCTGCTGCAACTCCTGATGCAAACCGGCCTTGCCGAGCACCCGAATCCCCTGCAGTTGCAGCAATAACCAGGCCGCGAGCGCCTCGGTATTGTCGCTGTTAAGCTCGCCGCACTCTCTGGCGTGGGTCAGTGCCTTGGCAAACGCCTCCTTGATGGAGTCAAACAAGTGCCGACTCTCTTGCTGTACGACAGCATCCTCCAGGCTCATCTCCAGCAGCGCATTTTGCAGGAAACAGCCGTATTTTTGCTCTCGCTGCAGGGCCACAAACTGCTCAAGATAATCAATTACCTGCTGTAACCCTGCGCCTTCGGCGCGCAGGCTGTCGAGCGATGGTAAAGAGTTTTGCTGCAGATACAGACGCAGCGCCTCCCGGTACAGATTCAGCTTGTCGCCATAGGTGTTATAGAGACTGAATCTGTTGATCCCCAGATGCTCGACCAGATCCGCCACTGAGGTGGCGGCATAACCCTTTTGCCAAAAGAGCTCCATTGCCAATTTCAGCTTATCTTGCCGGTCAAAATTGCAACTTCTTGCCATACTGCTCCCAAGCGTTTCCAGCGAATGACGTGCTGTATATTTAGCCAAATTAATTCTTGACTGATCGTTCTGATATCCCCTAAAGTCTAACCTAAACGATCGTTCCGAAAAAGATTTGAATACATTTTCCTGAAACCAAACCAGGAAAAATAACTAAACGACCCAAGACAGATGGAGAAAGATAGATGAAGCTGTATGAACTCGGACCCACCCCAAGTGCCCGCAGAGTCAGTATTTTCATGGCGGAGAAAGGCATAGATATCGAGCGGGTAAACGTCGATCTTCGCGGCGGAGAAAATCTCTCGGCCGAATTCAAGGCCAAGAGTCTCAATGGCCGCATTCCGCTGCTGGAGCTGGATGATGGCAGTTATCTGTGCGAGTCTGTGGCCATCTGTCGTTATCTCGACGAGTTGTTCCCTACCGAGCTCAAGCTCTTTGGCAACACGCCGCTGGAGCGAGCAAAGGTGGAGATGTGGCAGCGCATCGTTGAACTGCAGGGGTTGTTACCTGCCTTTCAGGCATTTCGCAATATCAGCGGCATCTACAGCGACCGGGAAACCTGCATTCAAGCCTGGGGCGAAGAATCCCGCAAGCGTCTGGAATCTTTCCTGCCTCTGCTGGAGCAGCGCCTGAGTGAATCCCCCTATCTGGCCGGTGACAACTACTCCATTGCCGATATCACCGCCTATATCTTATTGGGATTCATCAAAAATCTGCAGATTTCACTGCAGCCTTTCCCTGTGCTGCAGAGCTGGTATGAGCAAACCGGACAACGCCCGGCAATGAGCCAGCCAAAGCAAGGATAAAATCTAGGAGACACACATGATTGAACTCTATACCGCCGCCACCCCCAACGGCTTTAAAATCAGTATTGCCCTGGAAGAGATGGGCTTGCCCTACCGGGTACACCATCTGGATCTCAGTGCCAATGAACAGAAACAGCCAGAATTTTTAGCCATCAATCCCAACGGCCGGATCCCGGCCATCATAGACAGGGACAACAATGATTTCGTGGTGTTTGAATCCGGTGCCATCCTGCTTTACTTAGCTGAAAAAACGGGGAAATTCTTACCTGTTGATGCCAAGAAGCGCTCCCAGGTCATTCAATGGCTGATGTTCCAGATGGGCGGCGTAGGCCCCATGATGGGACAAGCCAATGTGTTCTACCGCTATTTTCCGGAGAAGATCCCGGCCGCGATAGAGCGTTATCAAAACGAGGGCCGGCGCCTGTTTGAGGTGATGGATAATCAGTTGGCCAAACATGCCTATCTGGCCGGTGATGAATACAGCATAGCCGATATGGCCACCTGGCCCTGGGTGCGGATCTACGACTGGAGCGGCATAGATATTCAAGGTCTGCCTCACCTGCAACGTTGGCTCGATACGCTGGCTCTGCGCCCGGCCTGTCAAAAAGGCATAGTCACCCCGGAGTCCAGAGACCAGTTGAGTGATGAAGACAGGGCCAAACAGATAGCGCAAATGGTTACCCGTTAAGTCTGAGTCGTGTAGTAAGCATTAGTAAGCAGTAGCAACCATTAGCAACCATTAGCAACCATTAGCAAACAAGGTGCCGGGGACAGGCCGCGGCACTTCTGTTAATATTGGCGCCATTGCTATCCACACTTGATGCAGAGAAACCTTTGACCGCGCCAAGCCCTTCACTGACTCCGGCCCAAAAACGTGCCGCCAGTTATGCCAACACCATCAACACACTGTTCACCGAAATCCTCGACAGTCGCCAGAGTGCCGATCGGGTGCTGGCGAACTATTTCCGCAGCAACAAGAAACACGGCTCCAAGGACAGAAGAGTCATTCGAGAGACCCTGTTTGCCCTATTTCGTTGGTGGGGTTGGTTGCAACAGCTTGAGAATGGCGATGAGCAAAGCCTGTGGTTCCAGCGCCTGGCATTGGCGGCGGCGATAGAAACCCACCCTTGGACGGACATTATCTGTGCCTGGCAGCAACAAGCAGGCAAGTCATTCGCCCTGCCTGAGCAGGCTCTGGCCCCCAAAGCCGCCGCCGAATTGGTATCCAAGGTCTCTGGCCGACATGTCTTGGCAAGAGACCTAGCACCGGACTGGTTCTGGCATGCCGTGGCGCCGCTGCCAGAGGCCCGGGAAGAGCTGCTGATAGACGCGCTTTGCAGCCGCCCGCCTATCTGGGCCAGGGTGCAAAATATGCCGCTGTCCAAGGCCCTGGCCGAGCTCAGAAGCGCCGGAGTCGATGCAAGCGCCGCCCCCGTCTTCAAGGACGCCATCAGCCTTGGCAGCAAGAGTATCAATCTCAATGAAATCAGACTCTTTAAAGAAGGTTTTATTGAAGTGCAGGATCTGGCCTCCCAGGTCATAGGCCAGGTTTGCGCCCCAAGAGCCGGCGAAAACTGGTGGGACGCCTGCTCCGGCGCCGGTGGCAAGAGCCTGCAACTCAGCTCGCTGATGCAGCAAGATAGCGCCGCCAAAGGCGTTTTTGGCACTATTACCGCCTCGGATATCCGCACGGCAGCGCTCAATGAATTGGAAAAACGCGCCAAACGCGCCGGTTTCAACATCAAGGTCGCGCCTTGGCGCAGCGATGCCCTGCCGGTTGCCAGAGAAGCCTTTGACGGCGTGCTGGTCGATGCCCCCTGCAGCTGCACCGGCACCTGGCGCCGAAATCCGGACATGCGCTGGTTGGATGACAGCCAAGCCATCAGCGATAAACCCACGCTGCAGCTCGACATACTCAGCCGCGCCTGCGATGCAGTCAAGCCAGGTGGCACTTTGGTTTACGCCACCTGCTCACTGGCGGACAGCGAAAACCGCCAGGTGGTCGATGCCTTCCTGGCCAAGCGGCCCGAGTTTACTCTGGAAACGCTCAGCCACCCATTCAACGGTGAACAGACGCAGTATTTGACGATTTGGCCCTTTGAAGCCAATGCCGATGGGATGTTTGTTGTTCGTTTTCATAAACAAGGCTAGCAAGAGTCAGGTTAATACCCGAAGGGAGTCGAGACAGGGAATCGTGGACAGACATGCAATAATTTTTACCTTGAGACGCTAAATTTCTCACTTTAGCTTGACAGGCGCTTTAGGTAAAAAGGAGCGGTGCAACCTATATGCACTGTGTTATTGGAAATGGATCATGTCAAACCACTATGATTTCGACGACGATGATACTCCATGGGGAGATCATGTCAGAGGCAAGCAAAAGAACAAACGGGTCAAACAACGCCGCCGGGACAGCAAGAGACGTTATCCGGACGAATATATGGAGCCTGAGTTTCTCAGAGATAAATGGAAATAATCTTGGCTTAATCTCAAGAAAACCAATCAAAAACAAAGGGGCTTAGGAAAGGGCGAATAAGGAAGCTGCGAATAAGCCCCATTTGTGCACTGCGCCGACTCACCTATCTAGGCTACGCCAATTTGCAACAACGCCAGCGGCGGCTCCGAAGAGGGTATTGGTGCAATACTGCAAAAATAACGTTGCTTAAAATTGCCTATATTTCTACAAACATACACCTCATTTCCAGGCACAGGCGGAACTGTGACCGTCGAAAACAGGGACGTTTTCGTCGAGGCTACATGGACGTATTCACGCCATGTCACAGGATCGCCTGTGCGAAAGGCGCACCGCAGGTGATTGGCGGCTGCTTAGCCAGAAGCTAAGACCTAGTTTATTGGTGAGTTTTGGCTTAAAGCCATGATAGCCGCTGTGCCAGCGGCCTAAAGTCGTGGAGCAAGTGCATCCATGCACAAGGGCCAGTTCGCCATCCCTGGCTCTCGCTCGTAAGCATGTCGCTATGCGACACTCGCCGCCCCACACCCGACCAAGAGGGGATCAACAGCAATCCCCTCTTGGATCTCCCTTGCCGCCCCCACACGGTGTCGAAAGCCCCTTGACCTAATGGCGCAAATAACTACTGCTTCAGACGCTCATCCCTGATTCGACTGGCGCTGCTTCGGCATCCATGCCTCAGCCACGTTATTTGCGCCAACGGCTTTCGGCGACACCGAGGGGGAATTGGTGCAATTCTGTTAGCACTGGGTAACTTGAAATATCTGAAGTATCCGCAGACATACACCTCATTTCCAGGCACAGGCGGAACTGTGACCGTCGAAAACAGGGACGTTTTCGTCGAGGCTACATGGACGGGTTCACAACAACTTCCCTGTTTAACGGCCAGCTCACCATCCCTGGTTCGCGCTCGAAAGCATGTTGCTATGCAACTCTCGCCGAGTCACAGGATCGCCTGTGCGAAAGGCGCACCGCAGGTGATTGGCTACACCGTGGCCGGAAGCTATGATAGTCGCTGTTCCTGCGGCTTAAAGTCGTGTCGTTTTGGGTTTCAAACCCAGTCAATTCTGCTTCAAAAACAACCCAAATCAGGGTTTTGTTGCCTTTGTCAAAACTTGACCTTTGGCTAATTGTTTTCACATTCAAAGCTGGTTATTGTATAACTAATTCAATAGCTTGGCTTTAGCACTTTCTTAAGCTTAAGGCCAGAAGTAGCAACACTTTTCCGTTGTCAGCGGAATACAGGGACGAACAGAGTTTGCACCCGTGCGGTAGCCATGGCCTTACTTAACGCTTTTGTCGGGCCTGGGCTGTAGAGCCCTTGGTTGTACGACTTGAAGCGCTTATGACAAGCGCCTAATAACTGATTTTCTATACAGTATTATTGCCGTTCCAGGAAAAATGCCGGAAATTTACAGCTAAGTTTGCGCGTTATTTCTGTAACATTTTAGAAAATAACATTAAATTCATAATGTTAAAGAATGCAGCTGGTAGATAATAGGTTTGGAAACCGCGCATGCGCGTTTAGCTGCAAGGGATATTAAGACCAAACTCAATTATATCCAGCTAATACAAACAGATAGCGATGCGCGTTTACACTCCTCCGAGGACTAAAACGCGCATGCGCACTATACAGCTGTTAGCCGTAAGTTAAATTCAACGTGTTAGTGAAAATTACAATGAGTATTATATGAAAATATTATGTATACATTTTAAAGGCGGGGTTGGTAAATCAACAACAGCAGTACATGCACTAGGAGTTTTATCCACACTTGAAGGAAAAACACTTCTAGTAGATGGGGATCGACAAGTTACAAGTTATTGCTTCTTTAATGGTGGCATGAGGCCATATTCTGATGAAGAGCATATAGTTTCAAATAACTTATCATTGATTACACTCTATCCTGCTGAACCAATAACGGGTCACTTGCTTAGTAAAAGAATAAGAAAAATTCAAAAGATCCCCCATGGTCATCTAGTTGTTGATACCACGCCTGACCCCGCGGTGACGAATCAGCTCGTTGCAGAAATTGATCCTGATTTAGTTCTTATACCAATACGATTTGATGATGCTGGTGCTCATGCCCAATTGGCCCCGCTATTGGAAACTATTTCAAGAATGAGGGCTGTTGGAGTTAACCCAAGAGTAAAAATCATACCATTGGGAGGAGATGAAGATACAATTAGAAAGTATATACCGAATGTTGAGCTTAACTATGAAATATCCGATACTATACCAGCTTTAGCTGAAGTATTCGGTAATGCAGTGTATAGAGACTTTAGTTTTGCTTGGAACTATGCTGGGTATGAGTATTTATATGGTTTATACCATAAAATTGTTATGGGGTAGGTGTTTACATGACTAATGAAAAAGCTAAAATTCCACCTTTGCCAAAAGTGCCAAAAGTGCCAAAACCTAGAAATGCGCCTACAGCGAGCACTAATGATAAGTACTATATAAAAACACAGGCAAGTTCATTACTTTCCAAATATTCTGGTAAAAATAAGCTTGAGATCTTTATCACAAAAGGCGATAAAGAAACGCTTGAGCAACTTGAATTGTTGTTTCAGAATAAATTTGATTTAAATCATGTTATTTGCTGTGCATATAGGTACATGGAAAATAACCATCCAAGAGTTGATGATTTTAAACGAAATGATGAAGAGACCTTAAAGGCTAAAGTAAAAATTAAGCCATCTCAAGAAACATTGGAAGCAATTTTTTCTTATGGAAAGGATGATGCTGCTTCATATTTAGCAGGTTTAGGTATTTATATATTGAGCAGAGAACTTTCATTAGATCTTATGTTCAATTCTGATGAGTATTAATATGCAGCCTTATGATATAGAGCAGATGGTTTATGGGATTATTCACTCATCCTCTCCTAGGAAGCAATTGATAGGTCGTTCACTGGCAAAACATATGTCATTTATACCAGGACCTGGCGGAAAAGACGGTTCTGTAGATGGAGCAATACTTTCAGAGTGTAATAATTTAGTTGGCCACTTTCAAAGTAAACTTTCATCTAGACTAATCCCACTTGATGAAGGAAAAATTTTACATTCTGATATTCTTAGACTTCAACCACAAGTATCTATTTATGTTTCTGGAGTGGGCTTTGATGAAAGTGTTATTCGTCTTTTAGAAAATCAACTATCTGAACAACGCACAACTATTCATTTGTTATCTTTAAGAGATATATTTAGCCAATCTGAAAGGTATATGTCGGCTCTGCGTGACATCCCTCCTCATGAAGGTGGGGAAATTAACTGGGGTCGATTCTTTGTTTAAACGCAATAGCGGCTAACAATCTGTTTAAGAGTGATTCGCGGAACAACAAAGACACCCATTATTAGCTGAGTGAAGGCTCTAAATAAGTGATCCTAATTGTGCTCCACTTTCATGAGACCATGCCCACCACCAGGGAATGGTGAAGCATGGTCCATAAAATACTTAACCCGCTCCATCAACTTCCAGATGTTTTTGCACTGATGGTTTCGGGTAACGGTTTCATGTAGTGCGTACCACAACTGCTCTATTTTGTTGACCCAAGGTGAGTAAACCGGCTGAAACAACAAGATAAACTTTGGGTTTTGCTTGAGCCAAGCTTGAGTCTTTTTACTCTTGTGGATGATGTAGTTATCGATAATGAGCGTAATCGTTTGGGCTCGCCTGTACCGTCTTTTGAGCAATTTCAGCATTGAAAGAAATAGCATAGAATCTTTGCTGGAACTGGCGACATAACTGACTTTCCCCGTTCCTGTGTGTAGCGCACCAGCCAAGTATCGTTTGCTATTCTGTCCCGGCGTTGTCACTCGTTTTTGATGACCTTTATGCATCC
This sequence comes from Shewanella carassii, assembly GCF_019670705.1. NCBI lineage: Bacteria > Pseudomonadati > Pseudomonadota > Gammaproteobacteria > Alteromonadales > Shewanellaceae > Shewanella > Shewanella carassii. Next base: position 3,224,097 of record NZ_AP024618.1, read on the forward strand.
AATCTGCGCCGATTTTTGGATTGAGATTGACCTTTCCCCGAGATTAGTACCAATCTCTTGATGAGATTTTCCAGCTTATGCTGCTTGCTTGGCATACGCAACAGGCGGCATATAGTTCAGTGAACTATGAGGGCGAACATGGTTGTAGTGTTCACGCCATAGCTCGATTTCGTATCTGGCTTCGTCTAAGGTTCTGAACCAATGCTGATTCAGACATTCATTCCTGAATTTGCCATTCAGGCTTTCCACAAAGGCATTTTGCGTCGGCTTTCCTGGTTGGATAAAGCCCAGTGTGACGCCCGTTTCCTTACTCCAGAAGAACATTGCCTTGCTGGTAAATTCTGTCCCATTGTCGCAAGTAACCTTCTTGGGTTTGCCTCGCTCTTCCATCAATTGGTCCAAGAATCTGGCGACCTGCCTACCACTAATGGCCACAGAGACTAATTGACCAACCATTTCCCGCGAATAATCATCCACGACATTCAGTACCCGAAAGCGGCGACCATTGCTGAGTTGGTCTGACACAAAGTCCATCGACCAACGTTGATTGGGGGCTGTTGGCACCTCCATAGGCTGCCTTGGCCGGGTTAGCTTCTTGCGTTTCTTCGTCCTGACCTGCAAGCCTTCCTCCGTGTAGAGCCGATAGGTTTGTTTGCGGTTTTTGACCCAGCCTTCACCCCTGAGCAAACCATGCAGCATCAGATACCCGTAGCGAGGATATTGCGTCGCCAGCGCCTTCAGTCGCTGTCTGAGCCCATTGTCTGGCTTTGTCCTGGATTGATAGCGATATGCAGTCCGGCTAAGCCCTGCCAGCTTACAGGCTACTCGCTCACTTAGGCTGAATCCCTCAATCAGGTGTTGAACAACAGGCTTTTTGGCCGCTGGCGTTACCACTTTTTTGACAGCACATCCTTCATTGCTTCGACTTCCAGCATCTTGTCGGCTAACATCTTTTTGAGCTTGTTGTTCTCCGCTTCCAACTCCCTCAGCCGCTTCGCTTCGTTCACTTCCAGCCCGGCATACTTGCTGCGCCAGTTATAGAAAGTGCCCGTGGATATGCCCATTTCACGGCAAATGTCATCGACTTTTGCCCCTGCCTCATGTTGTTTGATGGCCTTGATGATTTGTTCTTCGGTGTAACGTTTCTTCATGTTGAGATCTCCATTGGCTCTAGTGTATTGGAAATCTCATCAATGTCATGGTCTTAAATTCGGGGGAAAGGTCAGTGCTTGAACGCAGACTGAAAGAAGATTAAGTTATTGTTTTACAGTGGGTGGCTTGATTTTTAAGCATGAAATATGTTCGATTTCATCAAACTTCTGCAACTCACGGATATCTTTCTACCTCCGGGTGCTCAAATCCACTACTGGTGCTTGAACGCAGACAGAAAGAAGATTAAGTTATTGTTTTACAGTGGGTGGCTTGATTTTTATATGTGGATTTGAATCTGCCAACAAGTTAAGGAGATGTAGTGTAAATGAGTGATGATTTATATGAGGTTATATATTTCGACCAACATTTGATTCTTAAAAAAAGCTTATATGAACAAGTGCCTCATAGTGGATTAAATGTGGCTTTTAGTTCTAATGAAGGTGTTATTCTTAGACCTCATATATATTTTCGCCCTATCAATATGACTGATACTTTTAATGAATATAAGTTCTCTGAATTAATATTTGAATGTTACGAAGGAATGGCCAATGTTGTTTCTCAATTAGTTGAAGAGAACGATGAGGAAGTCCACGTAATTACGCGTTATTTTATGAGGCACGACGATGAGAATGGTCGTTTATTGGGGGATAAATTCATATACAAAACGGAATATTACACTTTTGAATATCAAATTGAAAACTCTCTAGTACCTATCAAAAGTGCCTGTACTCCTTTGAATCCATTAGGTTTATCCTGTGAAGGTACGCTGGAGTGTTGGGTAGCAGAGATCACCTTGGATAAATATTTTTCTTTACTACGATAATCGTGGTTTTACACATAAAAAACTGCTAAAACGGACGCAGGAACATTCGGTGGTTTTGGTTCTGAGTGTGATTGGCTTGTAGTGGCCAATTATCTTGACCACTACACTGTCAGTACAAGTCTGAGCTAGTGCAGGTAATATTCGACATCAAGAACGGTTGGAATGGGTCATTATTTTTATTTGGCGACTAAACAATAACTCTCCAACCGTTTTCATTTTCAGTTCACGCGAATCTGCAATGAACCTCATTTTTTACGTTCGTTTTTATACCGCTTCTTCGTTTTCTTCACTGGTACGGATACGAATAATACGTTCGATATCGGTCACAAAGATCTTGCCGTCGCCGATTTTACCGGTACGGGCGGTTTCGACAATCACATCCAGTGCCTGTTCCAGCAGATCATCCTGAATAACCAGCTCTATCTTCACCTTGGGCAGAAAGTCGACCATATACTCGGCACCACGGTACAACTCTGTATGTCCCTTCTGGCGGCCAAAACCTTTGACTTCCAGAACCGTCATACCGGTTATTCCTATCTCAGCCAACGCCTCACGGACATCGTCCAGTTTAAACGGCTTGATTATGGCTTCCACTTTCTTCATCAGGCACTCCTTTAGGGCTTGGAATTCTTCCGCAACTCATGACCATTCCCAGGTCAATTTGACCGGAGAAATAGCTCGCTATTTTGCTTGTTCGCATACAATCGCAATAGCTTATCACGACATACTGCGGGCAAGAAGTGATTGTCCGCTCAGATGAAAAAACCAAGGCTCTATTCAGCAGCCGCACTCAGCCATGCCGTTGACTTATTCATTCCTTGCGGAAGCAACTGCAATATTTAGTACAAACTCATCTAAGGATGCTCCCAAAACAAGCTTTAAGCACGACTAAACTAAGACAACACTCAGGTTCGCCGGATGCGGGCCGCCCGACACTCAAGGATGAGATTATGCGTCATTTACAGCTTGGTTTTTCACTACTGGAACTCATGATCGCCTTGCTATTGCTGGCGGTACTGGTTGCCATCGGAGCGCCTTCGCTCAACTCCCTCTACGAAGGTTATCGTGCAAAAACCGGTATCAAACAAGTACAACAACTGCTGCAATTTGCCCGCAATCAGGCCATCAGTTATGGTGTCAGAGTCAGTGTCTGCGCGCTCAAGGATGGCCGCTGTGAAGCCGATGCCTGGCAGCAAGGGGTAACGGTTTTCAGTGATGGCAACGGCAACCATGTCCTGGATGAAGATGACAAACTCTTATATCAAACCGGGGCCTTTAATAGTAAAGACATACTCAAGTGCAACCGGGAGGCGATACGCTTTTTGCCAGACGGATTGGCAACAGGAACCAATGCCACCTTCACCTACTGCCCAGGTCGGGTAGACAGCCCTCAATCCAGGGCCTTGGTGATCAATTCGGCCGGGCGAGTTCGTCACTCCCAGGATGAAAACATCCAGTGTCAGAATACTGATGGTGTTTGAATAAACCGCCGATCTCCCAGATTTGCAAAGATAGCTGTAATTAACAACTCATTCACTTATACTTAAGCGTATCTATTCACGTGAAGAGTCGATTATGGCTGTACCAGATTGTTCCTGTTCCAGAACCCGCGGCTTTACCTTGGTCGAACTCATGGTCACCATTGCCGTTGCCGCCATACTGCTGTCGGTAGGGGTCCCTTCACTCACCTCCTTATATGAAAGCTATCGCAGTAAATCGGAAATAAGCCGCATAGAACAAGCCTTGTCTTTTGCCCGCAATCAGGCCATCAGCTACGGCATGGCAGTGGAAGTTTGTGGTTATCAAAAGGCCGATGGCTGCGCCGATAACTTCAACAATGGTCTCAAGGTTTATACCAAGGCCAGTGGCAATGAAAAAGTGCTGCGAGTCGTGGAAGGCATCGATAGTAAAGATGCCATCAAGGGCGGTAATGTCGGCTTTCGTGCCGATGGCCTAAGCTCAAGCTCGGGCGAAGTAACCTTTATCTATTGCCCGTCCAAACAGGCCAGCGGCTCAAGAAGTGTGACGGTTTCCAGCTCAGGGATGATCAAATACGGCGCCGACGGGCTTGCCTGCAGCTAACAGCTGCGGTATCGGACAAGTTATCAAGGACGGCTAGCCATTAGCACCCAAGTGTGCCTCAGGGGTGAAAGACTCGGCGCTCACAACAAAGACCCCAGCCTAGGCTGGGGTCTTTGTTTAAGTCGATGAAGCTTACTCTCGCGGGGGATAGTTTCCGCCACCAGCCATAAGGGTCTAAGGGTTAAATGGCCCAGCCGCCCATATAGAACACCACCAGGCCTATGGTGATAACCAACACACCTGGCTTGAGCTTACGCCACTCGCCGCTGCAGATACGGCCGATAACCAGGGTCGCAAACCCCAGCATAATGCCTGTGACTATGTTGCAGGAGAGTATGATGAAGACGGCGCAGGTCAGTCCCGCCATGGCATCCACCTTATCATCGAAGTCCAGCTTGGTGACATTGGACAACATCAGCAGTCCCACATACATGAGCGCTGGCGCCGTGGCGTAGGCAGGCACCAAATAAGACAGGGGTGCCAGGAAGATCATCAGCAGGAACAGTACCCCCACCACAGTGGCCGTCAGGCCTGTTTTTCCACCTGCAGCAGTACCGGCAGCCGATTCAATGTAAACGGCGGCAGGCGCGCCGCCCACCAGACCGGCGAAGATAGAGCTGACAGAATCCGAGGTCAGCGCCTTGCCGCCCCCTATGATGTTGTCGTCCTTATCCAGCAGATTGGCTTGTCCGGCCACGGCTCTAATGGTGCCTGTGGCATCGAAGATGGCAGTCATCACCAGCGCCAGCACTATCGGCAGCACCACAGGGTTAAGGGCTCCCATGATATCCAGCTGGCCAATCAAAGAGCCTTCTGCGCCCAAATCAGGGATGGCAAACACGCCTTTGAACTCCACATTGGGGTCAAACAGCAAACCAAACACTGACAGAGCGATGATCACCAATAAAATGCCGCCTGGCACCCGGCGACGCTCGAGTCCGATAGTGGCAGCCAGCCCCACAACAGTGGCGATCACCGGCAGGCTGTGGATGTCGCCGAGCTTGACCGGTAAACCGGCATCATTGGCCACAATCAGTTGCACACTGTTAGTGGCAATCAGCAGCAGAAACAGGCCGATACCTATCCCTGTTCCATGGGCAATCCCCTTGGGCAGGTTAGCAAGCACCCACTGGCGAACGCCGGTAACGCTCACCAAGGTAAAGACGATACCCATAAGGAAAATCGCCCCCAGGGTGACCGGCAGGCTCATGCCCTGCCCCAACACCAGACTGAAGGCGGTAAACGCAGTCAGTGAGATGGCGCAGCCTATGGCCATCGGCAGATTGGCCCACAGGCCCATCAGCAGTGAGCCGAAGGCGGCAATCAGACAGGTGGCAATAAACACGGAACCGGGATCAAACCCGGCCTTTCCCAGCATGGAGGGGACAACGATAACTGAGTAAACCATGGCAAGAAACGTGGTCAAACCGGCGATCACTTCCTGGCGGACAGTGCTGCCACGAGCGCTGATATTGAAGAAGCGTTCCAGCCATGATGATGTAGTAGGTACAGCGGTATTTGTCTTTGAAGACATCATAATTATTCTACCTTTTTGATCTCTTTATTCGGGTCAGATGACGCCGGCTACGGCAGGTGAGAGCCCCGCTGGGCGGGTGAGAGATCCACAACAAAACGTGACCTGCAGGTGGTGGGCACCAAGGATTATCGTCAAACGATGTCCAACGCAGCCTTTGTTGGTCGCGGATAATACTGCAAATTGGCGCGCCCGGCTAAAAAGATTTCGGGATCTGTGGCTCATCCTGAATATGCAGTTGTTCATAACTTTTCATATTTTCTCAAATCCCATTCATTGGCAGCGCAATCGCCATTCACATCCTTTCCCTATAGTGGCCCCATCGAGCAAACCCTGCTGCGTTGGAGCAATCACTATGTCTGAGTCCACATCAAGCAAAAAACAGGAACTTATGGCCCACGGCCTGATTATTTTCATGCTGTTTCCGGCCCTGACCATCACAGGTATCAGCCTCTATGGCCTGATCATCTGGATCATGCTGGCCCTCGGCGGCGTAGCCAGTCACTGATACAAGAGGATTGAATAGATGAAACGGTTAATAGCAATCTGGCGTACTCTCAATCGCCCGACCAAGTACCTGAGCCTGGGCGCCATCAGCCTGTCGGCCTTTATCATGGGCATTATCTTCTGGGGCGGCTTCAACACAGCGCTGGAAGCCACCAACACCGAAGCCTTCTGTATCAGTTGCCACTCGATGGAGAACAATCCCTATCAAGAGCTGCAACAAACTGTGCATTGGTCGAATCACTCCGGCGTGCGGGCAACCTGCCCAGACTGCCACGTGCCCCACGACTGGAGCCGCAAGATAGCCCGTAAGATGGAAGCCTCTCACGATGTCTGGGGCTGGCTGTTCCAAACGGTCAACACTCCGGAAAAATTTGAAGCCAAGCGTCTGGAAATGGCCAGCCGTGAATGGAAACGCTTTGCCCGTGACAACTCCCAGGCCTGTAAAAACTGCCATGACTACAAGTCAATGAAATGGGACGAGATGTCAGCCCTGGCGCAAAAACAGATGAAACAAGCGGCAGAGAAAGATCAGTCCTGTATCGATTGCCACAAGGGCATAGCTCACAAGCTGCCTGATATGGGCACGGCCAGAGCCCCGGAACTGATTGCCGAAGTGGGTTCGGGTGAGACTTCCCTGCAACAGGGCGGCAAATATTTCAGCGCCTTGACCAAGCCTCTGTATCTGGATGACAAGAGCGCGGAAGAAGCCGGTACTCTGAACGTGGCCACCGAAATCAAGGTGTTGGAGCTCAAGGGCAAGCGCGTCAAAATCGCCATCGATGGCTGGCGTAAAAAGATAGGTGCCGGCCGGGTGATCTACATGGACTTCGGTATCAATATCCTCTCGGCTCAATTGACCAAGGCCGCTGCCGAAACCGACGGGGTGATCAAGACCTTTGAAGAGAAAGAAGATCCCATGACTGGCCTCAAGTGGCAGCGTGTGGAAGCCGAGATCTGGACCGACAGCGATTATCTGCTGACCGAACTGGCACCACTCTGGGGCTATGCCCGCAGCACTTATGCCTCTAGCTGCAGTGTCTGTCACACCCAGCCCGATGAGCATCACTTTGATGCCAACACCTGGCCGGGCATGTTCCAGGGGATGTTGGCCTTCGTCAACATGGATCAGGACACTCAGGCACTGGTGCAGAAATACCTGCAACAACATTCTTCCACCTTCAGCAAAGAAGAGCACTAAGAGGTTGGCGTTATGAACAGAAGAGACTTTTTAAAAGGCCTGGCCTCCACTTCCGTTGTGGTTGCCGGAAGCAGTTCGGTACTCGCTCCCCTGTCGGCGCTGGCCAAGGGGATGGATGACGGTGACGCCTGGCTGACCACAGGCTCCCACTTCGGCGCATTTCGTATCAAGCGCCGCAACGGGGTTATTGCCGAAGTCAAACCACTGGAATACGACAAGTATCCCACCGACATGATCCGCGGCATCCGTGGCTTGGTCTATAACCCATCACGGATCCGTTACCCCATGGTGCGGCTCGACTTTCTGCTCAAGGGACACAAGAGCAATACCCATGAACGCGGCGACTTCCGTTTCGTTCGTGTCACCTGGGACAAGGCCTTGACTCTGTTCAAAGAGTCGCTGGATATCATTCAAACCCAGTACGGCCCATCTGGCCTGCACGCCGGACAAACCGGTTGGCGTGCCACCGGACAGCTGCACTCAAGCACCAGCCATATGCAGCGCGCCATTGCCATGCACGGCAACTTCGTCAAGAAAGTGGGCGACTACTCCACCGGCGCCGGGCAAACAATTATGCCTTATGTGCTGGGCTCTACCGAAGTGTACGCTCAGGGCACCTCCTGGCCGCTGATCCTCGAGCACAGCGATACCATAGTGCTCTGGTCCAACGATCCTTACAAAAACCTGCAGGTGGGCTGGAACGCCGAAACCCACGAGTCCTTCGCCTATCTGGCGCAGCTCAAGGAAAAGGTCAAAGCCGGTAAGATCCGGGTGATCAGCATAGATCCGGTCGAAACCAAGACCCAGGCCTATCTCGGTTGTGAGCAGCTGTATGTCAACCCACAAACAGACGTGGCCTTGATGTTGGGTATTGCCCATGAGATGTACACAGCCAAGCTGCATGATGCCAAATTTATCGAAGGCTATAGCCTGGGCTTTGAAGAGTTCCTGCCCTACCTCCTGGGCGACAAAGACGGCATCGCCAAGACTCCGGAATGGGCCGAAGCCATCTGTGGCGTCAAGGCTGAAGTCATCCGCGATCTGGCTCGCACCCTGACCAAGGGCCGTACCCAGATCATGATGGGCTGGTGTATTCAGCGTCAGCAACACGGTGAGCAGCCTTACTGGATGGCGGCGGTACTGGCCACCATGATAGGCCAGATAGGCCTGCCTGGCGGTGGTATCAGCTATGGTCACCACTACTCAGGTATCGGCGTACCCGCCACTGGTGCCGCAGCACCGGGCGCCTTCCCACGCAACCTGGACGAAGGCCAAAAGCCACTGTTTGACAACAACGACTTCAAGGGTGCCAGCAGCACTATTCCGGTCGCCCGCTGGATAGATGCCATTCTGGAACCCGGCAAGACTATTGATGCCAACGGCAGCAAGGTCACCTATCCGGATATCCGTATGATGGTGTTCTCGGGCAACAACCCTTGGAACCACCATCAGGACAGAAACCGTATGAAGCAGGCGTTCCGCAAGCTGGAATGCGTGGTCTCCATAGATGTGAACTGGACCGCCACCTGCCGCTTCTCCGATATAGTCTTGCCCGCCTGTACCACAATGGAGCGCAACGATATCGATGTCTACGGTGCCTACGCCGGCCGCGGTATTCTGGCGATGCACAAGATGGTTGAGCCGCTGTTTGAAAGTCTGTCTGACTTTGAGATATTCACCCGCTTTGCCAAAATACTCGGCAAAGAGAAGGAATACACCCGCGGGCTAACCGAAATGGAATGGCTGGAAAAACTCTACAACGAGTGTAAGGCCGCCAACCAGGGCAAGTTTGCCATGCCGGACTTCAACGAGTTCTGGAAGCAGGGTTATGTGCACTTCGGTGAAGGGCAAAACTGGGTCAGACACGCCGACTTCCGTGAGGATCCTGAGATCAATCCCTTGGGAACCCCTTCCGGCCTGATTGAAATCTTCAGCCGTAAGATTGCCCAGTTCGGTTATGATGACTGCCCAGGCCACCCAGTGTGGATGGAAAAATCCGAGCGCAGTCACGGCGGTCCAGGCAGCGATAAGTACCCGGTTTGGCTGCAGTCCTGCCACCCGGACAAGCGCCTGCACTCACAGATGTGTGAGTCCAAGGAATATCGCGAAACCTATACGGTGCAAGGGCGTGAGCCGGTTTATATCAACCCAGAAGATGCCAGGGCCCGCGGTATCAAAGACGGCGATCTGGTGCGGGTGTTCAACGGCCGCGGTCAACTGTTGGCCGGTGCCGTCGTCTCCGGCCGTTTCCCCAAAGGGGTAATCCGGATCCATGAAGGTGCCTGGTATGGCCCGGTCGGCAAAGATGGCAGCGTCGAAGGCGGCGCCGAAATCGGTGCCCTGTGCAGCTATGGTGACCCCAATACCCTGACTCAGGATATAGGTACCTCCAAGCTGGCGCAGGCCTGCTCGGCCTACACTTGCCAGGTGGAATTTGAAAAGTTCACCGGCAAGGCGCCCAAGGTATCCTCCTTCGATGGTCCGATTGAGGTTAAAATCTAAGGGAAGGTGCAAACAAGTCCCACGATGACTTATTCGCACCATCACTAATCGCTGATAACTGAGGTAAGCCAATGGAACAGTTAAATCAAGGCAGAGCCATGCTGTACAACTTCCTCTCGGGGCTGTTCGCCCGCGAGTTGAACGCCGAGCGCCTCAGCCAGCTGACGGCACCGGAGAGCAAGGCCTTTTGGCAACAGCTGGGCAGTGAGCCCAGCCTCAAGCAAGAAGCCAAGCTGATGGAGCAAAAGCTGCAATCCATCGCCTGGATGCAGGACAGAGACAAGGCGCTGCTGGAGCTGGCGGCAGACTTCTGCGGGCTGTTTCTGGTGGGCAGTAAACAGAGCGCGTCGCCCTATGCCGGCCTCTATCTGCAAGCGGATGAAGAAGTCACTCTGTTTGGTGAGCAGCATCAACAGATGCTGGCCTTTTTGCAGCGAAGTCAGTTGCAACAAAGCAGTGACTTCCCCGAACCAGCAGACCACCTAGCGGTGATTCTGGCCTATCAGGCTCATCTGTGTCTGAACGCCTCGGCATCAACACAGCAGGAGTATCTGCAAGAGTGTCTGCTCAGTTGGTTGGAGCCATTTTGTCAGCGGGTGACCGAATGCGATCGCGGCGGTTTTTATGCCGCGCTCGCGCGCCTGACCCTGGCCTTTGTTCAAAGCGATGCCGAGTGGTTGAAAGGCGCCGCAGCACACTGAGCGAGGCGATTTAGACAGGCGCTGACTCGAGTGCTTGCCTGAATCAAACGTAATGCAGGCCCCCCTAATCAAAGGATCAAAGGGTCAAAGGGCGCCAACTCGAGTATCGAGCGGCGCCCTTTCTATATCCTCAGCAGCCGTTAAATGCTGCACTTCCTGTCTTCAGTGCTTAAAAAGCGCCTTAGTCTGATTGCTGTTCCAGCCAGCTATCGAGCGCCTGCAATGATGCCGCTACGCAATCTGTCAGCTCGGTGAGTTCCTCGTCGCTCAAAGGATTGCCAGCCTTGATGGCCTGCTCCAGTGCGGCGCAGCGCAAATGCAGCGCTTCAAGCCCCATGTTGCCACTGCTGCCCTTGAGTGCGTGCAACTTGGCAGCAATGATATCCCGTTGCCCATCTGCCGCCTGTAAAGCTTGCAGCTGCGCGTCACAGCTGTCCACAAACTGCTGCCGCATCTCCAGCAAAGTGGCCTTGCCGAGCACCTGCAGGTCCTGTTCAAGTTGCTCCAGCGCCAGCCATTGAACGTTGTCCGTATTCCAGGACTGACAATCCGGCGCTTGAGAGTCCTCTTCCTTGGAGCGCTCATCGCTCGCCCTGGCACCGGAGACGACACCGAGCCAGTTGGCCAGCGCCTGTAATCCCAAGGGCTTCCCCAACACCAGATCAAAGCCCATGGCCTGGTAATCTGCCATATCCTGAGTCTGCAACTGAGCGGTAAAGGCGGCAATCGGCACCTTGGTGCCCAGCTGTCGCCTGAGCTCCGGCAGCAGCTCGCTGCCGGAGCCATCACTCAGCTGTAAATCCAGCATCACGGCATCGAATGGATCTGAAGTTGTGTCATCATGCAGCAGTTGCCGCGCTTCGGCCAAACTGACACACAAGAGTGACTCATGTCCAAGGTGCGCCAAAAAGCCCTGAGCCACCAAGGCGTTAACTCTATTGTCCTCCACCAGCAACACCCGTTTGGCAATGGCGCTCTGCGGCAAGCTACTCGATTGTTGCTCCCCCTGTTCACAGGGCTGAAGCGGCACACTGAAACTGAAGCGGCTGCCCTGCCCCGGCGTACTGATGACTTCGATGGCGCCGCTATCCGCATCATCACACTCATTCATCAGCAGCACCAGATCGCGGCTAATACTCAACCCAAGTCCAGTCCCCCTGGCGCTGGCATGGGTCGCCTCTGTGGCATAGGGGGTAAACAGACGTGCCATGGCCTCGGGACGAATGCCCACCCCAGTGTCTGTGACACTGAAGCGAAGGCGCGCATCTTCAATACTGACCTCCAGGGTCACACTGCCCTTGGCGGTAAACTTGATGGCATTACCCAATAGATTAAACAGCACTTGTCTGAGCTTGGGCCCATCGAGCCAGACCCATTCGGGTAATTCCGGCTTTAATAACCTGAGCTCAAGTCCGGCAAGATTGGCTCCGGCCAACATGATGGCGGTCACTTCGTTGAGCAGCGCCGGCAACTCCACGGCCCTGGGTTCATTGAGCAGACTGCCCTGCTCCAGGCGGGAGAAGTCGAGGATGTCATTGAGCACGGTTTGCAGCAAGGTGCCACTGTACTGGGACAACGCCAGCATCTGCCGCGCCTTGACCGGCAATTCCGCCTGTCCCAACAGACTCAGGGTGCCGAGCAGCCCGTTAAGCGGCGTGCGTATTTCATGACTCATGGTAGCCAAAAACAACGACTTGGCCTGACTGGCTTCTTCCAGCTGGGCGTTGGTTTGGGCGAGCTCGCGGGTTCGTTCGGCCACCTTCCGCTCCAACGCCAATTTATGCTCGGTCAACTCGGCAGCGGTGCGCTGCAAATCTTGTTGCAGCTTTTGATTATGGGCCGTTTTCTGTTTGAAGGCCTCCAGCGCCGAGGCCATGGCGGTGAGTTCATCATCGCCGTATGAACGAATGCTGACATCGGTATCGCCAAGACTCAGCCGACTCAGCGCCCGGGTGGCATCACTCAAGCGCCGAGCAATGCCCTTGTAGATCACCTGCCAGCTGACAAACAGGATCAGCAGTAACATCAAGGCACCAGTGCCCGATAATCCGACACTGGCCCAATTGAGCTGCCCCAGATAGTCGCGACGAGCCAGACTCAGCAGTTGCTGTTGCCCCTCGAGCGCGGCATCCACGGTTTGCTCCATCGACTTGAGATTGTCAGATATCACCAGTTGCCGCTGCTCCAGTTGTTGTTGCAGTTGCCAGATCGCTTCGGCCTGTTGTTGGCCAGCGGTCACCTGGTCAAGACGAGCAAATTCGGCCTCGAGCGCCTCGGCTCTACCGGGATCCCGAACCAAATCAGCTACAGGAATACGCTTGAGCAATCCCGGGGACAGGGCATCATCGGCCAGCGGCGCCTGGTTGATGGCGCCGACCAAGTCTTGCGGCGCATCGGCTGCAGCAAATATCTGTCCGAGCAAGGCTATCTTGTGGGTCAATTTCAGAGCGCGGTTGAGCTGCTCGGCGCTGCTGAGATCCAGCTCTATAATGTCATCCAAAGTCGCCGGCCCGGGAGTTTGGCTCAGCTTGGCAATGATTACAGAGTCCAACACCGCCAGCTCTGAGCGCAGCAAATTATCGGCCTGCTTGGCGGCCTGTACCAGTAAAAGCCCTTGCTGTTTCAGCGCCTGAGTGCGCTCTAGCAACTCACCCGTCTGCTCGCCGAGCAAGGTCAGCTCGGCGATGATGGTAGCCGCCGCCTGTTTCAGCTCGGCCGAATCCGGCACTGCCAACTGCTCCAGGGTCGCAATTGCCGCCAGCATGCGGTTACTTTCAAGAGACAGGCGGCGCCCCAAATATTGGCGCTGTTTTTCATCGGCCACTGTGCCTAGACGCTGGGCATTCTCCGCCAACGAGGTGGCCGACTGCGACAACTGCCGCGCGGCTTCTGATGCGGGCAAGGCCTTCTCATAGAGAAAGCTGTCGGCACCCTTGACCCAGTGCAGACTCAAGTTGCCCAGAGTCACCAGCAATAACAGCAACAGCGCCAGCAAACAAAACGCCAGCATCAAACGACCGGTCAGGCTGCTCAGCCATGAAGATAAAGGTCTCACTCGTCATCCTTATTGATACCATGCTGCTTCGGCGTTGACTGACGCAAGCGGTTCACAGGCATGGTATGGTACACTCAAGAGCCTTAGGCTTATAGAATACTTGCATCATATATCAGGATCTTCCCCATGAGCCAATTTGCTGCCACGTTCGAGGCTGTGTTGCCTGTAGGCAAAAAACCACTGCAACTCTGGTCACTATTGCTGTTGTGGTTATGCCTTCCTCCTGCGCAGGCCTATGAAGCCTGGGAGCTTGAGCAACGCAGTCCTTTCAACGAAGCAATCCAGCAGGCCAGCCCCCTAACCCACACGCCGCTCACCAAGGCCAATAAACCCTGGAAACTGTGTGCTTTGGTACCACACCTCAAAGATGCTTACTGGATAGGGATTAATTATGGCTTAGCTAAACAGAGCCAAGTATTGGGGCTCGGGCTGGAACTCCATGAAGCCGGTGGCTATGGCAACACTCAGACCCAGTTAGCACAACTCAAATCCTGCCTCGATGGCGATGCCGATGCGATTTTGCTCGGTGCCGTCAGCCCTCACCTACTCGAGAACCAGACTCTTGAGCTGACCAAACCTGTATTGGCACTGGTGAACCAGTTGGCAGACAGCCGAGTACAAACCCATATAGGAGTCAACTGGTATCAGATGGGGTATCTCACAGGCCAATTTCTCGCATCCACACCATATCAACGTCTGGCAATGCTGGCGGGGCCTGAAGGCCGCGGTGGTACCGATCTGGTGGAAAAAGGCGTCAGGCAGGCGCTGCAAGACAGCACCGTAGAGATAGTGGCGGTGATGCACGCCGACAACAACCGCAATCTCTACCGGGATCAGCTCAATCTGTTGCTCAATCAAAATAAGCAGCCACTGCCGCAAGCCTTACTCGGCAGTGCCGTGGCGATTGAAGCCGCCATGGGCACGCTGAGACAGGGAAATATGACGGATAAAATGGCGCTGGTGAGCAGCTACTTATCTCCGGATGTCATGCGTGGCCTCAAGCGCAACAAGGTCGCTTATGCCAACGATGACAGAGTGGTGTTGCAGGGCCGACTGGCGGTCGATCTTGCGGTCAGGCGATTACAGGGGGAAAAGGCGTTTGGTGATATAGGCCCGGCGATTTTGCAGCTGCGCCCGGATAATCTCAACAGCATGCAGCTGGATGACAGCCTGGCCCCGGCGGATTTCTACCCTGTGTATAGAGTAGAAGCCAAGGCCTCAGCGCTCAATCACTGACTTCGGCGGCAAACAGGTAACCTTCACCATGCACGGTAACAAATAGCTCCGGGCTCAGTTTATTGCGCAGACGCCGAATAATCACATCTATGGTGCGGTCGTTAACATCCTGATCCCTGTGGCTGGTTTGTTGCATCAAGCGTTCTCTCGAGAGTACCTGCTGCGGGTGCAGGGCGAAAGCCACCAAGAGTTCAAACTCAGCCTTGGTCAGCTTGATAGCCTGCCCGTCCTGACTCAAACGGCGACTGTTGAGCTGCAGATGATAGCCCTCGAAATAGAGGTTGTCGTCCGAACGCGCCAGTTGCTCTGCCGTTTGCTGCTGCGCCTTCTTCACCAGAGAGATGCGCCAGAGTAGGTTCTTGACCCTGACTCTGAGCTCGCGAAACTCAAACGGCTTGGTGACATAGTCATCGGCGCCCATCTCCAGACCGACTATCTTATCTATTGCCTCATCGCGGCCTGTCACCAGAATAATGCCGACATCTGAGCGACTGCGTAGCTCACGAGTCAGCATCAGACCATCGTCCCCTGGCATATTGATATCCAACATCACCAGATCAACAGCCTGTTGTTGCAGCTGCTGCCACATCTGTTCACCATCGGCGGCTTCCATCACCTGGTAGCCATCTTTTTCAAAATAGCCTTTTAAACGAGTCCGAATGATAGCCTCATCGTCCACTATCAATATACGGTATGCCATGCTTGTATTCCTACCGACCGGGATAGGCGCCATTATTCACAATTTTTTACATTTTGTCTGTAGCCGAAAGATATTTGACCTAAGTCCGGTGTCAAGCGCTTCTTATTGTGGCTACAATAAGGACAGACCAAGAATTAAAGGACTGAATATGGACGACAAGCGCAAGTTTTCACGGATCCTGTTTTCCTTGGATGCCCAGCTGAGCTGCGGTGACAAGATATGGGACACCCACTTGCTGGATCTCTGCCTCAACGGCGCTCTGGTAGAAGAACCTGCCGATTTCGCTCCCGAAGGTGTGCTGGAGCTAAGTTTTAGCCTGCCTCAGTCCGAGGTTCAACTCAGCATGGAGGCCGAACTTGTGCATCGCCGTAACGGCCGGTTGGGCCTCAAGTGCGCCCTCATCGATGTCGAGAGCATCAGTCACTTGAGAAGGCTGCTGGAGTTGAACCTGGGCGATGCCTCATTGCTGCACCGGGAGTTGGAGCAATTTATCGCCGAGCATGAACAGAGCCGCTAAGGCGGCTCCTGTTTCGCCCTTTACAGGGCTATTACTCACAAAGCTCCTAGCGCCTCACTGAGCTTACTCACTCCTATCACCTGCATCCCCATAGGCGGCTTTTTCGGCATATTGGCCTTGGGCACAATCGCCCGGGTAAAGCCGTGCTTGGCAGCTTCGACCAAACGCTCCTGGCCATTGGGCACAGGACGTATCTCGCCGGAAAGCCCCACTTCACCAAACACCACCAGATCCCTGGGCAGAATATCACCACGGAAGCTGGAAACCATGGCCAGCAGCAGCGTTAAATCGGCGCTGGTTTCGGTCACCTTGACACCACCAACCACGTTGACGAATACATCCTGATCCGACATCTGTAAGCCGCCATGGCGGTGCATTACCGCCAGCAACATAGCCAAACGGTTGGCATCCATCCCCACAGCGACCCGCCGCGGATGCGACAGTGCCGAGCTGTCTACCAACACCTGCAGTTCCACCAGCAAAGGCCGGGTGCCCTCCCAAACCACCATCACCAACGAGCCGGAGGCGGCTTCATCGGCACGAGACAGGAATATCGCCGATGGATTGGCCACTTCCTTGAGTCCCCGCTCCGTCATGGCGAACACTCCCAGCTCATTGATGGCACCGAAGCGGTTCTTGTGGGAGCGCAGGGTACGGTAGCGGCTATCGCTGTCCCCTTCAAACATCACAGAGCAATCTATGCAGTGCTCCAGCACCTTGGGACCGGCCAGGGAGCCGTCTTTAGTGACATGACCCACCATGATGATGGCAATGCCATTTTGCTTGGCAAAACGGGTCAAAAAGGCGGCAGATTCCCGAACCTGAGCCACGCTGCCGGGGGAGGACTGCACATCGCTGATATGCATCACCTGAATCGAGTCTATCACTATGACCTTGGGCTTTTCCCGCAGTGCCACAGTACAGATAGTCTCGACACTGGTCTCGGACAACATCTTCAAACGTCCGGTGGGCAGCCCCAAACGGTGGGCTCGCATCGCCACTTGCTGCAAAGATTCCTCGCCGGTGACATAGAGAGCCGGCATGGTTTCGGCCAGTTGACACAGGGTCTGCAACAACAGGGTACTCTTACCGGCACCCGGATGTCCGCCAATCAGAATGGCGCTGCCAGCGACTATGCCACCGCCGAGCACACGGTCGAATTCGACAAAACTGCTGGGGATCCGTGGCACTTCGTTGAGATCTATCTGATCCAGCGTCTGGATCTCACTGGCACCGGCACCGGCATAACCGCTGAACTGGCCGCCCCGGGATGGCGTAGCCGCCCCCAACCTGACTTCGGTAATGGTATTCCATTCATGACAGGCACTGCACTGTCCCTGCCAACGGGGAAAGTCCTGACCACATTCGTTGCACACGTATGCTGTTTTATTCTTCGCCATCTGAATTCAAACTTGTGTAAAATCTGTAATAGTTAATTAAAATAATTGCACTTTCAAAGTGATACTTTCAGCGTGATAATCCCGAATTGGGTTCAAGCTTCCCAAAAGCGGGCCGACATAAGACTAACAGTCAGCACAAGAATAAGCACCCATTTAAAGAGCGAGTCCATGAGCCCAGATCACCATAGCGCCCTGATTGAACAACTCAAGCCCCTGATGATGGAGCCGGACTTCAACGAGCTCTTCTTGCAGCTCACCGCCGAAGAGTCCAACTCGACCCGCTTTCTGTTGAAAATGGAGATCCAGCGCCTAGCCTCCTCCTGCCTGAGGATCATTGACCTCAGAGACAAGTCGGAACTGCCCTGCCAAGAGTATCTTTTTGCCGACCAACGCCATTATCTCGATGCCCCGGCCAAAGAGGCCTTCGATGCCGCCTTGGCGCTGTACCGCGGCCAGTACACCATGGGAGTGTACGAGCAGGTGATGAAAACGCATCATCTGCGGCGCCAGCGGCTCAAGCAAGCGCCTCGCGGTCAAGAAGATCAAGACAATCCCTATCAGGTACCCGGAATCGTCCTGGGGCGCTACTTCAACCGTAGCGAAGAGCGGATGAACTACAGTATCAGAATTGCGGTTTCCCAACCCGGCAGAGAGGAAATACGCGGCAATACTGCAGATCTCTCGGTGGGTGGTGCCAGAGTGCGCCTGCCCGCCAGACACAACTTAGATCTTAACCGGCCGCTAAGGGTCAAGCTGCTGGATCTCAGCGATGAATATTATTACCGGGATCTGCAACTCGGAGTCGATTACCAGATAGTCGATGCCCAGACAGAGCAAGACGCCTGCTGGATGCGACTCAAACGCATCGGCGGCAGTGAACAACTCTCCGAGCTGCTCGCCAACCTGATCCGTGGTTATAAGTTCCGTTACAAGGTGGATGTCAATGATGTGCTGGTAACAGCCACAGGATTAGGGTTCGAGCGCCATTATCTGGCGCATCTGCCTCATCTGCCGCTGTTTATCGAGCGGGACAGCCAGGGAACCCCAAGCATTGGCGCACTGCTGCTGAGTCGAGACAATCAGGCACTGCTGCACGATTTTCTCGATGAAGCCGATATCAACCAATTGCCGGGACTCTTGACCTCAAAGAGACTGGCGGCCATGCTCGCCGAGCCGGACAACGCCGAGCACAGATTGCTGTTCAGCTTTACTTACAATGCCCGTGGTCAGCTGTACTTTTATTCGGCCAGTCTCAGCGAGCTGAAAAAAAGCCGCCTGCAACCTCTATTTTTGGGTTTTGGTGCCACCAAGGGCAGCTGGAAGGTGATTCAGGTGAGCCTGGATGCCATAGACCACCAGGGTTCCTACAAGGCCTCCATGCTCCCGGGGGATGACAGCAACTATTCGGCGCTGACAGAGCAACAGCTGCAAAAATACAGCCACATACTGCAACTGATGGATGTGACCGACGAGCAGGCAGCCGAGGAGTATCGCCGCTGGCCATTCAAGATGGATGTCAATGAACTCAAGCGTTTTGGCCAAGCCAAAATCACCACCAACAGTATCCGGCTGGTGTCTTTGTATTTTAGCGAAAGGCGCCAGGAGGCCAGGTTCTCCTTTAAGACCCTGGTTAATATCAGTCAGGGCAAACAGCAGTACACAGGATTCACCCATGATATTTCCAGTCGCGGCCTGCAGCTGAATCTGGATGACAACGCCAGTCTTAACCCCAAAGAGCCGCTGTTGCTGAGCTTTCCCAAGCTGCAGGAACTGGCGCCCAAGGCAAAATTGCAGGCGCTGCCCTACCGCTTGGTACGTAGCCGCAAAAACGGCGTCACTCTGCATCTGGCCGCGGTGATGGGCCACACACCTCACCCGGGCGTGGAGTTTTTGCGCAGACTGATAGAGCAAAACCGCAAGAAACTTCAGCAATTGACCGAAGATAACGCTGAGGTCAAAGAGCTGGCAGAGGGAATGAAAAATCTCTTGATGCGCAAACTGCACTCAGTGCCTTTCCTGTTGGAAAAAACGGCCAAGTCTTTTTGCATCTCGGCGCTAGGGGTCGGTGTAGAGCCCAACGCCACCAGTGATTTATTCGCTAATAGCAGCACAGAGCAGCTGCAATTCAATCTCGAACCTTTACTGCAAGACGGCCGACTGAAGCGCGACTTTATCGGCCCGATACGGGCGATGAAGCCGCAAATGGCCATGGACAGCTTCGAGGTCTTTGTGCAATTGGTGGGACAATCCAGTGGCCAATTGCGGCTGCGCTGTATTCCTCGAGACGAACTGGCGGGACGTCAGGCTCAAATAGATTTTATTCGTCAGGCGCAATCGCTTGGCCGTTTTATGGCATTGAAAGTCTATCGCGGCGCCGCCGGCAAACCGGATCTGGGTTATATTCGCCGCGAGTTGGAATATATAGGTGTCCATGCCAAGCACAAGGCCAAGAAGCTCGAAGAGATGCTATGGCGAGTGGTCGGCGTTGGCGAGTTTCTGGAGATCAGCAACGAAGTCTTGCTGCGCTACCAGGAACTGAACCCTGAGGCTCAGCCACTGACGCTGGAAAGTTCAAACCCCTGATACCAGGCGAGCACCTTGTTGAAGTGATCGTTTGGTGCATCCACATGGGTCAGCATATCCGCATGACCATAGTCGTGGCGGTTGCCATTTTCCCGTGACAGCAGGGTAAAACGGCTATCCTGTAAACCGCATTCGGCCATCATATCCAACACATCTTCCGGGTTGCCGAGTACAGTGTCATTCTGCCCGGCGATAAACCAACTCTTGGGCCAAGTGGCCCGGGCGGCAGCCCGGCCATAGTCGAAACCATCGTCGTGATCTATCCAATCACCGCGTACCCAATCTATGCTCTGCTGCAGCGAGGCCTGGCTCTCGTTATCCATGCCCATGCGCCACTTGTCGGCCGCAAGATAACCGTGACTGGCGGCAATCCCAGGAGCCAGGCGGTTCCAAACAAGATCCACCATCAACCATTTTTTCAATGACCTGACTCTTATGGTGCGCTTGCTGCCAAAGGTTAGCAGTGATGCCACCGAGGCTTGCAGTTCAGGAAACCGGGCCAAAGCGCTGGCCATCAGCACCCCGCCCCAGGAATGGGCGCACCAATGCAGCTTGTCCAAGGACTCGGCTTCGAGCAGATATTGCTGCACTAGGGGCAGCTGTTCACGGATAACCTCGCCTTGTCCAAGCTCAAACCCACGCGCCAGCTTAGGCGTGCTGAGGCCACGACCTGCACTATCCATTACATAGACGGTAAAGCCCGCCTGAGCCAGAAACGGCGCCAGACCTCGACCTCTGCTGCTATAAAATACCCGGCCGTTGGACATGGCACCATGCAACATCAAAATCGGGATCTGATGCCGAAAACCGGCAGCGGGAGAAATTTTTCGAAGGTGCAGCTCACCATCGCGATAAGGCAGAAAGATTGATTGCTGTACAGTTTCCATGAATTGTGTCATCACCGGGTTATAAAGCAGAAGCTAATAAAACCCGGTCATAAAAACAAGAGCAATCACTCTAGTTCTAACGGTTGACGCTTCAGCGCCCTTGCAGCAAGAAAGGTAATGCCTGCAGGCCTAGCTTATTGATCTTCGCCGCAGCCGCCGCAGCCAGCTTAGGTTTGGCATGATAGGCGATACCAAAATCGGCCGCCTGCACCATGGGGATGTCGTTGGCGCCATCGCCTATGGCCAGCCTTTGCCCGGCAGTTATCTGCCACTGCTCGGCACATTTTGTCACCACATCGGCCTTGAAGGAGGCATCCACCACCTGACCGCGAACCTCACCGAGCAACTTGCCATCGCTTATTACCAGTTCATTGGCAAAGGCGGCATCCAACCCAAGCAACTGCTGTAGATGACCAACAAAAGGGGTAAAACCACCTGAGGCTACCACAGTGCGCCAGCCATGGAACTTGAGTTCGGCTACCATGCTCTCAAGCCCTGGACTCAGGGGCAAGCGGGCACAGAGATCATCAATAATACTTTGGTCGGCGCCCTTGAGCTTGGCCACCCTCTGGCGCAGGCTCTGCTCGAAATCCAGCTCCCCCTGCATCGCCCGTTCGGTCACTTGTGCCACCTCGGCGCCCACGCCGGCAGCGGCCGCCAATTCATCGATACACTCAATGGTAATCGCGGTCGAGTCCATATCCATCACCAACAGGCCTGGAGTCGAAAGCTGCGGTAAATTCGCTGTCGCGGCTATGGGCAGGTAATCCAGCTCGCCAATTGACTCAAGACGTTGCAACATGGCTTGACAGGGGCTAGTTTCGAGCTGCACCTCGAGCCCATACAAAGGTTGCCTACGCTGCAAAATCGCCACCGCCCTCGGTGCCAACTCGGGAAGCAAGTCGGCAACAGCCGCCGCGGCCTTTTCACTGAAGATCAGCCGCAGTCGCTCGGCTTGGGTATGCTGTCCTTCCTTGAAAGCCGGCCAGGTGTGCTGCTGCAGACTCAAGGTATAGACGCCATCCTGACGCTGACTGGCCAACAGGGGAAAAGGTAAGACTGACTCCATGGTCACTGCTCTCCGGCTATCGGGCATACCCATAATCCATTATGATTAGGGAAACACCGAATTTGATTAAGGGACAAAGTGTTATTGTTCAAGGGCCTCAAAAAAAGCCAGAAGATCAGCAGACTGCTGCAGATCGCCATAGCCGTCACTCTGCTGGTCGGCCTGGTCCAGCTGTGGCAGACAAGCCTACTACAAGGGCAACGGCTTCTGAAGACCCAAACCCAAAAGATGGCCAGATTATTGGTGCAACAGACTGCCTATGGGGCCGCCCCGGCGCTGCAGCTGCAAAATGATGAGCAGTTGCAGTGGCTGGCCAGCGCCCTGGTGGAAGATCCCAAGGTGATGGCGGCCACTATCTACAGCGAGGATGGCCAGCGACTATCGTTTGCCCAGGATGTCAGCCCAGAGCGACTGGAACCGGATTCCCCGGAATTGGATGATCTGCTGGTCCCCTACCCTCCGTATGTCGAGCCGGTGATCCAGCAAGGTAAAAACCTGGGCTTTGTCGAAGTCAGGTTGGATCCCAAGCTGTTTTTCAATGAGATCCAGGAAGCCCACGAGCTGAATATGGAGCAGCAGCAACTGATGTTGATAGTCGCAGGCTTTATCGGCCTATTGCTGTCGCGGGCCTTGTCGTTCAAGCGTGCCGACTTTGACCGCCGCCGTACCCGGGTCAAACGCAGGCGTAAAAAGCTTAAACAGCAGGAAAAAGCAACCGCCAAGGAAGCCGCGGATATTGAACCTAATGCCACCGAAAGCCAAGATTCAGCCCCGGATACCGGCGGTTCCCAGACCGAGCTTAATGCTGAATCCAACACCAATACCTCTCCCAAACAGGCAGAAAAGCCTGCCAAAGCCATGGCCATAAAGGCTGCCAGGCCAAAGCACTCGGAGGTAAACACTGAATCTGGGATTGACAATAAAACAGGGGAAAAAGTCCAAACAGAAACAGGCGCTGAAACTTCAGCGGCCCCAATTGACCCAAGTAACCAAAGAGACCAAAGTAACCAAGGCGAAGCCAAGCAAACCAACGATAGCTTGATCCCGGATCCTGTCGATGCAGACGATCCCCGCGGTAAACGGCCCTGGCCAGGAGTTGCTCCGAAGCGGGAGCCAGTAAGTACAGAAAAGAACAAGCAACCAGAGAACTAGCATAAGTTGCAGAGCCGCGCTCTAGGAATAAGTGAAAAGGCTTAAAAACAATAAGGGCTCCCGAGGGAGCCCTTATGATGTCAGTTGGTTACCGGATTACAGGGTAATCGCGGCGTCCAGCGTCATGACGATCATATCGTTGAAAGTGGTTTGACGCTCATCAGAGCTGGTCTTCTCACCGGTACGGATATGGTCGGAAACAGTTACCACGCAAAGAGCGCGGGCACCGAATTCATGGGCAACACCGTAGAGACCGGCAGCTTCCATTTCCACACCCAGTACCCCCATCTTTTCCATCACGTCGAACATTTCAGGATCCGGAGTGTAGAAGAGATCGGCAGAGAACACGTTACCTACACGAATTTTGGTACCGTGAGCCTTGGCTGAATCAACCACGGCGCTCATCAGCTCATAGTTGGCGATGGCAGCAAAGTCCTGGCCTTTGAAACGTAGGCGGTTCACCTGCGAGTCGGTGCAGGCGCCCATGCCGATGATCACATCGCGCACTTTAACGTCAGTACTGATTGCACCACAGGTGCCTACACGGATCAGGTTCTTGACGCCATAGTCCTTGATAAGCTCTGTGGCATAAATGGAGCAGGAAGGGATACCCATGCCTGAACCCATCACAGAGATACGCTTGCCTTTGTAAGTACCGGTAAAACCAAGCATGTTACGTACGTCGGTAACCTGCTCTACGTTTTCTAGAAAAGTTTCGGCGATGTACTTGGCCCGCAGAGGATCGCCTGGGAAAAGTACGGTTTCAGCGAATGCGCCGTCAACTGCATTAATATGTGGTGTTGCCATCGAAATAACCCCGTTAGTTTTATAGAGACTCAAGTCTGTTTATTAAAGACGACTCCGGCGAGGGAGCCAAATCTTGTCAGCGAATAAATGATTCGCCGTATTCCATTGGTTCCAGCTTAAAATAGCTGGCAATGGATTGGCCGATATCGGCAAAACTCTTGCGACGCCCCAACGAGCCGGCACTCAAACCTGCGCCATAGGCCAGAACCGGCACATGTTCGCGGGTATGATCTGTGCCTTCCCAGGTAGGATCGCAACCATGGTCTGCGGTCAGGATAAGCAAGTCATCCTTATTCAGCAGTGCCAGGATTTCAGGCAATCTTGCATCGAAGTATTCCAGTCCCCGAGCATAACCTGCCACGTCACGGCGGTGGCCATAGTGGGAATCGAAATCCACGAAATTGGTGAAGACTATGGTGTTGTCACCGGCAGCCTTGACCTGCTCCAGTGTAGCATCAAACAAGGCTTCCAGGCCCGAGGCCTTAACCTTGCTGGTGATACCGCAGTGGGCATAAATATCGGAAATTTTACCGACACTGACCACTTGGCCGCCGGCGGCTTTGAGCTTATCCAGCACAGTTTTCGCCGGTGGCTCTACCGCATAGTCACGGCGATTACCGGTGCGGGCAAAATCGGCGGCGCCGCTGCCAACAAAGGGTCGCGCTATGACTCGGCCGATATTATATGGCTCAAGCTCTTCACGGGCGATTTCACACAAACGGTAGAGGTTCTCCAGGCCGAAGCTTTCTTCATGGCAGGCAATCTGGAACACAGAGTCGGCCGAGGTGTAGAAGATAGGCAGACCGGAACGCATATGCTCTTCACCCAACTCTTCCAGAATCGCAGTACCGGATGCGTGACAATTACCGAGGAAACCGCCAAGGCCGGCGCGCGCCAGGATCTTATCGGTCAACTCTTTGGGGAAAGAGTTTTGCTTGTCGCTGAAATAGCCCCAATCAAACAGCACGGGAACGCCGGCCATTTCCCAGTGACCACTGGGGGTGTCCTTGCCTGAGCTCAGCTCTTCGGCATGACCATAAGCGCCTATCAGCTCGACATCGGCGTCAAACCCTGGGGCAAACTGACCTGTACTTTCCATGGCGGCATGTGCCAACCCCAGACGGCTCAGATTGGGTAACTTCAGCGGCCCTTCACGGCCATCGTTGGCGCGGCCTTCGGCACACTCCTTGGCGATATGACCAAAGGTATCTGAACCCAGGTCACCAAACTTGGCAGCATCACCGGCTGCACCGACGCCGAAGGAATCCAGCATTAAAATAATGGTACGTTTCATACTACTTCTCCTGGAGATCGGCGGCGCGGATGGCGCGATAGATCTCCGGTGTTTTCTCTGGGGCGCTGTCGCCAATGACTATGGCTCGGCGCACCGCGGCAGCGGCTTCTTCGAAGGCGCTTTCTGACTGGGCATGCACCATTGCCAGCGGCTTGTCGGCATTGATTTCATGTCCCAGGGCACAAACTTGTGTCAGGCCGACACTGTAATCCAGGGCATCACCAGGCTTACGGCGACCACCACCCAGTGTGACCACAGCCAAGCCGAGTTCACGAGTATCCATGCTGTAAGCAAAACCTGAACGCTCGGCATATACAGGACGAATAATCTTGGCTTGGGGCAAGTATTTCTCAGGGTGTTCGACAAAATCGGCCGGGCCACCCAGTCCGCAAACCATACGGCCGAAGATCTCGGCAGCCTTGCCGTTATCCAGCACGGCGTTGAGCTTGCTGCGGGCCTCGGACTCATTGGCGGCTAAGCCTCCGAGCAGCAACATCTCACTGCAAAGTCCCATGGTGACTTCGTAGAGGCGCGGATTACGGTATTTGCCGGTAAGGAAGTTCACCGCCTCGAGCACCTCGACCGCATTCCCGGCGCAGGAGGCCAGCACCTGGTTCATATCTGTCAGCAGCGCCGTGGTCTTGGTACCTGCACCATTGGCAACCGCCACAATAGAACGAGCCAGTTCCTCGGATGCCTGATAAGTCGGCATAAAGGCTCCGCTGCCCACTTTGACATCCATCGCCAGCGCATCCAGGCTACAAGCCAGCTTCTTCGACAGAATAGAGGCGGTGATAAGCGGAATGGATTCGACAGTGGCCGTGTTGTCACGAATGGAATAGAAACGCTTGTCGGCGGGCACCAGATCGCCGGTTTGACCTATAATGGCCACACCGACCTCTTTAACCACCTTACGGAACAGTTCGCTGTCGGGCTCTGTCTGATAGCCGGGAATGGCATCAAACTTATCCAGAGTGCCACCTGTGTGGCCCAGACCACGACCGGAAATCATGGGAACATACCCGCCGCAGGCTGCCGCCATGGGGCCGAGCATCAGGCTGATAACATCGCCCACACCGCCTGTGCTGTGTTTATCTATGACGGGGCCGTCGAGCTGCAAGCTGTCCCAATTGAGCACAGTGCCGGAATCACGCATGGCCGTAGTCAACGCAATGCGTTCATCCATGCTCATGTCGTTAAAATACACCGCCATCCCGAATGCAGCTATCTGACCTTCAGACACGCTGTTATCGGTAATGCCTTTGACAAAAAACTGGATCTCTTCCTTGGAAAGCGCCATTTTCTCGCGTTTCTTACGGATTATTTCTTGTGCCAGAAACATGATACTGCCTCCTTTCTACTGTGAATCAATCTAGATAACCATCACAGTATTGGGGTTGGACGTCAAAACATGTAGTAACTTTATTACAGAAACGAATCAAGTTTTGACGCCACCAAATAGACTTAGATCACACTCTGAGGGAATTAGTATCCTTGAGTGGCTGCAGGCGCATCGGCCAAATCCAAAGTGTGTAGCAGGCTGGACAGCAGACTGGATGCACCGAAACGGAAAGTACGGGGGGACACCCAATCACTGCCCAAGATACGCTCGGCTGTACCGAGAAACTCTGCGGCTTGGGCGGCATCACGCACACCACCGGCAGGCTTGAAGCCTACTGCGGGGTTCTTTTCACTGATAACGGTCAACATGATTTCAGCCGCTTCAAGAGTGGCGTTTACCGGCACCTTGCCGGTAGAAGTCTTGATAAAGTCGGCACCAGCATCGATAGACAGCTCTGAAGCCTTGCGAATAAGCGCCGGGTCTTTCAACTCACCGGATTCGATGATCACTTTCAGCAGCACATCTTCGCCACAGGCTTCTTTACAGGCCTTTACCAACTCAAAACCAACAGTTTCGTTGCCTTCCATCAGTGCGCGATAGGGGAATACCACATCCACTTCGTCGGCACCGTAGGCTACGGCGGCGCGGGTTTCCAGTACGGCGATGGCGATGTCATCATTGCCGTGAGGGAAGTTGGTGACTGTGGCAATACGAATATCATCGGCGCCCATGGCATCCAGAGTCTTACGCGCAATGGGAATAAAGCGTGGATAGATGCAGATAGCAGCGGTATGACCAGCCGGAGTATTGGCCTTATGACACAGCTCAATCACCTTCTGATCGGTATCATCATCATTCAGAGTGGTTAGGTCCATCAGTTGGATGGCGCGCTGTGCTGCTAGTTTTAAATCGCTCATAATTGCTCTCCGAGACATAAAATCAAAGGATTAAAAATCTGTCTTGGCAGCGCCAGAGGGGCTTTTGTGGTTATTGTTATGGCCGGGCCTTCGGGCGACGCCTGCATTTAACTGCAAATCATCTTTATAGGGTATTCAACCTTGATAACGAGTATCACGACTTGAATCCTTGAAGACCGGGAAGGGGGAACTCGAGTTCCTTGCCTTGCCGCGAAAAATCCCTTTTAACGCGAGAAATCTGTCAACCTTTACATAAACAAGCTGAATCAGCTTCCGGCTATTATTGCGGGCTCAACGAGCCCAACTCACTATAGCTCAGGCTTAGGTAAAAATTAAGTCAGAGCACATAAAATGGGGCCGCCCTGAGGGCAGCCCCCATCACAACTTAGAACTTGTAGGTCACACTGAAATAGTGGCCCCAACCCGTTGTATCCAAACCACCCCAGAACTCATCGGCGAACGCTTGATTGTTCACACCATATATTCTGTTGTAGTACTTGGCACCGTAACCAACCGCGTAACGATCTGAATGCCAGTACAGCCCCAGGAACACGTTACCACCATGAGAAGAGTTATTGTTCTTACCAGTAAAGGCGTTGAAGTTGTTTGGATCAACATCCATATCGAACTGCCAATCGATATAACCTTGGAAAGACAGGAAGCTCTTGTTGTCGAAGAAGTAGAAAGGCTTGAACCAGTTCATAGAGAACTGATAACCGTTCCAATCCTTCTTATTGAAGTCATAAGTAGCGTACAGGTTCATGCCGGTTTTACCCAGCCAAGGCACCATAACGTCTGCACCGATACCCCAGAATGATACGTTAGTATCACCTTCAGTCTCTACTTTAACGTCTTTACCATCTGGGTCTTTGGCATCGTAAACGCCTGTGATAGCGCCACCGCCCCAGTTAAACAGAGTAGAGAAGTAAACTTCTTGGATAGGACCGGCTGACAGATCCCAACCAGTCATGGCGTCGATTGAGAAGCGAGGAGCGAACTTCATGAACATCTTGCTCGCGCCATCAACCTTGTCACCAGACTTGCTGTTTGCCAGGTTAAATACATCGACATAACCATACAGATCAACAATACCAGAGCGACCACCGAACTCCATTTCCAGGTAGTTATGTTCGGCATCGGAACCGGCAGCAATTGGATGCTCATCAATAGAGTACATCGCATTAAACTGCATCCACTTGTAGTCACTACCGTGCAGATCAGAACGATCGGCAGCATAGGCGTTGCCAGACATGGCTGCGACTGCAGTAGCGGCTAAAGCTAAAGTTTTAACGTTTTTCATCATCAACCCCATTCATCTTTGGTTCTCGCTACCCTCTTGGAGCAGCATTCTTTTAATTGGCGCCCGCATTCTACCTACTCCATCCAAAACCACAAGAAAGACTAAATAAAATACGAACACTAAATTTTATTATCTGAACAAAAATGCCAATTTAAGTCTGTAGTCAGAATTATCTGCACTCTTGTCCAACTCTCATTGCCTACCTTAGCGGGCATTGGAGTCAAGCAAACCTAATTTGGAAATCGATTGGATTAAATAGGAGGCCTGCAGATCCAGACCTCTATTTACTATCACCTTTACAGTGCTAGGAACAAACCGGCCAAAGTCGCACTCATCAGGTTAGCCAGAGAACCGGCAACCACAGCGCGCAGACCCAGTTTAGCCAGGTCGTGACGACGATTTGGTGCCATTGCACCCAAGCCGCCCAGCAGGATCGCGATAGAAGACAGGTTAGCGAAGCCACACAGAGCAAAAGAGACAATCGCCATTGTACGGGCTGTCATTGGCGCCTGAGTTTCAGCCACACACATAGGCAGCTCTTTAGTGACATCAGCGGCAACTGTAGTACAAGCCATAGCAGCATCATGGATGTAGGGTGCAAAGTTCATGTAAGCCACAAACTCGTTGACCACTATCTTCTGACCGATGAAAGAACCAGCAACCATGGCTTCGTTCCATGGCACACCGATAAGGTAAGCCAGCGGCATAAAGATGTAACCCAGGATCAGTTCCAGCGTCAGGTTTTCAACACCGAACCAGCCGCCGATACCACCAATGATACCGTTGAGCATGGCGATCAAACCGATGAAGGCCAGCAGCATAGCACCAACGTTCAGCGCCAGATGCATACCAGAAGATGCACCGGCTGCAGCGGCGTCAAGCACGTTGGCAGGCTTATCGGGATCGTCCGGCAGTTCATCCATGTCATTCTTGGCGGTTTCGGTCTCTGGATGCATCAGTTTGGCCATCAACAGACCACCAGGCGCCGCCATAAAGGAAGCCGCTACCAGATACTGGATCGGTACACCCATTTGCGCGTAACCAGCCAAAACAGAGCCTGCGATAGATGCCAGACCACCCACCATAATGGCAAACAGCTCAGATTGAGTCATGGTAGGAATGAAGGGACGAACCACCAGCGGCGCTTCTGTCTGACCCACGAAGATGTTGGCAGTAGCAGACATAGATTCGGTACGGCTGGTACCCAGAGCCTTCTGCAAGGCGCCGCCTATGATGCGGATAATCCACTGCATGATGCCCAGATAATAGAGCACTGCGATCAGAGAGGAGAAGAACACTATGATTGGCAGTACGTTTATTGCGAAGATAAAGCCGACTTTGAAGTTAGCCAAATCACCAAACAGGAAACCAATACCATTTTGTGCATAACCGATAACGCTGGAAACAGCATCGGATATACTTTTCAGGATATCTTTACCAACCGGCACATACAGCACAAAACCACCGAAAGCGGCCTGAATCGCCAGTGCACCACCAACCGTTCTAAGATTGATTGCCTTCTTGTTGTTTGACAACAAGAAACCAATCGCGAGTAGGGTGACCACCCCTACCAAGCTCATAAGTATATTCATTAACCATCACCCTATTGTTAACGCTTTTTAATTATGTTGTTAACCAACCTTTTTCCGAGCAAGATTATACCCGACCTCCGGGGCAAAATCGTCGTTTTGATCAAGTTTTTGAAGTTAATTTTCAAAAGTTTAGTCACACAGCCGAATGCGAGTTACACCTGTTTAATTAAAAAAAACTAAAGCTCAAACAGTTGCATCAAGTTCTGCTGCAAGTGTTCTGATATTAGAACATTAGTATTTTTCTGCAAATTTGCCAATTCGGCGATTATTTGTACCAATGTCAATGGGGTATTGCGTTTTTCCGATAGGATACTCGGCGTCATTGAGGGCGAATCTGTCTCCACTAACAGGGCATCGAGCGGTAATTTGCCAACAACATCACGCAACTTTTTTGCATTTTTATTGAGCAGCAAACCACCGATCCCCAGCTTGAAGCCAAGATCCAGATAAGCCGTGGCTATTTCGTAAGAACCATTGAACGCATGGATCACGCCCCCCCGCGGCAACGAATGTTGTTTCAACATGCCCAAGAGTTCATTGTGAGTCTTCACCGAATGCAGTATCAGCGGCAGGTTCAATGTTTCGGCCAAGGCCAACTGCCCTTCCAACACCCGGTATTGACGGTTCCAAGAGACATGCGCCGGATTGTCTTGCGCAAGTTCGGCCTTGGGTTTGTCCAAACCACACTCACCAATTCCCACCAACAGAGAGTCATTCGCGGTCGTGAGTTCAGTTTTGAGCGCAGCCAAAGAAAGATCACAATCAACAAGCGTTTGCGGGCAATACCAAGGATGTATCCCTAAGGTGAAAGGCAATTGCAGTTGGTGAGCAATCGCTTTCTGCTTTGACCAATGCTCACGGCTGACACCGGGAATAATGGCCCCACCAATACCGGCAGCCTTCATCGCGGCTATCAAGGCCAATCTGTCATGATCAAAGTCACTGAAATCCAAGTGGGCATGGGAGTCAAAGATCATGCCGCTCGCCCTCTTTTGGCCTTTCTTGACCATCAGACGTTTGTGCTCTTTTTTGCAGTGGAGGATCGCTGAGTCTCGGCATACAGCAGCGCCGATTTTCTTCAGTTAGTCCCAAACG
The DNA here is from genome assembly GCF_019670705.1 of Shewanella carassii. NCBI lineage: Bacteria > Pseudomonadati > Pseudomonadota > Gammaproteobacteria > Alteromonadales > Shewanellaceae > Shewanella > Shewanella carassii. Next base: position 3,255,542 of record NZ_AP024618.1, read on the forward strand.
ATCACAAAAGCGTATGTAACTTTGCCAGCACTTTTGAATAAACAACATCAGAAGATCTCTCAACAACATCCCAATAAAAAAGGTGGAGCAAGCTCCACCTTTATAGTTAATGTTCCCGAGTCTTGGCAAACTCAATGTCCGGATAGCGCTCCACGGACAAATTGAGATTAACCATGGTCGGAGCAATATAAGTCAGGTTGTCACCACCATCCAACGCCAGGTTGGTGGAGCACTTACGACGGAACTCTTCTAACTTACGGGCATCATCACAGTAAACCCAACGCGCAGTTGCCACGTTGATGGCCTCATAGATGGCTTCCACGTTGTATTCCGATTTGAGTCTGGCGACTACCACCTCAAACTGCAGTACCCCAACAGCCCCTACAATCAAATCATTGGTATCCAGAGGACGGAAAACCTGCACGGCCCCTTCTTCCGAGAGTTGCACCAGACCTTTTAACAGCTGTTTCTGTTTCAGTGGATCTTTAAGGCGAATACGACGGAACATTTCTGGCGCAAAGTTGGGGATCCCGGAGAACTTCAACTCTTCCCCTTGGGTAAAAGTATCACCTATCTGAATCGTGCCATGGTTGTGCAAACCTATGATATCGCCGGCATAGGCTTCGGCGGCGCGCTCACGGTCACCGGCCATAAAGGTTACCGCATCGGAGATGCTGACAGTTTTCCCTATACGGACATGTTTCATCTTCATGCCCTGGGTGTACTTACCGGAAACGATGCGCATAAAGGCGATTCTGTCTCTGTGCTTGGGATCCATGTTCGCCTGGATCTTAAACACGAAACCGGAAAACTTCTCTTCACCGGCTTCGACCAAACGTTCAGTAGTCTGTCTTGGCATAGGCTTGGGCGCCCAGGCGGTCAAGCCATCCAGCATATGGTCGACCCCGAAGTTACCCAAGGCGGTCCCGAAGAACACAGGTGTTAGCTCGCCGCTCAGGAACAGTTCGAGATCAAATTCATTGGAGGCGCCGGTTACCAGCTCCATCTCGTCACGCAGCTGCGCGGCCAGATCGCTGCCAACGGCTTCATCCAGCTCAGGGTTATCCAACCCTTTGACTATCCGTACTTCCTGAATGGTGTGACCGTGACCGGTTTGATACAGAATGGTTTCATCGCGGTGGATATGGTAAACGCCTTTGAAAGACTTACCACAACCTATGGGCCAACTGACCGGAGCACAGAGAATATCGAGCTCGTTTTCCACTTCATCGAGCAATTCCATTGGATCGCGGATATCCCGGTCAAGTTTGTTCATGAAGGTGACGATAGGGGTATCACGCAGCCGAGTCACTTCCATCAGCTTGCGGGTTCTGTCCTCAACCCCTTTGGCGGCATCAATAACCATAAGACAGGAGTCCACCGCTGTCAGGGTACGGTAGGTATCCTCAGAGAAGTCTTCGTGGCCGGGGGTATCCAGCAGGTTAACCAGGCAGTCGTTATAGGGGAATTGCATCACAGAAGTCGTGACCGAGATCCCCCGCTCCTTTTCCATCTCCATCCAGTCAGATTTTGCATGCTGAGACGAACCACGGCCTTTTACTGTACCGGCAGATTGAATGGCGCGGCCATGAAGCAAGACTTTTTCTGTAATGGTGGTTTTACCCGCATCCGGGTGAGAAATGATGGCGAAGGTGCGGCGCTTATCCACTTCGACTTTAATACCTGACATGTTCTTCCGTACACTTATGACGCTTGAAAAAGGCGCAAATTATAGCGCCTCCCTCAGGCCTTGGCTAGGCAAGGCCTTTGATTGTCAGATAAAGGCAGATCAGTTAGCCGTCTGTTGCACGGGTTCCGGCGTTTGCTCCAGCAATGCCAGTTCCATTCTGGCATATCTGTGCTCGACAAAATCGTAGATATTGGTGGCCAGCGCCAGGCGCAGATAATCGGCCGCCTTATCTTTATTTCCCTGTTCCGCGGCCAACTTTGCGAGATAGAAATAAGCTTCACATAAACGCTCGGCATACTCTTTGGGATGAGTCAGGCCGCTCTTGGCCATGGCAAATACCTGAGACTCATCAACCGCGCCCAGATAGAAGTCAACCAACACTGTCGCCCAGGCATTGTCATCCAGACGGGTGCGGTTGAATTGCAGCCTTGCAATCGCCTCTTGAGGTGAGAGTTCATATTCGGTCAAATATAACCACAGCGCCCGGTAACCGTCGCTTTCATCCTTGAGGTAAAAGCTTTCCATATCTTTGGCGGCAAGCTCTTTGCGATCGCCATAGTAAAGCGCAATTCCGCGATTGAGAAAGGCATAATCATATTCGGGCGATAATTCAAGAACCGCATCAAACGCCTCGTAGGCGCTTTCAAACTCACCTTCCTGAGTGTAATAGATGCCAAGGAAATTATAGGCATCGGCTAAATCCGGTTGCAGTTTCAACGCTTGATGAAAATCGATGCGAGCCAAGATCCTCAAGCCAACGCTGTCGTATATAACGCCGCGATCATAATGAAAACGAGCCCGTTGCTCTGTGGTCAGTTCGGCTCTGGCCAGAATCTCGTTGAGTTTTGCCAGAGTGACTTCCAACTTATAGTCAGGCAAAACAGGGGCGACCAACAGCTCACTGTTGGTTTCAGACGCCGGCAGGGAAGCGCATCCCGAAGTCAGCAAACTGGCTCCGGCCAGTACAGAAAACACAGCGGCGCGCAGATTAAAACTCATCCAATCCTTCCTTTGTCATATCCCAATGCAGGCTCAATCATAGCAATACAGCCGTGGCTACGCTATCCGCCAACGCGGGCAAATCCAAGATAATTTAAGTGGTGGCAATAAAAAAGGAGACCCTAAGGTCTCCTTTTCTCATGCGATGAAAGCTTACTCGGCTGCTTCTGGAGCAGCTTGTTGTGCTTCCTTGATAGACAGACGTACACGGCCCTGACGATCCACTTCCATTACCTTAACGGTAACTTCCTGGTTCAGTTGCAGGTAGTCGGATACGTTGGCCACACGCTCTTCAGCGATTTGAGAGATGTGTACCAGACCATCTTTACCGGGCAGAATGTTAACGAAGGCACCGAAGTCAACGATGCGGATAACTTTACCCTTGTAGATACGACCCACTTCCACTTCAGAGGTGATCTCTTCGATGCGGCGGATAGCTTCCTTGGTGGCATCGGCATTGTTTGAAGCAATCTTCACAGTGCCGTCGTCTTCCAGCTCGATGGTAGTACCAGTCTCTTCGGTCAGTGCACGGATAGTTGCACCGCCCTTACCTATCACTTCACGGATCTTCTCAGGGTTGATCTTGATGGTAGTGATACGTGGAGCATGGTCAGAGATATCGTCACGGGCAGAGCCAATAGCCTGATCCATTACATTGAGAATATGCACACGGGCACCATAGGCTTGCTGCAGCGCAATTTCCATGATTTCCTTAGTGATACCTTCAATCTTGATATCCATCTGCAGTGCGGTCACACCATCACGGGTACCGGCCACTTTAAAGTCCATGTCACCCAGGTGATCTTCATCGCCCAGAATGTCAGACAGTACCACGAAGTCATCACCTTCTTTCACCAGACCCATGGCGATACCGGCAACAGAAGTCTTGATAGGTACACCGGCATCCATCAGCGCCAGAGAAGTACCACACACAGACGCCATAGAGCTGGAGCCGTTGGATTCAGTGATTTCAGATACTACGCGCACGCTGTATGGGAATTCTTCGGCAGAAGGCATTACTGCGTTGATACCACGCCATGCCAGCTTACCGTGACCGATTTCACGACGCTTGGGTGAACCCACCATGCCGGTTTCACCGACAGAGTATGGAGGGAAGTTATAGTGCAGCATGAAGCGGTTGGTACGCTCGCCCATGATGGAGTCAATCTTCTGCGCATCACGCTCAGTACCGAGAGTACAGGTCACCAGAGCCTGAGTTTCACCACGGGTAAACAGGGCGCTACCGTGAGTACGTGGCAGCACGCCGGCCATCACAGACAGGGCACGCACCATATCAGGCTCACGACCGTCGATACGAGGCATACCTTTGATGATGCGGCTACGAACCACTTTCTTCTCCAGGCTACCCAGCAGGCCGTCCAGCTCACGCTGATCCAGCTCAGGGTTTTCCTCGAGCAGCTTTTCGATAGCGGCTTTCTTGACTTCAACTACCGCATCGCGGCGCTCATGCTTGGCGATGATCTGATAAGCGGCAGTAAGACCTTCTTCGGCCAGCGCCTTAACCTTGGCAACCAGCTCTTCGTTGGCAACAGGAGCCGTCCAGTCCCAAGCAGGCTTACCGGCTTCGGCCTTGAGTTCATTGATGGCATTAACTACCACCTGCTGCTGCTCGTGACCGTATACCACGGCGCCCAGCATTACTTCTTCAGGCAGGGCCTTGGCTTCAGATTCCACCATGAGCACGGCGCTCTGGGTACCGGCAACAACCAGATCCAGCTCGCTGTTTTCACGCAGTTCTGCACCAGGGTTCAGCACATATTCGCCATTGATGTAACCGACACGTGCCGCACCCAGAGGACCATTGAATGGAATACCGGAAATAGCCAAAGCAGCAGAGGTACCTATCATGGCCACAATGTCTGGCTCGATCTGTGGATCAACAGAAACCACAGTGATGATCACTTGGACTTCGTTGGTGAAGCCGTCAGGGAACAGTGGACGGATAGGACGGTCAATCAGGCGGGCGATCAGTGTTTCATCTTCAGATGGTCGACCTTCACGCTTGAAGAAACCACCAGGGATCTTACCGGCTGCGTAAGTCTTTTCCTGATAGTTAACAGTCAGCGGGAAAAAGTCACGGCTTGGGTCTGCTTCTTTCTTGCCAACCACAGTCACCAGAACTGTAGTATCGCCCATGCTGGCCAGAACGGCTGCATCGGCTTGGCGTGCAATAACCCCTGTTTCCAGAGTGACTGTGTGTTGACCATACTCAAAACTTTTTACAATAGGATTCACTTGACCCATTCCTTAATTTAATAACCTTGAATTTCGCGCGTAAGTATACTGCAAACCTCTTGAATAGATAAAGAGTGCCAGATGATGACAAAGGCGCTTCTTTTTTCTAAAGTGGACTATATCAGCCACAAGTTGCGGCATTGCTACCAATTTGGACTAGCCTTGAATATAGATATCGCTCACAAAGCAGGAAGAGGCAGATGAATACTGCCAGGTTTAAATCACTCACTTGGAAGCAAACCAACCTGGTGGTTTTCACCGCGCTTTTTTTTGCCGTTGCCATTTTTATCATCGAAATAGCCATTGTGGTAAAGACTGAGAGACAATCATTACTCAGCAGTCAACAAGAGTTGCTCGATTCTGTGGAGCAGCCGGCCGCCAATGCTGTCTGGGCGCTGGATGATAATCTGGCCCGGCAAACCCTTGAAGGGGTGATGAAGGTAGAACATGTCGGCTCGGCCAAGATCACTTTGGATGATAACTCCCTATTCGTTAATCTCGGCAGCGGTCTTCCCGAACACTCAGATACATTCGGAGATATCAGTCTCAAACTGTTTGGCGATCTTAAACAGATCTCAAGACCTTTGCTGAGACCCTTCTATTTTGAAGGCGCGCAAAAGGAGCAACTGATAGGCACGCTCACCATCAACTATGATACTCGGGAGCTAACCCAAAGCCTGATCAGACAACTGCAATTCAGTTTTACGGCAACCTTGGCCAGAGCGCTATTTCTGACTCTGGTGCTGTCCATAGTGTTCCACCGTTTCCTGACTCAGCCCATCGCCCGGATCAGTGAAGCGATAGACAAGATTGACCCGGAATCTCCGGATGAAAACATGCTGCCGGTGTCGGCCAATCACAAAGATGATGAATTGGGGCTGGTGACTTCCAAGTTCAACCAGATCCTCAAGCAGTTCAGCAAGACTCAAGGTAAGCTGCGCAAAATGGCGACCCGGGATCCGCTCACCGGCCTACCTAACCGTACCTTACTGCTGGAAACCATAGCCGTTACCATTCAACGCGCCCGGGTACATAAACGCAACTTCAGTCTGTTGTTTATTGACCTCGATAGATTCAAAAACGTCAACGACTCACTGGGGCATGCGGTGGGCGATCAGTTTCTGGCAAGGATAGCCCGTATCTTGGAGCGGGTTGTTGGGGACAAGGGCACTGTGGCCCGCCTCGGCGGTGATGAGTTTGTGATCCTGGCCGATGAAATTCAATCACCAACCCAAGCCGCCGACTTTGTCGACAAACTGTTGATCCAACTCAATACCCCGGTGCAGCTCAATGAACATGCCATTCATCCGGCGGCATCCATAGGTATTTCCATTTATCCGGAAGATGGTCTGAGCGCCGAAGACCTTATTCGTCACGCCGATATCGCCATGTACAGCGCCAAGGCCGCAGGCTCCAACCAATGGGCCTTCTTCAAGCAGCAGATGACAGAGCGGGCGGCGGTGAGGCTGCGCACCGAGGCCTCGCTGCACGACGCCATTCGTAACAACGAATTCCTGCTGCACTTTCAACCTAAGGTCAATATCGAAACCGGCGAATTAGTGGGATGCGAGGCGCTGATCCGCTGGCAAAAAGATGGTCGTCTGATAAGCCCCATGTCGTTTATTCCGGTAGCGGAAGAAACCGGGATCATCATCCCTATCGGTCGTTGGGTCATAGAACAAAGCTGTAGAGTGCTACGACGTTGGCAAAAGCACTACAACTTTAGCACCATTATTGCCGTCAATGTTGCCTCGCAACAGTTTGCCGATGCTAGCCTGGTACCGGATATCAAACAGATGGCGCTGCGCTATCAAATAAAGCCTGAATTACTGGAAGTGGAGATCACCGAGACCTCACTGATGAATGATATTGAACTGGCAATCAGCAAACTAGAGCAGCTTAAATCGGCAGGATTCGGTATTGCCGTCGATGACTTCGGCACGGGTTACTCGTCCCTCTCTTACCTAAGACACCTACCAATCACCACCATGAAGATTGACCGCTGTTTTGTAACCGATCTGCCGCAAGAGAGCGCAATAGCCTCCACTATTTTGATGTTGGGGCGGCAATTGGATCTGAAAATTGTCGCCGAAGGCATTGAGAACGAGCAGCAACTGGAGTGGTTAAAGCAAAACCACTGCGCCATAGGCCAAGGCTTCTATTTCAGTCAACCTCTGCCACTGGAAGAATTTGAAGCCAAGTATATCGTCCCCCATAACGCCAGGATCCTCGATCTCGATGGTCAGTTAAGCTAAATGGTTACTAAGGATGGCACACCGGGGGGAAGTCTCTCATAGCTTAATCGCCTTAGAACAGACACAAAAAAAGGAGGCCAAGGCCTCCTCTTCTTTGGGTACAGTTCGCGATTAGCGACGCAGACCCAGCTTCTGGATCAGAGCAGTATAACGAGCAACGTCGGTACGCTTCAGGTAAGCCAGCAGCTTACGACGAGAGCTAACCATACGCAGCAGACCACGACGAGAGTGGTGATCGTGAGTGTGCTCTTTGAAGTGGCCTTGCAGGTGGTTGATCTGAGCAGTCAACAGTGCAACCTGAACTTCAGTAGAACCTGTGTCGTTTTCACCACGGCCGAATTCAGCCAGGATTTTCGCTTTCGCTTCAGTACTTAGTGACATGTGTCTCTCCAAAATAGTCTTGATAGTTTCCCCAGCCGATCACTAACTCAGCCAAAGGGCGCGACATAATAACCCCAAGGACTGTAGATCGCAAGTCGAGCTCAGTTTTTTGCTTCTGGCAGTACGACCAAACGCTTGGGAGCCAACAAACCATCATCATTCATCATGCCAACACCGATAAAGCGCTTGTCGTCACCCAAGGTGATCCGCACCAGAGTATCGGCCTCCAGCTTGGCGACCCGCACCGGGTTACCATTGAGCAGATAACCAGCCATGGCATCGGGAACATTGCACTCTGGAAGGTCGGCTACCGCTGTGTCCATTGGGAGCAACAAAGGGTCCAACAGTTCGGAAGGCACCCGTTCTTCGGTCATGGCCTGTTCCAGCAAGGCTTCGAGCTGTGCCAAACTAACCATGCGCTCATAGGGATAACCCGCCACCTGAGTGCGGCGCAGCATGATCACATGGGCGCCGCAACCAAGCATTTCACCCAAGTCATCTATTATGGTGCGAATATACGTGCCCTTGGAGCAGTGAATATCCAGCGTCAGCTCATCATTCTCCCAAGAGATAAACTTGAGCTCATAGACGTGAATAGGCCTAGCTTCACGGGGTACTTCCTTGCCTTCCCGGGCGTACTTGTACAAGGGTTGGCCCTGATACTTGAGCGCTGAGTACATGGAAGGCACCTGCATGCTATCGCCACGAAAATGCTCCAGCGCCTGTTCCAGTTGGGCCATGGAAAACTCAACCGGCCGGGTTTGTACCACTTCGCCGTCAGAATCGCTGGTATCGGTGCGCTGCCCAAGCTTGGCTGTCACCAGATAACGTTTATCGGCATCCAACAGGTGCTGGGAAAACTTGGTGGCTTCGCCAAGACAGATGGGCAGCATACCTGTCGCCAGAGGATCCAGCGCGCCGGTATGGCCGGCCTTGGCGGCGTTGTAGATCCGCTTTACCCTTTGCAAGGCAAAGTTGGAGCTCATGCCTGTGTCTTTATCCAACAGGACGATACCATCGACCAAACGGCCTTTGGGACGACGCGCCATCAGTTATTTTCCTCATCCTTGTCGTGGGATTCGGTGCCAAAGGTTTGCTGCTTGGCCTTGTCCTGATTGATGACCTCGGTCACCAGGTTAGACATTCTCATCCCCTCGACCAGTGACTTGTCATAGACAAATCTCAGCTCTGGCATCACCCTAAGCTTCATTCTACCGGCAACCAGGGTGCGGGCATAAGGCGCTGCCTTGTTGAGTGCAGCCAACTTTTCATCGACCTTGACCGGGTCTTCTTCAAAGAAGGTGACATACACTTTTGCATAACTCAGATCCCGTGAGACTTCCACGTCGTTGACAGTGACCATGCCTACACGAGGATCTTTCATATCACGCTGCAATACCTGCGCCAGCTCCTGTTGCAGTTGCTGGGCGATACGTCGGGTACGACTAAATTCTTTTGCCATAGTATTCTTCCCCAAAATCAACAAGGGCGGCCTCAGCCGCCCTTTTCGATGTTGTCGTTACAGGGTACGGGCAACTTCGACGGTTTCGAACACTTCAATCTGGTCGCCTACGCGAACATCATTGTAGTTCTTCACGCCGATACCACATTCCATGCCATTGCGAACTTCGCTAACGTCATCTTTAAAGCGACGCAGAGACTCAAGCTCACCTTCATAGATAACCACGTTCTCACGCAGAACCCGGATAGGTGCGCTACGCTTAACGATACCTTCTGTCACCATACAACCGGCAATTGCCCCCAGTTTAGGCGACTTGAACACATCACGCACTTCAGCCAGACCAATGATCTCCTGTTTGAATTCAGGAGAAAGCATACCGCTCATGGCCGACTTAACTTCGTCGATGAGGTCATAGATCACGCTGTAGTAACGCAGATCCACACTCTCGCTTTCGATGGTCTTACGAGCCTGTGCATCGGCACGAACGTTAAAGCCCACCATGATGGCGTTGGACGCTGCGGCCAGAGTCGCATCTGTCTCGGTCAGTGCACCCACGCCACTGGCGATGATGTTCACTTTCACTTCTTCGGTAGACAGACGGGTCAGCGAGTCGACGATGGCTTCCAAAGAACCCTGTACATCGGACTTGAGCACGATATTCAGCTCTTTCACTTCGCCTTCGGTCATGTTGGCAAACATGTTTTCCAGCTTGGACTTCTGCTGACGCGCCAGCTTGATATCGCGGAACTTACCCTGACGATACAGGGCAACTTCACGGGCCTTACGCTCATCACGAACAACGGTCGCTTCGTCACCGGCAGAAGGCACCCCAGACAGACCCAGGATTTCAACCGGAATCGACGGACCGGCTTCAGTGATATTCTTGCCGTTTTCATCCTTCATGGCACGGATCTTACCGTACTCCAAACCACACAGAACGATATCGCCCTGACGCAGAGTACCTTCCTGAACCAGGATGGTAGCAACAGGACCACGGCCCTTGTCCAGCTGAGACTCAACAACCACACCGGCGGCCATGCCGTCACGTACGGCCTTGAGCTCGAGAATTTCGGCTTGCAGCAAGATACCTTCCAGCAGCTCGTCTACACCCATACCTGTCTTGGCAGATACGAACACAAACATGTTGTCGCCGCCCCACTCTTCCGACATCACGCCGTGCTGAGACAGTTCACTCTTGACGCGATCGACATCGGCTTCAGGCTTATCCATCTTGTTCACCGCCACAATCAGCGGTACACCACCGGCCTTGGCATGCTGGATAGCTTCAATGGTCTGAGGCATTACGCCGTCATCGGCAGCCACTACCAGAACCACGATATCAGTAGCCTTGGCACCACGGGCACGCATAGCGGTAAACGCAGCGTGGCCTGGAGTATCCAGGAAGGTGATCATGCCGTTATCGGTTTCTACATGGTAGGCACCGATATGCTGGGTAATACCACCTGCTTCACCGGCCGCAACCTTGGTGCGACGGATATAGTCAAGCAACGAGGTCTTACCGTGGTCAACGTGACCCATGATGGTCACAACCGGCGCACGAGGCTCCAGCTTGACATCTTCACCGTCACGGTCGGCCAGAACTTGATGCTCCAGCTCGTTTTCACGGATAAGCACAACCTTGTGGCCCATCTCCTCGGCAACCAGTTGGGCAGTTTCCTGATCCAGTACCTGGTTGATGGTCACCATAGAGCCCATCTTCATCATGGTCTTGATGATTTCAGTGGCTTTGATGGCCATCTTCTGGGCCAGCTCGGCCACAGTAATGGTTTCACCTATGCGTACATCGCGGTTGACTGCGGCAACCGGCTTATTGAAGCCATGGTTCATGGCTTGAGGCGCACGGTTACGGATGTTGCGCTCACGGCCGTCACGGGAGTCCTTGGTACGTTTCTTACCGGCACTCTTGTGACGTGAACGACGACCACGCTTCTCCTCATCCATATCGCTGGTGTCTTCGGCGGCGCGGGCCACTTTAGAGGTAGTGATATGGTGATCGCTGCGCTTCTCGGCCTCAAGACGCTGACGCTCTTCTTCGGCCCAGCGCTTTTCATTCTCTTCAGCCAGGCGACGGGCTTCAGCTGCCGCACGAGCGGCTTCTTCATCGGCCTTGCGCTTAACAGCTTCAGCCTGAGCCGCTTTCAGACGCTCGGCTTCAACACGAGCAGCTTCCTGCTCGGCGCTGGTCTTGGGATCAGCCTTAACCTCTTCTTTGGCTTTGCCTGCATCCTGAGCCACTTTAGCTTTGGCCTTGGCTTCAGCTTCCGCCTTAGCTTTCGCTTCGGCTTCTGCCTTGGCCTTGGCTTCAACTTCGGCCTTGGCTTTCGCTTCGGCTTCTGCCTGAGCTTTGGCTTCGGCTTCGGCGCGGGCCTGTTCTTCCGCCTGACGGGCCAATTCGGCCGGGTCACGCTTCACAAAGGTGCGCTTCTTGCGTACTTCGACTTTGACGTCTTTGGACTGGCCGCCGCTACCGGCAACACTCAGAGTCGATACGGTTTTACGCTGTAATGTCATCTTGGTGGGCGCACTGTCCGCACCATGTTGTTTTTTCAGGTAGTCCAGCAGTTGCTGTTTCTCGGCCTCGGTGACGCTGTCATTCTTGCCTTTCTTGATACCGGCCTTGGAAAACTGCTCGATCAATCGCTCTACGCTTTTTCCCACTTCAGTGGACAGTTTCTCTACTGTTGTCTCTGCCATCAGTTAAATCCCCCTGTTGATCGACTATGCTTCTTCGCCAAACCAACAGATGTTGCGGGCTGCCATGATGAGCTCACCTGCTTTTTCTTCTGTCAATTCTTCAATTTCGATCAAATCGTCAATGCCTTGCTCGGCTAAATCTTCCAGAGTTATCACACCCATACTTGCCAGAACGTAGGCCAGGTGGCGCTCCATTCCAGGCATGGACAACAACTCTTCACTCGGTTCGGCACCATCCAGTGCTTCTTCGGATGCCAGTGCACGGGTAGACAAGGCAGCCTTGGCGCGCTCACGCAATGCGGCAACTATGTCTTCATCAAATCCTTCGATGGCCAACAGCTCGGAAACAGGAACATAAGCCACCTCTTCCAGAGAGGTGAATCCTTCGTCGGCCAGCACCTGGGCGAAATCTTCGTCCACATCCAACGCACCCATGAACAGCTCCATCACTTTGGCGCTTTCGGCCTGATGTTTCTTGTTCATGTCTTCCACTGTCATCACGTTCAGTACCCAGCCGGTCAGCTGTGTCGCCAAACGAACGTTTTGACCATTGCGGCCGATAGCTTGTGCCAGACTATCGGCTTCGACGGCGATATCCATGGAATGGTTATCTTCGTCAACAATAATTGAGGCCACATCGGCCGGCGCCATGGCGTTGATAACAAATTGTGCCGGGTTATCGTCCCACAGCACTATGTCAACACGCTCGCCGCCAAGCTCATTGGATACGGCCTGTACCCGGGCTCCACGCATACCTACGCAGGCACCGATAGGGTCGATACGACGATCGTTTGATTTCACGGCGATCTTGGCCCGTGAACCTGGGTCGCGAGCGGCGCCCATCACTTCGATCATCTCATCGGCAATTTCCGGTACTTCAACACGGAATAGTTCGATCAGCATCTCTGGCTTGGTGCGGGTCAGGAACAACTGAGCACCACGGGCCTCGGGACGCACAGCATACAGCAGGGAGCGTACCCGGTCACCCGGACGGAAAGTCTCACGGGAGATCAGATCTTCTTTGAACAGCACGCCATCGGCGTTGTTGCCAAGATCAACCACTACGCTGTCGCGGTTGCTCTTTTTGACCACACCGGTAACCAACTCACCTTCTTTGTCGATAAACTGCTCGACAATTTGGGCGCGCTCGGCTTCACGGACTTTCTGTACTATTACCTGCTTGGCGGTTTGAGTAGTGATACGGTCGAATTGTACCGAATCGATTTCATCTTCAATGAACTCACCAGGCTGGATCTCAGGGTTCTCATAACGAGCCGCTTCCAGGGTGATTTCACGGTAAGGGTTTTCCAACGCTTCACCGTTATCATCAACCACCAACCAGCGACGGAAAGTCTCGTAGTCGCCGGTTTTGCGATCTATGGCAACACGAACATCGATATCGCCTTCATACTTTTTCTTGGTTGCGGTAGCCAGCGCAATTTCGAGCGCCTCGAAAATCTTTTCGCGCGGTACAGCCTTTTCGTTGGAAACCGCTTCAGCGACCAGCAAAATATCTTTATTCATCGTCTTGCCTCGTTCACCTTGAAACCATCAAAACTTAGCGATCAGGTTGCCTTTACGGATGTTATCCAAGGCAATAATCAAGTCTTTTCCATCCACTGTCAGGGTGAGCATCTGCCCTTCCACCTTAGTGATGGTACCTTTTAAGTTACGACTACCCGCTACCGGCATAGTCAGTTGAATCTTTGCTTCCTCTCCAAGGTACATAGCGTATTGTTCAGAGGTGAACAGTGGCCTGTCGAGACCGGGAGAGGAGACTTCCAGTGTGTATTCGGAAGTGATTGGGTCCTCGACATCCAGAATGGCGCTCGCCTGACGACTGGCATTGGCACAATCTTCAATATTAATGCCGTTCTCACTGTCAATAAATAGCCGCAAGGTTGAATGCTTGCCGGCCTTAACAAATTCAATACCCCATAGCTGGTAGCCGAGGCCTTCCACTGCCGGAGTAAGCATTTCTGTGAGTCTGGATTCTAATGTTGCCAAGGTAACCCCCGAAAAACAAAAAAGGGCTATTAATAGCCCCAGTATTGAGCTGCCGTAAAAGGCAGCAAATTTAAAAGTCCCAGATAACAAAAAACCCCGTAATCACGAGGTCATTATGTTCAAGAACCTGTAAACAGGATGAATTATATATTAGCTTAATTCATCACTGGGAGCTGGTTGCGGGGGCCGGATTTGAACCGACGACCTTCGGGTTATGAGCCCGACGAGCTACCAAGCTGCTCCACCCCGCGTCAACTGCTGCAAGTTTACTGATTTCAGCTTTTACTTGCAATAACTGAGATAAATTTCATATCCATTCACTCAGTTAAAGATTGGTGCCGAGAGCGGGACTTGAACCCGCACGACCGTTAGGTCACAGCCACCTCAAGGCTGCGCGTCTACCAATTTCACCACCTCGGCATATTCGGTATTAGTCTGGAATTTTGGTCTCAGACTGTTGGGTCTGTTCTACATCAGAACCCATAATATTGGTATCCTGCTTCACGTGATGCGCACTCATGTTGCCAATAACCAGGCTAAGAGTGAAAAACGCGATAGCGAGAATCGCCGTTGTCCGAGTCAGAAAGTTACCTGAACCTGCTGAACCGAACAGGGTTCCTGAAGCACCGGCACCAAAAGATGCGCCCATGTCAGCCCCTTTGCCTTGCTGGATAAGGATGAGTCCAACCAGACCCAAAGCCACCAACAAGTAAATAACCATCAGTACTTCTTTCATATTAAGCGCTCATTGCTATCGTACATAAACTCAAGAATTCGGTAGAGTTTAAGCTAGCACCGCCTATCAGTCCACCATCCACATCAGGTTGGGCGAATAAATCTGCAGCATTACTCGGTGTGACACTGCCGCCGTACAAGATCCTGATATTTTCCCCAATATAAGGGGACACTTCAGAGAGGCGATTGCGTATAAACGCGTGAACTTCTTGTGCCTGCTCTGGTGTTGCGCTCTTTCCTGTCCCTACAGCCCAAAGAGGCTCATAGGCGATGATCGCATTATCAAAAGCCATGGTACCGTTCTTTTCGATTACCACATCCAACTCTTCGGCAAGCACCTCAAAAGTACGTCTTGCTTCACGAGCCGGGCCAGATTCACCGACACAGAGTATCGGAGTTAGACCGTGCTTTTGAGCCGCGGCAAATTTCTCTGCCACTATATTACTCGTTTCACCGTACATACGGCGGCGTTCCGAGTGACCAATTATCACATAACGACAACCGGCATCTTTCAGCATCCGCCCTGAGGTTTCACCCGTGTACGCACCAAAATCGTGCTGACTCAGGTTCTGAGCTCCCATTCTAACCAGAGAACCATTTAAGGTTTCCTTGTTAGTTTCGAGCAGTTGCCTTACGCTTTCCAGATAAATCGCTGGTGGGCATAAAACCACTTCAACAGAATCATTATGTAGCTTATTGGCAAACTTCTTGAACAACTCTTGCGCTAACTGCGCACTGCCATTCATTTTCCAGTTGCCTGCTACCATTGGACGTCTGAGTGCCATCACCATCTCCTCTGAAAGCGGCGTGAATAATAGCGAACCACTTATTAACTTACAATACCTGTTTACGGAATTTTTGCGATTTACCGTGTGTTCGGCTACTTTTTGCGCTCACACTCAGTAAATCGCTCACAATTTCAGCTTAAGTCATTAATTTTACTTTGATTAAGCTAAAAAACGCCAATTTAAACCGCTTGTTTGACTGCGGCGGCTATGGTTTCGGCATGAGCGCGCACCAGGGCTTCATCATCCCCTTCCACCATCACCCGGATCAAAGGTTCAGTACCGGATTTACGCAACAACACCCGTCCACGCTCACCCAGTTGCGACTCCACCTGAGCCTGGGCGTCTTGCACTAATTGTGATGCCAGCGGATCTGAGTTGCCTTCAAAACGAACATTAATAAGGACCTGAGGCAACATCTGCATCGATTCAGTCAACTCTTCCAGCGAGGCGTTATGACGACGCATGGCCGCCAGCACCAGAATACCTGCCACTATGCCATCACCCGTAGTGCCATGATCCAGGTTGAGGATATGGCCTGAGTTTTCTCCCCCAATGCGCCAATCTTTCTCTTTCAGCAGTTCCATTACATAGCGATCGCCGACCTTGGAACGGGCAAAGGGAATATTGAGCTGTTTGAGCGCCAGCTCGAGTCCCAGATTGGACATCAGCGTACCAACAACCCCACCTTTGAGAATGCCGCGCTTTTGCGCGTCGCAGGCAAGGATATAGAGGATTTGATCGCCGTCTATGACATCACCTTGTCGATTGACCATCATGATACGGTCGCCATCGCCATCGAGCGCGATACCCAGATCGGCGCCTTCACTGACCACGGTTTCACAGATCTTGGCCATGGAGGTCGCCCCCACTTGATCATTGATGTTGATACCATTGGGCTTATCCCCTATGGTCACCACCTCGGCGCCCAGTTCGCGGAACACATTGGGGGCAATGTGATAGGTAGCGCCGTGAGCACAGTCCACCACTATCTTGAGTCCGGCAAGAGTTTGATCCGCCGGGAAGTTACCTTTGCAGTATTCGATATAACGACCGGCGGCATCATCGATACGGGAAACCTTCCCCAGCAGATGCGACTCAACACAAACCAGAGGCTTTTCCAGCTCGGCTTCAATCTCAAGTTCCAGCTCGTCATCCAGCTTACTGCCATCTGTGGAGAAAAACTTGATACCGTTATCATAGTAGGGGTTGTGAGATGCACTGATAACCACTCCGGCCTCGGCGCGGAAAGTTCGGGTCAGGTAGGCTACCGCAGGCGTAGGCATTGGGCCCATCAACATCACATTGAGCCCGGCAGCAGACAGGCCGGCTTCCAGCGCCGACTCGAACAGATAACCTGAGATCCGGGTATCCTTGCCTATGATCACTTTACGAGTGCCACTGCGGGACAAGACCCTACCGGCAGCCCAGCCAAGCTTAAGAGCCAACTCAGGAGTCATCTTGCCCGCTCCGACTTTGCCGCGGATCCCATCCGTACCAAAAAACTTTCTCACATTCACCCCTCTTACGAACCATCCCCAGATGGTTATTCTATATATTGTAAACCTAATGTCGGCTGACCCGCCGACCTGAATCCGATGAAGTCACAGCGCTTCTTTATCCAAACTGTTTGGTTGCAGCCATGACCTTGAGTACATCGTAAGTCTCTGCGACATCATGTACCCGAATAATATGTGCGCCCCGCTGAACTGCCAACATGGCGCCTGCCAGGCTGCCTGCCAATCTATTGTCAACGCTGCGCTCAAGCAGATTTCCTATCATACTCTTTCGTGACAATCCGATAAGTATTGGCAGATCAAATTTTGCCAGCTCTTGCAAATGAGCCAGCAGATGATAATTGTGTTCCAGCGTCTTGCCAAATCCAAAACCTGGATCCAGCAATATTGCCTCTCTGGCGATCCCTGCATCAATGCAGGCCTCAATGCGCTTGGCAAAGAAGTCATTCACCTCGGCAAGCAGATCCTCATAGTGGGGCGCATTCTGCATGGTTCTGGGTTGCCCCTGCATATGCATCAGGCACACAGGCACCTGCAACTCAGCCGCGGCTTGGAGGGCGCCGGGCTCCTGCAAGGCCCGCACATCGTTGATAAGATGAGCGCCGGCATTGATACCGGCGCGCATCACTTCGGCTTTGCTGGTATCCAAAGAGATCCAGATCTGAGGATACTTGGCGACAATATACTCCACCAAGGGAACAACCCGGGAAAGCTCCTCATCGACGCTGACATCGGCAGCCCCGGGCCGAGTGGACTCGCCGCCGATATCAATAAACACGGCGCCATCGGCCACCATCTGGTCGGCGTGGCGGCAGGCCAGTTCAAAGGAAGAAAAACGGCCGCCATCAGAAAACGAATCCGGGGTTACATTGAGGATCCCCATCACCTTAGGCTCATCGAGTCGTAGTTGCTGAGCACCGGACTTCAATTCAAACACTCTTTACTCCCTTACGCGTCAAGCGCGAGAACATCTTTCTTGGATTTATTATTGTGCCTTCAGGCAGAAACAAGAAAACCCCTTGCGGGGTTTTCTTTGACCTCAGAATGAGCTTATTTCAGCGGGCTCTCGCCGGGTTTGCCCAAATCTGCAGCAGTATCACTCGGCTCATGCTCTTCAACTTCAGTCTCTTCAGGCTTGGCACCTTTATTGCCATTATTGCCGTTGGAAGAGCCGTTGTCATCCATATGCCAATCCACCGGAGGACGCACTTCGCGGCGCTCCATCAAGTCCTCTATCTGGCGCGAGTCTATGGTCTCATACTTCATCAACGCATCTTTCATCGCGTGCAGTACGTCCATATTTTCATCCAGCAGTTGCTTGGCACGCTGGTAGTTGCGGTCAATGATAGCCTTAATTTCGGAGTCTATGATGGCCGCAGTCTCATCAGACATATGCTTGGACTTGGCCATGGAGCGGCCCAGGAATACCTCACCCTCTTCCTCTGCATACAGCAGCGGACCGAGTTTCTCGGAGAAGCCCCACTGGGTCACCATGTTACGGGCAATGGCCGTAGCATATTTAATGTCCTGAGATGCACCGGTAGAGACTTTTTCTGTGCCAAAGATAATCTCTTCTGCCAGTCGACCACCGTAGGCCACAGAGATCTTACTCTCCAGCTTCTGGCGGCTCTCACTGATGGCATCGGCTTCCGGCAGGAAGAAGGTCACACCCAAGGCCCGGCCACGAGGGATAATGGTTACCTTATGCACAGGGTCATGCTCAGGCACCAGATAACCCACAATCGCGTGACCGGCTTCGTGGTAAGCCGTCATCTCTTTCTCGGACTCAGACATCACC
Source organism: Shewanella carassii (assembly GCF_019670705.1). Lineage (NCBI taxonomy): Bacteria > Pseudomonadati > Pseudomonadota > Gammaproteobacteria > Alteromonadales > Shewanellaceae > Shewanella > Shewanella carassii. The sequence continues at coordinate 3,274,142 of NZ_AP024618.1, forward strand.
ATGGAGCGGCGCTCGGCGCCCATCATGATCTTGTCTTTGGCACTCTCAAACTCTTCCATGGTCACCACACGGCGATTACCGCGAGCAGCAAACAGTGCCGCCTCGTTAACCAGGTTGGCAAGATCCGCACCTGAGAACCCAGGCGTACCACGGGCAATCACACTGGCTTTAACATCGTCACCCAAAGGCACTTTACGCATGTGCACTTTAAGAATTTGCTCACGGCCGCGAACATCCGGCAGCCCTACGACAACCTGGCGGTCGAAACGGCCTGGACGCAGCAGCGCAGCATCCAACACATCTGGACGGTTGGTTGCGGCGATAACGATAATACCTTCATTACCTTCAAAGCCGTCCATTTCCACCAGCATCTGGTTCAATGTTTGCTCACGCTCGTCGTGACCACCACCGAGTCCGGCACCACGCTGACGGCCAACGGCATCGATTTCATCGATAAAGATGATACATGGCGCCGACTTTTTGGCCTGCTCGAACATGTCACGTACCCGGGAGGCGCCGACACCGACAAACATTTCCACAAAGTCAGAACCTGAGATGGTAAAGAAAGGCACCTTGGCTTCACCGGCAATCGCCTTGGCGAGCAAGGTTTTACCTGTACCTGGAGGACCAACCATCAAGACACCGGTAGGAATACGACCACCGAGTTTCTGGAACTTAGTCGGATCACGCAGATAATCCACCATCTCCTTCACCTCTTCCTTGGCCTCATCACAACCGGCCACATCGGCAAAGGTGGTCTTAATCTGATCTTCGCTCATCAGCTTGGCTTTACTCTTGCCAAAGGACATGGCGCCTTTACCGCCACCGCCCTGCATCTGTCGCATAAAGAAGATCCACACCCCGATAAGCAGCAGCATAGGGAACCAGGAGATAAAGATCTGTGTCAGGAATCCTGACTCTTCGGCTTCCTGCCCTTTCATGCGGATGCCTTTACGATCCAGGTCATTGATCAAATCCTGGTCATACAAGGGCATAATGGTGGTGAACTTTTCACCGGACTTTTTGACGCCTTCAATCGTACGTTGGTCGCTTTTCACTTCAACGTTACTGACTTGGCCGCTACGAACATCGTCCAGGAAAGTCGAATAATCCATCTTCTGCGCTGACGAAGAAGAGGGGGAGTAACCCTGGAACACGGACATCAGCACCACGGCGATGACCACCCAGAGAATCAAATTTTTTGCCATGTCACTCAATTACTGAACCTCACAAAGTCTTGAGATTTACTTCAATCAGGGTACTACAACTTGTACCCTGTCGCTACCAGATAGACCTCGCGAGAACGTGGCCTGGAGGAATCCGGCTTACGGGTTTTTACAGTCTTGAACGCTTGTCTGACTGCTTTCATATACTCGTCAAAGCCCTCCCCCTGAAAGACTTTAACGGCAAAACTACCATTGGCTGCCAACACCTGATGACACATATCCAGCGCCAACTCCACTAAATACATGGCTCTGGGCTGATCCACACCATCTGAACCACTCATATTGGGCGCCATATCCGAGAGCACCAAGTCAACCTTATCTTCCCCAACCCGGGTCAGCAAGGCCTCGAGGACTTTTTCCTCACGGAAGTCTCCCTGAAGGAAATCGACGCCAACGATTGGGTCCATCGGTAAAATATCACAAGCAACCACTTTACCTTTATCACCGACCAACTTGGCTGCTACCTGAGACCAACCTCCAGGAGCGGCTCCCAGGTCAACCACTGTCATCCCGGGTTTAATCAGCTGATCTTTTTGTTGCAGCTCCTCCAACTTGAACGCGGCCCGCGAACGCAGCCCCCGTTTTTGTGCCAATTTGACATAGTGATCATCAAAGTGTTCCTGCATCCAACGGGTGGAACTGGCCGTACGTTTCTTACCTGACATTCAAAATCCGCAACAAATGAGAGTTACACAAGGGCTATATGAGGGTAGAATAGCGGCTTTTCAACAGTAACTCAGCAAAAGTTGGTAGAAATGAACTTAACAACCAAACAGAAACAGCATCTAAAGGGCCTGGCACACAGCCTCAAGCCGGTAGTGCTGCTTGGTGCCAATGGCCTGACTGAAGGGGTACTGGCTGAAATTGATAATGCGCTCTCTCACCATGAGCTGATTAAAGTTAAAGTCGCCTCTGAAGACAGAGAACTGAAAGCCGCTATCGTTGATGCCATTGTCCGTGAAACCCAGGCAACCAAGGTGCAGCTGATAGGCCATGTATTGGTGCTTTTCCGCCAATCCGAAGAGATGAAAATCGCTCTGCCCAAGGCCAGATAAGCCCATTCCCCTCAAAAAAGCCACCTTAACAGGTGGCTTTTTTGTTGCCAGTATCCCATCGGCGCGCACATTGTGGCGCCGGTGGATTAAATCAGTATTAATTGACGGGTTTCAATCAAGGAGTCTGGGTCACAGGCGTCACCCGATAATGCTCACTGGACAGTCCCAACCATTCCGGCAATGAAGTACCAACCGATATTGAGGAGAAGGTACCGGTCAACACACCGATAAACATGGCGATGGAAAATCCTTCCAAGGGACCTCCGCCCATGATCCACAGCGCTGAAATGGTCATCAAGGTAGTACCGGATGTCACCATGGTTCGGGCAAACGTGGCAGCAATCGCCTGGTTATTGATGTCTTTTACCGCCAGCTTGGGTTTGGCGGCCAGCAATTCGCGGATCCTGTCGGCAATAATGATGGAATCGTTGAGTGAATATCCCAAAATGGCCAACACTGCCGCCAGCACCGTCAGGTTGAACTCCATCTGAGTGGCGGCAAAAAAAGCCAGCACAAAGATAACATCATGCACCAGTGCAAATACCGCGCCGGATGCCAGACGCCACTCAAAGCGGTAAGAGAGATAGCCCAGAATACACAACATAGCCACCAGCAAAGCCAAACCGCCCTGCTCGGCCAACTCCTGGCCGACCTGAGGCCCGACTATGCTGGTATTGAGCACTTCCACCTGAGTGTTCATACCCGCCAACACTTCCGGCAGTTCGGGCATACTCTGTCCGGCACTTGGCGCGGCATAACGCAGCACCCAGCGTCCCGGCTCACCGGCAGCAATCAGACTGACTTCCTGACCATAGGCCTGCTGCAACAAAGGTTGCAACGTCTTGGCGCTGATTGAGCTTTCGATACGGATTTCACTGACCACACCACCGGTAAAATCCAGCCCCCAATTGAGCCCCTTGACGGCAATCACACTGATGGACACTATCATCAAAATCACAGAAATCGCGCTGCTGAAATAACGCCACTTGGTTGCATTTTTCATATTAATCATAATATTAAACCCTTACATCGCGGCTGAAGTTCTTGCCATAAACCAGATTGATAATCGCCCTTGAGGCAAAAATCCCGCTGAACATACTGGTCAATAACCCCAGCCCCAGCGTCAGCGCAAACCCCTGAATAGGACCATTACCTATGGCGTAGAGCACTACGGCGGTGATCATAGTGGTGAAGTTGGCATCGAAAATGGTGGAGAAGGCGCTGTCAAAGCCCTTGTCAATGGCGTGCGCCAATGCTCGCCCTTCACGAAGCTTGTCGCGGATCCGCTCGAAAATCAGCACATTGGTATCCACCGCCATCCCCACTGTCAGCACCAAACCGGCAATCCCGGGGAGCGTCAGCACCGCGCCGGGGATCAAGGCCAGCAAACCAAACAGCAGCACCATATTAGCCAGCAGTGCCAGGTTGGCGACCCAGCCCAGTCTGCGATACCAAAGCGCCATAAACACCAGGGTGATCCCCAGACCGAGCGCCAGGGCGGCAAAGCCGTTGTGAATATTTTCTGCCCCCAGCGTCGGGCCTATGGTGCGCTCTTCAACTATGGTGACAGGCGCAGTCATAGAGCCGGCCCGCAGCAAAAGAGCCAATTGCTGCGCATCCTGATAACTACCGGCGCCGGTTATCCGAAAACGCTCCGGCAGCACAGACTGGATGGTGGCGACACTGATAATTTCATTGCTTTGCACCGCCTTGCCATCGGCATCGCGACTGTACTCACTGTATGCCGTGGCCATAGGTTTACCGATATGGCCTCGGGAGAAGTCGGTCATACGGCGGCCGCCTTCACTGTCCAGGGTAATATTCACCTCTGCAGCGCCCATTTCTCCTATTCCGGCACGGGCATCGACAATATGCTCGCCGGTCAGCACAGGTTTACGTGCCACGGGCACAGGATTGCCGGACTTGTCTTTGATAAGCATGGCGCCGGTGGCACTATCCTTAACCTCATAGAAGGCCAGAGTCGCGGTCGCCCCTATCACGCTCTTGGCGGCCGCCGGGTCTTGAACACCGGGCAGCTCGATACGGATGCGGCTCTCGCCCTGACGCTGCACCAAGGCTTCGGTGATCCCCAGTTCCTCAATTCGGGTACGCATGATCTGCAAGTTTTGCTGCACTGTCAGATTACGCAGGTTGATTTTCTCGGCCTCCGTCAGTACCAGCTTGAGTTGACTGTTATCGCTGCTCACCTGCCAAAGTGGGTATTGCTTGGCCATAAATTGCCGCACCTCGGCGCGAGCCGCCTCGGGCATAATCACAGTCAGTTGCTCTTCAGCTCCTTGACGCACACTCAAGCCGCGGATCCCCTTTTCTCTGGCAAAGGCGCGCAGGGCATCGGCCAATGAACTGCCTTGAGTCTGATACACAGGAGCAATATCCACATCCAACAGAAACTGCACCCCACCACGAAGATCCAGTCCCAGTTTAATGGGTTCAAATCCCATGCCGAGCAGCCACTCGGGCGCCGCCGGGCTCAAGGCCAAAGTGAGCTCAGCCGGATCTTGGGCATGATCGGCCAGCAATGACTTGGCCAGCGTCTGTTGGCCTTCGTCATTGAGAATAACCAGGGTTTGCTGATCTTTGCTGTCCAGGCGCTTGACTTGAATATCGGCCTTGGCCAGTTCAGAAACTATCTGGGTCGGAGATAAGTCCAGTCCGGCCTTGGGAGAAATTTGCACCGCGGCATCTTCACCATACCAGGTTGGCAAGGCGCTCAGCGCCATCACCACCAGAGTGACTACCAACACCAGATATTTCCAGGCGCTGTAGTGATTAAGCAATTTTTTAGGCTGGCGCCCACGGCCATTACTCTTTAATAATGAGTCAGTTATCATATTTATACTCTCTTTTCGACTCGTGGCTTAAGCCACATATCACAGTCGCAGCCATCCAATGACGGAGTGACTGACAACAGATGAAGTGAAACCCGGACAGAAAAGCCCGGAAGAGAGCGTCAGGCGGCCTGCTGACTGAAGCGATAGCGGAGGTTGGCGTCTTTCCAGCCCCCAAGGCGCAAACCAGCCCCGGGGTGCGTTAAGGTCCAATTCTGCTCGATAGGCAACTGCTCGGCAAAACCTATGCTGAGCACTGGCGCCGGTGGCATAGCGATTTCAAACGCCAATTCATAGGGCGGCTCGGGCACATCCTGCTGAGCGGCCATACTGAGACAGCACAGACGAGCACCAGGGGCAGAATAGAGTTGGTCGCCCTGCTCGGAGCGCAGCAACTTGGATAAGTCAGACAGGGAAACCTTACCATCCACCTCAGCTCTGCCACTAGCATCATGCTTGCCAAGCTTATGATGCCGGGACTCTTGGGCTTGAGACTCCTGACCAACTGAGGTAGATGAAGCTATGGACAACGGCTCTTTGTCAGCATCTTGCTGACTGAGCTCGGGCAAAGCCTGTTCAAACGCCTTCCAGGTTGCATCAGAGGCAATCCCGGAATACACATTGCCCAGCAGACCTATGGCGATCAGCAGGGTAAAGAGGCGCATGATTCTCAGCAAGGTGTTATCCATAAACAGGGTTATTTGGGCGGATGCTAGTCTTTCAAGCCCTGACGGGCAAATTAAACTTTGTCCATCTTGCACAAAAAAGCCGCCCGGAGGCGGCTTGATAACGCAATCAGATATATTCGACGGCGACAACTTCATATTCTGCCAGGCCACCGGGAGTTTGAATATTGACTTCATCCCCCAGATTTTTACCGATAAGGCCACGGGCAATAGGAGAGTTCACCGAGATCAGGTTCTCTTTGATATTCGCCTCATCGTCACCGACAATGCGGTAAGTCACTTCGGCATCTGTGTCCAGATTCAGTATGGTCACGGTAGAACCAAAGATGATCCGACCATTGTTGGGCATCTTGGTCACATCAATGATCTGGGCGTTGGACAGTTTGCCTTCGATATCGCGGATACGGGCTTCGCAAATGCCTTGCTCTTCACGGGCGGCATGGTATTCCGCGTTTTCTTTCAAATCCCCCAGTTCACGCGCCGCGGCAATTGCCTCGGTGATCTTGGGACGGCGATCAAACTTGAGTATATCCAGTTCTTTGCGCAACTGTTCTGCCCCAACCAGGGTCATGGGAACCTTGTTCATAATCTCTTTCGTCTCCTGTCAAACAAAAGCAGCCTCCGTCAGCCAAGGGCCAACAGAGACTCATTTTTCGGGTGAATGGGCGCCATTTTGTCTGCGGCGCCAGGGATGCATAGCGGAATACCGGGGAACACACCGGCCAAAACTCAATTCATCTTGGCTACAAGCTTACCTAAGCCATGGCAGGCTTGCCAGTGATGGCGACAAAAATCTCTGTTTCTGTGGCACCGACGATAATAAATTCATCTCAGTTAAGACTCGAAAGCACAGAGGGATAGCCCCAACCATTGTCTCCTACCTCGACCTGCTCACCGGTAAGGTACTGATACAAAGTCGGTGCCAGTGAGCCGTTATCCAGCGGCCCCAATCTCTGGCCGGGTTTGCTAGGCTCGCCCCAGAAACCTATGAAGGCATCTTTTTCCAGATAATGCTCGCCCGCATGACGCCCCGGCACCAGGGTGTTATAGCCAAATCCCTCTTTGGGGAAGAGATTGATGGTGCCGGCCCTGTCTTCATCATAGAGGTGTGCCAGCTGCACCACGGCATCGGGTCTGGGACTCATGGCCGCCAGATTGCGCCACTGCTCGGCGCTGCAGCCCTTGGCACTCCCCAAGCACAATTCGAGCAGTTGTTGTTTGGCCGATAACTGAACATCTGACAGCGGCGGCAGATAAGGGTTGCTCTGAGCCAGTGCCAGCAGCTCAGGCGCGCCTTTATCATCAAGCGCCTGATAACGGATAGCGCCCGAGTCACGACTGATCATTTCATCTCGGCGCTGCCCGTTTCTATATCCCACCAAACGCACAGAGCAGCTATCAAGTGTGCAATCACTTTGACGCACCACCAGATAATCCAGCGATTCCTGCAACTCATCGGCAAGCAGGCTGACCATATCCAGCGCCTCGCTTTCTTTGACCTTAAAACGGGTCAACTCCTGATACAAGGGTTGCAGCTGCCAACCTCGGTCCGAGTTAAAGAAGTCCAGCATATAGTTACCACCTGCGGTAGAGGCTATCACCAAGTCTACCCCATGCAGTGAAGGCGGGTTGAGGTTGTTGGTTATCTTGGGGCCTTCCCCTTCATCAGAGGAGATTTTGCTTATCTTGAGCTCGACCCCGCGTTGCTTGAGCGCATCTTGCAGCACCAGTTCGGGGTTAAGGGTGTGATACACAGGTGCCAAACCATGATCGCCGGCCATGCCCCACAGCGTCTGCGGATAGATACCCGCGTCCCGATACACCTTGTCCAGACGGCCGAACCAGTAATCGAGGCGGTTAAGCTCACCGGTCGGCGCTATGATTTCGTCGCTGAACGGCCCCTTGAAATGAGCGAAGTGATCCGGCCAGGGGTTATAAATAAGCAGATAGTCCGGCATTGCCTGTTCACTCAGCAAGGCCAGCTCATTGAGCTGTTCATTGAGCTTACCCCGCAAGCTCATGCGGGAAAACAGCCGCCAGGCGCCCATCTTGTCGTAGGCCTCGAGTTGCTCTCGAACCGCCGCTACTCTAAGTTGCAAGCCCTTCTCGGCTTCGGCGCGCAGCGACAACTCATTGAGACAGCGCTGCTCGCCAAAATCACGGATCGCTTCCCCCAGCCCCAGATTGACCAGGGCATCGAAACTGGTCTGGGCGTTCCAGTCATATTGGGCGTTACAGTTTAAAGTTTTGAGATAGTTCAGGCGCTCGAACATGGTGCGCATGCCGCGGCTCTCCGCCAGATTTTCGAGCTGCAGGGCGTCGTTGCCGAAGAAGTAATAGGCCCGATCACGGGTGCGATCGACAAAGTGAAAATTGGGGATCCCTGTGCCACCCTGGCCGGACACTGCGGCGCCTGTCTTGATAATCGGCAGATTGCGCACACTGATGGTAGGCGTGGAAGAGATGCCTCCTGTGGCTATGCCATTTTCACTCCGGCGATAGAGTGACTTGAAAAACGGCAGATAGTACTGGTCGGTGGCGCCATCTTTCACCAACTGACGCAAAAAGTCCTGCTTGGGAGTGTGCTGCGGCCGCCCCATGGCTGACGCGGGCGAGAGTTGCGACAAAGCCGCATCCCTGGCAAGTACTTCTTTGAGATAAGGGCCGGAATTGGGTGCAACCAACGCCTGCATCAGTCCCTGGCTCAAGCCATCTACTGTTATCTGCACCGCTCTAGGGCGTTGACTCCAACTTGCCAGAAAGTCACTCAGCCCCTTGGGATCTTCCTTGAGACTGGCCTGCATCCAGGCAGAAAAGGCCTTGGCCCGCTGCGCCGGTAATGCATATTGGCGATAGGCCTTGAGCACATTAAGACGGACAAAGTCGATAAGGGTAACAGTTATCGCCTGCGCCTTGTTGTTTACCTTGGCGGCATTTTCCGCCTTGCCATCTTCAATAATCAGCTCGAGGGCGCTGCGCATATCCCCCTCGGGCAGACTGCCGACATACTTGCCAATCTCATTGATGATCAGCGGCTGAATGTCGGCAATCAGCGCCAGATCTTCAGGGCTATCGCCAAGATAGCGGTAATGTTCCGGCAGTTTCTTGCCAAGGACCCAGTCATCATTGTTGAACAGGCGATCATAGACAGTCACCAACATGGCAACCAATTGGCGATTGAGCGTCATGCCCTCGCGTCTGTCATTGGCTTCGGCGGTCGGTTCGGTATTGTCTTTGACCTGCTCTTCCAGGCTGAACAGCGAATGCTGCCAGGGTGCGATTTGCTCCTTGCTGTATTGGCTCAGCAGATAATCCCGGAACTGATCCCGGTTCTCGGCGCGGCTGTATCTGTCGTAAAAAAGGTAGAGAAAATGCCCAAGGGGGATGCTGTAGAAAGGATCCGACAGCCGGGCTATGACCCTGGCCTTGGTCGGCGCATCGAGCGGCAGCGTTAAAATGTAGGCATCCAGGCTCATACCGGCAACGGAAAATATCGCCAGATCGCGCCCTGTGGTGACACTGAGCTCCAACCCTTTAAACAGCTGCTTTTGCAGCAGTTCGCCGCCGTGATACAAGGGCGCCACCAAAGGCACAGTGTTGATATCAGCCCGCACGCCGTTGCTGCCGAGGCTCAAAGCCAAGCCAAAACTCAAGGCAAGAGCCTGTGCTTTGCTCCGCCGGTTAAACAGCCCTTTGACTCGCCCCGCAACGCTTTCCTGGCCCTTGGGCTCCTTTGAGACAGACTCGAGTATCATCACTTCCTTTCCCTGAAACATCTTGATTGCAACGCCTCGATTGAAGCGCCTTGATAGTGGGCGAGTTTAGCAAGAGCCGCCAAGATCCCAAAGCCAAGGGAAGGTGCGAATAAGTCCTCGCGGCGTTCTTTTTTGTAGAGAGTGGCTTGCACAGCAATTGGCGTTCAAGGCATCTGACTGAATGCATGCCGGGGCCTGTCCGCACCTTCCCAAGAAGTTTGACCCAAATCATCCTGCCTACAAAAAAACAGGCCACCCTAATGGGTGGCCTGGTCACTTTCAGTTACTGACTGACAGCGTTTACTTGTTGACTCTGGCGTGCAGTTCCTGCACCGAGGCAACATTGCTTCTGTCGTCGGCATCATGGGCCATACAGGTTGCAAAAGCCGCGTTCATGGTGGTGGTGTAGTTCACCTTGTGCTGCAGCGCGCCGCGGCGCAGCTGTCTGGAATCCTCGATGGCCTGACGACCCTCTGTGGTATTCACTATGTAGGTGTATTCACCGTTCTTGATCCGGTCAAGAATGTGTGGACGACCTTCATGCACCTTGTTCACCAGGCGGGGATTGATACCCGCTTCACCCAGCACCACAGCCGTGCCGTGGGTGGCATCCAGCTCATAGCCGAGTTCAATCAGCTTGGCCGCCAGATCCGAAACCCGCTTCTTGTCGCTGTGACGAACAGACAACAGGGCGCGACCTGACTTGGGCACATCTTTCACTGAGCCCAGTTGCGCCTTGGCGTAGGCTTCGGCGAAGGTATCACCCACACCCATCACCTCACCGGTAGAGCGCATTTCAGGGCCGAGCAGAGGGTCAACACCCGGGAACTTGTTGAACGGCAGAACCACTTCTTTCACTGAGTAGTAAGGCGGGATCACTTCCTGAGTATGTTGCTGTTCGGCCAGTGAAGTGCCGGCCATTACCCGGGCGGCAATCTTGGCCAGAGGCACACCTGTGGCCTTGGAAACGAAAGGCACTGTGCGGGCGGCGCGCGGATTTACCTCAATCAGGTAAATCACGTCGCTCTTGACCGCAAACTGCACGTTCATCAGACCGACAACGCCCAGCTCCAGCGCCAGCTTGCGTACCTGCTCGCGCATCTCGTCCTGAATCGCCTTGGAGAGAGTGTAAGGAGGCAGTGAACAACCTGAGTCACCTGAGTGAACACCGGCCTGCTCGATATGCTCCATGATGCCGCCGATAACCACGTCTTTACCATCGCAGATGGCGTCCACGTCTACTTCGGTGGCGTCATCCAGGAAGCGGTCCAGCAGTACCGGCGACTCGTTGGATACGCTCACGGCTTCGTTGAAGTAACGGCGCAGATCCTGCTCGTCGTAAACGATTTCCATCGCCCGGCCACCCAGAACATAGGAGGGACGAACCACCAGAGGATAACCTATACGCTCGGCATCCAGTACCGCCTGCTCCAGGTTGGTCACTGTGCTGTTTTCAGGCTGTTTCAGCCCCAAACGCTCAACCGCTTGTTGGAAGCGCTCACGGTCTTCGGCGCGGTCGATGGCATCCGGGCTGGTCCCTATGATGGGCACACCTGCGGCTTCCAGGGCGCGGGCCAGTTTCAGTGGCGTTTGGCCACCATACTGCACGATAACCCCTTTGGGCTGCTCAACCCGCACGATTTCCAGTACGTCTTCCAGGGTAACAGGTTCAAAGTAGAGTCTGTCAGAGGTGTCATAGTCGGTGGAAACGGTTTCAGGGTTACAGTTAACCATGATGGTTTCATAGCCGTCTTCACGCATCGCCAGCGCTGCGTGCACACAGCAGTAGTCGAACTCGATACCCTGACCGATACGGTTGGGGCCGCCACCTATCACCATGATCTTGTCTTTATCGGACGGATTGGCCTCACACTCTTCCTCGTAGGTGGAGTACATGTAGGCGGTATCCGTGGCGAACTCGGCGGCGCAGGTATCTACCCGCTTGTAAACAGGGAAGAGCTCATACTTGTGACGCAGTTTGCGCACTTCACTTTCAGAAACCCCCAGCAGTGACGCCAGGCGTGCATCGGAGAAACCTTTACGCTTCAGTTTGCGCAGGAACTCTTTGGAAAGACCGCTCCAGCCGCCTTCCTTGACCTTCTCTTCCTGCAGTACCAGATCTTCAATCTGCACCAGGAACCAAGGGTCTATGTTGGTGATGCGGCGAATACCTTCCATGGACATACCGGCACGGAAAGCATCGGCGATATACCAAGGACGCTCAGGGCCCACATCCTGCAATTCGTAACGTATCTTGGCCAGGGCTTCCGGCTCGTTGATATCCACGATAGGGTCAAAACCTGTCATCCCGGTTTCCAGGCCGCGCAGAGCTTTTTGCATCGACTCCTGGAAGGTACGGCCGATGGCCATCACTTCACCGACAGACTTCATCTGAGTGGTCAGGCGGTCGTTGGAACCGGCAAACTTCTCGAAGTTGAAGCGAGGGATTTTGGTAACCACATAGTCGATAGAGGGCTCGAACGAAGCCGGGGTCAGACCGCCGGTAATGTCGTTCATCAGCTCATCCAGGGTAAAGCCCACCGCCAGCTTGGCCGCAACCTTGGCAATCGGGAAACCGGTCGCCTTGGAGGCCAGCGCAGATGAGCGCGATACCCTTGGGTTCATCTCGATGATCACCATGCGACCATCTTTGGGGTTGATACCAAACTGCACGTTGGAACCACCGGTTTCAACGCCGATTTCCCGCAGCACCGCCATGGAGGCGTTACGCATCAGTTGATATTCTTTGTCGGTCAGGGTCTGGGCCGGTGCCACGGTAATGGAGTCACCTGTGTGCACGCCCATGGGGTCAAAGTTTTCGATGGCGCAGACTATGATGCAGTTGTCGTTGCGATCGCGCACCACTTCCATCTCATACTCTTTCCAGCCAATCAGCGACTCGTCAATCAGCAGCTCATTGGTCGGCGACAAATCCAGACCCCGGGTACAGATATCTTCAAACTCTTCGACGTTGTAAGCGATACCGCCGCCGCTGCCACCCATGGTGAAAGAGGGGCGAATGATGCAGGGAAAGCCCACTTGATCCAGCACCTTGTGTGCATCTTCCATGCTGTGGGCAATACCGGCACGGGGACACTCGAGGCCGATACTCTTCATCGCCTTGTCAAAACGGGCACGATCTTCGGCCTTGTCGATGGCATCGGCAGTGGCACCGATCATCTCGACGTCAAACTCTTTCAATACGCCTTTGGCTTCCAGTTCCAGGGCGCAGTTCAGCGCCGTCTGACCGCCCATGGTTGGCAGAATCGCATCGGGGCGTTCTTTGGCGATAATGTTGCGCACCACTTCCCAGTGGATAGGCTCGATGTATGTGGCATCGGCCATTTCTGGGTCTGTCATAATGGTTGCAGGGTTGGAGTTCACCAGAATAACCCGGTAACCCTCTTCTCTCAGCGCCTTACAGGCCTGGGCTCCCGAATAGTCAAACTCACAGGCCTGACCGATAACGATTGGGCCGGCACCCAGGATAAGAATACTTTGAATATCAGTACGTTTTGGCATTTTCTTCTATCTTCTCCCGGCGATTACAGCTTGACTTGGTGACGGTATTGCTCAATCAGTTCGATAAAGTGATCGAACAGAGGCGCACAATCGTGCGGCCCCGGACTCGCTTCAGGGTGGCCCTGGAAGCTGAAGGCCGGCTTGTCTGTCAGGTGGATCCCTTGCAGTGAGCCATCAAACAGCGACTTGTGAGTCACCTTGATGTTGGCAGGCAATGTGGCTTCATCGGCAGCAAAACCATGGTTCTGACTGGTGATCATCACAGTGCCTTTGTCAATATCGCTCACAGGGTGGTTGGCGCCGTGGTGACCAAACTTCATCTTCAGCGTCTTGGCACCGTTGGCCAGCGCCAGCAGTTGGTGGCCAAGGCAGATGCCGAATACCGGGATATCGGTTTCGAGAATTTGCTGAATCGCCTTGATGGCGTAGTCACATGGCTCCGGGTCACCGGGGCCGTTGGAGAGGAATACCCCATCCGGTGCCATCGCCAGCACTTCACTGGCAGGCGTTTGTGCGGAAACCACAGTCACATCACAGCCTCTGTCTACCAGCATTCGCAGTATGTTCTGCTTCACGCCGTAGTCATAAGCCACTACCTTGTACTTGAGTTCTGACTCGGGAGTATCGACCGGCAGGCCGCTCTCCAAACGCCAGGTTCCCTTGCGCCAGGTGTAAGACTTGTCGGTCGTCACTTCCTTGGCCAAGTCCATGCCTTTCAGCCCAGGGAATGCCTTGGCGGCGGCCAGCGCCTTGTCTACGTCCTGCTCACCCACCAGAATGCAACCGGCCTGAGCGCCCTTCTCCCGCAGAATACGGGTCAGCTTACGGGTGTCGATATCGGCGATACCGACTACCTTGTTGGCTTTGAGGTAATCACTGAGGGATTGTTGGTTACGGAAGTTACTGGCGAGGAGGGGAAGATCACGAATAATAAGACCACAGGCATGAACTGCATCGGATTCTGTGTCTTCATTGTTAGTACCGGTATTACCGATATGTGGGTAGGTTAGAGTTACTATCTGGCGAGAATAAGATGGATCGGTGAGGATTTCTTGATATCCGGTCATCGAAGTGTTAAAAACGACTTCTCCGACTGCGATCCCATCGGCACCGATTGCTGTGCCGGAAAATACGCTTCCATCTTCGAGTACGAGTAAGGCAGACTTTGTCAACGCGACCTCCGAGAAAAGAGCCAAGCCACTGAAATGTAATGTTTTTATCTTTGTTTAAAGTACCAATTTCCGCTAAAATACGAAATTTTGACAAATTCCGCGCATCCTACACGACAAATATCGATCCGTCAATAGCCAGACGGAGGAATTCAAAAAAAAACCGCCAATCGGCGGTTTTTTAAATAATGTCATAGGGGTTTCAACCCCAATACCTGTTGCATGTCGTAGAGCCCGGCATCCTGTTCCTGCAACCAAAGTGCCGCACGCATGGCGCCGTTGGCAAAGGTCATTCGGCTGGAAGCCTTGTGAGTGATCTCCAAACGCTCGCCCATATCGGCAAACATGGCGGTATGCTCGCCCACCAAGTCGCCCGCCCTGATAGTGGCAAAACCTATGGTGTCGCGCTCACGCTCGCCGGTGATCCCTTCGCGGCCATAGACGGCGACTTTTTCCAGATCCCGCCCCAGTGTGTTGGCAATCACTTCCCCCATCTTCAAGGCGGTACCTGAAGGTGCATCCTTCTTGTGCCTGTGATGGCCTTCGATGATCTCTATGTCGGTATAATCACCCATGACTTCCGCCGCCAATTCCAGCAGCTTCCACATCAAGTTAACCCCAACCGACATATTGGGTGCCAATACCACAGGGATCTGCTCGGCAAAGGCCTCAATCTGCGCCTTTTGCGCCGAATTGAAACCTGTAGTGCCTATCACTATCGCCTTATGATGGCGGGCGCACCAATCCAGATTGCTGAGGGTGCCTTCCGGGCTGGTGAAATCCACCAGCACATCGAAGTCATCAGCAACCTGATCCAGGCTATCGCAGACCCGGACATGAAGACAACCGACCCCGGCCAACTCTCCGGCATCGACTCCCACCAGAGTCGAGCCAGCGCGCTCGATGGCCGCGCCCAGAATGATCCGGCTGGAATGCGCGGCCGCTTCTATCAAGGTACGCCCCATACGGCCGCTGCTTCCGGCAACCGCAACTCTGACATGTCCACTCATAACTTTCTCCACATACAGGCTAAAAAAATCGCCTGAGTCAGACTCAAGCGATTTTGGTATTACAGAATGTCCAGCAGTTCCACTTCAAAGACCAGAGTGGAATAAGGCGGGATAGCCGCCCCGGCACCGCGCTCGCCGTAGGCCAGGTGATGCGGTACATACAGCTTGTACTTGGCGCCAACCGGCATCAGTTGCAGCGCTTCGGTCCAACCGGCAATCACGCCGGAAACCGGGAATTCGGCAGGCTGACCACGGGTTACTGAACTGTCGAATACTTTACCGTCGATAAAGGTACCGTGATAGTGAGTACGAACGTTGGAATCATAGCTTGGCTTCTCGCCTGAGCCTTCGTTGATGATTTCGTACTGCAGACCTGATTCGGTAGTCACCACACCTTCACGTTTGGCGTTTTCGGCCAGGAAAGCATTACCTTCGGCAGAAGCGGCTTCGGCAGCCTCTTCCTGCGCCTTTTGCAAGCGACGGCTGATTTCAGAGAAAGCAACCTGCATATCTTCCATGGAAACAACACTCTCTTTGCCGTCAAATGCATCGGCCAGACCGGCTTGAACGGCTGGAATATCCAGACCTTCGAAAGAGTTTGCGGCCAGTTGCTCACCCAACTGGCGGCCTACGCCGTAGCTGGCTTGTTGTTCAACACTGGTGAACTTATCAGACATAATCAGTTTACTCTCAGTTTATCTGTGAATTTTTCGCGGCACAGTGTAACACTTATCCGGGTTCAAGTGTTGCGCTTATTCGTATCCTTACGCTTTGTTCATTCGCCGAGTCTCAAGCCAAAATGGACAGAAGGCCGAGCCTCAAGCCGACTTTGTTAACCTCATTTTTGGCAAGAGCTAAATTTACCCTTGCTCGCCTGATAGAGCGGCATCATCTGCGCTTGTAAATCACGCAACTGGGCAATGCGGTTCTCATTGGATGGATGAGTCGATAAGAGCTCCGGCCCCTGACCGCCCCCCGCCTTGGCCATGTTTTGCCATAAGGTCACCCCGGCTCTGGGATCGAAGCCGGCCCTGGCCATCAGCTCCAGCCCCATCACATCGGCCTCGGATTCCTGAGCCCGGCCATAGGGTAAGATATAGCCCACCTGCACCCCAAGCCCCAAGGCCGCCATGTAGAGATCGGCATTAGCTACCTGCCCCATCCCCAACGCTGCTCCGGCCAACTGCATGCCGGTATTGCTGAGTTGGGCCCGTGAGGCCTGTTCATTACCGTGCTGCGCCAACACATGCGCTATTTCATGGCCGATTACCGTTGCCAGTTGATCTTCATTGTTGGCCACCTTGAGAAGCCCGGTATAGACACCGATATGACCACCAGGCAAGGCAAAGGCGTTGACCTGATCCGAGTCAAACAGTACCCATTGCCAATGTTGTTGCGGCAATAAAGAGGTAATACGCTGCGCCACGCAGGCAACATAGGCACTGGCGGCCTTGTCCTGGCTCTGCTTCTCCTTTGCTTTTATCTGCTCAAAAGAGGCGGTGCCCATCAGATTTATCTGCTCGGGCGAAAACAGCAACATCTGTGAACGCCCTGTAGGCGACTGAGTAGTGGAGCAGCCTGAAAGAGCTCCCACAAAGAGTATGGCCAATAGGCCGAAAATTCGGTTATTCATCTTTTATCTTCCAATGACAAAATGTCTACCAATGTTACTCAAGTAACAAAGCCAAGAACAGCGCCAAGAACGTTCTTCCCCGCGTAGTAAACAAGAGTCAGTCTCAGCCCAAAGTGCCGAGCGATAGTCGCTCCGCCAATAACACCATGACGGATTCACAGAATGCAAATGCCGACATAACCGGAGGTCCGCATGAATCAAAAAAAAACCGATGCCTTGAGCATCGGTTTTTATCTAAGTCGATAGCAAGTTAGCTATTCAAATCCTGAAAAAACTTTTTCACCCCATCGAAGAAGCCTTCGGCCTTGGGGCTATGCTTCTTGGATTCACCGGTGACTGAAGTTTCAAATTCCCGCAGCAGTTCTTTCTGACGCTCGGACAGATTCACCGGCGTTTCCATCACTACTTTGCAAAGCAGATCGCCAACCGCGTGACTGCGCACCGACTTAACCCCTTTGCCGCGCATGCGGAACATGCGTCCGGTCTGGGTTTCCGCCGGGATCTTCAGGTTGACCTTGCCGTCCAGTGTCGGCACTTCCACTTCACCGCCGAGGGCGGCCTTGGCAAAGGAGATAGGCACTTCACAATAGAGGTTGTTGCCGTCACGGACAAAAATTGGGTGTTCGCGCACAGTAACCTGTACATAGAGATCCCCCGCTGGGGCTCCGAATTCACCGGCTTCACCTTCACCTGCCAGACGGATACGGTCACCAGTATCGACACCGGCCGGAATTTTCACCGATAGCGTCTTACTCTTCTCTATGCGACCATCACCATGACACTTGCTGCAAGGCTCTTTGATGATCTTGCCGCGGCCATGACAGGTAGGACAAGGTTGCTGCACGGCGAAAAAGCCCTGGCGCATCTGTACCTGACCGGCACCATGACAGGTTCCACAAGTGGTTGCCGAGGTGCCCTTCTTGGCCCCTGAGCCATCACACATGTCACAGCTTGCCAGGGTTGGGATACGCAGTTCCTTGGTCAAGCCACGAACCGCTTCTTCCAACGACAGTTCCAGGTTGTAACGCAGATCTGAGCCACGGGCAGCTTGACGATGCCCACCACGACGACCACCGCCGAAGATATCCCCGAACACATCGCCAAAGATATCACCGAAATCGGCGCCGCCACCAAAACCACCGCCACCACGGTTGGGATCAACCCCAGCATGACCAAACTGATCATAGGCGGCTTTTTTGTCTGCGTCGGTCAAGATCTCGTAGGCTTCTTTGACTTCTTTAAAGCTGGCCTCGGCCGCCTTATCGCCCGGGTTGCGGTCAGGGTGATACTTCATCGCCAGGCGCTTATAGGCCTTCTTGATCTCCCGCTCGCTGGCGTCGCGACCGACGCCCAATACTTCGTAATAATCTCGCTTTGACATAATCTCACGCTTTCCAAGCTGGATTCACACAAGCGGGCGTTAGGGTTGCCCCGTAACGCCCGCCGGAATTAATCGAGTGTTACCACCCAATTACTTCTTGTCGTCTTTAACCTCTTCGAACTCGGCATCGACAACGTCATCGGCCTGGGCATTGCTGCTCTGGGCTTCGCCTTGACCTTGGGCTTGTTGTGCCTTGGCCTGAGCGATTTCCATCAGCTTGGCAGAAGCTTCGATCAGCTCTTGAGTCGCCTTGTCGATGGCTTCTTTGTCGTTACCCTTGGCGGCAGTTTCTACAGCGGCCATAGCGGTTTCAATCTTGGCTTTGTCGTCTGCAGCCAGAGCATCACCGGCTTCTTCCACCTGTTTCTTGGTGGCGTGTACCAGACCGTCAGCCTGGTTGCGAGCGCTGACCAGCTCTTCAAACTTCTTGTCTTCCTCGGCATGAGCCTCGGCGTCGCGAACCATTTTCTCGACTTCATCATCAGACAGACCGGAAGAGGCCTTGATGGTGATGTTCTGCTCTTTGCCTGTCTTCTTGTCTTTGGCAGACACGTGCAGAATACCGTCGGCGTCAATGTCGAAAGTCACTTCAATCTGTGGCATGCCGCGTGGAGCAGGCTCAATACCTTCCAGGTTGAACTGACCCAGTGACTTGTTGGCGCTGGCTTGCTTACGCTCACCCTGCAGCACGTGAATGGTCACTGCGCTCTGGTTGTCGTCTGCTGTAGAGAAGGTCTGCTGTGCCTTGGTAGGAATAGTAGTGTTCTTCTCAATCAGCTTGGTCATTACGCTGCCCATGGTTTCAATACCCAGAGACAGAGGTGTCACGTCCAGCAGCAGTACGTCTTTCACGTCACCGGCCAGTACACCACCTTGAATCGCAGCACCTACGGCTACCGCTTCATCAGGGTTCACGTCTTTACGTGGTTCCTTGCCGAAGAAGTTGGTTACCGCTTCCTGAACCTTAGGCATACGGGTTTGACCGCCCACCAGGATCACTTCGTTGATGTCAGACACTGACAGGTCGGCATCGGCCAGAGCCACTTTCAGAGGCTCCAGTGAGCGTTGGATCAGGTCTTCAACCAGAGATTCCAGTTTGGCACGGGTGATCTTAACCACCAAGTGCTTGGGACCTGTCGCATCAGCAGTGATGTAAGGCAGGTTCACCTCGGTCTGAGTGGTGCTGGACAGCTCAATCTTGGCCTTCTCGGCAGCTTCTTTCAGACGCTGCATAGCCAGAGGGTCGTTACGCAGATCCAGACCTTGCTCTTTCTTGAATTCGTCAGCCAGGTAGTTGATCAGACGGTTGTCGAAGTCTTCACCACCCAGGTGAGTATCACCGTTGGTTGCCAGTACTTCGAAAGTCTGGTCGCCGTCGTTGCTGTCGATTTCGATGATGGAGATATCGAAAGTACCACCACCCAGGTCATATACAGCAACAATGTTGTCGCCCTGCTTCTTGTCGATACCATAGGCCAGTGCCGCAGCAGTTGGCTCGTTGATGATACGTTTTACTTCCAGACCCGCGATACGGCCGGCATCTTTGGTGGCCTGACGCTGAGAATCGTTGAAGTAAGCAGGTACTGTGATTACCGCTTCAGTCACTGGCTCACCCAGGAAGTCTTCAGCAGTTTTCTTCATCTTTTTCAATACTTCGGCAGACACCTGAGGAGGTGCCATCTTTTTGCCATGGCTTTCAATCCAAGCATCGCCGTTGTCGGCCTTGATGATTTTGAAAGGCATGATGCTGACGTCGCGCTGAACTTCATCGTCAGTGAAGCGACGGCCAATCAAACGCTTGATGGCAAAGAAAGTGTTGGCAGGGTTAGTCACAGCCTGACGCTTTGCAGGTGAACCTACCAGAGTCTCGTCTTCAGTGAAGGCGATGATAGAAGGTGTAGTGCGATCGCCTTCGGCATTCTCCAATACGCGAGCCTTGTCACCATCGAGGACAGCTACACAAGAGTTTGTTGTGCCTAAGTCGATACCAATAATTTTACCCATGAGGTCCTCCGAAAAATCTTTTCTTTCGAACTGAATATGTTTATCTGATTTCAGATATGGGGGTAAACTCGATGTTTTCAAGCCCGTTGTGGATGGCCCCCAATCTTGCCTTACCCCCTATATAGGGGCACAAAATCGCATTACAAGGGCCAAGAAAAAAAAAATGGATCTTTTGCTCAATCTTTTTGCGCATCGCCGTGCCGGAGAGCTTTTTTTGTGCACCTGTGCCGAATAAAATAGCGGCGTTCCTGAAAGAGGCTGATCCAGTCATAGAACAAAAATAGAAACAGAGACGTCTAGATTGAAAAAATCCCAACTGGCCCTGATCTACGGAATGGCCGCCGTGTTCCTCTGGTCCACAGTGGCGACCGCCTTTAAAATCGCCCTTGGCTTCTTCTCACCGTTGCAACTGGTGTTTGTTGCCGTTATCACTTCATCCATCTGTCTAGGGATTATTCTTGCCTGGCAGGGAAAACTCACATTATTAAAGCAACAGTTTTTCGCCCGGCCTTGGTTTTATTTGCAAACAGGGATACTGAACCCCTTTCTTTATTATCTGGTGCTGTTCAAGGCCTATGATCTCTTGCCGGCGCAGCAGGCGCTGTCGCTGAACTATACCTGGGCGGTACTGCTGCCACTGTTGGCCGCCCCCATGCTGCAGCAAAAACTGCAACTCAGCGACATGCTGGCGGCCGTCACCGGCTACTTTGGAGTATTGGTGATAGCCACCGGCGGTAATCTGTTGTCAATGGACTTTGCAAACCCCTTCGGCATACTGCTGGCACTCTCCAGCACCCTGCTATGGTGCCTATATTGGATCATTAATACCAAAGACAAGGGCGATGCCATTGCCAGCCTGATGCTGAGTTTTTTGGTGAGTCTGCCACTGATAACCATCACCTTGCTGGCAACCGAAAGCCTGCCCTCTTTGCATTGGCAAGCTCTCGGGGCGGGGATCTATGTTGGCCTGTTTGAAATGGGAGTCACCTTTGTGCTCTGGCTGATGGCACTGAGAACCACAGAGCGAGCCGCCAGCATCACCAATCTGGTGTTTCTGACGCCACTCCTGTCCATGGTGTTTATTGCGCTGATATTGAAAGAAACCATCACACTGGCGACTCTGGTCGGCATGGGACTTATCCTGTTAGCCCTCTTGATACAAAAAGTACTGAAACCCAAGGCGCCGAAAGTGAACATTGTTTGATGGGGAACGGACTTTGAGAACAAGCCGCATTTGATTGAGATAGTTGTTGAAGCGGTTGTTGAAGCAGCGTTTAACAAAAAGGCCAAGGTATCAAAACCTTGGCCTTTTTGCTGGCTGGCGATGCGGGAGTGTCGCTTGCATCTAACTCCTGCTCCTCCTTATCCAGCTATAAGCCCAACAAAAACGACGGGCAAAAGAAGAAAAGATAGTTCTGTCATCAAGGCTATCTGCCTGAAACTATTTCTATGTCGCCCTAAGCTATGTCTATCACTGCGCGACAAAGATCAATTTACTGGTATCAAAACCGCGTTCGGCCGACATCTGAATAAATTTGTCCATTACCTCAGGTTCAACAACCGCCGTTCGCGACAGCAACCACAGGTAATCGGTATCTGGCCCGGAAACGAAGGCATAACTGTAGTTTTCTCTATCCAATTCAAAGACCACATAAGAGCCGTAAAAGGGACCGAAAAATGAAACTTTCAGATAAGCGTCGGTATCACTGTTAACAAAGTACGCCTTGCCTTCAGCCTCTTTCCACTCGCCGTCAGCCTCCGAGTAGCCTCGGTTGAGCACAGAAACGCCGCCATCACTTCTCATCTTGTACTCGGCCGTAACCTGCGTGAGGCCTCGCTCAAATGAATGGTCGAGGCGAGCCACCTCATACCACTTGCCCAAATAGTTGTTCAGTTCAAACCCTGATACAGGTTTGACCGAGTCAGGCATACCCAGGCAACCACTGAGCAAAGCCGCAAACACAACCAATAAAATTCTTCTCATGGTGCCTCCCATTTACTCATAGTTCTGTCAGCTGTGATCATTCAACTCCTGCGTACTCAGAAAGAAATCAACTTCACAGGGTGCCATAAAATGACCATAGTAAGGTTGAATCATGACCCCATCCGCGGTGAGTCGCCATTTCACCCGTTCCCAGTTGTCCCGGGATTCGAAGTACTCACATTCTGCTTGTAGCTCATTGTTATTCGCATATATCTCTTTCAACAAGGAGTAATAGTCCAACTTGGGGAAGCGTTCCGTTAGGTCATGCAACTGCGCCAGTTTGCTGAGATCAAAATTCAACCTTTGCTCACCATAATCAGGATGCGGCTCATCACAAGAAACCTGGTACTGAATAACCCTTGCAGATTTCGCCAAGTGCCAACAACTGGCTACCGGAGCTTTACTGAAACCAGGCAGAAGATTGGTGACTATATTCATGGTTATTACAGCCGATGGAGACCGTATTCATACAACGGTGGTTTAACATCAAATGAATCAGGAAGGCGATACTGAAATAGCTACAACGATGCAGCCAAAATGACTTGACCACTACAGATACATTTACCATGAGCGCAAGGCCGCTTTGTCAACATGTTGTTTTTTTAGAAACTGTTCCGTCTTGTTTAGTTCACAACTCTTACTAACTACCAACACCAGAAAAGCCAAAACACTCACCCAAAATCCAATAAACTCACAAATTCCATTACAGTTAACCAGTGGACGCCAGCTTAATCGCTTCTAAGGTTGCCCTACATTAGACAGGAAAATAGAGTTGAATACCTCGCTAATCGAACAGATTATAATATTGGTACTTTTCGAACTAATCCATATAAGAAGCTACCGCAACCGCACCAAAGTATAGCTCCAGCATAAAGTATAAAAGCATCAATTTAGAGCGCCCTTTCTTTAATAATATGATGAGCAGCAGTAAGGTGACCATGATATATGCAATGGCAACTAACATTCTATCCCTGTATGTCTGTAAAAATTGATAACAAACTATCTTAACGTCTACTCTCTTTTCCCAATAGACAATTTCAATTCCCTTAAGTTCATAACCTTGTCAATAGTAGCTGCCTATGCTGTTAATCCACATAATATCAGAGCTTACTGTATGGCTGGGTTAAACTCGGTTACTACCCTGCGAACGAAAGTGCCAACTTCTAGTTAATACTCAAGAATCAGGCCACTAAAGCATGCCACCACATCTAAATAATCAATATAATCAACATGTTGTGAGACCAACCACAAACCTTGACTTGCCAAAAATTGAACATCAGCGTACCTTTAGTGGTAATTTCTGAGTCTCCGGTTATTTGGTAAAGAAGAGCTCCCTCTTCATCGATTTCTATATGTTTTTTGCCTCAATAGTCAGGCTTAGCAAGTTACCACCTTTGGCTTCAACATAACCACCATCCAGGTAGTAGCAGAACAATTCTGATTCGCGCATTAGATCGATAAAAACTGGATTACCATTATCAGCTCCGATAGTAATGCAAGAGCTGCACTGCTCAATGGTTAAAGGAGAGCTGCCGGAAACTTCTAATTGAGTTTTGATGAAGGCATAAAGCTGGTTAAAGGTGTTGACAGTGTTTTTATCTATCGTGACTTCATCAGCAAGCTCACTCTCCGGGAACAAATAGAACTCATTCCCTCTGTAACAGACCACTTCAGCTGTATCAATACTACTGAGCCATTCCGTATAATAACTTGGTAATATCACAAGAACTCCCTATAAAATAACAGTTACACAATGCGAGCAAACGGTTGTACCGTACCGTACCGAACAAAAAAACACCTTAAATAAATTAACGCACAGGATATTAGGCAAAGTTAAAAACTGCGATTTCCAAACAGAATACCACAGTCATTTTTCATGAATTTAACCTGCTTTCTGGTGAAACTTGATCATTTATCAGATCAACAAGAGACTTGGCAACAAATTTGGCCTCATCCCAGCCTAAATCGCCACAATTAGCGATGTAATAACCAGAAATTATCCCCTGTTCAATTTTTGCCACGCAAATATTACCATTCCCATCCATGCAAATAGGTATTGAGTTAGACATATATTTCTTTAACTCGTATATATCCTCACCGAGTATTTCTATGATTGAGAAAAATTGCAGCTCTTTAAAACCAAAAAAGATGTCCGCCCCATTACTGTTCTGCCACCAATCATAAAACTCACTTGGTAAGCTAACACCAAAAGCCTCTTCAAGCTCTCTAATCGATTCTCTACTTACTCCCGGTGGCTTGTTTACGTATTCCATATCGTCCTTTATGCGTAACGCCGAAAACAACTAATCGTAGCGAGGTTCAGCCCAGAATGGGCGATACTAATTAGCCTATTATTTGTATTTTTTACATATTTCATCAATCTCTTCCAGAACCAAGCCTAGAGAAGAGTTTTGTTCATTTTGCTTGAGTCTTTCTGCCAAAGCTTTCTGAAGCGTTAGCAGCTCCTCTTTTTTGCAACGCAAATGCCAGATATCAGCCTTTGATGGTGCTCCCATTATTTTTGACTCTAAATAGCTGTTCCTAAATGTAGGTCACTGGCCTCATTAGTCATCATCGTGCTTAGTTTAGCATCCTTTAGCAAGGAGCCTTGTAGTACAGGGCTTTCCGAGTGTATGCGTATAAACTCAGGCTAAATAAGGCTTTCAGCAGGGTGTAGCACAATTAGGAACACTTATTTAGTGCACGTAACAGCTGTATAGTGCGCATGTGCGTTGTTTTAGTCCTAGGATGAGTGTGAACACATATAGCTATCTATTTGTATTAACAGGTTAAATAGAGTTTAGCTTTGATATCCCTTGCTGCTAAACCCACAAACCATCAAAAACAGGCTGCTTTTGCGGAGCATTTTGCTGTAGGCATAGCTACCGCACGGATACGAAACTGACTTCGTCCCTGAAGATACCTCAAAACCGCCGAGAGCGGCCGGGGAACTGTGTCAGGCCAATATTTCCTATTATGGCCTATTACACTGAGTGTTATATCCTCTGCAGTTAGAAAATGCTTAACATAAGCAGTTGAATTGTATCTACAATAACCAGGTTAGATAATTGAAACAATCGCCAATAGGGAGAAATTAGGTAAAAACGATAAAATACTGTTTTAGCTGCCGGCGCCGAAATGATTGGCTATTTCGGAAAAGAGTCGCTCTCTTTTGCGATTCAACTCATGCTTGTTGAGCTTTAGCAATCAAGAATGTGAAGCGGATTACAGCAGTTTGCAGCAAAACACTCTAGGGTAAGCTAACCCTAACAACGAGAGGCAAGCTCTCGACTTTAAACAGGAATCTCAGATGTCTGATACAGATAAGGCGTTTTTTCAGCGTGCCAGTGAACTCATCGAGTTGGCTAACAAACAAAACCAGAATACTGAAGTCCAAACCGGTGAAGTCAGTGCCTCTTTCATGTATGCCTTGGCTCGCTACAATGCCTGGTTCGGCTCTACCGGTTTTGCCACCAAGGAGCAGATGCAGTCGAAGAAGCAAGAGATGATGGATTACTATATGGAGCGCTACAAGGAGATGCTTGAAGGCTCGATGGACGACTATATCGAGAATTTCGACCACTACCGCGCAACTCAGAATTAAAGCCGCCATAGCCTTTCAAAATGCCCGGCCAGATGCTGGGCGTTTTATTTTGGCTGAACTCATGTTTAAAGCCTTCCCAAGCCTATAGATTTTGCCAGCCTAGATTAGCCTCGAATCAGATTGAATCGCCACCGATATCTAGGCTATTGCCTGAGTTAATACTTAAGCTTTTGTGCCGCTTTGTGGTCTTGCTCTTAAACTGAGTCTTAAAAGAGTGACCCGCTATCTCGACCCTGAAAGGCTTGAGGCTTATGCTATGACACCTGTTTTGATAGTTAGACAGGTTTTGGCGCAACAGATATCCGGATTAAAACGCGATACTAAACGCTACTCACGCCATCACCTAAGGAGACACTTGTGACACCCGCAATCGATCTCGCCACCAAGGCGGGGATCTCTTTTACCGTTCATGAATATCACCATGACAAGAATGCCCCTTCCTACGGCGAAGAGGCCGCCAGTGCACTTGGACTGGATCCCAACCGGGTATTCAAGACTCTGCTAGTCAGCAGCGATGAAAAGTCACCGCCACTGGCGGTGGCCCTGGTGCCGGTGAATCATCAACTTAGCTTGAAATGCGTTGCCAAGGCGATTAAAGCCAAGAAGTTGGTGATGGCCAATCCGCAGTTGGCGCAGCGTTCATCCGGCTATCTGGTGGGCGGCATCAGCCCTCTGGGGCAGAAAAAGCAGTTACCCACAGTGATAGACGCCAGCGCCCAGGAGTTTGACAGCATCTATGTCAGCGCCGGTCGCCGTGGGCTGGAGATCTGTCTTGCCGCAGAGGACTTGGCCAAGCTCTGCCGCGGCAGTTTTGCGGCGATTAAGAGCTGAATCGTAAGCGGCCAAAGCAAAAGCCCCGCAACTGCGGGGCTTTGTTATATGTTGCTCTGAATACCTTTCACAAGAAGTAAACACTAACTTCTGGCGGTGTAATCACCGACACCCAACCACTTGTAGGTGGTCAGCGCTTCCAGCCCCATGGGGCCTCTGGCATGCAGTTTCTGAGTACTGACAGCCACCTCGGCGCCCAGGCCGAACTGGCCACCATCGGTGAAACGGGTGCTGGCATTGAGGTAAACCGCCGCCGAATTCACCTGGTTCATAAACTCGGTGGCGGCGTTGATATCATCCGTGAGGATAGCCTCGGAGTGACCGCTGGAATAGCGGCGAATATGACCTATGGCCTGCTGGATATCATCGACTACCCGGATCCCCAGATTGAGGGATAACCACTCGGTAGCAAAGCTATCCTCCCTGGCGGCGGCCACTTGCTCGGCCCCAAGAATAACCACAGTCTCGGGGCAACCTACCAGCTTAACTCCGGCATCGACTAAGGCCTTGGCCACCTTGGGCAATGCCTCCTTGGCTATCTGCCTGTGCACCAACAGAGTATCCAGGGCGTTACATACGGTTGGGCGCTGCACCTTGGCGTTGAGAATGACAGGAATAGCCTTCTCCAGATCGGCCGCCTTATCCAGATAGAGATGGCAGATACCGATACCGCCGAGAATAACCGGGATGGTCGCCTGTTCGGCGCAGAGCCGCTGCAGCTTGTCGCCGCCGCGGGGCACTATCATGTCCACATATTGATCCAGCTTGAGCAGCCCGGTAACCAGGGTGCGATCCGGGTTGTCGATAAGCTGCACCGCATCTTCCGGCAAGCCACTGGCTTTAACGCCCTGGCGAATCGCCTTGGCCAGCGCCTGGTTGGATTTCAGGGTTTCCTTGCCGCCACGGAGGATCACCGCGTTGCCGGTTTTAAGGGCCAGCACGGCAATATCCACAGTCACATTGGGCCTGGCCTCATAGATAACGCCTATCACCCCCAGAGGCACGGCGCGGCGACACAGGCGCAAGCCGTTATCCAGCATCCGGCTGTCATACTCGCGGCCAATGGGGTCGGCAAGGGCAATCACATTGTCGATATCGGCTATCACTCCAGCCAGGCGCGACTTATCCAGCAGCAGCCTGTCTATCATGGCCGCGTTGAGGCCAGCCTCTTTGGCCGCGGCGACATCCTGTTCATTGGCCGCGAGAATAGCCGCCTCATCGGCCTTGAGAGCGGCAACGATATTGTGCAGCAGTTGCTGCTTGGCGGTGCCGGAAAGATTGGCCAGGGCAAAGCTGGCTTCCTTGGCCCTTTGCCCCAGTTGTTGCAGATATTCAGCTGTCATAAAACCACCATGTCGTTGCGGTGCACTATTGCATCACCATAGTCATAGCCCAGCAAGGATTCAATGTTATCTGAATGCTGGCCCGCGATACGTTTGAGGGCCACGGCGCTGTAGCGGCAGATCCCCCGCGCCAGTTTACGGCCCTTGGGATCCAACAGTTGCACCGTGGCGCCGCGTTCAAACTCGCCCTCGACGGCGATAATCCCCTTGGACAGCAGACTGCGGCCCTTTTCGGTTACCGCCCGCACCGCGCCTTCATCCAAGGTCAGTTTCCCCTTGGCCTTGGGTCCGGCAAGGATCCACTGCTTACGGCTCTCCAGCGGGGTTTCGATGGCACAGAAGTGAGTCCCCACTGACTCGCCGGCAGCGATTTTTTCGATGGCGTCCGGATGATGGCCCGAGGCGATAACCACTTCGATACCGGCGCGGCGAGCTATGTCGGCCGCCTCCAGCTTGGTTGCCATGCCGCCGGTACCCAATCCGGAAACCGAGCCGCCGGCCAGTTGCCGCAGGCTGTCGTCGATATTGGCCACTTCGCTGATAAGATGAGCATTGGGATTGTGGCGCGGATCGGCATCGAACAAGCCTTTTTGGTCTGTCAGCAGGATCAGCAAGTCGGCATCACACAAAAGCGCTGCCCGGGCGGACAGGTTGTCGTTGTCCCCTACTTTTATCTCATTGGTGGCAACGGCATCGTTTTCATTGATGATGGGGATAATATTCTGTTTCAGCAGCGCATTCAGGGTATCTCTGGCGTTGAGATAGCGCTCGCGATCGTGCAGATCCGCCCGGGTCAGCAGCAACTGCCCCACGTGCAGACCATAAATACTGAACAACTGAGCCCAGGCCAGGATCAACTGGCTCTGGCCCACGGCCGCCAGCAACTGTTTGTTGGCCATGGTATCCGGCAACTCCGGATACATCAGATGCTCGCGCCCGGCGGCAATGGCGCCGGAAGTACACAAAACCACTTCGATACCGGCGCGCATCAGGGTCGCCATCTGCCTGGCCAGCTCGACCATATGGGCCTTGTCCAGGCGCTTGCTGCCGGAGGTAAGCACACTGGTACCCAGTTTTACCACTACCCGGCGGTAGCGTGTGTCACTCAAGTTCATCACTTGTATTTGCTTAAAAAAGTCGGGGATAAATCTTATACCCAATCCGCCGCCGGATTCCTAGCGGCAGTCGGCTTTCAAGCGGACAAAATCGTTATTTATTGCGATATCTCATACAAAAAGGGCCATACAAAGTATGACCCTCAATAAATGCAGTTTATAAAGCAGATGCTTGCGCTTTAGCTTTTTTAACTACCGTAGGCAAACTTGAGAATAAACAGCAGCGCCAGTGCCACAACCCCGGCATTGAGATCGCGAAAACGGCCGCAGAGGAGTTTAATCGCCGCATAGGCGATAAAGCCAAAGGCGATACCCGTAGCTATTGAGAAGGTCAATGGCATCAGCAGACAGACCACCACCACAGGGGCGGCCTCGGTCAAATCTTCCCACTCTACATGCACCAGGCCAGACATCATCAGAATCGCCACATAGAAGAGGGTGCCCGCGGTCGCATAGGCAGGCACCATACCGGCCAGCGGTGAGATAAAGAGTGAGGCCAAAAATAGCAGTCCGACCACGACGGCGGTCAAGCCGGTACGGCCACCGGCGCTGACGCCAGAGGTACTCTCGACATAACTTGTGGTGGTCGAGGTACCCAGCATGGCCCCGGCAATAGTGGCGGCGCTGTCGGCGGTCAGGGCGCGGTTGAGTCTTGGCAGGCGCCCCTTGTCATCCAGGAAACCACCGCGCTGCGCCACAGCTACCAAGGTGCCCGAGGTATCGAACAAGTCCACAAACAAAAAGGCAAACACCACGGAAATCATGCTGATCTCCAGCATGCCGGAGAGATCCATCTTCATAAAGGTAGGCGCAATGGAGGGCGGCATGGATACCAGGCCGGTATATTGCACATCTCCAAAGGCCAGCCCCAGCAGAGTGATGGCCAGAATGCTGAGGATCACCGCCGCCTTATATCCACGCTGAACAAAAGCGATGATCAGGAAGAACCCCAATACCGACATCAGTGCCGGAAATGCGGTGATATCCCCCATACTTACCAGAGTCGCCGGATTGGCAACCACGATACCGGCACTCTTGAGGCCGATGAGCGCTAAAAACAGGCCGATACCTGCGGCTATGCCGAGGCGTAGCGACATGGGAATAGAGTTGACCACCCATTCCCGAATTCGTACCAGGGAGAGGATCATAAAGCAGATCCCGGAGAGGAATACGGCGCCGAGCGCAGTTTCCCAGCTGTAACCCATTTCACCCACAACTGTGTAGGTAAAAAAGGCGTTGAGGCCCATTCCAGGGGCCAGGGCGATGGGATAGTTGGCCAACAGTCCCATGACCAGACAGCCTATCGCCGCCGCGACACAGGTCGCCACAAAGACAGCGCCTTGATCCATACCGGCATCGGCCAGCATAGCGGGGTTAACGAAGATAATGTATGCCATGGTCAGAAAGGTGGTCAGACCCGCCACGGCTTCCTGCTTCAGAGAGGTTTTGTTTTGCTTTAACTTGAACAGTTTTTCCAACATGGAACTAGGTTCCTTGAATTAGAGTGTAGGGAGGTTTGGATGTGACACTTCTTTAACGAGGTCATCGGCGGCCGATTATAAGGAGTTTGCGCTGATCAGACCAGCATCATAGTACTTAGCCGGGCAGTGGTATCCATTAAATGCCCGTCAGCTCACAATTTGTTCACATTTTGCTGCGAACAAAAAAAAGCCTGCTCAAAGAGCAGGCCAAGACATGTATCAAGTACCCAAAAGGGAAAGAGTTTACCGCGCTAGCGGGTAACACCTGGCAACAGAAGCAAAGCCTCTATTGCAACTTGAGTCTAAATACATCACAGAGTGATGAACAAAGGTTGATGGATGATGGAACTACTTAAAGGGGTAGTCAGCCCTTGAAACTCATGGCGAACATGCCGCCGCGCAAAACCTGACAATCAAACCAGGTGTTGCTCCAATAAACTAGGTTGTTTTTGCCTGAATAAGACATAGCCGATACTCCTAACAAAGTTGTAAAAAAAATACTCTAGTGAAGCTTGGCTCGGTTCCCTGGAACTAGAGGTTCTCATATCCGTGGAGACAACTTGTCACTCATTTCCCTGGAGATAATTATCCATCCTGGATTGACTAGAGGTGGAAGGCACTTGCCTAACCAACGAGAGCTATTATAGCTATCTGTAATTTTATTACAAGACTCCGCCTAAAAATTTTAAAAAACACTTAAAACTGTAATGCAATTACATGCGAGTTACACATATTTTACCGCTTGAACCTGATGAAACATATTGAAACTGTGGGAGAGATGCATCCTTACCAATTGAATAATAATGATTTTACCAACAAGACTTCATAAGTAACTCACCAAGATTAAGTAAAATCTAACACTGTAATTCACTGTC
Organism: Shewanella carassii; assembly: GCF_019670705.1. NCBI lineage: Bacteria > Pseudomonadati > Pseudomonadota > Gammaproteobacteria > Alteromonadales > Shewanellaceae > Shewanella > Shewanella carassii. The sequence goes on from NZ_AP024618.1 coordinate 3,305,665, forward strand.
AGTCAGTGCCCAAATGTTAGTCTCCCCTCGGGGGTAAAAGCGTGATCCTAAAGAGGTAAGACCAGTTAAGGTGAATTAGATCACCCGGTTACAGGATTGGCTAAAAATCCGTCTGAAAGTTTTCTGTTGTTTTCAGTGCTCGTAGAGGATGACGATTCAAACGCCTTCAAATCAGAGCTGACCCAACGGTTTGCAATGGAGAACTTAGGTGAGATGACGTCCAGCAAATCTCGTGGCTAGGTAATGCCAACATAGCGGTCGCCAAGTGAACAAAAGCAAACTGACAGAGTGCAGGGATAACCCGGCCGACAACATCGGCCGGGAGGCGTTGAGGACTTACTCAGTCATATAGGCAAACAACCCAAGCAGCGGCGCCGCCGTAGGTTTGCCATAGAGGGGATCGCCTTCTGTGGCACTGCCGGCGATATCCAGATGACTATAGGCCATGGGCTGAGCGTCTTTTACCCCGTGTTGCGCCAATCCGGAAGCCTTTAGCAGGAAGGCCGCCGGATACTGGTGTCCTCTGGCGGTAACCGATGAGGGCGCATTATTGGAAGAAAGTAGCTCAGAGGCACCGGAAACATCACGCACCTTGGCAAAATCTTCCTTACGCAAACGGGACAGCTCCAGCCCTTCACTGTAACGCTCGGCGCTGGCTTGCAACCGCTTGGGTAATGCCTGTTGCTCGGCAACGGCGTTGGCCACTACCGCACTGTAAGAGCCATAGGCTCGCACCACATGGCCGGTCAGGGTTGCTACAGAGAATAGCTCGGGCGCCGCACTGCCCTGCGCCTTTAAACGCAGATGGGACAGCAAGTCGGCCAGCACCAAACGTCCTTCGGCATCGGTATTGCCAATCCTGACCCTGACACCCGAATGGGCTGTGATGATTTCGTCCGTGACAAAGGCTTCGCTGCCTATACTGTTGCGTACCAGCCCCAATTCAGCCACCACGCGAATGCCTTTGGGCTTGAGTAATGACAAGGTCTTCATCAAACCGGCCACGGCAGCCGCGCCGCCCTTGTCACGGCTCATACCGGCCATGGCACCGCCCACTTTCAGATCGGCGCCGCCTGTGTCATACACCACGCCCTTACCGGCAAAGAAATAGTTGTGCTGGATGTCACCTTCGCCGCGGTACTCCAATTTAACAACCCTGGGCTGATGTCTGGCCACGGCAAAAGAGGCCCGCGCCACAGCGCTCAGCAAGGGATAGTCCCGCTCGAGAATGTCTCTGTCTTCCACGACCTGCAGCGACAGCCCTGAATCTTTGAAGGCGTTGAGGCAATAGTCGGCAAAGGCAGGGGCACCCATGCGCTCAGGCTCGGTGCCACAGAGATCTCTGGCAAGGGTGCGGCCGGCTTCAATGGCATTGAGCATGTTGGCATCGGCGCCGTTCATCACCCCGATGGCTTCTATGCTGTCAAGGGCGGCGCCCGCCTCACGGGCTTCCAATGGCTTCCATAGCTCCTGCGCCGTTGCCAGCGCCGCAACCATATCGGCCTTGGCGTATTCATCGCCTAAAGATGCAGGCTTATCGACCCACAACAGTGGCCTTTTGGCTCCAGCGTCTCGGGCGATGGCGATACCGGCCCGGGCGGCATTGGCAAAGGCGCGCACATCCTCATAATCGCCGAGCGGCGCAACCGGGGCGATGATCAAGCGGCCACCGGCAAGCCCGGGAGCAAACAACAGCGTCGGGCTCTTGCCCACCCTTTTGTCGACTTGAGCCCCATGGGAGGCCAATATCGCCACCTCCTCGATTGGACACGCCGTCACATCGGCGCTGACCACCAGCAATGCATCCCAGTCTGCCTCACTGAAAATTGCATCCTGGTCAGTAACATCAATAAATTCAACCATGACCCATCCTAATTATTTTTTATTGGCGTCCAGCATTATTCCCTTTCCGGCGCCGGATTACCAATCTGTGCTCGGCAAGTTTCGCTGTCACAAATAAACAATTGTTCCAACTGGGTTCTGCGCCCTTACGCCGCTCTGTGGTAGACTGATGACAACTCGCGCTTGGCCCGGTCCAAGCCCGCCAACCAGACGAAAAGATCAGGAGTTTGCTGTGTCCAGTCTCAGCCAATTGCAACCTCAGCCTCTATGGCAGTGGTTTGAACAAATCTGTGCCATTCCTCACCCATCCAAGCATGAAGCCGCGCTCAGCCAGTATATTCAGAGCTGGGCCAAAGACCGTCAGCTTGAGGTTATCGAAGATAAAGTCGGTAACCTGATTATTCGCAAAGATGCCACTCCAGGGATGGAAAACCGCAAACCCGTGGTGATCCAGGCCCATATCGATATGGTGCCGCAGAAAAATGCCGATAAAGAGCATGACTTTGTCAAAGATCCGATCCAGCCCTGGATTGATGGCGACTGGGTCAAGGCCCAGGGCACGACTCTGGGTGCCGATAACGGCATAGGCATGGCATCGGCGCTGGCCATTCTCGGCAGTGACGATATTCCCCACGGGCCGCTGGAAGTGCTGCTGACCATAGATGAAGAAGCGGGTATGACAGGAGCCTTTGGCCTGGAAGCCGGTATGCTTCGAGGTGAAATCCTGATCAACACAGATTCCGAGCAGGAAGGCGAAATCTATATGGGCTGCGCCGGTGGCGTGGATGCCGAGATCACCCTGCCCATGGTCTGGGAAGCCACAGGCGAGGGTTTCCAGGCATTCAACCTGACGCTCTCCGGACTCAAGGGTGGCCACTCGGGGGTGAACATTCACCTGGGACGCGGTAATGCCAACAAGCTGCTGGCCCGTTTTCTGTTTGAACACAGCGAAAGCCTGCAGCTAGAACTGGCCGAATTCAACGGCGGCTCGCTGCGTAACGCCATTCCCCGTGAAGCCAGTGCCACTATTCTGGTACCGGCCGAACAAGCCACAGCGTTGAGCGAAGCCGCCGCGGCTTTCCAGGCACTGCTTAGAGAAGAGTTGGCGGTTGCCGATCCGGTCGCTTGCCTGACTCTCACCGAAGTGCCGCTGCCTGTCAAGGTGATGAGCGAGCAGAGTCAGAACACCCTTATCGATCTGCTGCATGCCTGCCCCAATGGTGTCATGCGGATGAGTGACGAGATTGAAGGCGTGACCGAGACCTCACTCAACCTCGGGGTGATCAATACCAGCGAGCAGGATGTCAAACTCCTGTGCCTGATCCGCTCCTTGATTGACTCGGGTCGCAGCCAAGTTGAAGGCATGCTGATCGCCCTGGCCAACCTGGCCGGTGCCGAAATCGATCTTTCCGGCGCCTACCCAGGCTGGAAGCCAGACAGCCAGTCTCCTGTGATGGCGATTGTGCGCGACACCTATCAGGACATCTACCATAAAGAGCCGGTGATCATGGTGATCCATGCAGGTTTGGAATGTGGCCTGTTCAAGGAGCCCTATCCGGCCATGGATATGGTGTCTATCGGCCCCACCATACGTTTCCCTCACAGCCCGGATGAAATGGTGAATATCACTACAGTGGGCCAATATTGGCAGCTGCTGTTGGCGGTACTGGAACGTATTCCCGAAAAGGCCTGATACCTTGTTAAAGGCACTTAAGCCTTGAATTGATAGCGCCAAACGACTTGGCGTTGCGGCAAGGCGGCAAAGGCTGCAAGAGTGACTCCCCATCAACATGGGCAAACTATGTGATTGGGATAAGCGAAGATTGCCAACGCAGCGGCCACTTCAAGTTAACAAGAGTAAAAAAAGCCGCCCCTGGAGCACTCCGGGGCGGCTTTTTGATGCGTAGTGCCTAGCGTTTAGGCTATTCCTCCAGCAAGCTACGCAGCATCCAGGCAGTCTTTTCGTGGACTTCCAGCCTGCGGGTCAGCAGATCGGCACTCGGCTGGTCATTGGCCTTGTCGATAACGGGGAACAGGGCTCTGGCGGTGCGGGCCGTGGCCTCCTGGGCTTCAACCAGGTGCAATATCATCTCATTGGCAGAGGGCACGCCTTCCACTTCCTTGATGGATGCCAGACGTACAAACTCTTTATAAGTCCCCGGCGCCGGATACCCCAGGGCGCGGATCCTCTCGGCGATTTCATCCAACGCATTCCACTGCTCTGTGTATTGCGCCATAAACATCTGATGCAGGCTGTTGAATTGCGGGCCTTTGACGTTCCAATGGAAATTATGGGTCATCAGATACAGGGTATAACTGTCGGCCAGCAGCGCCGAAAGCCCCGCGACGATTGTTTTACGATCCGCATCAGAGATACCTATATCTATGGTGGGTGCCTTGACTTTCTTGGTTGCCATATACACTCCTTTTGCTTGTTGGCGATAGCCGCGCTCGATGGCGACTAAAGATAAAATAGCCATAACAGAGTGGGAGCTTGTGCCAGAGTAAACTGTGAACTGGCGCACAATCCATAGAGAGCGGCCAAGAGTCACGCCATTTTCAAGACTCATAGACGGGGTAAATAGGCTTCACGTCGCGGTCCGGCCCATGGGGCTTGTCGACCCGATTTAAGAAGAGGCGTCACGCTTACCACCCGCTTTGGCAGATACATCCAGCGAGCATAAAAAAGGGAAGCGCTGGGCTTCCCTATCATCCTTATCCGCTCAACTACGCAGTTGCCGGAAACACTCGGCGATAATCTCAAGCCCCTGCTGCAGATCCCTGTCACTGACGGTCAAAGGCACCAAGAGACGCAGCACATTGCCATAAGTGCCACAGGAAAGCAGGATAAGACCGCGCTCCCGCGCCAAGGTGAGGACTCGGGCGCAATACTCGGGCTTGGGCACACCGTCTTCAACCAGCTCCATGGCCACCATGGCGCCCAGGCCGCGAATATCGGCAATAAAGTCGTACTCCTGCTGCAGCTTGCCAAGCGCTTCTTTAATGACAGTGCCCACCTGGTTGGCCCGCGCCAGCAGCTGTTCCTTCTCGAAGGTTTCTATCACCGCCAGGGCGGCAGCGCAGGCAAGCGGATTGCCGCCATAGGTGCCTCCCAAACCGCCGGGGCCTATGGCATCCATCATCTCGGCCCGGCCGGTAATGCCGGAGAGCGGGAAACCACCGGCAATGGACTTGGCAAAAGTCGTGATATCGGCGGCAACGCCCATCTGCTCCATGGCAAAGAAGGTGCCGGTACGGCCGGCGCCCGTCTGCACCTCATCGGCAATCAGCACTATCCCTTCCTTGTCACACAGCTTGCGCAGCCGCGCCATAAACTCGGGGGATGCGGCATAGAAGCCGCCCTCGCCCTGCACCGGCTCAAGAATAATGGCGGCAATATCCGCCGGCTCGGCATCATTCTTGAAAATCTGCTCGATGGACTTCATCGCATCGTCGTCACTCACCCCATGCAGCGCGCAGGGATATTGGGCACGAAACACGTTGGCCTGCATCAACCCCATGCCCTTACTGTAGGGCGCCACTTTGCCGGTGAGCGCCAGCGTTGCCATGGTGCGGCCATGATAGCCTGAGGTAAAGGCGATGACGCCGCTGCGTTTGGTGTAGGCCCTGGCGACCTTGAGGGCATTTTCCACCGCCTCCGAGCCACTGGTAAACAGCGCCGACTTCTTGGCGAAATCCCCGGGAACCAGGGCGTTGAGTTTTTCGCAGACGGCCACATAACTCTCATAGCCCAGCACCATAAAACAGGTATGGGAGAAGTCTTCCAACTGGCGGGCAACCGCCTGCTTGACTCTGGGATGCAGGTGCCCGGTATTGAGCACGGCTATGCCACCGGCAAAGTCCAGATATTCGCGGCCCTCGACGTCCCATACCCGGGCATTTTCCGCCCGTTCCACAAACACAGGGTGTATCTGTCCCACACCCGGTGCCACTGCGGCCTGGCGCCGCACCATCAGAGAGTCATTGCTTATCATCCTGCTATCCTCTGTTGTTGTCCCGGCACCGCCGGGACATGGGTTAATCAGACCGAGAGGCAGAGATACTTGATCTCCAGATATTCCTCTATGCCATATTTAGAGCCTTCCCGTCCCAGCCCCGAGGCCTTGATGCCGCCAAAAGGCGCTACTTCGTTGGAGATAAGCCCGGTATTGATCCCCACCATTCCGTATTCCAGCGCCTCGGCAACTTTCCAGACTCTGGAGATATCCCTGGCGTAGAAATAGGCCGCCAAGCCGAACTCGGTATCGTTGGCCATGGCGATCACTTCATCGACACTGTCGAAGCGGAACAGCGGCGCCAGCGGGCCAAAGGTTTCCTCTTTGGCGACCCGCATGCTGCCATTCACCTCGGTCAAAATAGTGGGCTCGAAGAAGTTACCGCCCAGCGCCCGGCCGCCTGTCTTGACCCTGGCGCCTTTGGAGACGGCATCCTCAAGATGAGCCTGCACCTTTTTCACCGCATTCTTGTCGATAAGCGGCCCTGTGGTAATGCCGGACTCTGTGCCGACACCTACCTTGAGCTCGGCCACTTTGGCGGCCAGCTTTTCGCTAAAGGCATCGTAAACGGACGACTGCACATAGATGCGGTTGGCGCAGACGCAGGTCTGGCCGGCATTGCGGTATTTGGAGATCATTGCCCCTTCCACCGCCGCGTCCAGATCGGCATCGTCAAACACGATAAAGGGCGCGTTGCCACCGAGCTCCAGTGACAGTTTCTTCAGGGTGGCGGCACATTGCTGCATCAGATGGATGCCCACGCCGGTCGAGCCGGTGAAAGACAGCTTACGCACCACAGCGCTGTCGCAAAGGGTATTGCCTATCGCCTTGGCATCGCCGGTGATCACGCTGAAGACGCCGGGAGGAATGCCGGCTTCAATCGCCAGGTAGGCCAGCGCCAGAGCGGTAAAAGGGGTCTGCGGCGCCGGTTTGACTATCATGGTGCAACCGGCCGCCAGTGCAGGACCCGCCTTACGGGTGATCATCGCCGCCGGGAAGTTCCAGGGCGTAATGGCCGCAGTCACGCCCACGGGCTGCTTGATCACCAACAGGCGCTTGTCTTGTTGATGCCCGGGGATAGTATCGCCGTAAACCCGCTTGCCCTCTTCGGCAAACCACTCGATAAAGGAGGCGGCATAGGTGACCTCACCGCGGGCTTCTGCCAGAGGCTTACCCTGCTCTGTGGTCATCAGCAGCGCCAAGTCATCGGCATGTTGATTGATAAGTTCGAACCAGCGTTTGAGAATGGTGCTGCGCTCTTTGGCGGTCAGCGCCCGCCAGGCCGGAAGAGCCCGCTCGGCGGCATCTATGGCTCTGTGGGTCTCAAACGCGCCCATCTCTGGCACACTGCCGATACGCTCGCCGGTGGCCGGGTTGAAAATATTGACCTTCTTGCCTGAGTCTGCGTCCAGCCACTGGCCATCGATATAGGCTTGTTCACGCAGCAGCGCACTCTGGTTAAGTTTCATTGCGACTCCTTTAAATGGGCGCCGGGCGCCCTTGTACGGATAGGCATCAAATACCCAGTTTGTCCCTCAGGCTGTAATACCAGGCGCCGAGCGCAGAAAAGGGGACTCGCAGGGCATGTCCGCCGGGAAATGGATAATGGGGCAGGCTGGCAAAGGCATCGAAACGCTCCGCCTGTCCGGTCAGCACCTCGGCAATCAACTTGCCCGCCAGGTGGGTATAAGTCACCCCATGACCACTGCAGCCCTGGGAGTAATAGATGTTGCTGCCAATCCTGCCGACCTGAGGCAAACGGGAGAGTGTCAACAGAAAGTTGCCTGTCCAGGTGTAGTCGATACGGACCCCTTTCAATTGGGGGAAGGTCTTGAGCAGCTTGGGCAGGATAATCGCTTTGATATTCTCCGGATCTCGGGCGCCGTACACTACACCGCCACCATAGATCAGGCGTTTGTCGGCCGACAGGCGGAAATAATCCAGCAGATAGTTACAGTCCTCGACGCAGTAGTCCTGCGGCAACAGACTGTGGGCCAACTCTTCACCCAAGGGTTCTGTCGTGATTACCTGGGTACCGCAAGGCATGGATTTGGCAGCAAGTTGGGGCAGCAGTTTGCCAAGATAGGCATTTCCTGCCACCACCACAAACCTGGCCTTAACCTGGCCATTGGCGGTATGTACTATAGGGTACTCCCCTTCGTCGATACGTACTACGGCCGAATCCTCAAAAATTTTTCCACCGAGAGATTCCACTGCCCTCGCCTCACCCAGCGCCAGGTTCAGCGGATGGATGTGGCCGCCACTCTTGTCCAGCAAGCCGCCGATATAACGGTCTGTATTGACCACCTGGCGAATGCCGGCATCATCCAACAGCTGCAGCTGTTCTATGTGGCCATATCGCTCCCAGAGGGCTTTTTGCTGCTGCAGATGCCCCATCTGTTTGCGGTTGATGGCGGCAAATACCCCGCCGTTTTTGAGGTCACAATCTATCTGGTATTTTTCGATGCGTTCGCGGATGATGCGGCCGCCCTCGAAGGCCATTTCGCCAAAGAGCTTGGCCTGCGTCTTACCAACAGTGCTTTCTATCACATCGAGATCGCGGCTGTAGCTGTTGACTATCTGGCCACCGTTGCGGCCAGAGGCGCCCCAGCCCACTCTGGCCGCTTCCAATACCACCACCTTGAAACCGGCCTCCAACAGGTGCAGCGCCGAGCTGAGCCCGGTATAACCTGCCCCAATCACACAGACATCGGTTTCCAGCACCTCACTTAAGCTGTTGCGTTCACGGGTGTCATTGGCCGAATCGGCATAATAAGAGGAGGTGTGGGCAGTGGCAGTCATGGTTAATCCAGCCTTTTATGTTTGTTATTTTTAACACTTGCATCATCCTACACAGTTAAATCGACTAAAACCAGTAGAAAACGTATTATAAAACACACATTGTTCAAAATTTAAAACACACAAAAGAGATAGCGGCGGTGGCTGTCACAGCCAACCGCCTAATTGTTATTCCTCTGTTTGTCTGCTGCGGCGTTCGGCGCGGCGCGCCAGATACCAGGACAGGAAAGCGATCAGGGATACCACCAGAATGATCAGTGTCGCCAGGGCGTTGATCTTGGGGGACACCCCGAGCCGCACCGAGGAGAACACCACCATAGGCAATGTAGTGGCGCCAGGTCCCGAGGCGAAGCTGGCAATCACCAGATCGTCCAGCGACAGGCTGAACGACAACAGCCAACCCGCCATCAGCGCCGGGGCTATCATGGGCACAGTTATCAGGAAGAAGGTCTTCAGCGGTGTCGCCCCCAGATCCATTGCCGCCTCTTCAATAGAGAGATCCAGCTCCCTGAGGCGCGATGACACCACCACGGCCACATAGGCGGCGCAGAAGGTGGAATGGGCAATCCAAACTGTCATCCTGCCCCGCTCAGCTGGCCAGCCGAGTAGATCCGACATATGCACAAACAGCAGCATCAGCGACAGACCCGTGATCACCTCGGGCATAACCAAGGGCGCCGTAATCATGTTCGACAGCGTCAGCTTGGCCCAGGAGCGACGAAAACGAGTCATCACAAAGGCCGCCATAGTGCCTATGATCACCGCCATGGTCGAGCTGTAAAAAGCGATTTGCAGACTGGTCCAGACCGCATCCAGTATCTGCTGATCGGCAAACAGCTCGGCGTACCACTTGGCGGAAAAGCCACCCCAGACAGTTACCAGTTTGGAGGCGTTGAAAGAGTAGAAAATCAGAATAAACATGGGGGCATACAGAAACACCAGCCCAATCCATAACATCAGGGTCGAGAAACTCAGCTTCTTCATATCTCTTTCTCCAGACTGCGGCTCTGATAGCGATGGAACAGGGTGATGGGCACAATCAGCAGCACCAGCATCACTATCGCCAGCGATGAAGCCACCGGCCAGTCACGGTTGTTGAAGAACTCTTGCCACAGCACCTTACCTATCATCAGCGAGTCCGGCCCGCCAAGCAGCTCGGGGATCACAAACTCCCCCACGGCCGGAATAAACACCAGCATGGAGCCGGCAATGACGCCGCTCTTGGACAGGGGCAGCGTCACTTTCCAGAAGGTATTGAGACTGCGGGAGCCGAGATCCGCCGCGGCTTCCAGCAGGCTGACATCCAGCTTCACCAAGGTGGCGTACAGCGGCAATATCATAAAGGGCAGATACGCATAGATGATGCCGATATACACCGCCAGATTGGTATTGAGCATCTGCAGCGGCTCATCAACAATCCCAAGCCCCAGCAGCAGGTTATTGATAAGCCCTGTATTACTCAAAATCCCCATCCAGGCGTAGACCCGAATAAGAAATGAGGTCCAGGAGGGTAACATCACCAACAATAGCAGCACTGTCTGCAACCTGGCCGGCGCCCGAGCAATGGCATAGGCCATGGGATACCCCAGCAGCAGACAACCTAGGGTGGAAACCAACGCCATCTTGAGCGAGTTGAGATAGGCCGAGTAGTACATGGAGTCGCTGAGCAGCAGCAGATAGTTACTCAGGTTGATAAATACCTGCAGCACTTCGTCGGCATACTGAAAACTTGGCTCATAGGGCGGAATGGCAATCGCCGCGGTGGAAAAGCTTATCTTCAATACTATGGCAAACGGCAGCGCGAAAAACAGCAGCAACCACAGATAGGGAAAGCCTATGGTCAGGTGGCGGCCTTTGAATCCTAACTTGAGCTTCTTCATGATCTTAACACCACGCCACTGGTGTCCTCCCAGCTGATATAGACTTCATCATCCCAGGTGGGGTGATCGGCGCGGCGTTCACGGTTGGTCATGCTGCACTGGACTATCTGACCATTGCCAAGGCGAATGTAATACACGGAGAAGCCACCGAGATAGGCGATATCGTGGACTATGCCCTTGGCCCAGTTGTATTGCTCTTCGGGCTGCTCGCGGCTTATCAGGGTTTTTTCCGGCCTGACCGCCAACCAGACATGCTTGTCCTCGACGCTGGTAGACACCCCATAACCCACGTAAAACGCCTGGTTCAGGCTCTCGGACTGAATGATCACATGGTCCACCTCATCGGCGGTGATCTCCCCCTCAAACAGATTCACTGTGCCGATAAACTCGGCAATCATCCGGCTATTGGGGCTTTCATAGATATCCATAGGCGAACCGGTCTGGGCTATCCAGCCATCGCTCATGATGGCAATCCGCTCGGCCATGGTCATGGCTTCTTCCTGATCATGGGTAACCATGACGCAGGTCACCCCTACCCGCTCGAGAATTTCCACCACCTCCAGCTGCATCTGGGTTCGCAGTTTTTTATCCAGCGCCCCCATGGGCTCGTCAAGCAACAAGAGTTTCGGCCGCTTGGCCAAAGAACGGGCCAACGCCACCCGCTGGCGCTGACCGCCGGAGAGTTGATGCGGCTTGCGGCGGGCATATTTTTCCATATGCACCAGCTTGAGCATCTCCTGCACCCGCTGCTCGATTTCAGCCTTGGGTAACTTGTCCTGCTTGAGACCGAAGGCGATATTCTGCGCCACCGTCATATGGGGAAACAGGGCGTAGGATTGGAACATCATATTGATGGGGCGTTCATAGGGCGGCAGATGGGTAATGTCCTGACCATCGAGAAAAATGCGTCCTTCGGTAGGCTTTTCAAAACCGGCCAACATTCTCAAAAGAGTCGACTTGCCTGAGCCTGAGCCGCCGAGCAAGGCAAAGATCTCGCCCTTGTTGATGGTCAGCGACACATCATCCACGGCGCGAACATCGTCAAAGAGCTTGCTGACCCGCTCGATTTTGAGCAGCACTTCATCCTGAGTTTTATTATTGGGTTTGACAGGAATGCCCGAGGTGATTGCCATAATACTTCTCCGCAAAATACCAAATGGGCGGCTCAGCGGCCGCCGCTGGTGGAACGAGTAAAGTTTGCCTGTACTACGCAATCAGACAATGAAGGGGCAGCTGGCCCCTGAGTTATTGTTATTGGCCGGATTTAACCTTGGTCCAAACCCGGGTCAGGGCCCGCTGGGCCTTGAGTGGACGAATTTCCCCCACATACAGGTTGTCCAGAGTTGCCTGTGGTGGATAGATGCCGGGATCGTTGCGGATAGACTCATCCACCAGTTTCTGCGCCGGTACATTGGGGTTGGCGTAGGAAACATAGTTGGAGATGGGGGCTATCACTTCTGGCCTGAGCAGATAGTTGATAAAGGTCAGCGCATTGTCGACATTGCCGGCGTCGGCAGGGATGGCCAACATATCGAACCACAGGTTGGCGCCTTCCTTGGGAATGGTATAGGCAATCTTGTTGCCGTTACCGGCCTCATCGGCGCGGGTAGCCGCCTGGAGGATATCGCCGGAGAAACCGAAGGCGACACAGATATCACCATTGGCCAGATCCGAGATATAGCGCGATGAGTGGAAATAGGTGATATAAGGCCGTATCTTGGCCAGCACTTCACCGGCCTTTTCAAAGTCGGCCGCCTTGGTACTGTTGGGATCCAATCCCAGATAGATCAGCGCCTGCGGCACCATATCATCGGCCGAGTCCAGCATGGACATGCCGCAGGATGACAGCTTCTGGGCATACTTGGGGTTGAACATCAGTTCGAGCGAATCTGTGGGTGCATCCTCTCCCAGCAGCTCTTTTACCTTGGCGACGTTATAGCCTATGCCGTTGGTGCCCCAGAGGTAAGGCACGGCATACTGATTGCCCGGATCGGCCTTCTCCAGCTGTTTCATCAACTGGGGATCCAGATTCTGATAGTTGCTCAACTTGCTTTTATCCAGAGGCTTAAAGGCCCCGGCCTTGATCTGCTTGGCAAGAAAGTTGTTCGAAGGCACGACAATGTCATAACCGGAGCGGCCGGAAAGCAGTTTGGCTTCAACCACTTCGTTGCTGTCAAACACGTCATAGATCACCCGGATCCCGGTTTCCTTCTGGAAGTTGGCCAGGGTATCTTCGGCGATATAGTCACTCCAGTTATACACCCGGACGACTTCTTCGGCCTGGGCCGTGGCAGCGGCCGCAAGGCCTCCCAACAGTGCCACAGACGTTACTTTGGTCAATAGCTTCATGCTCTCTCCTTTTACGGGTAGCAGCGGTTGTAACCCGCCTTCAATTGTTAACTTATTGTCATTGTTATTAGTGTCACCAATGCTACTCCCTAAAACCCGCATCGGCGCCTTGGCAGCAAGGTATATCATGCCCTTACCGCCAATGGCAGGCAATCTTAACCGTTCGATTTTTGTACATCCGCGTAGGTCATATCGAGCGCTTGTTTCGCCTTTGTTACCAACTCATCGATTTGAGCCTGGGTTATCACCAGGGGTGGCGCGATGATCATAGTGTCTCCCACCGCCCGCATCACCAAGCCACTGGCGATGGAATGCTCCCGGCACTGAGTACCTACCCCAAGCTCGGCAGCAAAGCGCTGATGACTTGCCTTATCGGCGACCAGTTCCAGCGCGGCCACCATGCCAACGCCGCGCACCTCGCCCACCAGCGGATGCTGGGCCAAGACTTGCCGCAGCCGCTGCTGCAGATAAGGCGCGGTTTCCTCGGCCACTTTGGCGACTATGTTTTCCTGCTTCATCAGGCGTAAGTTTTCCAGTGCCACCGCGGCACTGAGTGGATGGCCCGAATAAGTGTAGCCGTGAGCAAATTCACCGCCCTTATCCAACGCATCGGCGACTTTATCCGACACTATCACCCCGCCCATGGGGGCGTAGCCCGAAGTCATCCCCTTGGCTATGGTGATCAGATCCGGTGCAAGATCGTAATACTCGGCGGCAAAGTAACAGCCGGTGCGGCCAAAGCCGGTGATCACTTCATCGAGGATGAACAATATGTCGTACTTGGCGAGGATCTTTTTGATCTCCGGCCAATAGCTGTCCGGCGGGACTATCACGCCGCCGGCGCCCTGAATAGGCTCGGCAATAAAGGCCGCTACCTTGTCTTCACCCAGCTCGAGGATCTTGCTTTCAAGCTCGCGGGCACAGCGAATGCCAAACTCTTCGGCAGACAGTCCCTGGCCTTCGCCATACCAGTAAGGTTGGGCGATGTGGACTATGCCTGGAATGGGCAGATCGCCCTGGGCATGCATACCGCTCATGCCACCAAGACTGGCACCGGCAACTGTGGAACCGTGATAGGCATTGTGGCGCGAGATAATGGTTTTCTTCTCCGGCTTGCCCTGGATGTCCCAGTAATGACGCACCAGGCGCAAGTTGGTGTCATTGGCCTCTGAGCCAGAGCCGGTGAAAAACACCTTGTTCATATGAGGTGGTGCCAGCGCGGCTATCTCGGCGGCCAGTTCAATCGCCGGCGGGTGGCTGCACTGAAAGAAGCTGTTGTAGTAAGGCAGTTCCAGCAACTGATGCGCCGCCACATCGGCGATGGAACGCAAGCCATAGCCCATGTTGACGCACCAGAGTCCGGCCATGCCATCGAGAATTTGATTGCCCTGTGAATCCCAGATATAGACGCCATCGGCGCGGGTGATCACCCGCCCGCCGGCCTGTTTCAACGCCTTGGGATCGGTAAAGGGATGCAAGTGGTGGGCATGGTCCTTGGCCTGCCAGCCTTGAGTCTGTTGTGATTTCATCTCTCCCTCCTTAGACAGTCAGCAGCAGGAATTCCCGCTCCCAGGAACTCACCACCCGGCGAAAATTCTCAAGCTCGGCGCGCTTGACCGCGACAAAACCTGTGGTGAAGTCTTCCCCCAGATATTTACGGCAATATTGGCTCTCTTCCATCATGGCCATCGCCTCTTCCAGGGTCTGCGGCAAAGAGATCCCCGAGCGGTCTTCGTTGGCCCGGCCCTGCACCGGCGTCGAAGGTTTCACGTCTTCAACGATTCCCAAATAGCCGCACAACAAGCTGGCGGCAATGGCCAGATAGGCGTTGGCATCGGCCCCCGGGATACGGTTTTCAATGCGGCGATTTTGCGGTGAAGACTCGGGGATCCTCAGGCCACAGGTGCGATTCTCCTCGCCCCACTCCAGATTGACCGGCGCCGAAGTGCCCGGCAGGAAGCGGCGGAATGAGTTGACGTTGGGCGCCATCAGTGGCAGAAATTCCGGCATAAAGCGCTGCAGCCCGCCGATATAACTGAGGAAGTTCTGGCTCATGGTGCCATCTTCGCGGGTGAAGATATTCTTGCCGGTTTCCTTGTCGATAACGCTCTGATGCAGGTGCATGGCGCTGCCTGGCTCATTGGTCACAGGCTTGGCCATAAAGGTGGCGCAGACGCCGTGCTTGAGGGCGGCCTCTCTCAGGGTGCGTTTGAACACAAACACCTGATCCGCCAGCGCCAGTGGATTACCGTGGCTGAAGTTGATCTCCATCTGCGCCGTGCCTTCCTCGTGGATCAGGGTGTCGATATCCAGCTCCTGCGCCTCACACCAGTCGTACATATCCTCAAACAGGGGGTCATACTCATTGGCGGCATCGATGGAGAAGGACTGACGTCCGGATTCGGCGCGGCCGGAACGACCAACCGGGGGCTTGAGTGGCAGATCAGGATCGTCACTGCGACTGGTGAGATAAAACTCCATCTCGGGGGCAATCACCGGCTCCCAGCCCTTATCTTCATAGAGCTTGAGCACTTTTTTCAATACGTTGCGCGGCGACAGCTCCAGCGGATTGCCCATCTTGTCATAGGTATCGTGGATCACCTGAGCCGTGGCCTCCAGGGTCCAGGGCAACATAAAGACCGCGTTTTCATCTGGCACGCAGACAAAGTCGATATCGGCGCTGTTGAGCAGACCATAGTAGGCCTCATCATCGACATAATCGCCGGTCACGGTTTGCAGCAGCACACTCTCGGGCAGCCGCATGCCCTTTTCATCGATAAACTTGTCTACCGGGGCAATTTTGCCGCGGGCGATACCTGTCATATCGCAGATAACACATTCAACTTCGGTTATTTTTTGTTCTTTTAAGAAGGCTTCAAGCTTATTCATATTATTTATTCCGCTGTTGCGCCCTAAGACTGCAAGCCTCCCCAAAGGCCTTAAAAATTGCGCTGTAGAAGGGGTTATTTCTGACCTGCCATTCGGGATGCCACTGCACTCCCAAGGCGAATGCCTTGGCATCGGTGACAGAGAAGGCTTCAATCAGACCATCTGGAGCATGCGCTTCAGGCCGCAACCCCTGACCCAGGCGCTCCACGCCCTGAGTATGGACGGAATTAACCATCGCATGGCTACGGCCCCAGGCGTCGAAAAGCATCCCTCCAGGTTCTATGCTGACCTCGTGGGACAAGCCATACTGCACCTCCAGCGGCGCACTCTTGTCTTCTCTGTGTTCAATAAAACCACCCACTTCATAAAGCTTCTGGTGCAAACTGCCGCCGTAAGCCACATTCATTTCCTGAAAGCCGCGGCAGATCCCGAGTACCGGCACTCCGGCCTCTATGGCGGCGCGAATTAAAGGCAAGGTAGTGTCATCCCGCTTGGGATCATGGTGGGTGCCCGGTTCGCTGGCCGGGCCTTGGTAGTGATGAGGTTCAACATTGGAGGGGGAGCCGGTAAACAATATGCCGTCTAGGCGTTCGAGCAGTTGTGCTATCGGGGTATCGGCCCCCAATGCCGGGATCACCAGGGGCCAGGCTCCGGCACCTTCGACCACGCCCAAGAGGTATTTCTCGCCAACAATATTGAAAGGATGCAGCCCCAACTGCTCATTGCATGCGGTTACACCCACCAACGCCATTGCTGCCTGTGCCATATCTCACCCCAAAACACTCAAATCCAGGTCTCAGTTTTGAACATTCACTAAAGCAAATGTTCATTTTTTCACACACTACACGGATTTTTTCGCACAGGCAAGAGGTTAATATCCTGTTAAACGCAGCCTCAAACTAAAATTGTTTAAGCTTTTATTTTTAAATGAATATTTAAAAATACCTTGTGTTTGAGATAGGTGTAAACAAGCTTGAACAAGGCAAAAAATTGGCTTTGCATCACACTGGTTCAGCGGGCACCAATTCGGTGCACACGGGGTTATACGGTCGATATTATTTACACTTTCAGGCAAATATGCTGCCCGAAGTGAATTTACGGGCAGCAAATCGCAATCAGCTGAGGAAATGGAAGATCAAAAGTTGGCAGGAGTGGTGGCACTAACCAGATGACAGGGTTCATCGAAAGGATTGCGGAACCTGTGTGGTTGTTCGCTATTGAAATAGTAGCTGTCACCGGCCTCCAGAATAAACACCTCTTCACCGACCGTCAGTTCAAAGCGACCGGTAATCACCAGCGCCGCTTCTTCCCCTTCGTGGCGCAGCATCTCTTCCCCCGTATCGGCGCCCGGGGGATAAGTCTCCGACATCACAGACATGGCACGGTTGGGATAATCCCGACCAATGAGCTTGAACTCCAGCGGCCCTGTACCTATGTCCAAAAGCTCATTGGAGCGATACACCACTTTTTGCTCGGTAGTGCCGTTTTCACCTATGGAGAAAAACTCCACCAGCGACATGGGGATCCCCGAAAGCACTTTCTTGAGTGAGCTGACTGAAGGGCTGACACTGTTTTTCTCTATCATAGAGATGGTGCTGTTGGTCACCCCGGCGCGCTTAGCCAGCTCACGCTGGGACAGGCCTTTCATCTTTCTAACAGCCTTGAGGCTGGCACCTATATCCAAATCGCAAATCCCCCAAAAATCTCTTATCAGGCGGTTACAGGACACGGTCGGCAGCGGCTTCTGCACTAGGGCAACCAGGGTCCCGGTGAAATTGTTTTGTATTATATGACAAAAGCATGTTAAATAAAACGAACACTTTGAAGGCAAGAGTGCGACGACCGTCGGATGTAACCAGCCGAGTCCAAACTTATAACAAGAACGGAGCCATGATGCCAATCCAGTCCCCCATTCACAGTGACAACTATCCCGCCTCTTTTTACCATGCGACCGCCAAAGAATTGTTTCAGCATCCCAGGCTGGAAGAGTCCTTGGAGACAGATGTCTGCGTAATAGGCGCTGGCTTCAGCGGCCTCAACAGTGCCATAGAACTGGCTGAGCGAGGCTTTGCGGTCACCATACTGGAAGCCAAAAAAGTGGGCTGGGGCGCCTCTGGCCGTAATGGCGGGGAGTTGATCCGCGGTATTGGCCATAATATTGAACAGTTTGAGCCGAGTATAGGTAAAGAAGGTGTGCTGGCTATCAAGCAGATGGGTTTTGAAGCCGTCGATATCGTCCGGCAACGGATAGCGCAATACCAAATCGATTGCGATCTGCGCTGGGGCTACTGCGATCTGGCGCTGAAACCAAGACATATGCAGGAGCTTGAGCAGGAGCTTACCGAGCTTGAGCAACTTAACTACCCACATAAGCTCAAGCTGTTGTCCAAGGAGCAGTTGCCGGAAGTCATAGGCTCTGAGCGTTATCTCGGCGCGCTCAGCGACATGGGCAGCGGCCATCTGCACCCTTTGAATCTAGCCCTCGGCGAAGCCCGTGCGGCCCGAAGCCTGGGGGTTAACATCTATGAAGACAGCGCCGCCACCGAAATAATCAAGGGCGAGCAGATACGGGTCAGGACTGAGGGCGGCGAAGTCCGTTGCCGTTATCTAATTTTGGCCGGCAATGCCTATATAGGTGCCAAACTCGAACCTCATATCGGCGGCAAGGTGCTACCGGCCGGCAGTTATCTGCTGGCGACCGAGCCCCTGTCGCAAGCACTTTGCGCTGACATTATTCCGCAGAATATGGCCTTCGCCGATATGAGCATAGCACTGGACTATTTTCATCTGTCGGCCGACAACCGTCTGCTATTTGGCGGGCTGTGCAACTACTCAGGCAGAGATCCCAAGGACATTTGCGCCGCGCTCAGGCCCAATATGGAAAGAGTCTTCCCGGCGCTCAAGGGCGTGAAAATAGATTATCAGTGGGGCGGCATGATAGGGATTGGCGCCAATCGTATGCCGCAGATAGGCAGGTTGCCGGATAGCCCCAACATCTATTTCGCCCAGGCCTATGCCGGGCACGGCGTCAACGCCACCCATATGGCGGGGCGTCTGCTGGCAGAAGCTATCAGTCAGCAGGCTGAGCGCTTCGATATCTTTGCCTCAATAGAGCATATGACCTTCCCGGGTGGCCCGGCGCTGCGCTCGCCCATTCTGGCGGCAGGCATGCTGTACCATAGATTCAAGGATCTATTCTGAACAAAGCCTATCTTGAAAAAGGCCTGTTTTGAAGACGAGTGTATGTTGAATAGGGAGTCATTTTGAAAATAAGTACAGCAAAGGCATTGTGGCCGTCGTGAATACTCGCTTCGATATCAGCCGCATTCATACGCCGCAGGGGATTTTTCGCCTCAAAGGGGAACTGCAAGCCTCACCGCCGAAACTCGTGTGCAGGCAGCTTGAAATTCTCGGCAGTGACGGTTGGCTGAAGCTGCGAGTCGAAGATAACCGCACTCAAGTGCTGCTCGATGCGCTGTTTGAACCTGTGCGTGAACATCTCAAGCCCTGAACTTAGCCTCTTTCCCCCCGCAATGCAGGGGGATTGTCTATTACAGCAAACCGATTAAATCGCTATCCAGGTCGCCTTAATTTCTGTGTATTTATCAAAAGCATGCAGCGACTTATCTCGGCCGTTACCCGACTGCTTATAACCACCGAAGGGCGCCGTCATGTCGCCGCCGTCATAATGATTGATCCACACCATACCGCTTCTCAGCGCCTTGGCGGTTCTATGGGCCTTGCTGAGATCCGCAGTCCACACACCGGCCGCCAAGCCATAGATGGTATCGTTGCCAATGGCTATCGCCTGCTCCATTCCCTCAAATTCAATCACACTCAGCACAGGGCCGAAGATCTCCTCGCGGGCGATACTCATCTGATTATTCACTTCACGGAACAGAGTCGGCGCCACGTAGACGCCACCGGTTTCAGCCATGAGTTGCTCGCCGCCACAGGCCAGCACAGCACCTTGCTGCTTACCCGCCTCGATATAACCGAGAATAGTCTGCAGCTGCTGCTGATCCACCACCGCGCCACTGACAGTATCCGGATCCAGCGGATGCCCCGGCTGCCAGGATTTGAGCTCGTCGATAATGAGCGCTATCAGCTGCTCCTTGACCCCGGATTCCACCAGCAGGCGCGAACCTGCGGTGCAAACTTCGCCCTGGTTGAAGGCGATGGCCGAAGCTGCCGCCTGCGCCGCCGCCTTGAGATCCGGGCAATCGTTAAAGACTATGTGCGGGCTCTTACCACCGGCCTCCAACCACACACGTTTCATATTGGACTGACCGGCGTAAACCATCAGTTGCTTGGCTATCTTGGTGGAGCCGGTAAACACCAGGGTATCGACATCCATATGCAGCGCCAGCGCCTTGCCAACTGTATGACCAAAACCGGGCAATACATTGAGCACTCCGGGCGGGATCCCGGCTTCCAAGGCAATGGCAGCCATACGAATCGCCGTCAAAGGGGATTTTTCCGAGGGTTTGAGGATGACAGAGTTACCGCTGGCCAGCGCCGGCCCCAGTTTCCAGCAGGCCATCAACAGGGGGAAGTTCCATGGCACAATCGCGGCCACTACCCCGACAGGCTCACGGGTGATCATGCCGATTTCATTGTCAGCGGTGGGCGCTATCTCGTCGTAAATCTTGTCAACCGCTTCGCCGGACCAACGCAAGGCCCTGGCGGCATTGGTCACATCCACCGACTTGGAAAAACGAATTGGCTTGCCCATATCCAGGGTTTCCAGCAAGGCCAGTTCATCACTATGCACCTCCAGCAAATCGGCAAAGCGTATCATCACCTTTTTGCGCTCTACCGGCGCCATTCGCGACCAGACTCCGGATTCAAAACTGGCTCTGGCACTGGCCACCGCCGCCTCGGCATCGGCCAGATCGCAACTGGCTACGGCGGCAAGCTTGTTGCCATCCACAGGGCTGATGCAATCGAAGGTCTCGCCGGATACGGCTGCACAATACTCTCCATGGATAAAGGCCTGGCCACAGATCTGCAATTGCGCAGCCAACTGCTGCCATTGCTGACGGGTTTGCGGTGTACTCATAAATCCTCTCATCTGCTTGCAAGCGGGCATTCCACTACCTCAGTAGGCCTATCGCGGCCAACTCGTGCAGCCATCGCCAGTTATTCGGGTCGCTCCAGATTAGCCTCGAGCACGGCATAAATTCAATATATTTTACAAAAATAGATTTTTTGGCATAAATAATTGCACACAGGCCTTCCATGTTCATTATTTCTGACATAGCATAGCGAAATATCAATCACCATTAACAAGCCCGCAACACTAAGGTTAATGCTTATGGCAGAGCTAAAACAACAGGCGAAAACACAGGGCAATCTCGAGCATTACTGGATGCCTTTCAGTGCCAACCGTCAATTCAAGCAGACTCCCAGGCTACTGGCTTCGGCCGAAGGCATGTATTACCGGGATGTCGATGGCCGTCAGGTGCTGGACGGCACCGCAGGTCTTTGGTGCTGTAATGCCGGCCATGGCCGGGCGGAGATCAGCGAGGCGGTCAGCCGTCAGATCCGCGAAATGGACTATGCCCCCAGTTTTCAGATGGGTCATCCGTTGGCATTCGAGTTGGCCGAGCGCCTCAGTGAAATCGCCCCGCCCGGCATGAACCGTATCTTCTTTACCAACTCGGGCTCAGAGTCGGTCGACACCGCACTCAAGCTGGCGCTGTGTTACCACAGAGCCAATGGCGAGCCGAGCCGCAGCCGTTTTATCGGCCGTGAGCTGGGCTATCACGGTGTGGGCTTTGGCGGTATTTCGGTGGGCGGAATTGGTAATAACCGCAAAGGTTTCAGCCCGCAGCTCCTCGGCGGCGTCGATCACCTGCCCCACACTCTGGATATGGAAGCCAACGCCTTCAGCCGCGGCTTGCCCGAGCATGGCGCCGACAAGGCCGAGGCGCTCGAGGGGCTGATTGCCCTGCATGGCGCAGAGAATATCGCCGCCGTTATCGTCGAGCCCATGTCAGGCTCGGCCGGGGTAATATTGCCACCCAAGGGCTATCTCAAGCGCCTTCGGGAGATCACTCAAAAATACGGCATCTTGCTGATATTCGATGAGGTAATCACAGGTTTTGGCCGGGTGGGCGGCGCTTTTGCCAGCAACCACTGGGATGTGACTCCGGACATAATGACCACGGCCAAGGCGCTCAACAATGGCGCCATCCCCATGGGCGCGGTGTTTGTGCAGCAAGCGATTCACGATGCCTGTATGCAGGGCCCCGAGGCGATGATCGAGTTCTTTCACGGCTATACCTATTCAGGGCATCCGGTTGCGGCCGCGGCGGCACTGGCCACCCTGGATATCTACAGTGACGAAAAGCTGTTTGAGCGCACTACAACGCTGGCGCCCTATTTTGAGCAGGCGCTGCACAGTCTCAAGGGGCTGCCCAATGTCATTGATATTCGCAATACCGGCCTGGTAGGTGGCATTCAGCTGGCCCCCAGCCCGCAAGGTGTTGGCAAACGCGGCTATCAGATTTTCGAGCGCTGTTTCTGGCAAGGTGCGCTGGTACGGGCCACCGCCGACATCATAGCCCTCTCACCACCACTGATAGTGGAAGAGTCCCAAATAGATCAACTGATTTCCACCCTGGCCGACGCCATCCTAACCGTCGACTGAAGCACACAGGATAGTTATGCGTATTTACAGCCACTATATAGATGGACATGAGACAGATGGCAGCCGGGCACAGGCTTCACTGCCCATTTTCAACCCGGCCAACGGCGAAGAGCAAGCCAGAGTCGCCCTCGCCTCCCAGGCTGATACAGAACGGGCGATAGACTCGGCCAAGCAGGCTTTTGACGCTTGGTCAAAGGTATCGCCCCTTAACCGGGCGCGGGTGCTGTTTCGCTTCAAAGCCCTGGTAGAAGCCCACATGGATGAGCTGGCCGAACTTATCTGCCTGCAACACGGCAAAGTGCTTGAGGATGCCAGGGGCGAGTTGGTTCGAGGACTGGAAGTGGTGGAGTTTGCCTGCGGCATTCCCCATCTTCTCAAGGGGGAACACACTGAGCAGGTTGGCACTGGCGTCGATGCCTGGAGCATCAATCAACCGCTCGGGGTGGTTGCCGGCATTTCGCCGTTCAATTTCCCTGTCATGGTTCCCATGTGGATGTTCCCGATTGCCATCGCCTGCGGCAATACCTTTGTGATGAAGCCATCGGAAAAGAATCCGGCGCCGGTACTCAGAATTGCCGAGCTGTTAACCCAGGCCGGGCTGCCGGATGGGGTCTTCAATGTTATCAACGGCGACAAGCTGGCGGTAGATACCCTGCTCTGCCATCAGGATGTTCAGGCCATCTCCTTTGTCGGTTCAACGCCTGTGGCCGAGTATATCTACAGTAAGGCATCGGCCCACGGCAAACGGGTACAGGCACTCGGCGGCGCCAAGAACCACATGCTGCTGATGCCGGATGCCGATCTGGAACTGGCCAGCAACGCCCTGATGGGCGCGGCCTATGGTTCTGCCGGCGAGCGCTGTATGGCTATTTCCGTGGTGCTGGCGGTTGCTGATGTGGCCGATGCCCTGATAGAAAAACTGCAACCCAAGATAGCCGCGCTCAAGGTAGGTAACGGCCTGGAGCCGGGTATGGAAATGGGGCCGCTCATCTCCCGCGCGCATCTGGACAAGGTCTGCAGCTATATAGACAGCGGTATACAGCAGGGCGCAGTTTGCCTGGTCGATGGCCGCAATACCTTGGCAGACAGCGAAGGTTTCTTTCTCGGTGCGACCCTGTTCGATGCCGTCACCCCCGAGATGCAGATTTACCGGGAAGAGATCTTCGGCCCAGTGCTTTGCATAGTCAGGGTGGCCGACTATGACTCGGCGCTGGCTCTTATCAATCAACATGAGTTCGGCAACGGCACCGCCATCTTTACCCAGAGTGGCGAGCTGGCGCGCGACTTTTGCCACTCGGTGCAAGTCGGCATGGTAGGGGTCAATGTGCCTATCCCTGTGCCTATGGCATTTCACAGTTTCGGCGGTTGGAAACGCTCGCTGTTTGGCCCACTGCATATGCACGGCCCGGATGGAGTTCGCTTCTACACCCGGCGCAAAGCCGTTACCGCCCGCTGGCCCAAACAGCTGAGTGCCGATTTCATCATGCCGACCATGAAATAGGGAGAGAGGGAGAGCCTGATGCACATCAACAATATCAGAGTACTGGCGCGCAATACTCCCGAGGTAAGTGAATACTCCATCACCGAGGAAAAGCGTCTGCAGGGCGCGCCTCTGCAACGACTGGAGAACCATTACTCCAGCCCCTGTGAGCAGTTTCATACCGGAATTTGGCAAAGCGAAACAGGCACTTGGAAAGTTAACTACACTGAGCACGAGTATTGCGAAATCCTCGAGGGTAACAGTGTCATCAGCGATGAACAGGGAAATCGTCTCGAAGTTGGCCCCGGCGACAGGTTTGTTATCCCGGCCGGTTTTCGCGGCAGCTGGCAAGTAACGGTTCCCTGCCGCAAGCTCTATGTGGTGTTTGAATCCAACAGATAAAAACAAAACCGCCATGAGGTCTCAGCATAGCTGCTGTTGTTTGGCATAAACCAGGTCGCGCCGGGATGTTCCCGGACGGGGCCGGCAAACCAAAGAAGGGAGAAATGCTTGTGAACCCAGTGATAAGAAGAACCAACCCTCTGCTATGGGCACTGCTGCTTGGCGGCGCCATAACCTCAACCTCTGCCATGGCCGAAGTCAGCGGCGAGATAGCCGTGACCAATGACTACCGCTTTAGAGGCGTATCACAAACCGCCGGTGACTTTGCCGTGCAAGCTAGTCTGGACTGGAGTCACGACTCGGGTTTCTTCGTCGGGGCCTGGGCCAGTAATGTGGAATTCGATGAAGACGGCACTCCCACAGAGGAGCAGGTGGATGCCGATTTCGAACTGGATGTCTACCTGGGTTACGCCGGTGAAATCAACGACAACCTGGCCTATGACATTACTCTGCTGCGCTATATGTACCCGGGCGACAATGTCTCTCAGGACTACAACGAAATCTCTTTCGGCCTCGAGTTCAGCGATTTTAGGGCTGCCTACTGGTACACCAATGACTATGCGGGTTCAGATCTGGACTACCACTATGCCGAGCTGAACTATAGTTATGAGTTTGCCGAAAACTGGAGCCTGGATCTGCACCTGGGTTACAACTTCGGCGATGCGCCCGATGACGATATGGGCAAATATCTGGATTACTCCATAGGTGTCTCGACTGAGATTGCCGGTTTTGGTCTGTCTCTGGCCTGGTTGGACACAGATATAGATTCGGATGCCGAGATAAGCAGTGGCACCTTCCAGAATGACGACACTGTGCTGGCGAGTGTCAGTTACGCTTTCTAAGCAGCAAAATTGCGCTGCCCAGGCAAGCCATAGGACAGACCTGCACGGGCAAGCCCCATCTTCCTCCCACCAACCAAAAGTAACAGAGCCGCTCCCTGAGCGGCTCTGTTTTATAAATTGATTCAGTTCTCAACGCAGTGGCGGTATGTGGGGGGTATCGCCCCGGCGCACCTGCTGTTTGACGTCTTGCCAGCTATGGGTGAGATGTTGCAGTTGCTCTCGCCGCTCGGGAAACTGCTCACTGAGCTTTCCCATCAGTTCCACTTGTCTGTCACAGATTTGCGCCCAGCGCTCGGCATTAGAAAGGTACATGGCTTCATCCTTGATCTTGGTTTGTGGTAAAACAGGCGTTACTGAACAAATAATAATCAAGGTTTGCCAATTTGCCAGTCCTTCTAGTCTTATCACAAAAATCCGCCCTAGATGCACTGTCAAACGCCGCCGCTTGCAGGTATAACTGAAGATATTAGATTACATCTGGATAGCAGTATTTACTCTTGCTGAAACAAGGAGTCTCACTATGGCCACTATGTTAAAAATACTCTTTATCGCCCTGGCGTTAGTGCTTATCTACAAACTGGTTTTCAGTAACAAGAAAGGAATGACAATATTTGAAATGCATTTCAAGGACGGTCGTATGACCTCTCACAAGGGAAAGATCCCGGAGAAGTTTGAACGTGAATGCCGCGCCCTGGTCAAGAAAGAGAAACTCACCTGCACAGTGCGCGCCGAGCGCTGCGGCGAAGTGCGGCTGCATATCAGCGCCAACGCCGGAGATGCCAACATTCAGCGCCTGCGCAACCTGTTTCCCTTCGAATACTATGACCGCAAGCAGAGCGACAACAGCAAACAACTGGGTTGATCAGCGCTGTCCGGGGAACACTTGAGAATCGATTTTCCCTTCCCGGCGCGCATCATCTATGATCCTCTGGTTATCCTGTGCCATGGGATCTTCGGCGGGGAGATTGGGATTCACCCGCTCCTCCTCGGGCGCTTCAAAACTGAAATCGATACCATTCGAGCAGCCGCCGAGCGATACCAGTGCCAGTAAGCCCATTGAAATCCAAGGCAGTACAGCGGATTTTTTGTTCATCGTTATTTAAACCTGTGTTGAGAGACGGTTGTTATTAAAACAGAGCTAAGCTTAACTTAGGCTGAGGCTCAGCGTTAGTCATGGCGTACCATTAATGACCAGCTCTGTTACTTGTCTTCCAACCTACGGATCACCAGAGTCACCTCCCCCACCGTCAGGCCCCATTTACGGATCTCGCTACGGTTGATTATGGTGTCCGGCGCCGTTTGATACATCCAGTCGTCGAAATGCACCTGATACTCGCCGCTATCGAGCTTTAGCAGCATGTCGTAGCGCCAGCGCAGGGCAAAGCCCTCTGCTTGCGCTTCTGCCACCCCCAGAATATCCGCGGCTCTGCCCTGGTAGCGGCCATCGGCAAGCTTGGTAATGTGCCAGGTTCGCTCGGCAAGCTCACCATCGTCATACTCAAACCACTCCTGCAACACACCTTGATTCCCCTGCCAACTGCCCGTCATCCGCACATTGAAACGGCGCACCACCTGGCCGCTGTAATCTTGCACCATACCGGAAGCCTGCAGCTCCCCGTTAAAGAACTGCTGCAGATCCAACTTAGGTTCGCTGGCGCTATAGTCATGAATATCGACACTGCCGCAACCGCTCAGTCCAAGCATCAGAAGTAACATCCAAACCTTGGTGAAACTGATAAACCTGCTGATTAACATTTGCATGCCTGCTCTCCTATCAACTGGGCTCTCAGTTGCGGCCGACTGCTGCGCTCTGACAACCAAATCGCCAAAAAGGCATCAGCAAAACGCTTATGCTCGCTCGAAGCGCTCTCATCTATAACAATCGCGGCTAACGGCTTGTCGTTGAACAGAAAATATCCCTGCTGCGGCCCGCTTGCCACAAAGCTCAATCTATCCCCTTGCTCCACATCCGGCCAGAGCCCTTCAAGCAGCGCCAACCAGGCGGATATCTGCTCTCTGTCGTATCCCAGGTGCAGCCACTGGTGTTTGGTGGTCTCCAGGAGTCGCGAGGCGGGAATATCCCGGTAATACTGAATTTCCAGCTGCTGCGGGAAGCTATTGGGCTGGTAACTACCATCCGGCGTCAGCAACCTGGCCCGATAAAGGGTCATAAACCACCAGTCCATTTCACCGCGGCCCACTTCCCGAAAGCTGGCAAGCTCCGCCTTGGATGGCTCGACCTGGGCAGCTTTGGGCTCAGGTGTCTGCTCTTGGCTCTGCACTTGAGTCTTCTGCACGAGAGTCTGTGCTTGAATCTGTAAAATGTCGGCCCATCCCTGAGTGGGCAGGCCAAGCAGTATCATCAGCAGCCCGGCAAAGCCTGCTTTATGCAGCTTACCGACTTGCTTTGCTCCCTTGTTTACACCCTTGATGAATCGTTTCATTGCCGGTCTCCGTCAGAGAAATCCTGTAGTTGGGCGATTTGCGCCCCATTCAAGCTTGAGGTTGCAATAACTTAGCAGTGGCAGCAGCAGCGACCAGATGATTATCAACAAGCTAAAAGTAACCGATTGCCCCAGGGGCCAAGCCACGGCCTCCAACCTGAATGCCGCCAGGTAACTGCCTGCGCCCCCCACAGCCCCAAAGAGTGCCTGCTGCCATCTGGGCAAGTCCCTGAGCCAGGCCAGACTCACCCCCAAGGTCGCGGCAAAATGCCCCCAAAGACAGCAGAGCCACAAGGGTAAAAGTCGCGAGGGGCTGTCAAACTCAAATACTCCGCCAAGGTGCAGCATGGCGTCCAAAACTATGCCAATGACAGCAGGTATCAGTACGGCGTTGAATGCTTTCATATTGTATCCGGTACGCTTTACGCTTTGCGCTGCCAGTTGGCTGTGCTGATCCTGGGCATTCTCGGCCATGAGGGCGGAGCGGTAGCCCGGATTGACAAGCAGCAACTGGGTACAAAGCAGCAAGAGAGCAAACACCAGCGCCTGATTGGCAAACAGGATCAAAGACCACCAGCCCAACTGGAAAACGATGGCGTTGAGCAGCAGAAAAAACCAAGGCGATGACAGTTTCATGGCCTAACCTGCAATTTGCCTTGAGCTCAGCGGACGATAGCCGTCCTTGACCGCAGTCAGTTGCACTGTGCTTATGGTGCGCTCAAGAAAACCACCTTCGCAGTAACTCAGGTAAAACTTCCACATACGCACAAAATCTTCACCATAACCGAGTTCACGCACCCGCTCTCTGGCGTCATCGAAATTGGCATGCCAGTCATTCAAGGTGCGGGCATAGTCGAGACCAATATCATCCAACGACCAGAGGGTCATGGAGGTTTGCCGCTGCAAGTGGCGTGTCATCTCGGTGACAGATGGCAGGCAACCGCCGGGGAAAATATAGCGCTGAATAAAATCCACCCCTTTGCGGTAGCTGTCATAGCGCTGATCTTTAATGGTGATCGCCTGCAGTAACAGCTTGCCGCTCGGCTTGAGCAGGGCATCCAGGCCGGCAAAAAATCCCGGCAGATAATCGTGGCCCACTGCCTCTATCATCTCTATCGAAACCAAACGGTCATACTGGCCGCTGAGCTGGCGATAATCCTGCCGCAACAGGGTAATGCGCTCACTCAGTCCTTCGGCGGCAACCCGTTCACTGGCATATTGGTACTGGGCATCGGAAATCGTGGTAGTGGTTACCTTGACGTCATAGTGTTTGGCGGCATAGATAGCCAGGGCGCCCCAACCGGTACCTATTTCCAAAAGACTCATCCCGGGCTGCAGATCCAGCCGCTCGCAAATCAGTTGCAGCTTATACTGCTGCGCCTCATCCAACTGCGCCTGTTCATGGGGATAGACGGCGCTTGAATAGAGCAGCTCAGGGTCGAGAAATGCCTGATACAAGGGGTTGCCCAGATCATAGTGCGCCAGAATATTGCGCTTTGAACCGGCCTTTGAGTTTCGGCGCAGCAGATGTTTCACCCGGCTAACTGTGTTGGAAAACCAGGAAAACCGCTGCTCTATCTTATCCAGCAGCGGCAGATTACGGGCAAACAGCCGCACCACTGCGGTAACATCCGGACTGGACCAGTGCCCCTGAATATAGGCTTCACCGGCGCCGATAGAGCCGCCCAGAATCACCTGGCGAAAAAAGCGCTCATCGTGAATACGAATTATGGCGACCAGGTCTGTGTCGAGCGGGCCGAAGGTCCACTGCTCACTGCCCAGTTGCAGTTTAAGACAACCGCCCTCCAAGGCATTCAAGGCCTGTTGCATGACTCTGGCCCATAGGCTCTTGCCGCTGGCGGCCAGCTGCTGTCTGTTCTTGGCTACTGTGTTTTCCATCTCATTCTCCAATGTTTGCTGTCACACTCGGGGAAATTTCCAAACCTTTAGCATCAATCCGTGCCGCCCTGAGGCCTGCGCTCGTAAGGCACAAAGGGCACCCGCTTAAGCCACAAACGCAGCGCTTGCCAATAGATGAGCCAAAGAATTTTCAGGCTCATCAAGGGAAAGCCCCACAGATAACGTCTGAGTTCACGACCATTGAAGGGGCGGCGTTTGAGGCTTAATACCGCATCGAAGCTGACCTTTTGCGACTCGGGGGCAGCCTCTGCCTCATCTCCCTTGCCGGGCAGATTGCTGATCCGCAAGTCGAGCCGCTCTGCCGGCGCCGGAATATGCCAGCGATAGCGATAATCCAGCGACATAAAAGGCGATACATGGAAGCACTTGTCGCCAAGCGCCGGCGCCTCGGCCGACACCAGATAACAGTGACGCTCATTCCAGGGGGTATTGCTCACCTCTGCCAACAGGTATTTATATTCATCACCTTGAAAGCAGTAGAAAAAATTAACCGGGCTGAAATAGAGCCCAAAGTGGCGCAGTTGCCCGGCGAACAGCACGCTGTCGCAGCCGGCCTCGCCGCCGAGCGCAATCACCTTATCCAGTACCCGCTGTTTAAGCGATGAGGCAGTATTCGATATTGCAGCCGCCTTGAGGTAATCCTGCTGCCGAAAACGCAGCACTGACCAAGGAGATTCACCAAACAAGCCGCTGAGGGATGAGAGCCTTGGCAAGTCATCCAAGTCCAGCAGCATCAAGGCAAAGGGATAGCGAAAACAGTGCCTTACTGGCGTTAGCCTAGAGTGGCTGACGCTGCCGAGGTAGATACCCGTTTCAGGTTTCATAGGCTTACCCCGAACCTTTCACAAACATCCAGGGCGCTGCGCACCCCGTCTTCATGAAAGCCGTTGTACCAGTAGGCGCCGACAAAATGGATACTGTCTTGCCCGCAGATCTCGCTGCGGCGTTGCTGCGCCGCCTGGCTCTGTTCATTGAATACCGGGTGAGCATAGACAAAGCGTTTGAGCACCTTGTCCTTGGCTATCGCCTCATCCTGATTCAAGGTCACCAAAAAATCCGGCGCAGACTTTGGCAGGCGCTGCAAAATATTCATGTTGTAGGTCACGCAGGCGGGACGGCTGGCATCGCCATCGAGACGATAATTCCAACTGGCCCAGGCGGCGCGGTGCTTCGGCAGCAACGAGGTGTCTGTATGCAAGGTCACCTGGTTATCCTGGTATTTAAGCCTGGAGAGTATCTCCCGCTCCAGCTCACTGGCGTCACCGAGCATGGCCAGCGCCTGATCGCTGTGGCAGCCGAGGATCACCTGATCGAACTCATGCCAGCTATCCTTGACTCTGAGCTGCACGCTCCCCGCTTGGCGGCGGATTTGTTCTACAGGCGAGTTGAGATGCACCCGCTCGGCAAAGGGCGCGCTGAGCGCCGGAATATAACTGCGGGAGCCGCCTTCGAGCACATACCACTGCGGCCGATTGCTGACGGCCAACAGTCCATGATGTTCAAAGAAACGGATAAAGAAAGGCAGCGAGAAGGCGCGCATATCCTGAATACTGGACGACCAGATAGCGGCGCCCATCGGCAGAATGTAGTGTTGACAGAAGAAGTCGGAGAACCCCTGCTGGTCGAGAAATTCCCCCAGCGTCACCGCCGGGTAACGACCGCTTTGATACAAGGCTTTGCAGCGGCTGTTGAAGGCCAAAATCTCCCTCAGGAACCCCCAAAAAGTCGGACTCAGCAGATTGCGCTTTTGCGCAAACAGGGTCGCCAGGCTATGGCCATTGTATTCAAGACCGCTGACAAGGTTTTGCACCGAGAAGCTCATCTCGGTCGCCAGCGCCTTGATACCGACCCGGGCCATCAAGGCCTGAAACCTGGGATAAGTGCGATCGTTGAACACAATAAACCCTGTGTCTATGGCGTAGGGTTTGCCGTCAAGCTCAACATCCACAGTGGCCGTATGCCCACCCAGATAATCGGCGGCTTCAAACAACGTCACCTCATACTGCTGTGACAACAGATAACCACAAGTGAGCGAGGAGATCCCCGAACCGACTATGGCGATGCGCGGCTTATTGCCGGTTGAAACTGTCATACTGGGCTCCCGTTTTTTGCAGAGGGTTTACCAAGGGCGGCGGCCAGCCAACTGCGGGGCAGCCAGCTCAGCAGAGTCAGCAACCAGATAAAACGCCCGGGAAAGGCAATCAGGCGCCGTCTGGCGGCCAGGGCTTGGATGATGGTGTTGGCGGCTTTATCGGCGGAGATCCGCATCGGCATGGCGAAGTCATTTTTGTCGGTGAGCGGCGTTTTAACAAAGCCCGGGCGAATTTCGCTGACATCTATTCCCTTGTGGGCCAGATCGAGCCGCAAGCTCTGCGCCAGGTAACTGATCCCGGCCTTGGAGGCACCATAGGCCTCCGCCCTCGGGAAAGGCAGCATCACAACACTTGAACTCATCAGCGCCAGTTGGCTGCCACGCTCAAGCAAAGGCATAAAGGCTTCCAGGCAATAGCCCACAGCCAACAGATTGGTGCGGATAACCCGCTCAAACAGGGCGCTGTCAAAGGCCATAGCCTCATCTATGTACTCACAGGTACCGGCATTGAGCAGCAGCAGATCCACACAGTCGGCTTGGCCCAACTCCAATTTGAGCTTGCTGCCCAGCTTCAGCACCGAGTCTCTGTCCGTGACATCGAACCTCAAAGGCTCGCAGCCTTCGAGGGCGGCCAGAGCTTGTTCATTGCGGCCACAGGCCAAGACCCGCCAACCGGCGGCGGCATATTGTCTAGCAAGCTCGGCACCTATGCCTGAGCTGGCCCCCGTGATCAATACCGTCTTCATCGGCTTGCCCTGCCCTTGACCATGCGCACCACTGAGCCCAGCAGTGGCAACTGTTCATAGAGCATCTGCCCCAGATCCAGATAATCCCTGTGGTAATGGATTTTGTCGCCAAAATTGATGAGGCTGATACCATCGACGCTGATGCTCTGCCCCCGGTTCAATTTGGGGTGGCAATACTTCATCTGCCAACTGATAGCGGCCTGGTCTCCGGCGGGCAAGACATCAGTGATCTCAAAGGCGATTTCGGTCAGGTTGCGATACAAACCGGCAAAATACTGTTCCAGTTGCTCAAGCCCCTCCAGTCGGTGCATGGGATCGCAAAAACAGATCTCAGGCGCATAGACGGCATGCAGCCTTTGGCGCAATGTGGGCAATTGCTCAGGGCCCAGGGATTGATACAAGGCAATAAATGCCTGAATAATCTCCTGAGACTGCGGCGATGTCGGCAGTGAAGCGGGTGCTATGTCCGCAGTGACTGAGTGGCTGGTCATGATAATCCCTCGGCTAATGAACTGAGTTCAGGCAGACTTTTTCAGCACGGCCAGGGCCTTCAACGCCCTTTGCCGCGCCGCGCTGTGCTCGACTATAGGTGGCGGGTAAGCCGCAGTGGCAAACAGACTCGGCTCGGTGAAGCGGGACGATGCAGCTGTGCCCGGATGGTGTATCTGTTTAAGCGACCAGTGCGCCAGTTCGGGCAGATAACGGCGGATAAAACTGGCGTCAGGGTCGAACTTTTCACTCTGGCTCATGGGGTTGAAGATCCTGAAATAGGGCTGGGCATCACAGCCGGTGCCGGCAGACCACTGCCAGCCGCCGTTATTGGCCGCCAGGTCGCCATCGATCAGGGTGCGCCGAAAATACTGCTCGCCCCAGCGCCAGTCCACCAATAGGTGTTTGGTGAGGAAGCTGGCGGTCACCATTCGCAGCCGATTGTGCATCCAGCCAGTCTGGTTTAGCTGACGCATGGCGGCATCCACCAGCGGAAAACCGGTGCGGCCCTCGCACCAGGCGGCAAACTCTTGCGGGTCGTTCCGCCAGACTATGTCATCACCGAGTGAGTTGAAGTTGCGCCCCATACACAGCTGGGGCCAGGCATGCAGCAGATGGCGGTAAAACTCGCGCCAGGCCAGCTCAGCCAGCCAGCTGCGACCCGGACTATTGTCCTCTGCCATAGCCTCGGGGAAGCGATTGAGCAGCGCCGCCACACATTGCCGCGGGCTGAGAATACCAAACGCCAGATAGGGCGACAGGCAACTGGTGCCATCGAGCGCCGGGAAATCCCGCTCCTGGCCGTAATCGGCAAGCTGGTTGGCAATAAAGCTATCGAGGCGCTGCCTGGCCGCCCCTTCACCCACTGGCCAGAGGTGGCTGTCTTGTTTACTGCCTTGATTGCTGACCTTAAAACTCAGCTCTGCGGGTTCGGGTAAAGCCGGGGCCAGAGGCGCAGGTACCGGCAGCGGCATTATCGCCTCACTTCCCAGCAGCTCACGCCAGCGGCGAAAGAAAGGGGTAAATACCCGATACATTTCGCCACCTTGGGTACGGACGCTGCCGGGCGGCAGCAGACAGTGCTCATCGGTAAACTGCAGGCCCACCCCTATAGTCCTGGTAAGCTGCGCCAGCGCCTGATCCCGGCGCTGCTCGTTAATCTCCACCTCGCGCCCGGCAAAAATCTGCTTAACGCCCAGGCGTTGGCAATACGCCTCGACAGTGACATTCACCCAAGAGAAATCGTCACAGTGCAGCAAATCAAAAGCTATCCCCAAAGATGCCAACGCCCGTTGCAGTTGATTGATGCTGCGCTCGATGAAATCCAGCTGCATGGGACCAACAGAGTGCTGCTGCCACTGGGCCGGAGTCGCAATATAAAAACCCCGCAGCGGCAGACCTTGGGCCCTTGCCGCTTCGCACGCCAGCCACAGGGCCTGGTTATCTGAAGTGCGCAGATCGCTGCGAAACCAGATGGCAACACAGGCCTTTTCACTGGAAGGCACATGATTGGGCAAGGACTGGGACATGTTACTTATCCTCCGGTTGTTTTGAGGCAAACTCGGCCTGACCCAGCAGTGCCAATATGGCGGCATTGCTGCTGCAAAGCACAGGATTCTTGACGGGCTCCGGGTTCTTGTTGGCGCCTTTTTCAGTCACAGCCAGTTCCTTGGCATAGTGCTCAAAGGCATTGGCGTGAGCCGCCACATAATCCCCGCTCAAGATCAATGGATAATCCAAAGCGCTCGCCAACTGGAACAGGGCTTTGACACTGCTGCCTGGCAACTGGGAAGGTGGCAACAACAAGAGCCCTTGCAGCGGCAGCCTGTGTGCCAAGAGTTGCAGCCCCTGGCCTTCCAAAGGCTCCTCCATATTGAGCGGCAGCAGGCTGACACCCCGGGTGATAAGCTCCAGTTGCAGCAAGATCTCACTCCAGGCCGGCTGCTTGCCAAGCGGCAGATAAAGAAGTTGCCAGCGGGGTTTCTGGCGCAGCAACTGCTCGCTGCGGGCGCCGACATAGTGAGCCAAGCGGCTTTCGAGCCAACTGCGGACAAATGCGCCGTCGAGGCGTTCATCGAGCTGGGTGTCCAAGACTTGCAACCAATGGCGCAGGCGCCGACAACACAAGGCGATGGGATAGAGGGCACTGAATTCATCCAGCAAGCGGCCAAAGCGGGCACTGCTGAGAGAAAGTGCCGCCTCGGTGAGACTGCTGCTGAACTTCAGCCAGTCGTCGTCTTCATTTTCTTGCTGCAGCTGTTTTTCTGTCTGACCACTGAGCAGTGGCTTGACCTTGCTGATGGCCACGCCCTGCTCAAGCCAGGAGAGGATTTCACGGATCTGTTGCACCTGCTCCTGAGTGTAGAGTCTATGGCCCTTGGGGGTGCGCTGCGGGATAACCAGTCCAAACCGTCGCTGCCAGGCGCGCAAGGTGACAGGATTCACCCCGGTCAGTCTGGCGACTTCGCCGATGGAAAGGTTGGCAATGTTATCAGTAGGCATAACGCAGTTTTAACTCCTGTGGATGAGGGTTGAGATAAACCTGGGCCGCAATATACGGCTGCGGATGCTCCCTCAAGTAATGTTTAATCAATGTCAGCGGCACCAACAGAGGTTGCAGCCCCTGACGATATTCATCTATCGCCTGACTAAGCTCAGCCTTCTGTGCCTTGGTCAGTTTTTGTTTGAAATAGCCCTGAATGTGTTGCAGTGCGCTGGTGTGATTGCGGCGACTGGCCTTATTTTTCAGCGCCTCCATAAAGCCTTCAAAGTAACGCCGGGCAGTTTCCTGCAAGTCTTCACCACCTTCAGCCAGCAAGGGGCCAAGTTGGCGATAATGAGCCGGACTGTGCGCCAACAAGAGGTATTTGTATCTGGCATGAAATTGGGTCAATTTATGCAGGCTCAAGCCGGAGTGCAGCAGACACTGCCAGTCGTGGAAGGCGTACACCCGGGTGAAAAAGTTTTCCCTGATCACCAAATCGTTCAAGCGCCCCTCTTCTTCAACCGGCAGTTGTGGCCAGCGTTGCATCAGGGCCTTGGCGAACACACCTATGCCACTGCGATTCCCCTGATCGCCGCCTTCCTTGTAGACAGTGACCCGTTCCATGCCGCAGGTAGGTGATTTGGCACAAAGCAGATAACCGCTTAAAAACCCCAACTCAGCGACTTTTTGCTCACTGAAACTTTGCAGGCTCTCGGTTACATCCAGGCTGGCATCACGGCTCTGGATCCGGATCTCATCACCGCGGCGCACCTGACGTATGCTCTTGCGTGGCGCGCCCATGCCTATTGCCATCTCAGGACAGACTGGCACAAAGTCAAAATGCTGCCTAAGCTCCTGCTGGCAATAGACAGAATTCTTATGACCACCGTCAAAACGCACCTGCTGCCCCAACAAGCAGGCACTGATACCCAGTTGAATTTGCTGCGGCTCAAACTTGTACATATTGAGACTCCTTGTATAACCTTGTAGTAGATTAAGGCACACACCTGTACAAGGATCAAGTTTTTGTACAATATTTTTTAGTAAAGGGATCGACTTGCCGGGCAAGTCATACAAGACCTTAAAAGGAGTCGAGCTCAGAAAACCTGAGCTGTCTGCTGGCGAAGTAGCACCCATCTTGGATGAAACCTGTAACGCAAAAGCATTTAAGAGAGATTCGAAGGGAGATAAAAAACGGGAGCCTTGAGCTCCCGTTTTCTGTCATTGATATCTTTCACTGCAGGGCACTAACGCCTGAAATTATTGCTTACCAGCCCCCAGACGCTCAACCAGGAGTACCAGACCAATTCCAGCGGCGGCACACAAGAGCGCCAACCCCAACTGATGCGGCTGCTGTGTCAGTTGCTCAAAGCCAAAGGGAGACAGGTTTTGCTGCACCAGGGGTACCTGCTCACCATGGGAGTTGGTGCGCCAGCTCAGCGTCTGTTTCCAGGGCCAGATCTTGCCCAGCGTTCCCAGCATAAGCCCGGTAAGGAAGATAAGGGTGGCATCGTGAAAGCGCCGCAGCAACGCCGACAGCAGATGGCTGAAACTCAGGATACCTATCACGGCGCCGACAGCAAAACAGCCGAGAATGTCCAGCTGGATATTCTTGGCCGCCGCCAGCACGGCTGGATAAAGCCCCAACAGCAAGAGGATAAAGCTGCCGGATATCCCTGGCAGTATCATGGCGCAAATGGCAATGGCACCGCCAACAAAAATATTAAAGTAGCTGGCCTCCAACTCGACCGGGCTCAGCACGGTAATGCCCCAGGCAAAGGCCACTCCCAACGCGAATATCAATAGTCGCGGCAGTGAAAAACCGCCCTTGACCTGGCGCAGCATATGCACCACAGAGATCAGGATCAGCCCGAAAAAGAATGACCATACAGGAATAGGATGATGTGCCAGCAGGTAAGAAATAAGCTTGGCCAGGCTCAGAATACTGCTGAGGATCCCCGCCAACAGACTCAACAAAAAGGCGCCATTGATATGCGCAAACGCCGCCTTGATGCCGTCACGGCGTATAATGCCCCAAAGACTGGGATTGATACGGCGAATACTTTCCAGCAGGGTGTCATAGATGCCGGTAATAAAGGCTATGGTTCCCCCGGAAACGCCGGGCACCACATCGGCGGCCCCCATGGCCAGCCCCTTGAGGTAGGTCAACAGAAATTTCACTAGGTTTCCTTACTACTGTTTTGATAATTCTCGCGGATTATACCAATCCTGATTGAAGTTGGATTGTCCAAGGAAGTGATTCTTGCACTTGCAAAAGGTTCACCCATTCGCACCTTCCCGAAGAAACCGCCATTTAAGCACAGGCACCAGTTGCTGCCACGCGTTTTTATTCTATCTGTTCAGCCTCAGCTCAGATTGGCGAGCCCCTCGATCATCTCAGCCAATGCTCTTGGTTCTGCTCGTGCCTCTTTCCTTTTAGCTCTTGCCTCTTGGCTCTTGCTAAAGCGCTCGTCAGCATACACACTCATCCGACCAGAGTAACAACAAAAACATTACCCTATACCAACAAAAAACATCAACAAGGAATACCCACAAGGAATCACTATGAGTAAAACCGCCAATTCGACCCTGAACTTGTATCACAAATGCCGGCGCCTGCCCTTTGGCAATAAGATATTCTCCTTGCTGGTCAGCCGGATGGCGCCCTACTTTGGCAGTATCAAGCCGATAATTACTCAGTTGGAGCCCAACTACTGTGAATGCCTACTGCGTAAACGCCGCGCAGTGGAGAATCACATAGGTACAGTACATGTCATTGCCATCTGCAACGGCCTGGAAATGGCGATGGGGGTCATGGCCGAGGCTTCAATACCACCTCATCTGCGCTGGATCCCCAAGGGCATGACGCTTGGTTACACCGCCAAGGCCGGCAGCGATATCCGCTGTGTGGCCAAGGTTGATGCCAACGCCTGGCAGCCGGGGGATCTCGATGTCGAGGTGCTCGCCTATGACAGCAATGATATCCTGGTGGTCAAGGGCAGTATCAGGCTCTGGATCTCGGCCAAGCCGGCCAAAAACGCGACCGAGAAGGGATCATAATTTGAAACAAGCCAGCACTTCCCTGATTCGGGTTTGATTGCTAACTTGGCTCAGCTAATCGAAGCCTTAGACGGTACTCAAGAGTAAGTAGGAAAAAGATGCAGGGACAGCCGGTCAAAATCAGTCACAACCCCAATATCGATGCCGTCAGAGGGCTGGCGGTATTGGGGATATTCTTTCTCAATGTCAGTTTTATGGGCGTCACCTTATATGGTTATGCGCCCTTTCCCGAGTTTCATTTAACCGATGCCATTACCGAAACCCTGAGTAATTTTCTGCTGGAGGGGCGCTTCCTCAGCCTGTTTTCCATGCTCTTCGGTGTCGGCCTCTATATTCAACAACAGAATTTCCTCGCCAGAGGATTGGAGCCCTTCCCCTTAATCCGCTCGCGCTTACTCTGGCTGATGCTCTTTGGGGCGCTGCACAGCCTGTTTATCTGGCCGGGGGATATCCTGCTCACCTATAGCATTTGCGGCCTCCTCGCCTGGCATTATCGTAACCTGGAGATTGAAGCCCAGCAAAGGCGGGCACTGCTCTTTATCGCCATCGGCATCCTGGCCTATGGACTGATGATCTTTCTGCCGGGTGATGAAGCCTGGATCCGCGGCAACGCCCTCTTCAATGAACAATACAGCGCCTGGACCGGCAGCTATGGCGAGCAGTTGCTGATGCACCTGTTTATGACCTTGCTGATGCTGATTTCCCTGCCATTTACTCTGCTGTGGTTTGTCAGCGGTGTGATGCTGCTGGGGATCAGCCTGTATCGTCGCGGGCTGTTTGACCAAGGTTTACCCCAGGGCAAATTGGGGAAATTGCTGGCACTGAGCATGCTGCTGTCGCTGGCGGACACGATTCTCAGCCTGCAATCCCGCCCCAAACTGGTGATGCTTTCCGATATTCTGGTCATGCTGAGCGCCATTCCCATGGCTATCGTCTATGCGCATCTGTTAGTTAAGTTCGGCCGACGCCTGCCATGGCTGCAAATGCGCCTGCAGGCGGTTGGCCGGATCCCCTTGAGCCTGTATATTTTGCAGTCCTGTTTTGGGATCTGGCTGTTTCGCTATCAAGCGCCCGAGTTGCTGCTGACACTCGAGCGCATAGACTACCTGGCCATAGCCTTGGGTTATGCCTTGGTGCAGATAATACTGGCCGGCTGCTACCTTAGGTTCTTCAACCAAGGGCCGCTGGAATGGCTCTGGCGCCGTCTGGCCTTTGGCAATAAGCCAATCAATAACGCCATGAATACTCACGAGTCAAACACATGAAGCACAAAGGAAAAGTCAGCCATTGGCAGGACGATAAAGGCTTTGGGTTTATCAGCCCCAACGACGGCAGTGAACGGGTATTTCTGCACATTAAGTCACTGAGCCTGAGCGGTCGCAGGCCACAAGTGGGCGACGTGCTGACCTTTGACATCACACTGGATGACCAGGGCCGGCGTCAGGCAAAACAGGCCTTCTTTCCCGAGGACAGGGGCAGACTCAAACAAAAACAGCGTCAGCAGAATAAGCGCAGCAGTCACAAGTCTTTCATCGGCAAGCTCACCGCCCTGTTTGCCCTGCTGCTACTGGCTTTAGTGGCACTGGGTAAGCTACCGCTCTTGGTGCCCGTCTGGTATCTGCTGCTGAGCCTTCTCTGTTATTGGCTCTATGCCCGTGATAAAAAGGCCGCCGAAACTGGCCGCTGGCGCACCAAGGAGTCGACCCTGCAACTGACCGGTTTGCTCGGTGGTTGGCCCGGCGCTTTGCTGGCACGCCATCAGTTTCGCCACAAGACCAGTAAAACAAGTTTCAGACTCCTGTTCTGGTGCTGTGTCGGCCTCAACCTGTTGGTGCTTGGCGCCGCTCTTAAGCTAGGATGGCTGGCACGGCTGCCCGAAATAGCTTTTTAACGGTTGGCTCTAAACTCAAGGGCAAGCTCGCCTATCTAGCAGGCTCAATCATCTAGGCTTAATCATCTAGGCTTAATCAAGTAAGCCAAGTGCCAGCTTGCGGCCGCGCTCGGCAGCATACTGCCGGCTGACGAGCTGGGCAGAGACTATCGCCCCCTCTTTAATCAAACACAACTGCCCGGCCAACTCACGAGCGCGCTCGCTGCCAAGCCAAGACGACAACTTCTGCTCAAGCTCATTTTGAACCCTGGCCTTATGCTCACGGCAAAGACGATTTACCGGATGCTCGGGTGAGGGATACTCGGCGGCGGTATTGATAAAGAAACAGCCGCGAAACTGACTCAGGGACTCAACCCGGCTGTTGAACCAATCATCCAGGGCGTTAAACAGCTCATGGATCAGCTCCATCGGCGTTTGCGCCGCCTCCAGCCTTTGATTCAACCAGTCAAAAAACAGCTGATCGCGATAACGCACCACGGCCAGCACCAGGGCCTCCTTCCCCTCGAAATGATGATAAAGGGTCTTCTTGGCGATGCCGGCCTCGGCCAGAATTTGATTGATGCCCACCCCATGCACACTCTCTCGATAAAAGAGTTCAAAGGCACCGGCAAGCAGTTGGGAAACCTTGTCCATCTCACGCTCCTTAACGATTCAATCTGAGTTTGACAAAAGTAGAACGGTCTGTCTACCATAAAAAGTAGACCGATTGTTCTACCAAGCAAAAATGCTGACAACCAAAGGAAAACAGATATGGACAACACACCGCCCCTGACCGCAACACCTGCTGCAAAAAACACAGCCCAAGCGGCGACAAACCGTTGGCAGGCTGCCGCCTGGGCCACACTGGGCGCCGGAAGCTGTATTGGATTACTGGCGGGATTACAGGAGATGCTGACGCAGAACCTGAGCTGGAGTCTGCTGCTGATGGCACCATTCGGCGCCACTATGGTGTTGCTCTACGCCCTGCCCCAAAGCCCGCTGGCGCAGCCGAAAAACATCTTCTTCGGCCATCTGCTCACCTGCGCTCTGGGCCTCTTGTTATTGCACACCTTGGGAGTGTCGCCGCTGACACTGGGGCTGGGAACCGGCCTGGGTGTCGGCCTGATGATGCTGACCAACACCACACATCCACCGGCCGGCGCCAACCCCTTGCTGGTAATGCTGGCCGGGGCCGACTGGCAGTTTTTGCTAACCCCTGTGGTTTCGGGGTTGCTGCTGATCCTCGCTTTCGGTTGGGCCTATCACAAGAGCCTGTATATCAAGGGGATCAGCAAGCATAGCTGGCCTAAAACCAACTGAGGGCAACACTTATCACCACGCCGGTGATCAGCAACTGCATCAGACAAAACCCCATGATATCCCGGGCCTTGAGCCCGGCAATGGCCAGCACAGGCAGCGCCCAAAAAGGCTGGATCAAGTTGGTCCAGGCATCCCCCCAGGCCACCGCCATGGCGACCCTGGCGACATCGGCGCCAAGAGCCTCGGCGGCCGGCAACATGATAGGTGCCTGTACCGCCCACTGGCCGCCACCGGATGGCACGAAGATATTCACCACCCCGGCGCTGATAAAGCTCCAGAATGGCAGTGACTCGGCGCTGGCAATGGCAACAAAACCCGAAGAGATACTCTGTGCCAACCCGGACTGTACCATCACCGCCATGATGCCGGCGTAGAAGGGAAACTGGATCACTATCCCGGCGCCGCCCTTAATCGCCTCATTGAGACTGACCAGCAGACTGCGCGGCGTCTGGTGCAGGGTTATCGCCAGGAACAGAAACAGGAAGTTGACTATGTTGAGGTTAAGACTGCCCCCCTGAACAAAGAACCAATACCCCAGATACCCGAGACCACACAGGCCCACCAGGATCCCGAGTATCCGGCTGTTCTCCAGATAGTCGGCCGGGCGTTTGTTCTCACTCTGAGTCGGCGCAGCATCCTCGAGCAGCGCAGGATCGACTATCACTGACTCTTTGTCATCCGGCAGCATAAAGCGATTGACCAGCGGCATTATGATAAACAGCAAGGCAAGTAGCAGCAGATTAAAGCCGGCAAAAATAGTTTCCGAGGTAGGAATAATGCCTATCTGCGCCTCGGCAAAGTGTCCTGGTGTGGCCACTGTCAAGGGCACTGAGCCCGCCAAGCCGCCATGCCAGACCACAAAGCCCGAATAGGCGCTAGCCACCAGCAAACGGTAATCCACCTTGACCCGGCGCGCCAACGCCTTGGCAAACAGGGCACCAACCACCAAACCGAACCCCCAGTTAAGCCAACTGGCCGCCAAGGAGACCAAGGTCACCAGTATGATAGCCTGCGGCGCGCTGCGGGCCAGGGACGCTATGGCATCCAGCAACTTCTTCACCGGCGGCGAGCTGGCCAGCATAAAACCGGCCACCAACACCAGCAACATCTGCATCGAGAAACTGAGCAGGTTCCAAAAACCGCTGCCCCAATAACCCAGCACTTCTACCGGTGTCTTTTGCTGGCCGAGCATGGCGGCAGCAAACACCAATAAAGTAAGCAGGAGCACAAAGATATAGGGATCGGGCAGATACTTATCCACCAGCTTGACCAGTGGCCGGGAGGCGCGATTGAGCATAGGGGTTTCCTTGAGTCTTATTATGATTATTCTGCGGAGAGCTGATTTAGCTTTCACTTTTTTATCAATAGCCTACACAAGTCTGCCCGTGGGATAAAGCCCGACAAAAGTACACTATAACCCTAAGGAAGGTGCGAATAAGTCCTCGTGGCCTTCTCTTTTGTAGAGAGTGGCTTGCACAGCAATTGGCGTTCAAGGCATCTGACTGAAGGCATGCCGGGGCCTGTCGAAGTCGGATAACGCAGAGAGCCGGTTGCTGTGAAAGCCCCGAAGGGCGTGGCTTACAGGCCTGCCTGCTGTGTTGTGCTTCTTGCAAAGGACTAGGGCCATTTGCTGCGAACCACGCCTTGCATCCAAGCCCGTAAGCCGACGCAGAGTACACATGGGACTTGTTCGCACCTTCCCTTAGCTGTAAATGCCGCAGTCCAACTGCTAAGATAGCGCCACCTTCAGGACAGAGGATCCCCAAATGAGAATGTTGCTTGCCGTGGTGGTTATCGCCGCAGTTATTTTTTACTTTTTCACCACTATGAATGGCCAGAAACTGGCAAAAGAGAATGTTGCCAAGGGCGAGGTATTTCTTGAGGCCAACAAGCATAAAGAGGGTGTGGTCACCACAGACTCGGGGCTGCAGTATCAGTTACTGCACAAGGGGCAAGGCCAGGTTCATCCGGGTCCCAAGGATAAGGTGACAGTGCACTACCATGGCACCCTGATTGACGGCACTGTGTTTGACAGCTCGGTCGATCGCGGTGAGCCCATCGCCTTTCCACTCAATCAGGTGATCAAGGGCTGGACCGAAGGGGTTCAGTTGATGACAGAAGGCGACAAGATGCGCTTCTTTATACCCAGCAGCCTGGGCTACGGCAATCGCTCTGCCGGCTCCATCCCGCCGGGTTCGGTACTGATTTTTGATGTGGAATTGCTCAAGATCAACTAACAATCCCCAACAACAAACCCGGCCAAAGCCGGGTTTGTTGTTTCAGTAACGGCTGTTAACCTTGCGCGAAGGGATCGTCAATCGACTTGGCCGGCTCGGTAAACCAGCGTGGCCCCTCTGCCGTCATATAGAAGTGGTCTTCATGGCGAACGCCGAACTCGCCGGGCACACAAAGCATGGGCTCATTGGAAAAACACATACCAACGGCCAGTGGGGTGTTGTCGCCATCAACCAGATAGGGCCACTCATGAATATCCAGGCCTATGCCGTGGCCCGTTCTATGGGGCAGTCCCGGCAGTTGATATCCGGGCCCGAAACCGGCCGCTTCCAACACGGCTTTGGCCGCCTT
The DNA here is from genome assembly GCF_019670705.1 of Shewanella carassii. NCBI lineage: Bacteria > Pseudomonadati > Pseudomonadota > Gammaproteobacteria > Alteromonadales > Shewanellaceae > Shewanella > Shewanella carassii. The sequence continues at coordinate 3,349,831 of NZ_AP024618.1, forward strand.
GTCGACACCACTGCAGGGCGCACCTAAAGCCGCCGCTTCAAAACCGGCCCGCTGCGCTGCCTGCTCGAGCGCCCACAATTGCCGCTGCCGCTCGCTTGGCGTACCAAATACGTAGGTGCGGGTAATATCCGAGTTGTAACCATGCAACTGACAGCCTGTGTCTATCAACACAGTGTCGCCCGGCTCCAGCGTCTTGGGCGACTTGACCCCATGGGGATAGGCACTGTCCTCACCAAAGAGCACTATGCAGAAATAGGAGCCACTGGCCCCCACGGCTCTATGGGCCTTGTCGATAAAATCTTCCACCTCGGCGGTACTGATCCCCGGGCGTAATATTCTGGCGGCGGCCTTGTGCACTTCGAGCGTCATATCCATCGCCCGCTGAATCAGCCTCAGCTCGGCGGCCGATTTATGCATTCGCAGTTGGGCGCTAATCTTGGCGCCGTTGACAAAAGCAAGCTCGGGGCAAGCCTCACGCAGGCCATCAAACAAAAAGAAAGGGGCAGATTCATCTATAGCCAGAACGGCGCCCGCACGCAGACAGTCCATGCGCTCAAGCACATTGCGGCACAGCGCATAGGGACTCTGGTGCTCATGCCAGGTGTTAACCCGTCCAGGCTGCAACATAAAGCCTTTGAGGGTGTCGAGCTCAAATGCCGGCGCCAGGTATTCCAGTTCACCACGACAGGGCAAAATCGCCCCTACCATACGCTCACTGGCATACCAACGCAGGCCGGAAAAATAGTAGAGATTGGTGCCGGCATTGAGATAGAGGGCATCAATTCCCAACTCTTGCATCAGCACCTGGGCGTTTTGTTGCCTGGTTTTGAATTCGGCGACGTCCACCGCTGTGACATCCCGGGTCATATCCACCAGCTTTGCCAACTCCTGCTCCGGGGTTGAGCCGCCAACGCCTATGCTCATCGACTTCTCCTATTAGGTTATTATTCTGCTCGAGATTTTTAGCATATTGTATACAAGCTTGGAAGCAGCAAACGAAATTGCCAACTTCCGGCGACCGCTGATATGCTGCTTGCGCCAAACGCGGGAGTACAATATGCAGGACCTTGCCAACTATATTCTGGCCATAGAAGGACAAACAAGCAGCGCCGAACTGTTGGAGTCGGTGCAAATTCACACTACGGACGATGAAGGTTTATGGCAATATCACTTTGCCGATGGCGCCATTATCGAAAAACAGCAGGAGCTGGAACAGGAGCCAAGCCAGTCCAATATCGGCGAGCTTTGTGAAGATAACTGGATCCGTTATCGAGTGTTGAAAGGAAACGATATCAATCCAAAACAAAAAGCCTTCAGCAACCTGTGCCAACGGGCCTTCTGGTTGAAGATGCGTCAGGCCTGCCAAGAACCGGCTTGACGGGGGATGTCTCCCCCTTCAATCAGAGTATCAGGCCTGTTGCATCAGCATTACTTGCAGACCGCGGCAAACCAAGGTCTCCATATCATCGACCCGACTTATCTGACACTGACTGACAGTGGCTGGAACCGCCAAGTCTTTAACACCACTGACGCAGCCTTTGTAATAGTCGGCATTGGCCAACATACTACCGGCGAGCCAGAGTTTTTGCGGATTGAGCAGGTTAACCGCCCAGGCAATGCCCATCCCCAGATAAGCCCCGGCGCGATAGAGTTCTACCGGGTTACGCAAGCGTCGACGCCGCACCGACTCGCCGCTGGCCAACTGTTCGAGACTGAATTCCCCCGACTCCGTCATTACCCGGCAAGCGCCCAGCTCGCCGCCCAGACCGTTGGCGCCACTGAACACCCGGCCGTTGAGCGCCAGTGACATGCCGATCCCTGTACCACACATCACCAAGAGTTCACACTGGTGTTTTACGCTGGCAATGGCGTGCAGACCGGCGTGGATATCATTGCTGATGGCCACCAGTTCACCACGGCTACTGAGCTTTTCCGGGTTGAGTCCTACCAGCGCTGGCAAAGCTCGGCAGGATATCAGTTGGTTGTCTCGCACCATGCCGGGGAAGGCCAGTGCCAGACGATAGTTTGTAAGCCCATAATCAGATTCAAGTTCAGCCAATTGCCGATTGAGATCTGCTATGGTGAAACTCTCTCCGGTGGGGATTTTATATTGTTCTGTTGTTTCCCCTTGCCGCAGCTGAAACAGCGCGGTTTCAGTCCCCACTTCGATCGTTAATGTCGACATCAATAAACCCCTTTATACCGTACCGCCAGAGGCGGTGGACGGCCTAAGATGTTAGCACAGTGCTGTCGGCATCGCACCTAATCATCAAGGTTCTGTTATTTGTAACGTCTTGCTTTTACTTAACTTCCACCATGCTATCAGGATAAGTTGGGTCGCAATGGCGGGAATACAGATCACCAGCAGCAGTTGCCAGCCGAGTTGATAGATGACCCAGCCGGCCCCCAGAGACGCCAACGCTTGAGAGCCAAATACCAGAGAATCGTTGAAAGACTGCACAGTGAATCTCTCTTCGGGGCGATAACAGCCAGGCAGCAACGAAGTGCCGGCAACAAACAGAAAATTCCAACCCACACCCAACATCACCAGCGCACTCCAATAGTTGAGCAGGTCACGCCCCGCCAGTGCCAGAGCCAAGGTCAGGCAGTAAAGCGCCAGCCCGGCCAACATGATACGGGTGTGACCCAAGCGGGCTATCAGGTAGCCACTTATCAGCGAGGGCAGATACATGGCAATCACATGGCTCTGGATCACCCACTTGGTATCCTCAAGGCTGTGATGCTCTATGTGATGCATATGTACCGGGGTCGCCGTCATGATAAAACTCATCAAGGCGTAGCCTATAACTGCAGCGCCGCAGGCAACCCAGAGTCGGCTTTGACGCAAAATAACCGACAATGGCCGAATATCCATACGCTCAACCTTGGAGGCTTTGAGTACCGGGCCATCATCTTGATAAAACAGCAGGCAGACCAGCGCCAGCACACCGACCAGAGTCACCATCAAAAAGGCCCCAGAGTATGTTACCGGCAAAATATCCTTGGCCAGCAAGGCCAGTTCTGGCCCGAGGAAGGCGGCGAGCAAACCACCAAGCAACACCCGGCTGGCTGCCTTGGCAGACAGAGTCGGCGCCACTGACTCCATGGCGGCAAAACGGTATTGCTGAATAATGGCGCCGCCGCATCCGAGCAGCAGACCACTGCCACAAAATCCCCAGAACTGGGCATACCAAACACTAAGCGCCGCCATAGCACCGGCCACACTGGTCAGCAGGGCGCCACCGATAAATACCCGCCGCCGCCCCAAACGCTGCATCAAGATATTGATGGGCACAATCGCCACAGCGACTCCGACTACCATCATGGCGATAGGCAGTGTCGACAGCGAGTGAACCGGGCTCAGCTCTGCCCCTATGATACCTCCGAGCAATACCATGATAGGTGTGGCACTCATGGCAAAGGCCTGCGCCAACATCAACACCCAAACATTTAGCGGCATAAAGGCATCCTTGAATCAAAATCGAGACAGATAAAAACCTTGAACAGGCCAACAAACACACATAGAGTTAACCTAAGCCAATCAGTTTTAACATTTTCATTCAAGGAAGAACACTGTGGGAAAACAAAACTGTATCAGAGTGCTACTGCTGACCTTGCTTCTGGGCATGGGGGCAGGCTGCAGCAACCAGCCTTACTCCCCTTCTCAGGATCTCTATGACAACGTGGCCAACAATGTCGAGCAGCGCAATGAAAAGCAGGTGCGGGATCAACAACCAAGCGATGACAGAGTACGCAGTGAAGATGTCAGTAAAGGCGTAATGGCAACTCTGGTTAGCTCCTTTCTGGTGGGCATAGCGACTCTGTTTGGCAGCAATTGAATTGGCCCCCTTTACAGCTGCCACAAGGATTTCCTCATGCAAGCCCTTGCGAAGCGACTTCAGGGCTTGCCATAATCCGCTATCACTCATAAAGACAAGGTCGGCCAAGGGTAGCCAAGCCGACCATCAGCGGAGCCCCTATGTTGCAATCACAATCCCCCAAGAGCCCCCATATCGCATTACGGCTTAATGCCGTGCGCAGCGAAATGGCCAAACACCAACTCGATGCCTTTATCCAGCCCCGTGCCGACGAATATCTCGGCGAGTATGTGCCAGCGCACAACGAGCGTTTGCATTGGCTGACCGACTTTACCGGCTCGGCGGGGATGGCGATTGTGATGAAGGACAGCGCCGCCATTTTTACTGATGGTCGCTACACTGTGCAGGTGAGGCAACAGGTGGACTCGACCCTGTTCAGTTATGAGAGCCTGACAGATATGCCCCAGGCACAATGGTTGGCAGAAAAGCTGCCGGCCGGTTGCCGTATTGGCTACGATCCCAGGTTGCATACCCTAGCTTGGCAGCAAGATGCCGAAGCCACACTGAGCAAGGCGGGTATGACATTGGTGGCGCTTGACGACAACCCGGTGGATTTGCACTGGCAAGACAGACCCGTGCCGGAAAACAAGCCCATTATCCTCTTCAATGCCGAGTCTGCCGGCAAGAGCAGCGAACAGAAGCGCAGTGAAATCGGCGCCCTGGTGAAAAAAGCCGGGGCCGATGTAGCGCTGATAGCGGCGCTGGACTCCTTCTGCTGGTTACTCAATATCCGCGGTCAGGACGTGCCCAGGTTGCCCGTGGTACTGGGCTGTGCCCTGCTGGAAGCCAATGGTGAGATGACACTGTTTACCGAGCTTGCCAAATTACCCCAGGGGATTGAAGCCCACGTAGGGGCCGGTGTCAGCTTCCGCGCCGAGTCGGAGCTCGCCGAAGCGTTGCAAGCGCTTGAAGGCAGAAAGCTTTTAGCCGATCCCAATAATGCCAACGCCTTCAGCCAATTACAGGCCAAAGCCGCCGGCGCCAAACTGATCGCCGGACTCGATCCTGTGGCACTGCCCAAGGCCTGTAAAAACAGTGCCGAACTGCAGGGAATGCGCGCCAGCCATATCCGTGACGGCGTTGCCGTGAGCCGTTTCCTGGCTTGGCTGGATGCCGAAGTGACCGCAGGCCGCCTCTACGATGAGGGCACACTGGCAGATAAGCTTGAGAGCTATCGCCTTGAGGATCCTCTCTACCGCGAGCCAAGCTTTGACACTATTTCCGCCACCGGCGGCAATGCGGCCATGTGCCACTATAACCATCTCAACGGCACTCCGGCCATGATGGAGATGAACAGCATCTATCTGGTGGACTCTGGCGCCCAGTATTTGGACGGCACCACGGACGTTACCCGCACCATAGCCATAGGTGAAGTCAGCGCCGAACAGAAAAAGATGGTGACCTTGGTGCTCAAGGGGCATATCGCCCTGGATCAGGCCCGCTTCCCGCGGGGCACTACGGGGCAACAACTGGATGCCTTCGCCCGTCAATACTTGTGGCAGCACGGTTTTGACTACGACCACGGCACGGGCCATGGTGTTGGCCACTTCCTCAGCGTTCATGAAGGCCCACAAAGAATAGGCAAGAACCTCAATGCCATTCCTTTGCTGCCCGGAATGGTGCTTTCCAACGAACCCGGCTATTACCGTACAGATGCCTTCGGTATCCGTCTGGAAAACCTGGTGGAAGTACGCCCCTGTGAAGCGCTCAAAGGGGCCGAGCGGGAGATATTCGAGTTCGACGCTCTGACTCTGATCCCCATGGATAAACGCTTGATAGACAAGAGTCTGCTTACTGAAGCTGAGCTCAATTGGTTCAATGACTATCACAGCCGCGTTTATCAGACCCTGTCACCGCTGATGAGTGGCGAATCACTGGCCTGGCTCGAACAGGCCACCTCGCCGCTGTAACGCCCAAGGGCGCCGTCAATGGCCGGCGCCCTTTGTCAAACTCTCTGTGCTATTCGCGAGAAGATCCGCCCCTTGAATTGGGATATAATAGCCGCCATATAGCTGTTATTATTTTGCCATGAGAATCTCAATCCCATGATAAGTACCACCTTTGATCAGTATCTGGAGTTTCCAACCTCCTTCCCATTTAAAGTGGTTGGCGATGCCAGCGATACTCTGGCCGACCGCGTCGTCGAAGTCGTCCAGAAGCACGCCCCCGGCGATTACAGCCCTACCACCAAGGCCTCCAGCAAAGGCACCTATATCTCGGTGACCATAAATGTGAGAGTGACCAGCAAGGAACATATCGAAACCTTGTACACTGAACTTGCCGCTATTGAAGGCGTTCGCCGGGTACTCTGATACCTGGCACTCGGCAGAGAAAGTGTGATCTGGATTACATTTTTCCTGCCAAAGCGTATAATACCTGCCGGTATCAGAGAGTGAGCACAGCTTGATACTGATTGCTATCATCTCAAACAGAGGGGGAGACGTTGCCCTTGCCAGACAATACATTGCATATCCGCCACTTGGGTAACATGGATTATGAGACTGTATGGCATGCCATGCAGCACTATACCGACACCCGTGACGAACACAGCCCGGATGAACTCTGGCTGGTGGAGCATCCACCGGTTTTCACCCAAGGCCAGGCCGGTAAGAGCGAGCACCTGCTCAACACCGGTGATATCCCGGTGATCCAGGTGGATCGCGGTGGTCAAGTAACTTACCATGGCCCGGGGCAATTGGTCGCCTACCCTCTTATCAACATCAAACGGCGCAAGCTTGGGGTAAGACAGCTGGTTACCGACATAGAACAAAGCCTGGTGGAGCTGCTCAAGCGCTTCGATATTCCGGCCTATGCCAAGTCCGATGCGCCGGGTGTCTATGTCGAGGAGCGTAAAATAGCCTCTTTGGGGTTGAGGATCCGTAAGGGATGCTCATTCCACGGCTTGGCGCTGAATGTCGACATGGATCTCGCCCCTTTTCGTCGTATCAACCCCTGTGGTTATGCCGGACTCGAAATGGCCCAGTGCAAAGCGCTCGGTGGCCCCCAGAGTGTCGAGGAGGCAGGCCAACACCTGATTGAAACTTTTAGCCAGCGTTTGGGCTATGAGCAAACAGTGCATCACCAAGGATTAGCAGAGTCATATGAATAGGCCAGAAAGATTACAGCCCGGCGTGAAATTGCGGGACGCCGAAAAGGTCGCCCGTATCCCGGTCAAAGTTGTGCCATCAGAGCGCGACACCATGCTGCGCAAGCCCGATTGGTTGCGGGTTAAGTTGCCATCTTCCAATCAGCGGATCCTGGATATCAAACAGGCACTGCGTAAAAATGGCTTGCACTCAGTGTGTGAAGAAGCCTCCTGTCCAAACCTGGCCGAGTGCTTCAACCATGGTACAGCCACCTTTATGATCCTCGGTGCCATCTGTACCCGGCGTTGTCCCTTCTGTGACGTAGCCCATGGCCGTCCACTCAAGCCTGACGCCGAGGAGCCACTCAAGCTGGCACAGACCATCAAGGATATGAAGCTCAAGTATGTGGTGATCACCTCTGTGGATCGTGACGATCTGCGTGACGGCGGCGCCCAGCACTTCGCCGACTGTATCCGTGAGATCCGTAAACTCAACCCTGAGATCAAGATAGAGATATTGGTGCCTGACTTCCGCGGCCGTATCGATCAGGCGCTGGATATTCTGGCGACCGAGCCACCGGATGTATTCAACCACAACCTGGAAACGGCTCCGGCTCACTATCGTAAGGCCCGTCCCGGTGCCAACTATCAGTGGTCATTGGATCTGCTCAAACGCTTTAAAGAACGCCATCCGGATATCCCGACCAAGTCGGGGATCATGCTCGGACTGGGTGAAAGCAATGAAGAGATTGAACAGGTGCTCAGAGATCTGCGCGCTCACAATGTCAACATGCTGACTCTGGGCCAGTATCTGCAGCCATCTAAGTTCCACTTGCCGGTAGAGCGTTACGTGACTCCCAAGGAGTTTGACGACTTCCACAACCTGGCAACCGAACTTGGCTTTACCCACGCCGCCTGTGGCCCGCTGGTTCGCTCAAGCTACCATGCAGACCTTCAGGCCCAGGGGAAAGAGGTCAAATAGACCAAGCCCAAGCACCTAAAGAAACAGCGCCCACAGGCGCTGTTTTTCTATTTATGGGCACAATTAAAAGCTTTAGGGTTAGCGGCAAAGCTCTGACATAGCTGCCTCTGCCCATATTAACCGGGATGAGCGAAGAAGAGCCAAGAGAGACTAAGAGGAGTGAAGAGACAACTCCATCAGCAGAGCATCTTCCCGGCCCTCTTTGGCCTGATAGTAATCGGCCCTGGAGCCGGTCTCAATAAAGCCCAGGCGCCGATACAAGGCGATAGCGGCGGCATTACCCACCCTGACTTCCAGCAATAATCTCTCCACACCAGTCTCTTTAAGCAGCTCGATTGCCGCCTGTAATAATTGCCGCCCCAACCCCTGACCTTGTGCGGCAGGAGCGATACAGATATTCATCAGGGTCGCTTCCTCGAACAAGACCTGCAGCAAGCAAAAGCCTTGAAGCTCCGGTCCTACATATAACCCCAGAGCCCGGTAAAAACGGCCAAAGCAACTGCCCAGAGTCGCCTCACTCCAGGGAAACTCATGGGCCAGTTGTTCAATTTTCATCATCTCGTCGAGGTCATCGGCCTCCAAGGCTCTGATTGCAATAACCTCTGTCACTTCGCCTCCAACCTGTGCCAAATCTGTTGCCATAGGGCGCGCTTGCCCTCACTGCCTGACATCAATTGCGCCGGCTGCGATGAGTGTAGCCAGGCCCCTTCAACAGGCTCAGGGAACATATTCCATATCACCTCTTGCCCAGCCACAGGCCGATTACCGACGCTGCACTGCCTTGCATCCAATCCCAATAACGCCAACACCTTGAGCACCAGGGGATGTTGCAATACACGCTCGTCAGCATCAGGCACCAACAGCATGAAAGGCACCTGGGAGGGAGAGTCTTGTCTACTGCGCCACAGCTCTATTCCCATGGCGTGCAAATATTTATTCATGGTGATTGCGCTCCGCTTTAACGCAGTTTGAAAATGTCGCCCAAAACCCATAGCGAGGGACGAACAAGAAGGGCAAAAATGACTGAAAGAAACCCGCAACAGAGCTTCCAAGTTAAGCGCTTTAGAATACCAGCTTGCTCAGCAACTGTCTGTGACCTGAGAGCAAATCCCCCGGCAATCCACTTAAACAAAATCGATTGCAGACATCTACTTTATCCACTTTAACTAATTATCTTCCGGAGTAGTATAGAAAACAGATCATTTACGGAGGTTATATTATGAATATCAATATCGGGATCAACCAAGCCGATCGCCTGGAAATAGCCAACGGTTTGAATCGCTTACTTGCTGACACCTACAGCCTTTATCTTAAGACTCACAGCTTCCACTGGAACGTGACAGGCCCCATGTTCACCAGCCTACACCAACTGTTTGAAGAGCAGTACACCGAATTGGCTGCCGCGGTGGATGTCATAGCAGAGCGGGTCAGAGCCCTGGGTGAAAGAGCCTTGGGATCCTACAGCGCCTACGCCGCTCAGACCGAAATCAAAGAAGACTCAGGCATCACAGATGCCAAACAGATGCTTGAGGAACTGCTGGAAGGCCAGGAGATCATTATTCGCAACGCCCGGGCACTCTACCCTCTGGTGAACCAGGCCAATGACGAAGCAACGGCAGATCTGCTGACCCAGCGTATTCAGCTGCATGAAAAGACCGCTTGGATGCTGCGCAGCTTGTTAGTGCAGTAATCTGGCATCACTTTGATACGGCGTTCAGAAACGGCATGAATTAGCGGCTAATGCTGAAACAAACTGAGTATTGAACCTATACGGCTTACGCGTATTGCGTGAGCCGTTATCTTATTTAGCACCGGGCAGGGTTTAACCCTGTAACAGTAGTTTTAAAGATGTAGGCATACTGACAGTGCTAGATGGAAAATAAACGGGTCCATATCGACCTCAAGCACTTTATGATATCTACAAAAGGAAAACGGCCCGCATATTACTATGCAGGCCGTCTGGAATGTGGCAGGGGTGGCAGGACTCGAACCCGCAACCGTCGGTTTTGGAGACCGCTGTTCTACCAATTGGAACTACACCCCTGTGGAACGAGGGGCATTATGCTAAAAGCCTTCCTAAAGGTAAAGGACTTTTTGGTACAAACCTCGTCGATTGCAGCTTTTTCAGGCAAAGCTATGGCATTGTAGGCATCCAAGAGTTTCTGGGGACAACACCAGTAAGGTAAGGTTGCTGTAAACAACGAATTATCTGTACTAGCTCAGACCTGATCTGACAGTTACCCGATTTTTGAGTGCCGTTGTCAGATTAGATTTGGGCTAAATTCTTTTCCGCCCAAATCCGTTTTCCATCAATTAATGTTGCCATCGGTGTGCGACCGCAGCACATTTTGCCTTGATGGGTGCGTTCATTGTTATACAGCGCCAGCCATTCGTCCAAGTCTTTTTGCAGTTCCTCCAGTGTGCCGTATGTAGTGGCATAATGAATTTGGCCAACAACACCAAACGACGAGACTTTGGGTCAAACGGAGTAGCCGTCCCCGTGTCGTCAAACAGCAGCAATTTGATTATGGGTATCTGTTTGGGGCTGTGTGCCCAAGTAGCGGTAAAACGGAGGCATTGATTACGCCCTTGGTCAACAAAGATGTCATGATACTTCATCTTGAATTGATATCGTTGGCAACCGAGAGCGACCGGCATGCAGTGGTCATCGTTGATGGCACAGGCTGGCATACTATGGATACGGCGATGCCTTTCTCAAATCTCACTTTGATTAAACTGCCCACCTATTCCCCGGAGCTAAACCCCATCGAACAGGTGTAGAGTTGGCTACGCCAACGTCATCTCGCTAATCGCTGTTTCAAAGGATATGAGGACATTGTGGATGCTTGCAGTCAGGCTTGGAACAACTTCGTCAGCAGTACAAAGCGAGTGATAAAGATGTGCACCAGAGACTGGGCGAAAGTGACTGAAATTTAATGCGGAATGGTATAAAAAGTGAAAATAAAATTGGGCGTCTGGCGATGACCTGCTTCGAGCAAGCTCTCCGCGTTCGTCTGTCGCATCAAACTGAGTTTGATAAACGCGACAACCTCACCCTACTCCACATGGGATTGTACCTCACTACGTTTGGACTCTTTATCTTCCCCATGTGAGAGTGGACATATCAAAATGCATTAAAACGAAAAATCCCCAACACAAAGTGCTGGGGATCCATCGTTACTGTTTTGTCTTCACTTTTCTAAAAAGTGAAAACCAAAGTGGCGTCTGGCGATGACCTACTCTCACATGGGGAGACCCCACACTACCATCGGCGCGATTGCGTTTCACTTCTGAGTTCGGGATGGGATCAGGTGGGACCACAATGCTATTGTCACCAGACATATTCTTACTGGTTAATTGTCCGTCTGACGGTATTGCTCCAGCTTTATCAGCCAAAAAATCACCTGCGTCATTAACCTTTGTTCTTCAATTCAGAAAGCTGTTGCTTTGAAATATGGTGGTCGCTACTGGGATCGAACCAGTGACCCCCTCCTTGTAAGGGAGGTGCTCTCCCGGCTGAGCTAAGCGACCGGTATTCTTGGCTGTGCTCTTTTCAGAGCCTGAGTTCAAACTTCAATCAAGTATCGACTTCTTCAAGTCCGTAAAACCCATCTGGGTTGTATGGTTAAGCCTCTCGAGTCATTAGTACAGGTTAGCTCAACGCCTCGCAACGCTTACACACCCTGCCTATCAACGTCCTGGTCTCGAACGGCTCTTCAGAGGTCTCTAGGACCTAGGGATGACTCATCTTGGGGCTCGCTTCCCGCTTAGATGCTTTCAGCGGTTATCGATTCCGAACGTAGCTACCGGGCAATGCCATTGGCATGACAACCCGAACACCAGCGGTTCGTCCACTCCGGTCCTCTCGTACTAGGAGCAGCTCCCCTCAATCATCCAACGCCCACGGCAGATAGGGACCGAACTGTCTCACGACGTTCTGAACCCAGCTCGCGTACCACTTTAAATGGCGAACAGCCATACCCTTGGGACCGACTTCAGCCCCAGGATGTGATGAGCCGACATCGAGGTGCCAAACACCGCCGTCGATATGAACTCTTGGGCGGTATCAGCCTGTTATCCCCGGAGTACCTTTTATCCGTTGAGCGATGGCCCTTCCATTCAGAACCACCGGATCACTATGACCTGCTTTCGCACCTGCTCGACGTGTCTGTCTCGCAGTTAAGCTGGCTTATGCCATTACACTAACCGTACGATGTCCGACCGTACTTAGCCAACCTTCGTGCTCCTCCGTTACTCTTTGGGAGGAGACCGCCCCAGTCAAACTACCCACCAGGCACTGTCCCTAACCCCGATTAGGGGCCCAGGTTAGAACATCAACACTACAAGGGTGGTATTTCAAGGTTGACTCCAACAAGACTGGCGTCTCATCTTCATAGTCTCCCACCTATCCTACACATGTAGGGTCAATGTTCAGTGCCAAGCTATAGTAAAGGTTCACGGGGTCTTTCCGTCTAGCCGCGGGTATACGGCATCTTCACCGCAATTTCAACTTCACTGAGTCTCGGCTGGAGACAGCGTGGCCATCATTACGCCATTCGTGCAGGTCGGAACTTACCCGACAAGGAATTTCGCTACCTTAGGACCGTTATAGTTACGGCCGCCGTTTACCGGGGCTTCGATCATGAGCTTCTCCGAAGATAACCCAATCAATTAACCTTCCGGCACCGGGCAGGCGTCACACCGTATACGTCATCTTGCGATTTT